>NZ_CP059487.1:0-418448 GCF_016082135.1 Enterobacter sp. YSU
CCCGCTCGGGCAGACCTTGGTGCAGGCCGGATCTTCGCAGTGGTTGCAGGCAATCGACAGGTAATAGGCGAAGACATCCTGATGCCAGACGCCGTTGTCCTCCTGCCAGTCGCCGCCCGCGTATTCATAAATACGACGGAAGCTAACGTCCGGGGTCAGATCTTTGTAATCCTTGCAGGCCAGCTCGCAGGTTTTGCACCCGGTGCAGCGGCTGGAATCAATAAAAAATCCATACTGGGTTGTCATCGGTTACTCCTTACGCCTTTTCAACCTGAACGAGGTTTGTGTGGGATGGGTTGCCCTTCGCCAGCGGCGACGGACGCTGCGTAGTGAGAACGTTGATGCAGCCCGCCTGATCGATACGGTTCGCATCCGGGTTATACCAGGCCCCTTCCCCCAGCGCGACAACGCCAGGCATCATACGCGGAGTCACTTTAGCTTCGATATGCACTTCGCCACGTCCGTTGAAGATACGTACGCGATCGCCATTACTGATGCCGCGCGCTTTCGCATCCATCGGGTTGATCCACATCTCCTGTCGGCAGGCCGCTTTCAGTACGTCAACGTTGCCGTAGGTGGAGTGAACACGCGCTTTGTAGTGGAAACCGGTCAACTGAAGCGGGAATTTCGCCGTCAGCGGATCGTTGTAGTTTTCGAAGCCTGGCGTATAAATCGGCAGCGGATCGATAACGTCCCCTTCCGGCAATTCCCACGTTGCGGCAATTTTTGCCAGCTCTTCGGAGTAGATCTCGATTTTGCCCGAGGGCGTGGTCAGCGGATTGGCCTGCGGATCGTCGCGGAAGGCTTTATACGCCACGTGATGCCCTTCGGGATCGCGCTGCTTGTACATGCCCTGCTTGCGGAAGGTATCGAAGTCCGGCAGGTCAGGAATGGCTTTGCGTGAGAGCTCGTGCAGATGGCGCATCCACCCTTCCTGAGTACGTCCTTCAGTGAACTGCTGCTCAACGCCAAGACGTTTCGCCAGCTCGGAAGTCATCTCATAGATGGTTTTGCACTCGAAGCGCGGTTTGATGGCCTGGTCAGTGAAGATCACATAGGACATGTTGCCGCAGGAGGCATCCAGCGCGAAATCCATCTGCTCAGACGCGGTGCAGTCTGGAAGCAGAATATCGGCATACTTCGCCGATGAGGTCATGTGGCAGTCGATCACCACAATCATTTCGCACTTCTTGTCGTCCTGCAAAATTTCATGGGTGCGGTTGATTTCAGAGTGCTGGTTGATCAGGCAGTTACCGGCATAGTTCCAGATCATTTTGATCGGCACGTCCAGCTTATCTTTGCCTCGAACACCGTCACGCAGCGCGGTCATTTCCGGGCCGCGCTCGATCGCGTCCGTCCACATAAACATGGAGATGCTGGTCTGAACCGGGTTATCCAGCGTTGGCATACGTTCAAACGGGACTTCATACGAGCCTTCACGCGCCCCGCTATTACCGCCGTGAATACCAACGTTGCCAGTCAGAATCGAGAGCATAGAAATAGCGCGGGTGGCAATTTCGCCGTTCGCGTGACGCTGTGGTCCCCATCCCTGGCTGATATAAGCCGGTTTTGCTGAACCAATTTCACGGGCCAGCTGAACAATACGCTCGACTGGAATGCCGGTAATGGTGGATGCCCACTCAGGGGTTTTCGCTACCCCGTCGCTGCCCTGACCAAGAATGTACGCTTTGTAATGCCCGTTAGCCGGTGCGCTGGCTGGCAGGGTCTTCTCGTCATAACCAACGCAGTATTTATCAAGGAACGGCTGATCGACGAGGTTTTCAGTGATCATCACATACGCCAGCGCATTGACCAGCGCCGCATCGGTACCAGGGCGAATAGGGATCCACTCGTCTTCACGTCCCGCGCCGGTATCGGTATAGCGCGGATCGACGATGATCATACGTGCGTTGGATTTGGCGCGCGCCTGCTCAAGATAATAGGTTACCCCACCGCCGCTCATCCGGGTTTCGCCTGGGTTGTTACCGAACAACACCACCAGTTTACTGTTTTCGATATCCGACGGGCTGTTACCGTCTGCCCAGCCGCCGTAGGTGTAGTTCAGACCCGCAGCAATCTGTGCGGAAGAGTAATCGCCGTAATGATTGAGATAGCCGCCGCAGCAGTTCATCAGGCGCGCCACCAGCGTTTTACCCGGCGGCCAGGAGCGGGTCATGGTACCGCCCAGCGTCCCGGTGCCGTAGTTGAGGTAGATGGATTCGTTGCCATACTCTTTGATCAGGCGCTGCATGTTAGTCGCGATAATATCGTAGGCTTCGTCCCAGCTAATACGCTCGAACTTCCCTTCCCCACGCTTACCGACGCGCTTCATTGGGTATTTCAGACGATCCGGGTTATAAACGCGACGGCGCATTGAACGGCCACGCAGACAGGCACGAACCTGATGTAACCCTTCGTAGTTATCATCGCCGGTATTGTCTGTTTCGACATATTTGATTTCACCGTCCACAACATGCATACGCAGAGGACAACGGCTACCACAGTTAACGGTACAGGCACTCCACACCACTTTTTCCGGGGCTGAAGCGGGAGACAGAGCCTCCGCCGCCGACGCCAGACGGGTAAAAGGGAGCGTAAAGGCGCTGCTGGCAACCGCCAGACCGCCTATTGCCGTGGTTTTCATCAACCCACGGCGAGTGACCTCGGCAGCCATTAACGCTTCAGGCGCTTTGATTTTCATAAAGACTCACTTTGGTTGCTCACAAAGAAATAAAGGGCGGCATACACCGCTATATAGTTTTATGTATAACGATATTTTTGGTTATCAGTGTTTTATGCTGACTTTCGTTCGGAGGAGTATTACTACTTTAGAGGGAGGGGTTATTGCTTCGTATCAAATCAGAGGCATAAAAAAAGCGCCCTGAGGCGCTTTTTTGTCTTAGAGCAAATAATTAGCCGATGAACTGCTGGCCTTTCATGTAAGGGCGCAGCACTTCAGGGATCTCAATGCGTCCGTCAGCCTGCTGGTAGTTTTCCAGCACAGCAACCAGCGTACGGCCTACTGCAAGACCAGAACCGTTCAGGGTATGAACCAGACGGGTTTTTTTGTCAGATTTGCTGCGGCAACGCGCCTGCATACGACGCGCCTGGAAATCCCAGACGTTGGAGCAGGAGGAGATTTCACGGTAGGTGTTCTGCGCAGGCACCCAGACTTCAAGGTCGAAGGTTTTGCAGGCACCGAAGCCCATGTCGCCGGTGCACAGCGCCATACGGCGGTACGGCAGGCCCAGCAGCTCAAGCACTTTCTCAGCATGACCGGTCATCTCTTCCAGCGCGTCCATAGACTCTTCCGGACGAACGATCTGCACCATCTCAACTTTATCGAACTGGTGCATACGGATCAGACCGCGCGTATCGCGACCGTAAGAACCGGCTTCAGAACGGAAACATGGAGAGTGCGCGGTCAGTTTGATTGGCAGATCGTCTTCGTCGATGATCTCATCACGCACGAGGTTGGTCAGCGGCACTTCCGCGGTTGGGATCAGTGCGTAGTTGCTGCTGTCTGCTTCCTCGTCCAGCGGACGGGTGTGGAACAGATCGCCGGCAAATTTCGGCAACTGGCCGGTACCGTACAGCGTATCGTGGTTAACCAGATACGGAACGTAGGTTTCGCTGTAGCCGTGCTGCTCGGTGTGCAGATCCAGCATGAACTGCGCCAGAGCGCGATGCAGATGGGCAATTTGACCTTTCATGACCACAAAGCGAGAACCCGTCAGCTTAACCGCAGCCGCAAAGTCCAGGCCCGCATGCATTTCGCCCAGCGTGACGTGATCGCGCACCTCGAAGTCAAACTCGCGAGGTGTGCCCCAGCGTTTCACTTCAACGTTGTCGTTTTCGTCTTTGCCGACAGGCACGCTGTCGTCAGGAATGTTCGGGATCGCCAGAGCGATATCACGAATTTCAGCCTGAAGAACATCCAGTTCAGCTTTCGCCTGATCCAGCTCTTCACCCAGTTTGTTCACTTCCAGGCGTAATGGCTCAATATCTTCCCCGCGCGCTTTCGCCTGGCCAATGGATTTCGATCGAGAATTACGCTCTGCTTGCAGATTTTCAGTTTGTACCTGCAAAACTTTACGACGCTCTTCAAGAGCGCGCAGCTTATCTACATCCAGCTTAAAGCCCCGGCGTGCCAGTTTTTCAGCGACTGCGTCTGGCTCATTACGCAGCAGATTGGGATCGAGCATGCTTATCCTGTGCTTATCGAATTAAAAAAGGAAAAAGTGACCACAGCCTGCGGCCACAGAGATATATTGCCAACATTACCGCAACGATTGAACTAACGGTAGCGTTTTATAGGGCTATTTTGATCCTGTCCGGCAAGCCAGGCGAGCTTTTCGCCAATCTTACCCTCAAGACCTCTGTTTGTGGGGTGATAATAGCGGGTTTGTGCCATCTCCTGCGGGAAATACTCCTCGCCGGCGGCGTAGGCATTGGGTTCATCATGGGCGTAGCGATACTCCTGCCCGTAACCCATCTCTTTCATCAATTTGGTTGGCGCATTGCGCAGATGAACCGGCACATCGTAGTCCGGACGTTCACGTGCATCTGACATCGCCGCTTTGAAGGCGGTATACACCGCGTTACTTTTCGGCGCGCAGGCCAGATAGACAATTGCCTGCGCAATGGCACGCTCACCTTCCGCGGGTCCGACGCGGGTAAAGCAGTCCCAGGCGGAAATAGCGACCTGCATGGCGCGTGGATCGGCATTACCGACATCTTCTGACGCGATGGCCAGGCAGCGACGCGCGACATATAACGGATCGCCACCGGCGGTAATGATACGCGCGTACCAGTAGAGCGCCGCATCCGGGGCGCTGCCGCGCACGGACTTATGTAATGCAGAGATCAGGTCGTAAAAACGATCGCCTTTATTATCGAAGCGCGCGCTGCGTTCACCGGCTATTTCGGTCAGCAGCTCCTGCTTTAGCACCCGCTTTCCGGCATCATCCACTTCGGCCATATCGGCCATCATTTCCAGCGTATTCAGCGCCCGACGCGCATCGCCGTTGACCAGTTCAGCGATCGCACGACGCGTGTCGTCCGGCAGAACGATATCCTGTCCGCCGTAACCCCGCGCTTTGTCCTCCATCGCCTGGGTCAGAACCTTTTCGATATCCTCTGTGGTCAGGGATTTAAGCAGGTAAACGCGGGCGCGGGAAAGGAGCGCAGAGTTCAGCTCAAACGACGGGTTTTCCGTGGTTGCGCCGATGAAGAAAATCGTGCCGTCTTCAATGTGCGGCAGAAACGCATCCTGTTGGCTCTTGTTGAAGCGGTGGACTTCATCAACAAAAAGAATGGTGCGGCGCCCGGCATTACGGTTTTGCCGCGCGCGCTCGATCGCCTCACGAATCTCCTTCACGCCTGAGGTAACCGCCGAGATGCGCTCAACGTCCGCGTTAGCATAGCGGGCGATCACTTCAGCGAGGGTTGTTTTGCCGGTGCCGGGTGGCCCCCAGAGGATCATGGAGTGCAGATGCCCCGCCTCAATAGCGCGCGGCAAGGGTTTCCCCGCAGCCAGCAGGTGTTGCTGGCCGATGTACTGCGCTAAATTTTCTGGCCGCATACGGGCGGCCAGAGGTTGAAACGCATTATCTGAAAAATCGAGCGACAGGTTGCTCACTCATGCCTCTTACTTATTACGTTGGTCGTCCACCGTTACGCCCTGCGGCGGGGTAAAGGTGAATTTCGAAGCATCTACAGCGCCGTTTTGCTGAGACTTAAGCTGATAGCTACTGCGCTGATCGTCCTGCTCAACCGCACCGAACTGATTAATGGTACCGTTGCTGCTCACGTTAATGGTGAACTGCTTCAGGTTACCGTTGCTGCCTTTTGGCGTCAGGACGAACTCATCACCGTTTTGTTTAATGTTGTACTGCTGCCAGTCGCTGGACTGGTTACGGGCAATGAGCATAAACGGCGTATTGCTGGTCGCGTCTTTCAGCCAGGTGGCGGTCGCCTGCTCAACAAACGGGTTGTAGAACCATAAGGTTTTCCCGTCAGACACCAGCACGCTTTCATCCGGCTGGGTCATGTGCCAGTTGAAGAGATTCGGGCGTTTCACCCACAAATCCCCCTGACCTTCCTGCACCGCGTTGCCACTGCCGTCAGTCACTTTTTGCGTGAAGCTGGCGTGGAAGCTGCTCACTTTATCCAGTCGGCTTTTAAGGTCGCTGGCTGCATCAGCCCAGACGCTGCTGGCAACAAAACTGGAGAGTAATGCACAGGCGATGGCGATTTTTTTCATTGTTATTCCTTAAAATACGTCTTCCCGATATGGGGGTTCCGTTTCTATTCTGGACCTGCCCGAAGGCAGGCGACAGAAGAATATGCTTAATTTTTGCTGATTTACCCTTCTTTGCAATCGCTGAAGGTTAATCAAACGGCGGTGGCGCCAGCACCTCACGGTTACCGTTATGCCCCTGTTCGCTCACAATACCCTGGGCTTCCATCTGCTCGATAATACGCGCCGCGCGGTTGTAGCCAATACGGAACTGGCGCTGGACGCCGGAGATGGACGCCTTACGTTTTTCGGTAACGAAATTAACCGCCTGGTCAAATAACGGATCCAGCTCTTCGCCGCCGTCAAAACCACCGCCGCCACCTTCGCTTTCACTGTCGGAGGTGATGCCGTCAACGTATTGCGGCCGACCGCGCGCTTTCCAGTCCTGCACCACCGCATGCACTTCCTGGTCGCGAACAAATGCACCGTGGACACGCACCGGCGAGGTGGAGTTCGGGCCGGAATAGAGCATATCACCCATCCCCAGCAGCGACTCTGCACCACCCTGGTCCAGGATAGTACGCGAGTCAATTTTACTCGACACGGTAAACGCGATACGGGTCGGGATGTTTGCCTTAATAAGACCGGTGATAACGTCTACGGACGGACGCTGCGTTGCCAGCACCAGGTGGATCCCCGCCGCACGCGCTTTCTGTGCCAGACGCGCAATCAGCTCTTCCACTTTCTTGCCAACGGTCATCATCAGGTCGGCGAACTCATCCACCAGCACCACGATGTAAGGCAGTTTTTCCAGCACCGGATGCTGGGCATCCATGCTGTCACCCGGCTTCCAGTATGGGTCCGGAATCGGACGGCCCATACGTGCCGCCTCAGCGATTTTCTCGTTATAACCGGCCAGGTTACGCACGCCCAGCGCCGACATCAGCTTGTAGCGACGCTCCATTTCATTGACGCTCCAGCGCAATGCGTTGGCGGCGTCCTTCATGTCGGTCACCACTTCCGTTAACAGGTGCGGAATGCCTTCGTAGACGGACAGTTCAAGCATTTTCGGGTCGATCATGATGAAACGCACATCTTCAGGCTGCGCTTTGTAGAGCATACTGAGGATCATGGCGTTCACCCCGACCGATTTACCGGAGCCGGTGGTACCCGCAACCAGCAGGTGCGGCATCTTCGCGAGATCGGCAACCACCGGATCGCCAGCGATATCTTTACCCAACACCACGGTGAGAGGGGACGGGTTGTCGCGGAATTTGGTGTTATCCAGAACTTCACGCAGATAAACGGTCTGGCGTTTCTTGTTTGGCAGCTCAAGGCCAACGTAAGGCTTACCTGGGATCACTTCCACCACGCGTACCGCCACGGTCGACAGAGAACGCGCCAGGTCACGGGACAGGTTAGAAATACGCGCCGCTTTTACGCCTGGCGCCAGGTTCAGTTCGAAACGGGTAATCACCGGGCCAGGGGAGTAGTTCACCACGTCCGCTTTAATACGGAAGTCAGCCAGACGCGCTTCCACCAGACGGGCCATCTGCTCAAGAGCAAAAGTATCCACCGGTTCGACTTCCGCTGGCGGCGGCGTTAACAGATCCAGCGACGGCAACGGCGTACTTGGTCGTTGCAGCGGACGGCTGTCTCCGTTACGCATCAGCAGCGGGTGAATCAGGCTTTCCTGCGGCTGTGGTGCTGGCTGCTGGAACTGCGGCTGCGGCGGTTGGGCCGGCGGTGTATGCGGCTGCGCATAAGCCTGCGGCGCTGGCTGTTGTGGCTGCGCATTAACCTGCGGCGCTGGCGCCTGACGCACCGGTTCCGCTTCCGGCATCACGCTCGGCGTGAACAGCGGTTCGCTCGGACCGTCATCCACCAGATCTTTCATCGGTGAAAATTCAAAATCCGAGAGCGAGAACGGGTTTGCCCCCGAAGGCTGCTCACCGGAATAACGTTGCTGCTGCGTGGCCGCAAACTGACGCGCTAATTCCGCTTCGGCAGCATGATCTTCTTCCTGCTGAGAATGAACATCGTGTTGGTACTCATTCCCGTAGCGTTGAGTCTGCTGGGCGGCAAACTGACGCGCCAGCTCATCCTGATGCAGTTCGTCGGCATCATCTTCGTAGTCGGACTCACGGGCTTTTTCTTCCGCCATACGCTGGGAAGGCAGTTTAATGCCATAAGAGGCCAGCTCCCGGCGCGTCGGTACGCGCACGCGATTAGGGCGCGGCAATTGTGGACCAATGCCCTCTTTTACCTGAGGACGCGGCGCACCGTCGGTTGCCGGGCTGAATAGCGGAGCGGACGCGGCAGCGGCTGCCGTTGCCTGCTTCACGGTTTCCGCTCCTGACGCAACGGCTGGCGCTGGATCTACAGGTGCAACGCTCGCAGAAGGCGCTTTTACAACAGGCTCCTGCACCGGCTCAGGCACGGGCTGATACCAGGCGGCAAGCTGCTCGCGCTCTCGGGCACGGCGCTCTTCCACCTCTTCAAAATAGTACAATGGCGGACGGGATGGCTTCGCTTCCTCCACCACTTCGGGTTCAGACAACGGCGCAACGTATGGCTGTTCAGGTTCAGCAGGTTCGGGCGTATAAGCCTGATACGGCTGTTGCGGCTCGCTGGCAGGCTCAGGCGGCTGATACGGTTGCTGCCACTGTTCCTGCTGCACAGGAATATAGCTTTCAGGCTCCGGCGCAATGGTCGGTTCAGGCGTATGGACGCCTGGCGCAGTCTGCCAGTCCACCTGCGGTTGCTGGATCGCGGACTCCGGTGCCGGAACAGGCGAGGACGGCATCACGGCTTCAACAGGCGCAACATGGGCCTGCGCAGCCGTCGTTGCGGCAGCAGCAGCGGCTACCGGTTCAGTCACGGAATGACCATGCAACAGCGGATCGTATTCATCATACTCACCCGGCGTAGCTCGATGACCAGAGAACAACACATCATCAGGATCGACGGCCGCGCCGCGATACTCAATCTGCTCCTCTTCATCCATACGTTTGCCGGAGAAAAGCGCGGCATCCGTTTTACGGCCTAACGGGTTAGCGAATTTTTCAGCAACGCGCTGGCGGCGCGCCAGAGCACCGCGCAGAATACGGGCACGGCGGGATTCACGACGCTGCACAGGTGCCTCGTCTTCCTCTTCGTACTCATCTTCATATTCGTCTTCATCGACCCACGTATCGTCACGACGGGTGCGATTGCTGGCAAACGTCAGCAGAGTCAGAATAAAGCTGCCGATTTTTTCGGCAATGCTCACCCAGGACCAGCCGGTAAACAGCGTCAGGCCCGCTGCCCAGATACAAAGCAGCGCCAGCGTGCCGCCGCTGCTGTGAAGCATCGGTTGCAGCGCGGAGCTCAACAGGCTGCCAATCACCCCGCCTGAGGCGAAGTACCAGATGTCATCGGCGTTGATCGCCGCCAGTCCGCAGGAGGTGAGGATCAGCGCCAGGGCGCCAATCAGGCGCAGCGAAACGGCAAAATAATCGATGTAGTCGTCGTTCTGTCGATGACGCCAGGCAAACCAGCATCCGCCAATAATGATGACGGGAAGGGTATAGGCCATCACACCGAAAATGAAGAAGAGCGTGTCCGCAAGCCAGGCACCGGGAACGCCGCCTAAATTATGGATAGGCTCATGCCATGCGGTTTGCGACCAGCTGGGATCTGAGGGGTTGAAACTGAGTAAGGCAGCCATCAGCCAGACGGCAAAAAGGGCAATAACAATCAGTAACGCCTCAAGGAGACGACGTCCGCTGCTTAGCTTAGATAATGTGACTTCTTTGTCTTCAGTGTATTCCTGGCTCAAGAAAGGCTCTCCAGGTATCAGGCATGTCCTGCCTGTGTGCTAAAACGGACAACAGCGCCGGGACTCCCCGGCACTGTTGCTGTATGGATTAACAGGAGTGTAATCAAACTACACTGATTTTGCACCTGTTCCGTGTTAGCGCGTCTTAATAACCAGACGATTGCTCTGTTTGACCTCTTCCATCACCACATAAGTACGGGTGTCGTTCACGCCTGGCAGACGCAGCAGGGTTTCACCCAGCAGCTTACGGTAGGCGGACATATCAGGCACACGGGTTTTCAACAGGTAGTCAAAATCACCGGAAACCAGATGACACTCTTGAATTTCTTCAAGTTTTTGTACAGCGGCGTTAAATTGCTCAAACACATCTGGTGCACCACGATTCAGAGTAATCTCAACAAATACCAGAAGTGAGGCATCCAGATAATGCGGGTTCAGCAGAGCCGTATAGCCCTGAATAAAACCCTGTCTTTCCAGTCGACGCACACGCTCAAGGCACGGCGTCGGGGAAAGTCCCACACGTTTTGAAAGCTCGACGTTGGAAATACGCCCATCCTTTTGCAATTCATTAAGAATGTTACGATCGATACGGTCGAGATCTTTGCCAGGGCGCTTCTTGCTATCTACCATTATTATTGTCTCTCTGTATTCCTTCCCTACTCCTGCCTGGACCCTGTGCACATCACTGTTCAGAGCCTGGACCCGTTATTCATCACATCGCCTGGTTATGTATTAGACGCGATGTAGATTCGGGTTCTGCGGTAAGAAGACCGTTGCCCGAAAGCAGTCACAGACATCACGTATGGCGTCTGTCCACACCATGCGTAGATTTCACTGACCCGGTAAAAATGGCATTTCCGTGCATGTCTATGCGGCATGCAGTTCGTGCGTCTTTTTTTCTTCCTTGAATGTTTTCGCAAAAGCGCAGGGGATTGTCAAAGCAAAACATCGATTTTTAGTACAACATGCCGGATATTCATTACGGAGGGGTATTAATCCTCATTTTATTGCCTTATAAACGCGCGGTTTTCAGTAGCAGAAGTGATGTGACCGCCTCTGACCTATAGGGCGCGTCTATTGCATATATCGGAAGCAAAACTCTCCTGCTCTTTTTTTACGGCAACAAATTCCCTACAATCCAGCCCATTGCCTGCCAACAACAATGGGGATCTCATGGGCACGACCAAACACAGTAAGCTGCTAATCCTTGGTTCTGGACCTGCGGGATATACCGCAGCGGTCTATGCTGCACGCGCTAACCTGCAACCGGTACTGATCACCGGGATGGAAAAAGGCGGTCAGCTGACCACCACCACGGAAGTGGAAAACTGGCCTGGCGACCCGAACGACCTGACCGGGCCGCTGCTGATGGAGCGCATGCACGAGCATGCCGCCAAATTCGAAACCGAAATCCTGTTCGACCACATCAATAAAGTGGATTTGCAGAACCGTCCGTTCCGCCTGACGGGTGACAGCGGCGAATACACCTGCGATGCGCTGATCATCGCCACCGGCGCCTCTGCCCGCTATCTCGGCCTGCCGTCTGAAGAAGCGTTCAAAGGCCGCGGCGTGTCAGCCTGCGCGACCTGCGACGGTTTCTTCTATCGCAACCAGAAAGTTGCGGTTATCGGCGGCGGCAACACCGCTGTGGAAGAAGCGCTGTATCTGGCAAATATTGCCTCAGAAGTACACCTGATTCACCGTCGCGACACCTTCCGCGCGGAGAAGATCCTGATTAAACGCCTGATGGACAAAGTGGCGAGCGGCAACATTGTGCTGCATACCAACCGTACGCTGGAAGAAGTGACTGGCGATCAGATGGGCGTGGCGGGACTGCGTATCCGTGATACCCAGAACACCGATAACGTCGAAACGCTGGAAGTGGCAGGCCTGTTTGTGGCAATCGGTCACAGCCCGAACACGGCTATCTTTGAAGGCCAGCTGGAGCTGGAGAACGGCTACATCAAAGTGCAGTCTGGCATTCACGGCAACGCCACCCAGACCAGCGTTCCGGGTGTCTTCGCAGCTGGCGACGTGATGGACCATATTTATCGTCAGGCGATCACCTCTGCGGGCACCGGCTGTATGGCCGCGCTGGACGCAGAACGCTATCTGGACGGACTGGCTGAACAAGGTAAATAATCTTTACAAGTCAGTAACAAACGTAAATAAAGGCGGCCACTGGTCGCCTTTATTTTTGCTCGCGTGTAACATGCAGAGGTCTAATTTCTTATAACGTCACCTGCAAAGTACGCAATGGAAAAAACCCGTCAACAAGAGTTAACCCGCTGGCTGAAACAGCAAAGCGTTCTGTCCCGCCGCTGGCTTATGATTTCCCGCGTTCTGGGATTCATCAGCGGTCTGTTGATTGTTGCCCAGGCATGGCTGCTGGCCCGCATTCTCAACCATATGATCATGGAGAACATCCCGCGCGAAGCGCTGCTGTTGCCGTTTATCGTTCTGGTGCTGGTTTTCGTTCTGCGTGCGTGGGTGGTCTGGCTGCGCGAGCGGGTTGGGTTCCACGCCGGGCAGCACATCCGCTATGAGATTCGCCGCAAGGTGCTCGATCGGCTTTCGGAAGCCGGGCCTGCGTGGATCCAGGGTAAGCCAGCCGGCAGCTGGGCGACGCTGATCCTTGAGCAAATCGACGATATGCACGATTACTACGCGCGTTATCTTCCCCAGATGGCGCTGGCGGTGTTTGTGCCCCTGATGATTGTTATCGCCATCTTCCCTGTTAACTGGGTGGCGGCGTTGATCCTGCTAGGCACCGCCCCGCTCATCCCGCTGTTTATGGCGATGGTCGGCATGGGCGCGGCAGATGCTAACCGTCGTAACTTCCTGGCGCTGGGTCGGTTGAGCGGTCATTTCCTGGACCGTCTGCGCGGAATGGAAACCCTGCGGATCTTCGGTCGTGGTGAAGCGGAAACCGAAAACATTCGCCTGGCGTCGCAGGATTTCCGTCAGCGCACCATGGAAGTGTTGCGCATGGCCTTTCTCTCTTCTGGCGTGCTCGAATTTTTCACCTCCCTGTCGATTGCGCTGGTGGCGGTTTACTTTGGCTTCTCCTACCTCGGCGCGCTGGACTTTGGCCACTACGGTACGGCGGTCACGCTTTCCGCCGGGTTCCTGGCGCTGATCCTGGCCCCGGAATTTTTCCAGCCGCTTCGCGATCTCGGCACCTTTTACCATGCCAAAGCGCAGGCGGTGGGTGCTGCCGACAGCCTGAAAACCTTCATGGAAACGCCGCTGGCGAATCCGGAGCGTGGTGAGGTAACGCTGAATACGAACGATCCGGTGACCATTGAAGCACAGGATTTTTCTGTTCTGTCGCCTGAAGGCAAAGTGCTGGCCGGTCCGCTGAACTTTACCCTGCCTGCCGGGCAACGTGTGGTGCTGGTGGGTACCAGCGGCTCAGGTAAAAGCTCATTGTTGAATGCGCTGTCAGGTTTTATGGCGTACACCGGATCGCTGCGTATCAATAAAACGGAGCTGCGCGAGCTCGATCCTGATGCCTGGCGTAAACAGCTGAGTTGGGTGGGGCAAAACCCTCAGCTGCCAGCTCCGACGCTGCGCGAGAATGTGCTGCTGGCACGCCCGGATGCGCGTGAAGATGAGCTGCAATCGGTCCTCGACCGCGCCTGGGTCAGCGAGTTTCTGCCGCTGCTTGCGCAGGGTGTCGATACCCTCATTGGCGATCAGTCTGCCGGGCTGTCAGTAGGCCAGGCACAGCGCGTCGCGGTCGCCCGTGCGCTGCTGAATCCCTCTTCGCTAATGCTGCTGGACGAACCCGCCGCCAGCCTGGACGCTCACAGCGAGCAGCGCGTGATGGATGCGCTTAACGCAGCCTCACGCCAGCAAACCACCCTGATGGTGACCCACCAGCTGGAAGGTATTGCCGACTGGGATCAGATCTGGGTGATGGAAAACGGACACATTGTTGAGCAAGGCGATTACGCCGCGCTTGTTGCCGCGCAGGGGCCGTTTGCGACCCTGCTGGCGAACCGTCAGGAGGATATCTGATGCGCGCCCTGCTTCCGTATCTTGCACTATATAAACGCCACAAATGGATGCTGACGCTCGGGATCGTGCTGGCGATCGTCACGCTGCTGGCCAGCATCGGCCTGCTTACGCTTTCCGGCTGGTTCCTCTCCGCGTCTGCGGCCGCAGGCTTTGCCGGGCTGTACAGCTTTAACTACATGCTGCCTGCCGCCGGGGTGCGCGGCACGGCGATTACGCGAACTGCCGGACGCTACTTCGAACGTCTGGTCAGCCACGACGCGACCTTCCGCGTGCTGCAACACCTGCGTATTTACACCTTCAGCAAACTGCTGCCCCTCTCCCCTGCCGGGCTGGCACGTTTTCGACAGGGCGAATTACTCAACCGCGTGGTCGCAGATGTGGATACGCTGGATCACCTCTACCTGCGCGTCATTTCACCTATGGTGGGCGCGTTTGTAGTGATTGTCGTGGTCACGCTGGGGTTGAGTTTCCTGGATGTTCCCATCGCACTGACGCTCGGCGGCATCATGCTGATGACGCTGATTATTCTGCCGCCCCTGTTTTATCGTGCAGGTAAAACCACCGGGGAAAACCTGACGCGCCTGCGTGGAGAATATCGCCAGCAGCTCACCGCCTGGTTGCAGGGACAGGCCGAGCTCACCCTTTTTGGCGCCAGCAAGCGCTACCGCGCCCGCATGGAAAATACGGAGCTGAACTGGCATGAAGCCCAGCGTCGCCAGTCTGAACTGACCGCGTTCTCCCAGGCGCTGATGATGTTAATTGGTGGGATTGCCGTTATCGCCATGCTCTGGATGGCCTCCGGTGGCGTGGGCGGTAACGCGCAGCCTGGCCCGCTGATTGCGCTGTTTGTTTTCTGTGCCCTGGCAGCCTTTGAAGCCTTAGCCCCGGTCACGGGCGCCTTTCAGCATCTCGGCCAGGTGATTGCCTCTGCGCTGCGCATTACGGATATTGCCGAGCAGGAGCCGGAAGTGAAGTTCACCGCGGGTCAAACCGCTGTGCCAGAGCAGGTCGCGCTGACGCTCAGCAATGTCACTTTCGCCTACGACAAGCAGGCGCAAAACGCGCTGGAAGACATCACCCTTTCTGTTGATGCCGGGCAGCGCATTGCGATCCTTGGCCGTACGGGATGTGGGAAATCGACACTTCTGCAACTTCTCACGCGCGCGTGGGACCCACAGCAGGGCGAGATTCGGTTTAACGACGTTCCGCTGTCTGGTTTTAGCGAAGCGGCCTTGCGTAAAACGGTCAGCGTCGTGCCCCAGCGGGTGCATCTGTTCAGCGCTACGCTGCGCGATAATCTTCTTCTGGCGGCACCAGACGCCTCCGACGATACGCTGCGGGCAATGCTGGAGCAGGTTGGGCTGCACAAGCTGCTTGAAGACGACGGGTTGAACAGCTGGCTGGGTGAAGGGGGTCGACAGCTTTCCGGCGGCGAACTGCGTCGTCTGGCCATTGCGCGTGCGCTGCTGCACGATGCGCCGCTGATGCTGCTGGATGAACCGACAGAAGGACTGGATGCCACGACAGAGAGCCAAATCCTTGATTTACTGGCGAATGTGATGAAAGGTAAAACCGTGCTGATGGTCACGCACCGTCTGCGAGGGCTGGTGAATTTCGATCAGATAATTGTGATGGACAACGGACACATAATTGAGCAAGGTAGTCACGCAGAGCTGCTGGCAAAACAAGGTCGCTACTACCAGTTTAAACAGCGCCTGTAGACTATATTTGTAGCGTCCTCTCTCGCGTACTGGAGTTCTGTTGTCATGCGCCTGGTGCAGCTTTCTCGCCATAATATTGCGTTCCCTTCTCCGGAGGGGGCGCTGCGTGAACCTAACGGCTTGCTGGCTCTGGGCGGCGATCTCAGCCCGGCACGGCTCTTAATGGCTTACCAGCGCGGCATCTTTCCGTGGTTTTCTCCTGGCGACCCGATCTTATGGTGGTCTCCCGACCCGCGAGCCGTGCTGTGGCCTGGGCAGTTTCACCTGAGCCGCAGCATGAAGCGTTTTCATGCAAAATCACCCTTTCGCGTCACCCTTAATCACGCCTTCGGCCAGGTTATCGAAGGCTGCGCTGAAGATCGTCACGAAGGCACCTGGATAACCCGCGATATCATTATCGCCTATCACCAGCTTCATGAGCTGGGGTACGCGCATTCGATCGAAGTGTGGAGCGGGGACGACCTCGTCGGGGGCATGTACGGCGTGGCGCAGGGTACGCTGTTCTGCGGCGAGTCGATGTTCTCCCGCTCCACGAATGCGTCGAAAACCGCGCTGCTGGTTTTTAGCCAGGAATTTGCCCGACGTGGAGGACAGTTAATGGATTGTCAGGTGCTGAATGAGCATACCGCCTCGCTCGGCGCCGTTGAAATCTCCCGCCGACACTATATCGAACACCTGGAACAGTGCCGAAAGGAGACCCTACCACGCGATTTTTGGGTTCCCAGAACGCTCTTTATACCCAATGCCTAAATGTTTTCCGCATATTTTTTATGAGGGTGTTATAATTACGCCGCAGAGTAGCTTCTGCCTGTTGCCCCGCCGCCGTTTGGGACCCTCGCTTCAGATAACGTCCTTACGTTTATCCTGTCGTCTCCCCTTTACGAATGCGCTTTCCGTTCGGTTGTACCGTGACGCTTGGGCAATACGCTGAGACTGTTTTGCTGCGTTTTAAACGCGCAATTCTTTACTTAATTGAGGAATTTCGGCATTATCTTGCCGGTTCAAAACTTGGTAGTGATACCCCAGAGGATTAGATGGCCAAAGAAGACAATATTGAAATGCAGGGTACCGTACTTGATACGTTGCCTAATACCATGTTTCGCGTAGAACTGGAAAACGGTCACGTGGTAACTGCGCACATCTCCGGTAAAATGCGCAAAAACTATATCCGCATTTTGACGGGCGACAAAGTGACTGTTGAGCTGACCCCGTACGACCTGAGCAAAGGCCGCATTGTCTTCCGTAGTCGCTAATTGTTTTCGCCTGTAATGGCAGATGAATATTTAAAAGGTCGGGACAATCCCGGCTTTTTTTATTTATGGCTTTAGTGTGGCTGTTCAGGAAGAGGTATTTTAGTGCGTTCTGATGCCTTCACCCTGACCCTCTCCCACAGGGAGAGGGAGAAAAGCGGACACAAAAAAGCCGGGTTAAAAACCCGGCTTTTACACTAAAGAAAATCAGTGAGCCGCTTCCGGCTTGTGCTTCGCCGCACTCTGGAAATCGTACGTCAGTTCGTTCTTCGCCTGATCCAGCCCCACCGTTACCTGGCCGCCGTCCACCAGCGAGCCAAACAGCAGCTCGTTCGCCAGCGGTTTCTTCAGGTTGTCCTGAATCACGCGCGCCATCGGACGGGCGCCCATCGCACGGTCGTAGCCTTTCTCAGCCAGCCAGTTGCGGGCCTCCTGGCTCACTTCCAGCGACACGCCTTTCTGATCCAGCTGGACCTGCAACTCGACGATGAACTTGTCCACCACCTGATGAATCACCTCGGTAGACAGATGATCGAACCAGATAATGTTGTCCAGACGGTTACGGAACTCCGGCGTGAAGATCTTCTTGATCTCTTCCATCGCATCGGTGCTGTTATCCTGGTGGATCAGGCCGATGGATTTACGCTCGGTTTCCCGCACGCCCGCGTTGGTGGTCATCACCAGCACCACGTTGCGGAAATCGGCCTTGCGCCCGTTGTTATCGGTCAGCGTCCCGTTGTCCATCACCTGCAACAGGATGTTGAACACGTCCGGATGCGCTTTCTCGATTTCATCGAGCAACAGTACCGCGTGCGGATGCTTGATAACCGCGTCCGTAAGCAGGCCGCCCTGGTCAAAGCCCACGTATCCCGGAGGCGCACCAATCAAACGGCTGACGGTGTGACGCTCCATATACTCGGACATATCAAAGCGCAGCAGCTCAATGCCCAGCGCTTTGGAAAGCTGAACCGTCACCTCGGTTTTACCCACCCCGGTCGGGCCGGCGAACAGGAAGGAACCAACCGGCTTGTGGTCATGCCCCAGGCCAGCACGGGCCATCTTGATCGCTTCGGTTAAGGCCTCAATGGCTTTATCCTGACCAAAGACCAGCATTTTCAGGCGATTGCCGAGGGTCCGCAGCGTATCACGGTCGCTCTGAGAAACGCTCTTCTCAGGAATACGCGCGATGCGGGCCACCACGGACTCGATATCCGCCACATTCACGGTTTTCTTACGCTTGCTGGCTGGCATCAGGCGTGCACGCGCACCCGCCTCATCAATCACGTCGATCGCTTTATCCGGCAGATGACGATCGTTGATGTATTTCACCGCCAGTTCCACCGCCGCACGGACCGCTTTCGCGGTGTAACGCACGTCGTGGTGTGCTTCGTACTTGGTTTTCAGACCGTTGATGATCTGCACCGTTTCGTCAACCGACGGCTCGGTCACGTCGATTTTCTGGAAACGACGCGCCAGCGCACGATCCTTCTCAAAGATGTTGCTGAACTCCTGGTACGTCGTGGAGCCCATCACGCGGATCTTGCCGCTGGAGAGCAGCGGTTTGATTAGGTTAGCGGCATCCACCTGGCCACCGGAGGCCGCACCTGCGCCGATGATGGTGTGGATCTCATCGATAAACAGAATGCTATTGGTGTCCTGCTCCAGCTGTTTTAACAGCGCTTTGAAACGTTTTTCGAAATCACCGCGGTATTTGGTGCCCGCCAGCAGCGAGCCAATATCCAGCGAGTAGATGGTGCAGTCGGCAATCACTTCCGGCACGTCGCCCTGCACAATGCGCCAGGCCAGCCCTTCGGCAATCGCGGTTTTACCCACGCCAGATTCCCCCACCAGCAGCGGGTTGTTCTTACGGCGGCGGCACAGCACCTGGATGGCACGCTCCAGCTCTTTGTCGCGGCCAATCAGCGGGTCGATACCGCCAACGCGAGCAAGCTGGTTAAGGTTGGTGGTGAAGTTTTCCATACGATCCTCCCCGCCTGCTTGCTCTTCATTGCTGTTGATCTGTCCGCTGGGATCCGATGCCTGGTTAGGCTCGTCTTTTCGCGTTCCGTGAGAGATGAAGTTGACCACGTCGAGCCGGCTGACTTCGTGTTTACGCAGCAGGTAGGCCGCCTGGGACTCCTGCTCGCTGAAGATGGCGACCAGGACATTGGCGCCAGTCACTTCGCTACGTCCGGAAGACTGGACGTGGAAAACCGCGCGCTGCAACACGCGCTGGAAGCTGAGCGTCGGCTGCGTGTCGCGCTCTTCTTCACTGGCTGGCAGCACCGGTGTAGTTTGTTCGATGAAGGCTTCGAGTTCCTGACGTAGCGCCACCAGATCCACGGAGCAGGCTTCCAGCGCTTCGCGGGCAGATGGGTTGCTAAGCAGTGCGAGCAGCAGGTGCTCGACGGTCATAAACTCATGTCGGTGCTCACGCGCTCTGGCGAAAGCCATGTTTAAACTGAGTTCCAGTTCTTGATTGAGCATAGGCACCTCCCCCAATTTTATGCCTTATCAGGCCTTTTCCAGCGTACACAGCAACGGATGCTCGTTCTCCCTTGCATAGTCGTTCACCATCGCTACTTTGGTTTCCGCAACCTCGGCAGTAAAGATGCCGCAGATCGCTTTGCCACGATAATGAACGGTAAGCATCAGTTGCGTTGCACGTTCAACATCATAAGAAAAGAACTTTTGTAGCACGTCAATAACAAATTCCATCGGCGTGTAATCATCGTTCATTAACATAACTTTATACATAGATGGCGGTTTTAGCGCGTCGCGCACTTTATCTTCCGCCAGCTGGTCAAAATCCAGCCAATCGTTGGTCTTACCCATTATGCATAACCACTTTGAATCTACCTCAGATGTTAGATAACAATCATCTATTACTGTCATCCGCGATGTCTGTCACAAACTGTTGCAATAGCGTTAACTGCCTCAAATTTTGGTTGATTATTGTCCCAACTCCAGCGCCAAACGCTTGACGGCTTCTTCCGTTTCTCTAAATTGTACAAGCGTGAGTTGGCGAGGTTTTGAACAGCCCCCACTCCACCACCGGTTCATTCCATCTTAATTTATAAGATTTACGAAGGATGTCGAAGCATGGAAATGGGTACTGTTAAGTGGTTCAACAACGCCAAGGGGTTTGGCTTCATTTGCCCCGAAGGCGGCGGCGAGGATATCTTCGCTCACTATTCCACCATTCAGATGGATGGTTACAGGACGCTCAAAGCCGGGCAGTCCGTCCGGTTCGATGTACACCAGGGGCCAAAAGGCAATCACGCCAGTCTTATCGTGCCCGTTGAAGCAGAAACGGTTGCATAGCTCTCTGATTCATTGTGTACACCCCGCAGGCAAAATGCCAGCCCGATCGGCTGGCATTTTTATTTTCGGGTTATTCCCGCGCCAGCGCATCCACCGGATCCAGCCGCGCCGCGTTTCGTGCCGGCAGCCAGCCAAACAAAATGCCGGTAAAGGTGGAGCACAAAAACGCGGTGAGGATCGCCATCGGTGAGAAGCCAATCTCCCACCCCGGTAAAAAGAGCTGGAGCGCGAAGGCGATCATCATCGAGAGCGCAATCCCCATTGCGCCTCCCACCAGACACACCAGCACCGCTTCAATCAAAAATTGCTGGAGCACATCGCTGGCTCTGGCCCCGACCGCCATGCGAATGCCGATCTCCCGCGTACGTTCGGTCACCGACACCAGCATAATGTTCATCACCCCTATCCCGCCGACGACCAGCGAAATCACCGCCACCAGCGTCAGGAACAGCTGAAGAGTACGTGTGGTCTTTTCGGCCGTTTTCAAGAGGCCGTCCATGTTCCAGGTGAAGAAATCCTTTTTCCCGTGGCGCAACGTTAACAGCCGCTCGAGCTGCTGTTCCGCCAGCGCGCTGTCGTAGCCCTCTTTCACTCGCACGGTAATGGAGTTGAGCCAGGACTGTCCCATAATGCGCCCGGAAATGGTGCTGTACGGCAGCCAGACGCGCAGGATCTTGCTGCTGCCAAACATGGACTGTTTCTCTTCCGCCACACCAATCACCGTGGCGGGCATGTTACCCACCAGGATCACTTCCCCCACCACACGGGTTTTATTGGGGAAAAGCTGTCTGCGCGAGTTAGCGTCTAACACCACCACCTGCGCCCTGCCCGCCAGCTGTTCCGCGTTGAAGGTCGCCCCTTCGCTGAAGGTCATGCCGTAGACGTTGAAGTAATCTCCGCTGACGCCGTTAGCGCTGGCCGCCACGTCGATGTTGCCGTAGCGCAGACGAAGGTTTTGCGACACGGCAGGCGTGGCGGAGTTCACCCACGGCTGCTTCTGAATAGCCGCCAGATCGTCATATTTCAGTGCCTGCTGATACTGCGGCTCGTCATCGCCAAAATCTTTGCCGGGGTAAACGTCGATGGTGTTAGTCCCGATGGCGCGAATATCCGCCAGCACCAGCTGTTTCGCCGCATCGCCCACCACCACAATCGACACCACCGAGGCAATACCGATAATGATGCCGAGCATGGTCAGCAGAGTGCGCATTTTGTTGGCCGCCATCGCCAGCCAGGCCATGGTCAGCGCTTCACGAAAGCCGCTGGAGAACTGTCCCCAGCCGGTGGACGCAGGTAAGGCTTCTTTCGGCGCCGCCGCTCTGGACTGACGTGGCGGCGGGTTGCTGACCAGCTCGCCGTCGTGGATCTCAATGATGCGTTCCGCCTGCGCTGCCACCTGCGGATCGTGGGTGACAATAATCACCGTATGCCCCTGATCGCGCAGCTGATGCAGGATCGCCATCACCTCTTCACCGGAATGGCTGTCGAGCGCACCGGTTGGCTCATCGGCGAGGATCACCTGTCCGCCGTTCATCAGCGCGCGGGCAATACTCACGCGCTGCTGCTGACCGCCTGAAAGCTGCGAAGGCTGATAATCAACACGCTCCGCCAGCCCAAGACGCGTTAACAGCGCCTTCGCGCGTTCAAGGCGTTTTTTGCGCTCGACGCCCGCATACACCGCCGGCACCTCCACGTTCTGCGCCGCGCTCAGGTGTGAAAGCAGATGGTAACGCTGAAAAATAAAGCCAAAATGCTCGCGACGCAGCTTCGCCAGCGCGTCGCCGTCCAGGGTGGAAACATCCGTCCCGGCCACGCGATAGGTGCCGCTGGTGGGCTTATTCAGACAGCCAAGAATGTTCATCAGCGTTGATTTACCCGAGCCCGACGCCCCGACAATCGCCACCATTTCACCGGCTTCAACGCGCAGGGAGATGCCCTTCAGCACCTCCACCGGCCCGTCGCCGGACGGATAGCTGCGACGAATGTCATTCAGCTCAAGCAGCGCCGTCATTGCGCGGCTCCGGGCAGGGTTTCGCTGGTGACCACTTCCTCACCCTCTTCCAGCCCTTTTACCACCACCACATCGGTGTCGTTACGTGCGCCAATCACCACTTCCCGCTCGCGGGTTTCGCCGTTGCGCAGCACTTTCACCTTGTAGCGATTGTCCCCGGCGGATTCACCCAGCGCGGAGAGCGGAACCGTCAGCACGTTTTTCACGCCGGTCAGCTGGATATGCACCTGGGCGGTCATGTCCAGACGCAGCACGCCCTCCGGGTTTGGCACCTCAAAACGCGCATAGTAGAAGATAGCGTCGTTGACCTTCTCCGGCGTCGGCAGGATATCTTTCAGCACCCCTTCATAGCGGGTTTGCGGATCGCCCAGCACCGTAAACCAGGCTTTCTGCCCCGGCTTAAGGTGAATGACGTCCGCTTCGGATACCTGGGCTTTCACCAGCATGGTGCTCATATCCGCCAGGGTCAGGATGTTCGGCGCCTGCTGCGCGGCGATGACCGTCTGGCCTTGCAGGGTGGTTATCTGCGTCACTTCCCCGGCCATTGGCGCAACGATTTGCGTGTAATCGAGGTTGGTTTTCGCCGTATCCAGCGAGGCCTGATTCCGTTTGATTTGCGCATCGATGGTGCCAATCTGCGCCTGCTTCACCGCCAGCTCCGTGGCGGCTGTGTCCAGATCCTGTTTCGAGATAGCCTGCGTTTTCGCCAGCGCCTGCTGGCGCGTCAGGGTGACCTGAGCGAGATTACGCTCCGCCTGAGCCTGCGCGCGCTGCGCGCGCAGCTCCATCAGCGTCGCTTCCACTTCGCGGATTTGGTTTTGCGCCTGCTCAGGATCGATCACGCCCAGCAGCTGGCCTTTTTTAACCTTATCGCCAATCTCAACTGACAGGGTTTTAAGCTGACCGCTGACCTGCGCGCCCACGTCAACCTTACGCAGGGCATCCAGTTTCCCCGTCGCCAGCACGTTTTGTTGCAGCTCGCCAGGACGAACAATCAGCGTTTGATACTGTGGTACCGGCGCGTTCAGTACCTTCCATAACCAGAATCCGCCCGCTAACACCACTACCGCCAGCAGCAGAAACAGCTTTCTGCGTTTTCCCTTCAGGTTCATAAATATTCCAAATAATTGTTCTGGCTATCATCACCGTTGATTTTATCTAAACCACTCCTCAACGAAACCCCCGATCCCCGTAATCGTCGGGAATTGTTTACCCGATGTTGATAAAGCGCCTGCTGAAATAGCGATATTCCACCAGAAGCAGGATCTAACATGTCTTCCATCGTCGATACACCCTATTCAACGCTGCCCCAGCCTAAATCGGGCTGGCAACTGTTTAAAAGCCTGGCATCGGGTTCCCTCACGCCGGGGCTGGCGTGGCAAAATCCGGCCTATCGACGTAAGTTTATGTTGCGCTCGCTGGCAACGCCGTTCACCACTGCGCGCCTGCTCGGAAACCTTGCAAAACAGCCCCGTCTGATGCAGATCCTGCGCGTGCAGCCCGGCCTGCCGTGCCGCCTGCACCGGCCGTGGCTGACCGTCAATATGGGCCGTCAGACTACGCTGGACGCATTGAACGATCACTATGAGATGATGAGCCGCCATCTTCCGGCGTCGCTGCTGAACGGTTACCTCTCCAGCCAGGGCATTATGCTGGTGACGTTAACGGGCAAAGAGGAGCAGCAGTTTAGCGTTCGCCTGAGCGCGGATGCGTTTCTGGACAAAGAAGGGGAAGCGACCCTCACTTTTTGCGACCACCAGAACACGGTGCTGGCCGAGCTGACCTTTACGCTGTGCACATACCAGGGCAAGCCAACGCTCTTCATCGGCGGAATGCAGGGGGCGAAAGCGCATGTCCCGCACGAGCACATTCAGTTGGCGACCAAAGCCTGTCACGGACTGTTCCCAAAACGTCTGCTGGTTGAAGCGGTCATGACGCTGGCAGGCGCCTTCCCGGTCGAGCAGATCCTCGCGGTGAGTAACGCCACCCACATCTACCGCAGCTGGCGCTATCGCAAGAAAAAAGAGGGAAAATTGCTGGCTGACTATGACAGCTTCTGGCGCTCCCTTGGCGGACAGCAGCAGGATAACGGCAACTTTGCCCTGCCGCTGACCATGCCACGCAAACCGATGGAAGAGATTGCGAGTAAAAAACGGTCCGAATACCGCCGCCGCTATGCCCTGCTTGATAGCCTGATCCAACAGGTTTCGCAGGCGACTGCCCGTTAATCGGCCCTCCCGCGAGCCAGCCAGAGGACGCGGGAGAACATTTTACGCAGCAGCGTGGGCACCGACTCCACGCCTCGCCTGCCCGCTTCCGTCGCAACTTCAATGGCCAAATCCGGTTTTGACGACCGATGGATAGCTTTGGCAATCACCCGGCGCATATTCATGGGCACATCTACCGGGATCATCGCCACGCGGTGAAAGACGTCGTCAAATCCCTGGCGGTACATAAAGTGCTCCATGTCCATCGCAGGCAGCGCGGTCAGATGTTCCCGCTCCTCTTCACGATCGTTATTGAGCAGGCTGCGCACGGTCGCCGCATATTTTTTACCCGCCTCATCGCCATCCACCAGTACGTGCCACTCTATCCCCATCCGGCGCGCAAATTTGATCAGCGGTTTTAAGCCAGACTGAGCAAATTCGATCACTTTGATCCCTTCGGCGTCAAAGTGGTGTCCGCACTGGCGAGCCAGCTCGTTTATCACCCAGGTTTCCGTTTCCCCTTCCACCAGCAACCAGCAGCGGGCAAACAGGGAAGAGGCACGGTTAAAACGGATATGAAACGCAATTCGTCGGCCATCTTCGGCATTTAACCCGCCGGGCCCGAGCCGGTAAGCGGTGACCCGCGACGATTCACGCACCAGGCGGCAGACATACTCCACCGGCGTCAGAGAGAGCAGCTCTCCGGAATTCGTGGTGGTGACTCGCTGCAACGGCAGCAAATTAAGAAGATGCCACGCCACGGAAAGCATAATCGGGTGCAGCCGCGTTTCCGGATCTTCCACCAGCAGCAGCGGGCGCGCGTCCCGATCCAGGCGCACCGTCCCTTTCGCCTGTAAAAGCGTGGAGAATAATCCCAGCAGGATCACCCGATGCGTGCGCCCGCCGGGGCGGTCGATCATGCGGTTGATAATATCGAGATAGCGCCAGCTTCGTTGTTCATCGTGCGAGCGGCGACGCATCAGACGGTGGCGCGCCTGCCCCGTTCCCTGCTCGGAGAAATAGTGCTCCAGCAGTTGCACCATGGCAGACAGTCCCTGACGGATCTGGCCGTCGGTGAGGTTCTGCGGCCGTGAGACCAGTTCACGGGCGAGGAAATCCAGTTCGCGGGCGGTCACCTCCACCTCGGGCATATTCGGCACGGTGCCGTTACGGATCCGCCGCATAAAGCGCGCGTCTCGTAAGCGCAGCACGGGGGAGAGGCGGATAAGATGGCGGGCAAGCTCGTCAATATTATCGAGCGGGATCGGATTTCCCTTCTCATCAAGAAATTCACGCAGGGTTAATACCCCGTCGTTTTGCGCCATTTCGCCCTCAAGGCGATAGAAAATACGCTGGAAACCATCTTCACAGGGCACCCAGCAGGGCGACATAGGGCGAAAACGACGCACGCGATGGCGGCCGGGCTCGGATTCGCGGAAGGTCAGAATGATATGCAGGTGTTTCTCGCGTCCGTTGACATCCCCTGGCGGAAACCAGAAGTCATCATGAACGAAGTGGTACAAGTTCTCTTCGGGCGAAAGTAGCAGCGTCAGGGCATCCAGCAGGCTGGATTTACCCCAGGCATTTTCGCCTATCAGGACGTTGTTCTGTTCCAGTTGCAGCGACAGGCGGTTAATCCCGCGAAACCCGACAATCTCCACACGTTCGAGTAGCATACATCCCCCGCAATTCGGCCACTTTTTCCTTCAAGTTATCAGCAGTATAGCGGCAGGCTGTGGGTCACGACAGCAGAATATACGCCCCCTTAATTATTGGGCTATGCTCTTATTACCTCCGATCTGAACAAGGATTGACATCACATTGCCTTAAATCAAATTTAGTGAATTTATTTGAGTGGCGAAGGGATGTTGATGGTTTCAAAATACTGGCTCTTTGAGTCGTCATCCCTTTATGGCGATATAACCCGCGTGCAGGAATGGGCGCGGACGTTTATTATTGAGGTGGTTATGTTCAGAAAATTAGCGGCAGAATGCTTTGGTACATTCTGGCTGGTGTTTGGTGGCTGCGGTAGCGCAGTACTGGCAGCCGCATTTCCGGAATTAGGTATTGGCTTTGTCGGCGTCGCGCTGGCATTCGGTTTAACTGTTTTAACCATGGCATTCGCCGTGGGGCATATTTCCGGCGGTCATTTCAACCCGGCCGTCACATTAGGATTATGGGCGGGCGGACGTTTCCCGGCGAAAGATATTATTGGCTATATTATTGCCCAGGTTATTGGCGGTATTATTGCCGCGGCGGTGCTGTACGTAATTGCCAGCGGAAAAGCCGGGTTTGACGCCGCGGCCAGCGGATTTGCGTCGAACGGCTTCGGCGAACACTCTCCAGGCGGCTACTCGATGCTGTCTGCCATCGTGATTGAAATTGTGCTCACCGCTGGCTTCCTGTTGGTGATCCACGGCGCAACGGACAAATACGCGCCTGCGGGCTTTGCCCCCATCGCTATTGGTCTGGCGTTGACGCTGATCCACCTCATCTCCATTCCGGTGACCAACACCTCCGTTAACCCGGCGCGCAGCACCGCGGTGGCTATTTTCCAGGGCGGCTGGGCGCTTGAACAGCTGTGGCTGTTCTGGGTGATGCCTATTATCGGCGGTATTCTGGGCGGCGTGCTGTATCGCACCCTGCTGGAAAAACACGATTAATGGTTTTCCCCCTCTCCCTGTGGGAGAGGGCCGGGGTGAGGGCATCAGGCCGCACCACCCCAAATAGACAAGCCGGGTAAGGCGCAGCCGCCACCCGGCTTTCTTTTGCCGCTTTACTGTACAGCCTTTATTGGGTAGTGTCTCTGGCGCTTAACTGATACTCAAA
Source organism: Enterobacter sp. YSU (assembly GCF_016082135.1). NCBI lineage: Bacteria > Pseudomonadati > Pseudomonadota > Gammaproteobacteria > Enterobacterales > Enterobacteriaceae > Enterobacter > Enterobacter sp. YSU. The sequence continues at coordinate 27,427 of NZ_CP059487.1, forward strand.
AGGACCGGCTGTTCATGTTCTCAGGACTCCTCATCATTCTTCTGCCCCTGATTGTGGGCTACCTTATTCCGCTGCGTCATGAATCGGCCTTAAAGCTTATTAATCGCTTTCTCAGCTGGATTGTTTACGTCATTCTGTTCTTTATGGGGATCAGCCTGGCCTTCCTGGATAATCTGGCGACGAACTTGCTTTCCATCCTGCATTATTCTGCGGTTACGGTAGTGGTTATTCTGCTGTGCAATATTGCTGCGCTGTTCTGGCTGGAACGCACTATTCCCTGGAAAAATCATCACCATCAGGAAAAGCTTCCCTCCCGTATTGCGATGGCGCTGGAATCATTAAAACTGTGCGGCGTGGTGGTACTCGGTTTTTTACTGGGTCTGACCGGCTGGGCATTTTTACAGCACGCAACGGAAGCCAGCGAATATACGCTTATTTTCCTGCTCTTCCTGATTGGTATTCAGCTGCGAAATAATGGCATGACGCTGAAACAGATTGTCCTTAACCGCCGGGGCATGATGGTTGCCGTTATCGTTGTGGCCAGCTCACTGGCGGGGGGAGTGATTAACGCCTTTATTCTCGATCTGCCGCTGAAAACCAGCCTGGCGATGGCGTCCGGTTTCGGCTGGTATTCGCTCTCCGGTATTCTGCTGACCGAATCGTTTGGTCCGGTGATCGGCAGCGCCGCCTTCTTTAACGATCTGGCGCGCGAGCTGATAGCCATCATGCTGATCCCCGGCCTGGTACGCCGCAGCCGCTCTACCGCGCTGGGCCTGTGCGGGGCCACCTCAATGGACTTTACCCTGCCGGTATTACAGCGCTCGGGAGGGCTGGAGATGGTCCCTGCCGCCATCGTACACGGCTTTATTCTGAGCCTGCTGGTCCCCATTCTGATGGCGTTCTTCTCAGCCTGATACTGCTTTGGCGGTAGTGAACCTGCCGCCAAAATTGCGCTAAATCAATAACCCTCCACTTAGTATAAGAAAGCACTTTTCTCCGTTGTGGCACAGGCATAACCTTAAACATGTATCTCAAATATAACTTTAACAGGTGTGATTATGTTTTGTGTGCAATGTGAACAAACCATCCGTACCCCAGCAGGCAACGGCTGCTCTTACGCGCAGGGTATGTGCGGCAAAACCGCAGAAACGTCCGATCTCCAGGATCTGCTGATTGCGGCGCTGCAAGGCTTGTCCGCCTGGGCCTTCAAAGCCCGTGAATATGGCATTGTTGATCACTATGTCGACAGCTTTGCGCCGCGCGCATTTTTCTCCACGCTGACCAACGTTAACTTCGATTCTCCACGCATTGTGGGCTATGCCCGCGAAGCGATTGCCCTGCGTGAAGCCCTGAAAGCGCAGTGCCTGAATGCCGACGCCAGCGCCCGCGTGGGCAACCCGATGGCGGAGCTACAGCTGGTGAGCGACGACCTGGGCGAGCTACAGCGTCAGGCCGCAGAATTTACTCCCAATAAAGACAAAGCGGCGATTGGCGAAAACATCCTCGGCCTGCGCCTGCTGTGCCTGTACGGTCTGAAAGGTGCTGCGGCCTATATGGAACACGCGCACGTACTCGGCCAGTACGACAACGCTATTTACGCCCAGTACCACAAAATCATGGCCTGGCTGGGCACCTGGCCTTCCGATATGAACGCCCTGCTGGAATGCTCGATGGAAATCGGCCAGATGAACTTCAAAGTGATGAGCATTCTGGATGCCGGTGAAACCAGCACCTACGGCCACCCAACGCCAACGCAGGTCAACGTCAAAGCGACCGAAGGCAAATGCATCCTGATCTCCGGTCATGACCTGAAAGATCTCTACAACCTGCTGAAGCAGACCGAAGGCACCGGCGTTAACGTTTATACCCACGGCGAAATGCTGCCCGCGCACGGCTACCCGGAGCTGCGTAAATTTAAGCATCTGATCGGTAACTACGGCAGCGGCTGGCAGAACCAGCAGGTGGAGTTTGCCCGCTTCCCTGGCCCAATCGTCATGACCTCTAACTGCATCATCGACCCGACCGTCGGCGCGTATGACGACCGTATCTGGACCCGCAGCATCGTCGGCTGGCCGGGCGTGAGCCACCTTGAAGGCGACGATTTCGGTCCGGTTATCGCTCAGGCGCAGCAGATGGCAGGCTTCCCGTACAGCGAAATTCCGCACCTCATCACCGTCGGTTTTGGTCGTGAAACCCTGCTGGGTGCGGCGGATTCCCTGATTGACCTCGTCAGCCGTGAAAAACTGCGTCACATCTTCCTGATCGGCGGCTGTGACGGCGCGCGCGGGGAACGTAACTACTTCACCGATTTCGCCACCCGCGTACCGGAAGACTGTCTGATCCTGACCCTGGCCTGCGGTAAGTACCGTTTCAACAAGCTGGACTTCGGCAACATCGAAGGTCTGCCGCGCCTGGTGGATGCGGGTCAGTGTAACGATGCGTATTCAGCCATCATTCTGGCGGTCACGCTGGCAGAGAAACTGGGCTGCGGCGTGAACGATCTGCCGCTGTCGCTGGTGCTCTCCTGGTTCGAGCAGAAAGCGATCGTTATCCTGTTGACCCTGCTCTCTCTCGGCGTGACCAACATCGTCACCGGGCCGACCGCGCCAGGCTTCCTGACGCCGGACCTGCTGGCCATCCTGAACGAGAAATTTGGTCTGCGTTCTGTGACCAACGTTGAAGATGATATGAAGCAACTGCTGAGCGCGTAAGGAGTAACTCATGACCATGCCAACCTCACAATGTCCGTGGCGGATGCAGGTTCATCACATCCATCAGGAGACGCCGGATGTGTGGACGCTGTCGCTGCTGTGCCATGACTATTATCCGTACCGCGCGGGCCAGTATGCGCTGGTGAGCGTGCGTAATTCGGCGGATACTCTGCGCGCCTATACGATCTCCTCCACGCCGGGCGTGAGCGAGTACATTACGCTCACCGTTCGTCGTATTGATGACGGCGCAGGATCCGAGTGGCTGACCCGGGACGTGAAGCGCGGGGATTACATCTGGCTGTCTGACGCGCAGGGCGAGTTTACCTGTGACGACAAGACGGAAGATAAATTCCTGCTGCTGGCGGCGGGTTGTGGCGTGACGCCGATTATGTCGATGCGTCGCTGGCTGGCGAAATACCGACCTCAGGCCGACGTGCAGGTGATTTTCAGCGTTCGTTCCCCGGAAGATGTGATTTTTGCCGAAGAATGGCGCAACTATCCGGTGACGCTGGTGGCCGAGCACAACGCGACGCACGGTTTTGTCGCGGGGCGCCTGAGCTGCGAGCTGCTGCAAAGCGTGCCGGATATTGCGAACCGCATCGTGATGACCTGCGGCCCGGCGCCGTACATGGAGATCGTGGAGAAAGAAGTGAAAGCGCTCGGCGTGACCCGCTTCTTCAAAGAGCAGTTCTTCACGCCTGTAGCTGAAGCGGCGACCAGCGGGATGAAGTTCACGAAGCTGCAACCGGCGCAGACCTTCTTTGGCCGCGTGGGCACCACGCTGCTTGAAGCACTGGAAAGCAACAACGTACCGGTGGCAGCGGCCTGTCGCGCCGGGGTGTGCGGTTGCTGTAAGACCAAAGTGGTTTCCGGTGAGTACACGGTCACCAGCACCATGACGCTGACGGACGCGGAAATCGCGGAGGGCTATGTGCTGGCATGTTCGTGCCATCCGCAGGGCGATCTTGTCCTCGCATAATCTGTCGTGGTTCACCTGTAGGCCCGGTAAGCATCAGCGCCACCGGGCTTTTTGCCGGGTGGCACTACGTTTACCCGGCCTACATTGTGCCTACTGCCTGTACGGCAGCCCGTTATTTTTTTGACTTTGCCAGGCGCGTCGCGCAGAAAAACCACCTGGACTTAAAGAATACTGAGCAGGCAATACAGCGACTTTCTTCTAAGCTTGTAAGCGATATCACAAAAAGGAGACGGACAACCATGAAACAAACTGTGGCTGCATACATAGCGAAAACCCTTGAGCAGGCTGGCGTAAAGCGTATCTGGGGCGTCACTGGCGATTCTCTGAACGGACTCAGCGATAGCCTTAACAAGATGAAAACTATTGAGTGGATGCCCACCCGCCATGAAGAAGTCGCCGCCTTTGCCGCCGGTGCCGAAGCGCAGCTTACGGGTGAACTCGCCGTCTGTGCAGGTTCCTGCGGACCGGGAAACCTGCACCTCATCAACGGTCTGTTCGACTGTCACCGCAACCATGTTCCGGTGCTGGCGATTGCGGCTCACATTCCGTCATCTGAAATCGGTAGCGGCTATTTTCAGGAGACGCATCCGCAGGAGCTGTTCCGTGAATGCAGCCACTATTGCGAGCTGGTCTCATCGCCGGAGCAGATCCCACAGGTGCTGGCGATAGCCATGCGTAAGGCGATCCTGAATCGCGGGGTTTCGGTGGTTGTGCTGCCGGGGGACGTGGCGCTGAAGGCCGCACCTGAAACCGCCACCACCCACTGGTACTCTGCGCCCCAGCCAACCATTACCCCTGCCGAAGAAGAGCTGAAAAAGCTGGCACAGCTGCTGCGATACTCCAGCAATATCGCCCTGATGTGCGGCAGCGGCTGCGCCGGCGCGCATAAAGAGCTGGTGGAATTTGCCGGTAAGCTGAAGGCGCCAGTTGTGCACGCCCTGCGCGGGAAAGAGCACGTTGAATACGATAACCCGTACGATGTCGGCATGACCGGGCTGATCGGTTTTTCCAGCGGCTTCCACACCATGATGAACGCCGACACGCTGATCCTGCTCGGCACCCAGTTCCCGTACCGCGCGTTCTACCCGACGGATGCCAAAATTATCCAGATCGACATTAATCCCGGCAGCATCGGCGCGCACAGCAAGGTGGATATGGCGCTTATCGGCGATATCAAATCCACCCTCGCCGCCCTGCTGCCGCTGCTGGAAGAAAAAACGGACCGCAAATTCCTCGATAAAGCCCTGAGCGATTATCGCGATGCGCGCAAGGGGCTGGACGATCTCGCCAAACCGAGCGAAAAAGCGATCCACCCGCAGTATCTGGCGCAGCAGATCAGCCACTTCGCCGACGACGATGCCATCTTCACCTGCGACGTAGGAACGCCCACCGTCTGGGCCGCGCGCTATCTGAAAATGAACGGCAAACGTCGCCTGCTTGGGTCGTTCAACCATGGCTCAATGGCCAACGCCATGCCGCAGGCGCTGGGTGCAAAGGCGACGGCACCGGAACGTCAGGTGGTGGCGATGTGCGGCGACGGCGGGTTCAGTATGCTGATGGGGGATTTCCTGTCGGTGGCGCAGATGAAGCTTCCGCTCAAAATCGTGGTCTTTAACAACAGCGTTCTGGGCTTCGTGGCGATGGAGATGAAGGCCGGAGGCTACCTCACGGACGGCACCGAACTGCACGACACCAACTTCGCCCGCATCGCCGAAGCCTGCGGTATCACCGGTATTCGGGTGGAGAAAGCCTCAGAGGTGGACGACGCCCTGCAACGCGCCTTCGCCATCGACGGCCCGGTGCTGGTGGATGTGGTGGTCGCCAAAGAAGAGCTGGCGATCCCGCCTCAAATCAAGCTGGAACAGGCCAAAGGTTTTAGCCTCTACATGCTGCGCGCCATCATCAGCGGGCGCGGTGACGAAGTGATCGAACTGGCAAAAACCAACTGGCTCAGGTAAAACATTTCACAAGACCTCTTAAATTAAAGGGATGTGAAATGATTGATTTACGTAGTGATACCGTTACCCGTCCGGGCCGCGCCATGCTCGAAGAGATGATGGCCGCCCCGGTCGGGGACGACGTCTACGGCGATGACCCGACGGTCAACGAACTCCAGCGCTATGCGGCAGAGCTGAGCGGTAAAGAGGCTGCCCTGTTCCTGCCCACCGGCACGCAGGCTAACCTGGTGGCGCTGCTCAGCCACTGCGAGCGCGGCGAGGAGTATATCGTCGGCCAGGGGGCGCATAACTACCTGTACGAAGCCGGCGGTGCGGCGGTGCTTGGCAGCATCCAGCCGCAGCCGATCGATGCCGCACCGGACGGTACGCTGCCGCTGGACAAAGTCGCGGCGAAAATCAAAGCCGACGATATTCACTTCGCCCGCACTAAACTGCTGAGCCTCGAAAACACCCATAACGGTAAAGTCCTGCCGCGCGAATACCTGAAAGCGGCATGGGACTTTACCCGCGAGCGTAAGCTCGGCCTGCACGTTGACGGCGCACGTATCTTCAACGCCGTGGTGGAGTACGGCTGCGAGCTGAAAGCGATCACCCAATATTGCGACTCGTTCACCATTTGCCTCTCTAAAGGGCTGGGTACGCCGGTAGGTTCTCTGCTGGTTGGCAGCGCGGACTACATCAGGCGCGCCAACCGCTGGCGCAAAATGACCGGCGGCGGGATGCGTCAGGCGGGTATTCTGGCGGCTGCCGGACTGTACGCCCTGAAAAATAACGTGTCACGCCTGAAAGACGATCACGACAATGCGGCGTGGATGGCAGCGCAGCTGCGTGAAATCGGCGCTGATGTCATGCGTCACGACACTAACATGCTGTTTGTCCGCGTCGGCGATGAGCATGCTGCCGCGCTGGGCGACTTTATGAAAGCCCGAGGCGTGCTGATTAACGCCTCCCCGGTCGTACGGCTGGTGATGCACCTTGACGTTAACCGCGAGCAGCTGACCGAGGTGGTGAAACACTGGCAGGCGTTTTTACAGCGTTAAGGAGCATACCGTGCCGCAACGTATTCTGGTGCTCGGCGCCAGCGGGTATATCGGTCAGCATCTGACCACTGCGTTAAGCCAGCAGGGGCACCAGGTGCTGGCAGCGGCACGCAACACGGAACGCCTGCAAAAGCTACATTTGCCTGGCGTGACGTGTCACAACGTTGACCTTAGCTGGCCGAAAGCGCTTCCTGCGCTGCTGGAAGGGGTCGATACGCTTTACTACCTTGTCCACAGCATGGGCGAAGGCGGCGATTTTATCGCCCACGAGCGTCAGGTGGCGATGAACGTTCGTGATGCGCTGCTGCAAACGCCGGTGAAGCAGGTGATTTTTTTAAGCTCGCTCCAGGCGCCTGAGCACGAGCAGTCGGACCATCTGCGCGCCCGACAGCTGACGGCAGAAACGCTGCGGAGCGCCCGTATCCCCGTTACCGAACTGCGGGCAGGGATCATCGTCGGCGCGGGGTCCGCCGCATTCGAAGTGATGCGCGATATGGTCTACAACCTGCCTGTGCTGACGCCGCCGCGCTGGGTACGCTCGCGCACCACGCCCATTGCGCTGGAGAATTTACTCCATTATCTGGTGGCATTGCTGGCTCACCCGGCGGAGCAGCATCGCGTGCTGGAGGCGGCAGGTCCGGAAGTGCTGAGCTATCAGGCGCAGTTTGAACATTTTATGCGGGTGAGTGGCCGCCACCGCTGGCTGATCCCCATCCCCTTCCCGACCCGCTGGATATCGGTGTGGTTTTTGAATGTGATCACCTCCGTGCCGCCGACGACCGCCAAAGCGCTTATCCAGGGGCTGAAGCACGATCTGCTGGCGGACGATCGCGCGTTGCGCGCCTTAATTCCCCAGGAACTCATCCGCTTTGACGACGCGGTGCGCAACACGCTGAAAGAGGAAGAGAAGCTGGTGAACTCCAGCGACTGGGGTTATGACGCGCAGGCGTTTGCCCGCTGGCGGCCCGAGTACGGCTATTATCCGAAACAGGCGGGCTGTACGGTAAAAACCACGGCCAGCCTGGCAGCGCTGTGGGAAGTTGTGAACCAGATCGGCGGCAAAGAGCGCTATTTCTTCGGCAATATTCTGTGGCAAACGCGCGGCGCGCTGGATCTGCTGGTCGGTCACCGGCTGGCAAAAGGCCGCCCTGCCCATCCCTGGCTGAAGGTGGGCGATACCGTCGACAGCTGGAAAGTGATTATTGTTGAGCCGGAAAAACAGCTGGCGCTGCTGTTTGGCATGAAGGCGCCGGGGCTGGGGCGGCTCTGCTTCACCCTCAAGGACAACGGCGACCATCGTGAACTGGACGTTCGGGCATGGTGGCATCCGCACGGAATGCCGGGTCTGTTTTACTGGTTGCTGATGATCCCGGCACACCTGTTTATCTTCCGCGGAATGGCGAAACGGATTGCGCAACTGGCAGAAGAAAAGCGGGAAAATAACTAAATAAAACTCTTAATCTTTCACCTTTCCCATTGCAACACATCGTAATTCACGAAAGAATGCGCACGAAATTCTTTTCAACACAGTGGATTGTTATGAAGGTACTGGTTACCGGGGCGACCAGCGGCTTAGGCCGAAATGCGGTCGAGTTTCTGCGCAACAAAGGCATCAGCGTGAGGGCCACCGGTCGCAATGAGGCAATGGGTAAGCTCCTGCAAAAAATGGGCGCTGAATTTGTCCATGCCGATCTGACGGAGCTGGTCTCCTCTCAGGCCAAGGTGATGCTCGCCGGTATCGATACGCTGTGGCACTGCTCCAGTTTTACCTCCCCGTGGGGTACCCAGGAAGCTTTTGATCTCGCTAACGTGCGCGCCACGCGTCGTCTGGGCGAATGGGCCGTCGCCTGGGGCGTGCGTAACTTTATTCATATCTCCTCCCCGTCGCTCTATTTCGACTATCACCACCATCGTGATATTCAGGAAGATTTCCGCCCGGCGCGCTTCGCCTGCGAGTTTGCCCGCAGTAAAGCGGCGGGCGAAGAGGTGATCGACCTGCTGGCCCAGTCAAACCCGCACACCCGCTTTACCGTGCTGCGTCCGCAGAGCCTGTTTGGGCCGCACGACAAAGTCTTTATCCCGCGACTGGCCCAGATGATGCACCACTACGGCAGCGTGCTGTTACCGCGCGGCGGCGATGCGCTGGTGGACATGACCTATTACGAAAATGCCGTTCACGCCATGTGGCTGGCGAGCCAGCCGGAATGCGATAAGCTGGTATCGGGCCGCGCGTACAACATCACCAACGGCGAACCCTGTACCCTGCGCAGCATTGTGCAAAGGCTGATTGACGAGTTAAAAATCGACTGCCGGATCCGTTCTGTTCCTTACCCGATGCTGGACATGATTGCCCGCAGCATGGAACGCTTTGGCAGTAAATCGGCGAAAGAGCCTGCGCTGACGCATTACGGTGTGTCGAAGCTCAACTTTGATTTTACGCTGGATATTTCGCGGGCGGAGAACGAGCTGGGATATAAACCGACTGTATCGCTGGATGAAGGGATAGTGCGTACGGCGGCGTGGTTACGGGATCACGGGAAGTTGCACCGGTAAGCGTTCCAGCCTCATGTAGGCCGGGTAAGCGCAGCGCCACCCGGCAAAAAACAGAGAGTGCGGACTGATGCCTTCACCCCGGCCCTCTCCCACAGGGAGAGGGTGCAGACACTAAAACGGCAACCCTGGGGGTTGCCGTTTGCTGTTTATAATGCCGTCCAGGCTTCAGCCCATGCCAGACCTGCGCCAGGTTCATAGTAGGTCGGCGCATTGTTACACCAGCCGCTGTACGGGAACGGTTTGCACTGGAACAGTTTACCGTGGTTGTTCACGATATCACCGGCGTTGTACTTGCTGTTCGCGCTCCATGCCGGGTAAGACGTATCTTCTCCGGATGGCGTTGCCGCTTTCGCTTTCACGTTCAGCAGGTAAGACGTGGTGCTGCTCAGTTCGCCATCGCTGACGGTCAGGCTCACTTCATACTGCTGCGCCGTCGCAGACTCTGGCGCTGTAAAGGTCACAACCGCTTTGTCCTGACCGGTAACAGTCTGACCATCCTGGGAACGCCAGGTATACGTCAGCGTGTTACCATCTGGATCGGTAGAGCCTTCGGCGCTCAGAGAAACCTGCGCACCCGCTTCCACTGCACCGATCGGACCGGCAATCTGCGCAACCGGCGCGTGGTTCACCACAACCGGCGTTTCATCCGGCGTTGGGGTTGGTGCCGGCGTTTCATCGCCAGATGGCGTCGGTGTTGGCGTTACCGGGGTTTCGTCCGGGGTAACGGAAGAACCCTCGTCGTTAACGATTTTCACGTTAAAGAAGTGCTGCACGCACTTGCTGTAGTCACCGTCTTTAAATGCGCTGAACGGGGTCTGATAACCCACCAGTTGGCAAGAGTAGGTTTTGCCGTCCGGAGTATCCGCGCTCCATCCCCAGTCCTGTTCCCAGTAAATCTTCAGGGCGCCTGCGCCACCTTCGTCGAACTGCTTCATGTTAGCGCAACCCAACACTTCGTTCGCCGGAACAGGCACTTTCAGGTAGTTCGCGAACTCTTTGTAATACTTGATACGGTTTTGAGACTGCGCAATTTCAGTCGGGCCGCCGCACTCAACGCCGCCGTTGATGATTTGGGTGGTCACACCAAAGCCCGGAACCAGACCGTTGGCTTTATCGTGATCGTTCGGCTGCCATGTACCGTCGATCACCTGCAACATGCTTGGTTTTGGCGGCTGCGGATAGGCGAAGAAGAAGATCGCACTCGCCAGGTTCAGCCAGGTGTCCGCCACCAGCTCAGGTTTGTCGAGCAGCGTACGCACGTCGCCGTACATCGCTTCAGAGAATGGACCGTAGTTGTAATTGTAGGACAACTGTTTCGCACCACGACCGAAGTAGCTCAGGAAATCGCCGTCTTTATCTTTACCGCAAGGCCAGGTCTGCCCCTGCCAGACGTCCGGGTTACATTCGCCGTTATAACCGCCCTTCTGCCCTTCGCTCCAGCCCATTTCACGTACGTGGACCAGCGCCTGACGCCATTCGGCTTCCGGACGCCAGCTTTCGTGGCCGCCGGTCTCCTGGGCAAAGTGGGCAAACATGGTGGCCAGCTCTTTGCGGCAGATGGCGTCGCTGTCACGACCGTCATTGTAGGTCTTACACAGCGCCGGGAATTTACCCACGGCTTTCAGGAAGTTGCTGTAGGTATAGGCCTGCGCGCGCAGCGGGAAGAGATATTCCCAGTCGCTGGCTTTCACAATCCCTTCAACGCGCTTAACGTTGTCCGGGTTCGCCGCCCGGCCTGGCTCAATCAGTTCGACCTGCGCGTTATCCAGCGTCTGGATGGTCTCTTTAACCGAAGCCATCAGCGGGAAGTCCGTCAGTTCCTTCTCTTTCTTCGCCAGATCGCTGGCTTTGATGGTGTACGGCTCACTGCTGGTCTCCTTCAGGTTAGCAGCCTGAGCCATGAGTGGCGCCACGCAGGCTCCCGCAATGAGTACACTCAGTAACGTCCTTTTGTTCATTTCAGTTTTCCTGTTCGTTTAAAATTAAATGTTAAAATCCCGGCTTAGGTATTACTCCGTTAATACATAAACCACATTCAGCTGTTTTCACTTTTCGAAGAACACCTTCAGGAATTCTTCAAAAATAAAAAACGTTAATAACGTGCTGCTAATTTCAGTTGCTGATATTTGGCCCAGACCTTATGGGCATATTTCATCCTCTGCGGATAATTTTCTTTTTTCAGTCCGGCGTTATACGCGCCAACGGCTTCCCAGTTATAGCCATACACCCTGATCATCCCGGCAAGGATAGAAGCCCCGACCATGATCGAGGTACACGGCTCCGTGATTAACCGGTATTCGTCGATTCCTCTGCTTTCCAGCGCGGTAAAATGCGAACTGTTGATTTGCATCAGCCCGACATCCCGCGTGCCATCGCGGTTTTGCCCAACCGCATACGGGTTCATTCCGGATTCCACATTCGCTATCGCGTACAGTAAATAAGGGTCGACATGATAATAATGCGCCGCTTTATTCCAACAGTTTGCCAGAGCGCTTTGGCTTATTATCAATAACAACAAAATCAACTTTTTCATTTTTACCTGCTGACAGTTTCGGTTATTTCTCCTTACCAACATCCTTTAAAATGAATTTTGAATCACTCCCCCTCTAAAAGGGGGAGTCATTAATGGGTTAGATTATTTGCAGTCTGTTGATGCGCCTTCTTTTACCCATACGTCGCTGTTGGCTGGATTATCACCACGGGTCCACCATTTCGCACGGTAAACGTTTCCTTCATAGGTGGTGGTGTCGCCGCCGTTGTAGACCAGGTCAGAACGCCAGTTCATCTTCACGTTGCTTACCAGCTCCCATGCATCCACACCGAAGCCAGGCTGATTGCCCTGAGTCCAGTACTTCGCTTTCCACACCAGATGGTCGAAGCTTACGGTATCGCCACCGTTGTAGATTTTGCTGGATTCCCACGCCGCATATTTGCTGGCGTTAGCATCCACAGGTGCATCGCAGCTCCCTTTGTCAGACGGTGGAGTCACATCATCAGCCGGAGGGGTAACGTCATCCGCCGGGTTAGTGTCTTCGTCATCTGGCACAGGTGCAGGCGCCGCTTTCGGATTCACGGTGACCTGGACGTTAGACTGCACGCTGGTCTTACCGTCGCTCACCACCACGCTCAGGGTGTAGGTAGACGTCGAGCTCACTTCCGGCGCAGTGATGTTCACGTTCGCGGAGTCAGTCCCGGTAGCGTGCATATCTGCTGGTACACTCCAGGCGTAGGTCAACGCATCTCCGTCTGGATCCGCGGCCTGGGCATGCAGCGCATAGGTTTCACCTGATTCAAGCGTGATCGCTTCCATTGGGTTTAAAACCGGTGCCTGGTTAGCTTTCGGCGCCTTGTTCACCACCTGGACATCAATCGCGTTGCTCAGGCCTTTTGCATCGGTCACCGTCAGGCGGAACACCATGGTCTGGTCGGACGTCGCGGCGGCAACGTTAAAGGTCGCTTTCGCTTTGGTGCTGTTGGTGATGGTGACCGACGGACCAGAGACCTGAGTCCATTTGTAGGTAATCGCATCGCCATCAGGATCGCTTGAAGCAGAGCCATCGAGCGTGACGGTTACCGGGCCAGACACGTTCTGATCGGCAGAGGACGCGATTGGCGCGTGGTTGGTGACCTCCGGATCAACCGGCGTAGCGTCGCCGCCCAGCAGGCTTTCGTTCATCGCGTTCAGGATGTCACCGGTGTCAGAGTCGATAGACCATGCGAACAGGCCACCCAGTTTATTCGCCAGAACATACTTACCTTTCGCCGTAGTTGAACGCGCATCTTCATACGTGATCAGGTCGCCGGTAGTTTTGTTGAAGACGTAAGGGGCTTCCGCATCAGCGTCGTAGCCGTATTCCCAGCCTGGTTTGCCTTTGTATTCGTTAACGATCTGACGATAGTCAACCACGCCGGGTTCCCAGGTCCCTTTCACCATACCTGTAGCGGTGCCGGTGAATGGATTGTTACCGGTGTAGCCATGCACGCCGGTCCAGCCGCGGCCATACATTCCCGCACCCACCACGATCTTGCCTGGTTGTACGCCCTGGGAAAGCAGCGCGTTAACGCCATTTTCAGTGGTGTAGTCAGTGTCCGGACGCCATGCTGGCGCGCGCAGCGCCGCCTGGTGGCCGAGAACGGTGTTGCTCCAGCCGCCGTAGAAGTCATAGCTCATCAGGAAGATGTGGTCGAGGTACTGCTGAGCGGCAGTGTAATCCACGTCTTCGATCTTATCGCGGCCTGCACCGATGGCGCTGGTCAGTTCATAGGTACGTCCCGTCTGTGCAGACAGCTCGTTCAGCATGGTGCGCAGGTCGTGCATCAGTGCGGTATAGGTCGCTTTATCCTGCTGCGGGTTACCCAGATTTTCGCTCACACCGCCACCACCAGGGAATTCCCAGTCGATATCCACGCCGTCAAAGAATTTCCAGGTCTGGAGGAACTCTTTCACAGAAGAGACAAAGCGTGCGCGGATAGCCGGGTCACCCATGTGGAAGAAGGGATCGGAGAGCGTCCAGCCGCCGATAGATGGCAGCACTTTCAGGTCCGGATGCGCTTTTTTCAGCGCCATCAGCTGACCAAAGTTACCTTTGTACGGGTCGTCCCAGCCGGAGACGCCAGCCTGTGGTTTTTGCAGCGCAGCCCATGGGTCGTGGATCGCCACGGTATAGTCAGGTCGGCCCTTACAGTCGTTCTGGAGCACGCGGAAGCTGTTGCCGCCTTCAATGGTTTTCAGGCCGTCGTTGATGCCGTCACCGCCACAGATTGGAATGAAGCCGTAAAGAATGTGGTTGAGGTTTGCCGCAGGGATCTTATCAACCGGGAAGTTACGGTCATAAACGCCCCACTCCGGGAAGTAGGCCGCAACCACTTTATCGGTATGCTTCGCAAACGCTTTGTTACTCTCTTTGAGAGACGTATTCAGCGGCAGCAGGTGGCTACCGTCGGTGTCTGCCACAATAATCAGCTTGCTGGCGCTTTTCGCACAGCCGCTGGCGTTACAGACTTCAACCTGCTCCTGATAACGCCCGCCTTTTTTCACTTTAAACGTTGCAGAGCCCGTCGCGCCGGCTGCGCCGGTCCATACGGTTTGTCCGTCCAGCAGAACTTTCGCTGAAGTTGGCGCATCACCACTCCAGACGTTCCACTCAACTTTTACATCCACGCCATCGTTATGCACTTTGACAAGATTGTTATAATCCTGGGCAGCCTGATCCACTTCCACCAGGGCAAATTTGTCATTGCCATAGCCGATCGTCGGTGCACCTGGCGCTGCTGCAAATGCGGAGCTGGTTGCCGCCGCAATAAAGAGCGCCAGATATTTTGGCTTCATAAATTTCATTTTTATTTCCTGATAAATTTATTCGTAACGTAATAACCCATGTCTTCCGTGAGATCATGGATGCGTTTCGCGTAATGCGTATTTAACCAACGTGAGTGTCGTGAACAAAAAATTGTTGCTGCGTTGTATTCCTCCATTAAAAGATACAAGCCCAAATTTCGTGTAGCTTATATCCTTTACGATACGCTGAGCATAAAGAGACGTCCTTCTCTTCTACCATCGAAAAAACTCATAAAAAATCTTGACCTGTATATTTAAAATGTGAAAGCAAATTGCTGACTCATAAACACCCCTATTCCAGCAAAGGCGAGATAAGGACCAAAAGAAATAGTGAGGTTATTTTTATTTGAATTATTTACGGCGAAATAACCGACAATACCGCTTAACGCTGCCGCCAGTTCAATGGAGGGCAACGCCTGCCAGCCGCACCAGGCGCCCAGCGCCGCCAGTAGCTTAAAATCCCCGTAACCCAGACCTTCTCGTCCCGTGATCAGACGAAAAGCCCAGTAGAGTAGCCAGAGCGACAGATAGCCCGCCACTGCGCCGAACAGCGCATCGCGTAGCGGCAACGTGTGGTCAAACGCATGGAGCACTAACCCCGCCCACAGCAGCGGCTGGGTCAGGCAGTCCGGAAGCAGCTGGTGCTGCCAGTCGATCATGGCCAGCGGCAGTAAAAAAGCCGCCAGTAACCACAAAGAGAACAGCGCCTGAACGTCCGGCATGCACCAGGCCGTGATGCCAAAAAACAAGGCGTAGATCAGTTCGACCAGAAAGAGTCGCAGCGGGATCGCGCTGCCGCACTGGTGGCAGCGCCCCCGTAATAACAGCCAGCTGAGCAGCGGGATGTTTTCCCACGCGGCAAGCGCGTGCTGGCACACCGGACAGTGCGAGGCCGGAAAGAGCAGATTGCCACTCCCCTCCTCATCCATCACCATTCCCGGTACGCGCTCGGCGACAACGCCTAGAAAACTGCCCACAATGCCGCCCAGGATCGCACTCATTATCGGGAACCCTACCGGGCAGGCGTCCCGCATCAGCGAAAAGGTATTCATGCGTTTCTTGACCAGGTGAGCTGCACCTGCGCTTTCACGTCGCTGAGGTGGTCCACCGGCGTGAGGTTTATTTTTTGCAGTCTCACGCCGGAGGTCTGATTAATTTCACGCAGCCAGCTTTTTAATTCATAAACATTCACCCGATTCACCACGAACGATAAAGTTTGCCCCTCCTGGCGCACATCCTTCAGTGAAAGGTTAATTTCATGGGCGCTATTCTCGACCACCGTACGCGGATTATTCGTTTTGACTATCTGGACCTGAAGATGATTTTTATCAATTTCACTGCGCATCCAGTTAAGCGTCTCTTTTTGTCTTTTAAGCGTCGATTTACTATTTTGAATCATATTATCCAGGGGGATCACTCCCGTGTAATACACCGCTGCCCCCACAATGGCAACGGCACATATTTTTAAAATAATTTTTTCCCGGGCGCTGTAATTCTGATAGCGTGATTTCAGCTGCGCGATTCGCTCTTTCATTTATGTTTCCCTGCGATCATGGCGGTATACGGTTCGGTTGTTGAAACAGGCTGTAAGGTAAAATCAAAATTCTCACTGGTCTGGTTAACAAACGCCTGCAACGCGGGCTGGTTTTGCGCGCTGACGCTCAGCGTCAGGGTGTTTTGCTGCGCATCGTACTCCAGCAGATCGATCTCCATCGCAGGAACTGACTGCCGGGCGTTCTCCAGCTCATCAAGCTGAAGAAAGAATCCCTTGCTCTGTTTTTTCAGGCTTTGACCAAAGTGATATTTGATATTGGTCTGCTGGCGCATGCTGGGGAAATGGTGCTGATAAACCTGGACGATCTCCTCCTGCACCCGATTTTCCTGCTGCACAAGCATCCAGGCCATTGCAATGCGTGGCCCCAGCAGCAGAGCAACAGACAGCACGCCCGCCGCCACCATCGCGGCTTTCATACTTTTCGCCGCCCGCCCATTACCGGCCTTAAGGCTGAATTCACCGTGAAGCAGGTTAACGCGGCAGGTTTGCCACTGCGGCTGAATCAGTGCCAGCGGATGCTGCCAGGCATGCTGCACGTCAACGTGCACCTTCGCAGGCGCATCGCCGTAACACCACACTTCCCCGACCCCGGCTTTCTGCATTAACAGCGGCAGCAGGGTTGCCTCCATTTCACCCGCCACATGGGGCGATAAACGCAGCCAGTAGCTATCATCCTGTGCGACCAGCGTGCTGCCCCCTGTCGTCACGGGCAGCAGCCAGGCATCAGGCAGGGCCTGAATCACGTTTAATCCGGCCTCCTGACAGCGGGTTAATGCCGCACGCAGGCGGTCGGCGTCAATGGCCACGGCGTCGACGTCGGCGCCTTTTTTGTGGAGTACCGTCCAGTGGAGGTTGTCCACGTCGCCAATCAGCGTCTCTTCCGCCATCCACGAGAAGGCCATCGCCTGAGAAGTCATCTTTTTCGGCAGCGTAAAATGGCGGAAAATCATGTCGCTGGCGGGCAACAGGAGACAAACGCGCGTAGCCAGGGGGTGTTCGGCCAGCATCTCCAGGCTGTCGACCACCTCGTCGCGCTCGCTGCCGGACTCACACCACATTATTTTCCCGCCCTCGCGGCTGTCGGGACGAACAAAAAGTACCTGTTTCATAACGTTCTACTTTTCTTATTCAATCATTCGGTAACGACGCTGCCACGTCACGATCTCACCGGCTTCGTTATTCACCTGAAGCTGGCTGACCACGCGAAGCGTTAATTCATCGGTATTGCCGGTGTAATTCACGCGGAAGTACCGGCTGTTTATAGAAAATTGATCCGCCACCTGCGGGAGATCGTCTTTTAACTGCGGGAAGGCCTGCTCCAGCGCTTTGCTGAACGCTTCCATATTTTCCCAGCCCGATTCCGGACGCGCATCCAGCAGGCGAACGACGTCATCCCGCGTCAGTTTTCCGGGGAACATGGCCGCCAGCACGGCGGCCTGTTCCGGTTGCAGGGTGTTGACATCGACCTTGCTGGCAGCGTCCGGCAGCGCGCATAACAGCTTGCTCACCTTCGGATACGCCGTAACAGGGAACGCCGGCAGCAGTTTGATTTCCGCGATGCTGCGCATCATCTGATTTGCCGGTTGCCGCGCTGGCACGACGCCAGCCCACGCATCGCTTTCGGCGCCCTCCTTCGCCGTGGTGCTGTCACCATCGAGATAATCCACCAGCTGGAAATAGACCGCCTCCGCCGTGCCCGGGCTGAGGCCGCTTTCCGTCAGAAGTTGTTCAACAATCCGCGCTTTACGCGGTGTTTCCGCCACCGCGGGAGCGCTTTGCCCCTGGGGTGCGATGTCGGCGGTCAACAGGTTATTGACGTTAAAGCAGTCCTGCGCATCTTCCACCTGGCTCACGACCGTATAGTCCTCACCCTGCGTCTCCAGCGGCTGATGCCAGTCGCCGTCCAGGGCCAGCGGCTTGCTCTCGCCGCTGGCGTCGGTCTGTAACCGGTCCTTCACCACTTTTTCCTGGGTCTGCATCGCCCAGCGCAGCTGCTGCTGGCTTACCTGATAATGCGTTTTCTGCAAATTACGGCAGAACTGCTGGCTGATTTTGGCGGCCAGCGCCGACATCATCACCAGCAAAATCAGCACCACCAGCAGGGCGACGCCCTGTTGTTGACGGATCCGTTTCATGGTCTGGTCTCCGGCGAAGGCGCTGGCGCAGGGGCTGCGTCCGGGGTCGGCGCAGGCGCGTCGGCGGCTTTCTCTGGCGCTGCGGCAGCGGCCACCTCCGGCATATCACCCGGTGTAGTGAACACCCAGCGCCAGGTATCCCCGTTTTCCATCGTCAACGTAACCTCCACGCCGTCCGGCAGATGGGCGGCGTCGTGCCAGGCGGTCAGCCAGCCCTGACGATAAAACCGCCACTGCAATGATTTTACGCCGCTGACAATCGGCACCTCGTCAGGCTTAACGTCCGCCGGGCCGTCAATGACCGGCCAGACGTCGCGATACAAACGCCCCTCTTCCAGCCGCCAGCGCACGCGCTCCAGCTGGACCGTTCCGCTCACGCCATTCAGGGTGGTCAGTTCAAGAGCATCGCCCTCCTGACGAAACAGCTCCGGCTCATTACGCGGGGCGCGCGCCTGAAGCTGGAAAAAATCACGCTCCATCAGACTCCAGGCGCGCTGAAGCTGGTTGAGCTTTGCGGCGCTGGCATCGGTGGCCGAGCTGGTACGCATCGCGCCGTCCAGAATTTGCCAGGCCAGGGTGCTGATCACCGCGAAGATAGTCAGCGCAATCATGATCTCCAGCAGGGTAAATCCGCGCTGGCGTCGCGTTTTCTTCACTTGCTCTCTCCCGGCGGAATGATGCGCAGGGAGATAACCGGCTGGCTCTCATCGCTTTCCGCATATACGCGTAGGGTATTCGCCCAGACGTTGTCGGCGGTTTTCACCCGCTGCTTACGCCAGTTCCAGCTGCGCCCGCCCATGATTTCCGTCCCCTGCTGTTCAGCATCCGGGAAGTCGGTTCGGGTGAGCTGTGCTTCCGCCAGCTGATTTTCCGCCACCCAACTGGCCTGCAAGGTATCGGCCAGGCCATGGGTAAAACGCACGTTCAGGGAGACCGAGTTCATCAGTGCCAGCGCGGCGGTGGAGAAAATCACCAGAGCGACCATCACCTCCAGCAGCGTCATCCCCTTTTGCTTTTTGTTGCCGTTAGCCATCGTTTTCTACCGATACCGGCGCCGCGCCCTGCGACACCACGCGGAAATGGTGCTGTTTGTCGTAACTTTGCAGCGTCAGCGTAAAGCGGCTGATTTCACCGTCCGGTAGAAAGATCACCTGCGGCTCGGAGGTCACCGTCGCGGCCAGACGCTGCGGCGAAAGCGACACATGCATCTCTTCCGGAAAATCACCTTTGGTGGTAATGCGTCCGGCAGATAATGGCATCCAGTGCCGCTCGCCATTTTTATCGGCGATCGTCACCAGCTGATATTTATCGGTGGCGATCACCAGCCCGACAATATTTCCGTCCATCACCGCACGGTCTGAACCATAATCAACGAGCGCTTTTAATTGCTGGCCAAATATATCCGCGCCGCTGCGCGAAGGAATGGTGGACACCACCATCATGGCGCAGCTGGCAAATATCACCAGCGCCAGAATAATTTCCAGCAACGTAAAGCCGCGTTGATTTTTCATTATTTCTCTTTCTTATCCAGAGACCAGTTGGTAATGTCATCGGCGGTATTGGCTTCGCCGTCCGGATCGGCTGAGAAGACGTCCACCGCGCCGTGTTCACCCGGGCTCACCAGAAGATAATCATTGCCCCAGGGGTCCTGCGGCAGGCGACGGATATAGCCGTCCGTGCGGTAGCCGTTCGGGATTGGCGCGATTTCAGGTTTGGTCACCAGCGCCTGCAAACCCTGCTCTGTGGTCGGGTAGCGGTGGTTATCCAGCTTGTACATATCCAGCGAGCCTTCGAGCGCGACAATATCGCTGGTTGCTTTTTGCGTATCGGCTTTTTCCTTATTGCCCATTAAATTTGGCACCACCATACTCGCCAGTACGCCGAGAATAACAATGACCACCATTAATTCGAGCAATGTAAAGCCCGCCTGGCGAGCCAGGTTTTTACGTTTTAAAGCCATGATTTAACCTACCATATTATTAAGTTGCAGAAGCGGTTGTAATATTGACAGCACGATGAATAAAACAATCGTCGCCATGGATACCACCAGCGCCGGTTCAAAGACCGACAGCGTTAATGTAATTCGATGTTGTAAGGCCGATTCCTGATTTTCCGCCGCGCGATCCATTAAATTACCTAATTCCCCGCTCTCTTCACCGGAGGCAATCATATACAGCATGGTGGGCGGGAATAATTTCGCCTGTTCCAGCGCCGCATACAGCGACGCCCCCTGGCGCACGGTGTCGGCGGCCTGCTCCAGCACCTGCCGGGCATAGCGGTTTTCAATACCGTCCATCGCGATATACATTCCCTCCAGCAGCGGCACGCTACTGGCCTGCAAAATGCTCAGGGTACGGATATAGCGGGCGCTGTTGATGACGCAGACCAGCTTTTTAATCGGCGAGCCGTTCACCAGCCAGCTGTGCCAGCGAAAACGGTTTTTGGCATTCCTCAGCCAGGTTTTGAAGCCGATAAAGCCGCCCCCCAGAATGCCCACAATATAAATGCCCCAGGCTTGCAGGAAATCACTGACCGCAATCAGCGTCCGGGTGGTGATCGGCAGCTGCTGCTTCATGTGGGTAAACTGCTCGATCACCTGCGGCACCACCGCCACCAGCAGGATGCTGATGACCGCGATGGCGACCACGGTGAGGGTTATCGGGTAGACCATTGCCTGCGTCAGCTTGCTTTTCATCTTCTGGCGCTGCTCGTTGTACTCCGCCAGCTTTTCCAGCACGTCGCCCAGGTGACCGGTTTTCTCCCCGGCCATCACCAGCGTGCAGTAAAGCTTGTCGAAGGTGCGCGGAAACTGGCTGAAGGCATCGAACAGGGTGTGGCCTTCCACCACCTTCTCGCGGATCTCCACCACCATCGCCGCCAGCTTTTTGTCTTCCGTCTGCTTCGAGATCGCTTTCAGCGCGCTCTCCAGCGGCAGCGCGGCGTTGACCAGCGTCGAAAGCTGACGGGTAAACATCGACAGCACCGGAGTAGAGAGCTTCACCCCGGTTTTCGCTTTCCCGCCAGCCGCCGTTTCGCGGGTTTCGGTGATGCTGACGGGCATCAGCTTTTGCTCGCGAAGCCACTGGCGAACCTGCTTCTGCCCCTCGGCCTGTAACGTCCCGCGCTGGGTTTTCCCCGCGGCATCCGTCGCCGTCCAGGCGTAGAAAGCCATTACGCATCCCCCCCACGTTCGGCGGTGACGCGCATGACCTCTTCCAGAGACGTCACGCCGCCGATCACCTTCAGCAGCCCGTTTTCACGCAGGCTGTAGGCCTGCTTAAAGAGCTGCGTTTCGAGGGACATTTCGTCCTTATCTTCATGGATGGCGCGGCGCATGGCGCTGTCCACCACCAGGAATTCATGGATACCGGCGCGGCCCTGATAGCCGCTCTGACGGCAGTGTTCGCACCCCACCGCGCGGTAAATCGCGTCTGGCGGCGCGGCCATAAAGCTGAACAGCGCTTTTTCATTGGCGTCCAGCGGACTGGTGGTCCGGCAGTGCGTACACAGCCGACGCACCAGACGCTGGGCAATGACACCGAGCAGCGATGAACCGATTAAGAAGGACTCCAGCCCCATATCCCGCAGACGGGTTATCGCCCCTGCGGCACTGTTGGTGTGCAGCGTCGACATCACCAGGTGACCGGTCAGCGACGCCTGCACCGCAATCTGGGCGGTCTCACCGTCGCGAATTTCCCCGATCATCACCACGTCCGGGTCCTGACGCAGAATGGCGCGCAGCCCGCGGGCAAAGGTCATGTCCACGCGCGGGTTAACCTGCGTCTGCCCCACCCCTTCCAGCTCGTACTCAATCGGGTCTTCCACGGTCAGAATGTTGCGTTCGTGGCCGTTCAGCGCCGAAAGAATGGCGTACAGCGTGGTACTTTTACCGGAACCCGTCGGGCCGGTAACGAGGATGATCCCGTGCGGGCGGTCGATCAGCCCTTTCAGCTTCTCCAGCTCTTCATCAATCAGCCCCAGCTTGTTGATGTCGGGCTTGAGATTGCTTTTATCGAGCAGGCGCATCACCACGCGCTCGCCGTACTGGGACGGAATGGTCGAGACGCGCACGTCGATGGCCTTGCGACCGATGCGCAGGGAGATACGGCCATCCTGCGGGAGGCGTTTCTCGGCGATGTCGAGTTTCGACATGACCTTGATACGCGACACCAGCAGCGGGGCGAGCTTACGCGCCGGTTGCAGCACCGGGCGCAGCACGCCGTCAACGCGAAAGCGTATGCTCAGGGTGCGCTCGAAGGTTTCGATATGAATATCCGACGCGCCGTCCTTCACCGCCTCGCCGAGAATGGCGTTGATCAGGCGGATCACCGGCGAGTTTTCATCGTTATCGAGCAAATCTTCGTTATCCGGGATCTCCTCGGTTAACGCCATCAGATCGATATCCGCGTCCATGTCGTCCACCAGCTGCTGCGACACGCCGCTGCTCTGCTGCCAGATTTTGGCCAGCATCTCGTCAAACGCTTCCGGCGCCAGGGTAACCGGGACAAACGTGCGTCCCAGCACCCGACGCACCTCCAGCAGCGCTAACGCCGGGGTGTCCTCACGGATATAGACGTCATTGTTGTAAAGCAGAACGCCGTTTTCTTTTGCGTAGTTGCTGCTACACAGGGTTTTAGTCAGTTCGTCCACGTTTCGCCTCCGCCTTACTCTTTAAACGGATTGCGTGCCGCGTGGGTTTTCACGGGTGCAGTGCTGGCGGCAGGAAACGCTGGCAGTACGGCGTTGTCGCTCGGCTCGACAATACCGAGCTTTTTCTCTTCCACGCGCTGCATCTGGCGCACCCGGATCTGATCATATTTCTCTTTCGAGGCTGCGCTGTAGTTGTCGTCGTCACGCAGGACGGTGGTATGAATAAACACCATCAGGTTGCGTTTGGAAGTATCCTGCGAGGTGTAGCGGAACAGCTGCCCGACCAGCGGGATATCGCCGAGCAGCGGCACTTTGGAGACCGACTGTTTGGTCACATTTTCCATCAGGCCGCCGAGCACCACCGTCTGGCCACTGTGGACCATCACTTCGTTATTGATCGTGCGCGTGTTGAAGGTTGGGCCGAGGCTGGAATCTTCCGTTGCGCTGTTGTCGACGCTGGATACTTCCTGCTCAATCTTCAGGTGGATCATGTCGCCATCGTTGATTTGCGGCACAATCTTCAGCTTGGTCCCCACGGTTTTACGCTCAACCGAGTTAAAGACGTTGTCGCCGCTGGTGGTTTGCGAACCGGAAAGCACCGGCACATCCTGACCGACGTTGAACGACGCTTCTTTATTATCCAGCGTGACCACGCTTGGCGTGGAGAGGATGTCGTTTTTACCGTCGGTGGAGAGCGCGGTCACCAGCGCACCGAAATCACCGTTAAAGAAGCCGGTCGCAAGGCCCGTGAAGCTCGCCCCTTTCATGGTGCCATTTTTAATCTGGCTGATTGGCAGGCCGGTAGCGCCAAACTGCACGCCGCCGTGCTTGCTGGTCCACTGCACGCCAAGATCCAGGCCGTTGCCGTCCTGCACTTCGGCAATGATCGCTTCCACCAGCACCTGCGGACGGCGAATATCCAGCTTGTCGATCACCTTCTCCAGGGAGTTCATCACGTTAGGCTGCGCGGTGATCACCAGGGAGTTGGTCGACTCGTCGGCGGTAATATTCAGGTCGGTTGAGGCGCTCGCGGTTTTCGCTTTGGCCGCGCCCGGCTTGTCTTTCAGCTGCTCGCCAATCCCCGTCAGCACCGGTACCACTTTGGTGGCGCTGGCATATTTGAGGTAGAAGACGCGGGTGTTCCCCTCGTTATTCTGCTCGCGATCCAGCTGATGGATAAGGGAACGGGTACGCGCCCGTGCATCTTCCGAGCCGCTGATCACCAGGCTATTGGTTTCGTCATCGGCCACCACCTTGGCCGCCAGCTGCGGCGCGTTCTGCCCTTTCTGCTCTTCGTTGTTGAGG
Organism: Enterobacter sp. YSU; assembly: GCF_016082135.1. NCBI lineage: Bacteria > Pseudomonadati > Pseudomonadota > Gammaproteobacteria > Enterobacterales > Enterobacteriaceae > Enterobacter > Enterobacter sp. YSU. Next base: position 51,651 of record NZ_CP059487.1, read on the forward strand.
TTGTTCAACATATCCGAAAGCTCTTTGGCAGAGGCAAAGCGCAGCGGGATGATTTCGCGGCGCTGAATACCGTCTTTATCGACGCGCTGAACCAGATCCACCAGTCGGTTCACCACCGAGGCTTTACCGGTTAACAGCAGGACGTTGGACGGCTCAAAGTGGACCACATTCCCGATGCCGGTGGCATCGTTGAGCTGACGCAGCAGCGGGGCCAGCTCGCGAACGGGTACGTTTTCCATGCGCACCACGCGGGTGATAATCTCGTCACCTTTGCCCGGGTTTTTGCTGTCTGCCAGCGGCGCACCGGCGGTACGCGCTACGCTTGAGCGCACCACTTTGACCATTCCGTTGTCCATCGGGATCACCGACAGGCCGTAGAGATCCAGCACGCTCAGGAAGAACTGGTAATACTCATCCTCCGTCAGCACGTTGTAGGTTCTGACCGAGACGGTTCCCTGGACGGACGGATCGACCAGAATAGTTTTGTTGAGATTGCGACCTACCGTATCGATAAACTCGCGAATATCAGTATTTTTAAAACTTGCGCTAAAGTTAGCTGCAAGCAGCGAACTGGAATATAACGACAATGCGGTCAGCGCCACGCACGCCCAGGGAAATTTTTTCATGTCTGCACACTTATTAATTGTTTAGAACATTAACCCGAATATTTTCAAGGTGAGCGTGACGTCGTACGATGACCTCCGCTTCTTTCATTTTCGACCAGTTGGCAATAATGCTTTTCGCTTTTGCTTCATCGGTCATATCGACAGAGTTAACCTGAATCGCCACATCGCCTTTTTCCAGACCTGACTGACTGTAAAAGGCGGAGGCATTCCTTGGGTTTATCCAGTAGCCTTCCAGCCGGCCTTTTTCAATGATGGGTTTTAACACCAGATAATCATCAAGATGCACACTCTCTGCGCCAGCATCTTTCGTCGTTTTTGTAACCGGGCCGCTCTCCACGCCCCCCTTAAAATAGTCCGGTTTATTTAACGCCAGTATCTGCGTAGCACCTTCATAATTAACCACCACATTATCTTTGTTTATTTCCTGAATAAATGCGTCGTTAAACCCGGCGAGCGGTTCACCCTCGCGGTAGCTTCGCTGGCCGCCCGGGGTTTTGATGACAGCGAAGGAGAGCCAGGCGTCATCACTGCGCACAATGCCTTCAATCTCCGCCGCCAGCGGGGATTTTGCCGCAGCCGATAAGTTCTCCTGACGGACGGCAGCCGTAAAAAGCGTGAAAGGTTTGTCTTCGCGCGGTTTTTTCAGCGGCTGTAGGTCAGAATTAGCAAACTTATTCGTAACTTTTTTATAATCTTTAAAGGTGAGATAGCCTTGCTGGCCGCAAAAAATGAGCAGCAAAAACATAATACAAGGCGTTATCCACCGTGACAGAAATGAGAACCTCATTTTTTATCCGGCCTATAGCAAAGCAAAAATAAGCAGCGTCATACTGCGCCAATATGGAGGAAAATAGTAATAAGCTGCTGCAAACGCGACCACTGACTTCGCCACCAACTTTCATAAAGAAAAATATTGACCATATAAATTCCAGATGTTAGGCGCAGCCGGCTGGATATTTTTACTCTGTCTGCAAATTGACCGCTCAGGGGCATTACCTTACTTTCTGCTGCTGTTGCTATTCCTAATCAGAGACGGTAAGTCGTTATGTATCAGAGCCACTTTAATTTTAACAATCCGCCATTCAGGACAATCACCCGTTTATCCGGTGATTTTCTGGTGCCTTATCATCAGGACGTGTTCAACCTGCTGAAAGAGAAAACCCAGCTGGCGGGAATTATCGGGCTTTTTTGCGACGACGCTCCGCTTCTGGGTCAGTTCATCGACGCGCTTAAAGCCAGCAACAATACCGTTCTTGCCATCAACGCGTTTCCCAAACTGAGTGCCAGTAGCCTGCTGTACAAACTCAACCCGGGAACGAAAGCGATTAAAGATCGCATGCAGGCAGTGGATGCCGTCCTGCGCCAGTGGCAGGAGGGGAAAGCGAAATCCAGAGTGCTGACGATCGCCCATGCCGAAGCCATGAAGGAGAGCTGCCGTGAAGTCCTGGGAACGCTGCTCACGCGCGCCCAGGAGCTGAACTTCCGGCTCGCCGTGGTACTGACGGGTACTGCGGATCAGGAGATCCTGCTAAAGCAACCTGAAATGCGCGAATATACGCACACGCATCATGCCCTGCGCCCCCTGACCTGCCGCGAATACCTGAGCTATGTTCAGGCCCAGTGCGAAGAACACGGCTGCGAAAACTCGCCGTTGCCGCCTGCCCGCGTGCGCAAAATGCACACGCTAACCAAAGGCAACATCAGCAAACTGAACGCGCTGGCGCACCTGTCAATGCTCGCCGCCTGGACGGAACGCGCGGCGCAGGTCAGCCCACGTCATTTACGTCTGGCGGCGGGAGAGATCCTGCCCGCCCAAAAACACGGTAAGCGCCTGGCGACCGTGGGGCTGTTTGCATCCGTGCTGTTTGCCGCCTGCGGCTGGTATTTGACCTCATCGATCGGCGCACGCCTGCCGATCCAGCTGCCGGTGCCCGTCAGCTGGAAACAGCAATCGCTAAAAGTCGAAGCGCCCGTAGTGCCGGTTATCGACAACGAAATAGTTAATCAGCCGGATGCGATGCATCAGTTGTATCTCATGTGGGGGTATGACGCCTCGGCCGAAGATGCGCTGTGCCAGAACGCCGCCAAAGTGAACCTGATGTGTAAACAGGGGAACGCGTCGCCGGAGACGCTGGCGCAGGAAGGGTATCCGTGGGTCAGTGAACTGAAAACCAGCGGCCATCTTAACTATGCGGTGGTCGCCAGGGTCGGGGACACGTCCATTGACCTGTTAATGAATAACCGGACCTGGCAGGTGAGCCGCAGCTGGTTTAACCGGCACGCGACCGGCAACTTCACCCAGCTGCACCGCCTGACACCGGAAGGTAAAGACGCGATCGGCGCGGCCAGCGACAGCAAAGATATGGCCTGGCTGGATCAGCAATTAAGCCTGGCGCTGAGCCAGCCCGAAACGCATGCCCGGATCTGGACCACAGAGATGATGAAACGCACCCGCGAGTTCCAGCAAAAAATGCATCTGCACGTGGATGGTATCCCCGGTGAAGATACGCTGATGCAGCTGATGCGCGTGACCAACAGCACGCCGGGCGTACTGATTCAGACCACCCGCACCACCCCGGACGCGAAAATGCAGGAGAAGAAAGCCTAATGTCGACCATCTGTCTTGCGGCCCAGCGCAGCTATACAACCGGGGAAGCGGTCTGGTTTTCGTACCGTCTCCCCAGCCTGAAAAACGTATTCGGCAAAACAGCGTTATGGCTGGTCGGGCTTTGCGTCATGCTGGTTGTCGGCCTGTATACGCACGTCTACTGGAACCTGCGCCACCCGGCGCCTGAACCGGTCAACGTCAGCGTTGCGAAACCGGAAACGCAGCTTTCGGATATGCATTACGTGTACGTGAGTAAACCGTTCCCGCATCCGCAGCCTAAAGCTGCGCCAGTGCCAGTTGATGTTCCATCGATGCAGGATCTGCCGATCAACAGTGATGATGGCGACTGGCAGCAGGCGCCCGACGGCGCGGTGCCACACGACGCCTCGCGGGATACCTTACCCGGGACCGAAGCGCATGAGCACGATAACGCTCCCGCCAGCACGGGCAGTGAAGAGTCATCATTAACGGAATTATTTAAGCAGGCGCTAAAAGAGCAGGAGCAGGATTATTCTCAAGGAAAAATTCCCGCGCCGCCGGTTGACGAAACGCAGGATAATTCACAAGCCAGTGTAAAAAACAGTGGAAATAGCCGTTCTCCTTTCAGTGAAAAAGGAGACGGCGGGAGCAGGTATTAATATTTTTCAGGCAGTGCGGTAAGGTTAAGCAGTCGACCTTTTTCCACCACAATATATTGACCCTTTTTCAGATCGGAGAGGATTTTAATAATAGTGCTACGTGCCAGGTTAGTGTATTCCTGAATGTAATCATAAACGTTAATATCACGCTGTTGTTGAACAATCAGGTCGTTAATCTCATATAAAAATTCGCGGACAACGGAATACGCACTGCGGGCAACCAGAACATCATCACGTTTGCTCAGCATGCAGATGTACCAGGAAAGGACTTTGGTCAGTTCTGGCCACAGATTTTTTTCGGTCATCAGCTGGGCGAAGACCTCTTTCTTGATCGAGCGAACAACCGTATTCGTCCGAACAAGGCCGTACATATGGGTGGCGCTGTAATACATTGACGACAGGCCGAAAATGCATTGCCCGGTGACGGTGAACATGCACAGTTCGTCAGATTCACGTCGAAATTCGACTTCACCGCTGACGATAATATGAATATAACCGGAATCAGAAGTGGAAATTTTCTGCCATTTTTTTAATGTTCTTTCTTCAACGCCTGAGGTTGCAGAAATGATCTTTTCCATTTCATGTTGCGGACGTAATTTTTTTCCATAGATGCTTAACATGGTTATACCCGATTTAAGATGTGATTTTTAAAAAGCATGGCAACGGCATTCATACCGAGCCATAAATATTTTTCCTGATGAAAACGTCAAGAATAAAAATAAAAGTGTGAAGATTTTTTATTCGCCAAATTACTTAGCGTGCTATATGTCCATCTTAAATCCGGATAATTTTAAGTCAATTAACTAAAAATGAAATGAGTTTGTACTTAAGATTAATCTGATAGAAACTTGCTAAAATATACTCATTCGGGGGTAATCCGAAGGTTTACCCCTGTCCGTATTTCTCTAAAAGTGCTTCAGCAATCGCCATGGTTTCAACATCTGCAACGCCACTCCATAACTGCGGACGGAAATGCATCTGGAAAACCATGATGATGCGTTTTTGCTGTTCGGGCGTACTGTTTTCTGGCACCTCGTAACCGTAGCGCGCCAGCAAATCGAGCAGTGCTGCGGTATCAACCTGCTGATAATGCGGTCGCCCGTTGATATAAAAATTCACGCGCCCCGGATCGGGCCAGGCTCCGATACCCTGCTGCGCCAGTTCGCGCCAAGGAAACAGTGGCCCAGGATCGTCTTTACGCTGCGGGGCGATATCCGAGTGTGCCACCACGTTCTGCGGTTTAATGTCGTAGCGGGCGATGATGTCTCTGGCAAGCGGGATCAGCGCCGCAATTTGCCCCGGTTCGAAGGGGGTAAAGGTTTTCACGTCACCGGTTTTCCGCCAGCCGCGGTTTTCCAGCTCAATGCCGACGGAGGTATCATTTATGCGGTTGGTGCCACGCCAGAAGCTGATGCCCGCATGCCAGGCCAGTTCGCTCTCCGGGACCAGCTGCCAGATACGCGGTTTGCCCTGCGGAGCTGGCGGCTTTGCGGGGATGAGATAGTGAGAGCTGACGTTTTTATCGGTCAGGGTCGCAAGCGAGGTGTCGAAATCATCGGCGGTGTAGTGAATAACCAGCACCTTTATACGCGGGTAGGCCGCCTGCGCCTGATGGCGCGTATCCAGCTCGTACGCGCCTTTATCAACAATGCCCTCTTCCGAGGCGCATCCTGCCAGCAACATCGCCAGCAGGAGGGTTGAGAGCGAACGCTTCATCGACGGGTTTTCACCGCCGTGCCGCTTACGCTCACCATCAGCATGCTGGCATCTTTTCCGACCGTTTCGTAGTCGATATCAATGCCCACCACCGCATCCGCGCCCAGCGCTTTGGCCTGCTCGCCCAGCTCCTTAAACGCAATCTCGCGCGCTTTACGCAGCTCTTTCTCGTACGCGCCGGAGCGACCCCCGACGATATCCCGAATGCCGGCAAAGAAATCGCGGAAAATGTTTGCGCCCAGAATCGCCTCACCGGTGACCACGCCGCAGTACTCGGCAATCGGTTGACCTTCCAGGGTTGGCGTTGTTGAAAATTGCATACTTTCTCTCCTTCTTTAGCGTTCAATGCGTTAGCGACAGCATTATCGGTTCGTTACGCTATGATTGAAAGGATAGTTAATAAATAAGGAAATCAACATGCGCTACTCTGCTTTAACGCTTTTAGTGCCATGCGCGCTGGTGCTCAGCGCCTGCACAACGCCGGTCACGCCAGCCTTTAAGGATATCGGAACCCGCAGCGGCCCTTGTATTGAGGGTGGCCCGGATGCCGTGGCGCAACAATTTTATGATTACCGTATTCAGCATCGCGGTAATGACCTGACCGCCCTGCGCCCGTACCTGAGCGATAATCTGGCGAAACTGCTCACCGACGCTTCGCGCGATCCGCAGCACAACGCCCTGCTGTCATCCGATCCGTTCTCCAGCCGCGCCACGCTGCCGGACAGCGCCGACGTCGCCAGCGCGTCCACCATACCGAATACTGACGCACGCAATATTCCCCTGCGCGTGAAGCTCACCCAGGGAACGCAAACCTGGCAGGATGAGGTGCTGATGATCCGTGAAGGCCAGTGCTGGGCAATAGACGATGTGCGCTACATTGGCGGCAGCGTTCATGCCCCGGCGGGCACCCTTCGCCAATCGATCGAGAACCGCTAACGCCTCCGTTCAATAAACGTTAACCCCGTAAAATGTCCGGCATTTCCTGCGGAATGCCGACATTTATACTCGCCCCCCTTTCCCGTCGCTATTTTGTGCTATGTTTAAGAGGAAACACGGGTTATATTTAACTTTTAACGCAGAAATATTGCATAACTATTCTGTCAACGGTACTATCTGCGGCCTCAATTGCTATAGATTGCCTGGATGAGTAAAGACTGCCCCGATGAGTATTAAACTAAACGGCATTAACTGCTTCTACGGCGCACACCAGGCGCTGTTCGACATTACGCTGAGTTGCCCGGAGGGCGAAACGCTGGTTTTGCTCGGCCCAAGCGGCGCGGGAAAAAGCTCCCTTCTGCGAGTTCTTAATCTGCTTGAAATGCCCCGTTCGGGGACGCTGGCCATCGCCGGTAACCATTTTGACTTCGCGAAAACCCCGTCTGATAAAGCGATTCGTGAACTGCGTCAAAACGTGGGCATGGTTTTCCAGCAATACAATCTCTGGCCGCATCTGACGGTGGTGCAAAACCTGATTGAAGCCCCGTGCCGCGTGCTTGGCTTAAGCAAAGACCAGGCGATGGCGCGTGCGGAAAAGCTGCTGGAACGTCTGCGTCTGAAACCGTACAGCGACCGGTATCCTTTACACCTCTCTGGTGGTCAGCAACAGCGTGTGGCGATCGCCCGTGCGCTGATGATGGAGCCGGCGGTGCTGCTGTTTGACGAGCCAACCGCGGCGCTGGACCCGGAAATTACCGCCCAGATCGTGAGCATTATTCGTGAGCTGGCGGAAACCAACATTACCCAGGTCATCGTGACCCACGAGGTGGAAGTGGCGCGCAAAACCGCCAGCCGCGTGGTCTATATGGAAAACGGGTATATCGTTGAGCAGGGTGACGCGAGCTGCTTCACTAACCCGCAAACCGATGCCTTCAAAAACTATTTATCTCACTGATGTGTTAGGGAAATTATAATGAAAAAAGTATTGATTGCCGCGCTGCTTGCTAGCGTCAGCCTTTCCGCTACCGCAGCCCAGACCATCCGTTTCGCCACTGAAGCGTCCTACCCTCCGTTTGAATCCATTGATGCGAACAACAAGATTGTTGGCTTCGACGTGGACCTGGCAAACGCCCTGTGTAAAGAGATCGACGCGACCTGTACCTTCAGCAACCAGGCGTTCGACAGCCTGATCCCAAGCCTGAAGTTCCGCCGTATCGACGCCGTAATGGCCGGAATGGACATCACTCCGGAGCGTGAAAAGCAGGTTCTGTTCACCACCCCTTACTATGACAACTCGGCCCTGTTCATCGGTCAGAAAGGTAAATACGCCTCCGTTGACCTGCTGAAAGGCAAGAAAGTCGGCGTGCAGAACGGCACCACGCACCAGAAATTCATCATGGATAAGCATCCGGAAATCACCACCGTGCCGTATGACAGCTACCAGAATGCGAAGCTGGACCTGCAAAACGGTCGTATCGATGCGGTGTTCGGGGACACGGCTGTCGTGACCGAATGGCTGAAAGCGAACGACAAGCTGGCCGCCGTGGGTGACAAGGTGACCGATAAAGACTACTTCGGTACAGGTCTGGGTATTGCCGTACGTCAGGGCAATACCGAGTTGCAGCAGAAATTCAACGCTGCGCTGGAAAAAGTGAAGAAAGACGGCACCTACGAAACCATCTACAAAAAATGGTTCCAGAAGTAATTCCTGATGAATGAAATTTTTCCTTTAGCAAGCGCCGCCGGGATGACCGTCGGCCTTGCCGTTTGTGCACTGATTATCGGCCTCGTACTGGCGATGTTCTTTGCGGTGTGGGAGTCCGTTAAGTGGCACCCTGTCGCATGGCTCGGTTCAGCGCTGGTGACTGTGCTGCGTGGACTGCCGGAAATTCTGGTGGTCCTGTTTATCTATTTCGGCTCCTCACAGCTGCTGTTAACGCTGTCGGACGGCTTCACGATTAATCTCGGCTTTGCGCAGATCCCGGTGCAGATGCAGATTGAGAACTTCGACGTCAGCCCGTTCCTGTGCGGCGTGATTGCGCTCTCCCTGCTCTATTCGGCCTATGCGTCACAAACGCTGCGCGGCGCGCTGAAAGCGGTACCGCAGGGTCAATGGGAATCCGGCCAGGCGCTGGGTCTGTCGAAAGCGGCGATCTTCTTCCGCCTGGTGATGCCGCAGATGTGGCGTCATGCCTTGCCAGGGCTGGGTAACCAGTGGCTGGTACTGCTGAAAGATACCGCGCTGGTGAGCCTGATCAGCGTGAACGATTTGATGTTGCAAACCAAAAGTATCGCCACCCGTACGCAGGAGCCGTTTACCTGGTACATCGTCGCGGCGGCTATCTACCTGGTGATCACGTTGCTGAGCCAGTACGTTCTGAAGCGTATTGATCTGCGCGCAACGCGTTTTGAACGGAGACCAGGCTGATGCTGGATTATTTACCCGAACTGATGAAAGGGCTGCACACCAGCCTGACGCTGACCGTCGCGTCTATCATCGTGGCGCTGATCCTGGCGCTGATCTTCACCATCGTCCTGACGCTGAAAACGCCGGTGCTGGTGTGGATTGTACGTGGCTACATTACGCTCTTCACCGGAACGCCGCTGCTGGTGCAGATCTTCCTGATTTACTACGGCCCGGGCCAGTTCCCGTCGTTACAGGAATATCCGGTTATCTGGCATCTGCTCTCTGAGCCATGGCTCTGCGCCCTGATTGCCCTCTCCCTGAACAGCGCGGCCTATACCACGCAGCTGTTCTACGGCGCCATTCGCGCGATCCCGGAAGGCCAGTGGCAGTCCTGCGGGGCGCTGGGCATGAGCAAGAAGGATACGCTGGCGATCCTGCTGCCCTATGCCTTTAAGCGCGCCCTCTCTTCCTATTCCAACGAAGTCGTGCTGGTGTTCAAAAGTACCTCTCTGGCCTACACCATCACCCTGATGGAAGTGATGGGCCACGGACAGCTGCTGTACGGACGCACCTACGACGTGATGGTGTTCGGTGCGGCGGGTCTTGTCTATCTGGTGGTCAACGGTCTGCTGACCCTGATGATGCGTCTTATCGAGCGTAAGGCGCTGGCGTTTGAGCGCAGAAATTAATCGACTTAATGCATAAAGCTGATTTCGTAGTGCGGGTAACCTGATGGGTTACCCGCATTTTTTTATGCATTAAATAATATTTAATCATATTTATTGCATATAAATTCATTGAGTGGCATTGTACATCCATGCCGCAGACACGGCGCATAATGACAAGATTGACAGACGGGAGCATTACAATGAAAAAGTTAGTTCTGGCCGCATTACTCGCAACCTTCGCCGCTGGCGCATCCGCCGCCGATAAAATCAATTTCGGCGTTTCTGCCACCTATCCGCCGTTTGAATCGCTGGATGCCAGCAACCAGATCGTCGGCTTCGACATCGACCTGGCGAAAGCGCTGTGCAAGCAGATGCAGGCCGACTGCACCTTTACTAACCACGCATTTGACAGCCTGATCCCGTCCCTGAAATTTAAAAAGTACGACGCGGTGATCTCCGGCATGGACATCACGCCAGAGCGCAGCAAGCAGGTCGCGTTCACCGACCCGTACTACGCGAACTCTGCGGTGGTGATTGCGAAGAAAGGGGCTTATAAATCTTTCGACGAGCTGAAAGGCAAGCGCATCGGCATGGAGAACGGCACCACGCACCAGAAATACCTCCAGGACAAGCATCCTGAAGTGAAAACCGTGGCCTACGACAGCTACCAGAACGCCATTATCGACCTGAAAAATGGCCGTATTGATGGCGTATTTGGGGACACCGCGGTCGTGAATGAGTGGCTGAAAACCAACCCGCAGCTGGGTACAGCGACGGAGAAAGTGACCGATCCGCAGTATTTCGGCACTGGCCTCGGTATTGCCGTGCGTCCGGATAACAAGGCTCTGCTTGAGAAACTGAACGGCGCGCTGAAAGCGATCAAAGCTGACGGCACATACCAGAAAATCAGCGAGCAGTGGTTCCCGCAATAACCTTTTTTGCCGGGTGACCTGGCCTACGGGGGTGGTCTGTAGGCCGGGTAAGGCGAAGCCGCCACCCGGCAATTTCTTAAAGCGGCACAAAGAACCTGAACCGTGCCCCGCTCACGGACTCCATCAGCCTGATCCCCCCGCCGTGCAGCTCCAGCATTCTTTTCACGATTAACAGCCCTAACCCGCCCCGGTGCTCCCGCGAGGCCTGTGGATTTAACGCTGACGGACGCTGGAACAGATCGTCCCGTAATGCGGCATCAACACCCGTTCCGCTGTCGGCCACTTCAACCTGTAACCGGTCGTTCTCCTGCCACACCGCCAGACGAATGTCTCCACCTGCTGGGGTATGGCGTATCGCATTATCCAGCAGATTCGTCACCACCCGTTCAATCATGGAAACATCGGCCAACACCAGCGGCAGCGGACCCGGGACGTCAATGTGCAGATTTAACTCACGCGTGCGGGCAGCGAGTTCAAACTTTTGCGCCACGTCGGAAATCAGTTCAGCCATGGCAAAACGCTCGCGCTGGGGCTTGATGCCGCCGTGCTCAAGACGCGCCAGCTCGAACAGCTGCTGCGACAGATGGCGTACCTTTTGCCCCTGACGCAGCGCGGTAGCGAGGTACTGCTGATGCTCCTGCGGCGACAGCGTTGCGGATTTCAGCGACAGCGTTTCCAGATAACCCAGCAGCGACGTCAGCGGGGTGCGTAAGTCGTGCGAAATGTTGGCGATAAACTCCCGGCGCTGGCGGTCGCTGTCGGCCAGCCGATCCCACTGAGAGGTGATTTTGCGCGCCAGCTCGATAAAGGTATTGCGCAGGATCGCCACTTCATCCTGGCCGGCAGGCTCAAGCGGCTGGGCCGCCAGCTGCTTAATCGCGCTGATGCTGTCCTGCTCCAGCCCGGCCACGTCCAGCGTGAGCTCTTTAACCGGGCGCGTCACCCAGTACCAGAGCAGCAACCCCGCCAGCAGACCAAACAGCGCCACCAGCAGCATCGACCACAGCGCCGTACTCCAGAGCGCTTTGTGCCAGGCCATCTCCGCCAGCGCGTTGGACTCCTCCCCCTGCAAAATAATGTACAGATACCCCTTCAGCTCACCGTCCTGCCGCAGCGGGGTGGCGCTGAAGACTTTCTTATTCTGGCTTCGGGGATCGTCGCCAAACACCGGCATCACCGTCCCGCTGAGGAAATTCTGTATCGGCGCAAGGTCAATTTTTTGCCGCTGAATGTGCCCCGGCGGGGCGGCATCGGCCAGGATATCGCCATCTGGCGAGACAACATACAGCTCGACGCTCGGATTAAAGGTCATCAGCCGGTCGAACAGCGGTTTTAAGGCGCTGCGATCCACCCTGCCCTGCGCATCCAGAATCGCTTCCCGCTGCACAATCTGCTGCGCCAGCCCACCGGAGAGCCGCTGCACCATCGCATTGCCGTACTGCATGCTACTGTAGAGCTGCACCGCACAGGCGACGGTGGCGCAGAGCAGCAGTAACGCCGTAAACAGCAGCGTCAGGCGCTGGCTCAGGCTAAAGCGACGCATCATGATTCTGCTCCGCAAATTTGTAGCCTTTGCCCCAGACGGTGCGAACGATCTCCGGCTCGGCGGCATCTTTCTCTATTTTAATGCGCAGGCGGTTAATGTGGGTATTGACGGTGTGTTCGTAGCCTTCGTGCTGATACCCCCATACCTGCTCCAGCAGTGCCAGCCGCGAAAAGACCTCTCCGGGATGGCGGGCAAAGAAATAGAGCAGTTCAAATTCGCGCGGGGTGAGATCGACGTGTTGACCGTTAAGGCGCACTGTGCGCGCCAGCGGATCGATAGTCAGTCCGTGCGCCTGAATAATGCCGTCCGTCTGCGCCTGGCCCATCGCCTGCTGACGGCGAAACAGCGCCTTAATGCGGGCAATCAGCTCCTGCACCGAGAAAGGTTTTGCCAGATAATCATCCGCCCCGGTTTCCAGGCCGGTAATACGGTCAGTTTCACTGCTGCGGGCGCTAATGATGATAATGGGCAGGTAGCGGGTCATCTGGCGGATACGGCGGCAAATCTCCAGACCATCGACATTCGGCAGCATCAGATCGAGGATCACCGCGTCCCACGGCTGTGTTTCAAGACGCTGTAAGGCGTTGCCCCCGTCGGGCTCGTGGGTAATGGCGTAGCCTTCATCTTCCAGATTAAGACGCAGGAGTGCCGCGATATCGTGGTCGTCTTCTACCAGCAGGATCTGCTTCATGGGTAAGCCTTCAATCATTTGTTATGACGTAAGCTTACCTGATTTCGAGCGGGGGAAGAGTTCACATTTTGTTGAACATTGTGCGGGGCTTATGCCGGGTGGCGGCTTCGCCTTACCTGGCCTTCGCTTTGGTTAACAACGTCAACACTTCATAATGGGCGGTATGGGGGAACATATCGAAAAGCTGAACGCGCGCAATGCGGTAGCCCGGCAGGCTGGCGATATCCTTCGCCATGGTCTGCGCGTTACAGCTGGAGTAGACAATGTACTCCGGCGCCATCTGGCTCAGGTAGTCGCAGAGCGCCTGGCCGATACCCCGGCGCGGCGGGTTCACCAGCACCAGCTCCGGCACGTTGCCCTGTCCGGTGGCGAACCGGGTCGAGTCTAGCGCCTGGAAGTGCAGATTCGTCAGCCCCAGCTCTGCGGCGGACTGCTTCGCGCAGGCAATCGCTTCGGCGGAGATCTCAATTCCGGTGAGCTGCATGTCTGGCGTGGCACAGTGCAGGCCAAAGCCGCCGACGCCGCAGAACAGATCCCACATGTGATGAACCTGTAACGCACGCACCCAGTCGCGCGCGGTGGCATACAGCGCGCTGGCGACGGTGGGGTTAGTCTGAAAGAAGCTTTGCGGACGGATCCACAGCGGCACGCCGTTAAAGCTCTCCGCCAGCGCATGCTGTTCGGTGAAGAAAATCTCTTTCTCCCCTTCCATGATCGCCATATGCACCGGCTGAATATTCGCGGTGATAACCTTGAGCTGCGGAAGCTGTTCCTGCAACCCCGGAAGCGCCGCGCGCAGCTGCTCCAGCTTGTTTTCCGAACGCAGCACAAAGCGCAGCATCATCCCGCCGTCGATCTGGCTTTCGGTCAGCAAAAGGTATTTCAGCTCGCCGCGCCTGCGGGCAACGTTATAGGGCGTTAACCCCGCCCGGGCGATAAACGGTTTCAGCGCGCTAAACACCGGCTCAAACGAGGCGGGATATAGCGGGCAGTCGGTTAAATCTTCCGGCGTGCCGTCGCGGTGCAGCATCCCCAGCAGCGGCTTTTCAACGCTGCCGCTGACCACCATTTTGGCTTTATTGCGAAAGCCCTGTTCCGGGCCACTGACGGGTGCGCACCACTCGCCCACCGCATGTGCTGTCAGCAGCTGTTGCAGGTCGGCCATTTTGGCGGTGAGTTGTTGAGAGACCGGCTGTTCTATCCACTGACAGGAGCGGCAGCGTCCGGCGTCATAGAGTGCGCACTGCATATGAAAACCTTAAGAAACACGAGGGCTGCGATTATACACATTATTGCAAGCGGAAAAACCGCCGACTGGAAGCCGGGAGATAAAGCAGGCAGAGCACCAGCATATCCGGCAGTTTTTGCATCACCAGTGAATGGAAAATCTCGCGTCGCGACTCACCGGGTATGCTGAACAGCTCCGGATAGCCATAGCCCAGCGAGGCGGCCCACAGGTAGCCTGCGGCGGTGATCTGCGTAAGCAGATACACCCAGCGCGCCCAGTTACGTCCTTTCACCAGCGAGAACGCACAGTAGATCTCAATAAACACCAGCATCAGGCTGCTGAGAAACACCAGCGTCAGATTCCACGTCTGCGCGCTGCGGTGAATAAATTCCCCCATTCCGCGCGGACCCAGCGTGTTCATTATCATCAGCACATCCAGGCAGCGGATCATAATAATGGCGAGCGCCGCCACCTGCACCAGTGCAGGGACGTTCGGACGAGCGTGCGAATGACGTGTTTTTTGTAAGAATCCCAATGTTTTTACTTCCCTGAAAAACAGTGCCGCGTCATACGCGGCACATCACTGGAAATAGTAATTCCTTCAGCCGCGTCTTGCACGCTGGATATCGCGCACACGCTGTTTTTCCGCGCGCGCCATCAAATACCAGGCGATAAATCCGACAATTCCGACCACGCCAAGGATGATGGACGCCAGGGCGTTGATCTCCGGATTCACCCCCATCCGCACGCTGGAGAAGACCAGCATCGGCAGCGTCGTCGCGCCCGGTCCCGACACAAAGCTGGCGATAACCAGATCGTCGAGCGAGAGCGTGAACGCCAGCAGCCAGCCGGAGATCACCGCCGGCATAATCATCGGCAGCGTGATGATGAAAAAGACCTTCAGCGGCGTTGCGCCGAGATCCATCGCCGCCTCTTCAATGGAGCGATCCAGCTCGCGCAGCCGCGAGGAGATCACCACCGCCACATACGCCGTACAGAAGGTGACATGTGCCAGCCAGATGGTGAGCATCCCGCGATCCGCTGGCCAGCCGATGGCGTGCGCCAGCGCGACAAACAGCAGCAGTAGCGACAGGCCGGTGATGACGTCCGGCATAACCAGCGGGGCGGTGATCATAAACGCGAAACCATTCGCCCCGCGGAAACGGCCAAAGCGCACCATCACCAGCGCGGCGATAGTGCCCAGCACGCAGGCCATCGTCGCCGCCAGCGCCGCAATGGTCAGGCTCAGCCCCACCGCGCTCATCATCGCATCATCGTGGAACAGCTCGCTGTACCAGCGCGTGGACCAGCCCGCCCAGACGGTGACCAGCTTAGAGCTGTTGAACGAGTAGATCACCAGCATCAGCATTGGCGCATACAGGAAGGTAAAGCCGATAATCAGGATCGCAATTCGCCACGGGGAGCGTACTACCGGTAAGTTGTTCATCCGTGGTCTCCCATCTGTTTCTGCTGATGTTTATGGAACCACATGATCGGCACGATCAGCAGCAGTAACATGACGATCGCCACCGCCGAGGCCACCGGCCAGTCGCGGTTATTGAAGAACTCCTGCCACAGTACGCGGCCAATCATGATGCTGTCCGGGCCGCCGAGCAGTTCCGGGATCACAAACTCCCCGACCGCCGGGATAAATACCAGCATCGATCCGGCGATGATCCCGCCTTTGGTGAGCGGCACAATGACGCTGAAGAAAGTCTTCAACGGGCGTGCGCCGAGGTCCAGCGAGGCTTCCACCAGCGAGTAATCGATTCGCGTCAGCGCCGTATAGATTGGCAGCACCATAAACGGCAGATAGGCATAGACAATCCCGATATACACCGCAAGGTTGGTGTGCAGGATCGTCAGCGGCTGGTCGATGACCCCAAGCCACAGCAGGAAGTTATTCAGTATGCCGTTATTCTTCAGGATCCCCATCCACGCGTACACGCGGATCAGGAACGACGTCCACGACGGTAAAATGACCAACAGCAGTAAAATATTTCGCGTCGACGGCTTGCTGTGCGCCACTGCCCACGCCAGCGGGTAGCCCATCAACAAGCAGCAAATCGTAGAAATAGCCGCAACCTGTAACGACTGCAAATAGGCTTCGAAATAGAGCGGATCGTCGGTCAGTTGCAGGAAATTACCGAGGTTTAAGGTCAGCGTCAGCTGCCCGTCGGCCCACTCCCACAGATCGGTATACGGTGGGATCGCCCGCGCCATCTCCGCCAGGCTGATCTTAAAGACGATCAGGAACGGCAGCAGAAACAGCAGGATCAGCCAGATATAGGGCATGGCGATGACCAGCTTGCGGCCATGCGCCATCTGCATGCGCGCCAGCCAGAGCGCGAAACCGCCCGGTTTTTTGACGCGGGCTGGAGGTTCAAGTGTGCTCATGACCGCTCCTTATACCGTCAGGACTACGCAACTGTCCGCATCCCAGCAGAGGCTCACTTCGTCGCCCCAGGTTGGCTGTCCCTTGCGATACCGGTGTTCGTTCTGTAACTGGGCGCTGAGCATCTGGCCGCTTTTCAGGCGCACATGGTAAATCGACAGATCGCCGAGATAGGCAATGTGCACCACTTCGCCCACGGCAAAGTTATAGCCATCGGCGGGCGGCTCATCGCAAAGCATGATTTTTTCCGGGCGCAGGGCAACGTAAACCGGCACGTTGTCCACCACGGAGTTATCAGAATCAACCTTCAGCGGGTGCACCAGCCCCGGCGATTCAATCACCAGACCGTCTTCCTGGCGTTCCTTCAGTAGCCCTTCGAAGACGTTTACCGAGCCGATGAACTCCGCGCTGTAGCGGGTTGTCGGGTGTTCATAGATCTCTTCCGGCTCGCCGATCTGCACGAACTTACCGCGATTCATGATCGCAATGCGCCCGGCCATGGTCATCGCCTCTTCCTGGTCATGAGTCACCATCACGCAGGTCACCCCCACGCGCTCGAGGATATCCACCACTTCCAGCTGCATCCGGTCGCGCAGCTTTTTATCCAGCGCGCCCATCGGCTCGTCGAGCAGTAATAATTTTGGACGCTTCGCCAGACTTCTTGCCAGCGCCACGCGCTGACGCTGGCCGCCGGAAAGCTGATGCGGCTTACGCTTCGCAAACTCCTGCATATGCACCAGGCTCAGCATCTCTGCCACGCGCGCGGTGATTTCGGCTTTCGGCAGTTTGTCCTGCTTCAGGCCGAAGGCGATGTTCTGCTCAACGGTCATGTGCGGGAACAGGGCATAGGACTGGAACATCATGTTTATGGGCCGCTGGTACGGCGGCACGCTGGAGAGGTCTACCCCATCCAGCACGATCTGCCCGGCGGTAGGCTGTTCAAAGCCTGCCAGCATACGCAGCAGTGTGGATTTGCCGCAGCCCGATGCGCCGAGCAAAGCAAAAATTTCACCTTTGTAGATCGTCAGGCTGACATCGTCCACGGCATGCTGGCCGTCGAAGGATTTGGTGAGGTTACGAATTTCAAGAAGCGGGGTCAGCGCTTTACGGACTTTCGCCTGCGGGCGGGGGATCGCGTCATTCACGGGGTGCTCTCCGGCATAGATCAACACTGGTGCAAACGCACCGTCAGGGTGCGCATCGCCGGGCGGCGCTAACGCTTGCCCGGCCTACGGGATCTGTCGGCCCGGTAAGCGACAGCGCCACCGGGCAACGATATCAAACGCCGTTACTTACCGCTTTTCACCTTGGTCCACGCGCGGGTACGCACACGGTCAATTTTCGGTTCCTGCACTTTCAGGGTGAAGAGCTTGGCAAACACATCGGCTGGCGGATAGATCGCCGGATTATTGCGGATTTCTTCGCTCACCAGCGGCACGGAGGCCTTGTTACCGTTGGCGTAGTAGACATGGTCGCTGATGTGGGCAATCACCTCCGGACGCATCAGGTAGTTGAGGAACTGATACGCTTCCTCTTTATTTTTCGCATCAGCCGGCATCGCGAAGACGTCGAAGAACGCCAGCGCCCCCTCCTTCGGAATGAAGTAGGAAACATTCACGCCGTTTTTGGCCTCTTTCGCGCGGTTCGCCGCCTGCCAGACATCGCCCGCCCAGCCGATGGCCACGCAGATATCCCCGTTAGCCAGGTCGTTGATGTACTGAGAGGAGTGGAAGTAGCGAATATTCGGACGCAGCTTCAGGAGCAGGTCGGTTGCCGGACCGGTGTAGTCGTCGGCCTTGCTGCTGTTAGGATCTTTGCCGAGATAGTTAAGCACGGTGGCGAAAATCTCTTCCGGCGCATCGAGGAAAGAGACGCCGCAGCTTTTCAGCTTCTCGAGGTTTTCCGGCTTCAGCACCACGTCCCAGCTGTCCAGCTTGACGTCCGGGCCCAGCGCCGCTTTGACTTTATCCACGTTATAGCCAATACCGGTGGTCGCCCACAGGTAAGGCATCGCGTATTTATTCTCCGGATCGTGCTTCGCCACCAGCTTCAGCACGTCCGGATCGAGGTTTTTCCAGTTCGGTAATTTGCTCTTGTCCAGCGGCTGGAAGACACCGGCGGTCAGCTGACGCTCCAGGAAGCTTGCCGACGGCACCACCAGATCGAAACCGGTGCTGCCCGCCATCAGTTTGCCTTCCAGCACTTCGTTGGAATCGAATACGTCGTAGACAACCTTAATGCCGGTCTCTTTTTCAAAATTCGCGACGGTGTCCGGCGCAATATAGTCAGACCAGTTATAGACGTGCAGCGTTTTTTGTTCCGCAGCGAGCGTGCCGGCAGAGACGGCCATCAGAGCACCCGCAACCAGACCCGATAACCATTTTTTATTCAAGGCGATCATATTGTTATTCCTTCTGAAAGTTCGTTAACAAACGAACCAAAACTGTGCAGCCTGAAGATATGCAATAATCATGCATAGTTTGTCGCTCTGCCCGAAATAAAATACCCCCCTCTTCTCGGCAGGTTCCGCTCGCTTTTTTAAGCACCGCAAGAATAACTGTAGCCCGTGTCTCCGGCTATAGCCCAGACGAAAAAACGCCTTTTATCAATTTTTTATGCAGATTATGTCTACGTGATAAGCCGAAACGGCCGGAGAGGAGGTGAAAAACTCTTTAAAGAAAGGTTAAAAGCAGCAGAAAAAATGGTGTTATGCAGCCGCTCTGGCAGCGACTGCGCAAAAGTCAGACAGGCTTAGTGGAGAAAATTGGGAGATGCATCATTATTCTCGGCATCATCTTCCGCGCTATACAGCAGGTGATGTGCGTTGGCTTCCATCATTACCATGGAAATTTGCTCTTCGCTCAGGCGCATAAACCAGGCGAACTGCTTGAAGGAGAGCCCCGCGCCGGAGAATAAAGACTGGCAAACCACCAGCTTTGGCAGATTATCATCCTGTATGTCGAGAAACGCTTTCACCGTCAAAGAACTGGCGTTGATCGCTGACAGATCAGACGCCAGCGCCAGCAGCGCAGAAGGCTTTACTTCAGCCAGCGCCGAGAACAGGATCACGTCGTTAATCAGATCGATTTTGGCATCGAAAATGCCATCGAAATTTTGCATGTGAGGCAGATGCAGCGCCTGGCAGGAGTCGCATTCGAAGAAAGTAATACCGGCATCATCGAGCCATTGACGTAACGTATCCAGTGTAGGTACGACCTGTAAATCCATCGCTGTGCAGCCTCTTAAATAAAAACGTTGTCCAGATTACGCAAAAAGTGCGCGCCGATCCATTTAACCGCCCGTTTTCAGGCAAAATCCCGGCGTCGCATGGCGTTCAATCCATGCGATCATTTTACCTGCAATATCGACGCCTGTGGTTTTTTCCACCCCTTCCAGCCCCGGCGAGGCGTTGACTTCCATCACCAGCGGCCCGCGCCCGGCACGCAGCAGATCGACCCCCGCCACGTCCAGGCCCAGCGTCTGCGCTGCTTTCACCGCAATCTCGCGCTCGCGCTCGCTAATAAGGGCCACCCGCGCGATACCGCCGCGGTGCAGGTTAGAGCGGAAGTCGCCCTCTTTTGCCTGCCGCTCTATGGCGGCCACCACCTCATCGCCCACCACAAAGCAGCGGATGTCGCACCCGTTGGCCTCTTTAATATACTCCTGCACCAGAATATGGGCATTCAGACCGCGAAACGCGTCGATTACGCTTTCCGCCGCCTGACGCGTCTCCGCCAGTACCACCCCAATACCCTGCGTACCTTCCACCAGCTTAATAACCAGCGGCGCACCGCCCACCATGTCGATTAAATCGCTGGTGTCGTCCGGGGAGTGGGCAATCCCGGTGACGGGCAGATCGATCCCCTGGCGCGCCAGCAGTTGCAGCGAGCGCAGCTTATCGCGGGCGCGGGAGATCGCCACGGACTCGTTGAGCGGATAGCTTCCCAGCATTTCAAACTGGCGCAGCGCAGCCGTGCCGTAATAGGTGATCTGGGAGCCAATGCGGGGGATCACCGCATCAAAATGCGGGAGTTTGCGGCCTTTGTAATGAATCGACGATGCCGCAGGGTCGATGTTCATATAGCAGGACATCGGATCGAGGATCTCAATCTGATGTCCGCGTTTCGCCGCCGCTTCTCGCAGGCGTTTACATGAATAGAGCGTTCCATCCCGGGACAATATGGCAATTTTCACCCTGCACCTCTCTAAAGACATGGTAAAAGCCTGCCTATCATACACGAGGCGCAGGAGGAATGGACTACCGCGTTGCCCAGCCCTGTTTGTGCAGGTAATCAAGAATGAACGGGCGGTTCTCCTTGATGATGGTGCGACGAATATGGTCGCTCCAGGTGTCGCGGCGGTTGTTGCTGTCGCGCGTCAGATAGTAGTTCGCCAGCTCTTCATCGTATTGATGCAGAACGTCCTGGTCGACCGGCTGGTAGTGGTTTTCATGCACCAGCATCGCAGCAGGAATGCGCGGCTTCAGATCCGGGTTATCCGCCGGCCAGCCGAGGCACAGACCAAACAGCGGCAGCACGTGTTTCGGCAGCTTCAGCAGTTCCGTCACGCTTTCGATGTTGTTACGCAGCCCGCCAATATAGACGCCGCCAAGCCCCAGCGATTCCGCCGCCGTGAACGCGTTTTGCGCCATCAGCGCCGTATCCACCACGCCCAGCAGCAGCTGTTCCGCCAGCCCCAGCTCGGCCTCGGGGCAGATTTGCAGATGACGGTTAAAATCGGCGCAGAACACCCAGAACTCAACCGCCTGGGCAACGTGCTTTTGTCCGCCCGTCAGCGTTACCAGCTGCTCACGCATCGCCGGATCGGTGATGCGGATAATGGAGCTGCACTGCAAAAAGCTGGAGCTGGAGGTGCCTCTTGCGCTGTCGATGATCGCTTCCCGCTGCGCCTGGGTAATCGGCTCATCGGTGAAATGGCGAATGGAACGGTGGGAACGAAGCAGGTCAATGGTTGGCGTCATTTTGTCTCTCTTTGTGTTGCGTAAAACGTATGGCAGCCAGTATAGGCAATGATCCACCTGATGTAATTGGCGAAACATAGCCTGACTGTATCAAAGTGACAGGTGAAACCTTCTTTCCATGACGGCAGGTTATCGTGCACTATAGGCGCCATTCGCCGTCAGGCTTGTTTTTTGAGGAGAGAGAAATGTTTGCAGTAATTTTTGGTCGTCCAGGATGCCCTTACTGTGTACGCGCGAAAGAGCTGGCAGAGAAACTGACTGAAGAACGTGATGATTTCAACTTCCGTTACGTGGATATCCACGCGGAAGGCATCACTAAAGCCGATCTGGAAAAAACCGTGGGTAAACCGGTTGAAACCGTGCCGCAGATCTTCCTCGATCAGAAACACATCGGCGGCTGCACCGATTTTGAGGCCTACGCCAAAGAACACCTGGGCCTGTTTGCGGCTCAGTAATGCGAAGACGCCCTCCCCCTGAGGGCGTTTTTATTTACGGTGCTTCCTCTGTTGCAGCAGGCTGCGCGTAAATAAGAAACAGAGCGCGCCCAGCGCACACCAGAAAACGCCACTCAGTAGCCACGCCACTTCCTGCCAGACGCTTCTCGACGAGAGAAACAGCACGCGCATCAGAAGCAGGCAGAGCGGGGCCGCAAGCATTGCCCCAATAAGCGGCATCACCACCTCGCCTTTACGCGAGAGAAAACCGGCGACTACCCCCGGCAGGATGAAGAACAACAGGCCCAGCTCGGGATGACCGGACGCTCTGAAGGCGCCTTTCACGTTAAAAGCGAGCGACATGCAAACGACCGTAAACAGCAAAAAACAGCTGATTACGCCAGCCCAGTTTCGTTTAAAGTTCAAACTATCCTCCTGACTTATCTCTATCAAATACAAAAATCGTCCGGTGGACGCCCAGTCAGATAAAGCAATGCGGCAATCCTTGCCAAAGCACGCACAGAAGTCGTGCGATAATAGGTAGCTGTCGGTAGCTATTACGATTAAACTAACCGACTGCTAGTGTTTAGGGTATTTATCAGGAAGCAGGGAGATGCAAAGTGATTCCCTGACTCTGAAAACAGTAGCCCAAATAGTCCTTTCATTCAACAACTTACTGGTAAACAAGAAGTTAGCCTCCGTGAATATAAACGTCGCAGACTTGTTAAATGGGAATTACATCCTGTTATTATTTGTGGTACTGGCGCTGGGCCTTTGTCTGGGTAAATTACGCCTGGGTTCAGTTCAACTTGGTAATTCCATTGGCGTTTTAGTCGTCTCCCTGTTATTAGGTCAACAACATTTCAGTATTAACACGGACGCGCTTAACTTAGGTTTCATGCTGTTTATTTTTTGCGTAGGCGTGGAAGCTGGTCCGAACTTTTTTTCCATTTTCTTCCGAGACGGCAAAAATTACCTAATGCTGGCGCTGGTGATGGTCGGCAGCGCCCTGCTGATTGCGTTAGGACTGGGCAAACTGTTTGGCTGGGACATCGGCTTAACGGCCGGTATGCTGGCAGGCTCGATGACCTCCACGCCGGTGCTTGTTGGCGCGGGGGATACGCTTCGTCATTCTGGCATGGCAGGCACGCAGCTTTCCTCCGCGCTGGACAACCTGAGTCTGGGCTATGCCCTGACCTATCTGATTGGTCTGGTGAGCCTGATTGTTGGCGCGCGCTATCTGCCAAAACTTCAGCATCAGGATCTCCAGACCAGCGCCCAGACCATCGCCCGCGAGCGCGGCCTGGACACGGACTCCAAACGTAAAGTTTACCTGCCGGTGATCCGCGCCTACCGCGTCGGGCCGGAGCTGGTTGCCTGGACCGACGGGAAAAACCTGCGCGAGCTGGGGATCTACCGTCAGACCGGCTGCTACATCGAACGTATCCGTCGTAACGGCATTCTGGCAAACCCGGACGGTGACGCGGTGCTCCAGATGGGCGATGACATCGCCCTTGTTGGCTACCCGGACGCCCACGCGCGTCTCGATCCGAGCTTCCGCAACGGGAAAGAGGTGTTTGACCGCGACCTGCTGGACATGCGTATCGTCACCGAAGAGATTGTGGTGAAAAACCACAACGCCGTGGGCCGCCGTCTGGCACAGCTGAAGCTGACCGACCACGGCTGTTTCCTCAACCGCGTGATCCGCAGCCAGATTGAAATGCCTATCGACGATAACGTGGTGCTCAATAAAGGCGATGTGTTGCAGGTCAGCGGCGATGCCCGACGGGTTAAAACCGTTGCCGACCGTATCGGCTTTATCTCGATCCACAGCCAGGTGACGGACCTGTTAGCCTTCTGCGCCTTCTTCATTGTCGGCCTGATGATCGGGATGATAACCTTCCAGTTCAGCAACTTTAGCTTCGGCATTGGTAACGCAGCCGGTCTGCTGTTCGCCGGGATCATGCTGGGCTTCCTGCGAGCGAACCATCCCACCTTCGGCTATATCCCTCAGGGGGCGCTGAACATGGTGAAAGAGTTCGGTCTGATGGTCTTTATGGCGGGTGTCGGATTAAGCGCCGGGAGCGGCATTGGCAACGGCCTGGGCGCGGTCGGCTGGCAAATGTTGGTTTCCGGACTTATCGTCAGCCTGGTACCGGTGGTGATCTGTTTCCTGTTCGGCGCCTACGTGCTGCGCATGAACCGCGCCCTGCTCTTCGGCGCGATGATGGGCGCGCGCACCTGCGCACCGGCGATGGAGATCATCAGCGACACCGCGCGCAGCAATATCCCGGCGCTGGGCTATGCAGGCACGTACGCAATCGCCAACGTGCTGCTGACGCTGGCAGGTACGCTGATCATCATTATCTGGCCTGGACTCGGATAAATCTCAAGTTTGCGTGTGGCTGAAAAAATTTTCGTTACGCGCAGAACTTTTTACGCAGGGTGCAGTCATAACTAGTGCCACTGCTTTTCTTTGATGTCCCCAATTTGTGGAGCCCATCAACCCCGCCGTTTTGGTTCAAGGTTGATGGGTTTTTTGTTGCCTGAAGAAATACAAATTTAAGATTCAGGATTGTAGGCCGTGTAAGGCGAAGTCGTCACCCGGCAAGTAAGGTAGTCGAATCGACTCCAGGCAAAAGTTCTGGGCCGGTAACATCATGGTGCCCTTCTGCTAATCGCGTGGCATCTGCTCACGGGCAATTCGCCCCACCATCACCCGGATCTCCTCCCGAGTTAACGGCGACCGATCGGTCACAAAATGCAGCGTCATCCCCTCGATAAACGCATCCAGCGCGCGGGCGGTGGCCGGATCAAACCACTGCTCCAGCGTAGCCTGGCTCATCTTCATCCAGTCCTGCATCACCGTTTTCAGCGCGGCGCTGCGGTGCATAAACGCGTACAGCTGATACATCAGCGCCATATTGTGTGGCGTGGTCACGGCTGAACTGTGGATCAGCGTGGTAATGGCCTCGCACGCCCTCTCGCGCCCCGTAACCCCCGCGAAGAAATCCCGGTACTGCTGAGACATCTGCTGCGTAAACCACGTGAATGCCTCCTCCAGAAGCGACTCCATCCCGTCGAAATAGTAGGTCATCGACCCCAGCGGCACGCCTGCGCAGGTGGCAATTTTGCGGTGCGTGACGGCATGAATACCGTGCTCAGCAATGGTGTCCAGCGTCGCCTGGAGTATCTTCTCGCGGCGGTTAGGGTCGTTCGGTGGTCTGCTCATAAAATCCTCATCCGGTTTATGTACAAATGTACACAAAGTTGCTAGTGTTGTCGCTATTGTTGTACTTCTGGTGCTGATCCCAATGACGCTAACTTCTCCTCGCAAAGCCCTGCATCTGCGCATGTGGGCGCTGTTTATGTTCTTCTTCATCCCCGGGCTGCTGATGGCTTCCTGGGCAACGCGCACCCCGGCAATCCGCGATACGCTATCCGTTTCGACGGCGGAGATGGGGATCGTGCTGTTTGGCCTGTCGATTGGCTCGATGAGCGG
Organism: Enterobacter sp. YSU; assembly: GCF_016082135.1. Lineage (NCBI taxonomy): Bacteria > Pseudomonadati > Pseudomonadota > Gammaproteobacteria > Enterobacterales > Enterobacteriaceae > Enterobacter > Enterobacter sp. YSU. The sequence goes on from NZ_CP059487.1 coordinate 76,959, forward strand.
CATTCTCTGCTCGGCCTGGCTGGTGAAACGCTTTGGCACGCGCGCGGTGATCCGCACCACCATGTGCTGCGCCGTGGTGGGAATGCTCGGTCTGAGCGTGGCGCTGTGGTTCGCCTCGCCGCTGATGTTTGCCCTTGGCCTGATGGTATTTGGCGGCAGCTTTGGTGCGGCGGAAGTGGCCATTAACGTCGAGGGGGCCGCCGTTGAACAGGCGATGAACAAAACGGTGCTGCCGATGATGCATGGCTTTTACAGCCTCGGCACGCTGGCGGGCGCGGGCATAGGGATGGCGCTGACGGCGCTGGGCATTGCGGCCAATGTGCACATTTTACTCGCGGCGCTGGTCTGCATTATCCCGATCCTCACCGGCATCAGGGCTATTCCCGCAGGCACAGGACAAAATGCCTCGGACGAACAGAAGTCTGCGGCAAAAGGGTTGCCCTTCTATCGCGATTTCCAGCTGATGCTGATTGGCGTGGTGGTACTGGCGATGGCGTTTGCTGAAGGATCCGCCAACGACTGGCTACCGTTGCTGATGGTAGACGGGCACGGATTTAGCCCCACCTCCGGCTCGCTGATTTACGCCGGGTTTACGCTCGGCATGACCGTCGGACGCTTTACCGGGGGCTGGTTTATCGACCGTTACAGCCGCGTGGCTGTCGTCCGTGCCAGCGCCCTGCTGGGTGGGCTGGGCATCGCGATGATTATCTTTGTGGATGTGGACTGGATTGCCGGCGTGTCGGTGATCCTGTGGGGACTGGGCGCCTCCCTTGGCTTCCCGCTGACCATTTCCGCTGCCAGCGATACCGGCCCCGACGCGCCGACGCGCGTGAGCGTCGTGGCGACCACGGGCTACCTCGCTTTCCTGGTGGGCCCGCCGCTGCTTGGATTCCTCGGTGAGCACTACGGGTTACGCAGCGCGATGCTGGTGGTATTAGGGTTAGTCATTATTGCCGCCCTGGTGGCGCGAGCGGTGGCAAAACCGGAAGCAGAAACAACGTCAATGGAGAAGGGATATGAGCGTTAAACTGATTGCAGTCGACATGGATGGCTCCTTCCTGAGCGATGCGAAAACCTATAACCGCGCGCGTTTTCTGGCGCAGTACGCGCGCATGAAAGCGCAAGGCATCCGTTTTGTGGTCGCCAGCGGAAACCAGTACTACCAGCTGATCTCATTTTTCCCGGAGATCGCCCATGAAATTGCCTTCGTCGCCGAAAACGGCGGCTGGGTGGTGGATGCGGGCGAAGACGTGTTTAACGGCGAACTGTCGAAAGAGCATTTTCTGACCGTCGCCACCCTGTTAAACGACGTGCCCGGCATTGAGATAATTGCCTGCGGAAAAAACAGCGCCTACACGCTGAAAACGTATAACGACCTCTTCAAAGAGATTGCTGCGAAATACTATCACCGCCTTGAAAGCGTCAGCAGCTTTGACAACCTCAACGATATTTTCTTCAAATTCGGGCTAAACGTCTCTGACGACGAAATTCCGCGCATTCAGGCGCTGCTGCATGAGAAGCTTGGCGACATCATGGTGCCGGTGACCACGGGACACGGCAGTATCGACCTGATTATCCCCGGCGTACACAAAGCTAACGGCCTGCGGATCCTGCAAGCGCGCTGGGGCATTGAGGACAGTGAAGTGGTGGCCTTTGGCGACAGCGGTAACGACGTGGAGATGTTGCGCCAGGCTGGGTTTGGCTTCGCGATGGCCAATGCCAGACCGCATATTAAAGCGGTGGCCCGCTATGAAGCGCCGGACAATAATGACGAAGGGGTGCTGGACGTAATTGATAGGGTGCTGGATGGGAGGGCGCCGTTTAATTGATTCCGTGCGCTCTGGTGCCCTCACCCTAACCCTCTCCCACAGGGAGAGGGGACTGTCCCGAGCTCGCCCACGGGGGAGAGGGAATAAGAATTACGGTTGCAGGGCGTTTCCGACGCGTTTGTCTTTCAGGAACACCACCATCAGCCCTACCCACAGCACACCGTTTGCGAGATTGAACAGGCTGAACAGTCCGTTACCGCCGAAAGCATAGGCATGCTTGCTCACCTCAATACCGACGGTGAAAATCAGCATTTGCAGCATCCCCATCGCGGCAGACACCGTGCCTTTACTCATTTCACTGGCGAACAGCGTCAGGCGCACCAGGCCGGCATTCGCCACGCCAATACCAAACGCATAAACGCTCAGCCCCGCCGTCATCCACAGGTACGCATGGGACGAGACTACGGTCGCCACCGCCGCGATAATCAGCCCTGCCGCTATGGGCCAGCCACCCATAATAATCAGCGAACGCACGGTACGGCGCGACGTCAGACGCGCCAGCACCAGGTTACCGATAATCAGCGCGCCAAAAATCGGCACCTGTAACAGGCCATACTCATAGCTGCTAAGCTGTTCGCCGCTGATGATAATGACCGGCGACTGGGCAATCCACGCCAGCAGCGGTAGGCTGACAAAGCCCGTCGCCAGCGCGCCCGCGACAAAACGACCGTTTTTCAGCACCGCCTTATAGTCACGCCCCAGCTCTTTAAGCGAGAGCTTTTCGCCCAGGCGGGTGGCGGTCTCCGGCATCGCACGGTGCAGCCCAAAGAAAGAGATGGCCGCAAGCGCGGCAAAGAGGACGAACATCCCTTCCCACGGCGCAACGTGGACCCATGCGGCTCCCACCAGCGGCCCCAGAAGCGGCGCAATCAGCGCCACGTTCGCCATCAGCGCGGTTATTTTGATACATACCGCCTCCTCAAACGACTCCTGAATAGCGGCGTAGCCCACGGCGCCAATAAAGCACAGGCTCACGCCCTGAAGGAAACGCAGCAGCGTGAATTGCTCAATGTTCTGCGCCAGCAGCGTGGCGAGACAGGTGACGATAAACCACACCACGCCCGTCAGCATCACCGGGCGGCGGCCAATACGATCCGACAGCGGCCCTAAAAGCCACTGTAAAAACATGCCGCCCGCCAGATAGGCGGTCATGGATGTAGGTACCCACTCAATACCTGCGTTGTACTGCTCAACCACAGCCAGCATGCCTGGCTGGATCATGTCGTTGCCGATGTAGGTAGAGAATTCGTAAAGCACCAGACACAGAGGAAAAAGTAACGCCTGACGACCCAGACGATTACCGGAAGAAGAACGGTTTATCATGCAATCTCTTTAATATGAAAAAATCGCGATGAGTGTAATGAATTGCCGCTGTCTGAGATAGCATAATCACGTGAAAACACAGAAATAAGGCACTTATCGTTGTTGTTTAAGGTTTCCTTAAGTTGCCCTCCCTATGATAGTGCTATTTCACGTTATTGACCGAAACTATGACACACGCCGTCAGCCCTTCAGAATTATCTAAGTTACCGACAAATAAGACAAAACGCCTTTACCGTTTGCCTGCCCGCTTTTATGGTTATCAGCTTTTCGGGCTGATCGTCCTTGCGCTGCTTTTTACCTGGCTTTCGCGCGATGAATCGCTTGACCGATGGATAACCGGCTTCTGGTATGACGCGGCGACGCACCATTTCCCGCTACAGCAAAACCCGCTGCTGGATCTGCTGAACCATCGGCTGGCGAAATATGTGACCATTGCGCTGGCTGCCGCATCGCTGATTTACGGCGCTTACAAACGCAATGCCCGGCTGGTGACGGCCGCGCTTCTGATGGGGCTGGGGGCGCTGGTAGTTGGGGTGCTGAAAAGCATAAGCCACCACAGCTGTCCGTGGGATCTGGTGGAGTATGGCGGCAAAGCCGTCTCGTATCCCCTGTTCAGCGCCGTTCCGGCAGACAGCGGACCGGGACGCTGCTTTCCCGGCGGCCACGCCTCAAGCGGGTTTATGGTGATGGGGTTGTTTTTTGCCTTCTGGCGTGAACGTCCGCGCCTGGCATGGTCCTTTGTCGCGTTAGGCGTTGTTATGGGGCTGCTGATGGGATTCGGCCAGGTCATGCGCGGCGCGCATTTTTTCTCTCACAACCTGTGGGCCGGGTGGTGGGTCTGGTTTTCCCAGGTGCTGGTTTACGGGCTGGTTTCCACCTGGTTTGCTAAAGAGTAACGAGATTATGTTAGAAAATCTGAACTACGAACTGTTTTACCTGCTCAACGCCACGCCAGCATCACCGAAATGGATGATCGATCTCGCCACCTTCATTGCGAAAGATGTGATCAGCATTGTACCGGCGCTGGCGGTGATCCTCTGGTTATGGGGACCTCGTACACAGGTCACCGCCCAGCGCCATCTGGTGATCAAAATGGCGATGGCGATCGGCGTGAGCGTGCTGGCAAGCTACGTGCTGGGCCACGCCTTTCCGCACGATCGTCCGTTTGTCGATCGCGTCGGCTACAACTTCCTGCACCATGCGCCGGATGACTCGTTCCCGAGCGATCACGGCACGGTGATCTTCACCTTTGCGCTGGCCTTCCTGTTCTGGCATCGCCTGTGGTCTGGCATGGTGCTGATGGGGGTGGCGGTCGCCATCGCCTGGTCCCGCGTCTACCTGGGCGTGCACTGGCCGCTGGATATGGTCGGCGGTTTCCTGGTGGGGCTGATGGGCTGCGTCAGCGCAGCCATCCTGTGGAGCCTCTTTGGTCCGGCGCTTTATCGTGGATTATCACAGGCCTATCGCGTTCTGTTTGCCCTTCCGATCCGCAAAGGCTGGATACGTGACTAACCCCGGTCCGTCAGGTTACACTTGAGCCCCCGCCCTGCGGGGGCTCACTTTTTTAGCCCGAGGATCTATGGAAACACGTCGCGATGACCGCATTGCTCAGCTACTTCAGGCGCTGAAGCGCAGCGATAAGCTGCATCTTAAGGAAGCCGCTACCCTGCTTGGCGTGTCTGAAATGACCATTCGTCGCGATCTGAACAGCGACAGCGCCCCCGTTGTGCTGCTTGGCGGGTATATTGTTCTGGAGCCGCGTAGCGCCAGCCATTATCTGTTAAGCGATCAAAAAACACGCCTGGTGGAAGAGAAGCGCAAAGCCGCGCGGCTCGCCGCCTCGCTGGTGCAGCCGCATCAAACGCTGTTTTTTGACTGCGGTACGACAACCCCGTGGATCATCGAGGCCATCGACAGCACCGTTCCCTTTACCGCCGTCTGTTATTCGCTAAACACCTTCCTGGCCTTGCAGGAGAAACCGGCGTGCCGGGTGATTTTGTGCGGCGGCGAGTTTCATGCCAGCAACGCCATCTTCAAACCGCTGAATATTCAGGACACGCTGAGCAATGTATGTCCGGATATCGCCTTTTACTCTGCGGCGGGTGTGAATGTGAAACAGGGGGCAACCTGTTTTAATCTTGAAGAGTTACCGGTGAAACAGTGGGCGCTCAACGCCGCACAGCAGCATGTGCTGGTGGTTGATCACAGTAAATTTGGCAAGGTTCGTCCGGCAAGGATGGGGGAACTGTCGCGCTTTGACGCCATCGTCAGTGATTGCCGCCCGGATGACGAGCTGGTGTCGTATGCAAAGGCGCAGCAGGTGAAGTTGATGTATTGAGGTTGTGCCGGGTGGCGGCTTCGCCTTACCCGGCCTACAACGGCTCAAACGAAGGCCGGGTAAGCGCAGCGCCACCCGGCAAAAACCTAGCTAAACCAGCTGCCAAACCAGCCGTGGAACTTCATTAATACAAAGTCCCACATCCGGCTGAAGAAGCCGCCCTCTTCCACCGCTTCCATCACCACCAGCGGACGCTGCTCAATGGATTTGCCGTTAAGCTGGAAATCTATCGTCCCGACCACCTGGCCTTTTTTCAACGGCGCGGTCAGCTGTGGCTCGGTCAGGGTATAGCTGGCTTTCAGGTTTTTCAGCTGACCGCGTGGAATGGTGACGGAACCCGCTTCACCTGCCCCCAGGTTCACTTCACTTTTATCCCCAAACCAGACGCGCTGGCTGACGAAGGTGGCGTCCGGCTTAATCGGCGTGACGGTTTCAAAGAAGCGGAAACCCCAGGTCAGCAGTTTTTCGGATTCATTAAAACGAATGCGGTCGGTTTTCGTCCCCAGCACCACCGAGATCAGGCGCATGTCGCCCTGCGTCGCAGAAGCCACCAGGTTGTATCCGGCCCCGGCGGTCGTCCCCGTTTTCATGCCGTCCACGTTAACGTTACTGCTCCAGAGCAGACGATTACGGTTAGGCTGGCGGATATTGTTGAAGGTAAACTCTTTCTCTTTATGGATGGCGTACTCATCCGGCACGTCATGGATCAGCGCTTTGCCCAGCAGCGCCATATCGCGCGCGGTACTGAACTGACCGGGCGCATCCAGGCCGTGAACGGTTTTAAAGGTGGTGTTGGTCAGACCCAGTTTTTGCGCGTAGCCATTCATCAACCCAATGAATGAGTCCTGACTGCCTGCGACGTAATCGGCCAGCGCAATACAGGCATCATTTCCCGACTGAATAATGACCCCTTTATTCAGATCGGAAACGGAGACCTGATCGCCGGGCTTCAGGAACATGACGGACGAGCCGCGCAGCGCCGGGTTACCCGTCGCCCAGGCATCTTTGCCGACGGTGACCATGTCATCCAGCTTGATCTTGCCCGCTTTCAACGCCTGGCCCACAACATAGCTGGTCATAATTTTCGTCAGGCTCGCCGGGTCGAGTTTTTCGTCGGCGTTACCTTCCGCCAGCACTTTCCCGCTGGCGTAATCCATCAGGATCCAGGCGCGCGCATCGACAGGCGGCGCTTCGGGCGCCGTCTGTTCCGCCGCATGGAGCGTTGGGGCAAAAAGGAAAAGCAGCGCCGAGCCTGCCGCCAGGCTGCGCAGAGAAGAAGTTTTTTGCGTCATAAATGCCACCCGAGTGTCCATTCTAAAAATCACGTCACAATCACCGTGTCGCAAGAAGCGATGAGTAATAGCGCACTACAGCGTTCAAAGAAACCTGTTCCAGGTAAAGTTTTTAAAGTTTATGCAATAACATTCAGATACGCTTTGATTGCGGCGTTTTTTTTAGCATCTGTTGCGTAATTGTTAGGTTTATCTCACCATGGCGAAAAGCTGACTCGGATTCACATCTCATCGGGAGTAAATATGATTACGCTGTGGGGCAGGAACAATTCGACTAACGTGAAGAAAGTGCTCTGGACGCTGGAGGAGCTGGATTTACCGTTCAACCAAATCATGGCTGGCATGGCGTTCGGGGTGAATAAAGACGCCGACTATCTGGCGATGAACCCAAACGGACTGGTGCCGTTGCTGCGCGATGACGAGACAGACGCCACGCTGTGGGAGTCCAACACCATCGTGCGTTATCTCGCCGCGCAGTACGGCCAGGGTCGGCTGTGGGTTGAAAATCCAGCCCGCCGCGCGCAGGGCGAAAAATGGATGGACTGGGCAAACCAGACGCTTTCCCCCACGCACCGGGTGATCCTGATGGGGCTTGTCCGCACGCCGGAAGCCGAACGTGATTATCCCGCCATTCATGCCGCCCAGGACGCCTGCGAATCCCTGTTCGCGATGATGGACGACGAACTGGCGAAGCACGCCTGGTTCTCCGGCGACACCTTCGGCGTGGGCGATATCGCCGTCGCCCCCTTCGTCTGGAACCTCACTAACATGGGTCTTAGCTGGAGCCCGCGCCCTCACCTGGAGCGCTGGATCCAGCAGCTTAGCGAGCGCCCGGCGTATCGCAACGTGGTGATGATCCCGGTGACCTGATTACGACCTGGACGGGCTGACTTTCAGCAGTTGCCCGTCCGTCTCGTCAGTCAGCACGTACAGATAGCCATCCGGCCCGACGCGCACATCGCGAATACGCTGATCTTTATCGCCCAGAATGCGTCCGTCCTCCGTCACGCTATTGCCCTTCACGCTCAGCACGATGACGTCTTTCTCCTTCAGCGCGCCGATAAACAGCTTGTTTTTCCACTGCGGGAAGACGTCGCTGTTGTAGAACGCCATGCCGCTGACGGCGGGCGATACTTTCCAGACAAACAGCGGCTTTTCGGTGCCCTCAACGTGCTCGCCTTTCGCTTCCGGGATTTTCAGGCCGCTGTAATTGATCCCGTGCGTCGCCAGGGGCCAGCCGTAGTTTTTGCCCTTCTCAGGAATGTTAATCTCATCCCCACCGCGTGGTCCGTGTTCGTTGAGCCACAGCGTGTCGCTCCACGGATTCATCGCCATCCCCTGCGGGTTGCGAATGCCATAGGACCAGATTTCAGGGCGCGCACCGGCGGTGTTCACAAACGGATTATCCGGCGGCACTTTTCCGTCCTCCGTCAGGCGCACCACCTTGCCCTGAAGCTTGTCCAGCTCCTGCGCCGTCGGGCGCTGGTTGTTTTCACCCAGGCCAATAAAGAGATAGCCTTTGCCGTCGAACACCAGCCGTCCGCCAAAGTGGTTGCCGGTAGAGAGCTTCGGCATCTGTCGGAACACCACCTGGAAGCCCTCAATGCGCGAAAGGTCATCGCTCAACCGCCCGTAGCCCACCGCGGTACCCGCTTTGCCATCATTACCTGCCTCGGCGAAGCTGAGCCAGACCCGCCGTGACTGTGCAAAATCCGGGGCCAGCGCGACGTCCAGCAGTCCGCCCTGGCCGCTCGCCCACACTTTCGGCACGCCGACAATCGGATCGGAGAGCCCTTTTCCAGCCTGCCAGTGCTTAAGCTGCCCGTCTTTGAGCGTGATGAGCAGCCCCTTGTTATCTGGCAGAAACGCCAGCGACCAGGGGTGATCCAGTTTTGTCTGTAGCACGTCGACCTTAACCGTCTCAGGCGCTGCAAGCAGTGAAAGCGGGAATAACAAGACTGGAAGGAAAATCAACGAGGATCGAGGCATAACGCACTCCTTTATCGACATATGGCTTAAAGATTAGCCACTGTTCCCGGGTGCGTTACCACTTTTACAAAAGCTTAATCAGAAGGGGGAGTTGCCTCCCCCGGGTTCAGTGCCGGGCAAGCGTTTCCGGCTTGTTCAGACACATGATGCAAAGCGCGAGCGTGGTCAGGCAGTTTTCAAGCTTCTCCGCGTTAACGGCAATAAAATTCGGGCAGTCGTGACGTCCGTTCATCAAACAGACTCCGGCGATGGAGAGCACCTCGGCGGCGCGGCGCAGCGCCACTAATTCGCTTTCAGCGTAGTGCGCTTTCAGGATGGGTGCTTTTTCACGCATGAAATTGCAAAGTTCAAAGAAGTTATCACGCAGATTTTCGCTTTCGCTGACTGACATATACCCTTTCGCCTTGCGGAGTTGCAGATATGCGGCCAGGTCGATTCGGGCGTTGATCAGCTTGTTAAGCAGATCGCGTTTCAGTCTGTCAACGGACATGCTATTTCCTCCCCTGTCAGCCATGTTACCTTATTAAGGATAAGGTCATTTTTTGTACAATGTAATGCCTGAGATCAATAAACGATAACTGATTAACATTCTTTACAATGTTACAACGATTGCCCGCCTCAACTGCGCCATCAAGAGTGTATAAATCCCCCGCGATACGCTGTAAAATCCCGCCCTGATAACTCCATAATTGATGAATTTTTAACCTATGAGCAATGTTACGCACCCGCCGAAAATCGGCTTTGTCTCCCTCGGCTGCCCGAAGAACCTGGTGGACTCCGAACGCATCCTGACTGAACTTCGCACTGAAGGCTATGACGTGGTGCCAAGCTACGACAACGCCGACATGGTGATCGTCAACACCTGCGGGTTCATTGACAGCGCGGTCCAGGAGTCACTGGAAGCCATTGGTGAAGCCCTGACGGAAAACGGCAAAGTGATTGTCACCGGCTGCCTGGGCGCGAAGGTGGATCAGATCCGCGAAGTGCACCCGAAAGTGCTGGAGATCACCGGCCCGCACAGCTACGAGCAGGTGCTGGAACATGTTCATCACTACGTCCCCAAACCAAAGCACAACCCGTTCCTGAGCCTGGTGCCGGAACAGGGCGTGAAGCTGACGCCGCGCCACTACGCCTACCTGAAAATTTCCGAAGGCTGCAACCATCGCTGTACCTTCTGCATCATACCGTCGATGCGTGGCGATCTGGTGAGCCGTCCGATTGGCGAGGTGCTGGCAGAAGCCAAACGCCTGGCCGACGCGGGCGTGAAGGAGCTGCTGGTCATCTCCCAGGACACCTCCGCCTACGGTGTGGACGTCAAACACCGCTCCGGTTTCCACAACGGCGAGCCGGTGAAAACCAGCATGGTCGGCCTGTGCGAGCAGCTGGCTAAGCTCGGGATCTGGACGCGCCTGCACTACGTCTACCCTTATCCGCACGTTGACGATGTGATCCCGCTGATGGCGGAAGGCAAAATCCTGCCGTATCTGGATATCCCGCTACAGCACGCCAGCCCGCGCATTCTGAAGCTGATGAAACGTCCTGGCTCCGTGGATCGCCAACTGGCGCGCATCAAGCAGTGGCGTGAGATTTGCCCGGATCTGACCCTGCGCTCCACCTTTATTGTCGGCTTCCCGGGTGAAACCGAAGAAGATTTCCAGATGCTGCTCGACTTCCTGAAAGAGTCGCGTCTGGATCGCGTCGGCTGCTTCAAGTACAGCCCGGTTGAAGGCGCAACGGCCAACGAGCTGGCGGACCAGGTACCGGAAGAGGTAAAAGAGGAGCGCTGGAACCGCTTTATGCAGCTGCAACAGCAGATCTCTGCTGAACGCTTGCAGGAGAAAGTGGGCCGCGAAATTCTGGTGATTATCGACGAAGTGGACGAAGAAGGCGCGATTGGCCGCAGCATGGCGGATGCACCGGAAATCGATGGCGCGGTGTACCTGAACGGCGAAACACAGGTTAAGCCGGGTGATATTATTCGCGTGAAGGTTGAAAACGCGGATGAGTATGACCTGTGGGGTAGCCGGGTTTAAACACCCAGCTTCCCTTTTGTAGGCCGGGTAAGGCGTAGCCGCCACCCGGCACATTCCACAGCACTACCCTTTTATCCGCGGATCCAGCGCGTCGCGCAGCCCATCCCCCAGCAGGTTAAACGCCAGCACGGTCAGGAAAATCGCCAGGCTCGGGAAGATCGCCACGTGTGGCGCAATCACCATATCCGCCCGCGCCTCGTTCAGCATCGCGCCCCACTCCGGCGTCGGCGGCTGTGCCCCTAACCCCAGAAACGACAGGCTGGCCGCCGAGATAATCGACACGCCTATGCGCATGGTGAAATAGACCACGATAGACGAGACCGTTCCCGGCAGAATATGGCTGAACAGGATGGTGGCATCGCTGGCTCCCATGCTGCGCGCCGACTCGATAAAGGTCTGCTGCTTCAGCACCAGCGTGTTGCCACGTACCAGACGCGCGAAAGCGGGAATCGAGAATACCGCCACGGCGATAATGACGTTCGCCATGCCGCTGCCCATCACCGCCACCACGGCAATCGCCAGCAGAATACCGGGAAAGGCAAACAGCACGTCGCAGATACGCATGATGATGCGGTCCCACCAGCCTTCGTAGTACCCGGCCACCAGCCCCAGCACGGTGCCAATTGCTGCGCCCATCAGCACCGCGAAGACCCCGGCCGCCAGTGAGATCTGCGCCCCTACCAGCACGCGGCTGAATATATCGCGCCCGAGCGAGTCCACGCCAAACCAGTGCATCATCGACGGACCATCGTTCAGCCGGTCGTAGTCGAAGTAGTTTTCCGCATCAAACGGGGCTATCCAGGGGGCGATAATCGCCACCAGGATCAGCAGTAACACAAACAACCCGGCGACCATAGCGACGGGCTGACGACGGAATCGACGCCAGAACTCAACCCACGGGGTGCGAATATGGTCCGGCCTGATCCCCGGCATAGCGTTTAAAATGGCCTGGCGACGCCAGTTCAGTAATCGCATCTTACTTATACCTGATGGCCGGGTTAATGGCGGCGTAAAGCACATCCACCACTAAGTTAATAAGAATAAACTCCAGCGAGAAAAGCAGGACTTCAGCCTGAATAACCGGATAGTCACGCATATCGACCGAGTCGACCAGCAGGCGCCCCAGCCCCGGCCAGTTAAAGACCTTCTCAACCACGATAGAGCCCCCCAGCAGGAAGCCGAACTGTAGCCCCATCATCGTGACCACCGGGATCATCGCATTACGAAAACCATGCTTCAGAATGACCCATTTCTCACTCACCCCTTTTGCCCGCGCGGTGCGAATGTAATCTTCGCTCAGCACGTCGACAAACGAGGCGCGGGTAAACCGGGCCATAACCGCCGCAACGGCCGCGCCTAGCGTCATAGAGGGCAGAATGTAGTGCTTCCAGGTGTCGGCCCCGACGGTCGGCAACCAGCCCAGCTCGACGGAGAAAATCTGCATCAGCAGCATGCCCAGCGCAAACGCCGGGAAAGAGATGCCGGTGACCGCCAGCGCCATACCGAGCTTATCCGGCCAGCGGTTGCGCCAGACGGCGCCGACAATCCCCGCCCCCAGGCCAAAGACAACCGCCCAGCTCATACTGGCAATCGTTAACCAGAAGGTAGGCATAAAGCGGCTGGCAATCTCCTCCGACACCGGACGACGCGACACCATTGAGATGCCGAAATCGCCCTGAAGGACATTGCCAATGTAACGCAGAAATTGCCTGTACAGCGGTTGGTCAAGACCGAGCTGTTTACGCACCAGTTCAATAACCGTCGCATCCGCTTCCGGTCCGGCAATCAAACGCGCCGGATCGCCGGGCAGCATATGGACAAACAAAAACACCAGCACGGCCACAATCAGCAGCGTCGGGATAAGCCCCAGCAGGCGTTTACACACATAATTCAGCATGAGTTTTATTTCAAATCCGCGTCATCAAAGCTAAAGCCCGTATCCGGCATGATGTAAAAACCGGTCAGCGCTTTGTTGTGGGCTGAGACCAGTTTTTCCACCACCAGCGGCACCCACGGCGACTCTTTCCAGATAATATCCTGCGCCTCCTTGTACAGGCGTGCTTTCTCTTCCGGTTTGGTGGTTTTTAGGGCATCGGCCAGATCTTTATCCACCTGCGGATTACTGTAGAACGCGGTATTGAACAGCGTTGGCGGCCAGTTCTGGGAAGCAAACAGCGGCGACAGGGACCAGTCCGCTTCTCCGGTTGAAGCCGTCCAGCCGGTGTAGAACATCCGCACTCCGCTCTCTTTCTGTCCTTTGCCTTCCACTTCCGCCGCTCGCTGTCCGGCATCCATCGCCGTAACCCTGGCTTTAATGCCCACCTGCGCCAGCTGCTGCTGGGTAAATTGCAGCACCTTCTGCGCGGTACTGTGGTTATGCGACGACCACAGCGTAGTGCTAAAGCCGTTCGGATAGCCCGCCTCTTTCAGCAGTTCCCGCGCTTTCGCCGGATCGTAAGGCCACGGCTGATAGCTTTGCGCGTACTCAATGGTTGGCGGCATCACGCCCGTCGCCGGGGTGGCGTAGCCGGCAAAGGCCACCTTCACCAGCGCCTGGCGGTTAATGGCGTAGTTGATGGCTTCACGCACCTTCGGGTTATCAAACGGTTTCTGCGTGACGTTCATGCTGATGTAGCGCTGCATAATCGACGGGCTGGCCACCAGTTCCAGCTTGCTGTTTTTCGCCAGCAGCGCCGCCTGTTCGTACGGGATCGGGAAGGCAAACTGCGCTTCGCCGGTTTGCAGCATTGCGGCGCGGGTGTTGTTGTCCACTACCGGCCGCCAGGTGATGGTATCCAGTTTCGGCAGCCCCTGCTGCCAGTATCCGGCGAATTTTTTCACCTTCACAAAATCGGTCTGGTTCCAGGTGAGCAGTTCGTACGGTCCGGTCCCCACCGGGTGGAAGCCAATCTCTTTGCCGTATTTTTTCAGGGCGGCGGGCGAAATCATCGCCGTCGCGGGATGCGCCAGGATATTGATAAACGCCGAGAACGGCTCTTTGAGGGTGATCTTCACCGTTGCCGGATCAACCACCTCGGTTTGGGCGATATTTTTATACAGGTTGTAGCGTTTAAGACCGTTTTCCGGATTGCTGGCACGATCCAGGTTGACCTTAACCGCCTCGGCGTTGAAGTCGGTGCCATCCTGGAACTTCACGCCGGTACGGAGCTTAACGGTATAGACCAGCCCGTCGTCCGACACGGTATAGCCTTCCGCCAGCACGTTTTTCAGCTTCATTTCGCGGTCCAGGCCGAACAGCCCCTGGTAGAAGGATTTTGCCACCGCCTGAGAAAGAGTGTCGTTGGCATCATAGGGATCCAGGGTCGTGAAGTTAGACCCCACAGCCACCACCACATCTTTCGCCGCGAACGCGGGGGCGGCGGCCAGCGCAGCCGTCACGCTCGCGGCCAGCAGCCATTTACGAGCAACAAAAGGAACCATTGTGTTCTCCTGCCTGTTGTAAGTTATAACCGCGAGAATGCATTGCCCTGACGCGGTGGTGCGACAAAATGACCGGGTCCCACCTCACGCAGCGCCACGCGCTCCAGGGTTTCGCCCCGTTTACGAATATTGCTCGGCATTTCGTCCTGCAACAGCACGCGCTGGGCGTGACGATGCTCAGGATCGGCAACCGGTACGGCAGCCATCAGCTTGCGGGTGTACGGGTGCTGCGGGTTTTCAAACACCGCCCGACGGGGGCCGATTTCAACAATTTGCCCCATGTACATCACCGCCACGCGATGGCTGATCCGCTCCACCACCGCCATATCGTGGGAGATAAACAGAAACGCAATGCCCAAATCCCGCTGTAAATCGAGCAGGAGATTGATGATTTGCGCGCGGATAGAGACATCCAGCGCTGACACGGACTCATCCGCAATCACCACTTTCGGATTGAGGGCCAATGCCCGCGCAATGCAGATACGCTGACGCTGACCGCCAGAAAATTCGTGCGGATAACGCCAGGCATGCTCCGGCTTCAGGCCCACGCGCTCCAGCAGCCATGCGACGCGGCGCTGCGCGGCTTCACCGTCGAGCAGGTTATGCACCCGCAGCGGCTCCATAATCGAGTACCCCACCGTATGGCGCGGATCGAGCGACGCATAAGGATCCTGGAATATAAACTGAATATCCCGGCGCACCGCCTGCAATTTACTGTTAGGAAGCGTGTCGATGCGCTCACCGTTGAAGGTGATGCTCCCCTCCTGCGACGCCACCAGCCTGAGCAGCGCCCGTCCGGTGGTGGATTTACCGCAGCCGGACTCCCCCACCAGCGCCAGCGTTTCGCCCGGCCAGAGATCAAAACTGACGTTTTCAACCGCATGCACTTCGCGCTTCACGCGATTGAGGATCCCGCTACGCAGCGGGAAACGGGTCACCAGGTCACGCACTTCGAGGATTGGCCTGCCGGGAACCACCGTATCCTGCTCGGTTTCGTCTTCCTGCTGGCCCTGTTCGGTCTGTGAGAACAGCGGAAAACGGCGCGGAAAATCACTGCCATTCATGGCCCCCAGACGCGGGACCGCCGCCAGCAGCGCTTTGGTATAAGAATGCACCGGCGCATGAAAGACCTGCTCCACCGTGCCGGTTTCCACGGCATTGCCCTGATGCATAACCAGCACCCGATCGGCAATATCCGCCACCACCCCCATATCGTGGGTGATGAAAATCACCCCCATCTCCATCTCCTGCTGCAATACCTTAATCAGTTGCAGGATCTGGGCCTGAATGGTGACATCCAGCGCCGTGGTGGGTTCGTCCGCAATGAGCACCGCCGGACGGCACGACAGCGCCATCGCAATCATCACCCGCTGGCGCATGCCGCCGGAAAGCTGATGCGGATAGCGGGACAAAATCGCGTGCGCCTCAGGGATACGCACCAGCTCCAGCATCCGTTTTGCTTCGTTGAGCGCCTCATCACCGCTCAGTCCCTGATGCAGGCGGATAGATTCGGCAATCTGCTCGCCCACCGGAAAAACCGGGTTCAGGGAGGTCATCGGCTCCTGAAAAATCATCGCAATATCTGCCCCGCGCACCCCCTGCATCTGGGACGCACTCAGCTCGTTGAGATCGATAACCTGACGGTTGCGACGGCGCAACAGCATCCGCTCGCTGGTGACCTGCCCGCCCGTCTGCTCAAGCAGACGCATCAGCGCCAGCGCGGTAACGGATTTACCGGAACCTGATTCGCCAACAATCGCCAGCGTCTCGCCGCGCCTGAGCGAAAACGATAAATTCTGTACTGCGGGGATGAACTGCCGCTCTTCCTGAAACGCAATATTCAGTTGGTGGACAGCCAGCACTTCGCAGTTGTCCAGCTCTTCACGGTGCGGCACGCAATGCCCCCTTATTCACGATAAATGCCTGTGCTGGGCGCATCGCCGGCATACCCCCACGCCCGGTACATCCCTTCACTGTTGAACGGCAGAGCCACGTTGCCCTCCCGATCCACCGCAATTAAGCCGCCAATCCCGCCCAGCGCCGGCAGTTTCTCCATCACTACCCGCTCGCAGGCCTCACTCAGGCTTAATCCGCCGTAATCCATTAGCGCGGTAATGTCGTAGGCCGCCAGCGCGCGGATAAACACTTCGCCGGTGCCGGTGCATGACACCGCCGCGGTGGCGTTATTGGCGTAACACCCGGCCCCCGGCAGCGGGCTGTCGCCGACGCGACCGGGAAGTTTGTTGGTCATACCGCCTGTCGACGTCGCGGCGGCGAGGTTACCGGCTTTATCCAGCGCCACCGCGCCTACCGTGCCCATTTTGCTGCGTTCATCGAGCGGCGCGGCATGGTCCAGCTGCGTCATCCCCGCTGTACGGGCCTCCAGCAGTTGCCGGTAACGCTCCTCGGTGGAAAAAAGATCGGGCGAGACCGTGTCCATCCCGTGCTCGACGGCAAATTTTTCCGCCCCCGCCCCGGCCAGCAGCACATGCGGGCTTTGTTCCATCACCAGACGCGCGGCCAGCACCGGATTACGCAGACGGCTGACGCCCGCTACCGCGCCCGCCTTCAGGGTGACGCCGTCCATCACGCAGGCATCCAGCTCGTGCGTTTCATCGCGCGTAAAGACCGAGCCAATACCGGCATTAAACAGCGGGCACTCCTCCAGCAGACGTACTGCTTCGGTCACCACGTCCAGCGCGCTGTCGCCCGCTTCCAGCATCCGCTGGCCTGTTTCCACAATGGCGTTCAGCGCATCAATATAACGCTTCTCCTGCTCGGGACTGAGCTGTGCACGGGTGATTGCCCCGGCACCGCCATGAATTGCGATAACCGCTTTACTCATTTCGCATCACCCATTAGCCTGGCTGGCTGCTTTTTCTATAAATATCATTATCGTCGACGAATCTTCAGATGATTTTTGAATATAGAAAGACGCAACTGTGATGTAAAGCGTACACCCATCGGGTCATACAGTTAGCCGCACTTTTCTGCCATAATGAGCGCTTTCGTTGTTACTCCGCAGGAGCCCACCATGGATTTTACCGCCGGACTGATGCCGCTTGAGACGGCACTCTCGCAGATGCTTGACCGCATTACTCCACTGCACGACGTTGAGACACTGCCGCTTGTGCGCTGTTTTGGCCGTATTGCCGCGCGCGATATCGTCTCGCCGCTGAACGTGCCGGGGTTCGATAACGCGGCGATGGACGGCTATGCCGTACGTCTGGCGGATCTGCAAACGGGTCAGCCGCTGCCGGTGGCAGGTAAAGCGTTTGCCGGGCAGCCGTTTAACGGTGAGTGGCCAGCGGGCACCTGCGTGCGCATTATGACCGGGGCACCGGTGCCAAAGGGCTGTGAAGCCGTGGTGATGCAGGAAGAGACCGAACAAACGGACGACGGCGTGCGCTTTACCGCCAGCGTCAAAGCGGGACAGAATATCCGCCACATCGGGGAAGACATTACCCTGGGCGCAACGGTCTTTGCCGCCGGGCAAAAGCTGACGGTCGCCGAACTGCCGGTGCTGGCATCGCTTGGCATCGCGGAGATTGACGTGGTCCGCAAAGTGCGCGTGGCGGTGTTCTCCACGGGAGATGAGCTACAGCTTCCGGGTCAGCCGCTGAACGAGGGGCAGATTTACGACACCAACCGTCTGGCGGTGCACCTGATGCTTGAGCAGTTGGGCTGCGAGGTGATTAACCTCGGTATCATTCCTGACGATCCGCAAAAACTGCGCGCGGCGTTTATCGACGCTGACGCCTCTGCCGACGTGGTGATCAGCTCCGGCGGCGTATCGGTTGGCGAAGCGGATTACACCAAAACCCTGCTTGAAGAGCTGGGCGAAATCGCCTTCTGGAAGCTGGCGATTAAACCGGGCAAACCGTTCGCGTTTGGCAAACTTCCGCACAGCTGGTTCTGTGGCCTGCCGGGTAACCCGGTCTCTGCCGCGCTGACCTTCTACCAGCTGGTGATCCCGCTGCTGGCGAAGCTTTCAGGCAACAATGCCAGCCCGCTGCCGGAGCGTGTGCGCGTGCGGGCGGCAACGCGCCTCAAAAAATCACCGGGCCGTCTCGATTTCCAGCGCGGCATTCTGGCGCGCAACGCCGACGGCGAGCTGGAGGTGAGCACCACCGGGCATCAGGGTTCGCACATCTTTAGCTCCTTCAGTCAGGGTAACTGCTTTATCGTGCTGGAGCGCGATCGCGGCCACGTTGCGGCGGGCGAATGGGTTGAAGTTGAACGCTTTAACCACCTGTTCGGAGGCTGACATGACGGTGGAACTGAGCGACCCGGAGATGATGCGCTATAACCGCCAGATCGTGCTACGCGGGTTTGATTTCGAGGGCCAGGAAGCGCTCAAGGCGGCCAGCGTGCTGGTTGTGGGTCTTGGCGGGCTGGGCTGCGCAGCGGCGCAATACCTGGCTGCGGCGGGTGTCGGCCGCATGACGCTGCTGGATTTCGACACCGTGTCGGTGTCCAACCTGCAACGCCAGACGCTGCACAGCGACGCGACGGTCGGTCAGCCTAAAGTGGAATCAGCACGCACGGCGCTGGCGCGCATTAACCCCAACGTTCAGTTCACCCTGATTGACGCGATGCTGGATGACGACGCGCTGTTTGCCCAGATTGCACGGCATGACCTGGTGCTGGACTGCACCGATAACGTCGCCATTCGCAACCAGCTCAATGCGGGCTGCTTTGCCCGTAAAACGCCGCTGGTTTCCGGCGCGGCCATCCGCATGGAGGGGCAAATCACCGTCTTCACCTACGCTGAAGGAGAGCCCTGCTACCGCTGCCTGAGCCGTCTGTTTGGCGAGAATGCGCTGACCTGCGTCGAGGCGGGCGTGATGGCGCCACTGGTTGGCGTTATCGGTTCCTTGCAGGCGATGGAGGCGATCAAAGTGCTGGCGCACTACGGCACGCCCGCAGCGGGTAAAATCGTGATGTATGACGCGATGACCTGCCAGTTTCGCGAGATGAAGCTGATGCGTAACCCCGGATGTGAGGTGTGCAGCAAATAAAAAAGTCGGGTGGCGGCTTCGCCTTACCCGACCTACAACGGCCCGAGCGTAGGCCGGGTAAGCGTCAGCGCCACCCGGCAACAGCGTCAAATAGACGTCCGCCCAAACGCCCCCTGCCAGTCCTGCTCAAACTTCACAATTGCCGCATCCACGGCCGGAGAGGTAATAAACTGCTGCGCCACGTCCAGCGGCAGCGTGATGGACTCGCACCCTGCCAGCAGGCAGTCCAGCGCCTGGCGCGGGGTTTTAAAGCTCGCCGCCAGCACTTTTGACTGCGGGGCATGCAGGGTCAGCAGCTGTTGCAGTTCAACCACCGTCTGGATCCCGTCCCCGCCCTGTGCGTCCACGCGATTTACATAAGGAGCCACATACTCAGCCCCCGCCAGTGCGGAGAGCATCCCCTGTGCTGCGCCATACACCGCCGTACCCAGCGTCGGGATCCCTTCTGCTTTCAGCATTTTGATCGCCGCCAGTCCTTCAGCGGTCACGGGCACTTTCACCACCAGGTCATTGATTATCGCGCGCAGCTTACGTGCGTCTTCCACCATTCCCTCGGCGGTCTTCGCCATCACCTGAGCGAACAGCCGGCCCTTGCCGCCCAGCGCGTCGTGCAGCGCGGGCAGCAGCTCTTCCAGAGGCGTTTTACCCGCCGCCACAATGCTTGGGTTAGTGGTCACGCCCGCCAGCGGGAAGATACGCGCCAGCTTTTTGACTGCCGCAACGTCAGATGTGTCGAGATAAAGTTCCATGATGTCACCCTCAAAATTAGCCTGCACTTACCCTATCACAGCAAAACCTGCTCAGGAATTGACCCATATCAAGATAACTTTCATTCGAAAGTAATTTAATCTTCATATGTAATTAGAGGGCAAGACAATGATCTTCAATATACAGCGTTACTCCACCCACGACGGCCCCGGTATTCGAACCGTGGTATTCCTGAAAGGCTGCTCGCTGGGCTGTCGCTGGTGTCAGAACCCGGAAAGCCGCTCCCGCACGCGGGACGTCCTGTTTGATGCCCGTCTGTGCCTGGACGGCTGTGACCTGTGTCAGCAGGCCGCGCCGGGGTGTGTTGAACGCGCGCTGAACGGGCTGGTCATTCATCGTGAGAAGCTTAACGACGAGACGCTTACTGCCCTTACCGACTGCTGCCCGACCCAGGCGCTTACCGTCTGCGGTGAAGAGAAGCAGGTGGAGGAGATTATGGCCACCGTGCTGCGCGACAAGCCCTTCTACGACCGCAGCGGCGGCGGGATCACCCTCTCCGGCGGCGAGCCGTTCATGAACCCGGCGCTGGCACACGCCCTGTTTAAAGCCAGCCATGAACAAGGCATTCATACCGCCGTTGAAACCTGCCTTCACGTGCCCTGGCATTATATCGAGCCGTCACTGCCGTATGTCGATCTGTTCCTGGCGGACCTGAAGCATGTGGACAGTGACGTATTCAAACAGTGGACCGATGGCTCAGCCAGACGGATCCTGGACAACCTGAAGCGCCTGGCTGCCGCCGGGAAAAAAATCACCATTCGCGTGCCGCTGATCCAGGGCTTTAACGCCGATGAAGCGTCGGTTACCGCCATTACCAATTTCGCCGCCGACGAACTCGGCGTTCACGATATTCATTTTCTGCCGTATCACACGCTGGGCATGAACAAATACACCCTGCTCGGCCAACCCTACTCTGCCCCTGACAAACCGCTGGATAACCCTGCCCTGCTGGACTTCGCGCAGCAGTATGCCTGCCAGAAAGGGTTAACCGCGACCTTACGAGGATAAACCTATGACAACCCTGGATCTCAACACCCTCAGCGAGCGCATTAAGGCGCACAAAACGGCGCTGGTGCATATCGTTAAGCCGCCGGTCTGTACCGAGCGCGCACAGCATTATACCGAAATGTATCAGCAGCATCTGGACAAGCCGATCCCGGTACGTCGCGCACTGGCCCTCGCCCACCACCTGGCAAAACGTACCATCTGGATCAAACACGACGAGCTGATTATCGGTAACCAGGCAAGCGAAGTGCGCGCCGCGCCGATTTTCCCGGAATACACCGTCTCCTGGATTGAGAAAGAGATCGACGATCTGGCGGACCGCCCGGGCGCAGGCTTTGCGGTGAGCGAAGAGAACAAGCGCGTGCTGCATGAGATCTGCCCGTGGTGGCGCGGCCAGACGGTGCAGGACCGCTGCTACGGCATGTTCACCGACGAGCAGAAAGGCCTGCTGGAAACCGGCATCATCAAAGCGGAAGGCAACATGACCTCCGGTGACGCACACCTGGCGGTGAATTTCCCGCTGGTGCTGGAGAAAGGGCTTGACGGCCTGCGCGCGAAAGTGGCCGAGCGCCGGTCGCGCATCAACCTGACGGTGCTGGACGATCTGCACGGCGACCAGTTCCTGAAAGCCATTGATATCGTGCTGGAAGCCGTAAGCCTGCACATCAAACGCTTTGCCGACCTGGCGCGTGAAATGGCCGCAACAGAAACCCGCGACAGCCGCCGCGACGAGCTGCTGGCCATGGCGGAAAACTGCGACATCATCGCCCACCAACCGCCAAAAACCTTCTGGCAGGCGCTACAGCTGTGCTACTTCATTCAGCTAATCCTGCAAATTGAGTCCAACGGTCACTCCGTCTCCTTTGCCCGTATGGACCAGTACCTTTACCCGTACTATCGCCGCGACGTGGAGCTGGACCAGAGTCTGGATCGCGAGCACGCCATTGAGCTGCTGCACAGCTGCTGGCTGAAGCTGCTGGAAGTGAACAAAATCCGCTCCGGCTCGCACTCCAAAGCCTCTGCGGGCAGTCCGCTGTATCAGAACGTCACCATCGGCGGCCAGAAGCTGGTCAACGGTGAACCGATGGACGCGGTCAACCCGCTCTCTTACGCCATTCTCGAATCCTGCGGCCGTCTGCGCTCCACCCAGCCGAACCTGAGCGTGCGCTACCACGCGGGCATGAGCAACGACTTCCTCGACGCCTGCGTGCAGGTGATCCGCTGCGGCTTCGGGATGCCCGCGTTTAACAACGATGAAATCGTCATCCCGGAATTTATCAAGCTCGGCGTGGAACGAGAGGACGCGTATGACTATGCGGCGATTGGCTGTATCGAAACCGCCGTCGGCGGCAAGTGGGGCTATCGCTGCACCGGCATGAGCTTTATCAACTTCGCCCGCGTGATGCTCGCCGCGCTGGAAGGTGGCCGCGACGCCACCAGCGGCCAGGTGTTCCTGCCGCAGGAAAAAGCGCTTTCTGCCGGTAACTTCGGGAATTTTGATGAGGTCATGGCGGCGTGGGATAACCAGATCCGCTACTACACCCGCAAATCCATTGAGATCGAGTACGTGGTGGACACCATGCTGGAAGAGAACGTCCACGATATTCTCTGCTCGGCGCTGGTGGACGACTGTATCGAACGCGCGAAAAGCATTAAGCAGGGCGGCGCGAAGTATGACTGGGTTTCCGGCCTACAGGTGGGGATCGCCAACCTCGGCAACAGCCTGGCAGCGGTGAAGAAGCTGGTGTTTGACCAGGGCGTTATCGGTCAGCAACAGCTGGCGGCGGCGCTGGCGGATGACTTCGAGGGGCTGACCCACGAGCAGCTGCGCCAGCGCCTGATCAACGGCGCGCCGAAGTACGGCAACGACGACGACAGCGTGGACCTGCTGCTGACCCGTGCCTACGAAACCTACATTGAAGAGCTGAAGCAGTACCATAACCCACGCTACGGCCGCGGCCCGATTGGGGGTAACTACTATGCGGGCACGTCGTCTATCTCCGCAAACGTGCCGTTTGGCGCAGCAACCATGGCAACGCCGGACGGCCGTAAAGCCCACACCCCGCTGGCGGAAGGGGCAAGCCCGGCCTCCGGTACCGACCACCTCGGCCCGACGGCGGTGATTGGCTCCGTGGGTAAACTGCCGACGGAAGCGATTCTCGGCGGCGTGCTGCTAAACCAGAAGCTGAACCCGTCGACGCTGGAAAACGACAGCGATCGCCAGAAGCTGATGGTGCTGCTGCGCACCTTCTTCGAGGTGCATAAAGGCTGGCACATTCAGTACAACATCGTCTCCCGCGAAACGCTGCTGGAAGCGAAGAAACACCCGGATCAGTATCGTGACCTGGTGGTGCGCGTCGCGGGTTACTCGGCGTTCTTCACCGCCCTGTCGCCGGATGCGCAGGACGATATTATCGCTCGTACTGAGCATACGCTGTAACGGTTTATCCCCTCTCCCTTTAGGGAGAGGGTTAGGGTGAGGGGGAAATGCGCACGCTGATGCCCTCACCCCGGCCCTCTCCCACGGGGAGAGGGAGAAAACACTAAAAACGGCAACTTCGGTTGCCGTTTTGCTTTGACTTTCGAATGAAATTAAATTTGTGCTCCCCGTCACCTTGTTATTAGAATGTTTCAAACGCAGTGACCCAGGAGCACAGTATGACCGTAAAAGTTATCGTCACCGATATGGACGGAACTTTCCTTGATGATGCCAAGCAGTACGATCGTGACCGCTTCCAGGCACAGTTTGAGCAGCTTAAAGCCCGCGACATTGAATTTGTTGTCGCCAGCGGCAACCAGTATTACCAGCTCATCTCCTTCTTCCCGGAGCTGAAAGATCAGATCTCCTTCGTCGCGGAAAACGGCGCGCTGGTCTTCGATCACGGCGAACAGATTTTCCACGGCGAACTGACGCGTCATGAGTCGCAGATCGTCATTGGCGAGTTGCTGAAAGACAAAGGGCTGAACTTTGTGGCCTGCGGGCTGGAGAGCGCGTACGTCAGCGATAAAGCACCAGAAGCGTTCGTGAAGCTGATGTCGAAACACTACCATCGCTTAAAACCCATCAGCGATTACCGCGAAATTGACGACGTGCTGTTTAAATTCTCCCTGAACCTGCCGGACAGCGATATCCCGAATCTGGTTGATAAACTGCATGTCTCCCTGGACGGCATCATGAAGCCGGTCACCAGCGGCTTCGGTTTTGTCGATTTGATTATCCCCGGCCTGCACAAGGCCAACGGCATCAGCCGCCTGCTTAAACGCTGGAAAGTCTCACCTCAGGCGTGCGTCGGCATTGGCGACAGCGGCAACGATGCGGAAATGCTGAAGCTGGTGAAATACTCCTTTGCGATGGGCAACGCGGCGGACAGCATTAAAGAGGTCAGCCGTTACACTACCGACGATAACAACCATCAGGGCGCGCTGAATGTGATTCAGTCCGTGCTCGACGCGCACTCCCCGTTCGACGCCTGATCCCCCTACCTGCCGGAGCCTCGCTCCGGCCTCTCACTCTTTTCCCATCCTGTGGCACCCGTCAAGGTTTTAAACTTGCATTAACTTTTTTTTAACTTAAAGTATCACTTGCAGATACTTTTACTTTCGAATGAAAGATGCGAGGCAGTTATGACCTTTACCAGCGAAACGTTGCCAGCGGACCATAAAGCGGCAATCCGTCAGATGAAACGTGAATTACGCGCGCAGATCGGCGACGTGCAGGCGGTGTTCGACCGGCTCAGCGATAAAATCGCCACCCGCGTGGCGGAAATCAACGCTCTCAAAAACAAAGGCGAAACCGTCTGGCCAGTGATCCCTTTTGCCGACGTGAAAAACGGCACGATCACCGCCGAACAGCGCGAAGCCGTTAAACGTCGCGGCTGCGCGGTGATCAAAGGCCACTTCCCGCGCGAGCAGGCGCTGGCGTGGGATCAGTCGATGCTCGACTACCTCGATCTGAACAAATTTGACGAGGTGTACAAAGGACCCGGCGATAACTTCTTCGGCACCTTAACGGCCTCTCGTCCGGAGATTTATCCGATCTACTGGTCTCAGGCGCAAATGCAGGCGCGCCAGAGTGAAGAGATGGCGCAGGTACAGTCATTCCTGAACCGTTTATGGACATTTGAGAGCAACGGTAAACAGTGGTTCGACCCGGACGTGAGCGTGATTTACCCTGACCGCATCCGCCGCCGCCCGCCGGGAACCACCTCGAAAGGACTTGGCGCACACACCGATTCTGGCGCGCTGGAGCGCTGGCTGCTGCCCGCTTATCAGCAGGTCTTTGCCCGCGTGTTTGACGGCAACGTTGAGAAATACGATCCGTGGAATGCCGCGCATCGTACCGAAGTGGAAGAGTACACCGTCGATAACACCACCAAATGCTCGGTGTTCCGCACCTTCCAGGGCTGGACGGCGCTGTCGGACATGATCCCCGGACAGGGCTTGCTGCACGTGGTGCCGATCCCGGAGGCAATGGCCTATATTCTGCTGCGTCCGCTGCTGGACGACGTGCCGGAAGACGAGCTGTGCGGCGTGGCGCCGGGGCGCGTGCTGCCGATTTCTGAGAAGTGGCATCCGCTGCTGATCGAAGCGTTAACCAGCATTCCGGCGCTGGAAGCCGGTGATTCCGTGTGGTGGCACTGCGATGTGATCCACTCCGTCGCGCCGGTGGAAAATCAGCAGGGCTGGGGCAACGTGATGTATATTCCTGCCGCGCCAATGTGCGAGAAGAATCTCGCCTATGCGAAAAAGGTCAAGGAAGCGCTGGAAACCGGCGCGTCACCGGGCGATTTCCCGCGCGAGGATTATGAGAAAAGCTGGCAGGGCCGCTTTACCGTGGCCGATCTCAACATCCACGGCAGGCGCGCGCTGGGCATGGCTTAACCGTCGTACAGCCCTTCCCGCTCTACGGCGGTACGTCGTTTCCCCTGACGTATCCGCCGGACCGACTCCCGCACGGTCAGCGTGCCGTTTAGCAGCAATGTTCCCACCGGCGCGTCCGGGCGCATCAGCCGCTGCTGGAGCATATGCACCGCTTCCGTTCCCAGCTCATCACGCGGAACATGTACCGCGGTTAAGGGCACATCCTGAATCGCCGCGAGATTAAAGCCGTCGATGCTCATCACCGAGACATCCTGCGGCACGCGCAGACCGTGTTTTTGGAGCGCGCTGATGGTCCCCGCCGCCATAAAATCACCACCAACCAGGAACGCCGTTGGCAGGTCCTTCCCTTTCTGCTGGTGAAGCCACTCGCTTACCAGCTGCTCCGTCTCTCTGGCGCTGAAGCTGGACACCATCAGCAGGTCGCGCCTGTCGCTGAACCTGAGGTTATGACCGTGCCACGCGTCGCGGATCCCGGACAGGCGCAGCTCCATGGTGTAGCGACGCAGGCACAGCACGTTCATCACCTCCCGGTGCCGCATCTCGAACAGGTACTCTGCCGCCCGCTCGCCAATCGCGCGATGATCCGGCGCGACGGCGGGCAGGCGCATGTGGCGGTCCCGGCAGTTAATCAGCATACAGGGTTTGCCCACGTCTACCGCCAGATCGTGGATATGCGGATCGTCGATACCAAGGAGGATCGCCGCCTGGGTGTCCACTTCGTTCATGCGGGCCAGAAACAGCTGGGCATCGCTGTCGTTCTCCTCCAGCGCACAGTAACGCAGACGCACCTCGTGCGAGGCCAGCCCTTTGCTCACGCTCTGGATGACGCGGTAGTAAAAGATGTCGGACCGCTCGTCAAACGCCCGCTGCGGGGCAAACACCACCAGGCTGTTAAGCAGCAGACGCCCCGCCGCCATGCCGTCCATTACCCCCAGCTCCCGCGCGCACGCCAGCACCTTTGCCCGTGCTTTTTCGCTGGTGTTTGCCTTCCCCGCCAGCACGCGAGAAACGGTGCTGATGGAGAGCTGCGTCCGGGCGGCGATTTCGGTGATTTTAAGCCTTTTGTCCATTTTGTGATCTGGCTCCGGATGTGAAATGAAAAAATTTTCACAACTTGTTTATCAGGTAATAACTTGCGAGAAGGTCATAATGCCGAAAATTAAACCTCGGTTATGAGAAAGTTTGCACAAAATCTACTATTCCCTGCCCAATTTCTTTCTTAAGGTGAACCTGTCACACAACTTCCATACTAGTTGTATAGCAGCTTAGCGCTCTAAAACAGATAACTTTCAAACGCCTGACGCTGTGTGACACCTGAACCTTTGTCCCCTTACCGTCCGTCTTGTGGAGAAGAAAATGAGTCAGGACATCAATAACACCGTAGCGACAAGCAAAACACGTCGCGTCATCAGGAACCTGCGCTGGTACGTACTGGTGCTGTTTCTTCTCGGCGTGACCGTTAACTACATCACCCGTAACTCGTTAGGTATTCTCGCCCCTGAACTGAAAGAGAGCCTCGGGATCACCACCGAGCAGTACTCCTGGATCGTCGGCGCGTTCCAGATCGCCTACACCATTTTCCAGCCCCTGTGCGGCTGGCTGATTGACGTTATCGGCCTGAAAATCGGCTTTATGGTCTGCGCCGGGATCTGGGCGCTGATGTGTATCTTCCACGCGGGTGCCGGAAGCTGGCTGCACCTGGCGATTCTGCGCTTCTTTATGGGTGCGTCCGAAGCCGCCGCCACGCCAGCGAACGCCAAAACCATCGGTGAATGGTTCCCGAAATCAGAGCGCCCTGTTGCCGCAGGCTGGGCGGGGGTAGGCTTCTCCATTGGGGCCATGCTGGCCCCGCCTATCATCTACTTTGCTCACGCGTCGTTCGGCTGGCAGGGTGCGTTTATGTTTACCGGCGTGCTGGCGCTGCTGTGGGTGATCCTGTGGTGGGCGTTTTATCACAACCCGGATCAGCACCCAAACCTGAGCCGCGATGAGCTGGCGTTTATCAAGCAGGATAACGAACCTGCGCCGGTCAAACTGCCCTTCCTGACCGCGCTGAAGACCGTCTCGAAGAACAAACGGTTCTACGGTATCGCCATCCCGGCCTTTATGGCGGAACCGGCCTGGGCCGTGCTGAGCTTCTGGGTGCCGCTGTACCTCGCCAAAGAGCACGGTATGGATTTGAAGCAGATCGCGATGTTCGCCTGGCTGCCGTTCCTGGCCGCCGACCTCGGCAGCGTGGCGAGCGGCTACCTGACCCGGCTCTACACCCGCTGGTTTGGCTGCACCCGCGTCAACTCGGTGGTAGCCAGCTCCGTCACCGGCGCGTTTCTGATGATTTCTCTGGCCGTCGTGGCCGTGACCCGCGACCCGTATATCACCATCGTGCTGATCTCCATCGGCGGCTTCGGGCACCAGATCATCTCCTGCATGCTGAGCGCGCTGGTCGTGGAGTCGTTCGACAAAGGCCAGATGGCGACGGTCAACGGCATGCGCGGCTCGGCGGCGTGGATCGCCAGCTTCCTGTTCTCCCTTTTGATTGGGGTGACCGCCGACAAAATCGGCTTTAACCCGCTCTTTATCGCCATGGGCTTCTTTGACCTGCTTGGCGCTGTCTTCCTGGTGGCATTTATTGCTGAACGTCGCGCCAAGCGCGCCTGATAGTGGATGTATTGCATATGAAAACCCTGAAAAACTGGACCGTCGATACGCAGTCGGCAAACCATCTGGAACTGCTAATCGATAAGCAGCACCGCCTGTGTCTGTATGTGCTGGAAGAGAATCTGTTCCGTGTGCTGATCAAACGTAAAGGCGAGCTGGCGCTGAACCGCACCTGGAGCATCGCGCCGGAACAAGATGTGCCGTGGGAAGGCCGCCGTCGTGACGATGTCAGCGGCTTCACCTGCCCTGCCTGGACGCTGACGCAGCAGGACGACACGTTAACCGTAGCGACTGAACAGCTGCGCGTCACCGTCCACCAGCCGCTGTGGCTGGAGTGGCACTACCGCAATGAGACGGGCGAGTGGCAGCCGCTGGTCAATGACCGCCCGACCAGCGCCTACCTGCTGAACGCCCACGGTGACGGCGTGGCGCACTATCTTAGCCGTCGTAAGGATGAACGTTTTTACGGTCTGGGTGAGAAAGCGGGTGATTTACAGCGCAACGGCAAACGCTATGAGATGCGTAACCTGGACGCGATGGGCTATAACGCGGCCAGCACCGATCCGCTTTACAAGCACATCCCGTTCACCCTCACCCGTCGCGATGACGTGAGCTACGGTCTGTTCTACGATAACCTGAGCAGCTGCTGGCTGGATCTGGGTAACGAGATCGACAACTATCACACCGCCTACCGCCGCTGGCAGGCGGAAGCGGGCGATATTGACTACTACCTCTTCACCGGCAAGCGCGTGCTGGACGTGACCAAAGCCTTCGTGCGCCTGACGGGGAAAACGCTGTTCGGACCGAAGTGGAGCCTGGGCTACAGCGGCTCGACCATGCACTACACCGACGCGCCGGACGCGCAAAACCAGCTGATGAACTTCATCCGCCTGTGCGATGAGCATGCCATTCCGTGCGACTCGTTCCAGCTCTCCTCCGGCTATACCTCGATTAACGGCAAGCGCTACGTCTTTAACTGGAACTACGACAAAGTGCCGCAGCCGAAGGTGATGAGCCAGGCGTTCCACGACGCGGGGCTGCGGCTTGCGGCCAACATCAAGCCGTGTCTGTTGCAGGATCATCCCCGCTACAGCGAAGTGGCGGAACGCGGCCTGTTCATTCGTGATTCAGAAACCGATGCGCCTGAACGTTCCAGCTTCTGGGATGACGAAGGATCGCATCTCGACTTCACCAACCCGCAGACGGTGCAGTGGTGGCAGAACGGCGTGACCACGCAGCTGCTGGAGATGGGCATCGACTCCACCTGGAACGACAACAACGAGTATGAAGTGTGGGACGGGGAAGCGCGCTGCTATGGCTTCGGTCAGGAGATCGCCATCAAGCACATTCGCCCGGTGATGCCGCTGCTGATGATGCGCGCCTCGCTGGAAGCGCAGCAGCGCTTTGCGCCGGAGAAACGTCCGTATCTGATCTCCCGCTCCGGCTGCGCCGGGATGCAGCGCTACGTTCAGACCTGGAGCGGCGACAACCGCACCAACTGGGACACCCTGCGTTATAACATCCGCATGGGGCTGGGCATGAGCCTGTCCGGACTGTTCAACGTCGGTCACGACGTCGGCGGTTTCTCCGGCGACAAGCCGGATGCCGAGCTGTTCGTGCGCTGGGTACAGAACGGCGTGATGCACCCGCGCTTTACCATTCATTCGTGGAACGATGATCACACGGTGAACGAGCCGTGGATGTACCCGGGCGTCACGCCTGCGATTCGCAGCGCCATTGAACTGCGCTACCGCCTGCTGCCGTATCTCTACACCCTGCTCTGGCAGGCGCACGCCGACGACGAGCCGATGCTGCGCCCGACCTTCCTCGATCATGAGCACGATGCGCAGACGTTTGAAGAGTGCGACGACTTCCTGCTGGGCCGTGACCTGCTGGTGGCCAGCGTCGTCGAAGCCGGGCAGCGCGAGCGCCGCGTCTGGCTGCCGGATAACGAAACCGGCTGGTACGATTTTTACACTCACGCGTGGTATGCGGGCGGGCAATCGATCGTCCTTGATGCGCCGCTGGAAAAGCTGCCGCTGCTGGTACGCGCCGGGGCCGGTTTGCCGCTCAGCGAGCGCATCCGTCACGTGAGCGCAGATAAAGACGATACCCGTGAGCTGAAACTGTTCCCGGTGAAAGGCGTCGGCACCACCGCCGGGCTGCTGTTTGAGGATGACGGCGAAAGCTGGGGCTACCAGAACGGCAATGCGCTGTGGGTGGAATGGGAGATGGTGTGCGACGGCGCAAGTATCAACCTGAAGGTGAATGCGCGCGGCGACTATCGTCCGGCATGGAAGGCGCTGAAGGTGTCATTACCGGCGGGGGAAAAACGTACGTTGCGGGTGAACGGAGTTGAAGGGGGCGAGTGGGTGGTATAGTGCGGCCTGTTGCCCTCACCCTAACCCTCTCCCACAGGGAGAGGGGATAGAACGTAGGCCGGGTAAGGCGAAGCCGCCACCCGGCTATTTTTTTAACTCTCGATACCTTTACTGCGCAGGTAATCTTCGTAGTTACCGGTGAAGTCCACCACGCGCTCTGGCGTAATTTCGATCACGCGGGTCGCCAGTGAGCTGACGAACTCCCGGTCGTGAGAGACGAAGATCAGGGTGCCCTGATACATCTCCAGCGCCATGTTCAGCGACTCAATAGATTCCATATCCAGGTGGTTAGTCGGTTCGTCCATCACCAGAATATTCGGTTTTTCCATCATCAGCTTGCCGAACAGCATACGGCCCTTTTCACCACCGGAGAGCACTTTGGCGGGCTTTTTGATGTCGTCCTGGCTGAACAGCAGACGCCCCAGAATGCTGCGTACCGCTTGTTCGTCGTCGCCTTCCTGCTTCCACTGGCTCATCCAGTCGAAGACGGTCAGATCGTTTTCAAACTCATATTCATGGTCCTGCGCGTAGTAACCAATCTGCGCGTTTTCAGACCATTTCACGGTACCGTTATCCGGTTGCAGTTCACCGACCAGGGTTTTCAGCATAGTGGATTTACCCACGCCGTTGGCGCCGAGGATGGCAATCTTCTCGCCCACTTCCAGCAGCAGGTTGAAGTTTTTGAACAGCGGGCCTTCATCGAAGCCTTTGGTGAGGGCTTCCACTTCCAGCGCGTTACGGAACAGCTTCTTGTCCTGCTCGAAGCGGATGAACGGGTTCTGACGGCTGGAGGCTTTAACCTCTTCCAGCTTGATTTTGTCGATCTGACGGGCACGCGACGTTGCCTGGCGCGATTTAGAGGCGTTGGCGCTGAAGCGGCTGACGAAGGATTGCAGGTCAGCAATCTGCGCTTTCTTCTTGGCGTTGTCGGCCAGCAGACGCTCGCGCGCCTGGGTTGCCGCCGTCATGTACTCATCGTAGTTGCCCGGATAAACGCGCAGCTCGCCGTAGTCCAGATCCGCCATGTGAGTACACACCATGTTCAGGAAGTGACGGTCGTGCGAGATGATGATCATGGTGCTGTCGCGATCGTTCAGGGTCTGCTCCAGCCAGCGGATGGTGTCGATGTCCAGGTTGTTCGTCGGTTCGTCGAGCAGCAGGATGTCCGGGTTAGAGAACAGCGCCTGCGCCAGCAGCACACGCAGCTTCCAGCCTGGCGCGACTTCGCTCATCGGGCCGTAGTGCTGTTCAACCGGAATACCGACGCCCAGCAGCAGTTCGCCCGCACGCGCTTCCGCAGAGTAGCCGTCCATTTCGCCGTATTGCGTTTCCAGGTCGGCCACTTTGTAACCATCTTCTTCGCTCATCTCAGCAAGACCGTAGATACGATCGCGCTCCTGCTTCACTTCCCACAGCTCCGCGTGCCCCATGATCACGGTGTCGAGCACGGTGAACTCTTCGAAGGCGAACTGATCCTGACGCAGCTTACCGATGCGCTCGTTAGGGTCGAGCGACACGTTACCGAGCGTTGGCTCCAGGTCACCGCCGAGGATCTTCATAAAGGTGGATTTTCCGCTACCGTTGGCACCAATCAGGCCGTAACGGTTGCCGCCGCCAAATTTGACGGAAATGTTTTCGAACAGCGGCTTACTGCCAAACTGCATAGTGACGTTGCTGGTAACTAACACGGAGAGATTCCTGCGAAAAGTGTGATAAACGCGGCATTATGCCACAATTCCGAATTGAGATCCCGTGTTGCGGTAATCCACTAAACTTTAACAAAATCGAAAAAAATGTGATTTCGTACACATCTGAATTCCCAGTTAACGGGAATGCACATATAATGCGCTCCCATTACCGATTCAGACTTATCAACTCATCGCCAGAATGGCTTAGATACCTCGCATAACATGAACATGAAATTAACAACGCTTTTTGCGGCGGCGTTAGCCGTAGTAGGTTTTTGTAAGACCGCGTCTGCGGTGACGTATCCCCTGCCGACAGACGGAAGCCGTCTGGTGGGTGAAAACCAGGTGGTGACGGTGCCGGAAGGGAACTCTCAGCCGCTGGAATACTTCGCGGCGCAGTATCAGCTCGGTCTTTCGAACATGCTGGAGGCGAACCCGGGCGTTGACCCGTATCTGCCGAAAGCGGGTACCGTACTCAACATTCCACAGCAGCTGATCCTGCCGGATACCGTGCACGAAGGTATCGTGATTAACAGCGCCGAAATGCGTCTGTATTACTACCCGAAAGGCACCAACACCGTGATCGTGCTGCCTATCGGTATCGGTCAGCTGGGTAAAGACACTCCGCTGAACTGGACCACTAAAGTGGAGCGTAAGAAAGCGGGCCCAACCTGGACGCCGACCGCCAAAATGCACGCTGAGTACATTGCTGCCGGCGAACCGCTGCCAGCCGTTGTGCCTGCCGGCCCGGATAACCCGATGGGTCTGTACGCGCTGTACATTGGACGTCTGTATGCCATCCACGGTACTAACGCCAACTTCGGTATCGGCCTGCGCGTAAGCCACGGCTGCGTGCGTCTGCGTAATGAAGACATCAAATTCCTGTTCGATAACGTGCCGGTCGGTACGCGCGTGCAGTTCATTAACGAACCGGTGAAAGCGACGTCAGAGCCGGACGGCAGCCGTTACATTGAAGTGCATAACCCGCTGTCCACCAGCGAAGATCAGATCAACAACAACGAAATCGTACCGATTAAGCTGACCAGCGCGGTGCAGTCCGTCACCTCTCAGGCGGATGTTGACACGACCATCGTTGACCAGGCGATTCAGAACCGTTCCGGTATGCCGGTGCGTCTGAACTAATCGTGAGAATTAAAAAAGCGGGCCGCGGGGCCCGCTTTTTTTTATCCGTTATTCACGATAACGATGCCGCCATGGTCATAGCGATAGTGACAATGGGCGTACTCCAGCGGCGTACCATCTTCAAGATAGATCACCTGCTCTACCTCCAGCACCGGGTCGGTTGGCTCGCAGACAAGGTGTTGCATATCCAGCGCACTGGGCTTCAGCGCCCGCACCACCCGATACGATCCCATGATCTTCAGCCCCAGCGTCTCCTGTACATACCGGAATACCGAACTTTCAAGATGGGTTTTGTTCAGACCGGGCACCAGATTGAGCGGCATTACCGTAGCGTCCAGAGACATCGGCTCACCGTTCAGTAAACGCAGACGGATAAAGTCATAGATCGGCGTATCCGGATTTATCATCAGCGATGCCTGCTCTTTCTCGTTCGGGAAGCGCAGTTCGAAGTGCACCACCT
Source organism: Enterobacter sp. YSU (assembly GCF_016082135.1). Lineage (NCBI taxonomy): Bacteria > Pseudomonadati > Pseudomonadota > Gammaproteobacteria > Enterobacterales > Enterobacteriaceae > Enterobacter > Enterobacter sp. YSU. The sequence continues at coordinate 111,209 of NZ_CP059487.1, forward strand.
GGCTCGTCACCGTGCCCAAATGTTCCCAGGTTTTGGTCGCCCCGAAGTAGTCGCTGCCGGAGAGATCCCACTGGGAAAGCTGGAGGAAATTTTTGCGGATGAACGTGCCCTGCCCCTGTCGGGTATAGACCAGCCCTTCTACGATCAGCTGACGCATCGCCTGCTGAATGGTCATCCGGCTGGTGCTGAACTCCGCCGCCAGCGCGAACTGGTCCGGCAGAGGTTCATTGGCGGCGTACTGCTGGGTGATAATGCGTTTCTTAATTTCCCGCGCTATGGTGATGTACTTCGCCGCCATCGTCCTTCCTTAAATTAGTGTTCTGTCCCGCTGTTTTTCAACGCCACTCGCTCGGCAACTTTGAGGAAAGGCAGGTAGAAGAATACACCAAATACGATGATTGCCAACTGCACCACCACCGCCCGCCAGTCCCCCGCCGTCGCCAGCCAGGCGCTGAGGATCGGCGGGGTCGTCCACGGGATCATCACCACGCAGCGCGACATGAGCCCCAGCGTGGTACAAAGCCACGCAAAGTAAATCCCGATAGCGGGCAGCAGCACAAACGGGATCATCAGCGGCAGGTTAAAGACTATCGGCAGGCCGAAAATCACCGGCTCGTTGATGTTAAACAGACCCGGCGCCAGCGACAGACGCGCCACCTGCTTCGCTGATTTCTGTCTTGAGAAGATGAAGATAGCAATCAGCAATGAGATTGTGCTGCCCGTCCCGCCCACCATGCCAAAGGTCGGCACAAAGATGTTGTTGATGATGTGCGGGATCGGCTGGCCGTTGGCAAAGGCCAGCATATTCTCATTGGTATTGATCAGCAGGAATGGCTCCAGCACCACGCTGTTGACCACCGACTGATGAATACCGAGCGTGAACAGGAAGTTACCGAAGCTGTAAATGAAGATCGTCCCGGGCAGACTGGTGTTGATCAGCCGCAGCGGCTGCTGAATAAATGTCGTAATGAGATGGATCAGATCCGTGTGCAGCACGTTCGCCAGTATAGCCGCCAGCACCGCAAACAGGGAGAGCGTGAGGATCGTCGGGATCAGCGCGGTAAAGGATTTGCTCACCGCTGGCGGTACGTTCTCCCCCAGAGAAATGTGCAGCGCCTTCAGCCGTGAAATGGCGATAAACAGCTCGGTTGAGAGCAGCCCAATCAGCACCCCGGCGAAAATCCCGGTGGAGCCGATATTGGCGAACGTCAGCACCTGGGTAACGTTTACCGTGGCGTCGCTGCCGACGGGAGTAATCTGTAAGCGCATCGGCATCATGATGATGAAACTGCTGACGGCGATAACCACTGCCGAGACCGGATTGTCGAAATCTTTGTTGCGCGCCAGCGACCAGGCGATCATCGGCGCCAGCAGCAGCGCGGCGATGTTCAGCGTGCCGTTGATGATCGCCTCGCCCCACACCTTAAACTGCGTGAGCGTGTCGCCCTCTAAGATCCAGGGAAACACCACGTTGTTCACCAGCACCGCCAGACCGGCAAGGATGAAAATCGGCATTACCGTGGCGAAGGCATCGCGCAGAGAGCGAAGATGCACCTGGTTTGCCAGGCGCGCCGAGAACTCAACAAATTTATCGACAAAAGACTGCATGTGCGGTGTTATTTTTGTTTCAGACATAGCGGATAGTTCCCATCAATCAGTCACAAAAACGGCCCGGCAGCGTACGGCTTACATCTCGCGTCCGTTGGTATGGATTACCTGTTTTAACCACGCATAGCTCTTCTTCGGCACGCGCTTCAGGTCTTTCAGGTCGTGATTTTCACGGTTGACGTAGACCACGCCGTAGCGCTTGCGCATGTCACCCTGCGAGCTGAGAATGTCAATCAACCCCCAGCCGAGATAGCCCAATACCTCTGCCCCGTCCTCGAACATCGCCTCTTTCATGGCCTTGATATGCGCCCGGTGGTAGTCGATGCGGTAGGTATCCTCTATGGGGTTTACGCCATCCCAGGACTCAATCACCCCAATGCCGTTCTCAATCGGGAATACTGGCATCCGCCAGTCGTTGGCATAGCGGGTGATGATGGTGCGAAAGCCCAGCGGATCGATCTGCCAGTTCCACTCGGTGGCCTTCAGGTACGGATTGTTTTTCTCGCCGTGCAGCAGGTAATAGTTCACCGGCGTGCCTTCCGGGATGGCATCGCTGTCCAGCGTTTTGCTGGCGTAGTAGCTGAAGGCCATAAAGTCGTTCTTCGTGCGCGCAAACAGCGCGAGATCGTCTGCGCGGTAGATATCGCCGAAGCCTTCCTGCTCCACCACCGCCATCACCGCCGGGCTGTAGCCCTGGCCCGCGAAGACGCGCAGCAGGTTCTGGTTGAGGAATTCGTCGTACTGCTGGGCGCAGAAGATGTCACGCGGTTTGCAGGTGGCCGGATAAATCAGCTGGTGCGCCAGCATGCCGCCCATCAGCTTGCCCGGCTTAGTCTGGTGCAGGTACTCGGTCAGCGCCATGTGCGCCACCATGGTGTGATGCTGCACTTCGTACAGCTCGCGCAGGGTTTCCTCCCCCTTCATATAGCCGGAGATGCGAAAGGCTATCGGCATGTGGAAAATATTCTGCTCGTTAAAGGTCAGCCAGTACTTCACCCGGTCACCGTAGCAGTCGATCATCTTTTTGCCGTAGCGGATAAACGCCTCCACGACGCGACGATCGTTAAATCCGTTGTACTCCTGTGCCAGCGCCAGCGGCATATCGAAGTGGTAGAGGCAGACCATCGGCTCGATACCGCGGGCGATCAGATCGTCGATAAAACGGTCATAAAACGCGATGCCTTCGGCGTTGAACTCGCCGTCACCCTGCGGGCAGACGCGGCTCCAGGAGATCTGGAAGCGGTAGCAGTTCATGCCCAGATCCTGCATCAGGTCGAAATCTTCCCGGTAGCGGTGGTAGGAGTCGGTGGCCACTTTCCAGTCAGAGATATTTTCACCGGCTTCGCGAATGTCATACACCGACATCCCCTTTCCGCCCTCATTCCAGGCCCCTTCCGTCTGCATGCTCGACACCGAGTTGCCCCATAAGAAGTTGGCTGGCAGTGATTGATTCATGGTTGCCTCCTATATGACTAGTCATTTAAATGATATGACTAGTCATATAGCCGGAGATGAAATTTCGATCAAAGGGGAGGAACGATTTTTGTGAGATGGGTTTGAATAATGACGAGGGATGTCTTGCGAACTGCGCCCTGGCAGCAAGTCATATTGCTGCCAGACGTAAATGAGTCTGCGCAATTCAGGGGAAAGATACCGAACCGCCGAACTCCATATAGATTTTTGCCAGATTATTTAACTGGTTAAAGCGATTTTCATACAGTGCCAGTTCGGCCTGACGGCGTTTCTCCTGAGCATCAAGCCAGAAAGAAATTCGCACCGCGCCCTGGCGATAGCGAACTTCGTTTAGCCTCTCTGATTTTTTCGCCAGTTCCAGGCCTTCACGTAGAAGCGTCTCCTGCTCCAGGAGTTGATGACGCAAAGCAAGCGCATCTTCTATGCTACTCATCGCCTTGTAAAGTTCCTGTTTAAACTCCAGAACCCGTTGCTCGTAGTCGTTGCGGGCAATCTTCACGTCCATGCCCCTTTCTCTCCATTCCAGGAACGGCAGGGTCAGGTTTGCTCCAACAGAGCCTACAGGATTTTCCATGAAGGCCAAAAGGCTGCTGCTGCTGGTGCCAAGCGAGCCGGTCAGACTAAACGCTGGATAAAATGCAGTACGCTGGACATCAACGGTGGCCAATGCTTCCCGTACCCGCCACTCTTTAGCGCTGATATCGGGTCGATGCCGCAGCACGTTGACCGGGATCTTTCCACTGACCTGCGGCAGTGGTCCCATTGGTAACGTTTTCGGCTCGACTATCGCGCTGCCCGGCGCGGTTCCAAGCAAAACGGCTTGCTGATTGAGCGCCTGTAAACGTTCATTCTTCAACGCCGCCAGCCTGTTTTCCTGCGAAAGCACGCCCTGCTGAGCATCCACAACATCCAGAGAGGAGGCACCGCCCGCGGCATAGCGCGCGTTAGCCAGGCGCAGCGTCTCTTTTGCATAGTCGATGCTTTGTTGCAGGACAGACAGCTGCTGGTTAATAAAGCCTAAGCGCCAGTAATTATTACTGGCATTTGAAAGCAGCGTCAGGCGTGCAGAACGCAGATCCTCTTCCGAGGCAAAACGTGCCCACGCCTTCGCATCGCGCTGCCGCGCTATTTTGCCCCACAGATCCAGCTCATAGCTGGTATTAATACTGGCAACGCTGCCCCTGCTCCAGTGGGCTGAGCTGTTCAGCTGTTTTTTACCGTCAAGCGCGAGCGAACCTTTTAGTCCCGGATCGTTTGTGATGCCAATCCACTCTTCTTCCAGGCGGGCGCGATAAACACGCAATACTGCTCCAGCGACATCGTTATTGCGCACCATCACCTGCCGCAGCCAGCCGTCGAGGTCTGGATCGTTAAAGGCCTGCCAGTCGAACGGCATCCTTTCCTCCGCAGCATCCGCCTGATACCAGTTGGCAGGGTATTGCACCTCAGGAGGCTGATAGTCGCTTTTCAGAGAGTCGGCGCAGCCAGCACTAAGCAGGACAGCAAGGCATACCGTTAAAGGGGATAATATTTTCATGGGTTACTCGCTGGCCAGTGAAACGACCGGATCCATCCTTGCTGCCTTGCGGGCAGGGAGATAACCAAAGATCATGCCGATTAAAGTTGAGCAGAAGAATGCGGCAGCAGCGGCCTGCCACGAATAAATGGCGGTGAAAATGCCCCCTGCCAGCGCGGTGAACAGCGCTCCGGCGGCATACGACAGTGCAATACCTAACACTCCGCCTATTAGACATACCAGCACAGCCTCAATCATAAACTGCTGCATGATATCGCCCTGACGCGCACCGACCGCCATTCGTACGCCAATCTCATGGGTCCGTTCCGTGACCGACACCAGCATGATATTCATCACCCCAATGCTGCCGATCATCAGCGAGATGCAGGCCACCATCAGAATCAGGATGCTAAAGGTCATTGAGGTCCGTTCGATTGATTGTCGAATCTGCTCGAAATTATAAAGCTGGAAGTCTTTCACGCCGTGGCGTTGAGTGAGAAGCTGAGAAATAGCGCTGACCGCTGCCTCGTTGGCAACATCATCCTTAAGCCTTACGCTGATGCTGGTCAACACCGGTTTTCCTGTCATTCGATACATCACCGTGCTGTAAGGCATCCAGACGTTAATGCGATTAGGCGCATAGCTTCGGCTGTTCCCTTTGGCGATGCCGACAACCCGTGCAGGCACGGAACCCAGAAAAACGATTTGCCCAAGTGCCTTGAGTCCCGCATCGTCAAATAACGCCTTGCGGGCGTTTTCATCAATGATGACTTCCTGCGAGGCATTTCGATCGTCCTGGAAAGTTGATCCCTGCAACAGTTCAATACCGTTTACGCGAAAATGATCGCGCCCAACGCCATTGATCGTGGCGGTAGCGGATTTGCCCAGAAAGCGAATGTTGTCGGAAGCGTTAACTTCGGGGCTGACGCTGTCAACAAACCCCTGCTTTGCTAATGCTTCGGCGTCTGCCGGGACCAGTGTACGAATGGCTTCAGTGCTGTCGTCAAAGAAATCCCTTCCCGGGTAGATGCTCACCACGTTGGTTCCAAGCTCCTTGATATTATCAAGGGTTCGCTGTTTCGCGCCTTCACCCAGTGCCACCACCGTAACAACCGCGGCGATACCAAAAATAATGCCCGTCATGGTTAACGTCGTGCGCAGGCGATGCGCATTCATCGCTTTTAACGCCATGTGCAGGGATTCACGGGTACGGTCAACAATACTTTGCCACCAGCTTTGCTGAACGCTGTCAGGTCGTTTAAGGGCAACCCCGGAGGTAACACGACTGCCGGTATCAGAAATAATTTCACCGTCACGCAGCTCAATAATACGGTTAGCATGCTGCGCTACCTTCATATCATGTGTCACCATAACCACGGTATGGCCACGCTGATTCAGTTCACTGAGTATTGACAGTACCTCCTGACCGGACTGCGTATCCAGCGCGCCGGTGGGTTCATCCGCCAGAATGATTTCACCGCCGTTAATCAGCGAGCGGGCAATACTCACACGCTGCTGCTGGCCGCCTGAAAGCTCTCCCGGCTTATGATGTTCACGACCTTCCAGCCCGAGTCTTCCAAGCAATGTCGCCGCGCGCAGACGGCGCTTTTCGCGCTCACTGTTGGCATAAATCGCCGGAATTTCAACGTTACTTAACGCGCTCAGGTCGGGCATTAAATGATAACGCTGGAAGATAAAACCGATGTGCTCACGGCGGATCCTTGCCAGATCGTCAGGTGAAAGCTGGGCGGCATTTTGACCGCTGATAAAGTAATCGCCACAATCAGGAACATCGAGACAGCCCATAATATTCATCAGGGTTGACTTACCGGAACCGGAGGCGCCGATGATCGCGACCATCTCCCCAGCAGCGATAGTCAAATCAATCCCTTTAAGCACGGTGAGATCCTGTCCACCGTTCCTGTAGGTGCGGCTGATGCCCTTGAGTTCTATGATATTACTCAAGATACAAACCCTTCCCCGGGCGCTTTTTCACCCGGCTGCGATAACACAACATGTTCCCCGACTTTTACACCGTCCAGGATCTGGATATCCACACTGTTAGTAATGCCGGTTTTGACCTCACGGGTTTCCAGCCGGTTATCACTGGTCAATATCTGCACCTGCTGTTTGTTGCCACTCACCTTGTGCACAGCCTGAATCGGCACCAGTAACGTATTTTTAGCTTCTCCAGCCAGCAAGGTCACCTGTGCTGTCATGGCAATTCGCAGCCGATTTTCTGGATTGGGGACATCCAGCAGCGCGTTGTAGTACACCGAAGCATTTGACGTGCCTGACCCTGAGGCTGAGCTACTGCTGGCAAGGCTATCATCTTTCATAACCGACTCAGGTGCCAGTTCAACGGTACGTAACGTGGCGTCATAATGCTTATCCGGCTCAGAGAAAATGGTGAATCTGGCTTTCTGTCCCGGTGAAATTCGCGTGATATCCGCCTCAGAGATCTGGGCTTTAATTGTCATCACGTCCAGACGTGCGAGTTTGATAATGGTCGGCGCACTTTGGCTGGAGTTAACCGTTTGGCCCTGTTGGGTGACAACGGCAATAACAATGCCGTCCATGGGAGCAACAACTTTTGTATAACCCAAATCGACCTTTTTCTTGTCGACATCAATTTGCGCCTGGACGAGTTTGGCATTCAGTGCCGATAGCTCAGCGCGGGTACTGGCCAGCGTGGTTTCAGCCGTTTCGAAATCTTCTCTCGAGCTGGCATCCTCATTTAACATCTGGCGCTGGCGCTTAAAACGCAATGAGGCTTGCTTCAACTGCGCCTGCTTAGCCTGAAGGTCCGCTTTTACCACGTTGAGAGCAGCTTCTGCGTTGCGTAAATCATTCCGCTGCGGCACGTCATCAATTTCAGCGATGAGCTGCCCTTTAGTGACACGATCGCCTAACTTCACCTTCAGCGACTTAACCTGGCCAGAAACCTGTGCCCCAACGTTGACCCGCTCAATCGCATCAATTCGACCGGTAGCAAGTACGGCGTTTTCAATATCGCCGATGCGTACTGGAGCGGTAACATACTCAGGAACCTCGGGGCTTCTCAGGAAGAAGAACAAGGCGATGCTAAAAATAATTAGCAGAGCCGCAGCACAGGTCATTACGCGTCGGGGAGGGAATTTTGTTAACATTACGCAGGTTTTCCATAACGATAAACAGCAGTGAATCAGGCATCATAGTAACATCGCCAGTATTTACGGGAGGTAAACCTGCGCTATTTGGTGAAGTAGCGTCATCGTAGACCCCCGCCATCAATTACACAGAATCACCAGGTCCGCCTGTAAACCGCCGCAAGCGTGGGATTTTGTGCCTAAATCCACAGAGTCCCCTTTTGCTGAGCCCCACCTGCGATTTTTCCCATAATCGATTCATTGTGCATTAAGTGCTTAATTATAGTTGCAACTCACATATGATAATAGTAATTATTATCATTAGCATTTGCACTGATGGTTTATCTGGCAAGGTATACAGAGGTATCAGGAAACAAGCCTCTCCAGGTTTGTTGAACGGTCTCACACTCAACAAATGCATCTGAACACCGCGGCGTGGCAGCACGACGCCGCCTGGGCTGTTCAAAAGGACAACGGCGCGTAAGCGTTAATGGAAGCCGGGACAAGGAATTCCCGATTCACCAGCCTACATCACGGAATAGTCAGCGACAGGACCGTTCGTAAGGCTGGTGAAACTCAAAAAGGACGCAGCGTCTGTCAAAGCAGGCTTAACGAAAATTAACGTCCTGCTGCTGGCATATGACTGCGTCGACTTCCTGATTTAGTTCGTCAAGCGGAGAGGGATTTTCTCATGCGTATTTTGTTTGTAGGCCCGCCTCTCTATGGGCTGCTGTATCCTGTGCTGTCTCTGGCACAGGCGTTTCGCGTTAACGGCCATGAAGTGCTGATCGCCAGCGGAGGAAAATTCGCCCAAAAAGCGGCAGAAGCAGGGCTGGTGGTATTTGACGCCGCACCCGGTTTTGATTCTGAAGCTGACTATCGCCGCCGCGAGGCACAGCGAAAAGAAAGCAACATCGGCACAAAAATGGGCAACTTCTCATTCTTCAGCGAAGAGATGGCCGACCACCTGGTGGAGTTTGCCGGACACTGGCGGCCCGATCTCATCATCTACCCGCCGCTCGGCGTCATCGGGCCTCTGATTGCCGCCAAATACGATATACCGGTCGTAATGCAAACCGTCGGCTTCGGCCATACGCCCTGGCATATCAAAGGCGTAACGCGTTCGCTCGCGGACGCCTATCATCGCCACGGCGTTGGGGCCGCACCGCGCGATATGGCCTGGATCGACGTAACACCACCGAGCATGAGCATTCTTGAAAACGACGGAGAACCCATTATTCCCATGCAGTACGTCCCGTACAACGGCGGCGCGGTGTGGGAACCGTGGTGGGAGAGGACGCCCGACCGTAAACGTCTGCTGGTGAGTCTCGGTACCGTCAAACCGATGGTCGACGGCCTTGACCTGATCGCCTGGGTGATGGATTCCGCCAGTGAAGTCGATGCCGAGATCATCCTGCATCTTTCGGCCAATGCGCGGTCGGATCTGCGCTCACTGCCCTCAAATGTTCGCCTGGTCGACTGGATACCCATGGGAGCCTTCCTGAACGGCGCAGATGGCTTCATTCATCATGGTGGCGCGGGCAATACCCTGACGGCGCTGCACGCCGGTATTCCACAGATCGTCTTCGGCCAGGGTGCCGATCGCCCGGTAAATGCCCGCGCTGTTGTCGAACGCGGCTGCGGGATCATCCCCGGCGACGACGGCCTGTCGAGCAGCATGATCAATGCTTTCCTCGACAATCGCGCGCTTCGCGACGCCTCTGAAGAGGTAGCGGCGGAAATGGCAGCGCAACCCTGTCCGAGCGAGGTGGCGAAAAGCCTGATCGCGAGGGTACAGAAAGGGTAGCCACTACGCCGTCATGACGATCATACGCCAGCACGCATCCAGGAGATACGCCCGTAACAATGCGGGACCGGATCGGGCTGGCGCTTTTTTTTGCACAGCGATCCGACTTGGATCCTATTTTTTACAGACGGAGGAGGCTTAATGCCTGCGACTCACTCTCCCACTCCTGCGCGGTCCTGGATAGTTCGCCTGGCACGCGTGTGCTGGGAACGTAAGAAACTTAGCATCATCGTAGTGGTAGCGTCGGTCTCGACCATTCTGCTGGCCGCGCTGACGCCGTTGCTGACAAGGCAAGCGGTGAACGACGCGCTGGCGGGCAATCCGACTCGTCTGCCGTGGCTGGCCTGCGGGCTATTGCTGATTGCCTTTTTTGATTTCATCGGTAACTACGTGCGCCGCGGTTATGCCGGGGAGCTCTCGCTCTGGGTGCAGCACACCCTGCGAGGACGGGCATTCGACAGTATTCAAAAACTTGACGGCGCAGGCCAGGACGCACTGCGCACCGGGCAGGTGATTTCACGGACCAACAGCGATCTGCAGCAGGTGCATACCCTGCTACAGATGTGCCCGGTGCCGCTGGCGGTGTTCACTTATTACATTGCCGGCATTGCCGTGATGCTGTGGATGTCACCCGCCATGACGCTCATCGTCGTGTGCGTACTGGCATGCCTGGCTATCACTGCGCTGCGCGCGCGTCGCCGGGTCTTTGCGCAAACCGGGCTGGCCTCGGACCGACTGGCAAATCTCACCGAACATATGCGCGAGGTGCTGGCGCAGATCTCAGTGGTAAAATCCTGCGTGGCGGAGCTGCGTGAAACGCGCTGGCTGGATCGCCAGTCGCGGCAGATGGTGCGGGTACGCATCGGCGCGGCCATCTCGCAGGCGATGCCAGGTGCCACCATGCTGGCGCTACCGGTGCTCGGGCAAATCGTCCTGCTGTGCTACGGCGGCTGGTCGGTTATGCACGGTCGCATCGATCTCGGCACCTTCGTGGCGTTTGCCAGCTTCCTCGCGATGCTGACCGGGCCAACCCGTGTACTGGCATCGTTTCTGGTTATCGCCCAGCGCACCCAGGCGTCCGTGGAGCGCGTGTTTGCTCTGATCGACACCCGTTCGCAGATGGAAGACGGGACGGAGGCGGTTAACGGTCAGGTTATCGGGCTGCAACTGGAGAATATGAGCTTCGAGTACCGTGGCGGCAGACGCATCCTCAGCGATGTCTCCTTTTCCCTGCACGCCGGTGAAACGGTGGCGGTAGTGGGCGCATCGGGTTCCGGGAAATCCACGCTGCTGATGCTGCTGGCGCGTTTTTACGATCCCAGCGCCGGAGAGATATGGCTCAACACCAGCGCAGGCCGACAGAACCTCCGCGATCTCAGGCTGGAGGCGCTTCGTCGTCGGGTAGGCGTTGTGTTTGAGGATGCTTTTCTGTTTGCCGGTACGGTGGCGGAAAATATCGCCTACGGGCACCCTCAGGCAACGGCGGACGACATTCGCCTCGCGGCGAGGGCAGCAGGAGCCAGCGATTTTATCAACGCCCTGCCGAAAGGCTTCGATACCCAATTAACCGAACGCGGTACGAATCTTTCCGGCGGACAGAGGCAGCGAATCGCGCTGGCACGGGCGCTCATTACCGCGCCGGAAGTGTTGATCCTCGATGACACCACCTCGGCGGTCGATGCCGGTACTGAAGCGGAGATCAACACCGCGCTGAGTCGCTATGCTGACGAAAAGCATATGCTGCTGGTGATTGCCCGACGCCGTTCGACGCTTCAGTTAGCCAGCCGGATTGTGGTGCTGGATAAGGGCCGGGTGGTGGACACCGGAACCCAGGCAGAACTTGAAGCGCGCTGTCCGGCGTTCCGCGCGCTGATGACCGGCGACGGCGATTTCCTCGCGCCTTCCCACAGTGGGCCTAACGGATTGTGGCCGACCGTACCAGCGGCACAAGACGATGCGGCGCAGACGGGGGATAAAGGCTTTGTCGCCCGTATGACGCGCGTGCCGGAAAATGCAGTACAGCAGGCGCTGGCCGGTAAAGGCCGCAAAGTCACGTCGCTGCTGAAGCCCGTGGCGTGGATGTTCGTCATCGCCGCCCTGCTGATCGCCCTCGATTCGGCGGCAGGCGTCGGGGTACTTATACTGCTGCAGCGCGGCATTGACTCCGGCGTTGCCACAGGCGATATGTCGACTATCGGCCTCTGTGCCCTATTCGCCCTGTGCCTGGTGGCCGTGAGCTGGTGCTGTTATTCACTACAGACAGTCTTCGCCGCCAGAGCGGCAGAGTCAGTCCAGCATACGGTGCGCTTGCGCAGCTTCGGCCATATGCTGCGTCTTGGTCTCCCCTGGCATGAAAAGCATGTCGATTCACGTCTGACCCGCATGACCGTAGATGTGGACTCTCTCGCCCGCTTTCTGCAAAACGGCCTTGCCGGTGCAGCCACCAGCCTGGTGACAATGTTCGCCATCGCCGCCGCCATGTTCTGGCTCGACCCGCTCCTGGCGCTGACGGCATTAAGCGCGGTGCCAGTGGTCGCACTGGCAACCTGGATTTATCGCCGCCTCAGCTCCCCTGCTTATGCGCAGGCGCGGCTGGAAATAGGCAAAGTCAACAGCACCCTGCAGGAGAAAGTCTCCGGCTTGCGGGTTGTGCAATCGCATGGCCAGCAGGAACAGGAAGCCGCCCGGCTGCGCGCGTTATCGGATCGGTTCCGTGCGACCCGCGTACGTGCGCAAAAATACCTTGCCGTCTATTTCCCGTTCCTGACCTTCTGCACCGAGGCCTCCTATGCCGCCGTTCTTCTGGTGGGTGCATCGCGAGTCGCCGAAGGCGAAATGACCGCCGGGGTGCTGGCGGCTTTCTTCCTGCTGCTGGGGCAATTCTATGGGCCAGTGCAGCAGTTATCAGGAATTGTCGACGCCTGGCAGCAGGCGACGGCCAGCGGCAAACATATTAATGAACTGCTGGCGACCGAAGGCACAGAGAACATCGAGCCCTCTTCCGCACCGCCCGCCACCGGCGCGCTGCATCTTGATGAGGTCACGTTCAGTTATCCCGACAGCCCTGAACCCGCGCTGAACAAACTTACCCTGACAATCCCTGAGGGAAGGGTCGTCGCGGTCGTTGGTCGCAGCGGTGCGGGTAAGTCAACGCTGATTAAGCTGATCGCCGGATTGTATTCCCCCACCCACGGCAGGATCAGCATTGGCGATCGGATAATTGATGATGCCTCGCTTGCCGATTACCGTCGCCAGATTGGGCTGGTCGATCAGGATGTGGCGTTGTTTAGTGGTGATATCGCGGAAAACATTCGTTATTCACGGCCATCCAGTACCAATGACGACATTGAGATTGCCTCTCAACAGGCAGGGCTGTATGAGACGGTGCGCAATCTGCCGCAGGGATTCCGCACACCGGTGAATAACGGCGGTGCCGATCTGTCCGCAGGTCAGCGCCAGCTGATTGCGCTGGCCCGCGCACAACTGGCGAATGCTCACATCCTGCTGCTCGATGAAGCCACGTCACGCCTGGATCGCACATCCGAAGAGCGATTGATGTCATCGTTAACAGGCGTCGCGCACGCCGGGAAGCCCCTGGCGCTGATTGTGGCGCACCGTCTGACCACCGCGCAGCGCTGCGATCTGATTGCCGTTATCGATAAGGGGCAGCTTGCGGAATACGGCACCCACGAACAGCTGTTAGCGGCCGGCGGCCTCTACACCCGCTTGTGGCATGACAGCGTCGGCAGCTCTGTTCCCCATCGCCAGCACGACATCACGGGGGAAATCGTGGAAGAGTAATTGCGCACGTAAGACATTACAAAACACGCGCTAAAGCGGCTGTTCCCGGAATAGCCGCTTTAGCTATTTATACTGACACCCTTCATATTCAAAGAGAGTGAATGCTGAACATGCAACAACATCCCTCTGCTATCGCCAGGCTGCGCAGCCAGCTGGCAGCAGGCCACATTGCTAACCTTTCTGACTTCTGGCGAGACGCTGAGTCGCTAAATGTACCGCTGGTGACGCCAGTCGACGGAGCGAAAGACGAGCGTGATGTGACATTTCTGTGGCGCGCCAGGCACCCTCTACAGGGCGTTTATCTGCGTCTGAATCGGGTGACGGATAAAGAGCACGTGGCGAAAGGGATGATGACCGCCCTTCCCGCGACGGATATCTGGACTCTGACACTGCGTTTACCCGCAAGCTACTGCGGCTCCTATTCGCTGGTGGAAATCCCCCCCGGCACCCCGGCCGAGACGATTGCACTGTCCGGAGGCCGCTTTGCTACCCTCGTCGGGCACGCCGATCCGCTAAACAAAACGCCGGGGATCAACGTTCGGGGAAGCACACAGGAGTCGGTGCTGGCGCTTGATAAAGCCCCCGCCCAGTCCGAATGGCGCGGCGGGTCACCCAGCGGGCAATTGCTTACCTCGGCGCGCACTCTCGCCGGGGAATCGCGCCGGGTTCGGCTCTATCTGCCGGACGTTGATGTTTCGCAGCCCCTCGGCCTGGTGGTACTGCCCGATGGTGAAACCTGGTTCGATCACCTTGGCGTATGCGCGGCAATTGACGCCGCCATAAACAACGGACGCATCGTGCCTGTGGCTGTACTTGGCATCGACAATATCGATGAACACGAGCGAACTGCGATACTCGGCGGGCGCAGCGAGCTGATAAAGGATATCGCCGACCAGTTGTTGCCGACGATCCGCGCCGAACACCCGCAGCGGCGGTGGGCAGACCGTTCGCGCACCGTGCTGGCCGGACAGAGCCTCGGCGGGGTCAGCGCGCTCATGGCCGCTCGTTACGCACCGGAAACGTTCGGGCTGGCGCTCAGCCACTCCCCTTCGATGTGGTGGACGCCAGAGGGTGCCAGCCGGCCAAACGTGTTCAGCGAAACCGATACGTCATGGGTGAGCGAACATCTGCTTTCTGCCCCGCCGCAGGGCGTGCGCATCCGCCTGTGCGTGGGATCGCTGGAAGGTTCGACGGTACCCCACGTTCAGCGGCTGCATCAGCAGTTGCTTACCGCTGGCGTCGACAGCCATTGCGCAATGTATACCGGGGGTCACGATTACGCATGGTGGCGCGGCGCACTGATTGACGGGCTTGGTTTACTCCAGGGTTGACTTGACCCGCGAACACTTTCAGGCAACTGTACAGGCTTCCTGAATAAAGAAAATGTCACCTGCGGAAAAGGAATAAACATCAGATGTATGCCCGCGAGTATCGCCCAACACGCTCACGCAAGGCGCTTGTCACTCTTCTTTCTGGTCTCACCCTTATCTGGAATGCGCACGCTTTCGCAAAGCCGGATATGCAGCCACTGGGGCCGAATATCGCCGATAAAGGCTCTGCGTTTTACCATTTCAGCGTCAACTCGTTCGACTCCGCCGATGGCAGCCGCCATTATCGGGTATGGACGGCCGTGCCAAATAAAGCCGCACCGGCGTCGGGCTACCCGATTTTATATATGCTCGACGGCAACGCAGTTATGGACCGCCTGAACGACGACCTGCTCAAACAGCTGGCAGAAAAATCACCGCCGGTGATTGTGGCTGTCGGGTATCAGACCAACCTCCCCTTCGATCTCAACGGCAGGGCCTACGACTATACGCCAGTAGCAGAAAGCGGCAAAACGGATACCCGCAACGGGCGTTTTAGCCGTAAGAGTGGGGGTAGCAACGACTTTCGCCAGTTACTGGAAACGCGTATAGCGCCAAAGGTGGAACAAGGATTGAATATCGATCGGCAGCGTCGCGGCCTGTGGGGGCACTCCTACGGCGGCCTGTTCGTGCTGGATGCATGGCTGTCTTCCCCTTATTTCCGGACGTATTACAGCGCCAGCCCGTCGTTGGGCAGAGGCCATGATGCGCTACTGAGCCGCATCACGGCGGTTGAGCCGTCGCAATACTGCGCCAGGCGCCTGATGATAATGGAAGGTTCGGCGACGCCGGGCGATAACCGGGAAACGCATGCTGCCGGAGTGCTGACGAAAATTCATGCCACCCTCGCCACGCTGGAAGATAAAGGCGTCAATGCCGCCTTTTGGGATTTCCCAAACCTGGGACACGGGCCGATGTTCAACGCCTCCTTCCGCGGAGCGCTGTTAGATATCAGTGGTGAAAACGCAGGTAACACAGCAGGCTGTCATTCATTAAGCCGCTAAACACTGCCCGCCTTGACGCGGGCAGTACGCCTCTGGCACTACGATCAGAATGACGCGGTTACACCGGCATAATAAGCCCGGCCAGGCTCGTTATAGGTATTCGCCCCTTCGGAAGATCGGTAGATCTGTTTATCTAAGATATTGCTGACACCAACGTTAAGACGCAGATTTTTATTAATATCGTAATTGAAGTTCGTCCCCACCAGCGAATAAGCGCCCAGCTCTTTACCCGACAGACCGCCAGTATCTTCACTACGAGTTTCCGAATGAGTACGCGGTTTTTGTCTGCCGTATAACGTCCAGTTGACGCTGGCAGAGAACGCCTGGGTGATGGTCCAGTCAAGCGAGTTATTAATGGTGTATTTCGGGATGATCGACAGCGGGTTACCGGTGTCTTTTTGCTCCGAGGTGATCATCCAGGTGGCATTGGTATTCCAGTTCAGACGATCTTTCACCAGCGGGAACGCCATGCTGGCTTCGATACCGTCCACCAGCGCTTTCCCGCCGTTCTGCCACTGGAGAATATATGCGCCGGAAGCGGTTTGCCCGATAACATTATCGCCGGCCACGATCTTATTCTGGTAGTCATTGCGGAAGTAGGTCACGCTGGCATGGTAATCTTCCCAGGCGAACTCCAGCCCAATTTCTTTATTGATGCTGATTTCCGGATCGAGATCTTTATTACCGATCAGGTAGCAGCCGCCCGATGTAATATCTTTTGGACAACCGTTGCCTTTCGAGTAGAGCAGATAACCTTCGCTGGATTGATACAGGTTTGGTGCTTTAAAGGTTCGGGCAATCCCCGCTTTGACTTTGAAGTAATCCCCCAATTCCTGCGAGAGGTTCAGGCTGGGGCTGAAGTTACCGCCGGAATCGTTGAGATAATCAAAGCGCAGGCCGGGAATGATATTCGTGCCGGGAACCGGCTCAATATTATCTTCAATATACAGCGCACTGATTTGGGAATGGTTTTTACTGCTGCGATCCGCAGCCGAGCCAGAAATGCCGCCGATATCACTGTCATCCACGGTCAGGCTGGTAGAGGAAGGATCGTCGAGCTCATCGCGGCTCCACTCCGCACCCACGGTCAGCGTTTGATCGACCAGCGCATTCAGCGGAATATTAAGCTCGCCGC
This sequence comes from Enterobacter sp. YSU, assembly GCF_016082135.1. Lineage (NCBI taxonomy): Bacteria > Pseudomonadati > Pseudomonadota > Gammaproteobacteria > Enterobacterales > Enterobacteriaceae > Enterobacter > Enterobacter sp. YSU. The sequence goes on from NZ_CP059487.1 coordinate 128,048, forward strand.
TGGTTCGCCAGGAGCTCAGGCGATTGGTCGTGAACTTTTCATCCGCCGAAATACGCCCTTCACCGCCTCCGGATAATCCTTCATTCATGCGGGTGTTATTGGTTTTCTCGTAATAGACACCAAAACGGCTTTGACCCCAGTCCCAGATACCATTATGTGTAATGCCATAATTCTGCCGGTACAGGCGGTTCGTCTCTTCGCCGGATTTCGCCAGGCTTTCAGTGACGGCACTGGAAGAACTGTTTTGCGTATCGCCCGCATAGATATTCCCCTGGCGGCTATATCCGGCTTCGAAATCGATAATTTGCTGCGGATTTAATTTCCACGAGACAACGCCGTTAATATCTTTGTTGCGCACCCCTTCATGCCCGGCCGCGTTTTTCGTACCGGCCGAGGAGTTAATATCCCAGCTGTCGGCATCGGTTTTATTCAGGTTTCCGTACAGGCGCATGGTCAGCGCATCGCCAGCCAGCGGCCCGCTAAGGCTGAAGTTGGCGCGACGCGTAGCGCCTTCGTCGCTGCTTTCCGGCTGGTTGGTGTATAACGACAGCGAACCGTGCCAGTCGTTGGTAGGGCGTTTGGTAATGATGTTCACCACCCCGCCCGCTGCGCCCGAACCGTAGCGTGCCGCCGCAGGGCCGCGGATCACTTCAATACGCTCAACCTGTTCCGGTGGCACCCAGTTGGTGTCGCCGCGGGTATCACGCTCTCCACGCCAGCTATAACGCACGGCGTTGCGCGACGTCACCGGCACACCATCAATTAAAATTAAGGTGTTCTCCGGCCCCATGCCGCGAATGTCGATCTGGCGGTTATTACCACGTGTACCCGAGGCGCTGTTGCCGGTCAGATTGACACCGGGCATTTTGCGAATAATATCGGAGAGATCGTTGACCGGAGGGTTCTTTTTAATATCTTCGCTGGTAATAATCGACACGCCCGGCTGCTGTTTGAGTACCTGCTCAGCGGTGGCTTCCACCACCAGGGTCTCGTCGTTATCATCGGAGGATTTTGCCAGTGATACCTGACTGTTCAACCCTGCCAGGAGCGCAGTGAGCGGCCAGAAGATCTTGATAATTCTCATACCCATTCCCTAATACATGCCTAACGTAAAAGTGATCGATCGTTAAGCTCACATCCTTGCCAGATATTTTAAACTGCCATTATTTTTATAATAAGAATGATAATTAGTATCATTTGGAGAGGATTAAGGCAATCCTTAATACACGGATGCGCGCATTAATGAAACGCACGCATTGGCCCGGAGTGATTCTTCCCGGGTACCGCCCTGTGCGTTCGTAAAGCTGGCATACTGAAACAGCGGAAGAAGAGAACAGCCCATTGGTAGTTCGTGTAGTGACATAACGTTAATATGTCATTACAAGGGAACGCAGCCCCGGTAAGCGCAAGCGCCACCGGGGAAAGAAAGGTTATTGTTGCGCTAACTGATTGCGACGGTACTCGCCCTGGCGCTCCAGCATCCAGCCAGGATACTCGCGCGGCAGCGCGCTGACCGCATCCAGCTGTTTCAGCTCATCATCGCTCAGCTGAATGCCGGTTGCGGCAATGTTGTCATCCAACTGATCGACCCGTTTCGCCCCGATGATGACGCTGGTCACCGCCTTCTGGTGCAGCAGCCACGCCAGCGCGATTTGCGCCACGGAAACGCCTTTACTTTCAGCGATGGTACGCATCACGTCCACGCAGTCGAAGGCGCGATCTTTATTCACTGGCGGGAAGTCGAACGCCAGGCGACGACTACCGGCCGCGCTCTGCCCGTCGCGATCGTATTTTCCGCTCAGCAGACCACCCGCCAGCGGGCTCCATACCATCAACCCGACGCCTTCGCTCTGCATCATCGGCACCAGTTCGCGCTCAAGGTCGCGCCCGGCGATGGTGTAGTACGCCTGCAATGAGGCAAAACGCGCCAGCCCCAGACGCTCAGAGATGCCGAGCGCTTTGGCAATCTGCCATGCCGCCCAGTTCGAGACGCCGATATAGCGTACGTGACCGTGCTGCACAAGATTATCCAGCGCGTAAAGCGTCTCCTCGATGGGGGTCGCGGGGTCGAAACCGTGTAGCTGATAGAGATCGATATGATCCAGCTGCAAGCGACGCAGGCTCTCCTTCACGCCGCTGATGATGTGATAGCGCGAGCTACCGCGCGAGTTCACCCCCGCTGTGCCGGTTTCACCGAACACCTTGGTGGCAACGACCACGTTTTCGCGCGGAATTTTCAGGTTCTTCAGCGCCTGCCCGGTGATCTCCTCTGAACGCCCTTCCGAGTAGACATCTGCCGTGTCGATAAAATTGATCCCGGCGTCCAGCGCGCGGCCCACCAGCTGCTCGGCGTCGCTTTGCTGAAGCTGACCAATTTTGCCCCACATGCCGCCTTCACCGCCGAAGGTCATGGTGCCGAGGCAGAGTTCAGAAACGAACAGTCCGGTATTGCCCAGTTTTTGATAACGCATAACGCTTTCCTCGCATGTCGATTGGGTGTCTGTTAGTTATACCCGCCCCCCAGCCATCGCGAATGTGGCGTTCCTGTCCGTTTCTTGCCCAATCCTCTGAATCTATCCGCGTGGGGCGTCGCCAAAGACGCTGTAGTCTGGCAGCCGCACCTGCTGATACGGCTCCCAGCCGCCGCCGAGGGCTTTGTAGAGCGCCACCAGATCAAGCGCGCTCTGCACCTGCGCCTGCGCCCGCTGCTGTTCGGCCTGAGCGAGCTGACGCTGGGCGTCCAGCACGTCAATAAAGCTGGCGATCCCCTGCCGGTAGCTGTCGCTGGCGAGATCAAAGGCGTTTTGCAGCGCGTCGATGGTTTTCGCCAGGCCCGCTTCACGCTGCTGGTCGGTGCGATAGCTCACCAGCGCGTTTTCAACGTCGCCGAGCGCCGTCAGTACCGTCTGGCGATAGTCCAGCACTGCCGCCCCCTGCTGCGCGCGCGCCACCTTGACGCTGGAGACCAGCCGACCGCCCTGGAAAATCGGTATGGAAACCTGCGGGCCAAAGCTGTAGAAGTGGCTGCTCCAGTCGGTCAGCCAGTTAGATTCACTGTTGCGCAGGCCAAACTGTCCGGAGAGGGTAAAGCTCGGGAACAATTCTGCCACCGAGACGCCAATCTGCGCCGTGGCGGCATGGAGATTCGCCTCGGCTTCGCGCACGTCCGGGCGACGGCGGGCCAGCGTCGACGGAATACCGGTCTGCACAATATCTGGCAGGGCAGGCATCGGCTGCACGGATTGCAGTTCGGCATCCAGCGCGCCCGGCGGTTTGCCGAGCAGGATCGCCAGCCCGTTCATCGCCTGGCGTTCCTGCGCCTGATACTGCGGCAGCTGCGCTTCAAGATTGCCCAGCTGCGCCCGGGCATTTTCCACGTCCATCTGCGGCGACAGCCCGCCCCGCTGGCGGCTTTCGGTCAGATCCAGCGTCTGCTGTGCGCTTTCAATTTGCGTATTAAGCGTGGCAATGATGCTCTGCGCCCCACGCAGCTGTAGCCACGCCCGCGCCACTTCCGCTTCCAGCGAGACCAGCGCATCGTTACGCTGCTCGATCGCCGCCCGCTGCTGCGCCTCGGCCGCTTCTACCTGACGGCGCACCTTGCCCCACAGGTCGATTTCCCACTGGGCGTCGAAGCTGCCCTGATAGAGGTTTATCGGCTGCGTCAGCGGGCCTAACGCGCCCCGCAGTTCAGGATCGACATTATTCAACTGGTCATACACGCCGTGGGATTTCAGCTCCCCTTCCAGCCCAAGCTGCTGGCGCGTCGCCTGCACATTGCCATTCACCGACGGGAAAAACGCCCCGCCGGCCTGGTTAATCTGTTCGCGCGCGCCGGCAATGCGTAATACCGTTTGCTGTAGCGTCAGATTCCCGGCGATGGCGCGTTCAATCAGGCTGTCGAGCTGCGGCGAGCCGAAGGTTGTCCACCAGCGCGGGTTAGTGGCCGCGGAGGAAGTTTGCGATTTCACCGCGCTGTCGCCCTTATCGTTCCAGTGCGTGGTGGCGGGCGGTGCAGGCTGTTGGTAGTCCGGCCCGACGGCGCAGCCCACCAGCAGCATCATTATCATCAGGGGGTGTAAACGTCTGTGTATCATCAGTGTGCTCCTGCACTCCCCTCGCTCTTAACCGGCGAGAGCAACAAACAAAACGGAATCAGTAATAGGGCCACCGCGCTCAGAATGGTGAATACGTCGATGTAGGCCAGAAAGCGCGACTGCTCGATCATCGTCTGGTACATCCGCCCGGTGGCAATGCCGGTCGGATCGCCCACCTGAGTGGTGAAGTTCTGGATCGCCTGGGCGCTTTCGCGAATCGCCAGCTGGAACTGCTCGTTAAACGGCGAAGCGTGGTAAGCCAGATGCGCGCTGTGCGCCTGCGAGCGCTCGGTGATCGCCGCCGTCGAGAGCGAAATCCCAATCGAGCCGGCCACGTTGCGGAACATGGTAAACAGCGCCGCCGCGTCGGCATTGAGCCGCCTCGGGATCGAGATAAAGGCGATGGTGGTCAGCGGCACAAACAGGAACCCCAGCCCTATCGACTGCGCGCTGCGGAACAGCACCAGCGTTTCGAAGTCGATATCCGGCGTCAGCGTGCGGGACCAGAAGAACGACACCGCCAGGCAGGTAAAGCCGAAGGCGATGATCCAGCGCGTCTGCACCACCGGCATCAGCTTCAGCACCAGCGGGATGGTCAGCACAATCAGCACCGCGCCGGGCGAGAGCACCAGCCCGGACCAGGTGGCGGTATAGCCCAAATCCTGCTGCGCCAGCTGCGGAATAACCACCGAACTGCCGTACAGGATCATCGCCATCCCCGCCATCAGCAGGCTGGAGATCGCAAAGTTGCGGTCCTTCATACAGTGCAGATCCACCACCGGCTTTCTGGCATACATCAGCCAGTAGATCGCGCCGATAATGCCGACCAGCGTCAGTACTGCGAAGGTGCGGATAAAGTTCGAATAGAACCAGTCATCATCTTCGCCCCGGTCGAGCATCACCTGCAAACAGCCAAGACCGAGGGCGATCAGGCCGATCCCCGTCCAGTCGACGGTGAGCTTCTCTTCCGACTTTTTCTCCCACGGCGGATCTTCCAGCAGCTGATAGATAGCCAGCACCGTCACAATCCCTACCGGGATATTGATAAAGAACACCCAGCGCCAGGAGTAGTTATCGGTGATCCATCCCCCCAGCGTGGGACCGAGTACCGGCGCGACGATAATGGCAATGGATGAAAGGCCAAAGGCTTTGCCCCTGTCCTCCGGCTTGAAGTAGTCGAGTAGCACCGACTGCTGGGTAGGCTGCAATCCGCCGCCAAAGAACCCCTGCATCACGCGGAACAGGATGATTTGCCATAGCTCGGTGGCGATGCCACACAGGAACGAGCAGATGGTGAACATCACAATGCAGATCAGGAAGAACTGCTTGCGACCAAACAGGCGGCTCAGAAAGGCCGAAATCGGCAGCACGATGCCGTTCGCCACCAGGTAGCTGGTGAGCACCCAGGTGGATTCGTCATAGCTGGCCGAGAGCGACCCCGCGACGTGGGGCAACGCCACGTTGACGATGGTGGTGTCCAGAATTTCCATAAACACCGCCAGGGTGACCACAATCGCCACCGCCCACGGGTTACTGGCGGGCTTCCAGTTATCGTGGCTGTGATCCGTCATTCCACGGTGACCTTCGGTTCAACCGACAGCCCCAGCGGCAGCGGCTTGTTCGGATCCAGCCCTTTATCAATGACGATTTTCACCGGCACGCGCTGAACGATCTTCACAAAGTTACCGGTGGCGTTTTCCGACGGGAAGGCGGAGAAGCGCGAGCCGCTGCCCTGCTGGATGCTGTCGATATGGCCTTCCAGCTCCATATCCGGCCAGGCATCGACGGACACGGTCACTTTGTCGCCCGGCTTCATGCGCTCAAGCTGCGACTCCTTGAAGTTCGCCACCACCCACACGTTCGGGGAAACCAGCGAGAACAGCGCCGTACCTGCCTGCACCAGCGTACCGGGCTGGACGTTGCGTTTGGTGACAAAACCGTCGAACGGGGCGCGGACTTCGGTATAAGAGAGGTTCAGGTTGGCGGTTTCCAGCTGCGCTCTGGCCTGATCGACCTGCCGTTCGCGGGCTTCGACGTTGGTCTCCTGCTGGCGGATTTGCAGCTGAACCTGCTCCGCCACTTCCAGCTGCGCCTGCGCGCTGGCCAGACCCGCCTGGGCACTCCGCAGTTGAGCGTTCGCGGCATCGATACTTTGTTGCGTGGTCGCGCGCGGGTCAACGCCGCGCTGACGGCGGTACTCCGCCTGCGCGTTGGCCATATCCGCCTGGGCTTTCAGTACCTGGGCTTTGGCTTCATCGCGCTGGGCGGGATATTGCACCTTCGAGAGCGCCAGCTGCGCCTGCGCCTGATGCAACTGCGCAATCGCCAGCCCAAGCTGGGCCTGGGCCTGATCGCGCTGGGCGGTGGTATCACGCGGATCGATCACCACCAGCACATCCCCTTTCTTCACGCGCTGGTTATCCCGCACGCGAAGTTCGGTGACGTAGCCTGCCGTTTTTGGGGCAATGGTCACTACGTCGCCGTCGGTGAAGGCGTCGTCGGTGGTCTCTTCGTTACGGGTTAAAAACCACCAGACCAGCGCCACAATCACCATCACGATGACCACGATGCCAAGGATAATTAACGGTTTTTTCCCCGGGCGCTTGCGCTCGTTATTGTTTTGATCCTGCTCGTCAGCAGGTGGGTTTTGATCTTCTGCCATAGTTCAGCAACGGTCCTGTCAGTGAGCGGCATCACACTATGCCGTTCACTAAAGCTAGGACGTTGCTATACATTTGCCAGGAAAAACTGACAAATTGCGCACTATATGAGAAGGAATAGTCCGAAACCGACCGCCGCTGACCAGAGCAGCATCGGGATTGACCATAAATGGAAGCGCCACCAGATGCGGCGATCGTTGGCCATCCGCAGGGCGATGAGGTTAGCCAGCGAGCCGGGCAGCAGCCCAAAGCCGCCGACGTTGACCGCCCACGCCAGCAGTACCGTTGGGGGAACATAGTTAAGCAGCAAAATGGTGGACGGCACGTTACTGATCACCTGCGAGAGACCAATCGCCGTCAGCCATAATCCCGGCTGCGACAGACCGCTGACGCTATGGAGAACGTTCTGCAATACCGGAAGCTGGATCAGGAGATGGACGTCAATAAACATCGCCATAAACACCAGCAGCAGCGTCCAGTCAACGCTCACCAGCACCCGCCGGGCGAGGAACAGGAAGCCGCACGCCACCAGCAGCGCGCCCGCCAGCGCCAGGTTTAACTCCAGAGCGATAAGGAAAACGATATACAGCCCCAGGCAGCTCCAGACGAGACGCGGCTGCCACTGGGGGCCGGTTGTACCGCTGTGGTACTGCAACGATTTATTCGGGAAAGCAAACCAGCCCACCGCCAGCAGCGACGCCACGATCGCCAGCGCCAGCGGCGCCATCTGCCCGGTAAACGCGGTAAACGACAGGCCGGAGCGTCCCCACAGCAGAATGTTCTGCGGGTTACCGATCGGCGTGAGCAGCGAGCCCGCATTGACGGCCAGCGCTTCAAAGATAATCAGACGGGTAACCGGTATTTCGCACAGCTTACGCAGCGTGAGCGTAAGCGGCACCACGATAAAAAGCGCCACGTCATTAGTGAGAAACGTCGACAACAGCGCCGCCGAAAAGACCATGAACAGGGCCAGTTTGCGCTCGGTGGCGAAGCGGCGCACCATTTTGCGCCCCAGCACGTCAAAATAGCCGCTCAGCTCCACGCCTTTGGTGAGCATCATCAAACCGCTCAGAGTAATAATGGTGCGCCAGTCTATGGCCGCCGGCCAGGTGTGCGGCGTGAAGGGCACAAAGACGCTGAGCCCAACGCCAGTGATCAGTAAAAGATGGAAAAAGCGATCGCGTTTCAGGGCCTGCAAGCCGGGGATGTTCATTCAGCGGAGGGACCGTATTTGAGCGTAAACTCGCGGAACTTCAACAGCGTCTCTTCACTGACGTGGTGTTCCATACCTTCGGCATCCCGACGGGCAATTTCCGGGCTGACGCCCAGCACCAGTAAAAAATTCTCGACGATCTGGTGTCGCTCGCGGCTCTCCTGCGCCAGCTTCTCGCCCTCAGCGGTGAGAAACACCCCGCGCCAGGGGATCATTTCGATCAGCCCGACCGACGCCAGACGTTTTAACATTTTGGCAACGGTTGGCTGCGACACCCCCAGGCGTGCGGCCATATCCACCTGGCGCGCTTCTCCAACCTCACGGATCAGATCAGAGATCAGTTCGACATAATCATCAATCAGCTCCCGGCGGTGCGCCTCACGCACCTGGCGGAAGCCTTCCACATGCTCTTCAACGTTCACCAGTTGCGTCGTTTTTTTTGTTGTTGGCTTACCTGCGCGACGGTTCATTGTGCTTCCTCAATGGGGTTGACGCTTCCAGCGCCCTGTAACGGAGCGCACATTGTAAACCATAGCTCTACAAGCACAAAAAATTAACGAATTAGCCATAGCTATACAATATAGTCTGTTTAATAATTAAATATACCTATAAGTCAACAACTTACAAACAGTAGAAATCATTTATGTCTCAAAAGTGTCGCTAAATTGAAAGTGTTTTTCAGCTTTGAGAAAAGTTTGAACACATAGAAGAAGCATGTTGAGGACTCCTGTTCGCTCTCCCCTTACTCATAAAGGAAGTTTACTGTTATGCTAATGGCTGCTTTTTGGTTTTGAGAACATACTATACACAAGCAATTAGAATGGATCCTAACATGGCTAAAAAAGTAAAAACCGATAAACCCCAAAATTTATCATATAGAATAAAAAGTATTAATATAGAAAAATTGAAAGGTATTAATAACTGCCCAATTTCTTTCCCAGAAGATAAATCTGTAACCGCTATCATGGGGATTAACGGATCTGGTAAGTCAACTATCCTTCATGCACTCTCTTGCGTTTTCAAACCACTTGAAAAATCTTCGAAAGAAAATAATAGGTTTTCGGACTTTTTTACCCCCCACAATGAAAACAACTGGCAGGATAGTAAATTCTCGGTTGTTTTCCGCGCTGGAGAAATAAAATATAACGGAGGAACAGTTTCTTTTGAAGGAATCGCAATGGATGATAAAAAAGATATTGTTTATGGAAAGGATAAACGCTGGACACCAGTTTACGCACGAAGACTCGAAAGAGAATCCATATATATCGGTTTACAAAATCTAGCCACCTTAGCCGACAACACTGGAGCTTCAAGATATGCAGAATATAAAAGGGTGGACATTTACGAAAAGACAATCAAGGAAAAGATGATTTTAGCTTTGAACAAAATCCTTGACGCTGATTATAATGATCTATTTGAATGCCATACACTTAAAGGCAATAAAAAATTCATAGGGATGGTTAAAGCTGATATTGAATACACAGAACATACAATGGGCGCAGGAGAAAAAAGAGTTTTCGAGATTGTTAAACACGTCTATAGTGGAAAACTAAATCGGAACGGTTACTTAATAATTGATGAAATAGATGTTTTACTGCATGAACGAGCATTTCAGGAACTTATTAGTTTCTTAATCAAAGAAAGTAAGGCTATGTGCTTTGAGGTTGTCTTTACTACGCATAGAGAGTCAGTAATCAACTTTAAAAACCAGATTAATATTATCAGCATTTGGAACATAGGGAATGGGATAGAAGCATATCCAGGTGTATCAGCTGATGCTTTAAGACAGATAACTGATGTTGAACCCTATATGGTCAATGTCTTTGTGGAAGACAACTTAGCAAAGACAGCAATAAACATATTAATTGAAAGTGAAGGCTTAAACGATAAAGTTGACATCTCTCTTTTTGGTTCAGCAGAAAACTCCGCTGTGATTTTATCAGGTCTGAAACTTACAAAAAAAAGAATCGATACCAGTTTAGCCATTTTAGATGGAGATTACTATATCACTTCTCCGGAAAAAACTAAGATGGTCAATAAAGTTCTTTCAGGAACTGATAAAAGAGTCGAAAAAGAAGAAGTTTTATCAAGAATTTTTCAGTTTAATTTAGATGTAACAGACGTAAAAGGCTCACCTGAAAAAAATCATCGCTTATGGTTTGAAGCAATCGATGTAAATGGTGTGAGTGATAATGATAAAACGATGTTTGTAAATCTCAAAAAACATTCTCAAAGTATCGGTGCGCTTACAGATTATCATGATTATTATCCTGAATTAGCTAGAAGAGCTAGACTTGATAATATTGAGTATAAGGTTTTAAACTTTATTAGCAAATATAGCGAAAAGTGGGATTTCTATATAAGAGACATTCGCGTAGAGATACACAAAGCAATTGCTGCGATTTAATTCATCACTAAGGCGTGATTATCACGCCTTTTTATTTCTTGAAGTTCAACTTCTTGATTATAAATTTATATATCTATTGATTGACTTAAAAGATATTGCCAGTTATCAGCACCTGAAGTAGTCAACATATTCTCCCAATGCCTACAATTTTCCATCCAATGTCCATATGCCGCTTGCCATGCCTCCGGCTCATCGGCGAAAAGTTGTTCTGCAATCGGCAACCACTCAATCCCTTTCGCACCGTAAACCAGATAACGCACGTCCCACCCTTCGCCGCGTGGCCACAACACATATTTTTGGTCAGGTAGTGAGTTACTGGAAAGAACGTCAGAATCTTTAAGTTTTTCGCCTCTGGCCATAAAGATAAAAACCGCGCCGTTAATTGAAATTTTGCCCATAGCTGCGTCTCTTCACAAAACAAATACTGTATATATAAACAGTATTATAGTGCGCAAGTTTTTCAGTTTGCCAGTAACTTTCTGTCTGCCCCTGAGCCTCGCCAGTTCTGGCTTTAGCTGTGACAGTCTGGCCATAGCCATAAAATAAAAACGATCCTTCAAACACACATAAAATTAATTTACCCGTTATATATCTTATACTTACAATTTTCTTTCGATCCTCCGCAGATCCATAAAAGTGAAAAATACTGAAATTCTTTTCAATCTTTTCAGTTCTGGTTTTCCGCAAGGCCGCCAGCACTGGCGCGGCCTGGCGAGGCGGTTTGAAGAAAAATAAAACTGAAAAATTTTTATGATCCAAAAACCGCAGGCGGGTGCGGTGTAGTGCGATTTTGGTCTGCGAAAGATTTTTTTGGCCATGCTGTGACGCGCCAGCGCCCCGCAGTGGGCACGATCTGTTTTAAGGGTGGCTCTGAGTGTACGAAAAGGCTGAACGCGCCAGAGCGCCGCTGACAGCGCGTAGCGATAGCCGCTTACGAGGTAAGAAAGGAGATATCCCCGCCAGGGGATGAAGGGCATAAAAAAACCCGCTTTCGCGGGTTATGTACTGGACAGGTTTACTTGCCAATCACCGGGGAGTATTTGCCGTTCAGCGTGTCCGCTTTCGCTCCGGTGTTCCGGATGGCTCCCGCGTTGGTCGGTGTCCCCGTATTGCTGTGCGTGTGGCTTGCCGTTTGCTCTGCCAGCTCCTTAACCACGTCGAGCGTGTCCAGCATCAGCTGTGCCACGTTGATAGTGCCAGAGCCAATCCACACCACCGGGGCAATAATTTGCTGTTGCACAGCCGCCACGCTTTTACGTATCTGGCCAATTTTCTCAATCAGGTCTTTACCCGTTGTGACTGTCTGGCTCCCGGCTATATCCGTTTCATCATTGCCGCCGATACTCGCCACGCGGTTATTTACAGCCTGGCTGTAATCCCCCGTGCATACCTGCTGAATGGCTCCGGCCATCAGCGTGGACGTACCCAGCACGGTAATTTTATCCGTGGCTTTAATCGTGGTTTCCCGGCTGACCAGCTCCCGCTGTTCTGTATCGGCCTTAACCACCCGCGCCATTGAGTTTTCACTGATCGTCTGGTCTGTCTGCCTCACCCAGTCCCCCGCCTGGGTGACGCGCTGCGACACTTCCGCGCGCTGCTGTTGCAGCTGTTCGCCAGGCTGGATATCCGGGAGACTGGTTCCGTCCGGCACGGTCTGCCGCACAAACGGCTTATCCGGCCGCCCGCCAGTAAAAGCGATTTCGACCAGTGTCCCTTCAGGCGGAAACTGGAACATCCCCGAATCATTACCCGCCATAGGAACCGGCAGCGGCACAGCTGAGTAAACAGGCGTGTCCTTATCCGGGTTGCCGTCCGCGTCTAACAGCTGCACGTCAACTGCATAGCGGGGACGGAACGGATCGGAGAAATTGCCGCTTTTCACTGCCTCAACGGGATTCATCACACGGCCAAACTTTGGCAAATGCAGCCCGGATGCCAGCTCCGGATAATGGCTTTCAATCTGGCGCTGAACGGGCGTTTTTTGCAGTGGCTTACCCGTCGCACGGTTGCGGGGTGTCCAGGTGACAGCCATCGTGTCATTTTGCAGGTGGACTTTTGTCACCCGTTCCCCGTTCAGCTCCACGCCGGGGCGCAGACTCTGCACCAGGGGAAGCGTCATGGAGTTCCCCCCGGCTGCCCCCTGATTAAATTCATGCGGGATCTCAATCGGGCGACCAGCAAACAGGGCTTTTTCCGCACCGCCAACATATACCGCGCCGTCCGGCAGCTGATACCAGACGTAATCCGTAATGCCAAAAGCCTTTCCGAGATTATCCAGCAACTGATAACCCGTACCGCTGTGGGTGAAATGTGGGATCGGACGGTCTGAGTAATCAGCATCCGGCACGCTGAAGGTTAACCCGCTGTGCTCTGTCAGCCAGCTGGCCACATCGCGCAGCGTGGGATGCTGAAACGAACATGGCCAGAGGCGTTCAAATACGCCGACCAGCTCCCGGACAAAGAGGCGCTGAAAGCCGTTTTCAGCAGGTTGCGAGCGTTCCACGTACCCGGTAAACCAGCGCAACACCAGATCGGTGTAACCCACATCGAGACGCACCAGCTTCCCCGTATAGTCCTGCGTTGTTCCGGCCGTAATAAAGCCCCGGCCGCAGCTGTTCAGCTCCAGCACCAGGCTGGCATCAGCCAGGTGAATTTCATCCGTTGAAAGGTACAGGCGTTTAATCGGCTTCATTTTTATCCCAGTGCATCATTCACGGGCTTGAGCACCTTACGTTCAAACCACGTCAGTTTTTCCTCATCCTCGCCAGCGGCCTGGCCACCGTTCTGGCCGCCGCCACTTCCCGCCGTTTGCTTCACGGCTTTGGTTTTGCCGCTTGCCCTGGCCTCACGTTTTTCCTGCACGCTGATATGTTCGGTCAGTGTGAACGTAACCAGCCAGGACATGCGCCCGTCCTGCGGCGGCGCGTCCAGGGTTCCGGTAAAAATCGCCTCACGGAAATTCACCGCCCGCGCCGCCTCATGCGCAACACGGTATTTCTGGCGCTGGCCGCTGGTATCTGTCGCGCTGGCCAGCTCAAAGATACGGCGCAGGATCTCCGGATTTTTATACGGAATTTCGCCGGACACGCGCAGCTCCTTGCCTTTGATGCCCTGCTCGGATTTCGTGGTTGCACTCGTCTGGCCGGACTGGTCTTTGTCCTGGAATTGCTGCGATACGGTAACGCGCATGTTCTTCAGCAGAATTGCTTCACCGTTAAGCGCCAGTGTCGGGTTCGAGGTCATGTATCATTCCTTTTATGCCGTCGAGATTGTCGCCGACCAGCATCATGGCGGCGGTGTACACGGAGGACTGAAGCGGAATCCCTTTTACCAGCTCCAGAAGCGTGGACGGCAGATCGCCGCTGGCGGTAAACACCCATGCCCTGGCGCTTTTTCCCTGCAAATCCGCTAATCCGCTGGCAATGCCAGAAATCAGGCTTTCGCGCTGCTGTTTAAAATCCCCCATCAGCTTTTTTACGCCAGTCAAATCCGCGACGGCTGCGGCCTCCTGCTGGGCTTTTTTCACCGCTGCGGCCGCCAGAGCAGTGCGGCTTGTAGGCACAGAAAGCGGGATCGCCGCGGGCAAACTCTGACTGTATTTCGCCGGAATTTGCATCTTTTCCGCAGCCAGCTGCGCGGCGGACTGCGCCAGCCTCCGCACCTGAGTAAATGCCGGGCTGGGGAATACATCCACAAGCTTGTTCAGGCTGGCCATAAAGCTGTCATGCGTCTGGCCGGAAACCATCATGATCACGATATCCGCCGCTCCACCCGTTCCTGCCAGTTTCTCAGCCAGGTAATTGATCGCGTTTACCGGGCTGAGATAGGCACCGTTTTCTGTTTGTTGCCCTACCCCGTACACCCAGGGGTGTACGGGGATAACGGAACAATTCAGCGCGGCTACTGAATCACTGAATGCAATCCGCGCCTCACGCCACATTTCCCGGCACCTCCGGCCAGACAGGTGCAGTAGCATCAACCCGACTCAATAACACACGGTATTTTCTCCACTGTGTAAGTCCTTCGGCCTCTTCATCAGTAGCCATATCAAGGTCAATCGCATCCTGAAGCGTGGCAATCACGTTATTCGCCTGGTTTAATAACTCCAGTTTTTTACGTTGTGCTTCTGCCTCATAATCAACTGGTGCGGCAGTAATTTCACCATCAACAAAAAGAAACGCGCCGCCTAATGCTTTTTCTCCCGCAGCGGTAAATTCCTCCGGTACATTCTCCGGCGCGACTTCAACAACAATCTGATTAATCGGGAAAATCGCGCTTGCATCATAAGAGAAATGGATAATTTCTTTCGTTTCCGGATTAAAAGAGACTTTCAACGTTTCTTGTGAAAGCGTCTTAAGCCACTGATACCAGTCATTGCCATTATCATCTTTCAGAAAAACAATATTCATCCCCGGTGATTTGGCAATGTAATATAATTCGAGTTCTTCGGGTGGGAGCTTAGCCACTTTCGCAGCAGTATATTTACCCCATTTTTCTAACGGGTCATATTTCTTAAATACACCTGATAGCATTGTCATTAAATCACCTGCGCTGTATACCAGTTGCCGTTGATGTTGTACTGAACATAACGATATTGGACGGCTGTATAGTTTGTCTTCTGCATTACCGCAGTTACGAAAGCTCCATTCGGGGCATAGGCATAATTACTATCATTGTTTCCGTTATCGGCCGTTCCTGCTGAAGCCAGCCGGATCCCTCCTTGCAAGAAATTGGCTGCAACCCATGCCGACTGAGCATAAGGGCTTAAATCAATACTTACCGCCCCTTGCATACCATTTACACTGGTGACCGGATAAGGAGGCTCATTGTTTGGAGAGTAAGTCCGCACGCCGGGAGTGTCGTATAAACCCCGTCCTGCCTGGATTAACCCAACACTACTGATATTCCTCCCTGAGTGAATATCATCCTTAGCCTCAAGATAATTTGGGGCAACAACATTACCGTTCGACTGAATATTAACTGACGGCCCCTCACCAGCCCGCAAGTGGAGTACTTTATCGTCAGAAGCGTAAACAAGTCCCATTTCATCGCCTGAAGCATTGAAAAACCAAAGATGTTTATTGCCAGAACCCCGAATGATTATTGCGCTTTGACTTAATTCAATTGCACCGTTACGCGCCCTTACATCACCAGGAAAGGTAACATTCTGGTTGTCTGCATCAAATTGCACTGCACGGAAATAACGCCAGCCTATGGTAGAACCATCATCTTCCCGAATGGCAAAAATCATTGTTGAATTTGTATAACTTACAAATTGGATTAACGGCCTGTTAACTCTCCCTCCCTGAGCTGGGCTAGTGGCACACACAACATTTATATAATAAAAATCTTGCGTCAAAAAAGAGGGGGTATTCGTACAGCCACGTGAATCAACGAATAATGATTCCCCAACTACAAACGGATAAGTCGCAAAATCAATCGCCCCGTGATTACATTCGGATTTAAAATTGCCTTTATATCCTACTGGGATTAATTCACCGGAAGCATCATCCGCTACATCTCTAAAAGCGGCATCGCCCAGACTGCCTTTCAGAGTTTTAACATCATCGCTAACCGCCTTAATGGCCTTTGGCGTGGCTGCGAGCGTCTCAGATGCGCTGTCGGTGGCGCTACTGAGCTGGACGATACCCTTCTGCGCCGTGGTCGCGTCCTGTGCAGTATATTTCCCTTTAGCAAGGTCATACGCCGCCTTAACCGCTTTTGGCGTCGCTGCGACGCTCTCAGACGTGCTGTCGGTCGCGCTACTGAGCTGAACGATACCCTTTTGCGCCGTGGTGGCGTCCTGAGCCGTGTATTTACCGTCTGCAAGGTCATACGCCGCCTTGACCGCTTTCGGCGTTGCTGCGAGCGCTTCTGAATCGCTGTTCGTGGCACTGCTTAATTGGGTAAACCCTTTGGCCGCCGTAGTTGCGTCAGGATGGTTACGGGACTGCTCGTGTTTTTTCAGTGCATCACTGGCGGCCTGATCATCAAGCGTTCCTTTCGGACGCAGATCGGTAACGTTGCCGTTTGCATCAATGCTGGCCACCGCAAACACATAATGCTGTACTCCGCCCTGCACATAGTCTGCCAGAGCGTCCGCAACCGTGATTTTGCTTTCCACCGCCCAGGCACTTGTTAGCGTTCCCGTCCAGGCCACGTCCAGCCAGACCTTAACCGGCTTAGTTGTCACTGTAATGTTTTGAACGGCCGCCAGCTGTGAACGCAGACCGCGCACATACCCCACCCCTGGCGTTATGAAATACTGCGCCCCATTTTTACCAACCAGATAGCCATCACCAAAGAATGCCGCAGCGCCGTACAGGTCAATATTTTCCAGGCGCTGGCGCTCGTCCATCCCGGCCATACGGGCAGTGAAGTCAATCTGCCAGGTTTCTGCTGGCGTGTTGATTCCGGTTTCAGTCTGTGCGCCGTTAAACTCCATCAAAAAAGAACGGGTAAGCACATTTCCCTGCTGGCCATCCTTTGTTTTCAGCTTTTGCTGAACAGGCGCATGCACAATCATGGCCAGCGTGTTGCTTGCTTTATTAATCAGCCCAATCCAGTTAAATGAAAAATCACCCACATCTGCACCCAGCACAGCAGAATGCACCACGGCATTTTCGTTTACTACGCCCTTACGGTTTACAGCCTGACGGTGGACAATTTGCGCATCTGGCGGCAACGTTTCATTGCGATCAATCGGCTTACTGGTATCCAGCCCCGGCACGTTGGCAAAAACAAATTCATCCAGCAGAACGGGCTCACCCGTTACCGCCTGGCTTGCTTTCCACTGCTCAAAGGCCAGTGTGATAGCTGTCTGTGACATAAATTCTCCCTATAAACTCGCGCTAAACGTTGCGCCGCTGGCTTCCGTGCTGTTCAGAAGTGCCGGATAAACCACATATTCCCCCTGATCCCATCCCGCCCGGATAGCCAGGCTTTCAGACGTGATCACTTCAAACTGATAACGGCGGCAGGTTCGCCCGTACTGCCGAATTATCTGAATCATCAGCTGCGTGTTGTCTGCAATCTGGCTGTCCGTGACACGTACCATGATCACGTCCCAGTCAATGTCCGGCTGGCGTTCAACCAGCTCCACGTAACCAATCCCCAGCCGCTCGAAAATGTTAATAAATCCCTCAACCGAACCTGCATCACGCGCATTGATGAAGGCATAGGCCACACGCTTGCGAAAGAGGCTTAACGGTTCACCGCTAAAGCGGGTAATGTCCCTGTCATAAGCAATTAAATTCAGAACCGGCTCAATACAGGTCAGCGGATCAAACTGCCGCAGCGGCCATGTTATCCAGTCGTACACTTCCGCCCAGAATATTCGCGCGGTCTTTAGCAATTTCAGCGGCTCGCCCTTATTCATCCAGGACGGCAGCGCCATGCTGGCCAGCTTTTTCAGAAAATCAGTCATCTTGCAAAACCACCGTTAAAGAGTTGAGGCGCGGTACATCCAGATCGCTCGTAATATCTTTCAGTGAAAACTCAACCGAATCCGCATCAGAGAAGGTTTTATGAATCTCCCGCCCCAGCTGGGAGAATGAAAACCGGGAATAAGGCCACGTCTTTTTCACGTCATAATCCGTGTTTTCCCTGAAAGCACAGCGGATCAGGTTTTCAATCCCTTTTTTCAGCGTGTCCTGCTGTTCCGGTTCAAGGTTGCCCAGGCTCCTGACGTAAACCGTCACGCTCAGATCGTGGCGGGTTTCCGGCATGGCAAAACACTGCATATCGTCCCCGTGGCCGTGGTGCCCTTGCGTATTGATGTAGTCATTAACTGCTTCAATAAACGGCTCAGACGCTACCCCGCTATCCAGCAACAGATACGCGTTCGCTGTACCCGGACCACGGGGCGCATCATGCAGAAAGAAAATCCGGTCAATACTCAGTCCGGCCACGCTCGCAATCATCGAACGGTAAACCGCGTCCGTGTGGTAGTTCCCCACCAGGTTGAACTGGTTCCGGCAGCGCTCGCGCAGCTCGTCATCACTTTCTTCATCCGCGCCCGGCACGGTCAGCCAGTCCTCTTCGCTGGCTACATGGCTGATACCGTCCACGGCCACGGGCAAAATGCGGTAATAGCCCGGCGCAAGGTTATACGCCCCGCCCGTTCCGGTGGCTTTGACGGCCAGCAAAGCACTTGCCATGCCGGACGGGATCACCACGTCAGCGACCGTGGCCATGGCGTAAACCTTGCCGTTAATCCTTTCGGTCTGGACTACCGTTCCCGCCGCCACGGTGACGGCTTGTTTTGAATCTTCCTTGTAAAAGCGGATCACACCTTCCGCAGCGCTGGCAGGTTTAGCCGTGACATTCACCGCCCAGGCCAGCAGACGCAGCATCTGCCCACCCGCTGTGGCCACAAACATATTGGTCATGACCACCGAAACCAGCGCATCCTTCAGCCACATCACTGGCGCGGTCACAATGGCGGTAATGAGCCGCCAGAACGGAGACATGCGCGACGTGTTGGTAATAAGCCCTTCCTCTGCGGCGATAGCGTTGAAACGGGTGCGTACCGCCTCTTCCGTAACGGGCATCCCGCTGGACTTCACCACCTCTTCAAAATCAACCTGCGGCTTTTCCGTCATAGCTCCACCTGTGCTGATATTCCGCCAAAGTCATACGTGCTCGCCGTCACCCATAACCGCTTCTGGCTTTCCTCACTCACATCCACCGTACCTGGCACAATGCGTTCATCCTCTTCAATCAGCAGCTCCAGCTGCGTGAAGATATCCGCGCGTAAAGTCGGGCTGCGTTCGCCAACCAGCTGCGTGGCCAGACCGCTTTCCAGAATGCTGTGAATAATGTCCTGCCCGATACTTTTGCGGTTATTACACAGCTCAGGCTCTTTCCCGGTATTCAGAACAAAGTTACCGTTTTCAATCAGCAGATCGATGTAAAGCAAATCACTCATGGGTTTAGCTCCTGCCACTCCTGCAACTGTCCCGGTGAAAGTGTTTCTTTCGGATAGATATTCACCGTGTCAATTTTGCGGCTGTTGTCCGTAACAGATTTAGAATTGCTGTTTATGGTTTTACTGATCCCGCCGCGCTCAACGCCTTTAAGCTCGCCGCCTGTTAAAAGCACATTGGGGGCGGTTACTGGCGGCGGCTCCGGTAATAACGTGTTTTGCGTTAACTGCTGCGTGATATTCCCGCCATACTTAACCTGTTTTATTTCAGGTGAAGCAATCGCAGACTGTTCAACCTGTTTAGGGTTGAAAGGGATTCCCTTATTTGCTCCCGAACCTGAATCAGCAGCCAGGGAAATATCCACGCCCGGAATTTTATTCAGCTTTTCAATAATCCAGTTGTACGTTCCGGTAAATGAACCTTTCAGGGTGTCCCACAATTTCCCGAACACACCACCGATCACGCTGGCCATTTTTTCAAATGATGCGACAGGGGAATTAATATCAAAGGCGTTAACCACATCACCCCATCCCTCAATAACGATCCCGAACATCTCGATGACCGTCTGGATGGAACGATAAACCAGCTCAAATGGAGTCAGAACCAGACCAACCGCCCCCGCCACCACACGGCCAAAGGTTTCCCCCGCGCTGGTCACACCAGCCAGTTTTTCCCCGGTCATTTGTACCGGGGAAAGCAGGCTGCCAAACCAGCCAAACAGCGTTTTCACACCATTCCAGACCCAGCCCACCGCCGTGGCGATGCCACTGAACAGCCCTTTAAACGGAGTCAGTGCGCCACTGGCCTGGCTGAAACCACTGATAAAACCGCTGACGAACGCCTTGATCGGTTGCCAGAACTTAATGACCGCCAGCACCACGCCAGCAATGGCCAGGGCAACGGCCGCAATCGGGGCAATCATCAGTAAAAACGAGGCAGAACCCATACGGGCGGCAATGCTGGCGGCCAGCAGTGCGGCACGCAAACCCCGTAATCCGGCAGTAAACAGCTGTGTCGCGGCGTTACTGGCGAGCATTGCCAGGCGATTGAGTCCCAGCAGTCTGGCCACGGGTGCCAGCACCTTCGTCATGCCCATCATCACAAACGTACTGACACCCATCACGATATTGGCGATGGCTCCCACGGCGGCAAAACTCAGCAGCGCCAGCGCGGCATAACCCACCACCCGCGCGATGTTGGGAAACAGCTGCATCCACCGGGAAAAGGTCTGCCCCATATCTGCCAGGCGATTCAGCAGCGGATACAGCACCGGGATCAGCGTCAGGCCAATGACGGTTTTAATGGCCGTCAGGATGGCAATGAAGCGATCCCACGGTTTCACCATTCTGGCCGCCATTTCCTGGGTACGCTTCAGCCCGTCAGCGCCCCCCAGTTCGGTAATATTCCGCTGAAGTAGCGCCACGTTGCCATACAGCTGCTTAACCACCGCCGAACTGTCCCCAAAGGCTTCATCCAGCTCCGCCTGTGCCTTCAGGTTCCCTTCCAGGCTCTTGCCATATTTGCCCTGTAGCTTCGCCAGCATTTCAGGCATGGAGAGCATTTTTCCGGTAGCGTCAGTGAAGGACAGCCCCAGCTTTTTAGCGCCATCGATCGCGCCCGTCATAAATCCTTCGTAGGCGCTGCTCGCTTCCGTTCCCAGCGTACGGCTCAGTTGCCCCAGCACGGCCAGCTGTTCATCCAGCCCGACACCGTAGTTTGTCCCCACGCCACGCGCGCCTTCCATCAGGTCTTTGATCGTGGCCATTTCCGCGCCGAACGTCTTGCGCATATAAACCATCTTTCCGGCCAGCTGTTCAGCGAACTGCACTTTGCCCAGGCGTGCGGCATCAGACGCAAAGTTACCGAACATCTGCCCCATAAACTCTGACGTATCAGCGGCGGTGGATTTCAGAGCAAACGCCAGGACGTTGGCGACTTTGGTCACTTTCGGCAGTTCATTCCCGGTCAGTCCGGCGATGGCCGCATTGATTGATTCAGTGGACTGAACAAACTCCACCGCGCTGGCGCCGTATGTCGTGCTGAACGTCAGCGCGTCACGCTGGACAGTTTTCAGCGCTGAATCGTCGATACCTTTTGCTGCCGCCTCATTCAGCGCGTCATACATTTCAATGGCCGGAGACAATGCGCCTTTGATGGCCATCCCCGTTCCGGCCAGCGCCAGTGCGCCGCCGCCAATCTGCATAAACGCTGCTTTTGATTTATCCGCAAAGCCGGTCACATTGTTCTGCACCTGTTTTAACGGGCGCGACAATTTATCGATCAGGCTTAATGTAAAATCTAACTGTTTCATTCAGCGCCTTTAAAAGCAGTGCTTATTCCGTTTGCAACAGCAATACGCATATTTTCCCACTGACGATTATCCAGCCAGACAGCGGCGGCGATATCGTCAATGGAATCTTCCCCGTGGGGTAAATAGTGGCGGCGTAAAATTAAATACTGATCGAGTCCGTTTCTTTCAATAGCCCGGACTCGCTTTGTCAGTTTTTTACTTCAATTTCCAGCTCAGGCGCGTAAATTTCATTTACCTTGCCAGCCAGCTGCAACGCTGCCCCCGGACGTTTTAAAAGCTCGGCCAGTGCGTCTTTACTCTCCGGCTCCACGATGCGGGTCAGGTAGTTATGCGCCGGGGCAACTTTATTATCCATCGCCATTTCATTAATGAATTTGTTGTAGGCGGTCTGGTTCGGTGCGAAAACAATTTCTTTACCACATACAACCAGTGCAATTTTCTGTTCCATTTAATAAGCTCTCTCGTTTATTTATTTCGTCAATCAGCGCGTTATGACGCGCCGCACACACAGAATATAAATCCTGATATTCAACAGCAGGGGCAGCAATATCCGCCCCGGTATTACCTTTAATGCGCGGAAGATTTTCCGTTGGGCATTTTCGCTTCAGGTTTTCCTGATAAGGTACGTTCGGTATTTTCGACGGTTGCGTTATACATCCTGATAAATTCATCAGACACGCAAACATTAGTGAATACCGGCTTAAGGATTTCCGTCCTGATTTCCTTCGGTCTGCCACTCTCCAGCGCCTCCAGCTTATCTTCCAGCCCCCTGGCGGATTCGCTGGCAATCTCCAGCATCGCCTTTTGGGACTTGTTACCCGCAACCTGCGCGGCGGAGTTGATCGCCAGCTCCAGGCTGTCACGCCGCCAGTCAGCGGTCAGCCAGCCCCAGACAAACGCCAGCGCAACCACTACCAGCCACTGGCCGTTTGTCATCACCGCACCCCGTTGTGTTCCAGACTGAAGTGATTACCGTCCGGACGGGATTTAAAGCGGCCACCCCACGTACCGCCCAGCGATTCCCAGTATTCACCCAGCGGGAGATAATCGGCGGTGTCTGTTTTGTACTGGCCATTCACGAACAGATTAAAGTCCACGGCCAGGCGCTGGGTATGCAGACTGTTGGTGATACCGCTGCCCTTTTTAGCGTTCAGTGCCGCCTGTTCCGGCGTGCGGTACGCCTCGCCAAAGGTCAGGCGATAGCCGTGCTCTTCAGCCCAGTGGATCAGACTGGCCACCATCACGGTAAACAGCTGCTGCTTTTCACTTAACGTCATAATTTACCCGCCCCTGCGTTAATCCCTTTACGTTTGAGCCAAAGCTCAACCCCCTGAAGCCCGGCCAGCCCCAGCGCTGAACCAATCCCCAGCAGCGCCAGCGGGTGTAATTCCGGAACCAGATACAGCGCCGAACCCGCCGCCACAGAAAGCGCACTCCCGACAATTACGCGCCCGATGGCCAGCCGTGCCGTAACAGGCTCATTGCTGGACAGTAACTTACCCAGCGCGATAAGCGCCCCCATAACCGCCAGCGTCAGTGCGCCTTTTTCATACTCCTGCATCCCTGCCCCTTACCCGATCAGGTTTTCCGTGGCTTCCGCTTCCAGATACGGAACGCCGTTGATGTTTACGAACTTTGGACTGGTCACAAAATATTTGATTTTGTGCGTGGCCACGCTGCCACCCTTCGGATCGATATCCAGGAGGTTACTCAGCTGAAGTTTGCAGCCGAACGTCTCCACCTTGACTTCCTCATTACCGGCTTTGGCATAGAAGAGGAAATCCACGGGTTCAATACCGCGCCAGGAACCCGCTGATCGTGCTTTGGCTGTCAGCACACTCAGCACTTTGGAACTGACTTCAATTTCACCCTCAGCGGCCACATCACCATCTACGTGTCCATCCGGCACGCCACGGGTCTGCGCGGCGGCGCTGTTGTCCGTGATATCGAGAGAAATTTTCTCGATGTGGATCAGATCGCCGTCAACGTATGAATCAAACGACATTCCCGAAATACGCTTACTCATGCGGCGGCCTCCAGGCTGGCATCCAGTAACAGACTAATGGTGATTTGCAGCGGCACTTCCCAGGTGCGCACCACAATGTAAATCTCCACCGCCTTTTTGTTTTTCCAGACAATGGTCACATCACCATCCTGCGGCGGCTTCACTTCGCCGGGGAATGAAACCCCGTTGATGTTTGCTGCCGTGGACATTTCGCGCAGTGGCTTCGCAAACAGCGTCTGGTGTGCGGCAATGCTGCCCGGCGTGCTGTTAAGCGAACGGTCTGCAATTTTGCCGATGGCCAGCAGACGCACCCGGCGTGCGGCTTTATCGGCCACGCGCAGCGTTTCGATGGACTGATAATCGCCCCCTTCCACGTCCAGCGTGCGGCCGTCTGACCAGTAGAACCCGTCATAGTCCGGATACCACATCGGCACGCTGAAGCGCTGCGCCTCCAGCGCCTGAAGCGTTGCCAGTTCCAGCACTGCCCCTGTGCCATCCAGCGGCAATTCATCGCTGCCCAGGCTGACCAGCGCCCCCGTTTTCACGCGTGCCGGGCTGTCCGCCACGGTGACGGCACGGCTGCACAGGCGGCCAGCCAGCACGCCCGGCTCGTTCCCCCAGAGGCGGGGAACCAGCTGCACCGCTTTTTCCGCAATGCCATCCTGAAGGGTGGACATACGCGCAAGGTAATCCGCCTGTCCCTCTTCGTCCTGCATTCCCTGCGTGGCCAGAATGAACCATACCCAGCGGCCATACTTAGCAATCAGATCCGCACGCAGCTTAATGGCCTGATTAATTTCCGCTTTCGTTGAAATGTCATTACTCAGCACCACGCCTTCAACCGAGCACGACACCTGCGCGGCCAGCACCGCTTTAACCCATGCGTCCGGCTCGCTGTCAGCAGCCAGCACATGGACGAACCCCCACCAGTTCTGGCCAGCATTCGACACTGCCGCCAGCACGTCACTTTTTAACTGGCTGTCAGCCTCACCCAGAAGCGCATCAAAATCGCTCTGTGTGTTTACAGCCAGGGTCTTGCCTGTATTTTTGGTTCCCGTACCGATAAACAGCACCGTGCGTTCCACCTCATTGGTTTCACCCAGTAGCTGGTTTACCTGGTTAACGGTCACATTTGGCCAGGTCATGTTCTCCCCCTGATATCCTGCGCATTTACATCCCAGCCAAAGCCAATGGCCTGAAGCTGGCGTGCCAGCGCCTTGTTAAAGTCTTCATCACCCATTCCCAGAAATACGCGGGAAGGGAGATCGATAGTCCAGCTCGTTTTTACGGCCTTGCCGCTTAACTTCCGGATAAGCAACCCCGCTTGTGCGTATGGCATTTCACTGGTTATTTCCCGGATAGTGGGCTTTTTCCAGCGCTTCCCCCGGCGCACCCGGTAGCCCAGCGCACGCAGTTTTTTTCCCTGTGCAGCGGTGGCCATCTTGCCTGGCTGTGCCTTCCCTGGCTGGCTTGCACGACTCACCCGGACGCGCAT
Organism: Enterobacter sp. YSU; assembly: GCF_016082135.1. Lineage (NCBI taxonomy): Bacteria > Pseudomonadati > Pseudomonadota > Gammaproteobacteria > Enterobacterales > Enterobacteriaceae > Enterobacter > Enterobacter sp. YSU. The sequence continues at coordinate 153,163 of NZ_CP059487.1, forward strand.
GCCGTTTTGCTGCGAATAGCCCACCGTGCCAGCGGGTACAGGCGCTTCCCCGTTCCGGTAGCCGCCACCCTGCAAGTAAATCCGCACAGCCTGAATCTCAGGCATTTCCCGGATATGCAGCAGTTTCGGCATGTTGCGCAGCATCTTCCCTTTGCGCTTTGTTTTGCGCCCTTCCCAGCTTTCCCCGTCCGGTGTTTCCTGATTCCGCACGTTGCGTTTGGCGGCGGCAATAACGCCATATTTCGCCATTCGCCACAGCAGCCGCTGCCGTTTTTTTGGCGGCAGCTCCATGCTGGCCAGCGCCTTTTTCAGCTCCGCCAGCTGGCGCTTGTTAAGCTCCCCTCCGGCAATCACGACGCATCGCCCACAGGCGCACCGGATTCATCCACGCCGTAAACCGTTGCCGTCAGCGCCGTCCAGATCTCCGGCTCAACCAGCGACCAGCGCTTTCCCTGCCAGGGGATTAATCCCTTTTCGTCCTCACGGATCACCAGCTCTTCCGCCATGGGAACCGTCAGGACAATATCGGCGGTTTCTTCATCGGCCACCGACACATCCCACTGCGGATCGGCCTCAGTTACCCCGATTTCGTCCAGTAATTCCCGGTCTGCCTCATCGAGCCAGGCAGCCATCAGCGACATAAGCAGCTGCGGCGGACACAGGCGATACGGGAAACGCTCCCAGCTCAGTACCGCGTCATAGCGGATCACCGCCTGGCGGTACTGCCCCAGCCCCATATCCTTTGCAGCCGGTACGAACTCCATTTCATCCACTACGCTGTCAAATGACTGCATCGCACGGGCTGGCACGTTGCTGGTAAAAAATGCCGTCAGGTTTTCAAGCTGTGTCTGGCTCATACTTTCTTCACCGTTGCCCTTTTCAGTCCCTTCATGCGACGGATCACAACAGATGCCTCTGCCAGTAACCCGGCGCGGGTTTCCGTGCTTTCCTGGCCAGGGTGAGAATCACGCCGCCCAACGGTGGCAAACTCCCCCAACAGGTCAGCTTTTGCCCTGGCAAAAACCGCCTTCATGTACTGCGCACAGAGGGCGTTTAACTCCCCCATCCGTGCCCCCGGCGCGTCCCCTGCGCTCAGAACCCCTTTTGCCTTCCAGCTGGCTTCCACTTTTTCCAGCTCCGCATTCACCTCCGCCACGGCCGCAAGCAGCGCCTGGGCAGCGGTGTCCGCCTCAACATCAGCCGGGATCGCTCGCTGTGCCTGAAAGTCCTTCAGGTTCAGGTCTGGCCAGAATCCTTCGTTTTTTAGCGGCTCGTCCTGATAATCAAGCGGCTTTCCACTAAACATGGCTCCCCCGAAAAAATAGGCGGGCTGTCCGGTTTCCACGGCGCAGCTTCACATCGTGTTTCTGCCCTCCACCGCGCCCGCCTGGCTTGCGGTAGTCTTTAACCCTGCGTCAGTTTTCGGATGCGCGCGGCAATGGTCTGCCGCTGCGTTCTAACGCCGATTTTTGAGTAATACTGTTCGGCGGAGGCCAGCAGCTGATCGGCTTTCTGAAGTGTTTCCACATCGTCCACACCCGCCGCTGTTTTCTGGCCATCCTCACCGCGCAGCAGCTGCAACCCGGCGAACTTGTACCATTTCGCTGTCACCTGCTCATGCAGCCGCCACCTGGTGGCCACATTCTCAAACGTGCGTGAAAAATACGGTTCAATGCTTTCCCCGCGTCCCGCAGACTCCTCCGCCCAGGCCAGCATCGTATCGGCCACGAACGTAGGAAAATTGCTGCGCAGCCGTTCCGGCGTGGCCTGTTGCTGGGCAATGGCGATATCAGCCCACTCCAGCGCCTTATCCAGATCGCCCACGTCAAACAGCCAGATCACGCACCACGCCAGAACCGGATTGGCATACACCTGGCCGCTGGCCAGATACGCTTCCACAGTCGGAACCCATTTCGGCAGCAGCACGTTGCGCTTATGCTCAACGCGATCAGCAATCAGCGGCAGGCTTCGCACCTGTTCCACGTCTGTTTCCAGCGCCTTAATCAGCAGGTGCATGCTTTCCGTGGTGCCAACGGCCAGGCTTTGCTTGAGCTTTTGTTCCATCGCAATGCGCTGGTTATGACGCTGCGCGGGTGAAAGAGACATTGATTAACCCTCCACTGGCTCAGACGGCTTGCCGATGGTCACGGCATTTTCATCAATCGCCGCGTACAGCTCCGGCTCTTCAATCGCGTAGCCTTCATTACGCAGATAGCTGTTTTCGAACTGTTTGCGATCATCTTCAAAGCGAGCTTTACGCTGGCGCGTGTTGCGCTGGGTATAGATGTGCAGGTTAGAAAGCGGCGTAACCACCATGCGTTTGCCCGGCATGAACGGCGGGATAATCGCCTGACGGCCAGCAATGGTGTTGCCCAGCAGCTGCGCCGCGATTTTTTCCGTTGGGCGGTCAGCAGCCTGGAACAGTCGGTACTGTTCAGCGGCCACCAGGTCAGCACCTACCAGCACCACCAGGCGCGGGTCATTACGGAACTGTGCCGGGATTTTGGCGTTAATCAGATCGGAGGCCATCGCATCCAGCGATTTGTAATCACCCGCCTGATCGAGCACCACCGGATCGGTCATGATTTGCTTGCCGTCCAGCATCGTTTTCATGATTTCATGCCAGCCAATGTTGACATCTTCACCATTTGGGTTGGCTTTAGGGTCTGTGGTTTTGGCGCGGTGTGTACCGTTAAAGCCGATACGCAGCATATCCATCGCAAACGCCTGGGTGCTGAAGGTCTGCACCAGGTTGTAAAACTCGTTTTCTTCCTTCCCGGCGTTCGCCCAGACGGAGAGCAGATCCCAGCGCAGCGCCGCGCAGCTGTCTGTCTCAACCAGTGAGTAGGTATTGCCGTCAACCCCCACCTGGCGGACAAAACGGCCAGTTTCGCTGCGCCCGGTATGGAGAACAGACGCGCCCACGTTGACGACCTGGCCACTCAGCTGGTCAACGTCCAGCGTGGTGATCCAGTTCAGGAACTCCACGGACTCCAGCATGGCCAGACGCAGCGCTGTTTCCTGCGGGTCATTTAGCGAAAAATAACGGCCAGGGTTTTGCGTGCCAAAATGCTGCGCCATACCCGCCGTATAATTGTCCAGTAAATCCCGCGCACGGTTATTCAGTAACATAAGACTCCCTCGCAATTAAGCGATAATAAAAAGTTTTGCTTATTCGCGTTGCGGTTAATTACAGGTAACTAAATTTTCCGGATTTAGACGGAACCTGACGCTGTTTACGCTGACCACCTTTATTACCCAGCTCGTTAAATCGGGTAACAATTTCTTTGGCGTTATCACGGATAACGGAAAACTCTTCCGTGTCCACGACTTCGGTAATAGTGTCAACATCGTCCTGCACGGAATTAAGCTGGGTTTCAATTTTACCCACACGCGCTTCCAGATCGTTCAGAGCGCTCGCCAGCGCCTGCAATTTATCATCAGCAGGTGGATCGTCCTGCGAATTTTCATCTTCAAACTTCGGCTTAATACCAAACAATTTCTGCCAGTTTTTCATCTTCCCTTCCTGCGTAATTTTACCGTTACGGGAAATCACACAACTGTAATATCCCTGTTTGTTTAATTTGCGCCGACTAAAACGCAATCGTGTTGTACCTACACTGGCCGGATGGTCTGTTACTGCCAGCCCCATCAAATATGTACGCTCCCCTCCACGCCAGTTCAGCTCCGGCTCTACGGAGAAATACAGCAGCTGGCCTTCGTCGTTTGCGTAAATCAGGCGCTTATTCGGGCACAGGCTGACATACAGCCGCGCCAGCCCGTCATCCCCGTCCTGCCACATCGCCTCCAGCACTTCGCCGAAATTGCCACATGAATCGTCATGCTCTGGCCATATCAATGCGGCGTAATGGTTAGGATCATAGGTTTCCGCCATGTCGATAATCCATTGCCGTTCCAGCACGCGTCCATCAACCGTATCGCCTTCAGTAGCAACACACAGCCAGCCAGTTTTTAAATGCGACACATATTTCCCCCTCTGTCGATTAACTGTTTCCCTTGCTGTGGATTTGATTATTGCTAATTAAACACATCCCCGCATTACGCTTTATTCTGAACAGTTCGGTTATAAGTCATTACCGAACAGCCCCGAATTAACCCCGCCGTTTTTTCATCAGCACCACGGCATAATTAAATCTATGGCTAAATACTCAGAAGAATTAAAAGGCGTTGTCCGCGCTCTTTACCTGCGCCGCTACACGCCGAAAGAAATTGCATCAGAATTAAATCTGCCGAATGCGCGGATCGTTTACTACTGGGCGGAAAAATATAAATGGGCTGACCTGCTCAGTTTCGAAAGCACAGAGGAGGCAATTGAACGCCGTTACCAGCTGTTAGCCGGGCGTGACAATAAAACGGATCTGGATTTAAAAGAAATGGATTTGCTTATTGCTCACGCCACAAAGCTGCGCGCCCAGAGCAATAAGCATAAAGAAAAGCTGGCCTACAGCCAGGGGGAACGGCAAGCAGCTGCGCGAGGAGATAGCGAGGACGAGCCACGCAGCAAACGCAAGTACAAGAAAAACGATATTTCATCACTCACTCAGGAGGATTTTGACACCTGGGCGGACGAACATCTTTTCGAATATCAGAAACACCTGCGCCGCAACATCGGCCAGCTGGTCAGGAACATCCTGAAAAGCCGCCAGATCGGTGCAACCTGGTACTTTGCGTTTGAGGCGTTCGAAAACGCAGTAATGACGGGCGATCCGCAAATCTTCCTGTCCGCGTCCAAAGCCCAGGCGGAGGTGTTCCGGTCTTACATCGTCAACATAGCCGAACAGTATTTCGGTATCACGCTGACCGGGAACCCGATCCGCTTAAGCAACGGCGCAGAGCTGCGTTTTCTGTCGACCAACAAAAACACCGCCCAGTCATACAGTGGCCATCTTTACTGTGATGAATATTTTTGGGTACCCAACTTCGCAAAACTCAATGAAGTGGCCAGTGCGATGGCCACCCATGACAAATGGCGCACCACCTACTTTTCCACACCATCGGCCAAAACGCACCAGGCGTATCCGTTCTGGACGGGTGAAGAGTGGAAACAGGGAAGCAAGAAACGTGCGGCCATTACGTTTCCGCTGTTCGATGAAATGCGGAACGGTGGACGGCTCTGCCCGGATGGCCAGTGGCGCTATGTCATCACTATGGAAGATGCCATTGCGGGTGGCTTCAATCTGGCCAACATCGAGAAGCTGCGCAACCGCTACAACACCGCCACATTCGACATGCTTTATATGTGCGTGTTTGTGGACAGCAAGGATTCCGTTTTCAGCTTTTCCGATCTGGAAGCGTGCGGCGTGGAGGTGGACACCTGGCAGGATCACGACCCGGACGCAAAACGGCCGTTTGGTGACAGGCCAGTCTGGGGCGGCTTTGACCCGGCACGCAGCGGCGATTTGTCGTGTTTCGTCATCGTCGCCCCGCCGATGTTTGCAGTGGAAAAATTCCGTGTGCTGAAGGTGATTTACTGGAAGGGAATGAACTTCCGCTACCAGGCAAAGCAGATCGAAAAGCTGTTTGACCAGTACAACTTCACGTATCTGGGCGTGGACGTAACCGGGATCGGCCAGGGGGTGTTTGACAATATCCAGCACTTTGCCATGAAGGTTGTTGTTCCGATTCGCTACGACATGAACACCAAAAACCAGCTGGTTCTGAAGGCCGCCGATGTGGTGGAAAGCCAGCGTATCGAATGGGACAAAAACCTGAAGGAAATCCCGGCCAGCTTTATGTCTGTGCGGCGTACCACCACACAGAGTGGTAACGCCATGACCTTTGTCGCAGACCGCAGCCAGGACACTGGCCACGCAGAGGCATTCTGGGCAATTACCCACGCCCTGCATAACGAACCACTTAACTACGAAAACAAACCAAAATCCCGCTGGGGTGTAAGGAAACAAGCAGCATGAACAAAAAGAAACGCTTTGTGAAACGCGATCAGCGCGGCGACAAATCAAAAAAAATGAGCATTATCAGCTTCGGCAAACCGGAACCGGTACTGACAACCGGAACCGATTACCGGGAAATCTGGTACGACAACGCCGCCGATCACTACACCCAGCCGATTGACCGCCTGGCGCTGGCGCAGCTTATCAACCTGAACGGCCAGCACGGTGGAATTATTCACGCCCGTAAAAACATGGTGACGGCGGACTATCAGGGCGGCGGCCTGACGTTCGACGAGCTGGAGGCCGCTGTTTTTGACTACCTGACGTTTGGTGATATCGCTGTGGCCAAAATCCGTAATGGCTGGGGAGATGTGATCGGGCTTCAGCCGTTGCCGGGGCTTTACCTCCGCCGACGAAAGGAGAGAGAAAACGCGGAGACTGTGCCCGGGGATTATGTGGTTTTACAGGAAGGCGAGCCGCTGGCGTTCCCGCCTGAAGATATCATTTTCATCAAGATGTACGACCCGCAGCAGCACATCTATGGTCTGCCGGACTACATCGGCGGCGTTCACTCTGCCCTGCTGAACAGTGAGGCGGTTATCTTCCGCCGTCGCTACTACCACAACGGCGCCCACACGGGTGGCATTTTATATACCCGTGACCCCAGCATGACGGACGAAATGGAGGAAGAGATTGAACAGCAGCTGCGGGACAGCAAGGGGATCGGCAACTTCTCCACCATCCTGGTAAACATCCCTGGCGGCGACGGCGACGCGATCAAGTTTATTGAGATGGGGGATATTTCGGCCAAAGATGAATTTGCGAGTGTGAAAAACATCAGTGCACAGGACATTCTGAACGCGCACCGCTTCCCGGCCGGGCTTGCAGGTATCGTTCCGCAGAACACTGCCGGACTGGGCGACCCGGAAAAGGTTGAACGCACCTACAAAAAGAATGAAGTGCTGCCCATTCAGCGCCGCCTGGCGATGGCCATCAACAGCGATCCGGAAATTCCGCGCCACCTGCATTTAAATTTTGCTGAAGAAACAACGGTGAAGGGTGCAGCATGATGCAAAAAAGGCTAAAATCCAGGCATTATTTGACAGCCGGAGAATGGAATATGAGAGTCCTGAAAATTGAATGTCCGGAGTGCGGCTCTAAGGCTGTGATTCGCAAAACTAACCGAAAGCACCGCCAGATTGCAGATATTTACTGTGCCTGTGCTGATGTGGAGTGTGGGCACACTTTTGTTATGAATTTGACGTTTTCCCACACTCTCAGCCCCAGTGCTAAAACGGGTGATACTTTGGTGCAAACCTTGCTGAAAAACCTGTCACCCGATCAAAAGCAAATGGCGCTTGATTTATTGAAGGCTGCGCCCGCCGCCTGAAAAACCCCCGCTCTGGGGGTTTTTTATTTCCCCCCTGACAACGCTACGCATTTCTTCGGCAATCTCGCCGATCCAGGTTAAGGCAATAGTCTTTTCCTTCGTGCTTATCTCACTTACATGGGCAATTTTCGCCAGTAATTCGATGCGCTCCAGCTTTGCTGATGCCTCTAAGATATCCATGCAGCCCTCCCACAAATAAAACACTGTATAAGCATACAGTATACCTAAACGCACAATATGTGAAATGATAATTAGCGCAAATGAAAATTTACGCATTACTTATCACGTACTTACATACCATTACTGCCAGCCTGGCCATTGTTCGTTTTCCGGACTGTTCCGCTTCTCTTGCAACCGCCCTTCACGGTAAATCAGGGCTGAACGGCCAAATTTGAGGCCGCCTCCCCGTTTCAGAATGTCGATTTCTTCATCCGTTCCGGCAAACCCGCGCTGGTTCAGTTCCAGTTTTAACCGTCTCCGGGTTCCTCCCTCCGTACAGTTATTGACAGAACTCCAAGGGGCGGCGCTGCCGCCAGAAAAACCCGCCTCCGCTGGCGCTTCGGCCAACTTCGCAACCTTCTGCCACTTAACCAGACGGGTGCAAACTTCGGAATCAGGGATCAAAGGCGAATAGATACCCTGCACACGCTGAACATCTTCTGCGTACTCGTTACCCTGTTCAGTGATTTCATAGGCCAGACGAACGACCAGATCGCGACGCGCAACCAGTGCGCCACCCTGCAACTGGGTATAAGCCGCCCAGTCCCCTACATCAGCAGCCGCCAGCACTGCATCCATGCGGCTATCAGTCAGGCGCTGATCGCCCAGACGGCGCAACTCACGCCATACAGTCACAGGCGCACCACCAATTTGCTGAAACTGACGAATACGCCAGCGGGATGCCCAGGCCGATACGGATTTGGCCATATCTCGCAGGTTTTCCCCGGTTTCTTCATCCTGCTCGCCATCGAGCGCAAAGCCGTCGATATTTTTTGAGATATATTTAGCGATATAGCCTGTTGCCGACCCTTTAGCGGGATCGATAGGCTCAACGTGAAAACGCGCTTTAAGCGCGTTGGGTGTCTGAAGCTCTTCTGAATCGGCAATCCTGGCGTGATAGCAAAGGATATCGCGTACCGCCTCAACGTCATGTGGTTGCATAAACAGCAGCATATGCCAGTGCGGTGTCCCGTCGTGGTGTGGTTCCACCACACGAAAACCAAAAACATGAATACCGGCACGGGAGATCGCCGCGCGTGCTTTTGCCCAGACGTTGCATAAATAACGCTGCGTATCCCGTGGGCTTAATCCGTTCCACTGAGACACAAAGCCGCCCTTACTGTGTACAGCGTGATAACGTGAAGGCGCAGTGATTGTGTAAAACTCGCCAGCCAGCCCCTGTTCATTGGCGATATCTTCAAACCCACGCATACGCACCATCAGTTCACAGCGACGTATTGCCGGGTTAGCAACGCTGCGGTGTACCATGCTGTCCAGCGCAATGCGGTTGCCCTCTTCGTCTATCAGATCAAACTTTTTGAAGAACTCCAGATTACGTTTCTTCTGTTCAATCCATTCGCCCAGGGTTTTACGTGATACGTAGGCGCTGGCAGATTTCTGCACCTGGCCAACGGCGATGGCCAGATGTTCACGTTGCAGATCACGGGCACGCTTCAGGCGCTGGTACCACCATTCCGGTGCCATGAGACGCAAAATACCGGACTCCGCTTTTCGGTTTTCCAGGTGGCCATCATTGGCTTCATGTTCTGCCCAGTAAGGCGGCTGATTGTTCAGCATGAGGGAAAGCGAACAAAGGTTGCGGTAAGCCTCCAGCGTGCGCTGGCGCATATCATGTTCGTCTTTTGGTTTGCCCTTCAGCGTGTCGGTGAAGTCATAAAACATCTGAGCCATCCAGCCAGAGACCTGGCCAGACAGCTTTTTGAGATCGGTACGGTCAAGCGACGGCAACCGCTGCAATGATTTTCCAAATGGGAGATCGATTACATCAGCGGCCAGCTGGTAACGCGCAGCCACTTTCCGCAGACGTGGCAATACATTCTCACCGATTGTTTTGCGCAGGAATGTATTGGCACGGCGGCGGCCGTCACGACCAGCAAACAGCTTTTCGTAACGGTTGCCAAAATACCCGGCTAGCCAGTCGGGTATTTCATGAAGGAACTGTGAGCGCCATTCGTAGTCCTGTGGGTTAACTGCCCACAAACGGCGCTCTGTGATTGTTGCATCCGCTGGCGTTCCTGGCGCAAAAGTATCACGCCGCCAGATATCGACGGCATGATGTTGGCCAGCAAGAGACAGATCAGCCACGATTAACCCACTTCTTCCAGGCATTAATCATGTAAGCAGCGACACATACCGCCACCAGTACAGGCCAGACGAGGGAAGAGATAGCGACCAAAATAAAGTCCACATCATCTGACGTCTCCGCGTCCCGGCGCTCTTCCCAGGAAAAGAAGATAAAAGCCGCAAATACCGTCAGCGCATACAGCCCGGTCATGGGTTCAGTCATCATTTCGCCACCACCCCAGCGCTGGAGGCTGTGGAAACTGGTGATTTCAGGATCAGCTCTGCGGCAGATTTCTGGCTTGCAGCTGCGGCACCAACACTGCGCGGCGCTTTGACTTTCATCGCCTCAAACCCGGCGTAAAGGTAATGCACCATTTCCAGATCGCTGTTTGACGCAACAACACTCACGCCCTTTTCAGCGAGACGGCGCAGTTTTCTGGCCAGCCGCCCCTGATCAAGATGCGAAAAACCGCTTTCGGTGTATGAGGTGAAATTTCCTGATTCCGTCAGGTATGGCGGATCGCAATAGACCACATCCCCGGCACGAACCAGCGCAAGCGTTTCGGAGTAATGGGCGGTGATGAAAGTTGCGCGCTTCGCCTTTTCAGCAAATGCGCGGACTTCTTTAAGCGGGAAATAGTTTTTCTTGTACTTTCCGAAAGGGACATTGAACTGGCCACGGCGGTTGTAACGGCAAAGCCCGTTAAAACCGTGACGGTTCAGGTACATGAAACGGGCAGCGGCTTCAACGCTTTCAGCCCCACGCCCCTTTCCGGACAAATTGAACGCGTCCCGGACGGCATAGTAAAAAATAGCGCGACTCTCCTGTTCACCTAACGCCCCGGCAGAAAACAGGGTTTCAAGCTCCACAAGAAACGCGTCGGTATGATAGGCCATCGCCTTATACAGATTGACTAAATCCGGGTTCAGATCAGCGATCAGGTATTCGTCATAGTCCGTATTCATCATGACGGCGCACGAACCAGCGAACGGTTCAACCAGGCGCTTACCTTCCGGCAAGTGGTTACGCAGCTGTGGCATAAGACGGACTTTGCTGCCAACCCACTTAAGAGGTGTTTTAACTACCATTGAACACCCCCAGAGATCACATATGCGAGAGCGTCCAAAGGCGACAGGGTACGAATGGAAAGCATCACCCAACCGCATGAATCTGGCATAACTTCGTTAACGGGTAGGATGTGGGTAATTACAGCCGCCCACTCTCTCCCTGTGTATGAGCCATGCTTCCATTCCTGTAATAACAGGACATCGCCCACACTGTAGGCGCGGTCATTTTTGCGCAGCTCCGCCTTTTTCTGGCCAGAAAACACAGCATCCAGATACTTTGAAGCGATTTTCATACTATGAATTTTTACTGCCATGCTGCACCGCCTTTGCTGCAAATGGCCGCAGCTTCTTCACGAATCAGCTCTACGATTTCGGCAGCGCTTAGCCCTTCATTGGCGGCAAAGGTGGCCAGCTTATCCAAACGGGTTGAACACAAATCAGCCGCTGCAATCTTCCCCTCCTGCGTGGCCTTTATGAGCATTGCCATCAGGTCAATACCTGATTCTGTTGCTGGTAAATTCTGACGATTCATGTGCATTTTGGTTTCCTTAAGGCAAAAGAATCCCCGGCCACCGCAGGGATGGCCAAAAATTCCGGCAGTTAATTAGTGGAAAGAGACGGTAACGGGCGCGGCTGAGTAGCTCGGCGCGGGTATCTGGTGCAGCTCGTAGGTGTTGCGCCACCATTCCTGGATCAGCGCCTTAACTTCCCCAGCGCCTAATGACCCGGCGATGTAATACATGGAACGAATGCTGGCAATTGCTTCAACCTGCTGGAACTCGCTTTCCGCTTCACGATAGACACAGCACCAGTACGCAACATTCACGGCCAGCCAGTGGCGTTTGTTTGTCATATGCTCGGTTTCGTTAAAGAAAAACGGATGTAAGGCGACACGGCCATTTTTAACGGTGCTTTTCTCCAGAAAGAGAATGGCGTAATTGTGTGGAACACCCCACGCAGCCAGCTCCTGTCCCAGTTCTTTGGCGTTTACAGAGATAATGGACATTAATGATTCTCCTGCTGTTGCATCTTATGAACGATATGAGGCGCGATAATCATTTGCACGCCATTACTGCTGTGGATCGGATGTGCCTTTTTCACCTGGCGGTTAGCGCTGCGCTTTGAAAAATCGCTGTCGCTCAGACTCCCGAACCCTTCAAACGTCAGACGCGCCCTGGATATGCCCTGGCGCAGCTGAATCATTGCCCGGTAGTCCAGGCGTTCGAATAACTCTGACCAGTAGCATTTGCTCAGATGGGCTTTGAAAACGTCCATTCCGGAAGTAACCGCCGCCGCATGTAAAACAACCCCGCGCCATTCTGGTGTTAATTTGTCCCACCAGTCCGCAGCTTCGCTTTTGTCGCTCCAGTGCTTACGGCGAATATTCCCCAGCCACTTCAGGCCAATTTCCTGCTGCTTTTCGCTAATGGCCATAACGCCCCCTGATAATCCCGAACAAACGAAACCACCATGGACGACGAGACGAACGGGTATTGAATTTGTACTGGTGGCCAGGGTTCCAGCGTTGGCCGTTTGGCAGTTCAAGCCAGCCAGTTGTCCCGCTGGCCAGCTGCATGGCCGGAGATTCTTTTTTCAGATAGGTAACGAACGCTTTCATGGTTATCCCTCACATCATGCTGCTGGCACTGGAAGTCACGATATCGACGGCAGCAGCAAGAACCGGCGCAGACTGGAGGCGGCTTTCAACGGTGTAAGCCAGAACGGAAAGGGAACGGATGGCATCACGGGCACGATCAAGAATTTGTGTGCGGCGTGCGGCGGTCATGTGCTCAGTTGATACAGCTTCCCCAGCGATCGCACCTACATTTGCAGTGGCGATCAACGCGCAAAATTGCATGTTGGCTTCAGTGGCGTTATTGACCGGAACGGACGGAAGGCAGTTAATCTGCCCCAGCATCCCATCGAGCAAACGGGCATCTTCCGTGTAATCGGTGATAGCCAGCAGCTCGTCACAGGTCAGGCGGTGTGGTTGAATCGGGTTCAACTTATTGCGCAGGATCTGCGGACGCATACCAACGGCAGCGGCCACATCTTCCAGATTGTGCGACAGCGCAAACGCTCGGCAAGCTGCATCAAAGTGAGCATGTTTAGAAGTCTGATAATCAAACATTGTTAGCTCCGCTCTAATCTGTAGGATGAATTACGCGTTAAGCGAAATGTCACATTCACTTAAAGCCTGGATAGTGAGCGCGGCCATGTTGACTTCGACCAAGCCTTTCTTCTGCTTACCCTTCGGCTTAATTGGTAATTTTCCGTATTCAATCAGGTTTCTAGCGGTTTCCTTGTTGGTACCAGTACGGCGGCAATACTCGTCTAAAGGCAGGTATGGTTCCGGGATGATGATTGTAATGTTCGGACGCATAAGGCAAACTCCATTAGTTAACCTGTACGGCAATACAGGTCGGTAACTGTCAATATTCACTTAAACCTACAAAGCGAAGTTTAAACTCACTTTGTGATAATTTTCAAGGTAAAATTTTCGTGAACCTACAGATTGAGTTTTCCCAAGGCGGAGCAGAGGTGTTGGATAGAGTTATCCAGGCGTATGGTTTCAACACTAAATTAGCTCTAGCCGAGCATCTTGATATTGCAAGCAGTAGCCTAGCTAACCGCTATAAGAGGGATTTCTTCCCAGCTGACATCGTTGTTAAATGTATGGCTGAGACAGGGGCAACGTTAGAATGGCTAGCGACTGGGCAAGGTAGAAAGTTCAACGATGAAGATTTAGATATCATGAAACTGCCGCGCAAGAAGATCGTGGACGGCAAACTCTATGAGTCTGGTTTTCTTATGCTCGATAAGGTTACTTTTTTACCAGGTAAGCCTTTACCGCAGAATCCAGTCTGTGTGATTGATAACTCACTGCAATACATTATTGATCAGCACTTTACCGAAGTTTATGACGATGTTTGGCTTGTTGAAGTTGAAGGTAAAACCAGCGTTAGAACACTGACAAGAATCCCTGTGGGAAAGGTTAGAGTAAGCGGCGTAGGTATGGCTTTTGACTGCGGGATTGACGATATAAAAATCATTGGCCGCGTTGTTCTGACGATTGAATAAATGAGCGTTCGTAAACTTCCGACAGGCGAATGGATCGCCGACTTCTACACCGTCAACCGCAGTAATGGTAAGAACGGTAAGCGAATTCGTAAAAAATTTGCCACAAAAGGTGAAGCCCTGGCATTTGAGAATCATACGCTTCAGAAGGTAGACAGTGCGCCATGGCTGGGTGAAGGGAAAGACAAACGAAGCCTAATCGATCTTATTACGATGTGGTATGAACGCCATGGGGTTGCTTTGCGCAACGGTCAAAAGCGTAAAGATGCTATGACCTGGGCGGCAGAATGCATGGGATTCCCGCTGGCTACAGAGTTCAATGCCCAGCTGTTCACTGCCTACCGCGCTAAAAGGCTTGAAGGGCATTATGCCCGCACCAACAGAGTCTCCAAGATTTCCCCGAAAACAATGAATCTTGAGCATGCTTACTTTCTGGCCATGTTCAATGAACTGAAGCGGATCGGGGAATGGTCAGCTCCCAACCCTTTGGAAAATGTTAGACAATATCGCACTGATGAATCCGAAATGGCCTTTCTCTCTGTTGATGAAATTGATCGGCTTTTGATGGAATGCAAACGGAGCAAGGTAAAGTTCTTAGTGCTAGTCGTGAAAATCTGTCTTTCTACAGGGGCAAGATGGAATGAAGCTGCAACGCTTAAAGGTTCTCAGATTGCTGGCGGTAAAGTCACGTTTGTCAAAACCAAAGGAAAGCGCAACAGAACCATTCCCCTTGATGACGAACTTTTGGCTGAACTACCTGATACGAAAGGCGCTCTGTTTCCGCAGCCCTGCTACAACGCTTTCCGCTCTGCTTTGGAGCGTGCCAAGATAGAACTCCCCTCCGGCCAGCTTACCCATGTGCTGCGCCATACGTTTGCCAGCCACTTTATGATGAACGGCGGCAACATTCTTGTTCTGCAAAAAATTCTTGGTCATGCTGATATCACCATGACGATGCGTTATGCGCATTTTGCCCCTAGCCACCTTGAAGATGCCGTGCGTCTTAATCCCTTAAAATGTCGCAAAAATGTCGCGACAGCTTAGAAATACTGCCTAATACTCACCTTTATTGACTAGCCTAACTTATTGATAACTATCTAACTTATTGTTTTTTGTAGATAGTTGATGCTTTACAATATAGCCTGTGCTATATCTGTATGTAATGCAGTCACCCTTCACGGATCGAAGGGATCATGAATCAGGAGGTCTTATGAATGAATTCAAGAGGTGTATGAACGTGTTTACCCACTCTCCTTTTAAAGTGCGCCTGATGCTGTTGAACATGCTGTGCGATATGTTTAACGCCAAACCGCAGCAGGACGACAATTCTTCCCACTAAGCGGCGTCGCGGTACGCCGCTTCATTTTCCCGTCACACTTACGTTGTAAACTGGCCTGTTCCCGATTATTTTTGCGGATTTGCAGCCCCCTTCGCAAAACATCTGTTTAGCAACTGTTGACCTTAATTCACGCTCGCACTATCTTCTTGCAGCCCTGCACAATTTGCGGCTCGCTGAAGCGGACCTCTCATTCCCTTTCCACGCACTGTCCGGCAGGCTTTGACCCTTGACGCCAGGGTGAGCACATGGCGTTTTCGTGATAGTGATCTATGAACGTAACCCTGATTGATACACTTGTTACCCGCAGCCGGGCCTTAAGCCCGTGGACGGGATTCTATTTTTTGCAATCGCTGTTGATTAACTTTGCTCTTGGCTACCCCTTTAGCCTGCTTTATGCCGTCGGATTCACCTGTATTCTTCACCTGCTCTGGCGAAGCGCACCGCGCGTGCAGAAAGTGCTTATCGGGATCTGTTCTCTGATTGCTGCCGCCTATTTCCCGTTTGGCCAGGCCTATGGCGCGCCGAACTTTAATACTCTGCTGGCGCTCCACTCCACCAATATGGAAGAGTCCACAGAGATCCTGACGATCTTTCCGTGGTACAACTACGTGGTTGGCCTTTTCATTTTTGCCCTCGGTGTGATTGCGGTTCGTCGTAAGCCCGTCGGGAAAAAGGCATGGGGTAAAATTGAAAGCCTGTGCCTGGCCTTTAGCGTGGTGACGTTTTTTGTTGCACCGGTACAAAATCTGGCCTGGGGCGGCGTGTTTAAGCTTAAAGATACCGGGTATCCGGTGTTTCGCTTCGTCAAAGACGTGGTGGTGAATAACGAGGAAGTGCTCGACGAGCAGGCGCGTATGGCCGAGCTTTCCACCATGAAAGATACCTGGAACGTGCTGGCGGTGAAACCGAAGTATCACACTTACGTGGTGGTGATCGGGGAAAGCGCGCGTCGCGATGCGCTCGGCGCGTTTGGCGGTCACTGGGATAACACGCCGTTTGCCAGCGCCGTTAACGGTACGCTGTTTACCGACTACGTGGCGGCCAGCGGCTCGACGCAGAAATCACTCGGTCTGACGCTCAACCGCGTGGTGGATGGAAAACCGCAGTTTCAGGATAATTTTGTCACCCTGGCCAACCGGGCAGGTTTTCAGACATGGTGGTTCTCTAACCAGGGACAGATCGGCGAGTATGATACCGCCATCGCCAGCATCGCGAAGCGTGCCGACGAGGTACAGTTCCTGAAAAGCGGTGATTTCGAAGCCGATAAAAACACAAAAGATGAAGCGTTGCTAAAAATGACGGCGCAGGTCTTTGCTACTCAGCGCACCCAGCCGCAGCTGATTGTCCTGCACCTGATGGGGTCACACCCGCAGGCATGCGATCGTACCGGGGGAAAATATGCGGAGTTTGTGCAATCCAAAGAGACCTCGTGTTATCTCTACACCATGACGCAAACCGACGATCTGCTCAGCAAGCTGTACGCACAGCTGCGCAACAGCGGCGACAGCTTCTCGATGGTCTATTTCTCTGACCACGGTCTGGCATTTAAGGAGCGCGGTAAACAGGTGCAGTATCTGGCACACGATGACAAGTTCCAGCAAAACTTCCAGGTACCGTTTATGGTGCTGTCGAGTGATGACAAAACGCATCGCATCATCAAAGCGCGCCGTTCCGCGAACGATTTCCTGAAATTCTTCTCACAATGGACGGGGATTAAGGCGAAAGAGATAAAAAATGATTATCCGTTTATCTCCGGGAAGAAGGGCCCGCCAGTTTACATTACCAACTTTAAGTTACAGAAAGTCGACTATAACCATCTTGGGACCGATATTTTCGATATTAAGAGTAAGTAATTTCTGCCGTTTCGTGCGGGCTGATGCCCTCACCGGCCCTCTCCCACGAGGAGAGGGTACAAACAAAAAAAATCCGCCACATTGGGCGGATTTTTTACTGGCTCACCGAAGTGATTAGAAGCGGTAACCTACGCCCGCGATCCAGGTGCCAACGTCAACGTTGCGGATACGGCTCTGCTCATAGGAGAAGTCCAGAGCAACGTTTTCGATTGGGTTGAACTGCATACCTGCGCCATAGGAGAAACCATAGTCGCTGTTGCTTGCAGTACGGTTCAGACCCTGGTTTTCGGTCTGCTGGAATTTACCGTAGCCAACACCTACAACACCGTAGATGCTTGCCCAGTCATTCAGGCGGTAAGCAGGACCCGCGGTGATGCCGTAGTACTGACCTTTATTGTAAGAGCCATTTTCAGTACGATCTTTCTCGGTGTAAGTGAAAGAACCGATCACACCCAGCGGGTTGTTGTCTTGCTCGTAACGGTACTTCAGGTTGAAACCGTTGGTTTTGTTCATCACGCCCTGCATATCGCTCTGAGCGTAACCACCGGTTACAGTAGAAGTTGCCGCTACAGCGGTACCTGCGGAAACAGCCAGAACAGCTGCCAGTGCTGAAAGACATGCAATTTTTTTCATAACCACCTCAAATGTGCTTCAAGTAAGTCCGTAAGTTTTAAATATATCAAAAAATTCTGTGAAACTCTTTGTCATTCACGATGTCTAATGCGACCTTTCCTGTAACAGAACATTTCCAGCACCAGCTATCTCGTTCAAATAACTCCAGATTTTCACCTGTAAATGCTAATAGTGCGCGTCATCGCCATTTAGTTCATCCAGATTATTCCTAATCTTTCAGGCGATAAAATCATCAACGTTTTCTCATTTTACGGATTTTCCCTGGATTTTTTTCAACAGTAGCTCAACCGTTGCAGCTTATTTCCATTACACTGCGACTTTTACCTCATTTGACATAAATTGACAGGAGAAAGGATGCCAGGTTTACCTCGTAAATCGTCGGTCTGGATGCCGGTGGCAGTCATACTTATCGCGATGATGTCCATACAAAGCGGCGCGTCGCTGGCAAAATCGCTGTTTCCGCTGGTTGGTGCGCCCGGCGTCACGGCGCTGCGTATCGCATTAGGCACCCTGATCCTCGTGGTTGTTTTTAAACCCTGGCGGCTACGGTTTAAAAAGGAGCAGCGACTGCCACTGCTTTTTTATGGGCTGGCGCTGGGAGGGATGAACTACATGTTCTATCTCTCTATTCAGACGATCCCGCTGGGGATCGCGGTCGCGCTTGAATTTACCGGCCCGCTGGCGGTTGCCCTCTTCTCTTCTCGTCGTCCGGTAGACTTTATCTGGGTCGTACTGGCCGTGCTGGGGCTATGGTTCCTGCTGCCGCTCGGGCAAAGCGTTTCACAAATCGATCTGACAGGGGCAGCTCTGGCGCTGGGCGCGGGGGCATGCTGGGCGGTGTATATTCTTACTGGCCAGCGTGCGGGGGAAGAGCACGGCCCCGCGACGGTCGCCTTAGGCTCGCTGATTGCCGCCGTTATCTTTGTCCCGATTGGAATGGCACAAGCGACAGACTCAATATGGCAATGGTCAATCCTGCCGGTTGGGCTGGCGGTTGCCATTCTCTCCACGGCGCTGCCCTACTCTCTGGAGATGATCGCCCTGACGCGCCTGCCCACACGCATTTTTGGTACGCTCATGAGCATGGAGCCCGCGCTGGCCGCCATCTCAGGAATGATTTTCCTCGGTGAAACCCTGACCCTGGTACAAACGCTGGCGCTCTGTTCCATTATCGCGGCGTCAATGGGCTCCACCCTGACCATGCGTCCGGAACCTAAAGTGGAAAAAATAGACCTCAACTAAGCCTTAAATTCTGCATGGCTAACCCGCCATGCAGAATATACGCCACGTCAGTAGCTCAAATAATTTCTTACAAACTCTCTCATATTGCCAAAATATTTCACCTGCTCGCCTTCCTGGAAAGTGAATTAAGATTGATCTGCATCAATTTAAATAAAACACTTATTTTTCAAAGTATTGAGAATACAACCATCCTTTCACTATTAAACCAATAGGCAGAGCCAAATCGCAGAGAAAAAATCCGGTGCTATACTTAGTCCCGTAATTACCTGGGACACAAACATCAAGAGGATATGAGATTATGAGTACCGCTAAACTGGTGAAAACGAAAGCGTCTAATCTGCTTTATACCCGTAACGATGTATCGGATAGCGATAAAAAAGCGACCATCGAGTTGCTGAATCGCCAGGTGGTCCAGTTCATCGATCTTTCGCTGATCACCAAACAGGCCCACTGGAATATGCGCGGTGCAAACTTTATTGCCGTTCATGAAATGCTGGATGGCTTCCGCACAGCACTGGTGACTCACCTGGATACCATGGCCGAACGTGCCGTACAGCTGGGTGGCGTGGCACTGGGTACCACACAGGTGATCAACAGCAAAACGCCATTGAAAAGCTATCCGCTGGATATCCATACCGTTCAGGATCACCTGAAAGAGCTGGCGGATCGTTATGCGATTGTGGCGAATGATGTTCGTAAAGCGATTGGCGAAGCCAAAGATGAAGATACCGCTGATATCTTCACTGCCGCATCACGCGACCTGGATCAGTTCCTGTGGTTCATTGAGTCCAACATCGAATAATCCCTGCGGATTGTCCGAATAACCCTCGCCCCTGGCGGGGGTTTTGCACATTTATGGTGCGCACTTTTGCCCGCAACGGCCGCAAAAGTGAATAAAATGTAATAATCACCTCACACAACCGTTAACGGAAGATTGTTTTTTCGTCAGATTCTGCGCTAAATATCCCCCTGTCAGAAGACCTTAACGAAGCGCACCAAAACGGTGCTCCATTCTGGTGCAACCTGGCAGAATTGCCACGCTTTTTGTGCAATGCGTGACATCATCCCCTTTGCAAAACAACAGCTTGTAAAATTGGCACGATTTTTTCATTGTGCCTGAGGTTCTCGCAGGGGATCGCCCCGTGGATATAAAAGGAAATGCTATGAAGTCTGTATTAAAAGTTTCACTGGCTGCACTTACCCTGGCGTTTGCGGTGTCCTCGCAGGCTGCCGACAAACTGGTTGTGGCGACTGACACGGCGTTCGTACCGTTTGAATTCAAACAGGGTGATAAATACGTTGGTTTTGACGTGGATCTGTGGGCCGCTGTCGCAAAAGAACTCAAACTGGATTACACCCTGAAGCCAATGGATTTCAGCGGCATTATCCCGGCACTGCAAACCAAAAACGTTGACCTGGCGCTGGCAGGCATCACCATTACCGAAGAACGTAAAAAAGCCATCGACTTCTCTGACGGCTACTACAAAAGCGGCCTGCTGGTGATGGTGAAAGCGGATAACAACGACGTGAAAAGCGTGAAAGATCTCGACGGTAAAGTGGTCGCCGTGAAGAGCGGAACCGGCTCCGTTGATTACGCGAAAGCCAACATCAAAACCAAAGACCTGCGTCAGTTCCCGAACATCGACAACGCTTACATGGAACTGGGCACCAACCGCGCTGACGCGGTGCTGCACGACACGCCTAACATCCTTTACTTCATCAAAACCGCCGGTAATGGCAAGTTCAAAGCGGTAGGTGATTCCCTGGAAGCTCAGCAGTACGGTATTGCGTTCCCGAAAGGCAGCGACGACCTGCGTAACAAAGTTAACGGCGCGCTGAAAACCCTGAAAGAGAACGGCACCTATAACGAAATCTACAAAAAATGGTTCGGTACCGAGCCTAAATAATTTCACCTGACTTCAGGTTTGTAACGCCCGGTGGCGCTTCCGCTTACCGGGCCTACGTTTTTTGTTTTTCACCACGGTATACAGGAATACATCATGCAGTTTGACTGGAGCGCCATCTGGCCTGCCATTCCTCTCTTGCTTGAAGGCGCTAAAATGACCCTGTGGATTTCGGTCCTCGGTCTGGTTGGCGGGTTGATTATCGGTCTGGTGGCCGGTTTCGCCCGCACCTACGGCGGCTGGATTGCAAACCACATCGCACTGGTTTTCATCGAAGTGATCCGCGGCACCCCCATTGTGGTGCAGGTCATGTTCATCTACTTCGCCCTGCCGATGGCCTTCACCGACCTGCGCATCGACCCGTTCAGCGCCGCCGTTGTTACCATCATGATCAACTCCGGCGCCTACATTGCGGAAATTACCCGCGGTGCGGTGCTGTCGATTCATAAAGGCTTCAGCGAAGCCGGCCTGGCGTTAGGTCTTTCCCGTCGCGAAACCATTCGTCACGTGATCCTGCCGCTGGCGCTGCGCCGCATGCTGCCGCCGCTGGGTAACCAGTGGATCATCAGCATTAAAGACACCTCGCTGTTTATTGTTATCGGCGTGGCCGAACTGACCCGTCAGGGCCAGGAGATCATCGCGGGTAACTTCCGCGCTCTGGAAATCTGGAGTGCGGTCGCCGTTGTCTATCTGATTATCACGCTTGTCCTGAGCTTTGTTCTGCGTCGTCTTGAAAGAAGGATGAAAATCCTGTGATTGAATTTAAAAACGTTTCCAAGCACTTTGGCCCAACCCAGGTGCTGCACAATATCGATTTGAACATCAGGCAGGGCGAAGTGGTGGTGATCATCGGGCCGTCCGGTTCCGGCAAATCCACCCTGCTGCGCTGCATTAACAAGCTGGAAGAGATCACCAGCGGCGATCTGATCGTCGACGGCCTGAAGGTCAATGACCCGAAAGTGGATGAGCGCCTGATCCGTCAGGAAGCGGGCATGGTGTTCCAGCAGTTCTACCTGTTCCCGCACCTCACGGCGCTGGAAAACGTGATGTTCGGTCCTCTGCGCGTGCGCGGGGCCAGCAAAGCGGCAGCGGAAGCGCTGGCAAAAGATCTGCTGGCGAAGGTTGGTCTGGCGGAGCGTGCCCACCACTATCCTTCCGAGCTGTCCGGCGGCCAGCAGCAGCGCGTGGCCATTGCCCGTGCGCTGGCGGTGAAGCCAAAGATGATGCTGTTCGATGAGCCAACGTCGGCACTCGACCCGGAGCTGCGTCACGAAGTGCTGAAAGTTATGCAGGATCTGGCGGAAGAAGGCATGACGATGGTGATCGTTACCCACGAAATCGGCTTTGCCGAAAAGGTGGCGTCCCGTCTGATCTTCATTGATAAGGGCCGTATCGCGGAGGACGGGAATCCGCAGGCGCTGATTGCGAACCCACCAAGCCAGCGCCTCCAGGAGTTCCTGCAACACGTCTCCTGATAGCCACACCCAGAGCCGGGCATGCCCGGCTTTTTTACGCCGGATTGTTCCCAAAAACTCCCCTCCGCTCCCCGCGCTCTATACTTATCATTTTGCACGATATTTTTGTCGGAGGACGCCGTGCCGTGGATCCTGTTGCTACTGTTTAGCCTGTTTAGCGCGCCATCACTTGCTGTAACCCTTCCCGGCGTTACCACCGGAGCCACCGCCACCCAGCAAAATGCGCCGCCAGAGCCAGACGCTGAAAAGAAAAAAGCCGCCTACGGCGCGCTGGCCGACGTGCTTGAGAACGACACGTCCCGGCAGGAGTTGATCGATCAGCTGAGGAAGGTGGCCGCCACGCCGCCGCAGGATCCGGTTCCTGCTATTGCGCCGCCGGAAGCCGAAGAAGAAAAAACGGTGCTGGAAAACGTCACCGACATCAGTCGGCGCTACGGGGAAGCCCTGTCGTCGCGTTTTGCCCAGCTCTATCGCAACCTGGTTGGCACCTCACATAAGCCTTTTAATCCTCACACCTTTTCCGCAGCCGCCACCCAGTTTGCTATTCTGGCTGGCGCCGTCTTCATTTTTTACTGGCTGTTGCGCCTGTCTGTTTGGCCGCTTTACCGGAAAATGGGCCAGTGGGGGCGCAAAAAGAATCAGCATAAAAGCAGCTGGCTGCATCTTCCGGCAATGATTACCGGGGCGTTTGTCATCGATTTACTGCTGCTGGCCCTGACGCTGTTTGTCGGCCAGATGCTGGCCGACCGCCTTAATACCGGAAACAAAACCATCGCGTTTCAGCAGGGACTGTTCCTCAATGCGTTTGCCCTGATTGAGTTCTTTAAAGCCCTCCTGCGGTTGATCTTCTGCCCGCGCGTGCCGGACCTTCGCCCCTTCGCCATTTCGGATCAGAGCGCCAAATACTGGGCGGTGCGGCTCAGCGTGCTGAGCGGGTTGATCGGTTATGGCCTGCTGGTTGCCGTGCCGATTATTTCCAACCAGGTTAACGTGCAGTTCGGGGCGCTGGCGAACGTGCTGATCATGCTGTGCATTACCGTCTGGGCGCTGTACCTCATCTTCCACAATAAAAAAGCGATCACCGACAGCCTGCTGCACCTGGCCGATCGCTCCCTCTCCTTTTTCAGCCTCTTTATTCGCGCCTTTGCGCTGGTGTGGCACTGGCTGGCCAGCGCCTATTTTATTGTGCTCTGTTTCTTCTCCCTGTTCGATCCAGGCAATAGCCTGAAATTTATGATGGGGGCGACGTTCAAAAGCCTGGCGATTATCGGCATTGCGGCCTTTGTCTCTGGCCTGCTCTCCCGCTGGCTGTCGAAAACGATCACCCTGTCGCCGCAGGTTCAGCGTAACTACCCGGAACTGCAAAAGCGGGTAAATGGCTGGATGACGGTATCCCTGAAGGTGGCGCGTATTCTGACGGTCTGCGTGGCAATTATGCTGCTGCTGAACGCGTGGGGTCTGTTTGATTTCTGGAACTGGCTGCATAACGGCGCGGGGGAAAAGACCGTTGATATTCTTATTCGTATCGCGCTGATCTTGTTCTTCTCCGCCGTCGGCTGGACGCTGCTGGCAAGCCTTATCGAAAACCGTCTGGTGTCGGATGTCCACGGCAGGCCGCTGCCGAGCGCCCGCGCCCGCACGCTGCTGACTCTGTGCCGCAACGCGCTGGCGGTGATCATCAGCACCATCACCATCATGATTGTGCTGTCGGAAATCGGCGTGAATATCGCCCCGCTGCTGGCGGGTGCCGGTGCGCTTGGGCTGGCGATCTCCTTTGGTTCGCAGACGCTGGTGAAGGATATTATCACCGGCGTTTTTATCCAGTTCGAGAACGGGATGAACACCGGGGATCTGGTGACCATCGGACCGCTCACCGGCACGGTGGAGAGGATGTCCATTCGCTCCGTCGGCGTACGTCAGGATACCGGCGCGTACCACATTATTCCGTGGTCATCGATTACCACCTTTGCCAACTTTGTGCGCGGCATTGGTTCGGTGGTGGCGAATTATGATGTCGATCGTCATGAGGATGCAGATAAGGCGAAGCAGGCGCTGCGGGATGCGGTGAGCGAACTGATGGAGATGGAGGATATTCGCGGGCTGGTGATTGGTGAACCGTCGTTCGCGGGTATCGTCGGGCTGACGAACACTGCCTTTACCCTGCGCGTGTCGTTCACCACCCAGCCCCTTAAGCAGTGGACGGTGCGCTTCGCCCTCGACAGCATGGTGAAAAAACACTTCGATCTGGCGAACGTGAGAGCGCCGGTGCAGACGTATCAGGTATTGTCGCCGCCCGCTTCGCCGCTGCCTCCGCAGGAGCCGACGCTGTAACCGAGCCGGGTGGCGGCTTCGCCTTACCCGGCCTGCGATGGGGGGCTATTTGCGGCGTTTGTTATCGTCCATAAAGGTCCAGGCGATAAAGCGGCTCTGCTTCTGGCCCTGCGCCATCTCTTTTTTGACTACCTTCACCGCGCCGACGTCGGTCAGCGCGCGGTAAAGCGGCGGCAGGTTATCGCCGCGGGAGACCAGCGTGGTAAACCATTTCACCTGACGACCGAAGCCCTTACTCTCGGCAATCATGCGCAGAATAAATGCCACTTCCCCGCCCTCGCACCATAGCTCCTGCTGCTGGCCGCCAAAGTTCAGCGCGCCGTCTTCAGCCTGGCCTAGGTTACGCCGCTTGCGTTCACTTCCCGCACGTGCGGAGGCGGCGGAGTCGTGGAAGGGCGGGTTGCACAGGGTGGCATCATATTGTTCGTTCTTGTGAATAATGCCGTTGAAAATAGCAGCGGGATCCTTTTGACGACGCAAACGAACGGCCCGGCTTAACCCTGGGTTAGCGTTGATAATGGCCTGTGCGCTGGCAAAGGCCTCGGCGCCGATCTCGCTGCCGGTAAACCGCCACTGGTACTCCTGTGCGCCTATCAGGGGGTAGATCAGGTTCGCGCCCGTACCGATATCAAGCACGGTGGCCTGTTTCGGCACCACGCCGCCATTATCATCTGCCAGCAGATCGGCAAGATGATGGACATAATCCGCACGTCCTGGCACCGGTGGGCAGAGAAAGCCATCCGGGATGTCCCAGTGCGTAACGCCATAAAAATGGGCCAGCAGCGCTTTGTTCAGCGTCTTAACCGCCAGCGGATCGGCAAAGTTTACCGACGGTTCACCGGCTGGTGTCTGAACAATAAAATCCTGCAATTCCGGGCAGCTCAGGCACAGGGCTTTCATGTCGTAGCGGCTACGGTGGCGGTTACGCGGGTGCAATCCCGGCTTTTGGGAAGTCATGGCATTCTCCTTTAGACAGCCGCGTAAGATACCCTGTGACGGCGCGGGGGTAAATATCTGTCTGCGCTGCACAAAAAACCGACGAAAATCAGCATCCTGTATGTCTATGATCTGTCAGCAAATTGTCAGAATTTATCGTTCAAAAAATAAGCAGATCATCATCAAATTTTTGCGCTAAATCACGCGCGTCAGGCTTCTAAACTTAAGAGGAATCACCTGTTGTTTCCCCTGAGGATGTGATTATGAAAAAGTATCTGACCTTTATTATTGCGGGTGCGCTGGCAGGCGCATCGTTCTCAGCCTGGTCCGTTCAACCTCTGACCGACAGCAATGACACCAGCCAGCTACGTGCGGCCGGGACGGTCTCTGTCAGCCGGGCAAGCAACCTTGATGACCTTCAGGACAAGCTGGCCGAAAAAGCGCGTCAGGAAGGGGCTAAAGGCTTCGTGGTGAACGCCGCCGGTGGCGATAACCATATGTACGGCACCGCGACCATCTATAAATAACGCCCTCTTTTCCCACACTGCATCTGCAAGGCAGATGCAGTTCTCATTTCCTTCCTTCGCCTTGACTGTGCGTTTTTTAACCCCATATTAAGATGAATGGCTTAAACAGATCAGGAGAACATGATGGCTTCCGGCTGGGCGAATGACGACGCCGTTAACGAACAGATCAACAGTACCATTGAAGATGCGGTCGCGCGTGCTCGCGGTGAAATTCCGCGCGGCGAAAGTTTGACGGAATGCGAAGAGTGCGGGGATCCGATTCCTGAAGCACGGCGTAAAGCCATTCCTGGCGTACGGCTATGCATTGCCTGTCAGCAGGAGAAAGATTCAAAAAATGCGGCACATTCAGGATATAATCGTAGAGGATCGAAAGACAGCCAGTTACGTTGACTTTCCTTTACCGAAGTTAACCGCGCCAGCCGTTTACTTTACGCTCACGACTTTTAGCGAAACGCGTAGCAAAACGTGCCCTTCCGATGGCTTCTGTAAAGCGCATCCCCAAGAAATGTCAATTGCGCTTCTGAATTTATTAATAATCAATAAGTTATTTGTCATTCAATTTTTTTGAGTAACCACGTCAATTCTCTTCGATTTTATCTTCCACTAAAAACCGTGATACTTATCACATCGACGGAACATCGTCCCCTTAACAGAATAGCCTGCGAGAATTGACCTATGAAAACCATCAAATATGCTGTTGCCGCTGTTGCCCTGTCCGCTCTGTCTTTCGGCGCTTTCGCCGTAGAGCCAGTCTCCTCTACTCAGTCACAGGATCTGAACAAAATCGGGGTGGTGAGTGCTGAAGGCGCGACCACGCTGGACGGTCTGGAAGCCAAACTGGCGGAAAAAGCTGCCGCTGCCGGCGCAAGTGGATACACCATCACCTCCACTAACGGTAATAACAAACTGAGCGGTACCGCGGTTATCTACAAGTAATCGAACAAATTATGCTCCACCCTCACCCTCCCCTCTGGTGAGATGCTCCAACCCTCATTGACCCTGTTGTTGTTACCCTTGTTTGCCCGTCCGCCACTGGACGGGCTTTTTTTTTGCTTAAAACGACTGCGCCACGCGCTGCAACCCGGCGTCCACGGACGCCACTTCCCCTGCCGCCAGCAGACAGCAGGCCATTTGCAGCTTGATAGACTGCGGAACCGGCACCTTTCCGGCCAGACACTGTACGATCCAGTGCGCGGTGACTTGCGGATCTTTCAACTCAGGCAGGATCACATCGCTGTTCTCTTCCCCACGTTCCAGCACGACCCGCGTCCCGGCAGGCTCAATCAGCATCAGCTGTGGACAACGCTGCGGGTTGGCGTAAACCTCCCCTTCAGTTCCATGCATCAGCAGCGCTCGCCCGCCGATTTCGGCAAAGAATTGACCGACCCGCGTCACGTACTCCGGATGGGAGACACTGGAAAGACGCAGCGCGGCGTCTTCGGCAAACGGCGTCGCCAGCTTCGCCAGGGTGTGGGCGCTGTTACGTACCCCCATGCGCCAGCGCATGTCCAGCTGCTTTTCCAGCGGCGGGCAGAGCGCGCGCACGGGAATATAGACCGGCTGGTTCCCCTCCAGCTTTGCCTGCGCCTGGCCAGCATGGAGAGTGGGTTCGATGCCTAATAATTCCAGAATGGTTTCTGTCAGCACGCGCGTCGGATCTTCGCTCACGCCATGCACCACCACCGGGAAACCGAGTTTCTGCAACAGAATAGCCAGCAGCGGCGTGAGGTTTGCCTGCTTACGCGCGCCATTGTAGGTCGGGATCACAATCGGCATCGGCTTCGTGACGGGCGGGGTTAAACGCATCGTCTGCGACTGCATGGCCTCATAAAAACCGCGCATCTCCGCCTCACCTTCCCCTTTGATGCGCAGCGCAATCAGAATGCCGCCCATTTCCAGATCCGGCACGTCGCCATTGAGCATATGCGTGTACAACGCACGGGCCGTTTCCTGATCCAGATCGCGAGCATGGTTTTTCCCACGCCCTACCTCTTTGATAATTTTGCGGTAATCCACGACATTTCTCCTGACAGCATCATCTTGTTAACAATATAGCCCGATGAACACGCACCCGATAGTGTTTTGTGATCATTATCAACCTGCTGTTTTCAGGTAAAAAAATAAACTCAAGCACTATTTGCATTATTTGTGATTGGAACTAAAGATTCGTACCTGCCCTTTTTTTGATTAAATAAACATCTGAAAGTTATTAAGGGTCAACGGTAAAAACGTCCAGGCAACGTTTTTGCCAGAAACACATCGGGATTTACTATGAACAAGGTTGCATTAGGGTTGTTTATCGCCGCAGCGGTGGGATGTTCTGCATCCGCATTTGCGGCAATCAACGGTGAAGGGCAGATTAATTTCACCGGAGAAATTATCGATTCTGCTTGCCAGGTCGTGAATGGATTAAGTAATCCATTAGATGTTCAGTTAGGAAAAGTATCTAAAACGGTATTTACCGGCGCAGGCTCTACCAGCACACTCACGAAGTTTGATATTAAGTTAACCAATTGTCCGGAAACCGTAACCTCGGCTGCGATTAACTTCGGTGGTACCCCGGATGCGAATAATAATGCCACGCTGGCATTAACGCCCGATACCGGTGCAGCTACTGGTGTGGCGATTCAGCTAATGGATGCTTCCGGGCAGCCTGTCACCCTGTATACCCCTTCGATGCAATATCCTTTAGTCTCCGGTACGGAGGTTAACGACCTGGAGTTTGGTGCACGTTATATTCAAACTCAGGCGGCAGTCACTGCGGGCCCTGCTAACTCTGTATCGACCTTCACCGTTATTTATAACTGATCTTATCAATCCTGAGATATTAATGCTCTTGCGGGCATTAACATCTCATCTTTTTAATGAGAAATCTTTATGCGCCACGGTTATTTACTGAGCACTCTTTTACTGGTAGCAGCCTCGGCACAGGCGGGTGTCGTGATCAATGGCACCCGTCTGGTCTATCAGGGAGATAAAAAGGAATCATCTCTTGGTCTTTCAAATCCAGATACCACGGATTATCTGGTGCAGTCCTGGGTCGATTCCGGCGGTAAAAACCCGGCCAAAGCCCCGTTCCTGATCACCCCGCCGCTTTTCCGACTGGATGCGAAAGAGGATAACGTCCTGCGCGTGGTGCGTACGGGAGGAAATTTACCGCAAGACAGGGAATCTCTGTACTGGCTGAATATTAAAGCGATCCCTTCCTCAAAGCATGTTGAGGGTGTAAATACGCTGCAAATTGCCATTAACACCCGAATTAAATTGCTCTATCGCCCGTCAGCGGTAAAAGGCAAACCAGAAGATATGGCCGATAAACTTGAATGGCATCGCGAAGGGAATGATTTAGTGGTGAACAATCCCACACCTTTCTATATGAATTTTCAGGCCGTCACCCTGAATGGTCAGAAAATCACGAAAGCCACCTGGGCTGTGCCAAAAACTGAAACGCATTTTGCTTTACCTGGCAATGTCGGAGGCTCGACCGTCGCGTATTCCATTATTACTGATTACGGCAGCATCAGCCAGACATGGTCTAAACACGTTCATTAATAATATTGCCCGGTAATAAAATCATCATGTACCGCCATAAAAAGCCGTTCACCTGCCGATTTTCGTCATTGCTGATGACTTTTTGTTGCCTGGCAATGGCGATCTTTGCGCAGCAGGTTTTGGCTGATGATTATTTTAACCCAGCCCTGCTGGACATTGATAACCCACAGCAGGAAAAGACCGATCTGTCTGTCTATGAAAAAGGTCCCGGTCAGGCGCCAGGTAAATATCAGGTCGCGGTATTTATCAATAACAATAAAATTGATACCCGTGACGTGACCTTTAACATAGTTAAAGATCCGCAGGGCACCAGCACGCTTCAGCCCTGTTTTACACTGGACGAATTAAAGAGCCTCGGGATCAAAACGCAAAAATATCCGCAGCTGAGGGCAGAAGGTCAGTGCGCCGATCTACACGCCATCCCTTCGGCATCCGCGACCTTTCGCGTGCGCAATCAGCAGCTGCTGCTGAGCATTCCGCAAAAGGCGCTCGGACAGGTGCCACGCGGTTACATCGACCCGAAAGAGTTTGACGAAGGGATCAACGCGGGCCTGCTTAATTACAGCGTCAACGCCAGCCAGAGCCATGCGCGCCAGCAGGGTGAAGAGGATAGCAGCAGCCAGTACGTTAACCTGCGTCCCGGCTTCAACCTCGGGGCATGGCGCGTTCGTAACTACTCCACCTGGAATCGCAGCACCACGGGCCACGAGGAGGAACAGAAATTCACCTCCGTTTATACCTATGCGCAACGCGACATTGTGGCAATGAAAAGTGACGTGACGGTGGGGCAAAGCACCTCACCTTCCGACGTTTTTGACAGCGTCCCCTACACCGGCGTGGAGCTGAAATCCGACAGCGACATGCTGCCGGACAGTGAAAAAGGCTATGCCCCTATTATTCGCGGCACCGCCCACAGCAACGCGCTGGTGATGGTCCGCCAGAACGGGTACGTGATTTATCAGAACACGGTCGCGCCGGGCGCATTCGAAATTAACGACCTCTACCCCACCGGCAGCAGCGGTGACCTCCAGGTTACGGTGAAAGAAACAGACGGCAGCGAGAGCCATTTCGTGGTGCCGTTTGCCTCCGTGCCGGTATTGCAGCGTGAAAAAAACCTGCGCTACAGCGTAACCGCCGGGCGTTATCGCTCTTATGACAAAGACGTTGAAAAGACCCCGTTTGCCCAGGGAAGCGCCATCTACGGTTTACCTCACGGCTTCACGGCCTATGGCGGCGTGCAGCAGAGCAGCCACTATCAGTCCCAGGCGCTCGGCGCCGGGAAAAACATGGGCGATCTCGGGGCGTTCTCCATTGACGTGACCCGCGCCAGAGCCCTGCTGAAAAAACAGCAGTCCAGCAAGGGCCAGTCGTGGCGCGTACGCTACAGCAAAGATTTCGCCGGTTCAGGCACCAACTTTTCGCTTGCGGGCTATCGCTATAACAGCAAGGGGTTTTACACCCTGGACGACACTATGGAGTCGTATACCCGCGCCGACGACTGGTCTGCTCCCCAGCAGCGCCGCGCCCGTACAGAAGCCACCGTTGACCAGACGCTGCCAGAAGGTTGGGGGTCGGTGACGCTGAGCATGGTGAAGGAAACTTACTGGAGCCAGAGCCAGAACATGACCTCCCTGAGCGTCAGCTACAACAACAGCTGGCACGGCGTGAGCTACAGCCTCAGCTACAGCATGAACAAAAACACTCACGACAGCGATGAAGACGGTAATGAGGTAACAAACGACAACCAATTCTCGCTGAGCGTTTCGGTTCCGCTGGATCGCTGGATGCATAATACCTGGGCTACGTACAACCTGAACAACACCAAAGACGGCACCACGCAGAACATCGGTCTTAACGGTACGGCGCTGAAAGAAGACAACCTGAACTGGAATATCCAGGAAGGGCTGAGCAGCACCGGCAGCGATAACTCCACCAGCATCAACGCCGATTACAAAGCGACCTACGGCGAAGTGAGCGCAGGCGTCAGTCAGGATAGGTATCAGCAGACCCTGAACGTCGGTTTGCAGGGCGGCGTGGTGGCCCACGCTAACGGGATAACCCTGAGCCAGCCGCTCGGTGAAACCATCGCGCTGGTGAAAGCGCCAGGTACGCACGGCACCCATATCACCAACCAGACAGGCGTGGAGACTGACTTCCGCGGCTATACCGTCGTGCCGTTCGTGACCGCGTATCGCCATAACACCATCGCACTGGATACCGAAACGCTGCCGGAGGATGCCGACGTCACCCACGCGGCGCAAATTGTGACGCCAACCCGCGGGGCCGTGGTGCGCGCCAGCTTTACTACCCGCGTGGGTAACCGCGTCCTGATAACGCTTACACAAAATGGTAAACCGCTGCCCTTCGGCGCAACGGTGACCACCGGGGATAAGGACAGCGAATTTATTGTCGGAAATGACGGCCAGACTTACCTCTCGGGTCTGCCGCAGCAAGGGCATCTCAACGTTTCCTGGGGACAGGAGGCGAGCGAGCACTGCGTTGCTGACTATGCGCTAACGGATGAGAAAGAAAAAACAAGCATCATAAACGCTGCCGCGCAGTGCCATTGATTACCATTCAGGCTAACGATTATGCAAATGATTAAACAGTGCTTTTTATTACTGGTTCTGGGAACCGCCGCGTTATTTATGCCGCATGCGAAGGCGACCTGCACCACGCCGGATCTGCCCAAAATGATTAACGTGGCCTCCATCTCAGTCCCCACGACGCTGACCGTTGGCGAGACCATCCCGGGTACTGAACAAGTCACCCATGTCGCCGGGAGTTGCGACCAGTCGATAGACAGCGGGCTGGAAATTGTCTCTTGCTATTACGGCACGGGCGCGGAAATTTCAGGCCTGAAAGGCGTCTACGCTTCTGGCGTACCCGGTATTGGTGTGGCATTGATGAACGATCGGGGCCAACGCATCAGCGGAGGCGGAGGGGTTAACTGTATCTCTACGGGAACGCCGGTCGGTTACGTCTCCAGTGACGGTAAACGCACTTTTGATTTCGACGTTACGCTGGAGCTGGTCAAAACCAGCACTGCGGTGGCATCGGGCACACTGGATCAAAATCAGACCCGTTTTGGTATTGGTCTTTATCACCACGAGGGCATCGGTGATCCCAACTTAATCTCCTATGCAGGGAATATCATTCTCCAGGAAGTAACCTGTTCCGTCTCGCCAAAAAGTCTGACCGTTGTGTTGGGCGATTTTCCCGTGAGCCAGTTTTTCACAACCGGCCTGCTTACCGATGAAAAAGACTTCAACGTCAGCATCACCTGCAATACAACCGTTCAGCCGGAACTGAAGATCAGCAGTACGAACGGCTACGTACCGGGCTTCGGCGGGGTTATTAAGCTCACACCCGAGAGCGGTGTGGCAACAGGGGTAGGTGTATTTATGGTCACCGATGGCAAGGTTCCCGCCTTCGATGAGTACTTCACCACCTCAAGCCCCGCGAACGCAAATGAAACCTTAAACATCCCCTTCAAGGTACGCTACGAGCAGATAAACGACATCGTCACGCCCGGGCCGGCCAACACCGTCGCGACCATTACCGTTGCGTATAAGTAGGTTCACAATGAAAAGTTATTTGATTTTCCTGACCCTCGGCCTGTTGGCTAACGCTTATGCGGAGGATATTCAGATAGAAATGACCGGCAACATTTACGCCAATACCTGCACGGTGGATAGCGCCAGCCAGAACCTGACGGTTAATCTGGGTCAGGCCGTCGCGGGTAATTTTAAGGATGTAGGGGATACCGGCAAGTGGATAGCGTTTGATTTAACGCTCTCAAAATGTCCCTCAACGACGACCCTGGCGACGGCGACATTTCTCGGCCAGGCCGACGGCGCGCACCCGAGCAAATTCGCTAATATCGGTACGGCCGGTGGGCTGGCGCTGGAGCTGGCCGATCGTCCGGATAAGATGCTCATCGCCCCGCAGGCAAGCTTCAGCGTTCTGGTGAATCAGGACGATCATACCGCCGATTTCCCGCTTTCTGCCCGCTATTACGCCACCGCCCTGCCCGTTACCGCCGGCACGTTCAGCAGCGTTGTTCAGGTCACGTTTATTTACCAGTAGGACCGCGCCTCTTTGCACGGATGCTTTTTGTACGCCCGGCAGAGGGTTTCGCCGGGCGTTTTTTTACCTCCGGCACCTCTGGCTGCTCAATCGGGAAGATCGGCAGCGCATTCAGCAGCCGCTGGCCATAGTTTTTGGTGAGCAGACGTTTGTCATAAATCACCACCTCGCCCCAGCAGCCGTGGCTACGGATCAGGCGCCCGACCTGCTGGATCAGGTTAAACGACGCCGCAGGCAGGCTTTGCACTTCAAACGGATAACGGTTAAGGCTTTTCAGCCATTCGCCTTCGGTGATCACCACCGGGCTGTCGATGGGCGGGAAGGCAATTTTATGGATATGCACCTGCGTCAGGTAGTCGCCTTTTAAATCCAGCCCTTCCGCAAAGGACTGTAGCCCCACCAGCACGCTACGCTCGCCGTTATCAATGCGTTTACGGTGGGTTTCCACCAGCCGATAGCGCGGCTGATCGCCCTGCACCAGCAGGAGTAAGCGCAGATCGGTGACGTGCTCCAGAAAGCGTTGCATCGCGCGGCCGCTGGCAAACAGCACCAGCATACCGGGGTATTTTTTACTCTCAACCTGCTCGCGGAAGTAGGCCGCCATTTCCGCAATATGCTGCTCTTCGTTATCGATAAGCGGCTCATAGTTCATGCGCGGGATCACCAGCTTGCCCTGCTCACAGTGGTTGAACGGCGAGTCCAGGGCCACAAAACGGTCCCCCGCTTTCTCTTTCAGGCCGCTCATTTCCTGCAACCTTGAGAAGCTGTTCAGTGAACGCAGGGTCGCCGACGTCACTACCACGTGCGGCACGCTGCGCCAGATCAGCTTTTCCAGCTGATCGGCCACGCGGATGCCCACGCAGTGGAAGAACAGATGTACCTGCCCGTCTCGCACTTCGCGGGTGGCCCACTTTGTCACTGGCGCCCCGGACGCCTGCGCCATCGAGGCCAGCCGCCAGAGTTTGCTCTGCGCCTCAAACATGCCCAGCGCGCGGTTCATTTGCAGCAGAATGCGGTGCAAGCGCACCACGTCATGGGTACCGGTTTTCTCGCTGAGATCGTTGAGGAACATCTCCGCCAGCCCGCGCAGCTTTTCAAGGTGCTTCGCCAGCTGCTGGCAAATCTCCATCACTTCCTGTGGCAACTCACCCATCGCAAAGCGGTGTTCCGCTTCCTGGGTGGCGGGGAGATACAGGTTGAGAATGTTATTCAGCGAGGCGATGAGGCCGTACACCTCTTCACAGTGCTCGCTCAACCGCTCCGGGACCGCCAGCGGCGGCGTGGTTTTCGGGCGGAACTGCTCCATGCAGGTTGCCACCAGCTTGCAGAACAGATCCAGTTGCAGGCGAAACCACGGGGCGGTAATTTCTGCACTCATCTCCAGCGCATCCCGCGCCACGTCGGGCAGATGATGACCTTCATCCAGCACCAGCAGCAGGTTTTTGGGCTCCGGCAGGACCGCTTCACTCTCCAGGGCAGCCATCACCAGCGCATGGTTGGCGACAACCACCTCCGCTTCCTGAATCTCACGCCGGGCGACAAAGAACGGGCACTCGCGATAGTAATGACAGTTGCGGTTCAGGCAGCTCGCTTTATCGGTGCTGAGCCTGCGCCACAGGTCGTCGCCGATCGCCTGGCTGGTGTGATCCCGCAGGCCGTCCCACCTGTAGCCGTCGAGATCGGCCTTTAGCTTTGCGCACTGCTCCTGCTCCGCCTTGTTGTTTGGCGTCAGCTCGTCATCAAGAAACGCGAGCAGATCCTGCTGGGAGGGTTCACTGCTGGCCAGCGCCGCCAGATTGCGCGGGCAGACGTAGCGCCCGCGACCAAAGGCGGCGGTGAACCGTAAATCGGGGATAATTTTGCGCAGCAGCGGCAAATCTTTGCTGAAGATCTGATCCTGCAAGGCCACGTTAGCGGTACTGACCACCAGCGTTTTGTCTTCTTCCCGCGCGATGGCAATGCCGGGAATGAGATACGACAGGGTTTTCCCGACGCCGGTCGGGGCTTCAATCGCCAGATGTCGTCCGTCGTCCCCGGCGAGCGTTTTTGCCACGTCGGCAATCATCTGCCGCTGCGGGGCTCGGGGGATAAAGTCGGGGATCTGCTGTTGTAGCGCCTTATACCATGCGCCAATTTGCGCCTTGAGCGCAGCGGTTAAAGCCATCGGAAAACCTGAAATACTGTATAAACAGCCACTATTGTGGCACTTTCTCTCCGCTGCCGCAAAAAGAAAAGCCCGGCTTTACGACCGGGCTTCCAGATTACTGCGGGTTAGCAGGTTTACGCGGGCGGCGTCGGCGCTGCCCCTCGCCTGCCGGTTTCCCTTCGCCGCTACGCCACGGGTTTTCACCGGCTGGTTTGCTGTCGTTATTACGACGCGGCGGTTTGCCCGAAGATTTCGGCGCGCCACCTTCGGCACGACGCGGCTGCTGACCGCGACCGCCGCCGCCCTGACCGCGACCGCCGCCCTGACGACCGTTCTGAATTGGCTCAGCTTTGATCGACGGGTCCACTTCATATCCCGGGGTTTCAATGCGTGGGATCTCTTTCTTCAGCAGGCGTTCGATGTCGCGCAGCAGCTTGTGTTCATCCACGCAGACCAGAGAGAGCGCTTCCCCGGTTGCCGCCGCACGGCCGGTACGGCCGATACGGTGCACGTAGTCTTCCGGCACGTTTGGCAGCTCGTAGTTCACCACGTGCGGCAGCTCTTCAATGTCCAGGCCACGGGCGGCGATGTCGGTTGCCACCAGCACACGTATGTCGCCGGATTTAAAATCAGCCAGCGCGCGGGTACGCGCACCTTGACTCTTGTTGCCGTGGATCGCCGCGCTGCGAATACCGTCTTTATTGAGCTGTTCCGCCAGGTGGTTAGCGCCGTGCTTGGTGCGGGTAAAGACCAGTACCTGCTGCCAGTTGCCCTGGCCGATCATCTGGGAGAGCAGTTCCCGCTTGCGCTTCTTATCCACAAAGTGCACGTGCTGCGTCACCTGCTCGGAGGCGGTATTGCGGCGCGCGACTTCCACTTCCAGCGGGTTATGCAGCAGCTTTTCCGCCAGTGCCTTGATCTCGTCGGAGAAGGTTGCCGAGAAGAGCAGGTTCTGACGACGCGTCGGCAGCTTCGCCAGCACGCGGCGAATATCGTGGATGAAGCCCATATCCAGCATACGGTCGGCTTCGTCCAGCACCAGAATTTCGATGTTATCGAGCTTCACCGCGTTCTGGTGTTCCAGATCCAGCAGACGCCCCGGCGTTGCCACCAGCACGTCCACGCCGCCGCGCAGCTTCATCATCTGCGGGTTAATGCTTACCCCGCCGAAAACCACCAGCGAACGAATGTTGAGGTAGCGGCTGTATTCACGCACGTTCTCGCCAATCTGGGCCGCCAGTTCGCGGGTTGGGGTGAGGATCAGCGCACGCACCGGACGACGGCCTTTGGCGTGCGGCTGGTTTTTTACCAACAGCTCCAGCAGCGGCAGGGTAAAGCCCGCGGTCTTACCGGTACCGGTCTGCGCGCTTGCCATCAGGTCACGGCCCTGCAAAACGGCCGGAATGGCCTGCTGCTGGATAGGGGTTGGCTCAACGTAGCCCTGCTCTGCGATGGCGCGCAGAATTTCCGGGTTCAGACCAAGGGAATCAAAAGACATAAAAACTCCGAACCGCCCCGACCATCACAGGTGTAGTTTTCAGGGAGATATAACGAATAGAAGGACAAAAACCACAATGTCGCGAAGGAGCGGAGTGTAGCAGCTTTTGTGACGTGGCGCATAAAATATCCCCGGCCATGACTCGACGTTTGCGCAAATCAGGCATAATCTTAATCAATCGATTGATTAATTTTTAATGCTGCTATGAATACAACCCCAACGACAACCAAAGGCGAACAGGCGAAAAGTCAGCTTATCGCCGCCGCGCTGGCGCAGTTTGGCGAGTATGGTCTGCATGCCACCACGCGGGATATCGCCGCTCAGGCCGGGCAGAATATTGCGGCCATCACCTACTATTTTGGCTCAAAAGAGGATTTATACCTCGCCTGCGCCCAGTGGATCGCGGATTTTATCGGCACCAGCTTTCGCCCGCACGTGGAAGAAGCCACCGCGCTGTTCAGCCAGCCAGAGCCTGACCGGGCTGCCATCCGCCAGCTGATCCTTAACGCCTGTCACAACATGATCCGCTTGCTGACGCACGACGATACGCTGAACCTGAGCAAATTTATCTCCCGCGAGCAGCTCTCCCCCACTGCCGCGTACCAGCTGGTGCACGATCAGGTGATCGCCCCGATGCACAGCCATCTGACCCGGCTGATCGCCGCCTATACCGGACGGGACGCCAGCGATACCGACACCATTTTGCATACCCACGCCCTGCTGGGCGAAGTGCTCGCCTTCCGTCTGGGGCGTGAGACCATCCTGTTACGTACGGGCTGGACACAATTCGATGAGGATAAAGCCGCGCAAATTAGCCAGGTCATTACCTGTCACGTTGATCTGATCCTGCAAGGCTTAACGCAAAGGAGCCAGAAGTCATGAAAAAACCTGTCGCCATCATTCTGGTGGTTGTTGTGTTACTTGCTGCGGGAATCGGTGGCTGGCTGTGGTATCAGAGCCAGCAGGATCGTGGCCTGACGCTGTACGGCAACGTGGATATCCGCACCGTGAACATGAGCTTCCGCGTCGGCGGACGGCTGGCCTCGCTGAACGTTGACGAAGGCGATGCCATCAAAGCCGGGCAGACGCTGGGAATGCTGGACAAAGCCCCGTTTGAGAACGCGCTGATGCAGGCAAAAGCAGGCGTCTCCGTCGCACAGGCGCAATACGACCTGATGCTGGCGGGCTACCGTGACGAAGAGATCTCCCAGGCGGCCGCTGCCGTTAAGCAGGCAAAAGCCGCCTATGACTATGCGCAGAATTTCTATAACCGTCAGCAAGGCTTATGGAAAAGCCGTACTATTTCCGCCAACGACCTGGAAAACGCGCGCTCATCCCGCGACCAGGCACAGGCGACGCTGAAATCTGCCCAGGATAAGCTAAGCCAGTACCGCACCGGTAACCGTGCGCAGGACATTGCCCAGGCGAAGGCCAGCCTTGAGCAGGCGCAGGCGCAGTTAGCCCAGGCGGAGCTGGATCTGCACGACACCACGTTAATCGCCCCGTCTGACGGCACGCTGATGACCCGCGCCGTGGAGCCGGGCAGCATGCTCAGCGCGGGCAGCACCGTGTTAACGCTCTCCTTAACCCGTCCGGTGTGGGTGCGCGCTTACATTGATGAGCCAAATCTTGGTCAGATGCAGCCGGGCCGCGAACTGCTGCTCTATACCGACGGTCGCCCGGACAAGCCGTATCACGGCAAAGTGGGCTTCGTCTCCCCTACCGCCGAGTTCACGCCAAAAACCGTTGAAACCCCGGACCTGCGTACCGACCTGGTGTACCGCTTGCGCATCATCGTCACCGATGCGGACGACGCGCTGCGTCAGGGAATGCCTGTTACCGTGACCTTAAACGACGGGGAACGACATGAATGATGCGGTTATCCAGCTCAACAATCTGGTCAAACGCTTCCCGGGAATGGCCAAACCGGCGGTCGCGCCGCTGAATTGTACGATTCAGAAAGGCTATGTGACCGGGCTGGTGGGGCCGGACGGCGCGGGTAAAACCACGCTGATGCGGATGCTGGCGGGATTGCTGAAGCCGGATGAAGGCAGTGCCAGCGTGCTTGGCCTCGATCCGATCAAAGACGACGCGGCGCTCCACGGCATGCTCGGCTATATGCCGCAGAAGTTTGGTCTGTACGAAGATCTGACGGTAATGGAAAACCTCAACCTGTATGCCGATCTGCGCAGCGTTACCGGCGAAACCCGGCAGAAAACCTTCCAGCGTCTGCTGGCGTTTACCTCCCTCGGCCCGTTCACCGACCGGCTGGCGGGCAAACTTTCCGGCGGGATGAAGCAGAAGCTGGGGCTGGCCTGCACGCTGGTGGGCGAACCGAAGGTGCTATTGCTGGATGAACCCGGCGTGGGCGTGGACCCGATTTCCCGCCGCGAGCTGTGGCAGATGGTGCACGAGCTGGCGGGTGACGGCATGCTGATCCTCTGGAGTACCTCTTACCTTGATGAAGCAGAGCAGTGCCGCGACGTGCTGCTGATGAATGAAGGCGAACTGCTCTATCAGGGCGAACCCACCGAGCTGACGCAAACCATGGCCGGGCGCAGTTTTCTGCTGCACAGCGCGCAGGAGTCCAACCGCAAGCTGCTGCAACGGGTACTGAAGCTGCCGCAGGTGAGCGACGGGATGATTCAGGGCCGTTCGGTGCGCGTGATCCTCAAAAAAGAGACTACCGCCGACGATATCCGCCGTGCGCAGGGTATGCCTGAGATCGACATGACAGAGACCGCGCCGCGCTTTGAAGATGCGTTTATCGATCTGCTGGGCGGGGCGGGAACCTCAGAATCACCGCTTGGCGCCATCCTGCACACGGTGGAAGGCACGGCGGGCGAAACGGTCATTGAAGCAAAATCGCTCACCAAAAAATTCGGCGATTTCGCCGCCACCGATAACGTCAATTTTGCCGTGAAGCGCGGCGAGATATTTGGCCTGCTCGGGCCGAACGGCGCGGGGAAATCCACCACCTTTAAAATGATGTGCGGCCTGCTGGTACCAACCTCCGGCAAAGCGCTGGTGCTGAACATGGATCTCAAAGTCAGCTCCGGCAAGGCGCGCCAGCACCTGGGCTATATGGCGCAGAAGTTTTCGCTCTACGGCAACCTGACGGTGGAGCAAAATCTGCGATTTTTCTCCGGCGTCTACGGCCTGCGGGGACGGGCACAGAATGAGAAGATCGGCCGCATGTGCGACGCCTTCGGCCTGACCGATATCGCCTCACACGCTACCGAAGCGCTGCCGCTTGGCTTCAAACAGCGGCTGGCGCTGGCCTGCTCACTGATGCACGAGCCGGATATCCTGTTTCTTGATGAACCGACTTCAGGCGTGGACCCCCTCACCCGCCGAGAATTCTGGTTGCATATCAATAGCATGGTGGAAAAAGGCGTGACCGTGATGGTCACCACCCACTTTATGGACGAGGCAGAGTATTGCGACCGCATCGGGCTGGTCTATCGCGGCAAGCTGATTGCCCACGGCACCCCGGATGACCTGAAAGCGCAGGCCGCCGACGACGCGCAGCCAGATCCGACCATGGAGCAGGCGTTTATCACCCTCATCCACGACTGGGATAAGGAGAATACTCATGCGCAGTAACGCCCTTTCCTGGCGCCGGGTGCGCGCCCTGTGCGTCAAAGAGACGCGGCAGATTGTGCGTGACCCCAGCAGCTGGCTGATTGCGGTGGTGATCCCCCTGCTGCTGCTGTTTATTTTCGGCTACGGGATTAACCTCGACTCCAGCAAGCTGCGGGTCGGGATTTTGCTGGAGCAGCAGAGCGAAGAGGCGCTGGACTTCACCCACGCCATGACCGGCTCGCCCTACATCGATGCCACCATCAGCGACAACCGGCAGGAACTGATCCAGAAAATGCAGGCCGGAAAAATTCGCGGTCTGATCGTCATTCCGGTCGATTTTGCCGCCAATATGGCACGCCCGGGCGCCGATGCGCCAATTCAGGTGATCACCGACGGCAGCGAGCCGAACACCGCCAACTTCGTGCAGGGCTATGCGGAGGGGATCTGGCAGCTCTGGCAGATGCAGCGCGCCGAAGACCGGGGGGAAAAGTTTGAACCGCTGATTGACGTGCAGACGCGCTACTGGTTTAACCCCGCCGCCATCAGCCAGCATTTTATTATTCCGGGGGCGGTCACCATCATCATGACGGTGATTGGCGCGATCCTCACCTCGCTGGTGATCGCCCGCGAATGGGAGCGCGGCACCATGGAGGCGCTGCTCTCGACCGAAGTGACGCGCGTCGAGCTGCTGCTGTGTAAGCTCATCCCCTACTACTTCCTCGGCATGCTGGCGATGCTGCTGTGTATGCTGGTCTCGGTATTTATTCTTGGCGTGCCGTACCGCGGCTCGCTGGTGCTGCTGTTCTTTATTACCAGCCTGTTTTTGCTCAGCACGCTGGGGATGGGACTGTTAATTTCCACCATCACCCGCAACCAGTTTAACGCCGCGCAGGTGGCGCTTAATGCCGCCTTCCTGCCGTCGATTATGCTCTCCGGCTTTATCTTCCAGATAGACAGTATGCCGGCGGTGATCCGCGCCGTGACGTACATCATTCCGGCGCGCTACTTTGTGAGCACCCTGCAAAGCCTGTTCCTGGCGGGAAATATTCCGGTGGTGCTGATTATCAACACCCTGTTTTTGCTGGCGTCGGCGGTGATGTTTATCGGGCTGACGTGGATGAAAACGAAAAGAAGATTAGATTAGCCATCGGATTTTGTAGGTCGGGTAAGCGCAAGCGCCACCCGACAGGAGGACGACGCGATGTTTCACCGTTTATGGACATTGATCCGCAAAGAGCTGCAATCCTTGCTGCGCGAGCCGCAGACCCGCGCCATTCTGGTGCTGCCGGTGCTGCTTCAGGTTGTACTGTTTCCGTTTGCCGCCACACTAGAGGTCACCAACGCCACCATCGCCATTTACAACGAAGACAACGGCAAGCATTCCGTCGAGTTGACGCAGCGTTTCGCCCGCGCCAAAGCCTTTACCCATGTCCTGCTTCTGGAAAGCCCGCAGGCGATCCAGCCCACCATCGACACGCAAAAAGCATTATTGCTGGTACGCTTCCCGGCGGACTTCTCCCGCAACCTGGACACATTCCAGACCGCGCCGATGCAGCTGATCCTCGACGGACGTAACTCCAACAGCGCCCAGATTGCGGCGAACTATTTGCAACAGGTGGT
Source organism: Enterobacter sp. YSU (assembly GCF_016082135.1). Taxonomy (NCBI): domain Bacteria; kingdom Pseudomonadati; phylum Pseudomonadota; class Gammaproteobacteria; order Enterobacterales; family Enterobacteriaceae; genus Enterobacter; species Enterobacter sp. YSU. The sequence goes on from NZ_CP059487.1 coordinate 195,645, forward strand.
GAAGGATTACCAGCAGGAGCTGATGGCAGGCAAACCCAAACCCAACAACAGCGAGCTGGTGGTGCGCAACTGGTACAACCCGAACCTGGACTACAAATGGTTTGTGGTGCCGTCGCTGATCGCCATGATCACCACCATTGGCGTGATGATTGTCACCTCGCTGTCCGTGGCGCGCGAACGTGAGCAAGGTACGCTGGATCAGCTGCTGGTCTCACCGCTCGCCACCTGGCAGATATTTGTCGGCAAGGCGGTGCCGGCACTGATTGTCGCGACGTTCCAGGCCACCATCGTGCTGGGGGTGGGAATATGGGCGTACCAGATCCCGTTTGCCGGATCGCTGGCGCTGTTTTACTTCACGATGGTGATTTACGGCCTGTCGCTGGTGGGGTTTGGGCTGCTGATTTCCGCGCTCTGCTCAACGCAGCAGCAGGCGTTTATCGGGGTGTTTGTCTTTATGATGCCGGCGATCTTGCTTTCAGGGTACGTTTCTCCAGTGGAGAACATGCCGGTGTGGTTACAGGATTTGACGTGGATAAACCCAATTCGTCACTTCACGGATATCACCAAGCAAATCTATCTGAAGGATGCGAGTCTGGATATTGTGTGGGGAAGTTTGTGGCCGCTACTGGTCATCGCGGCCACAACGGGCTCAGTGGCCTATGCGATGTTTAGACGAAACATCGCGTAGCTTTTTCTCTTTGGTGAGCAACGACACCACCGCAGGCCCTGCGAGGATAGCCAGACCCGCCAGGGCCAGCAGCAGGTTGTTTTGCAGCACGCGTGACAACAGCCACAGGACGATCATTGCCGCACCAAAATACCAGGTGGTGGTGAGCTCTTCGAGCACATCACCCACTTCACGCCAGCGCGCGTCGTGGTGACGCTGTAAAAACAGCATCGACAGCACGGTCACGCCGTAAACCACGCATAACCCTAAGCCGACACGCACCAGCGTGCCGCTCATCCAGCCCATCACCAGTACGGCCACGACCAGTAAATGCAACATTATCTGCCAGCAACTCAAACCGGTTGCGACACGAACGCGTTGTTGCCACTTCATGGCTTCTCTCCTGAAGGATTTTTCTCTGCTAATTCAGACTACCGCACTTTACGGAAAATTCCGTAACGCCGCATCTTTTTGTGACGCCTACTACACTTTATTTTCATCGGGATAGTCACCCAGGAAGGTGTTTATGAGCAAAAAAACGCAGCATTTCTCGCTTAAGGTGCTGACGATAAACATTCATAAGGGCTTCACAGCATTTAACCGCCGCTTCATTTTACCGGAGCTGCGCGACGCGGTACGCACCGTCAGCGCCGATATTGTCTGCCTCCAGGAGGTCATGGGCGCGCACGAAGTGCACCCGATGCATTTCGAAAACTGGCCCGACACGCCCCATTACGAATTTCTGGCGGATACCATGTGGAGCGATTACGCCTACGGGCGCAATGCGGTCTACCCGGAGGGGCATCACGGTAACGCGGTGCTGTCGCGTTTTCCTATCGAGCATTATGAGAACCGCGACGTCTCCGTTGGCGAGAGCGAAAAACGCGGGCTGTTATACTGTCGTATCACCCCCCCGGCGCTCGATTTTCCCATTCATGTGGGCTGTGTTCATCTTGGCCTGCGTGAAGCCCACCGTCAGGCCCAGCTACAGATGCTGGCAGACTGGACCAATGCGCTGCCGGAGGGCGAGCCCGTAGTGGTGGCCGGTGATTTCAACGACTGGCGACAGCGGGCCAACCATCCGCTGAAGGTGAAGGCGGGGCTGGAGGAGATCTTTACCCGCTCACGCGGTCGTCCCGCGCGGACGTTTCCGGTGCGCTTCCCCCTGCTGCGCCTTGACCGCATTTACGTAAAAAATGCCCACGCCAGCAGCCCGACGGCGCTGGCTTTACTCAACTGGCGACATCTCTCCGACCATGCCCCACTCAGCGCGGAGATCCACTTATGAAATGCACATGGCAGGAAGGTAACCGTATTACGCTGCTGGAAAATGGCGATAACTTTTATCCGGCGGTTTTTGAGGCGATTAGCCACGCACAGCAGAAAGTCTTTCTCGAAACGTTTATCTGGTTTGAAGACGATGTGGGCAGGCAGTTGCACAGCGCACTGCTGCATGCCGCCCGTCGCGGTGTAAAAATCGAGGTTCTGCTCGACGGATATGGTTCGCCGGATCTCAGCGACGAATTTGTTAACGAGCTCACCGCCGCAGGGGTGGTGTTCCGCTATTACGATCCCGGCCCGCGTCTGTTCGGCATGCGCACCAACCTGTTCCGCCGAATGCACCGCAAAATTGTGGTGGTGGATGAAACGGTGGCCTTCGTTGGCGGCATTAACTACTCCGCCGAGCATATGTCGGATTACGGTCCCGAAGCTAAACAGGACTACGCGATCCGTATCGAAGGACCGGTGGTTCAGGACATCCAGCTGTTTGTGCTGGAAAACTTACCCGGCAAAGAGGCCGCTCGCCGCTGGTGGCGACGCCGTCATCGCCCGGAAGAGAACCGCAAGCCCGGCGAGGCGCAGGCGCTGTTCGTCTGGCGGGATAACGAGGAGCACCGGGACGATATCGAGCGTCATTACCTGAAGATGCTGGCGAACGCGAAGCGCGAGGTGATTATTGCCAACGCCTATTTCTTCCCTGGTTACCGGATTTTGCACGCCATGCGCAACGCGGCCCGACGCGGCGTGAGCGTGAAGCTTATCGTGCAGGGTGAGCCCGATATGCCGATTGTGAAGGTCGGCGCGCGTCTGCTCTATCGCTATCTGGTCAAAAGCGGCGTGCAGATCTATGAATATCGCCGCCGCCCGCTGCACGGCAAAGTCGCCGTGATGGATGACCACTGGGCGACCGTTGGCTCCAGCAACCTCGATCCGCTGAGCTTATCGCTCAATCTGGAAGCGAACCTGATCATCCACGATCGCCAGTTTAATCAGACCCTGCACGATAACCTTCAGGGTCTTATCAATAAAGACTGCGTGCGTGTGGATGAGTCCATGGTGCCGAAACGGAGCTGGTGGAACGTGGGCATCGGCGTGGTGGTGTTCCACTTCCTGCGCCACTTCCCGGCCATGGTGGGCTGGCTGCCCGCGCATACGCCGAAACTGGCGCTGGTGGATCCGCCTGTGCAACCCGAAATGGAAACCCAGGACCGCGTAGAGGCGGAAGATGGAGGGAAAACCTGATGTCGAAATCTCATCCTCGCTGGCGGCTGGCGAAAAAAATCCTGACCTGGCTGTTCTTCATTGCCGTCGCGGTCCTGCTGGTGGTGTATGCCCAAAAGGTGGACTGGGAAGAGGTGTGGAAAGTTATTCGCAACTACAACCGGACAGTCCTGCTGGGGGCCGTTGGGCTGGTGATTGTGAGCTACCTGATGTACGGCTGCTATGACCTGCTGGGACGTGCCTACTGCGGACATAAGCTTGCCAAACGGCAGGTTATGCTGGTGTCATTCATCTGCTATGCCTTTAACCTGACGCTGAGCACCTGGGTGGGCGGGATTGGTATGCGCTATCGCCTGTACTCCCGCCTTGGCTTACCGGGCGGCACCATCACGCGTATTTTCTCCTTAAGCATCACCACCAACTGGCTGGGGTATATCCTGCTGGGCGGGGTGATTTTCACCATCGGCGTGGTGCAGCTGCCTGCGCACTGGTACATCGATGAGGCTACCCTGCGCATCCTGGGCATCGTACTGCTGCTGATCATCGCCGCCTACCTGTGGGCCTGCGCCTTTGCCAAACGTCGTCACATGACCATTAAAGGCCAGAAGCTGGTGCTGCCGTCATGGAAGTTTGCCGTCCTGCAAATGGTGGTTTCCAGCGCTAACTGGATGGCGATGGGGGCCATTATCTGGCTGTTGATTGGCGAAGATGTGAACTACTTCTTCGTGCTGGGCGTGCTGCTGGTAAGCAGTATTGCCGGGGTGATTGTGCATATTCCGGCGGGTATTGGCGTACTGGAGGCGGTGTTTATCGCGCTGCTTGCGGGGGAGCATGTGTCTCACGGGACGATTATCGCCGCCCTGCTCGCGTACCGCATGATCTACTACTTCCTGCCGCTGGCGCTGGCAACGGTCTGTTATCTGGTGCTGGAGAGTCGGGCGAAGAAGCTGCGCGCGAAGAACGAGAGGATGTTGGCGAAGTGAGTTGTGTCGGGTAGCGCTGCGGTCTGATGCCCTCACCCCGGCCCTCTCCCACGGGGAGAGGGAGAAAAGCCCGCACCGTGCAATCCCCTCTCCCTGAGGGAGAGGGTTAGGGTGAGGGGGAAATAACTAGCGACGGTTGCCGAAGATACGCAGCAGCATCAGGAACAGGTTGATGAAGTCCAGATAAAGCGTCAGCGCGCCCAGAATCGAGTATTTGCGCAGGTTTGAACTGTCGCGAACATCAATTTGTTCACCGATGTTTTTCAGCTTCTGGGTATCGTAAGCGGTTAAGCCCACGAAGATCACCACCCCGATATAGGTCACCGCCCACATCAGCGCGTCACTCTTCAGCCACAGGTTCACCAGCGACGCCAGCACAATCCCAATCAGCCCCATAAACAGCATGTTGCCGAAGCCGCTCAGGTCACGTTTGGTGGTGTAACCGTACAGGCTCATCACACCGAACATCCCGCCGGTCACCACAAACGTGCTGGCGATGGAAGAGTAGGTGTAAACGATGAAAATACTGGAAAGCGTCAGCCCGGTCAGCGCCGAATAGAGCATAAACAGCGTGGTCGCCATACCCGCGCTGAGCTTGTGCACCAGCCCGGAGAGCACGAACACCAGCGCCAGTTGCGCAATAATCAGCCCAAAGAAGGTGATTTTGCTTGAGAAGATAAACATCATCAGTTCAGGCGTATTTGCCGCATACCACGCGATAAACGCGGTAAGCAGCAGGCCAACCGTCATCCAGCCATACACCTGAGCCATGTAGGTTTGCAGCCCGCTACGGGTCTGCTGAACTATCGAATCGGAACGCGGAAATCGGTCCATGATTCACTCCTGATTAAGTAAACACACACGTTAAGAGTAACACATCCGCGTAAACCAACTACCAACGGCTGGCGGCATGTTTATCGCTGTCGCGTGATTCCACCCAGCGCTCACCTTCCGGCGTCGCTTCACGCTTCCAGAACGGCGCTTTGGTTTTAAGGTAATCCATGATGAACTCCCCCGCCGCAAAAGCACTCCCGCGATGGGCGCTGGTGACGCCGACAAACACAATCTCTTCGCCGGGCCACATTTCGCCGATGCGATGGATAACCGTAACGCGCCCTAGTGGCCAGCGGCCTCGCGCCTCTTCCACAATGGCCGCCAGCGATTTTTCGGTCATTCCCGGATAGTGCTCCAGCGTCAGCGCTTTTACGCTGTCGCCGAGATTATGATTACGCACTTTCCCGGTAAACGTCACGACCGCGCCGTCTTCGTCGCGCCCGGCCAGCCAGTCATATTCCGTGCCCACGTTAAAACGCTCATGGCCGACCAGAATTCGGGTTTCCGTCATCTTAACCCCCTGTGACCGGCGGGAAGAAGGCCACTTCGTCCCCATCGGCCAGCGGGTGGGTCAACTCCACCAGCGTCTGGTTCACGGCGGCCAGCAGTTTGCCTTCGTCCAGCGCCAGCGCCCAGCGGTCGCCTTGCGCCGCCAGATGCGCACGCAGGGCGGCGACATTTTCGAAAGAGCCGTCCAGCGTCAGGCTGTCGGTATTGACCAGCTCACGGACCTGGGCAAAAAAGAGCACCTTAATCATGGCTTTCCACCTTAAAATCACCGGATTTGCCGCCGCTTTTTGCCAGCAGACGCACCGGGCCAATCACCATATCTTTCTGTACCGCTTTACACATGTCGTAGATGGTCAGCGCCGCCACGGAGGCCGCCGTCAACGCCTCCATCTCCACGCCGGTTTTCCCGGTTAAGCGGCACAGGGACTCGATACGCACACGGTTATGCGCCGGCTGCGCCTGCAAATTTACCTCCACTTTGCTGAGCATCAGCGGATGGCAGAGCGGGATGAGGTCCCAGGTACGTTTAGCGGCCTGAATACCGGCGATGCGGGCGGTGGCAAACACGTCACCCTTGTGATGGCTGCCGTCGATAATCATCGCCAGCGTCTCCGGCAGCATGGTGACGAACGCTTCAGCACGCGCCTCGCGCACCGTTTCGGCTTTGGCGGAGACATCCACCATATGCGCTTCGCCAGCGGCGTTTATGTGGGTCAGTTGTGACATAGCTTATTTCTTTAAATGGGGATAAAAATTACACGGACGGGTACGGGCATCCAGCTGCGGGGCAATAATGTTTTCCCACGCGGTGCGGCAGGCTTTGGTCGACCCCGGCATGGCGAAGATCAGCGTCTTATTCGCCACCCCCGCGACGGCACGGGACTGAAGCGTAGAGGTGCCAATCTCTTCAAAGGAGAGCATGCGGAACACTTCGCCGAAGCCTTCCACTTCGCGATCGAACAGCGGGAGCAGCGCTTCCGGTGCCTGGTCGCCTGCGGTAAAGCCGGTGCCGCCAGTGATCAGCACAACCTGGACGTCATCACCCGCAATCCACTGTGAGACCTGAGCGCGAATGGCGTAACGGTTTTCTTTGACGATCGCTTTATCAACAATCTGGTGTCCGGCTTCGTGTGCCGCCTCGCGCAGCCAGTGGCCAGAGGTATCATCCTCTTCACCACGACGTTCGGAAACGGTAAGAATAGCAATGCGTGTCGGGATAAATTCCGCGCTTACCTGACTCATCTTCTGGTTCCTTCTAAAGCCTGATTACCCGCCGATATAGGACAGGTTCTGAGTAATGCCGGTGTTGCCCTGATGCAGGAAATGGGTCTGCTTTTTGTGCATCAGCGCCTCGGAAATACGTGCTTCAAGCGCGTCCTGCTGGGCGTCATCTTCCAGCAAATCGCGCAGATCGACGCCGCCATCCCCGAACAGGCAAAGATGGAGCTTGCCGACGGAGGAGACGCGCAGGCGGTTGCAGCTGGCACAGAAGTCTTTTTCATAGGGCATGATCAGGCCGATTTCGCCTTCATAATCCGGATGACAAAAGACCTGCGCCGGGCCATCGCTGCGCTGGCGGATCTGGTGGATCCAGCCGCGTTTCAGCAGTTCGTCGCGCAGAACCATGCCGGAGATATGATGGCGACGGAACAGCTCACTGCCCTCCCCGGTCTCCATCAGCTCAATAAAACGCAGTTGAATGCGGCGCGGTTTGATCCACGCCAGGAAAGTGTCCAGCTGATGGTGGTTCACATCACGCATCAACACGGTATTGACTTTGACCTTGTCGAAACCGGCGGTGAACGCGGCATCGATGCCGCCCATCACCTGCTGGAACTTATCCTGGCCGGTAATGGCGTGGAACTGACGGGCGTCCAGGCTATCGACGCTGACGTTGATCGCCGTCAGCCCCGCATCGCGCCAGTTCGCCACGTCACGCGCCATGCGGTAACCGTTGGTGGTCACCGCGATCTGGCGGATACGTTCGTTTTCACGCACGGCGGCAATGATGTCAGGGAAATCACGGCGCAGGGAGGGCTCTCCCCCGGTAAGACGCACTTTTTCCGTGCCAAGTTCAGAGAACGCGCGCGTGACGCGGCGTACTTCATCCACGGAGAGAAAGCCATTATTGGTGACGCTGCCCGGCTTGTAGCCATCGGGCAGGCAGTAGGTGCAACGGAAGTTACACACGTCGGTAATCGACAAACGTAAGTAGAAAAACTTACGCGCGAAAGCATCAGTAAGTTGTGAAGCCATGTACACCTTTCCAGATCGGGAGGCACAGTCATTTCTTTCTGTACCCTGGTGGCAAATCCGCCACGGCCAGGGCGCCATATCTCTCGACACAGGCGCCAGGGCTAGAGTGTATGTTTTCAGTTTTGAAAACGGGGTTATGGCGATAGTAGCGTGGAAATCGCCACTTCGCCATTGTCGCTTTTCGCTATATAAATTTATATATAACGGTGTTATCGTGCATTTTCACTACAGAATACGCAAAAACAGCGCTTTCGCATTGATATACGTCATTATGGTTTGTGAGAGGCATCGTCTTTTAGGAGTAGTTGCGTTACTGTGACGCAAGCTTAACAGGATAAGGAATAGGTATGCGCAATCGCACTTTTGCGGATCTGGACCGCGTGGTCGCTCTTGGCGGAGGTCACGGTCTGGGACGAGTGATGTCGTCGTTATCGTCACTGGGCTCGCGCCTGACGGGCATCGTGACAACAACGGACAACGGCGGCTCAACCGGGCGGATCCGACGTGCTGAAGGCGGGATTGCCTGGGGTGACATGCGCAATTGCCTCAACCAGCTTATCACGGAGCCAAGCGTGGCCTCGGCGATGTTTGAGTACCGTTTTGGCGGAAATGGTGAACTTTCAGGCCATAACCTTGGAAATCTGATGTTAAAGGCGCTGGATCACCTGAGCGTGCGCCCTCTGGAAGCGATCAATTTAATTCGTAACCTGTTAAAGGTGGATGCATTCCTGATCCCGATGTCTGAACAGCCGGTGGATTTAATGGCGATCGATGCCGACGATCACGAAGTGTATGGTGAAGTGAATATCGACCAGCTTCTTCTTCCGCCAAAAGAGCTGATGACCTACCCCAGCGTACCCGCAACGCGTGAAGCGGTAGAAGCGATTGCCGAGGCCGATCTGATCCTGATTGGGCCGGGAAGTTTTTATACCAGCCTGATGCCGATCCTGCTGGTGAAAGAGCTGGCGCAGGCGCTGCGCAGAACACCTGCGCCCATGGTCTATATCGGTAATTTAGGCCGCGAACTCAGCCCGGCGGCGGCAAGCCTGTCGCTGGCGGATAAGCTGGACCTGATGGAACAGTACGTTGGTAAGAAAATTATCGATGGTGTCGTGGTCGGGCCGAAAGTGGATGTATCGGGGATTGGCGATCGCGTGGTGGTGCAGGAGCCGCTGGAAGCCAGCGATATTAAATATCGCCACGACCGCCATCTGCTGCGCGAGGCGCTGGAGAAGGCGATTCAGGCATTAGGTTAGGTTCGTTTTGTGCGGCCTGATGCCCTCACCCCGGCCCTCTCCCACAGGGAGAGGGAGAAAACGCCACCGGGCAAAAAACTACGATGCCGCAATAAACAGATCCCGCAGCTGATGCAGCTGATCGCGGATTTGCGCGGCCTCTTCGAACTCCAGGTTCTGCGCGTGCTGCATCATCTGCCCCTCCAGCTCGTGGATCTTCTGCTGCAACGCTTTCGGCGTCAGCGCGACGGTATCCTCTTCCACCACTGAACGGGCCTTGCCGCGGCCTTTCGCTTTGGTCTTCGCAATGTTCTGACCCAGCGCCAGGATATCCACCACCTTCTTGTTCAGCCCCTGCGGCGTGATGCCGTGCTCTTCGTTGTAGCGCTGCTGCTTCTCGCGACGACGTTCCGTTTCGCCAATCGCTTTGGCCATCGACGGGGTGATTTTATCCCCGTACAGGATCGCCTTCCCGTTGACGTTACGCGCGGCGCGGCCAATGGTCTGGATCAGCGAGCGCTCGGAACGCAGGAAGCCCTCTTTGTCCGCGTCCAGAATCGCCACCAGCGACACCTCCGGCATATCCAGCCCTTCTCGCAGAAGGTTAATCCCTACCAGCACGTCGAACTCGCCCAGACGCAGATCGCGGATGATCTCCATACGCTCCACGGTATCGATATCCGAGTGCAGATACCGCACCTTCTCGCCGTGTTCTTCCAGATACTCCGTCAAATCTTCCGCCATACGTTTGGTGAGCGTGGTAACCAGCACGCGCTCGTTGATGGCGGAGCGGGCACGTATTTCCGAGAGCAGATCGTCCACCTGCGTCGCCACCGGACGCACCTCGATAATCGGATCCAGCAGCCCGGTCGGACGCACCACCTGGTCCACCACGTCATCACCGGATTTTTCCAGCTCGTAGTTGCCCGGCGTGGCCGATACGTAGATGGTCTGCGGAGCAAGCGCCTCAAATTCTTCAAACTTCATCGGACGGTTGTCCAGCGCTGACGGCAGTCGGAACCCGTACTCCACCAGCGTCTCTTTACGCGCGCGGTCACCGCGGTACATCCCGCCGATCTGGGGGATCGTAACGTGGGATTCGTCGATCACCAGCAGGCCGTCCGCCGGAAGGTAGTCAAACAGCGTCGGCGGCGCTTCGCCCGGCCCGCGCCCGGAGAGGTAGCGCGAGTAGTTTTCGATGCCGGAGCAGTAGCCCAGCTCGTTCATCATCTCCAGATCGAACTGGGTACGCTGGCTCAGGCGCTGCTCTTCCAGCAGCTTATTGTTCGCCAGCAGCACCTTGCGGCGATCCGCCAGCTCGGTTTTGATCTCTTCCATCGCCTGCACAATACGCTCGCGCGGCGTTACATAGTGCGTTTTCGGGTAGATGGTGAAGCGCTGGATCACCGACTCGACGTGACCGGTCAACGGATCGAACAGCGACAGGCGTTCAACCTCTTCGTCGAACAGCTCCACGCGCAGCGCCATATCGTCCGACTCCGCCGGGAAGATATCAATCACCTCGCCGCGCACGCGGAAGGTCCCGCGCTGGAACGCCTGATCGTTACGGGTGTACTGCAACTCCGCCAGACGGCGCAAAATCGCACGCTGATCGATGATCATCCCCTGCGTCAGGTGCAGCATCATCTTGAGATAGAGATCCGGATCGCCCAGGCCGTAGATCGCCGACACCGAGGCCACCACCACCACATCACGACGCTCCAGCAGCGCCTTGGTCGCCGACAAACGCATCTGCTCGATATGTTCGTTCACCGAGGCATCTTTCTCGATAAACGTGTCGGAGCTGGGAACGTAGGCTTCCGGCTGGTAGTAGTCGTAGTAGGAGACGAAATACTCCACCGCGTTTTCCGGGAAGAACTCTTTCATCTCACCATACAGCTGCGCCGCCAGCGTTTTGTTCGGCGCGAGAACCATCGTCGGACGCTGGAGATCGGCAATGACGTTGGCAATGGTGAAGGTTTTGCCCGAACCGGTAACCCCCAGCAGGGTCTGGTGCGCCAGCCCGTCCTCCAGCCCCTCTTCCAGGCGACGAATAGCCTCGGGCTGATCCCCGGAAGGACGGAAAGCAGAATTCAGTTTAAACGGTTTACTCATGGGCGACGACCTGATGACAGAATAAGCGGCAGGTGAGTAATTTTACTCGTTGTGGCCAGGATTGCCAGTAAAAAACACTGGATGAAAAACCAGTAGCGTGTCAGGATATTTAGCGTAGCGCAGAGAGGATTAGTGCGTTCGCGAGCCAAATTTCGACTGTGACAAAATAAAACACCAGCCTCAGGGGGTTATCCCCAGAACTATTACTTTTTTAACATTTGTCAAGGGCGGTTATGAAAGTTTTATGGCAACAGGTCTCGCTGGCGTTGAGGGAATTGCTTTTATCTAATTCGTTAAAAAATAAAGACTAATTTATTAAGCCGCGTTTCGCATCAATTTGGTTGTAACCCGCGTATTCTCTCGCTTATCGCGGGTTTTCTAACTCTAATGCACAAGGTTATCCACAGGAATAGTGGATAACTGCCTCCAGCCCGTACAGCATGCACTCCAGCAAATTCCCGGTTTTTCCCACGAAGCGGCAGTAAAAAATTTTTATCACTCTTTTTTGCCTGGAAAACGTTCATTTTTTCATAAGCGACTGGCGAGATCTTAATCACAATTCTGTCATTTCTCCTGCACCACAATTCGACATACGCAGCACCAGGAGTGTGCAATTCGTATAAACGTTCAGCTTTTGATAGTGAGTTATTCCTAAAAATGGCCTTTTTTTAATCATTATGAAGTTCCTGGCAGGCGTTTTGCAGACATCACTCTGTGCATCACCCCACACATTTTTAAGGAGAGAAAGATGTTGAGTCTGCGTGCTGTAAATCAGTTTTACGGAAGCCAACATACGCTATGGAACGTGAATATCGATTTCCCGCAAGGCATCTGTACGGGCATTGTTGGCCTGCCTGGCATGGGCAAATCCACGCTTATGAACTGCATTACCGGAAAGGTGCCCGTCGAGAGCGGCACCATCATCTGGCATGAGGCTGGCGCGCCGCCGCATAACTTGCTCAACCCTGCGTCAGCATTCCCGGCGCCGCCGACGATAGGCTACGTCCCGCAGGATCGGCGAATATTTTCCCAGCTGACCGTCGATGAAAATCTGCATATCGCTATGCGGGCGACGGGGAAACCCGACCCGGCATCGAAAAGTGACGTGTATGCCCTGTTTCCGGAGCTCTATCCGCTGCGACAGAGCCGTGCCTCTGCGCTGTCCCCTGACGACCAGTATCAGCTGGCCCTCGCCAGTGCGCTGGTTAATCGTCCGCGCGTGTTGATTCTGGATGAGCCCATGCATGGCGCAGGGCACGGTTTCGCGCGCAGGCTGGGGCAGTTGCTGGTGCGGTTGAATCGGGAGCTGGGAATGACGGTGCTGTTAGCGGAGCAACAGCTGTCGTTTATCCGCCGGGTAGCGGATCGTTTCTGCATGCTCTATCGCGGGCGTAACGTGGCACAGGGCCACGTTAACGAGCTGGATGACGACCTTATTGCGCACTGGATGGCGCGGGACATAAGGCGCTGAGATCGAGATAGCGTCCGGTTTCCGCCTGCTCTGCGCCGTCGGCAAGCCACGGGATCTCGCCGAGAAACGGCGCGGGCAGCACCCGCTTCAGCGTCGCCAGATACTCAGCATGACGTTTACCCGGCGCTACCACGTCATTGGCAATCCACCCTGCCAGACGCAACCCGGCCTGCTGCACGGCCTGGGCGGTCAGCATGGCGTGATTGATACAGCCAAGCTTCACGCCAACCACCAGAATGACCGGAAGCTGCTCGGCCTGCACCCAGTCAGCAAATGTCTGCTCGTCGGACAGCGGGGTAAACCAGCCGCCAGCCCCCTCCACCAGCACCCAGTCGGCCTGCGTTTCCAGGACGCGTAACCCGGAAGAGAGCACCGAAAAATCAATCGGACGATCTTCATCGACGCTGACGATGTGCGGCGAGGTGGGTTCAGCAAAGGTATAGGGGTTCACCGCAGAATAGGCCAGCGTAAGGCTGCTGTTACGCTGTAGCGCCAGCGCATCGGTATTACGTAAGCCTTCCGGCGTCATCTCGCTGCCGGAGGCTACGGGCTTATACCCGGCCGTAGTTTTCCCCAGCAGACGCGCCGCCTGCAACAGCGCGGCGCTAGCAACCGTTTTACCGACTTCAGTGTCCGTGCCGGTAACAAAATAACGTTCAGTCACGTTCAATAATCCCATGAAAAAGATGATAAGAGAGCGGGAACCGGCCCCGCTCCTGCGGCCAGGCCAGCTCGAGACGCTGGAGTTGGCCGCGGGTAAGGGGTTTCTTCTCCCGTCCGGCGTGCAGGTGCGTCGCGCCTATGCCCTTAAGCGATCGCATGGCGCTTAACGCATCGCTAAATTCGAGGGTGACGGTCTGGACCACGCTGCGATAGCGCCAGCCTGCCAGCGCCTGAGTGACCTGTACGTGCGAGAGAAACCGGTTGGCGTGCGGCTGCGCATCCACTGCCCTCCACGCCTGATTCAGCTCTGGCAACGAACTTTCCAGCAGGGTGGTAAAGGCCACCGCTCCGCCGGGCCGCGCCACGCGGTATAGCTCGCGTAGGGCCTGCGGCAGGCTGGCGCACCACTGCACCGCCAGATGGCTCCAGACGAGGTCAAACAGCGCATCCTCCAGCGGGATGGCCTCGATATCGGCCACCAGATAACGGTCTGCTGACTGCTGCTGGCGGGCCTCATCCAGCATCTGCGCGGATAAATCCAGCGCCGTGACGTGGCTACCCGTTGCGCGCCAGTAGCGGCTATTGCCGCCAGGCCCGCAGCCAGCGTCGAGCACCTGCGCAAAACGCCCCTCACCGAGCGCGGCCAGCAGCCCGCGGGCGCTCAGGCGTTGCAGCTCATCGTGCTGTGAATAGCTTTGCGCTGCCCGGCCAAACGCGGCGGCAACGGCCTGTTTATTGACAGGAGACATACAGTGCCTCCAGAAGCGTATCGATATCCTGCGGCTCGTGCGCTGCCGTGAGCGTCAGACGCAAGCGCGCGGTGCCTGGCGGCACGGTGGGTGGGCGGATCGCCGTGACCCACTGCCCGCGTTCTCGTAGCGCCTGTGCCAGCATCAGCGCCCGAGGGTTTTCACCCACAATCACGGGCTGAATGGCGCTGTGCGAGTCGGTAAGCCGGTAAGGCAGTGCGCTTACCCCCCGGCGAAAACGCTGAATATGGTCGGCCAGGCGCGCCCGGCGTTCAGCGCCGTCTTCGCCGCGGATCACCGCAAGCGACGCAGAGAGCGCCACGGCCTGCGCCGGGGGCATGCTGGTGCTGTAGATCAGGTGCCGGGCGAACTGCACCAGGTAATCGGCCACCGGCTCGCTGCACAACACCGCGGCGCCGCTGACGCCAAAGCCTTTGCCGAAAGTGACTACCAGCAGTTCCGGCCTGACGCGTTGCTGGTGCGCGCTTCCGCGCCCCTCCTCGCCGGTGACGCCAATGCCGTGGGCATCGTCGACCAGCAGCCAGGCGTTCTGCTGTTTTGCGACGTCATGCAAAGTGGCAAGCGGCGCGCTGTCGCCGTCCATGCTGAATACCCCTTCCGTCACCGCCAGCTGAAGCCCTGAACAGGGTTTACCCAGCAGGACGTTCAGCTGAGAGGCATCGTTATGGGCAAAACGCCGCAGCTGCGCCGGGCTGAGACTGGCCGCTTCAAGCAGGGACGCGTGGCTCAGGCGGTCCGCGGTGATGCGGTCGTCTTTGCCCATCAGGGCGGCAATCACCGCCTGATTCGCGGCAAAACCGGAGATAAACAGCAGCGCCCGCGGGTAGCCCAGCCAGTCGGCCAGCTCTTCCTCCAGCGCCTGATGCGCCGTGGTGTAGCCGCTGACGTGCCCGGAGCCACCGCTGCCCACGCCGTAACGATCCGCGCCCTGCTGCCAGGCGCGAACGATCTGCGGGTGCTGGCTCAGGCCCAGATAATCGTTGCTGGAGAAATTACAGAACCGCTCTCCTTCCCGGGAGAGAAAACGGCCTGCACCGTTTTCCACTACCCTGCGCACCCGAAACGCATCCGCCGCCCGCCGCTCGTCGAGCGCGGTCCTGATACGTGCCTGCCAGGTCATACGGCTGCCGCGTTGTAGAACTGGTCGGTGTCGGCGTTAAAAATCTGCTGCTCCAGCTGCTGCTGTTGCTCGTTATCCCCCGCCTGTACCTCGGTCTGGTGTGGGTTCAGCCCCAGCTTGCGGAACAGCTGGACATCTTTGTCCTCTTCCGGGTTTGGCGTGGTCAGCAGTTTGCAGCCGTAGAAGATGGAGTTGGCCCCGGCCATGAAGCACATCGCCTGGGTCTGCTCGCTCATCTGCTCGCGACCGGCAGAGAGGCGAACGTAAGAGGTCGGCATCATGATGCGCGCCACCGCGATGGTGCGGATGAAATCGAAGGCATCCACGTCCTCGTTATCCGCCAGCGGCGTCCCTTTTACCTTCACCAGCATGTTGATGGGCACGCTTTCCGGCGGGGTCGGCAGGTTTGCCAGCTGTAACAGCAGGCCGGCACGATCTTTTACCGTCTCGCCCAGTCCCACGATCCCGCCGGAACAGACCTTGATCCCCGCATCACGCACTTTATCCAGCGTGTCCAGACGCTCCTGATAGGTGCGCGTGGTGATGATGTTGCCGTAGAATTCCGGCGAGGTATCGAGGTTGTGGTTATAGTAATCCAGCCCCGCCGCCGAGAGACGCTGCGCCTGCTCTTCGTTCAGCGTACCAAGGGTCATGCAGGCTTCAAGCCCCATCTCCTTCACCCCCTTCACCATTTGCTCCAGATAGGGCATGTCGCGGTCATGCGGATTTTTCCACGCCGCGCCCATGCAGAAGCGGGTCGAGCCAGCGTTTTTGGCCTTGCGCGCGGAGTCGAGCACTTGCTCGACTTCCATCAGGCGCTCGGATTCGAGACCGGTTTTATAGCGCGCGCTTTGCGGGCAATATTTGCAGTCTTCCGGGCAAGCCCCGGTTTTGATCGACAGCAGCGTGCTGACCTGAACATGACGCGGATCGAAGTGCTGGCGGTGCACCTGTTGCGCCTCAAACATCAGCTCCAGGAAAGGTTTGTTGAATAATTCAGTGACTTGCGACATCGTCCAGCGTGCGTGGTGAGCCATCGGGCTTCTCCAAAGGGTTTTGTTAATTGTCGGTTCGGTTTATACTTGTAAACCTAAAACTTTTCAAAATGGTTTACAAGTCGATTATGACCCAGGACGATCTCGCCTTCGACAAGCAGCATATCTGGCACCCTTACACCTCCACGACCCGCCCCCTTCCCGTCTATCCGGTAGCCTCGGCCCACGGCTGCGAGCTGCATCTTGCCAGCGGCGAGCGGCTTGTTGACGGGATGTCCTCCTGGTGGGCGGCGATCCATGGCTACAACCACCCGCGACTGAACGCGGCGATGAAAGCGCAGATTGACCAGATGTCACACGTGATGTTTGGCGGGATCACGCATCAGCCCGCGGTGGATTTATGCCGTCGCCTGGTAGCGATGACGCCTGAATCGCTGGAGTGCGTTTTCCTGGCCGACTCCGGCTCGGTGGCCGTGGAAGTGGCGATGAAAATGGCGTTGCAGTACTGGCATGCGAAGGGCGAAACGCGCCAGCGGTTCCTTACCTTCCGCAACGGCTATCACGGCGACACTTTCGGCGCGATGTCGGTATGTGATCCGGACAACTCCATGCACAGCCTGTGGAAAGGCTATCTGCCGGAAAACCTGTTTGCGCCAGCCCCGCAGAGCCGCTTCGACGGCGAATGGAACGAGATGGACATGGTGGGCTTCGCGCGGCTGATGGCGGCCCATCGCCACGAGATTGCCGCCGTTATTCTCGAACCGATTGTGCAGGGCGCGGGCGGAATGCGGATGTACCATCCCGAGTGGCTGAAGCGCATTCGGAAGATGTGCGACCGCGAAGGGATCCTGCTGATTGCCGATGAGATCGCCACCGGCTTTGGCCGCACCGGGAAATTGTTCGCCTGCGAGCATGCGGGGATCGCGCCGGATATTCTGTGCCTGGGGAAAGCGCTCACCGGCGGCACCATGACGCTCTCCGCCACGCTTACCACCCGCCAGGTTGCCGATACCATCAGCGACGGCGACGCGGGCTGCTTTATGCACGGCCCGACGTTTATGGGCAACCCGCTGGCCTGCGCCGTGGCAAGCGAAAGCCTCGCCATTCTGGAAAGCGGCGCATGGCAGACGCAGGTGGCGGCGATTGAGGCGCAGCTGAAGCAGCAGTTAAGCGCGGCGGCGGAGGCGGAATACGTCGCGGACGTCCGCGTACTGGGCGCCATTGGGGTAATCGAGACAACGCATCCGGTGAACATGGCCGCGTTGCAGCGCTTCTTCGTTGACCAGGGCGTGTGGGTGCGACCTTTCGGTAAGCTGATTTACCTCATGCCGCCGTACAGCATTTCTGCGGATCAGCTCCGCAAGCTGACCGGGGCAGTGGTTGAAGCCGTTAACACTTCAGCGCATTTCGCGATTTAACCCCATGCGTTACACTTTCTGAATGAGTGAGTAACGAGGGAAATCGGATGAAAATCATCAGTAAAGATTTGCGCGACGGCGAAAAGCTGCCGGAACGTCACGTGTTTAACGGGATGGGTTATCAGGGGGATAATATCTCTCCCCATCTGGCGTGGGACGATGTGCCAGCGGGAACCAAAAGTTTTGTCGTGACCTGCTACGATCCGGATGCGCCAACCGGGTCGGGCTGGTGGCACTGGATCGTGGCAAACCTGCCCGCCGACACGCGCGTGCTGCCGCAGGGCTCCGGTTCCGATCTGGTCGCTCTGCCTGACGGTGCGATTCAGACGCGCACTGACTTTGGCAAAGCGGGCTACGGCGGCGCGGCGCCGCCAAAAGGGGAAACGCACCGCTATATCTTCACCGTGCACGCGCTGGATGTGGACAAGATTGAGGTCGACGAAGGGGCGAGCGGCGCGATGGTAGGCTTTAACGTGCATTTCCATTCGCTGGGCAGCGCGTCGATTACGGCGATGTATTCGTAATCGTGCGGGCTGATGCCCTCACCCCGGCCCTCTCCCACAGGGAGAGGGAGAAAACCTAACAATTCCCTCTCCCTGTGGGAGAGGGTTAGGGTGAGGGTAAAAATCACAGCACCGAAGGTAACAGCCCCACCAGCCGTCCTTCCTCCAGAAGCTGCATCGCCTTATCAATATCCGGCGCAAAGAAGCGGTCGTCATCGTAGTGCGTAACGTGCTCGCGCAGTTCCTGGCGCGCCTGCTCCAGCAGCGGGCTGGATTTTAGCCCTTCGCGCAAATCAATACCCTGACACGCCGCCAGCCACTCCACCGCCAGCACGCCGCGGGTGTTAGAGGCCATCTCCCAGAGGCGACGCCCGGCAGCCGGGGCCATCGAAACGTGATCTTCCTGGTTGGCTGAGGTTGGCAGGCTGTCCACGCTGTGCGGATGCGACAGGGCTTTGTTCTCGCTTGCCAGTGCCGCGGCGGTGACCTGGGCTATCATGAAGCCCGAGTTCACGCCGCCGTTGCGCACCAGGAATGGCGGCAGCTGGGACATGTGCTTATCCATCATCAGCGCGATTCGACGCTCAGACAGCGCCCCGATTTCGGCAATCGCCAGGGCGATATTATCTGCGGCCATCGCCACCGGCTCGGCGTGGAAGTTACCGCCAGAAACCACCTCGTTTTCCTGAGCAAATACCAGTGGGTTATCGGACACCGCATTGGCTTCGACCAGCAGCACTTCTGCCGCCTGGCGCAGCTGCGTCAGGCATGCGCCCATCACCTGCGGCTGGCAGCGCAGGGAATACGGATCCTGCACCTTCTCACAGTTGTGATGCGAATCGGCAATGTCGCTGGTATCGGTAAGTACGTGGCGGTACATGGCAGCGGCATCAATCTGCCCGCGCTGGCCGCGCACCTCGTGGATGCGGGCATCGAACGGACGACGCGAGCCGAGCACCGCCTCAGTGGTCAGTGCACCGCACACCACCGCCGAGGCGAACAGATCTTCCGCTTCAAACAGACCGCGCAGCGCGAAAGCGGTCGACGCCTGCGTGCCGTTGAGCAGCGCCAGCCCCTCTTTTGCCGCGAGGGTGATCGGCGTTAAGCCAGCTTTTTTCAGCGCCTCTTTCGCAGGCAGCCACTCCCCTTGCCAGCGCGCCTGGCCTTCACCCAGCAGGAGCAGCGACATATGCGCCAGCGGCGCCAGATCGCCGGAGGCGCCGACGGAGCCCTTCGCCGGGATCCACGGATAAACTTCCGCATTGACCAGCGCCATCAGCGCCTGGATCACGCTCAGACGAATGCCGGAAAACCCACGCGCCAGGCTGTTGATTTTCAACACCATCATCAGGCGGACGATCTCATCGTCCAGCGGCTGGCCAACCCCCGCCGCGTGCGACAGCACCAGCGAACGCTGTAAATTCTCCAGATCGTGCGTGGCGATGCGGGTCTGCGCCAGCAGGCCAAACCCGGTGTTGATGCCGTAGGCGGTGCGCCCCTCCGCCACAATCGCCTCCACGCAGGCCACGCTGTCGTTAATGGCACGGTGGGCGCTTTCATCAAGGGAGAGTGTCACCGGCTGACGCCAGACGTGACGCAGCTGTTTGAGCGTCAGCGAGCCGGGAGTAAGTGTTAACGCGTTCATGCAGGCTTTCCTTGTGTGGCGGGGATCATCGGCAGGTTCAGGCCCTGCTCTTTGGCACAATCAATGGCAATCTCGTAACCCGCATCCGCGTGACGCATCACGCCGGTTGCCGGGTCGTTGTGCAGCACGCGAGCGATACGCGCGGCCGCTTCATCAGTTCCGTCACAGACGATGACCATCCCGGAGTGCTGGGAGAAGCCCATCCCGACGCCGCCGCCGTGGTGCAGCGACACCCAGGTCGCGCCGCTGGCGGTGTTCAGCAGGGCATTCAGCAGCGGCCAGTCGGAGACCGCATCCGAGCCGTCGCGCATGGCTTCGGTTTCACGGTTCGGACTGGCGACAGAGCCGGAGTCCAGGTGGTCGCGGCCAATGACGATCGGCGCGGAGACTTCGCCGCTGCGCACCATTTCGTTAAAGGCGAGGCCGAGTTTTTGCCGCCACTCCAGCCCGACCCAGCAGATACGCGCCGGCAGGCCCTGGAAGTTAATGCGTTCGCGCGCCATATCCAGCCAGCGATGCAGGTGTTCGTCGTCGGCGACAATCTCTTTCACTCTGGCGTCAGTTTTGTAGATATCCTCCGGGTCGCCGGACAGGGCAACCCAGCGGAACGGCCCAATGCCGCGGCAGAACAGAGGACGGATATAGGCGGGCACGAAGCCGGGGAAGTCAAAGGCGTTATTCACCCCCATCTCTTTCGCCATCTGGCGGATGTTATTCCCGTAATCAAAGGTCGGAATACCCATCTTACTGAAGGCCAGCATCGCGGAGACGTGTTCCGCCATGGCGCGTTTAGCCGCCAGTACCGTGCCCTCAGGATCGGTTTCCGCTTTTTGCTGGTAGTCTTCCCACGTCCAGCCTTTTGGCAGATAGCCGTGGAGCGGATCGTGAGCGCTGGTCTGGTCGGTGACCAGATCCGGACGCACGCCGCGCGCCACCAGTTCCGGCAGAATATCCGCCGCGTTGCCGCACAGGGCAACCGACACGGCTTTGCCTTCAGCGGTGTACTTTTTGATGCGCGCCAGCGCGTCATCGAGGTTGTCGGCCTGTTCATCGACATAGCGGGTACGCAGACGGAAATCGATGCGGCTCTGCT
The DNA here is from genome assembly GCF_016082135.1 of Enterobacter sp. YSU. Lineage (NCBI taxonomy): Bacteria > Pseudomonadati > Pseudomonadota > Gammaproteobacteria > Enterobacterales > Enterobacteriaceae > Enterobacter > Enterobacter sp. YSU. Next base: position 216,425 of record NZ_CP059487.1, read on the forward strand.
GGCACTCAATGTTCAGGGAGCACGCGCCCGCCAGCGTCGCGGCCAGCGGCTGCGCGCCGCCCATGCCGCCCAGTCCGGCGGTGAGCACCCAGCGGCCTTTCAGTGATCCGTTATAGTGCTGACGGCCCGCTTCCACGAAGGTTTCATACGTGCCCTGCACAATCCCCTGGCTGCCGATGTAGATCCAGCTACCCGCGGTCATCTGGCCGTACATGGCCAGCCCTTTTGCGTCCAGCTCGTTGAAGTGTTCCCACGTTGCCCAGTGCGGCACCAGGTTGGAGTTGGCAATCAGCACGCGGGGCGCATTTTTATGGGTTTTGAATACGCCAACCGGTTTGCCGGATTGCACCAGCAGCGTTTCGTCGTTTTCGAGATTCGTCAAAGACTCAACAATCGCGTCATAGCACGCCCAGTTGCGCGCGGCGCGGCCAATGCCGCCGTAGACCACCAGCTCGTGGGGATTTTCTGCTACCTCAGGATCAAGGTTGTTCATCAACATGCGCAGCGGTGCTTCGGTGAGCCAGCTTTTTGCGGTGAGCGTGGTGCCGCGCGCGGCGCGGACATCCTGCTTGCGGTATTTATCTGACGACATTGTGTGTTCCTCATAAGGGACAGGTGATGCATTTAGATATACTTGTATAGACAAGCACACACAAGGTCGGATTTAACAAAAAAGATACAATTTTGCTATATTGCGTTAGCGATCACGCTTATAAAACTTATGACATAAAGTGGCCCTGCAACCGGTAGCGATTCCCCGGGAATAGCAGCTTCGCATGCGACACAATTTGCGAGGACGACCAGGTACGACGGCGGATCAGCAGACAGGGATCGTGCTCTTTAATACGCAACAGCTCGCACTCCTGCGGCGTGGCGCGCACGGCTTCCACGATATGCTCCCCTTCCGTCAGCGGGGCGACGAGCGAGAGATACGCATGCGGTGTGGTTTGGGTGTAATCCTGGCTCAGGTAATCCGGTATCCGCTCCGCGTTGACGCAGCGATCTTCAATCTGGACCGGAATGTCGTTCTCATAATGCACCATCACCGAATGGAAAATCCGGGTGCCCTCGGTAACGTTCAGCTCGATGGCTTGTTCGGCGCTGGCCTGCGTCTCTTCAAGCACCAGCACCTCGCAGTGGTGCTGATGGTTGCGGGCGGCAATTTCATCGGCAATGCTGCGGATTTCAAACAGCGCCGACTGTCCTTTTGGCTCGGCGACAAAGGTTCCGACACCCTGCAAACGCACCAGCAACCCTTCATCGGTCAGTTCACGCAATGCGCGGTTGATGGTCATTCGGCTAAAGCCAAACTGCGCCACCAGCTCGGCCTCGGACGGAATGCGGTCGTGCGGGCGCCAGACGCCGGCGGCGATTTTTTCGCTGATCGCCTGCTTCACCTTTTCGTAAAAAGGCGCGGGAGGGCTCGGCTGCGGCAGGGGCGAGCGTGAAAACATCATGACTCCTTGAATGTTGTTATGCCCACCAGTGAGCAATTTGCCAGGCCAGTCGGGCGGCGAGCTTAGCGCCCTGACCGTCCCGATCGTAGTGCGGATTAAATTCCACCAGATCCGCCGCCTGTAGTTTACCGCTTCGGCAGATACGCTCAATCACCGGGAACAGATCCAGCGCCGGGATCCCCAACGCCGCAGGGGCGGACACGGCGGGCATTTCTGCGGCAGGCAGCACATCAAGGTCAACGGTGAGATAAACCCGGTCTGCCTGCGCAAGCACGTTATCCAGCACGGATAGCGCATCCCGGCGAAAATCGAGATCTTCAACCAGCGTCACGTTCAACCGCTCAGCTTCCTCCCACAGCGCCTGAGTATTCGCCGCACGGCTTACCCCCAGGCAGGCGTAGTGAAACACCCGCGACTGAGACGCGCAGTAGTGCGCCAGCTGGCGGAACGGCGTGCCGGACGTTGCCCGTTCGGCCTTGCGTAAATCGAGGTGCGCATCCAGGTTGATCACCGCAAGGCGATCGTTCGGAAAGGCGTCCAGCACGCCGCGCCCGTGCGCCCAGGCGGTTTCATGTCCACCACCGAAAACCAGAGTACGCATCCCGGATTGCTGGCACGCGGTTATGGCCTCGCTCAGCGCCTGCTGTGCCGCCTCCAGCGCGTGGCCTTCAACATAAATAGCGCCCATATCCACGAGGCGCGCATGCCCCTGATGGCTCGCCATATTCGCCAGCGCGCCACGCAACACATCGGGCGCCTGTGCAGCACCGGGCCTGCCCTGGTTACGCTTAACCCCTTCATCACATTCAAAGCCCAGCAGGGCGATGCCTGACGGCGCGGGAGAAAAGTGTTCGCGCTGCTGTATGGTCTGGAAGAGACGTTTCGCGGTGCTGGACTCGGCGCTGTCGTCACGACCCTGCCAGACCTGCGGAGAGACGGGATGCCACAGTTTCATGCTACCTGCCCCCGAAACACGCGTTGATACATAGGATTCCGCCCCGGCTCGTAAACCATCTCAACCGGATGATTCGCCTCCCAGACGACGAAATCAGCCACATAACCTGGCTTTAACTGCCCGTGCGTCGCACCACGTCCTAGCGCCTGCGCCGCATGCCGCGTCACGCCAGCCCAGGCCTCTTCCGGCGTGAGGCCAAACTGGACGCAGGCCATGTTCATTGCCAGATGCAGGCTGGCAAACGGGCTGGTGCCCGGATTGTAGTCGGTAGCCACCGCCATCGGCACGCCCTGCTCTCTCAACTGCGCCACCGGTGGACGCTGGCGCTCCTGAAGAAAATAGAACGCGCCGGGGAGCAATACCGCCACCGTGCCGCTTTGCGCCATCGCCTGAATACCTGAATCATCGAGATACTCAATATGATCGGCCGACAGCCCTTTATACTGGCTGACCAGCGCCGCGCCGCCGAGATTCGACAGTTGTTCTACATGCCCTTTTACCGGGATCCCGAGCGCGGCGGCGGCCCGGAACAGGCGCTCGGTTTGCGCCGGGGTAAAGCCGACGTTTTCACAAAACACGTCCACCGCTTCAAATAACTCTTTTTGCCACAGCGTGGGCATGATCTGCTCACAGACCAGCGCCAGATAGGCATCCGGATCCTGTCGGTACTCGGCAGGAACGGCGTGCGCGGCCAGCAGCGTCGGGCTGATATCGACCAGATTATTCAGGCTGAGCTGGCGGGCAACCAGCAGCATTTTCTCTTCGGCTTCGGCATTCAGTCCGTATCCCGATTTGATTTCAACGGTCGTTACGCCTTCATTCATCAGCCGCTGGAGTCGCTGCTGCGCCACCGTCAGGAGCGTTTCCGGCGAACTGTTGCGGGTGGCCGTGACCGTGGCGTTAATTCCGCCGCCCTGCGCGCTAATGGTCTGATATGACACGCCGTTAAGCCGTTGCTCCCATTCCGCTGCGCGATCGCCGCCGAACACCAGATGGGTGTGGCAATCGATCAGGCCGGGGGTAACCAGACGCCCGTCGAGATCGACACACTGACGATGCCCGGAGGGGATCTCGGATTCAGGAATAATGGCCAGAATCGTCTGGCCGCGCACAACGAGGGCATGTTGTTCTCTCAGGCCGTAGGGCTCCGCCTCACATGTCGCCAGGGTTGCCAGTCGCGCATTTCGCCATATCACATCATCGGGATGAAGCTGCTGCATGTGCCTTCCACTTGTCATGGGTTGTATAGACATTTATTTTCATCTGCCGCCTGCTGTCAACCGCATTGGGGGAAAATGTTATTTATTTGTGATGACTTTCCCGTCGCCTGCGGGCAAAAATGCAACTTTTCCGGTTTTTATCTTCCCGTTTCGCTCAACTTAGTATAAAAAAGCAGGCTATTTCGTCTATCCAGATAAGACTTGCATACCCAGGAGCATTACCTTGAATATTTCCAGGATTTCCCGTCTGGCGTTGGCACTCGCCTTTGGCGTGACTTTATCCGCTTGCAGTTCAACACCACCGGATCAGCAACCTTCTGAGCAGGTTGCTCCGGGCACCGCTTCCCGTCCGATCCTGTCAGCGGATGAAGCGAAGAACTTCACCCGTGCGCACTATTTCTCGGCGATGGATCCCAATGCAGCCCCGTGGACGCCTTCTTCTATTAACCTGCCGAAACAGCCAGACTTCGTTGTCGGCCCGGCCGGGGCAGAGGGCGTTACACACACCTCTATTCAGGCAGCCGTTGATGCCGCAATCACCAAACACAGCGCATCTCGTCAGTACATTGCCATCCTGCCGGGTGAATACGAAGGAACCGTTTATGTTCCGGCGGCACCGGGAAGCATTACGCTTTACGGCCTGGGCGAAAAAGCGGTCGACGTAAAAATTGGCCTGGCGATTGATTCAGAGATCGACAGCACCACCTGGCGCCGTCTGGTGAACCCGGCCGGTAAATACATGCCAGGTAAACCGGCGTGGTATATGTTTGATAACTGCCAGCGCAAGCGTGCCGCCACCATTGGCGTGATGTGTTCGGCGGTATTCTGGTCACAGAACAATGGCCTGCAATTGCAGAACCTGACCATTCAGAACACCCTGGGCGACAGCGTTGACGCAGGTAATCATCAGGCCGTGGCGCTGCGTAGCGATGGCGACAAAGTACAGATTAACAACGTCAATATCCTGGGCCGCCAGAACACCTTCTTCGTGACCAACAGCGGCGTGCAGAATACCCTTCAGAACAACCGTCTGACGCGTACTCTGGTCACCAACAGCTACATTGAAGGCGACGTGGATATGGTCTCTGGCCGCGGCGCGGTGGTATTTGATAACACCGACTTCCGCGTGGTGAATTCACGTACGCAGCAGGAAGGTTACGTCTTTGCCCCGGCCACGCAGTCTAACCTGTTCTATGGCTTCCTGGCCGTGAATAGCCGCTTTACTGCTGCTGGCGATGGCGTGGCGCAGCTTGGTCGCTCTCTGGACGTGGACTCCGCCACTAACGGCCAGGTCGTGATCCGCGACAGCGTGATTAACGAAGGCTTTAACATGGCAAAACCGTGGGCGGATGCGGCGATCTCGAAACGTCCTTTCTCCGGCAACACCGGCACGGTGGATGAGAAAGACAACGTGCAGCGTAACCTGAATGACGCTAACTTTAACCGCATGTGGGAATATAACAACCGCGGTCTGGGTAGCAAAGTGGTTGCTGAGCCGAAGCAGTAAAATGCCTGCTGCCGGGTGGCGGCTGCGCCTTACCCGGCCTACCTCATGCATTAACCGCGCATAAAAAAACCTCGCGTTTGCGAGGTTTTTTTTCGTCTACGGATCAATGAGCGTTAATCACAACCCACATCGGCCCTTGTCCGACCGCATAGCGTCCTTTCTCTTCCAGTAGACCCTGCACGCCCTGGATTTCATAGAGCGCAATGTGGTGGGATTTCTGCCCCGCCGCAATCAGGTATTTGCCGCTGTGATCGACATTAAAGCCGCGCGGCTGGGTTTCTGTCGGCTGGAAGCCTTCAACTGCCAGAACGCTGCCGTCTTCAGAGACGCTGAAGATGGTGATCAGACTGGAGGTACGGTCACAGGCATACAGGTGACGGCCATCCGGCGTAATGTGAATGTCTGCCGCCCAGCGTGTGTCGGAGAAATCAGATGGCATCATGTCCAGCGTCTGTACGCACTCGATCTGCCCGTTAGGATCGTTCAGTTCCCACACGTCTACCGAGCTGTTCAGCTCGTTAACGACATAGGCATACTGCTGATTCGGGTGGAAGACCATGTGGCGCGGGCCTGCGCCTTCCACGGTGGTGACTTCCGCCGGGCTCTGCGCGACCAGATGGCCGTCATCGCTCAGGGTGAACAGGCAGATGCGGTCCTGCTTAAGCGCTGGCACCCACAGCGTGCGGTTATCCGGCGAAATGTTGGCGGAGTGGCAACCTTCTAGCCCTTCTACCACGTCGACGGTTTCAACGGGAATACCGTCTTCCAGGCGGGTGACGCTCACGCAGCCTGCATTGTAGGAGCCGCTGAAGATAAAGTTGCCTTTATGGTCAGTGGAAATATGGGTCGGGCTGCCCGGCAGCGGGGCTTCTGCGGTATAGGTCAGCGCGCCGTCATCCGGGGAGATACGGTATGCCAGTACGCGGAATTCCGGGCGTACGCCGACATAAAGAAAACGTTTATCCGGGCTGACGACCATCGGCTGCACCTGGCCTGGCACATCAACAACCTGAACCAGCGTAAGCGAACCTTCTGTATTCAAACGCCAGACATGGATCTGCTGACTTTCAGGACTGGCGGTATAAACGGTTTGTTTCATGAATACTCCTGATTATTTTTAACGGTGAATGCTGAATTGTAGTCCGGGATTTTGCAGGGTTCCGCTCTCGGTGTACCATCCCGACAGACCTTAAATTCAACATTAACCCGGAAGAAAAAATGACCTCGCGAGTGATTGCCCTGGATTTAGACGGAACACTGCTTACCCCTCAGAAAACCCTGCTCCCCTCTTCTCTTGAGGCCCTCAAACGAGCCCAGGAAGCGGGGTATCAACTTCTCATCGTAACGGGTCGACATCACGTAGCCATTCATCCTTTTTATCAGGCACTGGGCTTAGATACACCTGCAATTTGTTGTAATGGCACCTATTTGTATGATTATCAGGCAAAAAAGGTTTTAGCCTCCGATCCGCTTCCCGTTACGCAGGCGCTGCAATTGATTGATTTACTGGATGAGCACGCCATTCACGGCCTGATGTATGTGGATAACGCCATGGTGTATGAACGCCCTACCGGCCATGTGATCCGCACCAGCAACTGGGCTCTGTCTCTGCCGGAAGCGCAGCGTCCGGTGTTCACTCAGGTTTCCTCCCTGCGCCAGGCGGCGGAAGACGTCGACGCAATCTGGAAATTTGCCCTGACCGATGTAGACACCGCCAAACTGAATACCTTCGCAAAACATGTCGAGCATACGCTGGGTCTGGAATGTGAATGGTCCTGGCACGATCAGGTGGATATCGCCCGCAAAGGCAACAGCAAAGGAAAGCGTCTGACCCAGTTCGTCGAATCGCAGGGCGGATCAATGCAGGACGTAATTGCCTTCGGCGATAACTATAACGACATCAGCATGCTGGAAGCGTCCGGAACGGGCGTGGCGATGGGTAATGCCGATGACGCGGTGAAAGCGCGCGCTGACGTGGTGATTGGCGATAACACCACCGACAGCATCGCGCAATATATTTATACCCACCTGCTGTAATCAGGCGGTTATGGAAACGCTCTTGATTTGCGCGTAAAGCCACAGGCCAGGCTTGATGCCCAGCTCATCCCTGGCCCACGGGCTGATGCGCGCCCACAGCGTTCTGTTGCCTACTTCCAGCTGCACTTCCACCTGGCCGTTATCATCAAAACACTGCGCCACTTTTGCGCGCAAAATATTGCGGATACTGGTTTGCAGCGGCGGTTGCAGGACCAGGGAGACATCCGACGCCTGAATGCGGATCCGTAACGTGGACTGAATCGGCGTATCGATTTTATTCACCCACAAATGCTGATCGCCCAGCGCCAGCGCGGTCATCGCGTAGTGCGGATGGTGCTCCAGCACGCTCACCTTCAGAATGCTGCTCTGCTGCTCCTTTGGCAGCCATGGATGCATAACACTGCTGCCCCACACCTCCTCCAGATTGCCGAATGCCTTCACCCTGCCCGCTTCCAGCACCAGCACTTTGTCGGCCAGATGTAAAATCTCATCCAGCGAATGGCTGACGTAGAGCATTGGCACATTGATTTCCCGCGCCAGACGTTGCAGATACGGCAGCAGCTCGCGCTTGCGCGGAATATCCAGCGAGGCCAGCGGCTCATCCAGCAGCAACAGTTCCGGCGCGGTTAACAGGGCGCGGCCAATCGCCACGCGCTGTTTTTCACCACCCGACAGCGACGACGGCAGACGATCCAGCAGCGGTTCGATGCCCAGCAGCGCCACCAGCTTATCGAACTGTCCGGCCATGCTTTTTGCCATGCCGTAACGCAGGTTCCCGCGAACGCTGTAGTGCGGAAACAGGCGCGCATCCTGAAACACATAGCCGATACGGCGTTTGTCCGGTGACAGGCAGACCTTCTTCTCCGCGTCATTTAAGACGCGGTTATTTAACACAATACGGCCAGACTGGGGACGCGTCAGGCCGCTAATCGCATTAATCAGCGACGTTTTCCCCGCCCCGGACACGCCAAAAATGGCGGTGATACCGCTGGCAGGCAGCGTTTCGTTCAGCGTCAGGGTGTGGCTGCCCAGGGTTTGCGTAAAGTTGAGTTCCAGCATCACGATTTCCCCATCCGTTCACGGCTGAGGCGCGCCAGCCACTCAGATACCAGCAGCGAGACCAGAGCGAGCACAATCGAAATAATACACAGCCGGGCCGCCGCACCTTCGCCGCCCGGGGTCTGAATCAGGGTATACATGGCCGACGGGATGGTCCGCGTCTCGCCGGGAATGTTCGACACAAAGGTGATGGTCGCGCCAAACTCACCCAACGAGCGGGCGAAGGCTAACACCGTACCGACGATAATGCCCGGTAACGTGAGCGGAAGCGTAATGGTCAGGAATACCCGCCAGCGGCCTGCGCCCAGCGTGCGGGCGGCCTGTTCTAACCGGATATCCACCCCTTCCAGCGCCAGGCGGATAGCGCGCACCATCAGCGGGAAGGACATTACTGCCGCGGCCAGAACCGCGCCGCGCCAGCTGAAAGCAAAGGTCAGTCCGAACCAGTCGTACAGCCATTCGCCGATAAAACCGCGCCGCCCCATGGAGATCAGCAGCAGATATCCGACCACCACAGGCGGTAAGACAAGCGGAAGATGGAGAACACTGTCGAGCAGGGCTTTGCCTGGAAACTTCACGCGAACCAGTAACCAGGCAAAGAACACCCCAAAGGGCAAACTCAGCGCAACCGCCAGGGAAGAGACTTTCAGGCTCAGCAGCACGGCCTGCCATTCAGGTTCGGTCAATATCATTCGTGAGTCGTAAATCCGTAACGTTTAAAGATCGCGGACGCTTCCGGCCCCTTCAGGTAGTCAACAAAGGCCGTCACGGTCGCATTTTTATGTCCATCAACTATCGCAACAGGATATTCTACTTTCTTATGCGAGTCTTCCGGGAAGGTGCCCACCACCTTCACACCTTTACTGGCGACGGCATCGGAGCCGTAAACGATCCCGAGTGGCGCTTCGTTACGCTCCACCAGCGCCAGCGCGCCACGCACATCTTCTGCGGGAGCCAGCTTCGGCGATAAGGTCTCCCATGCACCCAGTTTTTGTAGCGCTTCTTTCGCATAAATCCCGGCAGGAACATGCTCCGGATCGCCTACCGCCAGACGGCCACCGTTGAGCAGACGGGTCCAGTCCGTCTGTTTGTTGATGGCGATGTCGTCCTGCTTGCTGTTTGTGGGCGCGACCACCACCAGGCTATTTCCCAGCAGCGTTTCGCGGGTAGCCGTATCAACAGATTTTTTCTCCACCGCGTAATCCATCCATTTCTGATCGGCAGAGATGAACAGGTCCGCGGGTGCCCCCGCTTCAATCTGGCGGGCCAGCGTGGACGAGGAGGCAAACGACGAGACCACCTCGACGTTTTTCTCTTTTTTGTATACCGCAGCAATATCCTGCATCGCGTTAGTCAGCGACGCCGCCGCAAAGACCGTGATTTTTCCTTCATCCGCCAGTGCGTGGGCGGTGAGTGAGAGAGTCAGCGTTGCCCCTGCGAAAAGGCGTACCCATGAACGTGCCATTTGAAGCTCCTGTGTGTATCGTTATATACAAATAAATATAACGACATATCGCAGGCGTTCCTAGCGCTAAATCGTACCCATTAATGCGTAAACTCAAGGAACGTTGTAAAAGATATCGGCGGGAAAGGAATAAACTTGAGAGCAAAACGCCCGGGCTGGCCGGGCGTTTTGGAGGAAATCATTGCTGCTTTTTAGGCTGGTCACGACGATGACCAATGTTCGAAAAGACGTTGAACACTTCACCCAGGCCGTAGATGGCACCGAGGATGATAGCCATCACTACTGGCACCATGATTACCGCGAATACCAGACTTTTCAACAACTCTAACATGGTTTTCTCCAGATCTTGTGAACGGCTTATTCTACCCTGAAAAGTAAGAAAAACATCCCCTTTTGTGCGGTGCGCTTTCCGCCCCCGGGCATTTGGGTCACAATAGCCTTTTTACCGGGACACTGTTATGCAGGCCGAAATTCTCCTCACCCTACGACTTCAGCAGAAGCTTTTCGCCGATCCGCGACGCATCGCCCTGTTAAAACAAATAGAACAAACTGGCTCGATTAGCCAGGGCGCCAAAAACGCCGGCATCAGCTATAAAAGCGCCTGGGATGCGATTAACGACATGAACACCCTGAGCGAACATACGCTGGTTGAGCGTGCCACCGGCGGGAAAGGCGGCGGCGGCGCCGTGTTGACGCGTTACGGGCAACGTCTGATCCAGCTCTACGATTTACTGGCGCAGATCCAGCAAAAAGCATTTGATGTGCTGAGCGATGACGACAACCTGCCGCTGGACAGCCTGCTGGGCGCCATCTCCCGTTTCTCTTTGCAGACCAGCGCCCGCAACCAGTGGTTTGGTACGGTGACGGGGCGCGATCATTCGCAGGTGCAGGAGCATATAGAGATCCTGCTTGCGGACGGTGCGACGCGCCTGAAAGCCGCCATCACCGCGCAAAGTGGTCAACGCCTTGGGCTGAACGAAGGACAGGAGGTGCTGGTATTACTCAAAGCGCCCTGGATCAGCATCGCACTCAACCCTGAGCAGGCCGCAGAGGCCGACAACCAGCTACGCGGGTGTATCAGCCACATCGAGCGCGGCGCAGAACAATGTGAAGTGCTGATGACCCTGCCGGATGGACAGTTGCTCTGCGCCACCGTTCCGGTGAACGACGCGACCGAATTAGACGAAGGTGCTGTGGTGACCGCATATTTCAATGCAGACAGGGTAATTATCGCCACATTGTGCTAAGCGCATTGACAACCCTGCTTACACTGAGTATCCCTGACATCTGTTGCTGCAAAAAATGGGATAACACATGTCATCATTGCATATTTCGCAAGGCACGTTTCGTCTTAGCGATACCCGTACCTTATCGCTGCCAGAGTTAACCCTTCGCGCCGGAGAAAGCTGGGCGTTTGTGGGCACGAATGGCAGCGGAAAATCCGCGCTGGCCCGCGCTCTGGCAGGCGAATTAACCCAACTGAAGGGTGAACGTCGGTGCACCTTTACCCGGCTGACGCGCCTTTCCTTCGAACAGCTGCAAAAGCTGGTCAGCGATGAGTGGCAGCGTAACAATACCGATTTGCTCAGCCCCGGCGAAGAAGATACCGGCCGCATGACGGCGGAAATTATCCAGGATGAGATAAAAGATCCTGCCCGCTGTCAGCAGCTGGCGGAGCAATTTGGCATTACCGCCCTGCTTAATCGCCGCTTTAAATACCTTTCAACCGGTGAAACGCGCAAAACGCTGCTGTGTCAGGCGCTGATGAGCGAGCCGGAACTCCTGATCCTGGATGAACCGTTTGACGGACTGGATGTGCAATCCCGCGCGCAGCTGGCAGCGTTGCTGGCGTCGCTTAACCAGCAGGGATACACGCTTGTGCTGGTTCTTAACCGCTTTGATGAAATCCCGGATTTCGTACAGTATGCGGGCGTGCTGGCGGACTGTAGCCTGACCGAAACCGGCGAGAAAGCCGTACTGCTTCGGCAGGCGCTGATTGCGCAGCTGGCGCACAGCGAGAAACTGGACGGTATTGCCCTGCCGGAGCCGGATGCGCCTTCAGCACGCCACGGGCTGGACCCTGACCAGCCGCGCATTGTGCTGCGCGATGGGGTGGTTGCTTACGACGATCGCCCTATTCTTAATCACCTCAGCTGGACGGTTAATCCTGGTGAGCACTGGCAGATCGTCGGCCCCAACGGAGCGGGTAAATCCACGCTGCTGAGCCTGATCACCGGGGATCACCCGCAGGGATACAGCAACGATCTCACCCTGTTCGGCCGTCGCCGCGGCAGCGGGGAAACCATCTGGGATATCAAAAAGCACATCGGCTATGTCAGCAGCAGCCTGCATCTGGACTACCGGGTGAGCACCACGGTGCGAAACGTGATCCTCTCTGGCTTCTTCGACTCCATTGGTATTTATCAGGCGGTATCCGACAAGCAGCACAAGCTGGCGCAGCAGTGGCTGGATATTCTGGGTATGGATAACCGGGTCGCCGATGCGCCATTCCACAGCCTGTCGTGGGGGCAGCAGCGGCTGGCATTGATCGTCCGCGCGCTGGTCAAGCATCCTACGCTGCTGATTCTTGACGAACCGTTGCAGGGGCTGGATCCGCTCAACCGTCAGCTGATCCGCCGCTTTGTGGATGTCCTGATTAGCGAAGGTGAAACCCAGCTGCTGTTTGTGTCCCACCATGCTGAAGATGCCCCGTCCTGCATCACCCATCGGCTGGAATTTGTCCCTGACCGCGAGCAATACCGCTACCTGCTGAGCAAAATCGATTAACGCGTGGAGGGCGCTGCCCTCCGCTTTTCAGACAACCTGCAACAATACATCTCTATCTCTTTGATCTACAATGCTCTCAGTCTGAGAAAAAGCGCGTGTGAAAACCAGTGTAAACGATACCACTATTTTATCCCATGTCACACTTTTCGCGTCTCTGATATGCTATGGTTAATTCATACCATAAGCCTAATGGAGCGAAATATGCGAGTTCTGGTAACAGGTGGTAGCGGTTACATAGGAAGTCATACCTGTGTGCAACTGCTGCAAAGCGGCCACGATGTCGTCATTCTTGATAACCTGTGCAACAGTAAGCGCAGCGTGCTGCCGGTCATTGAACGTCTTTCGGGCAAACAGCCGACTTTCGTGGAAGGCGACATCCGCAATGAAGCGTTGATGACTGAAATCCTTCACGATCACGCGATTGAAACCGTTATCCACTTCGCTGGCCTGAAAGCGGTTGGCGAATCGGTGGCAAAACCGCTTGAGTACTATGACAACAACGTCAACGGTACCCTGCGTCTGATCTCCGCCATGCGTGCGGCCAACGTTAAAAACTTTATCTTCAGCTCCTCCGCGACCGTCTACGGCGATCAGCCAAAAATTCCTTACGTTGAAAGCTTCCCGACCGGTACGCCGCAAAGCCCGTATGGCAAAAGCAAGCTGATGGTAGAGCAGATCCTGACCGACCTGCAAAAAGCCCAGCCTGAATGGAGCATCGCATTGCTGCGCTACTTCAACCCGGTTGGCGCGCATCCGTCAGGGGATATGGGCGAAGATCCGCAGGGCATTCCTAATAACCTGATGCCGTATATCGCGCAGGTTGCCGTAGGGCGCCGCGATTCCCTGGCGATTTTTGGTAACGATTATCCCACCGAAGATGGCACCGGCGTGCGCGATTACATTCACGTCATGGATCTGGCCGACGGCCACGTGGCGGCGATGCAGCAGCTGGCGGATAAACCGGGCGTGCATATTTACAACCTCGGCGCCGGGATCGGCAGCAGCGTGCTGGACGTGGTGAATGCCTTCAGTAAAGCCTGCGGCAAGCCGGTGAAGTATCACTTCGCTCCCCGCCGGGATGGCGACCTCCCGGCTTACTGGGCCGATGCCACCAAAGCGGATAAAGAGCTTAACTGGCGTGTCACCCGCACGCTTGATGAAATGGCACAGGATACCTGGCACTGGCAGTCGCGCCATCCGCAAGGCTATCCAGATTAAGGATTTGTCATGACGCAATTCAATCCCGTCGATCACCCGCATCGTCGTTTTAACCCGCTCAGCGGGCAATGGATATTAGTTTCACCGCATCGCGCCAAGCGCCCCTGGCAGGGGGCGCAAGAGACGCCGGCTAAACAGACGCTGCCGCAGCATGATCCGGACTGTTTCCTCTGCCCGGGCAATACGCGCGTGACGGGCGATAAAAACCCGGACTACCAAGGCACCTTCGTGTTTACTAACGACTTTGCCGCGCTGATGACCGATACGCCGGACGCGCCGGAAAGCCATGACCCGCTGATGCGCTGCGAAAGCGCCCGCGGCACCAGCCGCGTGATCTGCTTCTCGCCCGATCACAGCAAAACGCTGCCGGAGCTGAGCGTGGAGGCGCTGAAAGAGGTGGTCAGCACCTGGCAGGCGCAAACCGCAGAGCTGGGGCAGAGCTATCCCTGGGTGCAGGTGTTCGAAAACAAAGGCGCGGCGATGGGCTGCTCCAACCCGCATCCGCACGGTCAGATCTGGGCGAACAGCTTCCTGCCGAATGAAGCCGAGCGTGAGGACCGACTGCAAAAAGCGTATTTCGCCCAGAACGGTTCGCCGATGCTGGTGGATTACACCCAGCGTGAGCTGGCAGATGGCAGCCGTACCGTAGTGGAAACCGAGCACTGGCTTGCGGTGGTCCCTTACTGGGCGGCGTGGCCGTTTGAGACGCTGCTGCTGCCGAAAGCCCATGTTCAGCGCATTACCGAACTCAGCGACGCCCAGCGTGACGACCTGGCGCTGGCGCTGAAAAAACTGACCAGCCGCTACGACAACCTCTTCCAGTGCTCCTTCCCCTACTCCATGGGCTGGCACGGCGCGCCGTTTAACGGCGAAGAGAATCAACACTGGCAGTTACATGCACACTTCTACCCGCCGCTGCTGCGCTCTGCGACGGTACGTAAATTCATGGTGGGCTATGAAATGCTGGCGGAAACCCAGCGCGACCTGACGGCGGAACAGGCGGCAGAACGTCTGCGTGCCGTTAGCGACGTCCATTACCGCGAATCAGGAGTCTAAAAATGAGTCTGAAAGATAAAACACAATCCCTGTTTGCTGAAAAATTTGGCTACCCTGCCACCCATGTTATCCAGGCGCCAGGCCGCGTTAATCTGATCGGCGAGCACACCGACTATAACGACGGTTTTGTCCTGCCGTGTGCCATCGACTACCAGACGGTGATCAGCTGCGCGAAACGCGACGATCGTCAGGTGCGAGTGATCGCCGCGGATTACGGCAACGAAATTGACGAATTTTCCCTCGATGCGCCGATCGTGACCCACGACAGCCAGCAGTGGTCGAACTATGTTCGCGGCGTGGTGAAGCACCTGCAAAAGCGTAACAAGAATTTCGGCGGGGCCGATCTGGTGATCAGCGGCAACGTGCCGCAGGGGGCGGGATTAAGCTCTTCCGCATCGCTGGAAGTGGCGGTCGGCACCGTGTTCCAGCAGCTTTATCATCTGCCGCTGGACGGGGCCCAGATCGCCCTCAACGGTCAGGAAGCGGAAAACCAGTTCGTGGGCTGCAACTGCGGCATTATGGATCAGCTGATTTCCGCGCTGGGCAAGAAAGAACACGCTTTGCTGATTGACTGCCGCTCCCTCGGGACCAAAGCGGTTCCGCTGCCTAAAGGTGCGGCTGTGGTGATCATCAACAGCAACTTCAAACGCACCCTGGTGGGCAGCGAGTACAACACCCGTCGCGAACAGTGCGAAACCGGCGCGCGCTTCTTCCAGCAGCCAGCCCTGCGTGATGTCTCACTTGATGAATTTAACAAGGTTGCCCACGAACTGGACCCGGTTGTCACGAAGCGCGTGCGTCATATACTGACGGAAAATGCCCGTACCGTAGAAGCCGCCTCCGCGCTGGCGAAAGGTGACCTGAAGCGGATGGGCGAGCTGATGGCCGAATCGCATGCCTCCATGCGTGACGATTTCGAAATCACCGTGCCGCAAATCGACACCCTGGTTGAAATTGTGAAAGCCACGATTGGCGACAAAGGCGGCGTGCGTATGACCGGCGGCGGATTCGGCGGGTGCGTCGTCGCCCTGGTGCCGGAAGAGCTGGTCCCTGCCATTCAGGACGCGGTGGCTAAACAGTACGAAGCCAAAACGGGCATCAAAGAAACTTTCTATGTCTGCAAAGCATCACAAGGAGCCGGACAGTGCTAAACGAAACACCAACACTCGCACCGGATGGTCTGCCGTATCGCCTGTTAACCCTGCGCAACAGCGCCGGGATGGTGGTTACGCTGATGGACTGGGGCGCAACGTTACTTTCTGCCCGCGTACCGATGCCTGACGGCAGCGTGCGCGAAACCCTGCTTGGCTGCGCATCGCCGGAGCAGTATATCGAGCAGACCGCTTTTCTGGGCGCATCCATAGGCCGCTACGCTAACCGCATCGCCAGAAGCCGGTTTACGATGGACGGCGTAACGTATTCCCTGCTTGCCAGCCAGGGCGAAAATCAGCTGCACGGCGGCCCGGAAGGGTTTGATAAACGTCGCTGGAAGATTGTGCAGCAAAATGACGGTGAGGTCTGGTTCTCTCTGGACTCCCTCGATGGAGACCAGGGCTTCCCGGGCAATCTCACCGCAACCGCGCGCTTCACCCTGACCGAAGATAATCGCATCGCCATTGAGTACCGCGCGACCGTCGATAAGCCGTGCCCGGTCAATCTGACTAACCACGCCTATTTCAACCTTGACGGTAATCAGACCGATGTCCGCAGCCACAAACTCCAGATCCTGGCGGATGAGTATCTGCCGGTCGATGAGATGGGTATCCCTTATCAGGGGCTGAAACCGGTAAGCGGAAATAGCTTTGATTTCCGTCAGCCGAAAACCATTGCTCAGGATTTCCTGAGTGATGACGATCAGCGCAAGGTGAAAGGCTACGACCACGCGTTCCTGTTGCAGGCAAAAGGCGATCTTTCTCAACCTGCCGCACAGATCTGGTCTGCTGATGAGAAGTTACAGATGACGGTCTACACCACCGCCCCCGCCCTACAGTTCTACTCCGGTAACTATCTGGAGGGTACCACGGCGCGTGAACATGACGCCTACGGCGCCTGGCAAGGACTGGCGCTGGAGAGCGAGTTCCTTCCGGACACGCCTAACCATCCTGAATGGCCGCAGCCGGACTGCGTGCTACGTCCGGGTGAAGAGTACGTAAGCGTCACCGAGTATCATTTCATTCCGCGCGCTTAATGTCCGGCGGCGCACGGGCCTACGAATATAGGCCTGATAAGCGAAGCGCCATCCGGCAAAAAAGACTGGCCCTCATCGCGAGGGCTTTTTTATCTCCGCCTTGCTGAAAATAGCGGCGATCGCAGACAAAATCATAACCCTGGATTCACATGCATCTTACACTCTCGAACTATTTTCGCTATGGTTAGGGTTAAGCGTTGCTGCTGGCACAGTCACGGCAATATAATGAGAATTGTTATCATTCAAAATGCTTGAGGAGTAAGAAATGGCTAATACTAAGCTTGTCCTGGTGCGCCACGGCGAAAGCCAGTGGAACAACGAAAACCGCTTCACCGGTTGGTATGACGTTGATCTGTCCGAGAAAGGCGTGAGCGAAGCAAAAGCGGCAGGTAAACTGCTGAAAGAAGAAGGCTTCACCTTTGACTTTGCTTACACCTCTGTGCTGAAACGTGCCATCCATACCCTGTGGAACGTTCTGGACGAGCTGGATCAGGCCTGGCTGCCGGTTGAGAAATCCTGGAAACTGAACGAGCGTCACTACGGTGCGCTGCAAGGTCTGAACAAAGCGGAAACCGCAGAAAAATACGGTGACGAGCAGGTTAAGCAGTGGCGTCGTGGTTTTGCGGTCACGCCTCCAGAGCTGAGCAAAGATGACGAGCGCTACCCGGGCCACGATCCGCGTTACGCGAAGCTGACTGAGGCTGAACTGCCGCAGACCGAAAGCCTGGCGCTGACCATTGACCGCGTTGTGCCTTACTGGAACGAAACCATTCTGCCACGCCTGAAAAGCGGCGAGCGCGTCATTATCGCTGCTCACGGTAACTCCCTGCGTGCGCTGGTGAAATACCTGGACAACATGGGCGAAGATGAAATCCTCGAGCTGAATATCCCTACCGGCGTGCCGCTGGTGTACGAGTTCGACGAAAACTTCAAGCCAGTTAAACATTACTACCTGGGTAACGCCGACGAAATCGCTGCAAAAGCGGCGGCCGTGGCGAACCAGGGTAAAGCGAAGTAATATTCGCCGGACATAAAAAAAGCGTGGAGCAATCCACGCTTTTTTATTGCCCGGGACAAACTTAGCCGCGACGCGCTTTAACCGCATCCGCCAACTGACGCAGGATCGCATCGGTATCGTCCCAGCCAATGCAGGCATCCGTCACGCTCTTACCGTAGACCAGCGGCTCGCTGCCCTCCAGGTTCTGGTTGCCTTCCACCAGATGGCTCTCAATCATCACCCCAATCACTGCGCGTTCACCGCTGGCGATTTGCTGACACACATCTGCGCCGACTTCCATCTGCTTTTTAAACTGTTTGCTGGAGTTGGCATGGCTGAAATCGATCATCACCTGCGGTGCCAGACCCGCTTTCTCCAGCCCTGCTTTTACCTCCGCTACGTGTTTAGCACTGTAGTTAGGCTCTTTACCGCCGCGCAGTATGATATGGCAATCGCCATTACCGCTGGTATTCACGATAGCGGAGTGGCCCCACTTGGTCACCGACAGGAAGCAGTGCGGTGCGCCAGCCGCATTAATGGCGTCAATAGCGACTTTAATGGTGCCATCAGTGCCATTTTTGAACCCCACCGGGCATGACAGGCCAGACGCCAGCTCACGGTGAACCTGAGATTCCGTCGTACGCGCGCCAATAGCGCCCCAGCTCATCAGGTCAGCCAGATACTGCGGGGTGATCATATCGAGGAATTCTCCGGCAGCAGGCAGCCCGCTGTCGTTGATCTCCAGCAGCAGCTTACGCGCAATGCGCAGGCCGTCGTTGATCTGGAAACTGTTGTCCATATGCGGATCGTTGATCAACCCTTTCCAGCCCACGGTGGTACGCGGTTTTTCGAAATAAACGCGCATCACGATTTCCAGTTCGCCTTTCAGCTCTTCACGCAAGGCGAGCAGACGCGACGCATACTCTTTGGCCGCAGCAGGATCGTGAATGGAGCACGGCCCAATGACTACCAGAAGACGATCGTCGCTACCTTTCAGGATCTTGTGGATCGCCTTGCGGGCATGAGACACCGTGTTGGCGGCATTTTCGGTGGCGGGGAATTTTTCAAGGAGCGCTACGGGAGGTAATAACTCATTGATCTCTTTAATGCGTAAATCGTCGTTCTGATAATTCATCTTCTTTCCGGCTCTGCCATATCTTTAGTAATGAAAGCAATCCTTTCAATCTAACTTGTCGGCCACGAAGTGTAAACGGGCTTTTACACTTCGCGCAGATAATTCCTGGAATTCGCCTAAAATACACAACAAAATAGCGAAAAATGAGATCTCGCCTAAGCTTTTTACTTGTAACGACTGTTTTTAAATATTTATACGCGATTCCATCCTGACATAAATCAGGAAACTGGGATCTTTCGCCACTGAACAAGATGCACTGTTGGAGAATGTTATCCAGCGTAACGATAAGAACAGGAGCACCATGATGAAAATGACGAAACTGACTACGCTTTTCCTGACGGCAACCCTTACTCTGGCAAGCGGTAGCGTACTGGCTGCTGACGCAGGCTCATCCGGCAGCAATGGCGACGCTAATGCCGCTGCCGAAGCGGGCCAGGTTGCGCCGGATGCAAAACAGAATATTGCGCCAAACAATGTTGATAACAGTAATATCAACACGGGCAATACCAACACCGGCGGGACGAGCACAGGCACGATGAACCATGAGGGTATGACCACCGACGAGGTTCATAAAAACTCTGTGTGTAAAGACGGGAAATGCCCGGACCCGAATGACAAAGTAGGCAGCGATGCCAATACCAAAACGGACGGTACTACCCAGTAACCTTCCGTAAGGTAAAACAGGGAGAGCGAATGCTCTCCTTTTTTATTTAAGCTCTTAAAAACGCTAAACTAAAAATAATAATAAATCAGGAACGATACCATGGCGCACTCCCACTCCCACTCCCACTCCACTGGCGATGAAAATGCCAAACGGCTTCTGCTGGCTTTTGGCGTCACTGCCACCTTTATGATAATTGAGGTAACAGGCGGGCTGATATCCGGATCGCTGGCGCTGCTGGCCGATGCCGGGCATATGCTGACCGACGCTGCCGCGCTCCTGTTTGCTCTGCTGGCCGTGCAGTTTGCCCGTCGCCCTCCCAATACCCGCCACACCTTTGGCTGGCTCAGACTGACCACGCTTGCCGCCTTTGTGAATGCGATTGCACTGGTGGTGATTACTCTTCTTATCGTCTGGGAGGCTTTTCAGCGCTTTCGGCATCCACAACCGATAGCCGGGACGACAATGATGGTTATCGCCATTGCCGGGTTGGTCGCCAATATTCTGGCGTTCTGGATATTGCACCGCGGCAGCAGTGAAAAAAATCTGAACGTACGGGCCGCGGCGCTTCATGTGCTGGGCGATCTGCTGGGTTCCGTAGGGGCCATCGTAGCCGCGCTGATCATTATGGGCACGGGCTGGACTCCCATCGACCCGATTCTTTCCGTGCTGGTATCGTGCCTTGTATTACGCAGTGCCTGGCGGCTGTTGAAAGAGAGCGTCAATGAGCTGCTGGAAGGCGCTCCCACGTCGCTGGATATTGGCGAGCTAAAACGCAATCTGTGTCGTTCCATTCCTGAAGTCCGTAACGTTCACCACGTTCACGTCTGGCTGGTGGGTGAGAAACCGCTTATGACGCTGCACGTTCAGGTTATTCCGCCCCACGATCACGATGCGTTGCTTGAACGTATTCGGCACTTCCTTGAGCATCACTACGAAATTGCGCACGCCACCATCCAGATGGAGTATCAGCCATGTAACGGGCCAGACTGTCACCTGAACGAGGCGCAGTCCGGCCACTCACACGCCCATCACCATTAACGGGAAAGCGCGCGCGAGCCACGCTCACGCGCGCTGTTAATCCACATGCGACTGCCGTTCAGGGCAATGACCGTCAGCAGCATGTACTCCAGCGACATGGCATAAACACCCTGGCGGGCAAAAATCACCACGCTAATGACGTTGATGACCACCCACAGCAGCCAGTTCTCAACGTATTTACGGGTCATCAGGATCATTGCGGCAATCGACAACACCATCATGCAGGAATCCCAGAACGGGAAGGCATCCGGCTGAAGCTCAGGCATCGTCACATTTAATCCCAGACCCGACATGACCGAGACCGCCACGCGCGTCAGGAAGGCAAATACCGGATCAATAAAGACGGTCATAAAGCCGATAGCCACCACGCAGGCCGCGAACCAGGCGATGGCTTTTGGCAACGGCAGCCAGCGGATTTGCAGTTCCGCCTCCTGCTGACTGTTTTGCCGAGACCAGGCGTACCAGCCATAGATATTGGCTGCGAAGAAGAACAGCTGTAGAAGCAGGCTGGCGTAGAGCTGGATCTGGAAGAAGATGATCGCAAACAGCGTGACGTTTATCAGCCCGAACGCATAGTTGCTGATCTTCTCAAGGCTGGCCAGCCAGATACAGAGTAAACCGGCCAGCGTACCCACCGCTTCAATCCACGACAGGTCATAGCCGCCCGCACCAATCGGGATATGAACCAGGATGTTCTGTGTGCTAAAAAAATCCATTTTTTCTCCGGGGCGTAATAAGTTAAGTACGTAGTGTAGCCGCAAAATCCAGCATACGGTTAAGTGGAATTAACGCGCCTTCACGCAGAGCGGCATCCACATGGATCTCATGCGCTTCGCCACCGTTCTCCAGGCCCTCCGCAATCGCTTTGAGCCCATTCATCGCCATCCACGGGCAATGCGCGCAGCTTCGGCAGGTCGCCCCTTCTCCGGCGGTCGGCGCTTCGAGCAACGTTTTTTCCGGCACGGCCTGCTGCATCTTGTAGAAGATACCGCGATCGGTCGCCACAATGAGCTGCTTGTGTGACAGGGTTTTCGCAGCATGAATGAGCTGGCTGGTTGACCCGACGGCATCCGCCATGTCGACGATGGACTGCGGGGATTCCGGGTGCACCAGAATCGCGGCGTCCGGGTATAACCCTCTCATGCGCGTCAGGGCCTGGGTCTTAAACTCGTCGTGAACGATACAGGCGCCCTGCCAGCACAGCACATCCGCACCGGTTTGTTTTTGTACATAGTTTCCCAGGTGACGATCGGGCGCCCAGATGATTTTCTCCCCCAGGCTGTCCAGATGCTCAATCAGCTCAACGGCGATACTGGAGGTCACTACCCAGTCTGCCCGGGCTTTCACCGCCGCAGACGTGTTGGCATAGACCACCACGGTACGATCAGGGTGGGCATCACAGAAGGCGGTGAACTCATCAATCGGGCAACCGAGGTCAAGGGAGCATTCGGCATTCAGCGTCGGCATCAGTATGGTTTTTTCCGGGCTGAGAATTTTTGCCGTTTCGCCCATGAAGCGCACACCTGCAACCAGCAGCGTGGAGGCAGGATGTTTTGCACCGAAACGCGCCATTTCCAGGGAATCTGAGATACAGCCGCCCGTCTCTTCTGCCAGCTGCTGAATTTCCGGGTCGGTGTAGTAATGCGCTACCATCACCGCATCACGCTCTTTAAGCAGGCGCTTAATTTTTTCACGATAGAACTGTTTTTCATCCCGGCTTAGCGGAGCGGGCTTCGGCGGGAAGGGATAGATTGCGGTTTCGGGATCAAACATCACACTCATTATGGCTTCTCGTTTTACTGGCTTAACAATATTGCCTTTGTTTTGCATGAGATAACAAAAATGAGGCAATGGTGTTATGTATACTAAACAAGATAGCGAATTTGAGGGGGAATGTCATCGGGAATTGATGCCGGTAGCATCTGTCGGGTGGCGGCTTCGCCTTACCCGACCTACAAGGCACTGGCGAACGACAGATAGCAAAAAGGCGCCTTTAGGGCGCCTTTCAACACTGGTGGGTCGTGCAGGATTCGAACCTGCGACCAATTGATTAAAAGTCAACTGCTCTACCAACTGAGCTAACGACCCCTTGCGGGATGTACTTCAAATCTATTCAGGCTGGTGGGTCGTGCAGGATTCGAACCTGCGACCAATTGATTAAAAGTCAACTGCTCTACCAACTGAGCTAACGACCCTGGTGGGTCGTGCAGGATTCGAACCTGCGACCAATTGATTAAAAGTCAACTGCTCTACCAACTGAGCTAACGACCCGTTCGGGTGTTGCCTGAATTATCACTCGGAACCAATAAAATTGGTGGGTCGTGCAGGATTCGAACCTGCGACCAATTGATTAAAAGTCAACTGCTCTACCAACTGAGCTAACGACCCGAGTGGTGGGTGATGACGGGCTCGAACCGCCGACCCCCTCCGTGTAAAGGAGATGCTCTACCAACTGAGCTAATCACCCACTCTGTACTGCCAGAACTGCTTTAAGTGGTGGGTCGTGCAGGATTCGAACCTGCGACCAATTGATTAAAAGTCAACTGCTCTACCAACTGAGCTAACGACCCACTTTTGCGCTGCTTTCACGTTGTTTGATATCCCGTGGCAACGGCGGCATATATTACTGATTTAAGAATTCTGCGCAACAAAAATTTCGATGAAGATCACTTAACTGCTTAGGAATCATGCTGCACGACCAGAAATGACGCGATTTCTGGTCATGCGATAATCAACCCATCGAACTCAAACGTTTTTGCGCTTGTTTGGCGCCGTCTGTACCCGGGAATTTTGCAACCACCTGCTGATAAACCGCTTTGGCTTTTGCAGTGTCGCCTTTGTCCTGCATGATCACGCCGACTTTATACATCGCATCAGGCGCTTTCGGTGATTTCGGGTAATTTTTCACCACAGAGGCAAAATAAAACGCCGCATCATCCTTTTTACCCTTGTTGTAATTCAACTGACCCAGCCAGTAGTTCGCATTTGGCTGGTAAGTGGAATCAGGGTACTTCTTAACAAAGTTCTGAAACGCAACGATAGCATCCTCCTGGCGCGATTTGTCCTGCACCAGGGCAATGGCCGCGTTGTAGTCCGTATTCGCGTCACCGCTCTGTACAGGCGCACCAGACGACGCGGAGGCATCTGCCGCAGGTGCAGGCGTTGCCGCACCGCTTTGATCGCCTGCTGCTGGCTGTGCTGCTGCTCCGCCGCTGTTCAGGCTATCCATCTGCAACAAAATTTGCTTCTGGCGCTCCACAACCTGATTAAGCTGATACTGACTCTCCTGGATCTGACCACGAAGGGAATCAATATCATTCTGGTTATCGGAAAGCTGCTGCTGGAGTTGAGTTAAAAGCTGGCTGTGAGCGTTAGAAATACGCTCGAGTTGAGTGACCCGGTCTTCTACCGAGCCTGAGCCGACACTACTGATTGGTGCCTGAGCAAAAGCGGCCCAGGGGGCCGCTATTCCAACCAGTAACGACAGACTCATCAGATGATGTCTGAAGTTACTGCTCATGCAATTCTCTTAGTAAACGAGTACGGCACGACGGTTTTTGGAGTAAGCCGCTTCGTCGTGACCCAGTACTGCTGGTTTTTCTTTACCGTAAGAAACGATGGAGATCTGGTCAGCAGAAACGCCTTTACCCTGGAGGTACATTTTAACAGCGTTTGCACGACGTTCACCCAGGGAGATGTTGTACTCCGGAGTACCACGTTCGTCCGCATGACCTTCTACGGTGACTTTGTAAGACGGGTTGCTACGCAGGAAGTTTGCGTGCGCATCCAGCATTGCAGCGAAGTCAGAACGGATGTCGTATTTATCCAGATCGAAGTAAACGATGTTGTTCTGCTGTAACTGCTGCATCTGAAGACGCGCTTGCTCTTCAGAAGACATATTGCCATTGCCGTTAGCGTCCATACCGGTGCCGGCACCCATCATGCCTTCGCCGCTCTGGTCATTGCTTGCATTCTTGTTAGAAGAACACGCTGCGATTGCCATAACAGGCAGAGCGATCATCAGCCCCTTCAGCACTTTGTTCAGTTGCATTTCTAAGATTCCTTTAGTAATCAATTAATTATTATTACAGATACGGCGACCAGGCAGGTGATTTTACCTGTCCATCAGTTGCCGGAAGACGCGCTTTGAAACGCCCATCTGTAGAAACCAGATTCAGCACGGATCCCATCCCCTGAGAAGAGCTGTAGATTACCATGGTGCCGTTAGGTGCCAGACTTGGCGTTTCATCCAGGAACGTTGACGACAGTACTTGTACGCCCCCCGTTACCAGATCTTGTTTGGCAATGTGCTGCTGACCACCCGCAGTACTGACCATTACCATCGTTTTACCATCGGCACTGACGTCAGCATCCTGGTTCTGAGAACCTTCCCAGGTAATACGCTGCGCTGCTCCGCCGTTGATATTCACTTTATAAACTTGTGGTCGACCTGCCTGGTCAGACGTAAAGGCCAGATTCTGGCTGTCCGGGAACCAGGTTGGCTCAGTGTTGTTGCTACGACCATCCGTGACCTGACGGATCTGACCAGAACCAATATCCATCACGTATAGGTTCAGGCTACCGGTTTTAGACAGGGCAAACGCCAGTTTGGTACCGTCCGGAGAGAACGCAGGCGCACCGTTGTGACGCGGGAATGACGCAACCTGACGCACAGCACCGTTAGAGAGCGTCTGGATAACCAGCGCGGAACGGCCGCTTTCGAAGGTCACGTACGCCAGCTTAGAGCCGTCCGGAGACCATGCCGGAGACATCAGCGGCTGTGGTGAACGGTGTACGGTGAACTGGTTGTAGCCATCGTAGTCAGAGACGCGCAGCTCATAAGGGAACTGGCCGCCGTTGGTCTGTACTACGTACGCGATACGGGTACGGAACGCACCTTTAATACCGGTCAGCTTCTCAAACACTTCGTCACTCGCCGTATGGCCTGCGTAACGCAGCCACTGCTTGTTCACCTTATACGTGTTTTGAGCCAGAACGGTACCCGGCGCACCGCCGGTATCCACCAGCTGATAAGCGACGTTATAGCCGCCGTCTGGCGCAGGAGTAACCTGTCCGACAACCACGGCATCAATACCCAGTGCAGACCATGCAGCAGGTTGAACTTCCTGAGCGGTACCCGGCTGCTGCGGCAGACGAGAACGATCTAAGGGGTTAAATTTACCGCTGTTACGCAGGTCAGCTGCAACAATGCCGCCAATATCTTCAGGCGCAGCGCCCGGGCCTGCCCACTGGAACGGAACGACACCGATTGGTCGCGCTGAGTCGTTCCAGTCGGTAATGTCGATGCTTACTGTGGCATGCACTGCTGACGTCAACAGTACTAAAAAACCAAAAGCTAATCGTAATGCCTGCTTCATCATATCTCCCTTATCCGAACAATAAGTCCTGGATAATTTAGCAGAAGGTTAACAAACTCAAATACACAAAACTATCAGAACCCGATAACCGCAGCTCTGCTTATGGCTTAAAGTTCAGCGAAGCGTCTTTGAACACTTCATAGACAGCCTGTGACGGAGGTTTTGGCAGTTTTGCCTGATTCACTGCCACAAGTGCAGCCTGGCATAATGCGTCATCGCCTCCTTCAGACTCAACGCTCAGCACGGTACCATCAGTATGCAGTTTAATATGCAGTCTGCATGTTTTCCCTGTATACAATGATTTATCGTTAAGCCTGCTGGATATAGCCGCAGCAATCTGGTTCTTGTAGTCGTTAATCTCAGCGCCAGAAGCACCGTTGTTCTTAGTGTTACCACTTCCTGCCGGTGCTGCATTACTCCCTTTTGCCCCACCGCCAGTTTTCGGCGCATTCTTACCAGAACTCAGGTCGCCAATGATATCGTCAGCGGTGGCTGCTTCAGCGGCAGCTTTTTCAGCAGCGGCCTTCCTGGCAGCGGCTTTTTCAGCGGCGGCTTTCTTGTCGGCTGCGGCTTTTTCGGCAGCAGCTTTTTTAGCTGCGGCAGCTTTCTCGGCAGCCGCTTTTTTATCAGCCGCAGCTTTTTCAGCGGCAGCCGCTTTTTCAGCCGCAGCCTTCTCGGCAGCAGCCGCTTTCTTCGCAGCATCGGCAGCAGCTTTCTTCTCTGCTTCCTGAGCGGCTTTCTTCGCGGCTTCTGCTTCCGCTTTCTTCTGGGCATCAGCAGCGGCTTTCTTCGCAGCTTCTGCTTCCGCTTTTTTCTGAGCATCAGCAGCGGCTTTCTTCGCCGCGTCAGCCGCTAATTTCGCCTGTGCGTCAGCCTGCGCTTTTGCATCAGCCGCGGCTTTGGCTGCCGCCTCTTCCGCCTGCTTCTGCTGTTCCTGCGCCTTCTTCGCAGCGGCTTCAGCCTGCTTCTGCTGCTCTGCCTGCTCTTTCGCCGCTTCCTGCGCCTGCAAACGCTCTTTCTCTAGCTGCTTCAGACGTTCCTGCTCGGCGGCCTGCTTTTCACGCAGCTCTTCCGCCTGCTGTTGCGCCTGTTTTTCTCGCTGCTCTTCAGCACGTTTAGAGCTCGCCTGCTGCTGTTGCTGACGATTATAGTTCTGAACGATCGCACCGGGATCCACCATGACGGCGTCGATGGACGAGCCCCCACCGCCGCCTGATGCATCAAGGTGCTCATCGAACGAACTCCAGATCAGCGCTGCAAAAAGAATTACGTGCAGCACTGCGGAGACGATTATCGCTCGCTTAAGCTTGTCGTTCTGTTCGGTTGCCTTTGACACTATCGGTTCCCAAAAACTACGCAGATGATCAAATAGGCTGAGTCATTAAGCCAACTGACTTAACGCCCGCGCTATGTAGCAAGTTCAGCGCTTTGATAATTTCATCATATGGTACGTCTTTCGCACCACCGATTAAGAAGACCGTCTTCGGATTTGACTCCAGGCGTCGTTGCGCTTCAGCAATAACCTGCTCTGGCGGAAGCTGATCCATACGATCTTTCTCTACCACCACGCTGTACTGCCCTACGCCGGAAACCTCAATGATGACCGGAGGATCGTCATTGGTGCTTACCGCCTGTGATTCTGTCGCATCCGGCAGATCAACTTCCACGCTCTGGGTGATGATGGGCGCCGTCGCCATAAAGATCAGCAGCAGCACCAGCAGCACGTCCAGTAACGGAACGATATTGATTTCGGACTTGAGCTCGCGACGACCTCGTCCACGCGATCTGGCCATGGTTTACCCCTTGTTGCTCTCAGTGCTGGTAAACGCCTGACGATGCAGAATCGCGGTGAACTCTTCCATAAAGTTGTCGTAGTTCAGTTCCAGTTTGTTCACGCGCTGGTTCAGACGGTTGTACGCCATTACCGCCGGAATTGCGGCGAACAGACCGATTGCGGTCGCGATCAGTGCTTCTGCGATACCCGGCGCAACCATCTGCAACGTTGCCTGCTTCACCGCCCCAAGGGCGATAAAGGCGTGCATGATCCCCCACACCGTACCAAACAGGCCGATATACGGGCTGATGGAGCCAACGGTTCCGAGGAAAGGAATATGCGTTTCAAGATTTTCCAGTTCGCGGTTCATGGAGATGCGCATCGCACGCGACGCCCCTTCTACCACGGCTTCCGGCGCATGGCTGTTAGCGCGATGTAAGCGAGCGAACTCTTTGAAACCGCTATAGAAAATTTGTTCGGAGCCTGAAAGGTTATCACGGCGTCCCTGGCTTTCCTGGTACAGACGCGAAAGCTCAATACCCGACCAGAACTTATCTTCAAACGCTTCGGCTTCGCGGCCAGCGGCATTGAGGATACGCGTTCTCTGGATGATGATGGCCCAGGATGCGATTGAAAAACCAATCAAAATCAACATGATAAGTTTAACCAGAAGGCTTGCCTTCAGGAACAAATCAAGGATATTCATGTCAGTCACTGCTTAAACTCCGCGACAATAGACTTAGGAAGCGCACGAGGCTTCATTATGGTTGGATCAACACAGACAATCAGGACTTCAGCTGAGTTCAGTACCGTGTTCTCTGCATTGACTATCCGCTGCGTGAAAACCAGTGAAGTTCCGCGCATTGATGTAATTTCTGTTTGGACTTCGAGCATATCGTCGAGTCTGGCAGGCGCAAAATACTCAAGCGTCATCTTGCGTACCACGAAGGCAACTCGCTCAGCCAACAGCACCTGTTGACTAAAGTGATGATGGCGCAGCATCTCTGTGCGTGCCCGTTCATAAAAAGCAACGTAGCTGGCGTGGTAGACCACACCACCGGCATCGGTATCTTCGTAATAGACACGTACCGGCCATCGAAACAGCGTTGTATTCACTTTACATCCCGGTAATACAAGAAAAGTTGGAGCTTTCAAACTTCGCTACTATACGCGCGGGAATGATGGTTTGGAATGGGAGAAAGTAAACGGAGAGTAAATTTTTATGGGCCAGGGTAAGCCCATAACGTTAACGGACATTTCTTATTCAGAAGAAGAAGAAAATCAAACCGGCGAGGAGAACCAGATCGGCAATCAGTGGGCAGAAGATGCCCTGCCAGTGTAGCGCTTTCGGACGAAAGCCGACACCGTGAATCACGCCTGCGCACACCGCCCACATAATCAGGAAGCCGTGCCAGATTTCAAGCTCGCTGGTTTTCGCCGCGAAGCGCGACGGGTCCCAGAAGATACAGCCTGCCAGCAGTAATGCCATAATGAGGGAAAGCGCCCTCAAGGGGCGCTTATCCATTACCGCATATAACGTTGCGATAATATTCATTAGTGCTTTTCTTCACCTGCTTTGGTCGCTTCTACATGCTCAAGCGCCAGGGCAGTGATGACACCAAACGCACAGGCAAGAAGCGTCCCTAAAATCCATGCGAAATACCACATATTCAGCTCCTTACTTAGTACATAGAGTGGGTGTTGCTTTCGATATGTTCTTTAGTGATACGACCGAACATTTTCCAGTAACACCAGATGGTGTAAGCCAGAACAATCGGAACGAACACGCAAGCCACATAGGTCATTAAGTTCAGCGTCATATGGCTGGACGTTGCATCCCACATGGTCAGGCTGGCATTCATCATGGTGCTGGATGGCATCACGAACGGGAACATCGCAATACCGGCCGTCAGGATGATGCACGCCAGCGTCAGGGAAGAGAATACGAACGCCAGAGCACCTTTCTCCAGACGAGACGTCAGCACGGTCAGCAGTGGCAGCAGCACACCCAGAGCCGGGATAGCCCACAGCACAGGGGTATTGTTGAAGTTCACCAGCCATGCACCGGCCTGACGCGCCACCTCTTTGGTCAGCGGGTTAGACGGTGCAGCATGGTTGATAGCGGACGTCACCACGTATCCATCAATACCATACACCACCCACACGCCTGCCAGAGCGAAGCAGACCAGCGTCACCAGCGCTGCCACCTGAGCGGTAGCGCGGGAACGCAGATGCAGTTCACCTACGGTACGCATCTGGAGATAGGTTGCCCCCTGGGTGATGATCATCGCCACGCTCACCACGCCTGCCAGCAGACCAAACGGATTCAGCAGCTGGAAGAAGTTACCGGTGTAGAACAGACGCATATATTCGTCGACGTGGAACGGTACGCCCTGCAACAGGTTACCGAACGCCACACCAATGACCAGCGGTGGAACGAAGCTACCGATGAAGATGCCCCAGTCCCACATGTTACGCCAGCGGGTGTCTTCAATCTTGGAACGGTAGTCGAAACCCACCGGACGGAAGAATAAAGAAGCCAGCACCAGAATCATCGCCACATAGAAGCCGGAGAACGCAGCCGCGTAGACCATCGGCCAGGCAGCGAACAGCGCGCCGCCTGCGGTGATCAGCCACACCTGGTTACCGTCCCAGTGCGGGGCGATGGAGTTGATCATGATTCGACGCTCGGTGTCATTACGACCGAGGAAACGGGTGAGCATGCCCACGCCCATGTCGAAACCATCGGTGACCGCGAAACCAATCAGCAGAACACCGATCAGCAGCCACCAGATAAAACGCAATACTTCATAATCGATCATTTGATGACTCCTGTCTTAGCGTGCCGGCTGAGTAGTCGCAACAGACTGCTCGTAGTGGTAGCGACCGGTTTTCAGGCTGCTTGGGCCAAGGCGCGCGAACTTGAACATCAGGAACAGTTCAGCCACCAGGAACAGGGTGTACAGACCGCAAATGAGCAGCATGGAGAAGATCAGGTCGCCTGCGGTCAGGGAGGAGTTCGCTACCGCTGTTGGCAGCACCTCACCGATCGCCCAAGGCTGACGGCCATATTCCGCAACAAACCAGCCGGACTCGATAGCAATCCATGGCAGTGGGATACCGTACAGCGCGGTGCGCAGCAGCCATTTTTTCTCACCGATACGGTTACGAATGACTGACCAGAACGAGGCCGCGATGATCAGCAGCATGATAATGCCGCAACCCACCATGATGCGGAACGCGAAGTACAGCGGCGCAACGCGTGGAATAGAGTCTTTGGTTGCCATCTGAATCTGCGCTTCCGTCGCGTCGGAGACGTTCGGGGTATAGCGTTTCAGCAGCAGACCGTAACCGAGGTCTTTCTTCACGTCGTTAAATTGATCGCGAACGGCCTGGTCGGTAGAGCCGGCGCGCAGCTGTTCCAGCAGCGAGTAGGCTTTCATCCCGTTACGGATACGCTCTTCATGCTGCACCATCAGATCTTTCAGGCCAGTCACCTGTTTGTCGACGGAGCGCGTGGCGATAATACCCAGAGCGTAAGGAATTTGAATGGCGAAGCGGTTTTCCTGCGCTTCCTGGTCAGGCACACCGAACAGGGTAAACGCTGCCGGTGCCGGCTGGGTTTCCCATTCAGCTTCAATTGCGGCGAGTTTGGTTTTCTGCACGTCGCCCATTTCGTAACCGGATTCATCACCCAGAACAATCACGGACAGAATCGCGGCCATACCGAAGCTTGCTGCGATAGCAAAAGAACGCTTGGCGAACGCGAAGTCACGGCCGCGCAGCATATAGTAGGAGCTGATGCCCAGCACGAACATCGCGCCGCACACATACCCAGACGCCACGGTGTGAACGAATTTAACCTGAGCAACCGGGTTCAGGACCAGCTCAGCGAAGCTGACCATCTCCATACGCATGGTTTCGAAGTTGAAATCAGATGCGATTGGGTTTTGCATCCAGCCGTTCGCCACCAGGATCCACAGTGCGGACAAGTTGGAGCCTAATGCCACCAGCCAGGTTACCGCCATATGCTGGACTTTACCCAGACGGTCCCAACCGAAGAAGAACAGACCTACAAAGGTGGATTCGAGGAAGAAGGCCATCAGACCTTCAATGGCCAGCGGCGCACCGAAAATATCCCCCACATAGTGGGAATAGTAAGACCAGTTTGTCCCGAACTGGAACTCCATGGTCAGACCGGTTGCCACGCCCAGCGCAAAGTTGATACCAAACAACTTGCCCCAGAACTTGGTCATATCTTTATAAATCTGTTTGCCGGAGAGGACGTAAACCGTTTCCATGATGGCCAGCAGGAACGCCATACCGAGCGTCAGCGGCACAAACAGGAAGTGGTACATCGCGGTCAAGGCAAACTGTAAGCGCGACAGTTCGACTACGTCTAACATTATGACTCCTTGCTCATCGCATGAAGACTCCGAGAGTGAACCCCGTTAGATAAGGATCCACACGCATGCCCCAATACAAAGTTATCTGCTTCCCTTCTTCGTTGCTTATTCTCTTCAGGAGGAAAAAGCAATGATGAAAGGTTACAAATACGTTAAGAAAAAACCAAATTGATCCCGTAAATATAATACGCTGCAAAACCCTTACAATAAACAGGTTTTTATTCGAACAGATTTACGTTTTTCGACGGCGATCAATTTATAGCAAAATTACCACTTTTCGGCCATTTTGATCGGGAACAATTTAACGCCTTTCGGAGCCTTTTTCCAAGGATTAAACATTGATTTAAATCAAAAACAGTCAGAGCTGTTAATGATGTTTCTTTGTGGTGCGGATAGTAAAAACCTTGTTAACAATATGTATATTTAAAGGCGTTATTGGTTATAAAAGCCAGAAGATAATATAAACAGTTGTGATTTTTATTAACGCGCGAGAAAAAACGCATTTTGCCGGAAGATAACCATATAATGTTATCTGCTTCACAGTATTTTTCTTTCGCTTTGCTACCCGCCGAAAAGATTACATTTCATTCACCTTTAATAATCTTAAAATTAACACCCTTTCGTGACTATTTGATGAAATAAAGGCCGCAGGAATGCGGCCTTTATTTTGTTCGGAGGATTACCTTTCAATTTTTATGCTAAAGGTGCGTGACTGGCATGGCCGGAACGACCCCGTAATGGCTGAACCCTCCTCCCCTTGCGCCTTGCGCACCTCATTCATGTCCGTTTCGCAACAGGCCTGGACCTCACGGTTCACAGACAAAGCCACGTCACAGGAGCGGGTCTCCGAAGGGTTGTACAGACGAAGAATCATCTCGTCACGATCCTCCGCTTTTTTCAGCGCACTGAGTACGCATCCGTTAGGCGCCAGCGTTAACAGGCTATAGCTACAAGGGGTGGTGAAAGAGGCGCGGTTAAGCTTCATCGCATCCCACGGGATTTTGTTATAACAGTGCACTGGCGTTAACCACGACTTCGCCTGCTGCGCAACGCCAGCACTGACGGGCGTACCATTAAAACTGAACAGGCTAAAGCGACAGGTTAACTGGCCCCGCATCTGCGAATCAGGCACCGGCATTTTGATCCCGGACGGTCTGCCGGGGCGCAGCAGTAAATCTTCCTTCCCAAGCACCCCCACGCCGCGAAGCAACGTCAGGGCAAACGTTTTTTGACGCTCGCCAGTCACTTCAAATTCGCGCAACCCTTCGGTAAACAGCGCCATTCCGTTACGCCGTTCCTGGAGCACCGCGTAGTTGAGCAGATTCCACACCGGCAGCGGCGCTTCCTTCCAGCCCTCCTCCTGCCAGTTCGCCATCGCTTCATCCTGTACAGGTCGCGTCAGCGAACCGAACTGGGTATCGGCTAACACCGTGTCTGCGGTAAATGGCGTCGGGATCAGCACCCGCACACGGTGGTCATCCGCGTGATTTCCGAGACGCGCCTCAACGTCGATACGTCGGCTGTTATGGCTGAGCGTGACCGTGAGTTCTGCCTCAAGCGTTCCCGTCTGCTGACGCGCAGAACGTTCGGCGAGATCCGCCGGCACCGCCATGCGATGGCGGATCACCGCCCTGCTCTGCCAGGCCTCGTGGATCACCTCAACCTCATGCTCGCCCTGAGCGGAAGTGAGTCTCCACTCTTCCCGTGAAGGCGAGTAGTCGTACTCATCGCCATCATCCGAGCTCTCTTCTATTTCCAGCGCGCGGTCATAGATAAGCCCGGACGCTTTATCGAGCAGACGCAGGGTGCCGTCGTCGTTTAACGTTATTTCCCAGAAAGCATTTTCCAGCAACGCCTCCGACGATTTTTCTGCCGCCAGCAGCTTGCCGGCCACGTGCGGCTCGATATAGAGCGTGCGGTAACCCATTGATGGCAGGATCTGATTGAGCTGGATATCAAACTCCATAAAGGGATCGTAGTTGCCGTAATGCACAATTTGCCGGTCAATCAAGCCGGGGTCGATTTCACGCGCGCTGCGCAGGCAGTAAGGGATTTCATTCCCCCTATCGTCCAGCAGGCGGAACTGGCTGGCGCGCAGACGTATCGTGGTGTTAATCACTTCCTCACGCGGCCAGGGCGTGAGGTTAAACATCACCAGTTTGTCTTCCTCGCTCTGCGGCATGTTGTCGACAATCTTGCGCATATAGAAGCACGTCAGGTTATCGGCCATGTCTTCCGCCAGCTCGAAGCGGGACATCACCTCACGATGCACTTTGTCACTACAGCAGCAGCCGATACTGTCATGGGCGTGATTCTTGAGGATCTCTTTCCACATTTTTTCCAGCAAGCCGTGGTGATACTCAAAGCCCAGCGTCCAGGCAAGCGTGGCCAGCGGCTCAAGGACGTTGACGATTTTATTCTCTATCCGGGCGTGGGCGATTTTAATGTCCATTCGCGTGGAGCCTATCGTCCGGTGCACCCGCATATATTTACCGTCAATAAACTCCCCTTTCAGCGTCGCCAGTTCATCGCGGTGCGCGTCAATGTGGTCAAACACGTCCTCGAAGCGGCTCATCACAAACTGACGCTGCGGATAGATTTCGCGCAGCTTATCCATCACCGCAAAGATGTTCTGCTGGAGCGGCATCTGATCATGGCCGTTAGGCAGCAAAATTTCTTTCGTCACGGAGGCTTTTTCCAGCACCTCGAAGTACGTGTCGAGCCGTTTGCGCAGCCCGGCCTCATCCTCCGGTAAGTACTTACCAATCGCGTAGCCCAGCGGCAGCACCTGTGCCGTCACTTCGCTGCCGTCCTGACTTTGCCAGAGAAATTCGGTTTTATCGGTACCGTGCCGCTCGGAACACCCGCGCCAGAACATGGTACGCGTGATGCCAAAACCATTGTAAATGTGCGGCAGCTGGGAAGACATGCCGAAGGAGTCCGGCAGATAGCCAATTTTCATCGGCTCGCCAAAGGCCAGACAGTCGCGTATACCGTACATCAGATTTCGAACAATCGACTCGCCGGAAACAAGGGTGGTATCCGTCTGGGTATACCACGGCCCGATAATCAGCTTCCCGGCCGCCACCAGTGCCTTCACGCGTGGCCTGTTTTCCGGTTTCACGGCAAAATAATCTTCCAGCACCGCCGTCTGGCCGTCGAGTACGTAGTATTTATACTCTGTGTCCTGCTCAAGACGAGTGAGGATCTCTTCCATATTATTGACCAGAAGAATACGTGACGCTTCGGTGGTGAAGTACCACTCCCGGTCCCAGTGCATATGTGGCGTGATATGAACGCGAGATACAGCTTTCATCTTCGTTTCCTGTCAGTGCGTGTTTACGATGGTATGTCTTCAGTCACGTAGGTGCCGCTCTTCACGGCCTGGCGTCGCCAGAGCAGTAAAATGAGCGTAGAGATTGTGGCGCCAGCCAGCGCGGCGCCAAACCAGCCGACAGCGGCCATCACGCCGCCCAGCCCGGCATCATGCAGTAAGAAGAGCGAGAAAATGCCCGCGCCGGGGGTGGATAGCCCAATCCCCATCGCCCCGACAATCGCTCCGGTCACCATTGACCCCAGAACAAATGAGCCGATGACCCGCAACGGATCCTCGATAGCCATCGGAATTGCCCCTTCGGTGATGCCCGCCAGCCCCAGCAGCCAGGTGGACTTGCCGGTTTCAATTTCGAACTGTTTGAACAGGTTCGGAGCCAGCATCGTTGATGCCGTCACGGTAAAGGCCGATACCATTTTGACGGAGGCAAAAATCGCATAAGGCCCGTATACGCCATTGGCCATCGCTCCCAGACAGAACGCGTAAGAGGCTTTGTTGACCGGACCGCCCAGATCGAACGAGCACATAAAGCCCAGGATCGCCCCCAGCAGCAGCGCGTTCGCGCCGGACAGACCGTTAAGCCAGGCGGTCAGGGCATTATTGATCCAGGCCACCGGTTCGCCGATCACAAACAGCATCAGGCTGCCTGCGCCCAGCACGCCAATCACCGGATAGAGATAAAAGGTCAGAAAGCCGTTGTAGCGGCTACTCAGTCGGATGTGGTTTTTTACCCAGCGCATCAGGTAGCCCGCAATCAGCCCGCCGACGATGGCCCCGAGAAAACCAGAGCCGATCATATTGGCGGCAAGACCCGCCGCAAAGCCCGGCGTTAGCGCAGGTTTATCCGCCAGCGAGTAAGCGGTATAGGCTGCCAGAACAGGCACCATCAGAATACCGAGCATCCCGCCGCCCAGTTTGCGGTACATCCACAGCCACGAATTTTCCTGATCGAACAGATGCTGCAAGCCCAGGATTTGCGCCAGCAGTACCGACACCGCCAGCACCGTGCCGCCAGCAACAATCAGCGGCACCGCAAAGGAGATACCGCTGAGCAGCGCCTGCTTGAGTTCGGTTTTAACGCACTTTTTCGCGTCCGAGTCGACATGCGCAGGACGCGCATCGGATACAGGCTGTAGCGCCAGCGCACGCTCAATGAGCGCTTCCGCATGGCGTAAGGGTTCCGCGACGGGCACGGAAATGGCGGGCATCCCCTGAAAACGCTCACGCTCTTTGATCGCCACTTCCGCCGCGAAGATACACGCTTTTGCCTCCTGCAACTGCTGCGCGGTGATGCGCCCCTCAATACCATTTGCCCCCTGCTTTTCGACCACCACATTGACGCCGAGCTTACGTCCCGCTTTTTCGAGATACTCCGCTGCCATGTAGGTATGGGCGATCCCGGCCGGACAGGCGGTAACGCAGACGATCGTCGGGGCATTCTCCGCCACGGCGGTTTCTTGTGCGTCAGGCGCCGTTTCCAGCGCCGCAAGCACCGCTTCCGCGCTGGTCGCCGTCATCACGCGCGCCCTGAGCTCGTCATCCGCCAGGCGAGACGTCAGTTCCGTCAGGACCTGAATATGCGTTGATCCCGCTTGTGCGGGAGGAATGGCGAGCAGAAAAATTAGCTCGACCTCCTCCGGTCCGTCCACACCTTCCCAGGCCAGCGGCTCACGCAGTGTGGCCACGGCAAAAGCCGCTTCGTTTACCGCCACTGATTTACCATGAGGTACGGCCAGCCCCTCGCCCAGCGCCGTCGGGCCAAGCGATTCCCGATGGAAAACGTCTGCCAGAAACGTATCGGCGTCGGCTATTTTGCTCAACGCCACCAGCCGCGTCGCAAGCTGACGGATTGCCTCATCACGGCTGGTAAACTGCGCCTGCACGCAGACAGCACGGGGGTCGGTCAGAGTCGTTAGGTTCATAAGATCCTCACCTATCCAAAGTTATTGTCTGGGCAGGATTGTGGCAGACCGGATAATACATTTATGTGATCATTTTCACTAACACCGATATTTGTATCTTATTTGTATTATTTACAAATTTACCACTGAAGGCATAATTCCCTGAAAACGTATTAAAAAGGCGCGACACAATGGGCAATAAACCGATGTACCGGCAGATCGCCGATGCGTTCCGCGAGAAAATTAATGCCGGTGAGTTAAAACCTGGCGACGCGCTGCCGACGGAATCCAGCCTTCAGGAGGCGTTTAGCGTCAGCCGGGTCACCGTGCGGCAGGCTTTGAAGCTGCTCGCCGACGAGCAGATCATCGAAAGTATTCAGGGCAGCGGCTCGTATGTAAAAGAGGAGCGGGTGAATTACGATATTTATCAGCTCACCGGTTTTTACGAAAAGTTAGCGGATCGCAACGTCGATACGCACAGCGACGTCAGCGTCTTCGAAGTGGTGAAAGCCGATGAGCGGCTCGCGGCAAAACTTGCGCTCAATCCGGATGATAAGGTCTGGCACGTCAAGCGCGTACGCTTCATCAGGGAAAAGCCGGTGAATCAGGAAGAGACATGGATGCCGCTGGCGATGTTCCCCGACCTCACCTGGGAAGTGATGGAACAGTCGAAATACCATTACATTGAGCAGATCAAAAAGATGGTGATCGATCGCAGCGAGCAGGAGCTGGTGCCAGTCATGCCATCGGACGAGGCGATTGCCGCCCTGGCGCTCGATCCGGCAAAACCGATTCTGGAAAAAGTCTCTCGTGGCTTTCTGAAAGACGGCCGGGTATTTGAATACAGTCGCAACGTGTTTAACACCGACGACTATAAATTCACCCTGGTGGCTAAACGCAGGCAATAAAAAAAGGCCGCTTTACAGCGGCCAACCATGTCGAAACGGACATTTTTTTATACTTCAACGCGCCCCAATCGGGGAGCAGAGAGGACTTACTTAATGATGGATTTCAGTGCTTCACCGATATCCGCCAGGCTGCGAACGGTTTTCACGCCTGCGGCTTCCAGTGCTGCGAATTTCTCATCAGCCGTACCTTTACCGCCTGCGATAATCGCGCCCGCGTGACCCATACGTTTGCCTTTCGGCGCGGTCACACCCGCGATGTAACCCACCACCGGCTTGGTCACATGATCTTTGATGTAAGCAGCCGCTTCTTCTTCCGCGCTACCACCGATCTCACCGATCATCACGATCGCTTCGGTCTGTGGATCTTCCTGGAACAGCTTCAGGATGTCGATGAAGTTAGAGCCCGGGATCGGGTCACCGCCGATGCCCACGCAGGTGGACTGGCCGAAACCGTAGTCGGTGGTCTGCTTAACCGCTTCATAGGTCAGGGTACCGGAACGGGACACGATACCCACTTTGCCTGGGCGATGAATGTGGCCCGGCATGATGCCGATTTTGCATTCGCCTGGAGTGATAACGCCTGGGCAGTTCGGGCCGATCATGCGCACGCCTGCTTCGTCCAGCTTCACCTTCACGGTCAGCATATCCAGCGTCGGGATGCCTTCGGTGATGGTGATGATCAGCTTAATGCCTGCGTCGATCGCTTCCAGAATAGAGTCTTTGCAGA
The DNA here is from genome assembly GCF_016082135.1 of Enterobacter sp. YSU. NCBI lineage: Bacteria > Pseudomonadati > Pseudomonadota > Gammaproteobacteria > Enterobacterales > Enterobacteriaceae > Enterobacter > Enterobacter sp. YSU. The sequence goes on from NZ_CP059487.1 coordinate 255,636, forward strand.
ACGGCGCCGGTACGTAGATCACGGTCGCGGTTGCGCCCGTCGCTTCTACCGCTTCACGCACGGTGTTGAACACCGGCAGGCCCAGGTGGGTGGTGCCGCCTTTACCTGGCGTTACGCCGCCAACCATCTGCGTACCGTAGGCAATCGCCTGTTCGGAGTGGAAAGTCCCCTGGCTACCGGTGAAGCCCTGGCAGATAACCTTGGTATCTTTATTAATTAAAACGGACATTATTTCCCCTCCACTGCGGCAACAACCTGCTGAGCTGCATCCGTCAGACTTTTCGCTGCAATAATATTCAGGCCGCTGTCAGCCAGTTTTTTCGCGCCGAGTTCAGCGTTGTTCCCTTCCAGACGTACAACAACCGGAACGTTAACGCCCACTTCTTCTACCGCGCCGATGATACCGTCGGCGATCAGGTCGCAACGTACGATACCGCCGAAGATGTTCACCAGAACCGCTTTCACGTTGCTGTCAGAGAGGATGATTTTGAACGCTTCGGTTACGCGCTCTTTGGTTGCGCCACCGCCCACGTCGAGGAAGTTCGCTGGCTCACCGCCGTGCAGCTTAACGATGTCCATGGTGCCCATTGCCAGGCCCGCACCGTTAACCATGCAGCCGATGTTGCCATCCAGCGCCACGTAGTTCAGTTCCCACTGTGCAGCCTGCGCTTCACGCGGATCTTCCTGAGACTGGTCGCGCATTTCGCGCAGATCGGACTGGCGGAACAGCGCGTTGCCGTCAGCGCCCAGCTTGCCGTCGAGGCAGATCAGGTCGCCCTGGGTGGTGATCACCAGCGGGTTGATCTCGATCAGCGCCAAATCGCGCTCCAGGAAAATGGTCGCCAGACCCATGAAGATCTTGGTGAACTGCTGAACCAGCTTGCCTTCCAGACCCAGTTTGAATGCCAGCTCACGACCCTGGTAAGGCATTGGGCCCGCCAGCGGATCGATAGCCACTTTGTGGATCAGGTGCGGGGTTTCTTCCGCCACTTTTTCGATTTCCACGCCGCCTTCGGTAGACGCCATGAACACCACGCGACGGGAGCTACGGTCTACGACTGCGCCGAGGTACAGTTCTTTCGCGATGTCGGTTGCCGCTTCCACCAGGATCTGGTTAACCGGCTGGCCGTTCGCATCTGTCTGGTAGGTTACCAGACGCTTGCCGAGCCAATGTTCAGCAAACGCACGGATCTCTTCTTTGCTCTTAACAACCTTCACACCGCCCGCTTTACCACGGCCACCAGCGTGAACCTGACATTTAACTACCCACGGGCCGGAACCGATTTTAGACGCGGCTTCTTCTGCTTCACGCGGGGTAGTACAGGCATAACCCACCGGAGCCGGTAAGCCATACCGGGCAAACAGCTGTTTGGCCTGATATTCATGTAAGTTCATGTGTTCTATCCATCCTTCAGGTAATCGTTAGGTAGTGCTTTTGTAGGCCCGGCAAGCAACGCGCCGCCGGGCAAGACTGCAAAAACTAGACGTCCAGCAGCAGACGCGTTGGATCTTCCAGCAGCTCTTTAATGGCAACCAGGAAGCCTACGGACTCGCGGCCGTCGATCAGGCGGTGATCGTAAGAGAGCGCCAGGTACATCATCGGCAGGATCTCCACTTTACCGTCTACCGCCATTGGACGATCTTTAATGGCGTGCATACCCAGGATCGCGCTCTGCGGCGGGTTGATGATCGGGGTAGACATCAGCGAGCCGAACACACCACCGTTGGTAATGGTGAAGTTACCGCCAGTCAGGTCCTCAACGGTCAGCTTGCCGTCGCGGCCTTTCACGGCCAGCTCTTTGATTTTCTTCTCGATGTCAGCCATACCCAGGGTATCCACGTCACGCAGAACCGGGGTAACCAGGCCGCGCGGGGTAGAAACCGCCATGCTGACGTCGAAGTAGTTGTGGTAAACCACGTCATCGCCATCGATAGACGCGTTCACTTCCGGGTAGCGTTTCAGCGCTTCAACTACCGCTTTCACGTAGAAGGACATGAAGCCCAGACGGATACCGTGACGTTTTTCAAACGCGTCACCGTACTGCTTGCGCAGATCCATGATTGGCTTCATGTTGACTTCGTTAAAGGTGGTCAGCATCGCGGTGGAGTTTTTCGCTTCCAGCAGACGCTCGGCCACGCGCTTACGCAGGCGGGTCATCGGCACGCGTTTTTCGCTACGTGCGCCCAGAGCTGGCTGTGCCGCTGGTGCTGCCGCAGGGGCTTTCGCTTCCGCTTTCGCCTCAGAAGGCGCTTTTGCCAGATGCTTGTCGATGTCTTCGCGCGTCAGACGGCCACCCACGCCGGTGCCTTTGATGGCTGCCGGATCGAGGCTGTGCTCAGCCAGCAGGCGACGGATCGCCGGGCTGAGCGCGTCATTGGTCTGATCGGACAGAGACGCCTGCTGGCGCTGGGCCGGAGTAGACGCTTTCTCTTCAGATTTGGCGCTGGACTCTTTGCCCGCGCTATTGCCTTCACGCAGGCGACCCAGGATCTGGCGAGAAGTGACGGTCGTACCTTCATCTTCCAGGACTGCATCCAGAATGCCATCCGCTGAAGCCGGTACTTCCAGTACCACTTTGTCAGTTTCGATTTCTACCAGCACTTCGTCACGGGTTACCGCGTCGCCTGGTTTTTTGTGCCAGGTGGCGACGGTTGCATCTGCTACGGACTCAGGCAGGTCGGGAACAAGAATATCTACGCTACTCATTATGTATCCTTTAATTAATCGACGTTCAGCGCGTCATTGACCAGATCTTGTTGCTGCTTCTGGTGAACGGACATATACCCTACCGCCGGAGAGGCGGAGGCCGGGCGACCTGCATAACGCAGGGCAGACCCAAATGGAATCACTTCACGGAAATGATGCTGGCTGCAATACCATGCGCCCTGGTTGAGCGGCTCTTCCTGGCACCAGACAAAATCATGAACGTGAGCGTACTGTTTCAGCACTTCCTGCATCGCCTGATGCGGGAACGGATAAAGCTGTTCGATACGCACGATGGCGACATCTTTCTGATCGTTCTTACGGCGCTGTTCCAGCAGGTCGTAATAAACCTTACCAGAACACATTACGACACGCTTAACGGCCTGCGGATCCAGCTCGTCAATTTCACCGATGGCCGGCAGGAAGGTGCCGTTTGCCAGCTCTTCCAGGCTGGAGACCGCCAGTGGATGGCGCAGCAGGGATTTTGGTGACATGACTACCAGCGGACGGCGCATACCGCGCAGCGCCTGACGACGCAGCATGTGGTAAACCTGAGCCGGAGTGGACGGCACACAAACCTGCATATTCTGCTCGGCGCAGAGTTGCAGATAACGCTCCAGACGCGCGGAGGAGTGCTCCGGACCTTGTCCTTCATAGCCGTGCGGCAGCAGCATCACCAGACCACACATACGGCCCCACTTCTGCTCACCGGAGGAGATGAACTGGTCGATGACGACCTGCGCACCGTTGGCGAAGTCACCGAACTGCGCTTCCCAGATGGTCAGAGTGCGGGGTTCTGCGGTGGCGTAGCCGTATTCGAAGGCCAGAACCGCTTCTTCTGACAGCACGGAGTCCCAGACCTTGAACTGGCCCTGACCGTTATGCACGTGCTGAAGCGGAGTGTACGTTGAACCGTTAGACTGGTTGTGCACAACCGCATGACGGTGGAAGAAGGTGCCACGACCCGCATCTTCACCGGACAGACGAACCGGAATACCTTCGTCAACCAGCGTCGCATAGGCCAGCGTTTCCGCGCCGCCCCAGTCGAACAGCTTCTCACCCGCCGCCATTGCCTGGCGGTCGCCATAGATCTTGGCCACGCGGGACTGCATCTCGATCGCTTCCGGCACGGTGCTGATGCGTTTAGCCAGCTCCTGCAAACGTTTCATTTCAACCTTGTTCGGGTAGCTCTCGTCCCACTCGTGGTTGAGGTACGGCGACCAGGTGAAGGAGTGCATGTTCATTGGGCGCAGTTCTTTCACCACGCATTCACCCGCATCCAGCGCGTCGCGATAAAGATTGACCATCTCGGTCGCATCTTCCAGCGTCGCCACTTTTTCGCTTTCCAGCTTGTCAGCGTAGATTTTACGCGGCGTCGGGTGTTTTTTGATTTTCTGGTACATCAGCGGCTGGGTTGCACTTGGCTCATCCGCTTCGTTGTGGCCGTGACGGCGGTAGCAGAAGAGGTCAATGAACACATCGCGCTTGAAGGTGTTACGGAAGTCCAGCGCCAGACGGGTAACGAAAGCAACGGCTTCAGGGTCATCCGCGTTAACGTGGAAAATTGGCGCCTGAACCATTTTACCGATGTCGGTGCAGTACGGGGTGGAACGCGCATCCAGCGGGTTAGAGGTGGTGAAGCCCACCTGGTTGTTGATTACGATGCGAACGGTACCGCCCACTTCATAACCACGCGCTTTCGACATGTTCAGGGTTTCCTGAACCACGCCCTGCCCTGTGACCGCCGCATCACCGTGAATAGTGATTGGCAGTACTTTATTGCTGCTCGGCTCGTCCAGACGATCCAGACGCGCACGCACGGAACCGATAACCACCGGGCTGACGATTTCCAGGTGCGACGGGTTAAACGCCAGCGCCAGGTGAACCTGACCGCCCTCGGTTTCGATATCCGACGAGAAGCCCATGTGGTATTTCACGTCACCGGTGCCGAGGTGCTCTTTATGTTTACCCGCAAATTCGTCGAACAGATCCTGCGGCTTTTTACCCAGCACGTTAACCAGCACGTTCAGGCGACCACGGTGCGCCATGCCCAGCACCACTTCGCGCGTGCCGCTCTTACCGGCATGACGAATCAGCTCTTTCAGCATCGGGACTAACGCATCGCCGCCCTCCAGTGAGAAGCGTTTTGCGCCAGGGAATTTCGCGCCCAGATAGCGCTCAAGGCCTTCCGCGGCGGTCAGTTCGCTGAGGAAACGTTTTTTCTCTTCTGCTGAGAAATTCGCGTGGCCTGCCACGGATTCGATACGCTGCTGGATCCAGCGTTTCTCTTCGGTGGAGGTAATGTGCATATATTCCGCGCCGATGGAGCCGCAGTAGGTTTGCTTGAGCGCGTCAATCAGATCGCCCAGCTTCATCGTGTCTTTGCCGATGGCAAAGGAACCTACGTTAAAGCTTTCCTGGAAATCGGCCTCGGTCAGATCGTGATAAGCCGGATCAAGATCCGCTACACGTTCCTGCTGCCACAGTCCCAGCGGATCGAGATTCGCATGCTGGTGACCACGGAAGCGATAAGCGTTGATAAGTTGCAGGACTTTAACCTGCTTCGCATTGGTGTCAGGGTCGGAAATCGCAGAAGAGTAACGTGAGGCATCCTTCGCCAGACGACGGAAATAATCACGTGTTTTTGAATGGAATTGATCCGGTTTGACCCCTGTACCAGGCAACTGCTGGAACATTGAACGCCAGTTTGCGTCCACTGAGTCAGGATCGGTTAAGAAGTCTTCATAGAGCTGTTCTATCCAGCTCTGGTTTGAACCAGAGAGGTAAGAAGAGTCCAGCCAGGCTTTCATTGCGCCGTTCTGCATCGTGATCCCTTAAGCATTTTTATGCTTACTTTCGCCGTAGAAACTACCACGCACACCACGTGTACGTGCCGGGGTTCACCTGCGAGCTCTTTTCATTTGGCCCGCGAAGGAACCTTTAGAAACTGTCTAAACTTCAGGGCAGTTTTTAAAGGTTTCTGCAATTTGCCCGGTGACGCTACGCTTACCGGGCCTACTGTTACGTAGGCCGGATAAGCGCAGCGCCATCCGGCGTTGTTACTTACGCACTGCGCTGCAACAACATCGACTTAATATGGCCGATGGCGCGCGTCGGGTTCAGCCCCTTAGGACACACACTGACGCAGTTCATGATGCTATGGCAGCGGAATACGCTGAAAGCGTCACTTAGCCCTTCCAGACGATTCTCGGTTTCGGTATCGCGGCTGTCGATCAGGAAGCGATAGGCAGCCAGCAGACCCGCAGGGCCGATAAATTTATCCGGGTTCCACCAGAATGACGGGCATGACGTTGAACAGCATGCACAGAGAATACACTCGTACAACCCATCGAGTTTTTCACGCTGCTCAGGAGACTGTAAGTGCTCGCGAGCGGGTGGATTTTGCCCATTATTCAATAAGTAAGGCTTAATCTTCTCATATTGTGCATAGAATTGCCCCATGTCCACCACCAAATCACGCACGACCGGCAGGCCAGGCAGAGGACGGATCACAATTTTCTGGCCAGAACGCTGTAGCGCTGAAATTGGCGTAATACAGGCCAGACCGTTTTTGCCGTTCATGTTTACACCGTCAGAGCCACACACCCCTTCACGGCAGGAGCGGCGGAACGACAGCGTAGGATCTTTCTCTTTCAGCTGGATTAAGGCATCCAGCAGCATCATGTCACGACCTTCTTCCGCTTCGAGGGTGTAATCCTGCATACGCGGAGCATCGTCTACATCCGGGTTATAACGATAAACTGAGAATTCGAGTTTCATTATCCTGTCTCCGCATTAGTAAGTACGAATCTTCGGCGGGAACGCCGGACGCAGTTTCGGTTCCATGTTAACGCTACGACGCGTCATGGTTTCCGACTCTGGCAGATACAGGGAATGGCACAGCCAGTTTTCGTCATCACGATCCGGGAAGTCGAAGCGGCTATGGGCGCCACGGCTTTCGGTACGGAAGTTTGCCGACATCGCAGTGGCGAACGCGGTTTCCATCAGGTTATCCAGCTCCAGGCACTCAACGCGCTGGGTGTTGAACTCGCTGGAGGTATCATCCAGACGGGCATTCTTCAGACGCTCACGGATCGCTTTCAGCTGCTCAAGCCCTTTGGCCATCGCGTCACCTTCACGGAATACCGAGAAGTTGTGCTGCATACACTCCTGCAACGCCTTACGGATCTCCACCGGATCTTCGCCGTTACGATTACCGTTCCAGCGATTGAGGCGCTCAAGAGAGGCATCGATTTCGTCATCGGTCGCATCACGCAGCGCGCCCTGCTCGGCAATAGATTCCTGGAGATGCAGCCCCACCGCACGACCAAATACCACCAGGTCCAGCAGGGAGTTGCCGCCCAGACGGTTTGCGCCGTGCACGGATACGCAGGCAATTTCGCCTACCGCGAACAGGCCAGGGATGACTACGTCTTCGCCCTGCTCGTTCACGGTCAGCGCCTGACCGGTCACTTTGGTCGGAATACCGCCCATCATGTAGTGACAGGTTGGGATAACCGGAATTGGCTCTTTCACCGGGTCGACGTGCGCGAAGGTGCGGGACAGCTCCAGAATGCCCGGCAGACGGGATTCCAGCACTTCTTTACCCAGATGGTCGAGTTTCAGCTTCGCGTGTGGACCCCAAGGGCCGTCACAGCCGCGGCCTTCACGGATTTCGATCATGATGGAACGCGCCACCACGTCACGGCCCGCAAGGTCTTTTGCGTTTGGCGCATAACGCTCCATGAAGCGCTCGCCATGTTTGTTCAGCAGGTAACCACCTTCACCACGGCAGCCTTCTGTCACCAGTACGCCCGCACCGGCGATACCGGTTGGGTGAAACTGCCACATCTCCATGTCCTGCACCGGCACGCCAGCGCGGATCGCCATCCCAACGCCGTCACCGGTGTTGATATGGGCATTGGTAGTGGACTGATAGATACGGCCTGCGCCGCCGGTCGCCAGCACGGTTGCGCGGGCTTTGAAGTAGACCACTTCACCGGTTTCGATGCACAGGGCGGTACATCCCACCACGGCGCCATCGGCGTTTTTCACCAGATCCAGCGCATACCACTCGGAGAAGATGGTGGTGTGGTTTTTCAGGTTCTGCTGATACAGCGTGTGCAGCAGCGCGTGACCGGTACGGTCAGCCGCCGCTGCGGTTCGTGCCGCCTGCTCTCCGCCGAAGTTTTTCGACTGGCCGCCAAACGGACGCTGATAGATGGTGCCATTTTCCAGACGAGAGAACGGCAGACCCATGTGGTCCAGCTCCAGAATCGCTTCCGGGCCGGTTTTACACATATATTCGATGGCATCCTGGTCACCGATGTAATCGGAACCTTTTACCGTATCGTACATATGCCATTCCCAGTTATCTTCATGGGAATTACCCAGCGCAACGGTGATACCGCCCTGCGCAGACACAGTGTGGGAACGGGTCGGGAATACTTTAGAGAGCAGCGCACAGGTCTGGCCGCTCTGGGAAATTTGCAGTGCGGCGCGCATACCTGCGCCACCCGCACCAATCACAACAGCATCAAATTCTCTGACTGGCAGTTTCATTACACACCCCACACCACAACAAATCCATAAATGACGTAAACCAGCAGAGCAACAACAATAATCAGTTGCAGCGGAAGGCGAATCGCCAGCGGTTTAACGTAATCGGTCAACACCTGCCACATGCCAATCCAGGCATGAATAAGGATGGAGAACAGGGCCAGCAGGGTGAACACTTTGGTGAAGGCCGATCCGAAGAAACCACTCCAGATTTCCCACGTCAGCGTGCCGCTGGTCGCGAAGAAACCGATCATATAGATGATGTAAAGGGTGAGAACGATGGCGGTAGCACGGACCAGGATGAAGTCATGTACGCCGTTGCGTCCTAATGCGGAGGCGTTGCTTACCATACGAGAACTCCTGCGAGAAGTGAAAGCACGACAGTGATCACAAATGAAATGTTAGCGGTACGTTTACCGGCCTCGAACGTCTCTTCCAGGTAGCCAAAGTCCATCAGCATATGGCGAACGCCGCCAACCACGTGATAGGCCAGCGCAGTCAGAATGCCCCACATGATAAATTTCACGAAGAAGCTGTTCATAATGGCTGAGGCCTGGAGGAATCCTTCAGGGGATGAGAGGCTGGTTCCCAGTAACCACAGCAAGATACCGACCGCCACAAACGTAATCACACCAGAAACACGGTGCAGAATGGACGCTATTGCTGTTACAGGGAATCGGATCGTTTTCAGATCCAGATTGACAGGTCTTTGTTTTTTCACATTTCTTATCATGAATAACGCCCACATGCTGTTCTTATTGTTTCCTTCCTCCGGACTGCGATGCGGGTCAGACAGCGTTCCTTTTCTATAACTGCGCGTCATGCAAAACATTGCTTCCAAATGCTAAAACGACACGTTACAACGCTGGGTGGCTCGGGATTGCAGGGTGTTCCGGAGACCTGGCGGCAGTATAGGCCGTTCACAAAATCATTACAATTAACCTACATACAGTTTGTTGGGTTTTCTCTGGAACAGTGATCGGGGTCACGATAACAACATCTTTTTAATTTTTAATCATCTGATTTGACAAATGTTAAACAATATTGTTACAAACGTCATCAGAAAAGGCATATAATGCGCAAAAGTTATGAGGTCTATCTTTCACCTGACAAATAGTTATGTAACAGTGTGATGGTATTGACCGAAGTTATCAGGACAGTTATTAGTGATATACAGGTTTGAATAATTCGGACTGCAAAAACGCTGATTTGCTGTTGTTTCACTGATATTTCATTCGTTTACCTGCAAGGCGCCATAGCTCTGTACCCTGGTTTCTCCTCGTGAGCTGAGCGGTAAGCCAAATAACAATCTGGTAACGATGATTAACAGCTGAAAGCAAATCCGGTAAAGCGCAGTCTTAAGCATAAGGCGCTAAGGAGACCGTAAATGGCTGATACAAAGGCAAAACTCACCCTAAATGGTGATGATGCTATTGAACTGGATGTGCTAAAAGGCACGCTCGGTCAGGATGTTATTGATATCCGTACGCTGGGTTCCAAAGGGGTATTCACCTTTGACCCTGGATTCACCTCCACCGCATCTTGCGAATCCAAAATCACCTACATTGACGGTGACGAAGGTATCCTGCTCCATCGCGGCTTCCCCATCGATCAGTTAGCCACCGAATCCAACTACCTGGAAGTGTGCTACATCCTGCTGAACGGCGAAAAACCGACGCAGGCCCAGTACGATGAATTTAAAACCACCGTGACCCGTCACACCATGATCCATGAGCAGATTACCCGTCTGTTCCATGCGTTCCGTCGTGACTCTCATCCGATGGCGGTCATGTGCGGTATTACCGGTGCGCTGGCGGCGTTCTACCACGATTCTCTGGACGTGAATAACCCACGTCACCGTGATATCGCGGCGTTCCGTCTGCTGTCTAAAATGCCTACCATGGCGGCGATGTGTTACAAATACTCTATCGGTCAGCCGTTTGTGTACCCACGCAACGACCTCTCCTACGCGGGTAACTTCCTGCGTATGATGTTCTCCACGCCGTGCGAAGAGTACGAAGTGAACCCGGTGCTGGAACGCGCGATGGACCGTATTCTGATCCTGCACGCTGACCACGAACAAAACGCCTCGACCTCTACCGTCCGTACCGCGGGCTCTTCCGGCGCGAACCCGTTCGCCTGTATCGCTGCGGGCATCGCCTCCCTGTGGGGACCGGCGCACGGCGGCGCGAACGAAGCGGCACTGAAGATGCTGGAAGAGATCAGCTCCGTTGAGCACATTCCTGAGTTCGTGCGCCGCGCGAAAGACAAGAATGACTCCTTCCGTCTGATGGGCTTCGGTCACCGTGTTTACAAAAACTACGACCCGCGCGCGACCGTCATGCGTGAGACCTGCCACGAAGTGCTGAAAGAGCTGGGCACCAAAGATGATCTGCTGGAAGTGGCGATGGAGCTGGAACACATCGCGCTGAACGACCCGTACTTCATCGAGAAGAAACTCTACCCGAACGTCGATTTCTACTCTGGCATTATTCTGAAAGCGATGGGCATTCCGTCTTCCATGTTCACCGTAATCTTCGCCATGGCCCGTACCGTGGGCTGGATTGCGCACTGGAACGAAATGCACAGCGAAGGCATGAAAATCGCGCGTCCTCGTCAGCTGTATACCGGCTACGAGCAGCGTGATTTTAAGTCTGACATTAAGCGCTAAAAAACACGCCCGGCGGCGCTTCGCTTGCCGGGCCTACAAGTGCGAGATGTAGGCCGGGTAAGGCGTAGCCACCACCCGGCTTTTTTACATCTGGCACCCAGGACACCAGTAAAACGGCCTGGAAGAGATCGTCGCCTTCTCAATCACCCCGCCGCACCGCTCACACTTTTTACCTGCCCGATGAAACACCTTGAAGCGGAACAGCGCCCCGTGATGCTTGTTCTCATCCACCACGCCGCGCGTGTTGTACGACAGCCGTGGAATATCCAGTAACGCGTGCGACAGCGCCTCCAGCTGTTCATCGCTCAGCTGCGACGCTTTGTGCTGCGGCGCCAGCCCCACTTCCCAGAGGATCTCCACCCGCAGGTAGTTTCCCAGCCCCGCCAGAAATGCCTGATCGAGCAACAGCCCGGAGAACTGCCGGTTGCGGAATGTGGGGGATAACAACCGGGCTTTCACATCGCTTGCCGTCAGACGCATGTCGAGCACGTCCGGCCCGACCCGCTGTAAGAACGGATGCGTCAGCAGCTGCTCCGGCGTTAACATTTCGATATCAGAGGCGCTGTAAAGCAGGATCGCCTTATCCGCCGTTTGTAGCCGCACGCGCAGCACGCGGGTCGTTTGCGGCTGCTCGTCCGCCTCCACCACCCGCCAGACACCGTAAAGCTGATTATGGCTGTATAACGTCAGGTTATGGGAAAAGTGGGTGAGTAACGCCTTGCCGCGCGTTTCAATGTGGGTCACCGTCTGCCCCACCAGCTGCGATTCAAACGGCTTGAGTTGAGGAAAGGCAAACCAGACGTGTGTCAGAGGTTTGCCCTTTATCGCCGCCTCCAGGCTATCCGCCGCGCGGCGGATCTCCGGACCTTCTGGCATGTTATTGTCCTTTCATGATTATTCTGCGCTGACAACAATGCCCTCTTCCGAGAACGCCGCCCGCAGGCGTCGCGCAAACTGGAGCGCATGCTCGCCGTCACTGTGTAAGCACACCGTATCAGCCTGAACGTTTGCCGTTGTCCCCTCCGTTGAGGTTACTCGCCCGAAGCGCACCATCTCCAGCGTCTGCGCCAGTGCTTTACCTTCGTCGGTGATCAGCGCACCGGCCTGCGTACGCGGAACCAGGCTACCGTCCGGCAGGTATCCCCGATCGGCAAACACTTCCTGCCGCGTAGTCAGCCCCAGCCGTTCTCCGGCACGAATAAGCTCGCTGCCCGCCAGGCCTACCAGAATCAGTTGCGGATTACAGTCCCGCACCGCACGGGCAATGGCATCCGCCAGCGCCGGATCTTTCGCCGCCTGGTTATAGAGCATGCCGTGCGGCTTGACGTGGCGCAACACGCCATTCTCAGCGCGCACTATCGCCTCCAGCGCGCCGATCTGGTAGAGCATTTGCGCGTAAACCGTCTCAGGCGGCAGATCCATCGCTGTGCGACCAAAGTTTTCCCGGTCGGGAAAGCTGGGGTGAGCGCCAATCGCCACAACGTTTTTCATGGCATTGCGCACGCTCGCCAGCATGGTCTGCGCATCGCCGGCATGAAACCCGCAGGCGATATTCACCGAGGAGACCAGCGTCATCAGCGCCGCATCGGCGTTGCTGCCCTCCCCCAGATCGGCGTTTAAATCAATCTTTACCATCGAGCCTCCACGCCAGCTGTTCGAGATAACGCTGCTGATCCTGCCGGGCTTTCAGCGCCTCCTCCAGCGAACACTGCACAAAATGAATGGGCTGACCGAGAGGAATTTGCGCCAGATGGTAGCGATCCGCTTCGATAATGCAGGCAATACGCGGATATCCCCCCGTGGTTTGCGCATCGTTCATCAGTACGATGGGCTGCCCGTTGCCCGGCACCTGAATCACCCCGGGCAACAGACCATGGGAAAGCAGCTCCCGGTCAGTCGTGCGGGTCAGCGGCTGCCCCTGAAGCCGGTAACCCATGCGGTTACTCTGCGGGCTGATCTTCCACGGCGAGCGCCAGAAAGACTCTTTCGCGGCTTCATCAAACTCATGGTATTCCGGTCCTGGTAAGGCGCGGATCACGTTCCCCCACAGCAGCTGTTTCACGCCCTGCATGGTGGTGAAATGGCGCGTTGAGGTCTTTATCCGCAGACGATCGCCGTCACGCAGCAGCCGCCCTTCATGGCCGCCCATTCCCGCTTTCTGGTCGGTGCTGGATGAGCCCAACACCTCCGGCACGTCGATCCCCCCCGCCACCGCAAGATAGCTGCGCACGCCGTGCAGAGGACGCTTGAGCGTCAGACGCTGCCCGGCCTTCGCCCGCAGGCGCCAGCCGGTCCACACCGCTTTGCCGTCCAGCGTCGCGTCACAGCCCGCGCCGGTTAAGGCAAACCAGGTTTCCTGACCAAACTCAATCACGCACTGACCCAGCGTAATTTCTAACGCCGCCGTGCTGCCTGCGTTACCTACCAGCAGGTTGGCAATCTCCAGCGAAGGGCGATCGAGCGCACCGCAGTAGCTCACGCCCGACTGACGCAGCCCAAAACGCCCGGCATCCTGTACCGAGGTGTAAAGCCCTGCGCGAATAAGCGTTAACATACCCCCTCCTTCTGCGGGATAAAGCGCAGGGTATCCCCCGGACGCAGGAGTATGGGCGCGTCCTGGCCTGGTTCAAATAACGGCGTGGACGTGTGCCCAATCAGTTGCCAGCCTCCCGGTGAGGCGAGCGGATAAATTCCCGTTTGCTCGCCACCAATCGCCACGCTGCCCGCCGGTACGCTCAGGCGCGGCTCAGCCCGGCGCGGCGTATGCAGCTGGGGCGATAACCCGCCCAGATAGGGGAAACCCGGCTGAAATCCCAAAAACCAGACAACATAGTCGACTGAGCTATGCAGCTCCACAACCTGCTTCTCCGTTAATCCACAGTGTTCGGCCACCACGCCAAGGTCGGGGCCTCCCTTGCCGCCATAGACAACCGGGATCTCAATCGTCCGCGATTCCGGCTCCAGCGCCTCGCTCTCCTCCCACCAGCGTTGCAGACGCTCAATGGCATCCAGCGCCCCCGTGTGCGGATCACGCAGCACCACGGTGATATTATTCATACCCGGAATAGCTTCAACCACGCCGGGTAGCTCGGGCAGTCGCTGAGCCAGACGCCAGATACGCTTTTGCGTAGCAAGCGTCACCGGAGGCTCAAGCTCCAGAACTACCGCGGTTTCACCCAGAAGATAACAACGCGCTCGCTGCACTTAACTACCTCTCATCAGGCCGGATTAGGGATATCAATAAACGTCACATCCAGATCGGTATTTTCCGTCAGCCACTCGCTGAGGGCGCGGATGCCGCCACGCTCGGTGGCGTGATGGCCCGCCGCGTAAAAATGCAGGCCTTGTTCACGGGCTGAGTGAATGGTCTGCTCGGAGACTTCGCCGGTAATGAAGGCGTCGACACCAAAACGCGCCGCGCTGTCAATAAAGCCCTGGCCGCCGCCGGTGCACCATGCCACGCGCTTCACGGTATCCGGCCCGGTGTCGCCGCACCACAGCGGACGACGCCCCAGGCGCGCTTCGATCCACGAAGCCAGCTCCAGACCCGGAACCGGCATCGACAGTTCGCCCCACGGCACCAGAGGTTCAATTTCACCCATCACGGTAATCCCCAGCAGCTGCGCAAGCTGAACGTTATTTCCCAGTTCAGGATGCGCATCGAGCGGCAGGTGATAGCCGTACAGGTTGATGTCATTCGCCAGCAGCGTTTTGAGTCGGTTGCGCTTCATGCCGCGAATAATCGGTGATTCGTTTTTCCAGAAATAACCGTGGTGGACAATCACCGCATCGGCTTCCTGACGCACCGCCTCATCCAGCAGCGCCTGGCTTGCCGTCACGCCGGTGATGATTTTTTGCACCGCCTCGCGCCCCTCCACCTGCAAGCCATTCGGGCCGTAGTCGCTAAACGAAGCCGTGTTGAGTTTTTCGTTAATCAGGCGTTCCAGTTCACTGTTTTTCATCATCATTCTCTCAAACTTTTCGGGCGGCTTCGTACGCCGCCAGCGTGGCGACGCGCGCCTGTTTATGGTCGACAATGGGACGGGGATAGTTCAGGGTAACACGCTGTTTATCCGCCCATACCCAGGGTTCATGAATGGCTTTGGCCGGGACATCCTTTAGCTCAGGCAGCCAGCGACGGATAAACTCGCCGTCGGCGTCAAATCGTTGTCCCTGCGTGGTCGGATTGAAGATCCGAAAATAGGGAGCCGCATCCGTTCCGGTGGAGGCCGCCCACTGCCAGCCGCCGTTATTCGCCGCCAGATCGCCATCGATCAGCTGAGAGATAAAATAACGCTCTCCGGTTCGCCAGTCGATAAGCAGATCCTTCACCAGGAAGCTGGCGGTAATCATACGCAGACGGTTATGCATCCACCCGGTTTCATTGAGCTGCCGCATAGCCGCATCAACAATCGGGAAGCCGGTGAGCCCACGCTGCCATGCTTTAAGCAGCTTCTCATTCGACTGCCACTGTACCTGTTCGGTCCAGTGAATAAAGGGCCGATGTTTACACAAATCAGGATGATACGTCATCAGATGGCGATAAAACTCACGCCAGATCAGTTCGTTCAGCCACACTGCGCCCGCCCCCCCGTCTAAGGCCTGAGGCTGTTCCGCCAGCAGGCGATGTAAACACTGGCGCGGAGAGAGCGCGCCCAGCGCTAAACAGGCCGACAAGCGGCTGGTGCCTTCAGTCGCTGGAAAATCCCGACGCGCCTCGTACTCTGCCGCCCCCTGCGTGCAGAACTGACGCAACCGGTCAATAGCTGCTTTCTCACTGGCGGGGAATACTGTTTCATCGAACGACTGCTGGGGATAATTCAGCCTGATCGCCGGCAGATCCGTTATCGTTTCCCCTCTCACGGTCGGGGCGGTAACGCACTCAGGTAGTCCCTCTTTCAGGCGTTTGATAAAGGCATTTTTAAACGGCGTGAAAACTTTATACATTTCGTGGCTACCGGTCATTACGCTGCCCGGCGCGAGCATCACGCTGTCATCAAAGCCTTCACAGACCACGCCCGCAAGGGTTTTCTCCAGCTGACGATCCCGCTGTTGCTCGTTGAATTCATACTGATAGTTGTAATAAAGATGCGTTACTGCGTGCTGCTGGCAGATTGCCTGCACCGTCTGGCGCTGCGCGGCAAAATCATGGGCCTCTTTATAGATCAGCGGAATGCCTTTTTCAGCCAGTGAATGTTGCAGGTCATTCAGATACGCGCTGAGTAGTGCCGCTTGCCGGGGCGCCATGTCATGCTGCCGCCACTGTTCAGGCGTGGCGATAAACAGGGCCAGCACATTCGCGTCTTTAGCGCGGCAGGCCGCCGCGAGAGCGAAGTTGTCGTGAATGCGTAAATCCGCGCGAAACCAAACCAGATGGGTGGGCATAAAACTCCTGCAATTGTCCATTATGTCCGTAAGGGCATGCCGTAAAAGGAAAAAGGCACGCATTGAACTACTTTGCCATGAAGTGTAGACGGGATGAAATAAAAAAGGCCGCCCGAGGCGGCCTTAACGCTACTTGTCCTGCGCTATCAGGGTAAAGGCAATAAACACATCCGGTTTATCACTCTTTACAACGAGTGCGCTGGCGACAATGAACGCGATGCATAAATAGCGTTTCACTATGCGGTCCCTGCTGCTAACCGCTCCACCTATCACCACCGGTGATAAATCGGTGGACACAAGCTCTGTGTGGAGCCTGACTCACGGTTGTGGTAACACCTTTCCCGGGACCGGTGCCCATTTGCGAGATGGCGGAAAGGGACGCTGCATAGTAGGCATCACGTGAGCAAAGCGTCATCCATTGAACCTGTTTTTAAGAATTTATTTAGGAGTGAAGCGTTTGCTTATTAAACCAGCAGAAGTATGCTTGTAAGCCTCTGTGTGAGAGCTTGAAAACCACCCAACGGACCGCGAATCCCTAGGGACAAAAAAACCGCCACATTGCTGTAGGCGGTTTTTTTATGGCTACGATGTCACACCGTATCAGTAGAAATCGCAGGTCGCTTTCTCGGCCTGATCCATCCACACCGGCTTCTCGCTGGTTTTCGCCCAGACGCGGTGCAGGTAACTGTAGAAACGTGCGCGATCTTTCCAGAACAGCATCACCGGCAGGGCCAACACGCCAGCCACTACGGCGAAAGTGCGACGCATGAAAATGATATGAGCCGGAAACTCTTTATAAAGATCCATAATTTTCTCCCCTGTAGTTGGCCGGAAACCGTCTCCGAAAAATGTGAAATCTGTGACCTGGTTAAAATATTACCGCTTTGTTTGTAATTTTACTACTCATCCGACCACTTATTTTCATCCATTTCGTGAATATTTACATTCCCGCCTGTAATTAAGTTACAAAAAAGTTAACGATTTACTTACCAATAGTTAAATTGTGGTCTTTCCCTTTTTATACTTTTTTTACACCTGCCCTTCTGATTTTTGCGAAATCTTTGCGTCATAAATCCTACCGTTTGTACAACAACAAAAGTCACCCGGAGGTGGATTGTGAGTGCAGGTCTGATTGCCGGCATCGTGCTGGTGTTCCTGTTATTGGGTTATCTGATTTATGCCCTGATTAATGCGGAGGCATTCTGATGGCTGCTCAGGCGTTTTTGCTTATTGCCAGCTTTTTACTGGTGCTGTTTGTGCTCGCCAGGCCGCTGGGAACAGCGCTGGCGCGTCTGATAAACAACGTGCCATTGCCGGGCACGCGAAATATTGAAAACGTGCTCTGGCGCATTTCAGGTATCAGCGATCGGGAAATGAACTGGCGCCAGTACCTGATGGCGATACTGCTTCTGAATATCCTGGGGCTTATTGCCCTCTTTACGCTGCTGATGCTCCAGGGCAGTCTGCCGTTGAACCCGCAGCAGTTACCGGGTTTATCCTGGCATCTGGCGCTGAACACGGCGGTCAGCTTTGTCACCAACACCAACTGGCAGTCTTACGCTGGTGAAACCACGCTCAGCTACTTCAGCCAGATGGCCGGGTTAACCGTGCAAAACTTTCTTTCTGCGGCCAGCGGTATCGCGGTGATCTTCGCCCTGACGCGCGCGTTTGCCCGTCAGAATGTCAGCACCCTCGGCAACGCCTGGGTTGATGTCACGCGCATCACCCTTTGGATCCTGGTGCCTGTTGCGCTGATTATTGCCCTGTTCTTTATTCAGCAAGGCACTCTGCAAAACCTGCTGCCTTATACCCCTTACACCTCGCTTGAAGGGGCCAGGGAACTCCTTCCTATGGGGCCGGTGGCGTCGCAGGAAGCGATCAAGATGCTGGGCACCAACGGCGGCGGCTTCTTCAACGCCAACTCATCGCATCCGTTTGAAAACCCAACGGCATTAACCAATTTTGTACAGATGCTGGCGATCTTCCTGATCCCCGCCGCGCTCTGCTTCGCCTTTGGCGATGTGGTTAACGATCGCCGCCAGGGACGTACGCTGCTGTGGGCGATGTCGTTGATCTTCGTGGTCTGCGTAGCACTGGTGATGTGGGCCGAATGGAACGGCAACAGCCACTTCATGCAGCTGGGGGCTAACAGCAATATCAACCTGGAAGGCAAAGAGAGCCGCTTCGGCATTCTTGCCAGCAGCCTCTATGCGGTGGTCACCACGGCGGCCTCCTGCGGGGCAGTGAACGCCATGCACGACTCTTTTACCGCGCTCGGCGGCATGATCCCGATGTGGCTGATGCAGATTGGCGAGGTAGTTTTCGGTGGGGTCGGTTCGGGGCTATACGGCATGCTGTTGTTCGTTCTGCTCGCCGTGTTTATCGCCGGGCTAATGATCGGTCGCACGCCGGAGTATCTCGGCAAAAAAATCGACGTCCGCGAAATGAAATTAACCGCGCTGGCAATTCTGGTCACCCCCACCCTTGTGCTGCTCGGTACCGCGCTGGCGCTGATGACCGACGCCGGGCGCAACGGCATCTTTAACCCGGGCATTCACGGCTTTAGCGAAGTGCTTTACGCCGTTTCGTCTGCCGCCAACAACAACGGCAGCGCCTTTGCAGGATTAAGCGCCAACTCGCCGTTCTGGAACTGTTTGCTGGCGTTCTGCATGTTCATCGGACGTTTCGGCGTGATTATTCCCGTCATGGCGATCGCTGGAACACTGGTGAATAAGAAGATCCAGCCGACCACCACCGGTACGTTACCGACTCACGGCGCGCTGTTCGTCGGCCTGCTGATTGGCACCGTTTTACTGGTGGGTGCCCTGACCTTTATCCCCGCCCTCGCGTTAGGCCCGGTTGCGGAATATCTCTCTTTACGCTGATTTTGCGGAGAATTTGTCATGAGTCGTAAACAACTGGCCCTGCTCGAACCGACGTTAGTTCGTCAGGCCCTCATGGATGCGGTAAAAAAACTGAGCCCGCGCGTGCAGTGGCACAACCCGGTGATGTTTATTGTCTGGACTGGAAGTTTACTCACCACCGCACTGGCGATTGCCATGGGAACGGGACACCTTTCAGGGAATGCAACCTTTACCGCCGCCATCAGCCTGTGGCTGTGGTTTACCGTGCTGTTCGCCAACTTCGCCGAAGCGTTAGCGGAAGGCCGCAGTAAGGCACAGGCCAACAGCCTGAAAGGGGTAAAAAAGACCGCCTTTGCGCGCAAATTACGCGAACCTAAATACGGCGCGCAGATGGACCACGTTCCGGCGGATGAACTGCGCAAAGGTGACGTGGTGCTGGTGGAAGCTGGCGACATCATCCCCTGCGACGGTGAGGTGATTGAGGGCGGCGCATCGGTAGACGAAAGCGCCATTACCGGGGAATCCGCACCGGTGATCCGTGAGTCGGGCGGAGATTTCGCCTCAGTTACCGGCGGAACGCGCATTCTTTCCGACTGGCTGGTGATCCAGTGCAGCGTTAACCCGGGCGAAACCTTTCTCGACCGGATGATCGCCATGGTGGAAGGCGCACAGCGTCGTAAAACGCCGAACGAGATCGCCCTGACCATTCTGCTGGTGGCGCTCACCATTGTTTTCCTGCTGGCAACGGCGACCCTGTGGCCTTTCTCCGCCTACGGCGGTACAGCGGTTAGCATCACCGTACTGATCGCCCTGCTCGTCTGTCTGATCCCCACCACTATCGGCGGCCTGCTTTCCGCGATTGGCGTGGCGGGGATGAGCCGGATGCTGGGCGCGAACGTCATCGCCACCAGCGGACGCGCCGTTGAAGCGGCGGGTGACGTAGACGTGCTGCTGCTGGATAAAACCGGGACCATCACCCTGGGCAATCGTCAGGCCTCTGACTTTCTACCTGCTCCCGGCGTGGATGAAAAAACGCTGGCTGACGCGGCGCAGCTTTCCTCGCTGGCCGATGAAACGCCGGAAGGCCGCAGTATCGTGATCCTCGCCAAGCAGCGCTTTAACCTGCGCCAGCGCGACGTTCAGAGCCTGCACGCCACGTTCGTGCCCTTCACAGCGCAAACCCGAATGAGCGGAATTAACATTCAGGACCGGATGATCCGTAAAGGGTCCGTTGATGCCATTCGCCGTCATATTGAAGCCAATAATGGACACTTCCCCCCGGAAGTCGACAACCTGGTGGAAAGCGTGGCGCGTCAGGGAGCAACCCCGCTGGTGGTGGCGGAAGGTGCAAGCGTTCTGGGGGTTATCGCCCTGAAGGATATCGTTAAAGGCGGTATTAAAGAGCGTTTCGCCCAGATGCGTAAGATGGGCATTAAAACAGTGATGATCACCGGGGATAACCGTCTGACTGCGGCGGCCATTGCCGCCGAAGCGGGCGTGGATGATTTCCTTTCCGAAGCGACGCCGGAAGCGAAGCTGGCACTCATTCGCCAGTATCAGGCGGAAGGCCGTCTGGTGGCGATGACCGGCGACGGCACCAACGACGCCCCGGCGCTGGCGCAGGCCGACGTGGCGGTGGCGATGAACTCCGGTACCCAGGCGGCAAAAGAGGCGGGCAACATGGTGGATCTCGACTCGAACCCGACCAAGCTGATCGAAGTGGTACATATCGGGAAGCAGATGCTGATGACGCGCGGCTCGCTGACCACGTTCAGTATCGCCAACGACGTGGCGAAGTATTTCGCCATCATTCCGGCGGCTTTTGCGGCAACCTACCCGCAGCTGAATGCCCTGAACGTGATGCACCTGCACTCTCCGGCCTCGGCCATTTTGAGCGCGGTGATCTTCAACGCGCTGATTATTGTCTTTCTTATTCCGCTGGCGCTGAAAGGGGTGAGCTATAAGCCGCTGACGGCCGCCGCCATGCTGCGCCGTAACCTGTGGATTTACGGTCTGGGTGGGCTAGTGGTGCCCTTTATTGGGATCAAGGTTATCGACATGCTGTTAACGCTGTTCGGGCTGGTTTAAAAGGTGGATCCAATGACGATGTTACGTCCCGCTATACTGTTGTTTATTCTGCTGTCTCTGATTACCGGCGGGCTTTACCCGCTGATGACTACCGCGCTGGGCCAGTGGTGGTTTAAAGATCAGGCCAACGGCTCGCTGATTATCCAGAACGGTGAAAACCGCGGCTCGCGTCTGATTGGGCAGAACTTTACGGACCCGCGCTACTTCCAGGGACGCCCTTCCGCCACTGCGGAAAGCCCGTATAATCCAATGGCCTCCGGCGGCAGCAATCTGGCTGGCAGTAATCCTGACCTGGACAAAGCCGTTGCTGAACGCGTTGCCGCCCTGCGCGCCGCGAATCCGCAGGCCAGCCGTGAGGTGCCGGTTGAGCTGATCACCGCTTCCGCGAGCGGGCTGGATTACAGCCTGACGCCGGATGCGGTGGTGTGGCAGATCCCACGCGTGGCAGCCGCCCGTCAGCTGACCGTCGAGCAGGTGAGCCAGCTGGTCGCAGAACATACGCAAAAGCCGCTGGTCAGCTTCATCGGCATGCCGATAGTGAACATTGTTGAGCTGAATCTGGCGCTGGACGCGCTAAGGAAGAACTAAATGACCGACGAGCCCATGCGCCCGGATCCGGACAGGCTGCTTGAACAGACGGCTGAAGCCCACCGCGGCAAGCTGAAAATTTTCTTCGGCGCCTGCGCGGGCGTCGGGAAAACCTTCGCCATGCTGACGGAAGCCCAGCGGCTTCGGGCGCAGGGGCTTGATATTCTCATCGGCGTGGTGGAAACCCACGGTCGCAAAGAGACGGCTGCGCTGCTGACGGGGCTGGCGACGCAGCCGCCCCAGCGTATCAGCCATCGCGGGCGGCTGGTCACGGAGTTTGATCTTGATGCCGCCCTCGCCCGCCGCCCTGCCCTGATCCTGATGGACGAACTGGCGCACAGCAATGCGCCAGGCTCCCGCCATCCGAAGCGCTGGCAGGATGTTGAGGAGCTGCTTGAGGCAGGCATTGACGTCTTCACCACGGTAAATGTTCAGCATCTGGAAAGCCTGAACGACGTAGTGAGCGGCGTAACCGGTATCCAGGTGCGGGAAACCGTCCCCGATCCGTTTTTTGATTCTGCCGATGAAGTCGTACTGGTTGACCTGCCGCCGGACGATCTACGCCAGCGCCTGCACGAAGGCAAAGTGTATATTGCCGGCCAGGCCGAACGCGCCATCGAACATTTTTTCCGCAAAGGAAACCTGATTGCCCTGCGCGAGCTGGCCCTGCGCCGCACCGCCGATCGCGTTGATGACCAGATGCGCGCCTGGCGAGACCTACAGGGACAAGAGCGCGTCTGGCACACGCGGGACGCCATTCTGTTATGCATTGGTCACGGCAGCGGCAACGAAAAACTGGTTCGCACCGCCGCCCGGCTGGCAGCGAAATTTGGCAGCGTCTGGCACGCGGTCTACGTCGAAACGCCGCAGCTGCATGGCCTGCCAGAAAATCAGCGTCGCGCCATTTTGAGCGCGCTGCGGCTGGCGCAGGAGCTGGGTGCCGAAACCGCCACCCTTTCCGAACCGCAGGAAGATAAAGCCATTCTGCGCTACGCGCGCGAGCACAACCTGGGCAAGATTGTCATTGGACGTCGACAGCATCGCCGCTGGTTTAGCCGCGAATCTTTTGCCGACAGGCTGGCCCGCCGCGCGCCGGATCTTGATTTAGTCATCGTCGCGCTGGATGACAAGCCCGCCCCACTGCCCAACCGTACGCCGGATGCTCGCACCTTTGGCGATAAATGGCGCATTCAGATCCGGGGTTGCCTGGTGGCAGTGGTCCTTTGCGCCCTGATTACGGTGATTGCCAGCCAGTGGCTCATCGCCTTCGACGCCGCCAATCTGGTCATGATTTATCTGCTCGGCGTCGTTGTGGTCGCGCTCTTTTATGGCCGCTGGCCGTCGGTGCTGGCAACGGTGATCAACGTCATCAGCTTCGACCTTTTTTTTATCGCTCCGCGCGGGACGCTTGCTGTCTCGGACGTGCAGTACATTCTGACCTTTGCCGTGATGCTTACCGTCGGGCTGGTGATCGGGAATCTGACGGCAGGCGTACGCTACCAGGCACGCATTGCCCGCTATCGCGAGCAGCGCACGCGCCATCTGTATGAAATGTCAAAATCGCTGGCGGTTGGCCGCACGCAGCGGGATATCGTACAGACCAGCGAGCAGTTTATCCGTTCGACCTTTCATGCCAGTAACCTGATTTTGCTCCCCGACGAACAGGGGCGCCTTCGCCCGCTGACCTCCCCTTCGGGGATGACGCCCTGGGATGAAGCGATTGCCCGCTGGAGTTTCGATAAGGGGTTACCTGCCGGCGCCGGCACCGACACGCTGCCCGGCGTGCCTTACCAGATCCTGCCGCTGCGCAGCGCGGATAAAAATCACGGGCTGGTCATCGTCGAGCCGTCTAACCTGCGTCAGCTGATGATCCCAGAGCAGCAGCGCCTGCTGGAAACCTTCACCCTGCTGGTCGCCAGCGCCCTTGAACGGCTGGCGCTCACCGCCAGCGAAGAGCAGGCGCGGCTGGCAAGCGAGCGCGAAAGTATTCGCAATTCGCTGCTGGCAGCGCTGTCTCACGATTTGCGCACCCCGCTTACCGTGCTGTTTGGCCAGTCCGAAATTCTGACGCTGGATCTGGCGGCGGAAGGATCAAAGCACGCGATGCAGGCCAGCGAAATTCGCCAGCACGTGCTGAATACCACGCGCCTGGTGAACAACCTGCTGGACATGGCGCGCATTCAGTCCGGCGGGTTTAACCTCAAAAAAGAGTGGCTCACCCTTGAGGAGGTTGTCGGCAGTGCGCTGAAGATGCTGGAGCCGGGTCTCGGCGGGCGCCATATTGAGCTGGACATGCCGGAACCCCTGACGTTAATCCATGTGGATGGCCCGCTGTTTGAGCGCGTGCTGATTAATCTGCTGGAAAACGCGGCTAAATACGCCGGGACAAAGGCCCGGCTGGGGATTGCTGCCAGGGTGGATAAACGTGTGCTGCGGCTCGACGTCTGGGATAACGGGCCGGGTATTCCGGCCGGTCAGGAGCGCGCCATATTCGAAAAATTTGCGCGCGGTAATAAGGAATCCGCCATTCCGGGCGTTGGGCTGGGTCTGGCGATCTGCCAGGCGATTGTCGACGTGCATGGTGGCACCATTTCCGCAGAGAACCGCCCGGAAGGTGGGGCACGCTTTTGTGTTACACTTCCTCTTGAAACCCCACCAGAACTTGATGAATTACCAGAGGATTTGTGATTAACGTTCTGATTGTTGAAGATGAGCTCGCTATCAGCCGATTTCTGCGTACCGCGCTGGAAGGCGACGGCTTGCGCGTGCATGAAGCCGGTACGCTTCAACGGGGGTTAATTGAAGCCGCCACCCGCAAGCCAGATCTGGTGATCCTGGATCTGGGACTTCCGGATGGCGACGGCATCGATTTTATTCGTGAGGTGCGTCAGTGGAGCCAGATGCCCATTCTGGTGCTCTCTGCCCGCACCGAAGAGACGGATAAAATCGCCGCGCTGGATGCCGGAGCGGATGATTATCTGATCAAACCGTTTGGCATTGGCGAGTTACAGGCCCGGCTTCGTGTGGCGCTGCGTCGACACAGTGCCACGTCCCCTTCCGATCCGGTGTACGCCTTTGGCGATATCCGCGTCGATCTTGCCGCCCGCCGCATCGTGCGAGGGGAAGAAGAGATCCACCTTACGCCTATCGAATTTCGTCTGCTGGCCGTGCTGCTCAATAACCACGGAAAAGTGTTAACGCAGCGACAGCTGTTAAGCCAGGTCTGGGGACCGAATGCTGTCGAGCATAGTCACTATTTACGCATTTATATGGGACACCTTCGCCAGAAACTTGAAGCCGATCCCGCGCGTCCTCGTCATTTATTAACAGAAACCGGTATCGGATATCGGTTTATGATCTGAATAAGTATTCACTTTAATTTTAAATAAAAAACATACCAGCCTTAATATAGCCATGAAAATAACGATGAGTTTATTTTCATAGCTATATCCGCCCTCTTTAAACACAATTAAAACATCAAATTAACACCGAACCAACAAAACAGCATTTTGATCTGCGTTATTCACTCAAAACGACTAATTATTTCTAAAATGATCGGTTATTGGTGATCTGTTTCACAGTTAATCCCTTTTTCCTGGATAAAATGACCATGCTTTCAATTACTGAAAGGAAACTGAGCATGGAAAACAATAATCGTTTAATGCCCCATATAAGGCGGACAACACATATCATGATGTTTGCCCACCGTAACTGTTTTGACTTTCATCTCTTTAACGCCCGGTAGTCCTTCGACTTCTGGCGCATCTGCTTACAGGTTATCCTGAAAAACGCTATTTTACAGGCTGTTGCCTGTGAACACCTGCGCTCATTCCTTGTGATTCAGATTCTCCGCAACCGGGCGGACTGAATTCTACTCAGCAAAAAAGCAATTAACTGATTTCGTATCAGCGGACACGCTTTGCTTTTTTTTCCGGAAATAATCGATTTCTTTACCGCAAGAAGTCGAGGGCCCCATATTGCATGAAATAAAGAGATAAAGATGAAAACGTTAAAAATTGCCGTCAGCCGTTCCTGCCCTGAATGCTTTACCACTTCGCGCGACATCGTGGATATCACCGCATCAGATTATATTGATGTGGCAGCCGTGGTTCTGGCCGTCAGCGATATTTTCAATGGCGCCATAGAAGAAATTGAAGCCACGGGATTCGGTATCCCGGTGTTTATTGCCACGCATAAAGAAGAAAGGGTTCCGGCTGAATTTCTGTCGCGTATTCACGGCGTTTTTGAGTACTCCGACACCAGCAATGCGTACTACGGACGCCAGCTTGAAGCGGCTGCACAGAAGTACGAAACCCAGCTCCGCCCGCCGTTCTTCCGCGCGCTGGTCGATTACGTCCAGCAGGGGAACAGCGCGTTTGACTGCCCCGGACATCAGGGAGGCCAGTTCTTCCGCCGCCATCCGGCCGGAAACCAGTTTGTCGATTTCTTTGGCGAAACGCTTTTCCGCGCCGATCTGTGCAATGCCGACGTGGCAATGGGCGATCTGCTGATCCACGAAGGCGCGCCATGCATCGCCCAGCAGCATGCGGCAAAAGTCTTTAATGCGGATAAAACCTACTTCGTGCTGAACGGCACCTCCTCTTCTAACAAGGTGGTGCTCAATGCCCTGCTCACGCCAGGCGATCTGGTGCTGTTCGATCGCAATAACCATAAATCTAATCACCACGGGGCGCTGTTACAGGCGGGCGCGACGCCGGTGTATCTGGAAACGGCGCGCAACCCGTACGGGTTTATCGGCGGTATCGACGCACACTGTTTCGACGAGAGCTACCTGCGGGAGCTGGTGTCAGAGGTCGCGCCTGGCCGTGCGCGGGATGAACGTCCGTTCCGTCTGGCGGTGATCCAGCTGGGCACCTACGACGGTACCATTTATAACGCCCGTCAGGTGGTGGATAAGATTGGTCACCTGTGCGATTACATTCTGTTTGACTCCGCCTGGGTGGGTTACGAGCAGTTTATCCCGATGATGGCCGACTGCTCGCCGCTGCTGCTGGAGCTGAACGAAAACGATCCGGGCATTCTGGTGACCCAGTCGGTGCATAAGCAGCAGGCGGGCTTCTCGCAAACCTCGCAAATCCATAAGAAGGACAGCCACATAAAAGGCCAGCCGCGCTATGTCCCGCATAAACGCCTCAACAACGCCTTTATGATGCACGCCTCCACCAGCCCCTTTTATCCGCTGTTTGCCGCCCTGGATATCAACGCCCGCATGCACGAGGGGCAAAGTGGGCGCAACATGTGGATGGACTGCGTGGTGACGGGTATCGAAGCGCGGAAACTGATCCTTCAGAACTGTCAGTTTATTCGTCCGTTCGTGCCGGAGACGGTGGATGGCCGTCCATGGGAAAGCTGGGATACGGCAGAGATTGCGACCGATCTGCGCTTCTTCCATTTCGTTCCGGGCGAACGCTGGCACGCCTTTGAGGGATACGCCGAGCATCAGTATTTTATCGATCCCTGCAAACTGCTGCTAACTACGCCGGGCATCAACGCCCGCACCGGTGAGTACGATGATTTCGGCGTGCCCGCCACCATCCTCGCCAACTTCCTGCGTGAAAACGGCATCGTGCCGGAAAAATGCGACCTCAATTCCATTCTGTTCCTGCTCACCCCGGCGGAGGACATGGGCAAATTGCAGCAGCTCGTCGCCCAGCTGGTGCGCTTCGAAAAACTGCTCCAGAGCGATGTGCCGCTGAAAGAGGTTCTGCCCTCTCTTTATAAGCAACATCCGGAACGTTATGCGGATTATACCCTGCGTCAGATTTGTCAGGAGATGCATGACCTCTACGCCCGCCATAACGTGAAGCAACTGCAAAAAGAGATGTTCCGCAAGTCTCACTTCCCACGCGTCATGATGAACCCGCAGGAGGCGAACTATGCCTATCTGCGCGGTGAGGTCGAGCTGGTGTCCCTGCGCGACGCGGAAGGCCGTATCGCCGCGGAAGGCGCGCTGCCTTACCCACCGGGGGTGTTGTGCGTGGTGCCGGGAGAAGTCTGGGGCGGTTCCGTGCTGCGCTATTTCGCCGCGCTGGAAGAAGGGATCAATCTGCTGCCGGGTTTTGCGCCGGAGTTACAGGGGGTTTACGTCGAGGAGTGTGACGGTCGCAAACAGGTGCGCTGCTACGTCATCAAACAACCTGCCGCTCAGCCATCGCTGCTGAAAGGAGAAAAATTATGAGTAAGGCCAACAAGATGGGCGTGGTGCAACTCACTATTCTCACCATGGTGAATATGATGGGTTCGGGGATCATCATGCTCCCCACCAAGCTCGCTGAAGTGGGGACGATTTCGATTATCTCCTGGCTTGTTACCGCCGTGGGTTCGATGGCGCTGGCGTGGGCGTTTGCCAAGTGCGGTATGTTCAGCCGCAAGTCCGGCGGGATGGGCGGCTATGCCGAATATGCGTTTGGTAAGTCCGGTAACTTTATGGCGAACTATACCTATGGCGTGTCGCTGCTGATCGCCAATGTGGCGATTGCCATTTCCGCTGTCGGTTACGGCACAGAGCTGTTTGGCGCGACGCTGACCCCGGTGCAAATTGGGCTGGCGACCATCGGCGTGCTCTGGATCTGCACCGTCGCTAACTTTGGCGGCGCGCGCATCACCGGACAGCTCAGCAGCATCACCGTCTGGGGCGTCATCATCCCGGTTGTCGGCCTGTGCATCATCGGTTGGTTCTGGTTCAGCCCGACGCTGTACGCCAATTCCTGGAATCCGCATCACGTACCGTTCTTCACCGCCGTGGGATCGTCCATCGCCATGACGCTGTGGGCCTTCCTCGGGCTGGAGTCGGCCTGTGCGAATGCGGAAGTGGTGGAAAACCCGGAGAAAAATGTGCCGATCGCGGTACTCGGCGGGACGCTGGGGGCGGCGGTGATCTATATCGTCTCAACCAACGTGATTGCGGGAATTGTGCCCAACATGGATCTGGCTAACTCCACGGCGCCGTTCGGACTGGCGTTTGCGCAGATGTTTACGCCGGAGGTAGGGAAAGTGATCATGGGACTGATGGTGATGTCCTGCTGCGGCTCGCTGCTGGGCTGGCAGTTCACCATCGCCCAGGTATTCAAATCTTCCGCTGACGAAGGTTATTTCCCGAAAATCTTCTCCCGCGTCACCAAAGCGGATGCACCGGTGCAGGGCATGCTGGCGATTGTCATCTTCCAGAGCGGATTGTCGCTGATGACCATCAGCCCGTCACTGAACAGCCAGTTTAACGTGCTGGTCAACCTGGCGGTGGTGACGAACATCATTCCGTACATTCTGTCGATGGCGGCGCTGGTGATTATTCAGAAGGTGGCGAAGGTGGATCCGCGCAAAGCCCGGGCGGCCAATATCGTGGCGCTGATTGGGGCGATTTACAGCTTCTATGCGCTCTACTCGTCCGGTCAGGAGGCGATGCTGTATGGGGCGATGGTGACATTCATGGGCTGGACGCTGTACGGTCTGGTCTCACCACGGTTTGAACTGAAGAATAAACATAGTTAAAAAAGAAGCCCGGTGGCGCTGGCGCTTACCGGGCCTACGAGGTCAATGCAAAACGGCAACCCTGAGGTTGCCGTTTTTTATGTTTTCTCCCTCTCCCAGTGGGAGAGGGCCGGGGTGAGGGCATCAGCCCGCACCAGATCACGACTTACGCGTTTTTCAGCACTTCGCTGACAATCTCTACCGCTTCTTTCTCAATCTGCTGACGATGCTCAGCGCCGAGGAAGCTTTCACAATAGATTTTGTACGCATCTTCCGTACCGGATGGACGCGCGGCGAACCAGCCGTTTTCGGTCATCACTTTCAGGCCGCCGATCGATGCGCCGTTACCCGGCGCCGCCGTCAGACGCGCGGTGATCGGGTCACCAGCCAGGGTACTGGCACTGACCATCTCCGGAGAGAGTTTTGACAGAGCTGCTTTTTGCGCAGACGTGGCGCCAGCCTGAATACGGTTATAGCTTGGCGCACCAAAACGTTCCGCCAGCTCGTTGTAATGTTCCTGCGGGTTCTTACCGGTGACCGCGGTGATTTCCGCCGCCAGCAGGCACATGATGATGCCGTCTTTATCGGTTGACCATGGGGTGCCGTCGAAGCGCAGGAAGGATGCCCCCGCGCTCTCTTCACCGCCAAAGCCGAAGCTGCCGTCGTGCAGACCGTCAACAAACCACTTGAAGCCCACCGGCACTTCCACCAGCTTGCGACCCAGCGCGTCGACCACACGGTCAATCATAGCGGAAGAGACCAGCGTTTTACCCACCGCAACCTCTTTGCCCCACTGCGGACGGTGCTGGAAGAGATAATTGATTGCAACAGCCAGGTAGTGGTTCGGGTTCATCAGCCCTGCCGGGGTGACGATACCGTGGCGATCGTAGTCCGGGTCGTTGGCAAACGCCAGATCGAACTTGTCGCGCAGCGCCAGCAGGCCAGCCATTGCGCATTCGGAGGAGCAGTCCATACGGATCGCGCCGTCTTTGTCCAGGTGCATAAAGCGGAAGGTCTGATCGACGTGATCGTTCACGATGGTCAGATCCAGCTTGTAGTGCTCGGCAATGCGTTTCCAGTATTCAATACCGGAGCCGCCCAGTGGATCCACGCCCAGCTTCAGACCGGCTTTCTGGATAGCGGCCATATCGACGATATCCGCCAGCCCTTCCACGAACGGCTGCACCAGATCCTGCTCTTTCACGTGGCCGGAGGCCATGGCTTCATCCAGCGAGATGCGTTTCACACCGTTCAGACCGTTAGCCAGTAACGCGTTGGCACGATCTTCCACCACTTTCGTGACGTTGGTATCCGCCGGGCCACCATTAGGTGGGTTGTACTTGATGCCGCCATCCTCCGGTGGGTTGTGGGACGGGGTGATCACAATGCCGTCAGCCTGCGCGCCACCTTTTTTGTTGTGTACCAGAATAGCGTTAGAAACCGCTGGCGTTGGCGTAAAACCGTTGTTCTCCTGAACAATCACGTCTACGCCGTTCGCCGCCAGCACTTCCAGCACGGAGATAAAAGCAGGTTCAGACAGGGCGTGGGTATCTTTCCCGACATAGCACGGACCGGTGACGCCATTTTTGGCGCGCTCTTCCGCGATGGCCTGAGCAATGGCCAGAATATGCGGTTCGTTAAAGCTGTGGCGCGCCGCACTACCGCGGTGGCCAGATGTACCAAACTTCACTGCGTGTTCTGCGTTGCCCACCACCGGCTTCAGCACGTAGTACTGCGCGGTCAGTTGAGCGACGTTAATCAAATCGCTTTGTTGTGCAGGTTGTCCTGCACGGCTGTGATTTGCCATTGCCTGGTCCTTCTGATGCAAGGGTTAAATTGTACCGCAAACCTTTTCGATCAATTCCGCCGGGAACTGCATGGACTGCATGATATGTTCGATCATGCTGCACTTACGGCCCGTATTGGTGTTGGTGATCACCCAGTATGGTGTACCGGGAACGTGTTTGGGCTTGGTTTGGTTGCCATTTTGCAGCAGGGTCTGCTCGTCGCCTGCGAAGTAAACGCGCGTGCGACCGTGCAGCGACTCTGTCGCTTCTGCAAATGCGTTGTTATCCAGTGAGTAAAGTGTAGACAGCACCAGCATAAAGCGGTTAACCGCCTTTTTCTGCTCGGCATATTCATCGGACAGCAGCAGCTCGCGCATCGCGCGCACTTTGTCTTTTGCCGGCATGACGGCAGGTTTTACTTGTGCAACAACGCTCGGCTGAGACACGACATCTTTAGTGACAGGAGTGGGCTGTGAGGCGGCGGAAATTTTAAGCATGCGCCGTAAAATGTCGGACGCGCTCTCCCCAATATGCCGCGTCTGGCTGGCAATATACTGATAGAGTTCGTCATCAACTTCGATTGTTTTCATCTTAATCCAGTGCGATATCTTATCTGAATACAAGTCGTTGAGATTATAAGGTCAAATCCCAACAGCGGATAGCGTCAAACCAGGTTGGCGGCAAAAGTCAGATTAAACTGGATCCTTGCCCCCGGGCGGCAGAATGGTCAACATGATACCCTAACCTGACAAACCTAAAAAAAGAACTTTGCCATGAAATTGAATACCCGAGCGCAAACTGCACAATCGCCGAACAATAATTCTCCCATCGTACTGGTTCACGGCCTGTTTGGTAGCCTGGATAATCTGGGTGTGCTGGCGCGCGATTTAGTGACCGATCACGCGATCCTCCAGGTTGATATGCGCAATCACGGTCTTTCTGGGCGCTCGGAGGAGATGACCTACGCAGCCATGGCGCAGGATCTGCGGGACACCCTCGATGCGAATAATATCCAGAAAGCGACGCTTATCGGGCATTCAATGGGCGGCAAAGCGGTGATGGCGCTCACTGCGCTGGCCCCTGAGCGAATTTCCGGGCTGGTGGTCATCGACGTTGCGCCCGTCAATTACGACGTTCGCCGTCACGATGAGATTTTTACCGCCATCAATGCGGTCACCGAAGCGGGTGTCGCAACCCGCCAGCAGGCGGCTGCCGTTATGCGTGAGCATCTTGATGAGGAAGGCGTAGTTCAGTTCCTGCTGAAATCGTTTGTTGACGGACAATGGCGCTTTAACGTCCCGGTATTGTGGGATCAGTATTCGCATATTGTGGGCTGGGAAACCGTCCCCGCCTGGCCGCACCCTACCCTTTTTATTCGCGGCGGCAACTCCCCTTACGTCACTGATGCGTATCGTAACACGCTGCTGGCGCAATTCCCGCAGGCTCGCGCTCACGTCATTGCCGGTGCCGGACACTGGGTACACGCGGAAAAACCGGATGCCGTCCTGCGCGCCATTCGCCGCTATCTTACTGATACAGCGAATTGATTAAAAAGCCAGCGACCGGAAGACGACGGGCTTCCAGTCGTTGGCGTGTGGATTTGGGTGATGTATGATGGCGCGCTTATCGCCCGGGCATTAGCAGGGCGGCGTGTTTCCCCCGAAGTCTCAGAATCATGGCCAAAGAACAAACGGACCGTACGACACTAGATCTGTTCGCGAATGAGCGTCGACCGGGACGACCGAAAACGAATCCGCTTTCGCGCGATGAACAGCTGCGTATCAATAAACGCAACCAGCTTAAACGCGATAAAAATCGTGGGCTTAAGCGTGTCGAACTGAAGCTGAATGCCGATGCCGTCGATGCGCTTAACGAGTTAGCTGACGCGCGCAACATCAGCCGCAGCGAACTGATCGAAGAGATGCTGATCGCCCAGCTTGAGACGTTACGCGGCAAGGCGTGAGTCAGAAAATCCCCAATATTACCTTTTTCATGTAGCACAGAGTGCAGTCCTGCGTGATAGCTGTTTCCGCAGGGTTGCCTGTTCTGCTATTATTGCCCTTATCCGTGGACAATTTGGGCCACCATACCATTAAGTTTCAAGAGGTTATTTTACTCATGGCAATCATCGGCATTTTCTTTGGCAGTGATACCGGCAATACTGAAAATATCGCAAAAAACATTCAAAAACAGCTCGGTAAAGACGTTGCTGATGTGCATGACATCGCCAAGAGCAGCAAAGAAGATCTCGAGGGCTATGACATCCTGCTGCTGGGCATCCCGACCTGGTACTACGGTGAAGCACAGTGTGACTGGGACGATTTCTTCCCGACGCTGGAAGAAGTAGACTTCAACGGCAAGCTGGTTGCCCTGTTTGGCTGTGGCGATCAGGAAGACTATGCTGAGTATTTCTGTGATGCGCTGGGCACTATTCGCGACATCATTGAGCCACGCGGTGCGGCGATCGTCGGTCACTGGCCAACGGCGGGTTACCATTTCGAAGCGTCCAAAGGTCTGGCAGATGACGATCACTTCGTTGGCCTGGCCATTGATGAAGACCGTCAGCCAGAGCTGACCGCTGAGCGTGTAGAAAAATGGGTTAAGCAGGTTCGTGAAGAGCTGAACCTGGACGATATCCTTAACGCCTGATATCTCTGCGGCGCAACTCCGGTTGCGCCCGTTTTCCAGGTAAAACCGATTAAATTAATTGCTACAAACTTTTAACTTTTTCGCCCAGACCTGTACAATATCCCCCTGGTAAAAAGTGGGTGCCATCGAACAAGTTTGTTGGTGATACCACGTTTTTATAAGCATACTTTGCTTGAGACTTGCAGTTTTCATTTAGCCATGGCAGTTCTATAATGAGACGCATTATCCCAAGTGCATTTTCTGTCACTTCTTCTTTTGAAGTGAATCGTTTAGCAACAGGACAGATTCCGCATGACTGACAACAATACCGCATTAAAGAAAGCTGGCCTGAAAGTAACGCTTCCTCGGTTAAAAATCCTTGAAGTGCTTCAGGGGCCAGACAATCACCATGTCAGTGCGGAAGACCTTTATAAGCGTCTTATCGATATGGGTGAAGAGATTGGGCTGGCAACCGTCTATCGTGTGCTGAACCAGTTTGATGACGCGGGCATTGTTACTCGTCATAATTTCGAAGGCGGTAAATCCGTGTTCGAGCTGACTCAGCAGCATCACCACGATCACCTGATCTGCCTCGACTGTGGCAAGGTCATTGAATTTAGCGATGATTCCATTGAATCACGCCAGCGTGAAATCGCCGCCCGTCATGGCATCCGCCTGACCAACCACAGCCTGTACCTGTACGGTCACTGCGCTGAAGGCGATTGCCGCGAAGACGACCACGCGCACGACGCGAAATAATATCGTGTTCATACTCTGAGCCAGCCGTAAGGTTGGCTTTTTTTTTGCCTGAAAAAAGCCCGGTGGCGCTGCGCTTACCGGGCCTACGGGCTGTGACACCGTTGTAGGCCCGGTAAGCGCAGCGCCACCGGGCGTAAAGCAACTTATTTATTGTTATTGCGAATCTCGTCCCAGATCTTATCGCAACGCTTCGCCACTTCCTGATCGTTACCGCTTTTCCGCGCCTGGATACAGGCCTGGTAATCCATCACGCGAACATTTTCCTGCGTCGCAAACTGCTCATGCGCTTTCTCTTTTTTCAGCACATTCAGCACGCTCTGGCAGGCTTCAATCTTCTCTGGCGATCCTTGTGCTGTATTGATGCAGGCGCTATACGCCTCCTTCAGACGGGAGTCTTCTTTCTGCGCCTGATCCTGCGCACACGCCACCAGCCCCGATGCCAGCAGCGCAACGATTACCATTTTTTTCATCATATGCAGTCTCCATGCAGGCGGGATTTCGCCCGCCTGCGTGTTCATCAGAAGATTGTGAATGGCGCAATGACCATGAATTTCACGTCACGTTCATCCTGGAAGATGTTGCCGTAACCGCCCGCGTAGCTCGGGATATCGGAGTGGTTGTCATACTGGGTGAAGTGCAGTTTGAACATCGTGCCTTTCGCACGGCCCTCCTGAAGGGTGTAAATCGCATCCAGACTGTATGAAGACTCTTTCAGACGGTAATTCGGATCGTAGTAGGCGTCTGGCGTAGCCATATCTGCTGGCTTCGCGTCCCAGGCGTACGCGTAGGACGCACCCACTGCCCAGCCAGGCAGGTTCCAGTTCTTCAGGTCATACATTGCGCCGAAGAAGACCGCCTTTTCGCCGTCGGCGTTAAAGTCAGAGCGGTTATCCCACCAGATATCCAGACGACCATTGGAAGAGGCGTAGGTTGGCGTCATACGTTGCAGGAAGTAGCCCTGCTGCCCTTCTGCCTTGACCCATGTTCCCTCCAGACGTAAATCAACCTGACCTACCTTGTAACCGAAGGTCAGCGCCTGTAACCACGCGGTGCCGTCATAGATATCATTTACGCTGCCATCACTGACTTTGTCGCGCGTACCGTAGAACTGATAGCTGGTGCTCAGCGGGCTACCCGCGATATCAAATTTGTAGCTGGCTTTAGCAAAGTACTGATCGATATAGCCTTCAGCCTGACCAAAAGCAGCTTCCAGCACCAGATCGTTTTTGAAGTCGTACTTCGCCCCCAGCGAGTGGAGATAATCAACTTTGGTTTTTTTATCGTTCTGATAGAACTTGTCCATCTCAATGTGCCACGGCGCTTTGTACTCGTTGGTCCACATATAGGAGAAGCTCAACGCCCCCGCATCGCCGTAGTCAAAATTAGCACCGGCTTCCGCACCCTGATAGGTACCTGGCATAAAGCTCCAGTGCGGTGCTAACAGCGTCTGGCCGGTTGGCTGGATATAACCTCCACGCGCCCAGACAGGACCATATTTGAATTTTGCAGCCGCTTTATACAGGCTGATTCCGCTTTTATCGCCGGACCAGTCTTCGTCGTAGGCTTTATTGCTGGAGGAGAACGCAATTTCGTTCGGATGGCCGCTGTCGCCATTTTCGGCCATTTCAATTGCGGTGAACGCTGCAATATCGATCCCGAACATATCGGCGGCATATCCCGACTGGAAATCAAGGTTAGCGTTCCAGGTCGAGTGAGAAAGGTTGGTTTTGTATTTATCTTCAGTGACGTCTTTACGGTCACGCTCACGCTGCCAGTAATAAATACCGCCCGTGAGGGTGGAATCTTCGATGAAACCTGCTGCTTTTGCCTCTGGCGCAACCACCAGGCCCGACATTGCTGTCACACCGGCGATAGCCAGCGCCAGCGCACTACGTTTGCCACTGAACGTACGCATAGATTATTCCTCTTTGACGAATTAAAACGCCTTAAACGGCGAAAAACAGAAAAGACCAAGTGGTCAGGGGTAGTCAGAAATACCCTCGAATTAACTACCGTCTTTAGGTTATTTTTCGCGACGCGAATTATCAATGCTTTTAATCAGGCAAAAGTCAGGATTATGACGAAGAGCACATATTTCGTAGTGCTTTGTAACATTTACCGGGAAGCAAGTACTGGCGGGGGAATGCGCTAATTTTCAGTAATTAACATTGATATTGTGAATATATTTTTCAGCGTTTCTGTTTTTGGAAAACAACAAACTTTATTAAATAAAATAAGTAGCACCACATTGACCTGGAATGTTGGCTTTAATTCATCATCCCGATGCTTAACGACATGATCGTTAAATAAAAAAACGCCGCATTACGCGGCGTTTGTTTCTCATTGACCATGCCAGCGTGATTATTCGCCGATCTTAGTCCAGGTATCACGCAGACCGACGGTACGGTTAAATACCGGTTTTTCCGCCGTGCTGTAACGGCTGTCCAGGCAGAAGTAACCCTCACGTTCAAACTGGAAAGCTTTACCGGCTTCAGCGGCTTTCAGAGACGGCTCGGCATACCCCTGCTTGATAATCAACGACTCAGGGTTGATAACCGCCAGGAAGTCCTCCGCAGCGCCTGGGTTAGGTACGCTGAACA
Organism: Enterobacter sp. YSU; assembly: GCF_016082135.1. Taxonomy (NCBI): domain Bacteria; kingdom Pseudomonadati; phylum Pseudomonadota; class Gammaproteobacteria; order Enterobacterales; family Enterobacteriaceae; genus Enterobacter; species Enterobacter sp. YSU. The sequence continues at coordinate 292,757 of NZ_CP059487.1, forward strand.
GACGATCGTAGAGACGGATCTCAACCGGCAGCGCATGCTGCGCACTCACCCAGTGGATCACACCTTTTACTTTACGGCCATCCGCCGGATCTTTACTCAGCGTCTCTGCGTCGTACGTACAGAAGATGGTCGTGATGTTACCTTCCGCATCTTTCTCTACGCGCTCGGCTTTGATCACATAGGCGTTACGCAGACGCACTTCTTTGCCCAGCACCAGACGCTTGTACTGCTTGTTCGCTTCTTCGCGGAAGTCGGCGCGATCGATCCAGATTTCACCGCTGAACGGCACGTCGCGGGTGCCCATTTCCGGTTTGTTCGGATGGTTAGGCATCGAGACCAGTTCGCTTCCACCCTGCGGATAGTTTTCGATGACCAGTTTCACTGGATCGATCACTGCCATCGCGCGCGGCGCGTTTTCGTTCAGGTCTTCACGAATGCAGGATTCCAGAGACGCCATTTCGATAGTGTTGTCCTGCTTGGTAACGCCAATACGTTTGCAGAACTCACGAATGGACGCCGAGGTGTAGCCACGACGACGCAGGCCAGAGATGGTCGGCATACGCGGGTCGTCCCAGCCTTCAACGTGCTTGTCGGTGACCAGCAGGTTCAGCTTACGCTTGGACATCACGGTGTATTCCAGGTTCAGACGAGAGAACTCGTACTGACGCGGATGCACAGGAATGGTGATGTTATCCAGCACCCAGTCGTACAGACGACGGTTGTCCTGGAATTCCAGCGTGCACAGAGAGTGCGTAATGCCTTCCAGCGCATCGCTGATGCAGTGGGTGAAGTCGTACATCGGGTAGATGCACCACTTGTTACCGGTCTGGTGGTGTTCAGCGAACTTAATGCGGTACAGCACCGGATCGCGCATCACGATGAACGGAGACGCCATATCGATTTTGGCACGCAGACACGCTTTACCTTCTTCGAAGCCACCGGCACGCATTTTTTCAAACAGCGCCAGGTTCTCTTCCACGCTACGATCGCGGAACGGGCTGTTTTTACCAGGCTGAGTCAGCGTACCGCGGTATTCACGGATTTCGTCAGCAGACAATTCGTCGACGTATGCCAGACCTTTGTTAATCAGTTCAACCGCATAGGCATACAGCTGATCGAAGTAGTCTGAGGAGTAGCAGATATCGCCAGACCAGTTGAAGCCCAGCCATTGCACGTCGTTTTTAATCGACTCAACGTATTCGATGTCTTCTTTTACTGGGTTGGTGTCATCGAAACGCAGGTTGCACTGCCCCTGGTAATCTTGCGCAATACCAAAGTTCAGGCAGATCGATTTGGCGTGACCAATGTGCAGGTAGCCATTTGGCTCCGGCGGGAAACGCGTGTGGATTGTGGTGTGCTTACCACTGGCCAGATCTTCATCGATGATCTGACGAATAAAGTTACTCGGGCGGGCTTCTGCCTCACTCATCGTGGATTCCTCAAAGCGTAAACAACGTATAACGGCATATGATCTTATAAGCCGGACGTAGTGACAACCCTTAAAACGTCCCGGAAGAAAATAATGGGGGCAATTGCTGCAAAAAAAAGCGGCGGAGGATATCCCCCGCCGCTAAAGGCATAACTCTACTCAGGAGCGATTACTTGCCTTTAATCTCATACAGTGGCGTCTGGCCTGCAACCACCTGACCCTGCGCCTGGATCACCAGACCGCTGAAGTCGTCGATGTTGCTGCACACGACCGGGCTTATCATGGAGCGCGCGTTGGCATTCAGGAAGTCCAGATCCATTTCCAGAATCGGCTGACCTGCCGCCACTTCAGCACCCTCTTCCACCAGACGAGTAAAGCCCTGACCGTTCAGCGCAACGGTATCGATACCCATATGGACAACGATCTCCGCGCCTTTTTCCGTTTCCAGGCAGAACGCGTGGTTGGTGTTGAAGATTTTCACGATAGTACCGGCAGCCGGAGAGACCACGGTTTTGTCCGTTGGTTTCACCGCCACGCCGTCACCGACCGCTTTGCTGGCGAACGCTTCGTCAGGCACCTGCTCAAGCGCAACAACGTCACCTGTCACCGGAGAAACCAGCGCAGCGATGGTCACCGCGTTTGGCACAGCCTGCGGTTTTACAACCGGCGCGTCAGCCACTGGCGCGTTATCCGTTGAGGCGGCAGCGACCGGCCCACGGGCAACCACTTTTTTCATTTCATCGCCGATAGATTCGGCTTTCGCACCCACGATAACCTGGATGGTTTGTTTGTTCAGTTTCACCACACCAGACGCACCCAGGCGTTTGCACATTGCATCGCTCACGCGCGCGGAGTCACCTACGGTCAGACGCAGACGGGTAATACAGGCATCGATCGCTTTCAGGTTGTCGGTGCCACCCACAGCGGCAATGTAGTTGGTTGCCAGCTGGGTTAAACCCTCTTCGGTATTGCTGTTGGCTTCACTGGTCACAACATCATCTTTCGTATCTTCGCGGCCCGGCGTCTTCAGGTTAAACATACGAATAACCGCGCTGAACAGAACGAAGTAGATAACGAAGAAGATCAGGCCCATCACCATCAGGATCCAGACGTTGCTGCTTGCCGCCGGCAGGTTGTACATCAACACATAGTCGATGGCGCCTGCGGAGAAGGAGAAGCCAGCATGGATACCCAGAAGGGTGGCGACGAACAGGCTGATACCGGTCAGGATCGCGTGCATCAGATACAGCAGCGGAGCCAGGAACATGAACAGGAATTCCAGTGGCTCGGTCACGCCGGTCAGGAAGGCGGTGATCGCAACGGACAGCAGCATCCCGCCAACCATTGGGCGACGCGCTTTCGGCGCAGCCAGGTACATTGCCAGCGCCGCGCCAGGCAGACCAAACATCATGATTGGGAAGAAGCCAGACATGAACATGCCCGCGGTGCCGTCGCCTGCGTAGAAGCGGTTGATATCACCGTGGAATACCGCGCCGGCCGCGTTGGTGAACTCACCAATCTGGAACCAGGCGATGGTGTTCAGTACCTGATGCAGACCGGTTGGGATCAGCAGACGGTTAATGAAACCGAAGATGCCCGCGCCCATTGCGCCCGCAGACACGATCCACTCGCCACCCGCATGGATAGCATGCTGCACCGGTGGCCAAACGTAGCCAAAGATGGCGGCGAGGATCAGACAGAAAAAGCCCGTCGCAATCGGCACAAAACGTTTACCGCCGAAGAAGCTCAGGAAGTCAGGAAGTTTGATACCTGCCCAACGGTTGTACACGACGCCACCCACCAGGCCGGTAATGATACCTGCCAGCACACCCATATTGATTTCAGGGTTGATGGTTACCATCGCTTTCGTGAGGATGAAGTAACCGACAGCCCCTGCCAGTGCCGCGGCACCAGCGCTGTCTTTTGACCAGCTTGACGCCACACCGATGGCGAAAATCAGCGCCAGGTTGTCAAAAATTGCGCCGCCTGCCTGGGCAATAAACGGCACGTTAAGAAGATCGGGTTGCCCGAATCGCAGCAGCAACGCTGCAACCGGTAGCACGGCGATAGGGAGCTGCAAAGCCCTACCGAGGCGCTGGAAAAAACCTAAAATATTCATCCTATTCCCCCTACGAGACCCTTTGTTAAGACTCGCGCATAAACTATGTTTTTATTGTGTCACGAACGATAGATACAGTTGATGATTCACTGGCAGTGTGAGTGTGTGAAAAATTAATTCGTATCGCAAATTAAACACCTATTTTTTGTGATTATTGTCACCAAATATCGTATTAAACCCTCCCTTCCACTGGCTAACGACGAAAACTTATTTTATCATTCAAAAAATCAAGACGGATTGATCCGGCCTGAAAGGTTCCAGGTTACGCTTAGTTCAGGTTGCACTAATCATCCGCCCACTTTTACTTAAACTTTAGAGGTGAATAATGAGACTGATTCCCCTGGCAACAGCTGAACAAGTCGGAAAATGGGCTGCTCGTCATATCGTTAATCGCATCAACGCGTTCAAACCAACAGCCGATCGTCCTTTCGTTCTCGGTCTTCCAACCGGTGGCACGCCCCTGACCGCGTATAAAGCCCTGGTTGAAATGCACAAAGCGGGCCAGGTTAGCTTTAAACACGTTGTGACCTTCAACATGGACGAATATGTCGGCCTGCCGAAGGAACATCCGGAAAGTTACCACAGCTTTATGCACCGTAATTTCTTCGATCACGTTGATATTCCGGCTGAAAACATTAACCTGCTGAATGGAAACGCGCCTGATATTGACGCAGAATGCCGTCAGTATGAAGAAAAAATCCGTTCCTACGGTAAAATCCACCTGTTTATGGGCGGCGTAGGCAACGATGGTCATATCGCGTTCAACGAACCGGCATCTTCACTAGCTTCCCGTACCCGTATTAAAACGCTGACCCATGATACGCGCGTGGCTAACTCCCGCTTCTTTGACGGCGACGTCAATCAGGTGCCTAAATACGCGCTGACCGTGGGCGTGGGCACGCTGCTGGATGCCGAAGAAGTGATGATTCTGGTGCTGGGCGCGGTGAAAGCGCAAGCGCTTCAGGCTGCCGTTGAAGGTAACGTGAACCATATGTGGACGATCAGCTGCTTACAGCTGCATCCAAAAGCGGTTGTCGTGTGTGACGAACCGTCCACCATGGAGCTGAAAGTGAAAACGCTGAAATACTTCAACGAGCTGGAAGCTGAGAACATCAAAGGTCTGTAATTGAATAACCGCCTCTTTATATCCGGGGCGGTCGCTTTTTTAACCGGGGGTCGATATGTACGCTTTAACCCACGGTCGGATTTATACCGGCCATGAAATTCTGGATGACCATGCGATTGTAATCGCCAATGGCCTGATTGAACGTGTTTGCCCGCTGGCGGAACTGCCGCCGGAGATCGAACAGCGTTCCCTCAATGGAGCAGTAATCTCCCCCGGTTTCATCGACGTACAGCTCAACGGCTGCGGCGGTGTCCAGTTTAACGATACCGCAGAGGCGGTATCGGTTGAAACGCTGGAAATCATGCAAAAAGCCAACGAGAAATCGGGCTGCACCAGCTATCTGCCAACGCTGATCACCAGCAGCGATGACCTGATGAAACAGGGTATCCGCGTCATGCGCGAATACCTGGCAAAACATCCGAATCAGGCGCTGGGCCTGCACCTGGAAGGACCATGGCTGAATATGGTCAAGAAAGGCACCCATAACCCAAACTACGTGCGCAAACCGGATGCCGAGCTGGTGGATTACATGTGCGCCAATGCCGATGTGATCACCAAAGTAACGCTGGCCCCGGAAATGACCGGCACGGACGTTATCAGCAAACTGGCCGCCGCCGGGATTGTGGTGTCTGCGGGCCATTCGAACGCGACGCTGAAAGAGGCGAAGGCCGGTTTCCGCGCAGGCATTACGTTTGCCACACACCTTTATAACGCGATGCCCTATATTACTGGCCGCGAACCGGGACTGGTTGGCGCCATTCTGGATGAACCAGACGTCTACTGCGGCATTATCGCCGACGGCTTGCATGTCGATTACACCAACATCCGCAACGCCAAGCGTCTGAAAGGCGACAAGCTCTGCCTGGTGACGGATGCTACCGCTCCGGCAGGAGCGAATATTGAGCAGTTCATTTTTGCTGGTAAAACAATATACTACCGGAATGGACTGTGTGTGGATGAGAACGGCACGCTGAGCGGTTCTTCTCTGACGATGATCGAAGGGGTACGTAACCTCGTTGAACATTGCGGCATCGCGCTTGAGGAAGTGCTGCGCATGGCCACGCTTTATCCGGCGCGCGCCATTGGCGTCGATAAACAGCTCGGCGGTATTGCGCCAGGTATGGTTGCAAACCTGACGGCGTTCACACACGATTATAAAATTATTAAGACCATCGTTAATGGTAACGAGGTCGTCACTGAGTAAGTAAAAGTATGACACCAGGCGGACAAGCTCAAATCGGTAATGTCGATCTCGTTAAACAACTTAACAGCGCGGCGGTTTATCGCCTGATTGACCAGCACGGGCCAATCTCACGCATTCAGATAGCCGAACAAAGCCATCTTGCTCCCGCCAGCGTGACAAAAATTACACGTCAGCTTATTGAGCGCGGCCTGATCAAAGAAGTCGATCAGCAGGCCTCCACCGGGGGCCGCCGCGCGATTTCCATCGTCACGGAAACCCGCAATTTTCAGGCCATTGGCGTTCGCTTAGGACGTCATGACACCACGCTTACGCTCTACGATCTGAGCAGCAAGGCCATTGCCGAAGAACACTACCCCCTTCCTGAGCGCACGCAGGAGACGCTTGAACACGCGTTGCTGAATACCATTGCGCAGTTTATCGAAAGCTGTCAGCGCAAGATCCGTGAACTCATCGCCATCTCGGTGATTTTGCCCGGCCTGGTTGACCCGGAAAGCGGCGTTATTCGCTACATGCCGCATATTAAGGTAGAGAACTGGGGGCTGGTTGAGGCGCTGGAAAAGCGCTTCAAGCTGACCTGCTTTGTTGGTCACGATATTCGCTCGCTGGCGCTGGCGGAGCACTACTTTGGTGCGAGCCAGGACTGCGAAGACTCTATTCTGGTGCGCGTTCACCGTGGTACAGGTGCGGGCATCATCTCGAATGGCCGCATTTTTATTGGCCGTAACGGTAACGTAGGCGAGATTGGTCATATCCAGGTGGAACCGCTTGGCGAGCGCTGCCACTGCGGTAACTTTGGCTGTCTTGAAACCGTTGCCGCCAATGCCGCCATTGAACATCGCGTTCGCCATCTGCTGGAGCAGGGTTACCAGAGCCGCGTCACGCTGGACGATTGTAAGATCGGCGCCATCTGCAAAGCGGCAAACAAAGGCGATGCGCTGGCCTGCGAAGTGATCGAACAGGTAGGACGCCACCTGGGTAAGACCATCGCCATTGCCATCAACCTGTTTAATCCGCAGAAAGTGGTGATTGCCGGCGAGATCGTTGAAGCCGAAAAAGTGTTACTGCCCGCCATTGAAGGCTGCATCAATACCCAGGCGCTGAAGGCATTTCGCCAGAATTTGCCGGTGGTGCGATCTACGCTCGATCACCGCTCGGCAATTGGCGCATTCGCCCTGGTAAAACGTGCCATGCTCAACGGGATCCTGCTGCAACATTTGCTGGAATCCTGATCGGACCTTATAGTAACGCCTTCTTTTTTTGATGTCGGATTGTCCATGACCATTAAGAATGTAATTTGTGATATCGACGGCGTGCTGATGCACGACAACGTTGCCGTGCCGGGTGCTGCGGAGTTTCTTCACCGCATCATCGACAAAGGAATGCCACTGGTTCTTCTCACGAACTACCCTTCACAGACTGGTCAGGATCTGGCAAACCGCTTTGCTACCGCAGGCGTCAACGTCCCGGACAGCGTGTTCTATACCTCTGCGATGGCGACCGCGGATTTCCTGAAGCGTCAGGAAGGCAAAAAAGCCTATGTCGTTGGTGAAGGTGCGCTGATCCACGAGCTGTATAAAGCGGGCTTCACCATCACCGACGTGAACCCGGACTTTGTCATCGTGGGCGAAACGCGCTCCTTTAACTGGGAGATGATGCATAAGGCAGCCTACTTTGTCGCCAACGGTGCGCGTTTTATCGCCACCAACCCGGACACGCACGGTCGTGGTTTTTATCCCGCCTGCGGTGCGCTTTGCGCCGGTATCGAAAAAATCTCGGGTCGTAAGCCGTTTGTTGTCGGTAAACCGAGCCCGTGGATCATCCGCGCCGCACTGAATACGATGCAGGCACACTCAGAAGAAACCGTCATCGTGGGCGACAACCTGCGTACCGATATTCTGGCTGGCTTCCAGGCGGGGCTTGAAACCATCCTGGTGCTTTCTGGCGTTTCACAGCTTGATGACATTGATACGATGCCGTTCCGGCCAAGCTGGATTTACCCTTCTGTCGACGAAATCGACGTTATTTGATTCAGAACCACGCCTCAGGGCGTGGTTTTTCATTTCTGCTGTCTGAAAACATCACTTCATCTAAAGAAATCAGCCCTTCATTGAGAAAGCATCAATAGAATTGCTTAAGACATACTCTTTTTTTAAGATTCGGCAATCGTCATTGCACTTTTTACGTTTTCATCGGTAAAACGCTTGCGCCCCCTCCCCCTTTTGCGGCATTTTCATAAGCAAGCAACATCACAACGCAACAGGGTTAACGGAGAAGGTTATGTGTTCTATTTTTGGCGTACTGGATATTAAAACTGACGCGGGCGAACTGCGTAAAAAAGCACTCGAATTGTCCCGCCTGATGCGCCATCGCGGTCCGGACTGGTCAGGCGTATACGCCAGCGATAAAGCGATTCTGGCTCATGAACGTCTCTCCATTGTTGATGTCAACGCTGGCGCACAGCCGCTGTATAACGAGAAAAAAACGCACGCGCTGGCTGTTAACGGTGAAATTTACAACCATCAGGCGCTGCGCGCCGAGTACGGCGATCGCTACGCGTTTCAGACCGGCTCAGACTGCGAAGTGATCCTGGCGCTGTATCAGGAGAAAGGCCCGGAGTTCCTCGACGATCTGCAAGGTATGTTCGCCTTCGCGCTGTACGACAGCGAAAAAGACGCTTACCTGATTGGCCGCGACCATATCGGTATTATCCCGCTGTACATGGGACACGATGAGCACGGCAACTTCTACATTGCCTCAGAGATGAAAGCCCTGGTACCGGTGTGCCGCACCATCAAAGAGTTCCCGGCAGGTAGCTACCTGTGGAGTAAAGACGGCGAGATCCGCCCGTACTACCAGCGCGACTGGTTTGATTATGAGGCGGTGAAAGACAACGTGACGGACAAAGCCGAACTGCGTCAGGCCCTGGAAGAGTCAGTGAAAAGCCACCTGATGTCAGACGTACCTTACGGCGTACTGCTCTCCGGCGGTCTGGACTCCTCCGTGATCTCCGCGATCACCAAGAAATTCGCCGCACGTCGCGTGGAAGATCAGGAGCGCTCTGAAGCCTGGTGGCCGCAGCTGCACTCCTTTGCCGTGGGTCTGGAAGGGGCACCTGACCTGAAAGCCGCCCAGGAAGTGGCAAATCATCTCGGCACGGTGCACCATGAAATTCACTTCACCGTACAGGAAGGTCTGGATGCGATCCGCGATGTGATCTATCACATTGAAACCTATGATGTGACCACCATTCGCGCCTCCACACCGATGTATTTGATGTCGCGGAAGATCAAAGCGATGGGCATCAAGATGGTGCTCTCCGGCGAGGGTTCTGACGAAGTGTTTGGCGGTTACCTCTATTTCCACAAAGCGCCAAACGCCAAAGAGCTGCATGAAGAAACGGTGCGTAAGCTACAGGCGCTGCACATGTTTGACTGCGCGCGCGCCAACAAAGCGATGTCCGCCTGGGGTGTGGAAGCCCGCGTGCCGTTCCTCGATAAGAAATTCCTTGATGTGGCGATGCGCATCAACCCGCAGGACAAAATGTGCGGCAACGGCAAAATGGAGAAACATATCCTGCGTGAATGTTTTGAATCCTACCTGCCGGCAAGCGTGGCGTGGCGTCAGAAAGAGCAGTTCTCGGATGGCGTGGGTTACAGCTGGATCGACACCCTGAAAGAGGTAGCGGCGAAACAGGTTTCTGATCAACAACTGGAAACTGCGAGCTTCCGTTTCCCGTACAACACGCCAGCCTCGAAAGAAGCGTATTTGTACCGTGAGATCTTTGAGGAGCTGTTCCCGGTTCCAAGCGCAGCAGAGTGCGTACCGGGTGGCCCATCGGTCGCCTGCTCTTCTGCTAAAGCCATTGAATGGGATGAATCATTCAAAGCGATGAACGATCCGTCAGGACGCGCGGTGGGCGTTCACCAGTCTGCCTATAAATAATGTTCAGAGTATCATCAGGCCCTCCGGGGCCTGATTTTTTTGCCTCTCTTTTCTCCGCATAAAATCGATTAATAACCAATAATTGTCGAATATTCGGCCTCGCTGTTCGCAACCTAACCAAACAGTCACATTCCGGCTATTTTCATTGAAAAAGGTGTTGACGCTGCAAGGGTCTATACGCATAATGCGCCCCGCAACGCCGATAAGGTAACGCGAAAAAAAGATGGCTACGTAGCTCAGCTGGTTAGAGCACATCACTCATAATGATGGGGTCACAGGTTCGAATCCCGTCGTAGCCACCATCTTTTTTGCGGGAGTGGCGAAATTGGTAGACGCACCAGATTTAGGTTCTGGCGCCGCAAGGTGTGCGAGTTCAAGTCTCGCCTCCCGCACCATTCCCAGGTAAGCGTTGCACGGATGGGGTATCGCCAAGCGGTAAGGCACCGGTTTTTGATACCGGCATTCCCTGGTTCGAATCCAGGTACCCCAGCCATATTTCTTCGATTATGCGGTTCTCCGCGGTATTGGGGTATCGCCAAGCGGTAAGGCACCGGTTTTTGATACCGGCATTCCCTGGTTCGAATCCAGGTACCCCAGCCATCGAAGATTGCAGTACTGGCTACGTAGCTCAGTTGGTTAGAGCACATCACTCATAATGATGGGGTCACAGGTTCGAATCCCGTCGTAGCCACCATATTTATGTTATCGAATACGATTCGGTAAACTGAACATTGTTGGGGTATCGCCAAGCGGTAAGGCACCGGATTCTGATTCCGGCATTCCGAGGTTCGAATCCTCGTACCCCAGCCACTTTAAAGTCGTTAAGCAGTTTGTTTAACGCAATTGGGGTGTCGCCAAGCGGTAAGGCTCTGGTTTCTGATACCAGCATTCCGGGGTTCGAATCCCTGCACCCCAGCCACTTAAAACAAACAAGCCCGCTCTGCGGGCTTTTTTGTTTTTGTTGTTCAGAATAGTGCGGCCTGATGCCCTCTCCCACGGGGAGAGGGAATAAAGATCAGAGTCCGAGGGCATATTTCAGGGCCTGACGCTTCAGACCACCGGCGCGTTCCGCTGCCATCAATCCAATATTGCGCACTATACGCACCGGACCAACATCGTTGCTGAACCCGGCATAGAACAGATCCATCCCCGACTGCATAATGAAGTTATCCGCCATACGGCGCGTCTGGTAGCGCTTCAGTACCTGATGGCTGGCCCAGGCTTCCGCGTGGGCGCGAGCGTTACCCAGCACATCCAGTAACGCATCGACGTCACGGTATCCCAGATTCACCCCCTGCCCCGCCAGCGGATGAATGGTGTGCGCCGCGTCCCCCACCAGCACCAGTCCTTCACGGGCATACTGCAACGCATGGCGTCGCATCAGCGGGAATGCGCCGGCGGCAACCGGGGTCACGTTGCCCAGACGGCTCGGGAAGTGCTGGCGGATTTCGCGCTGCAACTGATCCATGGACAGCCCCTGCAACTGTCGAATGCGCGCCGGTTTGTCGTACCACACCAGCGAAGCCCAGTTATCAAACAGCGGTAAGAATGCATGCGGGCCGTTCGGCGTAAAATGCTGCCAGGTGCTTTCGCCCGGCGCGTTTTCTGACTGCACGGTGATCAGCATGCAGGACTGCTGGTACTGCCAGGCATGGATCCCAATGCCTGCCATCTGCCTGACCTGCGAGTTCGCGCCATCCGCCCCCACCACCAGCTTCACGGCCAGCTCATCGTCGTTGTCCAGCGTCAGGAGATACCCGCCCTCATGACGATGCAGGCCTTTCAGCGAGTCCGGAACGCGCAGCGTCACCTTCGGGTGCGCCTCCAGCGCCTGCCAGAGTGCCTGCTGGAGCACGTTGTTTTCCACCATATAGCCCAGGCGCGGCAGTTTCAGCTCGGCGGCATCAAACGACACGTGAGCATTTTCCCACTCCCAGGTTTCAAGACGGCTGTATGGGTGCGCGCGCATCGCCAGCACCGCCTCCCAGACGCCCAGCCCGCGAAGCAGATCAACAGAGGCCGCGCTGATGGCGGAAATACGCACGTCCGGTTGGCTGGCAGGATCGAATGCCGGCGGAGCCGCCTGTTCAATAACGGTTACGTCAAATCCCTGCTGCGCCAGCCCCAGCGCCAGTGCGCCGCCGACCATACCGCCGCCAACAACGGCAACTTCGGTGTTCAGGAGTGTCATGGTCACTATTCCTTATTGGAGAATACCTTAAGTTTACCGGATTTTTGCGGCCCTGAGGTTGACAACCTTCATACTGGTCACAACCGCACCAAAGCATTACAATACGCGGCTTGCAATCCTGAGCTGAGCAAGTCGATGACTAAAAAACTCCATATAAAAACCTGGGGCTGTCAGATGAACGAATACGATTCATCGAAGATGGCCGATCTGCTGGATACCACCCACGGATACCAGCTGACTGAAAATGCGAAAGAAGCCGATGTGCTGCTGCTGAACACCTGTTCAATTCGTGAAAAAGCACAGGAAAAAGTCTTTCATGTGTTAGGCCGCTGGAAGCTTCTCAAACGGAAAAATCCGGACCTGATTATTGGCGTGGGTGGCTGCGTCGCATCGCAGGAAGGTAAGCTGATCCGCCAGAGAGCCCCCTATGTGGATATCGTTTTTGGCCCTCAGACCCTGCACCGCCTGCCAGAGATGATTAATCAGGTTCGCGGCAGCCGTAGCCCGGTGGTTGACGTGAGCTTCCCGGAGATCGAGAAATTTGACCGTCTGCCTGAGCCGCGCGCTGATGGCCCGACCGCCTTCGTCTCCATCATGGAAGGCTGCAACAAATACTGTACTTACTGCGTGGTGCCTTACACCCGCGGTGAAGAAGTGAGCCGCCCGGCAGACGATATCCTGTTTGAAATCGCGCAGCTTGCCGCGCAGGGCGTTCGTGAAGTGAACCTGCTGGGTCAGAACGTGAACGCCTGGCGCGGGGAAAACTACGACGGTACCACCGGCAGCTTTGCTGAACTGCTGCGTCTGGTGGCGGCGATTGACGGCATCGACCGCATTCGCTTTACCACCAGCCATCCGATGGAATTTACCGACGACATAATTGACGTCTATCGCGATACGCCAGAGCTGGTGAGCTTCCTGCACCTGCCGATCCAGTGCGGTTCTGATCGCGTGCTGAACCTGATGGGTCGTCCACATACGGTGCTCGAGTATAAGTCCACCATCCGCAAGCTGCGTGAAGCGCGCCCGGATATCCAGATTAGCTCCGACTTTATCGTCGGCTTCCCTGGCGAAACCGCTGATGACTTTGAGCGCACCATGAAGCTCATCGGCGAGGTGAATTTCGACGTCAGCTACAGCTTTATCTTCTCTGCGCGCCCGGGCACCCCTGCGGCCGATATGGTTGACGATGTGCCGGAAGAAGAGAAAAAGCAGCGTCTGTATATTCTACAGGAGCGTATCAACCAGCAGGCCAACGCCTGGAGTCGTCGTATGCTCGGCACTGTCCAGCGTATTCTGGTGGAAGGCACCTCCCGTAAGAGCGTCATGGAACTGTCTGGTCGAACCGAAAATAACCGCGTGGTGAATTTTGAAGGCACCCCGGACATGATCGGTAAGTTTGTGGACGTCGAGATTGTCGAAGTACTCACGAACTCGCTGCGCGGGAAGGTGGTACGCACTGAGGACGAAATGGGTCTGCGTATTGCCGAGACGCCTGAGTCCGTTATCTCTCGCACCCGCAAAGTCAACGACTCTGGCGTGGGTATTTACCAGCCTTGATCCTTCTGGCCTGCCTGTCCGGCAGGCCTTGTATTTCCTCTCATCGCCCCCAATATCTACCGCAACGCTTGCGCCTTTATTCTGTGGCGTGAATAATTTCGGTAATGACCGTTTTATTACGCCGTGTGGCCACAGGTCAGTTAACCAATTAAAGAGGAACAGTTTGAACATAGATACGCGTGAAATTAGCCTTGAGCCCGCAGACAACGCTCGCCTGCTGAGCCTGTGCGGGCCGTTTGATGACAACATCAAACAACTGGAGCGACGTCTGGGTATCGAAATCAATCGTCGCGATAACCATTTCAAACTCACCGGACGCCCAATCTGCGTCAACGCCGCGGCGGATATTCTCCGCAGCCTGTATGTTGATACCGCCCCGATGCGCGGTGAGATCCAGGATATTGAACCTGAACAGATCCACCTGGCCATCAAAGAGGCACGCGTGCTTGAGCAGAGCGCGGAGAGCGTGCCGGACTATGGCAAAGCCATCAACATCAAAACTAAACGGGGCGTGATTAAGCCTCGTACCCCGAACCAGGCGCAGTACATCGCCAACATTCTCGACCACGACATCACCTTCGGCGTGGGTCCGGCGGGTACGGGTAAAACCTATCTGGCCGTTGCCGCTGCGGTCGATGCGCTCGAGCGTCAGGAGATCCGCCGTATCCTGCTGACCCGCCCTGCTGTTGAAGCCGGTGAAAAACTGGGCTTCCTGCCGGGCGATTTGAGTCAGAAAGTAGATCCCTACCTGCGCCCGCTGTATGACGCGCTGTTCGAAATGCTCGGCTTCGAGAAAGTTGAAAAGCTCATCGAGCGTAACGTGATTGAAGTTGCTCCGCTGGCCTACATGCGTGGCCGTACGCTTAACGACGCGTTCATCATTCTGGATGAGAGCCAGAACACCACCATCGAACAGATGAAGATGTTCCTGACGCGTATTGGCTTTAACTCGAAAGCGGTTATCACCGGTGACGTCACCCAGATTGACCTGCCGCGTAACACCAAATCGGGTCTGCGTCACGCCATCGAAGTCCTGGCCGAGGTAGAGGAAATCAGCTTTAACTTCTTCCACAGTGAAGACGTGGTACGCCATCCGGTCGTCGCGCGTATCGTTAACGCTTATGAGGCCTGGGAAGAGGCAGATCAGAAGCGCAGGGCCGAGCTGGCCGCAGAACGTAAGCGCGAAGCGCAGGAGCATGAACAGAAATGAGTCAGGTGATCCTCGATTTACAGCTGGCCTGTGATGATAATTCCGGCATGCCAGAAGAGGCACAGTTTCAGAAATGGCTGGATGCCGTTATCCCCCAGTTTCAGGAAGAATCAGAGGTCACGATTCGCCTGGTGGATGAAGCAGAAAGCCATGAGCTCAACCTGACCTACCGCGGGAAAGATAAGCCGACCAACGTGCTCTCTTTCCCGTTCGAAGCCCCTCCGGGCATTGAGATGCCGCTGCTGGGCGATCTGATCATCTGCCGTCAGGTGGTTGAGCAGGAAGCCAAAGAGCAGCAAAAGCCGCTGGAAGCGCACTGGGCACACATGGTGGTGCACGGTAGCCTGCATCTTCTGGGTTACGACCATATTGAAGATGACGAAGCGGAAGAGATGGAATCCCTCGAGACAGAGATAATGCTTGCTCTGGGCTATGAGGATCCGTACATTGCCGAGAAAGAATAGTCAGTCACTGACTACCATGCCGCCGCGCAGGGACATAGCGCGGCGGTTAACATTGAACTAACAAGAGAACCCTTAACAAACGCCATGAGCGACGACAATTCACACAGTAGCGACACGACAACCACTAAAAAGGGATTTTTCTCCCTCATTCTGAACCAGCTTTTCCACGGCGAACCGAAAAACCGTGATGAACTGCTGGAGCTGATTCGTGATTCCGGGCAGAACGACCTTATCGACGAAGATACGCGCGAAATGCTCGAAGGGGTGATGGACATCGCCGACCAGCGCGTCCGCGACATCATGATCCCCCGCTCGCAGATGATTACCCTGAAACGCAACCAGACGCTGGACGAGTGCCTCGATGTGATTATCGAATCGGCTCACTCACGTTTCCCGGTCATCAGCGAAGACAAAGATCACATTGAAGGGATTTTGATGGCGAAAGATCTGCTGCCGTTTATGCGCAGCGATGCCGAAGCCTTCAGTATGGAAAAGGTGTTACGCCCGGCCGTGGTTGTGCCGGAAAGTAAACGTGTGGATCGGATGCTGAAGGAGTTTCGCTCCCAGCGCTATCACATGGCGATTGTTATTGATGAATTTGGTGGCGTTTCCGGTCTGGTCACAATCGAAGACATCCTTGAGCTGATCGTGGGCGAAATCGAAGATGAGTATGACGAAGAAGAGGATATCGACTTCCGTCAGCTGAGCCGCCACACCTGGACCGTGCGCGCGCTGGCCTCCATTGAAGACTTCAACGATACCTTTGGCACCAGCTTCAGCGATGAAGAAGTGGACACCATTGGTGGTCTGGTGATGCAGGCCTTCGGCCATCTTCCGGCCCGCGGTGAAACCGTTGACATCGATGGTTACCAGTTCAAGGTCGCAATGGCTGACAGCCGACGTATTATTCAGGTTCACGTCAGAATGCCGGACGACTCACCGGTGCCAAAACTGGAAGATTAATGTAAATGGCATTTGCCCCACTCTTTGAACGCCAGCGCGTCCGTTTGCTGCTGGCGCTGTTACTCGGAGCCAGCGGTACGCTGGCTTTTTCTCCTTACGATATCTGGCCGGCCGCTATTCTCTCCCTGATGGGGCTACAGGGTCTTACCCTGAACCGTCGTCCGGTACAGGCCGCGGCCATTGGCTACTTCTGGGGGCTGGGGCTGTTCGGCTCTGGTATCAACTGGGTCTACGTCAGTATCGCGCAATTTGGCGGAATGCCGGGGCCGGTTAACGTCTTCCTGGTTGTGCTGCTCGCTGCCTATCTCTCGCTCTACACCGGCCTGTTCGCGGGCATCCTGTCTCGCCTGTGGCCAAAAACGACCTGGCTGCGCGTGGCGATAGCGGCACCCGTTGTCTGGCAAATCACCGAATTTCTGCGCGGCTGGGTACTGACCGGCTTCCCGTGGTTGCAGTTCGGTTATAGCCAGGTAGACGGCCCGCTGAAAGGCCTGGCCCCGGTCATGGGCGTGGAAGCCATCAATTTCCTGTTGATGATCGTCAGCGGCCTTCTGGTGCTGGCTCTGGTGACACGTAACTGGAAGCCGCTGGTTGCCGCGTTGATCCTGTTTGCCCTGCCCTTCCCGCTGCGTTATATCCAGTGGTTTACGCTGGAGCCCGCGCGCGCCACGCAGGTTTCACTGGTACAGGGCGATATCCCGCAGTCCCTGAAATGGGATGAGAATCAGCTGCTGAACACGCTGAAAATCTACGCCAACGCCACTGAAAAGGTGATGGGCAAATCGCAGCTCATCATCTGGCCTGAGTCTGCGATCCCGGACCTGGAGATCAATCAGCAGCCCTTCCTGAAGATGATGGATGATCTGCTGCGCGCGCGCGGCAGTACGCTGATCACCGGAATTGTGGATGCGCGTCTCAATCAGCAGAACCGCTATGACACGTACAACACGATCATTACGCTCGGTAAGGACAGCGAATACAGCTATACCTCCACCAATCGCTACAACAAAAACCACCTTGTACCGTTTGGCGAATTTGTTCCGCTGGAGTCTATTCTGCGCCCACTGGCACCGTTCTTTGATTTGCCGATGTCCTCATTCAGCCGGGGCCCTTACGTTCAGCCGCAGCTGCATGCGCACGGTTTTGCCCTGACGGCCGCCATTTGCTACGAGATTATCCTCGGCGAGCAGGTGCGCGATAATTTCCGCCCGGACACCGACTATCTGCTGACCATCTCAAACGATGCGTGGTTCGGTAAATCGATTGGCCCGTGGCAGCACTTCCAGATGGCGCGAATGCGTTCTCTGGAGCTGGCGCGTCCGTTGCTGCGCAGCACCAATAACGGCATTACCGCCGTGATTGGTCCGCAGGGTGAAATCCAGGCCATGATCCCGCAATTTACCCGTGAGGTGCTGACTACTAACGTCACGCCAACTACCGGGCTTACGCCTTACGCGCGCACCGGGAACTGGCCGCTGTGGATTTTGACCTTGCTCTTCGGCTTTGGCGCAGTACTGATGAGCCTGCGTCAGCGTCGTAAATAACCTTACCTTCTGTTGCCGGGTGGCGGCTACGCCTTACCCGGCCTACTCTCCAGCGCCGCCACCCGACAATTTCCTCCCAAACTTCAATTCTGGCACGCCTGTTGCTTTGTTTATTCACATCAACGCTGTCTGGCTTAACGTGCAACTTTGTCGCACCAGCGTAGATCATCGGTAGCACCGAAACGGTGCAACGAGGGATTATTGCCTCTGAATGGTGCGGCGCGCTTCGCAAAAATAAACAATAACGCAGCAAAATCTTTACATTAAGCCAGACTAAATGTTAACAAGCTTGCATAACACTGCACTCGCATTGCGCGAGATATAACAACATCACAATGGGTATCTATGCGTCACTGGCGCTGATAAGAAAGGAGTTGGGTATGCAATTACGTAAACTGGCCACAGCAATGCTGGTTATGGGAATGTCTGCGGGGGTTGTCCACGCTGAAGACGCTCCGGCAGCAGGAAGCACTCTCGACAAGATTGCCAAAAACGGCGTGATCGTGGTCGGCCACCGTGAATCTTCTGTCCCGTTCTCTTACTACGACAACACGCAAAAAGTCGTGGGCTATTCACAGGATTACTCCAACGCCATCGTTGAAGCCGTGAAGAAAAAGCTGAACAAACCTGACCTGCAAGTGAAGCTGATCCCCATCACTTCACAGAACCGTATTCCTCTGCTGCAAAACGGCACATTTGATTTTGAATGTGGCTCAACCACCAACAACCTTGAACGTCAGAAACAGGCCGCTTTCTCGGACACCATCTTCGTTGTGGGCACCCGCCTGCTGACGAAGAAAGGCGGCGACATCAAAGATTTTGCTGACCTGAAAGGCAAAGCGGTTGTCGTGACCTCCGGTACCACGTCCGAAGTGCTGCTGCACAAGCTGAACGACGAGAAGAAAATGGACATGCGCATCATCAGCGCGAAAGACCATGGCGACTCCTTCCGTACCCTGGAAAGCGGCCGTGCTGTCGCGTTTATGATGGATGACGCCCTGCTGGCGGGCGAACGCGCGAAAGCGAAGAAACCAGACAACTGGGAAATCGTCGGTACCGCCCAGTCGAAAGAAGCCTACGGCTGTATGCTGCGTAAAGGTGACGAGGACTTCAAGAAACTGATCGATGACACCATCGCTCAGGCGCAAACCTCCGGCGAAGCGGCAAAATGGTTCGACAAATGGTTCAAGAACCCAATTCCACCAAAAAACCTGAACATGAACTTTGAACTGTCTGACGACATGAAAGCGCTGTTCAAATCACCAAACGACAAAGCTCTTAACTAATTAGAACGACAGGGGCGGGATCTCCTGCCCTCTCGATTGTCGGGAAGCATGGACAGACTATACGTTGAGTGGTCGTTCCCCACTCAGCGCAAAAATTGAGCTTCTCACCAATCTTCGAGGGTAGCGCTGCTACCCTTTTTTTTCTGGAGTTTACTATGTCAATTGACTGGAACTGGGGCATCTTTCTGCAACAAGCCCCGTTCGGCAACACCACCTATCTCGGCTGGCTGTGGAGCGGCTTTCAGGTTACCGTTGCGTTATCGATAACGGCGTGGATTATCGCGTTTCTTGTCGGTTCGCTGTTCGGTATTCTGCGTACCGTCCCTAACCGTTTTCTCTCTTCGATTGGCACGCTCTATGTGGAACTGTTCCGTAACGTTCCGCTGATCGTGCAGTTCTTTACCTGGTATCTGGTGATCCCGGAACTGCTGCCGGAAGATCTCGGCATGTGGTTTAAGGCCGAGCTGGATCCTAACGTACAATTTTTTGTCTCCTCTATGCTGTGTCTGGGGCTGTTCACCGCTGCGCGCGTCTGCGAGCAGGTACGTGCCGCCATACAGTCACTGCCGCGCGGGCAAAAGAATGCGGCACTGGCAATGGGCCTGACTCTGCCCCAGGCCTACCGTTACGTACTGCTGCCTAACGCTTACCGCGTCATCGTTCCGCCGATGACGTCCGAGATGATGAACCTGGTAAAAAACTCGGCTATCGCCTCAACCATCGGTCTGGTGGATATGGCGGCACAGGCGGGCAAACTGCTGGATTACTCCGCTCACGCCTGGGAATCCTTCACGGCGATTACGCTCGCCTATGTTCTGATTAACGCTTTCATCATGCTGGTGATGAACCTGGTTGAACGCAAAGTACGCCTGCCGGGCAATCTGGGGGGCAAATAAATGTACGATTTTGACTGGAGTTCCATTGTTCCCTCCATGCCCTATCTGCTGGATGGACTGGCAATCACCTTAAAGATCACCGTTATCGCCATTATCGTCGGTATCGTCTGGGGCACCCTGCTGGCAGTGATGCGCCTGTCGAGCTTTAAGCCGCTCGCCTGGTTTGCCACGGCTTACGTTAACGTATTCCGCTCCATTCCACTGGTCATGGTGCTGCTGTGGTTTTATCTGATTGTTCCCGGCTTTTTACAGAACGTACTGGGACTGTCGCCAAAGACCGATATCCGCCTGATCTCTGCCATGGTGGCGTTTTCCATGTTTGAAGCCGCCTACTACTCAGAGATCATCCGCGCAGGTATTCAGAGTATCTCTCGCGGGCAGTCCAGCGCTGCGCTGGCGCTCGGTATGACGCACTGGCAGTCCATGAAGCTCATTATTCTGCCGCAGGCGTTTCGCGCCATGGTTCCGCTGCTGCTGACGCAGGGCATCGTCCTGTTCCAGGATACCTCCCTGGTCTACGTGCTGAGTCTGGCAGACTTCTTCCGTACCGCCTCCACCATTGGCGAACGTGACGGAACGCAGGTTGAGATGATCCTCTTCGCGGGCGGGGTCTATTTTGTGATTAGTTTAAGCGCATCGCTGTTGGTCAGCTGGCTGAAGAAAAGGACGGTATAATGATTTCCCTGAAAAATGTTTCTAAATGGTATGGGCACTTTCAGGTGCTGACCGACTGCTCAACAGAAGTAAAAAAAGGCGATGTGGTAGTGGTATGCGGCCCGTCCGGTTCCGGTAAGTCCACGCTTATCAAAACCGTTAATGGGCTGGAACCTGTCCAGCAGGGCGAGATTGTCGTTAACGGCACCAAAGTAAATGACCGCAAAACCAACCTTGCCCAGCTTCGCTCCCACGTAGGGATGGTGTTCCAGCATTTTGAGCTGTTCCCTCACCTGTCCATCATTGAGAACCTGACGCTGGCGCAGGTCAAAGTGCTGAAGCGCGACAAAAAAGCGGCGCGCGAAAAGGGGCTGAAGCTGCTGGAACGCGTCGGGCTGTCTGCGCATGCGAATAAGTTCCCGGCCCAGCTTTCGGGCGGCCAACAGCAGCGTGTGGCAATCGCGCGTGCGCTGTGCATGGATCCGGTGGCAATGCTGTTTGATGAGCCGACGTCCGCGCTCGACCCTGAGATGATCAACGAAGTGCTGGACGTCATGGTGGAGCTGGCGCACGAAGGGATGACCATGATGGTGGTGACGCACGAAATGGGCTTCGCCCGTAAAGTGGCCAACCGCGTGATCTTCATGGATGAAGGGAAAATTGTTGAAGACTCACCAAAAGAAGAGTTCTTCGCAAATCCTAAATCTGAACGTGCAAAAGACTTCCTCGCCAAAATCCTGCATTAATCTTTTTAGTGCGCAATCTGCGGATTGCGCACTGCTTCACGCTTTAGATCTCTTTTTCTATTCGGCGTCACATCGCAGCGTTAACCTTGTCACAAATAATGCTGAGAATGGAGAACGCTATGGCACAGCCAATTATTCTCGACTGCGATCCGGGTCATGATGACGCGATCGCACTCGTCCTTGCTCTTGCTTCCCCTGAACTGGACGTAAAAGCTGTCACCTCCTCCGCCGGGAACCAGACGCCGGATAAAACCTTGCGAAACGTGTTGCGCATGTTGACGCTGCTGAAACGCACCGATATTCCGGTCGCAGGTGGCGCCGTTAAGCCACTGATGCGCGAGCTGATCATTGCGGATAATGTTCACGGTGAAAGTGGGCTGGATGGCCCGGCGCTACCGGAGCCGAATTTCACACCGCAAAACTGCACTGCCGTCGAGCTCATGGCGAAGGTGCTGCGTGAGAGCGCAGAGCCCGTGACGCTGGTGGCGACCGGCCCGCAGACCAACGTAGCGCTGCTGCTGAACAGCCATCCTGAACTGCACAGCAACATCGCCCGTATCGTCATCATGGGCGGGGCAATGGGGCTGGGGAACTGGACGCCAGCAGCAGAGTTCAACATCTTCGTTGACCCGGAAGCCGCGGAAATCGTCTTCCAGTCGGGCCTGCCGATTGTGATGGCGGGGCTGGACGTGACGCATCGGGCACAGATTATGACAGGCGATATTGAACGCTTCCGCGCCGTGGGCAACCCGGTTGCAACGACCGTGGCCGAGCTGCTCGACTTCTTTATGGAGTATCACAAAGCCGAGAAGTGGGGCTTCCACGGCGCCCCGCTGCATGACCCATGCACCATCGCCTGGCTGCTGAAGCCGGAAATGTTTACCACGGTCGAGCGTTGGGTTGGTGTGGAAACACAGGGGAAATATACCCAGGGAATGACGGTGGTGGACTATTACTCATTGACGGGAAACAAGCCGAATACCACGGTAATGGTGGATATCGATCGGGAAGCGTTTGTGGATTTGCTGGCGGAGCGGCTGGCTTATTATTCTGCGGCCTGATGCCCTCACCCCGCCCCTCTCCCACAGGGAGAGGGTGCAAACAATTTTGCTTTTACCTACGGCTCAAATGGTCGACGCTGGAACTGGTCGTGCCCGCACTTCGGACACAGCGACAGCACCTCCGGCGTATAAACGGCGATATGGTGGTGGCACTTCTCACACACCAGGTTCCCCAACCCCACTACTTCGCCGCTGTGATAGACACCGTGGTGGTTTAAATCCTGAAACACCTCACGCCATTCCAGCTGAGTTTTATCGGTAATATCCGCCAGCTCCTGCCACAGGCTCTCTTTGATGACCCGCATAAAAACGCTGTCGGCGATCTCGTCCTGGCTCTCTTCATAGCTTCGCGCGAACTCCTCCAGGTCACGGCGCACGGCGCGCGTCACCTCTTCCACTTCGGTTCGCGTTAACTCACCCGTTTGCGTCACGCGTGCGCGTGCCTGTTCGACCAGCGCGTCGATATCACGCTCGCCGTTACGCAGCCGTTCCGTCAGAGTCGCTACCAGTTCACGGTAAAATTGAGCAACCTTGTTCATCATTTTGCCTCCCGGGTAAGTAACTGCCTCTAATAATAGACCTTATTTCGCCGCCGCTTTGTCAGGTGAAGCACAGACCCGGTAAATTCCTGCAAAGTGCATTTGCGTGAAAGGCTGTTTTGACGCGGGCGTTTGGGCTATGCTATGCGGATCTGAATTACCACATCCATTGGCTACATTTGTAGCTGTATTGAACACAGGACCACTGGCTGCCATGCAAGAGCAATACCGCCCGGAAGAGATAGAATCAAAAGTCCAGCAACACTGGGACGAGAAGCGCACCTTTGAAGTAACCGAAGACGAGAGCAAAGAGAAGTATTACTGCCTGTCGATGCTTCCCTATCCTTCTGGTCGACTACACATGGGCCACGTGCGTAACTACACCATCGGTGACGTGATTGCGCGCTACCAGCGTATGCTGGGCAAAAACGTTCTTCAGCCTATCGGCTGGGATGCGTTCGGCCTGCCTGCTGAAGGCGCGGCGGTGAAAAACAACACGGCACCGGCTCCGTGGACGTACGACAACATTGCGTACATGAAAAACCAGCTGAAAATGCTGGGCTTTGGCTATGACTGGAGTCGCGAGCTGGCAACCTGTACCCCGGAATACTACCGCTGGGAGCAGAAATTCTTTACCGAGCTGTATAAAAAAGGCCTGGTGTACAAGAAGACCTCTGCCGTTAACTGGTGCCCGAATGACCAGACCGTTCTCGCGAACGAACAGGTTATCGACGGCTGCTGCTGGCGCTGCGACACCAAAGTAGAGCGTAAAGAGATCCCGCAGTGGTTTATCAAAATCACCGCCTACGCTGACGAACTGCTGAACGATCTGGATAATCTGGACCACTGGCCAGATACCGTTAAGACCATGCAGCGCAACTGGATCGGCCGTTCCGAAGGTGTGGAAATTACCTTCAACGTTGAGAACTACGACCAGACCCTGACCGTCTATACCACCCGTCCGGACACCTTCATGGGCGCGACCTACCTGGCCGTGGCCGCAGGTCACCCGCTGGCGCAGAAAGCGGCAGAAAACAATCCGGAACTGGCGACCTTCATCGACGAATGCCGCAATACTAAAGTGGCCGAAGCCGACATGGCGACGATGGAGAAAAAAGGCGTTGATACCGGCTTTAAAGCCATTCACCCGCTGACGGGCGAAGCGATCCCTGTCTGGGCAGCCAACTTCGTACTGATGGAATACGGCACAGGCGCCGTGATGGCCGTGCCGGGTCACGACCAGCGCGACTACGAATTTGCCACCAAATACGGCCTGACCATCAAGCCTGTTATTCTTGCTGCTGACGGCTCTGAACCCGATCTCTCTGAGCAAGCGCTGACTGAAAAAGGCACCCTGTTTAACTCCGGTGAGTTCAGCGGCCTGAGCTTCGAAGAAGGCTTCAACGCCATCGCCGACAAGCTGGCCTCCCTGGGCGTGGGCGAGCGTAAAGTGAACTACCGTCTGCGCGACTGGGGCGTTTCCCGTCAGCGTTACTGGGGTGCGCCAATCCCAATGGTGACTCTGGAAGATGGCACCGTGATGCCAACGCCGGAAGATCAGCTGCCGGTGATCCTGCCGGAAGACGTGGTCATGGACGGCATCACCAGCCCGATCAAAGCCGATCCTGAGTGGGCGAAAACCACCGTCAACGGTCAGCCAGCGCTGCGTGAAACCGACACCTTCGACACCTTTATGGAATCCTCCTGGTACTATGCGCGCTACACCTGCCCGCAGTACAAAGAAGGCATGCTGGATTCCGATGCAGCAAACTACTGGCTGCCGGTAGACATCTACATCGGTGGCATTGAACACGCCATCATGCACCTGCTCTATTTCCGCTTCTTCCATAAACTGATGCGTGACGCAGGCCTGGTCAACTCCGACGAGCCGGCAAAACAGCTGCTGTGTCAGGGCATGGTGCTGGCAGATGCGTTCTACTACGTTGGCGCGAACGGCGAGCGTAACTGGGTTTCTCCGGTTGATGCGATTGTGGAGCGCGACGAGAAAGGCCGTATCGTGAAGGCGAAAGACGCCGAAGGTCATGAACTGGTGTATACCGGCATGAGCAAGATGTCCAAGTCGAAAAATAACGGTATCGACCCGCAGGTAATGGTTGAGCGTTACGGCGCTGACACCGTGCGTCTGTTCATGATGTTCGCCTCCCCGGCAGATATGACGCTGGAATGGCAGGAATCCGGCGTTGAAGGGGCAAACCGCTTCCTGAAACGCGTCTGGAAACTGGTGTACGAGCACACCTCTCAGGGTGATGCGCCAGCGCTGAACGTGGCTGCACTGAGCGAAGATCAGCAGGCGCTGCGTCGTGATGTTCATAAAACCATTGCGAAAGTCACCGATGATATTGGTCGTCGTCAGACCTTCAATACCGCAATTGCGGCTATTATGGAACTGATGAACAAGCTGGCGAAAGCCCCGCAGGACGGCGAGCAGGATCGCGCCTTAATGCGTGAAGCGCTGCTGGCGGTCGTTCGCATGCTTAACCCGTTCACGCCGCACGTTAGCTTCACCCTGTGGCAGGAGCTGAAAGGCGAAGGCGATATCGACAACGCGCCGTGGCCAGTGGCGGATGAATCCGCTATGGTGGAAAACACCACGCTGGTGGTGGTGCAGGTTAACGGTAAAGTGCGCGGTAAAATTACCGTCGCGGTCGACGCAACCGAAGAACAGGTTCGCGAGCGCGCAGGCCAGGAGCATCTGGTCGCGAAATACCTTGAGGGCGTTACCGTACGTAAAGTGATCTACGTACCTGGTAAACTGCTGAATCTGGTCGTTGGCTAAGCGCGGGAGGAAACGTGCGACAACTGGCAACAATACTCTTATCTCTGGCGGTGCTGGTCACCGCTGGCTGCGGCTGGCACCTGCGCAACACCACGGCAGTGCCTGCTCAGATGAAAACAATGATCTTCGACTCATCCGATCCGAACGGACCGCTGAGCCGGGCCATTCGTAACCAGCTGCGTTTGAACGATGTTGAGCTGATCGAGAAGGGAACCCTGCGTCAGGATGTTCCTTCGCTTCGCGTCCTGAAATCAACGCTGTCACAAGATACGGCCTCGATCTTCCAGGATGGGCGAACGGCGGAATATCAGATGGTGCTTACCGTTGATGCGGCCGTCTTGATGCCAGGTAAAGATATTTACCCTATCAATACCAAAGTCTACCGCTCGTTCTTCGATAACCCGCAGACGGCGCTGGCAAAAGACGCCGAACAGCAGATTATCATCAAAGAGATGTACGATAAGGCCGCGGAACAGCTGATCCGCAGACTGCCTGCCATTGCCGCGTCGACGAAAAAAGGCGCTGACGTCATCGAAACACCGGATGCCAGCACGCCGGATATGCCAACGTCTCTGGGTAACTGATGATCAGGTTGTATCCTGAACAACTCCGCGCGCAGCTCAACGAAGGGCTGCGCGCGGCCTATCTGCTACTCGGCAATGACCCCCTGTTACTTCAGGAAAGCCTTGATGCGGTTCGCCATGCGGCAGCCGCGCAGGGTTTCGATGAGCATCATACGTTCCAGATCGATAACAGTACCGACTGGAACGCTATCTTCTCGCTTTGTCAGGCCATGAGCCTGTTTGCCTCTCGTCAGACAATCCAGATCCTGCTGCCAGAGAATGGTCCTAACGCTGCTATCAATGAACAGCTAGCCATGCTGGTAAGTTTGTTACACGACGATCTGCTGCTTATCGTACGCGGCAACAAACTCACAAAAGCGCAGGAAAACGCGGCCTGGTTTACCCGGCTAGCCCCCAGTGCGGTGCTGGTCACCTGCCAGACGCCAGAGCAGGCGCATCTGCCAAAATGGGTTGCCGCGCGAGCAAAGCAGCACAATTTGCAGCTGGATGAGGCCGCCAGTCAGCTCCTGTGCTACTGCTACGAAGGCAACCTTCTGGCACTGGCGCAGGCGCTGGACAGGCTCGCCCTGCTGTGGCCCGATGGTAAGCTGACGCTGCCGCGCGTGGAACAGGCGGTGAATGATGCCGCGCACTTTACCCCCTTCCACTGGGTTGATGCGCTGCTGTCGGCGAAAAGTAAGCGTGCTCTGCACATCCTGCAACAGCTGCGCCTGGAAGGGAGTGAGCCGGTCATTCTGCTCCGTACGCTCCAGCGCGAATTACTGCTGCTGAACAACCTTAAACGCCAGTCAGCACACACGCCCCTGCGCGCCTTATTCGACAAACATCGCGTCTGGCAAAACCGTCGGGCGATGACCACGGAGGCGATAAACCGCCTGAGCCAGGAGCAGTTGCGTCAGGCAGTACAACTTCTGATGCGCGCCGAACTGACGTTAAAACAGGATTACGGCCAGTCTGTCTGGGCGGAGCTGGAGAGCCTCTCTTTGCTGCTCTGCCATAAGGCGCTGGCAGACGTATTTATCGATGGGTGATATGCATTCTTTACAGGCAATGTATGGCGGGACCTTCGACCCGGTACACTATGGGCATCTTAAGCCGGTAGAAATCCTCGCGAATTTGATTGGGTTGCAGCGGGTAATCATTATGCCCAACAATGTTCCGCCGCACCGTCCTCAGCCAGAAGCAACCAGCGAGCAGCGTAAAGCGATGCTCGCACTGGCTATCGCCGATAAGCCTCTCTTCACGCTGGATGAGCGTGAACTGCGCAGGGATACCCCTTCCTGGACATCGCAAACGCTGCGGGAGTGGCGCGCTGAGCAAGGGCCCATGAAACCGCTGGCGTTTATCATCGGCCAGGATTCCTTGCTCAACTTTCCCAGCTGGTACCAGTACGAAACCATTCTGGAAAACAGTCATCTGCTGGTCTGCCGCCGTCCGGGCTACCCGCTGAACATGCGCGACGCACAGCATCAGCAGTGGCTTGACGCGCATCTGACGGACAATATAGAAGACCTGCACAGTCTCCCCGCCGGGAAAATTTATCTCGCTGAAACGCCGTGGTTTGATATTTCCGCAACCCTCATCCGCGAGCGTCTCCAGCAGGGTTTAGACTGTGACGATCTCCTCCCCTCGCCCGTGCTGGCCTATATCCACGCACACGGTCTGTATCAGAAAAGTACAGATGTCTGAGCATCGCCGGCGAAATTGTCCGTTAATGATTATCCTGCCTTGACAGGCTAAGCCATACTGATATCCTCCGCTGCCAGACTTTCCCGCCGATCGCTGCTTTACAGAAATTGTTTTACAAAAATGGCGATGCAATCTCAGGCGGAGGGTGGGATGATACCCGCCTTCAAAAGCCGGGCGGTGACATTTGTCCCGCGACTGGCGTCAGTTCAGGTATACTGACTGGCCACGAATTCATAGTTGTACAATCTCATTCACCCAGGGGGAAAACTTGCAGGGTAAAGCACTCCAGGATTTTGTTATCGACAAAATTGATGACCTGAAAGGTCAGGACATCATCGCTATCGACGTTAAGGGTAAATCCAGCATCACCGACTGCATGATCATCTGCACCGGGACCTCAACTCGTCACGTTGTTTCGATTGCTGACCATGTTGTTCAGGAATCGCGCGCGGCAGGGCTGCTTCCGCTGGGCGTTGAAGGTGAAGCGACCGCTGACTGGGTGGTTGTCGATCTCGGCGATGTGATTGTCCACGTCATGCAGGAAGAGAGCCGTCGCCTGTATGAGCTGGAAAAACTCTGGGGTTAATGCGTGAAGTTGCAACTGGTCGCCGTCGGCACCAAAATGCCGGACTGGGTACAAACCGGTTTTACTGAGTATCTGCGTCGTTTCCCAAAAGATATGCCGTTCGAACTGGTGGAGATCCCAGCAGGAAAGCGCGGCAAGAACGCAGATATCAAACGTATTCTCGATAAAGAGGGAGAACTGATGCTGGCTGCCGCAGGCAAAAACCGCATCGTGACCCTCGATATCCCGGGCAAACCCTGGGATACGCCGCAGCTGGCGCACGAACTGGAGCGCTGGAAGCAGGATGGTCGGGACGTCAGTCTGTTGATTGGCGGACCAGAGGGGTTATCTCCCGCCTGCAAAGCGGCAGCAGAACAAAGTTGGTCACTCTCGGCGCTGACGCTGCCCCACCCGCTTGTACGGGTTCTCGTGGCAGAAAGTTTGTATCGCGCATGGAGCATCACTACCAACCACCCTTATCACCGCGAGTAATGACTGACCAGGGTAATTTAAGCAGCGGATGAAACTACAGAATTCTTTTCGCGACTATACGGCTGAGTCCGCGCTGTTTGTGCGCCGGGCGCTGGTCGCCTTTACGGGGATTTTGCTGCTTACCGGCGTGCTGATCGCCAACCTCTATAATCTGCAAATTGTCCGCTATACCGATTACCAGACCCGCTCAAACGAAAACCGTATCAAGCTGGTGCCCATCGCGCCCAGCCGCGGCATTATCTACGATCGTAACGGCACGCCGCTGGCGCTTAATCGCACCATCTACCAGATAGAGATGATGCCCGAGAAAGTGGATAACGTGCAGGATACCCTGAACGCGCTGAGAAGCGTTGTCGACCTGACTGATGACGATATCGCTGCGTTCAAAAAAGAGCGCGCACGTTCTCACCGCTTCACCTCCATTCCGGTAAAAACCAACCTGACGGAAGTGCAGGTCGCCCGTTTTGCCGTTAACCAGTACCGTTTCCCCGGTGTGGAAGTCAAAGGCTATAAACGCCGCTACTATCCTTACGGCTCCGCGCTGACGCACGTCATTGGTTACGTCTCCAAAATCAACGATAAAGACGTCGAACGCCTTGATAAAGACGGCAAGCTGGCTAACTACGCCGCAACCCATGATATTGGCAAGCTGGGGATCGAACGTTATTACGAAGACGTGCTGCACGGTCAGACCGGGTATGAAGAGGTTGAAGTTAACAACCGTGGCCGCGTGATCCGTCAGCTGAAAGAGGTTCCCCCGCAGGCGGGGCATGACGTCTATCTGACGCTCGACCTGAAGCTACAGCAGTATATCGAGACGCTGCTGGCGGGTAGCCGTGCTGCGGTTATTGTGACCGACCCGCGTACCGGCGGCATTCTGGCGATGGTTTCGATGCCAAGCTACGATCCGAACCTGTTCGTGGATGGCATCTCCAGCAAGGATTACTCCGGCCTGCTCAACGATCCAAACACGCCGCTGGTGAATCGCGCGACGCAGGGGGTTTATCCTCCAGCTTCAACGGTTAAACCGTATGTCGCCGTGTCTGCGCTAAGCGCGGGCGTCATCACCCGCAATACCAGTCTGTTTGACCCCGGCTGGTGGCAGTTACCTGGCTCTGAGAAACGCTACCGCGACTGGAAAAAATGGGGCCACGGTCATCTGAACGTGACCAAATCACTGGAGGAGTCGGCGGATACCTTCTTCTATCAGGTCGCCTACGACATGGGTATTGATCGTCTGTCTGAATGGATGAGCAAATTCGGCTACGGGCATTACACCGGTATAGATTTGGCGGAAGAGCGTTCCGGCAACATGCCAACCCGCGAATGGAAGCTGAAGCGCTTTAAAAAACCCTGGTATCAGGGTGACACCATTCCGGTAGGGATCGGCCAGGGCTACTGGACGGCAACGCCGCTGCAAATGAACAAGGCGATGATGATCCTCATTAACGATGGCGTTGTGAAAGTGCCGCACCTGCTGCAAAGCACCGTTGAAGACGGCAAAAAAGTGCCGTGGATACAGCCGCACGAGCCGCCGGTGGGTGACATTCATTCCGGGTACTGGGAAATCGCGAAAGACGGCATGTACGGTGTAGCCAACCGCCCTAACGGGACGGCGCACAAATATTTCGCTGGCGCACCGTATAAGGTAGCCGCGAAATCAGGTACGGCTCAGGTCTTCGGTCTGAAAGCGAATGAAACTTATAATGCACATAAAATTGCCGAACGTCTGCGTGACCACAAGCTCATGACGGCGTTTGCCCCTTATGATAACCCGCAGGTTGCGGTGGCGATGATTCTTGAGAACGGCGGCGCAGGCCCGGCGGTGGGTACCATCATGCGTCAAATCCTCGACCACATCATGCTGGGTGACAACAACACCGAACTGCCAGCTGAAAACCCGGCAGCCGCTGCGGTGGAGGACCAATAATCATGACGGATAATCCGAATAAAAAATCGCTGTGGGACAAGATCCACATCGACCCTGCCATGCTGCTGATCCTGCTGGCTCTGCTGGTCTATAGCGCCCTCGTTATCTGGAGCGCCAGCGGCCAGGATATCGGCATGATGGAGCGTAAAATCGGCCAGATCGCCATGGGTCTGGTCATTATGGTGGTGATGGCGCAAATACCGCCGCGCGTGTACGAGGGCTGGGCGCCCTATCTCTATATTTTCTGTATTATTTTGTTGGTGGCAGTAGATGCTTTCGGCGCCATCTCGAAAGGGGCGCAACGCTGGCTGGATCTGGGGATTGTCCGCTTCCAGCCGTCGGAAATCGCCAAAATCGCCGTCCCGCTGATGGTGGCGCGTTTTATTAACCGCGACGTCTGCCCGCCGTCGTTGAAAAATACCGCCATTGCGCTGGTGCTGATTTTCCTGCCGACGCTGCTCGTGGCCGCACAGCCGGACCTCGGTACTTCAATTCTTATCGCCCTCTCCGGCCTGTTCGTCCTGTTCCTGTCCGGCCTGAGCTGGCGTCTGATTGGTATCGCCGTGGTGCTGGTTGCCGCCTTTATCCCCATCCTCTGGTTCTTCCTGATGCATGATTACCAGCGTCAGCGCGTTATGATGCTGCTCGATCCCGAGACCGATCCGCTGGGCGCAGGCTATCATATTATTCAGTCGAAGATTGCGATTGGCTCCGGAGGCCTGCGTGGTAAAGGCTGGCTGCACGGTACGCAGTCGCAGCTCGAATTTTTACCGGAACGCCACACCGACTTTATCTTTGCCGTTCTGGCTGAGGAGTTAGGGCTGGTTGGCATCCTGGTGCTGCTTGCACTCTACGTGCTGCTGATCATGCGAGGTTTGTGGATTGCCGCGCGCGCGCAAACCACCTTTGGTCGCGTGATGGCAGGCGGATTAATGTTGATTTTGTTCGTTTATGTCTTCGTAAATATTGGTATGGTGAGTGGTATTCTGCCGGTTGTTGGCGTACCGCTGCCGCTGGTGAGTTACGGGGGCTCGGCACTGATCGTGTTGATGGCCGGGTTTGGTATCGTCATGTCGATCCATACCCACAGGAAAATGTTGTCCAAAAGCGTATAAAAATAAGGGGATCGCAATGCGTAAGCAGTGGCTGGGGATCTGCATCGCAGCAAGTTTACTTGCCGCCTGTACAAGTGATGATGGTCAGCAACAGGCAACCGTCGCGCCGCCGCAGCCTGCGGTCTGTAATGGCCCGATTGTTGAGATTAGCGGTGCCGATCCCGTTTATGAACCGCTGAACGCCAGCGTGAATCAGGATTATCAGCGCGACGGTAAAAGCTATAAAATCGTTCAGGATCCTTCCCGTTTCAGCCAGGCTGGCTTTGCTGCCATCTATGACGCTGAGCCCGGCAGCAATCTAACCGCGTCGGGTGAAACCTTCGATCCGATGCAGATCACGGCGGCACACCCGACGTTGCCTGTCCCGAGCTATGCACGCATCACTAACCTGGCGAATGGCCGAATGATCGTGGTGCGTATCAACGATCGCGGTCCTTACGGCACCGATCGCGTGATCTCCCTGTCCCGCGCGGCTGCCGACCGTCTGAACACCTCAAACAATACTAAAGTGCGTATCGACCCGATTATCGTGGCGCAGGATGGTTCACTGTCTGGCCCGGGCACGGCCTGTACCACGGTCGCGAAACAGACCTATGCCCTGCCCGCTCGCCCGGATCTGAGCGGTGGTATGGGGGGGGCTTCAACGCCGGCAGAGCCCGCACAGCCGCAGGGTGAAGTGCGTGCTATCAGCAACGATACGCTGCAAAGTGAAGACGCGACCGGCGCCCCGGTGAAAAGCAGTGGTTTCCTTGGCGCACCCACCACGTTAGCGCCGGGCGTGATTGAATCAAATGAACCTGCCCCAGCGCCTGCGCCCGTCGCTGCTGCACCCGCTACACAAGCCGCCCCGGTGACCGCGCCTGCTGCTACGCAGACTGCGGCGCCTGCGACGGCGAGCGGCAGCTACGTGGTTCAGGTTGGCGCCGTCAGCGATCGGACCCGTGCAGAGCAATATCAGCAGCGTTTAAGCAAGCAGTTTGGCGTGCCAGGCCGCGTTGAGCAAAACGGTGCGGTATGGCGTATCCAGATGGGTCCGTTTGCCAGCAAATCGCAGGCAGCGTCCCTGCAACAGCGTTTACAGAGCGAGGCGCAGCTCCAGTCGTTTATCGCTGTTGCAAAATAATTATTCGGTGGTATCCGAAATGTCAGTTTGTGTAAAGCACGTTAACACTCTCATGATGAAAGTCGGATGCCTGCCCGTATAGCATTTGCTATAGTAAGGCACTTTTTTTAATTCCATCACGGATGTCGTAGTTCTGACCATGAAGACCACTTTTTCTGCTCGTTTTGTGCAGCGCATGGCGCTGACCACGGCCCTTTGCGCTGCTGCGTTCTCCGCAGCTCACGCGGACGACCTGAACATCAAGACCATGATCCCTGGCGTTCCGCAGATCGACGCGGAATCCTACATCCTGATTGATTACAACTCCGGCAAAGTTCTGGCAGAACAGAACGCCGATGCCCGCCGCGATCCGGCCAGCCTGACCAAAATGATGACCAGCTATGTTATCGGCCAGGCCATGAAAGCAGGCAAATTCAAAGAAACCGACCTGGTGACCATCGGTAACGATGCGTGGGCAACCGGCAACCCGGTGTTCAAAGGTTCATCGCTGATGTTCCTGAAGCCAGGCATGCAGGTTCCGGTCTCTCAGCTTATCCGTGGCATCAACTTGCAGTCCGGTAACGACGCCTGCGTGGCCATGGCCGATTTTGCAGCGGGCAGCCAGGACGCGTTTGTGGGCCTGATGAACAGCTACGTCTCCGCCCTGGGCCTGAAAAACAGCCACTTCCAGACCGTTCACGGCCTGGACGCCGAGGGTCAGTACAGCTCCGCGCGTGACATGGCGCTGATCGGTCAGGCGCTGATCCGCGATGTGCCAAACGAGTACTCTATCTACAAAGAGAAAGAGTTCACCTTCAACGGCATTCGTCAGACCAACCGTAACGGCCTGCTGTGGGACAACAGCCTGAACGTCGACGGCATCAAAACTGGCCACACCGATAAAGCCGGCTATAACCTGGTGGCCTCCGCCACTGAAGGCCAGATGCGTCTGATCTCTGCCGTGATGGGGGGACGTACGTTTAAAGGCCGCGAAACGGAAAGCAAAAAGCTGCTGACCTGGGGCTTCCGCTTCTTCGAAACCGTGAACCCGCTGAAAGCCGGTAAAGAATTTGCCTCTGAACCTGTCTGGTTTGGCGATAACGATCGCGCTTCCCTGGGCGTGGACAAAGATCTCTATCTGACGATCCCACGCGGTCGTATGAAAGATCTGAAAGCCAGCTACGTGCTGAATACCACCGAGCTGCACGCCCCGCTGCAAAAGAATCAGGTCGTGGGTACGATTAACTTCCAGCTGGATGGCAAAACCATCGATCAGCGCCCGCTGGTGGTGCTGGAGGAAATTCCTGAAGGCAATTTCTTCGGCAAAATCATTGATTATATTAAGCTGATGTTCCATCACTGGTTTGGTTAAAAATCGAACACTTGAAAGTGTGATTTTGATCCCCATATACTACGTATCAGTAAAACTCCCGCCCCGTGGCGGGAGTTATTATTTTTTATACACACGCCGGAGCTGACATGAAAACCAAACTTAACGAACTGCTTGAATTCCCTACCCCTTTTACTTACAAAGTAATGGGTCTGGCGAAACCTGAGCTGGTTGATCAGGTGGTTGAAGTGGTACAGCGCCATGCGCCGGGTGACTACTCTCCATCAGTCAAACCGAGCAGCAAAGGTAACTACCACTCGGTCTCAATCACCATCACTGCGACACACATTGAGCAGGTTGAGACGCTGTACGAAGAGCTCGGCAATATCGAAAGTGTTCGTATGGTGCTGTAGTCCCTCAGCGGTTACCCGGTTTGCCGGGTAACCCACTTCCCCGCTGTGATATACTCCCCGTTACCTATTCTCCCTTGTCTTCGGAGACGTCCTTTTGTACCAGGATAAAATTCTTGTCCGCCATCTTGGGCTACAGCCTTACGAGCCAGTCTCTCAGGCTATGCATGAGTTTACCGATATGCGCGATGACACCACCCCTGATGAAATCTGGCTGGTAGAACACTTGCCGGTGTTTACTCAAGGCCAGGCAGGAAAAGCCGAACATTTATTGATGACGGGTGATATCCCGGTGATCCAGAGCGATCGCGGTGGACAGGTAACCTACCACGGCCCGGGCCAGCAGGTAATGTATGTCCTGCTTAACCTGAAACGCAGAAAGCTGGGCGTGCGTGAGCTCGTGACCTTACTGGAACAAACCGTGGTGAACACGCTCGCTGAGTACGGTATCGATGCTCACCCTCGCGCCGATGCCCCGGGCGTCTACGTGGGAGAGATGAAGATCTGTTCGCTGGGGCTGCGTATCCGTAAAGGCTGCTCGTTCCACGGGCTGGCACTGAATATCAATATGGATCTGACCCCTTTCCAGCGCATCAACCCATGCGGGTATGCCGGTATGGAAATGACGCAAATGCGCCAGTGGGTCGATACCGCCACCCCTGAGAATATCCGCCCCGTGCTTCTGAAGAAGTTTTTAGCGCTGCTTAACAATCCTGACTACGAATATATTGCTGCTTAACACACTTCCGGCAGTGGTTCGGTTATTTGACCAGCCACTGCTTAATTACCGCATTTACGCTTTACAATAAACCGCATATTCTATATTTTCGAGTCGCCCATATATTAGCGTCCCATATTAATTAGAACCTTAATAGTACCATCACCGGGTATCGTGTAACGTGCGTGATAATCACCCAACTGCTTGTTTTCGATAAACAAGGGAAACTTACGAAACACTTTACGAATCTCTGCAAGCATAATAAATAAATTCAACTATCATTCATATTGTGAATGGATACGGAGTAAGAGCGTGGAGCCTACTAATTTACCAGCCAAACGCCTGAATGAAACCAGCGGCGAAGATAAGCCGCAAATTTTCCGGACTTTACGTAATATTGATCTCAATTTATTGACTATTTTTGAGGCGGTATATGTCCACAAAGGTATCGTTAATGCTGCGAAAATTCTTAATCTCACGCCCTCCGCTATTAGCCAGTCAATTCAAAAATTGCGCGCGATATTTCCCGATCCCTTATTTATTCGTAAAGGCCAGGGCGTAACCCCCACCGCGTACGCCACCCATCTGCATGAGTACATCAGCCAGGGTCTGGAATCGATTCTGGGCGCGCTGGATCTCACCGGCAGTTACGATAAGCAACGAACCATCACCATAGGCACCTCTCCCTCTGTGGGCGTTCTGGTCATGCCCGCTATTTACCAGGCTGTTAAACAGCATGCGCCACAGCTGCTGATCCGGAACGTGCCCGTTAACGATCCGGAAACTCAGCTGGCACAATTCCAGACGGACCTGATCATCGACAGCAATAGCTTCGCGGCCAGGGCATTAGGGCATAACGTTCTCTATACCGACTCTCTGGCGCTCGTGTGTCGTCAGAGTCATCCTGCTTTGGGCGCAGCTTTGACGCCTGAAAATTTGCGTCATTACGAACATGCAACCTTTATGTCCGAGGGGCAGGGTCCGGATCCGCTGCGCCAGCGTATTGACGAACTGTTCCCGGACCGTCTGATCAGCTTCAGCAGTTACAATATGTTTACCCTCGCGGCCCTTATTGGCAGCAGCGATTTGCTCTGTATTATGCCTGTGCGTCTCTTCACTCTGCTTCAAAAGTGCTGGCCGCTGGAGAGCATTCCATTGAGTCAACTTACGACGGAATCTGTTGAAATCTCACTGCATTATAACAAGCTAAGCCTGCGCGATCCGGTGCTGGAAAACGTCATTAACGTGATCCGCCAGGCGTTCTGATCCCGCCTTTCAGCACAAGCCCCTGCCGCAAGCGGGGCAAAAGGCACAAAACAACAACTATTTTACAAATTGGCGACCTGGCAGGCTGCTTTATCGCCCCTTTAAATGATATACTGCCTGTCGTTCGTTCAAAAATAGTTGATAATTACAACATTCCCTTGAATTGAAACGCTTTCCTTCGATATTCGCAACTGGAACACGCACGCTATGAGTAAACCCATTGTGATGGAACGCGGTGTTAAATACCGCGATGCCGATAAAATGGCCCTTATCCCGGTTAAAAACGTGGCTACAGAGCGCGAGGCGCTGTTAAGAAAACCGGAATGGATGAAAATCAAACTTCCGGCCGACTCTTCGCGTATCCAGGGGATCAAAGCGGCGATGCGCAAAAATGGCCTTCACTCTGTCTGTGAAGAGGCCTCCTGCCCTAACCTTGCTGAATGTTTCAATCA
The DNA here is from genome assembly GCF_016082135.1 of Enterobacter sp. YSU. NCBI lineage: Bacteria > Pseudomonadati > Pseudomonadota > Gammaproteobacteria > Enterobacterales > Enterobacteriaceae > Enterobacter > Enterobacter sp. YSU. Next base: position 330,141 of record NZ_CP059487.1, read on the forward strand.
CGGTACCGCGACATTTATGATTCTGGGTGCCATCTGCACCCGCCGCTGTCCGTTCTGTGACGTTGCCCATGGCCGTCCTGTTGCGCCTGACGCAAACGAACCGCAAAAACTGGCGCAGACGATTGCCGATATGGCGCTGCGTTATGTTGTTATCACCTCCGTTGACCGTGACGATCTGCGCGATGGCGGTGCTCAGCATTTTGCTGACTGTATTACCGCCATCCGCGAAAAAAGCCCGAACATTAAGATTGAGACGCTGGTGCCAGACTTCCGTGGCCGTATGGATCGCGCGCTCGATATCCTGACCGCGACGCCACCAGATGTGTTCAACCACAACCTGGAGAACGTACCGCGTATCTACCGACAGGTACGTCCCGGTGCAGACTACAACTGGTCGCTGAAGCTGCTGGAGCGCTTTAAAGAAGCCCATCCGCATATTCCAACCAAGTCCGGCCTGATGGTCGGCCTGGGTGAAACCAACGCTGAGATCATTGAAGTGATGCGCGATCTGCGCCGCCACGGCGTCACCATGCTGACGCTGGGCCAGTACCTCCAGCCAAGCCGTCACCACCTGCCTGTACAGCGTTACGTGAGCCCGGATGAGTTCGATGAAATGAAAGCCGAAGCGATGGCGATGGGCTTTACCCATGCCGCGTGCGGTCCGTTTGTTCGCTCCTCTTATCACGCCGATATGCAGGCGAAGGGCGAAGAAGTGAAATAAAGCTGTAAAATTTATTTACAGTAAAACAAAAAACCGGCCTCGTGAGCCGGTTTTTTTATGCAAGCCTTGCAGCATTGCCATTACTCTTTGTGTGAAAGCTTCTGTGCAGTGATGTCATCTTCGGCGCTTTTCTTTGCTGCCGCGTCGTCATCGTTCATTGCTTTCTTAAAGCCCTTAATGGCAGCACCCAGGTCTCCACCCAGCGTGCGTAACTTCTTGGTACCGAACAGCAGGACGACCAGTGCGGCAACCACCAGCAGTTTGGTAATACTAATCTCACCCATAAATACCTTCTTTACATGAAACAGGCTGCATTCCGCCAAAAAACCTGAACGTATTAACGGTCATTTGGCGCGTGCACACAATAGCAATCTGTAACAAGGTGAATCAAGCATTGTTGAAAAAAACATCACATTAATTGCGGTGGCGCAAACCTGCGGTTGCGCAGAACAGGTAATTGCTGACGCGCAAGCGCTATTCGGGCGGAAATTATCTCCGTCAGCAATAACGCAGGCGTCTCCGCTGCTGCCGCAACCGTCACCCCCAGCGGATCGACAACCCTGCTCTGCCCGATATTTTTGTTACCACATTCACCCGCGGCTACCACGTAACAGGTGGTATCCAGCGCACGTGCTGCCAGCAGCGTCGCCCAGTGATGCTCCTTAAGCGGTCCTTTGACCCACGCGGCGGGCAGAACCAGCACCTCGGCCCCCTGCAATGCCAGGTTCAGCGCCAGCTCGGGAAAACGGATATCGTAGCAGGTCATCAGGCCAATCTTAAAACCCTCGACCTCAATCAGCGGCGGAATTACACTCCCCGGATCGACCAGGCGCGACTCCTGAACGCTGAACGCATCATACAGATGAAGTTTGGCGTAGCTCGCGACGATGGCACCCTCACGTATCGCCACCAGCGTGTTTACCGCGCGCCCCGGCGAGGACGGAATATGGACCGTCAAGATGGTGGTGAGCGTGTTGCCAACGCTTTCGGCCAGCAGTCGTTTCAGAAACGCCCCTTCCAGCGTTTGCGCAGACTTTACCGACAGGTCTGGATCGCCATCATCACGGGCCAGTAACGCCTCGGGAAGTACCAGCAACGACGCCCCCTTTTGCTTCGCCTGATGCATCAGGGAGACGCATTTTTCCGCGTTTTCATTCCAGTCCGGCGTCACCGCGAACTGCCCTACTGCAACATACATAATTGTCTCCCGGTTAAAAACAGCGTTACACTCGATTCACTTACACAGCAAATAGCAGGTATTGACAGTGTTACAACTACTTATAGCCGTTTTTATTGGTGGAGGCACGGGTAGCGTTGCGCGGTGGCTCTTAAGCATGCGGTTTAACCCCCTGCATCAGGCCATTCCGATGGGGACACTGGCGGCAAATCTGATCGGGGCGTTTATTATTGGGATGGGGCTGGCCTGGTTTAATCGCATGACCAACATCGACCCTATGTGGAAGGTTCTGATTACAACTGGTTTCTGCGGCGGCTTAACAACGTTTTCTACCTTCTCTGCGGAGGTAGTATTTCTGTTTCAGGAAGGCCGGATGGGCTGGGCGCTGACCAACATTGCCGTTAACATGCTTGGCTCGTTTGCGATGACTGCGATCGCATTCTGGTTATTTTCCTCCGCCAGCGGACATTAAGCGCAGCAACCTTAATGTTGGCTTAATTTTTCTCTGTCACTCTTGGATCAATATTGAACGAGGGTGATAGCATGAAAGAAACTCTGTCAGGCGTGGGTATGGTATTGCTAAGCGTCGCGATCGTCGCCAGCTTCCTGAAGATCTATCTTAACGGTTGATTCAGAACGAAAAAAACCCGCTCATTGAGCGGGTTTTGAAATTCTTGCTGACGCGTCTGAATTACAGAGCGATTACGTTAGCAGCAGAAGGGCCTTTGGCACCGTTAGTGATTTCGAACTCTACGCGCTGACCTTCAGCCAGAGTTTTGAAACCATTAGACTGGATTGCAGAGAAGTGTACGAACACGTCTTTGCTGCCATCTTCAGGAGTAATGAAACCGAATCCTTTGGACTCATTAAACCACTTAACGTTACCTTTAATCTTAGACATCAAAATTACCTTTACATTAAAAAACGACACAAATGCTGTGTCGGGTATCAGTACAACAATTGTGAGGCGTTTTGTCCAGCGGATCTTTGATAAAAAGTGACAAAAGTCGCGTTAATTTTCGCTGTTCGATTTTTATCCTTTACATTTCAATGTCTGTGCGTTTTTTGGCCGATTTAGCAGAAAAATTCAGTTAAAACTGAAACCGCATCCAGGCAAAGTAAACGTTACCGTTGTTATAGGTACCCGGTATGTAGGTCATCTGAAACGTTGCCGGACCATAGCCGATGGAGGCAAGCGGCAGCAGTACCGGAACAGGAATGTATTTCCAGTTATCACGCGCCGTGAACCCTGCCGTATAGCCCAGCCCCAGACGGAAGTTGTCGTCTGATAACGGGCGCCAGGTTTTTTCCCAGCCGTAGCCACCAATAGGCTCCCATTTATTGTAGGAGTCCTTAAACGCCATCAGGTACAGGCCATGCCAGTTACCTTTTTCATCCCAGCGAGACTGACCGAAGCCGGCCCCCCACGGACGCTCGTTATAACGGTCAGTTTTTTCTTTATCGTAGGCAAAACGTGCATGCCACGTAATGGCCGGAATATAGAGATCGTAATGCTCAGGTTCGTTCCATGTTTGCGCGACGTTATCCGTGAAGGTGGTGAACCAGCCTTTATCCGCTGTATTGCTGTCTGCATTAACCGCAGACGCAAACGATAACTGCCCAATAATAAACAACAAAATCAGGGGGAGTTTAATTCGTACAATCACAATGCCATTACCATATTTAGTATTCGGTGCAGACCTTAACACAGAATACTTGAATGAACGCTTAACAGCATGGGTGTTATTCCTAATTACCATCCCGTTCCTGGGAATAATCTGAGGATACATAAACTGCATGCCTGAATAAGCACATGCAGTTGACATATTTAACGTTGATGTAACAATTTGTAGAGTGCAGGAATAACTAACATCGATAATAACGGTGCCGTTACCATGCCACCAATCATCGGCGCGGCAATACGTTGCATCACCTCTGAGCCACTCCCACTCCCCCACATGATGGGCAGCAGTCCCGCCATAATAGTGGCGACCGTCATCACCTTCGGACGCACGCGCAGCACGGCACCTTCGTGGATCGCCCGCATCAGCACCGTATTTCCCCCTTCTGGCTCCAGCCTGTGAAATTTATCGAGCGCATGATTCAAATAAAGAACCATAATTACGCCGAATTCTGCCGCCACCCCGGAAAGGGCGATAAAGCCAACGGCCCCCGCCACTGACAAATTATATTCAAGCAGCCACAGTAACCACACGCCCCCAATAAGCGCGAAAGGCAATGTCCCCATTATTATCAGGACATTTGATATCCGCCTGAAGGTTAACCATAAAAGGACGAATATAATCATCAGCGTGACAGGTAAGATTATTTTGAGCGTCGCGGTCGCCCGTTCCAGATATTCAAACTGCCCGGACCAGGAGAGAGACACGCCCTGCGGCAATACCACCTTCTCCTCCACCCGTTTTTGCATTTCATCCACGGCGGACTTCAGATCGCGCCCGCGCAAGTCCACGTAGATCCAGCTGGAAAGGCGCGCGTTTTCACTTTTTAGCATCGGTGGGCCTTCCGTCACGACGATATCTGCCAATTCCCCCAGCGCCACCTGGCTACCGCTGGCGGTCACTACCGGCAACACCCGCAACGTGTCGACGTTATCACGCAAATCGCGGGGATAACGCAGGTTGATGGGATACCGCTCGCGTCCCTGGATCACCTCGCCAATGTTATCACCCCCGACCAGCGTGGAGACCAGGCTTTGCAGTTCATCGACGGAAACGCCGTAGCGCGCCGCTTTTTGCCGGTCGATACGTATATCCACGTAGCGCCCGCCTTCCAGACGCTCCGCCAGCGCAGAGGAGACGCCAGGAACGTCCTTCACCACCTGCTCAATCTGCCGGGCCACGCGCTCAATGTCGGCAATATTATTGCCGTTCACCTTAATGCCGACCGGGCTTTTGATCCCGGTTGCCAGCATGTCCAGGCGGTTACGGACAGGTGGCACCCACACATTGGCAATACCCGGCAGCGACACGGTTTTATCAAGCTCCTCCACCAGCTTTTGCGGCGTCATTCCTGGCCGCCACTGCTCGCGGGGCTTAAAGTGAATGGTTGTTTCCAGCATGGTTAATGGCGCGGGATCGGTTGCCGACTCCGCGCGACCGGCTTTGCCAAACACGCTCGCGACCTCCGGTACGCTTTTGATCAAGCGGTCCGTCTGCTGAAGCAGCCGCGATGCCTCGCGAGCAGAGATCCCCGGCAGCGTGGAGGGCATATAGAGTAAATCCCCTTCATCCAGCGGCGGCATAAATTCGCTTCCCAGGCGGCTCAGCGGCCAGAGCGTGGCGATCAGCAGCAGACATGCCAGTGCCAGCGTCATTTTCGGGAAGGTCAGTACCTTGTCCAGCAGCGGCTCATACAGGCGGATCAGGAGGCGGTTGATCGGGTTTGCCTTCTCATCCGGGATTTTCCCGCGAATGAAAAAGCCCATTAGCACCGGCACCAGGGTGATCCCAAGCCCGGCGGCCACGGCCATCGACCAGGTTTTGGTGAACGCCAGCGGCGAGAACATTCGCCCCTCCTGCGCTTCCAGCGAAAAAACCGGTATAAATGACAGCGTGATGATTAACAGGCTGCAAAACAGCGCCGGTCCCACTTCAACCGCCGCCTTTTCCGCCAGACGCCAGTATTCCCCCGACGCGGGCTCCTTGCCCGGATTATCATGCCGCCACTGCTCCAGCACCTTGTGCATGTTTTCAATCATCACAATTGCCGCATCCACCATCGCCCCGATGGCAATGGCGATCCCGCCGAGCGACATCATATTCGCGTTAATGCCCTGATAGTGCATCACCACAAAAGCACCGAGGATCCCCAGCGGCAGAGAGACCATCGCCACCAGCGCGGAGCGCAGGTGGAACAGGAACAGCGCGCACACCAGTACCACCACGGCAAACTCTTCGAGCAGCTTGTGCGTCAGCGTTTTGACCGATTCCTCAATCAGCGTGGAACGATCGTAGACCGGAACAATCTCGACGCCCTGCGGCAGCGTTTTTTGCAGCTCGCTCAGTTTCGCTTTTACCGCACGAAGCGTTTCCAGCGCATTCTGCCCGTAGCGCATCACGATCACGCCGCCAGCGACCTCCCCTTCACCGTTAAGCTCCGCCACGCCCCGGCGGATCTCCGGGCCAATGCCAATGGTGGCGACATCTTTCAGCAGGACAGGTACGCCATCGCGGTTGGCGATCACCACATTGCGAAAATCCTCCAGCGAGCGCAAATAGCCCGTTGTCCGCACCATATACTCCGCTTCGCCCATCTCCAGCAGGGCGCCGCCGCTCTCTTTATTGGCGGCCTGCACCGCGCCGGATAGCTGGCTGTGGGTAATATTCAGCGCGCGCATCTTCGCCGGGTCCGCCACGATCTGATACTGACGCACCATTCCGCCAATGCTTGCCACTTCAGATACATTCGGTACCGTCTTAAGCTCGAACTTAAGCGTCCAGTCCTGAAGGGCCCGCAGATCTGCCAGGCTGTGTTTTCCACTACGGTCGATCAGCGCATATTCGTAGATCCAGCCCACGCCCGTCGCATCCGGCCCCAGCGACACCTTCACGCCCGGCGGAAACTGCGCCTGTACCTGGCTTAAATATTCCAGTACACGGGATCTCGCCCAGTAGAGATCGGTGCCATCCTCAAACAGCACATACACATAAGCGTCACCAAACATTGAAAAACCACGCACGGTTTTGGCGCCCGGCACAGACAACATGGAGGTTGTCAGCGGCCAGGTCACCTGATCCTCAATCACCTGCGGCGCTTTTCCGGGGTAACTCGCTTTGATAATGACCTGCACATCAGACAGATCGGGCAATGCGTCCAGCGGCGCGCGCTGCACCGCCCACCAGCCCCAGCCGGCCATCATCAGCGCGGCCAGGATCACCAGCAGGCGGTTACGCAACGAGGCGCGAATCACAGCGGCAATCATGGCGTCACCTCCGGCATCACGCTACGCAGGCTGGCTTCGGAATCAATGAGGAATTGCCCGGACGTCACCACCTTATCGCCCTCTTTGACCCCGGACAGGATCGCCGTCCAGCCCTGCGCCGTCAGGCCGGTTTTCACCGTCACAGGCCGGAAATAACCGTTCCCGGTGGCCAGCAGCAGACGCGCAGACTCTCCGCTGTTAATCACCGCCTCTTCCGGCACCGCCAGCACCGGCGGGCCTTTCATCTCTTCCGCACGCCTGACGGAGAGGTACATGCCTGGCTTCAGCTTATGTGCGGTATTTTCCAGCACGATACGGGCTTTCAGGGTTCGCGTGGTCGCCTCCATCTGCGGCAGCAATTCGCTGACCGTGCCGTGGAATTGCTCCCCCGGCCAGCTTTCTGACGTTGCTACCACGTTGCTGCCCACTGCCAGAGACTGCGCCTGCGTTTGCGGGTAGTCGACCACCAGCCAGACCGGATCGAGGCTGGCGATCTCAAACAGCGGCGCCGTTGCGGTGATTTGCGCCCCTTCCCGCACGTCCAGCTTCACCACATAGCCCGCCCGGTCAGCGCGCAGGGTGAGCGTGGTCTGCGGCTTACCGCTACGCTCCAGCAAACGAATGACCTCTTCCGGCATAAACTGCAACGCCAACCGCTCGCGTGCGGCGCGGGTCAATGCGGCATCGCCAAGCTGACGAACCGCGAGATACTCCTGCTGGGCGGTGGTCCATTGCGGGATCCACAGTTGCGCCAGCGCCTCTCCGGCTTTCACCTGCTGCTGTGGCGCATTAACAAACAATTTTGACACCACGCCATTGGCCGGGGCTGACACCACCGAGACGTTACGTTCATCCGTTGCAACCGTGGCAAAGGCCGAGAACGGCGAAACCAGCTGGCGCATCTCAACGTTGGCGGTTTTCATCCCCAGGTTTTGCTGCTGTTGAGTGCTGATGGCCACGCCCGACGCCGCCTGTGCTTCATCGGCGTAGCGCGGGACCAGATCCATATCCATAAAGGGGGATTTACCCGGCTTATCGAAGCGCTGACCGGGCACCATAGGGTCGTACCAGTAAAGCACCTTACGTTCAGAGGGTTGTGCAGCCGCAGCCGGCTGATGCGTCTGCTTCTTTCCGACAAAATAGCCGCCAGCGGCAGCTATCGCGATGGCAATCGCCATTAACGTTGTTTTTTTCATTGCGCCAGCTCCTGCGGGATCAGCCAGTTCACGGCAGCCCAGGTTCGCGCCATTTCGCGCTCCGCCTGGTTCACCGCCAGTTCCGTATCCAGTACGCCACGACGCGCCTCCAGCAGGGCCGGAAGCGCCGACTGCCCAGAGCGATATTGCGCCGTCAGTACCGCCAGCCGTTGACGCTGCAACGGCAGTACCTCGTCCCGCTGTCGCTGCCACACCGTTTGCGCAGCCTGATACTGCGCCACCAGCGTTTGCACCTGGGCAATGTGTTCGCGTTTGAGCAGCGTCAGTTGATCCACCGCCTGCATTGAGCGGGAAACATCGGCGGCGTAATCCTTGTCCTGACGTTTTGACTGGAACAAAGGCAGATCCACGCTGAACATCACGCCAGCCATATCGTCATAGCCTTCGGCGCGGTGGGCGTAATAGACCTCCACATCCACATCGGGTATCGCCGCCACGGCAGATTGCGCTGAACGCGCTTTCGCGGTCTCGGCTTCACGTCGTGCGGCCTCCACTTCCGGGTGCCTGACGATCCCCTCCTGCAACGTTTTTTCATCGGCAGGAAGACGTTGATAGCGCGGCAGCGGACCGCGAACCGCCGTAATCGCGTGCCCCGTTAGCTCCAGCAGACGGCTTTGCGCCAGCTGCACATCCCGCTGCGCCAGCGTCTCTTTGTCGCGCATGGCGCTGAGGATCATTTGCAGGGCCAGTACGCTGTCCGGCGTGGCGCTTCCCGCCCCGACGCTCGCCTTCTGCACGCCCCGCTGGCGTTCGGTTTCACGGACCAGCGTTCTGGCCGTGTTCAGCGCCTGCTGGGCCAGCGCCAGATCCAGCCAGGCCTGGGCGGTATCACGCTGAAGCGCGGCGCGGACGGCCTCGGATTTTGCCAGCACGCTTCGCGCCTGCGCCTGAAAGGTCTGCGCTTTACGTTCCCGCTTCTCTGAGCTGACGTAGCTTTGCATGATGCCAACCTTCTGCATGGTCATCCCTTCGCGCGTCAGCCGCCGATCGTTGCTGCCCTGTACCGGCACGTTTTCGATACCGAATTTCAGTTTTGGGTCAGGTAATTGCGTGGCGGAATCCGCCATCGCATCCAGCGCCTGCGCTTCGTTACGGCTGGCGGAGAGTTCTGCTGAGTAGCGCTGGGCTTCGGTCAGGGTGTGTTCGAGCGTCCACGGCTCCGCCTGCGCGGCGGAGGTTAACAGGCCGAACAACACCCCACCGAGCCACAGGCTCAGTGTGTGTTGTTTCATGGTGACCTCGCTTAGCGTGCTGGCGTCAGCGAGATAATCTGGAAACCGTCACCCGCACGCTCAAGCGTGAAGGTCACTTCATCCCCTGGTTTGGCGTCATTCAGCGTGGCGCCGGCAGATAAAGTAAACGGCATGGTCATTGCTGGCCATTTTAGTTCCGGTATGGCCTCGTGCCGGAGCATGACGGCGCTGTCAGAGATCGACTGAACCACGCCGTGGCCCTGCCAGGTCTGGTTTGCCTGAACGGTATAAGAAGCGAAAGAGACGGACGCGCCAACCAGCGCGGAAAGGAATATAGTACGCATGATAAATCTCCTGTTAAACGTTAAGTAAATAAAATCAACGAATTAACAGGTTTTTACTCCCGAAACCGGCAGTAGCGGATCGTTGCCGGCGGCCCCACAGCAGGAGGGGTAACGGACCACGCAGAATGGCTTGCAGATGAGCACTCTGGGGTCGTTAAGGTCAGGGTCATGGCGGCAGGCAGCGCCACCAGATGCGGCTGGGCAGGATCTTTTTGTACCTGATCCGGCACACAATGCTTTTCACACAGCGGTGAAGCACCGGCAGCATAATGCGGCCCCGGTTGCGCCATCATATCCATATGCTGGATGGTGGCCACCTCACCGCGCAAATCCATTGAACATTGATGGGAGGCGACGGCCACCTGACTCTGGATCAACAGCCAGCCAAACGCCAGCAAAAACATCAGCAGATGTTTTTTGATAAAGCGCAGGCGATATGTCCAGCTGGCGTGCATATTCAGATCGTCGGATAGGGTAAAAGTGAACCGAGTATAAGCAGGCAAAAGAATGAAAGAGAAGTGGTTTTAAAGAGATTTACGTTTTAAATCGATTGTCGGCAAGTAATACTCAAAACCTTAACACTTCACCATCAATTTAATGACATATAATATCTATTCATCAGGTCAATAACGTCTTAATATAAATGACGCAGGGTTAGCAAAAATATCGTCATCAGTGCCTTTAGTAGTCTCTTTCTTGATTTTAATCAGCAAGGACTGGACATTTATTCGGCACATTTCAGCTTCTTTTTTATTGATTATTTGTCTCTCGGGCAGCAAGGATACAGGGGAAATCATGCTTACTTTTCTCGAACTCCTCATTGGAGTCGTGGTCATTGTCGGTGTAGCACGCTACATCATTAAAGGTTACTCAGCCACCGGCGTGCTATTTGTCGGCGGCCTGACGCTGCTGATCATTAGCGCGCTAATGGGTCATCAGGTTTTACCCGCCAGCGAAGCCAGTACCGGATATACCGCTACCGATATTGTGGAATATATAAAAATTCTGCTGATGAGCCGCGGCGGCGATCTGGGCATGATGATCATGATGCTCTGCGGATTTGCTGCCTATATGACCCATATCGGCGCGAATGATATGGTGGTAAAGCTGGCTTCTAAGCCGCTGCAATATATTAATTCCCCCTATCTGCTGATGGTCGCGGCCTATTTCCTGGCCTGTCTGATGTCATTAGCCGTTTCCTCAGCAACGGGCCTTGGCGTGCTGTTAATGGCAACGTTGTTCCCGGTAATGGTTAACGTCGGGATCAGCCGTGGCGCAGCGGCGGCTATTTGCGCCTCTCCGGCGGCGATTATTCTCTCCCCTACTTCCGGTGACGTAGTGCTGGCCGCAAAAGCCGCGGAAATGTCGTTGATTGACTTCGCCTTCAAAACCACACTGCCGATCTCCATCACCGCTATTCTCGGCATGGGCGTGGCGCATTTCTTCTGGCAGCGCTATCTCGATAAGAAAGAGAACGTCAGCCACGAAATGATGGACGTCAGCGAAATCACCACTACCGCCCCGGCGTTTTATTCCATCCTGCCCTTCACGCCGATTATTGGCGTGCTTATTTTCGACGGCAAATGGGGCCCGCAGCTGCACATCATCACTATCCTGGTGATCTGTATGCTGCTGGCGGCCATCCTGGAATTCGTTCGTGGTTTTAACACCCAGAAAGTGTTCACGGGTCTGGAAGTTGCCTTCCGCGGTATGGCGGATGCCTTCGCGGGCGTGGTGATGCTGCTGGTTGCCGCGGGGGTGTTTGCCCAGGGGCTGAGCACCATCGGCTTTATTCAGAGCCTGATCTCTATCGCCACCTCGTTCGGCTCGGCCAGCATTATCCTGATGCTGGTGCTGGTGGTGCTGACCATGCTGGCGGCGATGACCACCGGCTCCGGTAACGCGCCGTTCTACGCCTTTGTTGAGATGATCCCTAAGCTGGCGCACTCCTCCGGCATCAACCCGGCTTACCTGTCCATTCCGATGCTTCAGGCCTCCAACCTGGGCCGTACCATTTCTCCGGTATCGGGCGTGGTGGTTGCGGTTGCGGGGATGGCGAAAATCTCTCCGTTTGAAGTGGTAAAACGCACGTCAGTGCCGGTGCTGGTTGGCCTGATTATCGTTATTATCGCCACCGAAGTGCTGGTTCCCGGCGCTGCCTAAGCGAAATTCCTGATTTCCAAAAAGCGCCTGCGGGCGCTTTTTGTGCTTTAATAACCCCCAGAAATTAATCGCGCCCAACCAATCAGGAAAGCAAATGTTCAGGAAGGATATCGTTATCCCGTCTGGCGCAGTAGCGCTTGCACTCTGTGTCTTCTCAATTCAGGCAGATCCGCTTAAGCCAACCCAGTACGGCGATTTCGATCGCTACGTTCTGGCTCTTTCCTGGCAAACCGGATTTTGCCAGAGCATGGTCGAACGTAACCGTGACGAACCGGAAGAGTGTCGCCTGCAAAAAGAGAGCAGCAACAAAACCGATTTTCTGACCGTCCACGGCTTATGGCCCGCGCTGCCGAAATCTATTGCCGCTCGCGGAGTGGATGAACGCCGCTGGATGCGCTTCGGCTGTGCCACTCGTCCGGTTCCGAATATGCCGGAAGCAAAAGCCAGCCGCAAATGTGACGCCGCAGAGACCGGACTATCGCTAACCGGCGCGGCGAAGCTGAACAGCGTGATGCCCGGCGCGGGCGGCAACTCCTGCCTTGAACGTTATGAATACGCGAAACACGGCGTCTGCTTTGGTTTTGATCCCGACGCTTACTTCGGCACCATGGTGCGCATGAACCAGGAGGTGAAGCACAGCGCGGCAGGAAAATTTCTGGCGGAAAATTATGGCAAAACCGTCCGCCGCAGCGACTTCGATGCAGCCGTGGCCAAAAGCTGGGGGAAACAGAGCGTAAAAGCGTTCAAGCTTACCTGCCACGGCAATCCGGCTTATCTGACCGAGATGCAGATCTCGCTGAACGCCAGCACCATCAACAACCCGCTCTCTGCCGGCTCCTTTGCGCCACAGCCGCATCCGGGCAACTGCGGCAAACAGTTTGTCATTGATAAAGCCGGTTACTGATGCTGCGCCGGGCACCTTTTTGCCCGGTTTTTCATTGATTTCCGTGATATGACGATTAACCTCACACTTCCGCTCACACGCATCATTTTTCCAGCTAAAGCATTATTAATCCGGTAAACATCACTGAAACCTCCCCGCCATAATCATGGCGTTATCTACAGGAGGAATTTCACATGGCTAAAAAACTGATTGCACTGTGCGCCTGCCCGATGGGCCTGGCACATACCTTCATGGCAGCCCAGGCGCTGGAAGACGCGGCGACGGAAGCCGGTTATGAGGTAAAAATTGAAACCCAGGGCGCGGACGGGATCCAGAATCGCCTGACCCCGCAGGATATTGCCGACGCTGACATTATTATCCACGCCATCGCGATCACCCCGGAAGACAATGAGCGCTTCGAAACGCGCGACGTGTATGAGATTACGCTTCAGGACGCTATTAAAAACGCGGCAGGCACCCTGAAAGAGATCGAAGAGATGATTGCAGCAGAACAATAATAATCCTCACACCCAGGGGTTTTCGTCATGGCTATTAAAAAACGCAGCGCGGTTCGCCCGGACAGTCACGAGGGTGACACACTTGCCATCAAATCCGCACCGGTTGCCGCCGGTGCGTCTTTCTGGAAAGAGCTTCCACAGCACATTATGTCGGGGATATCCCGCATGGTGCCAACGCTTATCATGGGCGGGGTTATCCTCGCCATTTCACAGCTCATCGCCTACGTCTGGCTGGAGATCCCGCCTGACACCGGTATTCTCGACGCGCTTAACTCTGGCAAATTCACCGGTTTCAATCTCTCGATATTGAAATTTGGCTATCTGACCGAATCGTTCGGCGGGCTGCTGTTCAGCTTCGCCATCCCGATGTTTGCCGCCTTTGTCGCCAACTCTATCGGCGGAAAGCTGGCCTTCCCAGCCGGGTTTATCGGTGGCCTTGTCGCCACGCAGCCGACGCTGGTGCTGAACTTTGATGCGGAAAAACTGACCTGGCTTGCCACCAAACCCGTGCCCTCCACGTTTATTGGCGCGCTGATTATCGCCATAGCCGCAGGCTATCTGGTCAAATGGCTGAATAGCCGTATTAACGTACCGCAGTATCTGCTGGCCTTTAAAAGCACCTTTCTGATCCCAATCCTCTCGGCGCTGTTTGTGATGCTGGCGATGTATTACATCATCACGCCGATTGGCGGCTGGCTGAATGCAGGTATGCGGACCGTACTGCTGGCGGCGGGTCAGGCGGGCTCCATGATGTATGCCATCGGGATGGCGGCGGCCACGGCGATTGATCTTGGCGGCCCCATTAACAAAGCGGCGGGATTTGTTGGCCTGGGGCTGACAACCGATCATGTCCTGCCCATCACCTCCCGCGCCGTGGCGATTGTTATTCCGCCCATTGGTCTGGGGCTGGCCACGCTGATTGACCATCGTCTGACCGGCAAACGCCTGTTTAGTCCGCAGCTTTATCCGCAAGGCAAAACGGCCATGTTCCTCGCCTTTATGGGCATCAGTGAAGGGGCCATCCCGTTCCTGCTGGAAAATCCGCTTGCGACGCTGCCGGCGTATATGGCGGGTGCGATCGCGGGTGCGATGACCGCCACCGCGCTCGGTGCCGTGCAGTGGTTCCCTGAATCGGCGATCTGGGCGTGGCCGCTGGTCACCAATCTGGGGGCGTACATGCTCAGTATTGTGGTCGGGGCGGCGATCACCGCGCTGTTGGTCGTGATTATTCGTAACAGTCTGCACAAGCGCGGAAAACTCGCTATCGACACGCTGTAACGGGGTGAACCATGGAATTACTGAGAAGGCTTCATGCCTGGCTGGCTGCGGAAAAACTGGACGGCGTGCTCATCTCTTCGCGCCAGAATAAACAGCCGCACCTGGGCATTTCAACCGGTTCGGGATATGTGCTGGTGACACAAACCGCGGCACATATCCTGGTGGATTTCCGTTACTACAGCGATATCGCTTCACGAGCGGCGGGCTATGAAATGCACCTGCTTAACACGGAGAACCCGTTTGCGCAGGCGGTGAATCAGATTATTGCGAAGGAAGATCTTACCCGTCTTGGCTTTGAGGGTGAATACGTGAGCTGGCAAACAGGCGTGCTGTGGCGCGATAAGCTGAATACCACCCTTTGCAGCACCTCGCTAGACGCGCTGCGGCAGATAAAAACCGCTGACGAAATCGACCGTATCCGTGCAGCATGCGGCATTGCCGACCGCGCCGCACAGCACATCCGGCGTTTCATTCAGCCCGGTATGCGCGAGCGTGAAGTCGCTGCCGAGCTGGAGTGGTTTATGAAGCAGGAGGGTGCGGACAAGCCCTCTTTCGACACCATTGTCGCCAGCGGGCCGCGCGGTGCGCTGCCCCACGGCAAAGCCTCTGACAAAGTGATTATGCCTGGCGAGATGATCACCCTTGATTTCGGCGCCCAACACCAGGGGTATTGCTCGGATATGACAAGGACCTTTCTTGTCGCCGGGCAAAACACGCCGCCGGAGGAGCACCCTCTCTATGCGGTGTACCAGATCGTTCTGGCGGCACAACAGGCGGCCATTGATGCCATCCGCCCCGGCGTTTCCTGTCATCAGATCGATAGCGCCGCACGTTCCGTGATTGAACGTGCAGGTTACGGCCCGCAGTTCGGGCATAACACCGGCCATGCCATTGGTATTGATGTCCATGAAAATCCACGTTTTTCCCCCACCGATCGCACCCTGTTACAGCCCGGCATGGTGCTGACCGTTGAGCCGGGGATCTACCTTGAACACCTGGGCGGGGTACGAATTGAAGATGTGGTGCTGGTGACGGAAACGGGCGCCGAGGTGCTTTATACCCTCGACAAACGGCTATTGCTGACGGGAGAACAAGAATGGACAGAGATTTACTGCGCGCCCTGAGCGAAGCAGACGCCATTGCGGCCTCAGAGCAAGAGGTGCGCGACATCCTGCTCAGTGAGGCGCAAAAATACCATAAAGAGGTTCAGTTTGATGGGCTGGGTTCCGTGCTTATCCGCGTCAACCAGAGCCGGGGCCCGAAGGTGATGGTCTGCACCCATATGGATGAAGTCGGTTTTATGGTGCGTAGCGTCTCGCGCGAAGGGGCCATTGATGTCCTGCCCATCGGCAACGTGCGCATGATGGCCCGCACCCTTCAGCCGGTGCGCATCACCACGCGTAACGGGGAAAAAATACCGGGACTGCTGGATGGGGATCTGAAAGGAGAAAACGTTGACAATTTGCGTGTCGACATTGGCGCGACGTCGGCGGAGGAGGTGTTCGCCGCCGGTATCGACGCAGGCGACCGCGTGACGTTCAATACGCCCTTTCAGACCCTTCCTCACCATCGGGTGATGGGTAAAGCCTTCGACGATCGTCTCGGCTGTTACCTGCTGATCGCGCTGCTGCGCGAGCTGCACCAGACGCCGCTCGACTGCGAGCTGTGGCTGGTGGCCAGCTCAAGTGAAGAGGTCGGCCTGCGCGGCGGCCAGACCGCCACGCGCGCCATTCATCCTGATATCGCGCTGGTGCTGGATACCGCCTGCTGGTCAAAAAATTTCGATTATGGCAGCGCCAACCATCGCCAGATCGGTGCGGGCCCGATGCTGGTGCTGTACGACAAAACGCTCATCGCCCCAGCCAAACTGATTGCGCTGGCTGAGACGATCGCGCGCTCGCAAGGGATCCCGCTGCAAAAAGACATGTTCAGCAACGGCGGAACGGACGGCGGGGCGATCCATCTCTCCGGCACTGGCGTGCCGACTCTTGTGCTTGGTCCCCCGACCCGACACGGGCACTGCGCGGCATCCATTGCCGACGAAAAAGACATTCATCACACCCAACAACTGCTTGTCGCGCTTGTGGCATGCATGAACCGTGAGACCGTGGATCATCTGACGGACTTCAGATGCTGATCTCACGCGGCCAGGAGGAAGTATGCTTTCAATTGAATTTTTCTGCCCACTGCCCAACGGCCTGCATGCGCGTCCGGCCTGGGCGTTAAAAGAGCAGTGCAGCGCATGGCGCAGCGACATCCGTTTTATCAACAGACGGCTTAACACTCACGCGGATGCCAAAAGCTCGCTGGCGCTGATCAGTACCGGTACGCTGTTTAATGACAGCTGCGTGCTGGAAATTAACGGCAGCGACGAGGAGCAGGCCCGACGCGTGCTGGAGGCGTATCTCACCGGCGCGTTTATCGACAGCGACAGTATTCCCTCCGGCGACGCGCCGCACGTTGCGCATCCCCTGCCCCGTTCGCTTGTAAGGCTTGCTCCCCACCTTCAGCACGGCATTACGCTCGCCAGTGGCATCGGGGCTGGCACTCTGCGAGGCTGGCAGAGCGATAACCTCAAACGTTATTGTCAGATCCCCGCCTCGCCGGAAGATATTACCCGCCTGGAACACAGCCTGGCGACGCTGGCTGAACAGCTCAACCACCGTCTGCGCGGGCTGGACGGCGAGAGTAAAACCATTCTCAGCGCGCATCTTTCGCTGATCCAGGATGAGGAGTTTGGCGGCACCATACGCCGACTGATCGCCGAGGAACGGCTAAGCCTTGCGGAGGCGATCATTCGTAATATGGAGCTGATCTGCGACAAGCTGTCGCTCTCCGCCAGCGACTACCTGCGTGAACGCGTCAGCGATATTCGCGACATCAGCGAGCAGCTTCTTAACATTACCTGGCCGGAGTTGCAGCAAACCTCCGCATTCACCCTCAGCGCTCCCACTATTCTGGTGGCGGAAGATCTGACGCCCAGCCAGTTTCTCAGCCTCGACACGCAGTATCTGAAAGGCATGGTGCTTGAAAAAACAGGCCGGACGTCGCATACGCTGATCCTGGCACGCGCGGCCTCCGTGCCTGTGCTGAGTGGTTTAACGGTCGCCTCGCTGGCGCCGTTGATGGGAAAAAAGGTCATTCTGGACGGCATCTGTAGCGTGCTGGTCGTTGAACCCAACGACGCGGTGAATGATTACTATAGCGTGGCGCAGCGCCTTGCCGACCGACGCCACCAGCAGCAGATCAAAGATGCGGGTCTTCCAGCACTCACCCGCGACAACGTACCGGTAAAGATTGCCGCCAACATCGGCAGCGCGCTGGAAGCGCCCGGGGCGTTTGCCTGCGGCGCGCAGGGTATCGGGCTGTTTCGCACTGAAATGCTGTATATGGACAGAGACTCCGCGCCGGACGAGCAGGAGCAATTCGAAGCCTATCAGCAGGTGCTGCTCTCCGCGCAGGGCAAGCCGGTCATCTTTCGCACAATGGACATCGGCGGCGATAAGCAGATCCCTTACCTGAACATTCCCCAGGAAGAAAACCCGTTCCTCGGCTATCGCGCCGTTCGTATTTATCCCGAATTTGCCGATCTCTTCCGCACCCAACTGCGCGCGATCTTACGCGCAGGCGCCAGCGGCAATGCGCTGTTGATGATCCCGATGGTGCACAGTCTCGATCAGATTTTATGGATCAAACAGGAGCTGCAAAACGTTCGTGACGCCCTGGCCTCACAGGGGTTACGTCACACCGCACACCTGCCGCTGGGGATCATGGTTGAAGTGCCTTCAGTCTGCTTTATCATCGATCACTTCTGCGAAGAGGTGGATTTCTTCAGTATCGGCTCGAACGATATGACTCAGTATCTCTACGCTGTCGATCGCAACAACCCGCGCGTTTCGGCGCTGTATAACCCCATCACACCGTCTTTTTTACGCATGGTTCGCCAGATTGTCACCGCAGCGCATCGTCACGGGAAATGGGTCGGCATTTGCGGGGAACTTGGCGGAGAGCAGCGCTACCTCCCTCTTCTGCTTGGTCTGGGCTTAGATGAGTTCAGCATGAGCGGGCCGCGCATCCCTGCGGTAAAAACCCAGCTGCGTCAGCTGGACATGGCAACCTGCCGGGCGCTGGCGGAAAAGGCCTGCGACAGCCGCAGCGCAGAGGAGATTGAAGCCCTGCTGGCGGATTTCACACCGGAAGCGCCGCCGCGTCCCTTGCTGGCCCTGGAGACTATCGTGGTCAATGAGCCGCTGACCTCAAAAGAGCAGGTACTTCAGTTCTTATGCGGAAATCTTGCGATTCATGGCAGGACCGAAAACCCGCTGGAGCTTGAAGAAGATCTCTGGCAGCGCGAAGAGATTGTCACCACCGCCGTCGGGTTTGGCGTGGCGATCCCTCACACCAAATCGCAATGGATACGCCACTCCAGCATCAGCATTGCACGCCTGGACAAGGCGATTGACTGGGAGTCGGATTTGGGCGACGTCGAGCTGGTGATCATGCTGACGCTCGGCGCTCAGGAAGGGATTAATCACGTGAAGGTCTTTTCCCAGCTGGCGCGGAAGCTGGTCAATAAAACGTTTCGCGAGTCGCTGTTTGCAGCAAAGACGCCGCAAAGTATCCTGGATCTGTTGAACGCTGAAATCACGTTCTGACTGTCACTGAAAGCGTGCGCGATACTCCCCCGGCGTCAGGCCAAACTGGCGCCGGAACAGACGGCTAAAATAGTCGCTATCGGCATAGCCGCAGCGCTTCGCTACTTCCCCCACCGGCAGGTGGTATTTTTGCAGGATGGTTCTCGCCTTCGCCATACGCACCCAACGAACGTAATCCACAAAACTCATCGTCCCCTGTTGGGAGAACAGGCGTGACAGATGGTTAGCCGAAATATTAAAAAGCGCGGCGACGCTGTCCCGCGACAGGGATTCAGCATAGTTTTCCTGCACCCAGTTACAAATGCTCTGATAGAGGAAATCCCCGCGCGACAGTCCCGGTTCAGGCAGCGACGACACCACTTTCCGGCACCAGTGCAGCAGGCTCAGCACCAGCGGTTGAATAATGGCCTGATCCTGCGGGGAAGCGCTCAGGTGCGTCAGGGCCATCAGCATCGCAGCACATTCGCCTCGTTCAGGGTGAGGAAGCTCAACGTGTCGCTGCGCAGGCACGGAGCGCCCGTGACGGGTATCATGAAACACCAGCCCCAGCCACGACGGCGCAAAAAGAATGCTCAGCAGCATGACCGGTCGTTCAAACACCGGGACGCTGGCGGCCTGGGCGGGAAGAAACAGCATTTCCCCCTGGCAGAGGGTCTGCTGCCCGGTAACCAGTCTGTTGCCATATTCCCCGCGAAGAACGACATCAAGCCGTGGCCAGTCGCGGCTCACGCTTCCGACAGCGTCAGACGCGCCACGTTGAGCAAACCAGACTCGCCCCAGTTGCTGTGGGTTGAGCACCAGGCCGCTCAACAGATCGGCAAAAAACTGCTGATCGGCGGGCAACAGGGTTGCGTGCATATCACCCCCTGCGCGCATCCGGGCGTACCAGATCGAAGCGATGGCTGTCACTGATGGCGTAGTAGGCCGTCGGTCCACCCGCACGCAGAATGGGCTGCGCTTTCGCGGTCTGGTAAATCCCCTCTTCCAGCAAACTCTCGGCGATATGGACGCCCACGACTTCGCCGAGCACCAGCCAGGTATCAATCGGTGTCCCATCCGCGCCGGTAAGCTGAATGCACTGTGACAATCGACACTCGAAATTCACCGGGCTTTCCGCCACGCGCGGCGAGCTCACAAGCTGGCTGGCAACGGGCGTCAGGCCGGCAAAGGTAAATTCATCCTCGCCATGAGGGAGCGTGGCGGAGGTTTCATTCATCGCCTCGGCGAGATCGCGCGTTGCGAGGTTCCAGACAAACTCCCCCGTTTCGGTAATATTCCGCACGCTATCCTTCCAGCCGTTGCTGGAAAAACCAATGATCGGTGGGCGATAGTTAAAGCAGTTAAAGAAGCTGTACGGGGCAAGGTTCAGTTGACCGGCCTTATCACAGGATGAGATCCAGCCAATCGGACGTGGACCGATAATGGCGTTCAGCGGGTCGTGCGGCAGGCCGTGCCCCTGAGACGGTTGGTAAAAGTACATATCGCTCTCTCTACGCTGGGGCTGCAACGCGCATTGCCCGGGTTCAGTCTTTCCAGCGTAACGAAATTTCCGTTCAGCGTGAATCGGGACGCCGGGTTTATTGCCAAAAATTCATATGGCGCATGATTGTGACCTTCATCACTTCAAACTTACGGTTTCAGACAGTATCATCAGATAAGTTAAACCCTCGCTGCCAGACGGCGAGGGTTTTCTTTTGGATTGGTTTCTGCGTTACACGCAGCATTAACGACATGGAGTAAAAATGTCCAGACCTACGATTATCATCAATGAACTCGACGCAGAACGTATTGACCGACTGTTGGAGAAACCAGAATTCGCCTCGCTGCCGGTAGCCGATGCGCTGAACGAAGAGCTCGACCGGGCGCAGATGTGTACGCCTGAGACCATGCCGCATGATGTGGTCACCATGAACAGCCAGGTGAAGTTCCGCAACCTGACCACCGGAGAGGAGCTCACCCGTACGCTGGTCTATCCGGCGCAGATGACCGACAGCAGCACGCAACTGTCGGTGCTGGCACCCGTGGGCGCGGCGCTGCTTGGACTGCGCACGGGCGATACCATCCACTGGGAACTCCCGGGCGGCGCCTCAGCTCACCTGGAAGTGCTTGAGCTGCTCTACCAGCCCGAAGCCGCTGGCGATTACCTGCGTTAATCCCTTCTGAACAAGCGACCCCGCTTTGCACAGAGGATGCACACGCATCCTCTTTCCGCAAATTCACCCTATTGTGCTATACCGGACAAAAACCGCTTAATCCACGCTTAGTCTGTTGTAGTGCCGTGGGGACGGTCATGGGTGAGATACTTGTTATCACACTGGTTTTTCTCATCATCCTGGCGATCCTCGTCGTGGCGGTGCTGTATCTTGAGCGCCACTGGTGAGTGAGGAACCTCACACAACGCCGCCGGGGAAGGCATTCACTAGTCCCTTCACTTTCTGCTGCGCTGCCTCCGGGGTGTCTGCGCCAGGCACCAGGATCACCTTGCGGCACTCCTCCTCCCGTTTTTCGAAGATCTTATAGGCGCGTTCCGCATCAGCCAGCGGAAGATAGTGGGTCACAATATCTTCTGGGGTAAGCAGCCCCTTTTCGATGAGCGGCAGCAGCTCTCCCAGCCAGGCATGGACGTGGGTCTGCCCCATCTTAAAGCTCAGCCCTTTATCGAAGGCATCGCCAAACAGGAAGCCGTGAATAAAACCGGCGTACACGCCCGGCACGCTGACCACGCCGCCGCGTCGCACCGCAGCAATGCACTGGCGCAGGGCTTTGCCGCTGCTGCCTTCAATTTTCAGGTTACTGAGGATCGTTTCCGTGGTGCTGCCTTTGGCCTCAAACCCGACGGCATCAATCACCGCATCCACTCCGCGCTGTCCGGCCGTTTGCTCAATGATTTTCTCCGCCGCGTCGTTATCGTCATCAAAGTTAATCGGGATCGCGCCGTAGCGCTCCTGGGCAAACCGCAGTCGATAGGGATGATGGTCAACCACGAAAATCTGCTCTGCGCCGAGAAGCCGCGCGCAGGCAATGGTCAGTAACCCCACCGGCCCGGCCCCGAATACGGCGACGCTGGAGCCTTTCTGGATCTGCGCATTTTTTGCCGCCTGCCAGGCGGTAGGCAGAATATCTGACAGGAAAAGCGCTTTGTCGTCAGACAGCAGCTGGGGCACTTTAAACGGCCCCACGTTGCCTTTCGGGACGCGCACATACTCCGCCTGTCCGCCCGGCACGCCGCCGTAAAGATGGCTGTAGCCAAACAGCGCGGCAGGGGCGGGAATTTGCTTTTTGTTCAGCGCCGCGCCCTGCCCGCGGTTCGTGTTTTCGCAGGCCGCGTACTGTTGCATCTGGCAAAAGAAGCAGTCACCGCAGGCAATCACAAACGGGATCACCACCCGGTCACCTTTCTGCACGTTTTTCACTTCGCTCCCGCACTCCACCACCTCGCCCATAAATTCATGACCAAAGATATCGCCGTGCTGGACCTTGGGAATTTTTCCGCGATAAAGATGCAAATCAGAACCACAGATCGCCGTGGCCGTTACGCGCAGGATGATATCGTCAGGCTGTTCGATGCCCGGATCGGGGACATTATCGACCCGAACATGATGCGGACCGTGATAGGTGAGAGCTTTCATGCAACCTCCGAAAGGGTGTGGGTAAGCTTATAAAAGGGTAGCTACCTCTCGGGATCTGCCCCGGAATCCGGCTGTTTTGAGATTTATCCTGGCGAGATAAAAAAGTGCTGTCGGGATTACAGAAACCTTTTATATTTTGTGGTTGAATGATTTCAGCGTTTATAAACAAGGAGAAACGGTTATGTATCAAACAATCATTATGCCGGTTGATGTTTTCGAAATGGAACTGAGTGATAAGGCTGTACGTCACGCGGAATTTCTCGCGCAGCAGGACGGAGTTATTCATCTTCTGCATGTTTTACCGGGCTCTGCCAGCCTGAGCCTGCATCGTTTCGCTGCTGATGTGCGTCGTTTTGAAGAGCATTTACAGCATGAAGCCGAGACACGCCTGCAAACCATGGTCGGGCACTTCAGCATCGATCCTTCCCGCATCAAAACCCACGTCCGGTTCGGTAGCGTGCGCGACGCCGTTAATGAGCTGGCGGGGGAATTAAATGCCGACGTGGTAGTGATTGGTTCACGTAACCCTTCCATCACCACTCACCTGCTGGGGTCGAACGCCTCCAGCGTGATCCGCCACACCCACATTCCGGTAATGGTCGTGAGATAAAAAAAGAGGCCACCTTTTGGTGGCCTCTGGCATTGCAGGTGTCGTCTTGCTTTCTTTTATTATGCGGTTTTGGTGCGGATCAGATAATCAAACGAGCTCAGCGACGCTTTCGCACCTTCGCCAGTGGCGATGATGATCTGTTTGTACGGCACGGTGGTGCAGTCGCCCGCCGCAAATACGCCCTTCACGCTGGTTTCGCATTTCGCATCAATGATGATCTCGCCCATGCGGTTGCGCTCAATCGCGCCTTCCAGCCAGGTGGTGTTTGGCAGCAGGCCAATCTGAACAAAGATCCCTGCCAGCGCCACGCTGTGGATATCGCCACTCACGCGGTCACGGTATTCCAGACCGGTCACTTTGCTGCCGTCGCCTTTCACTTCTGTCGTCTGGGCATTGAGCACAATATCGACGTTATTCAGGCTACGCACCTTATCCTGCAACACCTGGTCCGCTTTCATCTCCGGGGCGAACTCCAGCAGGGTAACGTGTTCAACAATTCCCGCCAGATCGATAGCCGCTTCCACGCCGGAGTTACCGCCGCCGATCACCGCTACGCGTTTACCTTTGAACAGCGGGCCGTCACAGTGCGGGCAATAGGTCACGCCTTTGGTGCGATACTGATCTTCGCCCGGGACGTTCATGTTGCGCCATTTCGCGCCGGTGGCAATGATCACGCTGCGCGCCTTCAGCACCGCGCCGGACGCCGTTTCAATCTGGTGCAAACCACCCTCGACCGCGGCCGGAACCAGTTTGCTGGCGCTCTGGCTGTCAATGACATCCACGTCGTAGTCGCTGACGTGCGCTTTCAACGCCCCGGCCAGCTTCTGGCCTTCGGTTTTCGGCACGGAAATGTAGTTTTCAATGTCAACGGTATCCAGAACCTGACCACCGAAACGCTCGCCCATCAGACCGGTACGGATCCCTTTACGTGCGGAGTAAACCGCTGCCGCCGCGCCCGCCGGGCCGGAGCCAACAATCAGTACGTCGTACGCATCGCGTTGGTTCAACTCTTCCGCCGCACGTTTTTCTGCGCCGGTATCCACTTTGGCGACGATTTCGGTCAAGGTCATACGCCCCTGGCCGAACTCCTGACCATTCAGGTAAACTGCCGGAACGCCCATCACGTTGCGCTCGGTGATTTCGTTCTGGAACGTACCGCCGTCAATCGCCGTGTGCTTAATGCGTGGGTTGAGGACTGACATCAGGTTCAGCGCCTGCACCACGTCCGGACAGTTATGGCAGGAGAGTGAGTAATAGGTTTCAAACTCAAAATCACCGTCGATATCGCGGATCTGCTCCAGCAGCGCCTGCGCTTCTTTTGACGGATGACCACCGGTCCACAGCAGCGCCAGCACCAGGGACGTAAATTCGTGCCCCAGCGGAGAGCCCGCGAAACGCGGCCCCTGGTCAGACCCTGGGTTGGCGATCAGGAAAGAAGGCTTACGGACTGCCAGCGTGTTGTCTTCTTTGAAGGTCACTTTCGTCGACAGCTCAGCAATCTCTGTCAGCAGCGCTTTGATTTCTGCCGATTTCGCGCTGTCGTCCAGCGTGGCAATCAGCTCAACAGGTTTGGTCAGTTTCTCAAGGTAGGCCTTGAGCTGGGTTTTCATGTTAGCGTCGAGCATTATTCTTCCCTCTCTTAAAACGTCATCATGCAAGCCGCCTTATACGGGCTGCCTGAATGCAACTTGCATCATGGTGCTGGAATGAAATGGGCGCGGGGAGCGCCCATTGATTGCCGGGTGGCACTTCGTTTACCCGGCCTACGATACTGTAGGCCAGTGCAAGCGTAGCGCCGCCAGGCTTTACAGACTTAGATCTTGCCAACCAGGTCCAGAGATGGAGCCAGCGTCGCTTCGCCTTCTTTCCATTTCGCCGGGCACACTTCGCCTGGGTGAGAAGCAACGTACTGAGCCGCTTTCACTTTGCGCAGCAGGTCAGATGCATCACGGCCGATACCTTCAGCGGTAACTTCGATAGCCTGGATAATGCCCTGCGGGTCAACAACGAAGGTCGCGCGGTCTGCCAGGCCTTCATCTTCACGCATGTTGTCGAAGTTACGGGTCAGGGCGCCAGTCGGGTCGCCGATCATCGCGTATTTGATTTTCGCGATAGTTTCAGAGCTGCTGTGCCACGCTTTGTGGGTGAAGTGGGTATCGGTAGAAACAGAGTAAACGTCTACGCCCAGCTTTTGCAGTTCTTCGTAGTGGTCTGCCACGTCGCCCAGTTCGGTCGGGCAAACGAAGGTGAAGTCAGCCGGATAGAAGAAGAACACGCTCCAGCGGCCTTCGGTATCTTTCTCAGTTACTTCGATGAACTCACCGTTTTTGAACGCCTGGTTTTTGAAAGGTTTAATTTTGGTGTTAATCAAGGACATCTGTACTTCCTCCGTGTTTTCGTTGAGATGTAAGGTAACCAACTTTGTTCATCGGGGCTAATGCGTATGCTTTATCAAATCAATCAGCCAAACCTTACAACAGCAACAAGACAGCAAGGTGAACCTTTTAAAGGAAAACCTGAAAGTAAAAAGGCCGCCTCAACGGGCGGCCCTGATACCTGAATTCCCCGCAGGTACATTCAGTGCCAGCCGAAGCTGGCGTTGCGTTGCGCTCTACATACCTTGTATCAAGGCCGTAACAGCGGTTTGATTACAGCACCCGCGCGCGCATTGAGCAATGGACAAGAGGGATAGTCCTGCCTATGGTTGTGATAGGCTAAACCGAACAGGCTTCTGAAACGTTATAAATTTAATTTCATAATAAATTTCGCGCTATATATAAATGCCAGTTGTTATTCAAATAATTCAATCACACTTCAAAGATAAAATTATCTTAATAAACCTTGAAGTTGTGTTTCAATAATCCAAAGCCATGATATATTAAGATCACTTAAATTTTGAATTAAGCAAGTTACCCACACGGATTGAAAAAGGTAACTTTCCTCTGTCGTACTCCATGATGTGATAACGACAGCAAACACAGCACACTCAGGACGAAACATGGCCAACCTCTACGACCTAAAAAAATTCGATCTCAATCTGTTAGTCATCTTCGAATGCATTTACCAACATCTCAGTATCAGTAAGGCTGCCGAGACACTTTATATCACGCCATCCGCCGTGAGCCAGTCGCTGCAACGCCTGCGTGGCCAGCTCAATGACCCCCTGTTCATCCGTTCAGGTAAGGGAATTACGCCGACCACGGTGGGCACCAACCTCCATCATCATCTTGAACAGAATCTCAACCAAATTGAACAGACGATCAACATGATGCATCACTCGGACATCAAGAAAAAGTTCGTTATCTATTGCTCCCAAATGGTGTCGCCTGGCTATATGCTCGAACCGATGAAACTATTAATATCCGAGGAAAATTACGAGATAGAACAACGCGATATGCTTATCTCTCCGGAATCCGCAGAGGACCTGCTCGCCTACCGTAAAGCCGACCTGATTTTCACAATTGCCCCGGTAAAAAATCGCTCTGTGGTTTGTGTTCACTTTACCACGGTGCCAATAACGTTAATCTGCCGGGAAAACCATCCAAGACTCACCGATACGGTCAGTCTCGAGGCGTTATACCGGGAAAAATTCACCTTTTACCAGAGTGCGCACCCGGGCGTTAAAGAGTTCCAGAATCGCGCCAATGACGTTTTCCCGGAAAGAAATATTGCTTTTCGCACGGACTCCATCAGCTCGCTTATCTCCATGGTCAGTTCATCTGATCTGTTAGGCTTTATACCCGTATCAATCTATGAAGCCTATAAAGAGACGTTAAAATTAAAACGGATCGCCGCCCCATTTGAATTGCCCGAAATACATGTCTATATGCTTTACAGCCGTTCATCGCTGAACAGCAGCGTTTTTTCAACGTTCATTGAGAAAATGCATAAACTCTGTCTTTCCGCTCCATCTGCGTAAAATCATTTATATGATGAATATAAAAATCGCAAACTGAAAAAATGATCCCGTGAAAATAATGAAAAATGATTTCATAATATCGTCTTAATTTTTTCCAGACATTTAACACGCAGGATGCGATTAACCATGTCGATCTATAAAATCCCTTTACAGGAAAATGTTTTAGACGCTTCAGCGGAACGCATAGACTGGACGCTAAACAATTTCTCCAGGGTATGCGTTTCCTTTTCCGGTGGAAAAGATTCTACCGTGATGCTGCATCTCGTTGCCCAGCAAGCACGGCAATTAAAGCGAAAAATAGATGTCATCTTTCTGGACTGGGAAGCGCAATTCTCCTCAACCATTCAGCATGTTGACACGATGAGAACGCTGTATCGTGATGTTATCCATCAGTTCTGGTGGGTAGCGCTTCCGCTCACGACCCAGAACGCACTGTCACAGTTTCAACCTGAATGGCAGTGCTGGGAACCCGGGACAAACTGGGTTCGCCAGCCACCGGAAGATGCCATTACCGATTATCACTATTTCGATTTTTATCAGCAGGGAATGACGTTTGAAGTCTTCGTGCGAGAGTTTGCCGAATGGTATGCGCAAAAACGTCCTGCCGCCGTCATAGTGGGGATCCGCGCCGATGAATCCTACAACCGTTTTCTGGCGATCGCGTCGGCACGTAAGCAGCGCTTTTCTGACGATAAACCCTGGACGACCGTCGCACCGGGTGGTCACTCCTGGTATATCTACCCTCTGTACGACTGGAAAACCGCCGACATCTGGACGTGGTTCGCGAAATCAAAATGTTGCTATAACCCCTTATACGACCTGATGTACAAGGCGGGGGTGCCGCCACGTTATATGCGCATCTGCGAACCGTTTGGCCCGGAACAGCGTCAGGGCTTGTGGCTCTATCATGTCATTGAACCCGAACGCTGGGCGGCGATGTGTGAGCGTGCCTGCGGGGTGCGCAGCGGCGGTATTTATGCCGGGCACGATAACCATTTTTATGGCCACCGGAAGATCCTGAAACCAGACCATCTTGGCTGGCGCGAATACGCCATGCTGCTACTCGACAGCATGCCGCAAAATACGGCGGAGCATTACCGCAATAAAATTGCGGTTTATCTCCACTGGTATCAAAAGCGAGGCATGAACGATATTCCCGATACGCAGGAGGGCGACATTGGCGCCAAGGACATCCCCTCCTGGCGACGTATCTGTAAGGTTTTACTTAATAACGATTACTGGTGCAGGGCCCTGTCATTTAGCCCAAATAAACCAAAACACTATCAGCGCTACAGCGACAGAGTGAAGGCAAAACGCAAGGAGTGGGGCATTTTATGCGACAGCGAATAATCACCGAAATTGACATCTACCTTCAATCACTTACCGAAGAGGATCGAATCAATGCCATTAACGCCTTCCGTCAGGCAATACATAAAAACAGCCCTTTTCGTGAGCAACCTATAGACTGTGTGCTCTGGGTTAAGCAGGACGCGATTACCGCCAACGATTACAACCCCAATAACGTTGCCCCACCGGAAAAACGATTACTCAGCAAGTCACTGGAACTTGATGGATTCACCCAGCCTATCGTTGTGACCGAAAGCGAACAGCAGCAGTATGAAATCGTGGACGGTTTTCACCGCCATGAAATTGGCACAACCCGGGCGGTTTTGAAGCGCCAGCTCAAAGGGTACTTACCCGTCACTTGCCTGCGCCAGGAGCGACAGGACAAACATAACCGAATGGCGGCCACCATTCGCCACAATCGGGCTCGTGGGCGGCATCAAATCAACGCCATGTCAGAGATTGTTCGTGAACTGGTTCAGCTCGGCTGGGACGACGAGAAGATAGGCAAGGAGCTTGGGATGGATAGCGACGAAGTGCTGCGCCTCAAACAAATCAACGGTCTGCTCGAACTCTTCGCAGACCGTCGTTTTTCTGAAGCCTGGACGGTGAAATAGTCAGAGCGCGTTTAACCGCGCTGCCGCTGCCAGCAGCGTCGATTCCTGCTTCGCAAAGCAAAGTCGGATCAGCTTATGCGGGAAGGGATCGGCGCAGAACACCGACAGCGGAATGGCCGCCACGCCCACCTCTTTCGTCAGCCACTGGCAGAAACTCACGTCGTCCAGATCGGAAATCGCGCTGTAGTCGGCCAGCAGGAAATAGGTCCCTTCACAGGGTAAAATCTCCAGACGGCTTTTGCTCAACGCAGCCACAAACCGATCCCGACGCGCACGGTAGAAATCCGGTAGCTCACGGTAGTGTCCGGGTTCGCTGCGCAGCATATCCGCCAGCGCCAGCTGAGCGGGTGTGTTCACCGCAAACGTCAGATACTGATGCACTTTACGCAGCTCAGCGCTGATGGCGGCGGGCGCCACGCAGTACCCGACCTTCCAGCCGGTCATATGGTAGGTTTTGCCAAATGACGATACCGCGATTGCACGCTCACGAAGCTGCGGATGCGCCAGCACGCTGGCATGCCCCTCTTCGGCGAAGCAGATATGCTCATACACCTCGTCGCTCAGAACATAGATTTCACGTTCGGCGATGGCCTGCCACAGGGCGGCAAAATCGCTCTTCTGCCACACCGTCGCCGATGGGTTGTGCGGCGTATTCAGGATCACCAGCCGGGTTTTATCGCTCAGCAGCGCGGCAAACGCCTGCCAGTCCGGACGAAAATGCGGCGGCTGGAGCGCCACGCGTTTCACTACGCCGCCGGCCAGTTCAATCGCCGGGGCGTAGCTATCGTAGCTCGGGTCAAAACAAATCACCTCATCGCCCGTACGCACCAGGGCGGTTATCGCCGCATACAGCGCTTCGGTCGCCCCTGCGGTTACCGTGATCTCGCTGTTCGCATCAGGTTTATAGCCATACAGCTCAGCCGTTTTATCCGCAATGGCTTCACGCAACGCCTGCACGCCGGTCATCGGCGCGTACTGGTTGGCTCCCTGCGCCACGTGGTACGCCAGACGCTCCTGCAAATATTTCGGCCCGTCAAAATCCGGAAAACCTTGTGAGAGGTTAATGGCGTTGTGCTGCTGCGCCAGGGCGCTCATCTGGGTAAAAATCGTCGTGCCAAGATTTGGAAGTTTACTCTGCGGGATCAACGGGTTATTGCTCATTGTAGTGTGCCTGCCTGTAATACTTATGTTGCTGACACTATAACACGATGTTAGTCTTTGGCAATCAAGACGCTTAGACGTCTAAACGATATAAATATTCCTGACCGAGAGGGTAAAAGGAAATGACAGACAACCTGCAACTCACACACCTGGTCGAGGCCTGCCGCTGGATTGGCGCTAAAGGCTGGGCGCCCGCTACCGGCGGCAATATGTCCGTGCGTCAGGATGAACACCTGTGCTGGCTGAGCGAATCCGGAAAAGATAAAGGCAGCCTGACCACCGCCGATTTTCTACAGGTTGAAATCGCCACCAACCGTGCGCCGTCTGGCCGTAAACCGTCGGCAGAGACCGGGCTGCATACCCTCATCTATCGCCTGTTTCCCGAGGCTAACGCCGTCCTGCACGTTCACACTGTCAATGCCACGGTGCTGTCGCGTCTGGTCAACGAGGCCGAGCTGAAGATCACCGGTTTCGAGATGCAAAAATCCCTTACCGGGCAGACCACGCACCAGGATACGGTGGCCATCCCGGTGTTTGATAACGACCAGGACATCGACGCCCTCGCCTCGCGCATCGCCCATTACGCGCAGGAACGCCCGCTTAATTATGGTTTTCTTCTGCGCGGTCATGGCTTAACCTGCTGGGGACGCGACGTGGCCGAAGCCCGCCGTCATCTGGAAGGGTTAGAATTCTTATTTGAATGCGAAATGCGTTTACGACAATGGGAGAGAGTATGATTCGCGCGATTGTGACGGATATTGAAGGGACCACCAGCGATATCCGTTTTGTCCATGATGTTTTGTTCCCCTACGCGCGTGAGCGGCTGGCGGCCTTTGTGACCGCGCAGCAGTACGCCGAGCCGGTCAAATCGATTCTGGACAACCTGCGCGATGAAATCAGCGCTCCGCATGCCAGCGTCAGCGATCTCATCAACGTACTGTTTACCTTTATGGATGAAGACCGCAAATCGACGGCGCTCAAAGCCCTGCAAGGCATCATCTGGCAGGACGGTTACGTCAACGGTGACTTTACCGGACACCTCTATCCTGACGTACTGCCCGCGCTGGAAAAATGGAAGGCGCAAGGGATTGATCTCTATGTTTATTCCTCTGGCTCCGTCACCGCGCAGAAACTGTTATTTGGCTACAGCGACGAAGGTGATATTACTCATCTGTTCAGCGGCTATTTTGATACCCACATTGGCGCCAAGCGCGAGGTGCAGTCTTATCAAAATATTGCGGCGCAAACGGGCATTGCCCCGTCGCAGATCCTGTTTCTGTCGGATATTCATCAGGAGCTGGACGCAGCTGAGCAGGCGGGTTTTCGTACCCTGCAACTGATTCGCGGTGAAGATGACGGCGCAAGCCATCATCATCAGATCCACCAGTTTGACGAGATCAATCCGGAGCAGATCCCTTCATGAGCGCATTGACCATTTATTCCGATAAAGACGCCAGTCAGCACCAGTGGCACAGCACCGACGCCGCCGAGATTGCCCAACAGCTGAACGCCAAAGGCGTGCGGTTTGAACGCTGGGCTGCGGATCGCGATTTAGGACACGATCCCGCACCAGAAGCCGTGATCGCGGCCTATCAGCATGCGATCGACAAGCTGGTGGCAGAGAAAGGTTACCAGAGCTGGGATGTGATCAGCCTGCGCGCCGACAATCCGCAGAAAGAGGCGCTGCGCGCGAAGTTTCTGAACGAACACACTCACGGTGAAGACGAAGTGCGCTTTTTCGTGGAAGGGGCGGGATTGTTCTGCCTGCACATCGGCGATGAGGTGTATCAGGTGCTGTGCGAGAAAAACGACCTGATTTCCGTTCCCGCGGGCACGCCGCACTGGTTTGATATGGGCTCAGAGCCGAACTTTACGGCGATTCGTATTTTCGATAACCCGGAGGGTTGGGTCGCACAGTTTACCGGGGATGCGATTGCGGATGCGTATCCACGCCTGGCATGATCTTTTCTCCCTCTCCCTTGTGGGAGAGGGCTGGGGTGAGGGGGAACATACGGCTCTGGTGGTCAGTTCCATATTCAGACATTAATCAAATACTGGCGATAATCCTCTGCACATCAGCGCCAACCAGCCTCGCCAGATGCACAAACTCCACTACGTCTAACCTGCGTTCACCACTTTCCACTTTAGCGATAAACGATTGGGGTTTCCCCAAAGCCTCCGCAAGCTGGGCCTGAGTAATCCCCTTCTCTTTACGAGCTTTCTTCAACGCATTGATAACAAGCTGGTATTCTTCTGAATAAACTGAGGCCATTGTTCCGATTCCATACAAATATCCTGAAATCGAATATCCACCTATTGCCTTTTTATCCCAAAACAGGTTAATTGAGTGCGTAACGCAAACCTGTAAGGAGTAAAGAATGCAACGTCAAAACTGGCATCCTGCCGATATTGTTGCGGCATTAAAGAAACAAGGAACAAGCCTGGCAGCGTTGTCACGCAAGGCCGGCCTTTCTTCATCCACATTAGCAAATACACTCTCGCGCCCGTGGCCAAAGGGTGAATTGATTATCGCTCAGGCGTTGAACATTCCACCGGATGTGATATGGCCGGAAAGATATTTTGGTAAAAATGGTGAACGCATATTCCGTCAGATGAGAGCGACCAGGAAAAAAACGTGTCTTTGACATGAACAGCGTTTTCCCCCCTTCGGGGAAGCCCATCAGTTCATGCTGCTCACGAATTTCCCTTTCGCTACCTCGTCCGGCGTGACCACGCCTGTATCCAGCACCCAGCCGCTAATCAGCGAGGCGGGGGTGACGTCAAACGCCGGGTTGTAGACTTGCGCGTTTTCCGGCGCCCACTGCACCACGCCAAAGCTCCCCGCCACGCCCGTCACTTCACTGGCCGCGCGCTGCTCAATCGGGATTGCGTCACCGTTCGGGCAGTCCGGGTCGAGGGTCGTTTGCGGGGCAGCGACGTAGAACGGAATGCCGTGAAACTTCGCCAGCACCGCCAGGGAATAGGTGCCGATTTTGTTCGCCACGTCGCCGTTGGCGGCAATGCGGTCTGCACCCACCCACACGGCGTCCACCTGCCCTTTTGCCATCAGGCTGGCGGCCATGGAGTCGGTAATCAGCTGATACGGTACGCCCAGCTCGCCGAGTTCCCACGCGGTCAGCCTGCCGCCCTGCAATAGCGGACGGGTTTCATCCACCCAGACGTTGCTTACCTTGCCTTCCTGATGCGCGCGAGCAATCACCCCCAGCGCGGTACCGACGCCCGCCGTCGCCAGCCCGCCGGTGTTGCAGTGGGTCAGCAGACGGCTGCCGCGCTTCACCAGCGCTCTGCCCGCACTGGCAATAGCGTCACAGAGCCGTTTGTCTTCGTCAATCAGCCGCAGCGCTTCAGCCACCAGCGCCGGAACATAATCTTCCTGCCACAGCGCCAGCTTCATGCGGTCGAGATTGTTCATCAGGTTCACCGCCGTCGGGCGGGAGGCGCGCAGGGTTTCCAGCGCCACCGCCAGCTCGTCGCGGCTTTTGCCGCTTTCCGCTAACAGCGCCAGCAACAGGCTTGCAGAGAGACCAATCAGCGGCGCGCCGCGCACCCGCAGGGCGTGGATGTGCCCGACCAGCACCTCGACCGTCGAGGCATCCAGCCAGCGTTTCTCCTGTGGAAGCGCCTGCTGGTCGAGAATAAAGAGCTGATTATCCGCCACCCGCAGGCTGGTCGTCTGTAATGTCTGCATGTCGTTAATTCCCTGTTGCGTTGTTGTAGCACATTGTGTCAGGATGAAATCCAGATGTATAGACGTCTACATGTCTTAATTAGCAAAACTGAGGAGCAGGCCATGTCGCAATACCGTACCTTTACCGCTCAGGACGCCGTGGAGTATGCCAGGCAGTTTGGCGGACTTGACGATCCTTCATCGCTGGTAGAGGCGCAGGAAATCGGCGACGGCAACCTCAACCTGGTCTTTAAAATTTTCGACCGCGCGGGCGTGAGCCGCATCGTCGTTAAGCAGGCGCTGCCCTATGTACGCTGCGTCGGCGAATCCTGGCCGCTGACGCTGGATCGT
The DNA here is from genome assembly GCF_016082135.1 of Enterobacter sp. YSU. NCBI lineage: Bacteria > Pseudomonadati > Pseudomonadota > Gammaproteobacteria > Enterobacterales > Enterobacteriaceae > Enterobacter > Enterobacter sp. YSU. Next base: position 364,554 of record NZ_CP059487.1, read on the forward strand.
GCCCGTCTTGAAGCGCAAACCCTGGTCGAGCATTACCAGCACAGCCCGCAGCACACGGTGAAAATCCACCACTTTGACCCGGAACTGGCGGTGATGGTGATGGAAGATCTCTCCAGCCATCGCATCTGGCGCGGCGAGCTGATTAACAACATTTACTACCCCCAGGCGGCGCGTCAGCTGGGGGAATATCTGGCTCACACCCTGTTTCACACCAGCGATTTTTATCTGCATCCGCACGATAAAAAAGCGCAGGTAGCGAAATTCATCAACCCGGAGATGTGCGAGATCACCGAAGATCTGTTCTTTAACGATCCGTACCAGATCCACGCGCGCAACAGCTACCCGGCCGAGCTGGAAAACGATGTTGCCGCCCTGCGCGACGACGCCCAGCTTAAAATCGCCGTGGCCTCCCTCAAGCACCGCTTTTTCTCGCACGCCGAAGCCCTGCTGCACGGAGACATTCACAGCGGTTCGATTTTTGTGGCCGACGGCAGCCTGAAGGCCATCGACGCTGAGTTCGGCTATTTTGGGCCGATTGGCTTTGACGTTGGCACCGCCATCGGCAACCTGCTGCTGAACTTCTGCGGCCTGCCTGGGCACCTCGGCATTCGCGATGCCGCCGCCGCGCGCGAGCAGCGCCTGACCGATATTCAGGAACTGTGGAACACCTTCGCGGAGCGCTTCCAGGCGCTGGCAAACGAGAAAGCCCGCGACGCCGCACTCAGCGCGCCGGGCTATGCCTCCGCGTTCCTGAAAAAGGTTTGGCATGACGCCATCGGGTTCTGCGGCACCGAGCTGATTCGCCGCAGCGTCGGGCTTTCACACGTGGCGGATATCGACACCATCCAGGATGAAGCCATGCGCCACGAATGCCTCCGCCATGCAATATCCCTCGGTAAAGCGCTGATTGTCATTGCCGACCGCATCGACAGCGCGGAAGAGCTGGTGGCGCGAGTGCGGCAGTACAGCTGATTTTCTCCCTCTCCCTGTGGGAGAGGGCCGGGGTGAGGGCATCAAACCGCACTCACCCCAGATACTCAATCACCGACATCCCGCCGTTATAATCCGTGCTGTAAATAATCCCCTGCGCATCCACAAACACGTCGCACGACTGGATCACCTGCGGGCGATTCGGCCGCGTGTCCATCATTCTCTCCGGCGCGGCGGGCACCAGCGCCCCCGTTTCCACCGGGCGATACGGATTGGAAATATCGTACGCGCGCACGCCCGCGTTCTGGTACGTCGCGAAGATCAGCGTTGAGCTGACGAAGCTTCCCGGCCGGTTCTCGTGCAGGTTGTGCGGGCCAAAATGCGCCCCTTTCGCCACGTAGTAGGTTTCATCCGGCTGCGGGAAGGTCGAGATGCTGACCGGGTTCGACGGCTCGCGGATATCAAACAGCCAGATCAGCTTTTCGCCGTCTTCCTGATTGTCGAGCACCGCTTCGTCCAGCACCACCAGCAGGTCGCGGTCCGGCAGCGGCAGCGCGGTGTGCGTTCCGCCGCCAAACGGCGGGCTCCAGTTGCGATGGCTAATCAGCTTCGGCTGCGCGCGGTCCTTCACGTCCAGCAGCGTCAGGCCGCCGTCACGCCAGCTGCCATACGCGGTGTCGCCGGCAATAATCGCATGGTGCAGCGCGTAGCGTTTGCCTTCCGGCCAGCCCGGCTTCTCACCTTCGGCCTGGTTCATCCCGGGCAGCCACCAGCGCCCCGCGACTTCAGGCTTACGCGGGTCCGCCAGATCGATAGTCAGGAAAATGTAATCGGTAAAGCCGTCGATCAGCGCTGAAACGTAGGCCCAGCGGCCACCGACGTACCAGATGCGGTGAATGCCGATGCCGCTCAGCGACAGAAAGCCGATTTCGCGCGGCCTGTCCGGCGTGGAGATATCAAAGACGCGAAGCCCGGCGCTCCAGCCTTTATCCTGCACGTCGCTGACGGTCTCCCCCACCTGGCGGGTGTAGTAGACCTTCTCATCGGCAAAACGCGCATCGGCAAACAGATCCCGGGCGTTAATCACCAGCAGCAAATCGTCGTGCGCCTGGAGGTGTACGTTCCAGGTACCCGGCGGCGCGGGCACGTAACCTGCGGCTTTTGGTTTTTTCGGATCGCGCACGTCGACAATGGAAAAGCCCTGCGACACCATATGACCGATATAGGCGAAACCACGGTGCACCATCAGCTGTACACCGTCCGGACGACCGCCCTGGTCGCTATGGCCAATCAGCCGCATATTGCGGCTGTATTCGGGAGGGGGTAATTGAGACACCTTATGCTCCTTACGCCCGGTGGCGCTACGCTTACCGGGCCTACGGGTGCGAAATGTAGGCCCGGTAAGGCGCAGCCGCCACCCGGCTTGGTTTACTTGTTTTTAGCGGCAAGCGTCGCAAACCACGGCGCGATAAAATCTTCCGTCTGGCCCCAGCCTGGAATGATTTTCCCCAGAGACGCCACGTTCACCGCGCCCGGCTGGGCGGTCAGCAGCGCCTGCGGAATAGCCGCCGCCTTGAAATCGTAGGTAGCAGGCGTCGCTTCTCCGGCAATCTTATTGGCTATCAGGCGTACGTTGGTCGCGCCAATCAGCTTCGGATCTACCGCCACGCTCACCTTCCACGGGCTACCCGGCTCGCGCATCAGCTGGAGATCCTGGTTGGAGATGTCGATGCTGTAGAGCTTGATCTCGGTGCGGCCGTTCTCTTTCAGCGCCTTATACGCGCCCTGGCTGAAGGCATCCCAGGTCCCCCAGATGGCGTCGATTTTACCTTTCGGGTATTTCGCGAGGATCGCCCCCACCTTGTTGGCGGTGTCGCCCTGCACGTCCGAGGAGACCGCGCCGATGGACTCCAGCTCTTTAATCTCCGGATACTGTTTTTGCAGTTCTTTGTAGGCCGCCTGACGGCGCTCCATCGGTGGGAAGCCCGCGACCCACAGCTTGACGATATTGGCCTTGCCGTTGAAATCTTTCGCCAGTTGACCAAAAGAGAGGTTGGTCAGGGAGGCATCGTCCTGCTGGGTAACGGTTACGCCCGGGATCTCGCCGTTCACGGCGGTATCAAACACCGAAACTTTAATCCCGGCATCCACCGCCTTCTTTACCAGCGCGGTGGAGTACGGATCGCGCCCCTGAGAGAGAATAATCCCGTCGTATTTCTGGCTGATGGCCTGGTTCACGAAATCCTGGAATCTGGCGTCGTCCCCGTTACTTAAAAACGTGCTGACCTTAAAGCCGAGCTTTTTCCCTTCCTGAATCGCCCCGGCAACAAACTGCGTGGTGTTGTCGTCCGAGCCCAGGTTGCGGATCACCGCAATGCGAATGGGGCCGTCATGGCTGGCAATGGCGGCCGGAACCGGCGCGGGGGTAGCCGCCAGGCCCGGCAAAGAAGTGAGTAATCCAAGAGCTACCAAAGAGAGCGCAATCTTTTTCATTTATTATCCCGTTGTGTTGTCAGCGTTTTTGTATGTAAGTAATCGCCAGTGCCATCGCGAGCACCAGCCCTTTTATAATGTCCATGGCGTAATACGGCACGGAGAGCATCACCAGCCCGTTCGACAGCACGCCGAGGATCACCGCCCCCACCAGCGTGCCCAGCGCGTTCGGCTTGCCGGACCCGGCCAGCGAGAACCCGATCCACGCCGCCGCCACCGCATCCATCAGGTAGCCGCCCCCCGCATTCACCTGCGATGAACCGATACGCGAAGCCAGCAAAATTCCGCCCAGTCCCGCCAGCAGCGAGGCGATCACGTAGGCCGCCACCTTGTAGCGCGTGGTGCGAATACCGGAGAGACGCGCGGCTTCCGGGTTGCCGCCAATGGCGTACATCCGGCGTCCGTGGGTGGTCAGCGACAGGCCCAACTGCGCCAGAATCGTCACCACCAGCATGACGATCACAATGGTCGGCACCTGCCCCAGCAGGCTGAACGCCGCCGGAATGGTCCCTTCCGCCATGTCGCCGCTCGGCAGCACCATGTTCTCGGTAATCGACCCGCCGTAGCTGTAGGTCATCGCCACGCCCTGGATGACAAACAGGCTGGCAAGGGTCGCGAGCATGTCCGGAATGCGCAGGATGACGATCAGAAAGGCGTTAAACAGGCCGACCAGCGTGCAGAGCGCAAGGGTCAGCAGAATCGACTCGGTGGTGCCGAAGCCGTGCCAGACGAAAAGCGAAATCACCAGCGCGTTCGCCAGCGACGCGGTTGACCCCACCGAGAGATCGAACCCGCCGACGGTCAGCGAAATCGAGACGCCGATGGCAATCACCGTCACGATGGCAATCGAGCGCAGAATGTTGATGATGTTGTTCGGATCGAGGAAGCTGTCCGACGCCAGGCCAAACACCGCCACCAGCGCGACGACGGTCAACAGCATGCCCCACCTGTAGAGAAAATCGAAAATCTGCTGACGGCCAGACGCCGCCGCGTTCACTGAAAGGGCCTTGCTCACGACGCCGTTCCTCCGGTTGAATAATAAAGTAGTGTCTCTTCCCGGGCCTCGGCTCCGGCGATTTCCGCCAAGATGCGTCCGTCCCACAGCACGCAGATGCGGTCGCACAGCCCGACCAGCTCGGCGAACTCGCCCGAGGCGTAAATCACCCCTTTGCCCTCGCGCGCCAGGCCGTCGATCAGCTGAAACAGATCGGTTTTGGCCTTCACGTCCACGCCTTTGGTCGGCTCGTCGAATATCAGCACGCTGGCGTCATTGCGCAGCCATTTGCCGATGGCGACCTTCTGCTGGTTACCGCCGGAAAGCCGACGCAGCACCTGCCCCGGCCCGCGCGTGCGCACACCGACGCGGGCGATCACCTCTTCTGCCCAGCGCCACGCCTGACGATGACCAAACAGGCTCCAGCGCGAGAAGCTGTTATCGGCACACACGGCAAGGTTCATGCTCACCGGCTCGTCGATAAAAATGCCCTCTTTGCGCCGCTCCTCCGGCACCAGCGCCAGACCGCGCAGTACCGAGTCTGCCGGATCGCGCGGTTTCCAGGCCTGATGGTTCAGCTCGCCGCGCGCGACGCGGCTTTTGCTGGCGCCAAACAGCGCCTTGCAGAGTTCCGTTTTCCCCGCCCCCGCCAGCCCGGCAATGCCGAGGATTTCACCTTTGCGCAGGTGCAGGGAGATATCTTTCAGCAGCGCATCGTCGTGCAGCCCTTCCACCCGCAGCAGCGTCTCCTCACCGTGCGGCGGGCGCGGGGGCGGATAGATATCGCTCAGCTCGTGGCCGAGCATCTTCTCAACAATCGCTTCGCCGCTCAGATCCGCCATCGGGCCGGACTCAATCAGCCTGCCGTCGCGCAGCACCGTCAGGGTGTCGCAGATGGCCTTCAGCTCGTGAATGCGGTGAGAGATAAACACTACGCCGATACCCTGCTGTTGCAGACGTCTTACTACCGCAAACAGACGCTCACTCTCGTGCGCGTCCAGCGGCGCGGTGGGCTCATCAAGGATGAGAAAACGGCAGTGGTGCGAGAGCGCCCGCGCCAGCAAAATCTGCTGTTTTTCAGCCAGCGTGCAACTGTCGATGGAGCGGCGTACGTCGAGCGAAACATCCAGCTGCGCCAGCGCCTGCCGCGCCTGCTGGCGGATGTCGCGCCAGCTGTAGCGATGCCCCGGATGCGCCAGCTGGTCGAGCATGATGTTTTCGGCAATGCTTAACCCGGGGATGAGCGCCACATCCACCTCCTGCTGCACAAGGTGGATACCCAGCCGTTTGGCGTCCAGCGGCTCGCGGATACTTACCGGCTGGTTGTTAATGCAGATTTCGCCTTCATAACGATCGTGCGTCCCGCACAGCACCGCCATCAGCGTCGATTTCCCCGCGCCGTTGGCGCCGGTCAGCGCATGCACCGACCCGCCGTTCAGGGTGAAATCCACGCGCGACAGGGCCTGAAAGCCGGAAAAGGCCAGGCTGATACCGCGCATCTCAAGGCGACTGGAAACCATCCGCGTAAATCCTTCATTACTCTTCTGATTTAGCGAATTTTTCACAGCTCTTGTTGACTGACAACGACGTAAAAGGCATAAGTTAAAGCAAAATATTATTAGCCATCCGGATGTCCAGACATAACATCGGGTTAGCGCTTGCTAAAAAAGGACAACTTCATGAGCAACACCGATATCCGCGTCGTGCCCGGCCCGGCGAACTACTTCTCTCATCCGGGAAGCCTTGCCCACCTGGATGATTTCTTTACTCCGGAACAGCTTTCCCGCGCGGTGTGGATCTACGGCGAGCGGGCAATCGAGGGCGCACGCCCTTATCTGCCGCAGAGTTTTAACGCGACGGGGGCAAAACATCTGCTGTTTAAGGGCCATTGCAGCGAGCGTGACGTCACCCATCTGGTGAACGAGTCGGGTAGTGAAACCAGCGTGGTGATTGGCGTGGGCGGCGGTGCGGTAATGGATACCGTCAAGGCCGTGGCGCGTCGTCTGAGCGTGCCGTTCGTAGGCATTCCCACTATCGCCGCCACCTGCGCGGCGTGGACCCCGCTCTCCGTCTGGTACAACGATGCCGGTCAGGCGCTACAGTTTGAGATTTTTGACGACGCCAACTTTCTGGTGCTGGTGGAGCCGCAGATCATCCTTAACGCCCCGGCGGAATATCTGCTGGCGGGCATCGGCGATACGCTGGCGAAGTGGTACGAAGCGGCGGTGCTCGCCCCTCAACCTGAGAGTCTGCCGCTGACCGTGCGTCTTGGCCTGAACGGTGCGCTGGCGATCCGTGACGTGCTGCTGGCACGCAGCGAAGAAGCGCTTGCGGATCAGCAGCGCGGCGAACAGACGCAGGCGTTCCGGGACGTGGTGGATGCGATTATTGCCGGAGGCGGAATGGTCGGCGGTCTGGGTGAGCGCTATACCCGCGTGGCGGCGGCGCACGCGGTGCACAACGGCTTAACCGTGCTGCCGCAGACGGAAAAATACCTGCACGGCACCAAGGTGGCCTACGGCATTCTGGTGCAGAGCGCCCTGCTCGGTCAGGACGACGTGCTGGCGCAGCTGGTGGCGGCGTACCAGCGCTTCAATCTGCCGACCACGCTTCGCGAGCTGGACGTCGATATTCACAACCGCGACGAGCTGGATAAGGTCATTGCCCACACCCTGCGCCCGGTGGAGTCGATTCACTATCTGCCGGTGACGTTAACGCCTGAGGTGCTGCGCGCCGCGTTTGCGAAGGTGGAATCCTTCAGCCGTTAATCGCGCCAACGGGCTATACCTAATGATGATTCTCTCCACTCTTGCAACGAGGTCATCATGCAGATCGATTTAACAGGTAAAAAGGCGCTGGTTACTGGCGCCAGTCGTGGGCTGGGGCCGCGGGGCAAATTTCCGGCACCGGTCTGGACGTAGACGGCGGTCTGAACGCCTGATCGCAAATTTACTGTATGCCTCTGTCGCCCGGCAGAGGCCTGTTCGAGCCGCCTCGACGATTCGCGGTTTGCCGCTTTCTCGCGGTTTTTCTCCGCTCTACAGTACCCATAAGAAATTCGGAATTTATCTAATAGTCTTATTATTTCCTTATATTTTGTGTGGGCGTACAGTGGAGGTACGGATGAAGATTGTCTGGTCAAAGACCGCTGAGAAGCAATTTTCTAAAATCGATACGCGATATCAGAACCGCATTAAATTCAGGCTGGAGAAGATGGATGATAAAACATCACCTGTCGCGGATATCAAGAAATTATCATCTCCCGAAAACCACTACAGGCTGCGATTAGGTGATTACAGGGTAATTTACACCTTCGGGGATCCGCCGGGTGATATCTGCTACGTAGTGGCGGTTAAACGCCGGACAACAACCACCTACCTTCATGAGGAGCATACGGAATATGACTGTTCAGTTCATAAAGGATAAAGAAGGGAAAAAACAGTATGTTGTCATTCCTTATAGTGAATATTTTCGCATGCGTTTAGCCACGCTTGAGTATGACGATGAGGATGAAAGCGACTGGGAAGACATCCCTTATGAATCAGATATCTACGATAACGTAGGTTTACCTGGTGAAGTATGCGACATCATGCATAACGAGAACGTCAGCCTACAGGCCGCCTGGCGCATTTTACGCGGCATGTCCCAGCAGGAGGTGGCGGAGAAGCTTGGCATCAGCCAGTCCGCCGTGTCACAGCTGGAAGCGCTGGACTCCCGACCGCAAAAGCGCACCCGCGAAAAGCTGGCGGCAATTTACGGCTGTAAACAGGAGCAGATCAGCCTCTATTTACCAAAAGAGGGTTAACAGCACTTCGCCCCGCCCTTGCCGCCGTAGCGGGCGTCCTGACGGTCGCGGAAAAATTCTTCGTAGGTCATGGGCGTCTGGTCCGGGTGGTTGACGCGCATATGCTCGACGTAGTTGTCGTAATCCGGCACGCCAATCATCATTTTAGCGGCCTGGCCCAGGTATTTACCTGCTTTGGAAAGGGTGTCGAACATAGTTCTGATCTCACAGGAAATGTAGGCCGGGTAAGGCGAAGCCGCCACCCGGCACACGGGTTAATGCGCCCCTTTCGCCTGGGTGACAATCTCGTCCAGGTTCTCAGGCATTGGCTCATACGGCGTCTCTTTCGCCGTCGGTTTGTCGACTTTCAACGCCGCCAGCGCGGTTTTCAGAGAATACAACGCCAGCACCACAACCACCACCATAAAGAAGATGGTCAGCCCGGCGTCCAGACGGTTGTTAAACACCAACTGCGACAGTTGAGATTCGGTGTACTGTGCCGGGATCTTACCGCTGTCGATCATCGCCTGGAACTTGTTGGCGATCGCCAGGAAGCCCACCTTATTGTCCGGGCTGAAGGCTTTCTGCCAGCCCGCGGTCAGGGTACAGATCAGCAGCCACGCCGTTGGCACCAGCGCCACCCATGCGTAACGCTGGCGCTTCATCTTGAACAGGACTACGGCACAGAGCATCAGGGCCATGCCCGCCAGCATCTGGTTGGCGATACCGAACAGCGGCCACAGGGTGTTAATCCCGCCCAGCGGATCGACCACGCCCTGATGCAGGAAGTAGCCCCACGCCAGCACGCACAGCGCCGTCGCCAGCAGGTTAGCCGGGAGTGAATCGGTACGCTTCAGGTTCGGGGAGATCACCCCCAGCAGATCCTGCAACATAAAGCGCGCCGCACGCGTACCGGCATCCACCGCCGTCAGAATAAACAGCGCCTCGAACAGAATGGCGAAGTGATACCAGAACGAGACATCCATCAGCCCGCCCAGCGCGCCGTGCAGAATGTAGGCCATGCCCACCGCCAGCGTTGGCGCCCCGCCTGCGCGGGAGATAATTGACTGCTCGCCGACCTCATTAGCGATATGCGTCAACGTTTCAGGGGTAATCGCAAAGCCCCAGCCGCTGACCACCTGCGCGGCAGAGGCAACCACGTCAACGGTGCCGGCCGGGGCCAGTACCGCCATTGGGCTGTTCATCGCAAAGTAAACGCCCGGGTCAATAATACAGGCCGAAACCAGCGCCATAATCGCCACGAAGGATTCCATCAGCATGCCGCCGTAGCCAATCAGGCAGGCCTGATTTTCATTCGCCAGCATCTTCGGCGTGGTTCCGGAGGCGATCAGCGCGTGGAAGCCCGACACCGCGCCGCAGGCGATGGTGATAAACAGGAACGGGAACAGGTTACCGGTCCAGACCGGGCCGGTGCCGTCAATAAATTTGGTCAGCGCAGGCATGGTCAGGGTCGGGCGCATAATCAGAATGCCGATCGCCAGCCCGACGATGGTGCCGATTTTCAGGAAGGTAGAGAGGTAGTCACGCGGGGCCAGCAGCAGCCATACCGGCAGCACCGCCGCCACGAAGCCGTAGCCCACCAGCATCCAGGTCAGTTGCACGCCGGTGAAGTCGAAGAACGGCGCCCAGGTCGGGCTTTCCGCTACCCAGCCGCCGGAGATAATGGCAAACACCAGGAACACCAGGCCAATAACTGAAACTTCACCAATGCGCCCCGGACGCAGATAGCGGATATAGATCCCCATAAACAGCGCCAGCGGAATGGTGAAGGCGACGGTATAGGTTCCCCACGGGCTGTGGGTCAAGGCTTTCACCACGATCATCGCCAGCACCGCGAGGATGATCACCATGATCATAAAGGTCGCCACCAGCGCAATCACCCCGGCGGTTGCGCCCATCTCCTCTTTCACCAGCTCACCCAGCGAACGACCGTCGCGGCGGGTGGAGACGAACAGCACCATGAAGTCCTGCACCGCGCCCGCCAGCACCACCCCCGCGAGGATCCAGATCATCCCTGGCAGGTAGCCCATCTGCGCGGCCAGTACCGGCCCCACCAGCGGGCCTGCCCCGGCAATCGCCGCGAAATGGTGACCGAACAGCACTTTTTTATCGGTCGGCACGTAGTCCAGACCGTCGTTATGACGCACGGCCGGCGTCATGCGCGTGCCGTCTACGCCCAGTACCGTCTTAGCGATATAGCGGCCATAAAAACGGTATGCGATCAGATAAATGCAGACGGAGGCGACGACGATCCACAGCGCGTTGATCTGCTCCCCCCGGTTGAGGGCGATATAGCCCAGGGCAAAGGCTCCCACCACGGAGAGCACCGCCCACGTAAGGTATTTCCCTGAGTTGTTCATAGTTGTTGTCCGTTGTTGTGAAACAGTGAGATGTTACATTTTGTTTCTAGAACAACGGATAAAATTTAACAACTTTGAAACGCAATAATGCGTGGCCAAACCAGAGATTTACACCACAGTGTTAAGCCGATCACTTTCAGCTGAATGACTTACCCCAACACCATCGTACTCAACCGACAGGTACAGCACCGCCGCCCCTGCTCGTCGAACACCACGATCTCCCAGCTCTGGCTGGAACGGCCCAAATGCAGCGGCTGACACACGCCGCGTACCTTACCGTGAGAGACCGCGCGGTGGTGCGTGGCATTCAGTTCCGTGCCCACCACGTTCTGCCCGTCACGGGTCATCAGAAAACCGGCCATTGAGCCCAGCGTTTCCGCCAGCGCCGCCGAGGCGCCGCCATGCAGCAGGCCAAACGGCTGGTGGGTGCGGGCATCCACCGGCATCTCCGCTTCCAGCGTATCGTCCCCGAGGCGGGTATAGACGATGCCAAGGTGCCCCACCATCGTATTCAGGCTGGTGGCATTCAGCTCCTCGAGCGTTAAATGACGTTTCCAGATCATTACGCCCCCAGCGTGGAGCCGCCGTCCACCACGATATCCTGCAAGGTGATATGGCTGGCGGCATCGGATGCCAGGAACAGCACGGTCGCAGCAATCTCCTGTGGACGGGCAATTTTACCGAGCGGAATGCCGAGCTTGAACTGCTCGCCAAAGCCGCGAATGCGCCGCTGTTCCGCATCATCGCTGGTCCACAGGGTGCGCTGCATGTCGGTATCCGTTGAACCCGGCGACACCAGGTTACAGCGTACGCCGCTGCCCGCCAGCTCCAGCCCGACGGTCAGCGCCAGGCTTTTCAGCGCCGCTTTCGACGCGCCGTAGGCGCTCATGCCGATGCGCGGCGTGTGCGCCGCGTCAGAGGCCACCGTCACAATCGCCCCCCCCTGCTGATGACGGAACTGACCCATCGTCTGCTGGAACAGGTTGAACGCGCCGCCGACGTTGACCGCAAAGGTCTGCTGCCAGTCCTCCTGCGAGAGCTGATCCGTGGCGCCCATACGCAGAATGCCCGCCGCGTTAACCAGCACATCGAGCCGCTCAAGGCTGCTGAGCAAACGCCCGCAGACGTCACTCGCCTGCGCCGCATCCGCCACGTCCAGCGTTTCGGTGGCAAACGGATATTCGCCGTGAGGGAAAGCCAGATCGAACCCGGTCACCTGCGCCCCGGCCTCCACAAATGCCAGCGCGGTCGCATAACCAATGCCCTTACCCGCGCCCGTCACCCAGACCGTTTTACCGGTGAAATCAAAAGCCATCACTTCACCTCGCGGGAGAGCAGCGCCCACCAGGCATCGAGGGTCGGATTTTTTGCCAGCATCACGAAATCAATGTCGCCGTGCACTTTGCGCCAGCGGGCGGCCAGCGCCATCATCCGCACTGAATCCAGACCGTAGTCGATCAGGTTTTCGTCATCCATCGGCTCGTCGGACTCGTCCAGCAGCGGCAGGATCAGCTCACGCAGCGCGGCTTTCGTTGTCGGAACGGACGGCAGCAGCTCGTCGGTCATCACCACGCGGCCCGAACGTCCTGCCACGTATTTCAGCGACATCAGGTGCTCGTCGCGGGTGAAATCCGCCAGCGCGTCGGCGATAAAGAACGGTTTGATGTCGCGCATAAAGGCGTCGGTGGCGGTGGTCATGCAGCCGATGTGGGCGTACACGCCGGTGATCAAAAGCTGGTTGCGCCCGGTCTCTTTAAGCATCTGCTCCAGCGGCGAGCGGTGAAACGCGCTGTAGCGCCACTTCACCAGCACGGTGTCCGCTTCGTCCGGGGTCAGCTCAGCGACGATGCGCTGCTGCTCCGGCGAGCGAGTCAGGCCCGGCCCCCACATATCGTTCAGCAGGGCGCGGTCTTCATCGCTCTGATCTTTCGGCTGCGCGGTGTAGTACACCGGAATATTGTGCTCTTTGCAGTACGCGCGCAGTTTAGCGATGTTCGCCACTACCTGCTGCATCATGTCGCTATTTTCGCCCCAGAAGTTCAGGAAGTACTCCTGCATATCGTGGATCAGCAGCGCGGCGCGCTCCGGTTCAAACGCCCAGTTCACTTTACTGGTCGGCAGTTCGGCGGCGGTTGGCAGCGCGTATGCGGTTAATTTTGGAATGGCCATTCTCTGTTCCTCAGCCCCGGGCGCGTTCAGCAAGCCACAGGCGCAACTGTTTCTTATCAACTTTGCCGACCGGCGTGAGCGGAAGCGCATCCACGCTCTCCACGCGGTCCGGCAGCTTAAATTCGGCGACGCCCTGCTCGCGCAGGAAGCGGCGCACCTCCACCGCGCGCAGGGGCTGTTTCACCACCAGGTACGCGCAGCTTTTTTCGCCCAGCAGGCTGTCCTCCATGCTCACCAGCGCGGCGTGGATCACCGCGTCGTGGCGCAGCAGCAGGTTTTCGATCTCTTCGGCGGCGATCTTCTCGCCACCGCGGTTGATCTGATCTTTCTCGCGCCCCTGCACGGTGATGTAACCCTGCTCATCGATGGCGATCAGATCGCCCGAGCAGTAGAAACCGTTGGCATCAAAGGCGCTGGCGTTGTGTTCCGGGCTATTGAAATAGCCGCGGAAGGTGTAAGGGCCGCGCGTCATCAGACGCCCGACTTCCCCGCGCGGCAGCGGGTTGCCGTCCTCGTCCGCCACCCACACTTCATCGTCCGGGCACATCGGGCGGCCCTGGGTATTGATGATGCGCTCCGGCGCATCGTCGAGGGCGGTGTAGTTCACCAGCCCTTCCGCCATGCCAAACACCTGCTGAAGCTGGCAGCCAATTTCCGCCGGAATACGTGCCGCAAGCGTGGCGGAGAGACGTGCGCCGCCTACCTGGAGCAGTTCGAGGGATTTCAGCTGGGCGTTCCCCGCGCCGTCGGCAATCGCCTGCAACCACAGGCTGACCGCGGGCGGCACCAGTGAGGTGACGTTTATCTGATGCTGCTCAATCAGCGGGAAGCAGAGCGTGGCGCTCGGATCGTTAGCCAGCACCACGCAGCCGCCCGCCGTGAAAACGCCTAACGATCCCGGCGAGCTCATGGCGTAGTTATGCGCCGCAGGAAGCGCGTTCAGATAGCGGGTGTGCGCAGTGATACCGCAGATTTCGTTGCTGCGACGGATGCTGTAGTCGTAGTCGTTGTGCGTACGCGGGATCAGCTTCGGCGTGCCGGTGCTGCCGCCGGAGAGCTGGAAGAACGCCACTTCGTCGGCGGGCGTCGGGTTCGGGATGAAATTGTCCGCCGGGCGTGCAATCGCCGCCTCCAGCGCGTGTTCGCCCTTATCGCCGCGTAGCAGCACAACGCGTACCGAGCGATGCGCATCCACAAAGGTATTGAGAAAATCATCACCCGCGAACAGCGTGTGGTCGCGATCGGCAATCAGCACGGCGGGTTTGATCTGCTCCGCGTAGGCGTTGAGTTCGCTGCGCTGATGGCTAAAGAGCGCGTTAACCGGTGCGACGCCGATTTGCAGCAGCGCGAAGAAGGTGATGTAGAACTCGGCCACGTTGCCGAGCTGCACCAGCGCGGTCTCGCCGCGATGCAGCCCCTGCGCCTGAAGGACAGACGCCAGATTCGTCACCGCCTGATTAAACGCGCGGTAGGTGATGCGGCGATCGCCGTCAATTATCGCGACCGCATCGTTGTCCGCATGGTCCGTCAGGATGTGGGTCAGCGGCAGATCCTGCCAGTAGCCTTTTTCACGGTAGCGGCGGGCAAAATCCTCAGGCCAGCGGGTAAAAGGGATGGTCATGAGTATTCCTTAGTGCAAACCAAACACGTTGAGCATGGTGGAGAGCTTCACGCCCGTCTCGCGCCACTCGCCCACCGGGGAGGAAGCAGGCACAATGCCCGCGCCGGCAAACAGGCGAACGGTATTTTGATGCAGCCGCGCGCAGCGGATAGTTACCACCCACTCGCCGTTACCTTCGCTGTCGCACCAGCCGACGATGCCGCCGAACAGCTCACGATCGAACGGCTCCAGCTCGGCAATCAGCTCTTTTGCCGCCTGATGCGGGAAGCCGCTCAGCGCTGGCGTCGGGTGCAGCAGGCAGGCCAGCGTCAGGGCGTTCTCGTTTTCACGCGCGTCACCTTCTACCGGCGTCGCCAGATGCCACAGCGTCGGGGTGGTGATGAGCTGCGGGGAAGCCGGCATGGTCAGATGATGGCTGCGCGGTTCCAGAATGGTTTTCATCGCCTGCGTTACCAGGTCGTGCTCGTGACGGTCTTTTTCGGAGGCCAGCAGCTTAGTGCCCGCTTCGCGATCCAGCACATCGTCCGGCTGACGGCGCGCAGAGCCCGCCAGCGGCAGCGAGCTAAAGTGCGCGCCCTCTTTACGCAGCAGCAGTTCCGGGCTGGCGCCCAGCAGCACGCCGCCGTCTTCCAGCGGTACGTGGAAGTTAAAGCTAGCCGGGTTCTGGGCGATAAGACGCTCCATCAGCGCGCTGCTATCAATCTGTTTGTCGGTGGCGATATCAATCAGGCGCGACAGTACCACCTTATTCACCTGCGGCGTGGCGGTGAGCGACGCGGCGCGGGCGACCATCTCCTCGAAAACCGGCTGCGGCGGGATCTCGGTGCGTTGTTGCACATTCAGCGTCTGCGCGCCGGAGGCGTAGCGTGCGGACTGCTGACGCGCCGGGCGGGAGAAGGTTTGCCAGCGTTGCGGAATAAACAGCGATGACGGTTTGCGGGTATCGAAGGGGATCGCCCCTACCATCACCGGATGGGCAATGCCGCTATTTTTCGCATTCTGGAAAGCCTGAGCTAATTTCTGCTGAAAGGGGCCCGCCGGATCGTCACCGCCGACGGCGGGTTCAGAAAAACGGGCAAAACAGCCTGACGTGGTAAAACTGCGATAGGGCGACATAAAGAAAAAGCTGTCTGATTGCAGCGTGGTCGCGGTGTGCTGAAGGTCCTCAGCCAATGACGTATCCATATCATCCTCCTAAAATGATAAAAGCAGTAATAATGATTATCATTTATATTTTCGTCGGCTAACCTAATCCCACATCGCCCTGGTGTCAACCGCAGAGCAAACAACTTGTGCGACTAACGCTTGCATACCTTCCCCGCAATCATGAAAATGAGAAGCATTAACTTCAACAAAAACAGGATGCCGCTCTGTGAAACTCCCTGCCGTTTGCCGTAATGCCTTTCTTTTAACAGGACTTTTTGTTTTAGGACTAACCTCAGCGACGGCCGCCGACTGGCCGCGTCAGGTCACAGACAGCCGCGGCGTTCATACGCTTGAGAGCAAACCGACGCGCATTGTTTCCACCAGCGTGACCCTAACCGGCTCCCTGCTGGCCATTGACGCCCCGGTTATTGCCAGCGGAGCCACCACGCCAAACAACCGCGTGGCGGATGCACAGGGCTTTTTACGTCAGTGGGGCGATATCGCGAAACAGCGTAAGGTTGCCCGGCTGTACATCGGCGAGCCGAGCGCCGAAGCCGTCGCGGCCCAGATGCCGGACCTGATTTTGATCAGCGCCACCGGCGGGGATTCCGCGCTGGCACTCTACGATCAGCTTTCCGCCATCGCCCCGACGCTTATCATTAACTACGACGACAAAAGCTGGCAGGAACTGCTGACCCAGCTGGGGACGATCACCGGGCAGGAAACACAGGCCGCAGAGCGCATCGCTGCCTTCGATAAACAGCTCGCTCAGGTGAAGCAGCAGATGAAGCTGCCGCCGCAGCCGGTGAACGCCATCGTCTACACCGCCGCGGCGCACACGGCGAACCTGTGGACGACAGACTCGGCTCAGGGCAAGCTGCTGCACCAGCTGGGCTTCACGCTGGCGGCGTTACCTGATGGATTGCACACCTCGCAAAGCCAGGGCAAGCGTCACGACATTATTCAGCTGGGCGGGGAAAACCTGGCGACGGGGCTGAACGGCCAAGGGCTGTTCGTGTTTGCCGGCGACCAGAAAGACGTGGACGCGATTTACGCCAATCCGCTGCTGGCGCATCTGCCGTCGGTCAAGAACAAGCGCGTCTGGGCGCTGGGAACGGAGACGTTCCGCCTGGATTATTACAGCGCGTTGTTGGTGTTGCAGCGTTTGAATTCAATTTTTAAATAAGTGGCACGTTTCCCGTAGGCCCGGTAAGCGCAGCGCCACCGGGCGTTTTGTCGGGTGGCGGCTACGCCTTACCCGACCTACAGGTTCTGCCTGAACCGACGCAACTCCACCAAAACCGCCAATAAAATTACGCCAACCACGGCTAACACAAACCCGCTGCTGCTCGCCGACGCCACCGGGGTCATTATCGCCCCCAGCCCGCCGAGGATCGCTGCGCCAATCGCATCGCCCGTGACGTTCTGCGCCGTCCACAGGCCGTTAATGCGCCCGAGCATTCCTTCCGGCGTCTGGGTCTGGATCAGGGTGTACTGTAAAAGAGAGCTGACCGCGCTCAGCCAGCCAAAAATCACCAGACACATCACCCCCAGCGCCCACACCGGCATCAGGCTGAAGAAACCAATCGCGATAAACGAGGCCAGCGTCGCCACCAGCATGATTAACCCCGGTCTCGCGCTCTGCGCCAGGTTTCCGCTGGTCAGCGCCCCGCACGCGGCGCCGAGCGGAATGGCGGCGTACAGCACGCCAATCTCTGAGGCGCTCATCTGCCACTCGCCCGCCAGCGCCGGGTACAACACGCGCACGGCGCTCGCCATCGTCAGCAGGCCGCCGAGCAGCGCAATGCCGCCAATCAGCGGGTTGCTGAACAGAAAACGAATCGCGGCCATCAGGGACTTCAGCGGATGCTCGCGCGGCTGCGGCGGCGGTGGCAGGAGCGGCAGACGCAGCAGCGTCAGGGTGGTGATAAAGGTTCCCGCCGCGGCAAGGCCGTAGTTCCACGCCACGTTGCCGGTCGCCAGAAGCAGGCCGCCGACCATCGGCGAAATCACCGAACCGAGGCGCACGGTGAGCATGGTGATCGCCCCCGCCTGCATCAGGTTTTCGCGCCCGACCAGCGCGGGCGTGGCCGCCAGCAGCGCCGTCACGCCTAACGAGGCAAAAAAGCCGTCCCACAGGCCCAGGGCATAAATCGCCATCAGCGACGGCTCCGGCAGCATTGCGTTCAGACACAGCCCGACAAAGCCCACCCCGCAGGTGCCGCGCGCCAGCAGGATCAGTTTTTTACGCTCGTAGCGGTCCGCCAGTACGCCGCCCACCATCAGGCCGATAAACATCGCCCCGCCGGTTAAGGTGACGGATAACCCCACCAGCCAGCTGGAGTGGGTCATGGTCTGGATCTGTACCGGCACGGCGACCCCGAGCAGGCCGAGGGATAAAATGGAGATAAAGCGGGCGATAAAAACCGCTCGAAACGCCGGGTGCGTTTTCAGCAGGCTGAGGTTGAGCAGCCAGGATTTTTGATTCATGACAAGGCCTTGAGGTATCGGTCTACCATTTCCATGGGCGCACATGCTAACATAGCCAAATAAGATAGATAACGATAATTACTATCATTATCACATCATGGACGTTGCTATGTCGTTTTCCTCTTCCGCGGTGCGCGCCGTAGCCGTGCCCGTTTTATTGCTGCTGTTGATCCTTGCGATTGCACTCAGTTTGCTGGTTGGCGCGAAGCCGCTGCCCGCGTCCGTTATTGTCGATGCGCTCTCCGGTACCTGCCAGAGCGCCGACTGCATTATCGTGCTCGACGCCCGCCTGCCCCGCACCCTTGCCGGCCTGCTGGCCGGTGGCGCACTCGGGCTTGCCGGTGCCCTGATGCAAACCCTCACCCGCAACCCGCTGGCGGACCCTGGCATTCTCGGCGTGAACTCTGGTGCCAGTTTCGCCATTGTGCTCGGCGCGGCGCTGTTTGGTTTCACCTCTCCATCTGAACAGCTGGTGATGGCCTTCTGCGGCGCGCTGGCCGCCTCGCTGGTGGTGGCCTTTACCGGCAGCCAGGGCGGCGGACAGCTCAGCCCGGTACGTCTGACACTGGCGGGCGTGGCGCTCGCGGCGGTGCTGGAAGGCTTATCGAACGGCATCGCCCTGCTCAACCCGGACGTGTATGACCAGCTGCGCTTCTGGCAGGCCGGTTCGCTGGATATCCGTACCCTTGATACCCTGAAAGTGGTGGCATTCCCGGTGTTTATCTCTGCCGCCGTAGCGCTGTGTTTAAGCCGGGCGCTCAACAGCCTGAGCCTCGGCAGCGACACCGCGACCGCCCTCGGCAACCGCGTGGCGCGCACGCAGCTGACGGGCCTGCTTGTCATCACCGTGCTGTGCGGCAGCGCGACCGCCGTCGTCGGGCCGATTGCCTTCATCGGCCTGATGATGCCGCACATGGCGCGCTGGCTGGTGGGGGCGGATCACCGCTGGTCGCTGCCGGTCACGCTGCTGGCGACCCCTGCCCTGCTGCTGTTTGCCGACGTACTGGGCCGCCTGCTGGTGCCGGGTGAATTGCGCGTCTCGGTGGTCAGCGCCTTTATCGGCGCGCCGGTGCTGATCTTCCTGGTACGACGCAGACGCGGGGGTGGCGCATGATGGCCCCGTCCCGTCGATTACTCACCAGCGTCGCCCTGCTGGTCGTCGCCAGTCTGCTGCTGGCGGTCTGGAGCCTGCAAAGCGGTGCCGTAACGCTTGATTTCGCGCAGGTCTTTCACGCTCTCACCGGCAGCGCGCCGCGTAACATCACCATGGTGGTCACCGAATGGCGACTGCCGCGCGTGGCGATGGCGATCCTGGTTGGCGCGGCGCTTGGCGTCAGCGGCGCGATATTCCAGTCGCTTATGCGTAACCCCCTCGGCAGCCCGGACGTGATGGGCCTGAATACCGGCGCGTGGAGCGGCGTGCTGGTGGCGATGGTGCTGTTCGGGCAGCATCTCATGGCCATTACCTTTACGGCGATGGCGGGCGGCATTCTCACCTCCCTGCTTATCTGGGCCCTGGCCTGGCGCAACGGCATCGACACCTTCCGCCTGATCATCATCGGGATCGGCATCCGCGCGATGCTGATGGCGTTTAACACCTGGCTTCTGCTACAGGCGTCGCTGGAAACCGCACTCTCCGCCGGGCTGTGGTACGCCGGTTCCCTCAACGGTCTGACGTGGGGAAAAACCTGGCCCGCCGCGCCGCTGATTATCCTGATGTTTATTGGCGCGTTGCTGCTGGTCAGGCGCATGCGCCTGCTGGAGATGGGCGACGACAGCGCCTGCGCGCTGGGCGTGAGCGTAGAGCGCTCGCGCCTGATGCTGATGCTGGTGGCGGTCTTGCTGACCGCAGCGTCTACCGCCATCGCCGGGCCGATCTCGTTTATTGCCCTTGTCGCGCCGCATATCGCGCGGCGACTTAGCGGCACCGCGCGCTGGGGATTAACCCAGGCAGCGCTATGCGGCGCAGTATTACTGCTAGCCGCCGATCTCTGCGCTCAGCGGCTGTTTACGCCTTATCAACTGCCGGTGGGCGTGGTGACCGTCAGCCTCGGCGGGATTTACCTCATCGTCTTGCTCGTTCAGGAGTCACGCAAGAAATGACAGATTCAACACCCCGCTTGCGCGGCGAAAACTTGACCCTCGGCTACGGTAAAAAAATCATTGCCCGGGACTTATCCGTTGCCATTCCGGACGGCCACTTCACCGCCATCATCGGGCCAAACGGCTGCGGCAAATCGACATTGCTGCGCACGCTGAGCCGCCTGATGTCGCCGGTTGAGGGCAGCGTGTTCCTCGACGGGGAGCAGATCCAGCGCTTCGCCAGCAAAGAGGTGGCGCGCCGAATTGGGCTGCTGGCGCAAAACGCCACCACGCCGGGGGATATTACCGTGCAGGAGCTGGTCTCCCGCGGGCGCTATCCGCACCAGCCGCTGTTTACCCGCTGGCGTAAAGAGGATGACGAGGCGGTGAACCGAGCGATGCAGGCGACGGGTATTACCGAGCTCGCCCAGCAGAGCGTGGACACCCTCTCCGGCGGGCAGCGTCAGCGCGCGTGGATCGCGATGGTGCTGGCGCAGGAGACCTCCATCATGCTGCTGGACGAGCCGACGACCTGGCTGGATATCAGCCATCAGATTGACCTGCTGGAGCTGCTGAGCGAACTGAACCGCACGCAGGGCTACACCCTGGCGGCAGTGCTGCACGACTTAAACCAGGCGTGCCGCTACGCTACGCATTTGATTGCGCTGCGCGACGGCGAGATTGTGGCGCAGGGCGCGCCGAAGGAAATTGTGACGCCGGATCTGATCGCGCGGATCTACGGCATGCGCTGCATGATTATTGACGATCCGGTGGCGGGTACGCCGTTGGTGGTGCCGTTGGGCAAGCGTGCGGTCTGATGCCCTCACCCCGGCCCTCTCCCACAGGGAGAGGGAGCAAACCATCCCCTCTCCCCGTGGGAGAGGGTTAGGGTGAGGGGCTTTAAACGTTACCCCAAAATTTCCTTCAGTACCGGCCCAATCTTTTCAAACGCCTGCGGTGAAATAATATCCACGTGGGCGCAGTCCTGGCTGTACACCTCCAGCTCACCCACCCACGGCGCCCACGCGGCCTGCGGATCCAGGGTTCGCGTTCGCTCGGCGACAAACAGCGTCGCTTTACCGTCAAACCGCGCGCTGTGTGCCGTGGTGAGCAGCCGCACCGCGTCCGCATAGTTGCCTTCAATGGCGTTAAACAACTCGCTGGAGCCCTGCCCCTGCTGGGCGGCAATAAACGCCTGACGTTCGCGCTCAATTTCCGCCAGCACCTCCGGATCGAGGCCGTTGGCCTCTTTCTCCGCCCAGTTCTGGGTTTCCGGCGGCCAGGTATCCAGCAGGCCGAGGAACGCTACGTCTTCACCCTGCTCGCGCAGACGCGCCGCAATGCCCTGCGCCAGCGTGCCGCCGAGGGAATAGCCGGACAGATAATACGGCCCCTGCGGCTGTTGCTTACGCAACGTGTTCAGATGATGTTCGATCACCGCATCGAGATCCGCACACTGCTGCATCGGCCCCTCAGGCCGGGGAGACTGAATGCCGACGATTGACCAGCGCGGGCTGAGGTAGCGCGCCAGGACGCTAAACTGCCAGGCAAAGCCGGACGCCGGATGGAAGCAGAACAGCGTGGGGCCGTTGCTTTCACGCAGCGGGAGAACGGTTTCATACCCCAGACGCTGCGCCTGCTCGTCGCTCATCTGCGAGTCCAGCAGGGCGCTAAGCTTGCTCACCGTCGAGGCGACCATAATCTGCCCCGGCGTGACCTTGCGGCTGAACGCACGGCTGAGCTGAGCCGCAAGGCGCATCGCCAGCAGCGAGTGGCCGCCGAGGGCAAAGAAATCGGCCTCGATATCGTTCACCGCGCAGCCCAGCAGGGCAGAAAACGCCTGCGCCACGGTGACTTCAGTTTGCGTCTCGGGCGCGCGACCGGAAGTTTTGCTGGTCAGCTCCGGCAGCGGCAGCGCCTTGCGATCCAGCTTGCCGTTGGCGCTTAACGGCAGCGCGCTGATTTGCAGCAGCACCACCGGCACCATATGCGGCGGCAGCTGGGCTTTGAGTGAGGTAAGCAGCGCGTCGCGATCCAGCGGTAAGCCGGATTCAGAGACAACGTATCCCACCAGCTGGCGGGCATCGCCGCCCGTGGCAGCCGCCTGGTTGAACACGCAGGCGTGCGCCACCGCCTGGGCCACATCCGGCAGCGCGAGCATCGCCCGGTCGATTTCGCCCAGCTCGATGCGCTGGCCGCGGATTTTCAGCTGATCGTCGCTGCGGCCCAGATATTCCACCGCGCCGTTGTCCAGCCAGCGGGCAACGTCCCCGGTGCGGTACATTCGCTCGCTGGGGGCAAACGGATCGGCGATAAAGCGGCTGGCGGTAAGGTCGGGGCGTCCCAGATACCCCTGCGCCAGCTGAATGCCGGTGAGATACAGATCCCCCGCCACGCCGAACGGCACCGGGCGCATCATCGCGTCCAGAATGCGCAGCCCCGTATTCCACACCGGGAAGCCGATCGGCACGCTGTTGCCTTCCACCGCCGCCAGCTCGGGGCCGTACGCCGGATACCAGCTGACATCCACCGCCGCTTCGGTCGGGCCATAGAGGTTGTGCAGCGGCGCATGGGTGAGCTGTTCCCACTCGCGACACAGCGCAGTCGGCAACGCCTCGCCGCTACAGAACACCTGCTTCAGCGTCCTGCAACAGTCGACGTTTTCCGGCGTCAGCGAGGCGACGAACGCCGCCAGCATCGACGGCACGAAGTGGGTGGTGGTCACGCCGTACTGCGCGAAGAAACTCTGCATTGCCTGCGGATCGCGGTGCGCGTCCGGCTCGGCCATCACCAGCTTCGCCCCGGCGATAAACGGCCACCAGAACTCCCACACCGACACGTCAAAGCTGCACGGCGTTTTCTGCGCCACCACGTCATGCGCCGCCAGTGGATAATGATCCTGCATCCACTTCAGGCGGTTAACGATGGCGGTATGGCCGACCATCACCCCTTTTGGACGCCCCGTCGAACCGGAGGTAAAGATGATGTACGCGGTCTGCTCCGGCTTCGCCAGTCGCAGAGGTTCAGCATCGGTGGCCGGTAATAGTGTGTTGTAACTAAAGGTGGCGATCGGCAGATCGTTAAAGCGCGGAAGCTGCTCGTCGGTGGTAATGAGCAGCGACGGCTTCGCGTCCTCCAGCATCATCCGCAGACGGTCATCCGGGTAACCGGTATCCAGCGGCAGCCAGGCGGCGCCAGCTTCAACAATCCCGTGCAGCGCCAGGGTCAGGAACACCGAGCGCGGGAGCGCCACCGCCACGCTGTCGCCCGGCTTCACGCCGCGCGCGCGCAGCAGGTTTGCCAGCGCGACCACCTGCTCGCGCATCTGGCGGTAGTTCAGTTCAGTATGGGCATCCGCCAGCGCGGGGGCGTCCGGCGTTTTGCTCGCCTGCTCCGCCACAAGATCCGCCAGCGTGGTGGACGGCAGCGCCAGCCCGGTATCGTTGATGCGCGCCAGCCGGGCGTATTCCTGCTCTGATACGGTTTCCACGTCGCCACAGCGCAGGTCCGGATTGGCGGCAAACTGTGTCAGCATTGCGTTCAGGCGCGCCGCGTGCCCCTTCAGCGTCGCCTCGTCGTAACGCTGTCCGTTGGCGAGGATCTCAATGCTCAGTCCGCCCTGCTCGTCCGGGAACAGCGCCAGCTCCAGATCGTTCACCGGGCCGGTTGCCAGCGTGTGGGTAATGGCCTCCACGCCGTCGATATTCAGCTGATAATCGAACACCTTGACGTTCAGCACCGGACCAAAAAGGGCTTCGTCGCCTGCGGCACGTCCGCTGTCGCGCACGATCTGCTCGGCGTCGTAACGCTGATGGCGGCGCATCTTTTTCAGCTGGTTCGCCAGGCGCAGCGCCAGTTCCGGCAGGCTCTCCTGCGGGCGAATATTCACCGCCAGCGGCAGGACGTTGAGCACCGGTCCGGTCGCAGTGAGCGCCGCGGAACCCATGCGGCGCATAAAAATAAACCCGGCGGCGTAGTCCAGCCGTCCGGTCAGGCGGCCCAGCCACAGCGCCACCAGCGCAAGGGCCAGATCGGTACGCTGCGCCTGGCCTGCCTTCTGTGCAAGCTGGCTGAACGCACGGCCGTCCATCGCAATTTTCAGGCGCAGGATATCGGTGGTGGCGGCGCGTCCCGGCAGCGGCGCGGAAGAGAGCGAGACCGGAGAAGGAAGCTGTTTGCGTTGTTCGGCCCAGAAAGCACCGTCGCGCTGATACGCCTCGCTGTCGCGATAGCGCTGATACTCCTCCACCACCTCGGCGAACGGGGTGAACGGCGAGGCCGGCGTGGATTCACCTTTCTGCCACGCAGCGTAAATGGCGGCGATCTGACGGGTAATAGCCGGGAAGCTGAAGCCATCTACCACCAGATGATGATACCGCTGATACCAGTACCAGTGGCTTTCTCCCACCTGGATCAGCTGGTGAAACGCCAGCGGCTGACCGCTGTCGACGCGCAGGTTCTGGTTGAGATCGGCCTCCATCAGCGCCACGGCGGCGTCGTGGGAGTCAACGCGCACGATGGACGGCTCCGGCAGGAGCATGGCCTCATCGATCCACTGCCACACCTCACCGTTATCTTCGGCAAAACGCATCCGCAGGGTGTCGGCCTGCATCATGCCTTCAGCGATGGCTTTTGCCAGCAATGGCGCATCGATAGCGCCTTTCAGCTCGGTGTAGTGCGCGACGCTCCAGGCGTTTGGCAGGGAGGAAAGCTGCTCTGCCATCCAGATCCCCGGCTGGGCGGCGACAAGAGGGAGACGGTTCATGCGCGCTCCCCCGCAAAACATGACGGCTCAAGCGTCTGCCACTGTTCCGCCAGCCACTGCTGGCACGCCTCCTGAGATTGCGGTTCGCAGACCACGCGCCAGCCCGCGGGCAACTCGCACTGCTGCGGCCACAGGCTGTACTGCCCCTGGTCATTTTGCAAAATGGCGAACTGTCCCTGCGGATTATCGAAAGGATTGCTGAATTCCATACAGACTCCGTTATTGAATAAGCGGCTGCCAGAGGGTCATCAGCCCCTGCGTCAGCCCACCGCGCCAGCAAAGCGCATCGTGTCCGCCGTCAACCTGACGCCAGAAAACCGGTTGCTGAGTGTGTAGTTCGGCGAGGATCGCCTGGTTTGCGCGCAAAATAAGCGGCTCGTTGCGCCCGGCCTCAAGGACGATGCGCAGCCCGCGAGCGGTTTTGTCACCCGCTTTGAGTTGTTCGATGAGCAGCCCGTCCTGCTGCGCGCCGCGGTGCGGCCACCAGTAGGATCCGGACTGGCTGAGGATGCAGCCAAAACGCTGCGGCCAGTTGAGGCCCGCATAGAGGGAAGAGAGCCCGCCGAAGCTCTGACCCGCCACCACGGTATGGTCGGCGCGGTCGCTGAACGGGGCCATGCTTTTCACCTGCGGGAGAAGTTCGTCCTGCACCGCCAGCCAGAAATCAGGGTTACACGGCAGCTCGCGGCTGCGGTGTGCGGTGTCAATCACGTCGATTAAGACATAGACCGCAGGCGGCAGTTTGCCTTCAAGGGTGAGCGACGCCAGCGCAGGCCAGACGGGCATGCTTTCGGCCCAGAACTGCCCGTCGAGCAGCACCGCCAGCGGGCGCTCGGGGCTTTCATCCCCGGTGGTAAAAATCCACACGCGGCGACGGTTCTTCAGACGCGCGCTGTGCCACTCAATGCAGACAGGCTTTTTGTAAGGGGTATCGGGATGGTTCCAGCCGGGCTGTACGGGCGCCTCCGGCATCTCCAGCGCCGAGACGGCGTGCCCGCGCCCGCCGCGCCAGCTCTGGGCATTCAGCGGGTCGGACACCGCGTGCGGCAACAGTTTGCGCCAGCCTTCGCGCAGCGCCATGCGGTCCGGCTGATCGCCTTCAAACACTGCGCTGGCAAAATCGTTTTCATTGTCGGAGGGGATAAAACAGTAGCTGCCGCGCCATTCGGGGCTGAACTCGCCCTGCCACTGCCAGACGTCGGTATCCGGGATACGTTCAAGGGACTGCGGACGGGCATTTTGATGGTGATCGGTCACACCGGTGACGTAGAGCCAGACGCGTTTAACCGTCGACGTTTTCTGCGTTCCCGCCGGGTCCCGCCACCAGAATGTCACGCGATAGTTTTCCTGATGACGTTCCCGTTCCGGCCCGTCTTTCGCCTGCCACCACGCTTCACTTCCGGTTGTTAACGCCGTCACCCTTATAACCCCATGTTTAACAGTCTTTTTTGTTTCAGAGCAAATTTTATTGATAATATTATTGATAACTATTTGCATTTGCAATAGCGTAATGCCCGCGCTGTGGGAAGCGCGCTCATTAAATAACCATAAAAGCGGGACGTACAATGAATAAGAAGATTCACTCTCTGGCCTTGCTGGTCAATTTAGGGATTTATGGTGTCGCGCTGCCCGTCATGGCAGACGACAACACCGCCTCCGCGCAGCATGAAGACACCATGGTGATCACCGCCGCCGAGCAGAATTTGCAGGCGCCGGGCGTGTCGACCATCACCGCCGACGAGATCCGCAAAAACCCGCCCGCGCGGGACGTGGCGGAAATCATCCGCACCATGCCGGGCGTTAACCTGACCGGCAACTCCACCAGCGGCCAGCGCGGGAATAACCGTCAGATTGACATTCGCGGCATGGGCCCGGAAAACACCCTGATCCTGATCGACGGCAAGCCGGTCACCAGCCGCAACTCCATCCGTCTGGGCTGGCGCGGCGAGCGTGATACCCGCGGCGATACCGGCTGGGTCCCGCCGGAGATGATCGAGCGCATCGAAGTGATCCGTGGCCCGGCTGCTGCCCGCTACGGTAACGGTGCGGCGGGCGGCGTGGTGAACATCATCACCAAAAAATTTGACGACCAGTGGCACGGCTCCTGGAACACCTACCTGAATGCGCCAGAGCATAAAGACGAAGGTTCCACCAAACGCACTAACTTCAGCCTGAGCGGCCCGCTGGGCGGGGATTTCAGCTTCCGCATGTACGGTAACCTGGATAAAACCCAGGCCGACGCCTGGGACATTAACCAGGGCCATCAGTCTGACCGTACCGGCGCATATGCCGACACGCTGCCGGCAGGCCGTGAAGGGGTCGAGAATAAAGACATCAACGGCGTGGTGCGCTGGGACTTTGCGCCTATGCAGTCCCTGGAGTTTGAGGCGGGATACAGCCGCCAGAACAACCTTTACGCGGGCGATACCCAGAATACCAACAACGACAACAGCTCAAGCGGGCTGGTGAAGAAGAACTACGGTAAAGAGACTAACCGTATCTATCGTCAGAACTTCGCGGTGACCTGGAACGGCGGCTGGGATAACGGCATTACCACCAGCAACTGGGCGCAGTACGAACACACCCGCAACTCGCGTCTGGGCGAAGGGCTGGCGGGCGGTCTGGAAGGATTGTTCAACAGCAATAAATTCACCGACACCGACCTGGCCGACGTGATGCTGCACAGCGAAATCAACCTGCCGATTGATTTCATTGTGAACCAGAACCTGACGCTCGGCACCGAATGGAACCAGCAGCGCATGAAGGACTCGACCTCCTTCACGCAAACCCAACAGGGGGGCACCATTCCGGGCATGAGCGAAGACCGTAGCCCGTACACTTCAGCGGAGATCTTCTCCCTGTTTGCCGAAAACAACATGGAGCTGACCGACAGCACCATGCTGACCCCTGCCCTGCGCTTCGACCACCACACCATTGTGGGTAATAACTGGAGCCCGTCCCTGAACCTGTCGCAGGGTCTGGGGGATGACTTCACCCTGAAGATGGGCATCGCGCGCGCCTATAAAGCGCCAAGCCTGTACCAGACCAACCCGAACTACCTGCTGTACAGTAAAGGCCAGGGCTGCTACGCCAGTTCCGACGGCGTGGGCTGCTACATGATGGGTAACGACGATCTGAAAGCGGAAACCAGCATCAACAAAGAGATTGGCCTGGAGTGGAAACGCGACGGCTGGCTGGCGGGCGTGACCTGGTTCCGCAACGACTACCGCAACAAGATTGAAGCGGGCTACGCGCCGATTGGCCAGACGTCCACCGGCAAAGTCACCACCGATATCTACCAGTGGGAAAACGTGCCGAAGGCGGTAGTGGAAGGTCTGGAAGGCTCCCTGAACGTACCGGTCAGCGATACCATCAACTGGACCAATAACATCACCTACATGCTGCAAAGCAAGAACAAGGAGACCGGCGATCGTCTGTCGATCATCCCGGAGTATACGCTGAACTCTACCCTGAGCTGGCAGGTGCATCAGGACGTATCGCTCCAGTCGACCTTCACCTGGTACGGCAAGCAGCAGCCGAAGAAGTACAACTACAAAGGTCAGCCGGTGACCGGGTCTGAAAAAGACGAAGTCAGCCCGTACAGCATCGTGGGCCTGAGCGCGACCTGGGACGTGACCAAAAACGTCAGCCTGACCGGCGGCGTGGACAACGTCTTCGACAAGCGCCAGTGGCGCGCCGGTAACGCCCAGACCACGGGTAATACCACGACGGGTGCGTATATGTACGGTGCGGGCGCGTATACGTATAATGAACCGGGCCGTACCTGGTATATGAGCGTGAATACGAGGTTCTGATAAAGGCAGTGACTTCCCCCTCTCCCCATGGGAGAGGGCCGGGGTGAGGGCATCAGGCCGCACAATACTGAAGGGAAAAACCATGCACACCACCCACAGCACATTTTCTCTCGCCGGCCACACCCTCCACCGCATCACTTTCGACCCCGCCACCTTTACCGACGCCGATCTCCTCTGGCTCCCCCATCACGCGCAGCTTGCTGACGCCGGACGCAAACGCAAGGCCGACCACCTGGCAGGCCGCATCGCCGCCGCGCACGCCTTACCTGACCACACCATGCCCGCCATCGGCCCCAGCGGGGAACCGCTCTGGCCGCAAGGTATTTCCGGCAGCATCACCCACAGCGGCACGCAGGCGATAGCCGTCGTCACGCAATACCCGGCGCTTATCGGCATCGATTGTGAAACGATCCTCTTCGAAAACGAAGCCAGGGAAATCAAAGACGGCATTATTGATACGCAGGAAGAACCTGTGCTTTCCCGCCAGGGATACCCGTTCGCCCTCGCCCTGACGCTGGTCTTCAGCGCCAAAGAGAGCCTGTTTAAGGCCCTCTTTCCGCAGGTACAGGCCCGGATGGGTTTTGACAGCGCCCGCGTTACCAAGCTCGACGACAAGACGCTCACGCTGGCGTTGACCCGTCAACTGGCAGGCTTTGAAGAAGGCACCGCCTTCCGCCTGCACTGGCAGCAGCACGGCGAACAGGTCATCACCCTGCTGTCACACGCTCCTGGCGACGAGCCTTCACGCTGGTCACCACAAACGTCACGATAAACACCATCGCGAACAGGACCACAATGGTCGGCGCAGGCGCGCTGTCGAGATAAAACGAGGCATAAACGCCGCTTACCGACACCAGCGCTGAAACGGCGACCGCCACCAGCAGCGCCATGTGAAAGCGTCGGGTAATCAGCACCGCCACGGCGCCGGGCGCAATCAGCAGGGAAATCGACAGAATGATCCCCACCGCTTTCAGCGTCGCAACGATGGTCAGCGAAACCATGCACAGTAAGCCGTAGTGCAGCCAGCGGGTGCGCAAGCCACTCGCCTGCGCCTGCTGATAGTCAAAGCAGAACAGCAGAAAATCGCGCCACTTCAGGCCAATCACCAGCGCAATCAGCCCCGCGACGAGACCGCTTTGCAGAATGTCCATCCCGTTAATACCCAGCATATCGCCGAACAGAATGTGGTCGAGATGCACCTCAGGTTTGACGGCGATATAGAGGATCAGCCCGGCGCCGAACATGCCGGAAAAGACGATCCCCATGACCGTATCCTGTTTGATGCGGCTGTTATCCTTCAGATATCCGGTGGCGACCGCGCAGAAAAGACCGGCTACGAACGCGCCCAGCGCCAGCGGCAGGCCCATCATCCAGGCCAGCACGACGCCGGGAAACACCGCGTGGCTCATGGCGTCGCCCATCAGCGCCCAGCCTTTCAGCACCAGAAAAACCGACAGCAGCGCGCAGGGCACGGCCACCATGAGTGAAATCAGCAGCGCGTTGTTCATAAACGCAAACTGGAACGGTTCGAGAAGCAGCGTCAACATGGGTGTGCCTCCCGCGCCCGACGGCGGCTGGCAAGCAGTCCGTGCTTCGGCGCAAAGACGAACGCCATCAGGAACAGCAGCGTCTGGGCGACCACGATAATGCCGCCGGTGGCGCCGTCCAGGTAATAGCTGGCCCACGCGCCGAGGAAGCTGGTGATGCTGCCAATGGCGACCGCAATCATCAGCAGGCGCGGGAAGCGGTCGGTCAGCAGCCACGCGGTCGCGCCGGGCGTGACCACCAGACAGATCACCAGAAATGCGCCGACGGTTTGCAGCGCCGCCACGGTAGAGACCGCCAGCAGCGTGAAGAAGAGAATTTTCAGGCGTTCAGGACGCAGGCCGATGGCGCGGGCGTGGTTCTCATCAAAAAAGGTCACCATCAGATCTTTCCATTTGAACAGCAGGATAACTATCGACACCACGCCGATAATCGCCAGCTGGACGATATCTTCCGGGGCGATAGCCAGAATATTGCCGAGGACGATGGTCTGAATGTTCACCGAGGTCGGGTTGAGCGAGACCATAAACAGCCCCAGCCCGAAAAACGAGGAGAAGATCAGCCCGATAATGGCGTCCTCCTTCAGGCGGCTGCGCTGGTTGAGAAACAGCATGCTGCCCGCCGCCAGCCCGCCCGATAAAAACGCCCCCAGCGAGAACGGCAGCCCGAGCATGTAGGCCCCCGCTACGCCCGGCACGATGGAGTGCGACAGCGCATCGCCGATCAGCGACCAGCCTTTGAGCATCAGATAGCAGGAGAGAAACGCGCATAGCCCGCCCACCATCGCCGAGACCCACATCGCGTTGAGCATGTACTCGTAGCCGAAGGGTTCGAGAAGCACGTTCATTTGGCCTCCTGACGGTGCGTAACGAAGGGGCGTTCGTCGTCGGTAATAATGCGATCTTCCGAGCCGCTGAGCACCACGTGGCGCAGCACGCCGCTAAAGGCGCGCTCGAGATTCTCGGCGGTAAAGGTGATATCCGTCGGGCCGCTTGCCAGCACGGTGCCTTTGACCATCACCGTGTAATCGCAGAATTCCGTGACCGAGCCCAGGTTATGGGTCGAGACCAGCATCGTTTTGCCCTCGTCGCGCAGCTCCCGCAGCAGGCTGATGATCCTGGCTTCGGTTTTGACGTCCACGCCGGTAAACGGCTCGTCGAGCAGGATCACCTCGCCCTGCTGGGCAATCGCCCGCGCCAGAAACACGCGCTTCTTCTGCCCGCCGGACAGCTCGCCAATCTGCCGATGGCGCAGCTCGAGCATATCTACACGCTTCAGGGCGTCGGTGACGATCTGCTTATCGCATTCTTTGGGACGACGCAGAAACCCCATATGCCCATAGCGGCCCATCATCACCACGTCCTCGACGAGCACCGGAAACGACCAGTCGACCTCTTCCGACTGCGGCACGTAGGCGACCAGGTTCTGACGCAGCGCCCGGTGAGGCGGCAGCCCCAGAATGGAGATAGTGCCGCTCGCCGCCCGCACAAACCCCATCACCGCCTTAAACAGCGTGGACTTGCCGGAACCGTTCACCCCCACCAGGGCGGCAATCGATCCGCCCGGCACGCTGAACGATGCGTCGCGCAGCGCCGTGTGGCCGTTGCGGTAGGTCACGGTCACGTCGGTTACAACAATCCCCTTCTGCATGGTTACTCCTTCATCCCGTCACGGATGCCCTGCACCAGCGTGCGGGTGGTGACGTTCAGCAGATCGATATAGGTCGGCACCGGGCCGTTTTCCGCGCTCAGAGAGTCGACGTACAGCACGCCGCCGTAGTGGGTGTCGGTTTCCCGCGCCACCTGACGGGCGGGCTTATCAGAGACCGTACTTTCGCTAAACACCGCCGGAATGTGATGTTTTTTCACCATGTCGATAACCTTGCGCACCTGCTGCGGCGTGCCCTGCTGATCGGCGTTGATCGGCCACAGGTAAAGCTCCTTCAGGCCCAAATCCCGCGCCAGATAGGAGAACGCCCCTTCGCTGGTTACCATCCAGCGTTTGTCTTCAGGTATCTCCGCGACCTGCTTGCGCAGCGGTTCGAGAGTGGCGGTGATCTTCTGCTTGTAGGCTTCCGCATTGCGCTGATAGGTCTGTGCGTTGGCCGGATCGTACTTCACCAGCGCGTCGCGGATGTTATCGACGTAAATCAGGGCGTTATCCGGCGACATCCACGCGTGCGGATTGGGCTTGCCGTTATAGGGCCCTTCGCTGATGCCCATCGGGGTGATGCCTTTGGTGACAATCACCTCCGGCACGCCGTTCAGATGCTGATAAAAGCGCTGGAACCACAGCTCCAGATTCATGCCGTTCGCCAGGATCAGCTGTGCCTTCTGCGCGCGTTTGATATCGCCCGGGGTGGGCTGGTATTCGTGAATTTCCGCGCCCGGTTTGGTGATGGAGGTGACCTCTGCGGCATCCCCCGCCACGTTTTTCGCCATATCAGCAATAACGGTAAAAGTGGTGATGACCTGGAACTTTTCAGCCGCCAGCGCGCCGGTCGTGGTCGCAGTCATGAGCAGCGCGCCGAGCAACAGACGCTTCAATCCTTGCCGTGGATGCATCGCAGAAGTCTCCTGAGGTGATTAAATTCAAAGCAAAATTAGCCTGTGCTATAAGGTATAGCACAGGCTATGTTTAAATGAAAATAATTATCATTAGAGTTGTGTCAACCTGGACTGTCAGGCGGAATTTTTAGGAAATGTGCTTTCTTTTTTCTCTCACGGTCAGGAGTATTATTTACGGCCAATACCCATATTAACAAAAGGGAATTGACATGCCGGTTAATGAAAGAATTCACCCCACTTCGGGAACCCCGATTAATCCGGGCGGGATCCGACAGCTCACAATTGGTGAAATCGCCCTTGCGAAGACGCTTTACGGTTACAGCATCCGTTATCATCTGGTGTGGGTACACAGGGAAAGCTATCTTCCTTTTAATTTGCAACCCGTTGATGTGGCGATGAGTCCCAACGGGGAAATGTGGTTTAGAGAAGACACATATTCTCCGGATTTTTCATTAGAAAAATTGTTAGATAAAAAACACCTATTCATGCATGAAATGATGCATGTCTGGCAGGCCCAAAAAGGGATGTTTGTCAGAACAAGGGGATTATTCTCTGGTATTGCTGACTACACCTATAGCTTTGATAAAGCAGATCTATTGCATTACGGATTAGAACAGCAAGCATCGATCGTAAGTGACTACTGGTTATTACAATTTTATGGGTTTGAAAAATATACATTTCTGCCAAAATATCGAGATATTAATTCGAATGAACCCGTTTATTCTCTGCTGCAAAAATATAAAAATATTCTGAAAGGATTCCCAGGATGAAAACTATAACGCTCATCTCACCATTATGTATTCTCCTGACGGGGTGCCCTGGTTGCCCGCCGTTGTCTCATCCCAGAGCTACTTTTATTGATGGTAACCATGTTTGCTTTAGTATTGATAAAAAAGATGTCGTGAACTATTACACCATTGATTCCAGCAAAGGTCCCGACATTACTACCATCACAAGTTCGGGAAGGAATAAAATCAGTTGGTCTTATCCTAACAGTTGCATAGATGTGAATTGGGAGTATGGCTATACGTATGTTATTAGCTATGGTTTAAATAATAAAAAATATCACCACGAATTTTTCATTGATAATGACGGACAGCTTACTAATTTAGGAGGATTATAATGTCATTACCCGCTTACTTATTTCTCTACGATGAAAACGGAATGCAGGTTCAGGGCGACTGTATGATGCCAGGCCGGGAAGGTGCTATCGAAATTATGAACAGCAGTTACGGCATAAAACAGGCAGTGGACAGCCATACCGGGAATATGACCGGAACACGGCTGCATAGTCCGGTTACCGTGCATAAGCAATTAGATAAAGTGAGCCCTTATCTTGCTGTTGCCGCCTGCGAGGGCAGACGGCTGCAAAAAGCCATTATCAAATATTATGAAATTGTTGAAGCGGGAGCAGAAAGGGAGATCTACACCATGACGCTTGATAGCGTAGTGATCTCATCTCTGGATTTCACGCACGTTTATTACCCAGGCAGCTCAGCCCCGAATATGCATGAAGTTGTTGGGCTTCGATTCCGCGGCATCCAGTGGAATTATGTGAAAGGCAATATTCTTTATGGCGATGCATGGATGAAACCAGCTCAGAAAGAGAAGAGTAACGCATAATTTACCTGCCTCATAAAGATCAATGTATGCTGCTGCTCAGAAACGGCGATCCTGGTATTCCCTGGATCGCCTGGTTAATCTTAAGCGCTACCCTTTTCGACTTTCGTTCACGGGCAAATCCCCCGTATCAATTAACGCTCCCGGAAACGTCTCCAGCCACTTCATCATCTTCAGTTTGTTGGTATACGTTGCACTGACGCCTTCCAGACAGCCCCACAGCTCACGGGAATTTTGCGGCGTGATCACAATACAATCCGGCATCACGCGGATCTTCACGGCTATTCCTGCTTTAAACCCTGCGCGGGTTAACCACGTGCCGGTTAACGGCAGATAGTTGCGCTCCATTCGAGTATAAAGTTCCACACAGGCGGAACCCGCCTCTCCTCTTTCATGCAGATACGCAGAGTGAACCGGCTCGTCATGCAACGCCCGGATGCGTTTTTTGCGTAGCTTCTCGCGATTTTCTTGCTGAATCTCTAAATCTGCATTTTCTGTTTGGGCAATAGCCCGCTCTGGCATAGAATTCTTCGCAGCCATAATCAACTCCGTGTTAGTTGTTTGTGGTTAGCGGTATGGGGGTGGTCGCACACCTTTGTACCGCGATTCCTTTTCTTACCTTTTTACCTATTCTTTCAAGATCTCAGTGCTGGCTTAACTGCCGCTATTATACTGCCATGGATAAATGTACAGGGGTCGAATATTAGGGAAATGCGAGGCGGCTCGAGTAAATGAAGAAAAATAAAATGGTGAATATAAAGAAAGGAAATATTGCCCTTCAGATCCAATGCTCATTAAACGCCTGATGGCGCTTCGCTTATCAGGCCTACGATAAACCGGTTTTGTAGGCCGGGTAAGGCATCGCCGCCACCCGGCATGGGGGCAGCGGCGCTGCCTTTGTAGGTTCTTCAGATCAAGCCTCAAACATCCGGGAACATCACGCTATTCCCCGGCGCTTCCCTGTGCAGATGGATAAAGTTCAGGTGCCGTTCATACTGATCCAGAATGTCCGTAATCACCTGCTCCTTGCTGTAATCCATCAAATCATTCCCCTGGCTGCCTTCCAGCAGGAAGGTCTCCAGCCGGTAATAGGTCGACTTCCCGCTGCGCGCCCGGTAGGTGAACCCGGGCACCGAATACTGCTGCGGCCAGATCTGATAGACAAAGTTCTGCTCGTCGCCCATGTGCACCAGCAGATCCAGGTGCCCCAGATTTTCGTCCTCTTCCGGGGGCAGGTTTTTCAGCTCCACGTAGGCGCCACGCAGCTTCAGCTCCTGGGCCACCTCTTCCATCGCCGGGAAGCAGACCGTCTCCATCATCTGGCTGGTGTAGCGCGTGCCGGGGTAGTTCATCAGACGCGAGAGACGTTTTTTCCAGCTCAGCCTGTCCTGCGCGCCCAGCGGACGCGGGGCGGTGTCGCGGCTGGCGCTGACGCGGCGGTAGTCTTCCACCTTAAGCGATTTATACAGCCCGGCCATCACGAAGAAGATCACGAAGCTGAACGGCAGGCCCATGATCACCGTGGTGTTCTGCAACGCCGAGATACCGTTGGTCATCAGCATGCCGAGCGTCAGCAGGCCGATGGCGACGGACCAGAAGATGCGCAGCCAGTTCGGCGCGTCGCTGTTAATGTCCTTGAGCTTCGAGGTGAAGTTCCCCAGCACCAGCGCGCCGGAGTCCGCCGAGGTGACGTAGAACAGCAGGCCGGTAATGGTCGCTACGGACGCGCTAAAGGTAAACGCCGGATACTGCGCCAGCAGGCTGTAGAAGCCGCGCTCCGGGTGCGCCATCGCTTCCTGGGCAAAAGTCGCATTGCCGTGGATGATCTCGTGCAGCGCGCTGTTGCCGAAAATCGACAGCCACAGCAGGGTAAAGGTGAACGGGATGATCAGCGTGCCCATCACGAACTGACGGATGGTGCGCCCACGCGAAATGCGCGCGAGGAACAGGCCGACAAACGGCGACCACGCCACCCACCACGCCCAGAAGAAGAGCGTCCAGTTGTTCATCCACTCTGTCGGACGGTCAAAGGCGAAGCTGTTCAGCGTCATGCCCATAAAGCGGTTCACGTAATCACCCACGTTCAGCACTAAGGCATTGAGCAGGAACGAGGTGTCGCCCATAAACAGCACGAACAGGATCAGCCCCAGCGCCAGCGCGACGTTCAGCTCGGAGAGCACGCGAATCCCTTTATCCACGCCGGAAGTCACCGAGATGGTGGCGATAATCACCGACAGCGCAATCAGCGCCGCCTTCGCCGCCATCGAATCCGGGATGTCAAACAGCACGCTCAGCCCGTAGTTAAGCTGCACTACGCCAATTCCGAGCGTTGTCGCGATACCAAAGATGGTGCCGATCACCGCCGCGATGTCTACCGTGTGCCCAATAGGGCCGTTAATCTTTTTGCCGAAAATCGGGTACAGCGCGGAGCGGATGGTAAGGGGCAAATTATAACGATAGCTAAAGTATCCAAGCGCCATGCCCATCAGAGCGTACATCGACCAGCCCGTCAGGCCGTAGTGGAACAGCGTCCAGACCATCGCCTGGCGCGCGGCCTCCATCGTCTGCCCTGCCCCTTCCGGCGGCTGCATATACTGCGTGACCGGTTCCGCCACGGAGAAGAACATCAGGTCGATGCCGATGCCCGCGGCAAACAGCATCGCGGCCCAGCTCAGCAGGCTGAATTCGGGCTTGGACTGCTCAGGCCCGAGCTTCACCGAACCGAAGCGCGAGCAGGCAATGCAGACCACGAAGACAATATAGAGCGTCGCCGCCAGCAGATAGTACCAGCCGAAGGTCTTCGACACCCAGTTCAGGGTGCGCCCAATCCACTCGGCAGAAAAATCACGAAAGAAAATGGTCGTCAGGGAAAACAACAAAATCAGCCCGGCGGACGTATAAAAAACGACCGGGTTGATTTTGTCTTTTTCTCTGTCCTGTGAAAGGTCTGTCATCCAGTATCCCCACTGTTTTTGTAACTATTGAAATCCAAATCCGCAACAATTAAGACACATTTTATATTGAACGTCCAATCAAAAACCGCTTTAATGTATTACCAACGCTGATGAATGGAGTGGCAAAAATGCCCAAAGTGGGGATGCAGCCGATCCGGCGCAGGCAGCTTATCGACGCCACGCTGGAAGCAATAAATGAAGTGGGAATGCATGACGCGACGATCGCGCAGATCGCCCGTCGGGCGGGCGTTTCCACGGGGATCATCAGTCACTACTTCAAAGACAAAAACGGCCTGCTGGAAGCGACCATGCGCGACATCACCGGCCAGCTGCGCGATGCGGTTTTAAGCCGTCTGCACGCCCTGCCGGACGGCAGCGCGGAGCAGCGCCTTCAGGCGATTGTCGGCGGCAATTTTGATGAAACCCAGACCAGCGGCGCGGCCATGAAGGCCTGGCTGGCCTTCTGGGCGAGCAGCATGCACCAGCCGATGCTCTACCGCCTGCAGCAGGTGAGCAGCCGCCGATTGCTATCGAACCTGGTATACGAATTTCGCCGCGAACTGCCGCGCGAGCAGGCCCAGGAGGCGGGCTACGGGCTGGCGGCGCTGATCGACGGGCTGTGGCTGCGCGCCGCGCTGAGCGGCAAGCCGCTGGATAAGACCCTGGCGCAGTCGCTCACCAGCCACTTTATCAGCCAGCATTTACCGACCGAATAACCGAGGAGAATTTATGTCCCGAATGGCAGAACAGCAGCTTTATATCAATGGTGGTTATACATCCGCCACCAGCGGTCGCACCTTCGAGACCATCAACCCGGCCAACGGTGAAGTTCTGGCGACCGTGCAGGCCGCCGGGCGCGAAGACGTCGACCGCGCCGTGGAAAGCGCACAGCGCGGGCAAAAAATCTGGGCGGCGATGACCGCCATGGAGCGCTCGCGCATCCTGCGCCGCGCCGTCGATATCCTGCGCGAGCGCAACGACGAGCTCGCAAAGCTGGAAACCCTCGACACCGGTAAAGCGTATTCCGAAACCTCAACCGTGGATATCGTCACCGGCGCGGACGTGCTGGAGTACTACGCGGGGCTGATCCCGGCGCTGGAAGGCAGCCAGATCCCATTGCGTGAGACCTCGTTCGTCTACACCCGCCGCGAGCCGCTGGGCGTGGTGGCGGGCATCGGCGCATGGAACTACCCGATCCAGATCGCCCTGTGGAAATCGGCCCCGGCGCTGGCGGCGGGCAACGCGATGATCTTCAAGCCGAGCGAAGTGACGCCGCTCACCGCCCTGAAGCTTGCGGAGATCTACACCGAAGCGGGCGTGCCGGACGGCGTGTTTAACGTCCTGCCGGGCGTGGGCGCGGAGACCGGCCAGTACCTGACCGAGCATCCGGGCATCGCCAAAGTCTCCTTCACCGGCGGCGTTGCCAGCGGC
This sequence comes from Enterobacter sp. YSU, assembly GCF_016082135.1. Taxonomy (NCBI): domain Bacteria; kingdom Pseudomonadati; phylum Pseudomonadota; class Gammaproteobacteria; order Enterobacterales; family Enterobacteriaceae; genus Enterobacter; species Enterobacter sp. YSU. The sequence goes on from NZ_CP059487.1 coordinate 403,341, forward strand.
AAAAAGGTGATGGCCAACTCGGCGGCCTCGTCCCTGAAAGAGGTGACGATGGAGCTGGGCGGCAAATCCCCGCTGATAGTGTTTGACGACGCGGATCTCGATCTCGCGGCAGATATCGCCATGATGGCGAACTTCTTCAGCTCCGGCCAGGTGTGCACCAACGGCACCCGCGTGTTCGTGCCCGCGAAGGTCAAAGCCGCGTTTGAGCAAAAAATCGTTGAGCGCGTGGGCCGCATCCGCGCGGGCGACCTGTTCGATGAAAACACCAACTTTGGCCCGATGGTCAGCTTCCCGCACCGCGACAGCGTGCTGCGCTACATCGCCAAAGGCAAAGAGGAAGGCGCGCGCGTGCTGTGCGGCGGCGACGTGCTGAAGGGTGACGGCTTTGACAACGGCGCGTGGGTGGCCCCGACCGTGTTCACCGACTGCACCGACGAAATGACCATCGTGCGCGAAGAGATCTTCGGCCCGGTGATGTCCATTCTTACCTATGACACTGACGAAGAGGCCATTCGCCGCGCCAATGATACCGACTACGGTCTGGCGGCGGGCATCGTCACCGCCGATCTGAACCGCGCCCACGGCGCTATTCATCAGCTCGAAGCGGGCATCTGCTGGATCAACACCTGGGGTGAATCCGCCGCAGAGATGCCGGTCGGTGGCTACAAACACTCCGGCATTGGCCGTGAGAACGGCGTCATGACGCTACAGAGTTACACCCAGGTGAAGTCCATCCAGGTTGAGATGGGTAAATTCCAGTCCATATTTTAACCGGGAGGTTTATTTGCAATTTGACTACATCATTATCGGAGCCGGCTCTGCCGGCAACGTACTGGCAACACGACTGACTGAAGATCCGAACACCACCGTCCTGCTGCTTGAGGCGGGCGGGCCGGACTACCGCTTTGACTTCCGCACCCAGATGCCTGCCGCGCTGGCCTTCCCGTTGCAGGGCAAGCGCTACAACTGGGCGTATGAAACCGAGCCTGAGCCTTTCATGAACAATCGCCGCATGGAATGCGGACGGGGAAAAGGGCTGGGCGGCTCGTCGCTGATCAACGGCATGTGCTACGTGCGCGGTAACGCGATGGATCTGGACAACTGGGCGAAACAATCGGGTCTGGAGCACTGGAGCTACCTCAACTGCCTGCCCTACTACCGCAAGGCAGAGACCCGCGACGTGGGGCCGAACGACTACCACGGCGGCGACGGTCCGGTGAGCGTCACCACCTCTAAGCCGGGCGTGAACCCGCTGTTTGAAGCGATGGTAGAGGCGGGCGTGCAGGCGGGCTACCCGCGCACCGACGACCTTAACGGCTATCAGCAGGAAGGCTTTGGCCCGATGGACCGTACGGTCACGCCGCAGGGCCGACGCGCCAGCACCGCGCGCGGCTATCTGGACCAGGCCAAACCGCGCCCGAATCTGACCATCCGCACCCACGCCATGACCGATCACATTATCTTTGACGGCAAGCGCGCGGTGGGCGTCGAGTGGCTGGAAGGCGAAAGCACCATTCCGTCAAAAGCGACGGCGAAGAAAGAGGTGCTGCTGTGCGCGGGCGCCATCGCGTCTCCGCAGATCCTCCAGCGCTCCGGCGTGGGCAACGCTGAACTGCTGAAGCAGTTTGATATCCCGCTGGTACATGATTTACCCGGGGTGGGTGAAAACTTGCAGGATCACCTGGAGATGTACCTTCAGTATGAATGTAAGGAGCCGGTCTCACTCTACCCTGCCCTGCAATGGTGGAACCAGCCGAAGATTGGCGCGGAGTGGCTGTTTGGCGGCACAGGCGTGGGCGCGAGCAACCACTTCGAAGCGGGCGGGTTTATCCGCAGCCGCGAGGAGTTCGAGTGGCCAAACATTCAGTATCACTTCCTGCCGGTGGCGATTAACTACAACGGCTCGAACGCGGTGAAAGAACATGGCTTCCAGTGCCACGTTGGCTCCATGCGCTCGCCGAGCCGCGGCCACGTGCGCATCAAGTCGCGCGATCCGCACCAGCATCCGGCGATCCTGTTCAACTACATGTCCCACGAGCAGGACTGGCAGGAGTTCCGCGACGCAATCCGCATCACCCGCGAGATCATGCACCAGCCTGCGCTGGACAAGTATCGCGGTCGTGAAATCAGCCCGGGCGTCGAATGCCAGACCGACGAACAGCTGGACGAGTTCGTGCGCAACCACGCTGAAACCGCCTTCCACCCGTGCGGCACCTGCAAAATGGGCTACGACGAAATGGCGGTGGTTGACGGCGAAGGCCGGGTTCACGGGCTGGAAGGGTTACGCGTAGTGGATGCGTCGATTATGCCGCAGATTATCACCGGCAACCTGAACGCCACCACCATCATGATTGGCGAAAAGATTGCCGACGCCATTCGCGGGCGCGAGCCGCTGGCGAAGAGCACGGCGGCGTATTATGTGGCGGATGGGGCGCCGGTTCGTCGCTGAGTGCGAACTTCTCCCCTCACCCCGGCCCTCTCCCTCTGGGAGAGGGTTAGGGTGAGGGGAAATTATTGCCGAAATGCTTCAAGCCGCTTAACCTGCCGTCCTTCCCCGTCAAAATTCTCCGCCGCCAGCCAGGCGCGCAGCTCTGCATCGCGCTGCGGCCATTCGCCGTCAATAATCGAAAGCATATCGCTGTCGCGGTTGCGTCCTTTACGCACCAGCTTCTGGCGCAGGCGCCCTTCCCAGACAAACCCCAGCCGCTCCGCCGCGTTGCGTGAGGCGATGTTCATCGAATCGCACTTCCACTCCAGCCGGCGATATTGATGCTCAAAGGCATTTTTCAGCAGCAGCCACACCGCTTCGGTACCCACGCGGGTGCCCTTCATTCTGCGCGACCAGGTGACGTGGCCGATCTCAACCGAGCCCTGAAAGCGTTCTATCGCCATATAGCTGACCAGCCCTACCGCCTTTTCGGTGCGCAGATCGATAACGGCAAAGGGCACCAGGTCGTCATCCAGCACCTTTCCCAGCACCCAGTGCGCAGTGGCCTCAACGCTCACAGGCTGGGTGCTGGCAAGCCACGTCCAGTCGCTGTCGTCACCCAGCGCATAGGCTTCAAACAAATCAGCCGAATGGCGGTCAGCATCCAGCGGCTCCAGACGGCAATACTGCCCGGTGAGCAGGGTACGGGTTAACGCGCGGGCGCATTTCCAGTCCGGGACAATATCATTAACGGTTTGACCATGTTGATTGATTTCGGGCACGGCGGTGACTCCCTGAAAGGTAAGGAGTTTGTTATAGCAGGTTAAAAAGCGAACGAAAAGAGAGGTGATTCATAACCAGACCGAATGCGTTATTCCCGGAGGGCATAAGCAAAGCAGAATTTCGACTTTGAGGAAATCCTCAGCCAGCCTACCGTAACGGTGCATAAAACAATCACAATATATTTTCTTCAGGGATCGCTATGAATAAAAAACTGCTGCCGTTACTGGTGCTGGCTGCGCTCTCAAGCGCTGCTCACGCCGCTACCCCGCCCAACACGCTGGTTGTCGCCCAGGGTCTGGATGATATCGTGAGCCTTGACCCGGCCGAAGCCAACGAACTTTCCAGCATCCAGACCGTACCGAGTTTGTATCAGCGTCTGGTACAGCCGGACCGCGATAACCCGGAAAAAATCACCCCGGTTCTGGCCGAAAGCTGGGAAGCGGACGCGGCAGCAAAAACCCTGACCATCAAACTTAAGCCCGATGCAAAATTTGCCTCCGGCAACCCGCTGCGCCCGGAAGATGTGATCTTCTCATATACCCGCGCCGTGACGCTGAACAAATCCCCGGCGTTTATCCTCAACGTACTGGGCTGGGACGCCAGCAACATCGCCAGCCAGCTGAAGAAAGTGGACGACCATACCCTCACGCTTCGCTGGACGGCGGACGTCAGCCCGTCGGTAGCGCTGAATATACTCTCCACGCCGATTGCCTCCATCGTCGATGAAAAGCAGGTTGCGGCGAACGTGAAGGATAACGACTTCGGCAACGCGTGGTTAAAAATGCACTCTGCGGGCAGCGGCGCGTTCAAAATGCGCGTTTACCAGCCGCATCAGGCCATCGTGCTGGAAGCCAACGAATCCGCGCCCGGCGGCGCGCCGAAGCTTAAAAGCATCATCATTAAAAACGTCCCCGATCCCGCTTCCCGCCGCCTGCTGATCCAGCAGGGTGATGCGGACGTGGCGCGCGATCTGGGTGCAGACCAGATAATCGCCCTCAGCGGCAAGCCGGGCGTGAAGGTGCTTAGCATCTCTTCTGCCGAGCAAAACTATCTGGTGTTTAACACCGGCAACAGCGCTAACCCGCTGCTGAATAATCCAGCGTTCTGGGAAGCCTCGCGCTGGCTGGTGGATTATGAAGGCATCACCAAGGACCTGCTGAAAGGCCAGTATTTTGTTCATCAGAGCTTCCTGCCGGTCGGCCTGCCGGGCGCGCTGGAGGACAATCCGTTCACGTTTGACCCGGCAAAAGCAAAAGCGATCCTCGCCAGGGCGGGCATCAAAGACGCGCATTTCACGCTGGACGTAGAGAATAAACCGCCGTTCATCACCATCGCGCAATCCATGCAGGCGAGCTTCGCTCAGGGCGGCGTGAAGGTGGATCTGCTGCCCGCGGCGGGTAGCCAGGTGTACGCCCGCGTGCGTGCGAAACAGCATCAGGCGGCCATACGTCTGTGGATCCCGGACTACTTCGATGCACACTCCAACGCCAGCGCCTTCGCATGGAATGACGGGAAATCCAGCACCGTGGCCGGGCTTAACGGCTGGAAAATTCCGGAGCTGAACAACGCTACGCTGGCGGCGGTTGCCGAGCCGGATCCGGCAAAACGTCTGGATCTGTATAAGAAGATGCAGGAACAGTTACAGCATAACTCGCCGTATGTGTTCGTTGACCAGGGCAAAACCCAGATCGTGGTGCGCGATAACGTGAAGGGGTATCAGCAGGGGCTGAACGCGGATATGGTCTGGTACGATCGCGTTACGAAGTAGCCCTTGTTGCCGGGTGGCGCTGCGCTTACCCGGCCTACGTTCCTGGTTTTTGTAGGCCGGGTAAGGCGAAGCCGCCACCCGGCATAAAGAGATTTCCCATGCCACATCTTTCCACCCGCGTGCTTCAGGGTCTGCTGACTCTCCTGCTCACGCTGTTCGGGCTACTGCTGGTCACGTTTGCGCTCTCTGCCTTTTCCCCGGTCGATCGCGTATTGCAGATCGTCGGCGATCACGCCAGCCAGTCCACTTACGATCAGGTTCGCCACCAGCTTGGGCTGGATCGGCCCCTGCCGGTGCAGTTCTGGCACTACCTGCAAAACCTCGCTAACGGGGATTTAGGCACCGCCAGCGCTACCGGTCAGCCGGTATTGCAGGACCTGCTGCACGCCTTTCCCGCCACGCTGGAACTGGCAACGCTGGCGCTAATTATCGGCACGGTACTCGGCGTGATTGCGGGTGTACTGTGCGCCCGCTACGTCGGTTCGCCACTGGACTTAGCGATCAGAACGCTCACCCTGCTCGGCAATTCGGTGCCAATATTCTGGCTCGGACTGCTGATGCTGGCTCTGTTCTACGCGAAACTACAGTGGAGCGCTGGCCCCGGCAGGCTGGACGACATCTGGCAATTCACCGTTGAGCCACGAACCGGATTTGCGCTGGTTGATACCTGGCTTTCCGGCGACCGCGAGGCGTTCCGCAACGCCATCAGCCACCTGGTGCTGCCGGTGCTGCTGCTGGCCTACTACTCGCTGGCAAGTATCACCCGCCTGACGCGCTCCGCCTGTCTGAGCGAGATGAACAAAGAGTACATATTGCTCGCCCGCGCCAAAGGCGCCGGAGAGATGACCATCCTGCTGCGTCACGTGCTGCCGAACATTCGCAGCACCCTGCTGACGGTGATTGCCCTGGCCTACACCAGCATGCTGGAGGGCGCGGTATTAACCGAAACCGTCTTCTCATGGCCGGGCATCGGGCGCTACCTCACCACGGCCCTGTTCGCCGGTGACACCACCGCCGTGATGGGCGGCACGCTGCTGATTGGCGTCTGCTTTGTTCTGATCAATAACCTTACCGACCTGCTTGTGCGGGCGACCGATCCCAGGGTGCGCTAATGCCGTTTTATCTCTTCTTACGCCGCCTGCGCCGCTCCCCTGCCGCGTTTTGCGGGCTGATCGCCATCGCGCTGCTGGTGCTTATTGCCCTGTTAGCACCGTGGCTTGCGCCGCATGACCCCAACTGGCAGGACGCCGCCGCGCGTCTGCAACCGCCCAACGCGCAGCACTGGCTGGGTACCGACAGCTATGGGCGGGATCTGCTCTCCCGATTAATCTACGGCACCCGTCCGGCACTGGGGCTGGTGGCCTTAGTCACCGTTATTACCCTCCCCGCCGGTCTGCTGGTGGGGATTTTGTCAGGCTACTACGGCGGCTGGATGGAGCGCATCCTGATGCGCTTTACCGACGTGGTGATGTCGATGCCGCGCCTGATCCTCGCCTTCGCGTTTGTCGCGATGCTCGGCCCCGGTCTGGTGAACGGCGCGCTGGCGCTGGCCTTAACGACCTGGCCTGCCTATGCGCGCCAGGCGCGCAGTGAAATCCAGCGTCTGCGCCACAGCGATTATCTGGCCGCCGCGGAGATGATGGGCATTCGCGGCCCGCGCCTGCTGGTCGGCCATATTCTGCCCCTGTGCCTGCCCTCCGCGATTGTGCGGCTGGCGCTGGATCTGGCCGGGATCATTCTGGCCGCCGCCGGGCTGGGCTTCCTTGGCCTGGGCGCACGTCCACCGATGGCGGAATGGGGCGCGATGATAGCCGACGGCATGCAGGTCATTTTTGACCAGTGGTGGATTGCCGCCATTCCAGGCGGGGCGATTCTGTTTGCCAGCCTGGCCTTTAACCTGCTGGGCGATGGCCTGCGCGACGTACTGGAGCCACAGCATGACTGAACACCGCGTCATCGTCGATGCGCTAAATATCGACTACCCCGCCGCGCGCGTGGTCAACAACCTGAGCTTTACGTTAGGCAACGAGCGGCTGGCGCTGGTGGGAGAATCCGGCTCCGGCAAGTCCATGTCTGCCCGCGCCCTGATGGGGCTGGTGCGCAAGCCCGGCATCGTGAGCGCTAAGCGGCTTAACGTGCTTGGCAACGACCTGCTGACCCTGAACAGCCGCCGCTGGCAGGCGCTGCGCGGCAACGGCATTGCGATGGTTCTACAGGACCCGCGCTACGCGCTAAACCCGGTGAAAACCGTCGCCGCCCAGCTTGATGAAGCGCTGACCCTCCATCAGCGCCTGCCCCGCGCCGAACGCCTGGCGCGCATTCACGATATCATCCGCGCCGTGGGGCTGAACGAGCACGTGCTCCAGCGCTATCCCGGCGAACTCTCCGGCGGCATGGGCCAGCGCGTGATGATCGCCATTGCGCTCGTCAACAACCCGCAGGTGCTGATCGCCGACGAACCGACTTCCGCGCTGGACGCACGCCTGCGCAACCAGATCCTGGAGCTGCTGGTACAGCAGTGCGAGGCGCGGCAGATGGCGATGCTGTTAATCAGCCACGACTTGCCGCTCGTCGCGGAACACTGTGACCGCGTGCTGGTGATGTATCAGGGTGAGAAAGTTGATGAAATGGCGGCGAGCCAGTTGCCGCAGGCAACCCATCCCTACACGCGCACGCTCTGGACCTGCCGCCCGAACGCCAGGACCTTTGGCCAGATGCTGCCGACGCTCGACCGTTCGCAACCGTGGAAGGAGGCCGACAATGGCACTCGTTGAGGTTAACCAGCTCCGGGTGAGTTTTGGTGAAAAAACGGCGGTTTCCGCCGCCAGTTTTGCGATCGAAAAAGGCGAAACCTTCAGCCTGATCGGTGAATCCGGCTGCGGCAAATCGACTCTTCTGCGCGTGCTGGCGGGGCTGCTGCGCGAGTGGCATGGCCACATTTCCGTCCTCGGGGAAAATTTACGGCCAGGACGACGTTTTGAAGGCGCGCTTCGACGTAACGTGCAGATGGTGTTCCAGGATCCGTGGGCGTCTTTGCACCCGAACCACACCATTGCCCGCACCCTGTCGGAGCCGTTAAACATCCACGGCGAAACCCAGGTTGCCGAAAAGGTGGCGGATGCGCTGCAACAGGTGGGTCTGGCTGCCGACGCCGGCAGGCGTTACCCGCATCAGCTTTCCGGCGGACAGCGTCAGCGCGTGGCCATTGCCCGCGCGCTGCTGCTGCGCCCGCAGCTTCTGCTGCTGGATGAACCGACCTCGGCGCTGGATATGTCGGTACAGGCGGAGATCCTGAACCTGCTCAACCGCCTGAAGGCGCAGCACGGCATGACCTACCTGCTGGTGAGCCACGATGCGGACGTGATTGCGCATATGTCCGACCGGGCGGCATTTATGGCGCACGGGGAGATCCAGCGGGTATTTGACCGTGAAGCAATGTTGCGGGGGGAGCACAGGATGGGGTAAACCGTGCGGCGGCGAGTGCCGCACGCATTTCGTAGGCCGGGTAAGGCGTAGCCGCCACCCGGCAAAACGTTATTTCAGCAGCTTCACCGTGGCATCAATGTCGATCTCATCTTCAGTGAAGATCATCGTCGTGTTCTGGAAGGTGGTGATCGCCAGCTTCTTCACCGTGCGCATTTCGCCCGGCTTTTTCTCGGTTTTTGGTTTGATGCTGTTCATCAGCAGCCCCACCGACAGCACCGCATTCTCTTTGTCGATTTTGGTCTCAACGGGCTCTTCCTCGCTGAACACCACGAAGGATTTAATTGAGGTGAGCTTCACGCGCTCGCCCGCAATATAGAGATGCTTACTCTCCGGGATCACCTTCACCGCATACGCGGAAAGGCCTTTGCTGTTGGTGGTTGGCTCGAAGGTCACCGCCGCATCTTTTTTAATCAGATCAGGGTTGGCGACCTTAATCACATGAAAATAGCGGTTGTCGCCGTTTTCATCTTTGATAAATCCAAAGCCTTTATCTTTAAACCACGTTGTGATTGTACCGTTCATCGCTGTTACCGCCTGTCAGATCTCAAGACTAAAGTTTTGCAGCGCGCAGTGTAATGCACAATGGCTGACGAGACAAAAAAAAGCCCCTGCACGGGAGCAGGGGAAAGTTCATGTCAGAGCTTTTTAGTATTGTGTATTTAGTTGAACACCATCCCACCATCAATCAGCAGCGACTGACCGGTCATGTAGTCGGAATCCGGCCCGGCGAGGTAAGAGACGCAGGCGGCCACGTCTTCCGGCTCGGACAAACGGCCAAGCGTGATGCGTTTGGCAAAGGTTTCCGTCCCGTAGCCAAGCGGTTTACCCGCCGCCTCGGAGACCTGACGGTCGATTTCCGCCCACATCGGCGTTTTGACGATCCCCGGGCAGTAGGCGTTAACGGTGATCCCCAGCGGCGCGAGATCCCGCGCGGCGGTCTGGGTTAAGCCGCGCACCGCGAATTTACTGGAACTGTAGACCGCCAGCTCCGGGTTACCGGTGTGGCCCGCCTGGGAGCAGGCGTTGATGATCTTGCCGCCGTGCCCCTCTTTACGAAACGCGTCAATTGCGGCCTGAATGCCCCAGATCACCCCTTTCACGTTGATGTTGTAAACCTTGTCGACAATCTCCGGCGTGATGGATTCGATGGGCGTGGACGGCGCCACCCCGGCGTTATTGACGATGACGTTAAAACCGCCCAGCGCGGTGCGGGCTTTTTCCACCGCCGCGAACACCTGCTCGCGGTCAGAGACGTCCACCTTCACGGCGACGGCCTTCCCGCCGTTACGGGTGATCTCATCCGCGACCGCTTTCGCCGTCTCTTCGTTGTAATCCGCAATAGCAACGGCAAAACCATCCTTCACCAGGCGAAGCGCGATCGCTTTGCCAATCCCCTGGCCGGAGCCGGTTACGAGGGCCACTTTTTGCATTTCTCTGTCCTTATATTGATTCACAAAATCTGGCTGAGATGGAGCTGGCCCATCAGCAGCGGGTTATCGCTGTAGTCGACGGGAATGGCCACCACGGCCGGGCCATCGACATCCATTGCCGCACGCAGCGTCGGTTCGAGCGCATCCGCGCTCTCGACGGCAAAGCCTTTCGCACCGAACGCGTCGGCATAGACTTTGAAATCGACCGGGCCGAACTCGACGCCGGAAAGCCTCTGGTATTTTTTCTCTTCCTGGATGGCCACCATGTTGTAGGCGTTATCCACCCAGATGATGTGCAGCACATTGGCGTTGAGGCGTACGGCGGTTTCCAGCTCCATGCTCGACTGCAAAAAGCCGCCGTCCCCGGAGACAGAGACCACCTTGCGCCCCGGGTTGACCAGCCACGCGCCAATCGCCCACGGCAGCGCCACGCCCATGGTCTGCTGACCGTTGGAGATCATCACCTGACGCGCCCGGAAGCTGTAAAGGTAGCGGGCGATCCAGATGTGGAAGCTGCCCATGTCGACGGTGAGCGTCACGTCGTTGTTCACGATGTCCTGCATGGCGCGCACGATGCGCAGCGGATGCAGAGCAAACTGGTTAAGCGATGCGCCGCGACGGTCGAGGAGGTCCCGCTGATGCTGGCGATCGACAAGAATTTCCGAGGCGCGCTGGCTGAGTTCAAGTTTGTGCTCGATTCGACTGGCAAGCAGATTCAGCGTGGCGGCAATATCCCCGACCAGTTCCAGATCGGGAACATACTTGCGCTCCTCATAGGCGGGCAGCACGTCAATGTGCACCAGCGTGGCGTCGCCGCTGTTCCACATGGACGGCTCGTACTCCACCGGGCTGTAGCCGATGCAGATAATCAGGTCCGCCAGATGCAGCAGCCGGTCGCCCGCCTGGTTGTTAAAGAGGCCGACGCGTCCGGCGAAGCGGGTGAAGTGTTCCTGATTCACCGCCCCGGCGGCCTGATAGGTGCTGGTGACCGGAATACGGCTTCTCTCCAGCAGCTTATGCAGCGCGGCGCTGTTGGCGGGCTGGCTGGCCATCAGGCCGAGTAAGATGACCGGGTTTTTGGCCTTCGCGATAAGCTTCGCCACGTCGTTGATGGCTGACTCCGGCGCCGGGCCCATCAGCGCCGCGGTGCTGGCGGGTAAAATCGCCCCCGTGGTGGGCTGGTCGACAATATCCTGCGGCAGGCTGACAAACGCCCCGCCCGGCCTGCCCTGCTCGGCAGCGCGAAACGCGTTCGACACCACCTCGGCAATCGCGTCCGGTGAATTAACTTCGACGGCGTATTTGGTGACCGGGCTGAACATGGCGACGGTATCCATGCTCTGGTGCACCAGTTTCGCTTTATCTGCCCGCTTCACCGCCCCGCCCAGCGCCACCACCGGGTCACCTTCGCTGTTGGCGGTGGCGATGCCGGTGATCAGGTTGGAGCAGCCCGGCCCGGAGGTGACCAGCGCGACCCCGGCCTTGCCGGTTAGCCGCCCTACCGCTGCCGCCATAAACGCCGCGTTCGCCTCGTGACGCACCGGGATAATCTCGATGGAGGAGTCCAGCAGGGAGTCAAAGACCTTGTCGATTTTTGCGCCCGGTATGCCGAACACCTGCTTCACACCCTGCGCTTCCAGCTGGCCGACAACCATATCGGCGCCGTGCGCCCACTGACGTGACTGTTTCTCACTGTTCACGGTAGTTCTCCTGTTAGTTTTCGACGGCGCGGATAGCCGCATCAAGGTTGCTGGGGTGCAGGTTGGCCTGTAAAAACGCGCTGTCGGCGGGCAGGTCAATCATCAGCTTGTGGATTTCGCCGAAGGTGAGCACGCCGTTCTCCAGCTGATAGTCGAGCAGGTGGCCCCCGCCCTGACGGTCGTCGGTGATAAAGTGTTCGTGATAGCCCGCCACGTTAATGCCCTGCATATGCTGCGGGGTGCGGAACCCGACCAGTACGCCCTCGCGCTGGTTAAAGCGGAACACCGGCTGGTCATCCAGCACGTCGGTCATCGCCCGGTACGGCGGTGTCTGGCGCGGTACGGTGCGGGTGTGCGCGTGGCGGAAATTGCCGTCGATGCGCAGCGCGCAGAACAGGTTATCGGAGGGGATTTGCTTGTCGATCACGTCGTGGATCTGCTGACGGCTGACCGGCCCGTCGAAGGCCTTGCGGTACTGCGGCTGGAACCAGGTCATCACCGCGAACGGCGTTTTTTGCTCCGGCTTCGCGGCGCGGGCGCTGCCGTCGGCGCGCAGCTGGTACACCTGGCTGCTGAAGGCAATCATTTCACCGTCCAGCTCGTTAAAGGTACCGAGACCAAAATCACCGTGTGCCAGCAGGTCGGCGATGGTCGTCTCCCCTTCGTAGACGCCGCTTAGCAGGGCGCTCATTAGCGATGTCTGATAGATCACGCTGTCAGGATGCTGAGCCGAGAACCCACGCAGGGTCTCGCATAAACTCGCCTCACAGTCGCATGCAGATGAATGCATCATCATGCCCGTCCTCTTCAACTTTATTTATAAAGGTTAAATAAATGTTGACCCGATTCAGCAGAGAGTTCCAATATAGAATCCATGCTGGTTTGAGACGTTTTTGATATGGAACTTCGTTATCTGCGCTATTTTGTCGCGGTAGCACGCGAGCGACACTTCACCAGGGCGGCCAAAGCGCTGGGTATTTCACAGCCTCCTCTGAGTCAGCAGATCAAACGGCTCGAAGAGGAAGTGGGCACGCCGCTGTTCAGGCGCCTGACACGGGGCGTGGAGCTGACCGAAGCGGGAGAGGCCTTCTATGAGGACGCCTGTAAGATCCTGGCGCTGAGCGATGCCGCGCTGGAGAAAGCCCGGGGCATCGCGCGCGGGCTGAACGGCAGCCTGTCGATTGGCATCACCAGTTCAGATGCTTTTCATCCCAAAATCTTCGCCCTGATACGTCAGTTTCAGGTACAGAACATGGCGGTGCAGGTTCACCAGGTGGAAGCCAATATGTCGTCGCTGACGACGATGCTGGCGGAGGGTGAGCTGGATATCGCCTTTGTGCGCCTGCCGTGCGAAAGCAGTAAGGTGTTCGAATTAAAAATCCTCGATCGGGAGCCGATGGTGGTGGCGCTGCATCGCGATCATCCCCTGGCGGCATGTGGCGATCTGGCGCTGGATGAGCTGCGGGATACGCCGGTGGTGCTGTTCCCCCAGGAGGTAGCACCGGGGCTGTATGACCGCGTTTACGGCAGCTGCGAGCGGGCCGGGATCGATATGCAACACACGCTGCAATCCTCACAACTTTCCTCTTCCCTGAGCATGGTCTCCGCTGGCGGCGGGTTCGCGCTGGTGCCGAAATCCATGGCCGCTATTTCTCCGCCGAATGTCACCTACCATGCGCTGCGCTCACCGGAGCTTTATACCGATATCGCGCTCTGCTGGCGGCGTTTTGAGCGTTCGCGGACGGTGAAGCGGTTTCTGGCGATGATGAGCGAGGGGTAGCTACGGTGTGGCTGTGCCCGGCGGCGCTGCGCTTGCGCGGGCCTACGGTTCGTGTCGCGGGTTGGTTGGCTTGTTGGCGGTTTTGTAGGCCGGGTAAGGCGCAGCCGCCACCCGGCAATGCCCTTTGGAAGCCGCCTCGCAAACTTTTAAGCAACCTTATGTAATTCAGGGGCATCCCTTTTCATCCCTTCTCCGCGGTCGTAAAGTGCCTGCGTTGCGGCACATCCGTAACCGGGCGTAGGAACCCGTTAGCATGACGTGACATTTTTTTGGACAACGAGGATGCTAAATGGCGACTACCCCTGGATTTTCATACGTACACGCTGAAGAAAGCGCTGTTCATCACCTTCTTCACCTGCAACTTCCCGATTCTGCGGATCTCTTTGAACTGGCTGGCACCTGTGCGGCGTACGTGAGCGTACTGGTGGAAATGGACGATGCGGTGACATTTTCTACGCTCTGTAAGCAACTGCTGGGTTGTTAGCGGAGTTTGTGAAGGAGCCTTATATAACGGCTCACTGAGTCGGCCTTACACAAAGGACAACGTTGTTTGATGAATGACGGTTTGTTAGAGGAATGCACAGGAAGGCGGTCACGCCACAGAGGGCGTGACATAAAATCAGGCCTGGTCGTCTTCTTTACCGTAGTAAAGCTTACCGATCTGAATGAGAGGACGGCCCTGGGATTTGCGGTGCAGGTTGCTGTCACGCAGTGAATAAACGCAGCCGCAGTATTCCTGCTGGTAGAACTGTTCGCGCTTGCTGATTTCAATCATGCGCGACGAACCGCCCTGTTTCCGCCAGTTATAGTCCCAATAGACCATACCCGGATAGTGGGCGGCGGCTCGCTGACCGCAGTCGTTGATTTGCTGCATATTTTTCCAGCGAGAGATGCCCAGTGAGCTGCTAATCACGTTGAAGCCATTTTCAGCGGCGTAAAGCGCAGTCCGCTCAAAGCGCATGTCAAAACACATGGTGCAGCGAATGCCGCGCTCGGGTTCCCATTCCATGCCTTTGGCGCGCTCAAACCAGTTATCTGTATCGTAATCCGCATCGATAAACGGTACGCCGTGCTGTTCGGCAAAGCGAATATTCTCATCCTTACGAATCAGATACTCTTTCTGCGGATGAATGTTCGGATTGTAGAAGAAGATGGTGTAGTCGATCCCTGAGGCCTGGATCGCCTCCATTACCTCACCAGAACACGGAGCGCAACAGGAGTGCAGCAGCAGTTTATCAGCCCCGTTTGGGAGTTCTAGTTTAGGGCGTTTGAAATCAGCGGTAGTCATAAATTTATTTGATGAGGTAATGAGGACTGAAAACAGTGTAGCATCAGAGCTGTGCTATCGGGAATGGCGGCCAGTCTCATACATATCCCGCAATGCCTGTTATTGACACATAGCGGACGCATCTTTCACACGTTTCTATATAACCTGGTTAGCAAAACTATCTCCGCTGCACTTCTTCTCAGCAAGCAATTCCTGAATACGCTACGCAAATTAAACAAATATTTCAGGCCAAGATAGATCAGGCACGTTAACGCTGGATCATATGCGCGCTGGCGAAGCGTTTTGGTTTGCCGGTGAGCGCATTTGTGGGGAACTGATGCGAGGTTTTCACCCAGACCAATTCCCCAGACGTTAATACCACTATCTCTCTCACCCCGGCCCCTCGCTCCCCGCCGCCAGCAGCGGCACCACCACATCGCTGACGGGCACCGCAATCCCGTGCCTG
>NZ_CP059487.1:418548-609629 GCF_016082135.1 Enterobacter sp. YSU
CTCTCACCCCGGCCCCTCGCTCCCCGCCGCCAGCAGCGGCACCACCACATCGCTGACGGGCACCGCAATCCCGTGCCTGCGGCCATAGCGCTGGATCACGCCGTTGCGTATGTCCCACTCCATCAGGCGATCCGCCTGACGGTCGGACAGGATCGACAGCATTAAAGATCTGCACTGGGACATTCGCCCCAGCCCGCACATTAGCACCATGCAGGTGCGGTCGACGGATAAGCCGCTGACGCTCAACAACGCGATTAATATCGCCTGGCTGATCCAGGCCACGTCACACTGGCTGCTGACCACGCGGCCTTATAAGCATCAGGAACGGGATTTTCTGCGGTACCTCTTTACCGTTTTCAGGTGTGTCGCTACGGATAGGTGGATATTCAGACGAGCCGTTATGAGTTTTTAAACAATTAATAAAGAGTCAAATAGACAGAATACCCAATAAACATTCAAGTATTTATTACATCTTCAATTAATATTCACTTAATTATTATTTAAGCAAAACCACCGTATTAATCATTAACAATTTATCCAGATCCAAACCATAAGCCCCCATACTTTCTTAATTTGCATCAACGAAACCGCAGATCGTTTTATATCCACCCTGTACAAAATTGACGGCCAATTTTGTACGCGCTAGCGTTGCACTAGTTACGTAACTAGCTAAACCATAAGGTCTTTTCAGGATTTCCTTAAATGGAGTTTTAAACAAATGGCTATTCCCGCTTATTTATGGCTTAAAGATGACGGCGGCGCCGATATAAAAGGCTCTGTCGATATATATGGACGTGAAGGTAGCATCGAGATTATCGCCTTAAATCACGCCATAATGCAGCCCACGGACAAGCATAACGGCAAGGCGACAAGTCTTCGCATCCATTCCCCCTATTCTTTCGATAAAGAGATCGACGCTTCCAGCCCCTATTTGTACAAGGCTGTTAGCACGGGCCAGAAGCTAAAATCCGCAGAGATAAAGTTTTACCGTATCAACGATGCTGGTCAGGAAGTGGAATATTTTTCCACCCTTCTGGAAGGCGTGAAGATCGCCAGCGTCTGTCCAATGATGCTTGATATCAAAGATCCTGACTATGAGAAGCATAACCATCTTGAGCTGGTAGAGCTGCTCTATGAAAAAATTACCTGGCGCTACGTGGACGGTAACATCATGCATTCAGATAGCTGGAATGACCGTAAGACGGCATAAGGAGAACGTTATGGGATGGAAGTATGAGCAATCAACTGGCAAGATGTATAAAGACGGCAAATTAATTGAGACAGGATATTCCGGTGCCCTTACCAATAAAAATAATCCGGACCGTCAGCATGTGAAGGGTCTGGGTCCATTGCCGCGCGGAACATATAAAATTGCGGGACATTCGAATTCTAAAGGACCCATTACCATTATCCTTGAGCAAACTTCGGGAGAGAGTTTTGGTCGTTCAGAGTTCCGCATTCATGGTGACCATAAGTACGGTCCAGCCGGATTTGCTTCGGAGGGGTGCATCATTCTCTCACTGTCAACGCGACGTAAAATCCTTCGTGACGGCGGTGAGCTTGAGGTAGTGCGATGAAATACCCAATCGTCCTGCTGCTTTGTGCGCTCACTGTCCCAGCCATTGCAGCCAGCACTGACTGGCCATCAGCACTTCATGGAATCGCCTCAGGTGACACACACTGGATTGAGCAAGCCCCAACGCTGGCTGCCACGGCTGACGCCAGGCAGGCGCAACTGCTGGAGGATGCTTTGGCCGCAGCGCTCACAACAAACACCAGCGCCACACTGAAAGCGCTCCAGACCATTGACGCGGGAAAGTGGCCGCACATGGTTGGCAGCGATATCGTCTGCACGCCGCCTCTAGAGAAATCCCCCGCCGAAGTCGACGCGTTCTATCAGCGCACCCGCCGGGCGCTGCTGGATACGGTTGAGGGTGCTCAGTGCCTCTGGATCCTGGAAGCAACAATGGAAGAGCTAAACGCTGAGAAAGCCCGTCAGGGTAAGTAAGAGTTACCCGGCGCACAACGGCCGGGTCTTCCTTCTCGCCAGACCCTGGCTCACCCCGGCCCCTCGCTCCCCGCCGCCAGCAGCGGCACCACCACATCGCTGACGGGCACCGCAATCCCGTGCCTGCGGCCGTAGCGCTGGATGACGCCATTACGGATATCCCACTCCATCGGGCGATCCGCCTGACGGTCGGCGAGGATCGACGTGCCCAAATCCACTGGCGCGCGCTGAAAGTTCGCCAGAATCTCCTGCGCCACGTCATCGGCCAGCTTCGCCCCCTCGGCGCGGGCGACGGCCAGCCCCTCGCGCAGGTAGGCCAGCGCCAGTTCGCTGATATCCTCGCGCCTGAACATCCCGGCGCGGCGATTGGCCAGCACCATCAGCCCGGCGACCGCGTTTTGCAGCAGCTTGCGCCAGGCGACGGTGGGGAAATCAGCCGAGAGTTCAACGTCACAGCGCGTGCCGCGAAGCGCCTCCACCACCCGCTGCGCCTGCGGCACGTCCGGCAGCGTAAGGCGCGGTTTGGCGCGCAGCCAGACGGAGGCATCCGGCTCGCGCTGGGCAGGGAACCAGACCACCGAGGGCAACACCGTTGCGCCATTGACCAAAGGCGCAAGCTGGGCTTTCTGCTCCACGCCGTTTTGCAGCGCGCAGACCACGGTGTTTTCATCGCACAGGGCGCGCAGCCAACCGGTGCTGTCGGCATTTTGCGTGGTTTTTACCGCCAAAAAAACGAGGTCAACGGGGCGCGTAATGACGCTGGGATCGGTGAGTACCGGACCGGGCACCACAATTTCACCCTCATCATGACGCAGGCGCAGTTCCGGATGCGCGGTGCGACCACACAGCAGCGGCGTGCGGCCCGCTTCATGCAGCACCGCGGCGATGGTGGTCCCAATCGCACCGGGTCCTGTCAGCGCAATGGTTGGATAGTCAGACATGGATCACTCCCCTTTTGCTAAGCCTGCTATCAGTTATACCACCCTGAGACGAGCGCGCCACGCCCATTGTCTATACTCAACTCATAACAGACAACGGAGTGCGCCATGCCTTTACCCGACTTCAAATCCTCTGAACCTTATACCCTCGGCATTGAGCTCGAACTCCAGGTGGTTAACCCGCCGGGTTACGATCTGAGCCAGGACTCCTCTGCCCTCATCGCCGCCGTCAAAGACGACATCAAAGGGGGGGAAGTCAAACACGACATCACCGAAAGCATGCTCGAAATCGCCACCGGCGTGTGCCAGACCATCGACCAGGCAGCGGCGCAGTTTTCAGTGATGCAGCAGAGCATCCTGCGCGCGGCGGAAGATCAGCATATCCAGATCTGCGGCGGTGGGACGCATCCGTTCCAGAAATGGCAGCGGCAGGAAGTGTGCGACGACGAGCGCTATAACGTCACGCTGGAGCGCTTTGGCTATCTGATTTTGCAGGCGACGGTGTTCGGCCAGCACGTACACGTCGGCTGTCGGACCGGGGACGACGCCATTTACCTGCTGCACGGCCTGTCGCGCTTTGTGCCGCACTTTATCGCCCTGGCCGCCGCATCACCGTATATGCAGGGCACGGACACGAAGTTCGCCTCATCGCGTCTCAACATCTTCTCGGGCTTCCCGGATAACGGTCAGATGCCGTGGGTCAACAGCTGGCAGGAGTTCGAGGGGCTGTTCCGCCGCCTGAGCTCCACCAGCATGATCGACAGCATTAAGGATCTGCACTGGGACATCCGCCCCAGCCCGCACTTCGGCACCGTCGAGGTGCGGGTGATGGATACGCCGCTGACGCTCAGCCACGCCATTAACATCGCCGGGCTTATTCAGGCGACGTCGCACTGGCTGCTGACCGCGCGGCCGTATAAGCATCAGGAACGGGATTTTCTGCTCTATCGCTTTAACCGTTTTCAGGCCTGTCGCTACGGGCTGGAAGGCATTCTGACGGACGTACATACCGGCGAGCACAAAACCGTGGCGGAAGATATCGCCTGGCTGCTCGAGCAGGTTGCGCCGTCGGCCGAGAAGCTCGGCGCGACAAGCGCAATCAATGAGATTGCCCTGCTGTTAAAGCAGGGCAAGAGCGAGGCGCAGCGCATGCGGGACTTTATCGCCGATGGCGGCTCGCTGATTTCTCTGGTGCAGAAGCACTGTGAGCTGTGGGCGACGAGTCCGTAAGGCCGTGGCCCCACTCGCGCAGGCGCTGGAACAGCACGAACAGCGCCGGGATGAACACTATCCCCACCACGGTCGCCACCAGCATGCCGCTGAACACCGTAGTGCCGATGATGCGGCGGCTCTGGGCACCCGCCCCGGTCGCCAGCATCATCGGCAGGACGCCGATAATGAACGACACGGCGGTCATCATTACCGCGCGGAAGCGGCGCGATGCCCCCTCCCGTGCGGCATCGACAATCGCCATTCCATCCATGCGCCGGGCGCGGGCAAACTCCACGATAAGAATTGCGTTCTTGGCGGCGAGGGCTATCAGTAGCACCAGACCTATCTGCACGTATACGTCGTTGGCATAGCCCGCCAGCCACAGCCAGACCAGCGCCCCGCCGATGGCGAACAGCACCGAGAGCATCACGCTCGCCGGCAGCGTCCAGCTCTCGTACTGGGCGACGAGGAACAGCCACGCCATCACCACCGCCGCCAGCACGATCCATATCGCCTGATTGCCGGTCTGCTGCTCCTGATACGACATGCCGCTCCAGGCGTAGTCGTACCCGGCTGGCAGGTTTTCCGCCAGAATCTCGCCCATCGCCGCCATTGCGGTGCTGCTGCTCACCCCTTCCGCTGCCGAGCCGCTCACCGATACCGACGGGAACTGGTTGTACTGCTGTATAAATGGCGCGCCGACGGTCGGCGTGATGGTGATGAGGTTGCTCAGACGCACCCGCTCGCCGCTGTTGCTGCGCACGAACAGCTCGCTGATTTGCTCCGCGCGCTCGCGCCACTGCATCTCGTTCTGCATCACTACGTGGTAGACGCGGTTGTTGACGCTGAAATCCCCGGCGCGCGTGCCGCCAAAGGCGGTTTGCAGGCTGCTGAAGATGCGTGACACCGGCACGTCGAGGCGGGCCGCGCGCTCGCGGTCAACGGTGAGCGTCATCTGCGGCACGTTGCTGCTCCAGGTGGTGAACACGCGGCTCAGCTGCGGGTGCTGGTTGGCTTTCGCCAGCACCTCACGCGTCACGCGCTCCAGCTCCGCCGGACTTTGCCCCGCCTGCGCCTGAATGCGCAGGTCGAAGCCGGAGGCGTTGCCCAGCCCCGGCAGCGTCGGCGGCGCAAAGGTCATGATGGTGGCTTCCGGCAGGGCCAGCAACTGGCGCTGAAGGGTGCCCATCACCTCATCCAGCGGCGGACGCTCGCTCCAGTCTTTGAGCATGATGGAGATAAACCCGCCGTTCGATGCGCTGGTGCCGTTGAGGATGTTAAACCCGGAGACCTGAATCACGTCTTCTACCGCCGGGTTGTTAGCGATCAGCTCGCGCGCGGTGGTCATCACCGCTTCGGTGCGCTCCAGCGAGGCTGCCTCCGGCAACTGGACGCTGGCGAAGAAGTAGCCCTGATCCTCCTGCGGCAGGAAGCCCTTTGGCATCGACATAAAGCTGAATACCACCACCGCCGCCGCGCCTGCGGTGGCCAGCAGCGCCAGCCACGGACGGAGGTTGAGCACGCTCACGATCCGGGTGTAAAGCGTGCGCGTGGCGTCCAGCCCGCGGTTAAACCCACGGAAGATCGCGGCGGGCTGTACCGGACGCGGGCGCAGCAGCATCGCGCAGAGCGCGGGCGTCAGGGTCAACGCCACCAGGCTTGAGAGCGTGACGGCAGTCGAGAGCGTCACCGCGAACTGGCGGTACAGCTCGCCCACAATCCCCGGCAGGAGCGCCACCGGCACAAACACCGCCAGCAGCACCAGCGTGGTGGCAATCACTGGCCCGGCAATCTGGCGCAGCGCCAGCGCGGTCGCCGCCGTCCGGCTCTGCCCTTCCGCCATCAGCGTTTCGACGCTCTCCACCACTACGATGGCGTCATCCACCACCATGGTCAGCGCCAGAATGATGGCGAACAGGCTCAGCGTATTGGCGGAGTAGCCGAGCGTATAGAGCACCGCGAAGGTGCCCACCAGCGACACCGGAATGGCAAGGGCAACAATCAGCGTCGCGCGCCAGCTTTGCAGGAACAGGGACACCACGACCACCACCGCCAGCATCGTCAGCGCCAGCGAGACGCCAATCTCTTTGATGGTGGCGGCCACAAACGAGGTGGTGTCGAATTTGACTTCATAGACCAGATCGTCCGGGAAGCGCGTGGATAACCGTTCCAGCTCCGCGCGCACCGCATCGGCCACGCGCAGGGCGTTGGCGGACGGCGTCGGGTAGATGCCGAGGTAGGCGGAGTCGTGCCCGTTCAGCTGCGCGCCAGAGCTGTAGCTGCGCGAGCCAAGCTCGATGGTGGCGACGTCCTTCAGGCGCACCAGCTGACCCATCTCCCCGGCGCGGATAATGATGTTGGCAAAGTCGTCGGCCTGATTTAAGCGCCCCAGCCCGTTAATGGTCAGGGTCTGCTGCTGGCCGTTAAACACCGGCGGCGTGCCGACCTGGCCTGCCGCCCCCTGCACGTTCTGCTCGCGCAGCGCCTGCGCCACGTCATCGCTGGTCACGTTCAGGGCGTTCATGCGGTCCGGACGCAGCCAGATGCGCATGCTGTAGTCCCGTGCGCCAAACATCTGTACCTGCCCGACGCCCGGCAGGCGAGACAGCGCCTCGCGCACCTGGGTGCTGGCGTAGTTGCTGACGAACAGCGGCGTGTGGGTGTTGTTCGGTGAGTAAAGGCTTACCCCCATCATCAGGTTGGTGGCGCGCTTGCGCACCTGCACGCCGTTTTGCTGTGCCTCGGTCGGCAGCTGCGCCACGGCCTGCGCCACGCGGTTCTGCACGTCGATGGCGGCGAGATCCGGGTCGGTGCCTGCCGCAAAGGTAATGTTCAGGCTATAGCTACCCTCGTCCGAACTGGTGGACTCCATATAGAGCATATGATCCACCCCGTTCAGCTGGGTTTCCAGCGGCGTGGCGATGGCCTCCGCCACGTCAGCCGAGCTGGCGCCCGGCCATGACGCTGACACATTCACGACCGGCGGGGTGATCTGCGGGTACTGCTCCACCGGAATAATCCTCAGCGCGATGGCCCCCAGCAGGGTGATGACCAGCGCAATCACCATCGCAAAGCGCGGGCGTTTGATGAAAAACGTCAGCATGATGGCTCCTTAATTCAGTATCTGGACGGCAACGCCTGGCTGCACGCGCTGCGCACCGTCAGTAATCGCTCGCTCACCGGGCTTCAGGCCGGAGGCAATCTGGAACTGCTGGCCGATCTGTCCGGCGACCTTCAGCGGACGCATTTCGGCTTTATCCTCGGCGTTAACCACCCATGCGAAGAACCCGTGGCCATTCTGCTGTACGGCAGCGGCGGGCAGAGTCAGCACTGGTTGCTCACTTGACGGACGCAGGTAGACGTTCACGTTGCCGCCGGGCAGCAGCTGATGGCGCGGGTTGGCGAACTCGGCGCGCAGCATCACGCTGGCGGTGCGCGGGTCGATGCGGTTGTCCACGGAGGTGAGTTCCCCGCTGATGCGCTGGCCGTTGCTGTCAATCAGCGCCTGCCAGGCCTGCTTCATGGCGCTGATATCCGCATGCTGTCCGGCTTTAGTGGCAAACGCGCCCTCTTCCAGCGCAAAGGCAATGCGGATGGGATCGAGCTGCACCACCTCCACCAGCACACCGCTGGCAGGATTCACCAGGCTGCCGACGTGAAAGTTGCTGTGCCCCACGCGCCCGTCAATCGGTGAGGTAATGCGCGTGTAGTTGAGGGTGACGCTGCGGGTGTCGAGCCGGGCTTTCGCCTGCTCCAGCGCGGCGCTCGCTACGTCGCGCTGCATGCGGGCGTTGTCCACGTCGTGGCGGCTGATGGCGTTGCTGCTGCCCAGGCTTTCGAAGCGTGACAGCTGCTGCTGCGCCTGACGCAGCGTGGCTTCGGCGCTTCTCACTTCGGCCTGCGCCAGACGCAGGGCGGCGCGCGGCTCGGCGTCGTCCAGTTCGAACAACACGTCGCCTTTTTTCACGTACTGCCCGTCGCGGAAGTGGATTCTGGTGATGACGCCTTCCGTACGCGCGCGCAGTTCAACGGTGTGGATAGCTTCAATGCGACCCGGGATCTGACGCTCGGCGGCGTGGGCGGTCTGCTCCACGGTGGCGACACGCACGGGAATGGCCGCGGCGAATGCGGGTGGCAGGGTGCAGGCGAGGAGCGCGAACAGGAGTGGGAATTTCATGGGAGTACCTCGGCGTTGTTTTCCCTCACCCCGGCCCTCTCCCACAGGGAGAGGGAGGTCAGAGTTCCCTCTCCCTGTGGGAGAGGGTTAGGGTAAGGGCAAAAGGTTATGCATCCTTACGGAACCTGCGGGTCAGTCGCTTCTCGATTTCGACGACGAAGAACATCACGCCCGCCACCGCCAGCGTCACGAACCAGTAGCGCAGCGGCAGCGCTTCGGTCCCGAACAGCATCTGCATAAACGGCAGGTAGATAATCGCCGCCTGGAGCAGGAACAGTACGCCCGTTACCAGCCAGATCCCTTTGTTCGCCAGCAGGCCGCGGTTCAGGGAGAACCCGTCGGTATTGCGGCAGTTAATCATGTATACCCACTGGGCGCAGACCAGCATCTGCAACAGCACGGTGCGGATGAACTCCGCGCTGTGGCCGCGCGGGGCCAGCCAGGCTTCCAGCGCAAAGGCGGCGATGGCAATCATGGTGCCGACGAAGGCCACGCGCCAGACGGCGTAGGCGTCCATCACGTGCTGCCCGGTCTGACGCGGCGGGCGGCGCATAATGTTGCGCTCGGCGGCCTCGAAGGCCAGGCCGAAGGAGAGCGTGGCGGAGGTCGCCATGTTCATCCACAGGATCAGCACTGGCGTCAGCGGAATGATGTTCCCCGCCAGCAGCGCAATCACAATCAATAGCCCCTGCGCCAGGTTGGTCGGCATGATGAACAGGATGGTCTTCTTCAGGTTGTCGTAAACGCGACGCCCCTCTTTTACCGCGCTGGCGATGGTGGCGAAGTTATCGTCCGTCAGGACCATGTCCGCCGCCTCTTTGGTCACTTCCGTGCCTTTGATGCCCATCGCGATACCCACGTCCGCCTGGCGCAGCGCCGGGGCATCGTTCACGCCGTCACCGGTCATGCCGACGATTTCGCCTTTGTCCTGCAACGCTTTCACCAGGCGCAGCTTATGCTCCGGGCTGGTACGGGCGAAGATGTCATACTTCACCGCCGCTTCCGCCAGCTCGGCGTCGTCCATCTTCTCCAGCTGGTAGCCGGTAACCGCCTGCTCGCTGTTGGTGATCCCCAGCATCTGGCCGATGCTCATCGCCGTCTGCGGGTGATCCCCGGTGATCATCTTCACGCGGATCCCCGCCTGCTGGCAGGCGTTAATCGCCTCAATCGCTTCCGGACGCGGCGGATCCATCATCCCGGCAATGCCGAGGAAGATCAGACCGTGGCTCAGGTCGTCGTGAGTTAATGCCTGCTCGCCGTTCGCTGGCTTGAACGCCGCGGCGACCATGCGCAGCCCCTGACGCGCATAGCGCTCCATCTCCGTTTCCCAGTACGCGCGGTCAAAGGCTTGCGCACCGTTGCGGGTCTGCTGCTGCTCACACAGGGCGAAAATCACGTCCGGCGCGCCGGTAATCAAAATCTGCTCCTCACTGCCAATCTGGTAGTGGGTGCTCATGTACTTGTACTGAGAGTCGAACGGGATCTTGTTAACCAGCGTGGTCACGACCGGCTCGAGGTGGGCCTTGGCCGCCAGCACCTTCAGCGCGCCCTCGGTTGGCCCCCCGGTGATGCCCCACAGGCCACGCTCGTCCTGAATCAGCTGGCTGTCGTTACACAGGTCGATGGTGCGCAGGTACTGCTCCAGCACGGTGCCCGGCTGGATCTGCACCGGCTCGTCGCTGCCTTCGAGGTAGATGTTGCCCACCGGCTCGTAGCTGTTGCCGTCCACGCGATAGCAGGTGTCGGCGGTGATGATGGCTTTCACCGTCATCTCGTTCATGGTCAGGGTGCCGGTTTTATCCGAGCAGACCACGGTCATCGCGCCCAGGGTTTCAACCGTCGGCAGCTTGCGGATAATCGCCCGCTTGCGCGCCATCGCCTGCACACCCAGGGAGAGGATAATGGAGATAATCGCTGGCAGACCTTCCGGTACGGAGGCTACCGCCAGGCTAATCAGGGAGAGCAGCAGCTCGCCCATCGGGATCTCGCGGAACACCAGGCTGAAGACAAACAGCGCGGCCATCATCGCCAGAATGATGGCGAAGATCGCTTTGCCCAGCTTGTCCATCTGCACCAGCAGCGGGGTGCGGTGTTTTTCAATGCCCGCCATCATCTGGTTGATGTGGCCGAGTTCGGTCTCCTGGCCCGTGGCAATGACCACACCCACGCCGCCGCCCGCGCTGACCGTCGTCCCGGAAAAGACCAGGTTCGTGCGGTCGCCCAGCGGTAATTCGCCGTTCAGCGGGCTCGTGTGTTTATCCACCACGGTGGATTCACCGGTCAGAATTGCCTCTTCCACGCGTAAATTATGCGCTTCGATTAAGCGCATATCCGCCGGTATACGATCTCCTGCGCGCAACACAATAATATCGCCCGGGACGATTTCCGTCGTCGGGATAGTTTCATGGTTGCCGTTACGAATAACGCGCGCCTCGCTGGAGAGCATATTGCGAATACTCTTCAGGGATTTTTCCGCGTTACTTTCCTGAATGTGGCCAATTAAGGCATTGATTACCGCCACGCCCAGAATAACCAGCGTATCAACCCAGTGTCCCATTACTGCCGTTAATACGGCGGCTGCCAGCAGGACGTAAATCAGGACATCGTTAAAATGCGCGAGAAAACGCAGCCAGCCCGGCTTGCCTTTTTTCTCCGGCAGCGCGTTCGGGCCATGCTTCTGTAAACGCGCCTGCGCCTCGGCACGGTCCAGGCCATTAGCCTGGCTCTGCGCCTGAGCAAGCACCTGCTCTACGGTCTGCTGGTACGCCTGCCCGCCTGCGGGTGGCATATTCTGCGAGAAATTTTTTTTGGTCATGGTATTTTTCCTTCAATATCCGGTGGACGGAAGCCGGAATTCCTTTCTGGCTTTAAATAATTCATTTTTAAGTCTTGCGGGTTAAATTGATCTACCGCAATATATTGACTACCCGGTTATTCAAAACTGATTAAAATTATTTCGACGCGTTGATTTTTACAAAATATTTCTAAACCAACACTAAACGAGGAGGAAGCATGTTTGGTATTTATCGCGGACGGCGTCTGGCGTTATACATTGTCGCAGCCATTGTTATTGCGACGTTAATTGGATATAGCACCTATAGCTTTGTAAAATTATTTTCGTGAGAAAGACGTTTATTTACATAACGCGATATTAATTTAATCGCCCCGAAAATATTATCTATTTTCTGTTATTAATTCGCAGAATAACGGTGGCCTTTTACCCAATTTTGCCAGCGGGGATGATATTGCTTTACGTTTCAGGATGCCGGACAATGACATTTTTAACTGACGATTAACATTACGATGAAACACCCGTTAGAATCGCTGCTCACCGCAGGGGGCATTTTGCTGATGGCCCTGCTCTCCTGCCTGCTGTTACCCGCGCCGTCGCTGGGTCTGGTGCTGGCGCAGAAGCTGGTTCAGACCTTTCATATGGTCGATCTGAATCAGCTGTACACCATTCTGTTCTGTCTGTGGTTTTTGGTGCTCGGCGCCATCGAATTCTTTATCCTGCGTTTCATCTGGCGCCGCTGGTTTTCACTGGCGTCGTAAGCCAGTGAGATCGCGCATCCCGTGGATCAGCGCTTCACACCAGGCCGCGTAGTCGTGGCCGCTGGATGAGGGGTGGAAGCTGACGCGGTAGCCTTTATTCCTCAGCACCTGTTCAAAATCCTGCGTGGTGCGATAGATGCCGCCGCCCGGTCCCGTGGTTTCAAACTTCCCGGCCTGTAACCAGAAGCGCACCGGATACGGTGGAGACTGTTGGTACTGACGCGTCAGCCAGCCGGGAGCGTCACCTTCTGGTGCCCACCAGTAAGAACCGGAAAGGCTCAGCACGTTGCCAAACAGGCGCGGATAGCGCAGCGCCACCCATGAAGAGGCAATTCCCCCGTAGCTTGATCCTGCCAGTACGGTTTTCTGCCGCTGCATGCCGATGCCCTTCCCCCGCAGCCACGGCAGCAGCTCGTGCGCCATAAAGTCAGCAAAATCCGGGTTCGGCGGCAGCTCGTTGCCGCGACGGGCGTGATCGAGGCTGTCGATAAACACCACGTTAATCGGAGGCAGGTGATGTCGGGCAATCAGACCGTCCAGCACGTTGGCAAAATGGTATTCGTCCTGATAAACCTGTCCGTCGAAAAGGATGAGCGTCCAGCGTGCAGGCTGTGCGCCGCGCGGTTGGTAGATCATCACGTCGCGGGCATTGCCGAGGATGTTGCTGCTCAGCCTCTGGCGGCTCAACGTCCCGTGTAACAGCGGCTGTGCCGTAGCCCGAACGGAGCAGTAGCGCGCTGGGCTGAGATCGAGCAGAGAATAGCGATTCCAGCGATCGGTCTTCTGCTCCCCAAAGCTATTCGGGTTAAGCGGATCGGCCTGCGCGCTTACCAGGATGGCGCGGCGTTGATCGCGGGCAGAGCCTTCAACGATCGGCACATCGGGGGCGAGCTTGTACTGCATCACCGTATCAGCGGGGACCACGTAGCTGCGGAACCAGACGTCGCTGTTGCCCAGACGGAACAGCGGATCGTGATCCCCCGCCGGAGAGCCGAGAATGAAGACGTTATCCCGCGCGCCGCGCCACAGAAAGGTCACCCGCTTATGGCTCGCATCTACCGGCTCCACCATCGGCGTTCCCTGTCGACGCTGCGCCTGCCAGAACGCCTCGGTACTTCCACCGGCAGAAATGACGTTTGCCAGCGCCTTCAGCGTCGGGCTTTCTGGCGCCAGCATCTGCACGCGTGGTAACGGAGAGGTCTCTTTCATCCGCCACTGAAAACGCCACGGCTTGCCAGCTTCGCCGTGTAGCACCAGCGAGGTGTTCTGTTTCACCGGCAGGGCAAACAGCAGCGTGTGTTCCCCGTCCGCAGGACCGTTTTCGATCAGCGTGCGGATGCGACGGTTTTGCCCATCCAGCAGGCGCGCATCCGTCACGCCATGCAGCGTGGCGGAAACGTAATTTTCATCCAGCTCGGGCAGGGAGAAGCAGACTTCGCCGCTGGCATCAAACTTTCCCTGAACATCGCCCTGCCGGGACGACTGCTCGCACGTTGCCGCCACGGCGGGCAGCGCGCCGATCCCCAGCAGCAACCCACTCCATACCCTCTTCATTACCGCTTGTTCCCCAACGAAATTTGTTAACAACGCTAATGCAAATGGTAATAATTTGCAATATCATCAACGGCGTTTTACCGGTGTTTTTATGGCGATAGCAACCAAGGACGTTCAATAAAAATGTTTAAAAATAATAAGATAATGCAGCTCTGGCTGCTGAGTCTGGCGACGACCAGCGTCGCGGCTCAGGCAGAAACGAAAGAAGAAACGATTACGGTGACGCAGGGCGTGAGTGAAGAGCCCACTGCGCCCGTAAAAGGCATTGTGGCGACGAAAACGCTCTCCGCCACCAAGACCAGCGCGGAGATCGTGAAGACGCCGCAGTCGGTATCAGTGATCACCCGCGATCAGATGAACATGCAGGACGTCACCTCCGTTTCGCAGGCGCTGCGCTACTCGGCGGGCGTGTTTACCGAGTACCGGGGCTCGTCTAACCGTAACGACGAGGTGTTTGTGCGCGGCTTTAGCTACGTGCCGAAATTCCTCGACGGCTTAAGCTTTGGCGCAACGGCTTCCTCACAGACGGGCACAGTTGACCCGTGGCTGCTGGAGCGCGTGGAGCTGGTGCGCGGCCCGGCGTCGGTGCTGTTTGGACAGGTGAATCCGGGCGGATTAATCAGCATGACCAGCAAGCGCCCGACGGCGGAGGCCATTCACAACGTGCAGTTCCGCACCGGCAATAACGATCTCGCCGAAGGTGCGTTTGATTTCGGCGGCAAGCTGAGCGACGACGGCCGCGTGCTGTATCGCGTGAACGGTATCGCCCGTACGCAGCATAATCAGGTGGACGATTATAAAGAGACGCGGATGGCGATTGCCCCGGCGATCACCTGGTACCCGAACGATCAGACCCGCTTTACGCTGCTGACCAGCTACCAGAAAGATCCGGATGCCGGATACCGCAACTTCCTGCCCGCGTATGGCACGGTGAAAAGTGCCGACGGGAAGTACATCCCGCGCGACTTTAACGTCAGCGATCCGAATTACAATCAATCCTGGCGCGAGCAGACGATGATTGGCTACGAGCTGGAACACCAGTTCGCCGACAACCTCACCTTCCGCCAGAACGCCCGTTACGCCACCATCAAGCAGAAATATCGTTATCTGGTTTACGCCAACAGCGCGGCCAACAGCACGGTGTTGACCCGTCGCGCCCAGCGTGAAGAGCGCACGACCAACGAATTTGGCCTTGATAACCAGCTGGAATATCTGCTGGAGACCGGAAGCGTCAACCACACCCTGCTCGGCGGGTTTGATTACAAGACCAGTAAGGATAAACAGCTGCTGGCGCGCGGGAGCGGCTCACAGTATGACCTCGACTGGACAAACCCGGTTTACGGCGTGAACGTGGATGAAAGTACCTTCAAAACGGCCACCGACGAGCAGCAAAATCTCGACCAGATGGGCCTGTATCTTCAGGATCAGATGAGCTGGAACAACTGGGAGTGGCTGGTTTCCGGGCGCTACGACTGGAGCGAAGTGCGTACCAACGACTTCACCGATAACAGCTTTACGCAGCAGAACGACAACAAATTTACCTGGCGCACTGGCCTGCTGTACGCGTTTGATTCTGGCCTGTCGCCGTACATCAGCTACAGCACCTCGTTTGAACCGAACCTGCAAACCAACCGTGCGCCGGGCGTTGCGCCATTCAGGCCTACTACCGGGGAGCAGACCGAGATTGGCGTGAAATATCAGCCGGTCGACACCACGCTGATGACCCTCGCGCTGTACGATTTAACTCAGGACAACGTCGCGACCTATAACAGCGCTGAAGGCTGGTTCGAAAATGCGGGCAAGGTGCGTTCGAAAGGCGCTGAAGCGGAAATCCACGCCACGCTGATGGATAACATCAACCTGATTGGCTCCTACACTTACACCGATGCAAAAACCGAAAGCACCACGGTGGCGGGAACTGAAGGCAAAACGCCTGCGCGCATTCCAGCGCATATGGCATCGGCGTTCGCCAGCTATACCGTTCCGGGCGGAGCGCTGAAGAGCCTGACCGCTGGCGTGGGGATGCGCTACATCGGCACCAGCTACGGCGATGCGAAGAACACCTTCAAGGTGCCATCGGTGGATCTGTATGACGCGATGCTGCGCTACGATCTGGGCGAGATGAACCGCAGCCTGAAAGGGGCAAGCGTGCAGTTCAACGTCAATAACGTGGCAGACACGAAGTATGTGGCGTCATGCGCAAGCGATACGGCGTGCTTCTACGGGATTGGCCGGACGGTGACGGCGACGGTGAATTACAGCTGGTAGTTAAAGCCGGGTGGCGGCTATGCCTTACCCGGCCTGGATGTCCGCGCTATACGATGTGTTGTAGGCCCGGTAAGCGCAGCGCCACCGGGCAACTTAAAGGCACCGTGCACACAAAAAAGCGGGGTGGCGGCTACGCCTTACCCGGCCTGGATGTCGTCAATTTCAATGTGTCTGGCGGTGATTCTCTTTGCGATACGCCCCGGGCGGCTGGTTGAAGGTGCGGGTAAAGATGCGGGTAAACGTCTGCTGCGAGTCAAACCCGTAGCGCAGGCAGATATCGTACACGCGCTCGTCTGACTCACGCAGATCGCGCGCCGCCATCAGCAGCTTGCGTTCGCGGATGTAGCGCCCCAGACTTTCGCCTTTGTACTGCATAAACAGCCGCTGTAAATGCCATTTTGAGTAACCCGCATGGCGGGCAATCTCTTCGATGCGTAACGGCTGGTGTAGATTGTCATCAATCCATTCGACAATCGTATCAATGACCTGAGCGGAAATCGTCATACTGCTCTCCCCCTCTGCTTCTCGCTTAAACATTATTCCCACCACTCGCGAAATTGTTGCGTGGTATCACTCACCCGCACGGGCTCGCCCAGCTCCGGCGTCAGCAGCCGGTAGTTTTTATCCTTACTGGCTTTCGCCAGCTGGATCAGTGGATCGTTCCAGGTATGTTTCGCCAGCACAAAACGCCCGTTATGTCCCGGTACGACCGCTTTGGCATTGAGATCTGCCGAGGCCTGCGCCGTTTCTGCCGGGTGCATATGGATGTACTTCCAGTCCTGGTCGTACTGGCCGTTTTCCATGATGGCTAAGTCAACTCCGCCAAACTGCTCGCCAATCGCTTTGAAGTGCGGGCCGTAACCGGAGTCTCCGCTGTAGTAGACCTTTCGCTCTGGGGTGACAAACATAAAGCTGCCCCACAGGGTCTGGTTACGCTTAATGCCGCGCCCGGAAAAATGGCGCGCCGGCAGAACGTGTACGGTCAGCGTATCGCTGATATGCACCGACTGGTTCCAGTCCCGCTCGTCGATAATCTCAGGGTTCATCCCCCAGTAGCGCAGATGCGACCCCACGCCCAGCGGGGTGACCACGCGCTTAACCTTCGGCAGCAGCGCCTTGATGGTGGCGTAATCCAGATGGTCATAGTGATCGTGGGAGATAATCAGCAGGTCGATCTCCGGCATGCTCTCCGCACGCCACGGGTACTCCCCCGCAAACGCTTTATTGAGGAAGGAGAACGGTGCGGCGTAGCTACTCAGAACCGGATCGATCAGGATGCGTTTCCCCGCCAGCTGCATATACCAGGAGGAGTGGCCGAGCCACACCAGCGTGTCCTGTTCAGGCGACAGGCTCGCCAGATCGGTTTTCACCAGCGGCAGCGGCTGCGCAGGACGGGCGTTTTCGGTTTTACGGGTAAGGAACTGCCACCACGCCACCAGCATATTTTGTTGCCCGGTAAAGCCCGGCGTAGGGAGCGTGTTATGGAATTGCCCGTCGCGATAGTGCGGAGAGGCTTCCACTTCAGAGAGCTGCGCACCCTGCGGTGGCTGGCCAAATCCGGCATTTAGTACAAACGGTAAACTGGCAGCTGAAGCAATAATCATGACTAACACCATGCAGATGAATAGAGGCTTTTTCATTTCCTGACCCGCCTACGCGCCCCATCCGATGGTTTGCGCGGGTGACACTTGATTATGAGTGAGTAAGCACTCATTATAGATAGGATGATTACGCCGTCAAGAAGGTTTTCGTTCTTTGACATTCCGCGTTGCAGCGTATCAAGGCTCGTGTTTCAATCAGGGCTTTTACAATTGACGGGAGGAAAAATTTAGTGGCACGTCCGAAGAGTGAAGATAAAAAACAGGCCTTACTGGAAGCAGCAACGGCTGCGTTTGCGCAGTCAGGTATTGCCGCCTCAACGGCGTTAATTGCCCGTAATGCGGGCGTCGCTGAAGGGACACTGTTTCGCTACTTTGCTACCAAAGACGATCTGCTGAATGCCCTCTACCTGCATCTGAAGCAGGATCTCTGCCAGACCATGCTGGCGAATCTCGATCGCACCATCACCGAGCCAAAAGAGCATACCCGCAATATCTGGAACAGCTATGTAGACTGGGGCATTCGTAACCCCCTGGCGCATGCGGCTATCCGCCAGATTGGCGTCAGTGAAAAGCTGAACGCCGAAACCGAGCAGGCGGTGAAAGACATGTTCCCGGAGCTGCATGAACTGTGTCGTCGTTCGATCCGCCCGGTGTTTATGTCTGACGAGTTTAAGACCTTCGGTGATGCAATGTTCTTATCGCTGGCTGAAACCACCATGGAGTTTGCCGCGCGCGATCCGTCCCGTGCCGTCGATTTTAAAGCGCTGGGCTTTGAAGCCATGTGGCGCGGGCTTGCTGAGGAAGATAACCATGGACAGTAAATCCTTGCAGGAACATGCCAGACGCGTCGCGCTGGAGATGCCTTTTACCGAACATTGCTGGCCGTTTGGCCCGGAGTATGACGTGTTTAAGGTGGGCGGGAAAATTTTTATGCTGATGGCGACCGCACACGGTCGGGCTCACGTCAGCCTGAAATCCGATCCGGAAAAATCGCTGCTCAATCAGCAGATCTACCGTGGCGTGGAGCCCGGTTACCATCTGAATAAAAAACACTGGATCTCACTTTATGGCACGGACGACATCACGCCTGAACTGGTCACCGACCTGATTACGGATTCGTGGAATCTGGTCGTTGATAAACTGCCGAAAAAAGATCAGAAGTGGATTCGGCCAGCCTGATTGTTCGTCTGAGACGAACAGAATAAGCGCTCGAATCGCACTTATCTTTTCCCGCTTCGCGCGGTAATCTGCTTTCCTTTCACGCCCGCCCGCGGGCGAATTTCATCACCAGGAGTTGTTATGGATATTATTTCTGTCGCCCTGAAACGCCACTCTACCAAGGCGTTCGACCCAGCCAAAAAACTGACCGCAGAAGAAGCGGAAAAAATCAAAACGCTGCTGCAATACAGCCCGTCCAGCACCAACTCCCAGCCGTGGCACTTTATTGTTGCCAGCACTGAAGAGGGTAAAGCGCGCGTGGCAAAATCCGCGGCGGGCACCTATGTGTTTAACGAACGCAAAATGCTGGATGCCTCTCACGTAGTGGTGTTCTGCGCGAAAACCGCGATGGACGATGCCTGGCTTGAGCGCGTTGTCGATCAGGAAGAGGCTGACGGCCGTTTCGCCACGCCAGAAGCAAAAGCCGCGAACCACAAAGGCCGCTGCTATTTTGCCGACATGCACCGCGTGGATCTGAAAGATGACGACCAGTGGATGGCGAAGCAGGTTTACCTGAACGTCGGCAACTTCCTGCTGGGCGTGGCCGCGATGGGCCTGGATGCGGTACCCATCGAAGGGTTTGACGCCGCGATCCTCGACGAAGAGTTTGGCCTGAAAGAGAAAGGCTTCACCAGCCTGGTGGTGGTCCCGGTCGGGCATCACAGCGTGGAAGATTTCAACGCCACGCTGCCGAAATCTCGCCTGCCGCTGAGCACGATTGTGACTGAATGCTAAGCGCTTCTGGCACGCCGGCTATCGGCGTGCCCGTTTTCAGTAAAGCGTTATCTGCGGATGCTTTACCCCGCACACCAGCGCATAACGCGTTAATGTATCGAGACTCGCCCGGGTAATATTTGCTTCCATTCGTGATACCGTCGGTGCGCTGACGCCCATCCGCTCCGCCACCTGGGCGCGCGTCAGACCAGCATGATTGCGCCATTGCGCCAGCATCTCCCGCAGGCGTTCCTTGCGCTCTTCTGCATCAAAGGAAGCCTGTACCTCTGAATCGCTTAACAGTTCAGCTCTGAGTTCGTCCCAGTCAATAATCTTTTTGCTCATCCAACATCTCCTGTTGTCGTTTCAGTGCCAGACGGAGTTCAGCAGAGGGCGTTTTTTGCGTCTTCTTGATAAACACCCGCAGCAGAAAAATGGTTCTTTCCCGCTGATAAACGTAGATCCCACGAGTATGGATCAGCCCGACGGTTCGGATTTCGAACAAACCATTGGGTAAGGGTTTGCTGTCAGGTTCACGCAATACTGTCGGGTTGTTGCGTAATTTATCAAGCTGGCGAATCAGCTTCGCCTGTACTCCCGCAGGCAATGAGAGGATCTCCTCCCTGACTGCCGCATGAACGATAAGTCTGAACACTGTATTTCATCCCTGATAATATTAGCATGTAAGGCAATTTGCATTAAAGGCTAATTTTGCCTTTCGTGATTCACCTTACCAGCTTATTCCTGGCAGGACCGGATCCGCGTTGATTCCCTCAAAGCCCCTCGCAAAACACTTACTTCCCCTGCTCCTCCAGCCACGCCATCGCCCTCTCCCCTGCCTCATCCACGGGTAAATAGACCAGCAGCCGCGATCCGTTTCGCGGCGCAGAGTACCAGTACATCTGCTGGAGATGAAAATCCCCCAGCTCGGGATGGGTAAACAGCTTGAGCTGGTTCTCCACGCCGCGCACGTCGTTACGCTGGTGCCACAGGGTTTTGAACTCTTCGGACACCGCAAAAAAACGCGCCAGCTTCGCTTCCCAGAGCGGGTCGCCACGGTGCTCAGCCATGGCCGCGCGGAAGTAGGAGACGAAAATCGGCAGCACGTCGTCACGTTTGCCGAGCCGCGCGCGCCACGCCGGATGGGTGAGGAACAGGTAAATACAGTTGCGATCTTCCGGCGGGATGGCGTTGAAATCGACGCCCATCAGGTGGCCGAAGCTGTCGTTCCACGCCACGATATCGAAATTCGGTTTCTGAATACTGGCAGGTTTCGGCATCAGGGTATCCAGCAGGCGACGCGTGCCTTCGCTGATCCCCTCGCAGCACACCGCCTGCGGGGCTTCGCCCGGCGGCAAACCGGCGAGCACAAAAAGATGCCGGGCTTCGGTCGGGGTGCATTGCAGCGCTTTTGCGATGGCGGCCATCACCGCGCTGGACGGATTGACGTCCCGGCCCTGTTCCAACCAAGTGTACCAGGTCACGCCGACATCCGCGAGCATCGCCACCTCCTCCCGGCGCAGGCCCGGCGTGCGGCGGCGGCCGCTGCGCGGTAAGCCGAGCCGCTGCGGATCGAGGCTTTCGCGCCGGGCACGCAAAAACGCGCCCAGCTGCTTGCGGGTGTCATCCTGAAGAGAGGTGACAGGTTCAGACATCAGCGCCATAACATCTCCTGCATGGTAGTGTCAGTACCAGTATAAGCAAGAACTGGTACCCGTTTATTAGATGGTTGATGCTACGACTCTACGCTGTTTGACGCAATGGAGTCACCATGAATACGTCAGTTGTTTCACCGGGTCGTGCGGGCCTGATATTGCTGTTAACCGGCCAGATGCTGCCGCTGATTGATACCTCAATCACCAACGTGGCGCTGGATTCCATCACCCATTCGTTACACGCCACCGCCACCGAACTGGAGCTGATCGTCGCCCTCTACGGCGTGGCCTTTGCCGTCTGCCTGGCCCCCGGCAGCAAGCTGGGCGATAACCTTGGCCGCCGTCGCCTGTTTATGTGGGGCGTGGCGTGTTTTGGCCTGGCCTCACTGCTGTGCGGCATGGCGGGAAATATCGAACAGTTGCTTGGCGCGCGCATTATGCAGGGTGCGGGCGCCGCGCTGATCATGCCGCAAATTCTCGCGACGTTGCATGTGACGTTAAAAGGAACGGCACACGCCAGAGCGATCAGCCTGTTCGGGGGTATCGGCGGAATTGCGTTTATCGTCGGCCAGATGGGTGGCGGCTGGCTGGTATCGGCGGACATCGCCGGGCTGGGCTGGCGCAACGCCTTCTTTATCAACGTGCCGATTTGTCTGGTGGTGCTGGCGCTGAGCCGTCGCTACGTGCCGGAAACCCGCCGCGACACGCCGTCGCGCATTGACTGGACCGGGACTGTCCTGCTGACGGCAATACTGTGCTGTCTGCTGTTTCCGATGGCGCTCGGCCCGCAGTGGCACTGGTCGTGGCCGCTGAAGGCCGCACTGCTGGCGATTGTGCCGCTGGCCTGTTTGATGGTGCTGAACGCGCGCAAAAAAGAGCGTGAGAATGCCCACCCGCTCATCGCGCCACGCCTGTTACAGCTGCGCAGCATCCGCTTTGGCGTGCTGATCGGAATACTCTTTTTCAGCGTCTGGTCCGGGTTCATGTTCTGTATGGCGCTGACCATGCAAAGCGGTCTGGGGATGGCGCCGTGGCAGTCCGGGAACAGCTTTATCGCGCTTGGCGTCACCTATTTTATTTCTGCCTGGTTCGCCCCACGCCTGATTGCCCGCTACAGCACCAGCGCCATCCTGCTGACCGGGCTTGCGATTCAGCTTGTCGGCCTGGTGGCGTTGATCGCCACGTTCCGTCACTGGGGAATGCAGAATACCGCGCTGACGCTGGCCCCGGCCACCGGGCTGGTGGGTTACGGGCAGGCGCTGATTGTAAACAGCTTCTACCGTATCGGGATGCGCGATATTCAGCCTGACGACGCGGGGGCCGCGAGCGCGATTTTAAGCACGCTGCAACAGGCTGCGCTGGGGCTTGGCCCGGCCATTTTCGGCGCGATTTTGCTGCACGGGCTGCAAAATCATCACGGAGATTATACCCAGGCGGTCAACGTCTTCCTGATGGTGGAAACGGCCATGATGGTGGTGCTGGCGCTGGTCACGCTGCGTATGCGTCATCGTCTGTGTTTACCGGTCGTCAAGGCCTGTCCGGCGACAAAATAAAACTGCCTGAATTTGCATAATAGATCCGCAGCCGCCATTATGGGGCTGCATCAATACAGGAGACGTTATGCAGGAATTAATTGCTCAGGTTGAAGAGTTAGGGATTGAAATTAATCACACCACCTCTTTAGTGATTATCTTTGGTATTATTTTTCTTACAGCCATTATCGTTCATTTTATTCTGCACAAAGTGGTGCTGCGCGCATTCGAGAAACGCGCCCAGGCCAGCAGCCATTTATGGTTGCAGATCATTACGCAGAACAAATTATTTCACCGTCTGGCGTTTACCCTCCAGGGGATAATCGTCAACGTTCAGGCGGTTCTGTGGCTGCAAAAAGGCAGCGAAGCGGCGGAATTACTCACCACCTGCGCGAAATTGTGGGTGATGGTTTATGCCCTGCTCTCCTTCTTCTCGTTGCTGGACGTGATTTTCAATCTGTCGCAGAAAATGGCTACCGCCTCGCAGCTGCCGCTGAAGGGGATATTCCAGGGCGTTAAGCTGGTGAGTGCCATTCTGGTGGGGATACTGATTATCTCCCTGCTGATCGGTCAGTCACCCGCCATTCTGATAAGCGGCCTGGGTGCGATGGCTGCCGTTCTGATGCTGGTCTTTAAAGACCCGATACTGGGCTTAGTGGCGGGCATTCAGCTCTCCGCCAACGACATGCTCAAGCTCGGCGACTGGCTGGAGATGCCGAAGTACGGCGCCAACGGCACGGTGACCGACATCGGCCTGACCACCGTTAAAGTGCGCAACTTCGATAACACCATCACCACCATCCCGACCTGGGCGCTGGTGTCCGATGCGTTCATCAACTGGAGCGGCATGTCCGCCTCCGGTGGTCGCCGCATCAAGCGTAGCCTGAATATCGATACCACCAGCATTCATTTCCTCGACGAGCAGGAGCAGCAGAAACTGATTCAGGCGAAACTGCTGAAGCCGTATCTGGCGGCGCGTCATGAGGAAATTAACCTGTGGAATCAGCAGAACGGCGAAGGGGAATCGGTATTAAACCTGCGCAAGATGACCAATATCGGCACCTTCCGTGCCTACCTGAATGAATATCTGCGTAACCACCCGCGCATTCGCAAAGATATGACGCTGATGGTGCGCCAGCTCGCGCCGGATGCCAACGGGCTGCCGATTGAAATATATGCCTTTACCAACACGGTGATCTGGGCGGAATACGAAGATATTCAGGCCGACATCTTCGATCATATTTTCGCGGTGGTAGATGAATTTGGCCTGCGTATTCACCAGTCGCCAACCGGAAACGATATTCGCTCGCTGGCTGGCGTCATCGCCAGATAATCAGGAGCTGGCGCGGGAAATAAAGCGCCAGTCCATCATGACCCTTTCCGTGGGCGCATCCGGGTTGTCGATCTTATTTAACAGCAGATTGACCGCCTTGCGCCCGATATCCCGCGACGGCTGTTCAATAGTGGTGAGTGAAATCATCTCCGCCAGCTCAGTGCCGTCAAAGCCTACCACCGCGATATCTTCTGGCACCCGCAGCCCTGCCTGCTGAATGGCGCGCAGCGCCCCCGCCGCCAGCGTATCGGAAACGGCAAACACCGCATCCGGCGGGTTTGCTTTTAACAGGTTTTGCATCGCCGCCATGCCCGCACCGGAGCTGAGCTCACTGGCGTACTCCACCGCCTGATAGTCCAGATCCCGCAGGTGTATGACGCTCTTATAGCCGCGCTCGCGCAGACGGGCATATTTGTAGCTGAGGTCGTGGTTGATGAGCGCAATGCGTTTGCGTCCCCCGTCGGCAAGCTGGCTGACAACGTGCTGGGAGGCATCAACATCATTAATCCCCACGCAGGAGACCGCGCCCGCATCGGCGTATTCAGCGCACTGCACCCACGGCGCGTTGCCAATCAGCGCGGCCAGCTCCGGCAGTTTCGAGAACGCATCCATGGTGATAATGCCGTCGACGATTTTGCCGGAGAGCAGGCTTAAGCCCGAGCGGGAGCGCTCAATATCCGAGCCGGAGTTGCACAGCAGAATGCGATAGCCGTTCTTTTCTGCCTCGGCTTCAATGCCCTTCACCACTTCGGCGCAGAACGGGTTGGCGATGTTCGAGACCATCACCAGGATCATATAGCTGCGGGCAGTGCGCAGCTGACGCGCCAGCAGATTGGGCTGATAGTTACTCTCCTGGATCGCCTGCAAAACGCGCTCGCGGTTTTTCGCCTTCACGGTATCGCTGTTATTCAGTACGCGGGAGACCGTTGCCACGGATACCCCGGCCAGTTGAGCGATTTTCTGAATTGACATAGCGACGATACATCCTGCGGTTAGCGTTTTGTGCAGGCTACCATAAATTGATTGCCCGGCGAACCGGGCAATGCGTCAGTATTCCACGCGCACCCAGCGCTGCTGCTGATGACTTTTCATAATCGCATCAATGATATACATCACACAGGCGCCATCGTGGAAGGTGGCAAACTGCGGATTATCCGGCATCGCGCCCGCCTGCACGGCACGGTAAAACTGCGCCATCATATTTTTAAAGGCATCCGGCCAGCCTTCAATGTGCCCGCCGGGGAAGTGGGCGCTGTCGGCCACGTCACGGTTCATCAGGCCCGGATCGTCGCAGAGTATCTGGTTTGCCCTGGCGCGATGGCCGACCCACAGCTGCTGCGGGATTTCCTGATCCCACGCCACCGACTGCTCGCTGCCGTTAATTTCAAAGGTCAGGCGATTTTTTCGCCCCGCGCTCACCTGCGAGACGCTAAAGCTGCCCTTGCTGCCGTCGTCAAAGCGGAACAGCACCGAGCCAAAGTCTTCGGTGGTGACCGGTTTGTCTTCATACTCCGCCTGCTCGTCATGGGAGAAGGTCTGATGACCGCCCGCGCTGGCCTTGCGCGTCGGCCAGACGGTGGATAAATCAGCCATCACCCCGGTAATACGCCTGCCGGTCACATACTGTACCGTATCGCACCAGTGGGAGCCGATATCCGCCACCGCCCGCGACGCGCCACCGAGCGCGGCATCCACCCGCCAGTTGTAGTCGGTTTCCAGCAGCATCCAGTCCTGTAAATAGCTGCCGTGCGAGGCAAACAGCCGCCCGAGGCTGCCCGCACGCATCATGCTCGCCGCCTGGCGCACCATCGCAAACTGGCGATAGACAAAACTCACGCCATGCACCACGCCTGCCTGCTCCGCCAGCGCCACCAGCTCGCGCGCCTCGTCCGGCGTCATGCACAGCGGCTTTTCGGAAAACACGTGCTTGCCCGCACGCAGGATCTGGCAGTTAATCTCCGCGTGCAGGTGGTTCGGCGTGCAGTTGTGCACCGCGTGCAGATTAGGGAGCGCGAGCAGTTCCTCCACGCTGGCACAGGCGTGCGGCACATTGAGCTGGTGCGCCTTTTCCTGCGCCTTAACGAGCGAGCCGTCACAGAGCGCGACCACCTGCACAAACCCGAGACGCCTGAGCGCCTCGATATGTGCCGGGCCAATAAATCCGCTGCCGATAATCCCGACATTAATCATGGCTGCCCCCTGCGGCGAAATCATCAAACGCCCGTCCGGAAACCGGGATGATATGACGGCGGATAAATTCACTGCCCTCACTCGCGCCGGTATCGCCATCCTTCAGGCAGCACTCCCACTCCAGCACCGCCCAGCCGTCGTAGTCGTACTGGGTCAGCTTGCTGAAAATGCCCTTAAAGTCGATCTGTCCGTCGCCGGGCGAGCGGAAGCGTCCGGCGCGGTTGATCCACGGCTGGTAGCCGCCGTAGACGCCGCTGCGCCCGCTGGGGCGGAACTCGGCGTCCTTCACGTGGAACGCTTTAATGCGCGCATGGTAGATATCAATAAAGGTCAGATAGTCCATCTGCTGGAGCAGCATATGGCTTGGATCGTAGAGAATATTACAGCGCGGATGGTTATCGACCAGCGCCAGAAAACGCTCGAAGGTGACGCCGTCGTGCAGATCTTCCCCCGGATGCAGCTCAAAGCAGACGTCCACGCCCTGCTCGTCGAAGGTATCCAGAATCGGCCGCCAGCGGGCTGCCAGCTCCCCGAATGCATCCTGAAAACGCTGCTCGTTGTGCGGCGGCCACGGGTAGAAAAACGGCCAGGCCAGCGATCCGGAGAAGGTGGCATGTGCTTTCAGGCCTAATCGGGCCGAGGCGACCGCCGCCTGCTTCAGCTTTTCCGTCGCCCACGCCTGACGCGCCGCCTCGTTACCGCGCACGGAAGCAGGGGCGAAATGGTCAAACGCCTCGCTGTAAACCGGGTTTACCGCAACAAGCTGCCCTTCCAGATGGGTCGACAGCTCGCTGATGACCAGCCCATGCGCGGCCAGCCTGGCGGTGATGTCGTCGCAGTAGGCCTGACTCTCTGCGGCTTTCTCCACATCAAAAATATGCGGATGGTTGCAGGGGATCTGCACCGCTTTGTAACCCTTCCCCGCCGCCCATCCTGCCAGCCCGTCGAGCGTGTTGAAGGGCGCTTCCCCGCCAA
Source organism: Enterobacter sp. YSU (assembly GCF_016082135.1). Classification (NCBI taxonomy): domain Bacteria; kingdom Pseudomonadati; phylum Pseudomonadota; class Gammaproteobacteria; order Enterobacterales; family Enterobacteriaceae; genus Enterobacter; species Enterobacter sp. YSU. Next base: position 445,476 of record NZ_CP059487.1, read on the forward strand.
TAAACTGCGACAGAAAAATGCCCGGTCCTTTCATTGTCCTCATACCACCTCCTGAACGTTACGCCTTGTCATCGTCATACTTAAACGTGAGAAGGAAAATCAGCGCGATCGCCGCGGCAGCCACCGCCGGGATCCACCAGAATGTGACCCACGCCTGCGGCACGGTCTGCCCTGCCACCAGACGGTTGTAGAGCGCGCCGGAAATCTGCGAGCCGAGCAGCATGCCGATGCCGTAGGTGAACATCACGATCATGCTCTGCGCCTGGCCTTTGACCTTTTCGCCCGCCACGCGGTCGGTGTAGATAAAGCCAACGACAAAGAAGAAATCGTAGCAGACGCCGTGGAGCAGAATGCCGAGATACAGCAGAATGCGCCCCTCCTCGCTGACGCCCAGCGCGAACATGGCATAACGCACGAACCACGCCAGCATGCCGATCAGCAGCATATATTTCACGCCCAGGCGGCGGAACAGCAGAGGAATAACCAGCATGAAGACGATCTCAGACATCTGCCCGAAGGACATGGCGGTGCTGACGTCGGCAATGCCGGCATCCGCCAGATACGAGGCGGTGTAGGCGTAATAGGTGCCGAGCGGGACGGAGATCAGCATCGCGCAGACGGAGAAGACGAAGAAGTGGCGGGTTTTGAGCAGCGCGAAGGCGTCCGCGCAGAAGAGATCCCGCACCTTTACCGGCAGGCCTTTCGCCGGGGCGGGCGTGTGCGGCAGCGTCAGGCTGTAGATCGCCAGCAACACGGAGCTGACCACCGCCACCTGGAAGATGGTGACGCTGGACGCCACGCCGGTGACGCCGATGAAAATGCCCGCCGCGATCCAGCCGATGGTGCCGAACACGCGCACTACCGGGAAGGTTTTATCCACGTTCGCCAGACTGTGAAACGCAATGTTGTTGGTCAGCGCCAGCGTCGGCATATAGCAGAGCGTGTAGCCAAACAGCAGGCCAATCAGCAGCGCGCCGTTCTCAGCAATCAACGCCCCCGGCACGAACCAGAGGATCGCCGCGCCCGCGAGGTGCATCACCGCCATCACCTTCTGCGAGGCAAAGAAGCGGTCCACCAGCATCCCGAGCACGAACGGCGAAAGAATGGAAGCGATGGGTCCGGCAGAGAACGCGTCGCCAATCAGCAAAGACATGTTGTGCCTGGTCATCACCAGGCCAAGCGTGACCGACCAGCTACCCCAGATAAAAAATTGCAGAAACATCATCAGCGACAGACGCGGCACCAGCAGCCGGTGCTGTGTTATCGCCTTTTCACTACTCTCAGTTGACACCATGATAAGCCTCACCCGGAAAAAGTAATCGATTACAAATTCGCTCAAATGAAAAGTAATCGATTACAAAATAAAGATCCTGTGGATCAAAACAGAATTGGGAGGGGAGTCACGATAAAGGTGAAGGGGAGGTGCCGGGTGACGGCTGCGCCTTACCCGGCCTACTAAATAACGTCCCCGAACATGTAGGCCCGGTAAGCGCAGCGCCACTGGGCGTGAAGGCGGGTGCGGTCTGGTTTGGTGCGGTCTGGTGCCCTCACCCCGGCCCTCTCCCACAGGGAGAGGGAGAAAACCGCGCTACTTTTTGCGTGAAAGCTTAAACGCGATAAACAGGAACACCACCCACACCGGCAGCAGCATCGCTGACAGGCGCATCTCATCCATGGTGCACATCAGCACCAGAATCAGGCCGAGGAAGGCGATACAGAGGTAGTTCCCCGCCGGATAGAGCAGCGCTTTAAACTGGGTCTCGCGCCCTTTGCGGCGCATCGCCGCGCGGAAGCGCAGGTGCGCCAGGCAGATCATGATCCAGTTCAGCAGCAGCGTGGCGACAACCAGCGCCATCAGCAGGCCAAACGCCTCTTTCGGCAGCAGATAGTTAATCAGCACCACCAGCGAGGTGATAGCGCCAGAAAGGAACAGCGAATTGATCGGCACGCCGCGACGGCTGACGCGGGTGAGGAACTTCGGCGCGTTGCCCTGTACGGAGAGCCCAAACAGCATGCGGCTGTTGGAGTAAACCCCGCTGTTGTAAACCGACAATGACGCCACGAGAATGACGAAGTTGAGCGCCGAAGCCACCACGTTGCTGTTCAAATCGTGGAAGATCATCACGAACGGGCTACTGTCAGATTTCACTTCTACCCACGGATAGAGCGCCAGCAGCACCACCAGCGAGCCGATATAGAACAGCAGGATACGGTACACCACCTGGTTGACCGCTTTCGGAATGCTTTTGTGCGGATCGCGCGCTTCAGCCGCGGTGATGCCAATCAGCTCCAGCCCGCCGAAGGAGAACATAATGACCGCCAGCGACAGGATCAGCCCTTTCCAGCCGGTCGCCAGAAAGCCGCCGTGCTGCCACAGGTTGTCGATGCTTGCACGCTCGCCGCCGTGACCGGAGAACAGCAGCCACAGGCCAAAGCCGATCATGCCGATAATCGCCAGCACCTTGATCAGCGCAAACCAGAACTCGGTCTCGCCATACAGGCGCACGTTCACAAGGTTAACGGCGTTAATGATGATGAAGAAGGCCGCGGCCCAAATCCACGTTGGCACGTCCGGGAGCCAGTACTGCATATAGATGCCGGCGGCGGTCAGCTCTGCCATGCCCACCAGCACGAACATCACCCAGTAGTTCCAGCCGGAGAGGAAGCCTGCGAACGGCCCCCAGTATTTATAGGCAAAGTGTGCGAAGGAGCCGGACACCGGCTCTTCAACGACCATCTCGCCGAGCTGGCGCATGATCAGGAAGGCGATAATCCCGGCGATAGCGTAACCCAGCAGAACCGCCGGGCCAGCCATTTGAATGGCGGGGCCGATGCCGAGAAACAGCCCGGTACCGATCGCGCCGCCAAGGGCAATTAACTGAATATGTCGATTTTGCAAACCACGTTGCAGCGTCGGACTCTGATCCGACGAAGCTTCAGCGCTACCATGGCCTGAAGCGGATGACGCGTCTTTCACGCCCTACCCCTGTCTCTTTTTTAGAAGGGGCACGTTTTAACACTTCATGCTGGTGGTAGCAAGCTTAACGCCGGGCCAGCGCATGCGCCCGGCGGATAAACGTCACGACCCGATGATCCCGCCGTCCGCTTTGGTAATCACCACCGTTGACGATCGCGGACGCCCGTTCGGGCTGGCGTCTGGCCAGTTGGAAACAGCGCGCGGATTGGCCGGGTCGGTAATATCATCCCCGCCCTCCCCCGGATGCTGAATGTTGATAAACAGCGTGCGGTTGTCCGGCGTAAACGCAATGCCGGTGATTTCACATCCGCGCGGCCCGGTCAGAAAACGGCGATACTCGTTGGTGCCCGGAATGGTGGCGACCATCTGGTTATTGCCCATCCCCTCGTACGCTTTCTTATTGATGGTGCTGGAGGAGACGTCGGTCTGGATCCACAGGACGCCCTGGTGATCGAACGACAACCCATCCGGGCTGCCGAATGCCGCGCCCTGCATGGAGCCTTTGGCCTTCGGATCGTCGCCGTCGGTACGCCCGGCCATAACCAGAATATCCCACTTAAAGCGTGCGGCGGCAGGATCGGCACCCTCTTCGTGCCAGTGCATGATGTGACCAAACACGTTGTTGGCGCGCGGGTTAGCGGCATCGACCGGTGCCTTCCCCTCTTTACCGCGATCGCTGTTGTTGGTGAGCGTACAGTAGACGCTGCCGCTGGCGTGCGGATCGACGGCAATCCACTCGGGACGATCCATTTTCGTTGCCCCCACCGCGTCGGCCGCCAGGCGGGTTTTGATCAGCAGATCGCCCTGGCTTTCAAACCCGTTGCTTTTATCCAGGCCATTTTGCCCGAAGATCAGCGGCAGCCAGTCGCCGCTCCCGTCTTCGTTGAACCTGGCGACGTACAGCGTGCCGGACGTCAGCAGCTGCATATTGGCTTCCCGGTTCGCGGGATCGTATTTTTTGTCGGAGACAAACTTATAGATGTACTCAAACTTCTGGTCGTCGCCCATGTAGACCACCACGCGATTTTCGGCGGCGAGCGTGACGGCGGCCCCCTCATGCTTGAAGCGGCCCAGCGCGGTGTGCTTGCGCGGGGTGGAGGTCGGGTTGTAGGGATCGATCTCCACCACCCAGCCGAAACGGTTGGGTTCGTTAGGGGTTTTATCGACGCTGAACCGCTCATCCACCTCGTTCCAGCGGTAGGACTCATCGCTGTCGCTAATGCCGTAGCGTTTTTCCAGCGGATGGAGATCGGCTTTTTTCACAAAAATGTCCGACCAGTTCTCCTCGCAGGTGAGATAGGTGCCCCAAGGCGTGTGGCCGTTGGCGCAGTTCTGCATGGTGCCCAGAACGCGTTCCCCCTGCGGATCGGCGGCGGTTTTCATTAAATCCTGATGCCGCGCCGGGCCGGTAAGCTGCATAGGCGTATTGACGGTAATACGCCGGGCGAAGGAAGACGGACGCACCACCTCCCAGCCGCTGCCCGTTTTTTTCACTTCCACCACCGACACGCCCATCGCGTTCTGCCCCTTGCGGGCTTTATCGAGGCTCCAGTTCGCCGTACCGTCGGTAAACAGCATCCCGTTATCGATGTATTCATGGTTCAGCGCCAGCAAGCCATGCTCCGGGTTTTGCGCCCCCTGCGGCAGGCTAAACCACGCCATGCCATCGTGGTGCATACCCGCCTGCACAGCCTGTTCGTCTGTGGTATTGCTGGCGTCCGGCTTAAATGCCGGCATGTTGTCTTTGATTCCCGTCGGATCACCCCAGCGATAGAACGGGCGGGCAATATAGCCTTCTGGCACCCTGACCGTGTCTTCCGTGGAGACGTCGATGCTGGTAAAGCCCAGGGAAACCGCTTTTGCCAGCGCGGAAGGCTTCGATACCGCGGCAATGGCATTTTCGGGTGTGATCAGATACGGGAATGATACGGCGGCCCCCGCTACGGCCCCCATCTGGAGAAAACGGCGGCGGGAGAGGAACACCTCTGCAACCTCGGAGAATACCGGGTTAGCGCTGCGGTTACTGATATCGTCGCGATGTTCTTTTTTAAATACGGATTTGAGGGGTCTGCCCATAGCGGCTTCCTGTCATTGGCCAAGAGGTAAGGATGTGGCGACCAGTGTAAGAAGCTTTTATTACAATTTTATAACACGACAACGAAGGGATTGGGGCGTCCCTGCCCCGGATAACGAGGTGGAACGCTTAGAACTCGTAGCCAACCGAGACCTTAAAGGTACGCGGCTCGCCCTGAGTGATGTAAGTACCGGAATCGTCCACGCTTGACCAGTAGTTCTCGTTGGTCACGTTGTCGATGCCTGCCCGCACGGTCATCTGGTTTTCATTGTGGTTCACCGCGAAGCGATAGCGCATGCCCAGATCCAGCGTGGTGTAGCTGTCCAGCTTTTTGGTGTTCGCAAGATCGGCATACTGCGTGCCGGAGTGGTTAACGCGTGCGGTCGCCGTCAGGCCTTCAATCGGCTTGATATCGTACTCTGCGCCCAGCACGGCGTAGAAGCTCGGAATACCGATCGCATCGTTGCCCTGATTGACGCCGTTTTTGGTTTTGGTCAGCTCGGCCTGCAACCAGGTGGCGCTGGCATTCAGGCGCATCCCAAGCATTGGCTCGCCGAAGACGTTCAGCTCCACGCCGCGGTTACGCTGTTCTGCATCCAGGCCGTAGTGACCGCTGTCGTCAAGGATCGCCGACGGCATTTTGATCTCAAACAGCGCCAGGGAGCCGCCCACGCGGCCAAAGTCCGCCTTTACGCCCACTTCGTTCTGCTTAGAGTGCACGATACCGGTGCTCTGGCCGTAGTTGTTTGCTGAGCGAGGCGCAGTTTCACCGGGCTGTAACGCCTCGGTGTGGTTGGCGTAGAGGGAAATTTCCTCCCACGGTTTATAGACTACGCCGTAGGTTGGCATCCAGCGGCTGCCGTCGAAACCGTCCGCGTCGTTTTCCGCGCCGGTGATTTTGTTGTACCCGCGGATGACAACTTTCTGATGACGTGCGCCTGCGGTGAACAGCAGCTTGTCGTCCAGTACGCCCAGCGTATCGCTCAGCAGCCAGCCCTGGGTACGGGTGCGCCCGCTGGTCAGCGGATCGCTGTATTTCCCGCCTAAGCCGTTGAAGTTAGTGCTGTCCGGCATATCAACGCCGGTGTTGTGATAGATGTTGGTGGTCGGGTTATCTGCCGCCGCCGACATTTTCCACGCGATTTTTTCGTTTTTGGTCATCGCTGAATACCCGACGTTGACCTTGTGCGAGACAAAACCGGTGTCAAAGTTACCGCGAATGCCCGCCATGCCGCTGACGGAATCGCTGATGCGGTTGGTATCAAGGCGGCTGACCGTCGCATTACCGCTCTTATCGAGGAGCTTCGGCGCGCTGTAGATCCCTTCTTCGTGCGCGTGCTGCGCGCCGAGACCGGTATATGCCGTCCAGCTATCGGTGATGTCATACTCGCTGCGCCACATCCCGAACTCGTTTTCGATATCGCTGTAGGCCCACTTCTGCGAGAAGTTGCGATCGTTCTTCGGCGGCTCAGGCACAAAGTCCACCGCCGAGATGTTGACGCTGGTTGGGCTGCCGTGGAAGGTTTTTTTCTGGTAGCCCAGGTCCAGCGAGGTGCGGAAGCGGTCGCCTTTGTAATCCAGGCCGGTGGAGAGCAGCGTGGTGCGGCGGCGGTCGTTCGGCACGCCGGTTTCCCCTTCGCGATGCACGAGGTTCACGCGCGCGCCAAACTGGTCGTTATCGCCAAAGCGACGACCCGCATCCAGCGTGGTGCCAATCTGGGAATCCGAGGTGTAGTCAACGCCCACTTTCGCCTGCGGGGTGTCGCCCGCGTGTTTAGGCTCAAGGTTGATCATCCCGCCCACGCCGGAGCTTGCGGCGCCGTTCATCAGGGAGTTGGCCCCTTTGAAGATCTCGATACGGTCGACCATCTGGGCATCCACCACCTGACGCGGCAGCACCCCGGACAATCCGCCAAAGGTCATATCGTCGCCGTCAAACTTCAGGCCGCGAATGCGGAAGGTTTCCGCGCTGTTGCCGTAACCCTGAACAAATTGTACGCCCGCGTCGTTGGCAACCACGTCAGCAATGGTTTTTGCCTGCTGATCTTCCACCAGCTTCGAGGTGTAGCTGATGATGTTGAACGGCACGTCCATGGCGTTCTGCTGACCGAGCATACCCATGCGCCCGCCGTTCGCCACCTGGCCGTCGAGGAAGGCCGGAAGCAGCTGGTCACCACCGGGTTTGAAATCACTCCCCGCCGTGGACTGGACCACGATGGTGTCCTCTTTTTTCTCATCCGCCGCAAAAGCGGAGTGTGTAACCGCGCCGATGGCAATCGCCAGCAGCGTTTTGTGCATTGTGGTGTTGTTCATAATGAGCTCTTAACGTGCGCGCAAAAATGACCCGTTGTCGGGCCTTAAAAGTTATTAAAAGAAATGCAAATGAGAACTATACGCATTATGAATGCGTAATCAAGTGTCAACGGACATCTCTGAGCGAGAAGAGACAAGAAACAAGGCTGGCGGGAGGTATGGCGCGCAACCACCCCGAAACAGGGGTGGTTGCTAAGGCATTATTTTTTCTTGAAAATATCGGCGGTACCGTGAATTTTGTTGTTGGTGTTGCCGGAAGTCAGCACCAGAACATCAGCACCTTCTTTATCGGCTTTCTCGATCAGCTCTTTTTTCGCGTCGTCTACCGAGACTTCATTGGAAGTGCTAACCGTACCGATTTTTTCATACTGTGATTCCACTTTCTCAAACTCGTTTTTCGTCAGCAGTTCAGCCGCAAAGGTATTGGTGGTAAACAGAAATGCAGCGCCCATCAAAATAGCAGTCGTTTTTTTCATAACCTTTTTCCTTGAGATTAATCAGCAACTACGAAAAGCCCCACGAGTAAGAGTGAGGTGATATGAGCATGGTAGAGGAATAGCAAAATTGCCATAGGGTAAGAAAAATACTGTTATAACAGTCAATTGTGCTGTGAAAAATGTGCGTTAACGCTACTTTCGCGAGGGGTATTTCATGGAGAAAATCAGCAGGACGTCGCGCAGGCGGCAATCTGTGAAATTTAATGGCACGCCCTGTAGGATTCGAACCTACGACCTACGGCTTAGAAGGCCGTTGCTCTATCCAACTGAGCTAAGGGCGCACGGAGAAGAGTGTACTTCGCGGTGGTGAAACGCCTGGAATTATACGGTCAATGCGTAGTGAGTCAATGCCTTTTCCGCCTTCTCTGGCGATAATGACTAGCTGATTGTAAATACGGCTGTTTTTTCAACATTTATCCCTCTTTTACGGGCTGCGAAAAGGCTTAGCCGCTTTTAAGTAACGCCTGCTGTTTTCCTGTTTACTTCACCTTCACACTGTCCAGCGGTAACCCGGCCGCCTGGAGGCTGGAAGTGAACAGGACGACGGAGTGACAGCGCCAGACCAGACAGGTTTTCCCTCGTGCGTGCAGCACATCTCACACGATATTACAGGCATTAAGCTTGAACCCATTGTCGCCCTCTCATCTTCGCGCACGGTGGGGGCCGAAGTGCTCAGCGTGCTGTCGCCGCATCAGCAAAACGAAAGCTTTTTCCAGGACTGGTCCGCCGCCCGGGCGCTTATGCTGCTGGAAGCACAGATCGCCGCGTTAAAAAACCCCTTCCCCTGTGACAACCTTTTCATAAATTTGCCGATAACCGTTCTGACCATACCGGAAATGTTCCAGCGTTTACTGCAACTTAACAGCCCACCGCTGAACATTGAACTCGTGGAGCCTGCCTCGTTCTTTACACTCTCAGACCCGGCGCGTCTGAGGGTGAGTTGTGCGCTTCAGCAGTTGACCGCGCGAGGACACCGGATCTGGCTGGATGATATTGATGAAGCGTCAGGACAAGCATTTTTATCCTGCCGCCTGCCATTAAGCGGAATAAAAATCGATAAGATCGCTTTCTGGCGTTTACGTGAAACGCAGGCGCTGACACAGCTGGTCACCCTTTGTTCAAAAATCGCTGCGAATGTGCTTATTGAAGGCATTGAAACAGAACGGGACCGTACTTGCGCGCTTCATGCTGGCGCGCGCTTCGGTCAGGGATATTATTGGCCATCCTGGAGATGGCAGGAGGACTGAACGGTCATCGCCAAGAGGGAAGCTATGCGAATGACAGTGCGCCGTTACCGGCGTCGTCGGACAGGAAGTGATTCACTGGGTTCTACGCACTCGCCTTTTGCTCTCCCATTTTTTGATCGTCTCGAATATTTGAGCCAGTCAATCAACCAGACCCGCAAAACCGATGCTCCCTTTATCATTCTGGTCACACAGGATAATTTTTTCCGTTCCGGTTTACTGAGCGGGCAGTCGCCCCTGAGCAATTGCTGCGACTATTCCACGCTGGAAGCCGCCCTCAGTGATTTAAATCACTGGCCTTCATCGCGTCTGGTAATAGACATTGAGAGCCGCGCCTCGCCGCTCATCGACCTGCTGGACCGATTACGCCGCCACAGCCTGTTCGCCCCCTACCTGACACCCTACCTGCTCGTCCGCGCCGATGATTATGATGCTCGCCTGTTTTGTAAAGCGGCTGGCCCTTTTCATGTGCTTGAACGCCAGCTAACGGCGCTGGCTATGCAACAAACCTTGCTGGAAGCACCGTCACCCGCCGGCAACCGCAAAGAGTGGTTTTCACGGGATGAATGGCCGATCTTACAGGCGCTGTCGCAGGGGAGCTCCTTGCGGCAGATCGCGCAGTTACAGAACCGCCCCTACAGCCGCATTATTTACCGTCTCAGCTGCATCCTGGCGAAACTTGGGCTGAATCATCGTCATGAGTTGCTACATCTTCTCAACAACCTCTCAGATTTCACGTATTAGCGTATTCAGTAACTTCTTAATTCCTAAAGACCTTTAGGAAATTACTTAGGATGTATGTTAAATTTTTGTGTTTTTTAACAAAACTTTCGATTTTATAACTATTCCTAATTCCAGGTCTTAAACCATGCGAAATGCTGCCGGTAAGCTCAACGAGAGTGATTTTATCCATGCGTTAAGGTTCTGGCGCTTCAGTTAACAGGATGATAATGGTGTAAAAACAAGCGATTCACCTGTAAAAGAATGCGATGAGAGGTGAAGAAAACAGCAGATAGTACTGTTCTGTTGTTGGGAACGGCAATTTGCCAGGAGGCGTTTGAAACGGAGAGATGACGCACGAAATGGCGGATTTCAGGGATGGCAGGCAGGCGGGATGTTGGTTGTCACAGCCTGCCCGCTGTTAACATTCATTTAACATACAGTAAAATCGTTTATTTTTTGTTATTACATAAAGATGAAAGTGTGTGGTAAATGCAATATCAGGACATTTTTGCTAATTTTAAAAAGTTAGTGATTCAGATCCAGAACATAATAATCAGCAATATATGGATATTAATTTACAGGCTTTTCGGACAATACTTAAACGGTATAATAAGACGTGTTTGACACGCGAATAAGAAAAATCATTTTGCCATAACCAGCCTTATGAGATAACTGCGCTGAGGCATTGATATCACCACTACGTAAACAAGGATGCTTTCGCTCTTCCCAGGGACATTTACCGTACAAGGATCTGCGCAATTATCCTTCCGGCTTTTCGAGAGTTTTAACAAAACTCAGCATAACGCTTTTAACAATCTGAGGCATAAAAAATGAAACCGGCATCCGTTATCATTATGGACGAACACCCTATCGTCAGAATGTCGATAGAAGTCCTGCTACAGAAAAATAAAAACATCCAGGTCAAACTGAAGTCAGGCGACAGCCACGAGGTGCTTGACTGTATACGCAACCACCCCATTGACCTGGTCATTCTCGATATTGAAATGACGGGCACGGATGGGTTCGTATTACTGAAAAGAATCAGGAACTTAAATAAAGACATTAAGGTTCTTTTCCTCTCTTCGAAATCTGAAGCCTTCTACGCAGGACGCGCCATCCGCGCCGGGGCAAATGGTTTTGTCAGTAAGCGAAAAGATCTGGGGGAAATTTATAACGCGGTGGAAATGATCCTGACGGGCTATTCCTTCTTCCCCTCAGAAACATTGAGTTTTATAAACCATCTGGGCTCGCGGACGGGCGCCGCTGTGGATATGCCATTATCAAATCGTGAAGTGACGGTTCTGCGATATCTGGCGAACGGATTATCTAATAAGGAGATTGCGGATCAATTATTACTTAGCAACAAAACAATTAGCGCCCATAAGTCTAATATCTTTTCCAAGCTGGGCGTGCAAAGTATCGTTGAATTAATTGATTACGCGAAAGCACACGAATTACTATAATCCTACCCTCTCCCTGCAACATATAACCGTTACAGGGAGAGTGGATACGATTAATTATAATTAATCATGAAAGTTGCATCGGCGTCAGCCCGTCCCGGCTGCGGGTTATCCGCCGTGGCGATATAATTGGCATAAAACGACAGTTCGGCATTTCCCTGCGCATCTACCGCCACCGTCTGGCTGGTCTGCTGCAACGCGAGGCGCGTTTTATCCCGGTCGAGGATCTCCACGGCCACGTTGCTGGCCGCGCTGGCATCATTCAGCGCCAGCAGGCTATTATCATGCCCGTCCATCTTCCCCGTAAATGTGACCGAAGCCGCCCCCGGCGGACATCCGGTCAGCTTCAGGGTGAACGGTACAGGCTGCGTCCGGCTCCCCGTTGTGCGAAGCTGTTTCGTGGGCCAGGTGCCGAGCGTGACGGTTTTATTGCTGTCGTCCCCCTCCGCCACGCAGGTAAAATCCACGATATTGCCGTAGAGCTGAATGTTAATTTCCCCAAGCGCCGTCTCTGCGTATGCAGGGGAGCAAAGCGCAAAGAGCGCGACGGCTAAATACCGCATTCCGTTTCGCATACCTGCTCCTTAGTCGTAGTCGACGCGTAAATAGCCGCGAGAGGTAAAACGCCCCTCGGCAGGTTTTTTACCGGTTACGCTGACGGGCCACGCGCGGATCCCCACCTGCGCCTGAGCGCTGTCGTCCAGACGGAACGGGATTTTGCTGGTCAGGTTGTTGGGCGTCAGCGGCACGCCATTACTGTTGGCAATCACAAAACCCACATCCGCGTTATCGGAAACCAGCGCACTGCCTGAAACCTTCTCCGCCTCAACACGCATCGTGAGCATGGCGTTCGCCTCGACGTTGGTGCATTTGATGCCGATGGTTTTGCTTTGCGCTGAGATCCCCTCCGGCTTATTCCCGATGCCTGCTTTACTGAACAGGGAGGCGCCGATGTCTCCGAAATCGAACTCCACCACATTCCCGGCATTAATTTCACAGCTCTGAGGCACCTGAATGGTCCCGCTGTAGCTGATGGTATAAACCGGCGTGGTGAGTGGATCCGAGGAGGTCGTGGTGACGTAAACCCGGAACATGGTCGCCCGGGGGATCACCACCATATTGATAAAGCGTCGGGTCACTTTAAGCCGGAAGACGAGGCTGGAATCCTGTACGCCAAACGGTTTGTTTTTAGACACATTCGGGTGGCTCCCCATCTGGATGTAGCTTTTGGGCGGATAAAACGTGCCAGCGTAGCTGTCGGTGATTTTCATCGCCCCGTCCAGATAGTCGTTTAGCTTCAGATACTGGTAGCCATCGCTGGTGCCCGTAACAGGGAAATCGGTAACATAGCTGCGCTTGGTGGTGTTCCCGGACGTTCCCTTAGGGCAGACGGCGTTGACGCCCACCCACTGGGACTTCTCGCTGAGCGTGACAATCTGCCCCACCTGGTTATTGGAGCTGTTAAATTTATCCGTCAGGTCGTAATACACCTCCGTCGGCACGCCATTTTCATTGACGCAGACCGTGGCGAAGGCCTCAGATAGCGGAAAAAACGCCAGCAGGGATAGCCCCAGATAATGGATTTTATTCACAGCGGATCCCCTTAAGTGTGATCGCCTGTTGCAGGCTTTGTTCTGGCAGGCTGTAGGGCGCACGACACTGGGACTGTTTCCCGTCTCCCCACTGAATCAGCAGTTCTCCGCTCAGCGGCAGCCCGCTCAGGTAAATCTGACCGTCATCTCCCACCATGCTGGTTACGCCGCTCTGCGTCTCACGCACCACCGCCCCAAACGGTACAGGCTGGTTATCACGCTTCACGGTGAGCAGCGCACGCACGCCGATGCGGGTGTCAAAACTGGCGCGCACCAGCGCACCGTTCGTCGGCACGACGCTGGAAACGTTATTTTCAATGTCGGTGTTGTTGCTCATAGTGTTGGTGTCGAGCGCCACGCGGTTGTAACGGTACACCGTGGCGTACGGCATCACCGCATAGCCACGCCAGTCTGTTTTGACGCCGGTCTGGTTTTCGACGCTCACGCCTGACGCGCCCGGCGCTTTGATCAAGACGTTGGTATCGCCCAGCGGCTGACTGAATGTGATGCCGTCTGAATGCCCTACCACGCCGCCGGAGAGCTGCCAGTTGAGGTCGTGCTGATCCCGGGCGTAGTTGTAGCCCACGCCCAGCGTGCCGTACGTTGCCTGCCAGTTAGCGCTGGCGCTGCCGCTGGCACCGTTATTGCTGGTGTGACCCTGCGTGACGCTGTAGTTCAGGTTACGATCCTGGAGCAGCGTTCCGCTGATCCCGGTCTGCCAGCTGGTATCACCGTCGCTGTTGCGGCTGGCTGAGGCCGTGGCATAGGCCCGGTCGATCGCGTTATCGCGACGGTAGCCGTGACGGGTGAACAGGCTGAACGGGACGGAGACGTTGAACGAGGCGATCCGGTCGGTTCCGTCAATGCCGACGGCCTTGTTCCACGACCAGGATAAGGCGTAGCTGACCCCTTTCACCCCGCCCGCGTAGCCAAGCTGATACCAGACGTTGGATTCGCTGGTGCCCCAGTAACTCTGCTGGCTGCCCGACACGTACACCGAGCCATAATCGCCGAGAGACTGGGAGATATTGAGCTGGAAACGCCCTTTTTTATTCAGCGTCAGGTTGTGATAGCTCTGCACGTCCGGCACGCCGTCATCGTCCTGATCGTCGCCATACTGGTAGCCTTCCATTGTGCGCCAGGCCACATCGTCGAGGGTGTAGAAGCCTTTGGTCGAGTAGCGATAGCCCAGCAGCTGGAAGTTGGTGCCGAATCCGTTAAGGGATTTTGCGTACAGGAACCGCAGGGACTGCCCTTCATGGCGGCTGTCATCGGCAAGCTGGCTGCGGGCATGGGTGAGATCAAGTGAAACCGCCCCCCAGTCACCGAGGTTTTTACCCGCGCCAATGGCGATGGCGGTATAGCGCGAGGCCAGCTGCGTTCCGCCGTATAGCGTGTAGCCGTCGGCAAGACCCGCAATCATCGTACCCTGAGTAAAGAACGGCGTGTCCTGCTCGCTGTTGCCGCTGCGATAGTCCCCTGCCACCAGATCGTATTTCCAGCGTCCTTCACGCTGGAGCAGCGGAACGGTGGAATACGGGACGGTGTAGCGCTGCTGGCTGCCGTCCTTCTCTTCCACCGTCACCTCCAGGTCACCGCTTGAGGAGGTCGGGTTAAGATCAGTTATCGCAAAAGCCCCCGGCTGCACATAGCTCTGGTAAATCACGTATCCGTTCTGGCGGATCACCACTTTGGCAGGGGTGCGGGCGATTCCGCGCACGGTAGGTGCGTAACCTTGCAGGCTGTCCGGGTACATACTGTCGGACGAATAGAGGCGACCACCGCGAAAACCAACGCTGTCGAAGACATCGTTACCGGTGTTGCTGTCGCCAAGCACCAGCTCGCTTTTCAGCGGGATGATCGTACGCTGCGCCCAGGTACCAATATTTTGCCAGCTGCTGTGCCGCTGTCCGTTGCTTTCGGTATAACGCCACGCGCCGTTATTGCGTAATCGCCAGGCGCCATAGTTCAACCCGCTTTGCAGGTTCAGATAGTAGCTGTCGTCGTCGCTGCCCCGGTTGCCGGTAAAGCTGTAGTTCAGCAGCGCGGCGGGGATGCCTTCATCCCACTGTTCAGGCGGAATATACCCGCGGGCGCTGTTTTGCATCGCCACCTGAGGCAGGCTGACGTTCAGGCGCAACGAGGCGAAGTTGAACGCCGTTTCGCTGCCCGGAATAGCCGTGGTGAGCGGAACGCAGGTATCGCCCTGCACGTTGCTCAGTTCCGGGAAGGCGGCGATATTGACGCCAAAGCGATCGAGCATCGCGCGCGTAATGCACGGCGACAAACCGCCCGCGACCGGCGGCGTGTTGTCAGCTTGCTCAAACCGCACGTCCTGCGTGCCGATAAACTCATCGTTACGCCAGATATCGACGCGATAGACGCCCGGTGCCTGCTGGTGGCCTTTTTCAAAACGCGACAAATCCGCCACGTTCGCCGTGTCATCGGAGAGAAACGCCGGGTTAAAGTAGCTTTCGCCCCAGCCAGCGAGTGGCCAGAGCGTTGCCATCAGTGCCAGCGCAACCGGGCAGTAACGCCATTGAGTGTTCATCGCCCTGTCTCTGCTCACAGGCTGACGCTACGCGCCGGCGTAATGGCGCCATAGTCATTCACACTCTGCCAGGAGAGCGTGCCGCTCGCAGCGGCAGGCAGCACCTGCTGCGCCGAGCTTTTAGGAGCAACCATCAGGTTATCCAGCGTCTGACCTCCGAGCTTCAGATTGACCAGCGTGACGTAATACGGCGAGGCATTGCTCACCTTAAGATGGTTGCCGACGCG
Organism: Enterobacter sp. YSU; assembly: GCF_016082135.1. NCBI lineage: Bacteria > Pseudomonadati > Pseudomonadota > Gammaproteobacteria > Enterobacterales > Enterobacteriaceae > Enterobacter > Enterobacter sp. YSU. The sequence continues at coordinate 461,134 of NZ_CP059487.1, forward strand.
CTCAAAGCGCAGCTGTGAGAGCGCCTCTTCCGGCGGCATCGCCAGGTTAGCCGGGCGAACAAACAGCTTGATACGTGACAGAATAGCCAGTTGCAGGACGTTGTTGCCGTCCTGATGTTTTTTGCTGACGGAGGGAATCGCTTTGACGTTCATGTAAAAGAGCGATTCGCGATCGGCAGGCAGCGCCGGGCCTGCGTAGATAATGCGCAGGGTGTTTTCGCTGGCCGGCTCGCTGACAAACAGCGGCGGCGTGACGGCAAAGGTTTTTTCCTTTTGCCCGTTGGCATTTTCTATCCACGCGTTAATTAAATAGCGCTCTTGTTTATTGCTGTTGGTGATCGCCAGCGACGTTTGTTTGGCATCGGCCGGATAAATAACGCGCGTCGCGCCCAGCGCAATTCCGCCGGACGCATTCGCGCTGGCAGAAACCATCATCAAAATAAAAGCTAAAAACAGTCCAGGTTTAATCAGGGTGTTCATCACAACCGTACCTTTAATAATTAGTTCGCAGGCGTCAGGGATAAATCAACGTAAACCAGACATTCGACTGAATAGTGCCTGGTACAAGGTGTTCGGAAATTGCCCGGTAGCGGGCGCTGAAATGAAATACCAGCTCGCGGGTGTCAATGGGTAACCAGCTCACCGCCGTCGCGTTCGGGATGATCTGACGTTGCTGTTCGTCAAAAAGCGCCAGCCCGACACCACTGCTGACCGCATTTTCCCCCGGCCGCGATGTCGCCAGGAAAACCTGCGGGTCTTCTGCCGGTGTCACTCCCTGGAACTGGATCCCCACGGTGCGGGAGACGTCCACGCTGCAATCCAGCAGACGTACGGTGAAAGGCACATTAACCGTGGAAAAGCTGCCGACGCCGGAAAAGGCGTTTGTGCGGTATTGCCCCATATCCACGCGCATATTCTGGCTGTCCGGGGCCACGGCGCAGCCGCCGTTAACCAGCTCTCCCCTGAGGTGTACTTTGCCGCCGTCTATGACCACGGTATGTGCGTTTACCGCTGAGGCAATCGCAAGGGCACACAGCAGTATCCCAGTCCTTGTCATCCTTCGCTCCCGGTATAGGCGATCAAAAGACCTCTTCCCTGAGGCCAGCCACATCCCTGTACTCAGGCATTACTCGTATTTCATTACGAATGTTGCGTCCGCGTTTGCCTGGCCTGGCTCGGTGGTCGCCGCCGTGGCTTTATAGCGCGCGGTGAAGTTCAGGGTGTTAGTCCCTTCAATCAGGTTCTGCGCCGCAGAGAAGGTGGCGCCGTCCGGGGTCAGCGTGGAGGATTTGCTGTCGAGGATCTCAATACCTACGCCCTTCGCGGAGTTGTCGTTGTTACCGGAGCTTACCGCCAGCAGCGTTTTGTCGGTGGCGTCGATCTGGCCGGTAAACGCGACAGCAGCGGTTTTCGCTACCGCAGGATCGCAGTCGTTCAGTTCGATGGTGAACGGAATATTGGAGGTGGTGTCACCTACTTTAGTGAATTTCGCGGTACGGTACTGGCCAAGATTAACCGTCTGCTCTGAAGAGTCAGTATTCACTGAACACGCGGCATTCACTAATTCACCTTTAAAATGCACCGTACCACCGTTTACAGATACAGGCGTGGTAGTATCTTCTGCGTGAGCGGCACCCGCGACCAGGGCCAGAGTTGCAATAACAGTAGAAGCAATGTTGCTGAGTTTCATGTCTATTCCTTTAAAATGTAAATAACCCTTCCCGCGCATATTCGGGAATAAGAAATACGATCAATTAAAAAATTGAAGGCTTATTTCGGAGAGGACAAAGTAGCTCAGGAATTTATTTTGTAATATGTCAAAACGCTGCCATTTTGCCAGGTCACATCCTAATCACCTCTAAGAAATTGACCATGCCCTGAGAAGGGATTTTGCGGGACATCGATGAAATCTCGTAAAGGGTGACTGACAGCGGCGCTCGCTTCTGACAAAATACAGGCAATCCCTCCTTTCTAACGTTACAGACGGAATCTTCTCTCTGATGGCAGCAAAGATTATTGACGGTAAAACGATTGCGCAGCAGGTGCGCTCTGAGGTTGCGGAAAAAGTGAAGGCGCGTAAAGCCGCCGGATTTCGCGCCCCCGGGCTGGCCGTTGTGCTGGTTGGCAGCAACCCGGCTTCGCAAATTTATGTCGGCAGCAAACGCAAAGCGTGTGAAGAGGTGGGGTTCGTCTCCCGCTCTTACGATCTGCCGGAAACCACCAGCGAAGCGGAACTGCTGGAACTGATCGACACCCTGAATGCCGATAAAGAGATCGACGGCATCCTGGTTCAGCTGCCGCTGCCTGCGGGCATTGACAACGTGAAGGTGCTGGAGCGCATCGCGCCGGACAAAGACGTTGACGGTTTCCATCCGTATAACGTAGGCCGACTGTGCCAGCGCGCGCCGCGCCTGCGTCCGTGCACCCCGCGCGGCATCGTGACGCTGCTGGAGCGTTATAACATCGATACCTATGGCCTCAACGCCGTGGTGATTGGCGCCTCCAACATCGTGGGCCGCCCGATGAGCATGGAGCTGCTGCTGGCGGGCTGTACCACCACCGTTACCCACCGCTTCACTAAAAACCTGCGTCACCACGTCGAAAACGCCGATCTGCTGATCGTTGCGGTCGGCAAGCCGGGCTTTATTCCGGGCGAGTGGATCAAAGAGGGCGCAATCGTCGTGGACGTGGGTATTAACCGTCTGGAAAACGGCAAAGTGGTCGGCGACGTGGTGTATGAAGATGCCGCAGCGCGCGCATCCTATATCACTCCGGTCCCGGGCGGCGTAGGCCCGATGACGGTAGCAACACTGATTCAGAATACCTTGCAGGCGTGCGAGGAGTATCACGACGTAGAGGACGCGTAATCATGGCAACTTTTTCTTTGGGTAAACACCCGCACGTTGAGCTGTGCGATCTGCTGAAGCTGGAAGGCTGGAGCGAAAGCGGCGCGCAGGCGAAGATCGTCATCGCCGACGGGCAGGTAAAAGTAGACGGCGCGGTGGAAACCCGCAAGCGCTGCAAAATTGTCGCGGGTCAGACCGTGAGCTTCGCAGGACAAAGCGTGACCGTGACGGCCTGAGCTGTCTGATGCCCGGTGGCGCTGCGCTTACCGGGCCTACGTACTGTCTCCGTTTGTAGGCCGGGTAAGGCGAAGCCGCCACCCGGCAATTTCTCTCACAATCCCCTCACACCCATCACGGTTAATTATCGATCAACTTCAAATAATCACTATTCCCTCTGGCGAAATGTGAAAATTAAGTTGCGCGGTTTTCAGACTTTCCCCACGATAAGTAGAACGTTCTACTAAAACGTTCTACTTACAATAACAGCGTGAAAAAAGCGCTACTCGGGGGAAATCAGCATGAGCCTGATAACAGGGTTTGTTAAATCGCTGTCTAAGTTATCGATGATTGGTCGCGCCTTAATGCTGCCAATTTCACTGCTTCCCGCTGCGGGCCTGCTGCTGGCCTTCGGCGATAAGTTCCATCTGCCGCTGATGATGAACGCCGGCGGGGTTATCTTTGATAACCTGCCGATGCTGTTCGCCATCGGCTCTGCCGTCGGACTGGCTTCGGAATCCGGCATTGCCGCACTCTCTGCGGCGGTCTCCGTGTTTGTCACCAACATCACCATCAGCACCGTGCTGAGCATCACGCCGGAAATGGCCTCTCAGGGCGGCAAATACGCCATGGTCGTTGGCATTCCGACGTTGCAGATGGGCGTCTTTGGCGGCCTGATCTGCGGTATTCTTGCGGCCTGGTGTTACAACCGCTTCCACACCATGCAGTTGCCGGAGTTCCTCGGCTTCTTCTCCGGCAAGCGCTTTGTGGCGATTGCGACGGCGTTTCTGTCGTTCCTGCTCGGCCTGCTGCTGCCGTACGTCTGGCAGCATATTCAATCCGGGATCGACGCCCTGTCCGTGGTGGTGAACGGTGATAACCAGGCGGCCTCGACCTTTATCTTCGGGCTGGTGGAGCGCGCGTTGATCCCGCTCGGCCTGCACCATATCTGGTATCCCTCCTTCTGGTATTCCTTCGGGGATTACACTACCCAGGCGGGCCAGGTGATCCACGGTGACCAGACCATCTGGTTCAAGATGCTGGAAGAGGGAGTGAAATCCTTCAGCAGCGACACCTACCAGAACGCCGGGAAATTCATGCAGGGCGAGTTCCCGCTGATGCTGTTCGCACTGCCCGCGGCGTGTCTGGCGATGTACCACGAAGCGCACACGAAGAATAAGAAAATCGCGGCCGGTATTCTGTTCTCTGCGGCCCTCACCTGCTTCCTGACGGGCATCACCGAGCCGGTAGAGTTCACCTTTATCTTCGTGGCGCCGATCCTTTACGTCTTCAACGCCATCATGGCGGGCCTGGCGTACATGACCATGTACCTGCTGCATGCGCACATCGCCAAGTCGTTCTCGGCGGGCTTTATCGACTACCTGTCGTTCGGGATCCTGCCGTCGTTTAACGGCTATCAGACCAACTTCCTGAGCGCCATTATCATCGGCATTCCGATGGCATTGATCTACTACTTCACCTTCCGCTTCGTGATCCGTCGCTTCGACGTGAAGACGCCGGGCCGCACCGAAGTGACCGCCAGCGCGAATGACAAGTCCGATTCCGAACTTGCCACCGAAATCATCGGCCTGCTGGGCGGTGCGCAGAACATTGATTCCGTCGGCTCCTGCATCACACGTCTGCGTCTGGAAGTGGCGAAGAGCGAAGCGGTGGACCGGGACGGGCTGAACGGGCTTGGCGCGCGCGGCGTGGTGTTCGTTGGCGATAACGGAATACAGGTGATTTTCGGGGCCAGAGCACAGTTTATCGCCCAGACCATGTCCACGATGATTGGCAAATAATAAGATGCCTGAAGGAGGCGTCTCCTGTACGCTGGGGGACGCCTCTTATCTGGCTGATAATCGGGAAATTTCAGGGAGCGGTTTTGAAGAAAGTCAGCATCATTGATGTCGCAAAGCATGCGGGCGTGTCGGTTTCTACCGTTTCGCTGGTGCTGCGCCAGAAAGGGAAGATCTCAGAGGCGACGATCGGGAAGGTCAATGCCGCCATCACAACGCTGGGCTATGTTCATAACGTCGCCGCTGCCAATCTTCGCGCCAACACCTCCAACTTAATCGGCCTGATCCTGCGCGACTTCAGCGACAGCTTTTCCATCAAGGTGATGGCGAGCATCGTTCAGGAGCTGGAGAAACAGGGTTATATGGTATTTCTCGGTCAGCCGCTGAACGACGGCGAACATCTTGAGCGTACCCTGCTCTCATTTAAGCAGCAGGGCGTGGCGGGCGTCATCTACCTGGCGTCGGACACCCGCGCCGCCTCTCTTCCGGAACACATTCGTCACTGCCCGCTGCCGCTTGTGGCGGTTTCGCAGTCGTTGCTGGAAGAGAAATGCAACCTGGTGATGCGCGATAACCGCCAGGCGGCGAACCTGGCCGCGCGTTATCTTATCGAGCGCGGGCACCGTAACATCGCCTACATTGGCGGGCGCGACGGGTGCCGTATCCGCGAGCAGCGCCTGCTTGGTTTTCGCAGCGCGATGACGCAGAGCGGCCTGGTCTGGCGTGAGGAATATTCTCCCGCCTGCACCGATGACACGCAGGCGGCGGCCATGGCGACTCGTCAGTTGCTGGAGAAGAACAACACGATTACCGCCCTGCTCTGCCATTCACCGGACGCGATGATCGGTTCAATCTCAGGTATTCACCAGGTGGGGCGCACGGTGGGTAAAGACGTGTTTTTAACCCAGCAGGTGGCGCTGATTGGTTTTGAAGATATGCTCCACGTTAATCTCACGTCGCCGTCACTGACTTACGTTTCGTCTGCCAGCGAAGAGACCGGCCGCCAGGCGGCAGGGCTGATGATCCGCAGGCTGAAAGAGCCGGATCTGCAAACGCAGCGCATTACCCTCTCCGGGCAGCTTATCGCGCGGGAATCGGCGTAAAATCAGAATTTAGCACAGGTTTGCTGCGGCGGATCTGCTGCTATATTCCCATGATTTGCCATGGATAAATGCAATGCCTACCATTATCACCCACGCTGCCGTACCTCTGTGTCTGGGCTTAGGGCTCGGAACCAAAGTCATCCCACCCCGCCTGCTGTTTGCCGGGATCGTCCTCGCCATGCTGCCCGATGCCGACGTACTGGCGTTTAAATTCGGTGTCGCCTACGGGAATATTTTCGGCCACCGCGGTTTCACTCATTCGCTACTGTTTGCCCTGGTGGTGCCGATACTCTGCGTGCTGGCAGGCCGACGTTGGTTCAGGGCCAGCCTGACGCGCTGCTGGCTGTTTTTAACCGTGTCATTGCTGTCGCACAGCCTGCTGGATTCAATAACGACAGGCGGGAAAGGCGTCGGCTGGCTGTGGCCATGGTCTGATGAACGCTTCTTTGCGCCGTGGCAGGTGATCAAGGTCGCGCCGTTTGCGCTGTCACGCTACACCACGCCGTACGGGCATCAGGTAATCATTTCAGAACTGCTGTGGGTGTGGCTGCCGGGGATGGTGCTGATGGGGTTGCTGTGGTGGAGGCGGAGGTAAAAGAAAAGCCGGGTGGCGGCTACGCCTTACCCGGCCTACTTTCACCTGTAGGCCCGGTAAGCGTTAGCGCCACCGGGCGTTACGGACCTACTTACGACGCCAGGTGGTTCCCTGCGGGCCATCTTCCAGAATAATACCCATCTCGGTCAGACGGTTACGCGCCGCATCCGCCGCCGCCCAGTCTTTCGCCTGACGCGCTTCGAGACGTGCTTTGATCAGTGCTTCAATTTCCGCCACTTCACCGTCGTCCGCCTGCGCGCCGCTTTGCAGGAACAGGTCCGGCTCCTGCTCCAGCAGGCCGAGCACGGAAGAGAGCTTACGCAGATGAGACGCCAGCGCATTGGCCGCCGCCATATCTTCTGACTTCAGGCGGTTCACCTCACGCGCCATGTCGAACAGCACGGAGTAGGCTTCCGGGGTGTTGAAGTCGTCGTTCATGACCTCAACGAAGCGGGCCTCGAACGCCTCACCGCCTGCGGCCGGAACAGATTTATCGGTGCCGCGCAAGGCGGTATACAGACGCTCCAGCGCAGCGCGAGCCTGCTTCAGGTTCTCTTCGCTGTAGTTCAGCTGGCTGCGATAGTGGCCAGACATCAGGAAGTAGCGCACGGTTTCCGCGTCGTAATACTTCAGCACGTCGCGCACGGTGAAGAAGTTACCCAGCGATTTCGACATCTTCTCGCGGTCAACCATTACCATCCCGGAGTGCATCCAGTAGTTCACGTACTCGCCGCCGTGTGCACAGGTGGACTGCGCGATTTCGTTTTCATGGTGCGGGAACATCAGATCCGAACCGCCGCCATGGATGTCGAAATGGTTGCCCAGCTGCTTGCAGTTCATCGCGGAACATTCAATGTGCCAGCCCGGACGCCCTTCGCCCCACGGGGATGGCCAGCTCGGTTCGCCCGCTTTGGACATCTTCCACAGCACGAAGTCCATCGGATTACGCTTCACGTCAACCACGTCCACGCGCGCACCGGCCTGGAGCTGGTCCAGATCCTGGCGGGAAAGCGCACCGTAGGTTGGGTCCGTCGGCACCGAGAACATCACGTCGCCGTTGTCCGCCACATAGGCGTGACCGCGCTCGATCAGCTTTTGGGTGATATCAATGATTTCATGGATATGGTGGGTCGCACGCGGCTCGCTGTCCGGGCGCAGAATATTTAAGGCATCAAAATCCTTGTGCATTTCGGCGATCATGCGATCCACCAGCGCGACAAAGCTTTCGCCATTTTCATTAGCACGTTTAATGATTTTGTCGTCGATGTCGGTGATGTTGCGCACGTACTTCAGGTTATAGCCCAGGAAGCGCAGGTAGCGAGACACCACGTCAAACGCGACAAAGGTACGGCCATGGCCGATATGACAGAGATCGTAAACCGTAATACCACACACGTACATGCCGACTTCCCCGGCATGGATAGGTTTAAATTCCTCTTTTTGGCGCGTCATTGTATTAAAGATTTTTAACATCGGAGATTCCATGTAAACACGTGTGTGGATTGTTTGTTCCTTATAATACCCATAATTCGGAGTACGGTCAGCACACAATGCAAGGTGATCGTGTCCTGTGGTTATGCTATAACAAGCCCCTATATGTGACCCGAGCACGGGTCGACGCACCACAATAACGGAACAGGATGCAAAAATGGTTACTTTCCACACTAATCATGGCGATATCGTAATCAAAACCTTTGATGACAAAGCGCCTGAAACAGTTAAAAACTTCCTGGACTACTGCCGCGAAGGTTTCTACAACAACACTATTTTCCACCGTGTGATCAACGGCTTTATGATCCAGGGCGGCGGTTTCGAGCCTGGCATGCGCCAGAAAGAGACGAAAGAAGCGATCAAAAACGAAGCGAACAACGGCCTGAAAAACACCCGTGGTACGCTGGCAATGGCCCGTACTCAGGCGCCACACTCTGCGACCGCACAGTTCTTCATCAACGTAGCGGACAACGACTTCCTGAACTTCTCTGGCGAAAGTCTGCAAGGCTGGGGCTACTGCGTATTCGCAGAAGTGGTTGAAGGGATGGACGTGGTCGACAAGATCAAAGCCGTTTCTACTGGCCGCAGCGGTATGCACCAGGACGTTCCTAAAGAAGACGTTGTGATCACAAGCGTGACCGTCAGCGAGTAATTCGTGGCGACACTCTTTATTGCGGATCTGCATCTGCAAACAGAAGAACCGGCGATAACCGCCGGTTTTCTGCGTTTTTTACGCGGTGAAGCGAAAAGCGCCGACGCGCTGTACATTCTGGGCGACCTGTTTGAGGCCTGGATAGGCGACGACGATCCGAACCCGCTGCACCGTGAGATAGCTGCGGCCATTAAAGTGCTGGTGGATTCCGGCGTCCCCTGCTATTTCATTCACGGCAACCGTGATTTCCTGATCGGCCAGCGCTACGCCCGCGAGAGCGGTATGACGCTGCTGCCGGAAGAGCAGGTGCTCAACCTCTATGGCCGCAATATTCTGATCATGCACGGCGACACGCTCTGCACTGACGATACCGGCTACCTGGCGTTTCGCGCCAAAGTTCACACCCCGTGGATCCAGAAAGTGTTCCTCGCCCTGCCGCTGTTTATCCGCAACCGCATCGCCGCCAGAATGCGCGCGGGCAGCAAGGCCGCCAACAGCAGCAAATCGATGACCATCATGGACGTCAATCCGCAGGCGGTGGTGAAGGTGATGGAGAAGCATCGCGTTCAGTGGCTGATCCACGGCCATACCCATCGTCCCGATGTGCATTCCCTTATCGCCAACGGCGAGCCCGCCCATCGCGTGGTTTTAGGCGCCTGGCACAGCGAAGGATCGATGGTCAAAGTTACGCCGGAAGGTGTCGAACTGATCGCCTTCCCGTTTTAACGCCTCCCCGTCTTTTCGCTCATTTCCCGACCACGCAACCGTTTTCCTTGCCGGTATTACATGCTATTCTCTGTGCCCTCGAAAGCAGTGTGTTCCGCACCACAGGAGTTTTAAGACGCATGTCTTCCCGCAATAATCCGGCGCGTGTCGCCATCGTGATGGGGTCCAAAAGCGACTGGGCTACCATGCAGTTCGCCGCCGAAATCTTTGAAATCCTGAATGTTCCGCACCACGTCGAAGTGGTTTCCGCGCACCGTACGCCGGATAAACTGTTCAGCTTCGCCGAAAGCGCCGAAGAGAACGGTTACGAGGTGATCATTGCCGGTGCGGGCGGCGCAGCACATCTGCCGGGCATGATTGCCGCCAAAACGCTGGTGCCGGTACTGGGTGTTCCCGTGCAAAGCGCCGCGTTAAGCGGGGTGGATAGCCTTTACTCTATCGTCCAGATGCCGCGCGGTATTCCTGTCGGTACCCTGGCGATTGGTAAAGCAGGTGCGGCAAATGCCGCCCTGCTGGCCGCGCAGATCCTGGCGACGCATGATAAAGATTTGCACCAGCGTCTGGCGGAGTGGCGTAAAGCCCAGACCGATGAGGTGCTGGATAACCCGGATCCGCGGGGTGCAGCATGAAGCAGGTTTGCGTTCTTGGTAATGGTCAGCTTGGCCGGATGCTACGTCAGGCCGGTGAGCCGCTGGGTATTGCCGTCTGGCCCGTCGGGCTGGATGCCGAGCCGGAAGCCGTGCCGTTCCATCAGAGCGTGATCACCGCCGAAATTGAACGCTGGCCGGAAACCGCCCTGACCCGCGAGCTGGCGCGCCATAACGCCTTTGTGAACCGCGACGTCTTCCCGATCATTGCCGACCGTCTCACGCAAAAACAGCTTTTCGACAAGCTCGGCCTCGCGACCGCGCCGTGGCAGCTGCTTTCCGATAAGCGCGAGTGGGATGACGTGTTTGCGATGCTGGGAGACCTGGCGATTGTGAAGCGTCGCGTCGGCGGCTACGACGGCCGCGGGCAGTGGCGCCTGCGCGCGAACAACACCGCCGAGCTGCCGGACGACTGCTACGGCGAGTGCATTGTTGAGCAGGGCATTAACTTTAGCGGTGAAGTGTCGCTGGTTGGCGCGCGCGGGCATGACGGGCACACCGTTTTTTACCCGCTAACGCATAACCTGCATCAGGACGGGATTCTGCGCACCAGCGTCGCCTTCCCGCAGGCCAATGCTGACCAGCAGGCGCAGGCGGAAGAGATGCTCTCTGCCATTATGCATGAGCTGGGCTATGTGGGCGTGATGGCTATGGAGTGTTTCGTCACGCCGTCGGGTCTGCTGATCAACGAACTTGCGCCGCGCGTGCACAACAGCGGCCACTGGACGCAAAACGGCGCCTCCATCAGCCAGTTCGAGCTGCACCTGCGCGCCATCACCGATCTGCCGCTGCCGCAGCCGGTGGTGACCAGCCCGTCGGTGATGATCAACCTGATCGGCACCGATCTGAACTACAACTGGCTGAAGCTGCCGCTGTTGCACCTGCACTGGTACGACAAAGAGGTGCGTCCGGGGCGTAAGGTCGGCCATCTGAACCTGAACGATACCGACACGGACCGCCTGAGCGCCACGCTGGAAGCGATTGTTCCCCTGCTGCCGCCAGAATATGCGAGCGGTATTGTCTGGGCGCAGTCAAAACTGAAGTAAGTATCCCTCGCCGGGGAGTTGACCTTCCCCTTCCCCGGCGTACAATCCCCGCCCATTGCTGCTCAGTTTTCTTCTGGAACCACCATGAACGATGGAACGGACTATCGCGCGATCCTCGCGTCCGATACCCCTTTAATCGACGTTCGCGCGCCGATCGAATTTGCCCAGGGTGCGATGCCCGCCGCACTCAACCTGCCCTTAATGAACGACGACGAGCGTGCCGCCGTCGGCACCTGCTATAAACGCCAGGGTCCGGACGCCGCGCTGGCGCTCGGCCATAGCCTGGTCAACGGCGAGACGCGCGAGGCGCGCATCAGCGCCTGGCGGGAAGCCAGCCTTGCCCATCCTGAGGGCTACCTTTGCTGCGCGCGCGGTGGCCAGCGCTCACACATCTCCCAGGCCTGGCTGAAAGAGGCGGGCATCGACTACCCGCTGATCCGCGGCGGCTATAAGGCCCTGCGTCAGACGGCGATTCAGGTGACCATTGAGCAGTCACAAAAGCCGATGGTGCTTATCGGCGGCTGTACCGGTAACGGTAAAACGCTGCTGGTTAAGCAGCATGCGCAGGGCATCGATTTGGAAGGGCTGGCGCACCATCGCGGCTCGTCATTTGGTCGCACGCTCACCCCGCAGCTTTCTCAGGCGAGCTTTGAAAATCACCTTGCCGTCAAACTGCTAAAAAAAGACGCCGCGCGCTGGGTGCTGGAAGATGAAGGCCGGATGATTGGCTCTAACCACCTGCCGGAATGCCTGCGCGACCGCATGGCTGAAGCGCCTGTCGTGGTGGTCGAGGATCCGTTTGAGATCCGTCTTGAGCGCCTGCGCGAAGAGTATTTCGTCCACATGTGGGCCGACTTTTCTGCCGCCTACGGTGAAGAAGCGGGCTGGAAAGCATACAGCGAATATCTGCATCACGGCCTGTACGCCATTCGTCGCCGTCTGGGGCTGCAACGCTTCGCGGAATTTACCGCCCTGCTGGATGCCGCGCTTGTCGAGCAACAGCGTACTGGCAGCACTGACGCGCACTTCAGCTGGCTTGTGCCGCTGCTGAAGGACTATTACGACCCGATGTACGGCTACCAGCTGGAGAAAAAGGCGGAGAAGATTGTGTATCGCGGGACGTACGAAGAAATTGCTGAGTGGCTCGATCGCTGAAAAATAAAGCCGGGTGGCGAGGTAAAAGCAAAACGGCAACCTGGGTTGCCGTTTTTAATGTTTTTTCCCTCTCCCCGTGGGAGAGGGTCAGGGTGAGGGCATCAGGCCGCACCCTACATGACAACTTAGAAGTCGTAACGCAGACGCACCAGGTTCATGTCGCCCAGGTTGTCGGTGCTGGAGGTGAACACGTGTTCGTAATCCACGCGGAAACCGTAATCCAGCTGGAAGCTGATACCCACGCCGTTGTCGATGCGCTGGTAGTTACGGCCATTCACGTACTCGATACGGTCGCCCATGAAGTACGGCTGGATGGATTTCACCGCATACTGACCAACCGGGAACTTGTAACCCGCAAAGTATTCAATACCCCATGCATCACCGGCGAAGTAGTCGTTAACGGACACTTTTTTGGTGGTCAGGAAGTTCTGATACCAGCCGCCGCCTGCGGAGAAGGTCCAGTTATCCGGCGTCCAGCTCAGGGCGGTACCAAGGATGTTCTGGTCGTAGGATTTGCTGTCGCCGTTGTCCGGGTTACGCATGTCCGCGCGGGTGTAGTTCCACGCTGCGCCCCAGGTCAGATCGGTAGTCAGGTGATAATCGATACCCAGTGAACCGCCGCCTTTACGTTTGTAACGCAGGCCGTTGCCCGGCAGGTATTCGCTGTCTTCAAACAGGTAAGAGGCGTAGATGTCAGCATCGCCCACGGTTTTCTTGTACTTCAGCATCTGGCGTGAACGGTAAGAGCCGTCATAGTCGCCGTTGATCCCGTTACCTGGCGCCTGACCAATCATGTCGTAGTCCCAGATATCGGTTTTTGCGCCCACTACGTCATAGTACACGCTGTTCTGCTGGCCGAAGGTCAGCGTACCCCAGGTGTCGCTCTTCAGACCGGTGTAGAGCATACGACGAGAGGTGTCGTGCGCGCCGTCGGCGTAGTGATGATCCCAGTTGAACTGCGCCGGAATGTTCACACCCAGCTCGTAGTAGCTGATCCAGCTGATGTCATCGAACAGGTAGTAATCCGCAGCGAAACGGAAGCGGGTGCCGCCGTCAAAGCCGTTGCGCTTGTAGCTGTTTTTGCCGTCATCACCGGTCATATTCTGGAACTGAGGACGAATACTGCCGCCAACGGTGAAGTTCAGGCGGCTCAGCGGGTTACCCGCCTGCGGATCCTGTTTCAGAAGGGTGATTTCCGCCTGAGATGCGAAAGAAGCCAATGCCACTGCTGCGCCGATCGTTGTCGCCAGCGCTGTTTTTCTTATAGTCATTCTTTTTCCTTGATAGACACGCTGCTAAATATTTAGCTGGTGAATATTAACCGGAAAAATTCGGGCTGTGTGGGCGGGTTTTTAATGTTTTGTGCTACTAAATGCAGGGGCATTAACGATTTGTGCCGTTAAGCGATGACGCACCAGCAGAAATGCCGGTGCGTCATCATCACGTCAGTAAACTAGCTGACAAACTGGCGGAATAGCGCTTTACCTTTCAACAGCCGGGTTCCGAGCCAGCCGCCGCACAGGGACAGCAGCACGGCGCCGCAGACGGGCAGCGTTAACCACAGCCGCCAGTCGGGCTCCCACGGGAAGTCGAAGACTTTGCTCTGGAGTACCGCCAGCGCGGTTTCCGCTCCGATGGCCGCCACCAGGCCCGCCACCAGCCCGAGCAGGGCAAATTCGCTCCACAGCGTGGCGCGCAGCAGCCGTTTACTGGCTCCCAGCGTGCGGTAGACCACCAGCTCCTGATGACGCTGACGCATGCCCACCTGCACCTGCGCCAGCAGCAACAGCACGCCGCAGACGGTCACCAGCACTACCATCACCTCCAGCGCGCGGCTCACCTGCTCCAGCACCTGCCCGACCTGTTTGAGGATCGCGCCGATATCCAGCAGGCTCACCGTCGGAAATTCCCGGTTAAGCTGCGTCAGCATGCCGTTGCCGTTTTCCCAGCGGAAGCTGGTGAGCCAGCTCTGGGGCTGTCCGTCCAGCGCACCCGGCGGGAAGATGAAGAAGAAGTTTGGTCGCAGGCTTTCCCAGTCCACCTTACGCAGGCTGGTAACTTTGGCGGTGAAATCCTGGGTATCACCGGTGAAGGTCACGCTGTCGCCGAGGTTCACGTTCAGGCGTGTCGCCAGCCCCTCCTCCATCGACACTTCCCCCGCTTTCGGCGGCCAGGTGCCGGCAACGATCGGGTTATGGTCCGGACGTTTCGCCTGCCAGGTCAGGTTGAGTTCGCGATTGAGCGATTCATCCTTATTTCCCTCCGTCGACTGGCCGTTGATCTGCGTCAGGCGGGCGCGCACGATCGGATAGAACGATTCCGGAATAATGTGATGCTCAGACAGGAAACCCTTCAGCGGCGTCACCTGTTCGGGAGCAATGTTGATCAGGAAATAGTTCGGGCTTTCCGGCGGAAGCTGCTGCTGCCAGCGATCCAGCAGATCACCGCGCAGTACCAGCAGAAGCGCCAGCAGCATAAAAGACAGCGAAAATGCCGAGAGCTGGCTGAGGGTAGACCACGGCTGGTGCAGCAGTCGGTTAACCGCTAACCGTATGGGGAGTGATTTAACTGTCAGCTTTCTCAGGACATTAAGCAGTATCCAGCCCACTACGCCGCACAGCAGCGCCAGCACCACCGCACCCGCCAGCACCGCCCACAGCAGCGTACTGCCGCCCATCAGCCAGGCCAACAGCCCGACCGCCACCGCAATAATCACCGGCAGATAGAACTTCAGCGGCCAGACGCTGGCCACCACATCGCGGCGCAGCACGCGCAGCGGCTGGGTGGCGAGAAGCAGCCGGTACGGGCGTAACCCCACCAGCAGGGAGATCGTCGTCATCGCGCCGATGGCCCACAGCCACGGCCAGAGGCTGGCAGGCGGTAATGCGGCGGGGAGTACCGGTTTGAGCAGCACCATCAGCAGCTTTTCAAACAGCAGCCCTATCGCCCCGCCGGTCAGAGCCGACAGCGCCAGCACCATTAGCCACTGGCCGACAATCAGCTTGCGCAGCTGCGCGCGGCCCGCGCCGAGGGTTTTGAGGATCGCCACCAGATCGTAACGGCTGCGGCAGTAGTGCCCCATCGCCACGGCAACCGCCGCAATGGCAAGCAGCAAGGTTAACAGCGCCGACAGCAGCAGGAACTGCTGGGAACGTTCGAGGGATTTGCCGAGCGCCCCGTCATCCTGCTCCAGCCCGTACCAGCGGTGTTCCGGCTTGAGCTGCGGCAGGAGCCATTTTTCGTACGCCTCCAGCTGAGCAGGCGTCCCGCCAAACTTATACCGCCAGGTGACACGGCTTCCCGGCTGGACGGCGTTGGTTTTCGCCACATCAGCGGTGTTCATCAGCAGGCGCGGCGCAAGCTGGAACGGATTAAATCCGGAGTCGGGCTCCTGCACTACTTCCCCGGCAATTTTGAGTGTCGCGTCGCCGACGTCGATACTGTCGCCGGGTTTCAGGTTCAGCAGCGCCATCAGTCGCGATGCCAGCAGGACCGTACCGGCCGTCGGTTTTAGCCCCGGCGGGCTGGTTTGTAAGTCACCATACATCGGGTAGATGTCACCCACGGCTTTTACGCTGGCAAGCTGCGGCGTGTCGCCCGCAAAGGTCATAGTCTGAAAGGTGATCTGCTCCCCTACCTTCAGCCCCTCTTTGCGCGCTTCCTCAATCCAGCCCGGCGGCACGGGGCGAGAACTTTGCAGAGCCCGGTCCCCGGCCATAAATTCCCGACTCTGCTGGCTAAGCCCTTTCTCCATACGATCGCTGACGCTGCCGAGCGCCAGCACGCAGGCCACCGCCAGGCTCAACGCCAGCCAGACAATCAGCAGCGAGGGCGAGCGCCACTCGCGCCAGAACCAGCGGGCAATCATGCTTCCTCCTGAAGAATACCGTTCACCAGCCGCAGGCGGCGGTCGCAGCGGGCGGCCAGCTGCGGATCGTGGGTAACCAGAATCAGCGTGGTGCCGTGCTCGCGGTTGAGGGAAAACAGCAGATCGGCAATCTTGTCTCCGGTTTTACGGTCAAGGTTACCAGTGGGTTCATCGGCAAACAGCACTTCAGGGCGCCCGTTAAACGCCCGCGCCAGCGCCACGCGCTGCTGCTCACCGCCGGAAAGCTGTGCCGGAAGATGGTCGAGACGTTTTCCCAGCCCCAGCTGTTCCAGCAACGCCTTGGCGTGATCGCGGCTTTCACGAGTATTGTCACCACGCAGCAGGCCGGGCAGCTCAACGTTTTCCAGCGCGTTCAGCGTCGGGATCAGCATGAATGACTGAAAGACAAACCCGATATGCCGGGCACGCAGCGCGGCGCGGGCCTCTTCATCAAGCGCGTGGAGGAGCTGGCCGACCAGGTTCACTTCCCCACTGCTGCCATCGTCCAGACCGGCGAGAATGGCCAGCAGCGTGGACTTACCGGAACCGGATTCACCAATCAGGGCGATGGTTTCGGCACGTTTGACAACGAGTTCAACTCCGGTGAGGATGGAAAGCTCGTGTTCTCCCTGACCGACGGACTTCTTAAGACGATGAACTTCAACAATGTTTTCCGCTGGCATTTGCCCTTCCTGTTTTTGATGCTGATGACCTTCCGCGCGGCGGCTGCGGACACGTTATTGATTCTGGGCGACAGCCTGAGCGCGGGCTATCGTATGGCCGCCAGTGCGGCCTGGCCCGCCCTGCTCAATGATAAATGGCAGTCCCGGGCGTCTGTCGTGAACGGCAGCATCAGCGGCGATACGTCGCAGCAAGGCTTATCGCGCCTGCCTGCCCTGCTTAAGCAGCATCAACCGCGTTGGGTGCTGGTTGAACTGGGCGGTAATGATGGTTTGCGCGGCTTCCAGCCTCAGCAAACGGAGCAAACGCTGCGGACCATTTTGCAGACCATTAAGGCCGCCAATGCCCAGCCGCTGCTGATGCAAATTCGCCTGCCCGCCAACTACGGCCGTCGGTATAATGAGGCGTTTAGCGCGATCTATCCTAAGCTTGCCAAAGAGTTTGATATTCCGCTGCTGCCATTTTTCATGGAAGAGGTCTATCTGAAACCCCAGTGGATGCAGGATGATGGCATTCACCCCAATCGCGATGCCCAGCCGTTCATTGCCGACTGGATGGCAACCCGGCTGGCTCCTTTAGTAAAACATGACTCGTCAAACAGCTGAGAACCTGACAGGTAAAGTTATGCAAAAATCGGTCTTAATAACAGGATGTTCCAGCGGAATTGGCCTTGAAAGCGCCCTTGAACTGAAACGTCAGGGGTTTTGGGTACTGGCAGCCTGCCGCAAACCCGAGGATGTCGAACGCATGCGAGGGCTGGGATTTACCGGCATTCTGCTGGATCTTGATTCGCCAGAGAGCGTAGAGCAGGCCGCCGATGAGGTTATCGCCCTGACCAACAACCGTCTTTACGGTCTGTTCAACAATGCGGGCTACGGCGTGTACGGCCCGCTACAGACTCTCTCACGGGAACAGCTGGAGCAGCAGTTCTCCGCAAACTTTTTCGGGGCGCATCAGCTTACCATGCGCCTTCTCCCCGCCATGCTGCCGCACGGCGAAGGGCGCATCGTGATGACCTCCTCGGTCATGGGCCTGATCTCCACGCCGGGCCGCGGGGCTTACGCCGCCAGTAAATATGCGCTTGAAGCCTGGTCCGATGCGTTGCGCATGGAGCTGCGCCACAGCGGTATTAAGGTCAGCCTGATTGAACCGGGCCCGATCCGCACCCGCTTTACGGAAAACGTTAACCAGACGCAGGCGGACAAACCGGTCGAAAACCCCGGCATCGCGGCGCGTTTTACGCTTGGGCCAGAAGCCGTCGTTGCCAAAGTGCGCCACGCGTTTGAGAGCGATACCCCTAAAATGCGCTATCCGGTCACGCTGGTAACCCATGCCGTCGGCTGGTTGAAACGCCTGCTGCCGGGGCGGATGATGGACAAAATTTTGCAGGGTTGAGTTGAAGCGACGACGCTTACCCCCATGTAAAGAGTAAACCGATAAAAGAGAATGCCGCATGTCCGTACAGAATATCGTCAACATAACTGAAGCTAACCTGCAACAGACGCTCGAACAGTCAATGATTAAACCGGTGCTGTTCTACTTCTGGTCTGAACGCAGCCAACACTGCCTGCAACTGACGCCGGTCCTGGAAAGCCTTGCCGCGCAGTACAACGGTCAGTTCATTCTGGCGAAGCTGGATTGTGACGCCGAACCAATGGTGGCTTCCCAGTTTGGCCTGCGCGCGATCCCAACCGTCTATCTGTTCCAGAACGGTCAGCCGGTGGATGGCTTCCAGGGGCCGCAGCCGGAAGAGGCGATCCGCGCCCTGCTGGATAAAGTTCTGCCGCGCGAAGAAGAGCTGAAAGCGCAGGAAGCCATGGCGCTGATGCAGGAAGGCAAGTACGACGAGGCGCTGCCGCTGTTAAAAGACGCGTGGCAGCTGTCGAACCAGAACAGCCAGATTGGTCTGCTGCTGGCAGAGACCCAGATTGCGCTGCACCGCCCTGAAGACGCGGAAGCCGTGCTGAAAACGGTGCCGATGCAGGATCAGGATACCCGTTATCAGGGTCTGGTGGCGCAGATTGACCTGCTGAAACAGGCGGCCGATACCCCTGAAATTCAACAGCTTCAGCAGCAGGTTGCGGACAACCCGCAGGATGCCGCGCTGGCAAGCCAGCTGGCGCTTCAGCTTCATCAGGTGGGGCGTAACGAAGAGGCGCTGGAGCTGCTGTTTAGCCATCTTCAGAAGGACCTGGGCGCCGCAGACGGACAGGCGCGGAAGATGTTCCAGGAGATCCTGGCCGCGCTGGGTACCGGTGACGCGCTGGCGTCGAAATATCGTCGTCAGCTGTACGCGTTGCTCTACTAGTAAAAAAATGCCCGGTGGCGCTAACGCTTACCGGGCCTACAAAAGCCGATATTACCCCGTCTTTTTCAACTGCGTCACCACCAGCTGGTGGCGCGCGTTGTAAAACTTCCGATAGGTCAGGTAGCAGGCAATGATGGTGGACAGGCTCGCCGTAGAGAGCAGCATAAACGTCACCATAATCTGGTACTTAATCGCTTTTACCGGATCGATACCGGCAAAAATCAGCCCCGACATCATGCCCGGCAGGCTCACCAGACCCACCGTTTTGGCGGAATCCACCGTTGGGATCAGCGAAGAGCGAATGCTGTCGCGGATCAACCGCGCAGAGGCCACCTTCGGCGTCGCGCCCAGGCTTAGCTTCTCCTGAAGCTGCTGCTGTTCACTGCTGAACCGTTGCCCCAGATTGTTGTAGCACAACCCGACCGCCACCATCGCATTGCCCGCAATCATCCCGGAAATGGGGATCACCTGCATCGGCGTAAATTCTATCGAGCCGGAGAGTACCAGTACCGCCAGCGTTAACGCGGTCCCGGTAGTGATGGCGATCAACGACGAAATGAACGCTTTATCGATGTATTTACTGCGTTTCTGCGCGTTCCATGCCGCGTTAAAGCAGATAAACAGCACCATCAACAGGGTCAGCACGGCATGATTGACGTTGAAGATGTATTTCAGCACATAGCCGACGATGATGAGCTGAATGACCGCGCGGGCGATACTCCAAAGAATATCTTTTTCCAGCCCCAGCTTTTCCCGGTAGCTGACCACAATCGCCACCAGCACCAGGACCATCGACAGCGCCAGCGATTCGTTGGTTATGTTATGTTCACCCACGATGAGCCTCCTCCATTTTCCCGCCCTGCGGCCTGAGCGTGATGACATCATCCGCATGGGTAATTTCATTTGAATCATGCGTCACCCACAGCACGGCAATATTCTGCTCCCGGGCGTAGCGATGGATAATGTCATTGACGTTGCGCTTGTTAGCGTCATCCAGCGCGCTGGTGATTTCGTCCAGCAACAGCGCCTTCGGCAAGAATTGCAGGTTACGGATCAGCGAGACGCGCTGCTTTTCCCCTCCCGACAGTTCGGCGATCGATTTGGTCAGCGTCTCCGGCGAAAGCCCGAACCGGGTCAGATCGTCGGTAAACTTTTTCGGATCAGGCGTTTGGTTGCGGATGTGCCAGGGGAAAACCAGATTGTCGTACACCGTGTCGCCAAACAGGGACGGCGTTTGCACGCAGTATGACACCTGCTGGCGATAGCTTTCCGGTGAAAGCGTGGCGATATCTTTTCCTGCAAACAGGATGGTTCCCTCCGTTGGGCTCAGTAGCGAAGCCACGATTTTCAGGAGGGTGCTTTTGCCGCAGCCGGAGGGGCCAGTTATCAGTTTAAATTCGCCCGGAGAGAGACAAAAATCAACGTGCTGAAGGATGGTGTTATCACCCACACGAAAGCCAACATCCGTGATATCCAGAAGATTTTTTTTATTATTCATTCCGATTCCATTAACCGCTGTAATAAGAACAGCCTTTAGCATAATCCTTTCCGCTACGCAGCGCGAATAGCCTTAACGTATAGCAAGTGTTAAACTTTTTGCTCGCTAATTGTCACCTCTATAACTACAGGAAGTCAGCAACATGACACATATCTTTTATGAGTTCTCTTCCCTGAAGCCTGGTGTTCCTGATGTGGAAACATTAATGGAAGTCATCAATTCTTCTGAACTCACGCGTTTTGTCATGGGTGCAGAGGTGGTCGATTTTGTTAAGAAGGCGCTCATCGTTAACACCACAATCGGTAGCTTTAAAAACTGCTATTTTGCATTCGATGATGGAGCGTACTTTCTCGAGTTTGACGGCAAGGGTAAATCCAGACGCTTTACTGAGGTGCCGGACTGGTTCGTTTCCCCCGCGGAATTTGCCCGCTCGCAATGGCTGATTAACCATGATCTGGCCGATGTGAAGGCGACGGCGTTTATTGACGTGCTGATGTCCTACCCGCTTAAAGAGCGCCGGGCGCACTGCAATCTGCTGTTTGGTCTGGATCTGCATAAGGTCAATGTGGTTCCGGCGCCTACAGCCCCTGCCGGAAAAATGGGCAATAAAAACGGAAAAACCACCAAGCCTCGCGTCACGGATCTCGGCTCTTTTGAGCTTTTTACCGCGTTCTTTGCGCGTATGAAAACCGCCGTCAATGCTAATGAATTCCCTACCCTACAGGTGCTGACCGGCCAGGAGGATCTTACAAAAGCGCCGCACAGCTTAAAGCAAGGGATCAGAACCTGGTTTAAGGCGATTACCGGCGATCTGCCGCCGAACAACAAACGTGTCGGGGCGGGCAATGCGGTATTGTTCTGCGCTCCCGTTCGCGAGCAGATCCAGCAGATAGAGGCCATCGGCCTGGAAAAATACTATCAGGGCTTATCAAAAGCTATCGCTGACGCCGGGGATGGGTTTATCACTGACTTCAGCTATACCTGGTCTGAAAAGTAACGCTTTGCGCCCCGCATCCCGAACGGGGCGTTTTATTTCTGCCAGTCCGGTTCCCACCTCTTTACAGGGGCGAAATCCTGTTCGTTAGCCGATATACTTACGTTCAACAAATACGCAGTTTTTCTCGTTACGGCATGCAAAACAGGAGGTTTTTATGCTCATCGTTGTTCCTGTCCTTATATTCGTTGCGCTGGTTATCGTGGGCGCAGGCGTCAAAATTGTCCCGCAGGGTTACCAGTGGACCGTCGAACGCTTCGGTCGCTACACCAATACTCTTCAGCCGGGTTTAAGCCTGATCGTCCCGTTCATGGACAGAATTGGGCGTAAGATCAATATGATGGAGCAGGTGCTGGATATCCCTTCCCAGGAAGTCATCTCCAAGGATAACGCCAACGTCACCATCGATGCGGTGTGCTTTATTCAGGTGATTGATGCGCCGAAAGCGGCCTATGAGGTGAGCAACCTGGAGCTGGCGATCGTCAACCTGACCATGACCAACATCCGTACCGTGCTTGGCTCAATGGAGCTGGACGAAATGCTCTCCCAGCGCGACAGCATAAATACCCGCCTGCTGCACATTGTGGATGAAGCCACCAATCCGTGGGGGATCAAAGTGACACGCATTGAGATCCGCGACGTGCGCCCACCGGCAGAGCTGATTGCTTCCATGAACGCGCAGATGAAGGCCGAGCGTACCAAGCGTGCCTATATTCTTGAAGCCGAAGGGGTGCGTCAGGCTGAAATCCTGAAAGCGGAAGGGGAAAAACAGTCGCAGATCCTGAAAGCCGAGGGCGACCGTCAGTCTGCCTTCCTCCAGGCGGAAGCGCGTGAACGTTCGGCAGAAGCGGAAGCCCGCGCGACGCAAATGGTCTCCGAGGCGATTGCCGCCGGGGATATCCAGGCCGTGAACTACTTCGTCGCGCAAAAATATACCGATGCGCTGAAGGAGATCGGCTCCGCGAACAACAGCAAGGTGGTAATGATGCCGCTGGATGCCAGCAGTCTGATGGGATCTATCGCCGGAATTGCCGAGTTGATCAAAGACGGCGGAAACGAGCGTAAAAAATGATAGAGCTCATCGTTGCACATCCTCATGCGTTCTGGCTAAGCCTTGGCGGCTTACTGCTGGCCGCCGAGATGCTTGGCGGCAACGGTTATCTGCTGTGGAGCGGGGTTGCCGCGGTGATTACCGGGCTGGTCGTCTGGCTGCTGCCTGTCGGCTGGGAGTGGCAGGGCGCGCTGTTTGCCGTGCTGACGCTGCTGGCCGCCTGGCTGTGGTGGCGCTGGCTGAACAAACGGGTGAAGGCGCAGAAGCCGGTCGACGCGCACCTCAACCAGCGTGGGCAGCAGATCGTGGGTAGACGCTTTACGCTTGATAACGCGCTGATCAACGGACGCGGTCATATGCGCGTGGGGGACAGTTCGTGGCCGGTGGTGGCCGACGATGACCTCAGCGCCGGCACGCGGGTTGAGGTCATTGCGGTGGAAGGCATTACCCTGCGGGTTAAAGCCTGTTAGGCGTGGGTTTTACGGTGGCAGCAGCCGGAAAGATTGTCGATAATCGGGCACTCGGCGCTGTCATCTCCCGGGCAGGATTCTGCCAGCTGTAACAGTTGCTCACGCATCGCCTGTAATTCGATGATATGGCGTTCGATCTCCGCCACTTTTTCCAGCGTACGTTTTTTCACGTCGGCACTGTGGCGTTTCGGATCGTTAAACAGGTTAACCAGCTCGCCGCACTCTTCAAGGTTAAATCCTACCTGTCTTGCCTGGCGCAGTAACGTCAGTTCATCAAGATGCAGCTGCGTATAGCTGCGGTAGCCGTTCTCACTGCGCAACGGTGGCGTCACCAGCCCTTTTTCCTCATAAAAGCGAATCGCTTTGCTGGTTAAGCCGGTTTTTTTCGCAACATCGCTGATATTCACATTTCCCCCTTGACCTTCCCCTTGATGGAAGGTTTAACCTTCATAACAGTTAGCGAAAAGCAGAGTGAAGGTCAACAATTGACCAGAACATTATACGGGAGTTTTGTTATGTCTCACACTATTGACCTGACACTGGACGGCCTCTCCTGCGGCCACTGTGTCAAACGCGTTAAAGAAAGCCTGGAGCAGCGTCCTGACGTGGAAAGCGCTGAGGTGACTATCGATCATGCCGCCGTGACCGGCAGCGCCAGCGCCGACGCGCTGATTGATACCATTAAACAGGCCGGTTACGGGGCGGAGTTAAGCCACCCAAAGGCTAAACCGCTGGCAGAGTCATCATCCCCGTCGGAAGCACTGACAGCGGCCACTCCTGAGCTTCCGGTAGCTGATGACATTGATGACAGCCAACAGCTGCTGATCAACGGCATGAGCTGCGCCAGCTGCGTCTCCCGGGTACAAAACGCCTTACAGGCGGTACCGGGCGTCGCACAGGCACGGGTAAACCTGGCGGAGCGTACTGCGCTGGTGATGGGCAGCGCCTCCGCCGCAGAGTTAGTGAAGGCCGTGGAGAAAGCGGGCTACGGGGCGGAGGCCATCGAAGATGATGCCGAGCGCCGCGAGCGCCAGCAGGAAACGGCTGTCGCCACTATGAAGCGTTTCCGCTGGCAGGCGATTGTCGCCCTGCTGGTCGGTATTCCGGTGATGGTGTGGGGCATGATGGGTGACAACATGATGGTCACCGCTGACAACCGCACCCTGTGGCTGGTGATTGGTCTGATTACCCTTGCGGTGATGGTGTTTGCTGGCGGACATTTCTATACCAGCGCCTGGAAGAGCCTGAAAAACCGCACCGCGACGATGGACACGCTGGTCGCGCTCGGTACCGGCGCGGCGTGGCTGTATTCGATGAGCGTGAACGTCTGGCCGCAGTGGTTCCCGATGGAGGCGCGCCATCTCTATTATGAAGCGAGTGCGATGATTATCGGTCTGATTAACTTAGGCCATATGCTCGAAGCCCGCGCGCGTCAGCGCTCGTCGAAAGCGCTGGAAAGATTACTCGATTTAACCCCGCCGACGGCCCGCGTGGTCACGGACGACGGGGAAAAAAGCGTTCCGCTCTCAGAGGTACAGCCGGGAATGACGCTGCGCCTGACCACCGGCGACCGCGTGCCCGTCGACGGTGAAATCACCCAGGGCGATGCCTGGCTGGATGAAGCGATGCTGACCGGCGAGCCGATACCCCAGCAGAAATCTCAGGGCGATGCGGTGCATGCGGGTACGGTGGTACAGGACGGCAGCGTACTGTTCCGCGCCAGCGCGGTCGGGAGCCATACCACGCTGTCACGCATCATTCGCATGGTCCGCCAGGCGCAGAGCAGTAAGCCGGAGATTGGTCAGCTTGCCGATAAAATCTCCGCCATTTTTGTGCCGGTGGTCGTCGGTATTGCTCTGCTGAGCGCGGCGATCTGGTATTTCTTCGGCCCGGCGCCGCAGATTGTCTACACCCTGGTGATCGCCACCACGGTGCTGATCATCGCCTGCCCTTGTGCCCTTGGCCTGGCCACGCCGATGTCGATTATCTCTGGCGTCGGACGCGCCGCCGAATTTGGCGTACTGGTCCGTGATGCTGACGCCCTGCAACGGGCAAGCACGCTGGACACCCTTGTCTTTGATAAAACCGGCACGCTCACCGAGGGCAAACCGCAGGTGGTGGCCGTCAGTACCGTTGGCTGTACGGAGACGGACGCCCTGCGCCTTGCCGCCGCGCTGGAACAAGGTTCCAGCCACCCGCTGGCGCGCGCCATCCTGGAGAAAGCCGGTGATGGCCGTCTGCCGCAGGTCAGCAACTTCCGCACCCTGCGCGGTTTAGGGGTCAGCGGTGAAGCAGAAGGCCATACGCTGCTGCTGGGCAACCAGGCACTGCTGACTGAACACGGCGTTGATACGTCCGCGCTGGACGCAGAGCTAAACGCGCAGGCCTCTCAGGGCGCGACGCCGGTTCTGCTGGCGAGGGATGGTCAGGTGGCGGCGCTGCTGGCCGTGCGCGATCCGTTACGCCAGGACAGCGTAGATGCCTTACAGCGCCTGCACCGCGCGGGCTATCGTCTGGTGATGCTGACCGGGGACAACCCGACCACCGCCAACGCCATTGCGAAAGAAGCCGGTATTGATGAGGTGATCGCGGGCGTGCTGCCGGACGGCAAAGCGGACGCCATCAAGAACCTGCAAAGTCAGGGTCGCCAGGTGGCGATGGTGGGCGACGGCATCAACGACGCCCCGGCGCTGGCGCAGGCTGACGTAGGCATTGCGATGGGCGGCGGGAGCGATGTCGCCATTGAAACCGCGGCGATCACCCTGATGCGCCACAGCCTGATGGGGGTGGCGGATGCGCTGGCGATTTCGAAAGCCACGTTGCGCAACATGAAGCAGAACCTGCTGGGGGCCTTCGTCTATAACTCGCTCGGCATTCCGATTGCCGCCGGGATTTTGTGGCCGCTGACCGGTACCCTGCTGAACCCGGTTGTTGCGGGTGCGGCGATGGCGCTCTCGTCAATTACCGTGGTGAGCAACGCTAACCGTCTGCTGCGGTTTAAACCGAAGGATTGAACCTTGTACCCGTACGCGCTAGCATGAACCTTTCCGATCATGGAGCGCGTATGGGTCTGTTTAATCGTCTAAAAACATCGTTTCGCGCCCTTTTTCCCCGCCGTTATGCCTGGCCCGGTATGGATATTTCGCTTCCGGGCGGGCAGCATCTGCACCTGGTGGGAAGCATTCATATGGGCACGCAGGACATGTCCCCCCTGCCCTCCGGCCTGATTAAACTGCTGAAGCGCGCCGACGCGCTGATCGTCGAAGCCGACATCTCCGGCCATGAATCGCCGTTTGCCGGGCTGGAAAGCGATCGCACCCTGGCGGAACGTCTTAACGAGACGCAGCTGGCTAAGCTTACCCGTCTTGCGGATGAGACCGGCGTCTCGCTCTCAATGCTCGACACTCTGCCCCTGTGGCAAATTGCCATGGTGCTACAGGCCACCCAGGCGCAACGCCTGGGGCTGCGCGGCGATTACGGTATCGATTATCAACTGCTGAATGCGGCAAGGGCGCGCAACCTGTCCGTCATTGAACTGGAAGGCACGGACAGCCAGATTGCGCTTCTTCGCCAGCTTCCCGATGACGGCCTGATGCTGCTGGATGATACCCTGACCCACTGGCACACCAACGCGCGTCTGCTGCAAACGATGATTGGCTGGTGGCTGGATGCGCCGCCCGCAGACGGTAAGCTGGCGTTACCGTCGACGTTCAGTGAATCGTTGTATGATGTGCTGATGAACGCGCGCAACCAGGCGTGGCGGGAGACACTATATGCCCTGCCTGCCGGTCGTTATGTTGTCGCGGTTGGCGCGTTGCATTTGTACGGAGAAGGGAATTTGCCGTCGCTGCTGAAATAAAAAAATGGCCAATATCTCTATTGGCCCGTCAAAGAGGAATTTCATCGTTTTTATTATACCGAAGTGACCTTCGGCTACGCCGATTGTCGCTCAAAGTAACCATCACTGCCAATACTATTGCGCAAGATGGTGCTATTTTTTAGACAAACGTCAGGCGTATGCTGCTGGTATGAATCGTCTGTCGTAAGAAGGATAGCCATGACTCCCGCCGTTAAATTACTCGAAAAAAACAAAATTTCTTTCCGGATCCACACCTACGATCACGATCCGAACGAAACCAACTTTGGTGATGAAGTGGTGCGCAAGCTGGGGCTGAACGCGGACCAGGTCTACAAAACGCTGCTGGTCGCGGTGAACGGCGATATGAAGCACCTCGCCGTGGCAGTGACGCCCGTCGCCGGACAGCTTGATCTGAAGAAAGTGGCCAAAGCGCTGGGAGCGAAAAAGGTCGATATGGCTGACCCGATGGTTGCGCAACGCACAACGGGTTATCTGGTCGGCGGGATCAGCCCGCTCGGCCAGAAAAAGCGTCTGCCGACGCTGATCGATGCGCCTTCGCAGGAATTTGAGACGATCTATATTTCTGGCGGCAAACGCGGGCTGGATATCGAACTGGCCGCAGGCGATCTGGCGAAAATGCTGGACGCGAAATTTGCGGATATTGCGCGCCGGGATTGAGAAAATTGCCCGGTGGCGCTGCGCTTACCGGGCCTACGATTCGAATGTAGGCCGGGTAAGGCGAAGCCGCCACCCGGCAAAAAAACGCACTACTGCCAGCTTACCTCGCCTTTCGGCTCATACATGTTCACGTCAATCGGTGAATTTTGCTGGATAAACTGCTTCAACACTTCCGCATCAATAAACCCGGTATTTACATAGCCCGGTTTGTTATCGATATGCGGATAGCCGTCGCCGCCGGTGGCGTTAAAGCTTAACGTTGCCAGGCGGTAGGTTTTCGCCGGATCAACCGGTTCGCCTTTGATTTTGAGATCGTTAAGCTTGCCGTCCTTCGCGACGAAGCTGACGTTAGCAAACTGCGGATACGCCCCGGAATCCGGCTTCATCTGCGCCACGGCGGTCAGGTAGTCAATCACCTCCTTCCCGCTCATGTCCGCATAGACCACCACGTTGCCAAACGGCTGCACTTTGAGCACGTCTTTATAGGTGATGTCTCCGCCTTCGATGGAATCACGAATACCGCCGCCGCTCATCACGCCGAAATCCGCATTCGTGCGCGCCATCTGCGCGGCCAGCACCAGACGCCCCATGTTGGTCTGTACGAAGCGGACTTTGCTGCGGTCCCCTTCCAGTCGTCCGTTAAGCGTGCCAATCTTCACGTCCAGCTGCGCTTTCCCTTTGCTCTGGAACGGCGTCAGCAGAGAGAGCATCTGCTGGTTTTCAGCGATCTCTGGCGTGTAGAGTACCCGCTCGCTTTTGCCGTCCGGGTAGGTCACTTTCTTCTTCAGGTTGACCGGGATGAGCTGATAGTGCACCAGCTTCATCTCGCCGTTACGGAATTCGAAATCCGCGCGGCCAACGTATTTACCCCACTCGTGGGCCTGTACAATCCAGATCCCGTTCTGACGATCCGGCGCGCACGGCGTGCCGGGCACATAATCTACCTGCTTTTTATTCTCAGAGGCCATGCAGACCGGATCCTGCGAATGACCGCCCACAATCATCGCCAGCGAGCCCGCAGGAAGGCTGCGCGCCATCTCCACGTCGCCCGGCGCGTTAGAGCCGTGCTGACCGTTATCGTAATGCCCCATGTGGGTGGTCGCGATAATCACATCCGGTTTTTCATTCTGCTGCAACTCCTGGATCACCAGCTTCGCTTCGTCCGCCGGTTTACGGAATTCGATGTCGGTGAAAAATTCAGGATTACCAATTTTGGCCGTATCGTCGGTGGTTAAGCCGATGACAGCGATCTTCAGATCCTGACGCTTAAACAGCGCCCACGGTTTAAACAGGCGCTCGCCGGTGCTTTTCTGATAAATATTGGCGGAAAGGAACGGGAATTTGGACCACTTCTCCTGCTGGCGCAATACGCTCAGCGGATTATCAAACTCGTGGTTTCCGACCGCCATCGCGTCGTAACCAATTAAATTCATGCCGCGAAAATCAGGCTCGGCATCCTGCAAATCAGATTCCGGCACCCCGGTATTAATATCCCCGCCCGACAGCAGCAGGACGCTGCCGCCCTGGGCCGCGACCTCTTTACGAATGCCGTCCACCAGCGTTTTTTGCGCCGCCAGGCCATATTCACCGTATTCGCTGCGCCAGAAATGGCCGTGATGATCGTTAGTATGCAGAATGGTAATTTTATAGGTTTTATCTTTTTCATACGCCTGCGCGGGCAGGCTTGTCAGCCCCCATGCGGCGATGAGCGCCAGCGCGACGCCACGCTTCATTAACTTCATCTTCTCTCTCCCTGACCCATAGACAAACGCAAAAATTACAGTGACTCACAAGAATAGACAAATAAGTTTTCAGAATTGCGACTTTCTTCAAATGTCACGGACGGGTATGTTAGTCGGATAATAATTACTCCCTGCATCTCTAATAACAAATCGACGTGGTATTTATGGCAATCAGTGAATCAACCCAGCCCGTCCAGGGCGCTCCGGCGTCGCCGCCGAAATCGCGCACTTCCTTTAAAGTATTAGGCGCAATCAGTCTCTCTCATCTGCTCAACGACATGATCCAGTCGCTGATTCTGGCGATCTACCCGCTGTTGCAGTCTGAGTTCTCATTAACCTTCGTGCAGATCGGGATGATCACCCTGACCTTCCAGCTGGCCTCTTCGCTGCTACAGCCGGTGGTGGGCTACTGGACGGACAAATACCCGATGCCATGGTCCCTGCCCATTGGGATGTGCTTTACCCTGAGCGGGCTGGTGCTGCTGGCCATGGCGGGCAGCTTTGAGGCGGTACTGGTTGCCGCGGCGCTGGTGGGAACCGGTTCATCGGTGTTCCATCCGGAATCGTCCCGCGTGGCACGTATGGCCTCCGGCGGACGTCACGGGCTGGCGCAGTCTCTGTTCCAGGTGGGGGGTAACTTTGGTAGCTCCCTCGGTCCTCTGCTGGCGGCGGTAATTATCGCGCCTTACGGCAAAGGCAACGTGGCGTGGTTTGTGCTGGCCGCGCTGCTGGCGATTGTCGTCCTGGCGCAAATCAGCCGCTGGTATGCCGCGCAGCATCGCGTAAATAAGGGAAAACCTGCCGCGAAGATAACCAATCCCCTTCCGCGCAATAAGGTGATCCTTGCCGTCAGCGTGCTGCTGGTGCTGATTTTCTCGAAATATTTCTATATGGCGAGCATTAGCAGCTATTACACCTTCTATCTGATGCAAAAATTCGGATTATCAGTACAAAACGCCCAGTTCCACCTCTTTGCCTTCCTGTTTGCGGTGGCGGCAGGCACGGTGATAGGCGGCCCTGTGGGGGATAAAATTGGACGTAAATATGTGATTTGGGGCTCTATACTCGGCGTCGCGCCGTTTACGCTTGTTTTACCGTACGCAACGCTGGAATGGACCGGAATATTGACGGTGATTATTGGTTTTATTCTCGCATCGGCATTTTCAGCCATCCTGGTCTACGCGCAGGAGCTGCTACCGGGACGTATCGGTATGGTTTCCGGTCTCTTTTTCGGTTTTGCCTTTGGCATGGGCGGCCTTGGCGCAGCCGTGTTGGGGATGGTTGCAGACCACACCAGCATCTTCCTGGTCTATAAAATCTGCGCTTTCCTGCCACTTCTGGGGATGTTGACCATATTCCTGCCTGACAATCGTCATAAAGCGTGACTTCACGGCTGCCAAAGTTAAACTTTGGCAGCCGGATAACCTGATGCCATAAGGCTTTCCTCTCCCTCCCCTCAGCAAATTTATCAAAATCTGCCTTTTTTCATGCTTATTGCTTTTTTATTGTGATTTCAACAATTATTCATAAACATAAGCGTAAAAATTGTCATAAACTATTAATCGGCTTTTTGGTATTTGCACCAAAAATGGATCACCCATCGCGAAAGGAGACGGAATGCACCACGCCACACCGCTTATCACCACCATTGTTGGTGGACTTGTGCTCGCTTTTATTCTCGGCATGATTGCCAATAAATTGCGTATTTCGCCCCTGGTAGGCTATTTACTGGCGGGCGTGCTGGCAGGGCCCTTTACGCCGGGTTTTGTCGCTGATACCAAACTGGCGCCTGAGCTGGCGGAATTGGGCGTGATCCTGCTGATGTTTGGCGTCGGACTGCATTTTTCCCTGAAGGATCTGATGGCGGTAAAGTCGATCGCCATACCGGGAGCGATCGCCCAGATAGGGGTGGCGACGCTGCTGGGCATGGCGCTTTCGGCGGTGCTGGGCTGGTCAATCATGACCGGTATCGTATTTGGGCTGTGTCTTTCAACCGCCAGTACCGTGGTGCTGCTGCGCGCGCTTGAAGAGAGACAGCTGATAGACAGCCAGCGCGGACAAATCGCGATAGGCTGGCTGATTGTTGAAGATCTGGTGATGGTGTTGACGCTGGTTCTGCTGCCTGCCGTTGCCGGGATGATGGAAAAAGAGAATATCGGCTTCGCCTCGCTAGCGCTGGATATGAGCATTACCATCGGTAAAGTCGTGGCGTTTATCGCCATCATGATGCTGGTGGGCCGCCGTCTGGTGCCGTGGATCATGTCCCGCAGCGCCGCCACGGGCTCGCGTGAACTGTTCACGCTTTCGGTCCTTGCGCTGGCGCTGGGCATTGCCTTTGGCGCCGTCGAGCTGTTTGACGTCTCCTTTGCGCTGGGCGCGTTCTTCGCCGGGATGGTGCTGAACGAGTCCGAGCTGAGCCACCGTGCCGCGCACGATACCCTGCCGCTACGTGATGCATTCGCGGTGCTGTTCTTTGTCTCCGTCGGGATGCTGTTCGACCCGCTGATCCTCATTCAGCAGCCGCTGGCCGTGCTGGGTACGCTGGCAATCATCATCTTTGGTAAGTCCGTTGCCGCCTTCTTCCTGGTACGGATGTTCGGCCATTCGCCGCGCACGGCGCTGACCATCGCCGCCAGCCTGGCGCAGATTGGCGAGTTCGCCTTTATTCTTGCTGGTCTGGGGATGGCCCTGAACCTGCTGCCACAGGCGGGGCAAAATCTGGTGCTGGCGGGGGCGATCCTCTCCATCATGCTAAACCCGGTATTGTTTGCCCTGCTGGAGAAATATCTCGAGAAGACCGAAACCCTCGAAGAGCAAACCCTGGAAGAAGCGATTGAGGAGGAGAAACAGATCCCCGTAGATATCTGCAACCACGCGCTGCTGGTCGGTTTTGGCCGCGTCGGCAGCCTGCTCGGTGAGAAGCTGATGGCCCAGGGAATCCCCCTGGTAGTGATTGAAACCTCCCGCACTCGCGTCGACGAGCTTCGCGAGCGCGGCATCCGCGCGGTGCTGGGCAACGCGGCTAACGAAGAGATTATGAATCTGGCGCATCTGGACTGCGCTCGCTGGCTGCTGCTCACTATCCCGAACGGTTACGAGGCTGGCGAGATTGTCGCCACAGCCCGTGAAAAATGCCCACATATCGAAATCATTGCCCGCGCCCATTATGATGACGAAGTGGAGTACATCACCGAGCGCGGCGCGAATCAGGTGGTGATGGGTGAGCGTGAGATTGCGAATACAATGCTGACAATGCTGACAAAACCGCCAGTTGAAGAGGCGGTGACGGGTTAAGTTTTGTGCGGCCTGATGCCCTCACCCTGGCCCTCTCCCACAGGGAGAGGGAACAAACACTAAAAACGGCAACCACAGGTTGCCGTTTTGCTTTTACCTGTCCCAATACGCCTCTTCGAGGCTGTCTTCCCGTTCCGGCAGCCCCCGCGTTAAGCGCGGTGAATGCTGGTTCAGCACCTGATAACTCACGCGGTTCGCGTACTTGCACACCTGCGCCAGCGAGGAGTAGGTCAGCCAGTTGAAGGTGTGCTTGCTGGAATTCGGCACATTGGTTTTGTGGTAGGCGTTGGCGGTGATGTCGTGCAGCAGCGCGGCCAGCGCGCCGTCGCCCGCGCCGTTGGTGTTCATGATCTTCTCGGGGCCACCCATATACGGTGCGATGTGGGAGAAGATACGCAGCGGGTTGATGCAGTCTTTATGACGCATGGCGCGGCTGAACTCGTACTGGTTAAATTCGGCGATTGCGCCCGGCAGCAGCGGGTGCTGGGTTTTCCGCTTGCTCTCTTCTTCCGTGAAGCCCGCCATATACAGCCCGACCGGCCCGGCGGTGCAGAGCACCAGATCTACCCAGTCCAGCGCCTTATCAGACGCCAGCAGCGGATCGCTTTCGCCGGTCAGCGCTTCGGCTTCTTCTTCATTCATCGCCAGAATCGAGACGTGTTCTTTCAGGAAGGCCTGCCACCACTCCGGGTTGTCGGCAATGACGAATTTGGTGCCCAGCGTCAGAACCACAGGCACGTTGTATTTCTTCGCGTACTCAATTGCCTTCATGGTTGCGTCCGGCATTGGTTCGCCCGGCTTGCAGCGCACCAGATAGGAGGTCAGTACCAGCGCAGACGCGCCCGCGATCACCTCTTCCGGGATACTTTCAGCGCGCAGCTTGTTCATATGGCCGGGGCTGATGGCAAAGGTACGCTCGCCGGAATCGCTTATCAGCGTAAAGCAGCGGCCAATCGGCCCGTCAACGCCCTGCAAATAGTTCAGATCGGTGCGGCTGGAGGTATTGCACAGGTAGCGGTAGGCATAGCCACCGATTTCGATATTGCTGCACATCACGCCAAGCAGCACCGAGCGGTCGTCTGCCAGTACGGAGTAGTTGTGCATGGTGTTGCCGATGGTGCCGCCGGCAAACTGGTGGGTGATAAGATTTTCGCGCACCAGCTCCTGATACAGCGCTTCAGCAACGTCATCCTCAATCACCAGCGAGTGCCCGGCGCTCAGACCGTAACGTGCGACAAACGCATCATCCACTTTGGCTTCAATGTCCACCAGCGTCTGATCGATACCGACCACCCAGGCAGCGCTGGTTTCGCTTTCCTGCTGAATTTGCTGTAACAGCGGATCGCGGGCATCGACGGGGAAATAGTGTTTGGACTTACGTTTACCGGGAAATTTCATGGTCTGAACTGTGCAAAGAATACGGGCCGGGAATGGTAGCACAAACCCGGCCCGTAACGCGATCAGCGGCGGGTGGTGACCAGTGACACCATCATGTCGATGTGTTCAGGGGAGTCGTTAAGCGCAGGAATGTATTCGTATTTCGTTCCGCCTGCCTCCATAAAGAACTCTTTGTTCTGGACAGCAATCTCTTCCAGCGTTTCCAGACAGTCCGCCGAGAAGCCCGGCGACATCACCTGAATGTGCTTCACGCCCTTCTCGCCCAGCATCTTAAGCGTTTCATCAGTATACGGGGTGAGCCACGGTTCACGGCCGAAGCGCGACTGGAAGGTCATCATCACCTTCTCAGGCGGCAGGCCGAGGGCGGAGACCAGCTCGCGGGTGGTATCGCGGCAACGCTGGGGGTAATCATCCCCTTCGTTCGCGAAACGCTGCGGAATACCGTGATAGGAGAGCAGCAGCAGATCCGGCTCGCCGTGTTTTTCAAACGACGCGCGCGCGCTGCTGGCAAGCGCCTGAATGTACAGCTCGTTATCGGCGTAGTCGCGGATAAAGGTGATACCCGGTATACGGCGGCGGGTCGCCAGAATGCGCGCCAGTTCGTCCCAGACGGCAGCTACCGTGGAGCACGAATACTGCGGATAAAGGGCCAGCACCACAATGTGTTCAACGCCCTGCGCCAGCAGAGAGTCGACGGCGCTTTCCAGGGACGGCTTACCGTAGCTCATGCCGAGCGCAACGGGCATGTCCGGCAGGCGGGCGGCCAGCGCCTTCTCCTGACGACGGCTGTACACCATCAGCGGCGAGCCCTCTTCCATCCACACGGACTGATAGAGCTTTGCCACACGCGGGGAACGAATCGGCAGAATGACGCCACGCAGCAGTGGCCACCACAGCAGTCTTGGGGTATCCACGACGCGCGTGTCGCTTAAAAATTGTCGCAGGTAGCGTTTGACCGCCGCTGGAGTAGGTGCTTCTGGGGTGCCCAGATTGGCAAGCAGGATGCCGGTTTTCGCCTGACTCATTCACGCCTCTTAACCATTTGATAGGCTGTCAATTGTAGCGGAAATGCGTTTAAACGAAACCCATTGCTGTAATAGGTAAGATGAGAATTTTTCTCACCCGGGGCTCCGGGTGAGAGAGGTGCGCTTAGCCGAGGATTTTTTCCAGCTCTGCACGTACGTCAGCCACGGCTTTGGTGCCGTCCACTTTCGCGTATTTGGTGTTACCCGCCTGCGCTTCTTTGGTGTAGTAGCCGATCAGCGGTGCGGTCATCTGATGATATTCCACCAGGCGTTTACGCACGGTTTCTTCCTGATCGTCTTTACGGGTGGTCAGCTCTTCGCCGGTCACGTCGTCTTTGCCTTCAACCTTAGGTGGGTTGAATTTGATGTGGTAAACGCGGCCAGAAGCAGCGTGTACGCGACGGCCAACGATACGGTCAACGATCAGCTCGTCTGGTACGTCGAACTCCAGCACGTAATCCACGTTGATGCCCGCTTCTTTCATGGCGTCAGCCTGAGGAATGGTGCGCGGGAAGCCGTCAAGCAGGAAACCGTTACGGCAGTCTTCCTGAGCAATGCGCTCTTTAACCAGCGCGATAACCAGTTCGTCGGTCACCAGTTTGCCTGCGTCCATGATGTCTTTCGCTTGTTTACCCAGCTCGGAGCCAGATTTAACAGCGGCGCGCAGCATGTCACCGGTGGAGATTTGCGGAATACCGTATTTCTCCATGATGAACTGAGCCTGAGTTCCTTTACCCGCGCCCGGAGCGCCAAGCAGAATAATACGCATTGCGAAAATCCCCTCAAAAGTCGATTCAATTTTTCAAAAAGCGCTAAACAATACCACCAGAACGGGTATGGCTCAAGGAAGGCGGGAAGGCTGAAACGGTTAACGGGGGGAGATAATTTGGCTTCGTGCGGTCTGGTGCCCTCACCCTAACCCTCTCCCACAGGGAGAGGGAACTCTTTCACCCTCTCCCTGTGGGAGAGGGCCGGGGTGAGGGAAGATTACGCCAGCAGCAGCGCATTCACACGTTTAATGAACAGGTTAGGATCTTCCAGCGTACCGCGCTCGGCCAGCAGGGACTGAGCCAGCAGCAGTTCAACCCACTCCGCAAAGCGGGCGTCGTCCTGGGTATCCGCCGCGCGTTTCACCAGCGGGTGATCCGGATTAAGCTCAAAGATATATTTCACTTCCGGCACGGCCTGGCCCGCCGCAGCGAACAGTTTCGCCATCTGGGTGCTCATTTCGTCCGCATCGGTGGTGACAATGGCTGGCGTATCGGTCAGACGGTGCGTGAAGCGCACCTCTTTCACGCGGTCGCCCAGCAGCGTTTTAACGCGCTCAACGAACGGCTCCAGCGCCTTCTCGGCTTCTTTCGCGCTGTCGTCCACTTCATCCGCCAGCTTATCGATAGACTCGTCGGCTTTGGCAACGGACTGGAAGGATTTACCGTCGAACTCGGTCAGGTAGTTCATCATCCACTCGTCGATGCGGTCAGACAGCAGCAGCACTTCGATGCCTTTCTTACGCAGCAGTTCCAGATGCGGGCTGCTCTTCGCTGCCGCATAGCTGTCGGCGGTGATGTAGTAGATCTTCTCCTGCCCTTCTTTCATGCGGGAGACGTACTCTTCCAGCGACACGGTCTGGGCGGAGGAGTCGTTGTGCGTAGAGGCGAAGCGCAGCAGTTTAGCGATAGCTTCCACGTTCGCAGTATCTTCCGCCGGACCTTCTTTCAGCACCAGGCCAAACTGTTTCCAGAAGGTCTGGTATTTTTCCGCATCGTCCTTCGCCAGTTTTTCCAGCATCTGCAACGCACGTTTGGTCAGGGCGTTGCGCAGGTTACGGGTGACGGTGCTGTCCTGAAGAATTTCACGGGAGACGTTCAGCGGCAGATCGTTGGAGTCTATCAGGCCACGCACAAAGCGCAGGTAGTTCGGCATGAACTGCTCGGCGTCGTCCATGATGAAGACGCGCTGCACGTACAGCTTCAGGCCGTGCTTGTGATCGCGGTTCCACATGTCCCACGGCGCCTGCGCCGGAATGTACAGCAGGCTGGTGTACTCCTGTTTCCCTTCCACACGGTTGTGGCTCCAGGTCAGCGGATCGGTGAAGTCGTGGGCGATGTGCTTGTAAAACTCGTTGTACTCGTCGTCTTTAATTTCAGCTTTATTACGCGTCCACAGCGCCTGCGCCTTGTTGATTTTCTCCCAGGAAACCACGGTTTCGCCGTCTTTCTCTTCCTGTTTTTCAATCTCTACCGGCAGCGCGATATGGTCGGAATATTTGCTGATAATGGAGCGTACGCGCCAGTCGTTCAGGAAATCGTCTTCGCCTTCACGCAGGTGCAGGGTGATTTCGGTGCCGCGATCCGCTTTGGTGATGTCATCAACGGTGTATTCACCTTCACCTTTAGACTCCCACAGCACGCCGTTCTCGACGCTGTCGCCCGCGGCGCGGGTGCGCACGGTGACTTTGTCCGCCACGATGAACGCCGAGTAGAAGCCTACGCCGAACTGACCGATCAGCTGGCTGTCTTTCGCCTGGTCAGAGCCCATGGACTCAAGGAACGCTTTGGTGCCGGATTTGGCGATGGTTCCGAGGTGGTCAATCACCTCGTCGCGGTTCATCCCGATGCCGTTATCGGCGATGGTCAGGGTGCGGTTCTCTTTATTAAACGAGACGCGCACGCGCAGCTCGCCGTCGCCTTCATACAGATCCGGGTTAGACAGCGCGCGGAAGCGCAGCTTGTCCGCCGCATCAGAGGCGTTGGAAATCAGCTCACGCAGGAAGATTTCTTTGTTGGAATACAGGGAATGGATCATCAGGTGCAGAAGCTGTTTTACTTCTGACTGGAAACCACGGGTTTCTTGTCCTTTCATCTAAGTCGACCTCAACAATGCCATTTAATGGGGTTGTAAAACGTTGAGTGAGAGATGGGGATAAGGGGAGGAATTTTCAAGCGGAGGCCGCGCGCGCAGCCTCCGTTTGGTCAGAAAATAATCTTGTGACGTCCGGCCAGCGAGTGTGACAGCGTGGTGCCGTCGACCATCTCCAGCTCACCGCCGACCGGCACGCCGTGGGCGATGCGGCTGGCGTCAACGCCGTACTGCGCGCACAGTTCGGCGATGTAGTTGGCGGTTGCCTCCCCTTCCACCGTCGGGTTGGTGGCGAGGATCACCTCTTTGATGGTTTCCGACTCCAGGCGCTGCTCCAGGCGATCGAGACCGATATCGTCCGGGCCGATGCCATCCAGCGGGGAGAGATGCCCCATCAGCACGAAATAGCGGCCGGAAAACTGCCCGGTTTGTTCGATGGCGTAGATGTCCGCCGGACTCTCCACCACGCAAATCTGACCGTTTTCCTGACGACGCGGGTTCGTGCAGATGTTACATACGTCCTGCTCGGTAAAGGTCCGGCAATCCGCACAGTGACCAATTTCTGACATGGCGCGGGTCAGAGCCTGCGCCAGGCGCATCCCGCCGCTGCGGTCGCGCTGCAATAGCGTAAACGCCATACGCTGCGCCGACTTCGGGCCAACGCCCGGCAGGCAGCGCAGTGCTTCCATTAACTGCGTGAGCAGCGGACTGGTTTGCATCAGAATGGCATCTTAAAGCCCGGCGGCAGTTGCATACCGCTGGAAACAGAGGCCATTTTCTCTTTCTGGGTTTCGTCGATACGGCGAGCGGCATCGTTAAACGCGGCTGCAACCAGATCTTCCAGCATCTCTTTGTCGTCTTCGAGCAGGCTCGGGTCGATTTCAACGCGACGGCAGTTATGCGCACCGTTGATGGTCACCTTGACCAGACCGGCACCGGATTCACCCGTGACTTCCAGCTGAGCGATCTCTTCCTGCATCTTCTGCATTTTTTCCTGCATCTGCTGAGCCTGCTTCATCAGGCCACCCAGACCGCCTTTTCCACCAAACATAGGCTTCTCTCTTCTTTCACGTTAAGGATTACAACCGTAAGTCAGACTCACGATCAAATGGGGCGAATACTCTCTTCATCCAGATCGGCGTCGAAGAACCGGCGCAGGGTCTGGATGTTGTTATCCGCAATAATCGCCTCGCGCGCCTGCGCGAGCTTCTCTTCATAAATGGCCTGACGCCACTCGAGCGGCGTTTTCACCGCCGGATTATCATCTTCAATGATAGTCAATTCAACCGGCACACCCTGTAATGCGGTAAGCGCCTCGGCCAGCGCCTTTTGCGCGCCAGGGGAGTTGAGGTGCCGCTGGCCAGGGCGCAGGTGCAGACGCACCTGATTACCGTCCTGCTCTTTCCAGGCGTTCAGCGCGACCTGCTCCACCAGCTTCGGCAGTTGCAGTTTGCTGACCTCGGCGGCCCAGGCATCGCGCTCAATGGATTCTTCCGCGAGCTTCGCGGACAGCTCCGGCGTTTTTTCATGCTCCAGCGCCTTTTTCAGCGCTTTTGGCGTGGCGACCACTTCCTTGACCGTTTCAACAACGGTGGTCGCCTTCCAGCGGTATGCCTCTTCTTTCGCCGGGGCTTTTTGCTCGAGCGCGGACGGTGCCGGACGCGACTGCACGCGCTCCGTTACCGAGGCCAGTCGTTCAAGCGCGGCGTTGTTCACCGGCCGCGCTCTTGCAGGCGCTGCCGGTTCACTCTTTTTTGGTTTGGTTGCTCCCTGCGCACGTTGCAACTGGCTTCGTGCGGCAAGCACCGAACTGGTGGCATCCGACAGCGGCACATTTTGCAGCGGCGGCGATGCCGGTTGCGGTGGCACCTGCTGCGGTGACATTACCGCGGTCGGCGCAACCGGCGCAAAGGACTGCCGGGGCGTTTCCGGCTCCGGCAATGGCTTGCGCGGATGGAAGGCCAGCGCGCGCAGCAGCGTCATTTCAACGCCCATCCGGCGATCCGGTGCAAACGGCAGCTCTTTGCGGCCAATCAGCAGCGTCTGATAATAAAGCTGAACGTCAGCCGGCGGCACGGTGCGCGCAAGTTCACGCATCCGCTGTTCAATGGTCGCCATGTCCGCGCCAATGGCCGACGGAGACAGTTGCAGCATCGCCACGCGGTGCAGCAGGCTGAGCATCTCGACCAGCAGCGCTTCCCACTCAATGCCACGGGCAGCGGCGTCGTTGACGAGGGTCATTACCCGCTCACCGTTGGCGGCAATCATCGCTTCAATAAGCGACAGCGCCTGATCGTCATCCAGCGTGCCGAGCATGGTACTGACCGCGTCGGTGGAGAGTTTACCGTCACCGCTGGCAATCGCCTGATCGGTCAGGCTCAACGCATCGCGCAGGCTGCCGTCCGCGGCACGGGCCAGCAGTTGCAGCGCACGCGGCTCGTGGACAATGTTCTCTTCATCGAGGATATGCTCAAGCTGAGCGCGGATCTGCTCAACGTCGAGCGCCTTCAGATGGAATTGCAGGCAGCGCGAGAGGATCGTGACCGGCAGCTTTTGCGGATCGGTGGTCGCCAGCAGGAATTTGACATGCGCAGGCGGCTCTTCCAGCGTTTTCAGCAGGGCGTTGAAGCTGTGGCGCGACAGCATGTGCACTTCATCGATCAGATAGACCTTGAAGCGGCCGCGCGCCGGGGCGTACTGCACGTTGTCGAGCAGATCGCGGGTATCTTCCACTTTGGTGCGCGAGGCGGCGTCGATCTCAATCAGATCGACAAAACGCCCCTGCTCGATCTCACGACAGTTGTCGCACACGCCGCACGGGGTGGCGGTGATCCCGGTTTCGCAGTTCAGACCTTTTGCCAGCAGACGGGCAATAGAGGTTTTACCGACGCCGCGGGTGCCGGAAAAAAGATAGGCGTGATGGATGCGACCTAGCGACAAGCCGTTCGCCAGGGCCGTCAGCACATGTTCCTGACCGACAACGTCAGCAAAGGTTTGTGGTCGCCATTTACGGGCTAACACCTGATAACTCATGGGCAGGCTCTGCAACGCTGGAAGGTGAATTAATGGAGGGGAATGCTATCACAACCTCACCCATTGAGCGAGGTTGTGAGATACGGGATTAATGTCCCGGGAATGGCACCAGGCTGTAGCTGGTAATACCCTGTTTTTCCAGGCGCTGCTCGCCGCCGAGATCGAACAGGTTGATGATGAATGCCGCGTCGGTCACTTCCCCGCCCAGACGACGGATCAGCTTCACGGTCGCTTCGATGGTGCCGCCGGTTGCCAGCAGATCGTCCACCACCAGCACTTTGTCGCCTGGCTTGATGGCATCAACGTGAATTTCCAGCTGATCGGTGCCGTATTCCAGCTCATAGCTCTCAGCAATGGTTTCACGCGGCAGTTTGCGCGGCTTACGCACCGGCACAAAACCCACGCCCATCGCCAGCGCAACCGGTGCGCCAAACAGGAAGCCACGGGCTTCAGTACCTACTACTTTGGTGATCCCGGCGTTTTTATAACGCTCAACCAGCAGTTCAATGCTGAGGGCGTACGCTTTCGGGTCTTCCAGCAAGCTGGTGACATCGCGGAAAAGAATGCCAGGTTTTGGATAGTCCTGGATACTTTTGATGCTATTTTTCAGATATTCAAGCTGCTGTGCAGTTGCGGTCATCGGTTTGTGCCTAAATGAAACAGTGTTACTCACGGCGCGCGACGAGTCGGTCAAAGTAACAGTTGTTTAACCTTTGACCAGGCGCACCTGTGCTCGAAAACGGTCGAATTTACTGGCTGTGCGCCATAATTGCAACCGCCATGATGAGGCTTCAGTGCTTTTGTTGCTTTTCATCAACCACGGGGATCCGCCACATAAAGATCAGCAGGCAAACCAGGATCGCCAGCAGCAGAATGCGCACCCACATCATTTTCACCAGCCATAACGAGACGGCGAAGGTGATCAGGATGAAGGCAATGGCGCGCGGCTTGGCCCCGGGCGGCATGGCCCGGTGTTTTTGCCAGTGCCGCAGGTAGCCGCCAAACCACGAGCGGTACAGAAGCCAGTGGTGAAAACGCGGCGACGAGCGGGCGAAGCACCAGGCGGCCAACAGGATAAACGGGGTGGTCGGCAGCAAGGGTAAAACCACACCCAGCGTGCCCAGCACTACCGCGAGCCAGCCAATGATGATTAAAATAGTACGCTGCATAATGCGAATCGTTATCAAACTGAACGGCTACTTTACCACTGGAGAGCGCCTTGAAAACAGCACTGCTTCTTGAGAGGCTGCAAAATCAGCTGATCGCGCTGCGGGCGCAGGCCACGCCGTTGATGGGCCACGCCACGCTGAAACCGCGCTTTGACCGACAGCTCTTCCGCACCCGCAGCACCGTCATTGAGGATTATCTTGCTGAAGCGCAGACCAATCTCGACGAGCTTCGTCACGCGGTTGAGAGTGAACAGCAGGAACAGGTCGCGTGGCTTGCGGAGCATCTTACCGAGCAGATCACCGCCCTGCACCGGGAAATCGCCGCCTGGCCGTTACGGGCGTGGGACAGCGCCTCGCCGGGGCTCGGTAAATGGCAGCGCAAGCGGCTGGAGAACCAGGAGTTTGAGCGCCGTCTGTTTGAGATGAAGCGCGAGCGCGAAGCCCGCCTGAACACCAGCGAAACGCTGGAAGAGCAGCAGTTATTAATGCGTGAAATCAGCGCGCTGGAAGGCCGCATCGTCCGCTGCCGTCAGGCGCTGGATGAGATTGAACGCGTCATTGAACGCCTGACCCGTTAACAGGAGCCACTGATGTCACTGGAAAATGCCCCCGACGAGGTCAAGCTGGCCGTCGATTTAATTATGCTGCTGGAAAATCACGAGATCCCGGCGGAGACGGTGCTGAAAGCGCTGGAGATTGTGCGACGAGATTTTGAGGGGAAACTTCCCCCTCACCCTACCCTCTCCCCAGAGGAGAGAGGGAAATAGATTAGGCGGGAGTAGGGTCGTCCCCCTTAATTTCGCGCTTCACTTCCGTATGCTCATCGCCTTTCTCGTTGCGCAGATGAACCTCAAGCTGGTTAAAGGCGATATTAATATCGTTTTCACGACACAGACGGTCAA
This sequence comes from Enterobacter sp. YSU, assembly GCF_016082135.1. Taxonomy (NCBI): domain Bacteria; kingdom Pseudomonadati; phylum Pseudomonadota; class Gammaproteobacteria; order Enterobacterales; family Enterobacteriaceae; genus Enterobacter; species Enterobacter sp. YSU. Next base: position 504,239 of record NZ_CP059487.1, read on the forward strand.
TGGTGCGGTTCAGCTCATCGACGGTGTAGCTGCGATCGCGCAGTTCGCGTACGTACAGGCGCAGCTCATGATCCAAAGTGCTCGGCCCGAAGGTGGTGAAGAATACCGCTGGCGCAGGATCGTGCATCACTTTTGGATGGTCAGCTGCCGCCTTCAGCAGTACCTCTTTCACCTTGTCCAGATCCGAGCCATAGGCCACCCCGAGTCGGATCACCACGCGAGTGGTGGTATCCGAGAGCGACCAGTTGATCAGACGCTCGGTCACAAACGCTTTGTTCGGGATGATCACCTCTTTACGATCGAAGTCGGTAATGGTGGTCGCACGAATGCGGATCTTGCTGACGGTCCCGGAGAAAGTACCGATGGTGACGGTATCGCCGATACGCACCGGACGTTCGAACAGGATAATCAGGCCAGAGACAAAGTTACCGAAGATCTCCTGCAAGCCGAAGCCCAGACCCACTGACAACGCCGCCGCCAGCCACTGGAGTTTATCCCACGAGACGCCCAGCGAGCCGAATACCGTCATCGCCCCGACAATAATAATGACGTAGTTCAGGATGGTGGTAATGGCGTACGACGCCCCCTGACGCAGGTTCAGCCTTGAGAGCACCAGCACTTCCAGCAGACCCGGCAGGTTGCGGATCAACGCCCAGGCAACCACTGACGACACCAGCGCAAAGAGCAGGCTGCCCATGGTGACGCTTTTCATTACCGCAGCGCCCGCTTCGGTACCGTTGTATTGCCAGAGCGTGATACTGTCGAGGTAGGCGAAGACGGTAATTAAATCAGACCAGATGGCCCAGAACATCACCGCAAACAGGGCGATCATCACCAGCATGGTAATACGCATCGTTTGCTGGTTAACCTGCTCCAGAGCAATGGTCGGCTCTTCCTGCGGCTCTGCCCCTTCAGCCCCCTCTTTCACCTGATGCTGCCGACGGGCAACAGCACGACGATACGCAATGCGGCGCGCCGCCACGCTCAAACCACGCAGCACGGTCTGGAACAGCAGGTTCCATACAATCACCAGATAAACCGTTTCGATCCAGCGACCGGACAGACGCAGCGTGGTATAGAAGTAACCCGTCGCCGTCAGCACCATCAGCGCCAGAGGAATGATCGCCAGTACCGTTACGGTAGCCAGACGAAGATTGTGGGACTCTTTATCCCGCCAGCTGTCGCGGCACATTGGCCACATCAGAACGGCAATCAGCAGCAGGTTCAGCATAATCACCAGTTGCCCCAGCACGTCATCCATCAGGTGCAGCGGGGAAAGCTCCGCCACAACTGACCAGAAGTGCAGCGGCAGCAGCGCGAGGCTGATGCGCACAATCTGGCGACGCCAGTGGCTGGTGAGTTTTTCCGGCATGTTGAAGTGGCGGACGGCGACGCCATCTTTTTCCAGCACTTTCCAGCACAGACCAAACACCAGCCAGAACAGCGCCAGCTTCTTGCTGAACGCCCACAGCAGATCGCTGATATTCAGCTGCATGGTCAGCAGGATCAGGCCCACGGCGAGTATCAACAGGCAGACCGGCAGAGCACGGATCAGATCGATCAGGATCGCTTTCGGGGTGTGCAGCTGGCTGTCGTTACGCAGTTGCCCCACTTCCGAGGCCAGCTTCGCCTGGTACTGTTTCAGCCATTTCAAACGCCAGCGTATGACGCCAGCGATGAGCAGCAAAGGCAGCCCCGTCAGGAAGGCGATCATCACCGCAGGCCAGGCTTTCTCCCAGTTCACGGTAATTTTCATGCTTTTGATCTGGGATTTCAGCGTTTCCGGGAAAGATTTAAACCAGTCCCAGTCCATGGGTTTATTGCTGTTCACCCAGAAAATCTGCTGGGTCAGGATCTCCTGGAGGCTTTTAGAAACGCTCACCAGCTGCTGCTGGTTGATTTGCAGGTTAATCGCCATCATCAGCTGGTTGCCCAGCTGCTTGTTAAGCTGATCGAGCAATTCGCGGCGCATGTCCACCACCTGCAACAGCGCGTCGTGAACTTCAGCGTTCACTTCACCTGAATGGCCCTCTTCCACTTTGGCAACGAAGGTATCGCTCTGAAATAGCGCATCGCGCTGCTGGTTAACGTCAAACTGTTCAAGACGCAAATCCGCAATGCGGTTGGTCATGTCTTCCAGCTCGTCGGCGGAAGGCAGCGTCTGCTGTTGCTGGTAGAGAATGCGCGACAGCAGCAGGCTGCCCTTCAGGACGGCAATCTGCTCCTTGACGTTGCGCTCGGCCTGCAAAGCGCGATCCAGCCAGTTTTTGACCTTAATATTTTGCTGCACCAGCGCGCTGCCGTTTTCAGTCGCCTGAATCAGACGCTCGCTCAGCTGGTGGTTAATCTCCAGCTCCTGCTTCACCAGCGGGTTGGCCTGAATACGGGCCGTCTCGTCTGGCGAAACCGCTTCCTGCGCCGTTTTTTCAGTCAGCGTCAGGCGCTTGCTGTTCACCGCTTCCTGCAACAACTGAAGCTGATGCTCAAGCCGGTTGATATTCGCGGTCACGTAGTCACGCTGTTTTTGCAGCGCATCCTGTAGCACCGTGTTGCCTTCCAGACTCTTACGCTGCTGTTCAATCTCCGCGTTTAGCAGCGTCTGCTGGATGTTCAGCAGCGTTTGCTGGGTGGGACGAAGCGCCCCTTCCCCCACGGTGATGCCATTCAGACGGTTACGTATCTGCTGTAGCTGTTGCGACGCCGAGTACATGGCGTTCTGCACGCGCTCAGGCTGGGTTTGCAGCGAAACCAGCTGGCTGTTGTAGGTTGAGAGATCGGATTGCGCCGTTTGCAGATCGTCCAGCAGCTGCGCCACGCGCGACTCAAGCTGGCGCAACGACAGCGTGGCAAGCGTTTTTCGGGTTTCATCGTCGTTATCGACGTCGCTGAGCGCACTCAGCGCCTCCGTTGCCTTACGCATGTTCTCCGGCGCCTGAGCGACCTTCTGCCGTAGCTGGGCCGTTTCGGCTTTGATGCGTTCGATCTTGTCCAGCGTTTCCAGGGTTTCCGTCAGATCCTGCTGAACGAGTTTTTCCTGGGCGGAGAGATCTTTTTGCTTATTCAGGGTGTCGAGTTGCGACTGAACATCAGCACGCGTGGGAATGTCACTGCCGTTGTCTGCACGGGCCCATGAAAGCGGCGCGGCTGCAAAGTAAAACAGCAGGATCAAAAACAGGGCCAGAACAGGATGTTGCGAGCGATTGATGTGCAGCATAGTTGTGAATGTGATGTGAGAAATGACCGGAAATAGTCGGGCATGAAGGATATCACGCCCGGCTGAAGCAGAATAGTACGACGGAAAGGGTCTACGATTTTTACCATGCCCGATCAGGCAGAGCGCGGGCTAAGTTTACTTTGAAGGGTCGGACAGAGCTGGCACATCTCAAGAAAAATTTCGACGTAGCTGCGCGCCTCTGATCTGAGATCGAACGACTCCGGAGCAAAAAGCCAGTTTTCCATCAGGCCGGAAATATAGCTGCGCATCAGGATCGCCGCCCGGCGGGTGAGTAATGTGGCAGGAAGCATTTTGGCCTGCATGCACTCCGTGAGGACCTGTTCGATGCGATCGTAGCTTTCCAGACACAGGTCGCGCTGCGCCTGTTGAACCACCGCCATTTCACCAACGAACTCACATTTATGGAAGATGATTTCCATCATCAGACGACGACGCTCTTCAACAACCGTCGCTTCAAGGATATATACTAGAATTTCTCTTAACACTGAGAGTGGATCGTGAGGGAATTTTGCCCGATACTCACTCTCAAGATCGCTAATGCTGGACTCTGAAAGCTCCCAGATTTCACCAAACAGATCGGACTTGTCTTTGAAATGCCAGTAAATCGCTCCCCGCGTGACGCCCGCGGCCTGAGCAATCTGTGCCAGCGAGGTTGCCGAAACACCCTGCTGTGAGAACAAACGCATTGCCACATCCAGAATGTGTTGTCGGGTTTCCAGCGCTTGTTGTTTGGTTTTTCGTGCCATACGTTGATGAATTTACAGGAGTCAGATTTACATACATTTATGAATGTATGTACCATAGCATGACGATAATATAAACGCAGCAATGGGTTTTTAGACTCAGGACCCTTGATCAATTTGAAATCGGACACTCGAGGTTTACATATGAACAAAAACAGAGGGTTAACGCCTCTGGCGGTCGTTCTGATGCTCTCAGGCAGCTTAGCGCTTACAGGATGTGACGACAAACAGGCTCAACAAGGAGCTCAGCAGGTGCCAGAAGTTGGCGTCGTGACGCTCAAATCCGAACCTCTCCAGATGACAACAGAACTACCGGGCCGCACCAGCGCCTACCGCATTGCGGAAGTGCGTCCGCAGGTGAGCGGTATCATCCTGAAACGTAACTTCACCGAAGGCGGTGATGTCAAGGCAGGCGAGTCTCTGTATCAGATTGATCCAGCAACCTATCAGGCGTCTTATGAGAGCGCTAAGGGCGATCTGGCTAAAGCCGAAGCGGCAGCCAAAATCTCGCAGCTGACGTTGAATCGTTACAAGAAACTGCTCGGCACGCAGTACATCAGCCAACAGGATTACGATTCTGCCCTGGCCGATGCACAGCAAGCCAACGCAGCCGTTGTGGCGGCGAAAGCGGCGGTAGAAACCGCGCGTATTAACCTGGCCTACACCAAAGTGACCTCCCCTATCAGCGGTCGCATTGGTAAATCAGCCGTCACCGAAGGTGCGCTGGTGCAGAACGGTCAAACCAACGCGCTGGCCACCGTGCAGCAGCTCGACCCGATCTACGTTGACGTCACCCAGTCCAGCAACGATTTCCTGCGTCTCAAACAGGAGCTGGCTAACGGCACCCTGAAACAGGAAAACGGTAAAGCCAAAGTGGAACTGGTTACCAACGACGGTATCAAGTTCTCACAGACTGGCACACTGGAATTTTCTGATGTGACCGTCGATCAGACCACCGGCTCTATCACCATCCGGGCCATTTTCCCCAATCCGGATAAAACCCTGCTGCCCGGTATGTTCGTACGCGCCCGTCTTGAGGAAGGGACTAACCCAAGCGCCATTCTGGTTCCTCAGCAAGGTGTGACCCGTACGCCACGCGGCGATGCGAGCGCACTGGTTGTGGGTGCCGATAACAAAGTCGAAACACGCAATATCACTGCAACGCAGGCGATTGGCGACAAGTGGCTGGTAACGGAAGGTCTGAAAGATGGCGATCGCGTAATTATTACTGGTTTGCAAAAAGTTCGTCCTGGTGCGCAGGTCAAAGCTCAGGAAGTGAAATCTGACGACAAACAACAAGCGTCGGCCGCTGGCCAGTCAGAACAAACCAAGTCTTAACTTAAACAGGAGCCGTTAAGACATGCCTAATTTCTTTATCGATCGCCCCATATTTGCGTGGGTGATCGCCATAATCATCATGCTGGCCGGGGGACTTGCGATCCTGAAGCTGCCTGTCGCGCAATATCCAACGATTGCGCCGCCGGCAGTGACGATCTCCGCAACCTATCCGGGCGCTGATGCCAAAACGGTGCAGGATACCGTTACGCAGGTTATCGAACAGAACATGAACGGTATCGATAACCTGATGTACATGTCCTCAAACAGTGACTCAACCGGTACGGTTCAGATCACCCTGACCTTTGAATCCGGTACGGATGCGGACATTGCACAGGTTCAGGTGCAGAACAAATTGCAGCTGGCGATGCCTCTGCTGCCGCAGGAAGTACAACAGCAGGGCGTGAGCGTCGAGAAATCGTCCAGTAGCTTCCTGATGGTTGTCGGCGTGATCAACACCAACGGCACCATGACGCAGGAGGATATTTCCGACTACGTGGGCGCCAACATGAAGGACGCCATCAGCCGTACGTCTGGTGTGGGTGACGTTCAGCTGTTCGGTTCCCAGTACGCGATGCGTATCTGGATGGATCCGAATAAACTGAACAACTTCCAGCTGACGCCGGTTGACGTTATCAGCGCAATTAAAGCGCAGAACGCCCAGGTTGCCGCCGGTCAGTTGGGTGGTACACCGCCGGTGAAAGGCCAGCAGCTTAACGCGTCGATCATCGCGCAAACGCGTCTGACCTCCGCCGATGAGTTCAGCAAAATTCTGCTGAAGGTGAATCAGGACGGTTCGCAGGTTCGCCTGCGTGACGTGGCGAAGGTTGAGCTGGGCGGTGAGAACTACGACATCATTGCGAAGTTCAACGGTAAACCGGCTTCCGGTCTGGGTATCAAACTGGCGACGGGCGCGAACGCCCTGGACACCGCGACGGCTATCCGTGCAGAACTGAAGAAGATGGAACCGTTCTTCCCGTCAGGTCTGAAAATCGTTTATCCGTATGACACCACGCCATTCGTTAAAATTTCGATTCACGAAGTGGTGAAAACCCTGGTTGAGGCGATCATTCTCGTCTTCCTGGTGATGTACTTGTTCCTGCAAAACTTCCGCGCAACGCTGATCCCAACCATCGCCGTGCCGGTTGTACTGCTCGGGACCTTCGCGGTGCTGGCGATATTTGGCTACTCGATAAACACCCTGACGATGTTCGGGATGGTGCTCGCCATCGGCCTGCTGGTGGATGACGCCATCGTGGTGGTCGAAAACGTCGAGCGTGTCATGGCGGAAGAAGGCCTGCCGCCGAAGGAAGCAACCCGTAAATCAATGGGCCAGATCCAGGGCGCGCTGGTCGGTATCGCGATGGTACTGTCTGCGGTATTTATCCCGATGGCCTTCTTTGGCGGCTCTACCGGTGCGATTTACCGTCAGTTCTCCATCACCATTGTTTCGGCGATGGCGCTGTCGGTACTGGTTGCACTGATCCTGACGCCAGCCCTGTGCGCGACGATGCTGAAGCCGATTCAGAAAGGCGGTCACGGCGAGCATAAGGGCTTCTTCGGCTGGTTCAACCGCATGTTTGATAAGAGTACGCACCACTACACCGACAGCGTGGGTAACATCCTGCGCAGCACCGGTCGTTACCTGCTGCTCTATATCATCATCGTGGTGGGGATGGCTTTCCTGTTCGTTCGTCTGCCAAGCTCGTTCCTGCCAGATGAAGACCAGGGCGTGTTCCTGAGTATGGCGCAGCTTCCGGCCGGTGCGACGCAAGAGCGTACGCAAAAGGTGCTGGATGAGATGACCGACTACTTCCTGACCAAAGAGAAAGACAACGTCGAATCCGTGTTTGCGGTTAACGGCTTTGGCTTCGCGGGTCGTGGTCAGAACACCGGTATCGCCTTCGTTTCTCTGAAAGACTGGTCTGAACGTCCGGGCGCAGAGAACAAGGTAGAAGCCATTACCGGCCGCGCGATGGGCACCTTCTCACAGATTAAAGATGCGATGGTCTTCGCCTTTAACCTGCCAGCGATTGTTGAACTGGGTACGGCGACCGGCTTCGACTTCCAGCTGATTGACCAGGGCGGTCTGGGCCACGAAAAACTGACTCAGGCGCGTAACCAGCTGTTTGGCGAGGTGGCAAAACACCCTGACCTGCTGGTGGGCGTTCGCCCTAACGGTCTGGAAGATACGCCGCAGTACAAGATCGATATCGACCAGGAAAAAGCGCAGGCGCTGGGTGTTTCCATCAGCGACATTAATACCACGCTGGGTGCAGCCTGGGGTGGCAGCTACGTCAACGACTTCATCGACCGTGGTCGCGTGAAGAAAGTCTACGTGATGTCCGAAGCGCAATACCGTATGCTGCCGAACGATATCAACAACTGGTATGTTCGCGGCAGCGATGGCCAGATGGTGCCGTTCTCCGCCTTCTCAACCTCGCGCTGGGAATACGGTTCACCGCGTCTGGAGCGTTATAACGGCTTGCCATCGATGGAAATCCTCGGTCAGGCAGCGCCGGGCCGAAGCACCGGTGAAGCCATGAACCTGATGGAAGAACTGGCCAGCAAACTGCCTGCGGGTGTCGGCTACGACTGGACCGGCATGTCCTATCAGGAACGTCTGTCCGGTAACCAGGCCCCTGCCCTGTACGCCATTTCACTGATTGTGGTGTTCCTGTGTCTGGCGGCATTGTATGAGAGCTGGTCGATTCCATTCTCCGTTATGCTGGTGGTTCCGCTGGGGGTTATCGGTGCGCTGCTTGCCGCAACGTTCCGTGGGCTGACCAACGACGTTTACTTCCAGGTGGGCCTGCTGACAACCATTGGCTTGTCGGCGAAGAACGCGATACTAATCGTCGAATTCGCCAAAGATCTGATGGAGAAAGAAGGAAAAGGCCTGATTGAAGCAACGCTGGAAGCCGTTCGTATGCGTTTGCGTCCAATCCTGATGACGTCCCTGGCATTTATCCTCGGCGTTATGCCGCTGGTTATCAGCTCCGGCGCGGGCTCCGGCGCACAGAACGCAGTAGGTACCGGCGTAATGGGTGGGATGGTAACCGCGACCGTTCTTGCGATCTTCTTCGTACCGGTGTTCTTCGTGGTGGTTCGCCGCCGCTTCAGCCGTAAGAATGAAGACGTTGAGCACAATCATTCGGTAGAACATCACTGATACCGGTTTCACATGATAAAAAGGCCGCATTTGCGGCCTTTTTCTTTTTCAGAAAAAATCATAAAATAGACCTATTGCCTTTCTATTTATTTTCCTCTTTTTTAATAAGGCCTATCATAATAGGCCGATAACTTACACCAGGAACTCAGCATTCTTTTATTATCATTTCGTGACGTAAATTATTCGGACTATTCCTAAGCAATGGAAAATATCTGAAGATATCTGGTTTCGGACTTCACATGAAACTTTGCGCTAACTCAATGAATTCTAAGGAACCGATAAAAATCGTCTTTTTTATTGATTAACGCGTTCGCTGCAAAAGGTAGATTTGCGTAAAGGCTCGAACAGTAACGATTTAATTGTAATTTTTCGTAATAGCGCGGTGAAATCTTGATCAGAGTGGCTTATAGTTAGAGTTATCAGGAACACAGCTCCCGTGTGGCTAAGCAAGTTGTATCCATCCCGACATGATGTTCGGTGAGTAAAAAATCACTCAGAAGGGGATGCGCTATGGACGAGTACTCGCCAAAAAGGCATGATATCGCGCAGTTGAAATTTCTCTGCGAATCCTTGTACCATGACTGCCTTACCAATCTTGAAGAAAGTAACCATGGCTGGGTGAACGATCCAACGTCTGCTATCAATTTACAGCTTAACGAGCTGATCGAGCATATCGCCACCTTCGCACTTAATTATAAAATTAAGTACAATGAAGATAATAAGTTGATAGAGCAAATTGATGAATACCTGGACGACACCTTTATGTTGTTCAGCAGCTACGGCATTAACGCACAGGATTTGCAGAAATGGCGTAAATCAGGAAACCGTCTATTTCGCTGCTTCACTAATGTCAGCAGAGCTAATCCGGTTAGTCTTTCCTGTTAAAATTATTACAATTACTAAGGTGAATTTATGTCTGATAAACCATTAACAAAAGTCGATTATTTGATGCGCCTGCGACGCTGCCAGTCAATTGACACTCTCGAACGTGTTATTGAGAAAAATAAATACGAGCTGTCTGATAATGAACTGGCGGTATTTTATTCAGCTGCCGACCATCGTCTTGCTGAGCTGACCATGAATAAACTGTATGACAAGATCCCCTCTTCGGTGTGGAAATTTGTTCGTTAATCGTTGAAGAGAGACTGTAAAGGCATTACGCCCGTTGTTAAGCTGAATTTACCTTTCGAATTACGCTTCAAATGCAAACGCCAGGTTCCCGTATAAAACGTATTTATGCGCAAGAATGTTGTGACTCCCGTCACAGCCACTTTTAGGGAACGTTCCCTTTCTGGTTAATCCTCTTTACGCTGCGTAAAACGATTCCAGAGAGGTTCCCATGAGTGAAGAAAAACAGAAGATGATTGCAGGTGAATATTACCGCCCTGGCGATGACACGCTGAGGGCTGACCGTTTACGCGCGCGTCATCTTGTTCACCGCTATAACCATACCGCACCCGATGAGAAGGCCGAACGTCGCGCCTTATTAGCTGACCTGCTGGGTCAAAGCGAAGGTGCCTATATAGAGCCAAGCTTCCGCTGCGACTACGGGTATAACATCTATCTGGGCAACAATTTTTACGCTAACTTCGATTGCGTCATGCTGGACGTCTGCCCTGTACGCATTGGCGATAACTGTATGCTTGCGCCGGGAGTGCACATTTATACGGCCACGCATCCTCTGGATGCGACCGAACGTAACAGCGGGCTGGAGTACGGTAAACCGGTCACCATTGGTGATAATGTCTGGATCGGCGGACGCGCGGTGATTAATCCAGGCGTGACCATTGGCGATAATGCCGTTATCGCTTCCGGCGCGGTAGTGACCAAAGACGTGCCGGCCAATGCGGTAGTGGGCGGGAATCCGGCGAAAATCATTAAAATGATCTAAGCGCATCCTGAGTAACTGTTATGCTTTTTCCTGGCATAACTGTTACTTTCATCGCATAAACCCCTCTCATAAAATAGGCAGATCACCTGTATTTTTAACAATCATAAAGGCAAAAAATGACAGAGATACAGCGCCTGCTTACCGCCACCATCGACGATCTCAATACCCGCGAAAAGCGCGACAATCGCCCGCGCTTTAGCATCAGCTTTATTCGCAAACACCCCGGATTGTTCGTCGCCATGTACGCCGCCTGGCTGGCAACGCTTATCGTCATGCTGAAGTCTGAAACACTGGTCGATTCCGTCTGGCTACTGGTTGTGCTGTTCGTGGTGTTTAACGCGTTTTTCTTTTTCGACGTCAATCCGCGTTACCGGTATGAAGATATCGACGTACTCGATTTCCGCGTGTGCTACAACGGGGAGTGGTACAACACGCGTTACGTGCCGAAGGAGCTGATCGACAATATCCTGCTCTCGCCGGCCGTCGAAGCCGGGCAAAAAGAGAAGTTGCAGAAAATGGTCATCACTAAGGGCCAGCTCTCTTTTTATGATGTCTTTACCCTTTCCCGCCCCACTGCTGTGTAATGAGCGTCTGAAGACGTCGGATACCCGGCGCAAACTGCGAAGCAGAGGTATTACCGTAACCTAAAACCAGACCGGTTTGCCCCTGCTTCGTCTCAAGGTAATACCCGCTCAGCGCAGCGGGTGCCAGCTGAAACGCTCTCGCCTGCTCCACCAGCCGCTGGTCGTCGATACCGTCAATCGCCAGCGTCAGGTGCATTCCCCCTTCCCAGGCAAGAACACGGTGCGGCGTATGAAGCTCTGCGCTCAGCACCTCCCGCAGCTGGCGGTAACGCTTACGATAAAGGCGGCGCATGGCGGCAAGATGTCGTGCATAGTGGCCTTCCTCAATAAACAGCGCCAGGGTGCGCTGTTCAGCGCGATGCCCGCCGCGCAGCAGCGAGCCGATGGCCGGACGCGCCGCCTTCGCCAGCGCTGGCGGTAACACCATGAACCCCATCCGGAGCGATGGAAACAGCGTTTTGCTGAACGTCCCCAGATACACAACGGGCGCATTGTTGACCATTCCGAGCATCGCCGGGACGGGCTCACCGGTATAACGAAATTCGCTGTCGTAATCATCCTCAATGATCCACGCGCTGTGCTGCCGGGCCAGTTCCAGCAGCGCCAGACGCCGCCGCGCGCTGAGCACGCTTCCGCAAGGGAACTGATGCGATGGCGAGGTAAAAATCAGCGTGGGTGAAGGCGCAGACAGCCCTTCCCAGCACATCCCCTCGTCATCCACCGGTATGCCGGTCATCGCCAGGCCGGTTTTGACGAAAGCGCTTTTGGCGCCGCTATAGCCGGGATTTTCCACCCAGGCAACATCCCCCGGCTCGCTTAACAGCATCGTGCACAGATTGACGCCCTCCAGCGCCCCTTCGGTTATCACAATCTGGCTGGCATCGCAGTCAATGCCGCGGGACAGCGCAAGATGGCGGGCAACGGCGGCCCGCAGCGTCGGCTCGCCGGCCGGGTCGCCATACCCTAACAGGGTGCTTCCCTCCTCGCGCAGAACACGATCGTACAACCGCCGCCACAGCGGTAAGGGGAAATAGTTGATGGCAGGCGTTCCCGGCGTAAACGCCATCACCGGGGTGTCGCGCGGCACAGGCGCGGGCAGCAGGGCGACACGTTTTGTCAGCCTGACGTCCGGGTCCGGTAATGTCCGGGTAATCGTACGAGGAGCGAATTGCCCCACCCGCGTACCCTGGCGGCTACGCAGCAAATAACCTTCGAGCGTGAGCTGGTCCAGCGCCGCGTTGACGGTGTTTCGGGACACCGAGATCTGCTGCGCCAGCGTTCGTGAGCCGGGCAAATGGCTGCCGGACCGAAGCCTTCCGCACAGTATGGCCTCCCGCAAAGCAAGATAGAGCGCACGCTGGAGCGTCTCTTCCCCACGTTTTTTCAGCGCAGCATGGAGCAAGGTGTAAAGCTCATCACCCGGTATATTCATCATTCCTCCTCGTGGTACCAGAAAAACATAGCCTGGTGGTTCTTTTTAAGGAACCAGCAATTCATTAATCTGGAGATCTTTTCAATTTGACGGGAATAAAGATGAATACATTCAATGAGTTTGGACAACCTGTAGGCGAAAGCCTCATCGACTGGCAGCCTCGCCCGCACCCGTCCCGGGTGGTACTTCAGGGTCGCTATTGTCGGCTTGAGCCTCTGCGCGTGGAGCATGCCCCGGCGTTGTTCTCTGCGTATTCCCTGGCCGGAGATACCCGAAGCTGGACGTGGCTGCTGCGTGAACCCGATACCACCGCAGAGGAGTTTGCCAAATGGGTGGCGAGCGTGAGCGAATTAGCCGATCCCATCCACTTTACCGTTATCGATAACCAGACCCAGTCTCCTGTCGGGACGCTGTCCTTGATGCGGATCGATCCTAAAAACGGCGTTGTGGAAGTGGGACATGTTCACTTCTCGTCACTGTTAAGTCGCACGCCCATGTCGACAGAAGCGCAGTATCTGCTGATGCGGTACGTGTTCGATACCCTGGGCTACCGGCGTTATGAATGGAAGTGCAACAGCCTGAACGAACCATCCCGCAAAGCGGCTCTGCGTCTGGGCTTTCAGTTTGAAGGGCGTTTTCGCCAGGCGCTGGTCATTAAAGGCCGAAACCGGGACACCGACTGGTTTTCAATTCTCGACAAAGAGTGGCCAGCGCTGGCGAGCGCGTTTGAAAGCTGGCTTGCCACCGACAATTTTACCGCCGATGGCAAACAGAAAAGCTCCCTGGAAAGCTGGCGAGAGACGCGCGTTTAGCGTCTTTTTTTACGTCCCTGCACCGCCTTAAAGCGCGGGTTAGATTTGCAGATCACGTATAAGCGTCCCTTGCGTTTGACTATCTGGCAATCCGGGTGACGCTGTTTTGCACTGCGTAATGAGTTCAGCACCTGCATGATTAGCCTCGCTTCGCATCAAGAAAGCCACCAAAACGCTTGCGGAAGCGTGCCGCGCTGCCATCCGTCGAGAAGGTCTTCTGCTTCCCGGTATAAAACGGATGTGATTTAGAGGAGACATCAAGGGTAACGTAGGGATACGTTTTCCCCTCCAGCTCAATTTCACGGTCTGTCTTAATTGTTGAGCCGACTTTAAAGTATTCATTAGCCGTGGTGTCGTGAAACACAACGGTGCGATAGGTTGGATGGATATTCGGTTTCATCTCTGGCCTTCATGTATTGTTATAACATAACAAAATACTATCTGAGCTTTGCTGCAAAAACAACCCCTGTCACGCACAGCCTGTTTTTGAAAGGTTGATTCAGATACCTGCTTGAGACTGTCACATGCTATAACTATATCATTTAGCGATAAAAAACTTTTTCTTCTGGCGCGCAAACTCCAGGCCCAAGGTGGGCATATGGAAAGGATAAAGCAGCATGCGAACCCGACATCTGGTCAGCCTGGTAACAGGCATACTGATCTTCTCTGTGCTGGTCCCTGTGTGCCTCAGTATCTGGCTGGCGCATCGTCAGGCAGAGGATAAATTTGTGGACGCTCTGGACAGCTATGCCTCGCGCGTCCTGATCCGTACCGACAGAGTCGTTGCGCAGGCAAAACAGGCGCTCACGCACCTACAGACATTCCACGCCCCCCCCTGCACTCCCCCGCATTTACGCGAAATGCGTCGGGTTGAATTCTCATGGCGCTATATTCAGGAAGTGATGTATATCGATAACCTGAAGCCGCTCTGCTCATCCCTTGAACAATCCAGTAATACGGCGATCTTACCGCCCCCGATGCGGATCACCGCAGACGGGTATAGCGCGTGGCTCACCTCGCAAAACGACCTCGGCATTCACCGCTATATGGCCGTTCTGGGGAAAGGACATTATCTGGTGATGGTTGATCCTGCCTCGCTTGTGGATGTTGTCCCGTTTGGTGAAATTTCGATGGATGCCGCCCTGGTGGGCAGTGAAACCCATCGGATATTTGCCAGAAGCAATATTGTCGACCCGTATATTCTTTCTGTCGTTAAGGAGCAGCAGGACGTTACGCGCGTACAATACAACGGCTCGATGTACGTGTTGAAACCTGTACCCGAACTGGGTTTTACGGTGATCGCGTGGGCGTCGTTAAAACCGCTGGCGGAATCCTGGCACCAGCAACTGATCATCTGGCTACCGGCTGGCATCTTGCTAAGCCTGGCTGCTGCCCTTATTGTCCTGCGCATCCTCCGCCGTTTGTTATCCCCGCGTAACCGCCTGATCGACGCAATCAACAACCGGGAGATCGAGGTTTACTATCAGCCCATCGTGGCGCTGTGCAGTGGAAAACTGGTGGGTGCTGAAGCGCTGATGCGCTGGCCGCAGCCAGATGGCAGTCACCTGTCGCCCAATCTCTTTGTGCCGCTGGCTGAGCAGACGGGGCTTATTTCAACGCTGACGCAGCTGGTGGTGAATAAGGTGTTTGAGGATTTAGGCGCCTGGCTGCATCAGCATCCGGAACTGCACATTTCTGTCAACCTTGCGCCATCGGATTTAACGTCCCCCGAGCTGCCTCGCCAACTGAGTCAGTTGCTCAACAAATGGGGCGTCCACCCGCGCCAGATCGCCCTTGAATTAACCGAGCGCGGCTTTGCCGATCCCGCCGTCAGCGTGCCTGCCATCGCTGCGTTTCGCCGCGCCGGGCACGCTATCTACATTGATGATTTTGGTACGGGTTACTCCAGCCTGAGCTATTTGCAGGACCTGGATGTCGATACCCTGAAGATTGATAAATCCTTTGTGGATGCGCTGGAGTACAAGAACGTGACTCCCCACATCATCGAAATGGCCAAATCGCTTAAACTGGCGATGGTCGCAGAAGGCATTGAAACTGAAGGGCAGATCGAATGGTTGCATCGCCACGGCGTGCAGTACGGCCAGGGCTGGTATTTCAGCAAGGCGCTGCCTAAAGAGGATTTCATTCTCTGGGCCGGGCACAACCTGGAGAAGCACATTACTTAAGGTACGATTTGATCACCTGCATCACGACCCCGAGATCGGCCTCGCGCTGCGCTTCCTCTGGCTCTTTCACCACGTGATCGGTTAAATGTCCCTCAATTACTTGCATCATCATGCCGTTTACCGCGCCCCTGATCGCCGCCAGCTGCTGTAACACCTCGGCGCATTCATGATCGCTGTTGAGCATTTTTTCCAGCGCAGCGCTTTGCCCCTGAATTTTTTTCAGGCGGGTCAATAACTTCTTTTTATCACGAACCGTGTGTGACATCGCTTAGCTCCTCTTTGGTGGCCTAAAAAGCATATCACGCTCTACTCCCCCTGGGTATTTTTCTACTGGGGGGTAGTATTATACTACTGGGGGGGGAGTAGTATTCTCGGCATGTTTTCCACCCCGGAATGTTCAATGAACGCTTTTTCTTCTCTTCTTCAGCAGGGTAACGCCTGGCTGTTTGTCCCCAGCGCCATCCTGCTTGGCGCGCTCCACGGCCTCGAGCCAGGCCATTCAAAAACAATGATGGCGGCTTTCATTGTGGCGATCCGCGGTACGCTGAAACAGGCTGTGTTGCTTGGGTTGTCCGCAACGCTGTCTCATACGGCGGTCGTCTGGATCATTGCGATGGCGGGATTATGGTTTGGTCGGGGATGGGATGCAGATACTTCTGAGCCCTGGTTTCAGTTGATTTCCGGGGTTCTGATCGTGTTGATCGCCCTGTGGATGGCGTGGCGAACCTGGCAGGAGAGCCAGCCGCATCACCACCATGATGATCATCATCACCATCATGATCATCACGACCACACGTCTCCTCTGGTTGAAGAGGAGTGGCAGGATGCCCACCAGCGCGCACACGCCCAGGACATTAACCGACGCTTCAACGGTAAAGAGGTCACCACCGGGCAAATCGCGCTATTCGGCCTGACCGGTGGGCTTATCCCCTGTCCGGCCTCCATTACGGTGCTGCTGATCTGCCTGCAACTGAAACATTTCGCGCTCGGCGCCACGCTGGTGTTCAGTTTCAGTATCGGACTGGCGCTCACTCTCGTCGCCTCTGGCGCAATTGCCGCATTAAGCATGAAACATGCGGCGAAGCGCTGGCCCGGCTTTAGCGCCTTTTCGCGCAAGGCGCCGTGGATCTCAGCGGCACTGATCGCGGTAGTCGGAGTTTATATGAGCATTCACGGCGTAATCGGGATCCTGAGATAAGCATTGCGGCCACGGCAGTGGCCGCACGTGTCGGCTCAGCCGTTCTGCTGCCAGCTAAACGTGTATCGCAGCCGGCGGTTTTGCAGAATGAAGGCCGGGGCTACGCTCGGGCTCCATGAGTCGTCTCCCCCTACGCCCATGTGAAACGCATCAAGATTTAACCAGCAGCCAGCCTCTTCCCGCAGCAAATGCTGATGCGTTGTCTCATGCAGCTGCCGCTGGCTATAACGGCTCAGGGAGAAATGGAACTGTCCCTGCAACTGATGGGAGCCAAACGTCAGCTCGCGGGTGTCGCAGCGCAAACCGTTCTCCGTCGGGAAGATATACGGCGTCTGCATCTCTTCCAGCGGTAACGCCCAGCGCCCCTGCTGCGCCGCCAGTTTTCTGTCCGGATAGTTCTCCAGCGGGCCTAGCCCCAGCCAGCGCACCGTTTCCGGGATATCCGCCAGCATAACGCTCAGGCCCACGCGAGCGGGCTCAGGAATGTCAGACGCCACCGTCACCTGCACATCACCGTGCAGCACCCCGTGGTCATCAATCCGCCAGAGCTTGCAGCTGATAAACAGCGCTTTACCCTGATGCTTCCACACGTGCTGCGTGGTCACCACCACCTCACGGGCATGCTGCTCCGCTTCACACTGGAGGAGGCGCGCGGACATCCCATACATCCCTGCCGCTTTCCAGCGTTCCACCCACGCGTTCGGATCGATGCGGGTCGCCTCGCTGACGCCAATGTCATTGTCCAGCGGCGCACGGGTGAAGTTATCCGTTAGCGGGGAACGGAGCGTTTCAGCGCCCTCGTTCCACCACTGGGTCAGGTTTCCGGTGAGACGGCTAAACTGCCAGCGCTGCTGCTGATGAGTAATATCCAGCGCTTCGTCCTGCACCGTTAGCTGCGGAGGGGTTCCGCCTGCTTTCGGTGGCGCAAGGTACAGCGGAGCCGGGAGCGGCCACTGATCCCAGGCACAACGGTGGCCGGGCGGCGACCACGGCGTGGCCTGCGGCTGAACGATCTCCACGTTGAGCCAGACCTCGCCCGGCTCAGCATCAAGCTCAGGCGGCGGGATCTCAACGCGCTGCGTCTCCTGAGGCGCAATAGAAAGGGGTGTTTCGCCGGAAGCCAATACCGCACCGTCACGCGCCACTGACCATCGCAGATGCTCGTTGTCAGTATGACGGAACAGATAATCGCTCTGGATATCGACGACCAGCGGAACGGTGCTCACCAGCGTAAAGGTAAAGAACTGCTGGGCACGCTGCGCCTCGTAAAGGGCGGGGTGCGGAGTGCGATCGGGAAACACCAGCCCGTTGAGGCAGAACTGACGGTCGTTGGGCTTATCGCCAAAATCGCCGCCGTAGGCCCAGTATGCCGTGCCGTCTTCCGCTTTTTTCGTCAGCGCCTGATCGACCCAGTCCCAGACAAACCCGCCCTGCAACCGGGGATGGCTGCGGAATGCCTGCCAGTAGCTGGCAAAGCCGCCAAAGCTGTTGCCCATCGCGTGGGCATACTCGCACAGGATCAGCGGACGGGTTTCGTCCGGCATGCCGATCCACTTTTTAATCGACCACTTTGGCACCGCCGGGAATGGCTGATCCTGATCGACGCGGGCATACATCGGGCAGACAATATCGGTAGCGGCCGTACTGGCGCCACCGCCTTCGTACTGCACCGGCCGCGT
Source organism: Enterobacter sp. YSU (assembly GCF_016082135.1). Taxonomy (NCBI): domain Bacteria; kingdom Pseudomonadati; phylum Pseudomonadota; class Gammaproteobacteria; order Enterobacterales; family Enterobacteriaceae; genus Enterobacter; species Enterobacter sp. YSU. Next base: position 522,506 of record NZ_CP059487.1, read on the forward strand.
GGGATCGGCGGTTTTCAGCCAGCGGTACAGCGCATCGTGATTCGCCCCATGCCCGGACTCATTCCCCAGGGACCAGATGATGATGGACGGATGATTCCGGTCCCGCTGCACCATACGCGTTACGCGTTCGCTCATGGCAGGCAACCAGCGCGGATCGTCCGCCAGGCGGCTCATCGGCACCATGCCGTGGGTTTCAATATTCGCCTCATCGACCACGTACAGGCCGTAGCGATCGCAAAGCGTGTACCACAGAGGATGGTTCGGATAATGCGAGCAGCGCACGGCGTTGAAGTTATGCTGCTTCATCAGTTCGATGTCGCGGCGCATGGTCGCCTCATCCATCACCTGCCCCTTCTCAGGATGATGTTCGTGACGGTTCACGCCGCGGATCAGCAGCGGTTTGCCGTTAAGCTTCAGCAGGCCGTTGCTGATTTCGACGCGTCTGAAACCGACATCGCAGGCTTCAGTCTCCAGCACGTTACCCTGCGCATCCCGAAGCGACATTGTCAGCCGATAGCATTCCGGTGTTTCAGCGCTCCACAGCGCGGGAGCGTTCACGGGGATCGCCACCGTGAGCCGTTCTGCCCAACTGCCACGTTCGTCCACGATGGCCGATCCGGGCTGCTGCGTGGTTTGCGCGCAGGCTTCGCCGTTACGCCACAGGGTAAACGCCACCTCACATTCGGCGTAGCGTGAGCCTTCCAGCGCAACGTCAACCCGGAGTATCGCCCGATCGCATTCGGCATTCAGATCGGTCACGATCTGATAATCGGCAATTCGCGTTTCCGGCTTGTGCAGCAGCGAGACGTCACGGAAAATGCCGCTCATCCGCCACATGTCCTGATCTTCCAGGTAGCTTCCGTCGCACCAGCGTAACACCATCACCGCCAGACGGTTCTGCCCCGGTCGCAGCACCGCGCTGAGATCGAACTCCGCAGGCAGACGGCTGTCCTGCGAATAGCCCACCCACTGGCCGTTACACCACAGATGAAAAGCTGAATTCACCCCGTCAAAAATAATGCGGGTTTGCCCGCTGCACAGCCAGGCGTCATTCATCTCAAATGTGAGCGAGTAACAACCAGTTGGGTTTTCAGCCGGAACATACGGCGGGTTCACATTTATCGGATAGGTGACGTTGGTATAGATGGGAGTGTCAAATCCCTCCATCTGCCAGTTCGACGGCACGGGCATCTCAACGGCGTCAGCCAGATCGTCCGTTATCCATGCCTCGGGAACCTGCTCTGGCGCCGGGAAAAAGCTGAATCGCCAGACGCCGTTAAGCAGACGCTTGCTTAGCGAAAGTTTATCCTCGCGGGCGAAGGTTTCATCGCGCCAGCTATGAAAAGGCGCGTGTGTGGCCAGACGATTCCACTGCGTCACGCCCGGGTTTTCCCAGTCACGACGCGCCAGAAGTGCGCTGAGGGTCAGCGGCAATGTAGAAGACATATCAACCTCTTTGCGAAGCGCTCACAATTTTAGCCAACATGCCCTGGTAAACGGTGGCGGTAAAGACTTTGATCGTCACCAGGCGAGCACGATCACAAAAGTGCTAGCTGCGCGCCAGTTTCTCCGCCAGCAGCGCCAGCGTTCTGAGCTGTTGCGCCAGATCTTCACGATCGGCCTGCTGTGCGGCGCGCGGCGCGGTGGAATGACGTACTATCAACGTAACGGGAAGTTGTTCCTGCCAGCATTCGTCGTGATGGTCAGGTGCCATCAGCCACTCCACGCTGCGCTCACCGGCCTCGCGGAACGCCTGCCGAACGGTGGTGAGCGGAGGTGAAAACCACGCGCTGTCAGCCGTATCATCAAACCCGACAACCGAGATCTGCCCCGGTACCGCAACGCCTTTTTCCGCACAGGCGCGTAAAACGCCAAGCGCCATCTGATCGTTAGCGACGAGGATCGCCTCCGGCAGCTGCGCGCCCGCCAGGAGCTGATGCCCTTTCTCATAGCCCGAGGCCGCGCTCCAGTCGCCCTGCGCCACCGCAAACGCCTCCACGCCGGCCCGGGCCAGCGTGGTTTTCCATCCCGCCAGACGAGCCCGGGCAGAGACAGAACTTTCCGGCCCGGCGAGCAGCGCAATTCGCTGGTGCCCCAGCGAAAGCAGATGCTCTGCCCCCAGGCCAGCGCCCTGTTCGGCATTGAAAACAAGGCTGTTAACCCGAGCTGTGGGGGAAACATCGAGAAAAAGAACCGGGGTCGGCGAGGCCATTTCCTGAAGCATTTCTGCCTGTGCATCTTCCAGCGGAACGTTCACCAGCAGCGCCTCCACGCGCTGCGCCAGTAATTCCTGCAAAGCAGCCTGACACTGCGCGGGTTGCTCCACCATGGAGATGAGTACGCTAGCCCCCTGCTCCACTGCCCGGGATTTTACAGCTGAGGCGATTTGCGACGGCGCATGCAGCGCCAGATCGCTGGTCATCAGCCCCAGCGTGCGGGTACGTTTCCCGGCCAGCTGCTGCGCGCCACGGTTAGGCACATAGTGTAGCGCCGCCATGGCCTGCCGGACCTTTTCCCGCGTACGGGCAGAAACGTGTTCTGCGTCGTTAATCACCCGGGAAACGGTCTGATAGGAAACGCCCGCCACGCGGGCAACGTCATAAAGAGTGATCGCTTTCATACATTCTGGCGTCGTAAAAAGAGAAGTCTCTATTCTGACACAGTTACGCCATCATAGCCTGTGAGCGCTTCGCAAAATTAAACAATCCGCTCCGGCCGCGCGGCTTTCTGAAGGCGCGGTCCCTGACGAAACCACGGCAAACAGAGCTGGATCAGCGGGCCGATGGTTAATGCATACAGTACGGTTCCAACGCCAAACGCTCCCCCGAGGAGGTAGCCGACGATCAACACGGTCACCTCGATCGCGGTACGCACGCTGCGGATCGACCAGCCCAGCCGGGCATGTATGCCGGTCATCAGACCGTCGCGCGGGCCTGCGCCAAAACCCGCGCCGATATACATCCCGGTGGCAAGGGCGTTAACCACAATGCCGGAAACCAGCAGGGTGATGCGCACGGGCAGCGAGGTGAGCTCAGGGATCAGCGCCATTGACGCATCGGCCGCCAGACCAATACAAATCACATTACTGATAGTACCCAGTCCCGGCAGCTGACGCAGCGGGATCCACAGCAGCAGCACCGCGGCCCCGGTTAAAATAATCACCGTGCCGATACTCATCCCGGTCTGGATGGCGACGCCAAGGTGAAAGACATCCCACGGGTCGACACCCAGATCCGAACGAATAAACATCGCGGTTGAAAGCCCGTACAGGCCTAAACCGACATAAAGTTGTACCAGACGACGTACCATTTTCTCTTCTCCGAAGAACCAGGTTCCATCTTCGGTGAAAATGGCACTATGATTAATGTCCAGTTTTCAAATAGTGGACTGCATATGTCATCACGTCGTTTTGGAAGCCAGTCTCTGGTACGCCTGTTAGGGCACTGGCAGCAAGCCTCTTCCCGCACCCCGCTGTGGCGCCAGCTGGCTGACGCGTTACGCCTGTTAATTCTGGATGGCAGGCTGGCGTTAAACACGCGCCTGCCCGGAGAGCGGGAACTGGCCGCCGCTCTGAGCGTAAGCCGCACCACCATCAGCAGCGCGCTGGCGCATCTGCGGGAAGAGGGTTATCTGGAGAGCCGTCACGGCAGCGGTTCGCGGGCGATCCTGCCAGACCGCCGCGCCGTGCCCACGCTTTCTACTGCCAGCGCGGCGCTGGATCTCTCAACCGCCGCACTCAACGCGGGACCAGAGATCCACCAGGCCTACGCCCACGCGCTGACGGCCATCACGCCGAATCTGGCGCTGACCGGGTACGATCAGCTTGGGCTTCCGGCGCTGCGTGAAGCTATCGCCGCCCGCTACACCGCACGCGGTCTGCCCACCCGGGCAGACGAAGTGATGGTGGTGAACGGCGCCGTCAGCGGCTTCGCCCTGATCTTAAGAATGATGACCGGTCCCGGGGATCGCGTGGTGGTGGATCATCCCACCTACCCGCTGGCGATAGCCGCTATTCAGGGGGCGCTATGCCGGCCCGTGGGCGTCTCGCTGCCTGAAACGGGCTGGGATACCGACGGTTTTGCCGCAACGCTTGCCCAGACAGCCCCGCGTCTGGCCTATCTGATGCCGGATTTTCATAATCCAACCGGACGTTGCATGGATGCCGCGACGCGCCAGACCATAACCGACATCGCCGCGCAGACCCGCACCACGCTGGTGGTGGATGAAACCATGGTCGATCTCTGGTTCGATGTTCCCCCGCCGCCGCCGCTGGCCGCCTTTAACCCGGAGGCCACGGTGATGACGCTGGGTTCCGCAGGTAAAAGCTTCTGGGGTGGGCTGCGTCTCGGCTGGATCCGCGCCTCGTCACGCACTATCGCCACCCTCGCGCAAACGCGCGACACGCTGGATCTGGGCTCGCCGGTGCTGGAACAGCTGGCCACGCTGTGGCTTATCGAAAACAGTGCAACCTTCCTGCCTGCCCGGCGGCAAATGCTGGCAGAACGGCGCGACCGCTGCGGCCAGATGCTGCGGGAACATTTCCCCGAATGGCGGTTTCAGGAAGCGGAGGGAGGGCTTTCATACTGGATTGAATTACCCGGCATGCTGGCGACACAGCTGGCGGCACGCGCCGAAACGACAGGCATCATTATGGGCACCGGCACGCGTTTTGGACTATCAGGCGCGTTTGACCGCTACCTGCGTATGCCCTTCTCACTCAGTTCACCAGAACTTGAAGAGGCATTATTGCGGATCAAACCGCTGTGGCGTGCATTAAATAAAAGTGTAGCGCCAGTAAAACGGAGCCTGGTGTAAATTATTCGCCAGAAACAATAAAAACTGCTGATTGTATCGCATGCAGTCAGCAGTTTACATGAAGAACAACTTAATGTTGAGGAGGGATCGGGAAGCCTTTCAGCGAAATAATGAAATTATCCCCTTCTTTCTTTATTTTTGCACCGGTATCACACCAGTCAGACGCAATACGAAAGAACTCATCACTTCCTACATTCCAGCCAAGACGAACATGTTTCACGTAGCCGGAACGTAACAGGTTGCAGGCCTCGTTGTAGTCACTGGCAGTCGATAGTTGTTGTTTCATTTTCTCTTCTTCAGAAGTTTACGTAGTGCTTTGATTTCTTTAGGAGTAAATGGAGTTACGCTCTCTTCTTCCGTATGCTGATTATCAACATCCTCTTCCGATACTCCCGCCTCTTCTACTGCTTCAAATGCCAGCAGCAGCAGTTTCTCTGTGGTCACGCTTAAATTCTCATTATTGTCTTCCGCATAGTGGCGAAGTCTTTCTTTTAGCGCTTCATCAATTTTAACGTTTAAAACCGCAGTAACCATGATTGTCACATCCTTTCGGAACACGTTTTTAATTTAATACACGAAGATAAGTTTGTTATCCAGATATATATTTTTTAGCTTATGACAGAATAAAGGCATCGAAAAATAAAATGACAGTCTATTATTACAGGTTTATGACATTATTATTTCAGTTAAATGAAGGTTGCATTACAAAAAATACAATAGTCACATAATTTAGAAGGTTTATTCAGGGGAACGACTGGAGAGGAGCACAAATGGGTGGGGGCCCTGCCAGCTACATCCCGGCACCCACGTCGTCTGCCCTGGCTGCTTCCTTCCGGACCTGACCTGGTGAACAGAGTAGCGTTGCGGGAGAACCAACAGAGCCCCCATTGAGAGCGTTGATAACCAACGCGCTGGCGCATTATCCCTGTGGAGCACCTCAATTGCAAGCCGCTGGCAACCGGATGCTGGATTATTGCGCAAACTGCCCCGACAATCTTCTTTATCTTCGTATAACATTACCCTTCGCTGATTTCCCGCAGGAGAAACAATGGACGAACATGACACTTTCCCACAGCGAGTGTGGCAAATCGTAGCCTCGATCCCGGAAGGCTGTGTCACGACCTATGGGGAAGTCGCCCGGCTGGCGGGTTCTCCGCGCGCGGCGCGTCAGGTAGGCGGCGTGCTGAGGAGGCTACCGGAAGGAAGCACGTTACCGTGGCACCGGGTCGTCAATCGCCATGGCGCCATTTCCCTCACCGGGCCAGACTTGCAGCGCCAGCGTCAGGCTTTACTTTCAGAAGGGGTGCAGGTGTCCGGGGCAGGACAAATTGATATGCAGAAGTATCGCTGGGAGTACTGACGCCCTCTCCCGTCAACATAGAGAGGGCGAAAGAGAATTACAGCTGTGTTGGCGGTGTAGGCAGAGTCGGCTGATTGTTCTGCGTTGCAACAGGTACTTCAGTTTGCTGCACCGGTACCAGGGTCAGGTCGATTTTGGTGCCGCCTTTGTTGACCGCTTCCTGCACGGTATCGGTGATAAAGACCAGCTTATCGTTGATCGTTACCGCCGCGCTCAGGAGGATACGCGCATTGGGTTGCACGTCAGACGGGTTGTACGGCAGCACAAAGCTGAACGGCGCCTGTTTACCCTCTGTACGAACCGCGCGCTGCGCAAGCACTTTGGACGGCGCATCCGCCAGGGAAGCATCAGACAGCGTGACCGTTAAAACCGCATCCGGCGGCAGCGCAACCTTCTGTTTGATCCAGATCGTACCGGAAACATTTGGCTGCTGAATAGCTTGCTGTGAAAGGGTGTTAATCCCGTTTGCGCTTGCTGTTGGCACCGGTACATCGGCACTCTTACCAGCACAGGCGGACAACGCTACCGCAATTGCTACACCACTGAGCATAGGCACGAGTTTCATTGAAGTCTCCTTATCATCAATGCACCAGCGGGATCGATCCCATCTGATGTCGTTTTATTCACATAACGAATACAAGTGTGGCACAAATCACGGATTTATGCCTAATTTCGTCCGGATATTAAGATTATTCTACCCATCGGACCACTTTCATTTCTGGGTTATACTCAGCGTATCTTTCGCCACGGCGTTTATTGAGGACCACTATGAGTCAGGCACTGAACAATCTGCTGACATTACTGAACCTGGAAAAAATAGAAGAAGGGCTATTTCGCGGACAGAGCGAAGATTTAGGCTTACGCCAGGTTTTTGGCGGCCAGGTCGTGGGGCAAGCGCTGTATGCCGCCAAGGAGACCGTCCCGGCAGACCGTCTGGTGCACTCGTTTCACAGCTACTTTTTACGCCCCGGTGACAGTGCTAAACCGATTGTTTACGACGTGGAAGTTCTGCGTGACGGTCAAAGCTTCAGCGCCCGTCGCGTGGCGGCCATCCAGCATGGCAAACCCATCTTCTACATGACCGCCTCGTTCCAGGCGCCAGAGCCGGGCTATGAGCATCAAAAAAAGATGCCGTCTGCCCCGTCGCCGGACGATCTGAAATCGGAAACCGAAATTGCCCGCGCTCTCGCGCATCTGCTGCCGCCGCAGGTAAAAGAGAAGTTTCTGTGCGATAAACCGCTGGAGATCCGCCCGGTCGAATTTCATAACCCAATGAAGGGGCATACCGCTGAGCCCGCCCGCCAGGTGTGGATCCGCGCCAACGGCAGCGTACCCGCAGATTTACGCGTGCATCAGTACCTGCTGGGGTATGCGTCGGATTTCAACTTCCTGCCGGTTGCGCTACAGCCGCACGGTGTGGGCTTCCTCGAAAAAGGGATGCAGGTAGCCACAATTGACCATTCCATGTGGTTCCACCGTCCATTCGATATGAACGAATGGCTGCTTTACAGCGTGGAAAGTACCTCTGCGTCCAGCGCGCGCGGCTTTGTACGCGGGGAGTTTTACACTCAGGATGGCGTGCTGGTGGCTTCTACCGTGCAGGAAGGTGTGATGCGTAATCGCGGGTGATGTAAAAAGCCCGGTGGCGCTGCGCTCACCGGGCCTGCGAATTGTGCTTTTTCAGGCCGGGTAAGGCGAAGCCGCCGCCCGGCAAGGCACTCAAATTATGCGTTATAGGCATTCTCGCCGTGGCTGTTGACGTCCAGGCCTTCGCGCTCCTGCTCTTCCGGCACGCGCAGCCCAACGGTCATATCCGCCAGCTTGTAACCGATAAAGGCCACAACACCGGACCAGACAACGGTGATCGCGATGCTTTCCAGCTGTACCAGCACCTGATGCATCATGGTCACGCCTTCTGCGTAACCCACACCGCCCAGAGATTGGGCAGCAAAGATACCGGTCATGATACAGCCGACGATGCCGCACACACCGTGTACGCCGAATACATCACACGGATCGTCAACGCGCAGAACACGTTTCAGTGCGGTAACGCCCCACAGCCCCGCCAGTCCTGCGACGATACCGATCAGCAGCGCACCGCCCACGCCCACGTAACCGCACGCTGGCGTAATACCTACCAGACCGGCAATCGCCCCGGAACAGGCACCCAGCAGCGATGGCTTGCCGCGAACGGCCCACTCGCCAAATACCCATGAGAGGATAGCGCCGGCGGTTGCCACAACGGTATTCACGAAGGCCAGCGCGGCGATTTCGTTAGCGGCGCTGGCTGAACCTGCGTTGAAGCCGAACCAGCCAAAATAGAGGATGGCGGTGCCGGTAAAGACCATCGGCAGATTGTGCGGCTTGAATGCTTCCTTCCCGAAGCCCACGCGCTTACCAATCAGGTATGCGCCTACCAGACCTGCTACCGCGGCGTTGATGTGCACAACGGTACCGCCCGCAAAGTCCAGCGCGCCATGGGAAGCCAACAGACCACCTCCCCAGACCATATGCGCAATCGGGATATAGGAGAGCGTCAGCCAGACCACCACGAAAATCAGTACCGCAGAGAAGCGGATACGCTCAGCCAGCGCGCCCACAATCAGCCCCACGGTGATGCAGGCGAATGAGCCCTGGAACGCGACATGAATATACTGATAAAAACTGCCCATCACCGCGGTCAGTTCGATATTTTTCAGCATCGCCCAGTTAACGTTGCCGAAGAAGGCATTGCCCTCCCCGAAGGCCAGCGAGTAACCGTAAACCACCCACAGCACGCACACCAGCGCGAACGTGACGGCAACCTGCGTCAGCATGGAGAGTACGTTCTTGCCGCGGATCAGGCCGCCGTAAAACAGCGCGATCCCCGGAATCGTCATGAACAGCACCAGCGCGGTGCAAATCATCATAAAGGCGTTATCGGCTTTGTCTGCCACAGCAGGTGCAGCCATTGCCAGGCCCGGCAGCAGTGCCAGCGAACCCAGACCTGTTTTCATTGTTGCTTTCTTCATTTTCTCGATCCCTATCACTGTGTGCCAGGAGTTACTTACAACGCCGCTTCGTCAGATTCGCCGGTACGGATGCGAATGACGCGCTGTAGTTCGGCAACGAAAATTTTGCCGTCGCCAATTTTTCCGGTGTAGGCTGCTTTGCTGACGACATCAATCACCTCATCAAGCTGATCGTCGGCAATCGCCACATCAATCTTCACTTTTGGCAGGAAGTTAACGCTGTATTCCGCCCCGCGATAAAGCTCGGCATGACCTTTCTGACGCCCAAAGCCTTTCACTTCGGTGACAGTCAGTCCCTGAATACCCATGGAAGACAGCGCTTCACGCACGTCTTCGAGTTTGAATGGTTTGATTACCACCGTAACCAGCTTCATATATCCCCTCCAGTCAGAATTCGGTAATGGCCGCAGCTAACACGAAAGGGATATTGCAAAGGGTGTGCCAGAAGTGAAAGGTGAGGAGGAAAGCGCCGCGGCGCGCATGCGCCGGGAAGAGGCGAAAAAAAACGCACCATGGCAGTGCAGGGTGCGTTTCAGTTTTGCACCAACGGTTAAGTCTGTTAGCGCATTGCCTTGTTATGGTGCATCAGGCGCTGAGTGACTCTTCCTCGCGCTCGCTGGCGGCCAGTTCGTCGCCTGCCAGCTGCAACTGATACATCTGCCAGTAGCGTCCTTTTGCCTCAAGCAGCGCTCTGTGCGTCCCCCGTTCAACGGCCTGGCCACGGTGCAACACCAGAATGGTATCGGCATCGACGATCGTTGAGAGGCGGTGGGCGATTACCACCAGCGTAGTGCGATCCCGCACGGCAGCCAGCGCCTGCTGGATCGCCTGCTCGGTACCGGAGTCAATGCTTGCGGTCGCTTCATCCAGAATTAACACCTGTGGCGTCTCAATCAGCACGCGCGCCAGCGCAAGAAGTTGCTTTTGCCCGACCGAGAGATTATTGCCCTGCTCACCCAGCCGGGTATGGATCCCCTCGCTTAACCCGCGCGCCAGATCCGCAAGCTGCACCGTTTCCAGCACCTCCCATACCTGCTCAGGCGTGAAAGGTCGTCCCAGCGTCACGTTGGCATAAAAGGTATCCGCCAGTACCACCGGATCCTGCTGCACCATCGCGACGCCCTTACGTAACGCGTTGTGGCTAAGCGCGGCAAGCGGCCGTCCGTCCAGACGGATCTCCCCTTGCGTCAACGGATAGTAGCCCATCAGCAAACTGGCGAGCGTGCTTTTACCGCTGCCGGTATGCCCAACCAGGGCGACAAAACCGCGCGACGGTACCTCGAGGTTGATATCCTGCAAGACAAGCTGGTCGTCGCGGTAGGCAAACGAGACATGATCAAACGCTATGGATCCACTTTCCAGCGGGCGTTCGTCATCGCCATAGGTCTGACGCGGCCTGTCCATCAGCTCGAATACACGTTCGCCCGCGACCACTGCCTGTTGCAGCATCGATTGCTGCGTGGTGAGTTCAATCAGCGGTTCGTTAAGGCGTCCAAGGTAGCTGATAAATGCGTACAGTACCCCCACCTCGATGGTTCCGCGCGTCGTCAGGCCAAACAGCATCAACAGCCCGCACAGCACCAGCGCAGAGAAGAGGCTCAGCAGCGGGCGTAACAGGAAGCCATCCAGCCGTAACGTCTGCATCCGCGCCATATAGTGCGAGCGGCTGGCTTCTCCCATTCGCTCGCCAAAACGCGCCTGCTGGCGAAACTGCTGGATAACGCTCATGCCGTTGATCACTTCGTTGAAGCCATCATTGATATCTGCGAGGTAAGCGCGCACGCGACGAACAATCGGCGTGCTGTAGCGCTGGTAAATTACCATCACAATCAGCACCGCCGGGAAAATAGCGATCGCCACCAGCGCCATACGCCAGTCCAGGCTGAACATCGCCACCAGCATCGCGCCAATTAACGCGGCACTGCGCAGAACCGTTGCGACAACGGTTACATAGAGGTCGCGGATCACCTCGGTGTCATTGGTGACGCGCGAAATAACCTGCCCGACCGGCTGAGTATCAAACTCGCTCAGCGGCTGGCGCAGCGCGGCATCCATCACATCCGTGCGAAGCTGCTGGACCACGCCCACGGCGGCCCGGTTAAACAGCAGCGACTGCGCATAGTGCAGCCCCGCCGCCGTCAGCTGTAGGCCGACATACGCCACGCCCAGCCCCGCCACCAGCCCCAGCGGCAGATAGTTTTTCGCCACCATATTGTCGATGAAATAGCTGATAAGCAGCGGACCGGTCACCTCCGCAATCGCGGCGATCCACAGCAACAGCACGGCGATGGAAAGCGGTTTGCGCCACGGTGAGCCATAGGCCAGCAGCCGTTTTAACGTCGGCCACATCTGTCCAAACTTACGCATCGGCGACCTCCTCATCCAGCGCGGCTTCAAGCTGTTGATAGCGGTACATATCCCGATACCATCCGGTCTGCCCGGCAAGCTGCTCATGCTGACCACGCTGAGCAATATGCCCGTGCTGAAGCACCAGAATTTCGCTGGCTTCGGTAAGGGCCGACAGACGGTGCGCGCTGATGATGACCGTGCGCCCCTCTCCCCACTGGCGAAGGTTATGCAAAATTTGATGTTCAGTACGCCCGTCAACCGCGGACAGCGCATCATCCAGTATCAGGATCTCAGCGTCCAGCAGCAGCGCGCGGGCAATAGAGATACGCTGTTTTTGTCCGCCGGAGAGCATAACGCCCCGCTCACCCACTTCCGTGTCGTAGCCCTGCGGCAGGCGCAGAATATCCTCGTGGACGCTGGCCAGACGCGCCACGTGCTCGATCTGGTCCTGTGTCGCCGTCGGACACCCGAGCGCGATATTGTTGGCAATGGTGTCTGAAAACAAAAACGGCGTCTGGCTGACGACCGCCAGGCGGCTGCGCCAGTCATCCAGCAGCAGACGTGGCAGAGGGACGTCGTGGAAACGGATATCGCCTTCGCTCACGTCAAAATGGCGCTGAATCAGTGACAGAATGGTGCTTTTACCGGAACCCGTCGGGCCACAGATGCCCAGCATCTGACCAGGACGCAGCGTGAAACTGACGTTCTCAAGCACCGGATGTTCCGTTTGCGGGTAGATAAAGGCGCGGATATCAGCCTTGAGAATACCCGGACCTTCCGGCACCGGCTCGCTGCCATCGTTCACGACCGGCACTTCCGCCAGCATGGCGCGGATACGGCTGTAAGCGGCGCTCCCGCGTTCAACGATATTAAACATCCAGGCCAGCGCCAGCATCGGCCAGATCATCAGCCCAAGGTACATCGCAAAGCTGGTTAACTGCCCGAGGGTCATCGTGCCTTGCACCACCATCCAGCTGCCGCCGCCCACTGCCAGCAGGTTCGCCATGCCAATCGCAATATAAATTGTCGGATCGAAACGGGCATCAATACGCGCCACGCGCATGTTTTTCGCGCCGGTATCGGCGGCGTCGGCGGCAAACAGCGCGGACTGGCGGTCTTCCAGACCAAACGCTTTAATCATGCGGATGCTGGTCATGCTCTCCTGGGTGCGATCGTTCAGCGACGAGAACGCCGCCTGCGCCAGCTTAAAGCGTTCATGGAGCTGCTCGCCGTAGCGGTTAATTGCCAGCGCCATCAGCGGCATCGGCAGCAGCGCCAGCAGCGTGAGCTCCCAGCTAATTTGCGTAGACATCACAATCAGTACCGCACAGCCCATCACCAGGGAATCCACCAGCGTTAGCACCCCTTCACCGGCGGCAAACACCACGCGGTCTACATCGTTAGTGGCGCGGGCGATGAGATCCCCGGTACGGTGACGCAGATAAAACTCAGGGTGCTGGCGGCTCAGCTGGCGGTAAAAGTCCTCACGCAGCTCAACGGCAAGCTGATAGGACGCGCCGAACAGCAGCACGCGCCAGACATAACGCAGCAGGTAAACCACCACGGCCGTCAGCACCAGCGTACCGCCCCACATCATCACCCGTGCGGCGGTGTAATGTTGTTCCGTAACGCCATCCACGACGTAACCCACCACTTTGGGCGGGATCAGTTGCAGAATGGCAATGATAATAAGCAGGGCCACCGCGCCGAGGTAGCGTTGCCACTCCCGACGAAAGTACCAGCTTAATTGGGCAAATAATCGCACGCGGTCTTTTCCTGAAGGTATTTTAAGAAGTTATTCAATGGGTAACGCTGTGGTGTATTTAATCTGTTCCATGGCGAAACTGGAGGTGACATCGGACAAGCCTGGTACGCTATTGACCAGCCGCTTGTAGAAATCATCGTAGCGCTTCATGTCTGCCACCTGAACGCGCATCAGATAGTCGTATTCCCCCGCCATGCGCCAGAAGCCGAGCACTTCGGGCATGTCGGAAACCTGGGTGACGAAGCGGCAGTACCATTCGCTACTGTGATGCTGCGTTTTTATCAGGACGAAGGCGGTCAGGCCAAGCCCCAGTTTTTCGGGATCCAGCAACGCCACGCGTCCCAGCAGAATGCCATCATCTTCCAGCTTCTTGAGGCGCTTCCAGCACGGTGTGGTGGTCAGATTAACGGCATCTGCCAGCGCCTGCAAAGAGAGGGTGCAGTCGCTTTGCAGCAAAGAAAGCAGCTTACGATCAATTTTATCTAACATAGCCACCTCGAAGAGAAAATTATTCTCCTTACATTCTATTTTAAAGGTCAGATAGCAACAATTTTTTCTGTGCTTTTCGCTATGCTGGGCACAAAATGACAAACGGATAACTACGATGAATAGCACCTGGGTTAAACATGCCATCAGCGAAATAAATGCCGACTATCAGCGCTCGGCAGACACCCACTTGATCCGCCTGCCTCTGCCTGGATTTCCCGGCATTCAGCTTTACCTGAAGGATGAAAGCACCCATCCTACCGGCAGCCTGAAGCATCGCCTGGCGCGTTCACTCTTTTTATACGGTTTATGTAACGGCTGGATCAAAGAAGGCACCACGATTATTGAATCGTCGTCCGGATCAACTGCCGTCTCCGAAGCCTACTTTGCCCGCCTGCTGGGCCTCCCGTTTATCGCCGTGATGCCCTCCTGCACGGCGAAACGTAAAGTCGAACAGATCGAATTTTACGGCGGACGCTGCCACTTTGTGGAAAGCGCCTGCGAAATCTATGCGGCCTCCGAAATGCTGGCCCGCGAACTGAATGGTCACTATATGGACCAATTCACCTTCGCCGAGCGCGCCACCGACTGGCGCGGCAATAATAACATTGCGGACAGCATTTTCCGCCAGATGACCCACGAGCCGCATCCTGTTCCCTCTTACATTGTCATGAGCGCGGGCACGGGCGGAACCTCCGCCACCATCGGACGTTATATCCGCTGTCAGGGTTATGATACGCAGCTGATGGTGGTTGACCCGCAAAACTCGGTGTTCCTCGATTACTGGCAATCCCGCGATGCCAGCCTGCGCAGCCCCGTGGGGAGCAAGATCGAAGGGATTGGTCGCCCGCGCGTCGAACCCTCGTTCATTCCGGACGTTGTGGATGAGATGCTCCGCGTGCCGGACGCCGCCAGCGTCGCGACGGCGCACTGGCTGGAGACACAGCTTGGCCGTAAAGTCGGGGCTTCCACCGGCACCAATATGTGGGGCGCGCTACAGCTGGCCGCGAGGATGTGCGAAGAAGGCCGTACCGGCTCTGTCGTCACGCTGCTGTGTGACAGCGGGGAGCGCTACCTGGACACCTATTACAACGCAGAATGGGTGCAGGCAACTATTGGCGATGTAGAACCGTGGAAAGCGCAGATTTCGCAGCTGGTGAAATAAAAAAAAGCCAGGCTAAAGCCTGGCTTGCTGGAAGGGTCTCACTATTCGGGGGAATATGGGAGGTTATTTTTGTCCAGCCAATGCGTCAAAAAATGGGACACCGCTTCGTTACGACAGTGTCCGATAACCGGTAAATGCGGGAGCGCGGCAATAAGTTGCGGCATCGCGTTCCCCATAATCAGTCCACGACCCACGCTGCTCAGCATCTCGTGGTCGTTCATGGCGTCACCAAAGGCCATACAGTCCTGCATCGTCAGCCCCAGATGATCGCTCAGCACCGCCAGCGCAGATCCTTTGTTACAGCCCACCGGCAGCACTTCAAGGCAGTCCACCGCCGAGAAGGTAAGGTGCGCCCGGTCGCCCAGCGCCTCGTTAAGCTGAATACGCAGGCGGCAGAGATCGTCGTGATCGCCACAGAAGCAGATCTTGGTCACCTTGTGTGCCGGAATGCGGCGCAAATCGATAAGCTGATATTTAAAGCCGCTGTAAACGTGAGCGTGCAGCAAGGCCGGGATCTCACGCCCGGTAAACCAGCCTTCATCATTAAAAACATGCACGCTGGCCTGCGTATCCCAGGTGCTGTGCAGGACAATGTCCGCCACTTCCGGATTCAGATCCTGACGGTGCAGCATATCGCCGTCGACGGAGTGAATGCGCGTCCCGTTGCCGGTGATCAGGAACGCATCGAGGGCAAATGTTCCCAGCAGATGGCGCATCTCGAGAACATGACGACCAGTGGCAAACGTCAGGGTGACTTCACGCTCGCGCAGGCGCTTAAGTGTGTTCAGGGTTTTCTCCCCTAAACGGTGATCCGGCATTAACAGCGTGCCGTCCATATCAAATGCAGCGAGCCGAGCCATAATTACTCCCGAAATGTGATGCGGTTAACTTGTGCATCAGTATTACGTGAGATATACGGAAGTAATAGTGAATAGATGATAATTATTGTTCCGGGTTTTTCATGCGCCAGCTTAATCGTCTTAACCAGTATCAGCGTCTGTGGCACCCCTCCGCCGGCGCACCGCAGCAGGTGACCATCAGTGAACTTGCCAGCCGCTGCTTTTGCAGCGAGCGACATGTTCGCACCCTGCTGCGCCAGGCGCAGGAGGCGGGCTGGCTAAGCTGGCACGCCCGCTCCGGACGAGGTAAGCGTGGGGATTTACGCTTTCACGTCACCCCGGACTCGTTGCGTAATACGATGATGGAAGAGGCCCTGAAAAGTGGACAGCAGCACAACGCGCTGGAGCTGGCCCAGCTCGCGCCTGAAGATTTGCGATCGCTGCTGCATCCGTTTATGGGCGGGCAGTGGCAGAACGATACGCCGACGCTGCGTATTCCCTACTATCGCTCGCTGGAGCCGCTTCAGCCGGGGTTTCTCCCTGGCCGGGCGGAGCAGCATCTGGCGGGACAGGTATTCTCAGGTTTGACGCGTTTTAATGGTACCAGCAGTGAACCCACGGGCGATCTGGCGCATCACTGGGAAATCTCCGCTGACGGCCTGCGCTGGCATTTCTACATTCGCTCCACCCTGCACTGGCATAACGGCGATAAAATAGAGACGGCACAGCTCCGGAAAAGCCTGACGGCGCTGTTATCGCAGCCCGGCATGGGCACGCTTTTCCGCAGCGTCTTACGTATTGAAACCACGCATCCGCAGTGCCTGACGTTTATTCTCCATCAACCTGACTACTGGCTGGCGCACAGGCTGGCAACCTACTGTAGCCGTCTGGCGCATCCCGATTACCCCGTGGTGGGCAGCGGTCCCTTTCGACTGAGCGTTTTTGAGCCTGAACTGGTGCGTCTGGAAAGCCACGAGCAGTATCACCTTGGCCATCCGTTGCTTAAGGCTATCGAGTACTGGATCACGCCCCAGCTTTTTGACTACAGTCTGGGCACCAGCTGTCGCCACCCGGTGCAAATCGCCATTGGCGAGGCCGACGAGCTGGCCAGCCTGCGGCTGGTGAGTAACAGCACCAGTCTGGGTTTCTGCTACCTCACGCTGAAACAGAGTCCGCGTCTGAGCGAACTTCAGGCAAAGCGGCTGATTAATATCATCCACCTCTCAACGCTGCTGCACACGCTTCCTCTGAACGAAGGACTCATCACCCCTACCGAGGAACTGCTTCCCGGCTGGGCAATCCCCCAATGGCCTGATTTAACCGACGTTGCGCTGCCAGAGGCATTGACGCTCGTCTACCACCTGCCGGTTGAGCTTCACACCATGGCCAGCCAGTTAAAAGCATACCTTGCGCGGCAGGGTTGTGAACTGACCGTCATCTTTCACGACGCCAAAACGTGGGACGGGTGCCAGCAGCTTGCCGATGCAGACATCATGATGGGAGACAGACTGATTGGCGAAGCGCCAGCGTACACGCTTGAGCAGTGGCTCCGCTGCGATGCGCTCTGGCCGCATCTGCTGAGCGCACCGGCATACGCCCATTTGCAGGCCACGCTGGATGCGGTGCAGACGCAGGCCGACGAACGTGACCGACACGCAGGACTTCAGGCTATCTTCAGCCGGTTAATGGAGACAGCCGTCCTGACGCCGCTCTTTAACTACCAGTATCAAATCAGCGCGCCTCCGGGCGTCAACGGCATACGCCTTAACACTCGCGGCTGGTTTGACTTCACCGAAGCCTGGCTTCCTCCCCCAAACGCGTGAAGAAGCTGGTCGCCGCTTTAGCCAGGCGTTAACATGACGCTTTTACTGTAACTGTCGAGATGATCTATGAAACGTGCCGTCGTCGTGTTCAGCGGAGGACAAGATTCCACCACCTGCCTGATTCAGGCGCTTCACCAGTATGATGAAGTGCACTGCGTCACTTTTGATTATGGTCAGCGTCATCGCGCTGAAATCGATGTCGCTCGTGAACTGGCCCTCAAACTGGGCGCCCGCGCTCATAAAGTGCTGGACGTGACGCTGTTAAATGAACTTGCCGTCAGCAGCCTCACCCGCGACAGCATTCCGGTGCCTGATTACGAACCGGATGCCAGCGGCATTCCGAACACCTTCGTACCGGGCCGCAACATTCTCTTCCTGACCCTGACGGCGATCTATGCCTACCAGGTGAAAGCCGAAGCGGTGATCACGGGCGTGTGTGAGACCGACTTCTCTGGCTACCCGGACTGCCGGGATGAATTCGTGAAAGCACTCAATCACGCTGTCGATCTGGGAATGGCAAAAGAGACCCGCTTCGAAACGCCGCTGATGTGGCTGGATAAGGCTGAAACCTGGGCCCTGGCCGACTACTGGGGCAAGCTGGATGTTGTTCGCAACGAGACCCTGACCTGCTACAACGGCATTAAAGGGGACGGCTGCGGGCAGTGTGCCGCCTGTAACCTGCGCGCGAACGGTCTGAATCATTATTTTGCGGATAAAGCGGGCGTGATGGCCGCGATGCAGAAAAAGACCGGGCTGAAATAAGGGCTACCTGACCGTGCTGTCGAACAGTTTTACACCGGCAGCACGGGTAATTTTCATCAGTGTAGTCAGCGTTGGGTTACCATTTTCGGACAGGGTGCGGTATAGCTGCTGACGTGAAAGCCCCGCTTTGGCTGAAATCTCTCCGATACCGCCGCGCGCTTCGATAACGCGTCTGAGGGCAATCAAATAGGCTGGGATCCCCTGGTCTTCGTAAATTTCATCCAGTGCAATTTGCAGATAGAGTTGCGCGTAAGAAGGATTTTCGCGCAGCATTTTGACTACAGCTTCATCATGGCTGACGGTACTTGAGAATTTTCGCTCACTTTTGCTCATTGGGTTTATCCTTTTGATGATCTTTCCAGTAGTCTATTGCCAGCATCACATCCGCTTTCTGGCTCTTTTTATCACCGCCGATCAGCAACAATAAGATTTCCCGACGCTGGACTGCAAAATAGACTCGATAACCGGGACCACAATCAACCTTCAACTCCCAGACACCCTCTCTGAGATAACGGTAATCGCCAAAATTCCCCTTCTCCGCGCGGTCGATTCGCAGAAGGATCCGAAACGCCAGCTCCGGATCCTTTCGTCTCATCTTTGCTACCCAATCCTCAAACGGTATTTTTCCGTCGCGGGTTCGGTAACGTTTAACAACGTAGTCCCTGTTCATGATTTTATCCCTGAATACCCTTTTTGTCTTTTATAAAAGACAAAACTTTACGCGATCATCAGCTCCAGCTTTTCGCGCAACTCCCCTTCCAGCGGCAACGCTTTCTGGGTTTTGAGATCGATACAGACAAAGGTGATCAGCGCATCGGCCACCACCTGCCCTTCTGGCTCCAGCGTAACGACCTGGCTCAATACACCACTTTTGCCATTCAGTTGTTGGACCTCACTGGTCACGGTGAGCACATCCCCCAGCACAGCCGGGCGGCGGTAGTTAATGTTGATATTGACGACCACAAACGCGATGTTGTGTGCGGTCAGCCACTGGAAGCTTTCGCTGTTCTCCAGGCCGTCCCAGCGCGCCTCTTCAAGAAATTCAAGGTAGCGGGCGTTATTGACGTGTTGGTAAACATCGAGGTGATAACCACGGACTTTGATTTGTGTCTGCATAGCGCAATAGCCTTTCGTTGTTATAGGTTCAGAGGTCATAACTGGTATGACCTCTTTATCCTGGCAAATTTTTGCCGCAGTGCAAGTGATTACGCGATTACAGCGTCAGGTGTGCGAGATTGCGCTCAACCAGCGCGCTGCCCATACCCGGCACCTGCTTGAGATCGTCAAGGGTTTTGAAAGGGCCATACTCTTCACGATAGCTGACGATGGCCTGCGCTTTTTTTAGACCCACACCATTCATAACGCGAGCAAGATCGTCCGCAGAGGCAGTATTGATACTGACCCGCGTACCCTCGTCCTCAATGGCTTTCGTGCTGGCCGTCGCGTTGGCTTTAACATGACCTTGTGACGTTGCATCGGCCTGGTTTTGTGCAGCCTGCGCTTTAACCGAGGGGGACGCCGCCAGCGCGCCCGCACTCATCCCGGAAGTGGCAATAGCCAGTGTAATTAACAGTGCTTTGATTCCACATTTCATGCTGTTTTCTCCTTGTTTGTTGACAGCCACGCCACGATAACCGCACGGGAAAACAGGGACAAACAACAGATTGCAGAAATGGAAAAGGCCGCGAAAGCGGCCTTTAATTTTTGCAGAGCGTTACGAAAATCTGCGAGCAGATACGTAATTATTGCTCCTGAGTGACCACATCACCCAGTTTGATTTTGGCTTCTTTACGCAGGTTGCTCATCATCGCTTCGAAAGCAATCTGGGCATTGTTCTGGGTAATTCCCTGAACCATGGCCTTCTTCTGCGCGTCTGGCAGCGTACCGGCTTTTACTTCATCCAGCGCCAGAAGCACCACGTTACCCTGCATATCGGTCGTGGTACCATAGACAGGTTTGTCTTTCGCCGGCAGACTCAGACCAAACGCCGCCTGGCTGACAGGGTCCTGACCGGTACGGCTCAGCGTTTTTGCTTCGCCAAAGCTCAGGCCAGCCGCTTTCAGCGCATCGTTCTTACCGGCTTTCAGATCGGCCAGAATTTTCTCTGCATCCAGTTTTGCCTGCTGTGCCGCTTTGTTGTGTTTGACCAGCGCCACCACCTGATCTTTCACTTCCGCCAGGGGCTTCACTGCCTCGGCTTTGTGCTCGCTGACGCGCAGTACGAACGCTCGGTCACCATCAACGGTAATGATGTCTGAGTTGCTGCCCGGCGTACCGTTCTCACCGACCAGACCACCATTGAAAATGGCATCTGAAACCGGTTTGAAGTTCAGTTCTTCCGGCAGGTTTTCGTGGCTGAACCAGCCTGTCTCAACCGCTTTCACGCCAGCAGCCTGCTCAGCGCCCGCCAGTGATTCGTTGTCGTTGCTTGCGGCATCGCTCACTTTCTGTTGCAGAGCATAGAAGGCGTCCAGCGCTTTCTCCTGCTTCACTTTCGCAGCGATATCATCACGAACGTCAGCCAGCGGCTTGGTTTTCGCCGCCACAACATCGTCCAGACGCGCCACCAGGAAACCAACGGAGGATTTGATTACACCAGACAGTTGGCCTTTCTCTTTCAGGCCTGCATTTTTCAGCTCGTCCGGGGTAGTGGACTCTTCCAGCCAGCCCATATCACCGCCGTTTTTGGCAGAAATAATGTCGGTGGATTTTGCTTTCGCTAAGGTGGCGAAATCAGCGCCTTTGTTCAGCTCGTCCAGCACGGCTTTCGCTTCTGCTTCCGTTTTGGTCTGGATCACGCTGTAACGGTTACGCTGCGGCTGAGTGAACTGATCCTGATGCTGGTCGTAATAAGACTGGATCTCGGCGTCAGTCGCGTTTTCCTGCATCGCAGCTGCATCCAGCTTGATATAGCTTACGCGGAACTGTTCCGGAGAGATTAAGTTGTTCTTGTTTTGCTCGTAGTAAGCATTAACTTCAGCGTCGCTAACCTGCTGTTTCGCTGCCAGTGCGTTGACATCAATCGTCGCTTCACGCACCACGCGTTGCTGCGCCACCAGTGCCGCCAGCTCTTCAGTTTCGCCTTTCAGCATGAAATCGGTGCCCACCACCGCGTTGATCAGCTGTTGCGTGGTCAACTGGTTACGCAGCGCCTGAGCGTACTGGTCAGCCGTCATACCCATCTGGTTAACAATGCTGTTGTAACGCGCGTTGTCGAACTTCCCATTAGACTGGAAAGCCTGCGTCGAGAAGATGGCTTTTTTAACCTGCTCATCGCTGATGCCCAGACCGAGGCTTTTCGCGTACTGATCCAGCAGCGCTTCGTCGATAAGGCGGTTCAGCGTCTGCTGACGCAGGTTTTTCATATAGCCTTCGTTGGCTGCAAGTTCAGAGTATTGGTCGCCCAGTTGCTGCTGCATGCGGTTACGTTCACCAGCAAAAGCGTTCTCGAACTGCCCACGGCTAATTTCCTGGCCATTCACTTTTGCGGCGTAGTTCGCGCCACCGCCGATGAGGTAACTACTCACACCGGTCAATATGAACGACACGATAATGATACCGAAAATAATCTTGAGCACGAGACTGTTAGCAGCCGTGCGTAAGCTGTCCATCATGGTGTAACAACACTCCGCTGTAGGTGACTGGTTACCTGACGCTGACGGAAAATCCTGACCGTCGCGCGTAAAGGCGTATTGTGACAAGAAAACAGGGCAATTGTCAGCCCACAACTCGCATAAACTCGCACAAATCAGGTCTGGACAAACAAAAAAGGCACATCAAACGATGCGCCCTTGTACTTTTCAGCTTCCCTGGAGCGGGAAAGCAATCAGTTTACTGCGTCTTTCAGCGCTTTACCTGCACGGAAACCCGGCACTTTAGCGGCAGCAATGGTGATCTCTTTACCGGTTTGAGGGTTGCGGCCAGTACGGGCTGCACGCTCTTTAACCGCAAAAGTACCGAAGCCTACCAGTGCAACGTCGTCCCCAGCTTGCAGAGATTCAGTAACAGAAGCAATTAAAGCATCTAAAGCACGTCCAGCTGCAGCTTTAGAAATATCAGCACCCGCAGCAATTTTGTCAATCAGTTGAGATTTATTCACTGTTCTCTTCCTCTCTTTATAATTTATATCGCACCTGAATCCTTCACAGCGCGACCGCGCAGCAGTTATATCAGTCCTGCTATGACCTTACAACACCCGTTGTTGATGGCTAACCCAATCAGCAATCTAAATTAGCTATACAAAAAAAGGCTGGCAAGTACGAAATGACTTACCAGCCTTGTTTTTATTGGCGCTCTTTGCGCGAGGTCACTATTTTGCGGTTACAACCTGCATTCCGGACGGTTCATTTTGCAGTGCGAGAGTCAGAACTTCCTCAATGCGTTTCACCGGATGGATCTGCAAATCGGCAATAACGTTGTCCGGAATCTCTTCCAGATCGCGTTTATTTTCGTAAGGGATCAATACGGTTTTGATCCCACCGCGGTGTGCCGCCAGCAGTTTTTCTTTTAACCCGCCGATAGGCAGTACCTGACCACGCAGCGTAATTTCACCGGTCATGGCCACATCAGCACGAACCGGGTTCCCTGTCAGGCAGGAAACCAGCGCCGTACACATGGCAATACCCGCGCTTGGGCCATCTTTCGGCGTCGCCCCTTCCGGAACGTGAACGTGAATGTCGCGTTTTTCGTAGAAATCCGGGTTGATACCCAGTTTTTCCGCGCGCGCGCGCACCACGGTCAGCGCCGCCTGGATGGACTCCTGCATCACTTCACCCAGTGAACCGGTGTAGGTCAGCTTGCCTTTGCCCGGGACACAGGCGGTTTCGATGGTCAGCAGATCGCCGCCCACTTCCGTCCATGCCAGACCGGTCACCTGACCAACGCGGTTTTCGTTGTCCGCACGACCGTAGTCGAAGCGCTGAACGCCAAGGTAAGCATGCAGATTGTCGCCGTTAATCACGATGTGCTTCAGGCTCTTATCCAGCAGCAGCTGTTTCACCGCCTTACGGCACAGCTTAGAGATCTCACGCTCGAGGCTACGAACGCCCGCTTCACGGGTGTAATAGCGAATGATGCCGATAATCGCGCTGTCCTCGACGGTCAGCTCGTTGGCTTTCAGCGCGTTACGCTCAATCTGTTTCGGCAGCAGGTGCTGCTTAGCAATGTTCAGCTTCTCATCTTCGGTATAACCGGAGAGACGAATCACTTCCATACGGTCCAGCAGCGGGGCCGGAATGTTCATGGAGTTGGAGGTCGCCACGAACATCACATCGCTCAGGTCGTAGTCCACTTCCAGGTAGTGATCGCTGAACGCCACGTTCTGTTCTGGATCAAGCACTTCCAGCAGCGCCGACGCCGGATCGCCACGCATGTCCGAAGACATTTTGTCGATCTCATCGAGCAGGAACAGCGGGTTTTTAACCCCCACTTTCGCCATCTTCTGGATCAGCTTGCCCGGCATGGAACCGATATAGGTGCGACGATGGCCGCGGATTTCCGCTTCATCGCGTACGCCGCCCAGCGCCATACGGATATACTTACGTCCGGTCGCTTTGGCGATGGACTGGCCCAGAGAGGTTTTACCCACGCCTGGAGGCCCTACCAGGCACAGGATTGGGCCTTTGATTTTGTTCACACGGCTCTGTACCGCGAGGTACTCAAGAATGCGGTCTTTCACGCGTTCCAGGCCGTAGTGGTCGGTATCGAGGATTTCCTGCGCCTGACGCAGGTCTTTTTTGACCTTGCTGCGGGCATTCCACGGAACCTGCACCATCCACTCAATATAGCCGCGCACGACGGTCGCCTCTGCCGACATCGGAGACATCATTTTCAGCTTCTGCAACTCAGCTTCGGCTTTCTCTTTCGCCTCTTTCGGCATCTTCGCCGCGTCGATCTTACGCTTCAGCGCTTCGTTTTCATCCGGCGCATCGTCCATCTCGCCGAGCTCTTTCTGAATGGCTTTCATTTGCTCGTTCAGATAGTACTCACGCTGCGATTTTTCCATCTGCTTTTTGACGCGGTTGCGAATGCGCTTCTCAACCTGGAGCAGATCGATCTCAGACTCCATCATCGCCATCAGGTATTCCAGACGTTCGTTAACGTCGGACATTTCCAGCACGGACTGTTTGTCGGCAAGCTTCAGCGGCATGTGCGCAGCGATGGTATCCGCCAGACGTGCAGGATCGTCGATGCTGTTCAGCGACGTCAGCACTTCAGGTGGGATTTTCTTATTCAGCTTGATGTAGCCTTCGAACTGGCTGATCGCGGTGCGTACCAGTACTTCCTGTTCGCGCTCATCAAGTTCCGGTGAATCAAGGTACTCCGCCTTCGCAGAGAAGTGCTCGCCATCGTCTGACAGAGTGGTAATACGCGCACGCTGTAAGCCTTCCACCAGCACCTTCACGGTGCCGTCTGGCAGCTTCAGCATCTGCAAAATAGAGGCCACGGTCCCGACGGTGAAAAGATCGTTTACACCCGGCTCATCCGTTGATGCTTCCTTCTGCGCGACCAACATGATTTTTTTATCATGATCCATGGCGGCTTCGAGGCAACGGATAGATTTTTCCCGCCCTACAAATAAGGGTATGACCATGTGCGGATAAACCACCACATCGCGCAACGGCAATACGGGGATTTCAATGCGTTCAGAACGCTCAGGATTCATAGAGCTCTCTCTTAGTTTAGTGTCCGCCAGGTAAACTGGTCATGTAACTGTGCTTCACACAACCATTAACATGTAATCCAGTATATGGGGATGTTTCCCATACATTCAACGCCATGAATACGGAAAAAGTAAAGGGGAGATAAAATCCCCCCTTTTTGATTAACTGATTGTATGAAATGGTGAATTATTCGCCAGATGCCTGCTGCGCTTCCGGTTTACCGTAAATCAGTAACGGCTTGGACTGGCCACCAATGACGGACTCGTCGATCACGACTTTTTCAACGTCTTCCATAGAAGGAAGATCGTACATCGTGTCGAGCAATGCTGCTTCTACGATAGAACGCAGGCCACGGGCACCGGTTTTACGCGCCATCGCTTT
Organism: Enterobacter sp. YSU; assembly: GCF_016082135.1. Lineage (NCBI taxonomy): Bacteria > Pseudomonadati > Pseudomonadota > Gammaproteobacteria > Enterobacterales > Enterobacteriaceae > Enterobacter > Enterobacter sp. YSU. The sequence continues at coordinate 547,924 of NZ_CP059487.1, forward strand.
CTTGGCAATCGCGTCCAGTGCTTCGTCACGGAATTCCAGCTCAACGCCTTCCAGATTAAACAGCGCCTGATACTGCTTGGTCAGCGCGTTTTTCGGCTCTTTCAGGATCTGAATCAGCGCGTCTTCGCTCAGTTCGTTCAGGGTCGCCACAACCGGCAGACGGCCGATAAATTCCGGAATCAAACCGAATTTGATCAGATCTTCCGGTTCAACCTGCGCCAGCAGCTGGCCTTCGTTTGGTTTTTCAGACGTGGCTTTCACCGTTGCGCCAAAACCAATGCCGGAGCCGGTTTCCACACGGTGAGAGATCACTTTATCCAGGCCTGCAAACGCACCACCACAGATAAACAGGATCTTGGAGGTATCAACCTGCAAGAATTCCTGCTGCGGATGTTTACGCCCACCCTGCGGTGGAACAGCCGCAACCGTACCTTCGATCAGCTTCAGCAGCGCCTGCTGCACGCCCTCGCCCGAGACGTCACGGGTGATCGACGGGTTGTCTGATTTACGGGAGATTTTGTCGATCTCATCGATATAGACGATCCCGCGCTGGGCTTTCTGTACGTCGTAATCGCACTTCTGGAGCAGCTTCTGGATAATATTTTCAACGTCTTCACCCACATAACCGGCTTCGGTCAGGGTGGTGGCATCCGCCATGGTGAACGGAACATCCAGCAGGCGCGCCAGCGTTTCCGCCAGCAGGGTTTTACCAGAGCCCGTAGGCCCGATCAGCAGAATGTTACTTTTGCCCAGCTCTACGCCATTGCTGGTATCGCCGTTACGCAGACGTTTGTAGTGGTTGTATACCGCCACCGCCAGCACTTTTTTCGCCTGCTCCTGACCAATGACATAGTCATCCAGGTGGTGGCGAATCTCGTGTGGCGTTGGTAACGCGCTGCGCTCACGGTGCGGCGCGACTTCTTTAATCTCTTCGCGAATGATGTCGTTACATAAATCGACGCATTCGTCGCAGATATACACGGACGGCCCGGCAATCAGTTTACGCACTTCATGCTGGCTTTTGCCGCAAAAAGAGCAGTACAGCAGTTTGCCCGAACCATCTTTGCGTTTATCTGTCATGAGTCCAAACCTCTTTTTAAGTTCTATGTGCCGCACATGACGACGCAAATGCCATTCTCAGACGCAAGCTGCTTACAGGCAACGTTCCGCCCTACCTTAGTATAGCGGCACACTCGCGTCGCGGGCATCAATTACGATGGGTCAAAATGGAGTCGACTAAGCCGTACTCAACTGCCTCTGGTGCAGAGAGGAAGCGATCGCGCTCGGTATCGCGCTCGATCTGCTCGAGAGGTTGACCCGTATGCTGCGCCATAAGTTCATTCATGCGCGCTTTTACTTTCAGAATTTCTCGGGCGTGGATTTCAATATCCGTCGCCTGGCCCTGGTAACCACCCAGCGGCTGGTGAATCATCACGCGGGAGTTAGGCAGGCAGAAACGCTTACCTTTCGCCCCTGCGGTTAACAGGAAAGCACCCATGGATGCCGCCTGCCCCATACAGATGGTACTGACATCCGGCTTGATGAATTGCATGGTGTCATAAATTGACATGCCCGCCGTAATCACACCGCCTGGCGAGTTGATGTACAGGTAAATGTCTTTTTCCGGGTTTTCCGCTTCCAGGAACAGCATCTGCGCCACGATCAGGTTAGCCATATGGTCTTCCACCTGGCCGGTCAGAAAGATAACGCGTTCCTTGAGCAGACGGGAATAGATATCGAAAGAACGCTCACCGCGTGAGGTCTGTTCAATAACCATTGGCACCAGCGCCATATGGGGTGCAAAGTTATCTCGTTCGCCACTGTATGACATTTCCGTCTCCTGGTTCAAAATTGAAAACACCTGCTGTACTGATTGTAACCTTATGGACGGATTATCAGCCAGTCTCAATCATCGTGATTACATACTAATGGGGGTCGTCATGCCCTATTTCAAGCATAACAACGTTTTGTTGTAACGCTAACACTGAAAGGGCGTTTTAGCACCCTTCCAGGACTAAAGCTGTGATAAAAAAAACCCGTCGCCGGAGGGCAACGGGTTTTTTGTTCAAACTTTAAACCGTCGGGGCGAAATTACGCCTGCTGGTTCATCAGTTCGGTGAAAGAGGTCTCTTTTTCGGTCACTTTCGCTTTCGCCAGTACCGCTTCAACAGCCTGCTCTTCCAGTGCGACGTTGCGCATGTTGTCCATCAGCTCTTTGTTCTTACCGTAGAACTCGATCACTTCAGATGGATCTTCGTATGCAGAAGCCATCTCTTCGATCAGGCCTTTCACACGCTCTTCGTCAGCTTTCAGCTCGTGGGTACGAATCACTTCGCCCAGCAGCAGGCCGACAACAACGCGACGTTTCGCTTGCTCTTCGAACAGCTCGCGTGGCAGTTCCATCGCTTGCTGCTGGTTGCCACCGAAGCGCTGTGCAGCCTGACGGCGCAGAACGTCGATTTCGCTGTCGATCAGGGCAGCAGGAACGTCGATGTCGTTCGCTTTCACCAGACCTTCAATCGCCTGAGACTTCACGCGGTTACGTACAGCGCCGTTCAGCTCGCGCTCCATATTTTTACGCACTTCGGTACGCAGGCCCGCAACAGAACCATCTTCCACGCCGAAACGCTTGATGAATTCTTCGGTCAGTTCTGGCAGTTCGCGCTCTTCCACTTTCTTCAGGTTGATAACGAACTTCGCTGCTTTACCTTTCAGGTTTTCAGCGTGGTATTCTTCAGGGAAGGTCACGTCAATGGTGAACTCTTCGCCCGCTTTGTGGCCTTTGATACCGTCTTCGAAGCCTGGGATCATACGACCCTGGCCCATCGCCAGTACGAAGTCAGACGCTTTACCGCCTTCGAACTCTTCGCCGTCTACAGAACCGGTGAAGTCGATGGTTACGCGGTCTTCCGCGTCAACAGCGCCTTCTTTCTCTTTCCAGTTCGCCTGCTGCTTGCGCAGGGTATCCAGCATGCCGTCAACGTCTTCGTCAGTCACGGAAACGATCGGTTTTTCAACTTCGATAGATTCCAGACCTTTCAGCTCAACTTCCGGGTACACTTCGAACTCTACGGAGTAGGTGAAGTCTTCGCCCTGCTTGTATTCACCTGGAACGTAGTTCGGCGCGCCGGCTGGATTGATTTTTTCTTTGATGATCGCGTCGATAAAGTTGCGGCTCATCAGTTCACCCAGCACATCCTGACGCACGGAAGCGCCATAACGCTGAGCAACAACATTCATTGGTACTTTGCCCTTGCGGAAGCCGTCAATACGTACTTTTTTTGCTACGTTGACCAGCTCGCTTTTCACAGCAGTTTCGATGCTGTCAGCAGCGATAGTAATCGTTACACGGCGGCCAAGGCCTTGAGTGGTTTCAACTGAAACTTGCATCTTGTTACCTCAAAAAAATCACAGTGCTCGGTCAACTCTGAATCTGTCTGTTATACCGGGATGCTCTCTTATGTGCAGATTCACATTCCCTGTCGCCAGAATCATCCCGAAGACATTCAATAAGACGCGGCATTATAGCGGCATCACTTAGGTGAGTCGAGAACGGTTGGAGCATGTTGCTGCGGCTTTTTTCACACTTTAAGGCTATTTTTAGCCTTAAAAACGCGCCATCCGCTCAAAACTCAGACAAAACAAAACGGCCCGAAGGCCGTTTTGACGAAATCTGTAAGCAACATACTGGAAAAACTCCGGCGGTTGCAAATCCGATTTATCAGGCGATGGTGCCTGCACCCCGACAAGGCGGTGATGCGAATACCGTATCCTGTAGCCCTTCCCATTCCTTAATGGTGTAGGTATGCAGCGCCAGCGCATGTACGGTTGTGGAGAGTTCTTCCGTCAAGGTGCTGTAGATCAAGCGGTGTCGGTTCAGGAAACGTTCTCCCGTGAAGCGATCGCTGACCAGAACCACTTTAAAGTGGCTTTCAGAACCTGCCGGCACGTTATGACGATAGCTTTCGTCGACAACTTCGAGAAACACAGGGTTGAACGCTGCCCTTAATTTTTCTTCTATCTGTTCACGTATCATCATGAAATCACTCCTCCGACAACGCTAAGGTGTCACCCATCCCTTTAAATATTAGCCGCTTTTACCGGTTCCATTACACCTTGACAACAAATATTTAGCTTTCGTCTGATTTTCTCATCCAAACGAATGAAGTTCACTATGAGGTTCATACGTTTTGTCACTTACAGGCAGAGAAAAGCGGAAAGGTGGTCAGTTTTCGGACAAGGCGATGAATTTACATGCGTTGACCACTTCCCCTGGCCGTTAGCGATGTTATGATGGCGGCAATTTTTCTCTCTTTGCTTACGATTCGTTGAGAACCCGAAAATGTTAAAAAAACTCTTCTTTCCGTTGGTAGCACTCTTTATGCTCGCCGGCTGCGCGACTCCGCCGACGACCATTGACGTTTCACCAAAAATTACCCTGCCTCAGCAGGATCCAAGCCTGATGGGCGTCACAGTCAGCATTAATGGCGCCGATCAGCGTCAGGACCAGGCGCTGGCGAAAGTGACTCGCGACAACCAGCAGGTCACGCTGACCGCCTCCCGCGACCTGCGCTTCCTGTTGCAGGAAGTGCTGGAAAAACAGATGACCTCCCGTGGCTACATGATTGGCCCAAGCGGCGCGGTTGATCTGCAAATCATCGTGAACAACCTGTACGCTGACGTCTCCCAGGGTAACGTTCGCTACAACATTGCGACCAAAGCCGATATCGCCATCATTGCTACCGCGAAGAACGGCAATAAAATGAACAAAAACTACCGTGCAAGCTATTCCGTTGAAGGCGCATTCCAGGCCTCCAACAAAAATATCGCTGACGCGGTTAACAGTGTGCTGACTGACACCATTGCCGACATGGCACAGGACACCAGCATTCACGACTTCATCAAGCAGAACGCCCGTTAATCCTGCTGACTGACCCGGTGCTTCACCGGGTCAGTTCATAAGAACATGTCCAGTCACTACTTACGTATTTTCCAGCAACCGAAATCAGCTATTCTGCTGATCCTTGGTTTCGCCTCCGGTTTACCCCTTGCGCTCACCTCCGGCACGTTACAGGCGTGGATGACGGTTGAGAACATCGATCTTAAAACCATTGGTTTCTTCTCGCTCGTCGGCCAGGCTTACGTCTTTAAGTTCCTGTGGTCGCCGGTGATGGATCGCTATACCCCACCGTTCCTCGGGCGCCGTCGCGGCTGGTTAGTGATGACGCAGGTGCTGCTGTTGCTGGCCATTGCCGCAATGGGTTTCCTTGAGCCGTCAACACAGCTGCGCTGGATGGCCGCGCTTGCGGTGGTCATCGCCTTCTGCTCCGCTTCGCAGGACATTGTTTTTGACGCCTGGAAGACGGACGTCCTGCCAGCAGAAGAGCGTGGCGCCGGTGCGGCAATTAGCGTGCTTGGCTACCGCCTGGGTATGCTGGTTTCCGGCGGGCTGGCCCTCTGGCTTGCCGACCGCTATCTCGGCTGGCAGGGAATGTACTGGCTGATGGCCGCTCTGCTGATCCCCTGCATTATTGCCACGCTATTCGCGCCTGAACCGAGCGATGTGATTCCGGTCCCCCGCTCGCTGGAGCAGGCCGTCGCCGCACCGCTCCGCGACTTCTTTGGTCGCAATAATGCCTGGCTGATCCTGCTGCTGATTGTCCTTTATAAGCTTGGCGACGCTTTCGCCATGAGTCTGACCACCACCTTCCTGATCCGCGGCGTCGGGTTTGATGCGGGCGAAGTCGGCGTGGTGAACAAAACCCTGGGACTGTTTGCCACGATCGTCGGCGCGCTGTACGGCGGTGTATTGATGCAGCGCCTGACGCTGTTCCGCGCTCTGCTGATCTTCGGCATCCTTCAGGGCGCATCGAATGCCGGTTACTGGCTGCTGTCGATCACCGACAAGCATATGATCAGCATGGCGACGGCGGTATTCTTTGAAAACCTGTGTGGCGGTATGGGCACTGCGGCATTTGTCGCCCTGCTGATGACGCTGTGCAATAAGTCATTTTCCGCCACCCAATTTGCGCTACTGTCTGCCCTTTCTGCCGTCGGGCGCGTATACGTTGGCCCCGTCGCGGGCTGGTTTGTTGAAGCTCACGGCTGGCCGACGTTTTATCTCTTCTCGGTGGTGGCGGCGGTGCCGGGGATTTTATTGCTGCTGGTCTGTCGCCAGACGCTGGAATATACCCAGCGGACGGAACACTTCATGCCGCGCACGGAATATCAGGCTGCCTATCGGTTTGCCCTGCGTCTGCTGATGGCTGGTTGTCTTGCGCTGGTAGTGTGGCTCGCGGTACTCATCTTGAATGCGACGACCACCTTGTCGCTTCCGTTTGAAACCCAGCTGCTTGATGCAGGGGTGTTACTCGCCATCGTGGGTATCCTGACCGGTGGGATGCTGGATTTCATGTCATTGCGGAAAACGCAGATGACATGAAGTAAAAAGCGAAAGGTTATTTCCCGTTGTAATAACGACACGAAATTATAACGGCGAAATAACCGCCATCGGCAAAAAAAATATTTGTTGTTTTGTGCGGGATAGCATTCGGAAATTATTGGAGCTTATTTCGCTACGCTATTTTCCGTTAAACGATTCAGCATTCGAAAGATTGAATTTTCGTTTTTTAGTTGTCTTTTTATTGATAATTAATTGTTAATTATTTGTGTATTTTTCACAATGGTTATACCAATTGTCCCTTTTGCGGTATGCTGGGGCACCCTTTCGTTATAACGCCCGCTCCGTGCGGCTTCCCCCGGAAAACGCGACATAATTTGCAACACTTGTGACATGTGCGGCAGAACCCGGTAACACCTTCCTGACACAGGGCTAATGATGTTTACAGTAATGTAACCTTCCCGTAAAATGCCCCCACACTTTAAACGCCACCAGACTCCCGTGGAATTGAGGTCGTTAAATGAGACTCAGGAAATACAATAAAAGTTTGGGATGGTTGTCATTATTCGCAGGCACTGTATTACTCAGTGGCTGCGATTCTGCACTACTAGACCCCAAAGGACAGATTGGACTGGAACAACGTTCATTGATACTGACGGCTTTTGGCCTGATGTTGATTGTGGTTATTCCTGCCATCTTGATGGCTGTTGGTTTCGCCTGGAAGTATCGTGCGAGCAATAAAGATGCGAAGTATAGCCCTAACTGGTCACACTCCAATAAAGTGGAAGCTGTGGTCTGGACGGTACCTATTCTGATCATCCTGTTCCTTGCTGTACTGACCTGGAAAACCACTCACGCACTTGAGCCGAGCAAACCGCTGGTTCACGATGAAAAACCTATTACCATTGAAGTGGTCTCCATGGACTGGAAATGGTTCTTCATCTATCCAGAACAGGGCATTGCTACCGTGAATGAAATCGCCTTCCCGGCGAACACTCCGGTTCAGTTCAAAGTGACCTCCAACTCCGTAATGAACTCCTTCTTCATCCCACGTCTGGGCAGCCAGATTTACGCGATGGCCGGTATGCAGACTAACCTGCACCTGATCGCGAATGAAGCAGGCACCTACGACGGTATCTCCGCCAGCTATAGTGGCCCGGGCTTCTCGGGTATGAAGTTCAAAGCTATCGCTACGCCAGACCGCGCGACTTTCGACCAGTGGGTTGCAAAAGCGAAGCAGTCTCCAAACACCATGTCTGACATGGCGGCGTTCGAAAAAGTGGCTGCACCTAGCGAATACAACAAGGTGGAGTACTTCTCTAACGTGAAACCGAATCTGTTCAAAGACGTTATTGGCAAATTTATGGATCACGGCATGAGCATGGACATGACCCAGCCTGAAGGCGAGCACAACACGCACCAGGGTATGGAAGGCATGGACATGAGCCACGCGGAAACCGCTCACTAAGGGGCCGAGGAAGAAAATGTTCGGAAAATTGACACTGGATGCAGTGCCCTACCATGAACCGATTATTATGGTTACGGTGGCTGCAATTATCATTGGTGGCGCGGCCTTAGTTGGCCTGATCACTTACTTCGGTAAGTGGAGCTACCTGTGGAATGAGTGGCTGACTTCGGTTGACCACAAAAAACTCGGTATCATGTACTGCATCGTCGGTATCGTCATGTTAATTCGTGGCTTTGCGGATGCAATCATGATGCGTAGCCAGCAGGCGCTTGCGTCTGCGGGCGAAGCCGGCTTCCTGCCACCGCACCACTACGATCAGATCTTTACCGCCCACGGCGTTATCATGATCTTCTTCGTGGCGATGCCGCTGGTAATCGGTCTGATGAACGTGGTCGTTCCGCTGCAAATCGGCGCGCGCGACGTTGCGTTCCCGTTCCTGAACAACCTGAGCTTCTGGTTCACGGTTGTCGGCGTTATCCTGGTTAACCTGTCACTGGGTGTGGGCGAATTTGCTCAGACTGGCTGGCTGGCCTACCCGCCGCTGTCGGGAATTGAGTACAGTCCGGGCGTGGGCGTTGACTACTGGATTTGGGCGCTTCAGCTCTCCGGTGTCGGTACCACCCTGACCGGTATTAACTTCTTCGTGACCATCCTGAAGATGCGTGCACCAGGTATGACGATGTTCAAGATGCCAGTATTTACCTGGGCATCTCTGTGCGCCAACGTCCTGATTATCGCGTCGTTCCCAATTCTGACCGTCACCATTGCGCTGCTGACCCTGGATCGCTATCTGGGTACCCATTTCTTCACGAATGATATGGGTGGCAACATGATGATGTACATCAACCTGATTTGGGCCTGGGGTCACCCGGAAGTGTACATCCTGGTTCTGCCGGTGTTCGGTGTGTTCTCCGAAATCGCGGCAACCTTCTCGCGTAAACGCCTGTTTGGTTACACCTCTCTGGTGTGGGCAACCGTATGTATTACCGTCCTGTCGTTCATCGTCTGGCTGCACCACTTCTTCACCATGGGTGCGGGTGCCAACGTAAACGCCTTCTTCGGTATTACCACCATGATTATCGCGATCCCGACCGGGGTTAAGATCTTCAACTGGCTGTTCACCATGTACCAGGGTCGTATCGTGTTCCACTCAGCTATGCTGTGGACCATCGGCTTCATCGTGACCTTCTCCGTAGGTGGGATGACCGGCGTACTGCTGGCGGTACCAGGTGCTGACTTCGTTCTGCACAACAGTCTGTTCCTGATTGCGCACTTCCATAACGTTATCATCGGTGGCGTGGTCTTCGGCTGCTTCGCTGGTGTGACCTACTGGTGGCCAAAAGCGTTCGGTTTCACCCTGAACGAAAAATGGGGTAAACGCGCGTTCTGGTTCTGGATCATCGGCTTCTTCGTGGCGTTTATGCCGCTGTACGTGCTGGGCTTCATGGGGATGACCCGTCGTCTGAGCCAGCAGATCGATCCGCAGTTCCACCCAATGCTGATGGTTGCAGCGGGCGGCGCAGCGCTGATTGCCTGCGGTATTCTGTGCCAGCTGATTCAGTACTACGTGTCTATCCGTGACCGTAACCTGAACCGCGACCTGACCGGTGACCCGTGGGGTGGCCGTACGCTGGAGTGGGCGACCTCTTCTCCGCCTCCGTTCTATAACTTTGCCGTAGTGCCGCACATTCACGAGCGTGATGCATTCTGGGAAATGAAAGAAAAAGGTGAAGCGTACAAGCAACCTGAGCATTACGAAGAGATCCATATGCCGAAAAACAGCGCCGCGGGCATGGTTATTGCCGCTTTCGCAACGGTATTTGGTTTCGCAATGATCTGGCACATCTGGTGGATGGCGATTGTTGGCTTCGCTGGCATCGTAATCAGCTGGATTGTGAAGAGCTTTGACGAGGACGTGGACTACTACGTACCAGTCCGTGAAGTTGAAAAGCTGGAAAACCAGCATTTTGACGAGATTTCTAAAGCGGGGCTGAAAAATGGCAACTGATACTCTGGCGCACTCAACTGCCCACGCGCATGAACATGCGCACCATGATACAGGACCGACGAAAGTCTTCGGTTTCTGGATCTACCTGATGAGCGACTGCATCCTGTTCTGCTGTCTGTTCGCAACCTATGCCGTTCTGGTGAACGGCACAGCGGGCGGCCCGACCGGTAAGGACATCTTTGAACTGCCGTTCGTTCTGGTTGAAACCGCACTGCTGTTATTCAGCTCCATCACCTACGGCATGGCGGCTATCGCCATGTACAAAAACAACAAGAGCCAGGTTGTCTCCTGGCTGGCGTTGACCTGGCTGTTTGGTGCTGGCTTTATCGGGATGGAAATCTATGAATTCCATCACCTGATCATGGAAGGTTTCGGCCCGGATCGTAGCGGCTTCCTGTCAGCGTTCTTCGCGCTGGTAGGCACCCACGGTCTGCACGTGACCTCGGGTCTGATCTGGATGGCGGTGCTGATGTTCCAGATCTCCCGTCGCGGCCTGACCAGTACTAACCGTACCCGTATTATGTGCCTGAGCCTGTTCTGGCACTTCCTGGACGTGGTATGGATCTGTGTGTTCTCTGTTGTCTATCTGATGGGGGCGATGTAATGAGTCATTCTAACGATCATGGCGCTTCCCACGGCAGCGTAAAAACCTACATGACAGGCTTCATCCTGTCGATCATTCTGACGGTGATCCCGTTCTGGATGGTGATGAACGGTTCTGCATCTAAGCCGGTTATCCTGGGCGCAATCCTGGTGACCGCGGTGATTCAGATTCTGGTGCATCTGGTTTGCTTCCTGCACATGAACACCAAGTCCGATGAAGGCTGGAACATGACGGCCTTTATCTTTACCGTGATTATCATCGCTATCCTGGTAGTCGGTTCCATCTGGATTATGTGGAACCTTAACTACAACATGATGGTTCACTAAGAGCGGCGAGTATGTTTAAGCAATACCTGCAAGTCACGAAACCAGGCATCATCTTTGGCAACCTGATCTCCGTAATCGGAGGGTTCCTGCTGGCCTCTAAAGGCAGCATTGATTACACCCTCTTTATTTACACGCTGGTCGGTGTGTCACTGGTGGTTGCGTCCGGTTGTGTATTTAACAACTACATCGACATGGATATCGACAAGAAGATGGAAAGGACCAAAAATCGGGTGCTGGTTAAAGGCCTGATTGCTCCTTCCGTCTCGCTGGTGTACGCCACCTTGCTGGGTATTGCTGGCTTTATGCTGCTGTGGTTTGGTGCTAACCCGCTGGCCTGCTGGCTGGGGGTGATGGGGTTCGTGGTGTATGTGGGCGTCTACAGCCTGTATATGAAACGTCACTCCGTCTACGGCACGCTGATTGGTTCTCTCTCCGGCGCTGCGCCGCCGGTGATTGGCTACTGCGCCGTCACGAACGAGTTCGACAGCGGTGCGCTCATCCTGCTGGCTATCTTTAGCCTGTGGCAGATGCCGCACTCCTACGCCATCGCGATTTTCCGCTTTAAGGATTATCAGGCGGCGAACATTCCGGTTCTGCCGGTCGTGAAAGGCATTTCGGTTGCCAAGAACCACATCACGCTCTACATCATCGCTTTTGCCGTGGCAACGCTGATGCTCTCTCTGGGCGGTTACGCCGGATATAAATATCTGGTGGTAGCAGCTGCGGTGAGCGTCTGGTGGCTCGGCATGGCCCTGCGTGGTTACAAAGTGGAAGATGACAAGGTCTGGGCACGCAAGCTGTTTGTGTTCTCGATTGTCGCCATCACCTCCCTGTCCGTGATGATGTCCGTAGACTTCATGGTGCCAGATTCACAACACCTGCTGACTTACGTCTGGTAAGAAGACTGATGTAAAAACGCCGGGTTTAGCCCGGCGTTTTTTATTGGTACGGCGTAACCCCTTTCTTTAACAGTATATTGCCGTATTTCGCGGTCTCGCCCGTCACCACGATGGCGTACGCTTTCTGTGCCCGCGCATAAAACGCATAACGGTCAATACGCGTAACCCCCTCCCCTTCCGCCTCACCAAAGAGTGCGTTGCGATAGCGCGCTTCTACCTGTATATCGAGCGTATCCTCGTCGACAGGGGCCATCATCACCAGCGGTGGCGCATAGCTGTCCAGTTCAAACAGCGGTATCACCGCGGCCAGCAAATCGCTGATGAGCAGGCCATCTGCGCGGATCGTCTTTGGCCCCAGGCTATGCGCGGGAAAGTGAGCATCTGCAAAAATAATCTCGTCACCATGACCCATTTCTGCCAGCGTTTTCAGCAGCTCGGGTGAAATCAGAGGGGATATCGTTTTAAGCACAAGGTTGCTCCTCAGGATAGAAATAACGGTAACGATAGTGGACCCGATCGCGAGCAGCCTCAGCGCTGGCCGTTTCTCCGACGCCCCACCATCCGTACAAAGACGCCCCCAGCACGGTCGTATCAGCCTCTTCAAGAACCTTCACCGGGATCCCAAGCGCATTGGACTTGAGCTGATTCCACAGCATATTGCGGCTACCTCCCCCCACCAGCAGGAGTTCACGCGCCTTAAATTGCGCGATCGCCTCCAGCGCCAGGCATTTTTCTTGCAGATGCACCGTGAGTCCTTCCAGGGCTGCGCGGTAAAAATGGGCTGGCGTTGTGGTGAGCGTAACGCCCTGCCAGCCGGCGAGTGGAGAATCGAGCAGTTGGGTATTCATCGTGACGCCATCCGCGCCGTTCGGAATTGCCGCCGCCTGAGCCAGAATAGTGTCCCAGTCGGTACCAGGCGACCAGAACAGCGCGCGGATCCACTCCAGTACGCCAGACGCCAGATATTGCATTCCCGGATTATAGAGCCCCGTCCGGCTATCCAGTTCGCAGGTCGCACCCGGGTATTGCCCCAGCAAAGCGGTATCAACCTGCGTGGTGCGCGCCATTAAAATCTCCCAGGTACCCGAAGAGAGAACTGGCTCATTAATTCCCGCCCCGGCGCCAAAAAGGGCAAACTGCGTGTCGTGCCCGGCGGAGATCACCGGCACACCGCAAGGCAATCCGAGCCTGGATGCAGCGTCGGGCCGCAATTCACCAATCCTTTCTCCGGGGGAAACCAGCGGCGGGAAAAGGGAATGAGGCACGCCGATCTTGCTTAAGATCGTTTCACTGAAGCGCTGCTGATGCAGATCGAACATCTGACTGGTACCGGCCATCGTGAGATCGGTCGTCATCTTTCCGGTCAGGCGATGGTTGATTAGCGAGGAGATAAAAAGCCAGGCGTGAGCACGCTGTAACAGATCGGGATGGTTGTCCTGAAGCCAGCCTAGCTTATACAACGTGTTAAAACTAAACTGCCCAACGCCGGTAATCTGCTGTAGTTCTGCCGGGGAGCATGAACGGGCAACCGCTTCCATCACCGGCACGGTTCGCGGGCACTTCCAGCTGATGATGGGGTAAAGCAGTTCTCCCCGCTCATCTACCAGTGCGCCATCCACGCCAAAGGTCGTCACACTCATTCCGCACAGGTGATGCTCGCTCAGCGCTGCGCTGATTTTCTGACAACAGACGGCAAACCGTTGCATGATGGCGTCGAGCGACCACTGGTGCCAGGCCGGATTTTCAGCGGCGCTTTCGCTTTCGTTCGCCACCGCGGCGCGCGCCACAATATTCCCTTCGGGATCCAGCGCAATGGCGCGCACGTTCGTCGCGCCACAATCGAGAACCAGAAAACATTTTTTCATCGCGGTCCCCACAGGCTGCCAGCCCGCCGGAGCAGGCTGGCAGGCCGGATTAATGTTTGTATAACGGTCCGTAATTTTCACAGGCGCGGTAATCCTGCCCTTCCGGATCCATACCGTGAGCGCCCCAGGCCGTCGGCCGATAAATCAGCGCCTCCGGTACGTTATGCATGCATACAGGGATGCGCAGCATGGACGCCAGGGTGATGAAATCAGCGCCGACGTGCCCGACGGTTAATACCCCGTGGTTAGCGCCCCAGTTCGCCATCACTGAATAGACGTCGCTGAACGAGCCTTTACCGGTCAGGCGTGGGGCAAACCAGGTGGTGGGCCAGGTTGAATCGGTGCGCTTATTCAGAATGTCATGTACGTGTTCCGGCAGCTCAACACTCCAGCCTTCCGCTATCTGTAATACCGGACCCACACCCTTGATGAGGTTTACGCGGGTCATGGTAAATGGCACGCCCCCCCGAGTGAGGAAGTTTGATGAGAAACCGCCCCCGCGGAAGTATTCATGCACCGCCGGACACCAGTGGGTTGCGGCCAGGCACGCGCTGGCTTCCTGCTCAGTAATGTCCCAGTGTGGTTTCAGGGTCGGTTTCCCCTCGGCGTCTTTCTGCTCCGCTGTACCGTCCAGCGCCGCCGAGCCGGAGTTGATCAGATGAATAATGCCGTGCTCAGCCCGTCCAGTGAGCTTCTGGCCGGTAACACGCTCAACCGACTCCGGCGACCAGTAGGTGCGTACATCAGCAAAAATCTGCGCGGTGCCGGTCATCAGATGCCCAAACAGCATCGCTACCCCGTTAAGGCTGTCATTTTCCGTCGCCACTACCAACGGCTGGCGAATACCGTTCCAGTCGAAAGAGCTGTTCAGCAGCGCCTCTGCGGTATCGCCATTTGGATACTGATCCGTCCAGTGGCGCTGCCCCTGGAAACCGGACGCAATGGCGTTATAGCCCAGCGATTCCTCCACGCGGCCCATCGCAGCGAGTTTAGGGTTGCCCTGCATCATGTCGCGGATGCACATCGCCATTAGCAGGCTCTCCCGCAGGATCGCGGCATTTTCCTGTTCATTGCGACGATACTGCTCTGCGTTTTTATCCTCGCCGAAACGGAAATGTGCCTTCGCCCAGCTCAGGGCCAGCTCAAGTTCTTGCTCGTCGTAAATCTTATGATCGATGCGGCGACGCAGTTCGGTCATATCCACCGCCTGCACCTTCATCCCCAGCCAGGATTCAAAGAAGTTGTGATCGACAATCGAGCCCGCGATCCCCATTGAGACACCGCCCACCGACAGATAACTTTTCCCCTTCATGCTGGCGACCGCCAGGCCCGCCCGGGCGAAGCGCAACAATTTTTCCTCAACGTCTGCCGGGATGGTCTCGTCGCCCGCATCCTGTACATCGTGGCCGTAAATGGAAAACGCCGGGATCCCTTTCTGGTTATGCGCTGCCAGCGCCGCTGCGAGGTATACCGCCCCCGGACGCTCGGTGCCATTAAAGCCCCAGATCGCTTTCGGGCGCAGCGGATCCATATCAATGGTTTCACTCCCGTAACACCAGCAGGGGGTGATGGTGATCGTCAGACCAACGTGGCACGTGCTGAACTTCTCTTCGCAAGCGGCGGATTCCGCCATTCCGGCAATGCAGCTGTCGGCAATTACGCACTCTACGGGCGTACCGCAGGGGTGGCGTAATTTTTCACTGAGTAGCGCCGCCGTGGCTTTCGCCATGTTCATGGTCTGCTCTTCCAGAGACTCACGTACGCCCATTCGGCGACCATCAATAACAGGTCGAATGCCAATCCGGGGTAACGCTTTTATCGTTTTCATAGCCCTTCCTCACGTTGGTTAACCTATCCGTCTCAGGGGCATAGCCGTGAAAAAGCGCCCGGGCAGCACCGTGAACGGAAAGCGGTGAAATTTGCTAACTCGAATTAGCTTAGGGTTCTCACTAAAAATGAGACAAGATAAATGTGCAGAATCTGTGAGCAGTTTCACGATGAGAGGTCAAAATTCGATCAGCGTCAGGTATTACGATTCAGCAAAAACTAAACATACCGTTTAAATTCAATTAAATAACAAAATACCTTTGCACGACGTCACAATTTGAATACAAATGATTTGGCTAAATTATGACCCTAAAATAGCTTTTAAGGACGAAAGCTAAGTCGAGTTAGCTTAATAACTAAATCACTGTGGCTTGTGATTCATTGCCTTTCCAACACAGGAATTTTGCAATGTCAGAGACTCTTATTCAGATGACGCGCATCACCAAACGCTTTCCCGGCGTGCTGGCGCTTAATCAGGTTGATTTCGATTTACGCCGCGGCGAAGTTCATGCCCTGTTAGGTGAAAACGGTGCCGGCAAATCGACGCTGATGAAAATATTATCCGGTGTTTACCAACCCGATTCCGGTGAAATTCGCTTTGAAGGGCAATCCGTATCATTCAGCGATCCGCTAAGTGCTCAGCACGCAGGTATTACGATTATCCATCAGGAATTTAATCTCTTTCCCGATTTAACCGTGGAAGAGAATATCTTTATTGGCCGTGAATTCTGCAAAAATAGTCGCTGGCAGTTAGATAAACGCGCCCAGCGACAGGCGGTTGAGAAAATACTGCACACGCTGAATTTAAAAATCGCCCCGGACGCCCGCGTCAGTGAATTAACCGTAGCCCAGCAGCAGATGGTGGAAATTGCCAAAGCGATTTCGGTCAATGCCAAAGTGCTAATCATGGATGAACCCACCGCCGCGCTGACCGAAAGTGAAATCGAGAGTTTATTTGACGTCACGCGGATGCTCAAGGCTCAGGGCACGGGGATAGTCTACATCTCGCACCGTCTGGAAGAATTGGCGCTGATCGCCGATCGCGCGACCGTCATGCGCGACGGACAATACATCGCCACCGTAGATTATGAAACGGTTCAGATCGGCGAGCTTATCGCCATGATGGTTGGCCGCAATCTCGATAACATCTACCCAAAACGCCCGCCGCATCAGCGCAGAGAAAAAGTGCTGGAGGTGAATGGCCTGACGCGAAATGGTGTACTGCACGACATCAACTTTACCCTCTGGCGCGGTGAGATCCTCGGCCTCGCTGGCTTAATGGGCGCAGGCCGAACGGAACTGGGCCGGGCCCTGTTTGGCGCCGATGCGATCGACGCCGGTACCCTGACGCTGAACGGCACCCCCACACGGATTAAAGACGTGGCTGACGCCATTGAGAAAGGCATCAGCTATTTAACAGAAGACCGCAAAAAAGAGGGACTCGCCCTCGGCCTTTCCGTTGAGATGAACATTATGCTCGGCAATTACCCGGACTACGCCGGCGCCGCGGGTAATGTCGATGAAAAACGCTGCCGGGAGTCCAGCCAGAAACTGGTGGATGCGCTGCGAATAAAAACGCCGCATCTGGAACAGGCGGCACTGAATTTAAGCGGCGGTAATCAACAGAAGATCATTATTGCCCGCTGGGTCTGTAAAGATACCGATATTTTAATTTTTGATGAGCCAACCCGGGGAATTGATGTTGGCGCCAAGCTGGAAATTTATGAACTAATGAACCGCCTTGTCGCTAAAGGTAAATCGATCATCATGATTTCATCCGAACTGCCGGAAGTATTAGGAATGTGCGACCGCATACTTGTGATGCGCAGCGGCCACATTGCCGGCGAAATAGAGGCTGAGCACGCCACCCAGGAAAAAATCATGCAATACGCCACGCTGGAGGATTAATCATGTCCGTTACCGTTCCATCGCCGCAAAGCGGAAGTCATACGATGAAAATAAATAAAGCGCTCCTGATGCGTCTGGCGCCTCTTTTTAGCCTGGTATTGCTGGTTCTGTTTTTCAGCTTCAGCTCACCGTTCTTCTTTAATACTGAAAATATCATGACCATCGCCTTGCAAACGGCGGTGATTGGCATCATGGCCATTGGCGTAACCTTTGTGATTATTACCGCCGGGATCGACCTGTCGCTCGGATCGGTGGTGGCGTTCTCAGGGGTTGCGGTGGGCATCGCCGCCGGATTTGGTATGCCGCTGCCGGTCTGTATTCTGGCAGGCGTGCTCGCCGGCGGGCTTTGCGGCTATGTGAACGCGTTTCTGGTCACCAAAATGACCATACCACCGTTTATTGCCACCCTCGGCTTAATGATGTCGGTACGCGGCATCAATATGGTGATGACCGATGGCCGCGCGATTTATTTTTCTGACTACCCGCAGTTCAAGCTGCTAGCGCAGGGTCGCCTGTTCGACGTCCTGCCTTACCCGGTGTTCTACCTGGTCATCGTGGCACTGATCGCCATGTGGATCCTGAAGAAAACGGTGATGGGCCGCTATATCTACGCTGTCGGCAGCAATGAAACGGCGGCACATCTTTCCGGGATTAAAGTCCAGCGCGTGAAAATTTTCGTTTACGCCTTATGCGGCCTGTTAACCGGCGTGGCCGGGGTGATCCTCGCCTCTCGTCTCAATTCAGGCCAGCCAACCGTAGGCGTGGGTTATGAGCTGGAAGCCATTGCGGCGGTAGTGATCGGCGGTACCAGTCTGATGGGCGGCGTGGGCACGATTGGCGGCACCATCATAGGCGCGTTCATTATGAGCGTGCTGAAAAACGGCCTCAATCTCATGGGCGTGTCCCAGTTCTGGCAGATGGTGGCGATGGGCGTGGTCGTCGTTGCCGCCGTCTACCTGGACACGTTACGTAAAAGAATGCGTTAGGTTCTCGATACAACAAGCCCTGCCAACCCTACAACGGAGCAAAATAATGAAAACCAGCCATATCCTGAGCGCCCTGTCGCTCGTTGCCATCCTGTCCAGCAGCGCGCTGGCAAAAGATTTAAACCTGCCGGTAGTCAGTAAAGGTTACCAGCACGAATTCTGGCAGACGGTCAAAATGGGGACGGAAGCTGCCGCAAAAGAGTTGGGTGACAAAACCAGCTACGTTGGCCCTGCCGATGAAACGCAAATCGCCGAGCAGATCCAGTTAGTCGAAAACACCATGGCACAAAAGCCAAACGGCCTGTTGCTGGCCGCGCTTGATGCAAACGCCCTTGCCCCGCTGGTCGAAACCGCCAACAGCCGGGGGATCAAAGTGGTGACCTTCGACTCGGGCGTGAACTCCGATATCCCGGCCAGCTTTGTCGCCACCAATAACCGTAAGGCGGGCGCACAGGCTGCGGATGCGCTGGCGGAGCAGGTAGGCCAGAAGGGGAAAGTGGGTATTATCGCCCACGTAGCCGGAACGACGTCCGCCATTGAGCGCTCTGAAGGATTCAGCGAGCGAATGAAAGAGAAGTACCCGAATATTCAGGTACTGCCGGTGCAATATAGCGATGGCGACCCGCAAAAAGCGATGGATAAAACCATTGATATGGTTCAGGCCAACCCGGATATCGCCGGTATTTATGCCACCAACGAAGGCTCAACCCTGGGCGTTGCGAACGCTATCGACAGCCAGAATCTGAAGGGCAAAGTGAAAGTCATCGGTTTTGACAGCACCGAAGCCATCATTAACTTCCTCAAAAACGGCGTGATTCAGGGCTTCGTGGTGCAGGACGCGTACCAGATTGGTTATCAGGGCATAAAGGCGCTGAATGCGGTGATTTCCGGACAGACGGTGGCTAAGGAAATTGATATTCCAGTGAAATATGTCAATGCGCAGAATATCAACACCCCTGAAATTGATAAACTGTTACATCCGTTTGGTAAAAAATAAGGAAGTTTATGATGAGTGACGGCTATTTCCTCGGGGTCGATGTGGGTTCAGCCAGCGTCCGTGCTGGGCTTTACTCTGCGCAAGGCGAGCGTTTGAGCTTCGCGACCCGTCCGATTTCGCAGTTTCACGCCAGCAACGCGCGCGTGGAACAGTCCTCCGCGGAGATCTGGCAGCAGGTTTGCGCGGTGGTGCGGGAAGCCGTCGACTCCTCTGGGATCTCACCCGACGCCATTCGTTCGATTGGCTTCGACGCCACCTGCTCGCTGGTCGCGCTGGATGCTGAGGGTAACGGCCTGAGCGTGTCCCCCGACAGTCCGGCTTCGCAGGACATCATTATGTGGATGGATCATCGTGCTCACGAAGAAACTGTTCGCATCAATGCCACACGCGATCCGGCCCTGTGCTACGTGGGCGGCGAGGTGAGTATTGAAATGGAACTGCCAAAACTGCTGTGGTTGCAGCGACATCATCCTGAAACATGGAATCAGGCCTGGCGCTTTTTCGACCTTGCCGATTTTCTGGTCTGGAAAGCAACGGGCCAGGACGCCGCCAGCCTGTGCACCCTCACCTGCAAATGGAACTACCTTGCGCATGAGGCGCAGTTCAGCGAATCGCTGCTCAGGGAGGTGGGGCTGGAGACCTTACTGACAAAAATTCCCGATACTATTCTGGACGTCGCTGAATGCGTCGGGAAACTCAGCCCACAGGCAGCGCAAGCTCTGGGGTTGCCCGAAGAGGTGGTTGTGGCAAGCGGCATGATCGATGCCCACGCGGGTGGCGTGGCGCTGACGGGCTCACACCCGGAGGGCACGCTGGCGCTCATCAGCGGAACCTCGAACTGCCATATGCTTGCCAGTCAGACGGAGATCCATACGCCCGGCGTCTGGGGGCCTTACTGGAGCGCCATGCTGCCGGGCTACTGGCTGACGGAAGGCGGGCAAAGTGCTGCCGGGGCGCTGGTCGACTGGACGTTGCGCGAGCACGGAGCCAGCGCAGACCTGTTTGCAAAAGCAGAAGCGGCGCAACGCCATCCGGTGGCGCTGCTCAACGACTGGGTAGCCGCGCTTGAACAGGAAGAAAAATATCCCACCCGCAACCTGCACATTCTGGCCGATCACTACGGCAACCGCTCGCCGCGTTCGCGTCCGGATGCGCGGGGCAGCGTGGTCGGTCTGACATTAGAAACCGGTGAACGTGCGCTGGCGAGGCTCTATCTGGCCACGCTACAGGCCATAGCCTATGGCACACGACATATTATGGATACCCTGAAACATCACGGGCACACCTTGTCGCGCATTGTCATTTGTGGAGGAGCCACCCATAACCGGCTCTGGCTGCGGGAGTATGCCGATGCCACGGGCTGCGATATTCATCTCTTAGCCGAAGAAGATGCCGTCACTCTCGGCGCGGCCATTTGCGGCGCTGTGGCGAGCGGTGCATGGGCAACGCTCACCGATGCCACCCGGGAAATGGTCAAAGCCGGCGACATCATCACCCGTCGGCCGGAAACCGCGGCTTTCCACAGGCAAAAATATGAGGCGTACCTGATGCTGTGGACCCAGCAGCAGGCGCTTAATCTCCTGATGCAGCAGGAAATGTAATGGCAGGATGCGTATGCTTTATCAGCAGTTTTTTACGTACGTTAAGGATTGAGGCGTAGCGATGGCCAAAACAGTTGAACAGATAGCGAAGGATCTGAATTTATCCGTCACCACCGTGCGGCTGGTACTGAGCGGGAAAGCCGAACAGTATCGGATCAGCGTGAAAACACAGTCCCGAATTAATGAACACGTCGAGCGCTTCGGCTATACCCTCAACCATTCGGCGCGCAGTCTTAAGCTAAACAAAACCGAGACGCTGGGACTCATCGTACCCAACATCTCGAACGTGTTCTTTGCAACGCTCGCCGAGAAACTCGAACTGCGCTGCCGCCGTTCGGGCTACCAGCTGATGATCAGCTGTACTTACAACGATGTGGATTACGAAAACAAGCTGGTCAAAGCCCTGATGGCGCGCAACGTGGACGGCTTGTTTATCGTTCCCTCGACGCTGGAAAACCAGCAGCATCATTTGCGGCAGATCCAAAAACCACTGGTGCTCCTCGACCGGGATTTTGGCTTTACTGACAACGCGCTGGTTGAGAGTCATAACGAGGCCGGGGGGGATGAACTGGCCCGCAACATGCTGGCAGAGAGAAAAACGCCGCTCTGGTTCCTTGTGGGCGATACCGCACTGCCCAGTATTACGAACCGTCTGAACGGCTACTTACAGGCCCTGAAAACAGCCGGTATTCACCATCGCGAGTGGGTCATCGAAGGGCCGGACAATACGCCGGAGGGCGGATATGCCCTGATGGATTCGCTTATCGACAGCCAGGGTGTTCCACAGGCGTTTATCGCCTCATCGTTACCCGTTCTGGAAGGGGCAATTGAAGCCCTGCGGACGCGTACCGGCACCGTGCCCCAACACATCAATATCGGCACCTTCGATGAGCACCCCATGCTGGGGTTCCTGCCTAACAGCGTCTGGTCCATGCAGCAGGATGAAGATACCTGGGCGGAAAAAGCGTTTGAACTGATGCAGCGAGCCATCGACGGCGAAGCGGTTAACGAGACGGCGAAAGTCGATATGAAGCTGGTCAAACGTTCCCGCCAGTAAAAATAAAACTGTACCCGGAGAATAAAAAATGGAACGAGCCCGATTAGCCAGAGACATTATCGACACCTGCCTTGAGATGACCCGCATGGGGTTAAATCAGGGCACCGCCGGCAATATCAGCGTTCGCTATCGCGACGGCATGCTGATTACGCCGACCGGAATTCCCTACGAGCATCTGACCGAAGAGAGTATCGTCTATGTAGATGCACAGGGGCGACACGAAGAAGATAAACTGCCCTCCAGCGAATGGCGTTTTCATCAGGTTGTGTATCAGACCCGCCCGGATGCTAACGCCGTCGTCCATAACCATGCGGTTAACTGTACCGCCGTCTCGATACTCAACCGCCCCATTCCTGCTATTCACTATATGATTGCCGCCGCCGGGGGAAACTCCATTCCCTGCGCCCCTTACGCGACCTTCGGGACGCGCGCGCTGTCAGAGCATGTCGCGGTCGCATTACGCAATCGCAAAGCGACGCTCTTACAGCACCACGGCCTGATAACCTGCGAAGAAAATCTTGAAAAGGCACTGTGGCTGGCGCAGGAGGTAGAGGTGCTGGCAAAACTCTACCTGGCCACGCTGGCGATAGTAGATCCCGTTCCTGTACTCAGTGACGATGAAATTGCCATTGTTCTTGAGAAATTCAAAAGCTACGGATTGCGCGTCGAGGCGTAATTTTTTATCCGGGGGTGCTTTTATCACACCCTCGTAATATCTCTTAAACAAACACCTATTTACCGCACTTATCACCCCGCCTAAACTATGGCCTGCTTTTTGGTAGAGGTGGTAATGAACGATTATAAAATGACGCCAGGCGAACTGCGTGCGACCTGGGGTTTAGGGACTGTTTTCTCGCTGCGGATGCTTGGCATGTTTATGGTCCTGCCCGTTCTGACCACATATGGCATGGCGTTACAGGGTGCCAGCGAAGCGCTGATTGGTCTGGCGATTGGTATCTACGGCCTGGCGCAGGCGATATTCCAGATCCCCTTTGGCCTGCTCTCCGACCGCGTGGGTCGCAAACCGCTGATTGTCGGCGGGCTGCTGGTGTTTGTACTTGGCAGCATCATCGCCGCCCTCTCCCACTCCATCTGGGGAATTATTCTTGGGCGCGCCCTGCAAGGTTCCGGGGCGATTGCCGCCGCCGTGATGGCGCTGCTGTCAGACTTAACCCGCGAGCAAAACCGCACCAAAGCCATGGCGTTTATCGGCGTCAGCTTCGGCGTCACGTTTGCCATTGCCATGGTGCTGGGGCCTGTCATCACTCATGCGCTCGGCCTGCACGCCCTGTTCTGGATGATTGCGGTGCTGGCGACCATTGGGATCGCACTCACGCTGTGGGTTGTGCCTGACAGTAAAAACCACGTCCTCAACCGTGAATCCGGGATGGTGAAAGGCTGCTTCAGCAAAGTCATCGCCGAGCCGCGCCTGCTTAAGCTGAACTTCGGCATTATGTGCCTGCACATTCTGCTGATGTCCACCTTCGTCGCCCTGCCCGGTCAACTTGCCGCAGCCGGTTTCCCGGCGGCAGAGCACTGGAAAATTTATCTGGTCACAATGCTGATCTCGTTTGTCTCCGTTGTGCCCTTCATTATTTACGCCGAAGTGAAGCGCAAAATGAAACGCGTCTTCGTGGGCTGCGTGGCGTTATTGCTGATTGCCGAGATTGTGCTGTGGGGCGCTGGCCCGCATTTCTGGGAACTGATCGCCGGCGTACAGCTGTTCTTCCTGGCGTTTAATCTGATGGAAGCCCTGCTGCCGTCGCTTATCAGCAAAGAGTCTCCGGCAGGATACAAAGGCACCGCGATGGGCATTTACTCCACCAGCCAGTTTCTCGGCGTGGCGATCGGCGGGTCGCTCGGCGGCTGGGTGGACGGTCTGTTTGACTCCCAGACCGTTTTCCTCGCCGGTGCGCTGCTGGCGATGCTCTGGCTGTTTGTTGCCAGCACCATGAAAGAGCCGCGCTATGTAAGTAGCCTGCGGGTAGAAATTCCCGATGACGTGGCAATCGGTGACGCGTTAAAACAGCGTCTGGAAGCGACAGAGGGCGTGAGCGAAGTGCTGATTGTCCCGGAAGAGCGCAGTGCGTATGTCAAAATTGACAGCAAAGTGACTAACCGCTTTGAGGTGGAGCAGGCGCTGAAGGCCTGAAAAAATGCCCGGTTTAGCCGGGCATGATTGTCTTAATCGCGGAAGTTTTTAAACTGGAATGGCTGACCGAGATCGCCGCCACGCACCAGCGCCATCACGGATTGCAGGTCATCACGGGATTTTCCGGTCACGCGGATCTCTTCACCCTGGATCTGCGCCTGCACTTTGAGCTTACTGTCTTTGATAAGCTTAACGATTTTTTTCTGTACCGCGCTCTCAATCCCCTGCTTCAGCTTCGCTTCCACAAACCAGGTTTTGCCGCTGTGAACAAAATCTTCCGGTACATCGAGTGAGGTCCCTTCAATGCCGCGCTTGAGCAGCTTGGCGCGCAGGATATCCAGCAACTGGTTGACCTGGAAATCAGACTCGCTCAGGACTTTGATCGTCTTGTTCGCGTCGTTCAGTTCAATGGTCGCCTCAACGCCACGAAAATCGAAACGTGACTCAACCTCACGGACAGCATTTTCTACGCCGTTACGCGCTTCCTGCAAATCAACTTCAGAAACAATATCGAAAGATGGCATCTTTTCTTCTCCCTTCATTTTTGTTGCGTTGCATAATACCCGCAACGAGGCATAACGAGAAGCTTAGCTGATGGCGCTATACTTAGCGTCATAGCACCTGGCGCCGTTGCAGGTGAGGAGGAACGATGAAAGTAACAGTGCTTGGATGCGGAGCCCTTGGCCAACTCTGGCTTACAGCGCTATGCAAACAGGGACACGACGTTCAGGGCTGGCTGCGAATTCCCCAGCCCTATTGCAGTGTGAACGTAATTGGTACAGACGGTTCAATTTTCAACGAGTCTTTGACGGCAAACGATCCGGAATTTCTTGCCACCAGTGATTTGCTGCTGGTCACGCTGAAGGCCTGGCAGGTCTCCGATGCGGTGAAAAGCCTGGCCGCCCAGTTACCTGAACGCACGCCAATCCTGCTGATTCACAACGGTATGGGTACCATTGAAGAGCTAAAATCTGTCCGACAACCGCTGCTGATGGGGACAACCACCCACGCGGCACGTCGCGACGGTAACGTCATTATCCATGTTGCCAGTGGTATCACCCATATCGGTCCTGCGCGTGAACAGACCGGCGATTACAGCTATCTTGCGGATACCCTGCAAAGCACGCTGCCTGACGTCGCCTGGCACAATAACATTCGCGCGGAACTGTGGCGCAAACTGGCGGTGAACTGCGCGATCAATCCGCTGACCGCCCTGCTGGATTGCCCTAACGGTGAGCTGCGCCAGCACCCCGATCGGGTAGCGCTGATTTGCCGGGAAGTTGCCGCCGTCATTGAACGCGAAGGCTACCACACCTCAGAATCCGATTTACGTTATTATGTCGACCAGGTCATTGAGAGTACGGCAGAAAATATCTCCTCAATGTTGCAGGATATCCGGGCTATGCGGCATACCGAAATTGATTACATAACCGGTTATCTGTTAAAACGCGCCCGGGCACACGGCATTACCGTTGCGGAAAACAGCCGTCTGTTTGAGTTAGTAAAACGAAAGGAGAGTGAGTATGAGCGCATCGGCACTGGTATGCCTCGCCCCTGGTAGCGAAGAGACAGAAGCGGTCACCACCATTGATTTGCTGGTGCGTGGTGGTATTAAGGTTACTACCGCCAGCGTCGCCAGCGACGGAAGTCTGGCGATTACCTGCTCGCGTGGGGTGAAGATCCTGGCGGATGCACCGCTTGTACAGGTGGCGGACGGTGATTACGACATTATCGTTCTGCCGGGTGGTCTGAAGGGGGCTGAGTGTTTCCGCGACAGCCCACTGCTGGTTGAAACCGTTCGTCAGTTTCATCTTTCCGGGCGTATCGTCGCGGCAATCTGTGCGGCCGCGGGCACGGTACTGGTTCCGCACGACATTTTCCCCATCGGCAATATGACCGGCTTCCCTGGCCTGAAGGACACTATTCCGCAAGACCAGTGGGTGGATAAGCGCGTGGTCTGGGATCCACGCGTTAACCTGCTCACCAGCCAGGGGCCGGGCACCGCCATTGATTTTGGCCTGAAGATTATTGACCTGCTGGTCGGGCGCGAGAAGGCCTACGAAGTGGCTTCGTCGCTGGTGATGGCGGCGGGTATTTATAATTACTATGAAGAGTAGTGCATAAAAAAAGCCGGGTGGCGGCTACGCCTTACCCGGCCTACAAATGCACGGTACCGTAGGCCCGGTAAGCGAAGCGCCACCGGGCGAGAAACTACGGGCGATACACCTTCACGTTCGCAAAGCCCTGCTCACGCAGATACAGCGCCTGCAAACGGCTCATGACCCCACGTTCGCACCACAGCAGATACGTTTTGCTCTGGTCGAGATCGCCAAACTGGGTGCTCAGCTTGTAGAACGGCAGCGAAACCACCTCGACGCCTCCCACCTGCAACGGCTTGTCATCCTGCTCATCAACAGAACGGATATCCAGAATCGTATCGTTAGCACCGAAGCCGCTGACCGTCTCCACCTCAACCACTTCCTGCTCGGTCTGCTGAGCGATCTCACGGATATCGATGTTGGACGCTTCCGCCACCACTTTTTCCAGGATGCTGAAATCGAAGTTCTCTTCTTCCGCTTCGATCTTCGCCTTCACCGCTTTGATGGTTGGACTTTTTGAGATCACACCGCAATATTCCGGCATGGTGCGGGCAAAATCTTCAGTACCTATTTTACGCGCCAGATCGATGATGTGCTCTTTATCGTGAGAGATCAGCGGACGCAGGATCAGCGTATCAGACACGTTATCGATAAGACGCAGGTTAGTCAGCGTCTGGCTGGAGACCTGCCCCAGCGCTTCACCGGTGACCAGCGCCTGCACGCCGTAGCGCTCAGCCACTTTGGACGCCGCACGCACCATCATACGCTTCAGCACCACGCCCATCTGGCCGTCGTCCACTTTTTCGAGGATTTCGCCGACCACCGGCTCAAAGTTGATCGCCACAAAACGCACGCGGTGAGAGCTGCCGAAGCGGTTCCACAGGTAATGCGCCACCTGACGTACGCCGATTTCATGCGCCGCGCCGCCCAGGTTAAAGAAGCAGTAGTGCACGCGGCAGCCGCGACGCATCAGCATATAGCTGGACACGCCGGAGTCGAAACCACCGGAGATCAGCGACAGCACATCTTCCTGAGTGCCGATAGGGAAACCGCCAATACCTTCGTAACGGCCCTTGACCAGCAGCAGGCGATCGTTTTCGATCTCAAGATTAACGGTGACGTCCGGGTTAGTCAGGCGCACGCGCGCCGTTTCAACGTGCTGGTTCAGACCACCACCGACGTAGCGCTCAACCTCAATAGAGCTAAACTCATGCTTACCCCGGCGCTTCACGCGCACGCAGAACGTTTTCCCTTCGATCTGGTCGCGGTACTGCACCAACGCCTTTTCGAAGATATCGTGCATATCGGTGAAGGGAACGTCTTCCACTTCCAGAATATGGTGAATACCCGGGATACGGGTCAGCGCGTCGCGAATATCAAGACGTTTGTTTTCGTCTTTCGCGCGGACTTCTACATGGTCCCAGTGACGCACCACGGCGAGCGTTTCGTCGTAGTGTTTTAATACGTTACGAATGTTCCCGGTGAGAATTTTAATAAAGCGCAAACGCACGGATTGGCTTTTGATAGTGATTTCAGGGAACAATTTAATGATAAACTTCATGGCGGCAATGTTTCTTAGGCAAGCTTATAAAGGCTTGTAGTGGAAAATGATACAGCAGCCCACACCCGTGGCTGCATCCAGGCGCGCAAGTATACCACCATCGCGCCACTCGCGTTATTTGATAATTGCCCCGAGTCCGTTACCATGTCAGGGCGAAAAATTTAAGAGTCAATTCACTATGCCGAAGAAAAACGACGCACCGGCCAGTTTCGAAACTGCGCTGAGTGAACTGGAGCAGATCGTTACCCGTCTTGAGAGTGGCGATCTCCCGCTGGAAGACGCGCTCAACGAATTTGAACGCGGCGTGCAGCTCGCGCGCCAGGGGCAGGTAAAACTCCAGCAGGCCGAGCAGCGTGTGCAGATCCTGCTTTCCGACAGCGAAGACGCTAAAACCACGCCATTCACACCGGACGCCGAGTAAATGGATTTTTCCAACGCGCTTCAGGCGCGCGTCATCCGCGCCAACGATGCGCTGCGCCGATTCATTGAGCCGCAGCCTTTTCAGAACACTCCACTGGTTGAAGCCATGCACTATGGCGCACTCTTGGGGGGTAAACGCCTGCGTCCGTTCCTGGTGTATGCCACGGGCAATATGTTCGGTATCAGCGATAACACGCTGGACGCCCCGGCAGCCGCCGTGGAGTGTATCCACGCCTATTCGCTGATCCACGATGATTTGCCGGCCATGGACGATGACGATCTGCGTCGCGGTCAGCCAACCTGCCATATCAAATTTGGCGAAGCGAATGCCATTCTGGCGGGGGATGCGCTGCAAACCCTGGCCTTCTCCATTCTGAGCGATGCGCCGATGGTTGAGGTGAGCGATCGCGATCGTCTGGCAATGGTGTCCGAACTGGCAATGGCCAGCGGCGTCGCCGGGATGTGCGGCGGCCAGGCGCTGGATTTAGAGGCTGAAGGGCGTCAGGTTACTCTGGAACAGCTGGAGCGCATCCACCGTCACAAAACGGGCGCACTGATTCGTGCAGCCGTTCGCCTGGGCGCGCTGAGCGCGGGTGAACGCGGGCGTAAAGCCCTGCCGGTTCTGGACAGATACGCAGAAAGTATCGGTCTGGCATTCCAGGTTCAGGATGACATTCTGGATGTGGTGGGCGATACTGCAACATTGGGAAAACGTCAGGGTGCGGATCAGCAGCTTGGCAAAAGTACCTACCCCGCCCTGTTGGGCCTTGAGCATGCCCAACGTAAAGCCCGGGATCTGATAGACGATGCCCGCCGGTCGCTGAATGAGCTGGCCGCGCAATCGCTGGATACCTCGGCACTGGAAGCGCTAGCGGACTACATAATCCAGCGTGATAAATAAACTATAAATCTCGATGAGCCTTTGATGAGTTTTGATATTGCCAAATACCCGACACTGGCGTTAGTTGACTCCACTCAGGAGTTACGTCTGTTGCCGAAAGAGAGTCTGCCGAAGCTGTGTGACGAGCTGCGTCGCTACCTGCTCGACAGCGTTAGCCGCTCCAGCGGCCACTTCGCCTCCGGACTTGGCACGGTTGAGCTGACCGTGGCGTTGCATTACGTCTATAACACGCCGTTCGATCAGCTGATCTGGGATGTAGGCCACCAGGCCTATCCGCACAAAATTCTGACCGGACGTCGCGATAAAATTGGCACCATTCGCCAGAAAGGGGGCCTGCACCCGTTCCCGTGGCGCGGCGAGAGTGAATATGATGTGTTAAGCGTCGGCCACTCTTCCACCTCCATTTCTGCGGGCATTGGTATTGCCGTTGCCGCCGAAAAAGAGAATAAACAACGCCGCACCGTCTGCGTGATTGGCGACGGGGCGATCACCGCCGGGATGGCCTTTGAGGCCATGAACCACGCGGGCGATATCAAACCGGACATGCTGGTGATCCTCAACGATAACGAAATGTCGATCTCCGAGAACGTCGGCGCGCTGAATAACCATCTGGCGCAGCTGCTGTCCGGCAAGCTTTACTCCTCACTGCGTGAAGGTGGTAAAAAAGTCTTCTCCGGCGTACCGCCGATTAAAGAGCTGCTTAAGCGTACCGAAGAACACATCAAAGGCATGGTCGTGCCGGGTACGCTGTTCGAAGAGCTGGGCTTTAACTATATTGGCCCGGTGGACGGCCACGATGTGCTGGGCCTGGTGACGACGCTTAAAAACATGCGCGACCTGAAAGGCCCGCAGTTCCTGCATATCATGACCAAAAAAGGGCGTGGTTACGAACCGGCGGAAAAAGATCCGATCACCTTCCACGCGGTGCCTAAGTTCGACCATACCAGCGGCTGCCTGCCGAAAAGCAGCGGCGGGATGCCGAGCTACTCAAAAATCTTTGGCGACTGGCTGTGCGAAACGGCGGCGAAAGACAACATGCTGATGGCGGTGACGCCTGCCATGCGTGAAGGCTCCGGCATGGTGGAGTTTTCCAAAAAATACCCGGACCAGTATTTCGACGTGGCTATCGCCGAGCAGCACGCGGTAACCTTTGCTGCGGGCCTGGCGATTGGCGGCTACAAACCGGTGGTAGCGATCTACTCTACCTTCCTGCAACGCGCCTACGATCAGGTTATCCATGACGTTGCCATCCAGAAGCTGCCGGTGCTGTTTGCTATCGATCGCGCGGGCATTGTGGGGGCTGATGGCCAGACGCACCAGGGCGCGTTTGATCTCTCCTTCCTGCGCTGCATCCCTGATATGGTGATCATGACGCCAAGCGACGAAAACGAGTGTCGTCAGATGCTGTATACCGGTTACCACTATCAGGACGGCCCCTGCGCGGTACGTTATCCGCGCGGTAATGCCCTTGGCGTTGAATTACAGCCGCTGGAAAAACTGGATATCGGTAAAGGTCTGGTGAAACGCCGTGGTGAAAAAGTGGCGATCCTGAACTTTGGTACGTTGATGCCGGAAGCGGCAAAAGTCGCTGAAAACCTGAATGCGACGCTGGTCGATATGCGCTTCGTGAAGCCGCTCGATGAATCTCTGATTCTGAGCATGGCGGAAAGCCATGACGTTCTGGTCACGCTGGAAGAGAACGCCATCATGGGTGGAGCGGGTAGCGGCGTGAACGAAGTGCTTATGGCGAACCGTAAAGCCGTTCCGGTGCTTAATCTCGGCCTCCCTGACCACTTCATCCCGCAAGGCACCCAGGATGAGGCGCGCGCCGACATTGGTCTGGACGCCGCCGGTATCGAAGCTAAAATCCGCACCTGGCTGGCCTGATCCCTCCCCTTTTCTGCTCCTGCTATGCTTAAACGTATTGTTTAAACAGCAGGAGCGGAACCATGCAATACACGACATTAGGAAAAACGGACCTTAAGGTGTCCCGGCTTTGCCTGGGATGCATGACGTTTGGCGAGCCTGACCGGGGAAATCATGCCTGGACGCTGCCGGAAGAGAGCAGCCGCCCTATCATCAAGCGCGCCATTGACGGCGGCATCAACTTCTTCGATACCGCCAACAGCTACTCAGACGGCAGCAGCGAAGAGATTGTGGGCCGCGCCCTGCGAGATTTTGCCCGTCGTGATGACGTTGTGGTCGCCACTAAGGTGTACTACCCGTCAGGCGATCTGGCGGAAGGCCTTTCTCGCGCGCAGATCCTGCGTTCCATTGATGACAGCCTCAGACGCCTGAACATGGATTACGTCGACCTGCTGCAAATCCACCGCTGGGATTACAACACCCCGATCGAAGAGACGCTTGAAGCGTTAAACGACGTTGTGAAAGCCGGTAAAGCGCGCTACATCGGCGCATCGTCCATGCATGCCTCACAGTTTGCCCAGGCGCTCGATCTCCAGGCGCAGCACGGCTGGGCGCGCTTTGTCACTATGCAGGATCACTACAACCTGATTTACCGGGAAGAAGAGCGCGAGATGCTGCCGCTCTGCTACCAGGAAGGCGTGGCGGTGATCCCGTGGAGCCCTCTGGCGCGCGGAAGGTTAACCCGTCCGTGGGGGGAAACTACCGCCCGGCTGGTATCGGATGAAGTGGGTAAAAACCTGTATGACGATACAGAAGCCAGCGATGCGTTAATTGCCGAACGCTTAGCCGGGATCGCCGACGATATCGGTGCAACGCGCGCGCAGGTGGCGCTGGCGTGGCTGCTGAGCAAGCGCGGTGTCGCCGCGCCGATTGTGGGCACGTCGCGGGAAGAACAGCTGGATGAGTTGTTGAGTGCGGTGGACTTATCGTTGACGCCGGAGCAGATTGCCGAGCTGGAGACGCCGTATCAGCAGCATCCGGTGGTAGGGTTTAAATAAACACTTGCCGGGTGGCGCTGCGCTTACCCGGCCTACAAATAAAGTGCGATCGTAGGCCGGGTAAGGCGAAGCCGCCACCCGGCAAAACACTCACCCAAAGTGATCGTACCCTTTCCAGTCAAGCGTAACCGGGGCGCCGTCGCGGACAAACAGCAACCCTTCACTTTCCGGCATTACCTGCCCGATGCAGGTAAATTTCGCCCCCAGATGCGCTAGCGCCACATCCAGCGTCCCGCGATTCAGCTCAGGCACGGTGAAGCACAGCTCATAATCTTCTCCACCGGATAACGCCCAGCGCAGCGCCTGTTCAGGTTCGACATGGCGAAGCAGTTGCTCCGACAGCGGGAACAGATCCAGGTCAACGCGTGCGCCCACGCCGCTGGCCTTCAGGATATGGCCGAGATCGGAGATCAGCCCGTCAGACAAATCGATAGCCGAACTGGCCCGCTCGCGCAGCGCCTGACCGTGCAGAATACGCGGCGTTGGCCGCAGATGGCGCTTCACCAGATACGCCGCATCGTCAGCATCTTCAACCGTTAAACGGTTCTGAAGGATCGCCAGCCCTGCCGCGCTGTCGCCCGGCGTACCGGTCACGTAGATCCAGTCGCCTGGTTTTGCACCCGAGCGCTTCAGCGCGCGCCCGGCAGGCACATAGCCGTGGATTGCCAGGGTCATGGACAGCGGACCGGCGGTGGTATCACCGCCAATCAGCTGCATATCGTAATAATTCAGCTGTTCAAACAGGGCATCGCTGAAGGCTTCAAGCCAGGCTTCATCCACCTCCGGCAGGGTCAGAGCCAGCGTCAGCCAGGCCGGGTCGGCGCCCATTGCCGCCAGATCGCTGACGTTCACCGCCAGCGCTTTATACGCCAGATCGGCAGGATCGATATCCGGCAGGAAATGACGCCCACACACTAAGGTGTCGGTGCTGATTGCCAGCGTCTGTTTTTCGGGAATATTGAGAAGTGCGCAGTCATCGCCAATGCCGGTTTCAACATCAAGACGAGAGGTTCTGACACGGTCGAAATAACGGGCAATCAGGGAGAATTCGCCGCATGCCATACGTTATGCCTCAGCAAATTAAATAAAAAAACCGGAGCCGCACTGCCAAAAAGGCAATGCAAGACTCCGGTTTGCGGATCACTTTTTGTGGGGACGGATCGCAGGTGCGGCTTTATCCAGCACGCCGTTAACAAACTTGTGGCTGTCTTCAGCGCCGAAGGTTTTCGCCAGTTCGATCGCTTCGTTGATGGCCACTTTGTACGGCACATCATCACGTTTAGACAGCTCAAACAGCGCGATACGCAACACTGCTTTTTCGACCTGGCCCAGCTCTTCGAGCAGACGGGACAGGTATGGCTTCATCAGACCATCGAGATACGCGCTATTAGTCGCCACTCCCGACAGCAGTTCACGGAAGTACAGAACGTCAACGTCTTTCACGTCCTGTTCTGACAGGAACTGGTATTCAACATCAGCGATGTCGTTCTGGGACAACTGCCAGGAGTAAAGTGCCTGGACGGCACATTCACGGGCGCGGCGACGAGCAGCAGGTTTCACGGAATTCCCCTTACAAAAAAATCAGGCCTTGATGGCTTTCAATACATTGATCATTTCAAGCGCGGTCAGTGCAGCTTCTGCACCTTTGTTACCGGCTTTAGTGCCAGCACGTTCGATGGCTTGTTCAATACTTTCGGTGGTCAGCACGCCGAACGCGACAGGGATTTCAGCATCCTGTGCAACGTGCGCCAGACCATTGCTTGCACCGCCCGCAACGTATTCGAAGTGCGCAGTGCCGCCACGAATAACGGTACCCAGCGCAATCACCGCGTCGTATTTACCGGTTTTCGCCAGCGCGCCCGCTGCCAGTGGCAGTTCGTAAGCACCTGGTACCCAAACGACGGTAATGTTGTCATCTTTAACCTGGCCGATACGTTTCAGGGCGTCAACCGCACCTTCCAGCAGGCTATCGTTGATGAAGTTGTTGAAACGCGCAATGGTGATGGCGACGCGAGCGTCCGGGGTAGCTACAGCAGCTTCAATAATGTTCATACTCTTCCTTTACGGGTTCATTTGGCCCCGCAGGGGGGCGGATTTTATCATAATACTTTGCGCACTGCTTCCCTATTTCAGGAGCAATTACGCTGTCGTTAAATGGAGGCAGACATCCGGGCCTACCGGACGAATCTCGCTGAATGAGAGTTGCGGCGCATCGGCCAGTTTTTCAAGGCCGGGCAGCACAAACAGGCCGCGCGCGTCATTACCTAACAGTTTAGGCGCAACGTAGACGAGAAGCTCATCCAGCAGCCCCGCCTGAAGCAGTGCGCCGGCGAGCGTCGGACCGGCTTCAACCCAGATGCTGTTGACCTGCTGTTTGCCGAGCAACATCATCAGCACCACGAGATCGAGATGCCCGTTATGTTCCGGCACCATAATGCTGCGCACGCCTTCCGGCCACTCGCGCGTATCTTCTTTGGTGCGGGCAATCCAGGTTTCACCCGGCTGCTGCACGATGCGGTGCTCCGGCGTCACGCGGTTCTGGCTATCAACAATAATGCGCAGCGGCTGACGCAGGTTCTCCTGCGGATAGAGCGCCTGCGTATCCGCATTCAGCTCTTCCCAGCGCACGGTCATGGCCGGATCGTCAGCCAGTACCGTTTCACTGCTGGTGAGAATAGCATGGCTTTGCGCGCGCAGACGTTGCACATCGCGCCTTGCCTGCGGCGAGGTGATCCACTGGCTCTCGCCGTTCGCCATCGCCGTGCGGCCATCCAGTGACGCGCCAAGCTTAAGCTGGATAAACGGGAAGCCGGTGCGCATACGCTTCAGGAAGCCTTTGTTGATGTTTTCGGCATCCTGCATCATCAGGCCGTGGCTGACGTCGATGCCTTCCTGTTGCAGACGATACAGCCCGCGGCCCGCCACCTGCGGATTAGGATCCTGCATGGCGGCGACAACGCGCGAGACGCCCGCCGCAATCAGCGCCTCACAGCACGGCGGCGTACGTCCGTGATGACTGCATGGCTCCAGCGTCACATAGGCCGTCGCGCCACGCGCTTTCTCACCTGCCATGCGCAGGGCATGCACTTCAGCATGCGGCTCGCCTGCGCGGTAGTGAAAACCTTCCCCCACGATCTCGCCATCTTTAACAATGACGCACCCGACATTGGGGTTAGGGTGAGTGGTAAACCGACCGCGCTGCGCCAGCTTCATGGCGCGCGCCATGTACATCTCATCGTGCATGGGCTTAATCCTGTAAGCGGGCGATCTCTTCGCCAAACTCTTTGATGTCTTCGAAGCTGCGGTAAACGGAGGCAAAGCGGATATAGGCGACTTTATCGAGCTTCTTCAGCTGTTCCATCACCAGATTGCCGATCATTTTGCTCGGCACTTCGCGCTCGCCTAACCCCCGCAGATAAGATTTAATATGGTTTAACGCCATTTCGACATCATCGGAGCTGACGGGCCGTTTTTCCAGCGCCTTGAGCATCCCGCTACGCAGTTTCTCTTCATTGAACGGTTCGCGCACATCGTTACTTTTTACCACGCGCGGCATTACCAGCTCTGCCACCTCAAAGGTGGTAAAACGCTCGTTGCACACCAGACACTGCCGACGACGACGCACGGAAGACCCTTCGCCTACAAGACGCGAGTCGATGACTTTGGTATCCACAGCGGAGCAAAATGGGCAATGCATACGATGTCCCTGTTATCTGGTTAACTGATTTCTATTTTACCCTGAACTGGCCCGACAACAAAGGAAGAGCTTTTTGAGACAAAGGATCTATGCCTGACGGCACTATCCTGTCTACCATTGCAGCAATCTGTGATTTCAAGGAATTAAACGCAATGACAAGACGTTACCTGAAAATAGTGCTGGTGGGGAGCCTGTTCACGCTCAGCGCCTGCGCACAGCAAAGCGAAGTCCGCGAGATGAAACAAAGCGTGAATACGCTTAACGTGGCGATGGACAAACTTAACAAAGAAACCGTGAAGATCACCCAGCAGAACGCGCTGAATGCCAAATCCAGCAATGGCGTTTATTTATTGCCAGGTGCAAACACGCCCGCGCGTCTGAACAGCCAGATTGGCACGCTAAAGATGTCTGTGGTGAATGTTGCAGCGAATGCCGATGGTACTCGCGCAACATTACGCATTCAGGGTGAGTCCAACGATCCGCTTCCCGCGTTCAGCGGCACCGTAGAGTGGGGCCAGATTCAGGGCACCACGGAGAGCTATCAGGAAGTGAACGTGAAGAATCAGCTCTTCACCGCCCCCGCCAGCACGCTGGCGCCGAGCGATGTTGATATCCCGCTCCAGCTGAGCGGACTGACCCCAGAACAGCTGGGCTTTATCCGTATTCACGACATTCAACCCGCCGCGCAATAACCCGCCCTTCTAGCGGAGTGAAATGTCACTCCGCTAACATTTACATTTCGTATGGATTGGCAACATAAATGATTGCCGCTACAATCCCGCCCGTCTAAAGTACGCAAACGTGAACGCAATCGATTACGTATGTGAGAGATATGTGAAACAACACATATTTTTGTGAGCAAGGATTCCTATAATAGGCTCCGCAGAAATACGAAATATTTAGAAACGCAATTCGCGCATTTTTCACTCCCGGAAGGGAATTTCAATCAGTGGCATGATTATGAAAAAAACATTACTCGCAGCCGGTGCAGTTCTGGCACTCTCCACCTCTTTCACTGTTAACGCAGCGGAAAACGACAAACCACAATACCTTTCCGACTGGTGGCATCAGAGCGTTAACGTTGTAGGCAGCTACCATACCCGTTTCGGACCGCAGATCCGTAACGATACCTACCTCGAGTACGAAGCATTCGCTAAAAAAGACTGGTTTGATTTCTATGGCTACATGGACGCACCGGTATTCTTCGGCGGTAATACCGACGCGAAAGGTATCTGGAACCACGGTTCCCCACTGTTCATGGAGATCGAACCCCGCTTCTCCATTGATAAACTGACCGGTACCAGTCTGGCGTTTGGTCCGTTCAAAGAGTGGTATTTCGCAAACAACTACATCTACGACATGGGTCGCAACAAGTCCGGTCGCCAGAGCACCTGGTACATGGGTCTGGGTACAGACATTGAGACTGGCCTGCCGATGAGCCTGTCCATGAACGTCTACGCAAAATACCAGTGGCAGAACTACGGCGCCGCGAACGAGAACGAGTGGGACGGCTACCGTTTCAAAGTGAAATACTTCGTGCCAATTACCCAACTGTGGGGCGGCAACCTGAGCTATATCGGCTTCACCAACTTTGACTGGGGTTCAGACCTGGGCGATAACGATTTCCGCGACCTGAACGGCAGAAAAGCGCGCACTAACGACTCCATCGCGTCCAGCCACATTCTGGCGCTGAACTACGATCACTGGCACTACTCTGTTGTTGCGCGTTACTGGCACAACGGTGGCCAGTGGAACGACGACGCCAGCCTGAACTTTGGCAACGGCGACTTCAGCGTTCGCTCTACCGGTTGGGGTGGTTACCTGGTCGTGGGTTACAACTTCTAATCAGTGCGGATTCCGCCCGGTGGCGCTACGCTTACCGGGCCTACGATCCGAATGTAGGCCGGGTAAGGCGTAGCCGCCCCCCGGCTTTTTACTGCCTCACCTTGCGCAAAAAATCTGCCAATGACCTGTCCGCACTCTCGCTAAACCGCCTCTCCGTCTGCACAATATTGAGGCATCGGTCGAGCCGGAAACAGCGGTAGTCATCGCGTCGCTCGCACCACGCAGCCAACAGCCAGTGCTCCCCCCAGAAGAACAGCCCAAGCGGCTGCACCTCACGCCAGGTTAACTGCCCGGCCTCATCACGATAATGCAGCGCCAGCACGCGCTGGGCGGAAATCGCCTGATGGATCACGTCGAAACCACTACGGGAATGGGGCTGAAGGGCAATATCCGGCGCGTAAATCCGCGTCTGCTCAGCTTTGCGGCGGCTCTCTTCTGGCAGGATCGCCAGCACTTTTTCCTGGGCCGACTCCAGCTCGCGCGACAGCGATTCCCCGCCCCAGGTTTTGAGCAGGCGAATCGCCACCATCAGCGCCTCGGACTCTTTGTTGGTCAGCATCAGCGGGGGTAAATCAAAACCCGACATCAGCCGATATCCGCTTCCCGCCTCGCCTTCCACCGGCAAGCCGGAAAGCGACAGGTCGCGGATATCGCGGTACACCGTGCGC
Organism: Enterobacter sp. YSU; assembly: GCF_016082135.1. Taxonomy (NCBI): domain Bacteria; kingdom Pseudomonadati; phylum Pseudomonadota; class Gammaproteobacteria; order Enterobacterales; family Enterobacteriaceae; genus Enterobacter; species Enterobacter sp. YSU. Next base: position 586,137 of record NZ_CP059487.1, read on the forward strand.
TCGGACACGCCAAGCCTTTCCGCCAGATGCGCTGCCGTTGTCAGACGCCTGCCCCGAAGGATCTGCACAATCTGGAACAAACGGTCAGCGCGTCGGGTCATCGGTTTACTCTCATACCGGTTGATGGAGGCCGACGCGATTACCTTCGCTGTCGGTAAACAGGGCTATAGTGCCAATGCCTTGCGGCAGTTCCAGCGGGCCAAACACGCACTCACCGCCCGCAGAAGCAATACGATCGAGCGTGGCCGCCAGATTGTCAGTATGCAGGTAAATAATAGCGCCCTGCGAAGACGGTGTAACGCCGTCAAATTTCGCCAGCGCGCCGCCGGTGGCCGGATCCTGGTGCGGGAAAATCGCCAGATCAGCCACGTCCATCTTCTCGCGCCGCAGCGCGACCTGCATCACCGACTCATAAAATTTGATGGCGCGATCCATATCGGCGACCGGAATTTCAAACCAGTTAATAACACTTTTCATACGTCCTCCTGCCTGTTGTTAGGGTTCAGAAGGAGTCTACGACAGGGCTCCTGACAGCATACTGTCAGGAGTGTTTGTGAGATGCAGACAAAAAAAATCCCGGCCAACAGGCCGGGATTTCGATACTACATAAGACTCTTACGGCAGAATGGACGGCTGATCCGCCCCTTCTTTCTCGACTTTCTGCTGGATCAGATGCTCGCGCTTCATGCCCAGCTTCAGCGCCAGTGCGGACGCGACGTAGATAGACGAGGCCGTACCGATAGACACACCGATCAGCATGGTCAGCGAGAAGCCTTCCAGCACCGGGCCACCGAACAGGAACAGCATCAGGATCACCATCAGGGTGGTGCCGGAGGTGATCAAGGTACGGTGCAACGTCTGGGTCAACGACACGTTAAAGATTTCGTACGGCGTGCCGCGACGGATCTTACGGAAGTTTTCACGAATACGGTCAGATACCACGATACTGTCGTTCAGTGAGTAACCGATAACGGACATCAGGGATGCCACAATCGTCAGGTCAATCTCAATGTGGAACAGAGACAGTATGCCCATGGTGATCACCACGTCGTGCGCCAGGGCGATAACCACGCCTGCCGCCAGTCGCCACTCAAAGCGGAAACCGACGTAAATCAGGATCGAGATCAGCGCCACCAGCAGCGCCATCGCACCGGTCTGCGCCAGGTCAGCACCAACGCTCGGGCCGACAAACTCAATACGCTTAACCGTTGCATCCTGGCTGGTCGTTTCGTTAATAACCTGGACGACCTTGCTGCCCAGCTCCTGGCTGCCGTTGGCATCGTGTACCGGCGGCATACGCACCATGATGTCGCGGCTGCTGCCGAAGTTCTGTAGCAGCGGCTCTTCAAAGCCCGCTTTTTGCAGAGACTCACGCATCTGGTCCATATCGACCGGTTTTTCCAGGGTAATTTCGATCACCGTACCACCGGTGAAATCCAGACCCCAGTTAAAGCCTTTCACGCCCATAATGACGATGGACAAGATCAGCAGAAAACCTGAAATGCCGAAGGCCCAGTAGTCCCAGCGCATAAAGTCCCAGACTTTACGGCCGTGGTTCAATTGTTCAACAGTATATTCCTGTGCCACAACGCACTCCTCAGATAGACAGCTTTTTGACGCGCTTGCCGCCGTACAGCAGGTTCACGATGGCACGGGTGCCGACAATAGCGGTAAACATCGACGTTGCGACACCGATACCGGTAGTAATCGCAAAGCCTTTGATCGCGCCAGTACCCACTGCATACAGGATAAGAACCTTAATCAGTGTTGTTACGTTCGCATCGAAGATGGAGCTGAACGCCCCTTTGTAGCCTTCTTCGATCGCCTGCTGTACAGAACGACCGTTGCTCAGCTCTTCTTTGATACGTTCGTTTATCAGTACGTTGGCGTCGACCGCCACCGCAAGGGTTAGAACGATACCCGCAATCCCCGGCATGGTCAGCGTCGCCCCCGGCAGCAGGGACATGATACCGATGATCAGCACCAGGTTGGCAATCAGCGCGGAGGTCGCAATCAGGCCGAACTTCTTATAGAAGAAGATCATGAAGATGATGGACACCGCCAGACCGGCCAGACACGCTTCCAGACCCTGTTTGATGTTCTGCATACCCAGGGTTGGACCGATGGTACGTTCTTCAACAATCTGAATTGGCGCAATCAGCGCACCGGCACGCAGCAGCAGAGAGAGCTGACGCGCTTCGTTCGGGTTGCTGATACCGGTAATACGGAAGCTGTTACCCAGACGAGACTGGATGTTGGCGATGTTAATCACCTCTTCCTCTTTCACCAGCACGGCACGGCCATTGGCGTCTTTCTTACCGCTGTCTTTGTACTCCACGAACAGGGTCGCCATCGGCTTGCCGATGTTGTCCTTGGTGAAGTTAGACATGATGTTGCCGCCTGCGCTATCCAGCGAGATGTTAACCTGCGGCTGGTTGTACTCATCCTGGCTTGAAGTGGAGTCGGTGATATGGTCACCGGTCAGGATCACGCGTTTGTACAGCACAACAGGCTGGCCTTCGCGGGTCTGTTTCACTTCAGAATCGCCCGGCACACGGCCTGAAGCCGCAGCAGCCTGGTCGACATTGGAGTTAACCAGACGGAACTCCAGGGTCGCCGTCGCGCCCAGAATCTCTTTCGCACGGGCGGTATCCTGGATACCCGGCAGTTCGACCACGATACGGTCAGCACCCTGACGCTGTACCAGTGGCTCAGCCACGCCCAGCTGGTTTACACGGTTACGCAGAATGTTAATGTTCTGCTGAACGGCGTATTCACGTGCTTCACTCAGACGCGCGTCGGTCATTACCGCACGCAGCTGGTTGCTGCCCTGAGAGGTGATCACCAGATCGCGGTGACGCTGAGACAGATACGTCACAGCCTGATCGCGTGCCGCGCTGTCGCGGAACGTGATGCTCAGGCCGTAGTTATCTTCTTTACGTACGGTGGTGTACGGAATGCCCTTATCGCGCAGATCGCTGCGCAGGCTGTCGATATTCTGTTCCTGTAGCTTGCCGAGCGCGGTATCCATATCCACTTCCATCAGGAAGTGAACGCCGCCACGCAGGTCAAGACCCAGTTTCATTGGCTCTGCGTTCAGCGCAGCCAGCCAGCGTGGGGTTGCAGGAGCAAGGTTAAGCGCCACGACATATTTATCACCCAGCACGCCCATCAGCGCTTCACGTGCGCGGAGCTGCGTGTCGGTGGTGTCGAAGCGAGCAAGAATTGCGCCCTCTTCCAGTGCCACAGACTTAGCGGTAATTTTTTCTTCTTGTAACGTTTTCTGGACCTGGATCAGCGTTTGCTCACTGGCGGCGACACCGCGCGCGCCAGTGATTTGAACGGCCGGATCCTCACCATACAGGTTGGGAAGCGCGTACAGCAGGCCGACGATAATCACGACGACCAGCATGATGTACTTCCACAAAGGATAACGGTTTAACACGGCAGTTCCCTTTGGGAAAAGTTGGGATTACAGCGCCTTCATGGTGCCTTTCGGCAGAACGGCAGCTACGAAGTCACGTTTGATAACCACTTCAGTGGTGTCGTTGAGGGCGATAGCAATGTAGCCGTTTTCCGCTACTTTGGTTACGCGACCCACCAGGCCACCATTGGTCAGGACTTCATCGCCCTTCGCGATGGAGTTCATCAGGTTTTTGTGCTCTTTAGTACGCTTCTGCTGTGGACGCAGGATCATGAAGTAGAAGATCAGACCGAACACAACCAGCATCAGAATCAGAGACATCGGGCTGCCCTGCGCTGGTGCACCCGTTGCTGCTACCGCATCAGAAATAAAAAAGCTCATTCAAATTCCCTCATTATTAAAATTAATCAACGTTCAACGGTGGAACATCCCGCCCCTGACGTTGGTAGAAATCGGTCACGAAGCTCTCTAATTTACCCTCTTCGATAGCCTTACGTAAACCAGCCATTAAGCGCTGATAATAACGAAGATTATGAATGGTATTGAGACGCGCCCCCAAAATCTCGTTGCAACGATCGAGATGATGCAGATACGCGCGAGAATAATTGCGACAGGTATAGCAATCGCACTCGGAATCGAGCGGGCTGGTGTCACTCTTATGCTTCGCGTTACGGATTTTCACCACGCCATCGGTAACGAACAAATGACCGTTACGCGCGTTTCGGGTTGGCATAACGCAGTCGAACATATCAATGCCGCGACGTACGCCTTCCACCAGATCTTCTGGTTTACCCACACCCATCAGGTATCGTGGTTTATCCGCCGGGATTTGCGGGCAGACATGCTCCAGAATGCGGTGCATGTCTTCCTTCGGCTCACCCACAGCCAAACCGCCGACAGCGTAGCCATCAAAGCCTATCTCTACCAGACCTTTAACCGAGATATCGCGTAAATCTTCGTAAACGCTGCCCTGGATAATGCCGAACAGCGCATTTTTGTTTTGCAGGGAGTCAAAACGGTCGCGGCTACGCTTCGCCCAACGCAGGGACATCTCCATGGAGCGTTTGGCGTAGTCCCAGTCCGCCGGGTATGGCGTACATTCGTCGAAGATCATTACGATATCGGAGCCGAGATCGTACTGAATCTCCATGGATTTTTCCGGATCGAGGAAGATTGGATCGCCGTTGATCGGGTTACGGAAGTGTACGCCCTGCTCGGTGATCTTACGGATATCACCCAGGCTGAAGACCTGGAAACCGCCGGAATCGGTGAGGATCGGGCCTTGCCACTGCATGAAATCGTGCAGGTCGCCGTGGAGCTTCATGATCTCCTGGCCCGGACGCAGCCACAGGTGGAAGGTGTTGCCGAGGATAATCTGTGCGCCAGTGGCTTCAACTTCTTCCGGCGTCATTCCTTTTACGGTGCCGTACGTGCCCACAGGCATAAACGCGGGGGTTTCTACCACGCCGCGATCAAACACCAGACGACCGCGACGCGCGCGACCATCGGTGGTATCGAGTTCAAATTTCATTTTTTCTCCGACGTCAGAAAAACAGTCCAACGTTGTAATACGGTGCCGCGGACTTATTCCCCGACACGCTCATTCAAAGCCTGCGGATTGTACGTGATAAACATCGCGTCACCGTAGCTAAAAAAGCGATATTTTTGTTCTACCGCAGACTTGTAGGCGTTCATCGTATGCTGATACCCCGCAAACGCGGAAACCAGCATAATCAGCGTCGATTCAGGCAGATGGAAGTTGGTCACCAGCGCATCAATGACTTTGTACTGATAGCCCGGGTAGATAAAGATCTGCGTATCGCCAAAGAACGGCTCAATCAGCTCGCTTTTCGCGGCCTGCGCAGCGCTCTCAAGGGAACGTACCGACGTTGTACCGACGGCCACGACGCGATTACCGCGCGCTTTCGCCGCCAGCACCGCATCCACAACCTCCTGTGGCACTTCGGCATACTCAGAGTGCATGATGTGGTCTTCGATGCTGTCCACGCGCACCGGCTGGAAGGTGCCTGCACCAACGTGCAGCGTCACGAACGCCATCTCTACGCCCTTCGCGCGCAGTTTCTCCAGCAGTGGCTCATCAAAGTGCAGGCCCGCCGTTGGCGCCGCCACCGCGCCAGGCTTCTGGCTGTAGACAGTCTGATACAGCTCGCGGTCGGCCTCTTCGTCCGGGCGCTCAATATACGGCGGCAGCGGCATGTGGCCGATGGCGTTGAGGATATCGAGCACCGTGCGCTCGTCGTTGAATTCCACTTCAAATAGCGCGTCGTGACGCGCGGTCATGGTCGCTTTGATGCTCTCGTCATCCCCCAGCAGCAGTTCAGCGCCCGGCTTCGGCGCTTTAGAGGCGCGAATATGTGCCAGAATACGTTTATCATCGAGCATACGTTCGACCAGCACCTCAATCTTACCGCCGCTGGCTTTACGGCCAAACAGACGCGCCGGGATCACGCGGGTATTGTTAAAGACCAGCAGATCGCCAGGGTTGAGCTTGTCGAGCAGATCGGTGAAAGTACCGTGCGTCAGCGCGCCCGTTGGCCCGTCCAGTGACAGCAAGCGACAGCTGCTACGCTCAGGCATGGGGTAGTGAGCAATCAGGGATTCAGGTAGTTCAAAGGAGAAATCGGCGACGCGCATGACGTATACTCGTGACTTAAAAACAGGCGGCATAGTCTAGTGCTCACACCCTTTTGCTGCAACAACTAGCCGCCACCGGACAACGAAAACGCATGAATTTTCTCGCTCACCTGCATCTCGCTCATCTCGCGGACAGCTCCCTCTCCGGCAATTTGCTGGCCGATTTTGTACGCGGCAACCCCGCGGAAGCGTACTCCCCTGAGGTTGTCGACGGGATTTTTATGCACCGCCGCATCGACGTGCTGACCGATAACCTGCCGGAAGTGACGGAAGCCAAAGCCTGGTTCCGCCCCGAAACCCGACGCGTGGCGCCGATCACGCTCGACGTCATGTGGGATCATTTCCTGTCGCGCCACTGGTCCCGGCTGTCGCCTGATATGTCGCTGCCTGAGTTTGTGCGCTACGCCCACGCGCAGGTGTCGATCATTTTGCCGGACTCCCCGCCGCGCTTTGTGAATCTGAATAACTATCTCTGGTCTGAACGCTGGCTGGAGCGATACCGCGAGATGGATTTCATTCAGAAGGTCCTGAACGGCATGGCGAGCCGTCGACCGCGTCTGGACGCGCTGCGCGACTCATGGCATGACCTGGATGAACATTATGATGCGCTGGAAATCCGCTTCTGGCAGTTCTATCCACGTATGATGAAGCAGGCGAAAAATAAAGAACTGTGAAGTCGGTTCGATTGATAGGTAAAAGCTGGTGGAACGATTGTTACCACCTCTTTGTCTTATTCCCGTACTGCCTCTATACTGGCCTGCGTTGCGTTCCAAATAACCTTAGTATCTACAGGAGAATCATATGGTTCTGGTAACTCGTCCGGCTCCGGATTTTACAGCTGCCGCCGTTCTGGGCAATGGTGAAATCGTTGAAAACTTCAACTTCAAACAGCACACCAACGGTAAAGCGACCGTTCTGTTCTTCTGGCCAATGGACTTCACTTTCGTTTGCCCGTCTGAGCTGATCGCGTTCGACAAACGTTACGAAGAATTCCAGAAGCGTGGCGTGGAAGTGGTTGGCGTCTCCTTCGACTCTGAATTTGTACACAACGCATGGCGTAACACCCCTGTCGAAAACGGCGGCATCGGTGCAGTGAAATACGCGATGGTTGCGGACATCAAACGCGAAATCCAGCAGGCTTACGGTATCGAACATCCGGACGCTGGCGTTGCACTGCGTGGTTCTTTCCTGATCGACGCGAACGGCATCGTTCGTCACCAGGTTGTGAACGATCTGCCGCTGGGTCGTAACATCGACGAAATGCTGCGCATGGTTGACGCGCTCCAGTTCCACGAAGAGCACGGTGAAGTGTGCCCGGCTCAGTGGGAAAAAGGTAAAGAAGGTATGGCGGCTTCCCCAGACGGCGTAGCTAAATACCTGTCTGAGAACGTATCCAGCCTGTAATCGGCACGGTTTACCAAAAAACCCGCGAATACGCGGGTTTTTTTATGGCTTATGCTGCGCCGTCTTTTTTTACCTCGCGCCAGATGCGCCATGCCATACCCGCAAGCACCATCACCCCCGCAATCAGTACGCCCCAGACCATCAGCGTTTTCATTCTGCTTTCCTGCTCAGCCGCAGACGTCGCGGTTAAACGCGCCTCGCCACCCAGCGGGACAGGTTCCAGCGTATCCGCCATCGGCAGGGCTGCCAGATCGTAGGTTTTACGCAGTTCGGTCGGGATCAGCATATCCGTCTCCACGCTCGCCGGTTTCGCAGCCCCGTTCCCCCACGCGAGCAGGTACGGCCCCTTCCCCTGCGCGTTAAACACCAGATCGTAGCGCACGCGTTGCCCGGTCACGCCAGGCAGGTTCTCAGGCAAACGCGCATTGAGGGTCTTGATTTTTACCGCCTCGACCAGCCCGCCAGGGAGCGGAACAGGTTCAGACGTTTTGCCGCCGAGCTGGTAGATCACCTCTTTTTTCAGCGTATGCCACCGATCCTTATCCGCCTCCCGCCAGGCTATTTCTGCCGGGAGAACACCGTCGCCATTCAGCATGAAGCCGATCGCACTCAGAGGCTGCGGATGTTTCCAGCGCCACACGGCTTCGCTTTCGGATAACCGCTCCCCCTCTCCCGCCAGGCTAATGTGCTCAGATTCCGGCTGTGCAGTCGCGTTAATCGCGTTGACGCCGGTTAACGTCAGGGCAGAACGCCCCGTGTTCAGCACCAGCAGCAGATAACGATTCGCCTCAGTCGATAACACCAGATCGGTATCGATGCGGTCGAGCTTCAGGCGATCCTGTCCACTCATCACGTCCAGCAGGGGCATCTCTTCGCGCAGGGTATACCAGTTTTTCAGATCCTCGCTGTAATAGACCGATGCCGTCCCCTGCCACGAGCCCTGCGGCGTGTCCCAGAAAAGCTGGAGCTGAGAGAGCGGAACCTCCGTCGCGTTTTCCGGCAGGGTCAGCAGATAGTGCTGTCCGGCAGCCGCCGCGTGTTGCCCTTCCAGCACAATTTCCACGCCGTTTCTGGCCCGTAGCATAATTTTATCGCCGCTGTCCTCTTCTCCGCCCGGCGAGGCGTTAAGCGCAAAGAGGCGCAGCGCCGTGGTGGTCGGTGCCGGCTGCGGACGCGTCGTGGTAACCAGGCTGAACGGTACCGGCTCGCCCGACTGATTAAACAAGCGCACGTCGCGCAGATCGGGCGATGTGCTCTGCTGATAAACCGCCAGCGGCAGCATGACCCGATACCACGGCGAAGAGGCAGAGGTATCAAGGGACAGGCCATAGGCATAATCCCGCGGGGATTCCGCTGGCGCGCCCTCGCTGAATGCCGGACCGGCCACGGCCAGCAGTGCCGCACAAACAACCGCGTTCATCCATTTCATTTTTCTTCTCCTGCTTTAGGCGGTAGCGGCGAGAAATAGCCCACAATCAGGACCAGGATCGCCACGCCAATAAACGCGACGGCGCGCGCCAGGCCGCCACCGCCCGCGCTGTCCACCAGCATCAGTTTGAGCATGACCACCCCCAGTAGCGCCGCACCGCCAAGCCACTGCTGACGGGAGGCGTGACGGGTGGCGCGGATCATGACCACCAGCGCGCAGAACATCCAGAACAGTGCAAAAGTGGTCTGGATAAGCCGCGAATGCCACAACGACTCCCAATTCCAGGCCACCTCGCCGTACCACGCCAGCGCGCGCAGCAATGCGCCGTTAAGCCACCAGAAACCCAGGGCCATCAGCACAATGGCGGGCCACGGACGGGACTGCGCAAACGATGCCGGATAGTAGCGATCCACTTCCCGATAAAACACCACCAGCCCCAGCAGCGCCAACGCCGCCCCTTCCTCAAGCGGGTTCACCAGCGGCAGCCATGTCTGTTGATAGACCACACCGTCCTGCAAATTGGTCACGACCAGCAATACCACCAGCGCCACAACCACAGGGATCGCGGCAAGGCAGGCGTAGAGCGCAGGCCATACCCGGAACGGCCACCCGCGACGCCGTACAGCCGCGGAGAGCGCCATAATCACCCCACCGCCAACAGCCATCGCAATGCCGCTTCCCCAGGCCGCCATGCCCCACGGCAGGGAGCGGGCAAACCAGTAAAGCTCGGCGGCTATGGCGAGTAAAATCGTCCACACCAGCGACAGATGCAGTCCCATTGAGATGCGCGGCAGAAGTTTATCTTCGTCGCGCCGCAGCAGCATCAGGGCGGCAGGCAGCGCAATAGCCCAGGCCAGATTTGCCCAGCCGGCCGCCAGGATTTGCTGTTGCCAGATCTGATACAGCACCATCAGCAGCATCACCGGCCACAGCAGCCATTTGCTGGCATCCAGCTCCCGCCACGCCAGACGAGCGGCAGCCTGCCGCCATCCCCAGGCCGACGCCGCCGTCAGCGCCATTACGCCTTCCAGAACCGATAACTCCTGCTTCAGGAACAGCTGCGACGCGCCCAGCAGCGCCACTAACCAGAACAGCAGCCCACCGGCCAGCAATGCCCAACTGCCCGGCTGTGCGATTTTCTGCCACAGCCAGGCCGCAGCCAGCCAGCAAAGACTGAGCACTGCGAAAATAAGCAGCAGGCTCAACGAGGTGACGCCGTCCATTTGCGCCCATATCGCGCTGCCGAGCGCCAGCACCAGCAGCGCCGTCCCGCTATAGCTCATGCGCCGCTGCTGCTGTTGCACGCCCAGCCAGAGAATACCCAGCCCTTCCAGCGCCCAGGCCATCGCCGTCCAGCGCGCTGAAAGCGCCAGCGGTATGGCAAGCGTGGCAAACCCGCCGCCGATCGCCAGCGCCGCCATAACCAGTGGCCGCCCGACAGACGGATAGCGTCGCAGTGCGAGAAACGCCAGTGAGAGATAAAACGCACCATAGCCCAGCGCGCTGAGCGCCGGGCCGTACGTCCAGTGAGACGTCATGCCATACTGCATCCCAAAACCAATCAGCGGCGGAGCAAACAGCAGTGCGCCGTCAATAATCTGTTTGCCTTTTTCCTGCGCCCGCAGCGACAGCGCCACGCTAAACACGCCAAAAATAAGCGTATTGGCAATCAGGAACAGCTGACAGATAGCATAGTCTTCAGGCTGGTAGTCGCTCAGCCCCCATACCCCGCCAACGCCAAACGTGAAGAGCAGCCCGAGCAGGTTGAGCTCGCGCCAGTGCTGCCAGATGCTGATGGCGAGAATGCCGATGGAAAGCAGGAGATAGAAGGAGAACAGCGCCACAACGCTGCCGCCTCCGGTAGACAACAGCAGCGGCGCAAGGTATCCGCCGAGGCTCGCCAGCATGGCAAGGCTCAGCGCCTTTTGCAGCACGGCCAGCCCGACGCTCGCCGCGCAAATCACCACCAGCAGCGCAAACGCCAGCGTCATCGGCAGCATTTGCCACAGCCGGAATGCGCCAAAGACGGTTAGATAAAGCACGCCGGTCGCCCCGCCCTGGAGGATCAGCGCGTAGATCCGCTGCCTGTGCCGCAGCCGCCATCCAACGGCCAGCAGAACCATGGCAAACAGCGCCGTGGCGGCAAGACGCAGCTCAAGCGGAAACAGTGAATGTTCAACGGTATAGCGCAGCAGGAAAGAGAGGCCGAGGAAGAGCAGTACAATCCCCAGTTTTGCCAGCGGATTGCCCTGCATAAACCAGCGCGTCAGCGAGGACAGGATGCCGCCAAAGGCGGAAGGCCGTTTTGCCGCCGGTACAAGCGCTGGTTCTGCTTCAGTGACGGGCGGTTCGGGACGCCAGGGATCGACAGGTGCGGTAACGGCTTCTGCCACCGACGCTGGCGTCTCCACCGGCGCGGCGGTCTGCACCGGCTCCGGCGCTTTCTCAGTGACACCGCGCTGCTCAAGCGCCTCAATGCGCTGGCGAAGCCGGGCGATCTCCTGCCGCGCCGCCGTGCTTCGGTTAAAACCTATCACCGCGAGCACGGGTGCCACGACCAGCGCAAAAACCAGGAACAAACAGCCAAGGATGTAAAGCTCGTCCATGTTTCCACCTTCACCGTAAACGATCCGCTAAGATTGACACAAATCGTTGCATTTGCGCCATCTTAAAAGGTGAAAACCATTCTGCCTGCGCTTAGCTGCCGAACCAGACCGCAGCGGAAATCGCGGGCAGCGTGAGCACGCTCTCCTGGAACGTCGCTTTACCCTCTTTGATCTTCCACGTTTTACCGGCCAGCAGCGGTGAATCTTCCAGCACCACTTCACACGCCTCGCCCCGGTTGATCGCCACCAGCACACGCTGCTGGTTATAGACGCGGACAAACACCACCACGTTATCGTGGGCGTACATCACCTGACAGCCCCCGTAGCGCAGGGCCTGACTCTGCCTGCGCAGCGTCGCCATACGCTGGTACAGGCTGAGCAGATCCTGATCCTGTTTTTCACTCTCCCACGGGAAGGTTTTACGGCAGAACGGATCGTTATTCCCCTCCAGCCCCACTTCATCGCCATAGTAGATGCAGGGTACGCCCGGCCAGGTAAAGAGCCAGGTCACTGCCAGCGGCAGACGCGCCACATCTTTACCCAGCAATGATTTAAAGCGCGCGGTATCATGGCTGTCGAGCTGGTTAAACATCCGCAGCTGCTGCTGATGCGACAGGCCAGCGCGATAGTTTTCCATCCACGCCATGCAGGTTTCGGCGTCGATATGCTGCGGATCGTAAGAGATATCGGTGTTAGCGAGGAAACCCCACAGCGGGAAGGTGAAGCCGCGATAGTTCATCGCCGCGTCTTCTGCATCAGCCTGCAACCACTGACGCGCGTCGCCAAAGTGCTCCCCGAAGACGAACGCTTCCGACCGGGCCGCTTTTGCCGACCGGGTAATGGCGGCGACATGCTGAAGGTTATTCCGCGCCCCGCCTGCTTCACCCAGCATATGCACCACGTCCAGCCGCCAGCCGTCCATGCTCCACGGCGCTTTCAGCCAGTGGCGCACGATGCTGTCGTCGCCGCCGTAGATCTCATTCACCAGCGATGGCGACTGGAAATCGAGCTTCGGCAGGCTCGGGTAGCCCAGCCAGTCCAGGGCGCGGCCATTCTCATCAAAACTGTACCAGTCACGCTGCGGTGAGTCCGGATTATGGCATGCGCCGCTCATCGACTGATTATGACGGTCAAACCACGCGTGAGAATCACCGCTGTGATTGAACACGCCATCAAGGATCAGGCGCATACCCTCTTTTTGCGTGTTGTGCCGCAGCCGCAGCAGCGCCTCGTCACCGCCAAACTGCTCGTCAACGTGGCGATAATCCTGCGTATCGTATTTGTGCACGCTTGGCGCTTTAAACACCGGGTTCAGGTACAGCGCCGTCACGCCGAGCGTTTTCAGGTACGGCAGTTTTTCGCTGATACCGTCGAGATCGCCGCCGTAAAAGGTCGATCCCCCCGCCTGGGCGGTCAGCGGCTCGTCCCATTTTTTCAGAATGATGTCGTGACCGACCGCATGATGGTAATAAACCTTGTCCTGATCGGCGTTGCGCTTTTCGCTGCGCGCAAAGCGGTCCGGGAAAATCTGGTAAAAGACCTGATCGTTAACCCACTGCGGGCCGTTATCCGGGTGATCCACGGCAAACTGCTCCAGCCGGGCCGGAGGAAAACGGCTGAAGCCCTGCGGGGTAAACCACAGCTGCCGGTTGTTCCACAGCAGCTTGAAGCCGTAGCGGCGACGCGGCTGCCCGCTGCGCAAATCGATATTTGCCCGCCACGCCGTGACGCCCGGCTGCGGCTGGCTGCGCACTTTGTGCATTTTCAGCGACGTTTCTTCGTTATCCACTTCGGCGCGCAGGGTCACACGTTCAGGCTGATTGTCCCCTGCCAGCCAGAGCGTAATCACAAGGTTGTCTTTGTTTTGCTTAACAAATGGGGCAACCGGAAGGTGCCAGGCGTTTAACATCACGAATCCCCTTTGATGAAATTGACGTCACCTTGCCACAGGGTGATTAAAGATAGCTCATCGTGTTCGGGATTATTGGGGGAGGAGAACGGAGGAGGAGATTTTTTCCAGGGCAAAAGGGAGTGTAGGCCGGGTAAGCGCAGCGCCACCCGGCATTTTTACCTTACTGTGCTTCCGCCAGCTGACGATCGCGGCGACATTTAAACATCCAGCCCACCAGCAGCAGGACGATCCACGCGAAGCCCACGTACAGGGAAATACGGGTATCCGGGTGATAACCAATCAGGCCAATGATGAAGACCAGGAAGATGAGACCGACAATGGTCGTTGGCACGCCGCCCGGCACTTTAAACTTCAGCGCTTTGGCCTCTTCTGGCGACAGGCGGCGACGGAACGCAATCTGCGACAGCAGGATCATGATCCACACCCACACCGTCGCAAAGGTCGCCAGTGACGCAATCACCAGGAAGACGTTCTCCGGCATGATGTAATTCAGGTAAACCGAGAACAGCAGCGCCACGGTCATGACCAGCACCGTTACCCACGGGGTGCCGCGACGCGACGTTTTGGCAAACACCTTCGGCGCACTGCCCTGCTCCGCCATGCCGTGCAGCATACGACCCACGCCGAACACGTCACTGTTGATGGCCGACAGCGAGGCGGTCAGTACCACAAAGTTGAGAATGCTGGCGGCAAACGCAATGCCCATATGCTGGAAAGTCAGGACAAACGGGCTGCCGTTGGTGCCCACCTGGTTCCACGGGTAGATGGACATAATCACAAACAACGTGCCCACGTAGAACACCAGGATACGCATCGGCACCGAGTTGATGGCACGCGGAATGGACTTCTCCGGATCTTTCGCTTCCCCGGCGGTGATGCCGATAATCTCAATACCGCCATAGGCGAACATGACCATCTGGAGCGACATGACCATCCCGAGCCAGCCGTTGCTGAAGAAGCCGCCGTTGCTCCACAGGTTATGGATGCCGGTTGGCTGCCCACCGTTGCCGATACCCCAGATGATGATGCCGAAACCGGCGAGGATCATGATGATAATGGTCGCGACCTTGAAGAAGGAGAACCAGAACTCCAGCTCGCCAAACACCTTCACGCTCATCAGGTTGACGGCGCAGATGATCAGCACCACGCTCAGTACCCAGATCCAGTGCGGCACGGCGGGGAACCAGACCCCCATATAGATGCCAAACGCCGTCACATCGGCAATGGCGACAATCAGGATTTCAAAGCAGTAGGTCCAGCCGGTGATAAACCCGGCCAGCGGGCCTAAGTTTTCTTGTGCGTAGCGGGAGAAGGAACTGGCAGAGGGGTTGTGAACCGACATCTCCCCCAGCGCACGCATGATGATATAGGCCGCCACGCCGCCGATGATGTAGGCCAGCAGAACGCTTGGACCGGCCATTTTGATGGCATCTGCCGAGCCATAAAAAAGACCGGTGCCGATAGCCGAGCCCAGCGCCATAAAGCGGATGTGGCGGGTGCTCAATCCACGTTTAAGTTTGTTAGTGCTTTCCATTAAAATCTTGCCATTCAACACGAAAAAAACAAAAAACCACGGGGCCTTAAGCCCCGTGGTTAAACAATTTGTTGCCGTTGATTAATGGGCGTTGGATGTCACCTGACGCCCTGCCGCACGGTCCCAGATAATCGCCAGAACCAGCGCTACAACGGAAGGCATCAGCCAGGCCAGGCCCTGCTCGGACAGCGGCAGACGCTGTGTCCAGGCTGGCAGGATTTCTGCAAATGCTGATGCTTTGATCCCGTCAAGGATACCAAAAATCAGGCTGATAAACATGGCCGGCGCAATAATTCGCGTCGAGTTATGCCACCACGGGCGGGTGAAGCTCAGCACCACCAGCACGATACATGGCGGATAGATCGCCGTCAGCACCGGAATTGACACCTGAATCAGGTGGCTCAGACCGAGGTTTGACACCGCCATGGAGAAGATGCCGAGGATAAACACCAGCGTGCGGTAAGAGAGCGGCAGATACTGGGCGAAGAACTCCGCGCAGGCGCAGGTCAGACCCACCGCCGTCACCAGACAGGCCAGGAAAATCAGCGCCGCCAGCAGCATGCTGCCTGCACCACCAAAGGTATGCTGCACGTAAGCATGCAGGATCGCCGCGCCGTTTGCGCTCTGATCGACCAGCGTTGCGCTATCTGAGCCCAGACGGAACAGCGCCAGATACAGCAGCGTCAGGCCGACACCGGCCATCAGGCCAGCCCAGATGGTGTAGCGAGTCAGCAGGCGCGCTTCGGTCACCCCGCGGGAACGCGCGGCGTTAACGATAACGATACCAAACACCATCGCACCGAGCGTATCCATTGTCAGATAGCCGTTCACGAAACCGTTTGAGAACGCCGCGTTCTGATAAGCGTCCATCGCGGAGCTGATGGGCCCCGCAGGCCAGACGATGGCCGCAACCGCCAGCACGATCAGCGCCACAATTTTCAGCGGAGCCAGGAAGTTACCCACGGTATCCAGCAGTTTGCCGGGATAGAGAGAAACCAGAATCACGATGGCGAAGTAAATGAGGCTGTAAATAAACAGCGGCATCGCGCCGTCACCGGTCAGCGGGGCGATACCCACTTCAAAGGAGACGGTCGCCGTACGCGGGGTCGCGAACAGCGGGCCAACGGCCAGATAGCAGACGGTTGCCAGCAGAACGCCAGCCACTTTGCCAATCGGGGTGCTGAGGCTGTCCACACCGCCACCGACTTTCGCCAGCGCGATAACGGTCAGTACCGGCAGGCCCACGGCAGTAAGCAGGAAGCCAAACGCAGCCGTCCAGACGTGTTCACCCGCCTGTAAGCCAACCATTGGAGGAAAAATGATGTTACCTGCGCCAACGAACAGCGCAAATGTCATAAAGCCCAGCGCGATAATGTCACGCGATTTCAAGTGATGGGTCATAAAACCTTACTGCCTGTGGATGTGGTGTTGAATACGTTGAGATTTCCGCCATCCCTCACGGGACGATACAGCGGAAAATTTGCTCAATTTCAGCGGGATATGCTCCCGTCCTGGCGTGGCGAAGAATAGTTTTTCGATTTACCACGCAAATACAGTCGGTCTGACAGTATATGGGGGGCAATTTAAACGCTTATAACGTTTAAAGGCAAGAAGGGATCGTAAAACCAGAACAATATGCCAGCATGAAAATTCAGACCAAAATAATATGCCATGTATAAGAAAAACTCATGGCTAATCATGCGAACAAAAAAGCACCAGCCGTATAATATTCATCCGCGTTTCGCTTGACTGCAAAGCAAACGGGCCAGCAATCGCTGGCCCGTGGAAAGGTAGCCTGACACATCTGCCGTCAGGCGCTTTTTTTGGCAATTAATCGTTCCGGAATCACGAAGCTAAAGCGCGTGCCCTTACCCAGGGTGCTTTCGATATTGAGCCGGCTTTCGTGGTGGCTGACGGCATGCTTCACAATTGCCAGTCCCAGTCCGCTCCCGCCGGTCTGCCGCGAGCGCGCCTTATCCACCCGGTAGAATCGTTCGGTGAGACGCGGGAGGTGCTCGGGCCCGATCCCCGGCCCGTTGTCCTCGACGCTAAACTCAGCGCCCGCCGGGGTATGCTGCCAGCTCACCGCGATATGCGTCCCTTTCGGGGTATGATTCACGGCGTTATAGACCAGGTTTGAGATAGCGCTTCGCAGCTCATCTTCACTGCCGAGCACTTTCAGCGTGTTATCAACGTCAAAACTCAGGGTGTGCTGATTATGACTCAGCGTTTGGGCTTCGCGCTCCACCACCCGCAACATCATCGGCACATCAATGATGTCGTTTAGCGCCAGCGACGGGGCAGCCTCAATCTTTGAAAGCGTCAGCAGCTGTTTGACCAGCCCTTCCATGCGGAACGTCTGCTCCCGCATGGTATGCAGTGCTTTCTCACGCGGCGCCCCCTCAAGCGTTTGCTCCTGCATCATCTCCAGGTAGCCCTGAAGCACCGTCAACGGCGTACGCAGCTCGTGGCTGACGTTGGCAAAGAAGTTACGTCTCGCGCCCTCAAGCTGGTGCATCTGGGTAACGTCCCGCGCTACCATCAGCCACTGCCGATCGCTGTAGGGCATCACGCGGATTTCCAGATGGCGACCGTTATTGAGCTTCAGATTGTGCGGGCGCGAAAAATCCCGCTTTTTCAGATACAGCGTGAACTCGGGATAACGCAGAAGGTTCAGGATGTTCTGACCATTATCATCCGGCCAGCGCAGGCCCAGCAGCTGTTGCGCGAGGCCATTACACCAGAAGATTGTCCCTTCTTCTGTCGTCAGGATCACCGCGTCCGGCAGCGACTCCGCACCGCTACGAAAGCGTTTGATCAGGCTTCCCAGCTCACGACGGCGCTTTTTGTTACGCATCTGCATCTGGTGCAGGCCGTAGAGTAGCGGTTCCCAGCTCCCGCTTCCCGGCGGGGGTGTCATACTTCTGTCGACCCACAGCCACCAGGAGAGACGCAGTAAATTCCAGAAATGCCAGACGAGCAATCCCGTCACGGCCACCAGTAAAAACCACGGCAGATAGCCAAAGATAGCCCCCAGAATGAGGGCCGGAATACAACATAAGATCAGTTCAAAGACGAGCCTTTTCCATGACAGACGTTCCAGCACGCGTCACACTCCTGTCATTGTTCAGAAACGGGTCGAGAAACGATAACCCGTGCCGCGGACCGTCTGTACCATGCGATCGTGGCCGCTCAGTTCCAGCGCTTTACGCAGGCGGCGAATATGGACGTCAACCGTTCGGTCTTCGACATAGACGTTAGTTCCCCAGACGTTATTCAGCAACTGTTCGCGGCTGTAAACGCGCTCCGGGTGGGTCATAAAGAAGTGCAGGAGTTTAAATTCGGTCGGTCCCATATCGAGGGGATTTTCACCGGTCATGACCCGGTGTGAGGTAGGATCCAGGCTCAGCCCCTGCATCTCAATCACCTCTTCCACCGCCATCGGTGAAATACGGCGCATCACGGCTTTGATACGCGCCACCAGCTCTTTCGGGGAGAACGGTTTAGTGATGTAATCGTCCGCGCCGGTTTCCAGACCGCGCACGCGATCCTCTTCCTCACCGCGCGCCGTCAGCATTACCACCGGGATATCGCGGGTCATCGCCTCGCGTTTGATATGCTTGATAAACTGCAATCCGGAACCGCCAGGCAGCATCCAGTCCAGCAGGATCAGATCGGGCCAGGGTTCATTCAGCTGGTTCACCGCGCTGTCATAATCTTCCGCTTCAACCGGCTGGAAGCCATTTTGTTCAAGCACGAAGCACACCATTTCACGGATCGGAGCTTCATCTTCTACGACCAGAATACGTCTCGCCATACTTTGCCCTGTCTTATCGTATTTAAGTTACAAGTCTGTAATGCGGCGTCATTATGCGTCAGATTTATGACAGATTTATGAAAAACATTACCACTATAAATAGCAAACTGTTGTTTTATTACAGCGGTTATTTTCCGTTCCCCGAACGTTTATAATCCTGCTTTCTTATTATTGCCACGGATCTTTTATGCGCATACTTCACACCTCAGACTGGCACCTGGGTCAAAATTTTTACAGCAAAAGCCGCGCCGCGGAACATGAAGCGTTCCTGAACTGGCTGCTGGAGACGGCTCAGGCTCACGAGGTGGACGCGATTATTGTGGCGGGCGACATTTTTGATACCGGATCGCCGCCGAGCTATGCGCGTGAGCTGTACAACCGTTTTGTGGTCAACCTCCAGCAAACCGGTTGTCACCTTGTGATTGTCGCCGGAAACCATGACTCGGTGGCGACGCTGAATGAATCCCGCGATATTCTGGCGTTCCTCAATACCACCGTGGTGGCCAGCGCCGGACACGCGCCGCAGATCCTGAAAAAACGCGACGGCACGCCGGGCGCAGTGCTGTGCCCAATTCCGTTTTTACGCCCGCGCGATATCGTGCAAAGCCAGGCAGGTCTGTCCGGCAGCGAAAAACAGCAACATCTGTTGCAGGCCATCACCCGCTATTATCACCAGCAACATACGGAAGCCTGCGCCCTGCGCGGCGATCAGGCCATTCCGATCATTGCCACCGGACACCTCACCACCGTCGGAGCCAGTAAGAGTGATGCGGTGCGCGAGATCTATATCGGTACGCTGGACGCGTTTCCGGCGCAAAACTTCCCCCCCGCCGACTACATTGCCCTCGGGCATATTCACCGGGCGCAGATCATCGGCGGCTGCGAGCATATCCGCTACTGCGGCTCGCCCATTTCGCTCAGTTTTGACGAAACGGGCAAAGCCAAATCCGTGCATCTGGTGAGCTTCACCGGAGGCAAACTCAGCGCCGTTGAGACGCTTGAGGTGCCGGTCACCCAGCCGCTGGCGGTGCTGAAAGGCGATCTGGCCGCCATTACCGCTCAGCTTGAGCAGTGGCGCGGCGCAGCGCTTAATCCCCCCGTCTGGCTCGATATCGAAATCACCACCGACGACTACCTGTACGATATGCAGCGTAAAATACAGACGCTGACGGAAGACCTTCCCGTGGAGGTGCTGCTGGTACGCCGCAGCCGCGAGCAGCGCGAGAAAATACTGCTCAACGCCCAGCGTGAAACGCTTAGCGAACTTCGGGTTGAAGAGGTGTTCGCGCGGCGGCTTGCGCATGAAGAGGTGGACGAGGCCAGACGCACCAGGCTTAACGAGCTGTTTGCCCAGACCCTGCATTCCCTCCATGACGAGGACGAAAACGCATGAAAATTCTGAGCCTGCGTCTGAAAAATCTAAATTCGCTAAAGGGTGAGTGGAAAATTGATTTCACCGCGGAGCCGTTCGCCAGCAACGGGCTGTTTGCCATCACCGGCGCAACCGGCGCGGGTAAAACCACGCTGCTGGATGCCATCTGCCTGGCGCTTTACCACGAAACGCCGCGTCTTAATAAGGTCTCTCAGGCGCAAAACGACCTGATGACGCGCGATACCGCCGAATGCCTGGCGGAAGTAGAATTTGAGGTCAAAGGCGTTGCTTATCGCGCTTTCTGGAGCCAGAACCGCGCCCGCAACCAGCCGGACGGGAACTTACAGGCACCGCGCGTTGAGCTGGCCCGCTGCGAAGACGGCAAAATTCTGGCCGACAAAGTCACGGATAAGCTGGAACAAACCGCCACGCTTACCGGGCTGGACTATGGTCGCTTTACCCGTTCGATGTTGCTCTCTCAGGGGCAGTTTGCCGCCTTCCTGAATGCTAAACCGAGCGATCGCGCAGAGCTGCTGGAGGAACTGACCGGCACGGAAATTTACGGCCAGATTTCCGCCATGGTTTTTGAAAAACACAAAGCGGCACGTAACGCGCTGGAGATGTGCGAAGCGCAGGCCGCAGGGGTTGTGCTGCTGAGCGAGGAACAGCAGCAGCACTTGCAGCAAAGTTTGCAGGCACTTACTGACGAAGAAAAAGTCCTGCTGGCACAGCAGCAAAGCCAACAGAAAGATTTTCAGTGGCTTACGCGTAACGACGAACTGATACGTGAGCAGCAGCGTGCAGCTGCTTCGCAGCAGCACGCGCAACAGGCTCTGACGGACGCCGCGCCCCAACTGGCGAAGCTCAAGCTGGCGCAGCCCGCCGCCCAGCTACGTCAGCTATGGGAGTATCAGCAGGAGCAGACCACCCGCCTGGCGCAGACAACAGAGCGAATTGTTGAAGTAAATACTCGCTTACTCGACAGAGCGGCGCAGCGCTCGCGTATTCGCAACGGTGCGCTGCGCAACCGTGAACAGTTGCAGGCAGAGCATACGGTACTGACGCAGTGGCTGACCGAACACGATCGTTTCCGTCAGTGGGGGCAGGAAATTGCCGGCTGGCGGGCGCATTTTACGCAACTGGGTCGCGATAAAAATCAGCTTGTTGCCCAGTCAGCGCGCATGGCTGAGCTTCGTCAGAAGCTGGCTGAGATGCCTGAAAGTAGGTTGACGCTGACGGCTGAGGATCTCGCGACGGCAATGGAGCAACAGGCACAATCGCGGGCGCTCCGCCAGCGTCTGACAGCGCTTCACGCTCGCTTTCAGCCGCTGCAAAAACGGCTGCGCCAGAATGCGGAAAGCGTGCAGAAAGCGCAGGCTGAGCAGGCTAAGCTCAATGAAACGCTGATCCTGCGGCGTCAGCAGTTCAAAGAGAAAAATCAGCACTATGCTGACCTGAAAGCGCTCTGTGAGCGTGAGGCGACAATCAAGGATCTTGAGAACTATCGTGCACAGCTCGAAGCGGGTAAGCCTTGCCCGCTCTGCGGTTCACGCGAACATCCGGCAGTTGTGCAGTATCAGGCGCTTGAACTGACTGACAATCAGCGCCGCCGCGACGCGCTGGAGAAAGAGGTTGCTGCGCTAAAAGAGGAAGGATTGCTGGTGCTCGGGCAGGTGAATGCGCTGACCCAGCAGATCCAGCGCGAGACTGAGGAAGCACAGGCTCTCTCTGAGGAAGAGCAAGCACTCACTAAAGAGTGGCTGGAGGTCTGCGCCTCCCTGAACATAGCGCTGAATATTCAGGCTGATATTGCCCCCTGGATGAGCGAACAGGAACAGTATGAACGCCAGCTGTATCAGCTCAGCCAGCGTCTGACGCTGCAAAACCAGCTCAATGAACAGGAAGGTCAGGCGCGCCAGTACCAGCAGCAGCTGACGGCGACGCGTCAGGCGCTGGCGGCCTCGTTACAATCGCTGTCGCTTAGCGTGCCCGATGAAGGGGCTGAAAGCGCCTGGCTGAGCACGCGCGAAAGCGAATATACCCTGTGGCAGGAAAAACAGGCCCAGCACGGTACGATTCAGGAAGGTATTAACGCCCTGATGCCCATTCTGGAGACGCTGCCGGTTACCAATGATGCAGAAGCCGACGCGGTTATCCCTGAGAACTGGCGCGGCATCCACGACGAATGCGTGTCGCTGCAAAGTCAGCTCACCACCCTACAGCAACAGGAGACGCTTGAGCGTGAACGGCTCCAGCAATCACAGGCTCAGTTCAACGCCGCGCTGACCGCGAGCTGCTTTGCCGATCGGGAAGCATTTCTCTCCGCCCTGCTGGATGAAACGTCGATCCGCCAGCTTGAACAACAAAAGCAGACGCTGGAAAACCAGCTCCAGCAGGCCACGGCGCTTTCGGTGCAGGCAAGCATGCAGCTTCAGGCGCATCAGGCACAGCGCCCCGAGGGGCTGGAAACCGATGCCGCAACGCTTCAGGCGCAGTTACACCAGCTGGCGCAACAGCTTCGGGACAACACCACGCATCAGGGGGAGATCCGCCAGCAGCTCAAACAGGACGCCGATAACCGTCTGCACCAGCAGGCGCTTATGCAGCAGATTGAGGAGGCGGCGCGTCAGGCCGACGACTGGGGCTATCTCAACGCGCTGATAGGCTCCAGCACCGGCGATAAATTCCGTAAATTCGCCCAGGGGCTGACGCTGGATAATCTGGTGTGGCTTGCCAACCAGCAGCTCAACCGTCTGCATGGCCGCTATCTGCTTCAGCGTAAAGCCAGCGACGCGCTGGAGCTGGAAGTGGTCGATACCTGGCAGGCCGATGCGGTACGCGATACCCGTACCCTTTCCGGCGGGGAGAGTTTCCTGGTCAGTCTGGCGCTGGCTTTAGCGCTTTCCGATCTGGTCAGTCACAAAACGCGCATTGACTCGCTGTTTCTGGATGAAGGATTCGGCACGCTCGACAGCGAAACGCTGGACACCGCGCTGGACGCGCTCGACGCGCTGAACGCCACCGGGAAAACTATCGGCGTGATCAGTCACGTAGAGGCAATGAAAGAGCGCATTCCGGTGCAGATCAAAGTGAAGAAGATCAACGGGCTGGGATATAGCAGGCTGGACAGGGAGTTTGCGGTGCAGTAAATGGGGGGATGATGCGCTCTGGTGCCCTCACCCTGGCCCTCTCCCTGTGGGCTGAGAGTTCCCCACAAAATAATGCCTGCACAGACGGCCCCCTCTCCCTTGAGGGAGAGGGCTGGGGTGAGGGGGAACATACGGCTCTGGTGGTCATTCCGTTCACGTTATGTTCCTTGCTACTCTGTCACGACATAACC
>NZ_CP059487.1:609729-1321448 GCF_016082135.1 Enterobacter sp. YSU
AGCCGGACCGAGGCATCGCTGAAAGCCCTCAGTTATTCTGAGGCAACGTTATAGCTTTTGCTTTCAAATTACTGGGGTAGCCTCTCCCCACGGGGAGAGGGCACAAACATCAAAAACGGTTTTGCGTTTATTCCGACCAGAGCCACGCCGCGCCGCGCACTCCGCTGGAATCTCCGTGGACGGCTTTGCGGATCGGCGTTTCGCACTCGCCGCCAAATACCCACTGTTTCACCAGCGTTGGCACCGTGGCGTACAGCCGGTCGACGTTGCTCATGCCGCCGCCCAGTACAATCACGTCGGGATCAAGAATATTGATCACATGCGCCAGTGACTTAGCCAGCCGCATTTCGTAGCGGCTGAGCGCCAGTTCAGCCACCGGATCCTGCTCCTCAACCAGACGCATAATCTCGTTACCTTTCAGCGGCTGACCGCTCAGACGATGATAATCGGTGGCAAACCCCGTGCCGGAAATAAAGGTCTCAATACAGCCCTGCTTGCCACAGTAGCACGGTACTTCGGCGCGGTATTTGAGTTCATCTTCATCCATCCACGGCAACGGATTGTGCCCCCACTCGCCCGCGGTGCCGTTGCCGCCAATATGCGAGCGCCCACCGAGGGCCACGCCCGCCCCGCAGCCGGTGCCGATAATGACCGCAAATACGGTCTGCGCGCCAGCCGCTGCGCCATCCACGGCTTCAGAGACCGCCAGGCAGTTGGCATCATTCGCCAGACGCACTTCCCGGTTCAGGCGCTGGCTTAAGTCTTTATCAAACGGCTGACCGTTGAGCCAGGTGGAGTTGGCGTTTTTCACCACGCCGGTATACGGCGAAATGGAGCCGGGGATCCCCATCCCGACCGTGCCCGTCTCGCCCGTTGCCTGCTCTGCCATATCGACCAGGCGGGCAATCGTCTCTATGGTCTGGTGATAATCATCGCGCGGCGTAGGCAGACGGTGGCGAAACAGTTGCTCCCCCTGCTCGCTCAGCGCAATAACTTCTGTTTTGGTGCCGCCCAAATCAATCCCAATACGCACAAGACACTCCTCATTATTTTGATTATCAACAGAGTAGAAGCCCGCTTCCCGATTAGCAATGCAAGCGATGCGACAATTCGTTATCATGCCCGCTGATTTAACGACAAGGCCGTGGAAATTATCATGCTGTGGTTCAAAAATTTGATGGTTTACCGTCTCAGCCGCGACGTTTCGCTGCGTGCAGAAGAGATGGAAAAACAGTTAGCCGCTTACTCCTTTACCCCTTGCGGTAGCCAGGATATGGCAAAAACCGGCTGGGTTCCGCCAATGGGTTCTCAAAGCGATGCGCTGACCCACGCCAGCAGCACGGGGCAAATCATCGTTTGCGCCCGTAAAGAAGAGAAGATCCTGCCGACGCCCGTGGTTAAGCAGGCGCTCGAAGCGAAGATCTTCAAGCTGGAAGCTGAACAAGGCCGTAAGCTTAAAAAAACCGAAAAAGATTCGCTTAAGGATGAAGTGCTGCACTCGCTGCTGCCGCGCGCTTTTAGCCGCTTTAGCCAGACCATGATGTGGATCGACACCGTGAACGGGCTGATCATGGTGGACTGCGCCAGCGCCAAAAAAGCGGAAGATACGCTGGCGCTGCTGCGTAAGAGCCTTGGCTCATTACCGGTAGTACCGCTGGCGCTGGAAACGCCGATTGAGCTGACCCTGACCGAGTGGGTGCGCAGCGGGACTGCCGCGCAGGGCTTCCAGATCCTTGATGAAGCAGAGCTGAAAGCGCTGCTGGAAGATGGCGGCGTGATCCGCGCGAAGAAACAGGATCTGGTGAGCGACGAAATCGCCGTGCACATTGAAGCGGGCAAAGTGGTGACCAAACTGGCACTCGACTGGCAGCAGCGCATTCAGTTTGTGATGTGTGATGACGGCTCCGTGAAGCGCCTTAAGTTCTGCGATGAACTGCGCGATCAGAACGAAGATATCGACCGCGAAGATTATGCTCAGCGCTTTGACGCAGACTTTATCCTGATGACCGGCGAGCTGGCGGCGCTGATTCAGAACCTGGTGGAAGGTCTCGGCGGCGAAGCGCAGCGCTGACAGGCAAAACGCAGGCCGGGTAAGCGAATGCGCCACCCGGCATGCTTTTATTTCAGATAGCGGCACAGATAAGAGGTTGGCTCTGCAACCTGCAAATGGAACTCGCTGTGGCCCGGCACGTTGAAGACCTGCCCGGCACTGTAGACTTTCCACTCCGTTTCACCCGGCAGCAGGACGTTCAGCGCGCCGCTGACCACCGTCATCTCTTCCGCTTCTGCGGTGCCAAAGGTGTATTCCCCTTCCGCCATTACGCCGACACTGGCGCGGCCAGTGCTGCTGCTGGTAAAACCAATGGATTTCACTTTACCGGAAAAGTATTCGTTACTTTGAAGCATGAACTGGCCCTTATATTTATTGAGAAAAATCCACTATAGGGGCCATGCTCATGACCTGTCACGCAAAATCATTACACCAGTAATTCTGACGCCAGGCGCGCCATCAGGACGTTAGAGAGCAGCACCGGAACATCCAGCGCCTTTTGCAGTAAATCACGATGCCGCTGATGGAAGCCCAGGCAGTCGAGCATCAGGACATCCGCCCCTCTGTCGATCAACTCCTGCCCGGCCGCAATCAGCTTCGCTTCGCTGTCCCAGAACGGGTTTGCCAGTGCGTACAGCGGGGTGTGCTCCAGCGCGGCCCACTTCACCGTCTGGTTATCCAGCAGTTCCTCAACGGGAACGATGACCCCAACCTGATGACCATCAACAATTGAGGCCACCAGCGGGGGGATAATCCGCATCGGTTCGAGCAGAATGGCATTACGCGCGCTGAGTCCTTTAACGGGTGCCGTGCTCATCAGCAAAATAACGTCATAATCCTGATTGTCGAGCACTTCGATCACGCCCTGTAGCGCGCGCTCGATTTTCTGGCGCGACACATGCGCCAGTTTACCGTCACTGAGTAACGTTGCCAGGGGATCTTCCCCCTCTCCGACCGCGTAGTCTTCCATGACCTCTTCCCGACTGAGCTTCCCTAACAGACTGAGATGCGTAATTTGTTGTTCAGAGACATGCTCGGTTAAGAGCGGTAATACTTCGCTTACAGGCACCACACCAATCGTGAGGATCGCCAACGTCGCCTTCATTTTGATCGCCTTCCGTTACTACCACAACTGCCACACAAGTACAGGCTCACTACGCTGCACTGTTCATTTTTTCAACAAAACAGCACCAAGGGTAGCAGGGGATCTCTACACCGTAATGTAAAGATCGACTGGCCTTTCCGAATCCACCTGTAATAACTAAATATTAACTGCTGCTTAACATCAGCGATATGTTAAAAGTGTGATTCAGGCACGGTTGTAACGAATTCGGATTCCTGTCAGGACTTCTCAGGATCCTCATAGCGCCGTTTCGCATCCAGCGCTTCCTGTTCGGTTTCATGTTCGCTGATCAGCGAATCAGGTTTAGGGTGATCGGCACGCAGCTGGTACCAGGTTACGGTCTGATCGCCGTTACCTTTTTCAACGGTAACGATGCGGGCTTCACGTGGATAGGGAGGTCTGGTTGGCATAGCTCATCCTTTTTTTATGTCTGAGCTATGAGTATAGACGGCTGTTAGCTGGCGCAAGCCAAACGCAGGGCGGTAATAATCTGAATCGCAACTTTCTCGGGTGACGCCGACGCATCCACAACGTGGTGTGCCGCCTCGCGGTACAGTGCATCGCGTTCGGCAAGGACGTCGCTGACCTCTTCACTCAGCGGTTTCGCGGTCAGCGCCGGGCGCTGTCCCTCTTCCGGAAACGCCTCCAGCCGCCCCACCAGCGTAGAAACCGGGGCACAGAGGTAGATCACGACACCCTTTTCGCGCATAAACTGGCGGTTATACGGCGCCAGAATAATGCCCCCACCGGTCGCGATCACGGTTGACGGCGCGGTCACCGCTTCCAGCGTGGCCGTTTCACGCGCACGAAAGCTCTCCCAACCCTCATCTTCAACGATATCGGCGATGGTCTTACCGGCATTCTCCTGGAGCCAGTGGTCAGTATCGACAAACTGACTCTGGCACAGACGCGCCAGCTCCAGACCAACGGTGGTTTTCCCACAGCCGCGAGGGCCAACTAAAAAGATGGGTGGGTTCATAACCAGGTGTTCCCCTTGCTGCCGGATAACTGAAGGCTGTAAAGAAATGATTGCAGTAGATGTTGCGCTAACTTTACTGCAAAGCGGTACGGAATGACAAGCCTGTGGAAGCCACACTGTACCACAAAACCGACCGGAGGTGGGCTACGCCGGGCGGCGCTTCACTTCCAGCAGCCATTTATCCAGCTCGGCGGCAAACTGCTGGCGATCGCGCTGCGACAGGCTGTCCGGCCCACCGGTTTGCACGCCGCTGGAACGAAGCGTATCCATAAAATCACGCATGGTGAGCTTCTCGCGGATCGTTGCCGGCGAATAGCGTTCTCCGCGCGGGTTCAGCGCCGCCGCCCCTTTCGCCAGTACATCGGCAGCCAGCGGGATATCCGCGGTGATCACCAGATCTCCTGCGTCACACAGGCGTACTATCTCGTTATCCGCCACGTCAAACCCGGCCGGAACGCGCAGAGAACGGATGTATCTGGAGGGCGGCACGCGGATATTCTGGTTCGCCACCAGCGTCAGCGGCATCTGCACGCGCTCGGCAGCACGAAATAAAATCTCTTTGATGACATTCGGACACGCGTCCGCATCAACCCAAATCGCCATAGTCTCTCCCCATTATGATTCTGGTGACTATTGTCGCCTGCATTTCGTTGTTAAGCTATCAATGAGAGATAACAACGCATAATAACGGAGAGACGTGATGGATAAGAAAATCGGGTTTATCGGCTGCGGAAATATGGGCAAAGCTATCCTCGGCGGACTGATTGCCAGCGGGCAGGTGCTGCCGGGGCAGATTTGGGTCTATACCCCATCCCCGGATAAAGTCGCGGCGCTGCGTGATGAGTATGGTGTCAACGCTGCCGAAAGCGCACAGGACGTGGCTCAGGTGGCGGATATTGTCTTTGGCGCCGTTAAGCCGAATATCATGATTAAAGTCCTGAGCGAGATCACCTCCAGCCTTAACAAAGAGACCCTGGTGGTATCGATTGCCGCAGGCGTGACCCTCGATCAGCTCGCCCGCGCGCTGGGCCACGACCGTAAGATTGTTCGCGCCATGCCAAACACCCCGTCGCTGGTGAATGCCGGTATGACATCCGTTACCCCGAACGCGCTGGTCACATCTGAAGACGTGGCGGATGTACTGAATATTTTCCGCTGCTTCGGCGAAGCGGAAGTGATTGCCGAACCGATGATCCACCCGGTAGTCGGCGTGAGCGGCTCTGCCCCGGCGTATGTCTTTATGTTTATCGAAGCCATGGCCGATGCCGCCGTACTGGGTGGAATGCCGCGCGCGCAGGCCTACAAATTTGCAGCGCAGGCGGTGATGGGTTCGGCCAAAATGGTGCTGGAAACGGGTAAACATCCGGGCGAACTGAAAGATATGGTGTGCTCACCGGGGGGCACAACCATTGAAGCCTTGCGCGTGCTGGAAGATCGCGGGTTCCGCTCCGCCGTGATCGAGGCGATGGAAAAATGCATGGAAAAATCAGAGAAGCTCAGTAAGTCCTGATGCGCTACGCCGGGCGTCAGGCGGCCACTTCGGTGCGGCCCCGTCCGGCATTTTTGGCTTTATAGAGGGCCACGTCCGCCGCCTTTAGCCATTCACGATAGTGGGTGAACTGCGCCCCCCAGGGAGCAACCCCAACGCTGATACACAACCTCGCCATAGGTGCTCCGTGCAGCGGCATGTTGACCAGCCGTTCGTGGACGCGCGACATCGCAGCAATCGCGCTGTCGGCAGGCGTGCCGGACATGATCACCGCGAACTCATCCCCGCCAAAACGGCCAATATAATCGCCTGAGCGCAGGGTCAGCTGAAGCTGGCGCGTGATGGCGACAATCGCTTCATCCCCCACGTCATGCCCCCAGGTGTCGTTGATCGTCTTGAAGTGATCGATATCGATGAGCAGTATCGTCGCCTGTCGATGGCTGCGACGGCAGGCCTCAAATTCGTTACGCAGCAGCGTTTCCCAGTGACGGCGATTGAATACGCCGGTCATTCCGTCGCGGGTACTCATCAGCTCAAGCCGACGCTTATGCTCTGCCAGACGGATCGCCGTGCGGTGGCTGAGCCAGGCAAACAGTATGGGGTAGACCACCAGCACGGGGAGCGTCAGCCACAACGCCAGCGGTTCAGAGGTCAATACCACAGGAGTACCCGTGGATTGCACGGTGAGCAGAGCAGACAGAGCAAGCAGCGCGAGTCCTGTCAGAAATAACCGACATCCCCCCGATCCCATCATATTCATGCCAATCATCACGATCAGCGCCGCCGTTGGTAGCGCATTGAACCCTGTTAGCCCCATCCAGACACCGGCAATAATGGCATCGATTTTCAGATTAACAATTTCACTGCTGTGGGGTTCAGCCGAACGAAAAGCCAGCTGCCAGGCCAGATGGGGCCAGACAAAGACCCAGCCCACCAGCAATAACCACCAGACGCCGGAAAGAAACTGGCTCACCAGAACGCTGGCAAGCGGAACAAATAGCGCCGCCAGACCAACGATGCGTGCCAGCCGTATTCGCCGGGCAAATCGCAGACCGGAACGGTATGAATCATCCTGAGAAAGCTGCTGGTGCCACGCTTCCCGAATGTTCTCGTGATTGTCATAAAACTCATCATTCATCATTTTTGGGAATATTCTGAAACATTTTCCCAAATTATAGAGAGGGGGATAGCGGGGAAAGTATGAAATTTTGGGTGAGCCACAGCCGTGACTCACCCGTTAGCACTACGCCTGTTTTTTGAGGCACGCGCTCATAAACTTGCTGCGATCGTCGCCTTTCAGCATCTGCTGTGTCGCCTGGGCGTTGCACTCACGCATTTTTTGCTGCTGTGGGGTCAGGCTTTTTTCACCGGGTTTAGCCGCACCATTTTTAAGGCAGTCGCTCATGTACGTTTTACGGGCATCCCCTTTCAGGCTTTGCGATGTCGCCTGTTGGTTACAGGTCGTCATGCGCTGCTGCTGGGGCGTTAACGTTTTCTCTTCCGCGTGTGCTGAGGCGATCAGACACAGGCCAGAGAGCAGGGTAACCAGTATTGTTGTTTTCATTGCACCATCCTTTATGTGAAGTTCCACGTTAAGTCTGGCTCGTTACGGGAAAAAAACCACCCTGCGACTCTGATTTTCGCCGGGCTCTGCGGTTATTTCAGCCCTGTATCGGCACAATATTCATTAACCGGTTTCGCCGGGGGGGAGGCGGTAATTAATAACAGAAATTATGCGGTGAAAGGTGTGCTCTGTCTCAATTTAATTTTCCCTGCATAAATGTGTAAAAATAAAAACAGAGCGACGCCAGGCATCCTGCATGACAATTCTGTGACACGTCATTTCACCTCAGACAGGTTAGCTGCGAGGATGCCTTAAAAGCTTCTTTACGTATTGCTGAAGCAGCTCCGCATCTTCCGCAGGCACCTGGGAATCAGGACGCGCTTTTTCCAGCGCGCCTTCAACATTGTCGATCAACGCCTCCTGCTCCGGTTTTGCCATCTGTCGCAGCAGCGCCGTCACAACGATTTCCAGCGCCTCGACCTGGGCAACCAGCTCTTTCGACTCTTCTTCCTTTTGGGCAAGCTTAACCAACAACTCAGCAATGAGATTTTTCATGGTGCTATTTCCTTATGTGATTTCCCCTGAAATTAACACCCTCTCTGAATAATGAAAAGCATGGATTGGCTTTATCTTATGCAAAAGTGACATCGCTGCCAAAAAAGATATTTCAGCGCGAAAGCGAAACGTTTTCCTGAAAGAAAGGCGCCGCATTTCGTTATATAAAAATGCGGCGTTCATAAGAATAAATAATATATTATCGTGTTTACCGGGCCGACTTTGCCTCAGCGATTCGCCTGCGGCGTCGCAAGGCAAAGGCCAGTTGAATAATATTCAGCAGGACCACCACCGCCGTCGCGGCAAATACCCAGCGGAAACCCGCCATCGCCGAGACCGAGGCGCCGATAAGCGGGCCTGCTACGTTGCCTAAATACATGAACGACTGGTTGTAGCCAAAAATGCGGCCGGTTACCTGGTCACTGGAATATTTCACCAGCAGCGTCTGAACAGCGGGCAGCATGGCGCCATCTGCGAAGCCAAGCAGGAAGCGCAGGATGCCGAGCTGAAGAGGTGTGGTGACGAATGACATGGCAAAGAAAAGGATCACCGCAATGATGAGCGTTGCCATCAGAATACGTGCCGTACCGATCCTGTCGCCCAGTTTCCCCAGACGCGGAGCAGACATCAGCGCCGACACGCCCGGCACCGCGGCAATCATCCCGCTCAGAAAAGCAATGTTGCTGCTGTCCGGCGCCATCGACTTGATAAACAGCGCCAGAATCGGCCCTACCGAACCGTTACAGAGCTGGATCACCATCGTCGTCACAAAGAGGCTAATCATCAGGCCAGGATAAGGCAGCGAGGCGAAAACCGCTTTTCCGCTCAGGCGTTCGGATTTACTGACAACAGGCCGCCCGCCCTCTTTAATCAGAAAAAGGGTGACCAGAAAGCTGATCGTTAGCAGGATCGCGGTAATGATAAAGACCGCACGCAGCCCGACATGGTCCGCCAGGAAGCCGCCGAGCAGCGGGCCGCCAATGACCCCGCTGATCTGGGCCGTGGAAAGCGTGCTGAGCGCCCAGCCGCTTCGCTCACGCGGTACCTGTGAGGCCACCAGCGCCATGGCATTCGGAATGTAACCGGAGGTCAGCCCCATTATCGCCCGCAGAATAAACAGCTGCCAGACGTTGGTGGCGAAGGCCTGGAGCAAAATGGCTATCGCCATCCCCAGCGAGGCGCGGAGCAGCATCAACTTGCGCCCCTTGCGATCCGCCAGGCTGCCCCACATCGGCGACACAATGGCGGAGACCAGAAACGTCACGCTGAACGTCAGGCCGGACCACATCGAGAGCGCTTCATGGGAAGTCACTCCCAGCTGCGACACATACAGCGGCAGGAAGGGCAATATCTGGCTGATAGCCAGTCCGGTGAAGAAGCAGCCGAACCAGACTGAAATGAGATTAACTTTCCAGGATTCCATAACAGAAATAGTCTTCATTTTTAGGCGAATTCGCCGACAGATTAGCAAGTTACGCGCAATGACATAGCGCCAGAGATGCGGCCTTGCAGACTTTGGTGTTTTATCTTCCCAGTCATCATATTTGTGAAATAAGTCACAATTTATCCAATTTTTGGCGGAAGATTATGCTTCATCGACATAATCCATAGCCGCGCATCCCCAGATGGAAATGGTTGGCATGGGCGGCATTATAGTCCGGCCCCAGACCGTTACCGTAATAGCCACAGCTTGCCGAGAGCAGGGCCTGTAGCCAGGGCTGCGTCTTTTCCGCTTTCCAGCCGTTCAGGACGGTAACGCGCTGTCCATTTGCCAGCCTGAAAGCGCTGATATCCAGCGCATCCGCCGTGGCATGTTCGCTGCGCCGCGCATCCGGGCGGCTGTAGATATTGCGGCAGGCGAAGCTGCCCAGATGTTCAATACGCGTAAGCTCGCTTCCGGTCCAGGTTTTGGTGAGCGGTCGGGCCTGCTGGCTGACAAACAGCGCCGAACTTAACGCCAGCGGACAACTGGCCAGAAAGCTGCTGTTCAGGCTCACCGGGCCAAAATCGCGCACGCGCACCACGTTACTCAGCGGACACTCACCGGCGCTGTCAGCGACAGACTGGGTACGGATAAGCTGGCGTTGATTCGCCTGCGCTAACAGGCTTTCGCATGCCTGCGGTGTTAAACGTCGAAGTTTAAACTGGGTTATTTTTCCGGGCGGATCGTCAAGCGTAAGCGGCACGAAAGGATTGTAATACGGCGGCAACCAGCGGTAGCCCACCGTGGCGATCCCGGCAATAACAATAAGAATAAGCAGACCTTTTCCTTTCACGCGCCCCCCTTCAGCATCCCCAAAACATTATGGCAGAAGGCCGCGAAACCCGCCGGGCATCGTGGTATGTTATGGGCTTTTCGTCAGACTGGAAGAGAGTGAGATGGCAAAGCAGCGCGTAGGTATTGTCTTTGGGGGAAAATCGGCAGAGCACGAGGTGTCATTGCAATCGGCTAAAAATATCGTTGATGCGATTGATAAAAGCCGTTTTGACGTGGTGCTGCTGGGCATTGATAAACAGGGCCAGTGGCATGTTAACGATGCCAGCCAGTATCTGTTACACGCTGACGATCCGGCGCACATTGCCCTTAATCCTTCTGATGTCAGCGTCGCAACGGTTCCAGGCGTGGAACAGGGACAGCTTATCGATGCCGGGAACGCGCAGGCGCTGGCACAGATTGACGTAGTGTTCCCTATCGTTCACGGCACGCTGGGCGAAGACGGCTCTCTGCAAGGCATGTTGCGGATGGCAAACCTGCCGTTTGTCGGTTCCGATGTGCTGGGCTCTGCCGCCTGCATGGATAAAGACGTCGCAAAACGTCTCCTGCGCGACGCCGGTCTGAATATTGCGCCGTTCGTGACGCTCACTCGCGCCAACCGCGATAAACACAGCTTCGCGCAGATCCAGGCGCAACTCGGCCTGCCGCTGTTTGTGAAACCGGCGAATCAGGGCTCGTCCGTCGGCGTCAGCAAAGTCACCAGCGAAGCGCAGTTTAACGATGCCGTTCGTCTGGCCTTTGAATTTGACCATAAGGTGGTGGTTGAGCAGGGAATTAACGGTCGTGAAATTGAGTGCGCCGTACTGGGCAACGACTTCCCGCAGGCGAGTACCTGTGGTGAAGTGGTACTGAACAGTGACTTCTATTCCTACGACACCAAATATATTGACGACAAAGGTGCCCAGGTTGTGGTTCCCGCCGCGCTCGATCCCGACGTTAACGACAAGATCCGGGCGATCGCCGTTGAAGCCTATCAGGCGCTGGGATGCTGTGGGATGGCGCGCGTCGACGTGTTTCTGACGCCGGATAACGAGGTGGTGATTAACGAAATCAACACTCTGCCGGGCTTTACCAATATCAGCATGTACCCGAAGCTGTGGCAGGCCAGCGGGATAAGCTATCCGGAACTGATCACCCGCCTGATTGAACTGGCACTGGAGCGCCACGCCGCTGACAGCGCCCTGAAAAGTTCCGTTAACTAACGCTTAGTCAGCTTTCTCCGCCGTCGTCGTCTCATCGGGACGACGGCGGATAATAAATCCCGCCAGCCAGAAACTGATTACCCAGGTTACCAGCCCAACCGCATAGGTTTGCCAGCCTTTCGCTTCAAATCCCAGCAGCCCGACAACACCGTTGAGAATAAAGATCAGCCCGATCGCAAAGGCGTAGTAATGCCAGTCACGGCGTAATTTGGAAGTGAGCTTCATGACAACTCCGGCAGAAAAAAACTATCCTCTCACAGTTTGATAATGGCGTCTGTGGCGGATACGTAAATTCTGAAATGCAGCGCAGTTTCACTTATGTTATCAATTTGTGACGTGATGCAGAAATCGACAATCCAGGAGAAATCCTGAGCCGAATTTCCCACGATTCTGATATTGACAAATGCTATGACCTGTCACACTCACCCTGTACGACGCGTATTAAAACAGAGTGATATTATCGGGAGGTCTTATGGCAGACTTTACATTGTCGAAACCGATTTTTGGCGGAAAACAACCAAAAACCTCCACGGCGGGGAATATTGCCTATGCCCTGTTTGTTCTGTTTTGTTTCTGGGCAGGAACCCAACTGCTGAATATGCTGGTGCATGCCCCTGGCGTGTATGAGCATCTGATGCAGGTGCAGGATACAGGCCGCCCGCGCGTTGAAATCGGTTTAGGCGTGAGCACCGTATTTGGACTCATTCCCTTCCTCGCGGGCAGCATGGTTCTGGGCGTGATTGCCCTTGTCCTGCGCTGGCGCAACCGCCACTGATTACAGTCCCATACAGCGTGCCCGACGATCGTCAACGCGTTTCGCGAACCAGGCGGTCGTCAGGTTACGCGTGATCTTCGGGCTTTCCAGCTGAATGCCTGGCAGAATGGCTCTGGGTAAAGCCTTTCCACTTTTCTTCTCGGCCAGCGCAAAGACCTGCTTATACAGATCCGTTTTCTCAAACGCCAGGCTGTCGCCCTTCTCCAGCTGTCGGCGAATGTCGCTGTTGCTCATCTCCAGCTTCGTCGAGAGTTTTCGCACCGCACGTTCGGTGGTCCCGGCCTCACTGCTGCCGTAAGCAATGAGATCGCCGTCCAAAGCGAGCTTCACACCGCTGGCGCGGCTTACCGCATTCTGGAAGGCTGCATTTCGGCTGGCATACCAGCCCGCGTTAAAGTCGGCAAAGCGATACAGCGGTTTATCGTAGTTGGCCGGATAATTCAGCAGGTGATACGTCCCAAACCACAGCCCACCGCGCAGGGAGAAGACCTCCTGACGTACCGTACCGTCGATATCCCACGGATAGCCGTCGGTATGCTTTTCCGCAAATGCGATACTGACCTGCATCGGACCGCCGGTATGCACCGGATTCAGTGAGCCAAACAGCTTCTGCCCCATCGGCACCATATTGATGAAATCATCGAAAATGGCGCTAAGCTGTTTCTCGGTTTTCACCGTATCCAGCCGTTCACTGTAGCTTTTACCGTTTGGCGAGGTGATTTTAAGGGCGGTATGCACCAGGAAAACCGGGATATGCATCGATTCGGCCCGGCGGTCGATCTCCTTCCAGGCGATTTTGTTCAGGCCAGGCACTACAGGATCTGACTGATACATCGATTCCTGCTGCGCCACCGCGAGCACCGAGCAGATATTCTCCTCGGTAGGCGCGATCTTCTGGCTTTTGAAGGTCGCGGCCAGCGCATCAGCCCACTCACTGCGATCCTTCACGCTGGCGGGCATTTTTTGCCGCACCACGCTCGCCACATCAACGGGCTTCTCCCCTTCTTTGAGCGGGGCAGCCCCTTTTTCGGCACAGCCCGCCAGCACAAAAGCGGCGAGTAACGTCAGCGGTAATGCACGTGGTACGGCAAATGGCATAGCAATTCCTTTTTAACCTAATGTATGGGTGACTTCCTGCACGTCCTTATCGTCCAGCTCACGCTCGAAACTGCGTAAACGTTTGTAGATGGACATCAGCTCCACCAGCGTAGTCCAGGAGCTGATCAGATACTGGAACGAACCGCGAACCTGACCAAAGACGTTGGTGATTTGGGTCATCAGACCGAGCGTAATCGTACCCGCAACGATGGACGGGAACAGCAGGAACAACCCGAAAACGTTATCAACCTGAAGATAAAGAATGCGCGCGATATTGAAATACATGTAATGGAAATAGAGGCGGAAATAGTTACGACGTACGGCGCCAAACAGCTCACGCACGGTAGGCGGTGACGCACGGTTGGCATCGTCTTCGCCATACACCAGTTCTTTACGGTAGGCCGCTTCCACGCGCTGGTTTTTAAACTCCAGCCCCGGCAGCTTGATCCCCACCACCGCCAGCAGCCCCGTTCCCATCAGCGACCAGACAATCGCAGCAATCACCAGGCCGTATGGCAGATGGCCGACAATCGGCAGCTCCGGAACGTGCGACGAGAGCGTCACCAGCACCGGCAGGAAGGCGATCAGCGTCATGATGGCGTTGATAAAGCTCACTCCCATATCTTCCAGAGTAGAGGCAAAACGCATGGTGTCTTCCTGCACACGCTGTGCGGCACCTTCGATATGCCGCAGGTGCTGCCAGTGCGCCATATAGTGTTCGTTCATCGCGGTACGCCAGCGGAACACATAGTGGCTGACGAAAAAGTTATTCATCACGCCAATCACCACGGCGATAAGGGCGATGCCGAGGAAGATCCCCACCTCATGGTAGAACTGGTTAATGGTCACTTTATGCGGCGAACTCAGCGCCGTCTGGATCAGATCGTAAAACGGCGCATACCAGGCGTTGACCGCTACGCCCACCTCCACCAGGAACCAGGTGACAAAGATGATTAACGACGTGCCGAGAATCGACCAGTATTGCCAGCGGTGAGGAGAATAGACGAACCAGAACATGGCAAAAAGCCCTACGCAGAGCACGTAATAAGCGTAGAAAAGCAGATAGCTCATGGACCAGAAGCGCGCTGCGCTAATGGGAATGTCGCCCGTTGCCCCCGTAAGACGGGTCAGCCACGCGCCGCCACCGGCCTGCCAGAAAATGACAGCCAGCAGTGCCCAAATAAATGCCGACAGGAAAAAGGGCCCCGGCTTTGGGAAAAAAGACTTAAACATTGTGCTTCCTTCTTGTTGTTATGGCTGTTGCTGTGTTCAACATATCGCCACACGAAACCTTGCCTGTGCCAGACTCCCGGCTCAGGCAAAAAAGTGAGACCTGCGGGTGAATTATTAGTTCGCTTCACAGTTTTCAGGAATTGTTTCGGTGCGTTTCATTCGCAACAGCGATCGTAGCGTCTATCATACGGTCGATGTCACAAAATGGGAGCCACGCCGCAAGTAAATTGTTCAAATTTACCCACGGTTACGTTTTTCTCGCTATCGTTATGCAAATCGGGCCATTGCCCGACGCCGATTAGTAGTATAACTACCCGTAACTTTCCTTATTCACTTGATGGATGCTTTTCGTTGAAACGTTGTCTGCTCTCTATCGCCGCGCTGTGTGCGGTGAGCCTGTCCACCGCCCAGGCAGCACAGCCTCTGACGGCCCCGGTTCTGGCCTCTGACATTGCCGATCGCTACGCCAACCTTATTTATTACGGCAGCGGTGCGACGGGAATGGCGCTGGTCGTGATCGACGGTAACCAGCGGGTGTTTCGCAGCTTCGGTGAAACACGACCGGGAAATAACATTCGTCCGCAGCTGGATTCCGTTATCCGTGTCGCATCGATAACCAAGCTGATGACCAGCGAAATGCTGGTGAAACTGCTCGATCAGGGCGTGGTGAAACTCGACGATCCGCTCAGCAAATATGCACCGCCCGGCGCTCGCGTTCCGACATATCAGGGAACGCCGATCAGACTGGTGAATCTGGCGACCCATACCAGCGCCCTGCCGCGAGAACAGCCCGGTGGCGCTGCGCATCGCCCTGTCTTTGTCTGGCCAACCCGCGAGCAACGCTGGAACTACCTGAGCACAGCAACCCTGAAATCGGCCCCGGGCTCGCAGGCCGGCTATTCTAACCTGGCGTTTGATCTGCTGGCCGACGCTTTAGCGACGGCGTCGGGTAAGCCTTACCCTCAACTGTTTGAAGAGCAGATCACGCGTCCGCTCGGGATGAAAGATACCACTTACACCCCTTCCCCGGACCAGTGCAAGCGTCTGATGGTGGCGGAAAAAGGGGCCAGCCCGTGCAATAACACGCTGGCTGCCATTGGCAGCGGTGGCGTTTACTCTACGCCTGGCGACATGATGCGCTGGATGCAACAGTTCCTCTCATCGGATTTTTACGCGCGTAGCAATCAGGCCGACCGAATGCAGACGCTCATCTACCAGCGTGCTCAGCTACGACGCGTCATTGGCATGGATGTTCCAGGTAAAGCCGATGCCCTCGGCATGGGCTGGGTGTATATGGCGCCAAAAGATGGCCGACCTGGGATTATTCAAAAAACCGGTGGAGGTGGCGGATTCATCACCTACATGGCGATGATTCCGCAATCAAACGTAGGCGCTTTTGTGGTGGTCACCCGGTCGCCAAATACACGCTTCGTGAATATGAGTGATGGCATAAATAACCTGGTGGCCGAGCTGAGCGCCAATAAAGCGCAGGTGCTTACGGCCTCTAACTGATCTCAATAGTCCGTGGGCAAACGGTTGATACTGATCAGTTTGCCCCGGCTCATATTGATGTAGTTCCCCTGTCGCAGCGCCGCCAGAACCTCAGCAACGACCGAACGAGAAATACGAGTGCTACGCTGAATATGATTCATAACACCAATTTTTGAACGTAGCGTGTCATCCCACTCGGCCATATTGATCAGCATCGCCCGGATTTGGCTATAGGAATTATTTCCGACCAACTGCATGTCACGTTTTCCCAATAAATGGTTAAGCCATGACAGCCAGCAGAAAGCCTCTTGCCAAAGTTGCGCGTCCTGAATAAGCTGGTACGCGTCAGATGCCGGTAAATAAAATCCGGTACAAGGCGTCTGTGCCATCAAAGAATATTCAAGATAGTTTTCATTTATCCATGCGCTTAAACCGTGGATATACGGTGCCCGCGCAATACCCATAAGTAATTCGTCTGATTTACGGTGGACGGCCGTCAGGCCGGATTGTATGACAACGGTCAATGGTTCATCATCATTATTGCCGGTAGTTATTAATTGTTGTGGTTCGATCTTAAATGGGGTACCGGCGACTTCCAGACACTTTATGAGCCGGCTTAATTCAGAAAGTGGTTTCGCATTAACGTTCATGCATACCTCAAGTCATCTGTATCTGTCGGTTCTTTATTATTTTTAAAGCACATAAAAAAGCGGGGGAAAAATCCCCCGCGCTTTTCTCTTACCAGGTATATTTCACACCCAGGTTTGCTCCCCAGTTCTGGTCAACGTCGCCGCCGCCCAGATAAGTCGCATCAGTGTAAGCACTGAAGTTTTTCGTGAAGCTGAACTGAGTGCCCAGTCCCACGCGAACCGCAGAGCCTTCCACGCCGTTATCAATGCTGTCATTGTTGATATCAGCATTGTTGTCGGCATCGTCATACACGTAAGCCAGTTTGAAGTAAGGCGTTAATGCCTGCTCGCCGCCGTAGTTGAAGGTATAACCTGCATCCACGCCGAGTTCATAACGCATACTGTCGTAAGACTGACCATCGATACGCATGTCGTTGCTTAACTGGTAGTCATCACCGGACTGGAACAGGCCAGAGATCGCCGCGTAAGGCGTGACGTAGCCAGACAGGTTTGGTTTCCAGTCATAGCCCAGTTTCATCCCGAAACCAACGGCGTCAGTCGTGGTATTACCGTCAACATACTGACCGTTGCTCATGGTAGCAGAGAGGTCGTTGTTGAAGCGGGTGTAGCTCAGGGAGCTGTCGAGGAAGATGTCGTTCATGAACTTCGCCGACGCGTAGATCATCGCAGTCTGGCTGTCCTGATCGACCTGACCAGTACGATCGCTGATATCACCCTTCGCGAAACCAGCCGCACCACCGACCATCCACTTCGCGTTATTACCGTCGATCTGAGTATCCAGACCTACCATAATGCCGCTTACGTCCTGATCGTAGCTAACGGTGCCATTATCCGCGTCAAAGTTGCCGCCGAAATAGCTCACCCATGCGCCGCCGTTATCTGCCAGGCCATGACGGCTGTTGGTCAGACGGGTACCCACGGTATCCTGTTGCAGATTCCAGATGTTGGTATTAGCAGAAGGAATGCTCAGCGCCATGTTGGCGTAGTCAGTCAGCTCTTCCTGCTGGAGAACAACGGTGTCGCCCTTCTGCTGCGCCTGATAGGTGTATGCACCTAAATCAGCTTTGTTTGCCGCAGTAAAGCTGGCAGCGGTATCCGCGTTATTGTCATAGACGCGAACGATCTCTTTGTTTTCGTAGTCAGCTACGGAGCCTGCGCCGGTCGCATCGTCGATGCGCACTTTATAGTTACCGGCAACGTCACCGTTCACCGCCAGATGGCCGTCAGAGTTCAGCGCGACAACACCATAGTCGTAGTCCGCTTTGGAGCGATCGTTGGTGATATAGCGTGCGTTGTTCAGGTCGCTGTTCAGCACATAATCACGGCTGGCAACGTTAAGCACACCGCCATCGGTCAGCACCATATTGTGCGTATCAACCTGACCCAGACCCAGCGCCAGCTCTGCACCGTTGTCCACGGTAATGGTGTTGGCATACAGCTCAGCTGTCTCTTCAGTGAGTGCAGCACGGCTGTAGCTATCCAGATACAGGCTGTCGGTAGCTACACCACCGCTGTCGCCAATATTCAGGCTAGACGCATTGGTCAGGGTGATGGAATCTGCCAGCAGGCCGGAGTTTTCAACATTGACCTGAGACTGGTTGTTCACCGTCAGCGCGTCGATGTTGGAGATCTTACGGGTATCCCACTCGGAACCGTTATCCAGCGCCACGTTGAACAGGCCGCTCTGATAAACTTCTTCACCTGCAACATGACCGTTGCTGTCAAAGGTAGAATCAGGCCAGATGCTGTTTGGAGAAAGCGTGTGCCAGTCTACATCGCTGTAGCCTTCACCATACATCTGCGCCGTGCCGATGGCCTCAACGCTGGACTGCGCGGCGCCAACCCATTTACTGCCGTTGGTCAGCGTGACATCCAGCTTGTCGGTATCATCCCAGCCGTTGGTAGTTGGGTTATAGACGCCGTCATCGGTGGTATCCGTTGCCGGATCGCCATTCTCGTAGAAGTTGTTATCAAAGGTGCTGGCGAAAAGGATGTCGCCGGTAATGGTAGAGTGATCGAAGGTAGCGGTGGTCTGCATAGCGTTATCAGACGCGCCAGCAACAACGATCAGCGCCGCATCATCCGCAGCCGTGGCGTTGGTTTCACCGTAGTCGCTCGGCTTCGCCGTTTGACCGTAGAAGCCACTGGTACCCAGATCGCTGTACGCACCAGAGGTCAGCACAGAATCTTTCACCACCAGCGTATCGGTAAAG
This sequence comes from Enterobacter sp. YSU, assembly GCF_016082135.1. Taxonomy (NCBI): domain Bacteria; kingdom Pseudomonadati; phylum Pseudomonadota; class Gammaproteobacteria; order Enterobacterales; family Enterobacteriaceae; genus Enterobacter; species Enterobacter sp. YSU. The sequence continues at coordinate 628,427 of NZ_CP059487.1, forward strand.
ATATTGCTGCTGTTAGCAACCCCTTCAACACCGTCGTATGGCGTGTTATCCAGCTCCTGATAACCCTGCGTCAGCGTGATGCCCGCGATATGGGAGTTGTTCTGAATAACGATATCAGATTCAACGTCCAGCGTGATCGCGTTACCCAGACCATAGGTGTCCAGATAATGCGTTTCAGTGGTTTCACCATTGACGACATCGTAGGCGTAATGCTCGTAGGTATCGTTGATGGTGGAGTTATCAACAGTCAGGCTAAAACGATCATACTGGGTATGAGTGGTACCGTCAGTATCCACGCCATCTGCACACGTCGTGGTCATACACTCTGACGTGATCATGCCGTTAATGGTGCTGTTAGAAATACTCAACGCGTTCGCACGGCCATTGACACCATCATCAAGATAGTATGTCGAAATAACTCCGTTTACGGTTGATTTATTGATGACTGGATAAATGTCACCATCATGTGTGGCATCTGAATAATCCCAGTCAGCATAACCATAATACCAGGGCGTGGACGCGGTATTGTCATAGCCAAAAGTATTATATGTTGTGCCGGATATATCTTTCGCATTGGCCTGAGAAGCGATAGCCAGTGTGCAGGCTAATGCAAGTTGTGATACAACCAGTTTCTTTTTCCATATTTGCATTGGGTCATCCCTCCTCAGGGACGTAAGCAAGTTTGTCCATCAAATCATTTAGCAACATTAAATTGCGGAAGGAATTATGCAGTTTCACTTCGAAAAGGTTCAATGAATGATTCCATTAAGTCCGTATTCAGACAAATAAGCTTATAAACCCATGGAAATATCAATCATTATGAATAAATATTATAAATTCAAGTGATTGCAAACCACTTTAGTTGCTTCGGCACATATAATAAAAAGCAATAAATCATTTATATTTATAATCCCGAACCAATATAGAAACCTCACCAATATTAAACACCACGCTGAACACCAGAATAAGTTTTATAATATAGACAAAATACATACAGCGAATATTAGTCGATTTCGAAAATCTAAAAGACAACTTTAGTAAAACACCGCTCCCTGCTTTCAGGTACACTATACCTCTTTGTTCCACAAACATCAGGCATACCATGACCGATTTAATTGCACGTCCCCGTCGCCTGCGCAAGTCTCCCGCACTGCGCGCCATGTTTGAAGAGACAACACTGACCTTAAACGATCTGGTGTTGCCGATTTTTGTTGAAGAAGAGATCGATGACTACAAAGCCATCGACGCGATGCCGGGCGTGATGCGCATTCCTGAAAAGCATCTGGCCCGCGAGATCGAACGCATTGCGAATGCGGGCATCCGCTCGGTAATGACGTTCGGTATCTCCCACCACACTGACGCGACCGGCAGCGATGCCTGGAAAGAAGACGGCCTCGTCGCACGTATGTCGCGCATCTGCAAAGAGAGTGTGCCGGAGATGATCGTCATGTCCGATACCTGCTTCTGCGAATACACCTCTCATGGCCACTGTGGTGTGCTGTGCGATCACGGCGTGGACAACGATGCGACCCTGCTGAATCTGGGCAAGCAGGCGGTAGTTGCCGCCGCTGCGGGTGCGGATTTCATTGCGCCTTCTGCGGCAATGGATGGGCAGGTACAGGCGATCCGTCAGGCGCTGGACGCTGCGGGCTTCACCGACACCGCCATCATGTCCTATTCCACCAAATTTGCCTCCTCTTTCTACGGCCCGTTCCGTGAAGCAGCCGGCACGGCGCTGAAAGGCGATCGTAAAACCTATCAGATGAACCCGCTGAACCGCCGCGAAGCGATTCGTGAGTCTCTGCTGGATGAAGCCCAGGGCGCTGACTGCCTGATGGTGAAACCTGCTGGCGCATACCTGGATATCCTGCGCGACATTCGCGAACGCACCGAACTGCCGCTGGGCGCCTACCAGGTGAGCGGCGAGTACGCGATGATCAAATTCGCCGCGCAGGCGGGTGCCATCGACGAAGAGAAAGTGATCCTCGAAAGCCTGGGGGCGATCAAACGCGCGGGCGCGGATCTGATCTTCAGCTATTTCGCGCTGGATCTGGCTGAGAAGAAAATTCTGCGTTAATCCGCTTTAGCGCCGGGTAACGACTTCGCCTTACCCGGCCTGCTCTCTGCACTAATCTTCACCAAACTGCAATACAAACGACATCTCCTCCTTCTACTGTCTGGGCAAGACGGCAGGAGGAGTGATCAATGTTTAGTCTCGACAGCGTTCTTGATGACCTTTGGCCTCAGGCGAGGCCCGCACCCTGGCAAAAAAGTCTGTTAAAAAGACTGCTTCACGAAGACGAATTTCAGCAGTTTGCCGCCAGCCACCGTCACCTGAAAGGGCTGGATATGGTGGAGCAGGTTCTGGAACACCTTGATATTCACTGCTCCGTTTCCGCCCGCGACCTCGAACAAATCCCCGAACACGGCCCACTCATTGTGATAGCGAACCACCCCACCGGCACCCTGGATGGGCTGGCGCTGCTGTATGCCGTTTCCCGCGTGCGACGCGACGTGAGGGTTGTTACCAACAGGATGCTGTCCCACCTTGAGCCCCTCAGTTCATTGTTTATTCCCGTAGATAATATGGGCGGCAGAACCGCAAAAGCCTCGCTGATACAGATGGAGCAGCACCTGCAAAACGCCGGCGTGCTGATCTTCTTTCCGGCGGGCGAAGTTTCCCGCCCAACGCGCAAAGGCATCCGCGATAAAAAATGGCATCCGGGCTTTATCAAGCTGGCCGGCAAACTACGGGTGCCGCTACTCCCGGTACATATCCAGGCGCACAACAGCCTGCTGTTTTATGCCAGTACCCTGGTCTCGCCAACGGTATCCATGCTGCTGCTGATGCAACAGATGTTTCGCCGCCGTCACAGTCAGCTGCCGATCAAAATCGGCCAGCAGATTGCCTGGAATGAGCGGTTTAGTTCTACCCTTTCATCGCGTGAGATGGCCGAGCAGTGTCGTCAGCACGTGATACGTCTTGGCAAGGGATTGCCTGGCGTCTTTAAAACCCAGTGCGCCATTGCCCGCCCGGAAGACAGGGCGACGCTCAAGCGCGAACTGGCGCAGGCCGAGTGTCTGGGCAAAACCAGCGATGGTAAGGCCATCTATCTTTGGCAGCGCAACGGGCAGGAAGAGGCGCCTCTGCTGCGCGAGCTGGGGCGGCTGCGCGAGATTGCCTTTCGTGCCGTGGAGGAAGGCAGCGGGAAGCGCCGGGATACCGACAGCTACGATGATGACTATCTGCACCTTATTCTGTGGGATGACGATGACCTGGAGATTGTCGGCGCGTACCGCTTTATGCCAACGGCCATGCAGGTGGAAAAGCGCGGCGTCGAGGGGTTGTACAGCTACAGCCTGTTCCACTACGACGAAAAAATGCAGGACATACTTGAGCACGGTATTGAGCTGGGGCGCAGCTTTATACAGCCGCGCTACTGGGGGCGTCGCGGTCTGGACTATCTGTGGTCAGGCATTGGCGCCTATCTGGCACGCTATCCCCATTACCGTTACCTGTTTGGTCCGGTGTCCATCTCCGGCGGCTTACCGCCTGCCGCACGGGATCTGCTGGTGGCGTTTTATCGTCTCTGGTTTCCGGCCAGCCATCCCTTAGCCGCCTCGCGTCAACCCTACCCGGCCTCACTTCCGGACGTGCTGGCACAGTTTGGCGGAGTGGATTACGTGGATGACCTGACAAAGCTGAAATCCCTGCTCGGCAACCTGGGTTGCGGCATCCCGCCGCTCTACAAACAGTATTCCGAGCTATGCGAACCCGGCGGCGTGCAGTTTATCGATTTCGGCAGCGATCCGGCGTTCAATAACTGTATCGACGGGCTGGTGCTGGTGGATCTGTGTTATCTGAAGGCAAACCGCTATCAGCGGTATATAGAAGCACACCTTTAGCTCCGTTGCCCGGTGGCGCTGCGCTTACCGGGCCTACAATTAAACGTAGGCCGGGTAAGGCAACGCCGCCACCCGGCAATCAAGGCGCACGGTAAAACGGTTTATCCCCCAGGATCGTCGCCCGCTGCATAATCCTTCGCTGCGGCAGGTAATCCGCATTGGCGTAATGCTGCGTGACGCGGTTATCCCAGATCGCCAGATCGTTCTCCTGCCAGCGCCAGCGCACCTGGAACTCCGGTTTGGTGATGTGCGCGAACAGGAAGCCGAGCAGCGCCTCACTCTCTTTTTCCGCTACGTCCACGATACGCGTGGTAAACCCTTCATTCACAAACAGCGCCTGCTTTCCGGTCACCGGATGGGTACGCACCACCGGGTGCAGCAGCGGGGGATGTTTTGCGACCGCATCCAGCCAGCGCTGGTGCTCCTCTTCGCTTTTGCGGTACTTGTACTCCGGGAACGATTTTTTGAAGTCATGCTCCGCCCGCAGGCCGCTCAGCAGAGTCTGGAGCGGCGCGGAGAGCGCCTCAAACGCGGCAATCCCGCTGGCCCACAGCGTATCCCCACCCGTCTCCGGCAGCTGTTTTGCTGCCAGAATCGCCCCGGCTGGCGGTGTGCCGATAAAGGTAACGTCCGTGTGCCAGTTGTCATTATCGGGCGGGTTATCGTTATGGGTGTCCAGCACGATAATTTCCTCCACCCCTTCCGCATGCGGGTAGACCGGGTGGATATGCAGGTCGCCAAAACGCAGGGCCAGCGCGCGCTGCTGCTGTGGGGTAATGGCCTGTTCGCGCAGGAACACCACCTGATGACGCAGCACCGCGTGGTACAGCTGCTCAAACTGGTTATCGCTCAGCGGACGGGTTACGTCCAGACCCGACACCTGCGCGCCAATATATGGCCCCAGCGGGGTAATGGTCAGTCGTTCACTCATTGTATTTCTCCATGCCAGGGCGTCAGGCGACGCTGTAGCGCGCGCAGTCCCAGTTCTAATCCAAAGGCAATCGCGGCGATCACCGCGATCCCTGCCAGTACCACGTCAGTCGCCAGGAACTCTCCCGCCGACTGCACCATAAACCCAAGGCCGCGCGTGGCGGCTATCAGCTCTGCCGCCACCAGCGTAGACCAGCCCACCCCAAGGCCGATGCGCAGCCCGGTCAGTATCTCCGGCAGCGCGCCTGGTAAAATGACGAACAGCAGTATCTGCGCGCGGCTGGCGCCGAGCGACTGCGCCGCACGTATGCGTACCTGCTGCGCACTCTTTACGCCAGCCAGGGCCGACATGGCTACCGGCGCAAATATCGCCAGGTATATCAGTAAGATCTTTGACGTCTCGCCGATGCCAAACCAGATCACCATCAGGGGCAGGTAAGCCAGCGGCGGGACGGGACGGTAAAGCTCTATCAGCGGGTCGAGAATGCCGCGTACCGTCGGGCTCAGTCCCATCGCGATCCCCACCGGAACGCCAATAATGACCGCCGCCAGCAGCGCCACCAGAATACGCATCAGACTGGCGCCTAAATGCTGCCAGAGCGTGGCATCCATAAAGCCCTGCGGCCCGGCGATAGTAATTAGTTTTTCCAGAACCTGGCCTGGCGGGGGCAGAAACAGCGGGCTGACCCACTGCTGCGCGGCAACCGCCCACCATACCGCCAGCAGCACCACCAGCGTGCTGAGGCTTAAGGTGAGCTGGCGAGAGAACGGCCAGCGTAAGGCAAGGCGCGTCCGCCGCGTTTTTTCACTGAAAACAATGCTCATGAGAACGCCTCCCGTTGCTCAAACACGCGGCTTAAGACGTATTCACGCTGTTCAATAAACAGCGGATCGGATTTGATGCTGCGTACCGGCTCTCCCGCCACATAGCGGCGGGCAAACTCAAGCGGCAGGCGCTCCAGCACGCGGCCCGGCCCCGGCGAGAGCAGCACCAGCTCGGTCGCCATAAACACCGCCTCTTCGATATCGTGGGTAATTAACAGCACCTGCTTGCCCGTCTCGTGCCACAGGCGCAGCAGCAGGGTTTGCATCTGCTCGCGGGTGAAGGCATCCAGCGCCCCGAAAGGTTCGTCCAGCAACAGCAGCTGTGGGTTAGCCGCCAGCGCACGGGCGATCCCGACGCGCTGACGCTGCCCGCCTGAAAGCTGCCAGATAAAGCGTTTTTCAGCCCCCTCCAGCCCGACCTTTTTCAGCATATCGCGCGCCGTACTCAGGCGCTGTTCACGCGCTACACCTGCCAGTTGCAGACCAAACGCAACGTTTTCCTGAACGTTTCGCCACGGGAGTAATCCTTCATTCTGGAAGACCACGCCGCGCTCTGCGCCTGGCCCCGTAACCCGTTTCCCTTCCAGCTGGATCGTGCCGTGCTGATACGGTACAAACCCGGCGATCAGGTTCAGCAGCGTCGTTTTCCCGCAGCCGGACGGCCCCAGCACCACCAGCAGTTCACCGCTGTCCAGCGTCAGGTTGATCTCTTCCAGGGCGGGTTTGCCGCCGTAATCGGCAGACAGGTTTGTAATGTTCAGCATTGCAGCCCCCTTATTTCACAAAGCGATCGGTCGCGAACTGGCTGTAATCCGTCGCCACCGCAGGCACTTTGCCCTGCTCTTTCAGGAACGTCGCAGTGTCGACAATCGCTTTGCTCACCGGCCCGTTCAACTGCTGGACCTGCTGCGCAGGCGTCAGATAGGTGTTGCCTTTTACCAGCCCCGGCACGTCAGCTTCCGGCACGCCGCTCAGACGTGAGAGTTTCTCCAGGTTGGCGGGCTGTTTCAGCCATTCATCCGGGTTGCTGATGTATGGCTGCTGTGCGTCGATGGCGCTTTTGGCGAAGGCTTTCACCACTTCAGGGTGTTTCTCGGCAAAGTCCTTACGTACGACCCAGACGTCAAGGGTTGGCGCGCCCCACTGCCCCACTTTTTCGGAGTCGGTCAGCACGGTGCCCTCTTTTTCCAGCTCGTTGACGGCGGGCGCCCAGACGTATGCTCCATCGATGTCGCCACGCTGCCAGGCGGCAATAATCGCCGGAGGTTGCAGGTTAATGATCTGCACCTGGCCCGGCTTAATGCCCCAGTGTTTCAGCGCTGCCAGCAGGCTGTAATGCGTGGTGGAGATAAACGGCACCGCGATGCGTTTGCCGATCAAATCTTCGGGTTTCGTGATGCTTTTCTTCACCACCAGCGCTTCGGAATTTCCGAGCTGCGACGCCAGCAGGAAGACTTCAATCGGCACCTGCTGGCTGGCGGCCACCGCCAGCGGGCTGGAGCCCAGGTTGCCAATCTGCACGTCGCCCGAGGCTAACGCCCGCACAATCGCCGCGCCGCTGTCGAACTTGCGCCAGTCGACATTCGCCCCGCTCGCTTTGGCAAAGGTGTTATCCGCCTGCGCGACTTTCGCCGGCTCAGCGGAAGTCTGATACGCGACGGTGACGTCCACCGCCTGCGCCTGAAAAGCCCACAGCGCCAGTGCGCCGAGTAATGTGATTCGCGATGAAATTGCCATAGTGCCTGCTCCCCTTGTTGTTATGAGGGCAGTATTTCCGGCGCGGGAATTTTGATAAAGGAATAAAAAGGCATCGCTCATTCCGAATCGTTTTTAGAAAAAAACCGGCAAAGGATAGTTAAAAAGTGGGCTGTGGCTTTATTGCAATTTTGTTACATCGGTTACATAACCGCAGCCGCAGGATTGCCAGCCCGCCGGCAACGGGCATCATAGGTCAACGAATGAGCAAAAGGTGTCGAGATGATTAAAGTGGTGCTGGTGGACGATCACGTGGTGGTGCGTTCCGGTTTCGCCCAGCTGTTAAATCTGGAAGAGGATGTGATCGTTGAGGGCCAGTTTAGCAGCGCGGCGGAGGCGTGGCCCGCCCTGTCGCGCAACGATATCGACGTGGCGGTGATGGACGTCGCGATGCCGGACGAAAACGGTCTTAGCCTGCTCAAGCGCCTGCGCCAGCAGCGGCCGACGTTTCGCGCCATCATCCTGAGCATCTACGACACACCGGCCTTTGTGCAAAGTGCCCTCGACGCAGGTGCAAGCGGCTATCTGACCAAGCGCTGCGGCCCGGAGGAGCTGGTGCAGGCCGTGCGCGCCGTCGGCATGGGCGGGCATTACCTGTGCGCCGATGCGATAAAAGCGCTGCGCGGCGGCGAGCCGATGCCAAAAGCGCTTGAGGCGCTCACTCCGCGCGAGCGCGAAGTGTTTGAGTTGCTGGTGAAAGGCGAAAGCGTGAAGGAAATTGCCTATACGCTTTCGCTGAGCCATAAAACCGTTCATGTCCATCGCGCCAACGTGCTGGGCAAGCTTCAGTGCAGCAGCACCATCGACCTGGTGCACTTCGCGCTTGATAACCAACTGCTCACGGGCCACTGATGCGGCGCGCTGTCCGGCATCTGATCCTGTCCCTGTTCATTATGCTGGCCTGGGGAACCGGCTGGCTGATGCTGTGGACGCTGAGCTTCTACCTTACCCACAACGGCCAGCAGGCGGTGCTGTTTCTGCCGCAGGGGGTGTGGCTGGCGCTGATGATTTTACTTTCACGCCGCTACTGGCCTGCATTAATTCTCCCCCCCCTTGCCGCCATTCTGTGGCTGCACGGTGAGCAGCTCCTCACGCGTTATCTGATGCTGGCCGTGCCGCTTATCGGCATCGTCAGCGCCTGGCTGGCGCAGCAGTACTGGCATCGCTTCCCGCTCTACTGGCAGCGGCTGTCGACGCTGATTGCGGCGGTGACGGTGAATGCCATGCTGCAAACCTTGCTCCTGTCGCCCTTTCTGGACAGCCCGGCCACGCTGCTTTTGCTCGGCTCCTTTACCGGTGGCGTACTGCTTACGCCGTTCGTCTATCTGGTCTTCGAATTTTTACGCCAGCAGCATCGTTACCACCTGCTGGGGCTGGACACCAGCAATCCGCCGCTGCGCACCTCGCTGATTATCTGGTGCAGCCTGTTTTTCATTATCGGCATTGGCACGCAGATGGTGCTCTCCCCGGCGCTGGAGCGGCTGCTGCTGATTGTCGTGTTCCTGCCCAACGTGGTGATGGCGTGGAAATTCGGCTGGCAGGGCGGTGTCCTTTCCGGGCTGCTCGGCAGCATGATGATCACCATTGCCCGCCAGGTGGGCGTCGGGTTTAGCGACCTTCTCGAACTGGAAATTTTTCTCTCTACCCAGTCGCTGCTGGGGATTGGCCTGGGGATCGCCATCAGCCGCCAGCAGCATCTGGCGATGAACCTCGAACGCTATCGCCATCGGCTTGAGAGTGAACTTCAGGCCAGACGGGCGCTGGCGGAAAAGCTGATCCATTCCGAAGAGGACACCCGCAAGCAGCTGGCGCGCGAGCTTCACGACGAAATCGGCCAGAACATCACCGCTATCCAGATCCAGTCTCAGCTGGTGAAGCGGGCGAGCGATACGCCGCTCGTCATTGAGGCCGCCGGACAGATCAACGACCTCGCGCGGCGTATTCACCACTCCACGCGCCAGCTGTTGCGCCAGCTCCGCCCACCCGTGCTGGACGAGCTGTCGCTCCAGGAGGCTCTGCACCACCTTGTCAACGAGTTCGCCTTTGCTGAACGCGGGATCCGCTGCCGTTTTGACTACCGGCTTCCCACGCCGCCGGAAAGCGAAACGCTGGTCTTTACCCTGTATCGCCTGCTCCAGGAGCTGCTCAACAACGTCTGCAAACACGCCAACGCCAGCGAAGTCACGATTCTGCTCTGCCAGCGTCACGCGCGGCTCTACCTCGAGGTGCACGATAACGGCAGCGGCATCAGCCCGCAGCAGCAGCCCGGCTTCGGCATTCAGGGCATGCGCGAACGCGTCTCGGCGCTCGGCGGCGAACTGACGCTGGAATCCCGTCTCGGGACGCGCGTAATTGTTAACCTGCCCACAAATTTGCAACAAACACCGCGCTGACCAGGAAAAAGTCTTAGTCACTCCAGACTTTGTCTCATCCCATTTATGCCGCACTTCCCTACAGTCATCTCAAACGGAGAACGCCATGCACGCACTGTCTGCTGAAGAGGTTTCACAACGTTACCGGGCGCTGCGCCCCAGGCTGCTCCTTTGTATGGTGATTGGCTACGCCGCGTTTTACCTGACGCGAAAAAGTCTGAACACTGTTTTACCCGCGCTACAGCTGGATTTGGGGCTCAGTAAGGGCGATATCGGGCTTATCGGCTCGCTGTTTTATCTCAGCTACGGGCTGTCCAAATTCGCCGCGGGGCTCTGGCACGACAGCCACGGACAGCGCGCCTTTATGGGCATCGGGCTGCTGGCAACGGGCGTGCTGAACGTGCTGTTCAGCTTTAGCGATGCTTTCCCGCTGCTGCTGTTTATCTGGACGCTGAACGGCTTCTTTCAGGGCTGGGGCTGGCCGCCCTGCGCCAGGCTGCTGACCCACTGGTATTCGCGTAACGAGCGCGGCTTCTGGTGGGGCTGCTGGAATACCTCCATCAATATCGGTGGCGCGATTATTCCGTTGATTTGCGCCGTTGCCGCCCACCGATGGGGCTGGCAGGCGGCGATGCTGACACCGGGGATCATCAGTATCGTGCTCGGCCTGTGGCTGACCACACAGCTGCGGGGCACACCGCAGGAAGAGGGTCTGCCCACGGTCGGGGAGTGGCGGAGCGATCCGCTGGAGCTGCGCCAGCAGCAGCAAAGCCCGCCAATGGGGCTATGGCAGATGTTGCGCACCACCATGCTGCAAAACCCGATGATCTGGCTGCTCGGGGCGTCGTATGTGCTGGTGTATCTCATCCGCATCGCCCTGAACGACTGGGGCAACATCTGGCTGGCAGAAAGCCACGGCGTGAACCTGCTCAGCGCCAACGCCACGGTGATGCTGTTCGAAGTGGGCGGCTTACTGGGTGCATTGTTTGCTGGATGGGGATCAGACCTGCTGTTCAGCGGCCAGCGCGCACCGATGATTTTACTGTTCACGCTGGGGCTGATGGTGTCTGTCGCCGCGCTGTGGCTGGCACCGGTGCACCACTACGCCCTGCTGGCGATGTGCTTTTTTACGGTCGGATTTTTCGTCTTCGGCCCGCAGATGCTCATTGGCCTTGCCGCCGTTGAGTGTGGACATAAACAGGCGGCAGGCTCGATTACCGGCTTTCTGGGCGTATTTGCCTATCTGGGCGCATCGCTGGCCGGGTGGCCGCTGTCGCAGGTGATTGAACGCTACGGCTGGTCGGGGATGTTCAGTTTGCTCTCGATTGCCGCCGTCCTGATGGGTTTATTACTGATGCCCTTGCTGATGGCGGGCATCACCGCTTCTCGCAGTCACATAACGTCATAAAAAGGGCTGAATAATGAAAACAACGCTTCTCTCTACCCTCATTGCTTCCGGGATCGCGCTGGCTACCTTAACCGGTGCCGCACAGGCCAAAGGCCGTCTGGTGGTGTACTGCAGCGCCACCAACGAAATGTGCGAAGCCGAAACCAAAGCGTTCGGTGATAAATACGATGTTAAAACCTCGTTTATCCGCAACGGCTCCGGCAGCACGCTGGCGAAGGTGGATGCCGAGAAGAAAAACCCGCAGGCCGATGTCTGGTACGGCGGCACGCTGGATCCGCAGTCCCAGGCCGGTGAGATGGGGTTACTCCAGCCCTATAAATCGAAAAACCTGGAACAGATCATGGAGAAATTCCGCGATCCGGCCAAGGTGAAGGGCAACCTCTCCTCAGCGGTCTACGTCGGGATCTTAGGTTTTGGCGTCAACACCCAGCGCCTGAAAGAGAAAAACCTGCCGGTCCCCAAATGCTGGAAGGATCTGACCAAACCGGAATACAAGGGCGAGATCCAGATCGCCGATCCGCAAAGCTCCGGCACCGCCTATACCGCGCTGGCGACCTTCGTCCAGCTGTGGGGGGAAGACCAGGCCTTCGACTACCTGAAACAGCTGAACGGCAACGTATCTCAGTACACCAAATCCGGTATTGCCCCGGCGCGTAACGCCGCGCGCGGTGAAACCGCCATCGGCATCGGCTTCCTGCACGACTACTCGCTGGAAAAAGAGCAGGGTGCGCCGCTGGAGCTGATCTCTCCGTGCGAAGGCACCGGGTATGAAATTGGCGGCGTGAGCATTCTGAAGGGCGCGCGCAACGAAGAGAACGCGAAGCTGTTCGTGGACTGGGTGCTCTCGAAAGAAGCGCAGGAGCTGGCGTGGAAGAAGGGCAAGTCCTACCAAATCCTGACCAACACCACGGCGGAAACTTCGCCGAACTCGCTCAAGCTCGATGATTTGAAGCTCATCAGCTATGACATGGACAAATACGGCTCCACGGACGTGCGTAAAGCGCTAATCAATAAATGGGTCAGCGACGTGAAGATGGGTAAATAAGCTCACTACCGCGGTAATTGCCGGGTGGCGCTACGCTTACCCGGCCTACAATTTCCTTAACACCCGGAATTGCTATGTCACAGACACTCGCTCTTCATCCCGTGAAAAAACGGGATGCGGTCTTCCTTTGGGTTTTCGTTGGCTGGCTGGCCTTTGCCCTGCTGCCGAGCTGGAGCCTTGATTACGGCCTGCTGGAATCTACCGGGGATGAGATCCTCGATGCCTACGGCTGGTCGCACTTCAACATCAGCTGGCTGTGGTATCTGATGCCGAGCCTGCTGCTGGTGCGCCCGTTTAACGAAGCAAAGCGCGAGCAGCGCAGCCGCCACTACCTTGACGCGGGCTGGGCGCTGCTGTGCATGGCGTTCGTGGTCATCAGCGCCACCGTGGAAGGACGCGGTTTAGGCTATGCCACCATCGTGCTGTTTGTTGCCCTGGGCGCCATCATGACGCTGGCCCTCACCCGCCTGGAGTGGCTGGGCGGCGATCGCTTTGTCATCGGCTCGCTGATTACCATCGTGGCGCTGATCGGCATTTTTATCGTCTGGCCGAGCATCGCCATTTTCATTCCGATGTTCACCAACGACGCAGGTGAATTCGCCCCGCTGGCCTTTATGAACGTGCTGTCGCAGGCGCACATTATCCAGGTCATCATCAACTCGATTCTGCTGTCGATAGCCGTCGGGGTCGGCTGCACCTTCTTTGGCCTGGTGCTGGCGATCTACACCACGCGTATCGCTAAACGCAGCGCCATCATTGGACGTATCTTCTCGATTCTCCCCATCGTGACCCCGCCGTTTGTGGTGGGGTTGGGCGTTACGCTGATGATGGGACGCTCTGGCTATATGACGGAGCTGATGGTGGACTGGTTTGGGTTAACCAATACCAACTGGCTGTACGGCTTCACCGGCATCTGGCTGGCGCAGGTGCTGGCCTTCACGCCGATGGCCTTTATGATCCTCGACGGCGCGATCAAAACCATCCACCCGTCGCTGGAAGAGGCCTCGTACACCCTGCGCGCCAGCCGCTGGCAGACCTTTAACGGCGTCTTCGTGCCGCTGCTGAAACCGGCGCTGGCGAATGCGTTCTTAATCGTGATTGTGCAGTCGCTGGCCGACTTCAGTAACCCGCTGGTGCTGGGCGGGAACTTCGACGTGCTGGCCACGCAGATCTACTTCTACATTACCGGCTCACAGCTGGATTATCAGGCAGCGAGTACCCTTGGGGCCTTCCTGCTGCTGTTCTCGCTGCTGGTGTTCTGCATCCAGTACATGTGGATCGGCAAGCGCTCCTACGTCACCGTGTCCGGTAAATCGTACCGCGGCGACGTGCAGCCGCTGCCGGTGACGCTGGTGTGGAGCGTGATCGCCCTGCTGGCGGTGTGGATCGCCTTTAACGCCCTGCTCTACGGCAGCATTTTCTATGGCAGCTTTACCGTCAACTGGGGCGTGGATTACACCCTGACGCTGGATAACTTTATCAAGCTGTTCGGCCAGGGGATGAGCGACGGCGCGTGGCCTTCGCTGCTCGATACTCTGCTCTACGCCGGGATTGCCGCGCCGATCACCGCCGCCTTCGGACTGCTGATTGCCTGGGTTGTGGTGCGCCAGCAGTTCCGGGGTAAAAAGACCATCGAGTTCACCACCATGCTCTGCTTTGCCGTACCGGGTACCGTGGCGGGCGTGTCCTACATTCTGGCCTTTAACAGCGCGCCGGTGTACCTCACGGGCACCGCCGCCATCGTGATTATCTCCATGGTGATGCGTAACGTGCCGGTGGGCATTCGCGCCGGGATCGCGGGATTAGGGCAGATCGACAAGTCACTGGACGAGGCCTCGCTGAGCCTGCGTGCCGGAAGCCTGCGCACCATCACCCACATCCTGCTGCCGCTGCTGCGTCCGGCCATTTTATCAGCGCTGATTTACAGCTTTGTGCGCGCCATCACCACCGTCAGCGCCATTGTGTTCCTCGTCACGCCGGACACCCGCGTGGCAACGGCCTACATTCTGAACCGCGTGGAAGACGGCGAATACGGCGTGGCGATTGCCTACGGCTCGATCCTGATTGTGGTCATGCTGGCGATCATTTTCCTCTTTGACTGGCTGATCGGCGAGGCGCGTATCTCCCGTTCAAAAGCCAAAAACCAGGCGTAACACTATGACTGAGAAACATTTTGTTGAACTGCGCAACGTGACCAAACGCTTTGGCGCAAACACGGTAATTGAAAACATCAACCTGGCGATCCCGCAGGGACAAATGGTAACGCTGCTCGGCCCGTCCGGCTGCGGTAAAACCACCGTGCTGCGCCTGGTTGCCGGGCTGGAAAAACCGACCGAAGGGCAGATTTACATCGATGGTGAGGATGTGACCCACCGCTCCATTCAGCAGCGTGATATCTGTATGGTGTTCCAGTCCTACGCGCTCTTCCCGCATATGTCGCTGGGCGAGAACGTGGGCTACGGTCTGAAGATGCTGGGCGTTTCGCGCGCAGAGATAAAAACGCGGGTCAAAGAAGCCCTGGCGATGGTTGATCTTGAGGGGTTTGAAGATCGTTACGTGGATCAGATTTCTGGCGGCCAGCAGCAGCGCGTAGCGCTGGCCCGCGCTCTGATCCTCAAACCCAAAGTGTTGCTGTTCGATGAACCGCTGAGCAACCTCGATGCGAACCTCAGGCGCAGCATGCGGGACAAAATCCGCGAGCTGCAAAAGCAGTTCAACATCACCTCGCTGTACGTGACGCACGATCAAAGCGAGGCGTTTGCGGTCTCCGACACCGTGCTGGTGATGAACAAGGGCAACATTATGCAGATTGGCTCGCCTCAGGATCTCTATCGCCAGCCGGCGTCTCGCTTTATGGCGAGTTTTATGGGTGATGCCAACCTCTTCCCGGCCCGCTTCAGCGAGGATGTCGTGGAAATCCACGGCTATCGTCTGCCGCGTCCGCTGCACTTTGCTACCCAGGGCGAAGGCACCGTCGGCGTGCGTCCGGAGGCGATTACGCTCAGCCAGCACGGCGAGGCGAGCCAGCACTGCACTATCCGCCACGTCGCCTATATGGGTCCGCAGTATGAGGTGATTGTCGACTGGCACGGACAGGAGATTTTACTACAGGTGAACGCCACGCGCCTGCAGCCGGACGTGGGCGATGCGTACTATCTTGAGATCCACCCGTACGGGATGTTTGTACTGGCGGAGGCGGCTTAATGAAATGCGAAACGGTAACGCGGGTTGCCGTTTCGCGTCTTCACTTTTAATCCCGTAACCAGGTTTCGGGTAATGTATAAGATTGTTGCAGTAAGCCATGGCGAAAAATATACAGGCAGGCAAGATAAAAATGTCTGACGTTAAGCCGCTGGCAAATTTTGTCTCTGAGTCTATAGACCTGCTTTTGAGAACAACAAAACATCTTTGCCATCTCTTCGATATCCTTTCCGCACAGAAATGCGTTAATTAATGCCATCTCTTTTTCTTCTATTTTTATTTTCACCGGCTGTGACCGTTTATCCGACATTAAAACAGGAATTTTATTGATGATCATTAGCGTAATATTTTCTGGGCTGGTTTTCATGTCAACAGTGTCCCCACAGGGATTTACGCTGAAGGGCAAGCTCGCGGGTTGATTCATACAAAGCATTATAGCCTTAGTTTGCTCAAACATAGCCGAGACAACACGCCACCCGTGCTCAAGATCGTTCATCGGCATTCTGCTGTCTACCAGGACCACACACTCACGATGAGGGGTTTCAAACAGCGTAAGATCCTGAATATGCACAAGAGAAATACACTGCTTTAACCCCTGAAAGAGATAACTATCCTGTGTTATCAGAACGTTTAATGGCATGATATTTACACCCAAATGCGTTTTACCGGCAAAAAGATTCCGGCCTCTTAGCATTAAGAGGCGGAGAGATAATTTAAAAAATAACGGCGTCAGTCTGATTTAGCGCACACTAATACCGTACGCCGCAAATCGCTGATGCTCCATACTTCACCCTGTAACTTCCGCACCTTAAATAAAAAGACCTTTTGGGCTGAAGTCAGTTTTTCTGATAAAAACTCAGGTAGTGTTTCGCTACTGTTCTTCTCTATGCCTTCTCTTTTAAATTCAGTAAAAGAGTGAGTGTTATCTCCGGAATAACGCAGTCGGGCATAGCGATCGACGATATAGCGCTGGTTGTTGTAGGTCACGATCCCATACTCGGTAATGTAGCTGAGCGCATCTGGAACGAAGTGAACGACAAGGTGGATGTTGGCAACGATCTTGTCATTATCTTTGCCCAGCTCAAGATTCATATCCGTTATGCAATCCAGCGCGCGGGTATCCTTGGGCACGTACAGCAGCGCGCCAATAAACACCAGAATCAACAGCACAGCAAGGCTAGCCCACTTTAGTCGAGACGAAGTTTTTACATTCACTAAATTCCCCTTCACTATCGACCGTACATTTTGCGACAAAGATTTCAAGAAGCTCGGTTTTCTCATGTACTCTACTGTCATCGTAAAAAATATAGGCAGGCGTTGAACACTTCGTCAGCAATTTCATCCCTTTGCCTTCAGAAAAAAAGTGTTCTACTCTCTTTGCATTCACTTTGCTGTGATAAAAGATTTTGCACTGCTGAACTTGTTTTAAAAGCGTGACATCCTCGCGTTTGTCGAAAAAATTGAGATATAAAGCGATTGCTACCCCAATAATAATGAACAACACGCCGGTCCATTTAATCAACCTGGTCTTATTTACACTGGGCTCTTTATCAGGTGTTGAAATCGCCTGCATCACCAAATAGTCTCTGGATTTTTCGTTGAACTGAAGGTTATTCAGCGCCAACTCAAAGCCTTGTTTAGGGACAGTTTTGAGCACATCATGAATTTCAAACTCTGTAAAAATCTTACGCAATATACTGATATTATTGTTCAAACTATTACTCGATGGGGTTAATCCAAAATCGCCCCACACCTTCTGCAAAAGATCCTCTCTGGTCATAAGCCGGTTATTATTTTCCAGGAGTACGAGAAGAAGTCTGCATGCCGGATTAGAAAGCACATGTTGCGTGTTTCCGTCCGACACCGTCCTTTCAGCAACGTTGAAAGAGACATTGTTGTTTATTATGAAATGCATAACACTGCCACCAGCTCCAATATTAATCCACACTCTTCATGGCTTTAATGCCGATAGCTAGTTTAGCGTATTGGGATAAAGTGACAAAATACCCATTCAATTGCGTATCTTACTGACTGGAAATTTTTACTTACGTCATGACAAATAATAACCAACGACGCTTTTATTCCCTATTTTTCATCTGGAAATGCAACCTTCTGGCGGCAAGATACTCCCGTAACTGCGATCGACTTAATGCGCAGGAAAAAAGATAGCCCTGCTGAATAACAATCCCCATATCGCGCAGCAGCTGTGATTGTTCAGGGGTTTCCACCCCTTCAGCAATGATGCCAAGACCCCGCGCTTTCGCCAGGTCCGCAACCCTCGCTGCAATGGATGTTGTCGCTTTATCAGAGGAAAGATGCTTAACGAAAAGCTGGTCAACCTTCACCCCATCCACGCTAAATTGCTCAAGGTATGCCAGATTCGAGCAGCCGGTACCAAAATCATCCAGATAGATCTCGACCCCCGCCAGCTGCAACTTCAGAAAAGCGCCCGTAACCTCAGGCGTAGGCGGTAATGGTTGTTCTTCAGTGACCTCGACCACCAGACAGTATTTTTCCAGAGGAATAGCCGCCAGAAACGAAAGCGTATCAAACACAAAACCGGGCTTCGCGACCTGAGAAGGGCTCACATTAAGCGAAAGATGAAGACCGTCAGGCAGCAATGCATCCAGTTCGTTAATATCTGCCGCAACCTGGCGCAGCAGGTGTTGCGTCATTTCTGGCAACAAGCCGTTCTCATCAAATGCGCGGATAAGCGCCAGGGGAGAGACATTTTCCTCAGAGAGTGACCAACGCATTAATATTTCCAGCCCGTACAACCGCTGGGTCCGGCTGTTAATCAGCGGCTGATAATAGGGAACGATCTCACCCATCATAAGCGCGCAGTAGAGATCGATATTGTTCAAGGGCAACGCAGTCATTGTCATCACTCCACCGTAATCAGCATCACAGTGGAGCCCGCAAACTCACCTGCCGCCACGCTGCCATTTGTATGAAGAACTGATTTCACAACGACATTTTCCTGTTCGGCGACGTCCAGAGTGAAGCCCGACGTGCCGAGCACGTTGTCATTCATATAAAGCTCGGAATAGAGACTGCCGTCGTCACGCAGCTGCACGTTGTCTGCGGAGTAGATATACAGCTTGAGCGTCTGTGATGTCGTACAGTTAATACTGACGTTTTCACTGACTTCATGCCCGTCAAGCTCCTGACGCGTCAGCGTGCCATGATCGAGGGTCAGTACGTCCTGATTGAAATCGCAGGAGCCACTGGGCTGTGGGGCAGTACCGCAAATGCTGCCTGGCAGTATGTTGTATCCTGCATATTTCTGATCGACCACGGGGCCGCTTGTCCCCATGTTGACGCCTGGCGCATAAAAAAAACCGACACACTCTTCAAAATTGACGGTACCGTTATGGTTAGTCGTACCACTGTAGGGCAGAGGAAATACTTTTTTTAACTCCTTGCCCACCTCACCGAGTGTTTCACTACTGCTTATAAAGGGATAAGCCGCAACCCCCCATCCTTGAACAACCCCCCAGCCTGATGTTCCTGAAGCATCATGCCTGTGGCTGATAAAAATGGTGCAGGCATTAAGCCCATAGCAAGGATTTGGCGTTGAGTCATTTTCATCCCAATCAGCAAGCGTGAAGTTATAGTCAAAATTAATGCTGCTATTTTGCGTAATGGAATCAATCCAGCTCCAGACAGAGGCTGAAGCGGGCTGAGTAGCAACAAGAACCAGCATAGCAAGGATCGTTCGGAGCATTATATTCATCACCGTTAACCTGTTATTGATACTGAATTTTCAGCGTGGCTGACGCGCTAAACACGCCCGTTTCCACGGTAGATGCGTCATCTTTTATCGGCGCGGCCTGCAAAACAGGCACCTCCGGCCAGGTAAACGGCATCCAGGTATTTAGCGGCATCGATTCTCCGTTCATATACAATTTGATCCCCAGCCCTTCGCGGTCGGTGGCCAGATAGTCGTCGCTAAACGAGGTGGCCGTGCCTTCAAACTGCATCTCCAGATCGTTAGAGGTCAGATCTTCACAAACCAGCGAATAGTCGATGGTTTTCATAAAGTTCTCACCGTCCAGCTGGCGCGCCTGCAGGTTGCTGCCAAAATCCACGTGAACAGTTTCACCGTTGTTGATTTCACACACCCCCTCCACGACCACGCCGGTGACGTTTACCGTCAGGGATGACCATGCCGCTGGACTGGCCAGCAACAAAGCGATAAGCAGAGCAAAACGTGAACTAGTCATAATTAAGCCTGAAGTGGATCAGCGCCTGCCATGCCCCCGCCACCAGCGGTGCAGAGGTACGTTCCGGTGCGAGATAATAAAAAAGCGTGTTGTCATCTGACTCCAGCAGCAGCGGATGCCCCTCATCGTTAAGACGAACCGAACGATGCAGCCTGTCGGTCAGGTGTAGCCCCACCCCGCTGGCTCCGCTCACGCGGACCAACCCCGGATTAAACAACTCTCCCGGTGCAACAAAGCTGACCGTGACCGAGGGCTGATCCCGGCTCCAGAGCAGATCGCCGCTCCACGCATCGCGTACTGAGGTAGGTGACGGCATACAATCCTCCAGATGGATCTCCACCCGCACCGGCGTACCCTGGTCGCCCGGTTTTTTAAGCGCCCCCGTTGCCGTCGTTCCCATGTCCACCTCCTGCCACGCGGAGTCCATCTCCAGACGGCAGGCGCTTTCCGTCAGCGCACCGCGCACGTGCAGCAGCCCATAGCTCCCATCGATCAATTCGTCCGCGGCACTTAGCGATCCTGCCAGCAGCATCAGCGCGAGCCCGCTCCCCTTTTTCCAGTACGCGATAGTCATGCCACTCTCCCGGCGGTTACTTTTTCTTTTCCTGCGGCACGGCTTTGCACTCGCTGCCGCCACAGCTGAAGATGAGCTTTGCGCGGCCACCAAAGTCGTTGACATAAGTCAGCACGGGCGCGCTGCCGAGCGCAGCAGCGGACGGTGCCAGCACTAGCTGACCTTTCGGCTCAACCATAATCGGCTTGAAGCCTGCCGCCGCTTTGCCGGTGAGCGTCGAAGACGCATTAACCAGCGAGATGTAATACGGCGTCGGGTTATTCACGCGGTATTTATCCCCTTCCCGCGCCAGAGTCAGCTGTTCCTGAAACGGCGTGGAATAATCAGCACGCTGCACTTCAATAGCGGCCGGGCGATAAAAGAGCTTGATGCGGGTCTGGAGCGCCAGCTGAAGCGTATTAGGCTTGCTGCTTTTGGGTGGGATCTCGCGCAGATTGAAATAGAACAGCGACTCCCTGTCCTGTGGCAGGCGCTGGATCCCCGCGGTGGATTGCACCTTGATCTGACTCTGCTCACCCGGTTCAATGCGCTGAACCGGCGGCAGCAGCACCAGCGGATCGGTAATTTTTTTACCCTGAGCATCTTCTACCCACCCCTGCGCCAGATACGGCAGCGTTTTATTTTCATTGGTCAGGCGCAGGCTCACGGATTTTGCCGCGCCGTCAAAAATAACCCGGGTTCTGTCCAGCGATACGGCGGCTGTTGCCACGCCTGAAACCATCAGCGCCAGGCCCGTCAGGGCGGAAATTCGCACAATTGTCATCTTGATTAACTCATCTCGTTTTTCAGGCCGGTTATTCCGGCGAACAGGTTAAAAGCAGGTTCTCCAGCACGGCTGGCAGCGTGGCCGGCAGGTTTACCACGCAGCGGGCTTGTCCATCCCATTTGACGGTCATTTTGCCGTTTGGCTGAATGCCGCTTAGCCAGACGCTTCCTTCGTCATTCACCACCCCCGTCTCCTGGTTTTTCTCGTTCATCACCGAGGCCCCAAACGGCGGGAAGCTCCCGTCAGCCTTACGGATAAAGGCCATCGCTTTACCACCCGCAATCACGTCAAACTGCCGATAGCCGATCGCCCCTTCGGTGAGCGTGGCCTGCGAGACGGATCGGGTGACGTCAGCATTTTCATCAAGTTTGTCGACGTCAATGCGGATCGGATTGCGGTAGTAGCTGTTCACATCACCAATCACAGCCTTCCCGAATCGGTTGGTTTTCACCGAGGCGCCGAATCCCTTAACGGGCACGCCGCTGACGCCTGCGGTATCCACCAGCACGCGGCTGCCGCCCCGCGCGTTCGAGCGATGCGCTGCGCCCCCTTCGGTGGTCAGGGTCAGACCGCCGGTCACGTTCATGCCCAGCGCGGTATAGCTGCCGGACTGATAGCTGGCGTTGGTCTGCACCTGCGCGCTATCGCCCTGCCAGGTGTAGTAGCCGTACGCCGTCGGGCCGCTGCGGGAAAGGCCGCTGCTGACCTGGAAGCTATTGTGCTCATCCACCCGGCCGTAATAGCTCACGCGATGGGTGTTATCGGTGCGGTTAATTGTGGCGCCATAGCTGAGCGAGGTGCCGTTACCTATCGGTAGCGACACCGAAATGTAGGCTCCGTCATCCTTCAGGGAGTAGTACTCGCTGCGGTAGGCCGTGAGCGATACGCTCATGTTCCTGAACGGACCAAGATCGACATAGCGCGACAGCGACAGGCTTACGCGATCGTTATCCGCGCTGTTCCAGTAGGTCTGATGGCTGTAGTTGAGGTAAGCGCTCAGCCCGACATCCCGGAAGCGTTTGTTAAACGACACCGTGTATTTCTCTTTCGGGCTGTGCGACGTGCCGCTGCCGTAGCGGGTATCGAGGTACTCCGACATGCTCATAAAGTCGCGTTCGGAGAAACGGTACCCGGCAAAGGTGACCTGGCTGTCATACTCGTCGAAGGTTTTTGAGTAGCTCACCCGGTAAGAGGTACCGGACAGCGTGCCTTCAGAAGGCAATACCGCCCGCGACTGCGTTACGTCGAAGGCCAGCGCGCCGAGGATGAAGAGATCGCGCCCGATCCCCACCGACAGGGCATTGTAGTCACCACCGATCACCGAGCCGCCGTACAGCGTCCAGCCGTTGGCCACGCCCCAGGAGATTTCGCCCGAGGTGAACATCGGCCCGGTCATGCTATGCCCCCACTCAGAGGGTTTACCCGCCGCCAGCTTGTAGCGCACCGCACCCGGGCGCGTCAGGTAGGGAACCGAAGCCGTCGTGACCTGAAAGACCTGCACGCTGCCGTCCAGCTCTTCCACCCTTACGTCGAGCGTGCCAGAGATGGCATCATTCAGTTCCTGAATGCGAAACGCCCCGGCGGCCACCTGCGTTTCGTGTATCACGCGTCCCTGCTGGCTGATGGTCACTTTGCCGCCCGAACGGGAGATGCCCGTCACTTCGGGCGCGTAGCCACGCAGGCTCGGCGGCAACATACTGAGATCGGAATTCAGGCTAACGCCGCTAAAGCGGAAGGTATCGAAGATATCGGAGCTGAGGTAATCTTCCCCCACCGTCAGCTTCGCTTTCAGTGAAGGAATGGCGCGGTAGAGATAGTAACGGCTAAAGGCGAAATCCTTGTCCGTCTTCCCGTCACGCTTGTTCCAGCTGGTCTGCCAGTCGGCGCGGGCGCGCCATGGTCCCAGATTGGCCCCCAGGACCCCATTCCCGCTGATATTTTGGCTGTCTGAACCGGTTTGATTCTGCTGCGCCTGAAGATTGAGGTTGTAGTCGGCAATCACACCAGGGATACCCTCATCCCAGCGCGAAGGCGGATCCCAGTTTGGCGCGGTGTACTCCAGCCACGCCTGCGGGATCGACAGATAAAGCGTGTCCTTTGCCAGGTCGACGCGCATATCCAGTCCTTCGAGGCTGGCTTTGTCCAGACACTCACCGTCGCGCAGCCAGCGAAGATCGTCCATGACGCTGGCCTTCAGGTTAAAGCGAGAGAGCTGCTCTGGCGTCAGGCAGATCAGGCTGTCCCGGCCGTTTTCACCCTCGGGATAGACCACAATCCGCTCCTCGCGCAGGATCTCTTTGTTCACCATGATGCTAAAGGTGTAGTCGCCGGGCATGACGTAGCCGCGACGCGAAAAGTGGCTAAGATCGATATTGCTCTTGTCCTGCGTGTCCAGCACGTCAGTATTAAACTGAATGTCATCGTCGGCCCCGCTTTTCGCCACCGGCACGATTAGAGCCAAAATCAGCACGCTGAGCGTTGAGCGTCGGAATGTCCGTATCGTTTTTTTCATCTCAGTTGTAATCCATTCTGAAGCGGATCAGAGACTGGTAATCCCCGGCTTTGAGCGGCTGTCCGTTGCTGACAAGCTGAAGCGAATAATTCAGGTTCATGCTGCCCGCCGTGACCTCTCTGGCGGGAAAGGCCACGCCGGGCGCGGCGATATTGCCGTCGGTATCGCGGATCGCCAGCTCAATTCCCTGTGCGTCTCCACGCACGGAAAACCGGTCTGCGCCCGTCATTGGCTCAAACGTTATCTGGTAGTACTCGGAGTCATATCTTCCGTTCCCGGGTGTCGGCAGCATCAGGCAATTAATTAAGCGAACGGTGAACGCACGTGTGGGGCCATAGCCTTTGGTGGCAATCTCCGACACGGGCGTATCGCCCATATCAATGGTTTGATCGCGGCTACCAAGATCAATTGCACAGGGTGTATAGAGCACCGCCCCCTGAATAAGGACGGCACCCTCCCCCTGATTTGCAGCGAATAAAGGCAGGCAACAACCAGACAGGAGAAAAGGGAGTGTTTTAACTATTTTTGTTGTATTCGAAAATATATAACCCATAGCAAACCCTTTTCACTTATTCAGTCGGTTTCGAATATCAGACGGCCAGCTAAGGCCGCCTGACGGGTCATCGAAATAAGGTCAGGGCTTATTCGTAGGCCAGCGTCCAGTTAGTCACAGCGGTGAAATCACCTTCGGTTGGCGCTTCTCCACCGATGATGTACGCGGAGTAGGTCAGGGTGTTGTCGCCATTAACCACGTTCTGTCCAGTCGTGGCTTCACCCAGGGTGATGGTGTTGCTGTCGCCGTCGGTCATGACGACGCCAACATCGGTTGCATTGCCGGTCACGCCCAGCACCGCTCCGTCAACGCTGGAATCCGCGCCGGAGAAGGTGGTGGTCACAGTGGTAGCGGTCTCAACAGAGCAGTTTTCCAGGTGGATGTAGAACGGAACCGGCGTAGAGGTGCCGCCGTTCGCCACTGCGGAACTGGAAACCTGGCCGAGGCTAATGGTCTGATCTTCGTCACCTGCCGCGATTGAACATGGCGCGTCGATAACGGAACCAGTGAAGGTCACAACGCCGCTACCCTGGTCTGCCTGAGCACCGAAAGCAGCCATACCAGAAGCCAGAACCAGTGCAGTAAAGAGTTTGTTCATTTTCATAAAAATCGTCCTGTAAATTAAGTGAATGACACACACAGAAGATTTTTGATGGCTGAATTTGGGCAATATGCGCCCCGCCCGAAAATTGGGCTTAATTAAATTACTCAGCAATCAAATAATCTCTTAAACATCGTCATCAGCAAATTCAGTTGAACTTACGCATATCTCCCTGCGCTTCGCTGATGCAATAAATAGTAACCCGACGATGAAAAAACAAAAGGCAAAATACCCTACAAGAACAAAAACAAAAGACATGCTTAAATAATAGGTTTAATTAGAATAATAAAAATGAATCCACCAGCAGTTAGATTTTTATACTTCATTAACCAAGAATGATAGATTATCAATCTAAAACTTAACTTTTTAACCCACAATGACAGTCATAAACACGAAATTATCAACGCGAATTTGTTGCTGGAGTATGAAAAGTAATTACATTTATTCAAAAAGAAACGAGGTCAGGGGATAATATCATTCGTGCACGAACTGATGTTATCTATTGGGGACAGGCATCTTATTTGGCCAGAAAGAAATATCGGGAAGTGTATAAAGAGAATTATTCCCGGCCTGCGTAACCGCTGACCGGGAGTCAGGATTACCGCTGTGCGTTCAGCTCCGCAATATCCTGCGGCGTGGTGCGACAGCAGCCGCCAATCAGCTTCGCACCGGCATCCAGCCACTGCGGTAAATACCCCGCCAGCGTCTCGCAGGCGTCACCATGGTGATGCCAGGTTTTGCTCACCGCATCATAATGCTCGCCGGAATTCGGATAGACCACCAGCGGCAGCGACGTCAGGCTGTGCAGATGCGTCAGCGCCGCGGTGGTGTTTTCCAGCGCGATACAGTTGATCCCCAGAGCGACAACCTGTGGGTAGCTTTCGAGCGCAGAAACGACATCCCGCAGCGGCGTCCCGTCACTCAGATGCTCGCTGTCACGCAGGGTAAATGAGAACCATGCCCGGGCGCGAGGATACGCCGTCAGCAACGCCGCCAGCGCCTTAATCTCCGGGAAAGAAGGCAGCGTTTCACAGGCCAGCAGATCCGCGCCCGCATCCAGCAGCGCCTCCACGCGGGGACGGTGGAACGCGGTGAACTCTTCAGCGCGACGCACATAATCGCCGCGATATTCAGATCCATCGGCAAGGTACGCGCCGTACGGCCCTACCGACCCCGCCACCAGCAGCGTGCCCGCCTGCGCATTCTCTGCCAGGTACGCTTCCCGCGCTTTGCGTGCCAGCTCTACGCTTTTGCCAATCAACGCCCGGGATTGCGCCTCGTCGAGCCCGCGTGCGGCAAAGCCCGCAGGCGTGGCCTGATAGCTGGCGGTGATCGCCACCTGTGCCCCCGCGCGGTAGTAGTCGAGGTGCACGTCACGGATCAGCTCCGGGTTTTCCATCAGCACTTTGGCCGACCAGAGGCTGTCGGCAAGGTTACAACCGCGCGCTTCCAGCTCCGTTGCCATCGCCCCATCCAGCACGACAAACGGCTGGTTTTCAAGGAGGGCGGTAAGCGGATTATTCTGCGACATGTTCAGGCTCCTGCGT
The DNA here is from genome assembly GCF_016082135.1 of Enterobacter sp. YSU. Classification (NCBI taxonomy): domain Bacteria; kingdom Pseudomonadati; phylum Pseudomonadota; class Gammaproteobacteria; order Enterobacterales; family Enterobacteriaceae; genus Enterobacter; species Enterobacter sp. YSU. The sequence continues at coordinate 654,648 of NZ_CP059487.1, forward strand.
GGTCAGGTTTCGGGTCAGGTAGTACGCACCATAACACAGGGCGACAAACGGAAGCCCGCAATAAAGGGCAATACGCTGGCTGGGGTCAAACCACAGGCCGACACAGGCCACCAGGCAGAGGATAAAGCCAAGCACGGGCACCAGCGGATACCATGGCGCGCGATACTGCAACGCCGAAAGCGGCTGCCCGGACTGCACGTGACGGCGACGAAACACGAAGTGTGACGCGCAGATGCTGATCCACACCGCCACCACCGCAAAACCGGAAATGGCTGACAGGGCCACAAACACCGTATCCGGCGCAACCACGCTGGAGAACAGCGCCAGCACGCCACCCAGCATGGAAACGGAGAGCGCCGTCAGCGGCACGCCGTTTTTGTTGACGCGGGCAAAGCAGCGTGGCAGCGTTTTCTCGTTAGACAGAGACCACAGCATACGGCCAGAGGCGTACAGGCCCGAGTTCGCCGCCGAGAGGATCGCCGTCAGGATCACGAAGTTAAAGATATCCGCCGCATACGGAATGCCGACCTTTTCAAACACCAGCACGAACGGGCTTTTCTCCACGCCAGCCTGCTGCATCGGGATCAGCGCCGCCAGCACAAATACGGTGCCAATAAAGAAGATGATGAGCCGGGCGATGGTGGTGCGAATAGCAACCGGAATAACCTTGTGTGGGTTTTCCGTTTCTCCTGCCGCGATGCCGATAAGCTCCGTTCCGGAGAAGGCAAAGTTGACCGCCACCATGGTCATCAGGATCGGCAGACCGCCGTGCGGGAACCAGCCTTCGGCAGTAAGGTTGCTTAAGCCCGGCGCCGGTGAACCGTCCTGCATCGGGATAAAACCGAAGATCGCCGCCCCGCCGAGAATAATGAAGGCGATGATGGTGATGACTTTCACCAGCGAGAACCAGAATTCCCCTTCGGCGAAGAAGCGCGTGGAAATGACGTTAAGAGCAAAAATCACCACGCAAAAGACGACGCACCACGTCCAGACGGGAACCTGCGGGAACCAGTACTGCATACAGAACCCGGCTGCGGTAAAGCTCGATCCCAGCGCCACTGTCCACGTAAGCCAGTAGAGCCACGCCACGGTATACCCTGTCGCCGGGCCGAGATAACGAGCGGCGTAGACGTGGAACGCGCCGGTTTCCGGCATTGCTACGGAAAGCTCGCCCAGACACTGCATAACCAGCCAAACCACCAGCGCACCAATAAGATACGCCAGCAGCGTGCCCGCCGCGCCGGTTGTCGAAATGATGTATCCGGTATTGAAGAATAACCCTGTGCCGATAACGCCCCCCAGCGAGAGCATAATCAGGTGACGGGTTTTCATGGTGCGCTTAAGCTGCCCGTTTTGTTGTTCTGTTTGCATATTACCTTCTAAACGTATGGACATCTAAACATCCAAAGAAGGGTGTTATACCGCGATTGTTAACAAAAAGCCACCCGGCACGACTTCGGCGCAATTATTGGTAAATCTTTAAATCAGTTCTATAGTCGACACAGTTTCTTCTTCACCAGGACTCACTATGCGATTTAACGGACTGACCAAAGGTTTCTTTATTCTCATCCTGGCCCTTGTTACCTGGGCTTTCTTTGACGTGCTGTCACCCTATTTCTCGGCGATTCTGTGGGCCGCGATCCTGACCATCATTTTCAACCCGGTGAAAAACAAACTGCGTACCGCGCTGGGCGATCGCAACGGGCTGGCTTCTCTCCTAACACTCGGCATTATCTGCCTGATCGTGTTTATTCCGTTGATGGTGATCCTTTCCTCGCTCGCGGTGGAACTGAACATGGTTTACACCAAGCTGCAACAGAACAACACGCAGTTCCCGGAAGTCATCGCCGGTATTTTCAACCGACTACCGGACTGGGCCAGCGGCTTCCTGGCGGATCACAACCTGACCAACGCCGCGCAGATTCAGAAAAAGCTTTCCGATGTCGCGTTACAGGGTGGACAGTATCTGGCGGGAAGCGCGTTCCTGATTGGTAAAGGGACGTTCGGCTTTGCTATTAGCTTCGGCATTATGCTGTACCTGCTGTTTTTCCTGCTCAAAGACGGGCCCTATCTGGTGCGCCAGATCCTCGACTCGCTGCCGCTGTCTGACTTCGCCAAACAGCACCTGTTCGCTAAGTTTGTCGGCGTCTCGCGAGCCACGGTAAAAGGTACGGCGGTCGTGGCAGTGGTTCAGGGTACGCTTGGCGGTATCGCCTTTGCCATCGTCGGTATTGACGGTAGCGTACTGTGGGGAGCGCTGATGGCGTTTCTCTCCCTGGTGCCCGCCGTCGGCTCGGCTATCGTCTGGGTTCCCGCCGCGATCTTCCTGTTTGCCACTCACCAGCTGTGGCAGGGTCTGTTCATTGTGGGCTTTTTTGTCATTATCGTCGGGCTGGTGGACAACCTTTTACGTCCGCTGCTGGTGGGCAAAGACACCAAAATGCCGGACTACCTGATACTGATCACCACGCTCGGCGGTATGGAGCTGTACGGCATAAATGGTTTTGTGATTGGGCCGCTGATTGCCGCCCTGTTTATCGCCTGCTGGAACCTCTTCTCCGGCCGCGACCACGCAGGCAACGCCGAGGAGCTGGACGCAGACTTTATCGAAGAGGGAAAAAACCCTCCGGATCTCTAACGAAACGCGTTTTGTCAGGCGGCCCTGTGCCGCCTTTTTTTTCGCGATAAATCAGGGGTTTTCTATAATCTGAAATGAACGCTCTTCCACATTTGTCGTAGAAGGATCCAACAGGTGCGAATCGCCACGATCACAAACTGGGCCTATGGTGTCACGGTGTGCCTGACCATTGCCTCCGGTATCGTCATGCTGATGGCTTCCCATGCCGACAACGTAGAGCGTCAGGCTGTTAAGCAACGACAAATTTTTGACCAGCTTACGGAAGAGATTGAAGCAGAAACCTGGATGCTCTCCGATTTAGCGCGCCTTTACGCCATCAAAAAAGAGCCCGATGTGCTGAAAGCGTACCAGGCGAAAGAAGGTGAACTGAAGAATATTGAACACAAAGTGGGACAGTTAAAAGATACGGGCGCAACGGGCGAAGAGCTGGCGCTGCTGTATGAAGGGCTGAAGATTGTTGATGGCCTACAGGATGAACAGCAGGCAGCAATTGCCAGCGTCGCCCGGGGTGAGGAACAACAGGCCATTGCGTTACTCTTCGGCAAAATCTACGAACTTGAAACGGAACGCGCCCAGAGCAAGATTGACCATTTTCGTATGCTGCTGGATAAGCGCATTATTGCCGATGTCCAGGCAGCGACCAACACGTCGAAAACGCTGCGTACCGCCTCAGAGGTGATGGTCGGCCTGACCGCCCTGCTCTTCTTATTCGTGATGGGCTTTATTCTCAAGCACCGCGTGCTGCGCCCGGTAGTGCGCCTCAGCGATGTGGTTCACCGCCTGGCCTCACAGGATTACGGCGTCGAAACGCCCAATTTCAACCAGGTCGATGAGATAGGCGATATGGCGCAGGCCATTCGCATTTTCCGCGAGAACGGGCTGGCAAGGCAGCGGCTTGAAAAAGAACGCGACGCAGACTGGGCCATCCGCGAGCTGCTCGCGCGAATGACGCAGCGCTTGCAGGGGTGCGAGAACGTCAGCGACGTGATTGAGGTGGCAGAGCTGTTTGCTCCCAACATTGCGCCGGGTATCGCCGGACGTCTGTATATCCTGGATCGAAACCCGTGGGAGATGCGCTGTGCGGCGGAATGGTTATCTCCACAGGGAGAAAAAAATGCTTTCCACCCCGATCAATGCTGGGCCATACGCCGTGGTCAGAGCCACCCACCGGTCAACGGCGAGCCGGATATCGGTTGCCAGCATCTGCCTGAATCACAAAAAGACAGTTCACTGTGCGTGCCGCTCATTGCGCAGGGGGAAGCCATTGGTTTGCTGTCGTTTCAGAACATCACGCCTGAAACGGCGCCGTCCCGCGCATATCTCGAATTAATGGCGGAAGCCCTGGGTCTGGCGCTGGCCAACCAGCGTCTGCGCGATGCCCTCCTGGAAAAAGCGCTATTCGACCCGCTCACCGGCTTGCGTAACCGTCACCACCTGGAAGATACCCTGCGCACTCAGATAGCTCAGGCAATGCGCAATGATGAGCCGGTGAGCTGCATGATGATCGACATCGATCACTTTAAAAGCATTAACGATCGCTTCGGCCATGAGGCTGGCGATCATGTGATTAAGAGCGTGGCGACAATTGTTCAGCGTGCCGTGCACGATGCCGGCCTGGCCTTCCGCTTTGGTGGCGAAGAGTTTCTGGTGCTGCTAACGGGTGCGGATGAGGAAGCGGCTCACGCCTGCGCAACTGAGATTTATAACGGCGTCCATACGCTGTCGCTGCGCTATGGGCTTGCTGAGATTGGCCCGGTGGATGTGTCGATCGGGATAGCCAGTTACCCGCAGCACGCCCAAAGCGACGACCTGCTGCGCGCGGCAGACGTGGCGCTTTACCGGGCGAAAGAGCTGGGGCGCTCGCGGATCGTCAGTTTCAGTATGCTGGAGACGGGTTAACCGAAACTCAGTGCAAATGACGTCAGAGGTACGCGCACTCTCTTATTCCCTCACATTGAGGGTGCGTTATCATTCTTTGTACATATAAATCAATCTTAACGATGCCACCATTGATAAAAAATGGGGGTGCGTAAATATATCAATAATCAAAGCGATCATTTTTAAACCCGGTGGCTAATTACACTGAGTTTTTATGTTTTAAAAAACGTAAGCTCCAGCCAGAGGTCTGCAATCACGGGGCAAACAACGATTATCCATTTGATTTTAATACATTTAATGAAGTATCGTTTGCAAAAAGCCATGGCGTTCAACAAAATAGACAAACTTATAGGATAAATAACTTATAATTCTTATACTTCTGTTAAAAAGAGGAGGCCAATATGCGAATAATCCTAATGCTGTGCTGCTTTTTGGTACAAAGTTTAAGCTGGGCTGGCGAACTGCCAAAGCCTGTGGGCAAACCCATCTTAACCATTACCGGTAATATAGAAAATACGAACGAAAATGGAAAAGCCGTTTTTGATATTGCCAGCCTGGAAAAACTGGGGATGGTGAGTTTCCAGACGACCTCTCCCTGGTATAATGGCCGCACGAAGTTTGAGGGTATCCCGATGCGCAAACTCATGGAGTATGTGGGTGCTAAGGGTTCTGTTCTGAATGTGGTTGCACTCAATGATTATACTACCGTCATCCCTCTCAGCGACTTCCAGAAATACAACGCCATCCTGGCGTTAAAGGTCAATGGCGAATATATGCGCATCCGCGATAAAGGTCCGTCATTCATCGTCTACCCTTATGACAGTCTTCCTGAACTCAATAATCAGATTTATTACTCGCGATCGGCCTGGCAGATCAGCAAAATGAAGATTGAATAGTAGTTCAGGAGAACATAATGAACAGGATACTGGTTGGTATCATTTTTTCTCTTTTTATCACTACGGGATATATAGCCTTTCTTGTCTACGACCGTCAGCAGGAGTTGCAAAAATTGACTCACTACACTGAGTCCTGGTCTGTAGCCCAACTGGTATCTGAATATTACCGATTTGAATCATGGATTGGACTGTACGCAACCGAGACTGATGACGTTACGGTAGACCAGGTTCGCATGCGCCTGGAAATCATGCTGAGCCAGAATGATTTATTGAAAGAGGGCGGCCTGGGTCGTTATATAAACAGCGCGAAAGCGCATCAGGTGCTCGCCTTACGCCTGGAAAATATACTGAACTATCTGGATGGTCACCTTGAGAAAATGAGCCGTTCAGAGTTAAAGCTCTATCTGAAAAATATGCATTTACTGGATGCACCGCTAAGCCAGCTTTCATCAACGGCTTTAACAAAAGATGTTAATACAATCAATGAAACTAACCTAAAAATACAGGTTCTATATTATATTTATTCAGCACTTTCGCTGTTACTGGTTATTTTAAGCTTCATACTGGGCTTTTTGATTATCTATCAAAATAAAAACATTCTCAAAGCACATACACAGGTTAAAACTCTGGCTGAAGAACTTCAGCTGTCCAAAGAAACCCTGCAAATCCAGAATACAAAACTGGAATACGATGTTTATCATGACTCCCTTACCGGCATGAAAAACCGTCTTTTCTTCTGGGATGATCTCAATAAACTTAATCTACAGGCTGAGGAAAAACATATTTCGGTCACGGTGATGTTATTCGATTTAGACCGGTTCAAAGAGGTGAATGATACCTACGGTCATGATGCTGGCGATTTACTGTTACGTGAGGTATCCACGCGCCTTAACGCTTTGAGCCGCTTTTCAGAGACATTTTATCGTTTGGGCGGCGACGAATTTGCGTTTCTCTCCAGTGGCTTAACCGAAGCCGCAGCCGTTTCACGCGCGCGAGAAATCAGTGATAGCATCAGCAAGCCCTATACAATTAATAATCAACTTATAAAAATAGCCACCTGTGTGGGTATTGTTTTATCGGATAACGAACGACGTTCAGATTACCTTTATAAATTTGCCGATCTGGCGCTCTATGAAGCCAAGAAAGAAGGTTCTCAGCAAATCAAAGTCTTCCGCCAGCGAATGCTACAGAAGTTGCAGGAAAGCAGAACCCTTGAAAATGATATGGCAAGAGCAATAGAGAATGATGAGTTTATTGTTTATTACCAGCCTATTGTGAATTCCATCAGCAAGGAAATTTACGGCTATGAAGCGCTTATTCGCTGGATGCACCCCGTCAAGGGGATGCTCTCCCCGGATAGCTTTATTTTCGCCGCTGAAAAAACAGGCATGATCAACGAGATAGGTAAAACTGTACTTAAACTGGCCTGTAGGGAGGCGGTCTCCTGGGCTGTTCCGGCCAGGATCTCCGTCAACGTCTCGCCTGTTCAATTGGGCAGCAAATCATTTATTAATACGGTGCAGTCCGTTCTGGCTGAGACCGGGCTCCCGGCTAACCGTCTTGAGTTAGAGGTCACAGAGTCTTCCCTCTTCAGTGACAGAAATAACCCCATTGCGATCCTCAAAAAACTACGCTCACTGGGCGTAAGAATTTCTATTGATGATTTTGGCACGGGTTATTCGTCGCTCTCCAGACTCAGCGAACTGAATTTTGATAAAATCAAGATCGATAAATCTTTTGTCAATCCGATATCTACGCAGGAAGATGCGCTTAATATTGTGAAGCTGATTACCGGTATGGCTAAAAGCCTTAATATGGGCGTCATTGCCGAGGGCGTTGAGACCGAAGAGCAGCTTGAGCGGCTTCAGGCTCTGGGTTGCGAGCTTGTGCAGGGATATCTTTTCAGCAAACCACAGCCTCAGGTCGACAGCAAAATTAAGAGCGGCCAGGAATGATCCCCTCTCCTCAGCCCGATACCAACCGGGATCACATTTTTCACCCCTGGGTATTCACTGACAATAACCAGGTGTTATCATTCACCCCGTAAATACCTATCAACTCAAACCGAGGCTTTGATGCTGGAGAATGTAATCATCCGATAATCAGCTTCCCGACCTTTCCAGGCCGGACTGATTATCAATGCGCCGAAATCGTATGCGGACACCGCTGTGTGTTTGCACGTTTTGCATATGATGATTAAACAGGTTTTCCAGTATGAATTTATCCCGTCAGGAACAACGTACCTTACATGTTCTCGCCAAAGGTGGCCGTATTGTGCACGTCCGCGATACCTCCGGCCGCGTCACCGCCGTTGAATGCTACACCCGCGAAGGGCTGTTGCTGGCTGACTGCACGCTCGCCGTTTTCAAAAAACTCAAAACCAAAAAACTGATCAAATCCGTCAACGGCCAGCCCTATCGGATCAACACCACCGGGCTGAATAACGTTCGCGCTCAGCCTGATAATCGTTGAGGAGAGGATGATGGATATCCCACGTATTTTTACTGTTAGCGAAAGCGAACACCGCATTCATAACCCCTTTACGCCAGAGAAGTACGCGACGCTGGGCCGGGTGTTACGCATGAAGCCAGGCACTCGCATTCTCGATCTCGGCAGCGGCTCGGGAGAGATGCTTTGTACCTGGGCACGTGATTACGGTATTACCGGTACCGGCATCGACATGAGCCCGCTCTTCACCGCGCAGGCCACGCGGCGCGCAGAGGAACTCGGCGTCAGCGAACGCGTCCATTTCATTCATAACGACGCGGCCGGCTACGTCGCGAATGAAAAATGTGACGTGGCGGCCTGCGTTGGCGCAACCTGGATTGCGGGGGGCGTAGCCGGGACGATGGATCTGCTGGCAAAAAGCCTCAAGCCCGGGGGAATAATGCTCATCGGCGAACCGTACTGGCGTCAGGTACCCGCGACGGAGGAGACAGCCCAGGCCTGCGGCGTCTCGTCGATCGCAGACTTTCTCACTCTGCCCGGTCTGGTTGCGTCTTTCGATCAACAGGGCTATGACCTGGTTGAAATGGTGCTGGCTGACCAGGAAGGCTGGGACAGGTACGAAGCCGCAAAATGGATGACCATGCGTCGCTGGCTGGAGGAAAACCCAGACGATGACTTCGCGCAGGAGGTTCGGGCGGAGCTGACGATAGCGCCTGAACGTCATGTGACGTACACGCGGGAGTACTTTGGCTGGGGAGTGTTTGCGTTAATGGCGCGATAATATGGCGCTGGCGGTATAGCCTTTTGGGTTATGCCGCCGATCAACTTCTTTGAGGTACAAAACGATGACGCGAAAATGTGCAGCCAATGGCAACATTTGCTGCCATGGTCTGAGAACGAGATTTACTGGAATGTAGGGTAACTATTTGATTTAGATGGTGCCGATAATAGGAGTCGAACCTACGACCTTCGCATTACGAATCAGAAGCACCACATTTAACTAACTGTTTTTACAAGCATTGACCGCATTCACACAGCCAATGCTGATGGCACAAACGGAAAGATGATGGATGATGATTTCTGGTGCATGACACAATCATGGCACAACCGTGGCACAAGAAATCACATCACCGGGCAATCATCAAACTCACCTGTCCGCGCATCGTTGATGATGTACGTGATAACTCCAAACACCGGGCTTTCTATCCCTTCGAAGTGACCAGGTAACTTTTCTTTGCGTCCGTTCAGTGCATTCTCAAGGTGATGCTGAGGATATGTCCGGTAAATCTTCACTTTGAACTCACCTCCTATCTCACAAACCAGCAATGAGCCGTCACAGGGGTTTAGTGACGAGTCGATGACCAGCAGCGCATCTTTCATGATGCCGCAGCGGTAGATAGTCTCTGACGACTTCATGTAGTAAGTAGCTGATGGCCTGGTTACGATGCGCTGATCTAGCGATATGCGCTGTTCAACATAGTCTTGCGCTGGACTCGGGAATCCCATAAACACCTCCGATTATTACTGTATATAAATACAGTATTTCACCTACCAGAATTGATCAAGTGCTGATCAGATTGGTCTTAGGTGATAAACTACGCTGAACTCTAAAACTACCCAAACACTCATATGCTTAAGCTATTCTCAAAATATTTAACGGTCGGCGTGTTTAACACCGCCATTCACTGGATCGTCTTCTCAGTTGGCGTCTACATGCTCTCTGTAAACCAGGCGGCTGCAAACCTTCTGGCATTTGCTACGGCAGTAACATTTTCGTTCTTCGCCAATGCTGCATTCACATTCAAATCAAAGCCCAAAGTTAGAGGTTATTTTCTCTTTGTCACATTTATGGGTCTAATGAGCGTACTGGTTGGTAAGGTGTCTGATTACTATCAGATTTCCCCCATCATCACTCTTGTAGAGTTTTCTCTTATTAGCCTGATTTGTGGTTTCTTTTATTCGAAACATGTTGTCTTTAGGGAAAAACAATGAAGATTTCTCTGGTGGTACCAGTATTCAACGAAGAAGACGCGATACCGATTTTTTACAAAACAGTTAGAGAATTTGAAGGCCTTAAGCCCTATGAGGTCGAGATTGTCTTCATCAATGACGGGAGCAGGGATGCAACAGAGGCGATCATACACTCAATCGCCGTTTCAGACCCTCTCGTTAAGCCTCTGTCGTTCACTCGTAACTTCGGAAAAGAACCAGCGCTGTTCGCTGGGTTAGACCATGCTACAGGTGAGGCGATTATCCCGATTGACGTAGACCTCCAAGACCCTATCGAGGTCATACCGCATCTTATTGAGAAGTGGCTGGCTGGTGCTGATATGGTTCTGGCTAAACGAACAGACCGTTCCACCGATGGTCGCCTAAAGCGCAAGACGGCTGAATGGTTCTATAAGCTGCATAACAAAATAAGCAATCCGAAGATTGAGGAAAACGTTGGCGATTTCCGCCTGATGTCTCGTGAAGTAGTGGAAAACATCAAGCTCATGCCAGAGCGCAACCTGTTCATGAAGGGTGTATTGAGTTGGGTAGGAGGAAGCACCGATGTCGTTGAGTATGCCCGGGCGGAAAGGGTTGCAGGCAACACGAAATTCAACGGATGGAAGCTGTGGAATCTTGCTCTTGAAGGGATTACCAGCTTCTCAACATTCCCGCTTCGTATATGGACATATATCGGCCTGTTAGTTGCTGGCTTAGCCTTTCTTTACGGGACATGGATGATCATTGACACCATTGCGTTTGGCAACCCAGTGCGTGGCTATCCGTCTCTTCTGGTATCTGTTCTTTTTCTCGGGGGCATCCAGCTTATTGGGATTGGGGTACTAGGTGAATATATTGGACGTATATACATAGAATCTAAGCAACGACCTAAATATTTAATAAAGGGTAAAAAATGACTAATAAATTTAACTTTTTTTGTTGGGCTTTTATTTTCACAATATTGTCAGTGGTATATTCACTAATTGCCAAAAATACACTCCCAAACTCTGATGTTATATCATCATTCAGAGAAGCAAGGGATATTTTAAACGGTAACATACTGTTAAGTGGATGGAAGCTATCTACGGTATCATTTTACTTTACAGAGATCATACCATATGCATTAGCAATAAAAATAATAGGATTTAACGAGCACCTTTACTATATTGTCCCAGGGATATTTATGGGGGTACTGGTAACAATTTCCTTGTATGTATCAAATCATAATAGAAATTTATCATTTTACGCAGTTCTTGCTACCTTTGCCATGCCAACATCGTTTTCATCGAGTATAATGTTAATTGCATGCATTCACATAGGTGCATACATACTAATCTTACTTTGTTTAGTTTTATTGGAGCAATATAGGTTAAAAGGGTCGTTAAAGCTATTATTGACATACATGATTATGTTATCAACTTTGTCTTTTAGTGATGACATTGCAAAATATGCATTTATTATCCCTGTTATACTTGTGTGCTTGTATAGAGTGGCACTTGGAATATATAAACAAGAAAACATAAACTATAGATATGTGGTATTGATAGCGTCAACTGCAGTATCAATTGCAGTTTCGAAATGCATATCTTTCTTTTTTTTACATTTTGGTGGATTTACCCTGCCAGGGATAACCACCCCGCATTTTGTTGATTTCTCTCAATTAACTAATAATATATCATTAACTATTCAGGGCACTTTTCATTTTTTTGGTGGATATGTATTTGGAATGGAAATAGGTGATAAGAGAACATTCTTTAGTTTAATTAAGGTAATATTCATATTTTCATTCATATATTTATCCACAAGGTGCATTCTTAAATTTAAGGACCTTGATTTCTTTTGTCAGGTATTGGTTGCGTCATCATTACTAATGTTTTTTGCTTATTTACTGAGCGACAGACCAACAAATCTCTTTTCTATCAGATACATTGTTCCTACGTTTGTATTTATGTCCATTGTCATTTCAAGAAGTGCCTTTGCCTTTTCTGCAAAAAGAAATATAGCGATTTCTTTAATCGTCATTTTGTTATCAATACCAAGTTTAGCAACATTAAGAAACACAGTAAACACTAACGATGTGACAATTGAACTAAGAAATTTTTTACATGAAAGCGGATATAAGAGGGGGTATGCCTCTTTTTGGTTTGCATCTTCGGTAGCCGGATTTAGCGATATTAACGTTGCGCCATATGAATTACGCAATAATCAATTTGTTCAATATAATGGGCTATCAAAATCAGAATGGTATAAAGCTGGAGCGGAGTTCTTAATTGCAGATGACGAAGACCAGATTGGCAATGCCATAAGACAGTTTGGAACTCCAAGTGAAAAACATAAGATTCAGGATAAAATAGTTCTCATATGGAAAGATGGGATCAGGGCTTTAAATTAGAAAGTGGTTTCGGATATTAAAAAACCACCCCCACAGGAGGTGGTTTAAGGATGACAATTAATTGCGCCACAGGATTGGCGCTTTCTGTTATGTATTGGTGCCATCTGCACGCTGCCATGTTTCTGTGGTAGCATTCCACCATACAGGAAGTCCTAGGTTGGTATCGTAATACTGCTGCCCTGCTTTTGGAGATGATGGCCTTTGCGATGTTCCACCACCGCTAACAATTACAGTATCGGGAACTCCTTGACATGCCAGAACCCTGTATTTACTTTGATCTCCGCCAATATTAACCTCGCTATTTCCATCAAAAACAGAAGACAACACCGCAATCCCTCCGCTAGTGTCCTCAATGTTAATACCTCGTTTTTGAGTTGGGCCGTCATTAGCAATTCCTCCCTCGCCAAAAAGACATCCAGCGAATGCAACATATTGCGTATCACCACCAATTCTAATCCCACCTTCTCCATTATTTGTAAACCTGGTGTTAGTGAATGATGATTTTTTACACGCATTCATGTATACACCGAAGTCTTTACTGTAATGGAATTCTGTATTTACACAGTTTACCGAGAAACAATCTTTAAGCGTTAGCCCATGCCCCTCAAAGGCACCCATATGGCCATTTACAATAAAAACAAAAAGGTTGCAATTGTTGAGTTCTGTAACGCCTTCAATTGTTACGTCAGTTAGTTCGCACGTTCCATGACTTGGCTTTGCCCAATCGTCATATCCCAATAACAGGCATGGAGTAGATGTCGGATTTGCGCAATAGGTATTTCGCATTTGAAATCCTACAGAGTTACGAACTTCAACACGGGAAGAGTAAGCAATAAAACTGTCTGAGATAACCAATGCGTCAGCCCAATCAACACCATTTGGTTGAGTCCTGTTTGAATAGAACATTGAACCTATTCCACGAATTTTCCTAAAGGTGACATATCTGTAGTCTATAAGCTCAAATGTTAATCGGTAGAATGTGCATCCGAATATCTCCATTTGCTGCTGTTGATGGCAACGTATGGCTATAGGGTACTCTCCATCTGAAGCTGATGGGCATGAAAAGGTGAGGTTTTCTATTCTCGCACCATTAATAATGTAAGTAGATGGCTGGTCAGGATCTCCAAAGTAGAACATCTCATCACCGGCAGAAACAGGTTGTATTTCTACACCGATATTTTCTCCAAAGAGCAATGGCTTTTTGATATATACATTTTTTACTTTGTAAATACAGCCAGAACCATTACCTGACACATCAGGGATAAACACTTTCTTACCGGTAGCTGAGGCTTTTTTAAAGGCTACTGAATCATCTGTTACGCCATCGCCTTTTGCGCCAAAGTCCAGCACACTAACGAAATCTCCAAGTTTATCTTCTACCGTTCTTGGCACACTGCCATCCACAGGATACTGATATCCAATGAGCGAAGATCCGGTTGGTTTTGCTAAGTCTCCTCGCAGTACTGATTCTCCAACAGGAATCCATGCACCAACACCAGTCCCACCTGTAGAGTCAGGATTGGAAGCGGCTGGAACTTCTTTTGGCAATACTCCTGACCAGTAATACCAGGATTTCGTTTCTTCATCCCAGATAAAATCAGAGCGTGACGCTAACGACCCGCCAGAGCTAAATGTATAAGACCCGTCAATAAATCCTGATAACTTGTTATTTACTTCCTCTACAGACGGAACATCTAAATTTGCTCGTGCCTGTGCAAAATCCTCTAGTTCTGAAAGGTTGTTCTTTGCACGCAACAGATGTGTAATAGCAAGCTTCTGGTCGGTACTGTTCTGATTGACCAAGAGCTGCGCTGTATCAAGTGTATCGGTCGCGGTTGGCAACTCAGTAAGTTTTACTTTTTGTTCGGCCATTATGCAGTCCTGTACCATCCAGCTAATTTAATATATTGGTTTGTAGTATCTATTGGGGTTGCAGAACCGGTTGAACCTGTGTCACCCGATATTCGGTGAGAATGCGCACCTATTGATATTGAATGCGCATGATTATCTGATGATGTTGTAGTTGACTGTGAAGAAATAATGTCATCGCTACTCCTATCCTGAGCGCCACCTGTTAATGTTCCAACGCTTTTAAGCCCAACCGTGTGTGAATGAGAATATGTGCTGGTTGTTTTGCTCCCATAATCGAAAGAATCTGAGTTGACATCAATCGGATGTGTATGTGGTGCAAGATTGGATGCTGTAATCGTAATGCTGTCGCTACCCCCTATTTGCAAGGTGTCGCTTCCTGAGTTATTGGCAAGCCTGATTGTCCTTCCTGCGCCTGGTATTCTGGCCCATGTAGTTCCTGGCCATATGACATTTGGATTTGTTGTATTAGTAAAAAAATGAGCGCTTCCGATTGGATATACACCATCAACAATTGCTTTGAGCAGAGTTGAAACGGTAAGAGACCTGTCATTTCCTGACTGATTTACATGCAACAAATCAGTCAACGCTGCCGAAGCGGCTGCTGGCAAATCTGTTAAATATTTTAGAGTGATATCTGCCATTAAGCCCCCTCAAGCACTGTCACGCGTGCTTTCAGGTCAGCTATTTGCGCGTATAAGTCGTTAAGTAGTGTATTGAGGTGATTGGCTGCGAGCTTGCTACCTGCTGAGATTGATCCATCTGGCATGCGAACGGGAGGCACAAACCCGCTGGCAAGAATTTCATCTGGAATTGGTTCTTTGTTTTTCTGACCGTCCGCATAAGTGACGTCAGTATCTGCAAATGATGTTATAGCCATTTAATTTCTCACTTAGGCATAGCGCCACAGAGCATCGTCCCGGTGACGCCATAGTCACGGGAGAAAATAAGAAGATAATCGTCGTCAGCGACGCCGAGATATGAGCCGTTTACTTCGAGTACACCTGACACGGACCCAGCCGCGTCAAGATATGAGCCAGCAATGAATACAGACCCACGGTTAAGTCCAAGCGCCGTGTCGGTGTCTACCTGCATTGCTGTGTTATCGCCGACCTGTAACGCTTGGCCTGAATTGGTGTCTATTCCCGCCAGGGAGAAACCGTTGAGCCCATAATCATGTGTTGAATATGCTCTGACACCCGCCACAGATGCGCGGTCGACGATGGTGTTGATGTTTGTGGGGACATAAGGTCCGGTTGCGTGAACGCTGAATGCGGCAGGATAGAGCTCAACCAGTTCGACATCAGTACTTGAAGTAGTGGTTGCCGTTACGACCATGACGTTATCTGGTGTTCCGCTGAACGCAGTCGCCAGTTTCGCCTGCATGATTTCCCGGCGATAATCATCGTCAGACATTCCATCACGACCGACATCAACGTACTGTCCGAATCTGTCCAGCTCTATGCCGTGGGCGTTGTATATGCTTTGCGTCAGGTAGATGTATTTGGCGCGCGCTTCAATTTCAGGATGAAGTACGCCAACAGCAGCAAAGAGATCTGGAACCTGTCCTCCTTTTTTAAGCCAGTCAGTAGGCCTTTGTCGTATCAGCGCAAGGAAATCGATATCAATCCATTCATCAGACACCTGTGACCTCCACATTGGCAGCGGAGAACGAAGCAAATGAGTTTTCAGCAACGGAAATGTTACTTTCTGCAAACGTAGTTCCGTCAGTGCTGACGGTGATGGTCATTTTCCCGATGCCGGTGGTATTTGCGTATATATAGCCATAAATGCGCTGGGTAATAACGTCATCACCAAGTCCAAGGGTGGCACCGTAAGCCACAACACCTTGCTTTATAGCGTCCACAACAGCAGCTGGTAACGGCTCCTCAGTATCCAGAAGAACAACGTCAACTTTGACATAAATATCCACTTCTGTAGGTCTTGAGAAGTTCACGATATGTGGTCTCTCGTACCGGTCATACACAGTGATCGCAATTGAGCCGTATGTCGCTATACCTGCACCTTTGTACTTCCAGATTGCGTCAGCAATGTCCTGCTCAAGACCGCCAGAAACGATAGTGTGGATGGCTTTTGGAGGAATGCTGTCGACTGTCGTCATGGTGTCGTTTTCAATGACTTTGGCTAAGGTTACGCCGCTGACTTCCGTAATCAGGCGAGTCTCAATTGCTGGGATGGTTGCCGCACCGCCAGATGATGCCCTGCTCTGGTATAAACGTTGGCGGTAATCTGTGTCTGATTCGCGATCTGAACCGGTGGCCCCCTGAACGAGGTTATTAACTCCTGTCCATCCGGTGATCGCACTTACAGGATTGTTTAATCCACCAACAGGAACGACAATCGGACCTGCTTCAGTAGCCTCAAAGATTGCCGGTGAACCAATTAACTGCCACGCCAGCCCAGCGCTAAGCGACACTGCGTAACCTTCAATAAGGTTTTCAGAGGTGAGTCTGATTACTGAGCCGTTTGCTGTGGCTGAATACTGGCTTGTTGAGTCCACTACTGCGGCAAGGCCTGTAGCAATGGTGTTTACCGTGTCTCCTGCAACTTTCGTGTAGGTATGATCAACGCCAGCAATCCGTACCGTGTAACTGGTTTGTGTGTTGTTAGATACCCTCACCTCTCCATCCAGAAGCGTCGAGCGTGAGATGGTATAATCTGCCGTCAGTCTGAATTGGTAATTACCGAAAGAAGCTAAAGAACCAGAAGGAACAAGTCGTGATTCAGAGCCATAAATAACGGCGTTCACTTTTGTCGTGGTTTTGCCATGCCGGGTAATCCCACCCATCCAGTCGCCAAGAGCATCAAGAGCGAATCCCTCAGCAGAAGCAAGAAACCGGCTAGCCCACAACTCCTCTTCAGTTTCGAAGTGAATTGCGTTTTGCTCAGCTTCAATTCCGATCCACTGTCCGGTGGTCGAATCAGCCTCTCTGTTAATCGGCCCGACGACCGTTTCCATTGCATCACCGATTTCCTGAACCATCTCCGGTAATGTCGGCTTGTCAAAGCCTGTCGCAGTAATGTAATCAGCCATATGCACCTTATTTCAGGCATAAAAAAGCCCCGCACATTGGCGAGGCATATTGAAGGGATTATTTATCAGGGGTACTGCACCAACCCGTACTCAGTGTTGGCTGTAAACTCTATGCTCAGCTTTCGCTCTGCCCGGTCAAAGTTGTAGGTAAACTCAACTATGCCGGTAACACCTTCTACAGCGAGGATTTCTGTACGGATGGCTGATAGCGCACCATTAAGTGTTACCTGCTTACCGAGAATATCTTGTAAGTACGGCGTTCCGAATTGACTATCAAGGAACCACTCTCCGCGCCACAGGTTAAGCCTGAATTCTACCTGCTGCCTGACGCGCTCAGCTCCATCTACGTACTGAAGAAGGCCGTTAGTGAACACGACTTTGTTATCTGTAAGTCTGAAATCAATCATTAGTTCTCCGGGCCTCCTGTAGTGCCACCGCTATCACCCTGGTGACGGTGAGTGCCTATTCTGATGCCATTGATAACCACATCACCAATCACCTGCATCGTGCCGGTTATGGTAGCTACCGATGTTTCACCGCCCGAGCCAGTCATGCCGCCCTGGTAAGTGAACAACTGCTCAACGGTCATGCTTCCTTTAACGGTATGCAACGGTGTTGTTTCTTCCACCCCACCTGGAGCATTAATGGTCATTTTCCCGTTGGCATCGATAGCAATGAAGGCATCGCCAAAATACATTCTCACGTCATCGTTGCCAGGGACTGCATCACTATAACCAGCACCAGGGATAACGTATGAGTCGATGATGTCGAATCGCCTTGTGTCGTCGCTGCCATCGGTTGCCTGCTGGCAGACCACCAAAAGGCATTTATCACCAGCCTGGACGGGGCCTTTCAATCCGGCCTGACCGTTTGCAAACTGCGGCCACACCATACGCAAATCGGTCAGTACCGGATAGGCATTGGTATCGCCATCTGCGTATATTTTCTCGCCATCTGGCTTTACCGTTACCTTGCCGCCTGAGTAACTAACCACAGTGCATGGAAGTGCTGTGTTTACCGTGTCCATTTCGGAGCTTACAAGCCGCCTAAGCGCTTCTACTACATCACTGTTATCAGCCATCAGATAAACCTCAATAGCGCTTCCACGCTCCATTCCTGCCCGTGCGTATCTCCGGTGTAATGTGCTTCTTCAACACGGAAGAATTCCCCATCAATTCCGCGAGATTTAAGCTGAACATAAGCACCAGGATAAATGGCAGGATTGAGCAGTGATTTCACCCGGTAGCCCTGCACCTCAAGAGTGACCCGGTCTTTTAGCTTAGCCGTTGGGTCTTCTACATCCACAACCGTCCTGACGATCCCTTTCTGACCGTATTTGATGCCCTGCTTGGCTGCCGTCTTCTCGGTCATGGTTTTTGCTTCACGGCGGGGATATCCGATCATGCCAGTGTCTTTCGACAGCACGACAGCCGTGTCTGCATAGACGCCACCCTTTTTGATAATCTGTATTTCGCTATCCTGAGCGCTCCACTCCAGCCCAAGATAATTACAGACCCTGTCCATAGCATCACGCACCCTACCGTTATAGGCATACCCGCCGACGTACTGCTTATCCTGAACCTTGCTGATGCTCTTCTTGATTGGCAGTCCGAAGTTCTTCGCCACCCCATCCAGTACGGTCATTGCTGACGTATTTGGAGGGAAGGAAACGCTTATCTTGGCGTCGCGTAAAGGTATGACGCTGTCCCTTAACTCCATCTCCGTGATGATGTCAGGACCGTCCTGATACGTCAGGCTACGGCATGTGGTGCCAGTGAAGATGGTGATAGCGCCGATATCATTGACGTAACCAGCCTTGATGATGACCACGTTATTTACTGTCTCCATCAAAGTGATAGTTGTGGGCGCGGCGTTGTAGATTTTGAGTGATGCTTCGTTGGCGGTTTTGCTGGCTGTTTTGGTGATATCGAACTCAAATCGCAGGTCTTTAATGCTTACTGCCTCACCCTGAGGCTGACCTACGATGATTTCACCCGTTCGCAGAAACAAACTCATCTATTTCTTCCTCAGTGGCATACACCAACAGGTGATCGCCTCCAATCGAATCGATATCAGGGCGTACCTTTTCACCATACGTACGGATGAAGTAGATATCTCCTGAGAAGTTATCGAAACTGAAGTTCTTTAAAAGCGGGTAATTCTGTACAAGCTTAACTCCGGTTATGATCGGCAATGACTCACGGTCATAGATACCAAGCGACCAGAAGCCAAAGCGTTCATTCCATCGCAGGCGAAGCGTAACCGGTGTATCGTCGAAAACAGCCTGCAATGTCTGGTCAGTAAATCCAGCCTGAAAATTTAGTGGGGTCATGGGGTGACATTACCTATGATGTTGCCGAGATATTCCTGAAGTTTACCGCCCGAGCCAGATAACCCATCCAAAGCCTGACTCAGGATTGAACCCGTATTCTTGCCAACGTTTTTGGTTGGCGTAGCCCGGTTAGCCGTAGCTGGGTCTGCTGAGTTTGATGTTCCGGCTTTAGCAGTAGCGCCATTACTGGTCGTATCCGTTTTCCTGACGCCTACACCAGGAGGAACCTCTGTCGTAGCCGTGCTCACGATAAGTGCCTGCACTGCATCTATCGTAAAATTGACCGCATCACCATCATCCACCCTTCTGGGAATGTTAATTCCCTGAATGAGCATATTCTCATAGGTGTAATTTTTGGTGTATATGGTTACCAGTTCGTTTGAAATATAGAGCGAGTCAAGCAGCTTGATCGCTGTGTTAACCCTGTCTTCCCCGTCGAAGCCGCTATCCAGAGCGTTTGCTGCCTGAGTTAACACCCCTGTCACTGGTGCATTACTTATCATGCCTGCAACGGTAATCTTTTTCGGCTGACGGATGATGTGATCTGATATTGGCGACCCGTTTTCTACGGGATTCATTGTCACATCGCGTGTCCACTCATGGGTCTCCTGGTCCAGCGTGTCAAACTCAAGATTGCCGACGCCAGGGTCATTAAGCCTGAAGGTGCTATCGCCTGACGAGTTCCAGAGGAAGCCAAGCACATCAGTTGCCATGCTAACCTCCAGTGTTGAAGTTTAATGTGTTACCCAGCGCATTCCATCCGTAGTCACTGAATGCTGATTTGGCGCTATCCTGAAGGAATTTAACCTGCTCGTCAGACGTTCCGGCAGGCACTGAGATATTGCCGATGTTGACGTCTATCTTAGGACCAGACGCTGCTGATGGCGGTGGCAATGCAAGAGATTGATAGCTGGGGAGTAGAGTATTTCCACCTTTTGCGTCCTGGTTGAAGCCTCGCACGCCAGCAAGCGTATCTGACCACATTCTGGGGATATCAAATGCACCGTTTGTTTGTGCATTTCCCCATGACGCCCACTTGCCTAAATCTTCAACAAGCCATCCTGCCTTTTCCTTCAGCCATGGTGCAAATTTTGTAGTCCCAATCTTATCTCCAAAATCCTGAACCTTGTCCTGACTGGAGTTAAAGAAGTTGGCGAGACTGTTGAGAACATTCAGCGCCCATACAGCCATATCTTTCATGTCGGTAAGCGCGACTTTTAGAGAGTTAATCGAATCGGTGTACTCAGATACAGGCCCGATCATGTCTCCAAGAAGCGACTTGTTGCCATTAAGCCAGGAGTTAACGTCCTCACCAACAAGAAACAGAGCTGCAAGTGCAGCTATCACCAAAAATACAGGGCTTGTGAGTGCGGTAAATGCTGCGGATAAGAGATAAACAGAACCTACAAGGCCTGCTGCGCCAAGAGCTACTCCAAGCAGTTTTACGGCATTCTCTGCGCCACCAAGAGCATCGATAACTGAGTCCAGTGCATACTCGATTTTATCAGCCATCCAAAGGAACTTATTTGCCACCCATGTCACCGCTCCGCTGCTGCGGTTAAGTCTGTTGATAAACATCGACCATCTGTTGTTTACCAGTACGAGCGCCTGACCAATGGTCATTGGCATTTGTTTAAACTGGTCGACGAATTGCGGGAGGACTTTAATCAACCCTTCAGCAAGCATTTTACCCGTTACCTTGCCGGTGGAGATGAAAGCCTTAAGGTTGTTGTTAGCCCCTGGGATGGCTTTACCGAGCGCCCTGAAAAGGTCAGGAGCTACATCGATAAGCGTATTCATCTCTTCCATCTGGACAGCTGGAGATCCAATTGCCTGACCAAGCTGGAAGAAAGCCTGCCCCTGCGCAACGGCTGTTGAGCCAGAAGCGGCAAGCGCTATGGATACTGCATCGGTGAGCTGTAAAACCTGCTCCTGGTCTTTATAGAAGTCCTGAGTGGCGTTACCAGCCTTAATGTAAAATGATGCGTACTCTTCAATGCCCTGCCTTGCTGCACTTGCCCTTTGAGCCACAGTGTCGAATGCTTCTGCGCCGGTAGTGATAGTCTGTGGCAGCATTCCAATTCGAGCCTCCAGAGACTGCATCTCGTCAGCAGTTTTGGCAATGTTTGAGATGGTTACAGCACCGAATACCGTAGCAAGAACACCGCCAAGCGCATTGAATGACTGAATGGTTTTATCGACCCTTCCGTCTACCCTGTCCAGCCCTCGACCCACACTATCTGAGCCAGTGAGCCCAAGGCGGATCAGAAATTCTCGAATAACCATTTACTTCTCCATTGGCGTGTTCAGATAGTCGGTCATCTCTATGAGGGCGTTAAGCTTGAGCAGGTCTTCGCATGTGATTAATCCTGACTTCACCTCTGCAACCGTACACATATTTCTCATTATTGGACGCCACACCCATAGCTCTGTTTCAACGTCTTCCCTTAGCTTTCCTGGGTCGCGCTTTTCGCCAGTGACTGAACCCGATTTGCCAGCTCTTCTGGGCTTAACCCAAACAGGGTGAGAACTTTCGTAAAAAAAGGGGTGAAATTGAGCTTCAGTACTTCCCAGCACAGCTCGAAGAAGTCGAACAGCGTGTCTACGGTGAACACAAGGTTCATTGCGTTAGGGCTGTCAATTTTCTTCTCGTCAGTAACGCTGAATGTTGATGAGTCGCGCAGGATAGGGATGATTACTTCCTCCAACGTTTTCTCATCGATGCCGGCCAGTAATTGAATGGCGTTTGCATCACCGCCTGAAGCCAGGCCTTTATCAAGCAGCGTTTTTAGTTTTACTAAGTGCTTTGCCGCAGCGAAGGCGTTCATTTTGGCGGCTTTAAACTCTTTGTCACCGATATGGAAGGTAGCGAATTCCTGAGACATATGGACCTCAAAAAAAACCGCCCGAAGGCGGCATTGTTAAACGTTGTTACCACCGAGGGAGAATTTCAGGTCAGCACACTCAAAGGTGTAAATGCGTTCACCAACCTCGTTAGTTGAGAAGGCCACGTCGCCAAGCTGATAAAGCCACGCCTGGCCTGCTGCGATAACAGTGCGACCAGAGAAGTCAGTTACTGATACCGGATACACTGCCTTGCCGTCCTGCGTTAATGAATCAAGGTTCATCAGTGCAGATAGTTCGTCGTTTGCCGCGGATGTCTGCAAAAGATGAAGCTCGATCTGCCCGCGCTTATCCGTTACGCGCGCGCGACCTACTGAGCCATCGAGACCTGCGCGTGATTCATAGAAGTTGGCGTTCTTACGAGCAGTAATTGAGTCTCCATCACTGAAGCCGGTTAATAGAAGCGGGCCGATAGTGACAAATACTTCTGAGCCGTCATAAGAGCCAGTTAATTCAGCAGCCATAATTAGCCCTCGTAGCTATAGGTGAGTGAGCCTTTGATTTCGACCACCTGGATTGCGCCAGCCAGAAGCGCCACAAACTCGATATAGAGAGTTCGGGTAGCTTTGATATCAGCAGAAACGTCGGCTGCATTTGGATAAGTGATACGGAACCCAGGGATTGTGTTGCCTTCGCTGTCACGCTCATCAGGAGCGATTCCACCTGCCTGCTGCCCCTGAATAAGTGAACCGTTCAGGTTGTTGACGATGAGGGCAATACCGCCGTTGGTGTAAGGCACCTTCTTCTGGCGGATCACCAGAGAAGCCATATTCTTCTGAATGGTGTCTACAAGCCAGTCACGGAATCGCACAACATCAATCCATTCGCCAGATGCAACCTTGCCTTTGTTTATCAGGTAGGTATTTTCGGCGTACTGCTCGTAAGCATTGGCGTTCTTCTGGAAGATGTAGCTCTGCTCTGTGTCGCTGAACTTGCTAGGCGTGATGGATGCCAGTGTTTTAAGCGCCCACGTTTCGCCACCGGGCGCGATGGTGAAGCATCGACCCATCCATGCCATTTCAGGATACTCAGTCGCTGCTGCCTTGTGAGCAATCAGAGCTGTACGCAGATATTGCAGGTCCTGCAACTGAGATGCGATATCGTCATTAGCAGATGTCCAGATATCAGCAGTATTGCTGCACGCGAAGAACAGTTTGGTCTGCGTCTCAGCCCATGCCGCCGCATCCTGAATTAGTGCGTCACCACGCTCTACCAGAGCAAAGCCGTACCAGCCCGGGTCTTCCTGCTGAATGGCGTTAAGGTCCGCTTCTAATCCGTCTGCTGAGCCTGCGGTTGCGATTGACAGGTTGGTCACTGGCTTAACGATGGTTGCTGTCTCAGGAACTTTCACTACCAGGTGCAGCCCTTCAGCATCAGCGGTGCTGGTAAACAACGCATCAACTACAGATTGTGCCGCCAGCGCTGTTTTCAGACCGGTATATACGTCAGAAGCATCATCGCCGCTCGCTGCGGTGTACGTTACGGTGGTGCCATTCACGCTGAATGCGAAAATGTTGCCCATTGTGATCGTCGCGTTGGTTACTGTCAGATCAACAGAAACGGCGTTTCGGCGACCTACCCATGCCTGATTTGGGCGCGGGGTCTGACTAAATACTGCTGAGAGCGCTTTGAGCGTCTGCGGGTCAAGTCCGTCCTGCTGTGCCGCACTGTAGCTTGAATATTTCCGGATTCGCTCACTGAATGCCGTTGTAGGCGAAACTGCAAGTGGAATGCCGAATGACGCCTTCGCGATACTCGCTGTGTCCAGCGAAATAGTCACGTTGGCAATTTGACTTAATGAGGCCATTAAACCACCTTTAACTCGTTTAAAATTGCAAATTCGCCGTGTAAAGCTATAGCGAAGAGGTTATAAACCCACGCAGCTATTGCGGCATCCTGATAACTACCTAGTGATTTGTATTTTCCATCCACGCCAATTCGAGCTTCATACTGTTTGTTTGGGCGGTCATTTCGTTTGTAAACGCCTTTGAAATCAGTGGTCTTTTTGCTTGCGCTTATAGCTCTGTGTCGCGTGTTTTCTTCACGGCTTGCAGGCCTCAAATTGCACCATCTGTTATCTGTTATCACGCCATTCACATGGTCAACCTGATCAGGAGGCCAACTTCCAGTCATGTACAGGAAAGCGAGGCGATGAGCCAAATAGAGCTTCCGCTTAACCGTCATGGTAAGGTAGCCATTAGTGTCTGCGCATAGGCTTACCTGGTCTCCACTTCGAATGCCATTACCGGCGTCTGAGCAGTGCTTCCATTGGCCTGTTTCCGGATCGTAGGTGCGCAAACTCCTCAGCTCTTCAGCGCTGATTGACTCAAGTGCCATTGATGAAACTCCGTGTTGATTAGTCGGATGTGACGGCGATAGTGAGGTGTGTTTCTATTCCGCCGATGTCGCCTGTCGCATCAACGGTTTCTATGAGCCCTACGTTATCCGTGTACTTGCCGGTGTAGCGGAATGTAAGGTCTACATTCGCCATCGCTTCGAAGTTTGCTTCATCTCGCAGACCTGTAAGGTCGTTAACCTGGGCGCTGTTTGCGATAACGAATTTTTCTCTGCGCATCAGGTAGCGTGATGTGGTTTTACGGATGTTATTAATCAGATCGTCGCAATGCTCTCGTGCGCTTCCGCCGTACACATTAACCATCACCGTTCCTTCTCTAACGCCGTGTGACGGCATTACACCCTCATCATCTACTTCGCCATGCTCATCCCTGCCAATGGTCGTACGCGTTGATACACGAAGCGTGGCATAAGGCAGAGGAAGCCGGGAGTTATTCTGATTGGCGTAAGCGAGAGGTACGGGTAATAGCTGGGACAAAACACGGTAAGCGGCAGACTCTACAGCATCAGGAACGAAGGTTGATACTGTGGTTTCAGCCATCGCGTTTCCTTACCACATAATATTTATAGTGGGGTATGATTCCGTTTTGCCATGGTTCACGGTGCTTAACTTCGTAGTTAAAGCCATCAATAACGACAAGTGAAGGCTGAGCCATGGGGAAATCATCAGTAATCTGAAGCTTTGTGTCGCTGTACAGCCGGCGATAATCAGTTAACCTCCTCCCTCCTTCCAGACTCTCAATCTCCTGCGTATCTTTAATACTTTGCACGCTGAAGTAAGCGGTTGACTCCGTCATTACCCCATCAACAATGACGCCGTTAACCAAAGCCGAAGGCGATGGAGTATATACCTGATAAGGCCTGCGAAACGGATTGCTCATTGTGACCTTCCGTAATCATGAATGGCGAAGGTGACTGAATTAAGCATTACGCCAGTGTCTATAAGCGGCTTTGATGAACCCTTCAGAGCTATCGTCACCGGAGAGTTTGGAGTCCAGGTGCCACCAGAAATACTCTTCTTGACCCCATCCACCATAAATACGCCAGCCGCATTCAGAAACTGAGAAAAGGTAGCTCTACCGAGCAGAATTTGCGTTACTCCATTTGTAGCGAACCTTTCCAGCCGAGAGACCGATGCGTCGAAGTATGTGCGCATGAATGGGCGTGCTGGAATTGTTCTAGTGCCGAATTCGTTCCATGCCGCGTATTCAGCGACAAGAACTCCATCATTAACCTCGCCCTTCTGAATGCCTACAACTACCTCTTTGCTTCCGGTTGCCTTGATCTCCCGCCTGAACCTTTCCCATTGCCGCTTGTTGTCTGTGATTTTTACGGACACAAGCATCCCCCCACGACTCCGCGAGTCATAATAGAAAATCCTGCCCCCCTCTTCTTGCGGAGAAGTTGCAGCAGGTTTCCGTATGTAGTCCCGCTGAGGTAATCGGTATCACTTGATACGTTTCCATAAGTGATTGCCAGATCACCCTCCTTGCGTGAGAGGATGCGACCAGATGATGTGGAACCGTTATCAGAGTAACCGCCAGGCGATGCCATGATATGGGCAGCCATTAGAGCCAGAGCCACGTTATATGCGTCTCCGTACTCGTCTTCGCAAACAAAAAGTGATGCCAGGTCGATGTAACCCTGAACAACCTCATCAGGAACAGCCGCAAATTCAGGCGCTAGCTTGCGGAAGATTTCCAGAGGCGTAAGACCTTCAAATGCGGCAATGTTCATTACTTCTTGTCCTTCTCTTTTTTCTCTACCTGACTGGCGGTTACGGCTTCATCTTTATTAGCGAGTCGCAGCTCACCTTTGGTGATGGATGCCTGCACCGTTTTATTGTCCTTCCAGGAATCATCTACTTCGGCAGTCTGACCCGGAGCCAGTTTCTGGCCTGCGATGTAATACAGTCGTGCTGATGCGTTAGTAATTTTCATTGGTAATCCTTAAGAAAAGAGGCCGAAGCCTCTTAAATGCCTTTGATGAGATGCATGGTCAGCGGCAGGTAAACCTGAACGCCGGTAGCGCGGCTGTGGCATGGAATCTTGAACGCCAGGTTGTTAGCCTGCGGCGGCAACTGCTCAAACGGCTGCGGGATTTCCATGGAGGCGTTGTCAGCACTACGCTCCATCACCAGCGCTGCTTTAGTGCCGGTGCCGTCGATGTCTTCCAGCTCGTTAACACGAACCCACTGCATGCCCGGATACTGGGTATTGAAGTAGGTCATGTAAGATGTGTTGGTGTTAGGCATCGGCTTGGACAGTACTTTAAAGGCGCTTGGCGGCAGTGCGATAACGTTCGCCGCGTGCAGGCCTTTGGTCACCGTTTCGATAGCGGATACCGCATCTTCCAGTTCGCCTGAAGCGATTGCGCCAGTTGTCCAGCCAGCAGAGGTGGTTACCGGGATGTTTGGGTGATCGAGCACGCCGACAATCTGATAATCGGTATCGCCATAGAAAGCCAGGTCATTAACTTTGACGTCATGAGCGCGGCGGGCAGCGTTGGCCAGTCGAGTAGGAAGGTTTTTCCCGGTCGCCTGAGAAGCGCGAATTTCCATCAGGCTGTACTCGTAGAAGTTGCCCAGACTGAATACCTTGCCAGTTTCTTCTCGGTAGTTAACGCCCACGTTTGGCAGGTCATCTGCATAATCTGCGATGATCCGCGCCATGCCCACTGCATCCCATACGCCGTACGTGAAGGTCTTGGCGTACGATGGGATTTCAGATGTGACCGGGAACAGCGTGGTCGCGGTCAGTGCGGGATATTCTTTTTCGTAAACCTTGGACTTAACGTAGTCCAGCTCACGAGCCAGGAAGATGGATTCACCTTCATCCAGTCGAATTCCGTTGGCCGCCGCCCCATGTTCAATAGCGGTAAGATCCGCTTCGTCGTAATTCATATTTTCCATTGTTATTCCTTATGCCTCAGAAGAGGCTGGCTCTGAGGTCTGGTTGCGGATTTGTACTTCAGCCAGATTCACAGCGGAACCAGTGTTGTCGGTGAATGTGGTGAATTTGCCGGTAAGCACCCAGCCCAAGGCGGGAGAGCCGCCGGTGGCCGCCACTTTGCCAGCGTCATCGCCGGAGGTAATCACGTTTACCAGCGCACCCATAGTTGGTGCGGCTGTCAGAGTGGTTACTGCCCAGATTCGACCCCAAGTCATCACGTTAACCGCATCACCTGCTTCGTATTGACCCTTAACGCAGCCATAGTGACTGAAGCGGCAAATGCCCATCAGGTTGGCGGCGTCACCAGCTGCAGAAACCTGCTTAACAACGCGCTTATCATTGGCATTAGATACCCGTGCAACGACGTAGCCAGGCTTGATTGCGCCCTGAGCGGCGTTGCAGCCATCGGTGATCTGGTGGGTGGAGTCTGAACGCATACCCGGCATTGCGATCTGCATGTCGTTGTCGTAGGAAGTTTGAACAGGCATTATGCTGTCTCCTTTTTGCCGCTCATGCGGTCGAGCATTTTCTGGCGAGCTGCTTTAGCGGCTGGCCCGTTTTCACCGTCATTGCGCGATTCGGCCTTGTCTTGGTTGACGATCTTACGCTGCTGCTCCATTGGCGCCGCCTCGATAGCCATATCGAAAGCAACATTGACATAGGTGTCATCTTTACCGTCGAGCTTCATCGCAGGCTTCAGCTTGGCAATTACGGCCTTTTTGACTGCAATGTCATCCATGCCGTCATGCTTGATGCCGTGTTTATCTGCCTTCGCCTCGAGGTCGGCGCGAGCCTTGATGGTGGCGGCGGCGTCTTCTCGAGCCTGCTTCAGCTTATCTTCGAAGCCAGCCGCGTCAGCTTTCAGAGTGTCGCGTTCGGCGGTGATCGTTGAAATAGTGGTTTGCGCTTCGGACAGCTTGGTATTAGCGTCCTCTGCATCCTGTTTAAGGGCGTTGAACGCCACGACGACTTCAGGTGAAGCGTCGTACTCAAGCCCGTTGTCGAGTCGCAATTTCTGCATTGTTTTACCTTCTGGTTGGTTGTCGTCATCGTCTAAAGTGATTTCTTCGTCACCGTCGAGATTCAGGGTTGCTACATCACCAGCCCGAGCTTTCGATACAAGGGCAAGATGATTGATGCGGATGTTTCGTTGAACGGCGTCATACGGCTGCCCATTCCACTCTCCCGGCGTCTCGTCGAGGTCAAGCCGGTAACCGAGGGATAGTTGCTTTGTTTTGCCGCTAGTAGCCGATGTGATTGCGCTTTCGTCGTAGACCATGACAGGAACTTTGACGTTGTCGCCGTCCTGTCTGCCCGGCTCAAGCATGGTGCCAACCATGTGTTTTTTGGCGTTTCGGGAGTTAACCGCGCCAGGGTGGCCGATGGTGATCGGCTTGCCCTTAAAGCTTGCCAAAGAGTCAGCGTTGAATACCTCTTCTGGCGGGCGTAGTTCGCGTCGTACCGAGCCGTCTGGATTTCGGTATAACTGGATGCCAATGCGGCCAACTACCGGAACATCCTCCAGATATCCATCCTCATTTACGGACGCACGAAGCTCTCCCACATCGAAGCGAGATACTGTTTTCATGTTTTGCCTTATTGTTTCTTATTGGCTTTTATGGCTCAACGCGCAAACAAGCCAACGAATTGTTTTACAAGCAGCATGTAGGGGATGAACATCGCAATAAATACTGCGAGGGGCAGAACGGCCCCAGCCATGAGCACCCCTAAAATGATCTTGAGCCTTTCAATTTTGTTCATCTCTGCCCTCTCCGATGTCACTTATGATGCATAGAGTGCGAGTGGCTTCCGGGCTGGCAAATGATAAAATCCGCCTCACTATCCCATAACCGACTGCTAGGCGTTGCCATCTTTAGGAGGTTGCAGATATTAACCATTTGGCTTTCAGTTACTTTATATGCCCCGCCTGCGACACCCTGGTAAACGCCGAATCCGACATATTTGACATCGCTGACCTGTGCACCAGTAGCTATAATTTCCTGGATGATCTCGCGCAATCTCTCTACGTTTTCCACTATCACTCTCCAATATCAAAAACAGAACCAGCCCAGTCAGGCTCTGCATAGCATCGGCAGCGGATTGGCTGCCCGGGGTGACCATCGGGTGGCGGGTTATTCCACTTGTACGATTTGCCTTCACGCGCTCTGTGCTCTGGCCTTTCGCGCTCATCAAGAACACCTCGCCACTTGTATCCAGATATCCCGGCATCGGCCTGTCGCTGCTTTGTTAGTGCGGCGTTGGCTTTCCCGATCTGGTCTACAGCAATCAACTTTGCTCTTCGCTCAGTGACACCGTAGCGCTCCTGAATCTGCTTCTTGATAGTGTCGGCACTGGAGCCATTCATTACGCCACGCTGAATGATGCCTTCCATGTCAGATAGCTCATCAGCAGGGATGGACTTAATCAGCCTGACGTTTTCAGCGACCCAAAGTTCTTGCATTTCACGAAGCCACGCCTCAGCTCGATAAGCATCGACACCCAGCACGCCAGATGAAACAGGAATAGTGGTTTGTCCGGCGATGACTGCTTGAGATGGCGGGAGGTCTACGCCCGTTCCGCCCTTAACGATTAGGCGCCATTGTTTATCGTTGAACTGACTGGTAAGCGAGAAGAATGACGGCAGGCGCTCGATTACCGGCTGGAATATCCTGTTACCTGCATTGCGCAGATAGGGCAGAATGGCCGCCATGTCGTCCTGCCATCCATCGAAGCGGATATCACCGTATGTTGAGTTGATTTCTCTGTTGAACTGCCTGGTGGCTTTCACAAGCGCGCTGGTGTAGTCACGCTCTACTCCGTAGGGATGAAGCCATACTCTAGCCATCATTCATCTCCGGGTAGACGTAGCCTCCGCGTTTTTGCAGGGTAGCGATGCCTTCATCGTTACTTACCCATCCAAGCTGTGAATAACGCTCATCAGCCTGTGACCACAAGTTCGCAGTTTCTGCCTGCTCTTTCTCGGTAGGGACAGATAGTGGATTGAACTTGATTGTCCATGTTGGGTCGCTAGTGAGGAGACTAACCGCCTTTTCAACTGCAGGTCTCGCCTCGTCTTTCTGCTTGCGCCCAATTAGCTGCTTCCATGACTCAGGAACGGTGGTTTTATCCGCGCCCTGACCTGTCGGTGTCTTAGTGAAAAGGATTTGCTCGTCAATGCCTGTAAGCGCAGAGATACGCAGCTGCTTACGGTCTTGAACGTCAACTACGCCTTCAAGCGAGCCGTTAAGCAACTCGTACTTCTCAGTTTTGGCATCAACCCCGATCGTGTTCCCGTTACTGCGTGTCATGTCCACCATGTTAAGGCGGGCTTGCACCGTTTCTCGCCCTTCCCCATCCTTACAGAGCTCAGCCAGATCATCGGCAGACCAAACACCCTGCTGCTTACGCTCAAGAAGGCTTGTAGCATGTGCATGACTCATGCCGTAGTCAGTCAGTGCCTGATAGATGCCTTGCAAGCAAGAAGCGCCCCAGCCCTGATTCTGATGTCGAATTTGGTTCGGCAACCGCTCGCCGTCGAAGATGTGGCACCGGCTAGCGTGTACGTAATATGGGGTGCCAGAGATAGGGTTAATCTGGTACTGAATGATTTCCCCATAGGTCACGCTATCTGGGTTTAGATCGCGCAAGAACGGCTGTACCTGGTAACGGTCATACACCCGAACAAACTCAAGCTCACCGTCACCTAGCTCTGATGTTAGTTCTCCGCCGTCATTGACACCGAACAGCATCAGAGAGCCGCCATATAAGCGAGCCCATGCCACTGCGTCAGTAAACTGCTGAGTCAGGTTTAGCTCATCCCACCGAGACATGATTTCTGGCTCGTTGTTTGCACCTTCCACCGTAAATCCGGCACGGAACATCTCATCGGCCACGACATCGACAATGCGCCGGCCTAATCCGTCTCCAAGATAGATGCTATCAAGAACCCCGCGCGTCAGCAGGTGTGCCGTGCGGATGCGGCTATACGCCGATCTGTCGCCACCGGTGCCAATGTTCATGAACACATTCTGATAGCTGTCCATGCGTGTTTGCTTGTCGATTTTCTTCTGCTGTCTATTGTTACGTTTAGCCATTGCCTCACCTTAACTGGCAAGAGCCTTTAGCCTCGCCAGAGCGTTAGAAGTTGGCGCAAAGGCCATAATCAAGGAGTCGGCCATGTTCGGCGAGGGTATGCCGCGCTTTTTCATGTCCTTTTTACTCTCAACTTTCACCCTGCCGTTGCCGTCGTAATCGATACGGGGGCGTGACAATTCAGCCTTGAGGTATTCAAGGTTTTTTATTTCAGAAGAGAGGCTTATTAATTGGTCGTCTGGAAATGTTTCGCCATGCTCTATAGCTCTCCAGGTGTTATAGAATCTCTGCCTTACCAGCCACCACGCCTGCGCCTTTAGGTTGGAGAACATGTCTTTGTTCGTTTTCCCTGGCATGTATTCGCGATCTGGCTCAAATACAGCAGCCGCAGCGTTGAAACCTTCAACCTGGCTTTTGGCAATCCGGTTTAGCTGAGCCTTTACGCCGGCGCCGACACCGATTGAATCGTAAATAACCTTGTCAGCGTTGATGCTGTCTGCGTACTGGTTAACCCTGTTAGCAGACTCGATGACATCGCCACGGCTCCATTCCTGCACATCTTTTACTACTGCTCCGTGAGCCATTGTGATCGCGTTGCTATCTTCGCCTTCGTCTGCAACGTCAAAGCCAATTCTCTTAGCGCCTGATGCCGTGAAGTTGAGTTTGATGTGTGCGTCTACTGCAGCTGCGATCCATGAAGGCTTGATAATCGCTAGGTCGCTATCTGCTACTGGATGACCTTCCCAGATATGCTGGTAGAGGTCGAAGTCTTTGCGCTTGCACTCTTCCATTTCCAGGCGCAGAACGTCAGGGAAGTGAGGGTTATCGTTCCAGTTAACGGTTAGCAGGCAAATGTCATCGGGTGGGTTGATAACGAATCGTTGGTGCGTGTCGTCGAGGATGTTCTTCGGGTTGTAGCTTACCCATATCTCACTACCGGGCTTACGGATGGTAGGTATCAGCACATCCCAACTGGCCTTGGTCACTGCCTCGGCCTCTTCTATCCAACAGATGTCAATGCCTTCCAGTGACTTCACTTTCGTGATGTTGTTCTTTATGCCGTAGAACATAAACAGGCTGTTGGTGGCAATGTGCCGGATGTAGACCTTCTGAATCTCGAATTCGTGGTTGTAGCCTTCGCGTTCGATAGTGTCGGCTATCAGTTGGATAACGGAGTCAGCAATACTGGCCTGAAACTCACGAGCGCACAGGAAACGATATGAACCTCTGCGCGCTATCTCAACAAGCAGGCGTGCGATTGACCATGACTTGCCGCTGCCTCGACCGCCCTTTGCCACCTTGTAGCGATGAGGTTTAATGAACGGCTTGAATACAGGGTTAAGTTTCGTCATCTTCAAAAAGTTCCGACAATGGCTTTGTGGCCGTAATCGTTAGCTTCGACTCTTTCGGAGGTTCCCATCCCTGCAACTCTGCGAGTTGCTTGATGGCAGCTTTCGGATCGTGAAGCTTGATTGATATTCCACGCTTACCCGCCGTGAGCTCTGAGATCGCTGATAACGAGCCAGCGCTCTGCAATGCTGAATCTTTAAACTTCCAGCCAGCCTGGATGATTGGCTTGCCGTTATCTTCTGTGCCGAGCTCTACCTCGCTAAATTCAACCATCTCATGCAAAGATGCCCTTCCCATCACTGAAAGCCGTTCCAGGGCTTCCTGTCGCGTCATAACCGCGTTTGTGATGGCTTCCTTGTTCATCTCATCGATAAATGCCTTTACCTTAGGATTGGTTAGGATTTCACTCGCACATGCACTGGCGGTTTCATCTTTCTTGGCCTTACCACCGGCTTGTTTGTACGCATCAATTTGGCTAAGCCCCTTTACGATGCCTAACGCAAACTTCTGCTGTAGTTTTGTCAGATCATCGAATAGGGCTTTCTGGTATTCAGTTAGCTCCATGTCGATTCCTTGTGGTTGTCATTATCGAAGCCCCTCAGTGAAGAGCTTCTGTAATGCCGCTATTTGCCGACGCAATTCTGCGTTGGCTACCCTGCTTTCGCTTCCATAAGCGTGACCATGTCAGGGTCCATCTGACTGACGATCCGCTCACGAGCGCAATTGAGAAGCTTCTTGCGACCACCGACGCCCCACTTATTCATTGCCCGGGCACATGCGCTGACCTCTTTGGTCTCATTTGCGATCAGCAGGTCAAGCCTGTTGAGGCGAGACATATTGGTGATGCCGTTAAGTACCGCTTCCCGGAATGTTTCATAAACGCGAATTTCAAATTCAGGCCTGATCCATGCCGCATAGCGAATAGCTAACAACTCAGCAGCCCAGACGCCTTGGTTAACACCACCATTCACAATGTTAAGTGATTGATTTTCTTCCAGACGACATTTTTGTCCTCTGGAGTCCAGTGCAGAAACAAAGCGCTTTACCGCTGCACTTCGTATGAATTTATTCGGCCTTTGTGATTCTGTCGCCTCACCATTGGCAACGGCTGCCGCATGCAGATCGTTCAGGTTATATCTCCCTGCGGAGTCAACCCGGACAGAAATGCCGTAGACATTCACGGTTTGTTTTGTCATGTCGGTAATTACCTTTTAGTGATGAACCTTGTCTCACAGGAAATCCGGCCCTCAGAGGCTCCGACAGCCAGCCGGCATCCTCAAGGGTCATCCTGAAAGGTTCTGAGTGGTGAAGTGCGCGTGAGATGCGCGGTGAAATTCGGATACAAAAAAGCCCCGCGGATGCGAGGCTGTTATTTGAGGCACTGCTCTTTGATGTAGTCCTGCATGCCGCGAATCATTTTGTCAGCGGTTGCGATTCCGTCCCGGTGATCGAAATAATTCCGCCGAGCGTCTGGAGTAAGTTCGGGGGCTCCTGCATCATCCACGCCGGAGGTGGAGGTGGCTTTGGGCACTCCAGGGCAGGTTGCGGCGATGCGCAGCCGTTTAGCGCCAGAATCGACATCCCGACGCAAATCGTTAATGGTTTTTTTCGCATCGGACAATTCCTTCGTATATTTGGCATCCAGTGCAGCGACATCACGCTGGCGGGTCTGCATGTCTTTGATAGTGGCGTTAGCCAGGCGGAGACTTTTGGTGGCTTTGTCGCGCTGGTCTTTATAGGTGATGGCGTTGTCGCGATAGTGATTAACACGCCATGCCAGCAGCACAATAACCAACATAGCGACAATCGGAAGCCAGAACTTCTTTAGCAAAGAAACAATGACGGCGTTCATAATGCAGTCTCGTTTACCTTCCCACCTGCGGCTTTGAACTTCGCTATCAGCGCATCAGCCTTATGTTCGAACTGACCGTAACCAGCGCCCGGCAGCGATGCCCATATATTGCTGCAGCGGTCGATGGCTTGACGGATATCACCGCGATCAATCATCGGTAACGCCCCGCGCTCTTTAATCTGCTGGAGAGCAACAGCGTCCTGGTTAGATGGAGAAAAATCATTCAGTCCAAGTTGCTTGCGATACGCATCCCAGTAACGCGCCAGTAGTTGATAGCGCCCCGCAGCAGTTGATTTAAGTCTCGGATTCAGCGTAATCAATTTGCGCGGATGATCGCCGTAATCAGTAAACAGCGACCCACCAACAATTACATCGTAACCGTGGTTTTTGGTCGGTTGCCGTCCGTTGTCCGTACCTTCTGACCATGCCAACATGTCCAGAAACGCTTTACGCTGAGGATTAATTGTTTGCATTCTTCATCCCCGTCAGACGCTCCCAGAAGTACGTCAGTGCCACGGAGCCCATCGCCCCGCTGATGACAGACGTAACCAGAATCATGTAAAGACTCAGCCCGCTTTCAACGCTGATCAGTCCACCAATCAGGCCGGTAAAGCCGGACACTGCAATTTGCGCCAGCGCGTTGATCCAGCTCCAGGTAGCTTTGTTCTGCTTAACGTCAATAAGGTATCGGACCAGGCCGCCCCAGCATGACAGAGCAAGGACAATCAGCCATGACACTCCGGCAATGCTTTCTTTATCTTGCATACGTTTAGCCATATCACCTCCGAAAAAACGGGGTGCTGTTTGTATAGTGGGGAAAGGCCGTCAGACACGATAGCTACGTGGCATCTGGAATTGATTGTCTGCGGCCTGAATAAAAAACCTGGCGACAAGCCAGGAAGATGAGGGTAAGGCAATGTTGGCTCTCTGGCCGTAAATACCCTGGCTGGGTTTGGCTCGCCTGGCTGGATTCGAACCAGCGACCAACCGCTTAGAAGGCGGTTGCTCTTTCCTCTGAGCTACAGGCAAATAAAAAGCCACCGGCGTTAACCAGTGGCTTGATGTTTATATGCGGTTCTATGGCTGAGCCTCCGACTTGACGCATCCCAAGTCCTCATAACGGCTTATCTCAGCTAGCCTACACGTCTTTCCGTAGTGTCAGCAGACCTCTCAGCCTGCGATGGTTGGAGTTCCAGACGAACCGTCGAAGTTACCAACTAGGCGGTATCAATGGTAAGCACCGCCTCTGTTATCTCACCACTCCGCTCTTTCGCCTTTGACGTCCGAGCATACCTGAAAATATACACTTCTATTTCGCCAAATCAAGTTATTTAAGAAATATTTTTCATTTAAGCAGCAATTAGAGAAATCTCATTCTCCATTTCGCGCTTCATTGCATAGAAAAATTCTGCTTCGAATACTTTTTCACACCAGACAACCCGGCGGCGGCAAGCCTGGATATCTAATCCGGTGATCAGGTGCATCTTCCTGGCGATATCTTGCGTGCAGTTGCGTTCGCAGTATCGTTTAATGGCGTAATCGCGGACTGGGCTTTCACGGTGGAATAACTTGACCATCACCTTTTCAACGAACGCTGCATCATCTGATTCTTTGGCGAGAGCGATGATGTTGCTGGCAGAGGATTGAGGGATGACCAGTTCGCGAGCTTTCTTATAGAGTTCCTCACCTCTCAGCGCCCCACCCTCGTCGCTATAAAGCCAGTTGACCATTCTCTCGATGTGTCCACCCATATCAGGATTCCATTGAGTCCGGATCATCAGGCGGCCAATAACGTTAACAGCGCCAGCTGGTGAGTCATCGCCGCGATTAATTCTGCCCCACACTGACATCATGTACTGCACCCAGGCTCGTTGCTTGGTTGTGATGGTCTTCTTAGGATGCTTCCAGACACGCCGGAAATGGGCGTCATCGACAAAGTTAACCATGGTGTAAATTGGTGTGAGCTTTCTCATTACGCGGCTTCCTTCTGTGGCTGGTTGGTTTTGGCCTGGCTGTGCTTTGCTACTGGCGGCATCTTGGCGCGCTTAACGCTTTCTGCCTGGTATTGGAGGAAGTCGGCGTGGTTCATGCGGCCTCCTGTCGGCGGCCCCGGAGTTTTTCCAGCGCGCGGGCTTTACGGGTGAAGATGGATTTGATGCGCTGCAGGTATGGGATATCGAAGCGGCGCGGCTCGTTATCAGACTCAAGGCGCTCGACACGTTCCAGGCCAATGCGATCAATCAGCCGGATTCGATACTCGACAGCATTTCCGCTCAACTGCCGGTTGCACCGTGTACAGGCCGAGTGGACGTTAAACACGTTGAATTTGAGATGTGAGGCGGCACCACGTGATCGGTAATGGCTGGCGTCGATGGCGCTCCCGGTCAGGTAGTTGCTCTTGCCGATCAGGGGATTTCCACAGCTAACGCACTCTTTCCCCTCGTCGCGGATCCTGATGTAGCGGTTGAAAGCAGACTGGGCCTCTTTATCCCACTGGGACTTAGTCTTGAAGGACTCGCGCATCTTCTGGCG
Organism: Enterobacter sp. YSU; assembly: GCF_016082135.1. Classification (NCBI taxonomy): domain Bacteria; kingdom Pseudomonadati; phylum Pseudomonadota; class Gammaproteobacteria; order Enterobacterales; family Enterobacteriaceae; genus Enterobacter; species Enterobacter sp. YSU. The sequence continues at coordinate 692,181 of NZ_CP059487.1, forward strand.
GCGTTCACGCCCTTCCTTCTCTGCCTCTTTCTGCTCCTTGATCCGTTTAGCCTCGGCTTTCACCTTCTCTTTAGCTCGCAACTCCATAGCGTAGATAGCGCCGTGAGCCGGGCAGCACCAACGGATATTGGCGTATTGCGGGATGAACCACTCGTTGCATACCTTGCACTTACGGCGGGTTGGTTTACGCATGGTCACCGCCCTGAACCTGCACCAGTGTTAGATTTCCGCAGAAAACGGCACCGGTATCGATGTACATTTGGTTGGCGTATTTGAGAGGCTGACGCGCTGGGGTGTGGCCGAAAATAAACAGGTCGGCACCGGTAATCTCCGAAACAATGCCGTCCTGCGCATCGCTGATTCGCTCACGATTCCAGATAACCATTTCCTCTGGAACTGGCTTGTTGAATTCATACTCGTTGTGAGGGTAGTCGGCGTGGCAGATGACCACCTTCCGGTCGCCGGTTACCAGTTCGATGATCAGCGGAAGGTCAGCCGCTTTGTGAGCCAGCGCCTTAGCCAGAATCTCTTTGTCGTAGTCCAGATAGAAGAACCAGCCGCCGCCATTTGCCACCCAGTGATTAACGTTGCCATGCGCTGACAGGCCATCAATCATCATCTGCTCATGGTTGCCACGAACTGCCCGGAACCATGGCTGAGTAATCAGATCCAGGCACTCCACGTTTTCGGTGCCGCGGTCGATGAGGTCGCCAACGGAGATAAGCAGATCCTGCGCCGGGTCGAAGTCCACGTTGCCAAGCTGGGTCATGAGGTTGGTGTAGCAGCCATGCAGATCGCCGACTACCCAGATATTGCGCCAGTCAGCGCCGTTGATGCGTTGATAAATGCTCATGCGGATTTCCTTCTGGCGCGCAGGCGTAACCAGCGCACGTCATAGAGATGGGCGGAATAATTGAATGTCGGGATGTCCGAAGGCTTAGCGACCGGCTTGCGCTTACTGCGTGCCGGCACCTTGAAGATGTGATTGCTCATTACGCGAGCGAGAGGGCTAGCCACTGGCACCTCCAAAGCGAGAGGCCCATTCCATTGCTAAGCGGGATTCATCGCCCCAACGGACGTTACGCTCAGCACCAAAGGCATGGATTAGCTCGATGAGGTCGCGCATCTGGCCGACGGTCATTTTGCTGGTTGACTGGCCCAGCACCACGAAGCCATCACCGGTGAGGTTCGGCACGACTTCCTGCTTAACCAGTGCGGCGGTGAAAATATGCTTCCAGTTCTCAGAGGAGAGCTTGCGGCCATGCCATTCAACCTGGTTGCTGATGTCGCCCAAAATTGCCCAAAGCTTGGAATTCTGGTCGATGGAGCGGGTCATCTCTTTTATCTCGATGACGACCGGTCGCTTCTCGTTGAGCTGCAGCTGGTTAATCGCGCTGATGGCATTGGCGCGGATGTTGGTGTTTCGGAGGAGGAATTGCTGTTTCATACGGCCTCCCCACAGGAAACCGCAGAATGCAAGAAATCGCAGGTGCATTTCTGCATCTGTGACAAGGTGAGGAGTTCAGATTGTGGTCGCATTTAAGTCCCCTTAAATGCGCAGAAGTCACCAACGGGTGTTCAGGCCATCAGCAAAGAAAGTATGGACGGTTGATTCAACAAAATCAACTCAAGAGAAAGGCCTCCGAAGAGGCCCTGGGCGGGTCGATATGTGAATCCCCATATCGCTTGTATGGTAGCTATGTCAACTCAGGAAGTTTGAAGCCAGCCATGTCTTCTGCCCGGATGGGAGGTGACAGGCAGTCAGCAAAGACCAGTGAACCATCGAGCAAGATAACGAAACTCCACCCTCTGAACAGGCTGGCGCTACACCAGTCGGCCTTAAGCGGCACATCTGGCATCCTGTCCGGGAAGGTTGGGTAATGCTCTGCAAGCCACTCCATGGCGTCGCAGCGGTTGATGGTGTAATTGTCGTACATCATGCCTCCTGCTGCGGTGATGCTGCTATCATCCGGCGATACACATCGTAAGTTCCGAATTGTTCATCACCAGCCTCAAGCATTTCATGGGTGGGTTCTTCTGGCACCAGCACCCAACCATCCGGAGTCACCGGAGAGTTGCCAGCCTCATACGCAACGCGCAACCAGTGGAAAAACACCTCCGTCATCACGCATCCACATTCGACGTCAATGGTGCCTGTCTGCTGCGAAAGCCACTGCTCGAATGGCAACTTGTAAGCCGTCGTTACAGGTTCGGCACCCTGAAGCATGGCGGCGCGGCAGGCGTTCCAGCCTGCACTGTATCCAATTCTCGGCTCCTGCTTCCCATTTAGAATCATTCTTCCGCGAGCATCTCGTATGTAAGCATCAGGCACAGATACCGGCGCTGGCGGGGCGGTGTAGAGTGGAATCTCTGTAATTTCGTACTCGTTGATATCTTCCTGAGACCAGTTGCCAAATCTTGTATGTAGGCTGAACCGAGCATCAGCGTGAAGATTGTCTTTGTACATGTACGCCACAGGCTCCACTTCGAGCGATGCCAGTGCTATACGCGCCAGCGCAGAAGCCTCACCACATTGAACGTGGTCAGTTTCGATAATTTGCTGTAACTGCTCTTTGGTGAATTCTTTGGTAATAGTGCTCATGGGCGAATCTCCGTTCTTCCACCAAGTAAGCGGATTGCCACCCTTTCCCGCAGAGTAAGCGGCCGATGATGTCCGCGAGCATTAACAATTTCAGGCTTTCCATGCGGCGGATAATTAACCCTGACAGACTGACCATCCAGCGCATGAGAAGCTTCAAGCAGTGTTGACTTTAAGTGCGCAGGGCACTCTTTCTGCACCTTCTCGCCGTCAGAAATTACACCTGCAATGCCCTGAAGCATACTCGCTAAATTGCTGAGATAATTTTTCACGTTTACTCTCCTTTACCGGCTGCGGCTGTAAGTTTATCTTCGGTCTCTTTGAGCCTCTCAAGGCGAATAACCATGCCATGAATAACAACTGGAACCTGGTCATCAACGAGGTCGCAAGGTACTTTCAGAGCGCGTTTCCACTCGCGCATTAGGGCGTTGCGCTGTTCTGCAACAGCAACAATGGCTTCAAGTCGATTGATTCTGTTGTCTTTGGCTTCCAGCTCATCCAGCAGCGCCAGAAGTTCATCCCAGCGCATGATCGGTGCGTAAGTATCTCCAGACCCATGCTTAAGCTTTAAGTCAGCAATAATTTGACTTACTGAATAAGCGCGTTTGTCGATGTTGCTCATTGGGCTGCTCCTTCTGCTTTCTTCTCGTCAACGCTCCAGGCTGTAGCCAGCGCGCCAGTCACCTGCATAAACGAGTGCTTTACTTTAACCGAGAAGGTTTCTCCTGTTGCCGATACCGTTTCGATGGTGGTCAGCTCGCCGCCGCTTTCGAAATCAGGGTAGAACTGCGTTACCAAGTTACTTTCGACAATCACCGATCCGTCTGGCGTGTGCATTTTAAGTTTCATGACTGCACTCCTTTGCGAAATTGACGTGCCACCTCGGCGCATACATTCGGCGCATCAGAGAAATCATCGTCATCCGATGTAACCAACTGCCGCACGCACTCTTCGGCACCCTGCGCCCTCACTTCAGCCAGGAAAGCGTCGGTGGCTGTGGTTTTCTTCATGACATACACGCTGTCCTCGCCAGCCTCATGACCGCAGATGTAACCGTGCAGCACTGGTTGATAGGTTTCCCGTCCAAACAAACCAAGACGCTCGCCAAGCTCCTGAATATCTGCACCATCCAGTGATGCACCATCAGCCGCAGCACGAAAGCAGGTTTTTACAAAATCTTTCAGCCCCGCATTCTCCGCAGCCATCTTCTCAAGCTTCATCTGCAGATTCTCGATAGTCGCATCAGCAGCACGGAACTCGCGCTGAGACACTGCAAGCTTCTGCTCAAGTTCTGTAATGCGTTTGGCAACCTCCGACAGGCAATATTGGAGAGCAGCCACCCGCGGCGAGTTCTCTTCCATCTGCTGCATTAATTCAGCCATTTTTTCCACTGCGTTAATGTTTGTCATACCCCTACCCTCCCCCAAACCATCAATACTCGCTTCATAGCCGCGCTGTTGCGGCACTCCTGAAATATCCCATTGGTACAGCTTCGTGCCGTACCGGCCTGCTCTTCTGGTGTCGCAAGGCGATATGTCACTGTTCGCCAGACCTTGCTCACGCGCACAATCTTGCGGGCCCGCTCCAGATCGATAGCGTTCTTCGTGATGCAGTTGATGGTCATGCCGCACTCTGTGGCCACATCCTTCGCGGTGAAGGTCCGGTGCGTTTCGAGATAACGCAGAATTGCCTGTTTGCCTTTCATGCTGCCCCCTTAGAACGGTATGAATCCCAGGTGAATGAGAGAGTGCATCCGCCGCCGTCGCTCATGCGATCAAGAACGCGCTCGCCGATGAATGCAGCCAGTTCTTCCCGGGTCTGGTTGCTTATCAGAATGGTCGGCTTCATACGCTCATAACGGGTGTTGATGATTTCGAACATGATCAACTTCTCGGCGTCGCTTCCGAACTGCACGCCGACCTCGTCGATAATCAGCAGATCGGGTTTCGTGAAGTAACGGATCACTTCGTCTTCAGTACGGCTTGACCCCTTCGACCAGGTTGACTTGTACTCCCTGGCAATTTTCAGCGCGGTGGTGAACACAGCTGAGCTTTGGTGCTCGGTGATTGCATGCCGGGCGATAGCCAATGCGAGGTGGTTCTTGCCGGTTCCAGGCTTGCCGCACATCACCAGGCCGCCACCCTTCTGCAAACGCTCAGGCCAGCGGCTGGCGTATGCCTGACAGACCTTCAGGGCGCGTTTCGCTTCTTCGTTCACCGGTTCATAATTCTCCAGTGAACAGGATTCAAACCTGGCCGGGATGCTCAGTCCATCCAGCAGGCGATCGATGTTTCTTTTGCGGGCTGCTTCGTTGATGCTAATTCTTTCCGCCTGCAAGCGGCCTAACTCCTCTTTGAGGCATTCAGGGCAGCAGCTTGGGCGCGGGGGAATTTTCACGACAGAGTTTAAGAAATGCCTGGTCCTGCATTCAAAGGGGCCATGCGTTTCGCAGTTCTCGGTGCTGATAGTTAGCTCGATATCTTCATGCTGAACTGGCGGCTGGCTCAGCTCAGTAATGCGTTTCTCAAGTTGATTGATTTTTTCATCCAGCGTCATGATCAGTCCCTCGCCCATGCAGGAATTTCAGTCTGGCCATAGTCTTTGCCAGCAAAGTTCTCAGATACGCGAGACTGCGCGCGAGGCGTCTGCTTGGCGATCTTTGGCTCAAACAAACCCTGCCAGCCATTCGCGATGCTCTGGTTGATGATTTCTTCAGGCTGGTATCCGCTGCACTTGCAACGCTCAAGCAGGTTGATGGCCTGGGTTACCGTCTGCTGAGACTTAATCGGTTTCTTCAGGTCGCGACGATAATCGACCCATGACTTCCAGACTGAAACTGACAGCCATTCAGGAAGGTCAACACCAGCCGGATCGAACGAAGCCGGTTTGGGGGATTTAGGGGGTTTATTAATATTGTCTTTATTGTCTTTTGTAATAGTGTCTTTTGTGTGTCCCCATTTTGGTGACAGGGTTGTCACTGTTTTGGTGACACTTTTTGTCACCACCGTAGGGACACTGTCACTACCATGGTGACAGTCACTACTATGGTGACATTTTGGCGCAGGCTTAGTGCCCGGAATTACCCATTCACTCAGGTTTTTGTTGGGCCCGATCAGCATGCCGTCGGACACTAAAACATTCATCGCAATGAGTTCGTTTTTGGCAGCGTTAACCTTCTGGCGAGGTAGTCTGGTCAGCTCAGAAAGTTGTGAGTCTGCTATGCGGTCCATCTTCTTGTTGAACCCATAGGTTTTGCGGCAAACAGCATGAGCTACCTTGGCCTGATTTTTGGTCAGGTTCGCGCCGATAAGCTCCTCATACAACTCGTTTGCCAGACGGGTGTACCCATCGTCTGTATCGGCCACGCGTTGCTCCTGTATTCCCGAAACTACAGCGGGAAAGTTGAGAATTTCTGCGGTGTTTGACATACTTACTCCCGTTACTTGGCGTAACACAGTGTGATAAGGGCCTTTGAAGTTACCGCTTCAAGGGCTTTTTCTTTTCTTGTGCCTCTCATATAACCCCCAGCATCGATGTAACCATCGTCATCAGCGGTCCTACCTGCTCCGGCATGAGGCGGAACAGCGACGCTATACCCTCGCTTACCTCTTTCAGCTTCTGATGCTCTGGAGCGTCCAGCAGCACGGCCTGTTTAGCCTCAGCGAGTTCTTTCTCGGCTTCAGCCAGACGAGACATTTTGCAATCGGCACCGATAAGGCGAGTGCGATACTCAACAGGCAGCACGGCCATGATTGCGGGCGTCAGCTGGCGCACGTTCTCGCGGTACTGCTCGGAGTCGAAGCGATTATCCAGGAAGCGAAACAGTTTCTGGCGCGCCCGGCTGATGTCTTCCGGAAAGCTGATGGCGGTACCGCCCTGCTCCCGGTATTCGTTGATGATCAGCGCCGAAACGACGTCCTGATTGTCCAGCGCCGACGACCATGCCCGGACCGCATCGCGGATCTTTTCGTGGCCTGGCGCCGCTTTAGCTTGAGCGCGGTTTATCATCGCTCCCGTGTGTATTCCGGTATTGTGTTGATACGCAAGTGAATGCATTTGCTATTCCTGATGTTCCTGTTTCTTACTGTGAGGAAATTCGCGGTACTCGACCGCCTTAACCTCGCCAGTAGGAAGCTTGTTGATGAAAATCTGACGGCCGACCCTGATCGCTTTGCTAATTGCCGTTTGATGGACGCCAATGGCATCAGCTGCTTTTACCTGGCCAACTTCGTCGACATACTCGGCGAGTGAAATTTTCATGTTTAGCGTTGCTCCTTACCGTTAATACAAAAACAATACCACAAGTATTAGATAAATCAATACCGCCGGTATTTTAAAAATATGAGCTTTGGTATTAATATCTGATAATGGAAAAGAAAAAGATCCTCACCCCCGCTCAAGTGGCTGATTCAAAGCGTTTAAAAGCCCTTTACGAAGCGAAGAAAAAAGAACTGGGTATTACTCAGCAATCCATTGCGGACGCGCTGGACATATCCCAGGGTGCCGTTGGCCATTATCTCAATGGAAGGAACGCTTTAAATACAGCGGTAGCATCGGTCTTTGCGAGGCTTCTTGGGATTAGTGTCTCTGATTTCAGCCCGTCACTTGCGAAGGATATCTCTGATATGAGCTCGGTGGCGTCGGAAAATACTTCTTTCGCAGGGCATTATTCACCTGGCTCAAAATATCCGGTGATTAGCAAAGTTCAGGCGGGCGCCTGGTGTGAAGCGGTTGAGCCGTACACCCTTAAAGATATCGACCTTTGGCTTGAATCAGATGCTCACATTCAGGGGGAGGCGTTCTGGCTGCAGGTTGATGGTGACTCAATGACAGCACCGGCGGGTCTTAGCATCCCAGAAGGAACCTTTGTCCTCTTCGATACTGGGCGCGAGGCAATCAACGGCAGTCTGGTAATAGCAAAGCTATCCGATTCGAACGAGGCAACATTTAAGAAGTTAGTGATCGACGGTGCGCAGAAGTACCTGAAGGGTTTAAATCCACAGTGGCCATTGGTAGCGGTGAATGGTAACTGTCGAATTATCGGTGTTGCTGTAGAGACGAAGATGCGGCTGGTGTGATAGGAAAGGTGTTCTGGTCGGCGCATAGTTGGTGATCGGTATTGTATCTGGCATCTAAAACGCCATTACGGCTCGAAAGCATCACTAGTGCCAGAACTACTAATCAGTGATAAAAACAAACTTTGACTGACATTTTTTATCAATATTTCAATCCCTAAGTGACGGAGCAAAAAGATGACAGCTGAAATTGCAGTATATAATCGTTCTGGCATAGCATTAGCCGCAGACTCCGCTGTAACTACTACAAATGGCTTCTCCGAGAAAATATATAATAACGCAGATAAACTATTTGAATTATCAAAGCATCATCCCGTCGCACTAATGATATATAATAATGCGGGTATATGCGGCGCCCCATGGGAATTGATGATTAAAGCTTACAGGAAAAGCCTTAATGACAAGTCTTTTGACTTTATTAGCGAGTATGCTGCCGATTTCTTTAGTTTCGTTCAGAGCAACCAGAATATTGTCACCTTTGATATGCAGGGGAAATATTTCTTTAGCTTGTTTTCAGATGCCATCCTACCCAAACTGTTAAAGGATGTGCAGGATGAGGACGTTGCTGGCTTCATTAAAATAAATAATGCCGCCCCATCTTTTGATGAATATCACAATTTCATCGAGCAACGGTGCCGAAGAAAATTTTCTGAGATAAACGAGAACCCATTTTTTGATTCATTTACGCAGGAAGATTTCGAATTAGCATTTAATGAGCTATCTCCAATAACATATCAATTATGCGCCTTAAGAATACAACCAAATATTGATACTCCTGAAACCCCATACCCTGAATCATTAAAAGAAGCGCTAGCATTGCTTCTTTCATCTTATATGTGTAAAGAAAATGATTTGCAGACTTATTCTGGGATTGTTTTTGCTGGCTATGGGGACGAGGAATTCTATCCTGCAATAGAGTCACATCATATCTACGGTGTTTATAATGGAAAAATTATGAAACCAAGCACCAAGGATAAAGACAACAGTGGCTCTTCAATTGGAATATTCCCTTTCGCACAAGAGGATGAGGTGCACACCTTTATGCAAGGCTGCAGCCAAGGAATTATAAAGTGTGTAGAAGATTCAGTATTTGGCTCTCTTCAGAAATTAAAAATGGAAGTGACTGGATTGATATCGGCACAGCATCCGTCAATCCCTAGATATGAGATTGAAGCAGCCTTCGATGCAACCATTGCAACGACTCAAGGTGATACTCTCGAAGCACTTCAAAACCATATGACGTTAAATCATGTGCAAAAAGTGCTTTCAGTGCTGGGTTCTCTAGCCAAGGTTGATTTAGGGTATATGGCTGAATCACTTGTAAACCTTACCGCCTTTAAGCGTAAAGTCTCAAATGATAGCGACAGTGTTGGCGGACCTATTGACGTTGCTGTATTATCTAAGGGTGATGGCTTCGTTTGGATGAAACGCAAGCATTATTTTGATAAAGAACTGAATTATCAATTTTTTAAGAGAAAATGATGGGGGGAAGCGTGAGCTTACAACAGGTAGTTGATAACGCCTACAAGGCACTTGCAGCAGCTAAGTTCCCGATTGGTAGTGGTAGCAGCTCTCAACAAGCTGCATTAGCTACCAAAAAGAAATAATCTAACCCGGCCACCGCGCCGGGTTTTTATTGCCCACCCATAAAGCCATCCCCCATTCTGCCGATAACTATCCAGCCTGAAGCTGATAACAATAACTATCGCAACACTACCTGCCCGCCCGTGCGGGCTTTTTTATTGCCCCTTCCTCACCAACTCCGCAGCATCCCTGTTAACTCCCTTGCCGATCACGTTTCCTGTTTCCTTCCGGTACTGCTTCAGCTTGTCGATGATGTTTTGCTGGGTCATGGGTAAATCAGCCAGTGACAATTCCATCACCGCCCGCCCCATCGCCTGAATTTTCATGCTTATACGCTCTTCATCCAGAACCATGCACATCCCTCCTGCTGTTTTTTTAAGCGTAGCACTGGTATTTACAAAAATAAAATCACATCAAATTCATACTCTTAGTATTAATCAAAGATTTATTAATACTGGCGGTATTGCTATATATTAATACCGCTAGTATTGTTAACCCATCGAAACGAAACATCGACAGCTGAGCGAAGTTAGCCAGCGGCGGACAGCAAGTCGCCTGCTCATTAAGAATTCAGTCAAGCAGCAAATCACCCGGAGCGCTCCTGGCAAATTGAAATGGCGCCCAATGGGATTGAGGCAGGTGTGTAACGCGTGGCGGGTATAGCACACGAAGAGGACTCCGCACCGGAATGGTTTGCTGCTCAGTTCCCGAACATCGGGGAATCTTTACCAGCAGCTCTTTACGAGGGGCTGACGGTAAACAAAGAGAGGTGAATATGGGAAGCGAGTTAACGTTTCAGGATCGCACTGTCGTGCCATTTGATAACGGTGACGGGAAAATCTGGTTCACGACAGACGCGCTGGCCGACCTTCTTGGATATGCAAACGCCAATAAGGTTTCCAACATCTACAACCGCCACAAAGATGAGTTCACGGATAGTATGACTACCGTGACCAAAGTGAGGAAGGATGGAATAAACAATAGCTTACGTGAAGTTGAGATGCGTATTTTCTCTCCCAGAGGTGCGCACCTTATCGGCATGGTCTCCCGTACCAAGGTCGCCAAAGACCTGCGTATCTGGATGCTCGACCTGGTAGAAAAAGAATCTGGCATTCAGATTGCCCCATTGAATGTCTCAGGACTTGCCAAACTTACCGGTCAGCAGATTCACGATCAGATCGCTTCATTCGACGAGTTGTCTTTCAAACATCGCGGACAAAAAGGCAGCGGATTGCTCGCCCAGCGTAAGAAAGACAAAAAACGCGTTAAGGAAGCGACTCTCCTCGCGCTTCAGTTAACGCAGTTCAGCATCCCAGATCTTGGTGAATTCTCAGAAGGGCTACCGGTATGAGCCCGCAGGAGTTCATTCACAAAAATATCACTTCCGAGCTGATAAGGCTGGGTTACGACGAGAACGCCGCGATGACCGGAGCTGACATGGCGGTGGATCATTACCGTCGCTGCTCTCAGGCCAGCCGTAAGGGGAGAATATTCGACGACTGCCTTTATATCGCTAAGCAGTGGGCTGGAAAGCACAAGTCCAAACAAAAATAAGCCGCCTAACAAGCGGCTTTTTTCATACCTCACCGTTCTCGATGAGTGCGGTTAGTTATGACAACCGGCGGCCATCCACCGCCCATTAGCGCAGAAGTCTTTTAACGTTCAGCGGCCCGGCTTAAGGGCGGAGATGATTATGTCAAAACATTGTGAAAATTGCGGATGCGCAATCCGATCCGGATATTGCACAAACTGCCAGGAAGAAGCGTATATCGCGTTCGTTCAGGCCCCTGAGATGGAATTTAGTGAAGAGTTCTTGCGTGAAGCATTCCGTCAGGACTCCGAGGCAAATCGCCGGGAGGCATCATGACAGTCACCCATAACGGCAAGCAGTACACCGCCAAAAAGCTCAACGATAACGAGTGGCAGCTGACGTCGGTGTCGGCACCGCGGGAAAAACTGGTGCTGAACCGCTGGCAGATGCATATCGCTGGCCTCCTGGAACAGGTTGAGGTGAAGGTATGATCAATCACTACGGCACCACCCCGCTCATACGCCAGTGCGTCACTCCTGGCATGATGGCAATGCATGAAGGCCGCACTTATCGCGTCTCAGCAGTCATTCAGGAGCGCAAATGGGTGTACCTGCACACCGATGCAGAAATCATACGTCTCAGTGACTGCGTGATTGACGTCCTTCTGGACGGTCACGGCAACCCTATCCAGCACTAACGACCCTATTCAACCTATCGGCCTGGCATAACGCGGGCGGGATCTGCACATCAAAATTTCAGGAGAAACCATGAGCGAAGTAACGGACTTAACTGTCATCGAAATCAATCCGGAGCAGGCGCCAGTGCTGTACGTAGCGGGCGGCCTTGACGCGTACCTTGAGCAAATCCGCCAGGCTGTAAACGAAGTGCCGGACCTGTCCACGAAGAAAGGCCGTGACCGTGTTGCCTCTCTGGCAGCGCAGGTGTCCCGCAGCAAGACGGCAATCGAAAAGCCAGGCCGTGAGTACCTGAAGCGCCTTAAAGAGGCTGTGCGTCCGGCTGAGGCCGAAATTAAGCGATTTGTTGATGCCTGTGACGAGCTGCGAGATGAGACCCGCCGCCCACTCACCGAATGGGAAGCTGAGCAGGAACGAATCCGGGTCGAAGAAGCCTGGAACTCTATGCACGAAGAAGCATTGGTGATGAACAAGATGTTCGATGACCAGCTCGCCGCGCAGATCGAAGCAGACCACGAAATGGCTCTGCTGATGAACGACAAGTTTGACCGTGACCGAGAAGAGCAGCGCCGCCAGGCGGAACAGGCTCAGCGTGAACGTGACGAGCGGCTGAAGCAGGAAGCGGCAGAGCAAGCCCGCCGCGATGCCGAAGCGAAACACAAAGCTGAGATTGAAGCCGCAGCACGCCGTGAAGCTGAAGAGAAAGCACGTGCAGAGCTGGCGGAACGCCAGCGCATTGAAGCGGAACAGCGTGCGGCACGCGAGAAGCAGGAAGCAGAAGCCCGGGCGGAAAGAGAAAAAGCTGCGGCAGTGGAAGCTGAGCGCCTCAAAGCAAAACAGGCAGAAGAGAAACGCCTGGCAGAAGAGAAGCGAATCGCCGATGAGCAGGCAAAGCGTGAAGCCGATGTGAAGCACCGCAAGACGGTCGGCACCAACATCGTTAACGCGCTAACCAGCCACACCAGCATCACGCGAGAACAGGCTATCGAAGTGCTTACCGTTCTGAAAGATGACCTGATCCCCTGCGCGAAAATTCATTACTGAGGTGAATCATGAATATTACATGCGAGTGCGTAGACATGCGCACATCCGTCGGCCCCCACAACACCATCAAAGTTGAGATGGAAGGCGTTGTCCTGGCCGGCACCGTTAAAACCCGTGACGTACTCCCCCAACTCGACGGCGCAGAAGTCATCGAATGGCTGGCTGAGCAGGGTTACATCATCACTCATCAGGAGCGCGCAGCATGACGGCCGCAGAACGGTGGGATGAAGAGTCATTCCTGCGCCTTATGCACGACGAGATACCGGAAAAGCCGGAGAACGACAACGAGCCAGTCAACCTGGCCGCCGAGCGGCAGAACCCGATCATTAGTTGGGATGAATTTGCGGGGAACTACACATGACAGATAAAAAAGTATACGCCGCCATTAGCGGCGTTGCTTCAGCGCTTGCTGAGAAGGGTATCAGCAAAGAAAGGAAGCAAGGGAGTCAGGTCAATTACGCGTTTCGTGGTATCGACGACATTTACAACGCGCTGGCCCCGGAGTTGGTAAAAAACAAACTCCTGATCCTACCCCGATACACCGAACGCACCAGCGTCGAGCGAACCAGCAAAAATGGCGGTGCGCTGTTCTACATCACGGTTCGTGGCGACTTCGATTTCGTCAGCACCGAGGACGGCAGCATCCACACCGTCACCACCTATGGTGAAGCGATGGATAGCGGCGACAAGGCCACAAACAAGGCCATGTCGATAGCATACAAATACGCGGCGTTTCAGGCGTTTTGCATCCCAACTGAGGAAACTGCAATCGACGCGGATGCCGAAACCCATCAGGTGCAACCGGCAGATGCCGAAACCCATCAGGTGCAACCGGCAGATGCCGATCAAATTCTCGCTGAATTTACTCAGTACGCCAGTACTGAAAAAGACAGCAAAAAATTGCAGGCGCAATACGCGACAACATGGTCACGTCTGAATGGTTTTGCTGATCACCAGGCTAAATGCAAAGACGTCACCGGCATTCGACTAAAAGAACTTAAACAGGCGGCTTAAATGGCTATTAACACAATCACAGTTTCAGGAAATGTCGGTAGAGACGCGGTACTGCGCGTCACGCCAAACGGGAAACACATCGCCTCGTTTTCACTCCCGGCAAAATCTGGGTTTGGCGAGAATGAGAAGACATCATGGCTGAATTGCAAGATGTTCGGGGCAATGGCCGAGAAGCTCTCTGGCGCGATTGTTAAGGGAGCAAAGGTTGCTGTTACTGGCGAGTTTGTAATTGAGGAGTGGACTAAGCAGGACGGTTCGCAGGCGCAGATACCGACAATCCTGGTACGGGATATTGATCTCCCACCACGCGGCACGCCAGGAAATGATAATTCCCGTCAACAGGCATCATCGCATCCACAACACCAACGGCAACAACGCTCACCGGCACCACAACATCAACCAAGCGAACCACCAATGGACTTCGACGACGACATACCCTTTTGAACCATCTCCCGGTCAGGAGAAACCAATGAACAAATTTACCCCCGAATATCGAAAACATCTTCTCCGGCCAATCCCTGACCGGAAACTTAGCCCGCAAGAATGCGCCGATCGCAAAGAGCTTTACCAGATCATCCGTGAGGAGCGTGAGAACGATACATCACCGGCAAAGCCATCGACTTACAGGCCATGTGATCCATATCTGAATGACAACCGCAAAGGTCTTGGCGGTGCTTCAAGGAGTGACTAATGACTCACGCTCACGACGACATCAGGGTTGGCACACTGTGCCTTCCCTTCATTGGTAACGGCTGGCTAATGCCATGGGGTGAAGTGGTCAGCAATCCATTAAGGCGCAGCGGCTCGCTGAGGAATATCGGGAAAGGCAGGAGGTGGCATGAAATACGGAAGCGTGTGCAGCGGCATCGAAGCTGCCAGTAAAGCGTGGGAACCTATCGGCTGGAAACCTGCCTGGTTCTCTGAAATCGAACCATTCCCATCCGCAGTCCTCGCCCATCACTGGCCGGAAGTAACTAACCTCGGCGACATGACCAAAATCGCCGATGCTGTGCGCGCTGGTGATGTCGAAGCGCCTGATGTTCTGGTCGGCGGTACGCCTTGCCAGGCATTCAGCATCGCAGGCTTGCGTGAAGGCCTGTCTGACGACCGCGGGCAATTAACTCTCTCTTACGTGGAATTAGCCAATGCAATCGACGCAAAGCGCCGCGAACGCGGTGAGCCAGAAGCAATCATCGTCTGGGAAAACGTCCCCGGCGTGCTCAGTAGCAAAGACAATGCCTTCGGGTGCTTTCTGGCAGGACTTGCCGGAGAAAGCAGTGAGTTGCAGCCAGCAGGGGGAAAATGGACGCACGCAGGTTGTGTGTCTGGACCAGAAAGGGTTATTGCCTGGCGTGTCCTTGATGCTCAATTTTTCGGAGTGGCCCAACGACGCCGCCGTGTGTTCGTTGTCGCAAGTGCTCGAAAAGGATTCGATCCCGCAGCGGTACTTTTTGAGCTCGACAGCGTGCGCCGGGATTCTGCGCCGAGCAGAACATCGAAAACGGAAACTACCGATATTGTTGGAAATTGCGCTGAAAACGGCAGCCACTGGGATAACCCAGCAAACCCTCACCCAACCCTCAACCAGTCACACAACATCGGAGGAATAGGCCAGAGCAATCAGGAACTGTTCAGCCAGCGAGGATGCGGGATTATAGCGCAGTCGGTTAATGGCGACATTTCCCACACCCTGAAAGCAGAAGGCTTTGACGGAAGCGAGGACGGAACGGGGCGCGGAACGCCGATTATCGCTATGGCTCACGGGCAGGGCGGTGCCGAGATTAAAACGGACAATTCCGCGCCTACGCTCACTTGCAACCACGAAGCGCCTATCGCTGCTTACGGCATTCCTGGCAACTGGATAGGCCGCGCACCGGAGAACGGAGGCAACGCAACTGAGCCAATGGTTGATATCGCGCCATGCCTCACCGTCGCTGACCGTCATGGCGTTGCCTATGGCTTCCAGCCGCGCATTGCCCGAAATGGTCGCGGCGACATGGGCGATGTCTGCCATGCGCTAACTGCGGAGGCTGGAGAGACAGGGAAGGGGGATTCAGCGCCGCATGTGGCAATCGCTTTCAGTAAAAACAAAAACACTCAAGGGGGAGAGTATGGCTGGATGGATGGCAGAGCACCGCAAGGCGAGAATGATTTGCCCTCCGGGTCCGTGCGAAGTTTGCGGAGCGATGAATGCCGAGGTGCATCACAAGAACGAGAACTGGAAGGATCACAGGCTGGAGAATCTACAGCGACTATGCCGGAGTTGCCATATAAAGGCTCACCGCTCAGGGAAGAAGTGCATGATGTGCGACAGGCCGCACAAGGGGCTAGGGTATTGCGAGATGCATTACCAACGCTTCAGGAAGTGGGGAGATCCAACTGTTGTGAAGGACAACCAGCATACGAATTTGCGCAGGGACTCGGAGAGCAGAACTATAACCAAGTGCATGGTAGAAGGTTGCGAGGGAAATCATCACTCGAAGGGATATTGTGCCAGACATGCGCAACAAAATCGGCGAGGTACGCTAGGGAGCACGAGCAGCACCAAGCAGGAAGCAATGCAAAAAGCATGGTCAACGCGCCGTTTGCGGTCAGAAGATTGACGCCGGTGGAATGCGAGCGCCTTCAGGGCTTTCCTGATAATCACACTCTGATCGGCTGGCGCGGAAAGGATGCTGATGAATGCCCGGACGGGCCACGCTATAAAGCCATCGGCAATAGCATGGCAGTACCGGTTATGCGCTGGATCGGAGAGCGCATCGCCGCAGCGCTGCCCGCCGAGAAGCTGAACGGTGATTATGGTGGAAGTAAGACACCACTAGACCAGCGCGACCTATGGCGCACTCCACCAGCCCTCTTCGCTGCTCTTGACGCTGAGTTTTGCTTCCAACTGGATGCCGCTGCGGCGCCGCATAACGCGCTGTGCCGGAAGTTCATCACAGCCGAGCAGAACACGCTGGAAACGCCGTGGGCTGATTACCTGAATATTCCAGGCTACGTCTGGCTGAACCCGCCATACAGCGACATCACGCCCTTCGTTAAGAAGGCTGCCGTCGAGAGTTCCAATCAGATCGGCACGGTCATGCTGGTACCGGCAGACACATCGGTTGGCTGGTTTAAGGAGGCTATCCAGACCGCCAGCGAGGTTCGCTTCATCACCGCTGGGCGGCTGGCATTTATCAACCCGGTCACCGGTAAGCCAGTATCGGGAAATAACAAAGGGTCGATGCTCATCATCTGGCGACCGTACCCGCGTACACACTGCCACTTCGCAACGGTGGACCGGGACGAGCTGATGGCTTTCGGGACGAAACTTCTCGCCCGCAGGGAGGCAGCATGACGCCAGCAAATGAAAACGCCATCCGCGCCGCCTGCCGCCGGTGCACCGAAGAAATCCAGCAGGCCATGCGCAAGAAGCCAAAGCCTAACTGGAACGAAACGGTGCCTCCCATCATCAACAAGCATCACAAGAAAATTGAAGCTCTGGGAGTTAGCCTCCTGGAGTTCGTCGTCAAAACTGGCCGCCTGAACGGGCGGTTTGGAGCCGAACAATGAATATGAAAACTGAAAAAATCGTGATGATGGACAGCGATGAAGCGGCCAGCATCCAGACCGTAACTGGTTGGGTAGACCGTCAAGGTCGTTTCTGGGGCGGTGACGAGCACCAGGCGCGTTGGTGCGGCGCTACTCATCGCAAGTGTAAAAACAAACCTGATGAGCATCCTATTCATAGCACTCATGGCTATTGCGAAGAATGCCACCGCGAAAGCCGCCAAACTAAATTCGCTACCTTTGAGCGCGCAGTATGGGCTGGAGAGCCGCTCGTTATCTTTGATGATGACCATTACTTTTTCGACGCCGAATCGCTGGCCGACTATTGCTATGAGCACTCCCTGCTGCCGAGCGAGTTGCAGTTAATGATCTGCGAACCTAATTACCCGCCGGAGTTCGACCTGGAACAGCACTGCGAAGAGATCATGCCTGATGGCGATGACTATTACTGTTTGCCGCAAGCTGTGCGCGATGCTGCTGAGGCGCTGAATAAGGCGCTGAAAGAAAGTGCTCCAGTATCGTGGAGCGCCAGCAACCGTGTGGCGATCGTCTCTGACGACATGCTCACCGACGAGCAGAAGGCCGAAATAATGGCGGAGCGCGCCGCATGAACAGAGCCTCACCCGTTGACTTGAGGACGAGCCTCGAAATAGCCAACAACCTCGCGCGCATCGGGATTCGCTTTGTGCCGATCCCGGTGGCGACAGATGAAGAGTTCCAGGCGCTGGCCGCCGAGCTATCACGAAAGCTTGAGCAGATGGCAGTCGAAGCTGAGAAGAATGAAGGCGGTGCAGCATGAAGGCATTAATCACTATGGAGCTTAAGGCTCCTTTTTTATTGCTGGCATTCACATTCAACCGACTTAACCGACAGTTCCGGGAGCACCCATGAAACGAACATCCATAGCATTAGCTGTCATGGCCGGCACTCTGGCTTCGATTAAACCGTGCAGCATCGCAGAAATTCCCCCTTCTCTATGTACCGGAAATAGCTACCCGGTTAGCGGCGGGAAGACTGGCATTGCAGCGGCGCGTCGAGCCGCCAAGAAACGCAGGAGAGCACGAAATGGCTGACATCATCGACACCGCAGCAGAGATTGAAGAGCTTCAGCGTAACGCTGCCCTTTCCGCTCACCGCATCGACCGCAACGCTGTATCAGCTGAGCGTTGTGAAGAATGCGACGAACCAATTCCCGAGCCGCGACGCGCTGCCGTTCCCGGCTGCCAGACGTGCGCCAGTTGCCAGGCTGATTTGGAACTTATCCGTAAGCAAAGGGGCTCCTGATGGATTACACCAAACTCAGTGATGGTCAAATCAGCGTGCTTCTCGCAAACCTTCTTAAGCCGAAATATGAAGCAGAAATAAGTCCTCATCACTCAGGAGGTGCTCAGCTTAGCTGGGATTGGTGTGGAACCAAAGCAACCACTGGCTTCTTCCCTTTGCACAAAGCGGAAGAGCTTTTCCCGGTAATGAAGAAACATCGGATCAGGCTCGTTCCATCAGGAAAGACTGTGTGGATGGCATCACACGAATTAGGTTTTACCGCCACTCACCGTAATCCACTTCGCGCCGTGGCAATTGTCTACCTCCTTTTGCAGGAGTCATCCAATGTTCCAGCTAATTCAACGGGGTCAGATTTACGCTGACCAGCACGGTTGGCCCGTCATCATCCACAGCTGCACTTCTCAGATAGTCCGCTACTGGCGACAGGGCCGGATAAACACCGCTTCAATCGACCGCTTTAATAACGATTTCGAACACCTCGATCACCGTGAGGCGACGCAGATACGCGCCGAACTGGAGACGAGCGAGCACATTAAATCGCTGCGTGCCCGGCGCGCGGCATAAGGAGAGATTATGGGAAAGGTGACGTTTGTATTTGAGTATGAAGATGGCAAAGAGCCGTCAGTTAATGCTGGCATGTCGTTTATGGGTGGGAAGATTGTAGCGGCTGCTTTTCGTGACGCTCTTGAAGAGCCTGAGATATGCGACGAGATGGAACCTGATCCTGACTACCTTGAGAAAATACGCAGTCAGTTATGACGCAACTGATAGCCAGTTATGAGCTGGCTATTGGGTGCGAAAGCACCGCCTCACATCCCTTGATGTTATTGCCGCCTACGGGCGGCGTCTTTTTTGCCTGGAGGAAACCAATGGAAGAGGAAATCTTCACACGTGAAGAGGCTGCGTCGTACCTGAAGGTCGACAAAGGAACCATCACGCAGTGGATCCGCAGCGGTCGACTTCCGGCCGCAAAGATAAATCCAGAAAAACCCAAGAGCCCGTATCGCATTTGTAAGTCTGACTGCATTGCAGCGCTGAAGTCTGTCCGACACAATAGCGCTGTGAATGCGGTTGGTATGCAGGAGGAAAAAGCATGTCAATCAAACTACGCGGTGGCACGTGGCACTGCGACTTCGTCGCGCCAGATGGATCACGAGTTAGACGTTCTCTTGAAACCTCAGACAAGAGAGAAGCGCAGGAACTTCACGATCGTCTGAAGTCGGAAGCGTGGCGGGTAAAACAACTTGGGGAGTCGCCTAAGAAGTTATTCAAGGAGGCCTGCATAAGATGGCTCAGGGAGAAAGAGGATAAGAAGAGCCTGGATGATGACAAAAGCATCATTAAGTTCTGGTTACTGCATTTCAGAGAGACTGTTCTCGCTGACATCACAACAGACAAAATAATGGAGGCGGTAGACGGAATGGAAAACCGCCGCCATCGCCTGAACTGGGAAATGACCAGAGACAGGTGTTTGAGACTCTCTAAACCAGTACCAGATTATATTCCAAAGCTCGCAACGAAGGGAACAAGGACGAGGCATCTGGCTATACTCAGGGCCATTCTGAATATGGCGGTGCAGTGGGGGTGGCTGGATAAAGCGCCGAAGATATCCACGCCCAGGGTGAAGAATGGCCGCATCCGCTGGCTGACGGAAGAAGAGTCGAAGCGTCTTTTTGCAGAGATAGCCCCTCACTTCTTCCCGGTCGTTATGTTTGCGGTCACCACCGGCCTTCGTCGATCGAACGTTACCGATCTGGAATGGTCACAGGTCGACCTCGATAAGCGGATGGCATGGATGCACCCTGACGAAACTAAAGCCGGCAACGCCATCGGCGTTCCACTGAACGAAACAGCGATAGGGATACTGAGGAAGCAGCAAGGTCTCCATAAGCGCTGGGTGTTCGTTCATACGACTCCAGGGTACAGAAGCGACGGAACCAAAACGGCAGCTGTCAGAAAAATGCGGACAGATAGTAATAAGGCATGGAAGGGAGCACTAAAGCGGGCAGGCATTAGCAATTTCCGCTTCCATGACCTCAGGCATACATGGGCAAGCTGGCTTGTTCAGTCTGGTGTTTCACTTCTGGCGCTGAAGGAAATGGGTGGATGGGAGACGCTGGAAATGGTTCAACGATACGCACATTTGTCTGCCGGACATCTTACTGAGCACGCGAGCAAAATTGATGCGATTATTGGTCGCAATGTCACAAATACGGCACAAGAGGAGAATGTGGTTTACTTGAATGTAAGATAAGTGATTGAAATAATTGGTGCCGATAATAGGAGTCGAACCTACGACCTTCGCATTACGAATGCGCTGCTCTACCAACTGAGCTATATCGGCCCTGAAAGGCCGGTTACGAGCGTAACCACGGGGCAAAAGAGTAGATCTAACCGGGTGATGCGTCAATGCCCTTTTGAATCAAACGGCTATTTTTGCATCACCCGCGATTATTTACCCACGAATCGTATCATCACCGTAGCCGATCCACTTGTAGGTGGTCAGCGCTTCCAGCCCCATCGGACCGCGGGCATGCAGCTTCTGAGTGCTCACAGCCACCTCCGCGCCCAGACCAAACTGGCCGCCATCGGTGAAGCGCGTCGAGGCATTCACATAAACCGCAGACGAATCCACTTCATTCACAAACCGATCGGCATTGCGCAGGGTGCGCGTCAGGATCGCGTCAGAATGCTGGGTTCCGTGTTCACGAATGTGCGCAATAGCGTCATCGAGATCCGCAACCACCTTCACGTTCAGATCCAGCGACAAATACTCATCGTCGTACTGCTCCGCGTTAACCGGAACGACCTTCGCCGGACCGTCTTTCAGCAGGGCGAGAGACTTCTCGTCCGCATGCAGCGTGACGCCACTTTCCGCCATCTGCTTGCTCAGCGCTGGCAGGAAGGTACTGGCGATGCCCTGATGCACCAGCAGCGTTTCCACCGTATTACAGGTGCTTGGACGCTGTGTTTTAGCGTTGACGATAATCTTCAGCGCAGGTTCTACCTCCGCGGTGTCATCCACTACGATATGGCATACGCCAATACCACCGGTGATCACCGGAACGGTAGATTGCTCACGGCACAGCTTGTGCAAGCCCGCGCCGCCGCGTGGGATCAGCATGTCGATGTATTTGTCCATGCGCAGCATCTCGTTGACCAGCGCACGGTCGGGGCTTTCAATCGCCTGCACGGCACCCGCCGGTAAACCACACTCCTCCAGCGCCTGCTGAATGACGTTTACCATCGCGGCGTTGGTGCGCCAGGTCTCCTTCCCGCCACGCAGGATCGCGGCGTTACTGGTCTTCAGGCACAGGGAGGCGACATCCACCGTCACGTTTGGACGCGCTTCGTAAATCACCCCAATGACGCCAAGCGGCACGCGGCGACGCTCAAGGCGTAATCCGCTGTCGAGCACCCCACCGTCAATCACCTGCCCTACCGGGTCGGCGAGGTTGCACACCTGACGGACGTCGTCAGCAATACCTTTCAGACGCGCCGGGGTCAGCGCCAGACGATCGAGCATCGCTTCACTCAAGCCGTTGCGACGCGCTTCCAGCAGATCCTGCTCGTTGGCGAGCAAAATTTCCTGCGACTGAGATTCCAGATAATCAGCGATTTTTTCCAGCACGCGATTTTTCTCGCGGCTGGAAAGGAGCGCCAGTTTATAAGAGGCGGCTTTCGCGGCTGCGCCCATTTGTTCCAGCATGTTCTGGCTCCTTAACGAATAATCATGTCGTCACGATGCACGGCAACCGGGCCATATTCATAGCCCAGGATGGCGTCGATCTGCTGGGAATGGTGACCAGCAATCCGACGCAGCGCGTCGCTGTTATAACGACTTACGCCATGAGCGATGTCGCGACCTTCAATGTTACGGATTCGGATCACTTCACCACGCGAGAAGTTGCCTGTCACGCTTTTAATTCCTTTTGGAAGTAACGAGCTTCCTCTTTCCAGAATAGCGGCGGTCGCGCCTTCATCCACGGTCAGTTCGCCAGCCGGGGGCGCGCCAAAGATCCAGCGCTTTCGGTTTTCCAGCGGGGATGCCTGAGCGTGGAATCGTGTGCCCACAGAGATGCCTTCCATCACATCACCGATCACGCCCGGACGGCTGCCCGCGGCGATGATGGTGTCGATACCGGCCCGACACGCCACGTCCGCGGCCTGGAGCTTGGTGCCCATGCCGCCTGTCCCCAGACCAGAAACGCTGTCACCCGCAATGGCGCGCAGCGCATCGTCAATGCCGTGAACGTCTTTAATTAGTTCTGCCTGTGGATTAGAACGCGGGTCAGCGGTAAACAGCCCCTGCTGATCGGTCAGAAGCAGTAGCTTATCGGCCCCTGCCAGGATCGCCGCCAGCGCAGAGAGGTTATCGTTGTCGCCCACTTTGATTTCAGCGGTGGCAACAGCGTCGTTTTCGTTAATGACCGGAACGATATGGTTATCCAGCAGTGCACGCAGCGTATCGCGGGCGTTCAGGAAACGTTCTCTGTCTTCCATATCCGCACGCGTCAGCAGCATCTGCCCGACGTGAATGCCGTAGATGGAGAACAGTTGTTCCCAGAGCTGTATGAGTCGGCTTTGTCCCACGGCGGCCAGCAGCTGTTTGGAGGCGATCGTCGCGGGGAGTTCGGGGTAGCCCAGGTGTTCACGCCCGGCGGCAATCGCCCCGGAAGTCACAATCACAATACGATGCCCTGCGGCATGCAACTGAGCGCACTGACGTACAAGCTCAACGATATGGGCACGATTCAGGCGGCGCGATCCGCCTGTTAACACACTGGTACCGAGTTTTACCACCAGCGTCTGGCTGTCACTCATGATTCTCTGCCGTTCAACAATAAGGGAAAATGATGTCAGTCAGACGTTTTAACAGGTGTCAGCTCCGTTGCCAACTGCCTTAGCGCATGACCCGTCACTTTGTTGCGCGGGATCAGGAAGCGTAGCGGCAGATTTTGACAATTTTATTACCGAAAAATTAAAACATACTTTTTTAGACATATTCTTACTTTGTCATAAAACTTTCACCCACGAACGATAAAACCCTTCCTGTTTTTCACGGGGTAATAAGTCGAATCTTATTGCTCAGCGAATATTAGCGCGTTTTTATAAAATCAGGATTGAAAATGAAAAAGAGCACTCTGGCATTAGTGGTAATGGGCGTAGTTGCTTCCGCATCTGTTCAGGCAGCAGAAGTTTATAATAAAAACGGGAATAAACTGGACGTGTACGGCAAAGTAAAAGCAATGCACTACATCAGTGATGATGACGCTAAGGATGGTGACCAGACTTACGTTCGTTTCGGCTTTAAGGGTGAAACGCAGATTAACGATCAGCTGACCGGCTACGGACGTTGGGAAGCTGAGTTCGCAGGTAACAAAGCTGAGAGCGACTCTTCTCAAAAAACACGTCTGGCATTTGCCGGGCTGAAACTGAAAGACTTCGGCTCACTGGATTACGGCCGTAACCTGGGCGCGCTGTATGACGTCGCCGCATACACCGATATGTTCCCGGAGTTCGGCGGTGACGGCCTGGCGCAGACCGATAACTTCATGACGAAACGCGCCTCCGGTCTGGCCACATACCGTAATACCGATTTCTTTGGCCTGGTTGACGGCCTGAACATGACCCTGCAATACCAGGGCAAAAATCAAAACCGCGACGTGAAGAAGCAAAACGGTGACGGCTTCGGTACCTCCCTGAGCTATGACTTCGGCGGCAGCGATTTTTCTGTGATTGGTGCCTATGCCAGCTCCGATCGCACTAACGATCAAAACCTTCAGGCACGCGGCGAAGGTAAAAAAGCAGAAGGCTGGGCAACCGGTTTGAAATATGATGCCAACGATATTTATCTGGCCACTATCTATTCCGAAACCCGCAATATGGCCCCTATTTCCGGTGGCTTTGCAAATAAAGCGCAAAACTTCGAAGTGGTCGCACAATATCAATTTGACTTTGGTCTGCGTCCATCTCTGGGCTACGTGCAGTCTAAAGGCAAAGATATCGAAGGTATCGGCGATGAAGATATCGTGAAATACATCGACGTAGGTGCGACATATTATTTCAACAAAAATATGTCTGCGTTTGTTGATTATAAGATCAACCAGATCGATGACGATAATAAACTGGGCGTAAGCAGCGATGATATCGTTGCGCTGGGCATGACCTACCAGTTCTGATGTTGTGGTAATAAAAAAACCGGCGCTGAGCCGGTTTTTTTGTGCCCGGTGACGCTGTGCTTACCGGGCGTACGGGATAGTACATTTTTCATGCCGGGTAAGGCGTAGCCGCCACCCGGCGCTGTGACATCATCAGGCTCTCAGTTTCACCGCTTCGCTGGAAAAATCGTCCGCAGGCTCCAGCTTCAGATCCAGCGTTGCCAGCAGGTCGCGAGCTTTGCCGTGAAATTCTTTTAGCGTATGCTCCAGACGATCGATCACTTCCTGATCTTTGATGCTCGTCGCCTGCCAGTGCCCGTCTTTATTAAACAGGCCAAACTGATAGCTATAGGTAAAACGGTTTTCCTGTGCTTCCATTTCCATCCACCAGCCCCAGAACTCACGTTTTTCGGGTGCAGGCTTCACGTTGACGCAAACAGCCAGGCAGTCGAAAAAAAAGCGATTCTCTTCACACTGCTCTTCTCGAATATACGGGCCAAGAGCCATGAACTTCTTAATCAGTCTACTTTTCGGGTGTCCACTCGGTAACGTCATTGCGATCTCCTTTTGTGAAGCACTGTTTTACCAAACCAACGAAATTTAGCAAACTATTAACACAATCTCTGCGTGATCCAGCGTGTGATCTCTTTCAGCGCTTTGTCAAAATTCTGGTACACCGGGCTGAAGGGTACCTCCAGCAATTTACCATCAGAAGATGACGACGTGATTAAGCGTGACTCCTCTTCCGGGCTAAACGGATCGTTCTTCCAGAAACCGGACATCATCGGGGTTGGGCAGCGGCGGCCGAGTAAGCCCTGCGTTTTTAATGAATAACGATTAAGTTCAATGCGCAACGCTTCGTCTGAAGCATCATGCATGCCAAGTCGGCTCGCCAGCACGTCCAGATACATCTCAGGAATGCTACCCTGACGCGCAGGATCGCTTAACAGAGCATGCACCACCGGGCCAAGACAGGCGACGGCCTTCAGGCGTGAAGATTCAAGGTAGGCAAGCCGTACCGCGACGTTAGCGCCAAAGCGGAAGCCAAACGCGCCAACCCGGGTGTGGTCAACCCAAGGGATATTCTCCAGCGCTTTTAAAGCATGCTGGTGCAGCAGGCTGGAGTCTTGCGTAAGTTTCCATTTGGATGAAAAACCAATGGAAGGCATATCAAGCGTCAGCATGGCGATTCCGTTTGGGGCAAAGTAGCGCTCATACAGGCTGTAATAGTCAATTTGTAACGAGTCCAGTCCACCGCACATTAGAACCGTCGGGAACGGCCCTTCCCCCTCCGGCATATGCAGAAATCCGGTCACCGGGCTGCCACCGGGAATGGCGAACTCAATTTCACGCATCCGGCCAGGCAACCGCTGCGCGGCCTCTTCATAAGCCCGGTTTGCCAGCGCCTGGGCCTGCTCTGCCAGTTCGTCGCCTTTAAGATGCGGATATGCAGCGATGCTGTACAGATTTGCCGCATGCAGCCAGTGCTTTCCGCTGAGAGTGGCATCTTCTTCCTGGCTCGCTTTTTGCTGCCAGAGCATGGCCTGCTTTGACCATTCGTAGATCCAGTTTCCACCACGGTAGCCCACCACCGTATCGTAGAGATCGCCGTCGGTACGCTCGGACTCACTCATCACGATACGCGCCTGCACGTCGAGGATTTCACGCGGATCGATGCCGCGCCAGATCCACATCAGGCGGTTAATCATTCGATACCAGTGGGGCACGTTCTTACCGTCTAACGCTGACTGAACGGCAGGCATTGTCCCCGGATTAAACCGACGCACCAGCGTCGACGTTTCAGGGTGCTTGAAACGGGGTTTGAAGAGAGTTTCGGTAAGATTCGCCTGCGTCATTGCGTTGCCTCCATGGATACGTCATATGAAGACCATTGTAACGCGTGGCAGGGTAAAAAGAACAACGCCCGGCATAACCGGGCGTGTAAAGTTACGTACTGAAATTAACGGCCAGAGATAGGCGGTACGAAGACCACGCCCATATCCCATGGCTGTTCAATCCAGGTATCCTGCGGGATATCAATGACGTAATCATCAACCAGTGGGCGACCCGCTGGTTTCGCGAAGATCGTGACGAAGTGCGCTTTTGGATACATTTCGCGGATAGCCACCGCGGTACCGCCGGTGTCCACCAAATCGTCGATAACGATAAAGCCTTCACCGTCGCCTTCCGCGCGTTTCAGCACTTTCAGTTCGCGCTGGTTGTCGTGATCGTAGCTGGAGATACATACGGTATCGACATGACGAATACCCAGCTCACGAGCCAGCAGCGCCCCCGGTACCAGACCGCCACGGCTGACGGCAATAATGCCTTTCCACTGTTCGGAAGGCATCAGACGCGCAGCCAGTTTGCGTGCGTGAATCTGCAACATGTCCCAGGTGACGACGTATTTTTCGCTCATGTGAAGTGTCCCAGCCTGTATATATATGGCTTAAAAAAATGAGGGTGAACCAGGTTGCGCGAGATTATAGAGATCTGACGCACTAAAAACCAGTGTTACGCGCCATGAGCCTGAGTTTTTACATGCTTAATGCTACCAGCCACGGGAGAAAGTGGTATTCTCAGTTGCATCTCGCAAGCCTGACTTGTGGTAACGATTAACCTGCTAACCCTGTGACCTGCAACATTGTTTTGCAGCGCAACGACAAGGAGACCTATCGTGTCTGAACTGTCTCAATTATCTCCACAGCCGCTGTGGGATATTTTTGCCAAAATCTGCTCCATTCCGCACCCTTCCTATCACGAAGAACAGCTTGCCGAACATATTATGGGTTGGGCGAAGGAAAAAGGTCTGCACGCTGAGCGCGACCAGGTTGGCAATATTCTTATCCGCAAACCTGCCACCGCAGGTATGGAAAACCGTAAGCCAGTGGTATTGCAGGCGCACCTGGATATGGTTCCGCAGAAAAACAACGACACCGTTCACGACTTCACAAAAGACCCGATTCAGCCGTACATCGACGGCGAGTGGGTGAAGGCGCGCGGCACGACCCTGGGCGCAGATAACGGTATTGGTATGGCTTCCGCGCTGGCCGTGCTGGCTGACGACAGCGTTGAACACGGTCCGCTGGAAGTGCTGCTGACCATGACTGAAGAAGCGGGCATGGATGGCGCGTTCGGTCTCCAGGCAAACTGGCTGCAAGCGGACATTCTGATCAACACCGACTCCGAAGAAGAGGGTGAGATCTACATGGGCTGCGCGGGCGGGATCGATTTTATCTCTACCCTGCCGCTGTCCCGCGAAGCGATCCCTGCCGGATTCGAGACCTTTAAGCTGACGCTGAAAGGGCTGAAAGGCGGTCACTCCGGCGGTGATATTCACCTGGGCCTGGGCAACGCCAACAAACTGCTGGCGCGTTTTCTGGCGGGCCATGCCGCTGAACTGGATCTGCGTCTGGTGGACTTCAACGGCGGTACTCTGCGTAACGCGATCCCTCGCGAAGCCTTCGCTACCGTGGCGGTGCCTGCGTCGAAAGCGGACGAGCTGAAAAACCTCTCCAGCGTGTATCTGGAGATCCTGAAAAACGAACTGTCTGCAAAAGAGAAAAACCTGACGGTGGTGCTGGAGTCCGTTACGACGGATAAAGCCGCGCTGACCGCACAGTCTCGTGACACGTTCGTCCAGCTGCTGAACGCAACGCCAAACGGCGTTATTCGCAACTCTGACGTGGCGAAAGGCGTGGTGGAAACCTCCCTGAACGTGGGCGTGGTGACCATGGGTGACGACAGCGCAGAGATCATCTGCCTGATCCGTTCCTTGATCGACAGCGGTAAAGAGTACGTTGTGAGCATGCTGGAATCTCTGGGTACCCTGGCGGGCGCGAAAACGTCTGCAAAAGGCAGCTACCCGGGCTGGCAGCCGGATGCAAGTTCTCCGGTCATGGCACTGGTGCGTGAAACTTATCAGCGACTGTTCAACAGCACCCCGAACATTCAGGTTATTCATGCGGGTCTGGAGTGTGGTCTGTTCAAGAAACCGTATCCGGATATGGACATGGTCTCCATCGGGCCAACCATCACCGGGCCACACTCCCCGGATGAGCAGGTTCACATTGAAAGCGTCGGTCACTACTGGACGCTGCTGACTGAGCTGCTGAAAGCAATTCCTGTTAAGTAATTAGCCGTTTGATGCCCGGTGGCGCTACGCTTGCCGGGCCTACGATTAGCGTAATCTACAGTCCCAACACCAGTTGACGCTCCAGCTGCGGATCCAGCAAGGTGACGTGCAGCCCCACCAGCCTCACCCCTCGTCCGCCCCGCCGTTCTTCCCACGCCTTTTTCGCCGTCGCGATAAGATCCTCTTTGTTGAGGCGTGGCCAGACGTGCTCCTGCGTCGTCTGCTGAAAATCGTTAAATTTCAGTTTGATGCCCTGTCGGGCAATAAGCAGATCCGGTTTGACCTTCAGTAAGCGTCGTTCAAGCTCAGGATAAAGCTGTTCCGTAATAATGGATTCACACTCGGTCCAGTCATGGATGTCTTCGCTCAGTGTGCGTTCAACGCCGACCGATTTACGCAGCCGTTCGTTGTTCACAT
Organism: Enterobacter sp. YSU; assembly: GCF_016082135.1. NCBI lineage: Bacteria > Pseudomonadati > Pseudomonadota > Gammaproteobacteria > Enterobacterales > Enterobacteriaceae > Enterobacter > Enterobacter sp. YSU. The sequence continues at coordinate 721,272 of NZ_CP059487.1, forward strand.
CCCGGTCATCAATGCCCTGACTGCGTTCCCACAGTACGCGGCCAAACTTGCCAAAACGCTTAAGCAGCAGCGCCAGATCGCTGCGCTGAACATCTTCGCAGGTGCGTAGCCCCATACTTTCCAGCTTCGCGGCGGAGACTTTGCCCACGCCGGGGATTTTGCTGAGCGGCAGCGTCTTTAAAAACGCCGGAACCTCTTCCGGAGTGATGACGTACTGGCCGTTGGGCTTATTTAAATCGGAGGCGATTTTGGCGAGAAATTTGACCGGCGCGACGCCTGCCGATGCCGTCAGGTTCAGCTCGTTAAAAATAGTCTGGCGGATCTCCTGCGCCATCAGGGTGGCGGAGCCGTGGCAGTGCACGCTGTGGGTGACATCCAGATAGGCTTCATCCAGCGATAACGGTTCAATCAGTGAGGTGTAGCGGGAGAAGATCTCCCGAATGTGGCTCGATGCTTCTTTATAGGCATCAAAACGTCCGGGCAAAAGAGTGAGATGCGGGCACAGTTTCAGCGCCATCGCTGTCGGCATGGCGCTGCGTACACCGTATTTGCGAGCAGGATAGTTGGCGGTGCTGATGACACCGCGCTGAACCCGGCTGCCGCCAATGGCGATCGGAATATCCCGCAGCGCCGGGTTGTCACGCATCTCCACTGCGGCAAAAAAGCAGTCCATATCGACATGGATTATTTTGCGCATAGTAAGCCCTCACTTATTACTGGATAAGTATACAGTAAACAAATGAGGGTTGAGAAGTGCGCGCAGGAATTGTCGGGTGGCGGCGTTGCCTTACCCGACCTGGAAGACTAAATAATGCGTTGCTGCTCGCGAGCCATCCGCTTTTTCCGCGCATCGCACGGTTCCGGACAATCGCACACTTTTTCCATTCCGATGGAAGAGATGCCTCCGCAACTGCCCTGAATGCTTTTACGCTTAATGATCCAGCCTAAGGACATGCCGAAGATCACCAGCACAAACACCGCAAAGGTCGCCAGAAAAGTCAGCATAATCAGCCTCCGAAATCATCAAGCATGATGTTCTCATCTTCCACGCCAAGATCTTTTAGCATCTTAATCACGGCGGCGTTCATCATTGGTGGACCACACATATAGAACTCGCAGTCTTCCGGTGCCGGGTGCTGTTTGAGGTAATTTTCATACAGCACGTTGTGGATGAAGCCCGTATAGCCTGTCCAGTTATCTTCCGGCTGCGGATCGGATAGCGCCACATGGAAGGTAAAGTTAGGGTTATCACGCGCCAGTTGTTCAAACTCATCGTCATAGAACATTTCGCGCAGTGAACGCGCCCCGTACCAGAAGCTGATCTTACGCTTGCTGCCAAGTCGTTTGAGCTGGTCAAAAATATGCGAACGCATCGGCGCCATACCCGCACCGCCGCCGATAAAGACCATCTCCGCGTCAGTATCTTTGGCAAAGAATTCGCCGAACGGGCCGGAAATCGTCACTTTGTCGCCAGGCTTGAGGGACCAGATATACGACGACATGACGCCAGGAGGGGCATCAGGCACATTCGGTGGCGGCGTGGCGATACGCACGTTGAGCATAATAATGCCCTTCTCTTCCGGATAGTTAGCCATGGAATAGGCGCGAAGCGCGGGCTCTTTTACCTCGGAAACAAAGCGGAAGAGGTTAAATTTATCCCAGTCTGCCCGGTACTCCTCAGGCACATCGAAGTCAGCATACGCGACGGTGTGTGCCGGACAATCAATCTGGATATACCCACCCGCACGGAACGGGACGCTCTCCCCTTCAGGGACACGCAGCTTGAGCTCTTTGATGAACGTGGCTTTGTTATCGTTAGAGATAACTTCGCACTCCCATTTTTTCACGCCGAAGATCTCCTCCGGCAGCTCAATCTTCATGTTCTGGCGCACAGCGACCTGGCACGCCAGACGGCATCCCTCTTTCGCTTCACGCTTCGTGATATGCGACAGTTCCGTTGGCAGAATATCACCGCCGCCCTCTTTGACCGTCACACGGCACTGGCCACAGGAGCCACCGCCGCCACAGGCAGACGAGACAAAAATCCCGTTGCCGGAGAGCGTGTTAAGCAGCTTATCCCCTGCTGGGGTACGGATCTGATTCTGCGGATCGTCATTGATATCAATGATCACATCCCCGGAATTGACCAGCTTCGCACGCGCCGCCAGGATCAGCCCTGACAGCACCAGTACTATCAGCGTGAACATCACCACGCCAAGAATAATTTCCATCTGTTAGCCCTTATAGCTGCACACCGGAGAAGGACATAAAGCCCAACGCCATCAGGCCGGTGGTGATAAAGGTGATCCCTAAGCCACGAAGCCCCGCAGGTACGTTGGCATATTTCATTTTTTCACGGATCCCCGCCATGGTGACAATCGCCAGCATCCAGCCGATACCGGAACCGAAGCCATACACAACCGATTCACTGAAGTTGTAATCGCGCTGAACCATAAACGAGACGCCACCGAAGATGGCGCAGTTCACGGCGATCAGCGGCAGGAAGATCCCCAGCGCGTTGTACAGCGACGGGAAGTATTTATCGAGGATCATCTCCAGGATCTGAACAAGCGCCGCAATCACTCCGATAAAGGTGATGAAGTTCAGGAAGCTAAGATCAACCCCCTCCACCAGCGCGCCATCGCGCAGCACGAAGTTGAATACCAGGTTGTTAATCGGAACGGAAAGCCCCAGCACAACGGTAACTGCCACGCCCAGACCAAATGCCGTCGATACCTTTTTAGAAACGGCAAGGAACGTACACATGCCCAGGAAGAAAGCGAGCGCCATGTTTTCAACAAACACCGCGCGCACAAATAAACTCAGGTAATGAGCCATTGTCGGTTACTCCTTTTCCTGCTGTTCAGGCTTCAACGTACGAATCAGCCAGATCAGCAAACCGATAATGAAAAATGCGCTTGGGGCCAGCAGGAACAGGCCGTTCGGCAGATACCAGCCGCCGTTCTGTACCGTATCCAGCACCGGAATGCCAAACAGCTTGCCGCTGCCAATAAGTTCGCGCAGGAAACCAACCGTCAACAGGATCACGCCGTAACCCAGGCCGTTGCCAATACCGTCCATAAAGCTCGCCAGCGGTGGCATTTTCATCGCATAGGCTTCAGCACGCCCCATCACGATGCAGTTGGTGATTATCAGGCCGACAAACACCGAAAGCTGCTTCGAGGTTTCATAGGCGAAGGCGCGCAGGAGCTGATCGACCACGATCACCAGCGAGGCGATAATCGCCATCTGCACGATGATCCTCACGCTGTTGGGTATGTGGTGGCGGATCATTGAGATAAACATGCTGGAAAACGCTGTCACCAGCGTTACCGCCAGCGTCATGACCACCGCCGTTTCCAGCTTGGTGGTCACCGCCAGCGCCGAGCACACCCCCAGCACCTGTAGCGTTATCGGGTTATTGGCTAACAGCGGGCCAATCAGCACCTTTTTAACTTCTTTCAGTTCACCCGTATCAGCCATTATTCAGCGCTCCTTCACGTACATTCTTCAGGAAGGGACCAAAGCCCAGTTCACCCATCCAGAAATCAAAGCTGTGCTGCACACCGTTAGAGGTGAGCGTGGCGCCGGAAAGGCCATCAACGGCAAATTCATCGCCGGGACGCGCGCCCCCTTTCACCACCTTCAGCGCAGGCTGGCCGTTGTCGTCGAGCACTTTTTTACCAACAAACTGTGCCCGCCAGTTAGGGTTCTCAACTTCGCCTCCCAGCCCTGGTGTTTCGCCCTGATCGTAATAAGTAATGCCTTTGACCGTACGACCATCGGTATCCAACGCCACAAAGGCGTACATCATTGACCATAAACCGTTGCCATAGATGGGCAACACGATTTCCTGGATGCGCTTTTGCTCGTCACGGACGAGGTAAATCTCCGCGACATTGCTGCGGCGCTTAATGCCTGCCGGATCCTGCGAGGCGTCAAGCGTGGTGCTCATCTGCGGATCTTTTAGCGCCAGCGCCTGGTTGTATTTCGCCGGGTCTTTATCCATTAACTCCCCGGTTTTTAAATCCACCAGCCGTGCGGTAATACGTTCGGCAAACACCGCTGCGACGTCATCCTTCGTCATGCCTTCCTGCATCAGCCCGGCCACGGCCAGGATGTTACGCTGTTTATCCAGCGCTCGTTGCTCCTGCTGTAGCGGCTTTAACCCTACGGCAGAACCGGCTACCACGATGGAACAGACCAGACACAGTACCAGCACCACCAGCAGCGTTTTGCTGATGCTGTCGTTATTTTTGATCTCAGCCACGCGCCTTCCTCCGCTTAATGTTGGCGCGCACGACCAGGTAGTCGAACAGCGGCGCAAACAGATTGGCAAACAGAATGGCCAACATCATCCCTTCCGGATAGGCCGGGTTGACCACGCGAATCAGTACACACATCACCCCAATGAGCGCGCCGTAACACCATTTACCTCTGTCGGTAAACGAAGCCGAGACGGGATCGGTGGCCATGAACATCATGCCAAACGCAAAGCCTCCCAGCACGAGGTGCCAGTACCACGGCATGGAGAACATCGGGTTTGTGTCTGAACCAATGAAGTTGAAAAGCGTGGCGGTGAGTACCATCCCGAGCATGACGCCAGCGACAATGCGCCAGGACGCCACGCGGCCAAAGAGGATGATGGCCCCGCCGATTAAAATCATCAGGGTAGACACTTCACCGATGGAGCCTGGAATATTGCCGATAAACGCATCAAACCAGGTGACAGGCTGTCCGGTTGCATTGTTGACCAGCGTTTCGCCGCCGCCTGCCGCCCACTGTGAAAGTGGCGTCGCGCCGGAGAATCCGTCTGCTGCCGTCCACACCAGGTCTCCCGAGATTTGCGCCGGATAAGCAAAGAACAGGAACGCGCGCCCTGCCAGCGCCGGGTTGAGGAAGTTGCGTCCGGTCCCACCGAAGATCTCCTTGGCAATCACCACGCCAAAGCTGATCCCCATCGCCGCCTGCCAGAGCGGCAGCGTTGGCGGAACAATCAGCGCAAACAGAATAGAGGTGACAAAGAAGCCCTCGTTGATCTCATGTTTGCGAATAATGGCGAACAGCACCTCCCAGAAACCGCCGACGATAAAGACAGTCATATAGATGGGGAGGAAGAAGACAGCGCCCAGCGTCATCATGCTGACCCAGCCAGCATCTGCCGCAAAGCTCACCCCCAGCGACTGCGCCAGACGATAGTGCCAGTCAGATTGAATCACCTGCGCCAGTTGCTCTGCATCATACATATGGTGCAGCGCCGGAATAGTTTGCAACCCAACGTTATACATCCCCCAGAACATGGCCGGGAAGACCGCAAACCAGACCAGAATCATCATTCGCTTGAGGTCGATGGCGTCGCGAACGTGGGCCGCGCCTTTCGTCACCAGACCCGGCGTGTAGAAAATGGTCGTGGTCGCTTCATACAGCGGGTAATACTTTTTGAGCTTCCCTTCGGTAAAGTGCGGCTCAATTTTTTCAAAGAGGTGTTTTAAGCCCATGGTTATCCTTCCTGCTCAATGCGGGTTAACACCTCGCGCAATACGGGTCCATATTCGTATTTACCTGGACACACATAGGTACACAGCGCCAGATCTTCTTCGTCCAGCTCCAGACAGCCCAGCGCCTGGGCACCGTCGGTATCGCCGGCCAGGAGATCGCGCAGCAGCACGGTGGGCAGAATATCCAGCGGCATCACGCGTTCGTAGTTGCCAATCGGAACCATGGCGCGCTCACCGCCGTTGGTGCTGGTGGAGAAGTTAAACAGCTTACGACGCAGGAAGTGGCCGAGCGTGGTGCGGGTTACAGAGTATTTTTCTGCACCAGGCAGTACCCAGCCGAACAGCTCTTTCTCGCGTCCTTCAAGCACCACGCTCACCTGAAGATGGAAACGGCTCAGCCAGGCCATCGGGCCTGTCGCGTGCCTGCCGCTCAGCACCGAACCGGAAATAATGCGGTTTTCACCCTCTTTCGTTTCGCCAGCCAATAGCGCCGTCAGGTCTGCCCCAAGCAGCGTGCGAACCAGACGAGGTTGGGTTGCCTGAGGGCCGCCGATGGCAATAATGCGTTCTGCGCACAGCTCACCCGTGGTGAACAGCTTACCGATAGCGATCACGTCCTGATAATTAAGATGCCAGACCTGTTTCGTCAGGCTTACCGGCTCCAGGAAATGAATATGCGTTCCCACCAGCCCGGCCGGATGCGGGCCGGCAAATTCATTAAAGGCTACCTGCCCTTGCGGATGCCCGCCCAACTTACCGCCGCTGGCCTGACAGACATGCACTTTGCCCGGCGTCAGGCGCGTTAACACGGTGAGGCCGGCATCGAAAGCGTTTCGTTCCGCCAGGATAAGAGGCTGCGGATCTGCGCTGAGCGGGTTGGTGTCGATGGCCGTGACGAAGATAGCGGCCGGCACAGTGCCAGGCACGGGCGTTTTGCTATAGGGGCGCGTGCGAAGCGCCGTCCACAGTCCCGACTCCAGCAGTTGCGTCTGCACCGCGTCGTGGCTGAGGGTGGCAAGATCGGCGGCGTCAAAACGCGCAAATTCGCGTTTCTCATCGCCTTCAATTTGAATAACAACCGATTGCAGGACGCGACGCTCACCACGATGGATGGCGACAACGGTGCCGCTGGCTGGGGCTGTAAACATAACGCCAGGATTTTTTTTATCCTCGAAGAGCGCCTGACCTTTTATTACGCGATCGCCTTCCTGTACCAGCATCGCGGGACGCATGCCCACGTAATCATCACCTACAATAGCGACATGATGAATACTGGCGCCGGTGGTGACGTGCTGTTCAGGCACGCCAGAGATTGGCAGATCGAGTCCTTTTCTGATTCTAAACATGTGGTTAGCAGGTATCCATGAACAACAATCCAGAGAGGCCGGAGTGTACCATTTTCGGCCCTGCCAGGGGCAGCAAATCCGCCGTCTGGCGCGCCGAAATGCGAGCTATTGCGCAAAGTTCCTGGAGTCAGGACATTATGAATGGGTTATAAAGTAAAACTAATTTGTAAACGCAAAGGTTGGCTCTTGCGAAAATCTCCATCGGTGCTAATGTGAGCGCTCCTGTCCAGATTAGTCTGATTTCGGGTGTCTTTTGCCGTTCTGGCAAGTTGGTCATTGTTTTATCAAGGAACCAGTAGTATGCGTAAAATCGCATTGTTCATTGCGATGCTTCTGATACCGTGCATGTCGTTTGCCGGGCTGCTTGGCAGTAATAGTTCAACGACGCCGGTCAGCAAAGAGTATAAACAGCAGTTGATGGGATCCCCGGTTTATATTCAAATCTTCAAGGAAGAGCGCACACTCGATCTGTTTGTCAAAATGGGCGAGACGTATCAGCTGCTCGATAGCTACAAAATCTGTAACTATTCTGGCGGGCTGGGGCCGAAACAGCGCCAGGGTGACTTCAAAAGTCCGGAAGGGTTTTACAACGTTCAGCGTAACCAGCTAAAACCGGACAGCCGGTTCTATAAAGCGATTAACATCGGTTTCCCCAATGCCTTCGACCGTGCACACGGTTACGAAGGGAAATACCTGATGATTCACGGTGCCTGCGTGTCAGTCGGTTGTTATGCGATGACGGATTCCGGCATTGATGAAATCTTCCAGTTTGTCACGGGCGCACTGGTCTTCGGCCAGCCGAATGTTCAGGTCAGCATCTATCCGTTCCGTATGACGGATGCGAACATGGCGCGCCATAAGTACTCTGTTTACACAGATTTCTGGAAACAGCTAAAACCGGGCTATGACTACTTCGAGCAGACCCATAAGCCGCCGGTGGTGTCCATCGTCAATGGCCGTTACGTGGTGAGTAAACCGCTCAGCCATGAAGTGGTTCAGCCGCAGCTGGCGTCAAATTACGCGGTCCCCGAGACAAAATAGCGCCCACTCGCCTGGCATGATCTTTTGCCAGGTTTCGTTGCCGGTCAGCGGCTGCGTTGCAATGACAGTGACCACATCGTTCGGTGTGGTCTCCTTCTGAAAATCAATTTCCACATCCTGATCGAGCAGCGTGGCGACGCCAAACGGCGCACGTCGGGTGATCCAGAACAGATTCGTCGAGCAGAACGCCATCACGTAGCGCCCGTCAGACAGCAGCATATTAAAGACGCCCTTCTCGCGTAACTCAGACGCCAGTGACGCTATGTACTTAAAAACGGCGGTCATGTTGCCGGGCGTACGGGGGTAGCGCTCGGTCAGCTTGTGCAGCAGCCAGCAAAATGCTTTTTCGCTGTCCGTTTCACCGACAGGACGGAAATTGCCGGTTTCCAGCGACTTATAGCCCGAAAGCTGCCCGTTGTGCGCATAGGTCCAGTTACGGCCCCACAGTTCACGGGTAAACGGATGGGTATTTTCCAGCGCCACTTCGCCGCGATTTGCCTGGCGGATATGGGCGATCACCGAACAGGATTTAATAGGATAGTCCTGCACCAGTCTGGCAATGGGTGAGTTAAAGCTGGGTTGTGGATCTTTAAACGTGCGACATCCTTTGCCTTCGTAGAAGGTAATACCCCAGCCGTCTTTATGCGGCCCGGTACCTCCACCGCGCTGAACCAGCCCGGTAAAACTAAAGCAGATATCGGTTGGCACATTGGCGCTCATCCCGAGCAGTTCGCACATAGATCACCTCCACAACAGCGGGGGGCACCGGCGCCCCCCAGCGAAGTCTTACTTAACCATCTCTTTTTCGATCAGTTGGATCAGGATGTGGATCACTTTGATGTGAATTTCCTGAACGCGATCCGCATAACCGAAGTGTGGTACACGGATTTCAATGTCCGCTGTACCGTCCATCTTACCGCCATCTTTCCCGGTAAGGGTGATCACTTTCATGCCCTTCTCACGCGCGGCGGCGATCGCTTTGATCACGTTAGCAGAGTTACCGGATGTGGAGATACCCAGCAGCACGTCGCCTTCACGGCCTACGGCTTCAACGTAGCGGGAAAAGATATGGTCGTAACCGAAGTCGTTGCCTACACAGGAGATGTGGCTCACGTCGGAAATCGCAATCGCCGGGTAGCCCGGACGGTTTTCACGATAGCGTCCGGTCAGCTCTTCGGCGAAGTGCATGGCGTCACAGTGGGAACCGCCGTTACCGCAGGAGAGCACTTTACCGCCGGCTTTGAAGCTGTCGGCAAGCAGGACCGCCGCGCGCTGAATAGCGTGAATATTGGCATCATCTTTCAGAAAATTCGCCAGCGTTTCCGCCGCTTCGTTCAGTTCGTTACGAATAAGATCCTGGTACATGAGGATAATCCTTCAGTATTGATGAAATAACACAGTGGAGTGTACCGGATAGCAGTAAAAGCGAGAAGCTAAAGCCATGCGAATCGTCCGGCGTTTTGATTTTTTGTGCCGGCTAAAACGCGAACAATGTGAACCAGGTTGTAATTATTTTGTAAACACATTGCTAAATGAAATGACATCAACTACAACCATATCATCACAAGTGGTCAGACCTCCTACAAGCAAGGGAGCTTTTCTTTATGATGATTTTGAGCATTTTCGCAACCGTTGTGCTGCTCGGTGTGTTGTTCTATCACCGTGTCAGTTTATTCCTGAGTAGCCTGATTCTTCTGGCCTGGACGGCTGCACTTGGCGTCGCTGGTCTGTGGAATATCTGGGTCCTTGTTCCCCTGGCCATCATTTTGCTGCCGTTCAACCTGACGCCGATGCGTAAGTCGATGATCTCTGCGCCGGTGTTCAGGGGATTCCGTAAAGTGATGCCGCCGATGTCGCGTACAGAGAAAGAAGCGATTGACGCCGGTACAACCTGGTGGGAAGGCGATCTGTTCCAGGGCAACCCCGACTGGAAAAAGCTTCACAACTATCCGCAGCCGCGTCTGACCGCCGAAGAACAAGCCTTTATTGATGGTCCGGTAGAAGAAGCGTGCCGCATGGCAAACGACTTTGCCATCACTCACGAAATGGCCGACCTGCCGCCTGAGCTGTGGGCATACCTGAAAGAGCATCGCTTCTTCGCGATGATCATTAAGAAAGAGTACGGCGGTCTGGAATTCTCCGCTTACGCTCAGGCTCGTGTGCTGCAAAAACTGGCGGGTGTCTCCGGGATCCTGGCGATCACCGTTGGCGTGCCAAACTCCTTAGGCCCGGGCGAGCTGTTACAGCATTACGGTACAGAAGAGCAGAAAGATCACTACCTGCCGCGTCTGGCGCGTGGTCAGGAAATTCCGTGCTTCGCGCTGACCAGCCCGGAGGCAGGCTCCGATGCCGGCGCAATTCCTGATACCGGCGTGGTTTGCATGGGCGAATGGCAGGGCCAGCAGGTGCTGGGCATGCGCCTGACCTGGAACAAACGTTATATCACCCTCGCACCTATCGCCACGGTGCTGGGCCTGGCGTTCAAACTCTCTGACCCGGAAAAACTGCTGGGCGGTGAAGAAGAGCTGGGTATTACCTGTGCGCTGATCCCAACCTCAACCCCGGGCGTTGAAATTGGTCGCCGTCACTTCCCGCTGAACGTACCGTTCCAGAACGGTCCTACCCGCGGTCAGGATATCTTTGTTCCGATTGACTACATCATCGGTGGCCCGAAAATGGCCGGGCAGGGCTGGCGTATGCTGGTGGAATGTCTGTCTGTGGGCCGCGGCATTACCCTGCCGTCGAACTCAACCGGCGGTCTGAAATCGGTGGCGATGGGGATTGGGGCTTACGCGCATATCCGCCGTCAGTTCAAAATCTCCATCGGCAAGATGGAAGGTATCGAAGAGCCGCTGGCGCGTATTGCGGGTAATGCCTACGTGATGGACGCCGCAGCCTCGCTGATTACCTACGGCATTATGCTGGGTGAAAAACCCGCCGTGCTGTCAGCGATTGTGAAGTATCACTGTACCCACCGCGCACAGCAGTCAATTATTGATGCAATGGATATTGCAGGCGGTAAAGGTATCATGCTCGGCGAAGGCAACTTCCTGGCGCGCGGCTATCAGGGTGCGCCGATTGCCATCACCGTGGAAGGGGCAAACATCCTGACCCGCAGCATGATGATCTTCGGCCAGGGTGCGATTCGTTGCCATCCGTACGTGCTGGAAGAGATGGCTGCCGCGCAGAATAATGATGTGGATGCCTTCGACAAGCTGCTGTTCAAACATATCGGTCACGTCGGCAGTAACAAGGTGCGCAGCTTCTGGCTGGGCCTGACGCGCGGGCTGACCAGCGCGACGCCAACCGGCGATGCGACCAAACGTTACTACCAGCATCTGAACCGTCTGAGCGCCAACCTGGCTCTGCTGTCTGACGTTTCCATGGCGGTGCTGGGCGGTAGCCTGAAGCGTCGCGAACGCATCTCCGCCCGTCTGGGTGATGTGCTGAGCCAGATCTTCCTGGCCTCTGCGGTGCTGAAACGCTACGACGATGAAGGCCGTCAGGAAGCGGATCTGCCGCTGGTGCACTGGGGCGTGCAGGATGCGATGTATCAGGCCGAACAGGCGATTGACGATCTGCTGGCGAACTTCCCGAACCGCTTCGTAGCGGGTGCCCTGCGCGTCGTGATCTTCCCGACCGGTCGTCATCACCTGGCGCCGTCCGACAAGCTGGATCACAAAGTGGCAAAAATCCTCCAGGTACCAAGCGCAACCCGCTCTCGTATTGGTCGGGGTCAATATCTGGCACCTACCCCGCATAACCCGGTAGGTTTGCTGGAAGAGGCGCTGCTTGACGTGATGGCCGCCGACCCGATTCACCAGAAGATCTGCAAACAGCTGGGCAAAAACCTGCCGTTTACACGACTGGATGAGCTGGCAAAACAGGCGCTGGCGGGTGGCATCATCGACAACAGCGAAGCTGCGATTCTGGTGAAAGCCGAAGAGAGCCGTCTGCGCAGTATTAATGTGGATGATTTCGAACCTGAAGAGCTGGCGACACAGCCGGTAAAGCTGCCAGAGAAGCACCGCAAACCTGAAGCGGCATAAGGCCTTTTGCTCCCACAAACCCCGCCCCGCGCGGGGTTTTTTATTGCCACATTTTCTGGTAATGACGTGCTACAGTGTCAAAAAGTGTTTATTAAGGAGCCTGTATCGTGCCTGGTTTAAAGATTTCTGTTTTGCAGCAACCTTTAGTGTGGATGGACGGCCCCGCCAACCTTCGCCATTTTGATCGCCAGCTGGAAGAGATTACCGGACGCGATGTGATTGTCCTGCCGGAGATGTTTACCACAGGTTTCGCGATGGAGGCAGCAAAACAGTCCATGCCGCAGGACGAGGTGGTGGCCTGGATGCACGCCAGGGCGCAGGAAACAAATGCGCTGATTGCCGGTAGCGTCGCACTCCAGACCGGGCGCGGACCGGTCAACCGCTTCCTGCTGGTCGAGCCGGAAGGAAAAGTCCATTTCTACGATAAGCGCCACCTGTTCCGCATGGCGGATGAACATCAACATTATGAAGCCGGAAGCGAACGCGTGGTATTTGAATGGCGCGGCTGGCGTATTCTGCCGCTGGTCTGCTATGACCTGCGCTTCCCGGTGTGGTCGCGCAACCGCAACGATTATGACCTGGCGTTGTACGTCGCCAACTGGCCCGCCCCACGCTCCCTGCACTGGCAGGCTTTACTGACCGCGCGCGCGATTGAAAATCAGGCTTATGTCGTTGGCTGTAACCGCGTGGGAACGGACGGCAACGGGCATCACTATCGCGGTGACAGCCGGGTGATAAGTCCGCAGGGTGAGATTATTGCCACCGCCGAGCCGCATCAGGCAACACGAATTGACGCTGAGATCTCGTTAATGGCGTTAAAGGAGTATCGGGAGAAGTTTCCGGCCTGGCAGGATGCAGATCCGTTTAGCATTGGTTGAAAAAAAGCCGGGTGACGGCTGCGCCTTACCCGACCTACAAAAAGCACAGCGTAGGCACGGTAAGCGCAGCGCCACCGGGCGTTAATTAACTCACCAGCGCCTGCCCGTCTTTGCGGCTTTCCGTCGCGGCCACGTAGTGCCCTTCCGGCATACGGTAAATCACCTGCGCACCGCCGAAGTTATAATCCTGAAGCGGATCTTCCACCACGATCTGATGCCCGCGCTCGCGCAGCGCCGCGATAGTATTGCGATCGAACGTTGATTCGACGATCACCTCCCTGCCCTGCACCACGCGCCAGCGCGGTGCATCGATTGCCGCCTGCGGGTTTTGCCCGTGCAGCATAATGCGCAGCGCCATCTGCATGTGCCCCTGCGCCTGCATCGGGCCGCCCATCACGCCGAAGGACATCAGCGGCTTGCCGTTGCCGTCCATCGCAAATCCCGGAATGATGGTGTGGAACGGGCGCTTGCTGCCCGCCAGCGCGTTCGGGTGCGCAGGATCCAGCACAAAGCCGCAGCCCCGGTTTTGCAGGCTGATCCCGGTATCCGGCACCACGATCCCTGAACCGAATCCCATATAGTTGGACTGAATAAACGAGACCATCATCCCACTCGCATCTGCGGTGCTGACGTAAACCGTCCCGCTCTGCGTCGGCGATCCGTACACAAAATCAGAGGCGCTATCGTGGTTGATAAGCGCGGCGCGCGACTTCAGGTAATGGTCACTCAGCAGCTCTTTTGCCGCGAACGCCATATGTTCTTCATCCGCAACGTAGCGGTCGAGATCCGCCAGCGCCAGCTTCATCGCCTCGATGGAGAGATGAAGAGACTGCACGGAATCCGGGTGATGCTTCTCAATGCCGCACTGCTCAAGAATACCCAGCGCGATCAGCGTGGCGATCCCCTGACCGTTTGGCGGCAATTCCTGAACCGAGCCGCCCGCGAAGTCGCGCGACAGCAGGTCTACCCAGTCCACGCGGTGGTTTGCCAGATCCTCTGCCGTCAGATGCGCACCGTGTTCTTTGGCAAAGGCGGCAATTTTCTGCGCCAGCTCGCCGCGGTAAAACGCGTCGCCGTTGGTTTTCGCAATCAGCTCCAGCGAGTTCGCCTGCGCCGGGTTACGGAAGATTTCCCCCACGCGCGGGGCGCGGCCTTCCGGCGCGAAGCAGGCGCTGAAGCCCGGCTGATCTTTCAGCTTGCTATAGCCTCGCTGCCAGAGATGACCAATCAGCGGCGAGACGGGAAAGCCGTTGCGCGCGTAGTCAATGGCAGGCTGCGCCAGCGTGGTCAGCGGCAGCGTGCCGAAGCGCTCCGCCAGCGCGACCCAGCCGGATACCGCTCCCGGCACGGTCACCGCGTCCCAGCCAATTTCCGGCACTGCGCTTTTTCCGGCAAACAGATCCGCATGCCAGCTGGCCGGCGAGCGGCCTGATGCGTTGAGGCCGTGAAGCTTTTCACCGTCCCAGACGATGGCAAAGGCGTCGCTGCCGATCCCGTTGCCGGTCGGCTCAACCACCGTCAGCGCCATCGCGGTGGCAATGGCTGCATCGACGGCATTGCCGCCCAGTTGCAGCATCTTCATCCCCGCCTGCGCCGCCAGCGGCTGCGACGTGGCAACCGCGTTATGGCCCAGCATCGGCGGGCGGCGTGAATCGTAACCGGACGTAAAATCAAGCGCTTTGGTCATCATGACTCCTTAGTCGTGGCGCGGATCGAGCGCATCGCGCAGCCCGTCGCCGAGTAGATTAAAGCCCTGCACGGCAAGGAAAATCGCCACGCCGGGGAAAATGGACATCCACGGAGCCTGCTCCAGAAACCCTTTCGCGGTGTTGAGCATGGAGCCCCAGGACGGATTTGGCGGCTGCTGTCCCAGCCCCAAAAACGACAGGCTGGCTTCGGCGATAATCGCCGAGGCGATCGCCAGCGTGGCCTGCACGAGGATCGGCGACATCACGTTTGGCAGGACGTATTTAATGATGATCCAGCGATCCGGCAGGCCAATCGCCCGCGCGCCGTCGATATACTCTTCGTTGCGAATGGCGATCACCTGGCCGCGCGTCAGCCGGGCGAAGATCGGCATTGCCGAGAGACCAATGGCGATCATCGCATTCGTCAGGCTTGGGCCCAAAAATGCCCCCAGCGCGATCGCCATGATCAGGAACGGACAGGCCAGCAAGGCCTCAATAAAGCGCGAGATCACGCCGTCCCACATCTTCTGGAAGTAGCCCGCCACCAGCCCCAGCGGCACGCCGATGACCACGGCAATAATGACCGACATACAGCCCGCCATCAGCGAGGTGCGCGCCCCCCAAATAATGCGGGATAAGATGTCACGCCCCAGCTCGTCGGTGCCGAACCAGTACATCGCCGACGGCGCTTTGCGCACCGCCAGGAAGTTGGCTTTGACCGGGTCGAAGGGGGCGATCCACGGCGCCAGCAGCGCCACCAGGACAAAAAAGCCCACCACAAGCGCGCCAATCACCGCGCTTTTATTGCCGAGAAATTTCTTCAGCACCCGGTTCTGCGCGCGCGGCAGCGTGGGGGCAACGGTTTGCGTCGTCAGTTCCGCCATGGTTAACCTCGCATTTTCGGGTTGATAAGGACGTAGAGCACGTCGGCCAGCAGATTGAGCATCAGGAAGCCGATCGCCACGATCAGCACCACGCCCTGCACCACCGCATAGTCACGATTGAACACCGAGTCGACGATCATTTTGCCAAAGCCCGGAATGGTGAAGACCTGCTCGGTCAGCACCGCGCCGCCCAGTAGCTCGCCGAACAGCAGCGTGGTGAGGGTGATTACAGGCACCAGCGCGTTGCGAAAGGCGTGCTTCAGGATCACTGCTTTCGGCAGCAGCCCCTTAGCGCGCGCGGTGCGGATGTAATCCGCTTTCAGCACTGCAATCATCGACGCACGGGTATGGCGCATCAGCGTCGCCGCCAGTCCGGTTCCGAGCACGGACGCGGGTAGCAGCAGCGTGCGCAGGTTCTGGATCGGATCTTCACTGAATGGCACATAACCGGACGCAGGTAACCATTGCAAGTTCACCGAAAAGACCAGAATCAGCAGGATCCCCAGCCAGAAGTGCGGAATTGATATCCCCGAGATCGCCACAAAGTTCGCCCCGTGATCGACCCAGCTGTTTTTATTCACCGCCGCAAGGATCCCCATGCTGATGCCAAACACCAGCGCGATGATCATCGCCAGCAGCGACAGCTCCAGCGTGACCGGCAGCTTGCTGGCAATCAGCTGCGTGACCGGTTCATGCGTGCGCAAGGAGACGCCCAGATCGCCCTGCAGCGCGCGCGTTAGCCAATGGAAATACTGCACGGGGATCGGCGCATCCAGATTAAGCTCAGCACGCAGTTGGGCAATGACCGCCGGATCGCGCTCCTCCCCGGCCATGGCGATCAGCGGGTCGCCGGGCAGCAGCTTTTGCAGCCCGAACACCATCATGCTCACCAGCAATAGCGTCGGGACGGCCAGCAGCAGACGTTTGCAAATCAGTTCCAGCATGGGTTCTCCTCAGGACGTTTATTTTGCCAGCGTCAAACCGGCCAGACGCACGATGCCGTCCGGGTACGGCTTAAAGCCCTGCACGCTTTTGTTCAGGCCAAAAATGCGCGGCTCGAAGTAGAGGTAGGCAATCGGCATGTCGGTCTGGAGTTGCTTCACCACCTTGTCGTACAGCGGCTGGCGTGCGGCCTGGTCGGTGCTCTGACGCGCCTGAGTCAGCCATTCATCGATCTGCGCGTTACTGTAGCGGCCGTCGTTCAGGGTGCCTTTACTGTTGATAAAGCCGTAAATGCTGCCATCCGGATCCGGGCGCCCCGACCAGCCGGAGAAGCTCAACTGGTAGTCACCGCTCTGCTGGCGATCCAGCAGCGTGGCGAACTCGGTCATTTGCAGGTTCAGGTTAAAGCCCGCCTCTGCCACCATCGCCTGCAATACCTGTCCCACCTGCTGCGAGGTTGGGTTGTTTGGCACCAGCAGATTGACGCTCAGCGGCGTGGTCACACCGGCGGCTTTCAGCAGCACTTTGGCTTTATCGACGTCGCGCGGCGGGACCGGCAGGTTAACGTGGTACGGGCTGACCGGTGAAAACGCCTGATTTGCCGGGGTGTAGAGCCCTTCAAAGACCACCTGGTTTAACGCATCGCGATCGATTGCCTGAGAAAACGCCTCGCGCACGCGGGCATCTTTGAACGGATCGTTGGCCGGCACCTTGCCGTTGTTAATATTGAAGGTGATCCCCTGATAGCCCAGACCGGTGACCTTCGCCAGCGCCAGCTTGCTGTCGGCTTCGACGGTTTTGACGTCGCTGGCGGCAATGCCCTCGGTCAGGTCAAGATCGCCCGCGCGCAGGTTCGCGAGACGCACGGAGGCATCCGGGATCGGCAGATAGATGATTTTGTCGAAGTGATAGGCGTCTTTGTTCCAGTAGTTGTCGAAGCGGGTCAGAACGATGCGGTCCTGCGACACGCGGCTGTCGAATTTGTATGGACCGGAGCAGACGGGATGGGCGGCAAAGTCAGGCTTTTTCGCCGCATCGGGTGCCATCATCGCGCCCGCGCGGTCGGTGAGCTGCATTAGCAGCGCGGCATCCGGTGTTTTCAGGTGCAGCGCAATCTGCATCGGGCCGGTGACCTCGACCGATTCAACGGATGAGATCTCGCTTTTACGCAAGGAGCCTTTGAGGGTCAGGGCGCGGTCGAGGTTGTATTTTGCCGCAGCGGCATCAAATTTTTCACCGTCGTGGAAGGTCACACCTTCGCGTAGATCCATAGTCAGCGTTTTGCCATCTTCGCTCCAGGCCCAGGATTTTGCCAGACCCGGCACCACTTTCAGGTGCTCGTCGACGTCCACCAGCCTGTCGCACAGGGAGGCAAACACGAAACGGCCATAGTAGGTGCGCGCCAGATGCGGGTCGAGCATATCCGGGTCGGCCCCCAGGCCGATCCGCAGCACGCTTTCAGAATGGGCGGGCAGCGCCGCGCCAAGCAACATAACACTTCCCAGTACGGTCAAAAGAGAATTACGCATTGTCATTATCATGAGTTCCTTGAAGGAAGGGAGGAGTGAGTGGCCGCGTGTTCAAACAGCGCGCGGCGGCGCAGAAAAGCGGCGGATGGCGGTGCGATCTGGATAACGCTGCGATCGCGATTGATCTCCTGCCAGCGATGGCAAGCAACCTGACGTCCGCCGTCGAGCACCTGATTAATCGGCTCGATCTGGCGGCATTCATCTGTAACGTAGGGGCAACGGGTGTGGAAACGGCAGCCGGACGGCGGGTTAGCCGGGTTCGGTAAATCACCCTGCAACAGCGGCGTATCCCGCGCTACGCCTGGCTGCATTTGCGGCGCTGAGGCAATTAACGCCTGGGTATAAGGATGCAACGGTGCGTCGAAGATGTCGTCGACGGTGGCCAGCTCGACGATTTGCCCAAGATACATTACCGCCACGCGGTCGCTCATATGACGGATAACCGCCAGCCCGTGGGCGACGATCACCATCGTTAGCCCCAACTGGTGCTTCAGGCTTTCCAGTAAATTAACCACTTGTGCCTGAACGGAAACGTCCAGCGCAGAAACCGGCTCATCACCAAGCAGCAGCTTTGGGCCTGATGCCAGCGCGCGCGCAATGCCGATACGCTGGCGCTGCCCGCCGGAAAATTCGTGTGGATAACGCCCGGCCCAGGCTGAGGGCAAGCCGACCGTCCTGAGTAGCTCGGAGACGCGGTACTGGCGATCCGTTTTTTTCATGTTCTGATGCAGCCACAGCGGCTCACCGACAATTTGCTCCACCGTCATGCGCGGGTTCAGCGAAGCGAAGGGATCCTGAAAGATGATCTGTAGCTCACGCCGGAGCTGGTTCAGACGGGCGCCCGAGGCGTGGGTGATCTCCTCACCCTGATAAAATACCCGCCCTTCGCTGGCGCCTAGCAGGCGCAGCAGCAGACGACCAAGGGTGGATTTCCCGGAACCCGACTCGCCGACAATTGCCAGCGTTTCGCCAGGCATCACCGACATCGAAACTCGGTCGACAGCGGTGACAAAGCGGGCCGGCGTAAACAGTTTTTTCGGGCCGGGGAAAAGCTTGCTCAGATCGCGGGCTTCAAGAATGGGCATGGTCATGCGGTCTCTCCCAGGGCAATGTGGTGTTCGAGCGGCACGCGGAAGCAGGCAACCTGATGGCCCGTACCGAGCGTAGTGAGCGGTGGTTTTTCAGCATGACAGCGCGTCTGCGCGAAGGGACATCGGGTGGCAAAGCGGCAGCCTTGAGGCATGGATTCCGGCAGCGGGACCGATCCGGGAATAGTTGATAGCTGGCCTTTACGCGCACCCATAGAAGGAAGGGAACCCATAAGGCCAATGGTATAGGGGTGCTGCGGATCGGCAAACAGGGCTTCAACACTCCCCTGCTCCACTACCTGTCCGGCATACATCACCGCCACCTGCTGCGCGACTTCAGCCACCACGCCTAAATCGTGGGTGATCATCAGCACCGCCGTGCCCGTTTCTTCTTTTAAAGTATTGAGCAGGGAGAGAATTTGCGCCTGAATGGTCACGTCCAGAGCGGTAGTGGGTTCGTCAGCAATGAGTAGTTTGGGATGGTTTATCAGCGCCATCGCTATCATCACGCGCTGGCGCATACCGCCGGAAAGCTGATGCGGGTAAGCCTTAAGGCGCATCTCTGCGGCCGGGATCTGCACCTTCTCCAGGATCTGTAGCGCAACCGTCATCGCCTCAGCCCGGGAGATCGTTTGATGGCGCATCACCGCTTCACTGAGCTGATCGCCAAGCGTGAAGGCCGGGTTGAGCGAGGTCATGGGCTCCTGGAATATCATCGCCAGCTCGCTGCCGCGCAGATCGGCATACTCCCGCGGCGAGAGCTTGCGCAGATCCTGGCGGCGGAAATTCATCTCCCCGCTGACGATCCTGGCGCTGGCAGGTAATAACCCCATCAGCGCCAGGGAAGTGATGCTTTTACCGCAGCCGGACTCGCCTACCAGCGCCAGCGTTTCTCCCGCCCTGACCGTCAGCGAGATATCGTCGAGCACGCTCACCGGCGAGCCCGCGAATTTAACGTTGAGGTTTTGCAGCCGCAGTACGGGCGTGGAGTCCTTAAAGGGTATCGTCGTCATAGCGTGGAATCGTCCTCAAGGTGGATAGCCTGAATCAGGGCGGTTTGCAGGCTGAGCAGGTGTTCGCGCATGGCGGCAGCTGCTTCATTAGGCTGGCGATGAATAATCGCTGACATGATTTTGTGATGGTGGTCGTTGTAGCTATCGACACGTTCAGGGGTGCGGGCAAGTTCGCGTAAATGCTGCCAGCCAGGCTCCCGGCGGACGGCATCTATCGCATCAAAAAGCCCAAGCATCAGGCGGTTACCTGCTGCCTCCGCAATGGCGCGGTGGAAGGCGCTATCCCACAGTTCGTTGAGATCGCGGTCATCCGGGCTGACCTTATTAATGCGTTCCAGCATACGCTGCATGAGCGCGAGGTTTTCCCTGGTGGCACGCAGTGCCGCAAGTCGGGCTAAGCCGGGTTCGAGCTGTAGTCGAGCTTCCATGACTTCCAGCAGGTTGGTTTGCTGAACCAATCCCTGAAGCGCCAACGGCTCAACCGGGGCAGATGGACCAATGAAGGTACCCTTGCCCTGCTTGCGCCAGATACGCCCTTCCTCTTCCAGCACGTCCAGCGCGCGACGCACTTCACGTCGGCCTACGCCGAGAGTGTCCGACAGCTCACGTTCAGTGGGCAGCGGAATGCCTGGTGTTGACTCGTGCTGGTTGATAAGCCCGCGCAGCTGCTCAAGCGCGGTACTGGAATTAGCTAAAAACCGTGAAGGCTTTTCCATATTGGTTCGCTCGCTTTCATCATTGCTTTATTTTTATTAATAATAAGTTATTGATATGACGCAGAACTTAACGTGCTAGTAATTAAGCAATTAACGAACCAATAGCGTATTGGTTCGTTAATTTTCTGAAAAATGATCGGTAACCGAATGATTTCCTACCAATTATTTTACATAATTATTACATAAGAAGATGGGCGCGAAGGTAAGGATGAGCAAAAAACGCACAAAAACAGTGCAAATAATGTACTAAAATCGTGCATTTGTTAATAAAATGCACCGTATTTATTAACTTTTTGTTAATGGAAATAAAAAGAGGAATAAACAATATTCGAGGGACTATAAAACGACGAAAGCCTGAATCATTTCTGACTCAGGCTTTCTGAATAGTGGCGGAACGGACGGGACTCGAACCCGCGACCCCCTGCGTGACAGGCAGGTATTCTAACCGACTGAACTACCGCTCCACTGTTCCCGTTTGGGGAACGAGGCGAATATTACGGTTTGCCTCTGAACTCGTCAACGCTTTTTCTCAGGTTTTGAATCGTTTGCTGCAAAATTCACCCAAACGGTGATTTAACAAACGTTTCAGCACATTTTCACGTGCGCCACAGACAGCTTCCGCCCTTCTTCTGCACTAAATCGAGACGAGATTCATGGTTCATCAGTTCTTTATCACTGGCTAAAACAACCCGCAGGCGATTCGCCTGACGCACAATGCGCTGAATTCCCCCTTCATCCCGCGTCTGCTGGGATTCATTTTCCATACTGAATTTCATCGACGTTTGCCCGCCGGTCATGGTCAGGTAGACATCGGCCAGGATCTGGGCATCGAGCAACGCGCCGTGCAGCGTTCGCTTGGTGTTGTCTATCTCATAGCGAGAGCACAGGGCATCAAGGCTGTTACGCTTGCCGGGGAACATCTTCCTTGCCAGCGCCAGGCTATCCGTGACTTTACAGAACGTATTCGTCTTCGGAATATCACGGTTGAGCTTGCTGAACTCATAGTCCATAAAGCCGATATCGAACGACGCGTTATGAATGACAAGTTCCGCACCTCTGATGTAGTCGAGAAATTCATCTGCGACGTCGGCAAAGGTGGGCTTATCCAGCAAAAACTCATCGGCAATTCCGTGAACGCCGAACGCTTCCGGGTCCACCAGCCGATCGGGTTTAAGGTAAACGTGGAAGTTGTTGCCCGTAAGGCGACGGTTCACCACTTCAACGGCACCAATCTCAATGATTTTGTGCCCTTCGTAGTGGGCGCCAATCTGGTTCATACCGGTGGTTTCGGTATCAAGAACAATCTGGCGAGTAATTGCAGTGCTCATAGCGGTCATTTATGTCAGACTTATCGTTTTACTGAACGTTTCAAATACAGGAAGTCTACCAGAGATGCGTAAACAGGTAGAAATTTTCACCGATGGATCTTGTCTCGGTAACCCAGGGCCCGGCGGCTATGGCGCCATTATGCGCTATCGCCAGCATGAAAAAACATTTAGTGAAGGCTATTTCCTGACCACCAACAACCGCATGGAGTTGATGGCGGCCATCGTGGCGCTGGAAGCGTTAAAAGAACATTGTGACGTGGTGTTGAGTACCGACAGCCAGTATGTCCGCCAGGGCATTACCCAATGGATCCACAACTGGAAAAAGCGGGGCTGGAAAACGGCAGAGAAAAAACCCGTCAAGAATGTCGATCTCTGGAAGCGTCTTGATGCCGCCCTCGGTCAGCACGAAATCAAATGGGAGTGGGTAAAGGGGCACGCCGGTCATCCTGAAAACGAACGCTGTGACGAGCTGGCTCGCGCGGCGGCATCCAACCCGACCCATGAGGATGCAGGTTATCAACCTGAATCCTGATCACGGTTTTTTGTACTGCCGCGTGGCCCCCACGGTCTGGCGGATCCGCGTTTTTGATTTGCTTTGCTTCATCGGGTTGAGCGTAAGGGGGATCGTCCTCTTACGCGCGACAATAAATTGCATGCAGCCCAGCGCGGGTAAATGGGTGCTTAATAAGACCCCGCCTTTACGCGTCCAGGGGATGACCTGAAAACCCCCGTAGCTTAGCACTTCGAAATTTAACAGTGAAAGCCAGTCCAGCTGGCGCATCATGGTAAACATCCTGCTGTTATAAGGCGGCGTGCGACGCAGAACGGGCGTCAGTTTACGTAGCCCCATCAGACTCAGCGGATTAAAACCGCTCAGGATCAGCCAGCCGTCATCAATCAAAACGCGGTCGGCTTCCCGCAGCAGACGATGGGGATCGCTGCACCAGGGCAGCGTGTGGGCGAGCAGACAGGCATCAATGGATTTTTCCGCAAACGGCAAATGCAGCGGATCCGCTTTCACCTGAACCGGGGAGCCATTAAGCGATACGCTAACCTGATGCGAGATAGCGCAGCTTTCGGTATTGATTTCTGCGCTCAGATTGCCAATCTTAAGCAGGTGAAAACCATACATTTTCGCGAGCCAGGGTTTAAGCTGAAGTTCTAAGGCCTCGCGATAATATTCACCCCAGGGCAACTCTGCCCAACGTTCCGGTGGTGCGACAGTCTGAGGTATCCTTGCCGGTTTCATCAAAACACCCGCCACGCTATAAGAGGTAATGCATGAATCTTATCAGTATTTCCGCCTTTCAGGACAATTACATCTGGGTTTTAGTCGACGACGATCGCAGATGCATCATTGTTGATCCAGGCGAATCCGCACCGATCCTGCACGCGATTAAAGAAAACGGCTGGCAGCCGGAGGCGATCCTTCTTACCCATCACCATCACGATCATGTCGGCGGTGTTCCCGATCTCCTTGCACGCTATCCCCATCTACCCGTCTACGGACCAGCAGAGACACAGGATAAGGGTACAACGCAAGTTGTCGAAGAAGGCGAAAGTATCCTCATCCTCGGGTGGGAGTTTTCCGTATTTGCTACGCCAGGTCACACTTCCGGGCATCTCTGTTTCTACAGCAAACCTTATCTGTTTTGTGGCGACACGCTGTTTTCTGGCGGCTGTGGAAGGCTGTTTGAAGGCACGCCAGAACAGATGTATCAATCTTTACAAAAAATTAATGCGCTGCCAGCCGAAACCGTAATTTGTTGCGCACATGAGTATACATTAGGGAATATGAAGTTTGCTGCAAGCGTGCTGCCTGAGGATCGGGCGATTCAGGATTATTACCAGAAAGTGAAGGAGTTACGTGCAAAAAACCAAAAAACACTCCCCGTAATTCTGAAAAATGAGCGACAAATAAATTTATTTTTAAGAACTGATGATGTTGATTTAATTAATAAAATTAATCAAGAAACAAATTTGTTACAACCTGAAGCGCGATTTGCATGGTTAAGGTCAAAGAAAGATAACTTCAGATAATTGCGGGTTGCCTTTTCAAAATTTCGCCGTTATCATCGCTCGTCTTTTAAGCAACTATTGACACACACATGAAGGCAAAAGCGATATTACTCGCCTCTGTCCTGCTTGTAGGTTGCCAGTCACAAAACGGCAGCAACGTACAACAGCACGCACAGAGCCTTTCTGCGGCTGGTCAAGGGGAAGCAGGGAAGTTTACGAGTCAGGCGCGATGGTTGGACGATGGGACATCCTTCGCGCAGGAACAAGACTTGTGGGCCTCTATTGGCGACGAGCTAAAGATGGGAATTCCGGAAAACAGCCGGATTCGCGAACAGAAACAGAAGTATTTGAGAAATAAGAGCTATCTCCACGATGTAACATTACGGGCAGAGCCGTATATGTACTGGATAGCCGGGCAAGTTAAGAAACGTAACATGCCTATGGAACTGGTACTACTACCCATAGTGGAGAGCGCTTTTGACCCGCACGCGACGTCTGGCGCCAATGCAGCAGGCATCTGGCAGATCATTCCGAGCACAGGGCGAAATTATGGTTTAAAGCAGACCCGCAACTACGATGCGCGTCGTGATGTTGTCGCTTCAACGACAGCCGCTCTCGACATGATGCAACGTCTGAACAAGATGTTTGACGGCGACTGGTTATTGACCGTCGCGGCGTATAACAGTGGTGAAGGTCGTGTACTGAAGGCAATGAAAGCGAATAAAGCGCGTGGAAAATCCACAGACTTCTGGTCGCTCTCACTGCCACAGGAAACAAAGATTTACGTACCGAAAATGCTGGCACTGGGCGATATTCTCAAGAACAGCAAACGTTACGGTGTACAACTGCCAACACCAGACGAAAGTCGTGCACTGGCGCGTGTCCGCCTCAGCAGCCCGGTTGATATTCAACAGGTTGCCGATATGACGGGTATGTCGGTAAGTAAGCTTAAAACCTTTAATGCAGGTGTTAAAGGCTCCACGCTGGGCGCTAGTGGCCCTGGCTATGTGATGGTTCCGCAGAAACATGCGGAACAGTTACGAGAGTCTTTAGCTTCGGGTGAAATTGCAGCCGTTCAGTCCACGCTGATCGCTGATACGTCGCCTGTAAGCAGCCGCAGCTATAAGGTGCGTTCAGGTGATACGCTTTCAGGTATTGCATCACGTCTTGGCGTGAATGCGAAAGATCTCCAGCAGTGGAATAATCTGCGCGGATCTGGTCTGAAAGTGGGTCAAACGCTGACCGTAGGTGCAGGTAGCAGCGCACAGCGTCTCGCTAAAAACAGCGATAGCATTACCTATCGCGTACGTAAAGGCGACTCGCTGTCCAGTATTGCTAAGCGTCACGGCGTAAACATCAAAGATGTGATGCGCTGGAACAATGATACTGACAACCTGCAACCTGGCGACCAGCTGACGTTGTTTGTGAAAAACAGCGCTACGCCAGATTCCTGATAGTACGATCGCTTGTTAAAAAGGCACCGATTCCCCTCGGTGCCTTTTTTATTTATCCCGCTTTTTGCGCTTCAGCCATAATGGTGTCGCTGGTAAACGAACCATCGTCATGCAGTTCAAAGTACGCCTTCACGTCAGCAGAGGCGCTCTCCTGATACAATCGGATCGCCTGAGTCAATGCCTCGGGTGTGCGCATCCGTGCAATCCATGATGTGAACTCCAGCGGCAAACGGTCGGTTATCAATGAGCGTGAAATCAAGCCGGCTTCGGTGATAAACGTAAGCCACTCTCCACTGGAGTAGTTTTGCACGTGCGAGGTATCACGCAGCGCTTCAACCGTCTGGAGCCAGATATTTCGTACCGGATGTCCGGGAGACATCACGTCCATGATGATGAAGATTCCGCCCGGTTTGAGCACGCGTTTCACTTCCCGTAATGCCTGCCCCACATCATGCCAGTGGTGTGCAGAGTAACGGCTAATCACAACCTCAAACGACGCATCCTCAAAGGGTAAAGATTCAGCGTAGCCCTGGCGCGTCGTGACGTTATTCAGCCCTTTCGCTTTCGCCGCTTCAGCAACCACATCCAGCATCTGGCTCGATAAGTCATATGCCGTCACCTGAGCAACCTGCTGTGCGGCGGTAAAACTGGCGTGCCCCGCCCCGCAGCCTAAGTCCAGCACGTGCGCGTCAGGAAACGCGGCGAGCCGTTCGCCGAGACGTACCAGATCGCGGCCAGAGGCGTGCACGGCGCTGCTCAGGTAGGCACTTGCCTGAGAACCAAACTGTTTTTCGACGTTGTCATGATGGGAGTGTGTTGTTGTCATGTTGCTGTCCTTTTATGGGTTAAAAAATAAAGGGCAGCACCCGCACAGGCCTGCCCCACGGCAGACCTGACGCACCATTATTTATCAGGTTTGCCGGGACTGAATTCAACTAGTAGAGGATTATGATCGGAGGCGCGCGTCACCAGAACGGAGGCGTCGTGCACGCTTAAACCCCGATAGAATACAAAATCGAGAGGACGACCAAACGCTTTCTTGCGCTGGTCATCGTTAAAACGAACTTCACGCAGCGACATTTCACGCGCGAAGCGGTACAACGCGTTCATACGCGGACGGCTCCAGGCATTGAAGTCCCCGGCCATAATGATCGGCCCACTGTGATGAGCAATCTGATCGCCAATGGGTAGTAACTGCTTACTGTACACATCAACACCCAGGCTGAAGTTCACCGCATGAATGTTTACCACCATCAGCAGACGGGTGTCGGGCAACGGATAGACCGTGACCAGCGCCGATTTTGCCAGACGCAGGATTGGCTCACGTTCACGCAGCGGGCAGCAATAGACCGGATGTGCGGCTGAAAGGGTCATCACCCCAGAAGGATGCTGTGGCAGAACAAAGGCAGGCACCTGATCGGCTGCAAGATAGTTTGTCGTTGCAAATCTGACCAGCTCAGGCGTGGTTTGCGCCTCCTGTAACAGAACCAGATGCGCATCTTTACCAAAATTTTTAAGTACGGATAACCACTCCGCACGCTGTTGTTTAAAGATGTTCCACACCAGTACGCGAATTTTTTCGTCACTGCTTAATGGCGTGCCCGCTGGTAATGCCTGACCCAGGCTCGCAAACGACCCCGGAGGCAAGATCCTCTCCGCGGGCATTCCGGCAACATAACGCATGGCATAGGTATTTTTTCGCACTTTTGGAAACGACCTCTGTAACATGAACCAGCCCGGAAAACGGACTGGTTCTAATGTTATAGGGATTTTAGGTCACACTTTCAACGCAATTACTGAGAAACCGCTTTCCAGTTTTGTAAGCAAGCACTTACTGATACTTATCCAAGCGCGATACGAGCGGGTTTATCAAGTCGTCCACTCAGACCAATAAGCAGGAAAGCGACAAGCACAATTACCGCACCAATCCATGGCGTTTGGGTTAATCCAACGTGTTCAACCGTCTGCCCGCCGATAACCGATCCGAGTGCGATACCGATATTGAATGCGGCGATATTCAGGCCGGATGCGACATCCACCGCATTGGGCGTATAGCGTTCGGCTTTCTGTACAACATAGACCTGCAATCCCGGTACGTTACCAAACGCGAATATTCCCATAACCAACACAGTTACCAGCGCTGCGTATTGTATCGACGCGGTGAACTGGAAAATCATCAGCAGGACAACCAGCGCGGCGAAGATAAATTTTAGCGCCGGTACCGCACCATGCTTATCTGCAAGCTTGCCGCCCCAGATATTGCCGATTGCGACGGAGATACCGTAGCCCAGTAAAATCCAGCTCACTGCGCCCGGAGAAAAACCAGCCAGTTCCTGCATCATCGGTGCAAGGAAAGTGAACGCAGTGAACACACCTCCATAACCCAGAGCCGTAACGGCATAGATCAGCAGCAGGCGCGGGTGTGTCAGAACCTTAACCTGATCGCTCAGGCTGGCGCTCGCGCGCCCCGGAATACTGGAGGGCACCAGTAGCAGGCTGGCTACCAGAGCAATCACGCCCAACAGCGATACCGCGAGGAAGGTTTCTCGCCAGCCAAAATGTTGCCCAATAAACGTTCCTAACGGCACGCCGGTGACCAGCGCGACGGTTAAGCCGCCAAACATAATCGCAATGGCTGACGCCGCTTTCTCTTTTGGCACCAGGCTGGTTGCAATCGTGGAACCGATGGAGAAGAAGACACCGTGCGCGAGGCCAGTCAGCAAACGGGCAATGACCAGGGTAGTGTAGTCCGGAGCCTGCCACGCCAGAATATTGCCGGCGGTGAAGAGCACCATCAGGGCAACTAACAGTTGTTTACGTGGAAAGCGTCCAGTCAGTGCGGTCAGCACAGGCGCCCCAACAGCGACGCCTAACGCGTAAATAGATACCAGCAGCCCGGCAGAAGGCAGCGAAATGGCGAGTTGTTCAGCAATAGTGGGAACAAGTCCTACAATAACAAATTCGGTCGTGCCAATTGCGAAGGCACTGATCGTCAGGGCAAGAAGCGCCAGTGGCATAAATACTCCGTCTCTTCAGGATTAAGATGACAGGCAGTATGCGCCAGTGTTTAAATAACAAAAATGGTTAGAATCTCAATAGAATTTTGCGGATGATGCAATAATGAAAGCCACATCGGAAGAACTGACTATCTTTGTTGCCGTTGTTGAAAG
The DNA here is from genome assembly GCF_016082135.1 of Enterobacter sp. YSU. Taxonomy (NCBI): domain Bacteria; kingdom Pseudomonadati; phylum Pseudomonadota; class Gammaproteobacteria; order Enterobacterales; family Enterobacteriaceae; genus Enterobacter; species Enterobacter sp. YSU. The sequence continues at coordinate 749,915 of NZ_CP059487.1, forward strand.
CGGCAGCTTCAGCCGTGCGGCCGAACAGCTCGGGCAGGCGAACTCCGCCATCAGCCGTTCGGTGAAAAAGCTGGAGATGAAGCTCGGGGTAAGTCTGCTCAACAGAACAACGCGGCAGCTCAGCCTGACGGAAGAAGGTGAACGTTATTTTCGCCGCGTACAATCCGTTTTGCAGGAGATGGCGGCAGCTGAGACGGAAATAATGGAGTCGCGTAGCACTCCGCGTGGATTGCTACGCATTGATGCGGCGACGCCGGTCGTGCTTCATTTTCTGATGCCGTTAATCAAGCCATTCCGGGAACGTTATCCGGAGATGACTCTGTCCCTGGTCTCTTCAGAGACGTTTATTAACCTGATTGAGCGTAAAGTTGATGTGGCGATCCGCGCGGGAACCCTGACGGATTCAAGTTTACGCGCTCGCCCACTGTTCACCAGCTACCGCAAAATTATCGCGTCACCGCAATATATTGCAGAGCATGGCAAACCGGAGACCGTTGAGGAGCTGAAGCAGCACCTGTGCCTGGGCTTTACGGAACCTGTCTCGCTGAACACCTGGCCCGTGGCCTGTCATGACGGACAACTTCATGAGATCACTTGCGGACTTTCGTCTAATAGCGGAGAAACTCTGAAACAGCTTTGTCTTGAAGGAAATGGGATCGCCTGTTTATCAGACTATATGATTGATAAGGAAATAGCTGCGGGTCAGCTTGTAGAACTGATGGCTGACAAACGCTTACCTGTAGAGATGCCTTTTAGCGCAGTGTATTACAGTGACAGAGCGGTAAGTACGCGCATACGCGCTTTTATCGACTTCCTTAGCGAACATATAAAAACAGCTCCCGGAGGAGCTGTGTGAGGGTTTAAGGGTACAGAGGAAGGGCTTTTATTAATCCCAGTCTGGTGCTAACCCTTCCGGGCTGACCAGACGATCGTTGCATTCCAGTGCAGCGATCGCGTTTTTATCTTCATCATCAAGCTGGAGATCCCGCGCTAACAGGTTACTTGCCAGGTTTTCACGTTTGGTTGAAGACGGGATCACGGCATAGCCCTCACCCATCGCCCATGCCAGGATCACCTGTGCGGCTGTCGCATTGTGTTTTTCAGCGATGCGTGCAATCACTTCATCTTTCAGCGCCTTACCATATGCCAGCGTCATGTACGAGGTGATGTGAATACCATGCTGTTTCGCCCATTCCACGACTTTGTGGTTTTGCAGGTAAGGAGAGAGTTCAATCTGGTTGGTGGCAATATTTTCTTTACCCACTGCGGCAATGGCCCTTTCCATCAACGGGATGGTGAAGTTAGAGATGCCAATTTTACGCGTTAAGCCCTGCTCTTTCGCTTCCAGCAGCGCCTGCATGAACTCCTCCACAGAGACGGCATCGTCAGATGATGGCCAGTGGATCAGCGTCAGATCAACATAGTCAGTACACAGCTTTTTCAGACTTTCCTTCAGGCTTGGGATCAGCTTGTCTTGGCTGAGATTCTCAATCCAGATTTTAGTGGTGATGAAAAGTTCGTCGCGCGGTACGCCACTCTCTTCGATGGCCTGGCCTACGGCAGCTTCGTTATCATAAATCTGCGCCGTATCAATAGCACGATAGCCCAACTCAAGTGCGGTTTTAACAGATGCGATAACAACGTCGTCTTTCAGGCGGAAAGTGCCCAGACCCAGTGCAGGGATAGTCATATGATTCCTCAATCGTTATGTTCATAAACTGAGGAGAATTATCGCTGTAGTTGTTATGCCGAAAAAGATCGTGAACCGCAGAGGATTTTTGCTAATTTCGCAACAATCAAACGACAGATAAGAAAAAAGCCCTGAGCGTTAGCTCAGAGCTTTTAATAAGTGGCGGAACGGACGGGACTCGAACCCGCGACCCCCTGCGTGACAGGCAGGTATTCTAACCGACTGAACTACCGCTCCACCGAATACTTCTGTAACCACCGGATTAATGCACCGGCTTACTACTTAATTTGATGCCTGGCAGTTCCCTACTCTCACATGGGGAGACCCCACACTACCATCGGCGCTACGGCGTTTCACTTCTGAGTTTGATGCTCAATGAATTAAACTTCGTAATGAATTACGTGTTCACTCGTTGAGACTTGGTATTCATTTAGTGTCCGAAGACATTAAGAATCCATGTCACTTTGAGTGCCCACACAGATTGTCTGATAAATTGTTAAAGAGCAGTTGCGACGCGCTTCAGCGCTCTGTCGCGAGGTGGCGTATATTACGCTTTCCTCTTTCAGAGTCAACCCGTTATTTCAGGATTTTTTCTCTTCAACCGACCGGGTTGTCTGTGAAGTGATTCACATCCGCCGTGTCGATGGAGGCGCATTATAGGGAGCCGCCGAGGAATGACAAGCGGAAAAATGCATTTTTATTTCAACCGCTCACCTTTTCGCCAAAACGCCTATTTTTGGTGCTTTTTAATCTCTTTTGGCAGTTCTGCCAGACTCGTTATCACCCAGTCGGCTGCATTTTCTGCTTCTGGGGTGACCGGTTTACCGGTACGCACTAATACCTTGGTACCTACACCTGCCGCCGCTGCTGCCTGCATATCTTCCAGTTTATCGCCCACCATATAAGATGCGGCCATATCAATGTGCAGGAATTCCTGTGCAGAGATAAACATGCCCGGGTGTGGCTTACGGCAATCACAGGTCTGACGATACGCCTCTACACTTCCCTGCGGGTGATGCGGACAATAATAGATGCCATCAAGATCGACGCCACGATCGGCCAGAGACCAGTCCATCCATTCCGTCAGCGTCTCGAATTGCGCTTCGGTGAATTTACCCCGGGCGATACCGGACTGGTTAGTTACCACCACCAGCGCATAGCCCATCTCTTTCAACTGGCGCATGGCATCTATTACGCCCTCGATAAATTCGAACTCATCAATCTCATGGACGTAACCGTGATCCACATTAATAGTGCCGTCACGATCGAGAAAAATTGCGGGTACAGATTTTGCCACCGGTTTGCTCCTGAAAAAGTCTTGTTCAGCTAGTATCTCATGAATCGCAGCGCAATAAAGTGCTCATCGCACAGAGGTGGATTGATTTAGACGTCTGGATGCCTTAACATCCATTTTGTTTACGGTCATTCCCCGTATCTGGCAGAAGAAAATGCCACGGCTAACTTACTTACGATAAAAATAATCTAATGATTAAACTTTCCAATATCACCAAAGTGTTCCAGCAGGGGAACCGAACCATTCAGGCGCTGAACAACGTCAGCCTGCATGTGCCTGCTGGTCAGATTTATGGCGTCATTGGCGCATCGGGTGCGGGTAAAAGTACGCTGATCCGTTGTGTTAACCTGCTTGAGCGCCCAACCCAGGGCAGCGTAGAAGTTGGCGGCCAGGAGCTTACCGCTCTCTCAGAAAAAGAACTCACCAAAGCGCGTCGCCAGATTGGCATGATTTTCCAGCACTTTAACCTGCTGGCATCCCGCACCGTGTTCGGCAACGTTGCCCTGCCGCTTGAGCTGGATAACACGCCGAAAGAAGAAGTTACGCGTCGCGTCACCGAACTGCTCGACCTTGTTGGTCTGGGCGACAAGCATGATAGCTACCCGGCAAATCTGTCCGGTGGGCAAAAACAGCGTGTGGCCATTGCCCGCGCGCTGGCAAGCAATCCTAAGGTGCTGCTGTGCGATGAAGCCACCAGCGCGTTAGACCCGGCCACTACGCGCTCTATTCTGGAACTGTTAAAAGACATTAACCGTCGCCTGGGCCTGACGATTCTCCTTATTACGCATGAAATGGATGTAGTGAAACGCATCTGCGACTGCGTGGCGGTCATCAGCAACGGTGAGCTGATTGAGCAGGACACGGTGAGTGAAGTCTTCTCGCACCCGAAAACGCCGCTGGCTCAGCAGTTCATTCAGTCCACACTGCATCTGGATATTCCGGAAGATTATCTGGAACGTTTAAAAACAGACGCAACGCCTGACAGCGTCCCGATGCTGCGCATGGAGTTCACGGGCCAGTCCGTTGACGCACCGCTGCTGTCCGAAACCGCGCGTCGCTTTAACGTGAATAACAACATTATTAGCGCGCAGATGGACTACGCCGGTGGCGTGAAGTTCGGCATTATGCTGACGGAAATGCACGGCACACAGGAAGAAACCCAGGCGGCAATTGCCTGGCTGCAAGAACATCACGTAAAAGTAGAGGTACTGGGTTATGTCTGAGCCGATGATGTGGCTACTGGTTCGCGGCGTTTGGGAAACGCTGGCAATGACCTTCGTATCGGGCTTCTTTGGTTTTGTGATTGGGCTGCCGGTCGGCGTGCTGCTGTACGTTACGCGCCCGGGTCAAATTATTGAAAACGCGAAGCTGTATCGCACGCTCTCTGCGCTGGTGAACATTTTCCGGTCTATTCCGTTCATTATTCTGCTGGTGTGGATGATTCCGTTTACGCGCGTGATCGTCGGGACGTCGATTGGTTTGCAGGCGGCTATTGTCCCGCTGACCGTTGGCGCGGCACCGTTTATCGCCCGTATGGTGGAAAACGCCCTGCTGGAAATCCCAACCGGCCTGATCGAAGCTTCCCGCGCTATGGGTGCGACGCCAATGCAGATCGTTCGCAAAGTTCTGCTGCCAGAGGCGCTGCCTGGGCTGGTGAACGCAGCAACCATCACGCTTATCACCCTGGTCGGTTATTCCGCAATGGGCGGCGCCGTAGGTGCCGGTGGTTTAGGCCAGATTGGATATCAGTACGGCTATATTGGCTATAACGCTACCGTAATGAATACCGTTCTGGTATTGCTGGTTGTGCTGGTTTACTTAATTCAATTCTCTGGCGATCGTATCGTCCGGGCTGTTACGCATAAATAACGTTACAAACAACACAAACTCGACGAGTTAAGGATATAACATGGCGTTTAAATTTAAGACCTTCGCAGCAGTAGGCGCACTGATTGGCTCGCTGGCACTGGTGGGTTGCGGTCAGGACGAAAAAGATCCAAACCACATCAAAGTAGGCGTTATCGTCGGTGCAGAACAGCAGGTTGCTGAGGCCGCGCAGAAAATCGCTAAAGAGAAATATGGCCTGGACGTTGAACTGGTGACCTTCAACGATTACGTTCTGCCGAACGAAGCGCTGAGCAAAGGCGACATTGACGCTAACGCCTTCCAGCATAAACCGTACCTGGATCAGCAGATCAAAGATCGTGGCTACAAACTGGTTGCTGTCGGTAACACCTTCGTTTACCCGATTGCCGGTTACTCCAAGAAAATTAAATCTTTGGATGAACTCCAGCCGGGTTCACAGGTTGCCGTCCCTAACGACCCAACCAACCTTGGCCGTTCCCTGCTTCTGCTACAGAAAGTGGGCCTGATTAAACTGAAAGAAGGCGTTGGCTTGTTACCGACCGTTCTGGACGTAACCGAAAACCCGAAAAATCTGAAAATTGTTGAGCTGGAAGCACCACAGCTGCCACGTTCTCTGGACGATGCGCAGATCGCCCTGGCCGTGATCAACACCACTTACGCCAGCCAGATCGGCCTGACCCCAGCGAAAGATGGCATCTTCGTTGAAGATAAAGATTCCCCGTACGTCAACCTGATCGTGACTCGCGAAGACAACAAAGACGCGGAGAATGTGAAGAAATTCATACAGGCATATCAGTCTGAAGAAGTGTACCAGGAAGCCAATAAGGTGTTTAACGGCGGCGCGGTTAAAGGCTGGTAATCTCCCGGCAGTGTAATATCATCAAGACGGGCATTTGCCCGTCTTGTCATTTGTGCGGTCAACTGCTTCAATATCTGACGTTTTGATTATCCACTGAGGAATTATTATGCGTGCTTTACCGATCTGTTTTTTAGCACTGATGCTGAGCGGCTGTTCTATGCTAAGCAGATCTCCTGTTGAACCTGTTCAAAGCACTGCAACCCCGCCAAAAGCGGAGCCAGCAAAACCGAAAGCGCCTCGCGCTGCGCCGGTACGTATTATTACCAAAGCCGACGAGCTGGTCGGTAAGCCATTCCGTGAACTGGGCGAAGTGAGCGGCGAATCCTGCCAGGCAACGAATCAGGACTCCCCACCCAATATTCCGACAGCCCGCAAGCGTATGCAAATCAACGCGTCGAAAATGAAAGCCAACGCGGTGCTGCTGCACAGCTGCGAAGTCACCAGCGGCACACCAGGTTGCTATCGCCAGGCGGTATGTATCGGTTCTGCGCTTAACATTACGGCGAAATGAGTTCATTTCAGTTCGAGCAGATAGGCGTTATCCGCTCCCCTTATAAAGAAAAGTTCGCCGTGCCGCGTCAGCCGGGTCTGGTCATTAACGGCGGCGGCGAGCTTCATCTTGTCGCGCCGTATAATCAGGCCGATGCAGTGCGCGGGCTTGAGGCGTTCAGCCATTTATGGGTGGTCTTTGTATTTCACCAGACCATGGAAGGCGGCTGGCGTCCCACCGTGCGTCCGCCTCGTCTGGGCGGAAATGCCAGAATGGGTGTCTTTGCCACCCGCTCAACCTTCCGTCCCAACCCCATCGGGATGTCGCTGGTCGAGCTGAAAGGCATACGTTGTCAGAAAGATCAGGTGATCCTGGAGTTAGGTAGCCTTGACCTGGTTGATGGCACGCCGGTCATAGATATTAAGCCTTACCTGCCCTTCGCCGAAGCGCTGCCGGATGCCCGGGCAAGCTATGCTCAGGACGCACCGCAGGCAGATATGCCGGTTCACTTCACGTCTGAAATTACAACGCAAATCAGCGAGCTGGAAAAGCGTTATCCTCGCCTGCGTGACTTTATCGTTGAAGTGCTGGCCCAGGACCCCCGTCCCGCCTACCGCAAAGAAGAGGAAGCCGGGAATACGTACGCCGTCTGGCTGCTGGACTTTAACGTGCGCTGGCGCGTGACTGCGGCGGGTTTTGAAGTGTTTGCCCTGGAACCCAGGTAATTTTGTTCTCCTCTCTTTTGGCATCTTTGCCACACTGGTAAACTAAACCACTTTTTTTGTGTCAGGCTGGTGTTTCAGCCTGTTCCAATCGTCGAAATGGAACCGTAACAACATGCGTACTAGCCAATATCTGCTCTCCACTCTGAAGGAGACACCTGCCGACGCCGAGGTGATCAGCCACCAGCTGATGCTGCGCGCCGGGATGATCCGCAAGCTGGCCTCCGGGTTATACACCTGGCTGCCGACCGGCGTGCGCGTCCTGAAAAAAGTCGAAAACATCGTGCGTGAAGAGATGAACAACGCCGGTGCTATCGAGGTGTTAATGCCGGTCGTTCAGCCCTCTGAACTGTGGCAGGAGAGCGGTCGCTGGGAGCAGTACGGTCCTGAACTGCTGCGTATTGCCGATCGTGGCGATCGTCCATTCGTTCTCGGTCCAACGCATGAAGAAGTGATCACCGATCTGATCCGTAACGAGCTGAGCTCTTACAAACAGCTGCCGCTGAACTTCTTCCAGATCCAGACTAAGTTCCGTGACGAAGTGCGTCCACGCTTTGGCGTCATGCGTTCTCGCGAGTTCCTGATGAAAGATGCTTACTCTTTCCATACTTCTCAGGAATCGCTGCAAGAGACCTACGACAAAATGTACGCGGCCTACAGTAAAATCTTCTCCCGCATGGGGCTGGATTTCCGTGCTGTACAGGCTGATACCGGTTCAATCGGCGGTAGCGCCTCCCATGAATTCCAGGTTCTGGCGCAGAGCGGCGAAGACGATGTGATCTTCTCTGACTCCTCTGATTACGCCGCGAACATCGAATTTGCAGAAGCGCTGGCACCGAAAGAACCACGCGGCGCGGCAACGCAAGAGATGACGCTGGTTGATACGCCAAACGCGAAAACTATCGCCGAGCTGGTTGAGCAGTTTACTCTGCCGATCGAAAAAACCGTGAAAACCCTGCTGGTGAAATCGGCTGAAGGTAGCGCTTATCCACTGGTTGCCCTGCTGGTACGAGGCGATCACGAGCTGAACGAAGTGAAAGCCGAGAAGCTGCCGCAGGTTGCCAGCCCGCTGACCTTCGCAACGGAAGCGGAGATCCGCGCCGTGGTGAATGCAGGTCCTGGTTCTCTGGGTCCGGTGAACATGCCTGTTCCGGTGATCATTGACCGCACCGTTGCGGCGATGAGCGACTTCGCTGCGGGCGCAAACATCGACGGTAAACACTACTTCGGCATCAACTGGGATCGTGACGTGGCGACGCCGGAAGTGGCTGACATCCGTAACGTGGTCGCAGGCGATCCAAGCCCGGACGGCAAGGGTACCCTGATGATCAAACGCGGTATCGAAGTAGGCCACATCTTCCAGCTGGGCGATAAGTACTCGCGCGCAATGAACGCTGCCGTTCAGGGCGAAGATGGCCGTAACCAGGTTCTGACCATGGGCTGCTACGGCATTGGCGTAACGCGCGTTGTTGCTGCCGCTATCGAGCAGAACTATGACGAACGCGGAATCGTCTGGCCGGATAACATCGCGCCGTTCCAGGTGGCGATCCTGCCAATGAACATGCACAAGTCTTACCGCGTGCAGGAGCTGGCTGAGAAACTCTACGCTGAGCTGAGCGCGAAAGGTATCGACGTGCTGATGGATGACCGTAAAGAGCGTCCTGGCGTGATGTTTGCTGACATGGAACTGATCGGTATTCCACACACCATCGTCATTGGCGACCGTAACCTCGACAGCGACGAGATTGAATACAAATACCGTCGCAACGGCGAAAAACAGATGATCAAGACGGGAGATATTCTTGATTACCTGGTGAAAGCCATCAAAGGTTAAGAAACAAAAAACCCCGCCAGTGCGGGGTTTTTTAATGGCTATATCTTATTTGCTTCCGCAGTCTTTCCCCGCAGCAAACTTCGCATCTTTATCTGCCACCAGCGTTTTCACCAGCTCGCCGCTATCCGGGTTTGGCTCCAGCGTAAAATGCCCTTCAACCGTCAGCAACACTGGCTTACTGTCGTTGCCGCGCGCGACGGCATAGTCTCGCTCCAGCTGGGCATTGTTCGCCACGCTGACTTTCTTCCCGGTTGCACAGTCAGTGAAGATCGCCGCATCCGCCATGTAGAAATACATCCCTCGCATCGCCATTGGGGTGGCTGGCAGGGTCGCTTTCACCGGGGCCAACGTGTAGTTGAACTGGGATTCAATCGGATTGCCTTCGCGATCGAGCATCTCCATCCCCTCGCCTTTGGCGCGGAAGAAGGTTTTATCGCCCGTGGTATCCGTCAATACCAGCTTCTCAGCCGTACGCGCCCATGTTCCGTAAGATGCAAAAGAAGACGGTTCTTTCGCCCCCTGGTAACGCTGGTTCATGACCCAGGTGCCATCTTTTTGCAGGAACAGAGAGGTTTCGATGCCCTCGCAATCTGCACACGGTAATACGCCGCGCCAGCTTTGCTGCATCGGCTTTAATTCTTCATTTTGCGTTGGCTGTAGTACCTGCGTTTCTGAACGGTTATTACAGCCAAAAAGCGCGAACAGGCTTGTCACGGCCAGCGCTGATAATAATGCTTTTTTCACAATACTTTCCTTATGAAAAAGGGTATCCCTTTCGTCACATTATGGGTGACGGACTTTGCCACGCAGTGATTTTACGGTGGATTTCTGCGCCTTCGATGACAACCGACGTTCTTTCGATGCCCGCGTTGGACGTGTTGCCCGGCGACTTTTTTGTACAGCCGTCAGCTCTTTGATGACCGCGACCAGCCGGGCTATTGCCGCTTCCCGGTTAAGCTCCTGGCTGCGATACTCCTGCGCTTTAATCACCATCACACCCTCGCTGGTGATCAGGTGATGGCTGGCGGCAAGCAGGCTTTCTTTATAATACTCTGGCAGGCTGGAGGCCCGAATGTCAAAGCGCAAATGGATAGCCGTTGAGGCCTTGTTAACGTGCTGTCCCCCTGCTCCCTGGGCCCGGATGGCGGTGATCTCCAGCTCGTTATCAGGGATGCTGACGTTTCGGGACAATACAATCATGATGCGGGCTGCCAGGCCGTGAGATGAATTTCCAGATTATTCTGAGAACCGGAAAGCCAGATGGCGCCGTCCTGAATCGTCGCCTGTAGCGCCATCGTCCGGCTGGCGAACGCACTCAGCTGCGCCAGCTGTTCATCATCCAGATACCAGACGGTAAGATTTTTGAACTGCGCACATTTATTTTTATTTTGTTGCCACCAGATCTCCGCCGCTCTCTGGTTGTAGGCAAACAACGCCACTTCAGCAGACTGGGTACAGGCCTTTTTGATCCGGCGTTCATCCGGCAGGCCAAGCTCAATCCATAAATCGATACCCAGATGATCGTTGCGCAGCCAGGCTTCCGGTTCATCTTCCGCGCTTAAACCACGGGTAAATTGCAGACGCTCGTCGGCATACTTAATCCACGCCAGCAGGCGCAGCATCATGCGCTCCTGGGTTTCAGAAGGGTGACGCGCCAGCGTCAATGACGCATCCAGAAACTGGTTACGGTCAAGATCCGCCACATTGACCACAGCTTTATAAATTGTCGCTTTCAGCGCCATGAGAGAACTCCTTTCGAATCAGGCATACATTGTAGCGAAAACCGCGGCAAAAGGCTGTTACGAGGTGGTGGCGCCCTCTTATCAAGGCGCTGATATTGCTTAAATGAGTATGGTATAGTCACCTTGCTAAACCGAGTTTAACTTCGTAGGCTTAATGATATCTCACAGTAAGTCAGTACGCTGGCAGGAGGTGATGTGAATAATTATTGTGAGTTGATTCGCAGACGGTATGCGGAGATCGCCAGCGGAGATCTGGGGTACATTCCGGATGCGTTGGGCTGTGTATTGAACGTGCTAAATGAAGTGGCCTCTGATGAGAGCCTTTCTGAATCGGTCAGGGAAAAAGCAGCGTATGCTGCGGCGAATTTACTGGTGAGCGATTATGTCGATGAATGATACCTATCAACCCATCAATTGTGATGACTATGACAACCTCGAACTCGCCTGCCAGCATCATTTAATACTGACGCTGGAGCTAAAAGATGGCGAAGTGCTAAAGGCAAAGGCCAGCGATCTGGTTTCCCGTAAAAATGTGGAATACCTGGTTGTGGAAGATGCAGGTGCAACGCGTGAGCTACGCCTCGACAAAATTGCCAGTTTCAGCCATCCGGAAATCGGCACCGTTGTGGTGAGCGAATCCTGATAACCAACGGGCAGCCAGGCTGCCCGTTACGCTTTCCATTCAAAATTAACACCCGCTTCAGCCCACCCCTCTTCAGTGATGAACACCTCTGCCGCCGCGATGAGCGTGTCGCCGTAAAACAGAAGCGGCGTGGTATCACGTCGCCAGGGCGGAACGTTCTGTTCCTGCCAGATTTTCTTCAGCTTACGCCCGCCGTTACGCCCGACGATATGCAGCATGCCGCTGGCCCTGAAGCGTATAGTGACGTTCTCGTCCGGCTCAGGTAGACGCACATTGCCCGAATGGCTTAACGCAACGACACCGGCATTCATCGGTAGCGTTAATGCTTTTTCCGGCGACGGCCAGTCGAGCACAACGTCAGCCAGCGACGGCACAGATTTTACCCACCAGAGTTGCCCTTTATAGCGCCTGACGTCATAACCATTCAGGTGTATACACGGGGCGGCATCTTCCCTCGCCTGTGCAACTTCCTCCCAGATACGGTTGAGCATCGCCCGGGACGGCATAACCGCATGGTGGTAAGCCAGCCAGCGACGAATCAGAGCAGCCCGACGCACGGGGCTCATCACCTTCAACGGCGCAATGTTCAGGGCACCGTCAGCGGTAGTCAGCGTATCCAGCTCCTCGCTCAGCAACTCATCCAGCAAGCTTTCCTGTTCAGCACACAGCATGGCGCTTCTGGCCGCCGCTTCGGAAAAATGCGCCCAGCGCTCACTCAGCAGCGGTAAGACGCGCAGGCGCAGGAAGTTACGGTCGTAACTGTCGTCCTGATTGCTCTCGTCTTCAATCCAGCACAGATGATGCTGCTGCGCCCAGGCTTCCAGTGATGCGCGCGTCTCACCCAGCAGCGGGCGGATGAGCTCTGTTTCAGCAAAATCTGCGCGCTCAGGCATGGCAGATAATCCCGCAGGCCCGCTGCCCCGCTTGAGCGCCAGTAAAAACGTCTCGCACTGGTCGTCCAGATGCTGCGCGGTGACCAACGCTTCTCCAGGCTGTAATGCGCCGGAAAACGCGGCGTAGCGGGCTTTCCGCGCCTGCGCCTCAATACCCAGCCCCTCATCCTCAAGCGTGACGCGTTCAACGATCAGCGGGATTGCCCACCCTGAACACACCGCTTCGCAGTGCGCTACCCAGTCGTCGGCATGGGGGCTTAAGCCGTGATGGATATGCATCGCCCGCAGCTGGACGTCAGGCTCACGGTCGCGCCAGAGCTTAAGGCGGTGCAGCAAAACGGTGGAATCCAGGCCACCGCTGAACCCCACCAGCAGCTGGCGATAGGGTGAAACGGCGTGCGCGATAGCAGGTAAGGTCATAGGAAATTACACATAAAAAATGCCCGAACTGAACGGGCATTATCACACATGACGGCGATTACTGCTGGTAAAGCTCCAGCGGCAGGCCGTCCGGATCGTTGAAAAAAGTGAAACGTTTATCGGTAAAGGGATCGACACGAATCGCTTCGCAGGCCACGCCGTGGGCTTCCAGATGTTTTACCGCGCTGTCCAGGTCATCGACGCTGAAGGCCAGGTGGCGCAGGCCGCAGGCTTCCGGGCGTGAAGGACGCGCTGGCGGGAAAGGAAAAGAGAACAGTTCAATCACATATTGTCCGTTTAACGCCAGATCGCCTTTCCAGGAGTCGCGCTCCTCACGGTAAGCCTCGCTCAACAGCGTAAAGCCGAGAACGTCGCAGTAGAATGCCTTACTTTTCGCGTAATCGGTGGCAATGATCGCAATATGATGAACCGCTTTTAAACCCAGCATAGTTTCTCCTTTTTATGATGCTCTGAACGTTACAACCGACAACCCGCCCCTGGCAAGCAGACCCTTTTATTTTAGGACTCTCACCCAGTACACGCCGTTATCATCGCGTTTCGCGCCATGAATATCCGTTTCAAAGCCCGGATAGTGGCGCCCTACCGAACAGAGCATCAGCAGGAAATCGAGCACCGCCCGGCTCTCCTCGGTGATCATTTCACCCGGCATCAGCAGCGGCACGCCCGGCGGATAAGGCAGGATCATGTTGGCCGATACCCGCCCGACCAGGTTCTCCAGCTCAACGGTTTCAACCTCCCCTTTCACCTGGCGCTGCCACGCCCTGTGCGGCGTCAGCTTCATTTCAGGCAGAACATCAAATGCCTGCAACATCAGGCGCGGCAGATCGTGCTGGCGGATCAGCCTGTGGATCCCCTGGGCCAGATCCTGAATACGCATATTGCGATAGAAGTCAGGATCTTCCGCGTAGAGATCCGGCAGCATATTCTTTACCCGCAGGTTCAGATCATATGCACGCTTAAACTCCATCAGTCCGCGCAACAGCCCCATCGCGCGGGTTTTATCGATCCCGATGCTGAACAGGAACAGCAAATTATAGGGGCCGGTTTTCTCCACCACCACGCCGCGCTCATCAAGGAACTTCGCCACCAGCGCAGCCGGGATCCCTTCCTCACCCATCACGCCCTGCTCATCCATGCCCGGCGTCAGGATCGTCACCTTAACCGGATCGAGGAACATATGGTCCGCATCGGCATCCCGAAAACCGTGCCAGCTCTCCCCCGGCGCGACTGGCCAGCATTCTGCCTCATCAATCTCTTCCGGCTGCCAGATATCAAAGAACCAGCCGTCCGCTTCATCTTTAAGCCGCTGAACCTCTTTTCGGAAATGCAGCGCCCGTTCCACCGAACGATTGATCAGGCGTTTACCCGGATTACCGCGCAGCATCGCCGCCGCCGTTTCGATGGACGCCACCAGCGGGTAGCTCGGCGACGTGGTCGTGTGCATCATAAAGGCTTCGTTGAAGGTGTCCTCGTCGTACTCGCCCTTGATGTGAATGAGAGACGCCTGGGAAAACGCGGCCAGCATTTTGTGCGTCGACTGCGTTTCGAAGAACACCTTGCCCGGCACCCGCTCGCCGCTCATCCCACTTTTACCCGAGTAAATCGGGTGGAAATTGGTGTAAGGCACCCACGCGGAGTCAAAGTGGATCGACGGCACGTCGAGCGTTTGCTTGATCCAGTTCGTGTTGTAAAGCAGCCCGTCATAGGTGGAGTTGGTGATCACCGCGTGCACAGGCCAGCTTGCCTCGGGGATCGCCGCGATCTTATTTTCAATGGCTTCATGCGCGAATTCACGGCGAGGAATGCCGCCGAGAATACCCAGCGCATTACGCGTAGGCGACAGCCAGAGCGGCACCACGTCGCTCATCATCAGCAAATGCGCCAGTGATTTATGGCAGTTGCGGTCAATCAGCAGCGTACTGCCGGCAGGCGCGGCGTACATCCCGACGATTTTGTTCGAGGTTGAGGTACCGTTGGTCACCATGTAGCTTTGCTCGGCGCCAAAGGTCCGGGCGATGTACTCTTCGGCTTCCAGATGCGGGCCGGTATGATCCAGCAGAGAGCCTAACTCGGTGACCGAAATCGACACATCCGCCTTCAGCGTGTTACCGCCAAAGAAATCGTAGAACAGACATCCCACCGGGCTTTTTTGATAGGCTGTTCCCGCCATGTGGCCTGGCGTACAGAAGGTGTACTTCCCTTCATTCACATAGGTGAACAGCGCGCGTGTGAACGGCGGTGTGATGTTATCGAGGTATTCACCGGTGTACTGCTGAATGCGGGTCGCAATGTCCTCGGCAACGCCGAGTGAGTATTCGAAGAACCACAGCGCCATACGCATATCATGCGCGCTCACGTCCATGGTCGAGTGAGTGTTGATAAACGCATACAGCGGAAGATATTCGTTGAGCTTATTGATATCGCTGCACAACTCCATGTCGTATTCGTCCCAGTCGAATATCACGCCACAGATGCGCGGATTGTGTTCGATAAATTTCAGCAGGTCGGCGCTGTTTTGCGGCCAGATCAGCTGGTATCCACGTGCTTTAAGGGCTTGCTCCAGCTCCTTGATGGGTTCGTCTTTATAAAAGACGCCGTGTGGCCCCATGATGGCAATGATGTTCATGGTTTACCTCCTTGAAAAACATCAGATAAGCATAGTTAAGGTAAACGGCAGATATAAAAAAAGCCGCAACAATGTGCGGCTTTTAGGATAATTGTGAGGCTTACGCGTAACCGTAGGTCATCAGACGCTGATAACGACGGTTGAGCAGATCTTCTGTGCTCAGCACGTCCAGGTCCGCCAGATCTGCCAGCAGTTGCGCTTTAAGGGAAGCAGCCATCACTTCCGGCTTACGATGCGCGCCGCCCAGCGGTTCAGGGATAACGGTGTCGATCAGCTTCAGCTCTTTCAGACGTGGGGCAATGATGCCCATCGCTTCAGCAGCCAGCGGCGCTTTATCGGCACTTTTCCACAGAATGGAGGCACAGCCTTCCGGAGAGATAACGGAATAGGTACTGTACTGTAGCATATTCACTTTATCGCCCACGCCAATTGCCAGCGCACCGCCGGACCCACCTTCACCGATAACGGTACAGATGACCGGCACTTTCAGGCGAGACATCTCACGCAGGTTGCGTGCGATGGCTTCAGACTGACCGCGCTCTTCAGCGCCAACACCCGGGTAAGCCCCCGGCGTGTCGATGAAAGTGATGATAGGCATATTGAAACGCTCAGCCATCTCCATCAGACGCAGGGCCTTACGGTAGCCTTCTGGCGCTGGCATACCGAAGTTACGACGGATTTTCTCTTTGGTTTCACGGCCTTTCTGATGACCAATAATCATCACCGGACGTCCATCCAGACGCGCGATACCGCCGACGATAGCTTTATCGTCAGCGTATGCGCGGTCGCCTGCCAGTTCGTCAAATTCGTCAAACGCCAGGCGGACATAATCCAGGGTGTACGGACGCTGTGGATGACGCGCCAGCTGGGCGATCTGCCATGCGCCGAGATCGGCAAAGATTTTGCGCGTCAGTTCTACGCTTTTTTCGCGCAGACGATGCACTTCTTCGTCGATGTTAATATCCAGTTTTTCATCCTGACGGCTCACGGCTGTCAGAGAATCGATTTTCGCTTCCAGCTCTGCAATCGGCTGTTCGAAATCAAGGAAATTCAGACTCATAGTATTCCTGTATTAGTCAAACTCCAGTTCCACCTGCTCCGAACCAATGAGGCCACGGAGATCGTTCAGTAAACGATCGCTCGGAGAGACACGCCACGTTGCACCAAAGCGCAACCGCGCACGTGCATCCGCCCTCTGATAGTAGAGATGTACTGGAATGGTCCCCGAGCGGTGGGGTTCCAGAGACTGACGGAGTCGGTTTAAAAGCTGGTCATCAATTTGCCTGTCCGTCAGCGAGATAGCAAGCCCGCGAGCATATTTTTCCCGGGCTTCGTCAATGTCCATCACTTCGCGGGCGGTCATTTTAAGCCCCCCGCTGAAGTCATCAAAGCTGACCTGTCCGCTGACGATAAGTATGCGGTCTTTTTCCAGCAATTGCTGGTATTTATCCAGCGCGTCGGTGAACAACATCACCTCCAGACGCCCGGAACGGTCATCCAGGGTACAGATGCCGATACGATTGCCGCGCTTGGTGACCATTACCCTTGCAGCAATCACGAGCCCCGCAGCCGTGGTGATTTTACCACGTTCTGTCGGATGCATGTCTTTAAGCCTGTGGCCGCCGACATAGCGCTCAATTTCTTTCAGATACTGGTTGATCGGGTGCCCCGTCAGGTACAGGCCTAACGTCTCACGCTCCCCATCCAGCACCACCTGTTCTGGCCAGGGCTGGCAGTTGGAATAAGACTGCTCAATCTGCTCTGGCTCTTCCGCCAGCACGCCGAACATATCCGCCTGGCCAATGGCTTCCGCTTTCGCGTGCTGATCGGCTGCTTTCAGCGCATCGCCGAGCGAGTTCATCAGCGCGGCGCGGTGTGGCCCCAGCCGATCAAACGCGCCGGACATGATCAGTTTTTCCAGCACCCGGCGGTTAAGTTTTTTGGTATCGGTGCGGGCGCACAGATCGAACAGCTCGCGGAAATAGCCGCCGTTGTTACGCGCTTCGATGATCGCCTCGATCGGCCCCTCACCTACGCCCTTGATAGCGCCGATCCCATAGACGATTTCCCCGTCATCGTTAACGTGGAAATGGTACAGGCCAGAGTTAATATCCGGCGGCAGGATCTTCAGCCCCATGCGCCAGCACTCGTCCACCAGGCCAACCACCTTCTCGGTGTTGTCCATATCGGCGGTCATTACCGCCGCCATAAACTCAGCGGGATAGTGAGCCTTCAGCCACAGCGTTTGATACGAAACCAAAGCATAGGCGGCGGAGTGGGATTTGTTAAATCCGTACCCGGCGAATTTCTCCACCAGGTCGAAGATTTTCATCGCCAGTTCGCCATCGACGCCGTTTTTCTTCGCCCCATCCTCAAAGATGGAACGTTGCTTGGCCATCTCTTCCGGCTTTTTCTTACCCATCGCACGACGCAGCATGTCTGCGCCGCCAAGGGTATAACCAGAAAGCACCTGGGCGATCTGCATGACCTGTTCCTGATACAGGATGATGCCATAGGTTGGCTCCAGTACCGGTTTCAGGCTTTCATGCTGCCACTGCACGTCCGGGTAGGAAATCTCTTCGCGCCCGTGTTTACGGTCGATAAAGTTATCTACCATCCCCGACTGCAACGGCCCCGGACGGAACAGGGCCACCAGCGCGATCATATCTTCGAAGCAGTCTGGTTGCAGACGCTTAATCAAATCTTTCATGCCGCGGGATTCAAGCTGGAAGACGGCTGTCGTCTCCGAGCGTTGCAGCATGTCGAAACTTTTCTTGTCATCAAGCGGGATAGCCGCGATATCCAGCGGAGGCTCGCCGTTCTTCTCGCGACGGGCGTTGATCATCTCCAGCGCCCAGTTGATGATGGTCAGCGTACGCAGGCCGAGGAAGTCGAACTTCACCAGCCCGGCGTATTCTACGTCGTTCTTGTCGAACTGGGTGACCGGATGCTGACCCGCTTCGTCGCAGTACAGCGGCGCAAAGTCGGTGATTTTGGTCGGGGCGATAACCACACCCCCCGCATGCTTACCGGCGTTACGCGTGACGCCTTCCAGCTTGCGCGCCATGTCGATCAGCGCTTTGACCTCTTCGTCGGCTTCGTAGATTTCCGGCAGCTGAGGTTCAGCTTCAAAGGCTTTCGCCAGAGTCATGCCCGGATCGGGCGGCACAAGCTTAGAGATACGATCGACAAAACCGTACGGGTGGCCCAGAACGCGGCCCACGTCGCGGATAACCGCTTTCGCGGCCATCGTACCGAAGGTAATGATCTGCGAAACCGCATCACGACCGTACATATCGGCCACGTGCTCAATCACCTGGTCGCGTTTTTCCATGCAGAAGTCGACGTCAAAGTCGGGCATGGAGACACGTTCCGGGTTGAGGAAACGTTCGAACAGCAGGTCAAATTCCAGCGGATCGAGATCGGTAATTTTAAGCGCGTAGGCCACAAGCGATCCCGCACCGGAACCACGGCCCGGACCTACCGGCACGCCGTTATCCTTCGACCACTGGATGAACTCCATCACGATCAGGAAGTAGCCAGGGAACCCCATCTGGTTGATCACCTGGAGTTCAATATCCAGGCGCTCGTCATATTCAGGACGTTTCTCTTTACGGACCGCTTCATCCGGGAAGAGGAATTCCAGACGCTCTTCCAGACCCTCTTTCGATTTCATGACCAGGAAATCTTCGGTGGTCATGTCGCCCGTCGGGAACTGCGGCAGGAAGTATTCGCCGAGACGCACGGTGACGTTACAGCGCTTGGCAATCTCTACGCTATTTTCCAGCGCTTCCGGGATGTCCGAGAAGAGCTCACACATCTCCTCTTCGCTGCGCATGTACTGCTGCGATGAGTAGTTGCGCGGGCGTTTTGGATCGTCGAGGGTGAAGCCGTCGTGGATGGCGACGCGAATTTCATGCGCGTCAAAATCACCCGCCTCAAGGAAGCGCACATCGTTGGTGGCCACCACAGGCAGGCCACGCGCTTCCGCCAGGGCGACGGCCGCATGCAGGTAGCTCTCTTCATCCGCACGCCCGGTACGGATCAGCTCCAGGTAATAACGATCCGGGAAATACTCTTCGTAGAACGAGACGCACTGATCCACCAGCGCGTTATTACCGCGTAGCAGACATTTGCCGACATCTCCCATACGTCCACCGGAGATCAGCAGCAAACCTTCGTTCAGCTCCGCCAGCCAGTCGCGGTCAATCCATGGACCCAGTGCGCCGTAACCGCGTTGGTAGGCTTTTGAGATCAGCAGAGTGAGGTTCTGATAACCCGTGTTATTCATAGCTAACACGGAAATTTGCGTCATCTCATCGCCGAGCAGGTCGCTCTGCACATGAAAATCCGCGCCGACGATGGGCTTTAATCCTGCGCCATGCGCCGTTCCGTAGAACTTCACCAGGCCACACAGGTTGGTAAAATCGGTGATCGCCAGCGCAGGCATGCCAAGCGAGGCCGCCTTTTTTACCAGCGGCCCGGTCTTTGCCAGCCCATCGATCATGGAGTAGTCGCTATGCACCCGCAGGTGTACGAAACGTGGTTCAGCCATCTTCAGATCCCGCGTTACTTAATTGCTTGCGTCTTGATTCAGGACACCAGTCCCAGCGCGCGTTTCACCGGGCCAAAGCTGCGCCGATGATGTTCAGTTGCGCCATGTTCAGCCAGCTTTTCCAGATGGAAAGCCGTTGGATATCCCTTGTGCTGGGCGAAACCATACGCGGGATAAGTGAGGTCCAGCGCGGCCATTTCGGCATCGCGCGTCACTTTGGCAATGATTGACGCCGCGCTGATTTCTGCGACGCGGCTATCGCCTTTAACAACAGCCATGGAAGGCATCGGCAGCGCCGGGCAACGGTTACCGTCGATCAGCACATACTCAGGCACAATTTTCAGGCCAGCAACGGCACGCTGCATCGCCAGCATGGTGGCGTGCAGAATGTTCAGATCGTCGATCTCATCCGGCTCTGCGCGCCCGAGACTCCAGGCCAGTGCCTTTTCTTTAATTTCATCGAACAGCGCCAGGCGACGCTTTTCACTCAGTTTTTTCGAGTCGTTCAGGCCAACGATCGGGCGGGCTGGATCGAGGATCACCGCCGCGGTCACAACGGCACCCACTAACGGGCCACGACCGACTTCATCCACACCTGCAACGAGGTGGGTATGGGGATAAATAAATTCCATCATTGTGCTAACTCCAGCACCGCATCGGCCGCCTGCTCATCAGCATTACAGCGGATCAGTTGATGCAGTTCACGGAAGGTATCATGCATCTGGTGGCTGGTTTTACCGTTGGCCAGCAGCGGCAGTAATGCATCAGCCAGTGCCTGCGGCTGGCATTCATCCTGCAAGAGCTCTTTCACCAGTTCGCGACCCGCAAGCAGGTTTGGCAGGGATACGTAATCTGTTTTTACCAGACGTTTTGCCAGCCAGAAGGTAAACGGCTTCATGCGATAACCGACCACCATTGGGCATTTTGCCAGCATACACTCCAGCGCAGCCGTGCCGGAAGCCAGCAGTGCGGCATCGCTCGCAAACATGGCTTGCCGCCCTTTCCCGTCCAGCAGGCGGACGTGAAGATCCGGGGCGACGTCAGCTTTGATACGCTCAAACTGCTCGCGGCGTTTGGCATTCACCAGCGGCACGACCACTTCAAGATCGGGGTAAGTCTTGCGAAGAATTTGCGCCGTTTTCAGGAAATCGGCACTGAGCATTTCAACTTCCGCACCCCGGCTCCCTGGCAGCAGCGCCAGACAGTGCACATCATGCGGGATGCCCAGTTCGTCACGCGCCGCGTTTTTATCCGGATCCAGCGGCATGGCATCCGCCATGGTATGACCGATAAAACGGCACGGGACATTAAATCTGTCGTAAAACGCTTTTTCGAAAGGCAGAAAAGCCAGCACCAGATTAGTGGATCGTCCGATTTTGAAAACGCGTTTCTGTCGCCACGCCCACACGGACGGACTGACGTAATGGATAGTTTTGATCCCCTGCTTTTTCAGGTTCCCTTCAAGGGTAATATTGAAATCAGGCGCATCAATGCCGACAAATACATCGGGCTTAAGGTCGGTAAAGCGGCGGGTAAGGTCGGCGCGAATATGCAGCAGGCGACGCAAGCGCCCCAACACCTCGACGATGCCCATCACAGCCAGCTCTTCCATTTCATACCAGGCTTCACAGCCTTCGGCCTGCATCAGCGGCCCAGCCACGCCCACAAAGCGGGCATTGGGTACACGGGCTTTAAGCGCGCGGATAAGACCTGCACCAAGAATATCGCCGGAGGTTTCTCCGGCGACCAGGGCGATGGTAAGCGGACGACTGTCGACCATTAACGAATCAGACCACGGGTTGAACGTTCAAAGAATTCCATGAACGTTTTCACTTCAGGGTGCTTATTCGCCAGCTCGGCAATTTCCGGCTTAGCCTCTTCCAGCGTTTTACCGCTACGGTACAGCAGTTTGTACGCGTTGCGGATGGCAGTAATCGCTTCGCGACTAAAACCACGACGCTTGAGACCTTCGATGTTCACGCCAAACGGCGTGGCATGGTTGCCCTGCGCAATCACAAACGGTGGGACGTCCTGCGCCACACCGGAGCATCCGCCGACCATCACGTGTGCACCAATGATGCAGAACTGATGGACTGCGGTCATGCCGCCAATAATGGCGAAATCATCAACCGATACGTGTCCCGCCAGCGTTGCGTTGTTGGCGAGAATACAGCGGCTACCCACGGTACAGTCGTGCGCAATATGCGCATTAACCATAAACAGGTTGTCGCTGCCCACCTTCGTCAATCCACCGCCTTGCGTTGTACCACGATGAATGGTGACGCTTTCGCGAATGCGGTTACGATCGCCGATTTCCACGCGGGTCGGTTCGCCAGCATACTTGAGATCCTGGTTAACTTCGCCGATGGAGGCGAACTGATAGATCTCATTGTTGCAGCCAATGGTGGTATGACCATTCACGACAACGTGAGATTTCAGTACTGTACCCTCACCAATTTCGACATGGGGTCCAACAATACAAAACGGGCCAATGTAGACGTTGGCACCAATGATGGCACCCGTTTCCACAATGGCGGTAGGATGAATAAAGGCGGATTTATCAATCACGTATCAGGCCTCCCGGCTACGCGCACACATCATTGTCGCTTCGCAAACAACTTTGCCGTCAACCATAGCTACGCCTTTGAAGCGAGTCAGGCCGCGACGCGTTTTTTCAAAAGTGACTTCCATGATCATTTGATCACCAGGCACGACCGGACGCTTGAAGCGCGCTTCATCGATACCCGCGAAGTAATAGAGTTCACCCGGTTCCAGTTTACCTACGCTTTTAAACGCCAGAATACCGGTAGCCTGTGCCATCGCTTCCAGGATCAATACACCCGGGAAGATAGGCTTACCAGGGAAGTGCCCCTGGAAGAACGGCTCGTTAACGGAGACATTTTTCACTGCGCGCAGAAAACGACCTTCTTCAAAATCCAGCACACGGTCTACCAGTAAAAACGGATAGCGGTGCGGCAGAAGTTCTAAAATCTCTTCAATATGCAGAGTATGAGTGTCAGTAGTCAAAATACTCTTCCTGTCAAATGTACTAAGTAGCAATAATAACACGGCCTGCCGGTTTATAAACAAAGCCGACAGGCCGGGAAATTTAGCGTTAAACGGATGAACGCTTAGTCTTGTTGATCGATTTTGCGCTCAATCGCTTTGAGTCGCTTGCTCATATCATCAATATTCATCACCAGTGCAGCTGTTTTACGCCAGACCTTGTTCGGTTGCAGCGGAATACCTGAGGAATAAACGCCAGGCTCAGTGATTGGACGCATCACCATACCCATCCCCGTCACCGTGACTTTGTCGCATATTTCCATATGGCCATTGATCACGCTGGCACCGCCAATCATGCAGTAACGGCCAATTTTCAGGCTGCCTGCCATGATAACACCACCCGCAACTGCGGTATTGTCGCCAATCACAACGTTATGTGCAATCTGGCACTGGTTGTCTATGATAACACCGTTACCAATAATGGTGTCGTCAAGCGCACCGCGGTCGATAGTTGTGCAAGCGCCGATCTCCACACGATCGCCGATAATCACGCGACCCAGCTGAGGGATCTTAACCCAGTTACCCCGATCGTTGGCGTAACCAAATCCGTCAGAACCAATCACCGTGCTGGACTGAACGAGACAATTCTCGCCAATCTCAACCTCATGGTAGACAGAGACATTGGCCCATAGACGAGACCCTGCGCCAATTTTCGTATTTTTTCCAACAAAGCAGCCAGGGCCAATCACCACGTTATCACCCAAAACAACGCCGGATTCGATAACGGCGTTTGCGCCGACTGATACGTTGTTACCCAGCTGAGCCGTCGGATCAATCGCAGCACTGGCTGCAATGTTCTGTGCCGGCTGCGGCGTGGTATCAAGAATTTGGGCCATGCGCGCATAGGTCAGGTAGGGATTTTTCACTACCAGTGCAGCGCTAGTGGCAAACGGAAGATCGTCCTGCGTCAGCACAACGGCAGACGCCTGGCACTGGGCCAGGTGTTCACGGTACTTAGGGCTTACCATGAAGGTAATAGTGCCTGCTTTAGCAGATTGCATGGACGCAACAGCGGTGATGACGATATCGCCATCACCGTGTAATTCTGCATCCAACTGCTGAGCTAAATCAGCCAGTCGAATTGAAGGCATTACTTATTTAACCTGTTTCAGAACATCAGCGGTGATGTCTTTAACATCGCTGCTGTTGAATGCAACGGCGTTCGCATCAACAACCAGATCGATGCTCTGATCGGCTGCTACTGCTTTAACGGCAGACTGAATACGCGTCACCAGTTTGCCACGCTCTTCGTTAGAACGACGCTGACGATCCTGCTCGAAAGCCTGTGCTTTCTGAGAGAAGGTCTGGCGCTGAGACATGACGTCTTTTTCCAGTTTGCTGCGCTCGCTCGCTTTCATGGTAGAACCATCACGCTGAAGACGCTGCATCTTGGACTGAAGATCACCTTCCATACGTTGCAGTTCGCTCGCACGGCCTTTGAATTCGTTTTCCAGCGTTGCAGAAACACCGGTTTTCTGTGCAACCTGCTGGAACAAATTACCCATGTTGACGATTGCAATTTTATCCGCTGCCTGAGCAGAAGTTGCCATCGCTAAACCGAGACCTGCAGCTAATAACCACTTTTTCACAATTAACTCCTTACCATCCCATTGGCACCCGAGGGGTACCGTTCTTTGCGTGGCAAGGCGACCGTGTTACCGATCGCCGGTTGTCAGCGCTACACTGCCAACGCATTCCATTGCAGCGGATTATTACCAGGTTTTACCAATGTTAAACTGGAACTGCTCCGCTTTGTCTCCATCGTATTTCTTAAACGGCTGGGCGTAAGAGAAGACCAACGGCCCCAGCGGTGACATCCATTGTAATGCGATACCTGCGGACATGCGAATGTTGCTCGGATCGCTGTAGTCCGGAACCCCCGCCGCACGCATCTGGGCGGTGTTCTCCCAGTTGGTGTCCCACACCGTACCTGCATCCATAAAGAAGGAGGTACGCACGGAGTTCGCATACTTATCACTGATAAACGGCGTAGGCGTGATGAACTCGAGGCTCGCCACGGCCATAGCGTTACCACCTACTGCGTCATCAGAGCTACATACTTGCTTAGGATCACGGCTTGCGCAGTTATCTTCGTCATTACCGCCGTAATAAACCGCTTTCGGACCAATGTTATTGGACTGGAAGCCACGCACGGTGCTTGAACCACCGGCGTAGAAGTTTTCATAGAACGGCAGTTCTTTGCTTCCAATACCGTCACCATAACCCCAACGGGTACGACCCAGAACGACCCACTTGTGATCTTCATCAATTGGGAAGTAGGACGCCGTATCCAGCGTGACCTTGTAGAACTCGTTATCCGAGCCCGGGATAGTCACTTTACCGTTCAGGTTGACGCGTGAACCTTCCGTCGGGAAGTAGCCACGGTCAAGACGGTTGTAGGTCCAACCGTAGTTGAAGGTGAAGTCATCCGCGGCGAAACCGTTGTCATCGCTGGACGTACTCGCCGACTGACCGATGGAGTCCAGGTAACGCCACATCGCCACCTGCGGTTGCATGTTGGACAGGTCGTTATGCACGTACCCTAAACCTGCGCGCAAGGTGTTGTATTCGTTAACCGGGAAGCCAAGCGTACCATCCAGACCGTAACTCTTGTTGGTATACGAGGAGAGGTCCGCATCGTCCGCTTTAAAGTCGTTATAGAAGATACGACCGCCCAGGCTTACACCGTCAACGGTGAAGTATGGGTTGGTAACGGAGAACTCAGAGTAGGTCTGGTAGTCGTTTTTCGTCCCGTTGATACCGACAGAGTAGCCCGTACCCAGCCAGTTATCCTGCTGAACACCGACCTGGAAGCTCACGCCACTTTCAGTACCGTAACCAATACCGAAGTTGAAGCTACCGGTATTACGTTCTTTAACTTTATAAACAACATCAACCTGATCCGGACGACCTGGTACACGCTGAGTATCGGTATCGACCGTTTCGAAGTAGCCCAGACGGTTCAGACGCTCTTTACCCTGGTCTACCAGATCGCTTCCCAGCCATGCCCCTTCCATCTGGCGCATTTCACGGCGCAGAACGGAGTCTTTAGAGGTATCGTTACCTTCGAAGCGGATCTTACGCACGTAGAAGCGGTTGCCCGCATCAACGTTAACGTGCAGCTTAACGGTTTTATCCGTGTCGTTAATTTCCGGCTGCGTTTGCACACGCGGATACGCATAACCATAACGGCCGAGCAGCTTCTTAATGCTGTCTTCCATTTTGGTGACTTTAGATCCGCTGTACAGATCGCCCGGCTGAATTTTGGTCAGAGATTCAATTTCAGCTGAATGTCCTGCCAGGTTGCCGCTGACTTCAACACCCGAAAGCGTGTACTTATCGCCTTCTGTGATGTTAACGGTAATGTAGATACCTTTCTTGTCCGGAGTCAGACTCACCTGAGTTGAATCGATGTTGAAACGGGCGTAACCGCGATCCAGATAGTAGCTGCGCAGGGTTTCAAGGTCACCCGCCAGTTTCTGTTTCTGGTATTTACGATCGCCTACCACGTTCCACCACGGCACTTCGTCACGCAGCTGGAAGTTGGAGATCAGTTCGTCGGTGCTGAACGCGTGGTTACCCACGATGTTGATCTGCTGGATCTTCGCAGAAACACCTTCCTGGAAGACCAGTTTCAGGTCAACACGGTTACGTGGCAGCGGTGTAACAACCGCTTTAACGCTCGCACTGTATTTACCGACGCTGTAGTAGAAATCTTCCAGACCTTTTTCAATGTCTGCAAGGGTTGTGCGGTCCAGAGATTCCCCCACACGAACACCCGATGCCTCAAGGTTCTGCTTGAGCATGTCGTCTTTCACCGATTTGTTACCGGAGAAAGTGATGCTGGCAATCGTTGGACGTTCTTTTACCTGAACCACCAGCGTATCACCATCGCGCAGGACGCGGACGTCCTCAAAGTTGCCAGTGGCAAACAGAGCACGGATGGTGTTACTGATATCTTCATCATTAACCGTATCGCCGGGGCGCACAGGCATACTGAGGAGGGCCGCACCAACGGCGACACGCTGAAGGCCTTCGAAATGAATATCTTTCACTACGAACCCGTCAGCACCGTATACGGTCGCGCTGCTAAACAGCAGCGACGCTATGAGCAACTTTTTCATCGCCATCGTTATTATGCGTTCTTCCTAACTAACTCTCTTACAACCGAGAGAAATCATTGAAAAGTGCAAGCCCCATTAACAGCACCAGCAAAATCGAGCCAATGCGATAACTAAAGTCTTGAACTCGCTCGGATACCGGTCCGCCTTTTAGCTTTTCAATCGCTAAAAACAGCAGATGGCCCCCATCTAATACGGGAAGCGGGAACAGGTTGATTATCCCCAGGTTCACGCTAATCAGCGCAAGGAACATGAGATAGTAAATCACCCCGAACTCCGCTGACATCCCAGCCCCCTGAGCAATCGAAATTGGCCCACTGAGGTTGTTCAGTTTCACATCACCGGTTATCAATTTCCCCAACATGTTGACCGTAAGCTTCATCAG
Organism: Enterobacter sp. YSU; assembly: GCF_016082135.1. Classification (NCBI taxonomy): domain Bacteria; kingdom Pseudomonadati; phylum Pseudomonadota; class Gammaproteobacteria; order Enterobacterales; family Enterobacteriaceae; genus Enterobacter; species Enterobacter sp. YSU. Next base: position 777,142 of record NZ_CP059487.1, read on the forward strand.
CTGCCATGTTTTATCCGTGGCCTCAACGATGGCGCTAAACGGCCCATACTGGCGTATTGTCTTGTACTCATCTGGCAGTGGGATCACTTTCGGCACAACGCCTGCAAACCCTTCCGCCTTACCGCCGCCCGATTTGGTATCCGGGGTGAGAGTCAGTGAGAGCGAACTCCCCTGCCTTTCCACTTCCAGCGCGAGCGGCTTGCCTGGATTATCGCGCACCAGAGTAACAAAGGTCATCCATTGTGTTAATGGCTGACCATCGACTTTAACGATCCTGTCACCCGCTTGTAAACCTGCTTTACTCGCTGCCGATTTGGCCTGTACTTCGGCTAATACCGGCTCGATCTGCGCGCCGCGCGGTCGAATCCCGAGTGCGGCGACAGGGTCCTCTTTGTCTGGCTCAAAGCGCCAGTGGCGTAAATCCAGCACTTTTTCCTGCCGCTGGTCGGAACCAAAAGGTGATACGCTGACGGTTGTCTGCTCATCACCAATTTTGGCAACCAGTTGTAACCTCACGGCATCCCAATCAGGGGTTTCGATACCATCAATCGCTTTAAGTTCCATTCCCGGTGTAATTTGCGCCGTTGCCGCAATAGAACCCGTAGTGATTTCGCCCACGACCGGGCGCACGCCAGGCACGCCGATGATAAACACCAGCCAGTAAGCGAAGATAGCGAAGATGAAATTGGCTACCGGGCCGGCAGCGATGATGGCAGCACGTTGTCCAACAGTTTTATTGTTAAACGCGCTATGGCGAAGTTCCGGGGCGACAGGCTCAACGCGTTCGTCGAGCATTTTGACATAGCCGCCCAGGGGAATCAGAGCAATGACAAACTCGGTGCCATGCTTATCGGTGCGCTTCCAGAGCGATTTGCCAAAGCCAATCGAGAATCGCTCCACCCGCACACCACAGCGCCGGGCAACCCAGAAATGGCCAAATTCATGCACGGTAATCAGTACACCCAGTGCAACAATGAACGCCGCCAGATTCCAGAGAATGCTCAGCATAAAACCTTCCGTTATATCGTCCCAAACACCAGTAAAAGCAGGCAAGCAAATACGGGAACAGCCGCGGTAAGGCTGTCAATGCGATCCAGTATTCCGCCATGTCCTGGAATCAGGTGACCACTGTCCTTAATCCCTGCTTCACGCTTAAACATACTCTCGGTTAAATCACCCAGCACCGATGCCAGCGCCGCGAAAATCGAACATACCAGCAGCGTCGAGGGGGCAACCTCAAGATTCGCCCAGACGCCATAGCCCCAGGAGATAATCGCTGCCGTAAACAGGCCGCCGATGAAGCCTTGCCAGGTTTTGCCCGGAGAAACCTTTGGCGCCAGTTTATGTTTGCCGAACAGTTTACCAAACATATAGGCCCCGGAGTCAGCCCCCCAGACGAGAATCATCACATAAAGCAGCCATATCGCGCCGCTGTAGTGGTTTTCGTCATAGTGCCAGGCGCGCAACGCAACCATCCCCCAGAAAAACGGAACAATCGTGAGCAGACCAAAAATAAGGCGCAACACTTTAGAGTTACGCCAGATCGCCGCAGAGCCCGGATAGAAAAGCACTAAAACAAGCGCAGCAATCCACCAGGCCAGCGATATCCATAAGGATCCGGCAACCAGCGGCTGGTGAACATCATGATGATATTCAGGCAAGGTATACAGCATCAGGGCCAGTAAAAAACCACAGAGTACCGCCAGCCATACCCGCTGAGTGCGCGAGGTAAAGCCGCTAAGCTGCCCCCATTCCCACGCGGCGAGCATACACACCACCAGCGTAACAATAGCGAATCCCACCGGAGGCAGTAAAAACAGCGCTGCGATGACGACGGGTATTAATACAAAAGCGGAAATCAGGCGATACTTCAGCAAAAGCTACCCCCATCAGGCGTTATCGCCACCAGGCTCGGTGCCGCCGAAACGACGCTCTCGATTGGCAAAGGCATGCAGCGCACCTTCAAAGTCTTGTTCATCAAAATCTGGCCAAAGAACATCCGTAAAGTAAAGTTCGGCGTAGGCAATTTGCCACAGCAAAAAGTTACTTATGCGATGTTCCCCCCCTGTCCTTATAACCAAATCCACGGGTGCCAGTTCATTCATGCAGATTTGCTGACTCAGCGCCTCTTCATCAATCTGGTCGGGTCTTAACAGCCCTTCCTGAACCTGCTCAGCCAAATGCCGAACCCCCTGGATAATATCCCAGCGTCCGCCGTAATTCGCCGCGATATTGAGCGTCAGGCCGGTATTATTTTCCGTCAGCGCTTCTGCTTTGCGAATCCGTTCCTGCAAACGTGAGTTAAAACGACTGGTTTCGCCAATAATACGCAAGCGGACGTTGTGGCGGTGCAGGCTTTTTACTTCACTATCGAGCGCCCACACGAACAGTTCCATCAACGCAGTCACTTCCTGCGCAGGTCGATTCCAGTTCTCACTGCTAAAAGCATAGAGCGTTAACGCATCAATGCCGTTATTGGCGGCAAAAGAGACGGCGCGGCGAACAGATTTCGCCCCAGCTTTATGCCCAAAGGCTCGTATCTTCCCTTGTCTTTTCGCCCAGCGGCCATTGCCATCCATGATGATTGCAACATGGCGACAGCCATGTGCTGGCAAGTTTTCGCTTATTGGTTGATTCGCAGACAACATAACGCGTTTTTAGTCCCTGAAAGGATTTAACGGTACACAGGAATACTGAAGCCTATACATAAAAAAGCCGTGTCAAACCACGGCTTACCTGACCACTTAAAGCCAAATACCTGCGATCAGGTGGCGCAGACTATATCACTGAAGCCCAACGCTAACAAATAGCACGACGACTAGTGCTTGCTTTATCACCAGCTTGCGAGACGTGTCACCTGTTTACGCGCAACAATGCGTGCCTGTTCATCCACGGCCAGCACCTCTTCCACGCTCTGCGGCTCACGCAAATCCATTATCTCCAGCACGGATAAATTCAACGCGGCGATGTCAGTAAAGCGGATCTGCTGATTCAGGAATGCTTCAACGGTCACTTCATTGGCTGCATTAAGCGCCGTTGTCGCCGCCTGCCCCTGATCGAAGGCCGTCATCGCCAGTTTCAGACAGGGATAACGGTCGTAATCAGGCTCGCTAAACGTCAGTGAACTCAGCTTACAAAAATCGAGAGGCCTAACGCCCGATTTTACGCGGTTTGGCCACGCCATCGTATGAGCAATAGGCGTACGCATATCCGGTTCGCCCAGCTGGGCCAGCACGCTGCCGTCCTGATAGCGCACCATCGAGTGAATCACCGACTGCGGGTGGATCAGCACTTCCATCTGTTTCGCCGACGCATTGAACAGCCAGCGAGCTTCAATGTATTCCAGACCTTTGTTCATCATGGTGGCCGAATCGACGGAGATCTTACGCCCCATTGACCAGTTCGGATGACGACACGCCTGATCCGGCGTCATTGCGCTCAATTCAGACAGTGGCGTTTCACGGAACGGGCCACCAGACCCGGTAAGCAGAATCGACACAACGCCATTCTGCTCCAGGTCAGCGTACCCCAGGTTTTGTTGAAAAGGTTGAGGTAAACTCTGAAAAATCGCGTTGTGTTCGCTATCGACCGGCAAAAGACGCGCCCCACGCTGTTTTACCGCTTCCATAAAGAGGCGTCCGCAGGTGACCAGCGACTCTTTGTTCGCAAGCAGGACATCTTTACCCGCATCAATAGCGGCAAGCGTCGGCAGAAGACCCGCCGCCCCGACGATTGCCGCCATGACCTGATCAACTTCATCAAGCGCGGCCATATCGCACGCCGCCTGTTGCCCGCTGAGTACCTCGGTACGGCAGCCCTTCTCCTGCAACAGCGCTTTCACCTGGCGGGCGCTCTCTTCGTCATCCATCACCGCAAAACGGGGGGTAAACTCCAGGCACTGTTCGACCATTCGCTGCACGTTTTTTCCGGCCACAAGCGCGGCCACGGTGTAGCTGTCAGGATTATGACGTACAACGTCGAGAGTGCTGCAACCGATAGAGCCGGTCGAGCCGAGGAGAGTGAGATGCTTCATGAGATGCCCAAAAGTTAGACCAGATAAAAGCAAAACGCCGCCAGCAAGACTCAATGTCCTTCTGAACGGCGTTTATCAGTGTACAGCGAAAATCAGAACTGCATCAGTTCCGCTTCTTTTTCTGCCAGCGCCGCATCAATTTTCTTGATGGCCGCGTCGGTCATTTTCTGAATGTCGTCCTGAGAACGACGATCGTCGTCTTCGCTGATCTCTTTTTCTTTCAGCAGGGCTTTCACTTTATCGTTCGCATCGCGACGCACGTTACGTACGGAAACACGCCCCTGCTCAGCTTCACCACGAACTACTTTGATCAGGTCTTTACGACGCTCTTCCGTCAGCGGAGGCAGTGGAACGCGAATATCCGCGCCGGCTGAGCTTGGGTTCAGACCCAGGTCAGATGCCATGATCGCTTTTTCAACGGCCGGGCTCATTGAGCGGTCGAACACGTTGATTTTCAGGGTACGGGTATCTTCTACCGTCACGCTCGCCAGCTGACGCAGAGGCGTTGGCGTACCGTAATATTCTACGATGATGCCATCCAGCAGGCTTGGGGAAGCACGGCCAGTACGGATTTTGCTGATTTGGTTTTTGAACGCTTCTACGCATTTTTCCATGCGTACTTCAGCATCTTTTCTGATGTCGTTAATCACGTTACGGATCCTTGAAAACTTGTCTCAGGCAGACTATCCGCCAGCACAGCGCTACAGGTGTGCTAAGTATAGTCGCGTTTAATTCATGACAACGCCAAAGGCGCGCCCAGGTAAGATACCACGTCGAAATAAAGCGGAATCTTACCTGTATTTATCGCCGACGGAAATTATTCCGTGATCAAAGTGCCTTCTTTTTCGCCCATAACAACGCGACGCAGCGCGCCAGGCTTGTTCATGTTGAAGACACGGATCGGTAGTTTGTGGTCACGAGCCAGCGTAAAGGCGGCAAGATCCATCACTTTCAGCTCTTTTTCCAGCACTTCGCTGTAGGTCAGCTGATCGTACATGGTCGCTGAAGGATCTTTTGCCGGGTCGGCAGTAAACACGCCATCTACTTTGGTCGCTTTCAGCACCACATCGGCTTCGATTTCGATACCGCGCAGGCAGGCTGCGGAATCGGTGGTAAAGAACGGGTTACCCGTACCGGCGGAGAGGATCACCACGCGGTTGTTGCGCAGCAGGCTGATGGCCTCTGCCCAGCTGTAGTTATCGCATACGCCATTCAAAGGAATAGCGGACATCAGGCGAGCGTTCACATAGGCGCGATGAAGCGCGTCACGCATCGCCAGGCCATTCATCACGGTTGCCAGCATACCCATGTGGTCGCCCACTACGCGGTTCATCCCCGCTTTCGCCAGACCAGCACCACGGAAAAGGTTGCCACCGCCAATGACCACGCCAACCTGAATACCCAGTTCGACCAGTTCTTTGATTTCCTGTGCCATGCGATCAAGGATGCTTGCGTCAATACCGAAGCCTTCCGATCCTTGCAGCGCTTCGCCACTCAGCTTAAGCAGAATGCGTTTGTACACGGGTTTTGCATTGGTAGCCATGTTTCTTTCCTGAGACTGTCAACGATTAAGATGGGGTTAATTCTGGCGACATGATATGTCGCAAATCAGCACAGCGATACTGGAGCCTGTCTGATTTCGTGAGACGGGTGACAAAAAGAAGCCGCCCTCAGGCGGCTCCTTTTCAATCATTAAGACTGCTTGGACATTGCAGCAACTTCTGCTGCGAAGTCAGTCTCAACTTTCTCGATGCCTTCGCCCACTTCGAAGCGGATGAAGCCAGTTACATCAGCGTTGTGCTCTTTCAGCAGCTGAGCAACAGACTTGCTTGGATCCATTACGAAAGGCTGGCCAGTCAGAGAAACTTCGCCGGTGAATTTCTTCATGCGGCCTTCAACCATTTTCTCTGCGATTTCTTTTGGCTTACCAGACTGCATCGCGATGTCCAGCTGAACCTGGTACTCTTTCTCTACCACTTCAGCAGACACGTCTTCTGGCTTAACGAATTCTGGTTTGCTTGCAGCGATGTGCATTGCCAGCTGTTTAACCAGCTCTTCGTCAGCGCCTTTAGCCGCAACCAGAACACCGATACGCGCGCCGTGCTGGTAAGAGCCCAGAACATCGCCTTCCAGGGAAGAAACGCGACGGATGTTGATGTTCTCACCGATTTTAGCAACCAGCGCTACACGCTCTTCTTCGAACTGTGCTTTCAGAACTTCAACGTCAGTGATTTTGCCTGCAACCGCTGCGTCCAGAACTTTGTTAGCAAATGCCTGGAAACCAGCATCTTTAGCAACGAAGTCAGTCTGGCAGTTAACTTCCAGAATGATGCCGTAGTTGCCGTCGATTTTGGTGATGATCACGCCGTCAGCAGCAACGTTGCCTGCTTTCTTAGCTGCTTTGATCGCACCGGATTTACGCATGTTTTCGATTGCCAGCTCGATGTCGCCGTTCGCTTCGGTCAGCGCTTTTTTGCAATCCATCATGCCTGCGCCAGTACGCTCACGCAGCTCTTTTACCAGGGATGCGGTAATTTCAGCCATTCTTAAATCCTCGGGAGATGTGAACTGCCCGGCCGGGAGCCAAACAGTATAAATTGAAAAAAGGGGCCGATAATGGGCCCCTATTCATACACGGTACTAATAAGGGGTAAAACCTTATTATTCAGCTTCTACGAAGCTTTCTTCCGCCTGAGAAGCCAGATCCTGGGAACGGCCTTCACGAACGGTAGCAGCTACAGCGCTCAGGTACAGGCTAACAGCACGGATTGCGTCGTCGTTACCCGGGATAACGAAGTCAACACCGTCCGGATCGGAGTTGGTATCAACGATAGCGAATACCGGGATACCCAGGTTGTTAGCTTCTTTGATTGCGATGTGCTCGTGGTCTGCATCGATTACGAACAGCGCGTCTGGCAGGCCGCCCATATCTTTGATACCGCCCAGGCTGTTTTCCAGCTTGTCCAGTTCACGAGTACGCATCAGCGCTTCTTTCTTAGTCAGCTTATCGAAAGTACCGTCCTGAGACTGGGTTTCCAGATCTTTCAGGCGCTTGATGGACTGACGAACAGTTTTCCAGTTGGTCAGCATGCCGCCCAACCAGCGATGGTTCACGAAGAACTGGTCGCAGCTGTTAGCAGCATCTTTCACAGCTTCGCTTGCAGCGCGCTTAGTACCAACGAACAGAATCTTACCTTTACGGGAAGAGATCTTGTTCAGCTCAGCCAGGGCTTCGTTGAACATTGGTACAGTCTTCTCAAGGTTGATGATGTGAACTTTGTTACGTGCGCCGAAGATGAAAGGCTTCATTTTCGGGTTCCAGTAACGGGTCTGGTGACCGAAGTGAACACCAGCCTTGAGCATGTCGCGCATGGAAACAGTTGCCATGTTTAAAACCTCTATATTGAAAGTTGGGGTTATGCCTCCACGTATCCCATATTACCGACCCCGAAGGGCACCCCGGAATATGTGCCGATACGTGTGTGTTGTTACACAAAGTGAGATTTGTCGCTCCCGTCCAGCCTGTGTATCTGAGATGGATCGGAAGTCCGGCGCGCTTTATATCACAAAACACGGCCAGAAACCAATAATTGTTGGCGGAGTGTGCTGTTAATGATTCTCAATTTGGCACGGGGTGCGCCTGACTGATACCATTGACAACACTTACACTAGTATTGTCGAAAAAATCGACACCGATGGACAGATTACATGGCTATCTCTATTAAGACACCTGAAGAAATTGAAAAGATGCGCGTCGCCGGTCGTCTGGCCGCGGACGTGCTGGAAATGATCGAGCCGTTTGTGAAACCGGGCGTCAGCACTGGCGAACTGGATCGCATCTGTAACGACTATATCGTCAACGAGCAGCACGCGGTCTCCGCCTGCCTTGGCTATCACGGTTTCCCGAAATCCGTCTGCATCTCTATTAATGAAGTGGTTTGCCACGGCATTCCGGATGACGAGAAGCTGCTGAAAGATGGCGACATCGTCAACATCGACGTGACCGTGATTAAAGACGAGTACCACGGCGACACTTCTAAGATGTTCATCGTTGGCAAGCCAACGATTCTGGGCGAGCGTCTGTGCAAAGTGACGCAAGAGAGCCTCTACCTGGCGCTGAAAATGGTGAAGCCGGGCATCCGCCTGCGCACCATCGGCGCCGCAATCCAGAAATTTGTGGAAGCGGAAGGTTTCTCCGTGGTGCGCGAATATTGCGGTCACGGTATTGGTCGTGTGTTCCATGAAGAACCGCAGGTTCTGCACTACGATGCAGACGACGGCGGCGTAGTGCTGCAAAAGGGCATGACCTTCACTATCGAACCAATGGTCAACGCGGGTGATTACCGCATCCGTACCATGAAAGATGGCTGGACGGTAAAAACCAAAGACAGAAGCTTGTCTGCCCAGTACGAGCATACTATTGTGGTTACAGACAACGGCTGCGAAATTATGACGTTGCGCAAGGATGACACCATCCCGGCGATACTGACGAACATTGAGTGATAAGAAGCCGGCGAATGCCGGCTTTTTTAATGGCGATAGCTTTTTCTTATGGGTGGCGCACGATGAGTAATCTCTTACCCGAACAGTATGCTAATACAGCACTTCCCACCCTCCCCGACCAGCCTGATAACCCGGGCGTCTGGCCACCGCATGAGCTGACCTGCGCGCATATCAAAGCCCACATGGAGGTTTTCCATCGCTGGCTGGGTAACGCATTTGACGTAGGCATTTCGGCCGAACAGCTCATTGAAGCGCGCACCGAATTTATCGACCAGCTCCTGCAACGTCTGTGGATCGACTACGGTTTCGGACAGGTGAGCGACGTCGCGCTGGTTGCGGTCGGCGGCTATGGCCGGGGTGAACTGCATCCACTCTCTGATATCGACCTGCTGATCTTAAGCCGTAAAAAACTGCCGGACGATCGGGCGCAGAAAATCGGTGAACTGTTGACCCTGCTCTGGGACGTAAAGCTGGAAGTGGGCCACAGCGTACGCACGCTGGAAGAGTGTCTGCTGGAAGGGTTATCTGACCTGACCGTCGCCACCAACCTGATTGAAACCCGCCTGCTGATTGGCGACGTTGCGCTGTTCCTCGAACTGCAAAAGCACATCTTTAGCGACGGCTTCTGGCCTTCGGAAAAATTCTTCGCCGCGAAAGTCGAAGAACAAAACCAGCGCCACCAGCGTTATCACGGTACCAGCTATAATCTCGAACCGGATATTAAAAGCAGCCCCGGTGGCCTGCGCGATATCCACACGCTGCAATGGGTCGCCCGTCGACATTTTGGAGCAACATCACTGGACGAAATGGTCGGGTTTGGTTTTCTGACCGAAGCCGAACGTAACGAACTCAATGAGTGTCTGCATCTGCTGTGGCGCATCCGTTTTGCCCTGCACCTGGAAGTCACCCGCTACGATAACCGCCTGCTGTTTGACCGACAGCTCAGTGTGGCGCAGCGCCTGAATTACCAGGGCGAGGGCAACGAGCCGGTCGAGCAAATGATGAAGGATTTCTTCCGCGTCACCCGCCGCGTCTCTGAGCTAAACCAGATGCTGTTACAGCTGTTCGATGAGGCGATCCTCGCGCTGACGGCAGACGAAAAACCGCGTCCGATTGATGACGAATTTCAGCTGCGCGGCACGCTTATCGATCTGCGCGACGAAACGTTGTTCATTCGCGAACCGGAAGCGATCCTGCGAATGTTCTACACCATGGTGCGCAACAGCACGATCACCGGGATCTACTCCACCACCCTGCGTCATCTGCGCCATGCACGACGCCATCTGAAGCAGCCGCTGTGTTACATCCCGGAGGCGCGCTCGCTGTTCCTGAGCATGCTTCGTCATCCGGGCGCCGTCAGCCGCGGTCTGCTGCCGATGCACCGTCACAGCGTATTGTGGGCCTATATGCCCCAGTGGTCGCATATTGTCGGGCAGATGCAGTTCGACCTGTTTCACGCCTATACGGTAGATGAGCACACGATCCGCGTCATGCTGAAGCTGGAAAGCTTCGCTAAAGAAGAGACGCGATCCCGCCATCCGCTGTGCGTTGATCTGTGGCCACGTCTGGCGCACCCGGAGCTGATCCTGATCGCCGCCCTGTTCCATGATATCGCCAAAGGTCGCGGCGGCGACCACTCCGTGCTCGGTGCCCAGGACGTGCTGAAATTTGCCGAGCTGCACGGCCTGAACTCGCGTGAAACGCAGCTTATCGCCTGGCTGGTTCGCCATCATCTGCTGATGTCAGTTACCGCTCAGCGTCGTGATATTCAGGATCCGGAAGTGATCAAGCAGTTCGCCGAGGAAGTGCAAACGGAGAACCGCCTGCGCTACCTGGTCTGCCTGACGGTAGCCGATATCTGCGCCACCAACGAAACCCTGTGGAACAGCTGGAAGCAGAGCCTGCTGCGCGAACTCTACTTCGCCACCGAAAAACAGCTGCGTCGCGGGATGCAGAACACCCCTGACATGCGCGAGCGTGTGCGCCACCATCAGTTGCAGGCGCTGGCCCTGCTGCGCATGGATAACATCAACGAAGAGGCACTGCATCAGATTTGGGCGCGCTGTCGCGCCAACTACTTTGTGCGCCACAGCCCAAACCAGCTTGCCTGGCACGCCCGGCATCTGCTGAAGCACGACCTGACAAAACCGATGATTCTGCTCAGCCCGCAGGCCACGCGCGGCGGGACGGAAATTTTCATCTGGAGCCCGGACCGGCCTTATTTGTTTGCAGCGGTCTGTGCCGAGCTGGACAGGCGTAACCTGAGCGTGCACGACGCGCAGATTTTTACCACCCGCGACGGCATGGCGATGGACACCTTTATTGTGCTGGAGCCGGACGGCAGCCCGCTGTCGTCGGACAGGCATGAGGGGATACGCTTTGGCCTCGAGCAGGCGATTACGCAGCGCAGCTGGCAACCTCCGCAGCCGCGTCGTCAGGCGGCAAAACTGCGCCACTTTACCGTCGATACCGAGGTCAATTTCCTGCCGACCCATACCGACCGTAAATCGTTCCTTGAGCTGATTGCGCTCGACCAGCCAGGGCTGCTCGCCCGCGTCGGTCAGGTTTTTGCCGATCTGGGAATTTCGCTTCACGGCGCCCGAATTACAACCATTGGCGAACGAGTAGAAGATTTATTTATAATCGCGACGGCCGACCGGCGTGCCCTTAATAATGACCTGCAACTTGAAGTGCAACAACGGTTGACAGCAGCCCTCAATCCAAACGATAAAGGGTGACGTGTTTTTTAGTGAAATGGAAAGAGTAAACAATGCAGCAGTTACAGAACGTTATTGAGTCCGCTTTTGAGCGTCGCGCCGACATCACTCCGGCAAATGTGGATACCGTGACCCGTGAAGCGGTAAACCAGGTTATTTCCCTGCTGGATTCCGGCGCGCTGCGCGTGGCAGAAAAAATCGACGGTCAGTGGGTTACTCATCAATGGCTGAAGAAAGCTGTGCTGCTCTCTTTCCGCATCAACGATAACCAGGTTATCGACGGAGCAGAAAGCCGCTACTTCGATAAAGTGCCAATGAAATTTGCGGATTACGACGAAGCGCGCTTCCAGAAAGAGGGCTTCCGCGTAGTACCACCGGCGGCCGTTCGTCAGGGTGCCTTCATCGCACGCAACACCGTGCTGATGCCATCCTACGTGAACATCGGCGCCTACGTTGACGAAGGCACCATGGTGGACACCTGGGCTACCGTCGGCTCCTGCGCGCAGATTGGTAAAAACGTTCACCTGTCCGGCGGTGTGGGCATCGGTGGCGTTCTTGAGCCACTTCAGGCTAACCCAACCATCATCGAAGACAACTGCTTCATCGGCGCACGTTCCGAAGTGGTTGAAGGCGTGATCGTCGAAGAAGGTTCTGTGATCTCCATGGGCGTTTATATTGGCCAGAGCACCCGTATTTACGATCGCGAAACCGGTGAAATTCACTACGGCCGCGTTCCAGCCGGTTCCGTTGTGGTTTCCGGCAACCTGCCGTCTAAAGATGGCAAATACAGCCTGTATTGCGCGGTCATCGTGAAAAAAGTGGACGCGAAAACGCGCGGTAAAGTGGGCATCAATGAACTGCTGCGCACCATCGATTAATCGGGTATAACAAAAAGCGGGGGCAACCCCGCTTTTTTTATATCCGAAGGTGGCGAAAATAGATTTTTTCGTTAATTATTCATAGGTTATGTTGAGATCAAGGGTACCGCTATGTACGATAATCTGAAAAGTCTGGGCATTACCAATCCTGATGAAATTGATCGTTATAGTCTCCGCCAGGAAGCCAATAACGATATTTTGAAAATCTATTTTCACAAGGACAAAGGAGAGTTCTTCGCCAAAAGCGTGAAGTTTAAATACCCTCGCCAGCGTAAGACCGTTGTCGCTGACGGTATCGGTCAGGGATATAAAGAAGTACAGGAAATCAGCCCTAACCTGCGCTACGTGATCGACGAACTCGATCAAATCTGCCAGCGCGATCGCAGCGAAGTCGATCTGAAACGTAAGATCCTTGACGACCTGCGTCACCTGGAAAGCGTAGTCACCAATAAGATCAGCGAGATTGAAGCGGATCTTGAGAAATTGACGCGTAACAAATGAGCCGTTTTATTGCCCGGTGGCGCTTCGCTTACCGGGCCTACGAACACATGTAGGCCGGGTAAGGCGAAGCCGCCGCCCGGCAAACAGCATCATCTCTGTTCATCCAGCTGCAACGCCACATACAGCAGTAGCCGGTCGTCAAAATTCCCTAAATCCAGCCCCGTCAGTTCCGAGATCCGGTTTAGCCGATACTCCAGCGTATTACGGTGAATAAACAGCGCTTTTGACGTTGCCAGCGGCTGCACGTTATGCCGGAACCACGCCTGCAACGTGCGGCGCAGCAGCCCGTTGTTGTCCATTGCTTTCAGACGCACCAGCGGACGCGCCAGCTCGTTGGCCTGCCAGCCGCCGCGCAAGCTGTCGAGCAGGACCGGCAGCATCAGATCCTGATAGAAATAACTGCGGCTCTCCGGCATGCGCTGTTTCCCTACCATCATGGTGGTGCGCGCCGTTCGCCATGAACGGGCAATACTTCCCGGCCCGGTAAAGTAATTTCCCAGCGCGACGCGAAAACGGAGCTGTCCGTTCTCCTTCATGCGCTCTATGAGCAGCTCAACGCGGCGACGATGATCTTCCGCGTCCCAGCGACCAAACTGATTAAGCGCAGGCTTGAGCACCACCATTTCCGTCAAAGAGACAATCGCCACCAGGTTGTTACGCTCCGGCGTCGCCAGCATGTTTTGCAGCTGCTGTAGCTCCACCATGGCGCTGTCCACACCAAGCTGGCCGCTATCCACCTCAATAACGGCGACTACGCGCGGCTGATTCAGGTCGATACCCAGACGCTGCGCCCATTCGCTCAGGGCAGGCGTGTGCTCCTCCGCCTGAATCAAATTCATCACCAGCTCTTCACGCAAGCGGCTGTCCTGGGCGAGCAGATGCATCAGACGCGACTGCTCCAGCATCATCTCCGCCGTCATGCAGACCAGCTCGCCGTATTTACGCAGCGATTCAGGATCGCCGGTCAGACCGATAACGCCAACAATCTCTCCTTCCAGACGCAGCGGCAGGTTGATCCCCTGACGGACCCCGTGCAGATGTTTCGCCACGGCGTCATCGATGTCGACCACGCGCCCCTGAGAGAGCACCAGCAACGCCCCTTCGTGCAATTCCCCAATACGCTCACGATCGCCGCTGCCGATAATGCGCCCACGGGCATCCATTACGTTGATATTGGTATCGATGATGCGCATGGTTCGCGCCACGATATCCTGCGCCATTTTGGTATCAAGATGCCAGCCAGCCATATAACCCTCCCGTGAGCAGAGCTCAAGAATAGGGAAGTTCAGCTAAGGCTGCATTGTGCAGATGCACAAAGGCAGAGAGAGATGTATGGAGTTGTGGGAAAGGTCACAGAAAAGAGAAAGCCCCTGCGAACAGGGGCTTAAGAAGATTACTGCATCAGGAGATAAATAGAGGTATCACCACGCTGAATATTCAGTGCCAGCACGGACGGCTTGCTGTCGAGAATTTTGCGCAGTTCAGCGATGTTTTTCACCGGCTGCTGGTTAGCGCCCATGATCACATCACCTTTTTTCAGGCCGATACGGGCAGCAGGTGAGTTCGCTTTCACGTTGTTCACCACCACGCCTTTATCTGCCCCTTTGTTGCTCATCTCGGCACCTTCAATACCGCTGAAGATGGTGCTGGAATCCACCTGATTCTGACTGCTCTGTTGCAGTTCCAGGCTCACGTTAACCGGCTTACCTTCACGCAGCAGGCCGAGGGTCACTTTACTGCCGATTGGCATAGAACCCACTTCCGCACGCAGGGCGGCAAAGCTGCTGATCGGCTTACCGTTTAGAGAGGTGATCACGTCACCCGCTTTAATGCCGGCTTTCGCCGCCGAAGAGTTCGGCATGACCTGGCTTACGAATGCGCCGCGCTGAGCGTCCACTTTCATCGCTTTCGCCAGCTCGGAGTTCAGTTCGGTACCCATGATCCCCAGCTCACCGCGTTTCACCTGTCCATATTGCACCATCTGCGCAGTCAGGTTTTTCACCATGTTGCTCGGGATAGCAAAGCCGATACCGATGTTGCCACCGTCCGGTGCCAGGATAGCGGTGTTGATACCGATCAGCTCACCGTTCAGGTTAACCAGCGCACCGCCGGAGTTACCACGGTTAATGGCCGCATCCGTCTGAATGAAGTTTTCATAGTTTTCCGCATTCAGGCCGCTACGTCCCAGCGCAGAGACGATACCCGAGGTCACGGTTTCGCCCAGACCAAATGGGTTACCGATGGCGACGGTGTAGTCACCCACGCGCAGCGCGTCAGAGTCGGCAAGCTTAATCGCCGTCAGGTTCTTCGGATCCTGAATCTGAATCAGCGCGATATCAGAGCGCGGATCTTTACCGACCACTTTGGCATCGAATTTACGGCCATCGCTCATCTGCACCTTAATGGTGTTAGCATTATCTACCACGTGGTTATTGGTCACCACGTAGCCTTTCGCTGCATCAATAATGACGCCCGAGCCGAGTGCCATGAATTTCTGCTGCTGGCCGCCGCCCTGACCGTCATCCCCTGCGCCGCCGCCCTGACAGAACGGAGAACTCTGGAATGGCGAGCCGTCCTGGCAGAATGGCGAATTATCGCCGAAGAACTGCTGGAAATTACGCGGCATACGCGGCGTATTGACGGTCGTGCTGCCCTCAACGTTAATACTCACCACCGATGGCATCACTTTTTCGAGCATTGGGGCCAGGCTTGGCATCTGCTGCGCAGTCGCGGCCGAGGAAGCTGTCTCGGCCGCCATCGCCAGAGGGGACAGCGCTAAACCTAAACTCAGAGCCAGTGCACTCATTGCTAATGTGGTTTTTTTCATGTTTCTCAATCTCGATTTACCAGATAACGCAAAATTGCTGTGTAACTCAGATTCGTTTTATACCGCTTAGTTCCGGGATTAAGTTTATGGAAAAAGTAAAAATTTATTGGTCGTCTTTACAAAACTCATGGCTTATTCAACGGCCATAAGCTTGCGGTATTCATCCCAGGCATACAAATCTGTCATCCCGCTGATATAGTCCTGGATAAGGCGACAGCGATAATAATATTCCATGACTGGCCATTGGGAAGAATGGCGATCTATTTTACTGACGGCTTCAATGTATGCCAGCCGGTGGCGGGTTGAAAGCTTCTGATAGAGACGAGATTCAATCGGCAGGCGGCGAACACGTTCATTATTTGCCAGCTCGCTAAACTCATCGACCGTCAGCTGGAGCAGCGGGCCATAAATCTCCAGCAACCCGCTGATAACCCGGTATCCTTGCAGCTCCAGCTGCTCGACATCCGGGTGGCTGAAAACATGGCGAACAGCCACGTTTTTATATAATTCAAGAAGCTGACTAAAACTGCTCTCATCTTCCAGCAGGGCGTGATTAAATTCCCCGCTAAATATCATCGGCAAATTATCAATGAAACGGGCGGCCGCATACGGCACCAGTTTATTCAGCGTGTTCACCCGCAAATACATAAAGAACTGATCTTCGGTACTGCGGCTCAGCGAATTTGAACGCGATTTATCCCAGGCATTCTCGACGACCTGCGCAAACAGAGAACCTTTTTCATGCTCTCCCCAGGCATCATGAAGATGCTGATACAGCTCCTCGACGCTGAATATTCTTTTTTCCACCGCGTCTTCCAGATCGGCCACGCAATAAGAAATGTCATCAGCCGCTTCCATAATCCATGTCAATGGAAAACGGCCATTAGGGGTCAGAGACAGTTCTTTACGCAACCGCGCGATGTATGCTTCTTCCGATAAGTAATAGCCCGGTTTTTTCATCAGGTAGCTATGCGTGGCGGGCGTTTCTCCGGTCCACCATGCGGGACGCGTGTATTTAAGAATACAGCCCACCTGGGCCCAGGTCAGATTCATCCGCATCAGGGAGTGCACCAGACGGATCCCCTGCGCGTTACCTTCGAAATGACACAGATCCTGGCGCACCTTACGGCGCAGATCGTTCAGGCTATCTTCGCCTTCACGCAGGCATAAATCGCGTACCACACAGCGGTCATCGCTGAGCGGCTGGCTTATGGCGTCAGAGGGAAAAAGCCGCTGTTTAAACCAGTCATTGATGGCGGCCTCGCCGAAATGACCAAAGGGAGGATTGCCGATATCGTGCATCAGGCAGGCCATCTCAACGATGCTTTCGAACGGCCCGGTCAGTTCATCCAGTCCGTAGGTTTCCAGCAGACGTTGCTCTTTAAGGCGACTGAGGATCTCTTTCGCAATGTAGCGCCCCACCTGCTGCACTTCCATGGAGTGCGTTAACCGCGTACGCACCGCGGCGTTACGCTCCAGCGGGAACACCTGGGTTTTTTGCTGTAACCGACGGATGGCGGGCGAGTTGATGATGCGTCCGCGATCGCTTTCGAAAATGCGCAGGATCTCATGCTCGCTCTTATCGCCCTGTGGCGAACGGAAACGTCGGTGCCAGTTAATTTTGGTGCGAAAATCGATTGGTGCCATGTGCTCCCCCGCGTGAGAATGCGTTTCCCCTTAACCGCATGATAGACTATGCATCTTAACAAGGCACATCGCGAGTAAATCTATGAAAATCGGCATTATTGGTGCAATGGAAGAAGAAGTTACGCTGCTGCGTGACAAAATTGAGAACCGTCAGACCCTCTCCCTCGGTGGCTGTGAGATCTACACCGGCCAGTTGAACGGTGTTGACGTGGCTCTGCTGAAATCAGGCATCGGTAAAGTTGCAGCGGCACTGGGCGCGACCCTGCTGCTTGAGCGCTGCAAGCCTGACGTTATCATTAATACGGGTTCTGCGGGCGGTCTGGCGCCGACGCTGAAAGTGGGCGATATCGTGGTTTCCGACGAAGCGCGTTATCACGATGCAGATGTCACCGCATTCGGCTACGAATATGGTCAGCTTCCGGGCTGCCCGGCCGGGTTTAAAGCGGATGATAAGCTGATTGCCGCCGCTGAAAGCTGCATTAATGAGCTGAACCTCAATGCGGTGCGTGGCCTGATCGTCAGCGGCGATGCCTTTATCAACGGCTCTGTCGGTCTGGCGAAAATCCGTCATAACTTCCCGCAGGCTGTGGCCGTTGAGATGGAAGCCACGGCCATCGCGCACGTATGCCATAACTTCAGCGTGCCGTTCGTGGTCGTTCGCGCGATCTCTGACGTGGCGGACCAGCAGTCCCACATCAGCTTCGACGAATTCCTGGCCGTTGCGGCCAAACAGTCCACCGTGATGGTGGAAACCCTGGTGCAGAAACTGGCGCGTGGGTAAGGTGTCATTCAGGGCGCTGGCCGCCCTGCTTCTGCTCGCTCCGGCCTGGCTCATCGCCGCGCCGCGGGTGATCACTCTCTCCCCTGCCAATACGGAACTGGCGTTTGCCGCCGGGATCACGCCCGTTGCGGTGAGCAGCTTTTCCGATTATCCACCGCAGGCCGCCCATATCGAACAGGTTGCCACCTGGCAGGGAATGAACCTGGAACGCATCGTGGCGCTGAAGCCCGATCTGGTCCTCGCCTGGCGCGGCGGTAATGCCGAACGGCAGGTGAACCAGCTCTCTTCGCTGGGAATAACGGTAAAATGGGTGGACGCGGTGAGCATCGAACAGGTGGCGCAAACCCTCCGTGACCTCGCGCCTTTCAGCCCTACCCCCCAACGCGCCGGGCAGGCTGCACAGCAGATGCTCAACGACTATGCCGCGCTAAAAGCCCGATACGGCACGCAACCGAAACAACGCGTTTTTCTGCAATTTGGCAGCCAGCCGCTGTTCACTACCGGGAAAGGCTCGATCCAGAACCAGGTGCTTGAAACCTGTGGAGGTGAAAATATCTTTGCCGAAAGCCGGGTTCCCTGGCCCCAGGTCAGTCGTGAACAGGTTCTTGCGCGACAACCGCAGGCCATTGTGGTGGTCGGAAATGCGAGCGAGATTCCTAAAATAGAACAATTCTGGCATCGGCAGCTTAAAATTCCGGTTATCGCACTTAACAGCGACTGGTTTGAACGCGCCAGCCCGCGTATTATCCTCGCCGCAAAACAACTCTGCGCCGAACTGGCAGAGAGTCACTCAAACAGATAAATATACCCCCTTCGAGGATTTAACGATGCTCGTGTATTGGCTGGATATTCTTGGCACAGCCGTTTTTGCTATCTCCGGCGTTTTGCTTGCCGGAAAACTGCGCATGGACCCTTTTGGCGTACTGGTACTCGGCGTTGTTACGGCGGTGGGAGGCGGAACGATCCGCGATATGGCGCTGGCAAATGGCCCGGTATTTTGGGTAAAAGATCCCACGGATCTGGTGGTGGCGATGGTCACCTGCCTGTTAACCATCGTGCTGGTTCGTCAGCCTCGCAGACTGCCAAAATGGATATTGCCGGTACTGGATGCCGTCGGTCTGGCGGTCTTTGTGGGAATAGGCGTGAATAAAGCCTTTATTGCCGGGACTGGCCCGCTGGTGGCGATCTGTATGGGCGTGTTAACCGGCGTGGGCGGAGGGATTATTCGCGACATACTGGCGCGAGAAGTCCCGATGATCCTGCGAACGGAAATCTACGCGACGGCCTGTATCATCGGGGGGATTGTTCACGCCACGGCGTATTACACCTTTGCTGTCCCGCTGGAGAATGCGGCGATGCTGGGGATGGTGGTCACGCTGGTGATCCGTTTAGCGGCGATACGCTGGCACCTGAAGCTGCCGACGTTTGCGCTGGATGAAAATTCAAGATAGGCGTCGTTTATAAGCCCGGTAGCGCTTCGCTTACCGGGCCTACAATCTGCATTCAGGCTTAAATACTGAACGAAGAACCACACCCGCAGGTGCTGGTCGCATTCGGGTTAGTCACCACAAAGCGCGAACCTTCCAGACCTTCAGTGTAGTCCACTGAACCGCCCACCAGATATTGCAGGCTCATCGGGTCAACCACCAGCGCGACGCCCTGTTTCTCGATAGTCATATCACCATCGTTAACCTGATCGTCAAAGGTAAAACCATACTGGAAGCCACTACAGCCGCCGCCGGTAATATAAACACGCAGTTTCAGATCCGGATTGTCCTCGTCGGCAATCAGGGTTTTCACTTTTTTCGCTGCTGCTTCGGTAAATTCCAGCGGCAACGCTACGTCATCACTCATCTTATGCTCCCATGAATACTGCGACTGCTATTGGGCAAAAATCACCCAATTCTTTTTGTCATTATCTAATACCCTGGTAATTCATTCAAGTATTCTGCTTCAGGGCCTGTTCAGCTTCCAGTTTCGCCAGGGTACGGGCAAGAATGGTGGAGTATAGCGGTTTTCCACCCAGGAATTGGGCTAATAGTGTCGCGCCGAGACAGGTAATGATCATTGGCAAAATGAGCTGGTAATTGTCGGTCATTTCCAGCACCAGTACGATCCCGGTCAGCGGCGCGCGCAGGGAGGCCGCCAGCAGCGCCCCCATTCCCGCAACCGCAAACGTCCCCGCATCCAGATGGTAGGCCGGGAAACCTGCCGCCGCCGCCATCCCGAACGCCGTACCCAGCAGCGTCCCCAGTGCCAGCATCGGAGCAAAAATGCCGCCCGGGGCGCCAGAGGAGAAGCACAATACCGTGGTGATGACGCGTGAAATAAACATAAACAGCAGCAGGCCTACGCTGAAATTCCCCGCCGCGGCAATGGGAATCAGGCCGAAACCGCCGCCCGCCGCATTCGGTTCGATGAAACCGAGGATCCCGCACACGCCGCCAAGCAGGCCTCCCACCAGCACCCATTTCGTGGTATTTCCGCCATGGATGCGCTGAAACATATCCTGCGCCCGTAAAATCAGGGTGTTAAAAAGCGGGCCGACGACGCCAAAAATCATCCCAAGAACCAGATACAGCCATAAAGTATTGACCGGCGCATTGGTCAGCTTGCCAACTTCAATCACCGCTCCTTCGCCGTTAAAGACGCGAAAGACAATGCTCGACATAATCACGCCGGTAAACACCGCTTTAATGGAGATCAGGTTGTAGCGGAACTGGGCGCGCATCTCTTCAATGATAAACAGGATACCCGCCAGCGGCGCGTTAAACGCCGCAGACAGCCCCGCTGCGGCCCCCGTCGCCAGCAGCGTATGCCGTGCTTCGGCGCTGCGCATACGGAACAGATCGCCGACCATGCGCCCGACGTTACCGCCCAGCTGTACCGTTGGCCCTTCCCGACCGAGCACCATGCCCGCCCCGAGGGTTCCCATCCCGCCGATAAATTTCACAGGAAGCACCCGCCACCAGCGAACCGGGCGTAGCTCCTCCAGCGCCCCCTCAATTTCAGGGATCCCCGAGCCACCTGCTTCAGGTGCGAATTTACGCACCAGAAAATACCCCACCATGGCAAACAGCGCCGAAAGGCCAAAGGCCCACACCCAGACCAGCCATTCCCGATCGGCAAAGCTGGCGACGGTACCTATGCGCCAGTTGAGCACCGCGTTGACCGCTTTCTCGAATGCGACCCCCACAAGCCCGGCCAGCGTACCGACCACGGCGGCTGCCAGCAGAATGGCTAACGGGGTTTTGTCACGGTTGAGCAGCCGCCGGATACTGACCCGGTGCTTCGCGCGCGTAAACTGTTGTTGTTCAAAAGAAGGTGTGTTCTCGTTCATTACCTGTTCTGTTTCGTCATACAAAAGGCCGCAGGGATTCTACCAGAGACAATCCCCTCGTCCCCTGAAAAATACTTAACAATTGTTAAGCCTTCTGAGGGGCAAAAATTTTATAACCTCTTCCGAATCACTTAGAATAGTTGCCTTAACTTATTTCTACGAACCAGGAACGACGCCATGAGCAAGTCTGAAAACCTCTACAGCGCAGCCCGCGAGCTAATCCCAGGCGGCGTGAACTCACCCGTGCGCGCCTTTACCGGCGTGGGTGGCACCCCGCTGTTTATCGAACGTGCGGATGGGGCATATCTGTATGATGTGGATGGTAAAGCCTATGTCGATTACGTCGGCTCCTGGGGCCCGATGGTACTGGGGCACAACCACCCGGCGATCCGCAACGCGGTGATTGAAGCCGCTCAGCGCGGCCTGAGCTTCGGCGCGCCAACCGAGATGGAAGTCAAAATGGCGGAGCTGGTCACCGAGCTGGTGCCAACGATGGACATGGTGCGTATGGTGAACTCCGGTACCGAAGCGACCATGAGCGCTATCCGTCTGGCGCGCGGTTTTACCGGTCGTGACAAGATCATCAAGTTCGAAGGTTGTTATCACGGCCACGCCGACTGCCTGCTGGTAAAAGCCGGTTCCGGCGCGCTGACGCTCGGTCAACCGAACTCCCCGGGGGTGCCGGCTGATTTCGCGAAACACACGCTGACCTGCACCTATAACGATCTGAACACCGTTCGCGCCGCGTTCGAGCAGTATCCGCAGGAGATCGCCTGCATCATCGTTGAACCGGTGGCGGGCAACATGAACTGTATTCCACCGCAGCCGGATTTCCTGCCGGGCCTGCGCGCACTGTGCGATGAGTTCGGCGCGCTGCTGATCATCGACGAAGTGATGACCGGTTTCCGCGTCGCGCTGGCGGGGGCGCAGTCATACTACGGCGTTGAGCCGGATCTGACCTGCCTCGGCAAAATCATTGGCGGCGGCATGCCTGTCGGCGCGTTTGGCGGCCGTAAGGACGTGATGGACGCGCTGGCGCCAACCGGTCCGGTTTACCAGGCGGGTACGCTCTCCGGTAACCCGATTGCGATGGCGGCGGGCTTTGCCTGTCTGACCGAAGTGGCGCAGCCGGGTATCCACGAAACCCTGACGGACCGGACGACGCAGCTGGCAAACGGCCTGCTGGAAGCCGCAGAAGACGCGGGTATTCCGCTGGTGGTAAACCACGTCGGCGGGATGTTCGGGATTTTCTTCACCGATGCGAAAACCGTGACCTGCTATCAGGACGTGGTGAAATGCGACGTGGAACGCTTCAAACGCTTCTTCCACCTGATGCTTGAAGAAGGCGTGTATCTGGCCCCGTCAGCGTTTGAAGCGGGCTTTATGTCCGTGGCGCACAGCGAAGAAGATATCAATAACACCATCGACGCAGCGCGTAAGGTGTTTGCGAAGCTGTAAAATGTGCGGCTTGATGCCCTCACCCCAACCCTCTCCCACAGGGGGAGAGGGTTCCCCAGTAATTTGAAAGCAAAAGCGATAACGTTGCCTCAGAATAACTGAGGGCTTTCAGCGATGCCTCGGTCCGGCTGTAAATCGCTGAGGCGTTTCCTGTAGGTCGGGGCGAGGCGCAGGGATGCGCCGAGAGGGCGGGCTTTACAGGGACGTTTCCTCCGCCCGTACCCGATAAGCCGGAAGGAATAAGCCGAAGGTACCGCGAAGCGGCGATTTTCCGCCGGAAGCCCGGGTCGCCAGGGTGGTGGCGACTGAGCCACCCTGGCACGTTCACCGCTCATGTCGTGACAGAGTAGCAAGGAACATAAAGTGAACGGAATGACCACCAGAGCCGTATGTTCCCCTTCACCCCAGCCCTCTCCCTCAAGGGAGAGGGGGCCGTCTGTGCAGGCATTATTTTGTGGGAAACCCTCAGCCCACAGGGAGAGGAAGCAAAAACGAAAACGGCAATCTAAGGATTGCCGTTTACTTTTATTACCGACTCTGCTTTCTCAACAGATATATAAAGTACGGCGCGCCGATAAAGGTCGACAGCAGGCCCGCCGGGATCTGATACGGGAACAGCACCATCCTTCCGCACCAGTCAGCAAAGACCAGGATCGCTCCGCCCGTCAGCGCAGAGATCACGATATGCGGCAAAGTCCTGCGGAAGCCCATCATACGGGCGATGTGCGGCGCCATTAATCCGACAAAACTGAGCGGGCCGATAGTCATGGTGGCCGTCGCCGTCAGGCACGCGGCCAGCAGCAACAGGGCGATACGCGTTGGCGTCAGCGCCACCCCGACCGCGCGGGCGGTATCCCCACCCAGCGGCAGAATGGTCATCCAGCGACGGCACAGCGGCACAATCGCCAGCAGTACGATCATCACAATCCCGGTATGCACCACCTGACTGCCGGTAGCGTTGTACGTTGAACCGGAAATCCAGGTCAGGATCTGCGCCATGCGCGGATCGCCGCTCGCCTGCAACATCATCAGCAGCATAGTAAACGCGGTGCTGAGCGCCATCCCGGCCAGCAGCATGCGGTGAGGTGAGAACCCCCCTCGCCCGGAGGCGATCAGGATAATCATCAGCGTGACTGCCGCGCCGATACTCCCGGCAGGCATCAGCCAGCCGAACGCATTTCCCGGCACGAGGAACAACATTAACACTACGCCAAACGCGGCCCCGGAGCTGATCCCTAATACTTCCGGGCTTGCCATCGGGTTGCCGGTGAGACGCTGGATAATACAGCCCGCCACCGCCAGCATGACGCCCGCAATCAGCGCGGAGAAGATCCGCGGCCAGCGCCACTGCATGAGTTCATGCAGCAAATCCCCCGTCGCCCAGTGCCAGCCCGTGGCGTCGCGTCCCAGCGAGAGTGCGGCAAACGAGGCGATAACCAGCACCGCCAGTCCGGCAAGGCTGAACCACACCACCGACTGACGTTCGGCATGTACTTTATCGCCGGCATCCATTGCCGGGGCGCTAATGCTGCGCAGGCGCGGCAACAGCCACAGCAGCAGCGGCGCGCCGATCAGGGCCGTCACCGAGCCCGTGGAAACTTCCATCCAGACGCGCGCCAGCCAGAGAATGAGTTGATCGGAAAGCCAGAGGATCAGCGCACCAATCAGCGGAGCCAGCATCAGACGCGCCAGCAGACGGCGCGCGCCGAGCATTTTTGCCAGCAATGGCGCAAACAGACCGATAAAACCGATGATGCCGACGGCGTTAACCAGTAACGCGCTCAGCACAATCGCCAGGGTCAGGGCCGCCAGACGCGCCAGCGACAGCGCCAGCCCCAGATTGCGCGCCACGCCGTCATCGAGGCCCATCAACGTCAGCGGACGCAGCAGCAGCAGCGTCAGCACCACGCCGCCGAACAGCTGCGGCCACAGGCGCTGGACGATACTCCAGTCGGTCTGGGTGAGCGTGCCGGTACTCCACATAAACATGCTTTGCAGCTGGTCGTGGTGAAACAGCACCAGCAGCTGGTTGATCGCCCCACAGTAGAGGCTGACGACCAGCCCCGCGAGGATCAGCGTGACCGGCGAGAGACGTTTTCCCCAGGCCACGCCAAAGACCAGCGCACCGACCACACATGCGCCTGCCAGCGCGGCAAACTGCGAGGTTAACGCTCCCGGCAGGGTCCAGAGAGTGGTGATGGTGATCCCCAGCTGAGCCCCCGTCGCCACGCCCAGCGTGGTCGGCTCTGCAAGCGGGTTACGCAGCACCTGCTGAAACAGTACGCCCACCAGTCCCAGCCCCGCCCCGACCAGCAGGGAGATAGCCAGACGCGGCAGCAGGCTGTAGTGGAACAGCATTTGCTGAATATTATCGATATCCGGTGCGGCAAACGCGGCTGCCCACTGATCGCGCGGTAACGCCGTGGTCAGGTTAAAGCCGGTTAACACCAGGGCAGCCAGAAAAATGAGCGCTAACAGTAACATCGGGAAACGGGCCATACGCGTGCTCATGCCTTGCCTCCCAGTGCATTGTCCAGCACGCGGGCAAAATGCATTGCCGACAGCGTCGCGCCGTAGAACCATACCGCTGGCGCGCGCAGGAAGCGCTGCTCGCGGACGAACGGCATTGCCTGCCAGAGCGGGGTCGCCATCAGGGTTTGCATCTCGCGCTCGTTCCCGTGATCGAAGCACAGCACGTCCACATCACGAAACGCCGCCAGACGGTCAATACCCACGGCGGTACTGCCCCAGAATGTCATCTCGCCTTCCCAGGCATTGCGAATGCCAAAGCTGTCGAGCACTTCCTGGAACAGACAGTTATTTCCAAAGACCAGCATATGGCGGGCATCCAGCAGGGTTACCATCAGCAAAGGCCGATCGCCACGGTGGGCAAAGCGCGGCTTGAGGGAATCAATCAGCGCATCAAATTCATCGAGATGTTTTTTCGCCTGAGCCTCACGGTTGAGAAACTGCGCCATCTCGTGGATGGAATTTTTTGCCATGGTCAGCGGCTTTTTGCCGTCGCTAAAGGAAAAGCCCCGTCCGGGCGCAATCTTCGCCATGGTCTCTTCCGACGGGCCATACCCCGCAGACCAGAATAAATAAGACGGTTTCATCTGGGTGAGAAGCTCAAGGTTCGGCTCCGTACGCAGGCCAATGTCGATGACGGAGTCCGGCAGTTTTGGCTCATTCACCCACAGGGTGTAGTTGGGAATATCGGCCACGCCGTAAGGCGTCACGCCAAGCGCCATCATCAGTTCGACGGGCAACCACTCCAGCGCCACGATGCGGTGCGGATCGATAGCCGCAGCGCGGGCCGGGCCCATCTTTAACAGCAGCGGTGAGAGCGCCATGGCCGTCAGCAGGCGACGGCGGCTAATGAATGTTGAATCCAGCATCAGTAGACAAAGCTCACGGGTGCAGCCCCGGCTGGGTGAGGCAGGATGCCCATAGGAATACCGTAGATATGTTCCAGCGTTTCGCTGCGCATCAGTTCGGCAGGCGTACCCTGAGCGATCATTTCACCGCCGCGCAGCGCTACCAGGTAGTCGCAATAGCGTGCCGCCATGTTGATATCATGCAGAACGGCAATCACCGTCAGGCCGCGCTGCTGACTTAAGCGATGCACCAGCGCCAGGACGTCAACCTGATGAGCAATATCCAGCGCCGAAGTGGGTTCGTCGAGCAGCAGGCAGCGGCTGTCCTGCGCCACCAGCATCGCGATCCATGCGCGCTGACGCTCGCCACCGGACAGGCTATCCACCAGACGATGCGCCAGCGGTTTTAACCCAACCAGCGCGATCGCCTCTTCCACTTTCTCTCTGTCAGCGAGGCCAAAACGCCCGAGCGCACCGTGCCACGGATAACGTCCAATCGCCACCAGCTCGCGCACCGTCATCCCCTCCGCCTGCGGCAACTGCTGCGGCAGATAGGCCACCTTGCGGGCAAAGGCCTTACTGCTCCAGCTCGCCAGCGGCTGGTCATCCAGCAATATGTCGCCCTCGGACGGCGGCTGATGACGACCCAGCATCTTCAGCAGCGTCGATTTACCGGAACCATTGTGCCCGATTAAACCGGTCACTTTACCTGCGGGAAACGTCAAAGAGAGCGGATGCAGCAAGGTGCGCCCGGGTACGCGAAAGGAGAGATTGTTAAGCGTGAAGGTGGAGTCGGATTGCGTTTTATTATCCTGCATGTCAGCCAACTTAAATAAAAAGGGCACGGCGAACCGTGCCCATAAAGAGGTTAGAAGCGGAAGGTCGCGGTGGCAACAACCTGGCGTCCTGCTCCCCAGTAGCATGCATACTCGCTGTAGCAGCTGGAGACGTATTCACGGTCAAAGATGTTGTTCACGTTGACGCCGACGGAAGATCCCGGCAGACCAAAGCGCGCCAGATCGTATTTCACGGTCGCATCCGCCAGGGCATAACCCGCGACGTTAAAGGACTCATAGGCTTTAGGCGACGCTGAGGAGTAGTACGTCACCGTGTTACCGATGTAACGCGCGCCCGCACCGACGGTCAGGCCACTCAGCGCCGTCTCGTGGAAGGTGTAATCCGCCCACAGGGATGCCATGTTGCGCGGTACTTCTGCCGGACGACGACCTTCATACCAGGTATCGTGGGTATATTCCGCATCTGTGTAGCTGTAGGCCGCCGTTACGTTCACGTTAGCCGACACCGCCGCTTTCGCTTCCAGCTCAAAGCCACGGGAGCGAATTTCACCGCCCTGCACGCTAAAGCCGCTGGTCGGGTTCGCCGGATCGGCGGTCAGGTTGTTGTTCTTGGTCAGCTGATATACCGCGGCCGTCACCACAACAGGCAGATCTTTAGGAACATACTTCACGCCCGCTTCATACTGCTTGCCGCGCGCCGGGTCGAACGGTTTGCCGCCCTGGGTGGTGCCAGAGAGCGGTTCAAAGGATTCACTGTAGCTGAAGTATGGGGTAATCCCGTTGTCGAACAGGTAGTTAATCCCCCCGCGCCAGGTAAATGCCTGATCGTTAATTTCCGCGGTGGTCCCGTTATTACGGTTAAAGGCAGACGTTTTTGCAAAGTCATAGCGGCCACCCATGGTGAGTACCCACTTATCCCATTCCGCCTGATCCTGCGCATAGAGCCCGGTCTGCTCCTGGCGATTGAGCATGGCATACGGGAAGTTCACATTGACGTTCGCATTGCCGTGCTGCGGATTGTTCATGCTGATCGGATCGGCGGTACCGTAGTCAGCATCAATATCATTGCGCATACGAAGGTAATCCACCCCCGTCAGCAGCGTATGGTCAACGGCACCGGTCGCGAATTTCGACTGGAGCTGTGTATCAACCGTGAACGAGTTGAGGTCTTCATCTGAGCGCACGTACGCACGGCTGATTTGGGCCGGAGCGATATAGCCATTACCGTAAACTGAACGGTAAAGCGTATTGATTTTGGTATAACGCAGATTCTGACGCACGGTGAAGGTGTCGTTGAATTCATGCGCGAAGCTGTAACCCACCATTTTCTGACGACGGGAGATCTTATTGTCTTCATCGCCTTCGTTGAAATCGGTCGGCAGTTTGTGCGCCTTTCCGTTAGCATCATAGTAAGGCACAACGGTACCTTCACGCGGCAGCCAGCCGTAGTAACCCGCATCCGGATCGCTCTGGAAGTTGCTCAGGAAAGTGAAATCAGTTTTATCATCAGGACGCCAGCTGAAAGACGGCGCAATCGCGTAACGAGTAGACTTCACCATCTCCTGCTGCGCATTTTCACTGCGTCCCAGGCCGGTCAGACGGTAGGACCACACGCCGTTATCATCAATCGCGTCGCTGAAGTCAAACCCAGTCTGCCACAGGTTATCCGTCCCCATTTTGAACTGAATTTCTTTTAACGGTTCCGTGGTTGGACGCTTGCTGACCATACTCACTACGCCGCCAGGGTGGCTTTTGCCATACAGTACGGACGTCGGGCCTCGCAGCAGCTCTACGCGCTCCAGGAAGTATGGGTCCATCGACGCTTCAGAGTAGTTATCCCCTTGCAGCTTCATACCATCCAGATACTGGTTGGTATTCACGGTGCTGGAGGTGGTGAACCCACGAATCGAAACCACATCATAGGTCGTTGAGGCGCCGCGCGTTGCGAAAACGCTCGGCGTGTAGGCCAGCGCCTGTTTAACCGTCCCCGGCTGTTTCATGTCCATCTCTTCACGTGTGACCACGGAAATGGACTGCGGGGTTTTCTCGATCGGTGTATCGGTTTTCGTCGCCGTTGCAGTGCGCTTTGCAGCAATCGTCGCCGCAGGCCCCCAGGCACTCTCCTGCGCAGCCGGTGCGGCAGTAACAGTAATGGTTTCTTCTTTTTTCGGGGTTTCGGCGGCATGAGCATAAGCAGACATGCCGGCAACCGCTGTGGCTACGACGACCGCGATTTTACGCAGCGACGTGTTAATTGGCTGAGCAGTATTGGAAAGCGCCATGATGGATCTCTGATGGAAAAGTGAATGATAACGTAAACGAGAATTATTATTATGACCGCAGAATAATATGCGAAACGTTGGCTGCATAGCAAGCAGTATGCGGCCCTACAAGATTTAAGGGTTTAAGAATTAACCAGATGAAAATAGAGGGTTAATGAAGTTAGCGAAATGATCGCTAAAGCCCGCCGAAACGGGCCGGAGGGCTTAACGATAAAAGAGTTCGAAAGTCGCGACGGCGTCGACTTTCCCGGCTTTAACCTCTCCCGTTTTGATGTAACGGGCTTTGAGTGGGATCTCAACCGGGACGTTGTCCTGGGTACGGGTTATTGCCGTGTAGCTCTGGTCGAACTGGAGCACTGCATCGTTCTTGTCGAGGATTTGAATGCCTACGCCGCTTGCAGCGTTGTCTCCCGTAGCAATGTTGAGGATATTACCATCCGTTACGCCAGTCGACCCTGCACTGGTGAACTGATAATCAATTTTTGTTCCGGCTGCGCAGTCCGTAATATCAATCCTGAAACGACTGTCGGTCAGGATGTCGGAATACTGACCGTTAAAATCGTGCACATTGACCGTTTCTAGCGGCACGTAGATGTTTTTATCCACCAGGTTACAGGTGTTTGTTGTGATATGTACACTGGTTGGTGAAAAGCGGATTTCGCCTATCACATGGTTATCGTAAGTCTCATGTGAGGTTAACAGGGACGTATTAAGATCGCCCTCTTCGACCTCACCGATAACGATCAACTGAGCGGTAGCCCGGAAGTTGTAATTCGTTGAAAAGCTTCTTATCGTGCCAAGATAAGTTTCCGGCCTGATAATGTCTTCTTCGGTATAGCTGGGGAACTGGGTTGTAGACGCTGCAACGCGAACCCCAATTCCGGTCAAGTTGGTTTTGTACACTCCGGGTAAAACATCTTCACGCGCATCAGCACCACTCAATGAGAGATAGCCTCTACGTACCCGAACGGAATCATCATCACAGCTTTGCGAGATCTCACCTGATTCCACGCTGGCGTCATAAATAATCGTACCGACCTGGACATCTGGCTCAAGCTGTATGACAGCGGGAATATTGAAGGTAACAATTCCCCCGCTACTCCCGCCTCCCGTAAATGTACAAGTTGCGAAGGCCGGAGCTGAAAACAGCATGATTAGGCCAGCCATTGCGCTGATGAATAGTTCTTTGCTACGCCTCATTGGCAATCTACCGTCATTTTCAAAATAGTTGCTGAGCGCCCGGGAGGGAGATCCCCCGCCCACGCACACCGTTGATCGCGCCCGTCACCCCACTGCACATTCAGGGAAACCGCTTCATGCAGACCGGTAAGCCAGACTTCTCCTTCATCACCGACGATAGCCGTTGCACTTTCCTGCGTGACAATGGCGCCGAAAGGTACCGGCTTGCCGTGGAAAAGCAGCGTGATAAGCGCACGCTTCCCCACTCGTGCATCAAAATTCGCTGAGATGGCCGCACCTTTTGTTGGGACAACATCCTGGGTAGCGGCGGCAATTTCAATATCTTCACGATCCTGGGTGTTGACCGTAATACCGTTTTTCCGGTAAGCCGTCAGGGAAGGGACAATCGCGTTACCAAAGCGATCGGTGGAGATCCCTCGCCCGTTCTGTACTTTGACGTTATCGCCATCTTTGATATGGACAATGGCAAAGGCGTCGCGGACGGATTGCCCCAGGGTTACTCCATGTTCATGCGCAACAATTGAACCCTGCGCGCTGTAGTTCCACTGTCGGTTATCGCCCCCGTAGTTATACCCCAGCCCGACATCACCGGCAGATCCCCGGTAGCGCCCGGATACACTGCCGCCATAGCCAGTATCTTGACTGGCATAGGTCTGCTGGAGGTTATAGCTGAGGTTATTGTTCTCAAGTGCCGTGCCGCCGATCCCTACCTGATGCGAAACGAATCCACCGCTGGCAGTGTTGGCGCTGTAAGTTGACCAGGCGTTCGCTAGCCAGCGTGAAAGAGGTACGTTGACCATCAACGCCATTTGCCGATTGGTATTGGCGTCCGGCGTACGCGTCAGGCTGTAGCTT
Organism: Enterobacter sp. YSU; assembly: GCF_016082135.1. Lineage (NCBI taxonomy): Bacteria > Pseudomonadati > Pseudomonadota > Gammaproteobacteria > Enterobacterales > Enterobacteriaceae > Enterobacter > Enterobacter sp. YSU. The sequence continues at coordinate 808,338 of NZ_CP059487.1, forward strand.
ACCGACCAGGTTATACCGCGCCAGCCGGAGCTTAGCCCCGCACTGACGCTGCGCTCGTGTCCTGCCATGTTCCAGTAATCCTGCTGATAGCCATTAAGGTAAGCCGATCCCCAGTCCGAAACGCGTTGGGAAAGATTAACCTGCATGCGGCTGCGCCGATTATTGGTTCGCCGATAGGTATAAATCCCATCGTCAATCTCGCTGTCACGCTGGTCGACAGCTTCCTGAAAGGTATAAAACCCTGAGGTGGAATAACGGTAGCTGGCAAGCGTCACGGTGGTGTCTGTATCCGGAATATCCCTGGAATACTGCGCACGCCATGACATCCCGCGGGCATCATCTCGTCCATCATCAAAAGCCGTACGGGCGGCGGTCACATCCACGGATGCCGATCCGAAACGGCCAAGATCGGCCCCTGTTCCCGCCTGCATAGCCTGATACGACGATGCAACGAGCGCGCCGGCGTATGTTGTTACGCCATAAGGCAGGCCGTAAATGACCGTCCCTTGCAGAAAAGGGGGCTCGTCCTCACCTTCATTACCGCGATAACGCCCTGCCGCCAGCGAATATTTAAATGCCCCTTCCCGCTGTAGCACCGGTACCGATGCGCTGGCCTGGATGAAGCTGTGTTCGCTGCCGTCGGCCTCTTCCACCGTCACCTCCAGATCCGCGCCGGATGTGACCTGGCTTAAATCGCGGATCTCAAATGGCCCCGGAGAGACGTTGCTTTGATAAATGGTGTAGCCGTTTTGCCTGATGGTGACTTTTGCATCGCTATTAGCGATACCACGCACCACGGGGGCAAACCCCTGCTGGCTGGTGGGCAGCATGGAAGTATCCGTTTCCAGCTTCACGCCGGTCATTTGGACGCTGTCGAAAAGCTCGCCGTTAGTGTACGTCTGGCCTATCTCAAGCTGGCTTTGCAGGGTTTTGATATCACGTTGCAGCGTACTGGCGATTGCATCCCAACCGGCGTTGTCACTCCAGGTGCTGTTGTTACGCAACCGCCACGCCCCGAGGTTGATCCCCGACTCCAGACCAAGCCATGCAGATGACGTTTCACCAGAACGGTAGTGCTGCTGAGAGCCGCTAAACTGGTAGCTTGTCCAGGCGGCGGGAGCACCGTCATCCCAGAATTTAGGCTCGATAGCCCCGGCCGCAGCCTGATCGCGGTATTTTTGCGGGATCACCAGCTTGAGGGTCTGATTATCCTGGTCGTAATCGTAGCGGGCATTATCAATAAAATGGGAGATGTCATCGATTATCACCGCATCATCCAGATCTTTCATGTCCGGGATCGTGTCGACTTTTACCCCTAATGCACGCAGATCCTCTTTGGTCAGCTCCGGTAACAGGCGCTGCTTATCGTCAGACAAGATCCAACTCACCGTGCGTTTATCCAGAACATCCCGATCCCACATAATGGTCGTCAGAAAGTTTCCCGGCAGTAAGCCATTATCATTGATGAAATTTTTTAGCGTTGAGGTGTTTTCCAGCGGAGTGTCCATCTCGAGGATCCGCAGGTTAAATTCGTCATCTGCACTCACAGGCTGGATCATCGCGAGCAGCGCTAACGCGATTCCCTTCAGAACCTGTTTGTAGAGTGGAGATGACGACATAGGGTACCAGCATTGTGTGTTTAAAGAGCCTGCTTGCGCTGGGAGGTTTGCGCGCCGAAATCGCTAATAGCAGTCCACGTCACGGGCCCGTTTGCAGATTGAGGCACAGAAAAATATTGCTCGCTGAAAGGTGCGACCATCATTGAAATCGCCCCCGGCGTTGTTCTTGTGTCAGTCACAGGGACACTTTTCCCGCCCACGGCCAGCTCGCCAAAGGAGACGTAAAACGGCGTTGGGTTTTTCGCAATGAGCTTGTTCCCCTGGCGGCGGAAGGTGATTTTTTCATAGGCTTGTAGCGCATCGGTTTCTTTCAAATCAGCAGGACGCCAGAACAGCTTCAGACGCGTTTTCATCGCGAATTGCAGCGTATTCTTGTCTTTTAAGTCAGGTGATAACGCCGAGACGGATTTCACATTCGCCAGAAATAAAGATTCGCGATCTGCGGGCAGATTTTTTTTATCGCCGGTAAAAATGATGTGCAAAAGGGTCTGACGATTTTCCTGTAATTTATAGACAGGCGGCGTAATGATGAAAGGTGCTTTTGCATCATTGGGGTAACTCACCCAGCTTTGCACCAGATATCGAGTATGAGGGTCTTTATTTTTGAGTGCTATTTGTACTTCGGATTTATTCGATGGATAAATAATTCGCGTGCCACCGAGAACCACACTTGCCTGTACTGAACAGCAAGAGATAATCAAACATCCACCTAACAATTTTAATAAATAATTCATACTACGTTCCAGAAGGCAGCCCTTTCAGGCTGCCAAAATAGATTTAGCGATAAACAACCTCGAACGTTGCAGATGAGGAGTAGTGACCTGCTGTTGGTTTGTTATCACCAACCTGAATAACTTTCGCGGTGTAATTAAAGACAGATGCTGTGGCGCCAGTGGCATCGTTCGCAACATCGGTACCGGCTTCCGGTTCTGATCCGTTGAAAACCACGTCGCCCTTAGTCCCATTTTCATTACTGACAATGATGCCAACGTTGGTCGCATTGCCAGCGCCGGAAAGATCGTTCTTCAGGCGCTTGTATTCCGCATCCGTTGTGGTGCCGCTGAACTTGAGGTTCAGTTTGGCAACCAGCGGATCACATTTTTTCACTTCAATCTTAAAGGCCTTCGACGTCCCGACCTGACCGTCAGTGCCAAAATCAGAAGGGTAAGTATCTGCAAATGTGACGGTGGAAGTATTGGACCCCGAGCCATCAACATCAATTTCACAGGTATCCGCCACAATTTTTCCGGCGAAATTTACCGTACCAGAATCATTCGCTGCAAATACCGGCAGAGAGAGTGCAGCCATAAGCGTGCTGGCCAACACCGTTGAAACAACATATTTACTCATAACAATATCCTTATATGTGATGATGAAGATATCCATTCTTGATATATACAAAAATGTTGGGAAGTCCTCTAAGGAATATCCTGTGAGGTCAGTAAATTTCTGGAGAGGATTTAATCAGATTATTCTTCATCACGTCTAGATCGCAAAATGATAACACCCGAATAATCGGACACAACTTTCTGTTTTAGATGAAAAAAAGCAAAAATTAATAATTCTACATTTTAAATTTAATAATTTTAAATATAAATGAATGTAAACATAAAAAAAGGCCGCTTAATCATTAAGCGGCCTTTTATTCAGGAAACTAATTAGTTTCCGCCAAACATGTCCTTGATCCAGCCGGCGACACCGTCGCTGTCTTTCTTCTCATTCTGCTGCTGCGGCTGTTGCTGCGGCTGCTGAGGTTGAGAAGACTGATCGAACGGGTTACCTGTCGGTTCTTCTGGCTGACTTTGCTGACACAGCGCATCCGGGTTAGTCGTCCAGACCGGCAGCGTACGCATCCCGCCACCGCAGATAAAGTTGCCCGATGCGTCCACGCCCATATCAACGATATCTTCCGGGGCAACCAGGTTCAGCGGCACCGGAGACTGGTTGGCCAGGTAGCGCTGGTAAATCGACATCGCACCGCTCGCGCCATACAGTTTGGTCGGCTGGTTGTTATCGCGCCCCACCCAGGTGATGACCACTTCACGACCATCAATACCGGCGAACCAGGTATCGACGTTGTTGTTGGTGGTCCCGGTTTTACCCGCCAGATGCAGGCCCGGATACTTCGCTCCCAGCTGACGGCCTGTACCGCGCTGGACAACCTGCTGCATGGTCCACAGCGTCATATAGGCCGCCTGCGCCGGAACTGCACGTTCTGCCTGCGGGAAGCTCTGATACAGCACGGAGCCATCTTCGGCAATCACCGAACGCAGAGCGGAAAGCGGAGCACGGTTACCGCCGCTGGCGATGGTCTGGAACGCCTGCGCCACTTCGATTGGCGTCAGGTTAAGCGCCCCCAGAATCATCGCTGGCACCGGGTGCAGCTGATCTTTCGGTACCCCCAGCTTCTGCCAGGTGTCGGTAATGGCCGGCAGGCCCAGCGCCATTCCGAGGTTAACCGTTGGCACGTTCATCGAGCGGGTTAACGCATCCACCAGCATGACCTGGCCGCTGAACTGTCTGTCATCGTTCTGCGGTGACCAAACCTGGCCGTTAGGCTGGCGCAGGGAAATTGGCGCATCGGCAATCCAGGTATTCAGGCGATAAAGATTCGGCTGGCTCAGCGCGGTCAGATAGGTCGCCGGTTTTGCCAGTGAACCAATTGAACGACGCGCCTGCATGGCACGGTTATAGCCCGCAAACTGCGGCTCAGCACCGCCCACCATGGCACGAACTTCGCCGGTGTTACGGTCAACCACTACCATCGCGGTTTCCAGATCGCTCAGCTTACGCTGCTTTTTCAGCGCCGGAATACCTTCTACCGCCGCTTTTTCTGCGGCGTCCTGTGCCACGGAGTCAAAGGTGGTAAAGATCTTCACGCCGGAGAGATCTTTCACTTTATCCCCGAGCTTAGACTGCAACTCCTGACGCACCATCTGCATAAAGGCAGGCTGCGGAGAGATCACCCCACCACGCGGCTGAACGCCCAGCGGACGCGCGCTCAGCATGTCGTACAGCTCCTGGTCAATCACCTGCTGTTGTTGCAGCAGACGCAGCACCAGGTTACGACGCTCCAGCGCCAGTTTCGGGTTACGCCACGGGTTGTAGATCGACGCGCCTTTCACCATGCCCACCAGCAGCGCCTGCTGGTCAAGGCTCAGCTCTTCTACCGGACGACCAAAGTAGTACAGGCTCGCCAGCGGGAAGCCGCGGATCTCGTTGTCACCGCTCTGACCGAGGTACACCTCGTTCATGTACAGCTCAAGAATACGATCCTTGCTGTAGCGCGCATCCATCAGCACGGCCATGTACGCTTCGTTGGCTTTACGCCAGTAAGAGCGCTCGCTGGAGAGGAACAGGTTTTTCACCAGCTGCTGGGTCAGGGTACTTGCCCCCTGCACCGTACGCCCGGCAGTCAGGTTCGCCAGTACCGCACGACCAATGGAGTAAAGGCTAATACCGTCGTGCTCGTAGAAATGGCGGTCTTCGGTTGCCAGCAGGGTATCTACCAGCAGATCCGGGAAGCCGTTACGCGCCACGAACAGGCGCTGTTCGCCGTTTGCGGACGACAGCATGGTGATGAGGCGCGGATCGAGACGGAAGAAACCGAACTGGCGATCGTTATCCATGTTCTCAATGGTTTCCAGACGATCGCCGTCAAAGGTCAGACGCGCGCGCACCTGCCCTTCTTTACTGTCCGGGAAGTCGAACGGACGGCGGATCATCTCAATGCTTTTCGCCTGGACGGTAAATTCACCCGGACGGGTCATTTTCGTGACCTGACGATACTGCGTGGCTTGCAGCAGCTTCACCATCTCGTTCTTGCTGATGGACATGTCCGGCTCAAGGTTCACCATGCGACCGTACACTGCCGCAGGCAATTGCCAGACTTTCCCGTCGATACGGCTGCGGATCTTCTGATCCAGATAAACGCCGTAAATCGCGATCAGGACAACAAAAACAATGAACAGCTTCAGCAGCAACCAGAACCAGCCGCGCTTACCACGAGGCTTACGCCCTTTGCCTTTCCCTTTACGTGGCATCGGTTCTTCATCCTCATAATCGTCTTCATAGTCATCGTCATACTCCTCATCTCTGAGGCGACGACGGCTTACCTTTTCTTTCGCCGGACGCGTCGGCTTTCCCTTACGTCCTATTGGCTCGCGGTCATTCCCCGCCATGCTTTTTCTCCGCAACATTCAGGCGCAAAGGCCAGATTTTCTTATCTTGCACAGATCAGTGAAAGAAGAAATCTCTCAAAGTTTGTTTATCCCTTTCCCCGTGGGAGAGGGCCGGGGCGAGGGCATCAGGCCGCACTCCCCTTTTCAATCCATTACGAATATTTCTTCGTGCGCCGTGTCGGCGCGGTATTCGCCGGATCGTCCGGCCAGACGTGTTTGGGATATCGCCCTTTCATCTCTTTCTGCACTTCACGATAGCTCCCCGCCCAGAACGCCCCCAGATCGCGGGTGATCTGCAAGGGACGATGCGCAGGCGAAAGCAGCTCAAGCACTAACGGCACGCGCCCTTCAGCGATGGATGGCGTGGTGGCCTCACCAAACATCTCCTGCATCCGAACCGCCAGCGCCGGCGGATTATCCTCATGATAACGAATGGCAATCCGGCTCCCGGTTGGCACAGTGTAATGCCCAGGCAGTTCACTATCCAGACGTTGACGTAACGACCAGTCCAGTAAATTCTGTAACGCTGCCTTAACATCAAGCGCCTTCAGGGCGCGCAGCGAGTGTACGCCGTTCATCTGCGGCAACAGCCACTGTTCAAGCGTCGCGAGCAGCGTCTCATCATCCACCGCTGGCCACCCCTGTTCCGGCAGCCACTTCGCGGCGCAATGCAGGCGAATGCGATACTGTTCGGCCTCCGGCGTCCAGTTCAGTACGCTCAGCCCTTTTTCCCGAATGCCGTTCAGCATCGCCTGGTGTAACTCTTCCTCCGACGGCTTCGCCAGCGGTTTCGTCCCGAGCGTCAGTTTGCCAATCTGGCTACGACGGAACGCCTTCAGCGTGCCCTGGGCATCATCCCATTCCACGATGTCAGATTGCTGAAGCAGCTGCGGGCAGGCACGCGTCAGCGCGTCAATATCCACGGCAACCGCCTGTAAAATACGCGCGTCCGGGGAGTGGCTGCCCTGGAGCAAGAGCGGCGCGATCAGCCATTCGTGACGCGTCAGGGCGTCATCGCTGTCCAGCATCGCGCCCATCCCATTTGCCAGCTGATAGCGACCATCCAGCCCGCGACGGCGAGCGATCCTGTCCGGGAAGGCCTGGGCCAGCAGAGGGATAACTTTATCGCTGTCAGGCGAACCGCCCCGGCAATTCAGGCGTTTACACAGCTGCTGCGCGCGTTGTTGCCAGTTTCCCTGATGGCGAGAAAAGGCCTGTCCCAGATCGCTGCTGCCACCGCGCGGCGGCTCCTCAAGAATAGCCGCCAGTTTTGCCGCCGTGGCAATTTCATCGTCGCCCTGTGCTGCCACCAGCATTGCCGCCAGACGCGGATCGTTGCCCAGCGCCGCCATTTTCTGACCGCGCGCCGTCAGTCGCTCGCCTTCCAGCGCGCCAAGCTGGGTCAGCAGGCTGCGCGCGGCGGAAAGGTTCACGACAGGCGGAGGATTAAGCCAGGTGAGCTGGTCAGGGTCCGGGCAGCCCCACTGCATCAGATCCATCACCAGCCCGGAGAGATCGCTTTGTAAAATCTCAGGCGTGCTCTGCAATGCCGCACGCTCCGCCTGCTCGGCACTGGTTAAATGCAGGCAAATACCCGGCTCAAGACGCCCTGCTCGCCCTGCGCGCTGCACCATCGAGGCCTGGCTGATGCGCTGAGTCAGTAGCCTCGTCAGCCCGGTACGCGGATCAAAACTGGCCACCCTCTCCTGCGTACTGTCCACCACCAGGCGAATGCCTTCGATGGTCAAACTGGTTTCCGCGATATTGGTTGCCAGCACCACTTTGCGCTGCCCCGCCGGTGCGGGAAGGATCGCCTTGCGCTGGTCAGCCAACGGCAGCGCGCCGTAGAGCGGGCACAGCATAACGTCACTGTTCACCCGGGATGCCAGCTGCTCCTGTGCGCGCTGGATTTCGCCTACGCCGGGTAAAAACAGCAGCAGCGAGCCGGGTTCCTGACGGAGCAATTCGGCGGTGGCGATGGCAACCGCTTCGTCAAAACGCTGATGGGCAGGCAGCGGCTGATAGCGGCGCTCGACCGGGAACGCACGCCCTTCAGAGGAGATCATCGGCGCGTCAGGGAGCGTCTGCCGGAGCCGCTCGTTATCCAGCGTCGCCGACATAATCAGCAACCGAAGGTCGTCGCGCAGCCCCTGCTGAACGTCGAGCAGCAGCGCAAGGGCCAGATCGGCCTGGAGGCTGCGCTCGTGAAATTCATCAAGGATCACCAGCCCGACGCCGGTCAGCTCCGGATCGTTTTGCAGCATACGGGTGAGAATACCCTCGGTGACCACCTCCAGCCGCGTGGACGGTCCAACGCAGGTTTCGGCGCGCATCCGGTACCCTACCGTCTCGCCCGGTTTTTCATTCAGCAGTTCCGCCAGGCGCTGCGCCACATTGCGCGCCGCCAGCCTGCGCGGCTCCAGCAGGATAATTTTCCCGCTGATGCTCCCCTCGCGCAGAATTTGCAGGGGCAGCCAGGTGGATTTACCCGCTCCGGTGGGCGCGCTGAGCAAAACCTGTGGCGCATGTTCTAAGGCTGCGAGTAGCTCAGGAAGGACGACAGCGACGGGCAAAGAGGACACTTACGGCTCCAGAGGGTTAACATTAATCGGCGTACATTGTAGCATCGGCGCATATCATTACCGAGTCTTGCGCATGTCTGAGTCAAAACGGCTATTCTTCGCCATTGAATTACCCACCACGCTTCAACGGCAGATTGTTCGCTGGCGCGCCAGCCACTTCCCCGCGGAAGCGGGCCGCCCCGTCGTCGCCGCCAATATGCACCTGACGTTAGCCTTTCTTGGTGAAGTAAGCGCTGAAAAGCAGCGCGCGTTAAGCGCAATGGCCGGACGCATTTCGCAGCCGGGGTTTACGCTGCATCTTGACGATGCCGGGCAATGGCTGCGCTCTCGGGTGGTCTGGCTGGGGACGCGGCAGCCCCCTCGCGGACTGCTACAGCTCGCCAACATGCTGCGGGCGCAGGCCGCGCGAAGCGGCTGTTATCAGAGCCCACAGCCGTTTCATCCCCACATTACCCTGCTGCGCGATGCGGGTCAGGCCGTTGCCATCCCGCCACCGGGCTTTCACTGGTCCTTTCAGGTGAATGAATTTGCGCTGTACGAATCTGCCTTTGTACAAGGACGCACCCGCTATACTCCGCTTCAGCGCTGGACGCTGGGCGACACGTTAAGGAATCCTGATGAAGTTTAGCCCTGCACTCCAGCCCGCCACGCTGATCCAGCGTTACAAACGCTTTCTCGCTGACGTGATCACCCCTGAGGGCGAAACGCTCACGCTGCACTGCCCTAACACCGGCGCCATGACCGGTTGCGCCACGCCGGGTGACACGGTCTGGTATTCCACATCAGAAAATACTAAACGCAAATATCCTCATACCTGGGAAATGACCGAGACGCAAAGCGGGGCATTTATTTGCGTGAATACCCTGCGCGCAAATCAGCTGGTTAAGGAAGCCCTGACAAATGGAATGCTTCCTGAACTGGTGGGTTACGGCACGCAAAAAAGCGAAGTGAAATATGGCGATGAAGGCAGCAGAATTGATTTTATGTTACAGGCGGAAGACCGCCCTGAGTGCTATATTGAAGTGAAATCAGTGACGTTAGCGGAACAAGAAAACGGCTTCTTTCCGGATGCGGTAACGCTACGTGGCCAGAAGCATCTGCGAGAGCTAATGAGTGTAGCGGCGGCGGGCAAGCGCGCCGTGTTGCTGTTTGCGGTTCTGCATTCAGCCATTGAACGGTTTTCCCCGGCCCGTCATATTGATCCTAAATACGCGCAATTGTTGAATGAGGCACAAAAGCAGGGGGTAGAGATTTTCGCTTATAAAGCGGAACTTTCTGCCGATAATATGACTCTGAGATCCTCTCTTCCCATTGTCTTATAAGGGATTAGACGATTGACTAATAAGTGTTCTGGCCGCGTGCGCAAATACGCTTTTCCTCACAGGGTTGTCAAGTGTTACGTTTAGATAATTGCCATACGGAAAAGCATCTGCTATTTATAGCGACCTGATTTTTCCCCCAACACGGGGATCGATAGTGCGTGTTAAGGAGAAGCAACATGCAAGAAGGGCAAAACCGTAAAACATCGTCCCTGAGTATTCTCGCCATCGCTGGGGTGGAGCCGTATCAAGAGAAGCCGGGCGAAGAGTATATGAACGAAGCCCAGCTGTCGCACTTCAAGCGTATTCTTGAAGCATGGCGTAATCAACTCAGGGATGAAGTCGATCGCACCGTTACACATATGCAGGATGAAGCTGCTAACTTCCCGGACCCGGTCGACCGTGCCGCTCAGGAAGAAGAGTTCAGCCTCGAACTGCGTAACCGTGACCGCGAGCGCAAACTGATCAAAAAGATCGAAAAAACGCTGAAGAAGGTCGAGGACGAAGATTTTGGCTACTGCGAATCCTGCGGTGTTGAAATCGGTATTCGTCGCCTGGAAGCGCGTCCAACAGCCGATCTGTGCATCGACTGTAAAACGCTGGCAGAAATCCGCGAAAAACAGATGGCCGGCTAACGCCTGCCCTCTCACTACTCAGCTAAGGCGGGAGTCTCTCCCGCCTTGTTACCGTTGATATGTCTGAATCTCACTATATCGGGCGCTTTGCGCCATCTCCCTCCGGTGAATTACACTTCGGCTCATTAATTGCCGCGCTCGGCAGCTACCTACAGGCTCGCGCCCGTCAGGGTCAATGGCTGGTCCGCATTGAAGATATCGATCCTCCACGTGAAGTTCCCGGTGCAGCAGAAACTATTCTGCGTCAGCTGGAACATTACGGTCTTCACTGGGACGGCGACGTACTCTGGCAGTCTCAACGCCATGATGCCTACCGTGAACGTCTGGCGTGGCTTGCTGAACAGGGCCTTTCCTATAACTGCACCTGCACGCGGGCGCGAATTCAGAGCGTGGGTGGCGTTTACGACGGCCACTGCCGTACGCGGCACAACGGTCCTGAGAATGCCGCCGTGCGGCTGATACAGCGTTCTCCGGTGACGCAGTTTACCGACGTACTCTCAGGAACAATTCAGGCGGATGAACGCCTGGCGCGTGAAGATTTTATTATTCACCGTCGTGATGGTTTGTTTGCCTATAACCTGGCGGTGGTTGTCGATGACCATTTCCAGGGTGTTACGGAAATCGTGCGCGGGGCGGATCTGGTTGAGCCTACCGTGCGGCAAATATCGCTTTACCAGCAGTTTGGCTGGGCGGTGCCGGATTACATCCATCTGCCGCTGGCAGTCAATGAACAGGGAAATAAGCTATCGAAACAGAATCATGCCCCGGCGCTGCCTGACGGCGATCCGCGCCCGGTTTTGATCGACGCGCTGCGATTTCTCAACCAGAATGTAACGCAGGAATGGCAGGATCTGAGTCTGGATGAATTGCTGAAAACGGCCATTGCTGACTGGGCGCTTATGGCCGTGCCAAAAATCCAGCATTCTCAAATGCGTTGCGCTGAGCTATGATTAGCCGCTTTTTTGATAACAAAACACACTACGAGGTGTACTATTTTTACCCGAGTCGCTAATTTTTGCCGTAAAGTGCTGAGCCGCGAAGAGAGCATGGCGAACGACGCTATTGCACAGCCACACATGTCGGTCATTCCGCGTGAGCAGCACAATATTTCCCGCAAAGATATCAGTGAAAATGCCCTCAAGGTGCTCTATCGTCTGAATAAAGCAGGCTACGAGGCCTATCTCGTCGGCGGCGGGGTGCGCGATTTACTGCTGGGCAAAAAACCAAAAGATTTCGACGTGACGACCAGCGCCACGCCTGAGCAGGTGCGTAAATTATTCCGCAACTGCCGTCTGGTTGGCCGCCGTTTCCGTCTGGCGCACGTGATGTTTGGACCGGAAATTATTGAAGTGGCGACCTTCCGCGGTCACCACGAAGCGGGCGTTAACGATCGCACGACTTCCCAGCGCGGCCAAAACGGCATGCTGCTGCGTGACAACATCTTCGGCTCTATTGAAGAAGATGCTCAGCGTCGCGATTTCACCATCAACAGCCTTTACTACAGCGTGGCGGATTTTACCGTGCGCGATTACGTCGGCGGTATGCAGGATCTGAAAGACGGTCTGATTCGCCTGATCGGCACGCCGGAAACACGCTATCGCGAAGATCCGGTCCGAATGCTGCGCGCTGTGCGTTTCGCCGCCAAGCTGAACATGCGTATCAGCCCGGAAACCGCAGAGCCGATCCCGCGCCTGGCGACGCTGATCAACGACGTGCCCCCTGCCCGTCTGTTTGAGGAGTCGTTAAAGCTGCTCCAGGCAGGCTACGGGTTTGAAACCTACAACCTGCTGCGTGAGTACAACCTGTTCCAGCCGCTGTTCCCGACCATTACCCGCTACTTCACCGAAAACGGTGACAGCGCAATGGAGCGGATAATTGCGCAGGTGCTGAAGAACACCGATACCCGTATTCATAACGATATGCGCGTGAATCCGGCGTTCCTGTTCGCGGCCATGTTCTGGTATCCGCTGCTGGAAACGGCGCAGCGCATTACCCAGGAGAGCGGTCTCGCCTATTATGATGCGTTCGCGCTGGCGGCAAACGACGTGCTGGACGAAGGCTGTCGCACGCTGGCGATCCCGAAACGTATTACCACGCTGGTGCGTGATATCTGGCAGCTTCAGCTGCGTATGTCCCGCCGTCAGGGTAAACGCGCCTGGAAGCTGATGGAGCATCCTAAGTTCCGCGCCGCGTTCGATCTGCTCTCTCTGCGTGCTGAAGTTGAAAGGAACCCGGAACTACAGCGCCTGGCGCAGTGGTGGGGCGAGTTTCAGGTTTCTGCGCCACCGGAGCAAAAAGATATGCTTACGGATCTGGATGATGAACCGGCACCGCGCCGTCGTCACCGTCGCCCGCGCAAACGCGCACCGCGTCGTGAAGGTACGGCATGACCCTTGCGTATATCGCCATCGGCAGCAATCTGGCCTCTCCGCTGGAGCAGGTTAACGCTGCCGTGCAGGCCCTGGGAGAGATCCCCCAAAGCTGCATTGTCGCGCTGTCCTCATTTTACCGTACGCCGCCGCTCGGCCCGCAGGATCAACCTGATTATCTGAACGCCGCCGTGGTGCTGGAAACGACCCTTGACGCAGAAACGCTGCTGGATAATACCCAGCGTATTGAGCTACAGCAGGGTCGTGTCCGCAAAGCCGAACGCTGGGGACCGCGCACGCTCGATCTCGATATTATGCTTTTCGGTCACGAGGTGATTAACACCGAACGCCTCACCGTTCCGCATTACGACATGAAAAACCGTGGGTTTATGCTCTGGCCACTGTTTGAAGTCGCGCCCGATCTCACCTTCCCTGACGGCTCCTCGCTGCAAGCCGTTCTGCAAAATATCAACGCGGATAAACCGGCCCGCTGGTAATCCCGCCTCCGCATCGATTAACCATTCCTTATTTGCGGTTAATCGATTGCCTAAAATCATTGTTCCCTCAAATGTTACTGTTAGAATGCGCAAAGATTCGCTTTTGGGCCATCAGGAAACAGTATGAAACCAACCACCATCTCCTTATTGCAGAAATGCAAACAGGAAAAAAAACGCTTCGCCACTATCACCGCGTATGACTACAGCTTCGCAAAACTGTTTGCCGAAGAAGGGATCAACGTCATGCTGGTCGGAGACTCGTTAGGGATGACGGTACAAGGACATGATTCCACTCTGCCGGTCACGGTCGAGGATATTGCTTACCATACCCGCGCCGTGCGCCGGGGTGCCCCCGCCTGCCTGCTGCTTTCCGATCTGCCGTTTATGGCGTATGCCACCCCGGAGCAGGCCTTCGAAAATGCGGCGACAGTGATGCGCGCCGGCGCCAATATGGTCAAAATCGAAGGCGGCGCCTGGCTGGTCGATACGGTGAAAATGCTCACTGACCGCGCCGTGCCGGTTTGTGGTCATTTGGGGCTGACGCCGCAGTCGGTCAACATCTTTGGCGGATATAAGGTGCAGGGCCGAGGCGATGCGGCGCAGACGCTGTTTGATGATGCCGTGACGCTGGAAGCCGCGGGCGCGCAGCTGCTGGTGCTGGAGTGTGTGCCGGTTGAGCTGGCTAAGCGTATCACTGAGGCGCTGTCGATTCCGGTGATCGGCATCGGCGCGGGTAACGTCACCGATGGCCAGATTCTGGTCATGCACGACGCCTTTGGGATCACCGGTGGCCATATTCCAAAATTTGCTAAAAATTTCCTGTCAGAAGCAGGCGACATGCGTGCTGCTGTGCGGCAGTATATTGCCGAGGTTGAGTCCGGCGTTTATCCGGGCGAAGAACACAGTTTCCATTAAGGAGTCCAGGTGTGCTAATCATAGAAACCCTGCCGCTGCTGCGTCAGCATATTCGTCGGGCGCGTCAGGAAGGTAAACGTATCGCCCTTGTTCCAACCATGGGCAACCTGCACGACGGCCATATGAAGCTGGTCGATGAAGCGAGAGCCCGGGCAGATATCGTGGTGGTCAGTATCTTCGTTAACCCGATGCAGTTCGATCGCGAAGACGATCTGGCGCGCTACCCACGTACTTTGCAGGAAGATTGCGAGAAGCTCAAAAAACGTCATGCGGATATCGTCTTCGCACCGGCACCCGCAGATGTGTATCCCCAGGGCACCACTGAATCGACCTACGTCGACGTGCCGGGTATTTCGACCATGCTGGAGGGCGCCAGCCGCCCGGGCCATTTCCGTGGCGTCTCCACCATCGTCAGCAAGCTGTTTAACCTTGTGCAGCCGGACATCGCCTGCTTTGGCGAGAAAGATTTCCAGCAGTTGGCGCTGATCCGCAAAATGGTTGCCGACATGGGCTACGACATCGAGATCGTCGGCGTGCCGATTGTACGCGCGAAAGATGGCCTGGCGCTCAGTTCCCGTAACGGCTATCTGACCGCCGAACAACGTAAAATTGCGCCGGGCTTAAGCAAAGTCATGAGTACGATGGCAGAGCAACTGCTGGCAAAAGAGTTAACAGCAGAAGAGATTATCGCCCTGGCTGAACAGGCGCTGAACGAGAAAGGTCTTCGTGCTGACGACGTTCAAATTCGGGATGCCGATACGCTTCTGGCACTTACAGAGACCAGCAAACGTGCGGTAATTCTGGTGGCGGCATGGCTCGGCCAAGCCCGCCTTATCGATAACAAAGTGGTTGAGCTGGCGTAGTTTTTCTACCCGGAAGATGAAAGGTAAACGTAATGATTCGCAAAATGCTGCAAGGTAAACTTCACCGTGTGAAAGTCACTCAGGCCGACCTGCATTATGAAGGCTCCTGCGCGATCGACCAGGATTTTCTCGACGCGGCGGGTATTCTCGAAAACGAAGCCATTGATATCTGGAACGTTAACAACGGCAAACGTTTCTCAACCTACGCGATTGCTGCCGAGCGCGGTTCTAAAATCATCTCCGTTAACGGCGCGGCTGCACATTGCGCGGACGTAGGTGATATCGTCATTATCGCCAGCTTTGTCATGATGTCCGATGAAGAAGCGCGCCGCTGGCAGCCTAAAGTGGCGTACTTTGAAGGCGACAATGAGATGAAACGTACCGCGAAGGCGATTCCGGTGCAGATTGCTTAATCCGCGCTTACAGGCTGCAGAGAAATGTGCAGCCTGTGCTTTTCACCCTGCGTTTTATTAATTTAGATAGTATCAACGATGACTCATTCATAGTGATAATATTAACGCCACGCGTTTCTCTTGATGCTTATAACACTCATTTCACACACCCTCCCTTTCAGAATTAAACTCATTTCGTTAAAAATTAAAGTAATAAAATATTTTATGAGCCTGTGAAATTTCATAAGAATAAATTAAAATGGTTTTATTAAGACACAATTTTACATGTATTACTATTAAGCTAACCATCAAAAGAAACGACCTGACCCTGGAAGTTCAAGAGCTAACTATCTGGACTATCGGCCTCACTTGAAATTAGATTAACTAAAAATTAATTTAAGCATATTTAAATACAAAGTTAATCAAAACAATACTATATTCGCCCTGCTTTTAATCTAAAGCTGAATTGGTTTTCTACAAACTCTTTTCTAATAAATGGATGTTCAAAATGTTCAAAAAATCTCTTTTAGCCGCAACTGTGGCTGTAATGGCAATGGGCTCTGTTTCTGCAATGGCGGCTGATGTAGGCGTGATCACTTTTGATGGAGCGGTAACTGACACCACTTGCGTAATCACTTCCAATAACGGTGTTGACGCCAATAACGTCACCATTACCATGCCTGTAGTTAAAAAGGCAGACGTGGAAAAAACTACCGTTGACACTGGCGTTGGGTCTAAAGAGTTCGAACTGCATCTGAGCGAATGCCCGGATACACTGACCAAAGCGTCCGCGACCTTTACCTCTCAGCAGTTCGCAGAACTGTCTAACGGTACGCTTAAAACCGACCCAACGGTGACCGGTCATGCTGATAACGTAAGTCTTGCGCTGTTCAACAACACCACCACCAGCTCCGATCGCGTCATGATCGGCCAGCCGAACAACAACACTCAGGAAGCTACACTGGAAGCGGGTAAAGGCACTCTGGCCTACCGTGTGGCGTACGTTCCGAGCGCCGACTGGGCTGCTGGTACTAACGATATCGCGGCCGGTAAAGTGAGCAGCAACGTCACTTTCACCATGTCTTACCAGTAATAGCTGCATTTTAGTTCTGCGCTCACGGATGAGGTGGGCGCATGTTTGTTTAATGGATGACATTATGCGCCTTTCAAAAATGAATGTTACCGCACTGTTTTGCAGCGCGGCTTTTTTAGTTTCTAGCTCTGCATTTGCAGATATCGTGATTTCCGGCACGCGCGTTATTTATCCGCAGTCTGCAAAAGACGTTACTGTCAAAATGGAAAACCGCGGTAATAAGCCACTTTTGGTCCAGGTATGGCTCGATGATGGTCGTGATACCACCAACCCAGAAGAGCTAAAAGTTCCGTTTATCGTCACCCCCCCCGTTTCACGCGTTGATCCAGCTAAAGGCCAAACCGTGCGTATTACATGGCTTGGACAAGCAATGCCCCAGGACCGCGAAACCATGTACTGGTTTAACGTGCTTGAAGTGCCACCGAAAACCAAAGACACCGACAGCCAGAATATGCTGCAGCTGGCGTTTAGAACACGCATAAAAATGTTCTTCCGGCCTGATGGTTTGAAAGGCGATTCTTCTGTAGCAGCAGCACAGCTTAAATGGACGCAGCAAAATAATGCGCTGGTAGCGCGTAATGACTCCCCATATTACGTCTCCGTCGCAAAAATCGATATCAGCGCCGGCGGCAAAAAAATCGAAATCGATCCGCATGTGGTCGCTCCTTTTGCAAGCCAGTCGTACGCACTGAAAGAGGCTGGCTCCATCAAGGTTAAAAAAATGACCTACACATCTATAAATGATTACGGCGGCGCTGAACCTCACGAGACCACCGTTAATTAAGAAGAACTGTACATTAATTAGTAGCTAACGGATTAGTGATAGCAATGTTATTTCGCCACTCGTTTCTTTGTATTGCCATATGCACAGCCCTTCAGACTGCAAGTTTTGCCGCTGAGAGTGCGGCTGTGCCATCCTCTGGTAGTGAAGAGGTCGAATTCAACGATCAGTTCCTGTACAAAACAGGAACCAATATTGATGTTAGCCGCTTTTCCCGCGGGAACCCGGTAGTACCAGGCACATTCAAAACGCAGCTTGTTCTTAATGGGCAAAAGAAACTGCTTACCGATTTCACCTTCAAAGATAACGGGACTCCCCGCGCACAACCTTGCTTCACCCCGAAAATATTGATGCAAATTGGCCTTAAAGCAGAGGCTATTCAGGCTGCGACAGGCAAAGACAGTGCTGTTGAAAATGCTGAGGAAACCTGTGTCGAATTACAGCACGCTTTTACGGGTGCCTCCTGGGATTTCGATGCAGGTACACAAGAATTGAGTCTGATTGTTCCACAAATTTATGTTGAACATCGTCCTGGGGGATATGTCGATCCCTCTCTGTGGGAAGACGGCATTACCGCGGGAACATTATCCTACGATCTTAACGCCTGGCATTCCGACACGCCTGACGGTTCGAGCGATACTGCTTACGCCGGGCTTAAATATGGCCTGAATATGGGACCATGGCGCTTACGTTCACGCGGGACATTGAACTGGGATCAGGAAAGTGGCTCCGACTATTCAAGCCAGGATATTTATCTACAGCGTGATATCACTTCCCTGCGAGCTCAGTTACTGGTGGGTGATTCCTATACGCGTGGGGATACGTTTAACTCGTTAAATCTGCGTGGATTACGCATGTATAACGACGATCGCATGCTCCCTGGCGGTATTTCAACCTACGCCCCCACTATCCGTGGCGTAGCGAAAAGTAACGCTAAAGTTACCGTTAGCCAAAACGGAAACAAGATTTATGAAAGCACGGTGCCACCGGGCGCTTTCGAGCTTAATGACCTCAGCACAACCGGCTATGGCAGTGACCTGATCGTCACGGTTGAAGAGTCAGACGGCAGCACACGTACCTTTTCAGTGCCCTACTCCTCCGTCAGCCAACTACTGCGCCCCGGGTATAGCCGCTGGGATATCGGCGCTGGTGAATTAAATGACAATGGCCTTCGTGATAAGCCTCGTCTGGGTTATGCCACTGGTTATTACGGCTTAAGCAATCTGTTTACCGGTTACGCTGGCGTGCAGTATATGGACACGGGCTATTTCTCAGGTCTGCTTGGCATTGCGATGAACACGTATATAGGCGCGTTCGCCTTCGACGTGACACATTCCGATGCGGATGTGGATGGTATAGGAACGTTGACAGGTCAAAGTTATCGCCTTTCATGGAGTAAGCTCGTTGAAGAGACGCAGACCTCGTTCAACGTTGCAGCGTATCGCTTCTCCACCGAAGACTATTTGACGTTAAACGATGCGGCTTCGCTGTCAGAAGACGTTAAATACCGGGATATATCGCGTAATCCAGAGCACACGGGCAACGATGTATACAATCACTTCCAACGTATGAAGAACCAAATTCAGCTAAACATCAGTCAACCGCTCAGCTCCGGAAAAGATGCTTATGGTTCATTATATCTGACGGGAAGCTGGCAGGATTACTGGAATAATACCAGTTCCACTTCACAATATTCCGTTGGTTATAACAACTCATTCTGGCTGGGTAGCTATAGCGTATCGTTACAGCGCAGCTACGACGAGTATGGCGAGAAAGATGACAGTGTTTACCTGAATCTGACGATTCCATTGGAGAATCTGCTGGGCCATAAGCGCCATCCAGCCGGTTTCTCCAGCATTAACACAAGTATGAGTTCTGATTTTAAAAAGAATACCTCCTTCAACACCAGCGCCAATGGCAATACAGATGATTACCGCTTCAGTTACAGCGTAAACACCAGTACGACCCATTCTGATAGCGGTGATATTAACCAGCTAGGCGGGTATGGCACTTACAACAGTTCCTATGGTCCGCTAAGCCTTTCTGCTTCGGCTTCCGATGACAGCAGTCGTCAGTACTCCATGAGTTACAGCGGGGGAATGATGGTACATGCAGGCGGTCTAACGCTGGCACCAGGAAGTATAGGTGACACCGATACGCTGGCACTGGTCAATGCGCCAGGTGCAAAAGGGGCTCGTTTGACCATCGGTGACGGTGTCATTGGCAGCTCTGGTTACGCCATTATGCCCTATCTGACGGCCTATCGGGAGAACACTGTAGGTATCGATATTTCCAGTCTGGAATCAGACGTGGAGGTAAAAAGCACCAGCACAGTGTCAGTGCCGCGCAGTGGTGCCATCGTACAGGTGGATTTTGAAACCGACCAGGGCCGCTCATTGCTGCTCGACCTTCATCGCTCTGATAACGGATTTATACCGTTAGGAGCCAACGTGCTGGATGAAAAGGGGCTGTCGATTGGTTCCGTTGGTCAGGCGGGTCAGGCTTATGTGCGTGGAGTAGAAGACAATGGAACGCTGCGGGTGGTATGGGGCAGTGATGCAAACAGCACATGTACCGTGACTTACCACATAACTCCCTCTGCTCAGAAAGTGGGTCTGACGACGGTACTCGCTAACCAAACTTGCCAGATATAACGATTTTTTAACAGGGAGTTATTTTTAATGAAGAAAACATTGTCACTGACAAGCCTCAGCACATTGCTTGCTCTGGCGTTAAGTTCACAGGCTATGGCAGCAACAACGAATCTGGATGTTACGTTTACCGCCTCACTGCGGGAAACCACCTGCGATGTAAAAATTGAGGGCGGCGCAGGTGATGGAAAAAATAACACTATTCCAATCGGTACTAGTGGCAAGACCTCGCTAGCAGATATCACTGCGGGCTCAGACGTGGCCAGCACAACGTTTAAGCTTAAAATCGTTGAGTGTCCATCCAGCCTACAGTCATTAAAAACCACGATCACCGGCATCAAGTCGGTATATTCCGATACCATCATTAACAATAGTGCGACCGGAACAAAAGCAGACTATACCGGTGTGTCTATCGCCCGCTCTGCTGCACCTACTGCGCCATTTACCATCAATGCCACTGATGATGCTAAACGTCTGGTCTGGACGGCGGCCGAAATCAGTAGCAAAGAAGTCTCCCTTATTGCCCGTATGGCGGAAACAAAAGCAGGTCTTGCAACCACGGGTGACTTCAGTGCAGTTGCCACTTTTAACTTTGAATACCAGTAAGCGGAAGGATACGCAAAGATGAACATAAAATCGTCCACACTGATTGCTCTGGCAATTTCTTCCGGTCTCTTCAGCGCCGCCAGTAGCGCGATTACAGGTACTACCAGCGTTCAGGCAACCTTTACCTCTACGGTTGAGGCGGGGACCTGTACTGCGCAGATCCAAAACAGCGGTGGTCAACAAATTACGACGTTGCCATTTGGAGATGTTTTTAAGTCAGACCTTGTGGCTCAAAGCCGAAGCGAACCATTCAAAATCGTTTTTAGCAGCTGTGCAGGTGTGAAAACTGCGAGCGTACAAGCAACCACCGGAGCGGGAGGGGAGTGTTCTGGCGATGCGAAAAATGGTGATTCATTTAACGCCAGTAATGGCGCGGCCTTTGAAGTCTGGAAAGGAACGTCTGGATCAGGAATGCTGATGAACTGTAGTACAAAACCGTCACAAGCCGTCACTATTAGCGGTGCATCCGCTAGTGTAGATATGAATGCACGTATCGTGATCGCAAAAGATAAAACGATCGCAGATGTCACCGCCGGTGACGTTAGCGCGCCCGTGACGTTTGTCGTCACTTACCAGTAATAATCATGGGCAGAGCAGAGATGTCAAACAAACAGAAAAATAAGGTTCTCAAAAGATCGGTGATCTTCGCAGGACTCATTGCCTGGCACTGGTCTGCCCCATGCCTGTCAGCGGAAACAGGCATGGATGTCACGCTTGATGCCAATATTGTCGAAAACACCTGCCAGATTTCGATTCCAGATGGAGGAAAAGTCCATCTGCCGACGGTCAGTAAGAATTGGTTTTATAACCCCGATGGAAGCTCGCGTTTGCAGCCTACAGATGCAGCAAGCGGCACCCCGTTTACAGTGCGGGTAGAAAGTTGCTCTGGCGATAATATCTCGGTAAATGCGGTGGATTTCAGTTTCCAGCCACAAAGCAAGCAGTGGCCGGTTGGCACTCGCCAGGTGTTTATCAACGAAACCAAGGTCCTGGAAGGCGGAGCAGAAAACACGGGTGTCGTTATCTTTTCAAAAGCGTTAAACACCAATGTACTGAACGCGGACGGTAGCTCCAGCGTGTTAATCGATGCAGGCGCAGATAGCTGGGTGAAAGATTATCCATTTTATGCACGCTTACAGAACGTCGGCCTCGTGAAAGCGGGAAAAGTGACGAGTAGTGTTGTGGTTAATGCCACCTATAACTAGAGTAAACAGGAAGAATATACTCATGAGTAACACAGGATGGTTTAATATTTTTGCATGGGCAAGACTGTTCGCGGCAAGTCTACTGCTACTGCAAGGGTATGCTTGGGGTGAATGCCATTTTGGCTATAGTGGCGAGGGCGGGACCTCAACGATTGTCAATACCCTTGCAAATTCACCTGTCTATTTTAAATCCAGTTACAACACGGGAATACCGGGCCATTTTAGTGAGATTGCGGGCCCCTTTAATGCACAACTTTCCCCTGGGCTTTGGTCTCAGTGCGATGCAGGAAACGAAGGTGAACAAATGTCAAATATCACCTACGACGTGGTTGGGACTACCGACGAAGGGTACGCGCTTTGGCCAACCAATATTGACGGGATTGCTTATGCAGTGAGGGTTTATAGCGATAGCAACCCTGGAGCATATTTTCAATATTCCTCTGGTCAATGGATAAACCTTCCCATAAACGCGTCGAAAACAGATCATAATTGGAAAATCCAAATCAAGCTTTATCAGCGAGACAGTATTCTGGGTAACCCTGAACATGTTTCGGTAATAACCCCACAAGGGTCAAAAAAAATCGGTGGGATGTCCATTGGAGGGCATACGGACAGCGACAACCAACCCTGGTGGTTTAATATTACGCCGTCATCTTTTAGCATTCCGGTTGCCGCCGCCACCTGTCAGGCAGCCATGGTCAATGGCGGCAGTAATAACGTTGATTTTGGTGAAGTTATGTTCTCCGATGTGAAAAACAGCGGCTGGTATCCACATAAACAATTTAATTTGCAGCTCAAAGGTTGTGCTAATACGGTGGGTATTTATTATAAAGTCAGCTCCAATACAACCACCTCTGTTCCCGGAACGGGGGTTGTGTTGACCAATATCTTGACTTCGAATGCCGCGAGAGGGGTTGGTGTCTTAATAAACGAAGAGTTTCCCTCCAACCCAGGGGGACATGGAGAACCGATAATTAACGATCCCACACCAATTTATGCACCTCTTCGCACGGTAGGCACCAGCGAAAACATTGATTTACCTTTTAATGCCTATTTTATGGAATATACCAGCGATATTGCTGCCGGTAATTTCAAAGCGGTGGCGACATTCTCAATAGAGTATTTGTAATCACCCCTGCGGCTGATTGCTGATCAGCCGCGACATCGTCTCCAGCGAATCCGTTCTTAGAATATACAGCCGCTTCAGTAAGAACGGATTATCCCCCGGCTTCACCTTCCCTTTCACCGTTGTCACCGCCAGATGAAAACCGGCATCATTCGCGGCTTTAATCGCTTTATTGTCATACCCGCCAAACGGGTACGAAACATACAGCACGCGCGGGTTGAACTGCGCCAGTGCACGCCGTGAGCGTTCAAAATCGAACAGGATCACGTGATAGCTGCGGCTCAATAAGATGGGGTGTTTATACCCATCAACGCGATGCAGGAAGTGGGTGTGAGACTGAATGTCGAACACATCCTGGATGGCCTTGATTTCCTGAACGCTCATAAACTGTAGCGATCGGGGATCCCACTTCTGCGGGTGACCTTTGATTCGGGATGAAATAATAAACGCCGTCGCGTTGAAGCCATACTCTTTCAGCACCGGATACGCGTAGCGGCTCACCGATTTCAGGCCATCATCAAAAGTGATCACCACCGCTTTCGCGGGGAGGTTCATCTTGTTACGCACGTACCCTTCAAGCTGGTACATTGTCAGCGTGGTATAGCCTTGATCGCGTAACCAGGCCATCTGATTATTAAACGCACGTACGCTGGTTGTCGTGGAGGTATGTCGAAAACGGGTGTTCTCTTCATCACGCAGGATATGGTGGTAGGTCAGAATCGGCAGTCCGTTATCTTCCTGTGCATCCAGGCTGCTGATCCACGCCAGACGATTGCCGATGCGGATCTGAAACCAGGTCTGGTTCAGGCGATCTTTCAGCTTATTAAGAATCGGATAGCGAAGATTGGCGCTTAAGGTGCCAAAGGGCGCGCTTCCGCTGCTGGGGGCATTATACACTGGCGTGTCTTTCCAGGTGATGAGGTTTTGATTGCTGAGCGGCTTGTTCAGATCGCCCAGACTATCCTCAACGCGTTGCTTACCCTGCACTTTTTCCAGGTGCTCTTTATCAATAAACCCCGTACCGAATCCGAAACGAAATTCATAGTAATCCGCCGCGGCCGGAAAGACGGCGAGGATCTGCCCGGCGCGGACATTGCCCACGTTCACGACGGCATTTCCCACCTGCGCCCAGATGGCCGCATCTTCGGTGGTTTGCATATATTGGGCAGGAAGGCCTTGCTGACTGGTCAGGCTGGCAGACGCACCACCGGAGACCAGTAGCAGAAGGATAAAGATAACGCGCATGAGCATGGGATATAAATCGATACGGAAAATCAGTCGCCATTGTAGCAAAAGCGACATCAATACCAATGTTTAATGCTTATACAGATCGTGAAGCAGAACGAAAGGCGGATTCTTCTGCTGCTGGTGCCACAGGCTGCTCACGCCCGGCGAGCCTTGCGCCACAATGGCGTGACGAAACTCAGCGCTGCTCAACGTTGCGCGCAGCGGATACATCGCTTCGAGTAAAGGCAGGCTGATACCGGAGATCACTTCACAGTTATCATGCTTATGGCTCATTAACGCCGCTGAACGGTAAGGCGCCGCGCCCGATCTGTCGGTGAGAAAAATCACGCCATCACCGGTGTCGGTTTCATGCAGCGCGTCGCACATCATCCGGCTTAGCATATTGGTGCTCAGCCCTCGCCAGTAATTTACCGCACGACATTGCGCCAGAGGGCCAAATCGCGCCTCCAGCTTCAGGAGCATTTCCTGTGCCTCTTCATCGTGGCAGGTGATAACCCATCCCAGCATAACGTCTCTCCTTAGCAGGCGAGTAGTTTATCCAGGTGAAGGTTAGTTTACGGTGATAACTGTCAAAGAAAGTGCCCGGCAAACAGAACGTCGCCGGGCAGAAGATTAGCTACGCAGCCCACGTCCACGCTGGATCAGATACCAGCACAGCAGATAGAACGCCACGATAAATACCGCCAGCACCACAACGGTGGTGAACAGCGGGACATCGGTAATGCCGAGGAAACCAAAGCGGAAGCCGCTGATCATATAGACAATCGGGTTCAGGTGCGACAGCGCCTGCCAGAACGGCGGCAGCAGCGTCAGGGAGTAGAACACCCCGCCCAGATAGGTTAGCGGCGTCAGCACGAAGGTCGGGATCAGGCTGATGTCATCGAACGTTTTGGCGAACACGGCGTTCAGCAAGCCAGCCAGTGAGAACAGGATCGCCGTCAGCAATAGCGTGAGCGCCACGAACAGCCACGAGTGCACCTGGAACGGCACGAAGAACAGCGAAATCGCCGTCACCAGAATACCCACGCACAGCCCGCGCGCCACGCCGCCGCCCACGTAACCGGCGATAATGACGTGCGTCGGCACTGGCGCCACCAGCAGCTCTTCAATGTTGCGCTGGAACTTGGCGCTGAAGAATGAGGACGCCACGTTCGCGTAAGCGTTGGTGATCACTGCCATCATGATCAGGCCCGGCACGATAAACTGCATATAGGTAAAGCCGTGCATCTCACCAATGCGGGAGCCAATCAGGTTGCCGAAAATGATGAAGTAGAGCGTCATGGTGATCACCGGCGGCACCAGGGTTTGCACCCAGATGCGCATAAAGCGGTTAATCTCTTTCGCCCAGATGCTTTTCAGCGCGACCCAGTAAAGATGCGTCATGCCTTGTCTCCTTGTTTATCGTGCACCAGAGAGACAAACAGCTCTTCCAGTCGGTTCGCTTTGTTACGCATGCTTAATACCTGAACGCCCTGCGCGCTCAACTGGGAGAACACGCTGTTGATTCCCTGCTCGCGCAGCACTTCTACCTCCAGCGTCGAGGTATCGACCAGGCGATAGTTATACCCCTCCAGCTTCGGCAGGGCGCTTTTCGCCGCCAGATCGAGGATAAAGGTCTCTGATTTTAGCTTGGAGAGCAGGTTCTTCATCGAGGTGTTTTCCACCAGCTCGCCGTGCTGAATGATGCCGATGTTGCGGCACAGCATCTCTGCCTCTTCAAGGTAGTGCGTGGTCAGAATGATGGTGGTGCCTTTGTCGTTCAGATCCTTCAGGAAGCCCCACATGGAACGACGCAGTTCAATATCCACGCCAGCGGTCGGTTCATCAAGAATGAGCAGCTTTGGCTCGTGCATCAGCGCGCGAGCAATCATCAGGCGGCGCTTCATCCCCCCGGACAACATCCGCGCGCGCTCGTTACGCTTCTCCCACAGGTCAAGCTGTTTGAGATACTTTTCGCTGCGCTCCAGCGCTTCTTTGCGCTCAACGCCATAGTAACCCGCCTGGTTAACAACAATCTGCTGTACCGTCTCAAACGGGTTGAAGTTGAACTCCTGCGGCACCAGCCCCAGCTGGCGCTTGGCGTTGACCACGTCTTTTTGCAGGTCGTAGCCAAACACGCTAACGCGGCCAGACGTTTTATTGACCAGCGAGCTGATAATCCCGATGGTGGTCGATTTTCCCGCCCCGTTCGGCCCCAGAAGCGCGTAGAAATCTCCCGCTTCGACTTTAAGATCTATCCCGCGCAGCGCCTGGACGCCCCCCGGGTAGGTTTTTTTGAGCTGTTCAAGCTCCAGTGCAATCGCCATGAATTCAACTTACCTTAAGTTCTGACACACGTTGTGTGGTTTCATTAAAAGTCGGGTTACCCTATAGTAGCGCAACGCAATCACTTGGTTACAGGTCGCTAACCTCCATGAACGACATAG
This sequence comes from Enterobacter sp. YSU, assembly GCF_016082135.1. Lineage (NCBI taxonomy): Bacteria > Pseudomonadati > Pseudomonadota > Gammaproteobacteria > Enterobacterales > Enterobacteriaceae > Enterobacter > Enterobacter sp. YSU. The sequence continues at coordinate 834,846 of NZ_CP059487.1, forward strand.
ATACACTCATCAGCAACAATGCACTATGGTCAAAAATGCTGGTGGAGGAAGACCCCGGATTTTTTGGAAAACTGGCACAGGCGCAGAACCCGCGCTTTCTCTGGATTGGATGTTCCGACAGCCGCGTCCCCGCCGAACGTCTGACCGGTCTTGAACCGGGCGAACTGTTTGTTCACCGCAATGTGGCTAACCTCGTTATTCATACCGATCTCAACTGCCTTTCGGTTGTTCAGTATGCCGTTGACGTTCTGGAGGTTGAGCACATCATTATTTGTGGCCACTACGGCTGCGGCGGCGTACAGGCGGCGGTCGAAAATACAGAGCTGGGGTTAATCGATAACTGGCTGCTGCACATCCGTGATATCTGGTTCAAACATAGCTCACTGCTGGGCGAAATGCCGCAGGAGCGCCGTCTCGACACGCTGTGTGAGCTGAACGTGATGGAGCAGGTCTATAACCTGGGCCACTCGACGATTATGCAGTCTGCCTGGAAACGCGGACAGAAGGTCTCCATCCACGGCTGGGCGTACGGTATTCACGACGGCCTGCTACGCAATCTGGAAGTGACCGCCACCAACCGCGAAACGCTGGAACAGCGTTACCGCTCGGGAATTGCCAACCTCAAGCTTAAGCACGTTAACCATAAATAACAAAGCCGGGGGTTTTCACCCTCTCCCTGTGGGAGAGGGCTGGGGTGAGGGCATCAGCCCGCAATTATTCGTCCAGAATCACTACTTTCCCAACATACGGCAGATGGCGATAACGCTGCGCGTAATCAATGCCGTAACCCACCACGAATTCGTCCGGGATGGAGAAACCAACGAACTCCACCGGCACCTGCACTTCACGGCGCTCAGGCTTATCCAGCAGAGTACAAATCGCCAGTGATTTTGGTTCACGCAGGCTCAGGATCTCACGCACTTTAGAGAGCGTGTTGCCGGAGTCGATGATGTCCTCAACAATCAACACATCTTTGCCACGAATATCTTCATCCAGATCTTTCAGGATTTTCACATCACGGGTTGTGGACATGCCGCTGCCGTAGCTGGAGGCGGTCATAAAATCGACCTCGTGCGGCACCTGCACTTCACGGCACAGGTCTGCCATGAACATGAAAGAGCCACGCAACAGACCGACCAGCACCATTTCGCTGCCGCTGTCCTTGTAATGTTCGGTGATTTGACGACCCAGTTCGGCGATACGCGCTTTGATCTCGGCTTCCGGGATCATCACTTCAACAGTATGTTTCATATTACTAACCAAATGATTTTAGTGAAAATCTCTCAATGCGGATGACTCTCGCTCCGGCATCGATACGCAAGCCAGCCATTATACCAGTAATTGGATAAGCCTGGCGTATGAGTTATAAAAAGCAATATTTGTGATTCCGATCACAGTTGTTAATACCTATAATTAATTGCTAGCAAATAATTAACAAAACTGACGAGTACTTTTCTATGGCTGAAACAAAAACTAAACAGCCGCGTCTACTGGTGACATTAACAGCCGCGTTTGCCGCGTTCTGCGCGCTGTATTTGTTAATCGGTGGCGTATGGCTGGTCGCGATTGGCGGCTCCTGGTACTACCCGATTGCGGGTCTGGTTATGGTTGGCGTAACCGTCCTGCTTTTACGCAGAAAACAATCTGCTCTGTGGCTGTACGCAGCGTTACTGCTCGCAACCATGATCTGGGGCGTCTGGGAAGTCGGGTTCGACTTCTGGGCGTTGACGCCGCGCAGCGACATTCTGGTCTTCTTCGGTATCTGGCTGATCCTGCCGTTTGTCTGGCGTCGTCTGATCGTCCCTTCCAGTGGCGCCGTGGCCGGTCTGGTCGTTGCCCTGCTGATTAGTGGCGGCATCCTGACCTGGGCCGGTTTTAACGACCCGCAGGAGATCAACGGTACGCTGAACGCGGAATCCACGCCGGCTGCGGCTATTTCGCAGGTGGCGGACGGTGACTGGCCTGCTTATGGTCGTAACCAGGAAGGTCAACGCTACTCCCCGCTGAAGCAGATCAACGCGGACAACGTGAAAAACCTGAAGGAGGCCTGGGTATTCCGTACCGGCGACCTGAAGATGCCAAACGATCCGGGTGAGCTGACCAACGAAGTGACCCCGATTAAAGTGGGCAACATGCTCTACCTGTGTACGGCGCACCAGCGTCTGTTCGCGCTCGACGCGGCTACCGGTAAAGAGAAATGGCACTTTGATCCACAGCTGAACTCCAACCCGTCGTTCCAGCACATTACCTGCCGCGGCGTCTCTTACCACGAAGCGCGCGCCGATAATGCCAGCCCGGAAGTCATTGCCGACTGTCCTCGCCGCATTATGCTGCCGGTGAACGATGGCCGCCTGTTTGCCATTAACGCTGAGACCGGCAAGCTGTGCGAAACCTTCGCCAATAAAGGCATTCTGAATCTTCAGACCAACATGCCGGACACCACGCCGGGCCTGTATGAGCCGACCTCCCCGCCAATCATCACCGACAAAACCATCGTGATTGCCGGTTCGGTAACGGATAACTTCTCTACCCGTGAAACCTCCGGCGTTATCCGTGGTTTCGACGTGAACACCGGTAAACTGCTGTGGGCCTTCGACCCGGGCGCGAAGGATCCTAACGCGATCCCATCGGATGAACACACCTTTACCTTTAACTCACCGAACTCCTGGGCACCGGCAGCGTATGACGCGAAGCTGGACCTGGTCTACCTGCCGATGGGCGTGACCACGCCGGATATCTGGGGCGGTAACCGTACGCCGGAGCAGGAACGTTACGCCAGCTCCATCGTGGCGCTGAACGCAACAACCGGTAAACTGGCATGGAGCTACCAGACCGTTCACCACGATCTGTGGGATATGGATATGCCGTCCCAGCCGACGCTGGCGGACATTACCGTTAACGGTAAAACCGTACCGGTGATTTACGCCCCGGCGAAAACCGGTAACATCTTCGTGCTTGATCGTAGCAACGGTAAGCTGGTTGTTCCTGCGCCGGAAAAACCGGTTCCGCAGGGTGCGGCCAAAGGCGACTACGTCACCAAAACGCAGCCGTTCTCTGACCTGAGCTTCCGTCCGAAGAAAGATCTCAGCGGTGCAGACATGTGGGGTGCCACCATGTTTGACCAGCTGGTATGCCGCGTGATGTTCCACCAGCTGCGCTACGAAGGGATTTTCACCCCGCCGTCAGAGCAGGGTACGCTGGTCTTCCCGGGTAACCTGGGGATGTTCGAATGGGGTGGGATCTCCGTTGACCCTAACCGTCAGGTCGCCATCGCTAACCCAATGGCGCTGCCGTTCGTTTCCCGCCTGATCCCTCGTGGTCCGGGTAATCCAATGGAGCAGCCGAAAGATGCGAAAGGCAGCGGTACCGAAGCCGGTATCCAGCCGCAGTATGGCGTTCCTTATGGTGTGACCCTGAATCCGTTCCTTTCTCCGTTCGGTCTGCCGTGTAAACAGCCTGCCTGGGGTTACATCTCCGGTCTGGATCTGAAGACCAACAAGATCGTCTGGAAGAAACGTATTGGTACGCCACAGGACAGCATGCCGTTCCCGATGCCTGTTCCAGTGCCTTTCAATATGGGTATGCCAATGCTGGGTGGCCCAATCTCCACCGCCGGTAACGTGCTGTTCATCGCGGCAACCGCAGATAACTACCTGCGCGCGTACAACATGACCAACGGTGAGAAACTGTGGCAAGGCCGTCTGCCAGCCGGTGGACAGGCAACGCCGATGACCTATGAAGTGAATGGCAAGCAGTACGTTGTCATCTCTGCGGGTGGTCACGGTTCGTTTGGCACGAAGATGGGCGACTATATTGTCGCGTATGCACTGCCTGACGACGCTAAGTAACGAAAAAGCCCGGTGGCGCTAACGCCTACCGGGCCTACGGGTGCCCTATGTAGGCCGGGTAAGGCGAAGCCGCCACCCGGCTTTTTTTTATACGGTAAAACCGAGCATCATCCCCGTATCTTCATGCTCCAGCAGATGACAGTGGGCCATATAGGCAAACTCTTTCGGCGCCTCGTGGTCGAACTTCACCAGCACCTCGCTGACGCCGCCTTCCACCCTCACCGTATCTTTCCAGCCCGCACGATGCGCCTCCGGCGCTTTACCATTTTCAGACAGAATACGGAACTGCGTGCCGTGGATATGGAACGGGTGCAGCATCATGTCGCCTTCGCCTGAAATCACCCAGCGTTCAAACTGTCCTTTCGTGGCGGCGAACATGGGCGTGTTCATATCGAACGCTTTGCCGTTGATGCGGTTGGCGTTGTGGAAATCGAAACCATGGCCGCCGTGATCCATGCCGCCCATTTTACCGTGGTCCATATTCATATGGCCCATCATCTGGCCGTGATGCATTCCCGCCATGGCCTGATTGCCGTACTTCTTCATCAGCGCCTGCATGCCCATCATGTCTAGCATCGGATCCATAGAAAGCTGAAGTTTACGCTGCGTAAGCCCGTCCAGCGACGGGAGTGCTGGCAGCGTGGTGAGGGTCTCCGGCAGCGTACCGGAGGCGGTGATCTGTAGCGGCTGAATGCGCAGGACCGGATGCGGCTTATCAAACGGCGCAACGGCCATCCCCATCTGGCTGACCGGCAGGGTCACCAGGTCAAACGCTTTGCCATCGCTGATATCCACCAGCACCTCGAAGCGCTCCCCCATCAGCATCGGCAGCTCGCTCACCTTCACCGGTTCCGGCAGCAGGCCGCCGTCGCTTGCCACCACGTAAAGCGGGCGTTTATCGCTGGTGGCGAAGTTCAGCGAGCGGGCGTTACAGCCGTTAAGCAGACGTAAGCGCAGCCAGCCTTTTGGCGCGGCATGCTGCGGGTAGATCGCGCCGTTGGTCAGGAGTGTATCGCCAAACCAGCCTACCGCCGCGCTCATTACGTCCAGCTGATAGTCAATTTGCCCGTCAGCGTTGAATTTTTTGTCCTGCACAATCACCGGGACATCGTCGATTCCCCACTGTTTTGGCAGGCGCAGCAGGCGGCTTTCATCGTCTTCAATCAGCACCAGCCCGGCCAGCCCCATCGCCACCTGATGGCCCGTTTTGCCATGCTGATGCGGGTGGAACCAGCAGGTCGCCGCGCGTTGTTCCGGAGTAAAGGTTACGCTGCGTTTACCACCAGGCCTGATAATGCCCTGAGGCCCTCCATCCACTTCGCCCGGGACTTCCAGCCCGTGCCAGTGCAGCGTGGTCTCTTCCGCAAGCGTGTTATGAATGTCTACCGTCACCGCCTTCCCTTTGCGTAACTGCAACGCCGGGCCGAGCAGATTGCCGTTATAGCCCCACGTCGTGGCGGCGTGCTGACCGAACGTGGTTTTACCGGCCTGCACCACAAGCTGAATGCGGCTGCGGGCATCTGCGGCGAGTAATTCAGGAATGGGTAAAGCCGGTCTGTCGGCGGCAAAAACGGCGCGGCTCCAGAGAGGTAACGCGCTGGCAACCCCCAGTGCGGCAGAAAATTTTAAAAAATCACGACGTTGCATGTGCATTTCCTTATTTCCAGCAGGCGATCTTTTGAGCATAAACCCTCCCCTTACCGGAAGGTCAAGCACGGCGGCAATAATAAAGATCGTCGGCCTGGCATCAAGTATGCTAACGTTAATTTTCCGTGATGCAGTGGTAAAGGCAATGAAGACGTTTTTCAGAACAATTTTGTTCGCCAGCCTGATGGCGATGTGTGCGAACAGTTACGCGCTAAGTGAAAACGAAGCGGAAGATATGGCCGATCTGACGGCAGTTTTTGTTTTTCTGAAAAACGATTGTGGTTACCAGAATTTACCCAATGGGCAAATTCGTCGCGCACTGGTCTTTTTTGCCCAGCAGAACCAATGGGACCTCAGCAACTACGACAGCTTCGACATGAAGGCGCTCGGTGAAGACAGCTACCGTGATTTAAGCGGTATTGACATTCCCACTGCTAAAAAATGCAAAGCGCTGGCTCGCGATTCACTCAGCCTGCTCGCCTACGTGAAGTAACCTTCCCGACGCCCCTTGTTGACCCGTTAACCGCCTCACGGCGGTGTTGTGTTGCGCCCAACTGCCGGATGTAATGGATGTTAACGAAGGAGGTGCTCCCCATGACCGAAAAAACGGTATGGCAAGAAACGCTGCATGACCAGTTTGGTCAGTATTTTGCCGTGGATAACGTGCTCTATCATGAGAAAACCGATCATCAGGATTTGATAATCTTCGAAAACGCCGCCTTTGGCCGCGTGATGGCGCTGGACGGCGTGGTGCAAACCACCGAGCGCGACGAGTTTATCTATCACGAAATGATGACCCACGTCCCGCTGCTGGCCTACGGCCACGCGAAGGACGTGCTGATTATCGGCGGCGGCGACGGCGCGATGCTGCGTGAAGTCTCTCGCCATCAGAATGTCGAAACCATCACCATGGTGGAAATCGACGCCGGTGTGGTGTCGTTCTGCCGCCAGTATCTGCCCAACCATAATGCCGGCAGCTATGACGATCCGCGGTTTAATCTGGTTATCGATGATGGCGTCAATTTTGTTAACCAGACTACGCAAACGTTTGATGTCATTATCTCTGACTGTACCGACCCTATCGGTCCGGGCGCGTCGCTGTTTACCTCGTCGTTTTACGAAGGCTGCAAGCGCTGCCTGAAGCCTGGCGGAATTTTTGTGGCGCAAAACGGCGTTTGCTTCCTGCAACAGGATGAAGCGCTTGATAGCCACCGTAAGCTGAGCACCTATTTTGCTGACGTCAGCTTCTACCAGGCGGCGATCCCCACTTACTACGGTGGGATCATGACCTTTGCCTGGGCGACGGATAACGACGTACTGCGCCATCTTTCTACCGAGATCGTGCAGGCCCGCTTCCACCAGGCCGGACTCCAGTGCCGGTACTACAACCCGGCGATCCACACCGCAGCCTTTGCGTTGCCTCAATATCTGCAAGACGCGCTGTCCTCAAAGGAGGTGAACTAATTGAAAAAGCTTAAACTGCATGGCTTTAACAATCTGACCAAAAGCCTGAGTTTTTGTATTTACGATATCTGCTACGCCAAAACAGCAGAAGAGCGCGATGGTTACATCGCCTATATCGATGAACTCTACAACGCCAACCGTCTGACCGAGATCCTGACAGAGACCTGCTCGATTATCGGCGCGAACATCCTGAATATCGCGCGCCAGGATTATGAGCCTCAGGGTGCGAGCGTCACCATTCTGGTGAGTGAAGAGCCGGTTGACCCGAAGCTTATCGACAAAACCGAGCACCCCGGCCCGCTGCCGGAAGTGGTAGTCGCCCACCTGGATAAAAGCCACATCTGCGTGCACACCTACCCGGAAAGCCACCCGGAAGGCGGGCTATGTACCTTCCGCGCGGATATTGAAGTGTCGACCTGCGGCGTGATTTCACCGCTGAATGCGTTGAATTATTTAATCCACCAGCTGGAATCCGATATCGTCACTATTGATTATCGCGTGCGCGGTTTTACCCGTGATATCAACGGCATGAAGCACTTCATTGATCATGAGATCAACTCCATTCAGAACTTCATGTCCGAGGACATGAAGTCGCTGTACGACATGATGGATGTGAACGTCTATCAGGAGAATATCTTCCATACCAAGATGATGCTTAAAGAGTTCGATCTTAAGCACTATATGTTCCATACCAGGCCGGAAGATTTAAGTGACGAAGAGCGTAAGGTCATTACCGACCTGCTCTGGAAAGAGATGCGCGAAATTTACTACGGCCGTAACATTCCGACCGTGTAAACGTGATCCGGAGCAGGGACGCTTCGGGGAATTACTTCTGTTTCATAAAATCGCGGTAGGCGTTCAACACGCTCAGGAAGTCTTCCACGCCGCAAAGCGACAGGCTCTCTTCGTCGTAGTAGCTCATCCCCTCTTCCATCTCATCACCCGAGAACTCAAGTTGGTTGGCGCGCACCATCACCTCTTCGCCATCCATCCACAGCGTGTATTCGTGCCCGGCGCGTTGCCAGGAGCGTTCACTGCCTTTCACCGTTTCCGCCGCCTGTTCGACTTCATCCAGCAGCGCGAGGTTCTCTTTCACCTCTTCGTTAAACCAGTGTCCAACGGCTTCGTGCCCCATCGACATTCGCACTTTCACCACGCCGGTGATGTCGCGCAAAAATTCGTAATCCATAGCGTTTTCCTCTGCAAAGCCATTAGGGTAATTATCGCAGCAGAGAGGAAGAAAAAAAGCGGGAGAGGTGGGAGGAATGAAAATAAAAAACCCACCGACGTTGCGATGGGTTTTGTAGGCCCGGTAAGCGTAGCGCCACCGGGCAATGGGTCAGGTGCGGAGCGGTCTGGTGCCCTCACCCCCAGCCCCTCTCCCACGGGAGAGGGTAGCATTTATACTGCGGTCTGGAAGATCACCCCGTCAGCCTTCTCGGTGTACTGAGAGAGCTGGTCGAAGTTCAGATAGCGATAGGTATCCACCGCCGTCTTATCTACCTGAGCCACAAAGGTCTGGTACTCTTCCGGCGTTGGCAGTTTGCCAATCAGCGCCGCAACCGCCGCCAGCTCCGCAGAGGCCAGGTAAACGTTCGCCCCGGTTCCTAAACGGTTAGGGAAGTTACGGGTTGAGGTGGAAACCACCGTCGCACCGTCGGCCACGCGCGCCTGGTTGCCCATACACAGGGAACAGCCAGGGATTTCGATACGCGCCCCGCTCTTACCAAACACGCTGTAGTAGCCCTCTTCGGTCAGCTGCGCCGCATCCATACGGGTTGGCGGCGCCACCCACAGACGGGTCGGCAGCTGGCCTTTGTGGGTATCCAGCAGCTTACCGGCAGCACGGAAGTGGCCGATGTTGGTCATACAGGAGCCGATGAACACTTCGTCGATCTTATCGCCCTGCACGTCAGAGAGCAGACGCGCATCGTCCGGATCGTTAGGCGCACACAGGATTGGCTCTTTGATATCCGCCAGATCGATCTCAATCACCGCCGCGTACTCTGCGTCAGCGTCGGCTTCCAGCAGCTGCGGATCCGCCAGCCATTTTTCCATGCCCTGAATACGACGCTCCAGCGTACGACGGTCGCCGTAGCCTTCCGCTATCATCCACTTCAGCAGCACGATGTTGGAGGTCAGATACTCAATAATCGGCTCTTTGTTCAGCTTGATGGTACAGCCCGCCGCAGAACGCTCGGCAGAGGCATCGGTCAGCTCGAACGCCTGCTCCACTTTCAGATCCGGCAGACCTTCAATTTCCAGAATGCGGCCAGAGAAGATGTTTTTCTTGCCTTTCTTCTCGACGGTCAGCAGACCCTGTTTAATGGCATACAGCGGGATCGCGTGCACCAGATCGCGCAGGGTAATGCCCGGCTGCATTTTACCTTTGAAGCGCACCAGCACCGATTCCGGCATATCCAGCGGCATCACGCCGGTCGCTGCGGCAAACGCCACCAGACCGGAACCCGCCGGGAAGGAGATCCCGATTGGGAAACGGGTATGGGAGTCACCGCCGGTACCGACGGTATCCGGCAGCAGCATGCGGTTCAGCCAGGAGTGGATAACGCCGTCGCCCGGACGCAGGGAGACACCGCCACGGTTCATAATGAAGTCTGGCAGCGTGTGGTGCGTGGTTACGTCAACCGGCTTCGGATACGCCGCGGTGTGGCAGAAGGATTGCATCACCAGATCGGAAGAGAAGCCCAGGCACGCCAGGTCTTTCAGTTCATCACGGGTCATTGGGCCAGTGGTGTCCTGAGACCCCACGGAGGTCATTTTCGGTTCGCAGTACGCGCCAGGACGGATACCAGTGACGCCGCAGGCGCGACCCACCATTTTCTGCGCCAGAGAGTAACCGCGGTTGCTCTCGGCCACGTCTTTCGCCTGACGGAATACGTCACTGTGCGGCAGACCCAGCGCTTCACGCGCTTTGGTGGTCAGGCCACGGCCGATGATCAGCGGAATACGACCACCGGCACGCACTTCGTCGATCAGCACGTCGGTTTTCAGTTCGAAGCTGGCCAGCAGTTCGTTGGTTTCGTGGTTGCGCACTTCGCCTTTATACGGGTAAACGTCAATCACGTCGCCCATGTTCAGGTTGCTCACGTCCACTTCAATTGGCAGCGCGCCCGCATCTTCCATGGTATTGAAGAAGATTGGCGCAATTTTGCCGCCGAGGCACAGGCCGCCGCCGCGCTTGTTCGGCACGTGCGGAATGTCGTCGCCCATGAACCACAGCACGGAGTTGGTGGCGGATTTACGGGAAGAACCGGTACCAACCACGTCACCGACGTAAGCCAGCGGGAAACCTTTTTGTTGCAGGGCTTCGATCTGTTTGATCGGGCCAACCACGCCTGGCTGATCCGGCTCAATGCCTTCACGGGCGTTTTTCAGCATCGCCAGGGCGTGCAGTGGGATATCCGGGCGAGACCATGCATCCGGCGCCGGAGAAAGGTCATCGGTGTTGGTTTCACCGGTCACTTTAAAGACGGTAACGGTAATTTTTTCAGCAAGCTGAGGGCGGTTCAGGAACCATTCGGCATCGGCCCAGGACTGCATCACCTGCTTCGCGTAAACGTTGCCTGCTTTGGCTTTTTCTTCCACATCGTAGAAGTTATCGAACATCAGTAGCGTTGAAGAGAGCGCTTTGGCAGCAATTGGCGCCAGCTTGTCGTTATCCAGCGCGTCAATCAGCGGATGAATGTTATAGCCGCCCTGCATGGTGCCGAGCAGTTCAATCGCTTTTTCAGGAGTAACCAGTGGGGAGGTGGCTTCGCCTTTGGCAACGGCGGCAAGGAATCCGGCTTTTACGTAGGCAGCTTCATCTACGCCAGGCGGTACACGGTTGATCAGCAGATCTAACAGGAATTCTTCTTCGCCCTCAGGCGGGTTCTTCAGCAGCTCGACGAGCGCGGCCATTTGGGTTGCATCTAACGGTTTGGGTACAATTCCCTCGGCGGCACGTTCTGCTACGTGCTTACGGTATTCTTCTAGCACGACGGTTCTCCTCGCTCTCATTGTCATATGCGGCGGGCGTTCTCTTCACGCTCCTGTGAGACAGCAGTTTGTAGGGTAAATGCCCGATACCGCGTCGGGCAGCATAGCAGGATTTCTGCACAGTGTTAATCTGTTTACAAAAAAGCAACATTAAAAAATTTGCTGAATCGTTAAGCATGGTATAGCACCCCGTCACCGGGCCCGAAAGCAGTTCCGTAAGTTTGTCGCCACCCCAGCAGCTAGCTGCTGGCCGCTCGCAAGAGCGGCCTTCTGAATGTCCGTCGCCTGCTCAGCCATCCGATATAATTGCGTAATAAATACTCACACTCTTTATCCGGATGCTTCGGAGGTTTTCCCAACAAAAGTCAAAACTGTAAAACACGGGTGAATGATACTCGCGGCAACAGCAACGCCTCACGGCACTGCACTCGTCTCGTTGGAGTCAATCTATGAAGTTGCCTTTTAAACCACATCTTCTTGTTCTGCTTTGCAGTGCGGGGCTGTTTGCCGCCTCGGGCGTCATGTTCGTTAAAAGCCGCGCAACGGAACCCGCTCCCGCACTTGCGCCGGTAGCCCCGCAGCTCCCCGCCCCGACAGCACAACCTGCCCCGATGGCGACTCCGGCCTATACCGCCGCGCAGATCGATCAGTGGACCGCGCCTATCGCGCTCTACCCCGACGCGCTGCTGTCGCAAATTCTGATGGCCTCAACCTATCCGGCGAGCGTGATTCAGGCCGCCCAGTGGTCAAAGGACAACCCTAAAATGCAGGGCGATGCCGCCATTCAGGCGGTCAGCGGGCAGCCATGGGATGCCAGCGTAAAATCGCTGGTCGCCTTTCCGCAGTTAATATCGCTGATGGGGGAAAACCCGTCGTGGGTACAGAGCCTCGGCGACGCCTTTCTGGCCCAGCCAAAGGATGTGATGGATTCCGTGCAGCGTCTGCGCCTGCTGGCGCAGCAGACAGGCACGTTGCAATCCACCCCGCAGCAGACCGTCACCACCGTGAAAAAATCTGCGCCAGCCTCCACCAGTACAGCCGCGACGTCAACGTCGGCTAGTCCGACGGTGATTAAAATTGAGCCAGCCGATCCACAGGTGGTTTATGTCCCTACCTACAACCCTTCCACCGTTTACGGTACGTGGCCAAACGCCAGCTATCCGCCGGTGTATCTGCCCCCGTCTCCCGGCCAGCAGTTTACCAATAGTTTTGTCAGAGGCTTCGGCTATAGCCTCGGCGTAGCCACTACCTATGCGCTGTTCAGTAACATCGACTGGGACGATGACGACGATCACCATCACGATCATGATGACGATCACCACGGCGGTTATTCGCATAACGGCGATAACATTAATATTAATGTTAATAACTTCAATAAGATCACCGGCGAGCACCTTACCGATAATCATCAGGTCTGGCAGCATAATCCGGCCTACCGCAACGGCGTGCCCTACGCCAATAGCCAGCTTGCCAGCCGCTATCATCAGACTTCAGTGCCGGGCGGGTTGAGCGCTACCCGGCAGCAGCCGGTCAACCGCGATAGCCAGCGGCAGGCTGCGATGGCGCAGGTACAGCAGTCGACGGGCAAAACCCTCACACAGCTACAGCATGGCGACGCGCATTTCCCGCAACATTCAGCGTCCGCGCAGCAGCTGAAGCAGCTCTCTCAGCGCAGCAACTATCGCGGCTACGACAGCGCGCGGCCACACGCACAACAGATGAATAATACTCTTGCGCAAACCAGACGCCCGACGCAGGTTCAGCATCAGCCGCTGCGGGCAAACGCCCTGAGCGGCAACGACAGCCGTTCGGCCAGCTGGCAGGCCCAGCACCAGCGCGGGCTGCAAAGCCGCCAGCACGCGTCGCTGAACAGTGAGCAGCGTGCCAGCTTCCGCCAGCAGCTGTCCGAACACCATACCGAACACCGTGAATTCCACCGTCGTTAAGGGAGCCGCTATGAACATGAAACCGATCGGTGGAATGCTGTTGTTGATGGTATCCACCTTCGCCTGCGCCCAGCAATCCTTCTCCACGCCTGAGCAGGCAGCCAATGCCCTGACGAAGGCCATCAGCGAGCAGAATGAGCGCGCGATGGCCGACCTGCTGGGGGATAACTGGCGCGACTATCTGCCACCTGAAGGAGTTGATCCGGAGGCGGTAGCTCGATTCCTGCGTGACTGGAAGATTAACCATCGTACCGAAATCAGCGGCGATATTGCCCATCTGTCAGTTGGCGATAACGGCTGGCAACTCCCCATACCGGTAGTGAAGAAAAAAGAGGGCTGGCAATTTGATATGCAGAAAGCGGCGGATGAGATCCTGACCCGCGAAATCGGCCGCAACGAACTCGCGGCTATCGAAGCGCTGCACGCCTACGTCGACGCACAGCACAGCTACTACGCCATGAACCACCGCTATGCGCAGAAGATTGTCAGCACGCCAGGGCTAAAAGACGGCCTGTACTGGCCCATCTCGCCGGGCGAAGCGCCAAGCCCGCTGGGTCCCGCCTTCAGCCCGCCGGAGCCGGGTATGGGCTATCACGGCTATCGGTTCCGCATTCTGCCTGATAAAAATGGCTTTGCGATGGTTGCCTGGCCCGTGAGCTATGGTCAGACGGGGGTAATGAGCTTTGTTGTTAACCAGGATGACAAGGTGCATCAGGCAAATCTCGGCAACGATTCGGCACAAAAAGCGCAGGCGCTCGCTGCATACCACCCGGATAAAACCTGGCAGCCTGTCACCCCCTGAACGCGGCGCATAAAAAAAGCGGCCTGAGGCCGCTTTTTTCATCTGAAGAAATTTATTTCTTCTTCGCTTTCGCGTTTGGCAGGTCCGTAATGCTACCTTCAAACACTTCTGCCGCCAGGCCCACGGACTCGTGCAGAGTCGGGTGAGCGTGGATGGTCAGCGCGATGTCTTCCGCGTCACAGCCCATTTCGATAGCCAGACCGATTTCACCCAGCAGCTCGCCGCCGTTGGTACCGACAATCGCACCACCGATCACGCGGTGAGTCTCTTTGTCGAAGATCAGTTTAGTCATACCGTCTGCGCAGTCGGATGCGATAGCACGGCCAGAAGCAGCCCACGGGAAGGTGGCGGTTTCGTAGCTGATGCCTTTCTCTTTCGCTTCTTTCTCAGTCAGACCGACCCATGCAACTTCTGGCTCGGTGTAGGCGATAGATGGGATCACTTTCGGATCGAAGTAGTGCTTCATGCCGGCGATAACTTCAGCGGCAACGTGACCTTCGTGAACACCTTTGTGCGCCAGCATTGGCTGACCGACGATATCGCCGATAGCAAAGATGTGCGGCACGTTGGTGCGCAGCTGTTTGTCAACGCGGATGAAGCCACGGTCGTCCACTTCCACGCCAGCTTTGCCCGCGTCGAGGTTTTTACCGTTCGGCACACGACCGATAGCCACCAGCACGGCGTCGTAACGCTGTGGTTCGGATGGGGCTTTTTTGCCTTCCATGGAAACGTAAATACCGTCTTCTTTCGCTTCAACGGCAGTCACTTTGGTTTCCAGCATCAGGTTGAATTTCTTGCTGATGCGTTTGGTGAAGACTTTAACGATGTCTTTGTCGGCAGCCGGGATAACCTGGTCGAACATTTCAACCACGTCGATCTCTGAACCCAGCGCATGGTACACGGTACCCATTTCCAGACCGATGATACCGCCGCCCATAACCAGCAGGCGCTTAGGAACGGTTTTCAGCTCCAGCGCATCGGTGGAATCCCACACGCGTGGATCTTCATGTGGAATGAATGGCAGTTCGATTGGGCGAGAGCCTGCCGCGATGATCGCGTTGTCGAAGTTAATCACGGTTTTGCCGTTTTCGCCTTCCACTTCCAGGGTGTTCGCACCGGTGAATTTACCCAGACCGTTTACCACTTTCACTTTACGGCCTTTGGCCATACCCGCCAGACCGCCGGTCAGCTGAGTGATAACTTTCTCTTTCCAGGTACGAATTTTGTCGATGTCGGTTTTCGGCTCGCCGAAGACGATACCGTGTTCAGCCAGCGCTTTGGCTTCTTCGATAACTTTCGCTACGTGCAGCAGCGCTTTAGAAGGGATACAGCCGACGTTCAGACAAACACCGCCGAGGGTGCTGTAACGTTCTACGATGACGGTTTCCAGACCTAAATCCGCGGCGCGAAATGCTGCGGAGTAACCTGCCGGGCCTGCCCCAAGTACTACGACCTGAGTTTTGATTTCTGTGCTCATCATGACCTCTTAATGTATACCCGTCGTCCACCGGGTCGTTCTATCCGCCCGTATTTTACAAAATTGTTAACAATTTTGAAACAACAAACGGCTCACGAATTATCGCTTTCACCAATAACCTCAAAAACCCCATGAGATTATCAGAAAAAAGCCGGCCGACTGGCCGGCTTTTCGATTACATCACCAGGCGGCGAATGTCGCTCAGCATGTTGTTGATGATGGTGATGAAACGCGCACCATCAGCCCCGTCGATCACGCGGTGGTCGAAGGACAGAGAGATTGGCATCATCAGACGCGGCACGAACTCTTTGCCATTCCACACCGGCTCCATCGCGGACTTGGACACACCGAGGATAGCCACTTCCGGCGCGTTCACAATCGGCGCGAAGTGGGTGGTACCCAGGCCGCCGATGCTGGAGATAGTGAAGCAGCCGCCCTGCATTTCGCCGGCAGTCAGCTTACCATCACGCGCTTTTTTGGAGATGGTGGTCAGCTCACGGGACAGCTCAGTGACGCTCTTCTTGTTCACGTCTTTGAAGACCGGAACAACCAGACCATTTGGCGTATCAACCGCAACACCGATGTTGATGTACTTCTTCAGCGTCAGCTTCTGGCCGTCTTCGGACAGGGAGCTGTTGAAGCGAGGCATCTGCTCAAGGGCAGCGGCAACCGCTTTCATGATGAAGACCACTGGAGTGAACTTCACGTCCAGCTTACGCTTCTCAGCTTCGGCGTTCTGCTGTTTACGGAACGCTTCCAGATCGGTGATATCGGTCTTATCGAAGTGGGTAACGTGCGGGATCATTACCCAGTTACGGCTCAGGTTAGCACCCGAGATTTTCTGGATACGGCCCAGTTCCACTTCTTCGATTTCACCGAACTTGCTGAAGTCCACTTTCGGCCATGGCAGCATGCCCGGGATACCGCCACCGGCAGCAGCAGCAGGTGCAGCTTCGGCGCGTTTCACCGCATCTTTCACGTAAGCCTGAACGTCTTCGCGCAGGATACGGCCTTTACGGCCAGTGCCCTTCACTTTCGCCAGGTTCACACCGAATTCGCGCGCCAGGCGACGAATCAGCGGAGTCGCGTGGACGTAAGCGTCGTTTTCAGCGAACTCAGATTTTTCTGCTTTAGCAGCAGGGGCAGCAGCCGGTTTAGCAGCCGGTGCCGGAGCAGCCGCGGCAGCTGGAGCGGCGGCAGGTGCTGCGCCTTCCACTTCGAAGACCATGATCAGAGAGCCGGTAGATACTTTGTCGCCGGTGTTGATTTTGATCTCTTTAACGGTACCGGCGAACGGCGCAGGCACTTCCATAGAAGCTTTGTCGCCTTCAACGGTGATCACTGACTGTTCAGCGGCAACTTTGTCGCCCACTTTTACCATCACTTCGGTCACTTCAACTTCGTCACCGCCGATGTCCGGTACGTTAACGTCTTTCACGCCGCCAGCAGCCGCTGGTGCAGCAGCCGGAGCCGGAGCAGCTTCCGCTTTCGCTGGAGCCGCAGCGCCTTCAGCGCCCGCCACTTCGAAAATCATGATCAGGGAACCCGTAGACACTTTGTCGCCGGTGTTGATCTTGATCTCTTTAACGGTACCCGCGAACGGTGCCGGCACTTCCATAGAGGCTTTGTCGCCTTCTACGGTGATCAGTGACTGCTCGGCCGCAACGGTATCGCCCACTTTCACCAGGATTTCAGTGACTTCAACTTCGTCACCGCCGATGTCAGGCACGTTCACTTCTTTCGCTGCCGCGGCCGCTGCTGGAGCAGCAGCAGGAGCGGCTTCTTTCTTCTCTTCCTGCGCAGGCGCAGCAGCTGCTGCACCGTCGGCGGAATCGAAAATCATGATCAGTTTACCGGTCTCGGTTTTATCGCCAACAGAGACTTTGATCTCTTTAACAATGCCAGCCTGAGGAGACGGGACTTCCATAGAAGCTTTGTCGCCTTCTACGGTGATCAGCGACTGTTCAGCTTCAACTTTGTCGCCCACTTTGACCAGGATCTCGGTGATTTCAACTTCATCAGCCCCGATGTCCGGTACATTGATTTCGATAGCCATTATTCTTTTACCTCTTACGCCAGACGCGGGTTAACTTTATCTGCATCGATGTTGAATTTGGTGATTGCGTCTGCAACCACTTTCTTATCGATTTCGCCACGTTTAGCCAGTTCGCCCAGTGCTGCTACTACCACGTAGGAAGCATCAACTTCGAAGTGGTGACGCAGGTTTTCGCGGCTGTCAGAACGACCGAAGCCGTCAGTACCCAGTACGCGATAATCATCAGCTGGAACGTAAGTACGAACCTGCTCAGCGAACAGTTTCATATAGTCAGTAGACGCCACCGCTGGCGCGTCGTTCATCACCTGAGCGATGTACGGAACGCGTGGGGTTTCCATTGGGTGCAGCATGTTCCAGCGCTCACAATCCTGGCCATCACGCGCCAGTTCAGTGAAGGAGGTAACAGAGTACACATCGGAACCCACACCGTAGTCTTTCGCCAGGATCTGCGCTGCTTCACGAACGTGACGCAGGATAGAACCGGAGCCCAGCAGCTGAACTTTACCTTTGCTACCTTCGATGGTTTCGAGTTTGTAGATACCTTTACGGATACCTTCCTCGGCACCTGCTGGCATTGCCGGCATGTGGTAGTTTTCGTTCAGGGTGGTGATGTAGTAGTAAATATTCTCTTGCGCTTCACCGTACATGCGCTGCAAGCCGTCATGCATGATGACTGCCACTTCGTACGCGTAAGACGGGTCGTAAGAGATACAGTTAGGGATAGTCAGAGACTGAATGTGGCTGTGACCATCTTCGTGCTGTAGACCTTCACCGTTCAGGGTCGTACGACCAGAAGTACCACCGATCAGGAAGCCGCGAGCCTGCTGGTCGCCTGCCTGCCAGCACAGGTCACCGATACGCTGGAACCCGAACATGGAGTAGTAGATGTAGAACGGGATCATCGGCAGGTTGTTGGTGCTGTAAGAAGTCGCAGCAGCCAGCCAGGATGCGCCTGCACCCAGTTCGTTGATACCTTCCTGAAGGATCTGACCTTTCTCGTCTTCTTTGTAGTATGCAACCTGCTCACGGTCCTGCGGGGTGTACTGCTGACCGTTCGGGCTGTAGATACCGATCTGACGGAACAGACCTTCCATACCGAAAGTACGCGCTTCGTCGGCGATGATTGGAACCAGACGATCTTTGATCGACTTGTTCTTCAGCATC
The DNA here is from genome assembly GCF_016082135.1 of Enterobacter sp. YSU. Lineage (NCBI taxonomy): Bacteria > Pseudomonadati > Pseudomonadota > Gammaproteobacteria > Enterobacterales > Enterobacteriaceae > Enterobacter > Enterobacter sp. YSU. The sequence goes on from NZ_CP059487.1 coordinate 853,249, forward strand.
ACGTTCAGGGCACGAACGAAAGCGATAGTGGTAGAGATCTCTTTGTTCTGCTCTTCCAGCAGCTGAGAGAAATCTTCCAGCGCTGGCAGTTCCAGCTTCTCGGTGAAGTTAGGCTGACGAGCAGGCAGGTAGCCTTTCAGCGCCTGACGACGTTCGTGCAGGTACTTGTGCTCTTCAGAACCTTCCGGGAAGGTGATGTAAGACAGTTTTTCTACCTGCTCATCGGTCACTGGAACGTTGAAACGGTCGCGGATATAACGCACGCCGTCCATGTTCATTTTCTTAACCTGGTGAGCGATGTTTTTACCTTCTGCGGTATCACCCATGCCGTAACCTTTGATGGTGTGGGCCAGGATCACAGTCGCTTTACCTTTGGTTTCACGCGCTTTTTTCAGTGCAGCGTAAACTTTCTTCGGATCGTGACCACCGCGGTTCAGCGCCCAGATCTGCTCGTCAGTCCAGTCTGCAACCAGGGCTGCGGTTTCAGGATATTTGCCGAAGAAGTGCTCACGAACGTAGGCACCGTCTTTGGATTTGAAGGTCTGGTAGTCGCCGTCAACGGTTTCGTTCATCAGCTGGATCAGTTTACCGCTGGTGTCTTTGCGCAGCAGCTCATCCCAACGACCGCCCCACATCACTTTGATCACGTTCCAGCCAGCACCTGCGAAGATGCCTTCCAGTTCGTTGATGATCTTGCCGTTACCGGTTACCGGACCATCCAGACGTTGCAGGTTACAGTTGATGATGAAGCACAGGTTGTCCAGCTTCTCACGGGTCGCGATGGTGATCGCGCCTTTAGATTCTGGCTCATCCATTTCACCGTCGCCCAGGAAGGCGTAAACGGTCTGCTCAGAGGTGTCTTTCAGACCACGGTGTTCCAGGTACTTCAGGAATTTAGCCTGATAGATCGCACCGATTGGACCCAGACCCATAGATACGGTCGGGAACTGCCAGAACTCAGGCATCAGTTTAGGGTGCGGGTAAGAAGACAGACCCTTACCGTGAACTTCCTGACGGAAGTTGTTCATCTGCTCTTCAGTCAGACGACCTTCCAGGAAGGCACGTGCATAGATGCCCGGAGAGATGTGGCCCTGGAAGTACACCAGATCGCCGCCATCTTTCTCGTTAGCTGCACGGAAGAAGTGGTTGAAGCACACTTCGTAAATGGTCGCAGAAGACTGGAAGGACGCCATGTGGCCACCCAGTTCCAGGTCCTTCTTGGATGCGCGCAGAACGGTCATGATGGCGTTCCAGCGGATAGCAGAACGGATACGGCGTTCCAAATCCAGATTGCCCGGGTATTCCGGTTCGTCTTCGACGGCAATCGTGTTTACGTAGTTGCTAGCCCCTGCACCTGAAGCCACTTTCACGCCGCCTTTGCGTGCTTCTGAAAGCAGCTGATCAATCAGATACTGAGCGCGCTCAACACCTTCTTCACGGATGACCGATTCGATCGCCTGTAGCCAGTCGCGAGTTTCGATCGGATCCACGTCATTTTGGAGACGTTCTGACATGGGGGTATTCCTTATCTATCTAATACGTTGATTTGTCTGGAACCTGTCCCATTGTATTTTCGCCAGAAAACACAATAAGACAGGTTCTGCGTTTAGTTGCCGCGCTCTAAAAGTACCTGGCGCTTAATCCTTTCGTTGCTGTATGCGGCGTAATGAACGTTCGCGACGCGATTGTTCACGGCTGCGGTCCAGCAAGATTTCCTCAATGAAAGCCAGATGGCGGTGCGACGCTTCGCGCGCCTGCTCCGGTTCCCCGGCCATTATCGCCTCGAATACTCGGGTGCGATGGTTGCTTACCAGCGGGAGCATCTCCCGACGGGCATACAACAATTCAAAATTCTGACGAACGTTCTGGGCCAGCATCGGCTCCATGCAGCGTAGCAGATGGAGGAGCACCACGTTGTGCGCCGCTTCGGTGACGGCAATTTGATACTGGACGACGGCATTGGACTCGGCGTCTAAATCGCCGGACTGCTGTGCCCGTTCAATGGCCTGATGCAGCTCGCGAATACGTACGCGGTCTTCATCAGTGCTGCGAAGGGCGGCGTAATAAGCCGCGATACCTTCCAGCGCGTGACGGGTCTCAAGCAGATCAAACTGGGATTCTGGGTGGTCAGAGAGAAGTTCTACCAGCGGGTCGCTGAAGCTCTGCCACAGGCTGTTTTGCACAAAGGTTCCGCCACCCTGGCGACGGAGCAACAGGCCCTTTGCTTCGAGACGTTGAATCGCCTCACGCAGAGAGGGGCGTGAAACGTCGAACTGTTTTGCCAGCTCGCGTTCTGGCGGGAGTTTCTCGCCCGGGCGCAGTGTCCCTTCGAGAATCAAAAACTCCAGCTGCTGCTCAATCACATCGGAAAGTTTTGGTTGGCGAATTTTGCTGTAGGCCATATTCCCTGTCTTACGCCTTTTTGCCCGGAGTCAATTGGTCTTACCAATTTCATGTTCGTATCGCTAAAGTAACAAAGTATTCACCTTCTGTCCATATTGGTTTTGATTGAAATCAGTAAACCCGGCACATTTTAACAACCTTACAGAACTAACGTTTCAGGAATGTAACTTTGCACAAATGAAATGGTTACTACCAAAGAGGCAGCTTTAACCATAATGAAACGAGGGTTTTTGCAATCTGAAGCGATTCAACAAGGCAAAAAATGAAAATTCGCCCTCTTCTGACGCATTTCTATTCTATAGGTTGGGGTATGAGGGGTTAACGTACCGATTTACAATTGGTTTCTTTTTATTCAAGTCGTCTTCATCCCTTCATAAAGCAGGTGCATTCGCTGGCGCTTACCACTATTCTTGCGCTAACGGAAGCCATCTCCGCTTTTTTCGGTATCGTTAACCGTAAAGAAATAAATACAGAATATGGACTTTCATAATTACACACGCACAGCGTGAACATAACAACCACACACGAGGTTTCAAATGGAAGCTCAACAGCATGGCGATCAGCTAAAGCGCGGCCTTAAAAACCGCCATATTCAGCTCATCGCCCTGGGCGGTGCTATTGGTACTGGCCTGTTTCTGGGCAGTGCATCGGTTATCCAGTCGGCCGGTCCGGGCATTATTCTGGGGTACGCGATTGCGGGTTTTATTGCATTTCTGATTATGCGCCAGTTAGGTGAAATGGTTGTTGAGGAGCCGGTCGCAGGCTCATTCAGCCACTTCGCCTATAAATACTGGGGCAGCTTCGCAGGTTTCGCCTCGGGGTGGAACTACTGGGTTCTGTACGTTCTGGTTGCCATGGCCGAGCTGACCGCCGTTGGGAAATACATTCAGTTCTGGTACCCGGAGATCCCCACCTGGGCGTCTGCGGCGGCCTTCTTCGTCATTATCAATGCCATTAACCTGACCAACGTAAAAGTGTTTGGTGAGATGGAGTTCTGGTTTGCCATCATCAAAGTGATTGCCGTTGTAGCGATGATCATCTTCGGCGGCTGGCTGCTGTTCAGCGGCAACGGCGGTCCGCAGGCCACCGTGCGCAACCTTTGGGAGCAAGGCGGGTTCCTGCCGCACGGCATGACCGGTCTGGTGATGATGATGGCAATTATCATGTTCTCCTTCGGCGGTCTGGAGCTGGTGGGCATCACCGCCGCGGAAGCCGACAACCCGGAGCAGAGCATCCCGAAAGCCACTAACCAGGTTATCTACCGTATTCTGATCTTCTATGTGGGCTCCCTGGCGGTCCTGCTCTCCCTGCTGCCATGGACGCGCGTGACGGCGGATACCAGCCCGTTTGTGCTCATCTTCCACGAGCTGGGCGACACCTTCGTGGCGAACGCGCTCAACGTCGTGGTGCTGACCGCCGCGCTCTCCGTTTATAACAGCTGCGTTTACTGCAACAGCCGTATGCTGTTCGGCCTGGCGCAACAGGGCAACGCACCGAAAGCGCTGCTTACCGTTGATAAGCGTGGCGTACCGGTTAATACCATCATCGTGTCGGCGGTCGTGACGGCGCTGTGCGTTCTGATTAACTACCTGGCACCGGAATCTGCCTTCGGTCTGCTGATGGCGCTGGTGGTTTCCGCGCTGGTGATTAACTGGGCGATGATTAGCCTCGCGCACATCAAGTTCCGCCGCGCCAAGCACCAGCAGGGCGTAACCACGCGCTTCCCTGCCCTGCTCTATCCGCTGGGGAACTGGGTTTGCCTGCTGTTCATGGCAGCTGTGCTGGTCATCATGCTCATCACCCCAGGCATGGCGATTTCCGTCTACCTGATCCCGGTCTGGATTGCGATCCTCGGCGTGGGTTATATGGTGAAACAGAAAAATGCCAAAACGGTGAAAGCGCACTAAGTGTTTTCTCGCTGTACTCGCGGTTGCGGGTACAGCGTCTTGTTACCTTCCTCACAAATTCGCGCCCACAGCAAAATCCTCCATATCACCGCCTTTATATTGCAACGCATATATTCGTTTGCCAGCGAATAATTCTCTCCATACCGAAACCCGGAGAGCTGTCGATGAATAACAACAAACTGTCAGTAAAAGAAAAGATCGGCTATGGCATGGGTGACGCCGGATGCAACATTATCTTTGGCGCCATCATGTTATTTGTTAACTACTTTTATACGGATATTTTTGGTCTGGCTCCTGCACTGGTTGGCGTTTTACTCCTGTCCGTACGCGTCATTGATGCCGTCACGGACCCAATTATGGGCGCGATTGCCGACCGTACCCGCAGCAAATATGGCCGGTTTCGTCCATGGCTGCTGTGGATTGCCTTCCCCTACGCGCTGTTCAGCATCCTGATGTTTACCACGCCTGACTGGAGCTATAACAGCAAAGTTATCTATGCCTTTGTCACCTACTTCCTGCTGTCGCTGACCTATACCGCCATCAACATTCCGTACTGCTCGCTCGGCGGCGTGATCACCAACGACCCGAAAGAGCGCGTTGCCTGCCAGTCCTACCGTTTTGTTATGGTTGGTATCGCCACGCTGCTGCTGTCGCTGACGCTCCTGCCGATGGCCGACTGGTTCGGTGGGGATAACAAAGCCAAAGGCTACCAGATGGCGATGACCGTGCTGGCGCTGATTGGTACCTGCATGTTCCTGTTCTGCTTCGCCACGGTGCGGGAGCGCGTGCGTCCGGCGGTGCAAACTCATGACGAACTGAAAAACGACCTGAAAGACGTGTGGAAGAATGACCAGTGGGTGCGGATCCTGCTGTTAACGCTGTGCAACGTCTGCCCCGGCTTTATCCGCATGGCGGCCACCATGTATTACGTCACCTGGGTCATGGGGCAAAGCACCCATTTCGCCACGCTGTTTATCAGCCTGGGCGTGGTCGGCATGATGTTCGGCAGTATGCTGGCGAAAGTGCTGACCGACCGCTGGTGTAAGCTGAAGGTCTTCTTCTGGACCAACATCGTGCTGGCGATTTTCTCCTGCGCCTTTTACTTCTTCGACCCGAAAGCGACGACAACTATTGTCGTGCTCTACGTCCTGCTGAACATCCTGCACCAGATCCCGTCACCACTGCACTGGTCCCTGATGGCCGACGTGGATGACTACGGCGAGTGGAAAACCGGGAAACGCATCACCGGGATCAGCTTCTCCGGCAACATCTTCTTCCTGAAGCTGGGTCTGGCGATTGCCGGGGCAATGGTCGGCTTCCTGCTCTCCTGGTACGGCTACGACGCGGGCGCAAAAGCGCAGAGCGCGGATGCCATCAACGGGATCGTGCTGCTGTTTACCATCATTCCCGGCATTGGATACTTAATTACCGCGGGCGTAGTACGTCTGCTGAAAGTGGACCGTGAGACCATGAAGCAGATCCAGTCCGATCTGGAAAAGCGTCGCACCAACTATCGCGAGCTGAACGATTATCAGGAACTCAAAGCCGCTGAGACTAAATAAGGAAAGCCGAATGCAAACCTGGCCAAACCCGTTTATTGAACAACGCGCCGACCCGTATATCCTGCGTCACGATGGGCAATATTACTTTATCGCCTCCGTACCAGAGTACGATCGGCTGGCGATCCGCCGCGCGGACTCGCTGGAAGGTTTACGCGATGCCGAAGAGGTGGTTGTCTGGCGCAAGCCCGACACCGGCCCGATGAGCCAGCTGATCTGGGCACCGGAACTGCATCATATCGACGGCAGGTGGTACATCTATTTTGCCGCCACGCATACCCAGGCGCTCGATCAGCTCGGGATGTTCCAGCATCGCATGTTTGCCATTGAATGCGCAGATCGCGATCCGCTCACCGGTACGTGGGTGGAAAAAGGGCAAATCAAAACCCCGTTTGACACCTTCGCGCTGGATGCCACCACCTTTGTTCATCAGGGTAAACGCTGGTATCTGTGGGCGCAAAAAGCCCCGGACATTTCCGGTAACTCCAATCTTTACCTGTGTGAAATGGAAAATCCGTGGACGCTGAAAGGCGAGCCGGTGATGCTCAGTAAACCGGAATATGACTGGGAGTGCCGTGGGTTCTGGGTCAACGAAGGCCCGGCGGTGCTGTTCCATGGCGATAAGCTGTTTATCAGCTATTCCGCCAGCGCCACCGACGAGAACTACTGCATGGGATTACTGTGGGCAGACCTGAATGCCGATCCGCAAAACCCGGCTAACTGGCATAAATCCCCGCGCCCGGTGTTCGTCACCAGCTACGAAAACCGTCAGTATGGGCCAGGCCATAACAGCTTTACGCAGACGCCGGAAGGCGAAGATGTGCTGGTCTACCACGCGCGAAACTACACTGAAATTGAAGGCGATCCGCTTTACGATCCCAATCGCCATACTCGCCTGAAACTCGTCCGCTGGAACGAAAACGGGATGCCTGACTTCGGCATCCCGCCCGCGGATACGCCGTAACGGCTTCGGCGCGCTGGGTCAGACCAGCGTGCCGTAAATCGTTAGCAGCGCCACAATCACCACCACCACAAAGGATGTTTTCTTCGCCATCGAGACGGCAGCTTTTGGCGTTGCGACTTTATCCGTGTGCGGCTCACGCGCCAGCGAGAACTGTGCCAGTCGGGTTAAAACCTGATACTGCGAGATATGGCGGTCTGCAAGGGAGACAAACCACGCGGGCAGCGCCTTTTCACCGTGACCGATGAGGGCATAGACCACGCCTACCAGACGCACCGGAAGCCAGTCGAGCACGTGCAGGATGGCATCAATGCCGGACTGTAGACGTTCATGCGGCGTAAGATAGCGGGCAAGCCAGGTCTGCCAGGCGCGCAGGAACGCATAACCCATCAGCAGAACCGGCCCCCAGGGTCCGCCCACCACGAACCAGAACAGCGGCGCCAGGTAGTAACGGAAGTTAATCCACAGCAGCGCGTTTTGCAGCTCCCGCAGAAACTCGCGTTCATCGCAATCCGGCGGTACGCCGTGGATCATCGTCAACTCGCTCGCCATCGCGCCGCGCGCGTGGGCATCATCCCGGGAAGCGGCTTTCAGATACGCGTGATAGTGCAAACGCACCTTGCCCGCGCCAATACACAGCACGCCGAGCAGGATCCACACCACCAGCAGCGGCACGTTGAAAAAGAGGCCGTAAAGCGAGCGCAGCAACAGGAACGTAATCGCCATCACGCCTGCCGCCATCAGCAGCGTGCGCAGCATGGAAAAATGCCTGATGCGGCGGAATAACACCTCCAGCCGATGATCCAGATGCCAGTGCTCGCCGAGCTTAAACAGGCGTTCAGCGATCATAACCAGCAGCATGGTAAACAACGTCATGTTATCTCCTTATCTGACGACGTGGTAAGCATGGCGTGAAACCGGGACCAGTCAAACGCCGGGCCGGGGTCGGTTTTTCTTTCCGGGGCGATGTCGCTGTGCCCTGTAATATTGTCTGCAATGGCGGGATAGCGCCCGATTAACGTTTGCGTTACAGCAACCAGTTTCTCATATTGCGCATCGGTGTAAGGCGTGGTGTCCGTTCCTTCCAGTTCAATTCCAATAGAGAAATCATTGCACCGCTCGCGCCCCTGATACATCGACACGCCAGCATGCCAGGCTCGCTTATCAAAAGGAACATACTGAACCACTTCGCCATCACGACGGATCAGACAGTGCGCCGATACGCGCAGATGCGCAATCTCAGCAAAGAAGGGGTGGGCATCGGGATCTATCGTTCCAGTGAATAACGCATCGATCCACGGACCGCCAAACTCACCCGGCGGGAGACTAATATTGTGAACCACCAGCAGTGTGGGCTTTTCATCCTCCGGGCGGCAGTCGTGGTGCGGCGACGGTACATGCCGCGCGTCCACCAGCCATCCGTTTTCTAACAACATGCTGGAACTCCTTATCTATGGTGCTGTTACTCGGTTCAGAGTAGCATGTTTCAATATTATGATTCGTTACCAATTTGGAGTTTTATCATGCCGCCTCGCCGCTATAACCCCGACCACCGACGTGACGCGCTTCTGGAACGTATTAATAGTGATATCCCGGCAAGCGTTGCCCATGCCCTGAAAGAAGATCTCGGCGGCGACGTCAGCGCCGATAACGATATTACCGCCCAATTGTTGCCAAAAGAGACACGCTCGCATGCGGTGATCATCACCCGCGAAGCGGGGGTTTTCTGCGGCAAACGCTGGGTTGAGGAGGTCTTTACCCAGCTGGCAGGCGACGAGGTGCAGGTAACATGGCACGTTGAAGACGGTGATGCGGTCACGGCGAATCAGCCACTGTTCGAGCTGGACGGCCCGTCCCGCGTCTTGCTGACCGGTGAACGCACCGCGCTCAATTTTGTGCAAACGCTCTCTGGCGTTGCCAGTGAAGTACGCCGCTACGTTGACCTGCTGGCAGGCACCCGCACGCAGCTGCTGGATACCCGTAAAACCCTGCCGGGCCTGCGGACCGCGCTGAAATACGCGGTACTCTGCGGTGGCGGCGCCAACCATCGTCTGGGGCTATCCGATGCCTTCCTGATCAAAGAGAACCACATTATTGCCTCTGGCTCGGTGCGTCAGGCCGTGGAAAAAGCCTTCTGGCTACATCCGGATGTGCCGGTCGAAGTGGAAGTGGAAACGCTGGAGGAGCTGGACGAGGCCATTAAAGCGGGGGCTGACATCATCATGCTCGATAACTTCGACACGGAGCAGATGCGTGAAGCGGTCAAACGCACAAACGGCCAGGCGCAGCTTGAGGTGTCCGGCAACGTGACGTTCGACACCATCCGCGAATTTGCTGAAACCGGCGTCGATTACATCTCCGTTGGCGCCCTGACCAAGCACGTCCGCGCCCTCGACCTCTCGATGCGCTTCAAATAAATTAGCCTCCCCTCTCCGCCCGGAGAGGGGAAATACGAAACCGCTCGCAATTACGCTGTCCTTCTCTGCAACACTGAATCATTTCCCTGAAAGCCCCTTCACGTTCACGCTTTTGTCCCTCGTTTCTGCATGCTGGCACTGCCACAGTAGCGCCACTTAACGTAAGGAGCAGACATGAACAGACAACAAGGATTTACCCTGATTGAGCTAATGGTGGTCATTGGCATTATTGCCATCCTGAGCGCCATTGGCGTTCCGGCCTATCAGAACTACCTGCGAAAAGCGGCGCTCACCGATATGCTGCAAACGTTCATCCCCTACCGCACCGCCATTGAGCTTTGCGCCCTGGATCGTGGTGGTGTGGATAGCTGCGACGCAGGCACCAATGGCATCCCCTCCCCGACAACCACACGTTACGTTTCAGCGATGAGCGTGGCAAAGGGGGCCGTATCGTTAACAGGGCAGGAAAGCCTTAACGGACTTGAAGTGCTCATGACACCGATCTGGAGCGACGGTAACGGTATGACGGGCTGGACGCGTGACTGCAAAATTGCGTCCGACACGGCGCTCAGACAAGCCTGTGAAGATGTTTTCCGCTTCGACAACAACTGACAGGAGTGGACAATGAATACCGAACAGCTAATGACGCTCTGTCAGCGCCATCACGCACTGCTACTCGCAAGCGACACCGATATGATCAGCATTGCGGTGGTGGGTAATCCTGCCTCTGAGCTGATGGAAGCGTTACGCTTCGCCACGCAGAAGCGTATTGATATTGAGTGCTGGACGGCAGAACGGATGGAAAAACGGCTTCAGTCCGTCTCATCATCGCACCTGCCGGGCATAGCGCCAAACTCAGCCGCTGACGTGCTCAGTACAACCTTGCAGCAGGCAGTAAACCAGCGGGCTTCTGACATCCATATTGAACCGACGGAGCACGGCTACCAGATCCGTTTGCGAATCGACGGTGTTCTCTACCCGCAACCGCCGATCTCTGCCACCCTCGGGACGACGCTTGCCGCACGCCTGAAGGTGCTGGGTCAACTGGATATTGCGGAGCGCCGGCTGCCGCAGGACGGTCAGTTTACGGTGGAGCTGGCAAGCGTCCCCGTCTCTTTTCGTATCGCAACCCTTCCCTGTAGTGGTGGAGAAAAAATCGTGCTTCGTCTGCTTCACCAGGTACAGCAGGCACTGGAGCTTGAACAGCTGGGGATGAGCGCAGACCAGCAGGCCCGTTTTGCCGGGGCGCTTAACAGCCCTCAGGGGTTGATTTTGGTCACCGGCCCGACCGGTAGCGGGAAAACGGTGACGCTGTACAGCGCGTTACAGGCGCGAAATACCTCTGACGTCAATATTTGCAGCGTGGAAGATCCCGTTGAAATCCCGCTTGCAGGCTTAAACCAGACGCAGATTAATCCGCGCGCGGGGCTGACCTTTCAGAGCGTGCTGCGTGCCCTGCTCAGGCAGGATCCTGACATCATTATGGTGGGTGAAATTCGTGACGGCGAAACGGCAGAAATTGCCATTCAGGCGGCGCAAACCGGACATCTGGTGCTGTCCACCCTCCATACTAATTCGACGACTGAAACGCTGGTACGACTGCAACAGATGGGCGTCGCGCGCTGGATGATCTCTTCGGCGCTCTCGATGGTGATTGCCCAGCGACTGGTGCGCCGTTTATGTCCGTACTGCCGACAGGAAGCCAGCCGCCACACCGAATTACCCCGCACGCTGTGGCCCCGGCCGCTTCCTCGCTGGCAACCCACCGGCTGCGATCGCTGCTACCACGGTTTTTATGGTCGCGTAGCCATTTTTGAAGTGCTCGTCATCGACGACACGCTGCGGCAGGCCATCGCCAGCGGAGCAAACACGGAGGTGATTGGGTCCAGCGCTAGTCAGGCGGGAATGACCTCTTTGTTTGAGCATGGCTGCATGGCCGTAGAGCAAGGGCTGACCACGCTCGAAGAGCTGTTGCGCGTCCTGGGAATGCCCGATGGCTGCTAATTCGCTCTGGCGCTGGCGTGCCCTGAACACCGAGGGGGAGGTGCAAACCGGCACCCTCTGGGCCATCGACCGTGACGCAGCTTACACGGCTCTGGTGCTTAAACAACTGCACCCGCTGGCGCTAAAACGCTGTCAGCAGCGCCAGCGATGGCAGGTGCAGCACTGCTACGATATTTTTCGCCAGCTCGCCACGCTGCTACAGGCTGGACTCACGCTATCCCAAAGCCTGCACATGCTGGCGGAACAGCATCCTTTGCAGCACTGGCAGGCGCTGCTGCACAGTCTTGCTGATGACCTGAGCGAAGGTTGCGCCCTGTCAGAGACCATGAAGAAATGGCCAGAGGTGTTTAGCCCTCTTTATGTCTCAATGGTGAAGACGGGTGAGCTGACGGGTAAGCTCGAAGCCTGCTGCCGTCAGCTTGCGCAGCAACAAAAATCCCAGCAGCAGCTCAGTGCGAAGGTGAAGAAAGCGCTGCGCTATCCGCTGATCATCCTGACGCTGGCCGTTTTCGTGGTGCTGGCGATGGTCACGCTGGTTTTGCCTGAGTTTGCTGCAATCTACAAAACGTTCAACACCCCGCTCCCTTTGCTCACGCAGGCAGTCATGGGGCTGGCGGCCTTGGTTCAGGCGCATATCCTCACCCTTTTGACCCTGCTCGTGGCAATGGTTGTCATCGCCTGTAAGCTGCGGCGGCATCCACGCTGGCAGTATGTCTTGTTACACGTACCGGTGATGGGCACGCTGACGCGCGGGCAAAAACTGGGGCAGATTTTTACCGTGCTGTCATTAACCCAGCAGGCCGGAATTGCCTTTTTACAAGGACTGGAGAGTGTGGAGGAGACCGTTGAGAGGGGCTACTGGCAGGAGAAACTCCGTGAGATACGCAGCGATATCGAACAGGGGATGCCCGTGTGGTCCTCCTTCCAGAAGGCCTCTGTTTTTACGCCACTGTGTATTCAGCTCATTCGCACCGGAGAAGTGTCGGGTTCACTGGATGTGATGCTGATGAATCTGGCCCGCCACCATACGGAACAGACATTTCAGCAGGCAGACAATCTGGCAGCGCTTCTTGAGCCTTTGCTACTGGTCGTGACGGGTCTGATTATTGGCACGCTGGTGGTGGCAATGTATTTGCCGATTTTCCATCTGGGGGATGCAATGAGCGCGGGGTAATGCTGGCGCACGGACGCGCGCCAGCCGTAGCCGTCAGAGGCTATTGAATACGCGGTTTTCCTGCTCCTGAACGCGGATAAACGTCGTGCGTTTCGTCAGCTCTTTCAGGCGGGAAGCACCAACGTAGGTGCAGGCAGAACGCAGACCTCCGAGGATATCGCGCGCCGTGTTTTCGACCGGACCACGCAGTGGCAGCTTAACGGTTTTGCCTTCCGCCGCACGGTATTTCGCGACACCGCCCACGTGACGGGTCATCGCGGATTCAGAGCTCATTCCGTAGAACAGCATGAACTTCTCACCGTTTTCTTCCACCACGGTACCGCCGCTCTCTTCGTGGCCAGCCAGCATGCCGCCGAGCATCACGAAATCCGCGCCGCCGCCGAAGGCTTTCGCGACATCGCCTGGCATGGTGCAGCCACCGTCGCTGATGATCTGGCCGCCCAGACCGTGCGCAGCGTCAGCGCATTCAATTACCGCAGACAGCTGCGGATAACCCACACCGGTTTTCACGCGCGTGGTGCAAACGGACCCCGGGCCAATACCAACTTTTACAATGTCGGCCCCGGAGAGGATCAGCTCTTCACACATTTCACCGGTCACCACGTTGCCCGCGATGATGGTTTTGGTTGGCCAGGCCTCACGTGCCTTGCTGACGAACTGAACGAAATGCTCGGAATAACCATTTGCCACGTCAATGCAGACAAAATTCAGCGCTGGATTGGCGTTCAGGATCTGTTTGGTTTTCTCGAAATCTGCATCAGAGGTACCGGTCGAGACCATCACATGCTTCACCACGTCAGCCGAGGCGGAGGCGACAAACGCATCCCACTCTTCAGCGCTGTAGTGTTTGTGTACCGCAGTAAGGATGTCGAATTGCGCCAGTGCGGTAGCCATCTCGAAGGTTCCGACGGTGTCCATGTTGGCCGCGATAATCGGCACGCCAGACCACGTCTGACCGGAATGCTTAAAGGTGAATTGACGTTCGAGTTCAACGTCTGAGCGACTTTTCAGTGTAGAGCGTTTAGGGCGGATAAGAACGTCTTTGAAACCTAACTTCAGATCTTCTTCGATACGCATGTGCGGATTCCTGGGGTTAGAGGCAAATATATTAAAAGCACAACTCCAGTGACGCTATCATACGCACTAATACCTGCTCCGCAAGACTGCGAAATTCTCTTTTTTTACGCTACAATCCTATAAATTTACCTGGTAAAAAGCGGGTAAAGAGAGCTAAACATTGGCTGTTGTAAGTTTGAATTTTAAGCAACTGATTTTAAAACTGAATAATTCCCAGGATCTGATTTAATGGGGTATATCGTCGCATTAACCGGCGGCATCGGTAGTGGTAAAAGCACCGTTGCGCACGCGTTTGCTCGTCTCGGCATCACGATTATCGACGCCGATATCATTGCCCGTCAGGTGGTAGAACCCAATACACCCGCCTTAAACGCCATCGAAGCGCATTTTGGTCGCCCCGTGATACAGGCTGACGGCACCCTGAATCGTCGGCAGCTGCGTGAGTGCATATTTTCCGATCCAGCGGAAAAAGCCTGGCTTAATGCCCTGCTCCACCCCATTATCCACCAGGAAACTCAGCGTCAGATTGCCGCAGCCAGTTCGCCCTATGTGTTGTGGGTGGTCCCGTTACTGGTGGAAAATCAGCTTCAAAATAAAGCAGACAGAACGCTGGTGATTGACGTTTCCCGCGAAACGCAAATCCAGAGAACCATGGCGCGTGACCATGTTTCTCGCGAGCATGCTGAACAAATTCTTGCCGCACAGGCCACGCGCGAAGCGCGCCTCGCCATTGCGGATGATGTTATTGATAATAACGGCGCACCAGATGCCATTGCATCGGATGTTGCTCGTCTGCACGCGCAGTATCTGACCTTCGCCGCGCAGGCCGTTGCACAGGAAAAACCATAATGTCGACTCATATCCTTTTTGAGCACCCGCTTAACGAAAAAATGCGTACCTGGCTACGCATAGAATTTCTTATTCAACAGCTTTCACAACATCTGCCTGTCAACGATCACGCCACGGCGCTGCATTTTTTCCGCAACGTGGGCGATCTGCTGGATGTGATTGAACGCGGCGACGTCCGCACTGAGCTGTTGAAAGAGCTGGAGCGCCAGCAGCGTAAATTACAGGCCTGGGCCGAAGTACCGGGCGTGGATCAAAGTCGAATTGACGCTTTACGCAAGCAGCTAAAAAACAGCAGCACGACCCTGATGGCCGCGCCGCGCGTTGGCCAGTTTTTACGAGAGGATCGTCTGATTGCGCTGGTGCGCCAGCGCCTGAGCATACCGGGCGGATGCTGTAGCTTTGATCTGCCAACGCTGCATATGTGGCTGCACATGCCGCAGGAACAGCGCGATCGCCAGGTGAACAGCTGGCTGGGCAGCCTGGAGCCGATGAATCAGACGTTATCCCTGATCCTCGATCTTGTGCGTAACTCTGCCCCGTTCCGCAAACAAACCAGTCTCAACGGTTTCTATCAGGATAACGGCGACGACGCCGATCTTCTGCGCCTGAACCTGTCTCTTGGCGAGCAGCTTTACCCGCAAATTTCCGGGCATAAAAGCCGTTTCGCGATCCGCTTTATGCCGCTGGACAGTGAACATGGCACCGTGCCGGAACGCCTCGATTTTGAACTGGCCTGTTGTTAAGGAGTGCCAATGTCTGACGTAACCACCGTAAACTGCCCAACCTGTGGGAAAACTGTCGTCTGGGGAGACGTAAGTCCATTTCGCCCATTCTGCTGTAAGCGCTGTCAGCTTATAGACCTGGGCGAATGGGCGGCGGAAGAGAAACGCATTCCGAGCGAAGGCGATCTCTCGGATAGCGATGACTGGAGCGAAAACCAGCAGTAACGTTCAAAGCCTGCTGGCGCGTCGCTTAGCAGGCCTACGGTTGTGCGGCCAGCCGGAGGATCACAGGCTCATTGACAGGCGGGAATTTTTCCGCATCGCTGGCCTGAAGCTCAATCCAGTTACCCGGCTGCCCCTCTTTTCCCCACGGCTCACCTTCCCAGTTTTCAACCAGCCAGAACCACAGCGTGATGTGACGATCCGGAAACTGGTACTCCAGCTTATCGAACAGCGTTGCGCCAAGCGGGGTGATCCCCACCTCTTCCTGAAGCTCACGCACCAGCGCCTGCTCCGGCGTTTCACCTGATTCGATTTTTCCGCCGGGGAATTCCCATTTGTTGGCCATGTGCGCATCGGCGGCACGTTGGGTAATGAAGATCTGATTTTGCGGGTTGCGAATGATCCCGACAGCAATTTGCAGTGTTTTCATCATGTCACTTCCATAAAAAAGGCGCAGATATCTGCGCCTTTTCGGTTTGTTATGTTCTTAGCTCAGGCGGCCGTGGCACGCCTTGTATTTTTTGCCGGAACCGCATGGGCACGGATCGTTACGACCGACTTTACGATCGCCCGTCTGCGCTGCGATTGCCGCTGCGGCTTCGCTCTCATCGGTCTGATGGCTCAACTGCTGCATCTGTGCCAGACGCTCAGCTTC
The DNA here is from genome assembly GCF_016082135.1 of Enterobacter sp. YSU. Taxonomy (NCBI): domain Bacteria; kingdom Pseudomonadati; phylum Pseudomonadota; class Gammaproteobacteria; order Enterobacterales; family Enterobacteriaceae; genus Enterobacter; species Enterobacter sp. YSU. Next base: position 869,199 of record NZ_CP059487.1, read on the forward strand.
TTCACGACGCTGCTGCTCCATCGCTTCCACTTCTTCCGGCATACGCACCTGAACTTTGCTCAGGGTGCTGATGACTTCATACTTCAGCGACTCCAGCATGGCAGCAAACATGGAGAAGGATTCACGCTTGTACTCCTGCTTCGGATCTTTCTGCGCATAACCACGCAGATGGATACCCTGACGCAGGTAGTCCATTGCCGCCAGGTGCTCTTTCCACAGGGAGTCCAGGGTCTGCAACATTACGCCTTTCTCGAAGTGACGCATCATCTCTGCGCCAACCACTTCTTCCTTACGCTTGTAGACGTCCAGCGCGGTTTCGTAGATACGCTCGCGCAGGGTCTCTTCGTGCAGCTCAGGCTCTTTGTCCAGCCACTCTTTGATTGGCAGTTCGAGATCGAAGTCGTTTTTCAGACGTTCCTGCAAACCTTCGATATCCCACATCTCTTCCAGAGACTGCGGCGGAATGTGCGCGTCGATAGTGGCTTTGAACACATCTTCGCGAATGCTGTTGATGGTTTCGCTCACGTCGGACACGTCCAGCAGTTCGTTACGCTGGGTGTAGATCGCACGACGCTGGTCGTTGGCAACGTCATCATATTCCAGCAGCTGCTTACGAATATCGAAGTTGCGGCTTTCTACTTTACGCTGGGCGTTGGCAATCGCTTTGGTAACCCACGGGTGCTCGATCGCTTCGCCAGGTTTCATTCCCAGTTTACGCATCATGCCGGACACACGGTCAGAGGCGAAAATACGCATCAGCGCATCTTCCATAGACAGATAGAAGCGGGAAGAACCGGCATCACCCTGACGACCTGCACGACCGCGCAGCTGGTTATCGATACGACGAGATTCATGACGCTCGGTACCAATGATGTGCAGACCACCGGATGCCAGCACCGCGTCGTGACGCACCTGCCAGTCGGCTTTGATCTGCGCGATTTGCTCTGGGGTTGGGTTTTCCAGCTCCGCCACTTCGGCCTGCCAGCTACCGCCGAGCATAATATCGGTACCACGACCCGCCATGTTGGTGGCGATGGTTACGGCAGCCGGGTAACCGGCCTGCGCAACGATATCTGCTTCTTTAGCGTGGAACTTGGCGTTCAGAACGTTGTGTTTGATGCCTGCTTTGGTCAGCTCGTTAGATACCACTTCGGATTTCTCGATGGAGATGGTCCCCACCAGTACCGGCTGGCCCTTCGCGGTACGTTCGCGAATATCTTCAATGATCGCCTGAATTTTTTCCGCTTCAGTCATGTATACCAGGTCCGGCATATCCTTACGGATCATCGGACGGTTGGTAGGTACTACCACGGTATCCAGCTTATAGATGGAGCTGAACTCAAACGCTTCGGTATCTGCGGTACCGGTCATCCCCGCCAGCTTCTCGTACAGACGGAAGTAGTTCTGGAAGGTGATGGATGCCAGCGTCTGGTTTTCGTTTTGAATATCCACGCCTTCTTTCGCTTCCACGGCCTGGTGCAGGCCATCGGACCAGCGACGTCCCTGCATGGTACGGCCGGTGTGTTCATCGACGATGATGACTTCGCCGTCTTTAACGATGTAGTCAACGTCGCGGGTGAACAGGGCGTGCGCGCGCAGTGCGGCCGTTACGTGGTGCATCAGCATGATGTTGCTCGGGGAGTACAGAGACTCGCCCTCTTCCATAATGCCTTCAGCCACCAGCAGCTCTTCGATTTTCACCAGGCCGCGTTCGGTCAGGTTGACCTGACGCGCTTTTTCATCCACGGAGAAGTGACCTTCACCCTGGAAGGTATCGGAGTCTTCTTTCTCCTGACGCAGCAGGTGAGGAATGATTTTGTCGACTTTACGGTACATCTCGGAGCTGTCTTCGGCCGGGCCGGAGATGATCAGCGGGGTACGCGCTTCATCGATCAGAATGGAGTCAACCTCATCCACCAGCGCATAGTGCAGTTTACGCTGGACGCGCTCTTCCGGGCTGAACGCCATGTTGTCACGCAGGTAGTCGAAGCCGTATTCGTTGTTGGTGCCGTAGGTGATATCCGCGTTATACGCTTCACGCTTGGCAGGTGCCGGCAGGCCGGACATGTTAATGCCCACGGTCATGCCGAGGAATTCGAACAGCGGACGGTTGTTTTCGGCGTCGCGCTGCGCCAGATAGTCGTTGACGGTAACAACGTGAACGCCCTTACCCGTCAGCGCATTCAGGTAAGCCGGCAGCGTTGCCGTCAGGGTTTTACCTTCACCGGTACGCATTTCCGCGATGCAGCGCTCGTTGAGCACCATCCCGCCCAGCAGCTGCACGTCGAAGTGACGCATGCCGAACACGCGTTTACTGGCCTCACGTACAACGGCGAAGGCTTCCGGGATCAGGCTTTCTAAGGTTTCACCTTTCTCCAGACGCGCACGGAACTCCGCGGTTTTCGCTTTCAGCTCATCATCAGTGAGCTTCTCCATCGCCGGTTCCATACCGTTGATGACGTTCACAGCTTTGCGCATGCGGCGCAGGGTACGATCGTTACGACTACCAAAAACTTTGGTTAACAATTTAATTAGCATAATAAATTCTCAAACGCCCCAGTCGGGCAGATAAATTAAGGTATTGAAAAAGGTTAATTTAGCTGAGGCGTTGAGGCCCGGCACGGATGCCGTGAACCTGGCTAATCCATGTCGAAACAGAGAAGGATGCAGGGGAAACAAAATCCGTTTGCGCCGTCTGATTTACGGTCACTGGCGGCTGGTTGTCCTGCGTCAGAAGCGCATTAAGCGTATCGAGCAGGGCAAGATGCTGAGCCTGAACCGGCAGCGTTTCTTCCGCAACAGGCATCGTCTGCGGCGCCATCGCGAACGACAGATGGCGGATAACCGTGCGAATCGCGTGCTGCTGCCAGTAATCAACGGAGAAATTAGGACGGCGGCTAGCTTCAAGCCATGCGAGATTAGTGAAGTTAACCCGTGTGGTGAGATCGTGTTTGGTCGTCGTGGAACGTGCTGGCGTGGCCGCGTCTGCGCTGTTGCTGAGCACAGGCAAGCCGAAACTCGCCGCGACCATCCCCAATAAGAGATGCGGCCAGAAGTAACGTCTGCCAAATTGTCGCCAGCGCGTCAGTATTCCGCTCACTTGCTCCACCACGTTCGCCCGCCAGTGCAGGCTGAGTTCAGTTATTCTTTTTTAGCGCCCAGATATTACCACTAAAGCCAATACACGGCAGCAGGAATGACACCTTGCAGCAGGTAAAAACGGTCAATAATGCAGCGAACACACCGTTATTCGGCACCCGACACAGGCCAGGGGTGAGGGGGACAAATTAAAGAAGGGCAGAAATAAAAACGACTGGCTTCCCTGGTCGGAGAGAGTACCAGGTGAACCAGTCGCTTTTCTTACGAAACGGCTTTAACCGTTACGCCAGGACCATAGTCGGGGCTTTGAACGCCAGCGGCAGTTCAGCTTCGTCTTCGAAGGTCACATATTCCCAGGCTTCCTGTTTTGCCAGGACGGCCTGCAACAGTTTGTTGTTCAGTGCATGACCGGATTTAAACGCGGTAAATGCACCAATGATGTTGTGACCACACATGAAGAGGTCGCCGATCGCGTCCAGCATTTTGTGACGAACAAATTCATCTTCAAAACGCAGGCCGTCTTCGTTCAGTACGCGATAATCGTCAACAACGATGGCACAATCGAAGCTGCCGCCCAGGCACAGGCCGCGGGATTGCAGATATTCGATATCACGCATAAAGCCGAAGGTACGTGCTCGGCTGATCTGACGCATGAACGCATCCGCAGAGAAGTTCATCGCATAGCGCTGGGTGCTGGAGTCAATCGCCGGATGGTTAAAATCGATGGTGAAGTCCAACGAGAAACCATTGTACGGTTTGAATTCAGCCCATTTGTCGCCATCTTCGACGCGAACGGTCTCTTTAATGCGAACAAATTTCTTCGCGCAGTTCAGTTCTTCGATGCCGGCATCCAGCAACAAATAAACGAACGGAGCAGCACTCCCGTCCATGATCGGGATTTCTGGCGCATCGACTTCAACCATAATGTTGTCGATACCCAGACCCGCCAGGGCGGCGTTCAGGTGCTCTACGGTAGAAATCCGCACGTCATGCTCGTTCACCAGACAAGTACAGAGCATAGTATCACGCACAGATTTGGCATCGGCCGGAAAATCTACCGGTGGATTCAAGTCGGTGCGACGATAGATGACCCCGGTATTGGCCGGCGCAGGGCGTAACGTCAGTGTGACTTTCTTGCCGGTATGTAAACCGACACCCGTCGCCTGAACGATACGTTTAAGTGTCCTTTGTTTGATCATCGTATAATCTCGCCAAATTAACTATCCAACCGAGAGTGTATATCACTAACGGTGGGCCAGTTTAGCACAAAGAGCGCAAATCCCCAAATTCCAGCCAATTCTTAGTCAGCTTGCTTACGCAGGAACGCCGGGATATCCAGATAATCTGGCTCTTTTGCCGTTTGTGGAGTCGGGTCGTTCACCACTTTCGCAGCGGGTTTTTGCTCCTGAGTCAGAGGCGCCATACCGTGCTGCTGGTAACGATCCATAACCGGCTGCTGAGTCTGTTTGTTGGTCACCAGGGTGATCTCAGGACGCTTGTCCATCCCGATACCGGTGGCCACAACGGTCACACGCAGTTCGTCGTTCATTTCCGGATCAAGGGACGTACCGATAACGACGGTCGCGTTGTCAGAGGCGAACGCACGGATGGTGTTACCCACGGTTTCGAACTCATCCAGACGCAGGTCAAAGCCAGCGGTAATGTTGACCAGCACGCCGCGCGCACCAGACAGATCGATATCTTCCAGCAGTGGAGAAGAGATCGCCATTTCAGCGGCTTCTTCCGCACGGTCTTCGCCGCTCGCCACGCCAGAGCCCATCATCGCGTAGCCCATCTCGGACATCACGGTGCGAACGTCTGCAAAGTCAACGTTCATCAGACCAGGACGGGTAATCAGTTCAGCAATACCCTGAACCGCGCCTTTCAGCACGTCGTTTGCCGCGCCAAAGGCGTCCAGCAGAGAGATACCGCGACCCAGCACTTTCAGCAGCTTGTCGTTCGGGATGGTAATCAGAGAGTCCACGTGCTTGGACAGCTCGGTGATACCCTGCTCCGCGAAAGCCATACGCTTCTTACCTTCAAAGTTGAAAGGCTTGGTCACGACAGCAACGGTCAGAATACCTAAATCTTTAGCGACTTCCGCCACAACGGGTGCTGCACCGGTACCTGTACCGCCGCCCATACCCGCTGCGATGAAGACCATGTCTGCACCGTCCAGTGCAGCGCGCAGCGCTTCACGATCTTCTTCAGCCGCGTTGCGGCCCACTTCCGGGTTAGCCCCTGCTCCCAGACCTTTGGTGATGCCACCACCGATCTGAATCGTCTGGCCAACAGCCGTTTTACGCAGCGCCTGCGCATCGGTGTTCACCGCGAAGAATTCAACACCTTCGATGCGCTCGCGCACCATGTGCTCTACGGCGTTACCGCCGCCGCCACCGACGCCGATGACTTTAATCACCGCGTCGTTGGTTAATTCCATAGGTTCAAACATAATCTCTCTCTCCGTTGTGCCTGTCGCCCGAGACCGCTAATTCTCTCCGGTCTCTTAAAAAAATTAAAACTCTTTTCGCAACCAGGTGTTAAGTCGTTTGACCCAAGACCCCACCGAGACGCGTTTTTCCACTTCTGCTTCACCACTCAAATGGGATTCTTTCCCGTAGTGCAGCAGGCCCACGGCCGTTGAGTAATACGGCTCCTGAGCGTAATCCGTTAAACCGGTAATATTCAGCGGCGCACCAATACGCACCTGCGTATGGAACACGCGCTGAGCGCAGGCCGCAAGACCTTCAATTTGCGCTGCCCCGCCGGTTAATACAATCCCCGCCGCGAGATGATGTTTCACACCCTGCTGGCGAAGCTGTTCCTGTAACTGCAAAATCTCTTCGTTGACCAGGTTGAGCAGCTCGGTATAACGCGGCTCAATCACCTCTGCCAGCGTCTGGCGTTGCAGGCTGCGCGGCGGTCGCCCGCCTACGCTCGGCACTTCAACGCTCTCGTCTTTGCCGACGATAGAGCCCAGCGCGCAACCATGGCGCACTTTAATCGCCTCTGCATCGCTCGGTGGCGTACCAAAGGCGTAAGCGATATCGCTGGTCACCACATTCCCGGCGTACGGGATCACTTTGGTGTGGCGTAACGCACCGCCGGTATAGACGGCCATGTCCATTGTACCACCACCAATATCGACCACACAGACGCCCAGTTCACGTTCGTCTTCGGTCAGCACGGAATAGCTCGCGGCAAGACCGGCGAAAATGAGTTGGTCAACTTTCAGGCCACAACGTTCAACGGCTTTTACAATGTTCTTCGCCATATCGTTGTGACATGTGATCAGGTGCACTTTTGCCTGCATACGCACGCCCGAGAGACCGACCGGATTCTTGATACCTTCCTGATAGTCGATCGCGTATTCCTGCGGGATCACATGCAGCACACGGTGCTCGTCGCGAACACGCACGGATTTCGCCGTGTGGACAACGTTCTCAACGTCTTCCTGCGTCACCTCTTCTTCAGAAATCGGCACCATACCGATTTCATTCTGGCAGCTGATGTGCTTACCAGACAGGGCCAGATAGACAGAGGAAATCTGGCAATCTGCCATCAATTCAGCCTGGTCGATGGCGCGCTGAACGCATTTCACCACCGACTCAAGGTCGTTTACCCCACCTTTATCCATACCACGGGAGGGGCAGCTGCCCACGCCAATGATATTGACCATACCGTCGGGCAGAACTTCCCCTACCAAAGCGGCAACCTTCGCGGTGCCAATCTCCAGTCCTACTACCAATTTTCTGTCCGTCGACTTGATCATTGTTGTTCTGCCTGTACCTGTGCCTGATTTTGTTGCTGATTAGGTTCCTCGACCGGAGCCGGCTCCCAACCGACTGCTGCGCCTGAGTCATAGCGCAAATCAACGTAGCTTATCCGTTTGCCATCCGTCTGCGCCTGCTGCTGTAAAACCGGGTAAAGTTCTACAAAACGCGCCAGACGTTTCATTGTGTCGCCGCGGCCAAGATTGAGCTTAATGCCATTCGTTAGGGTCAACTGCCAGGAACGGCGCGCCGTCATCGCAGCATCTTTTAACGTAAAGCGATCCTTAGCCAGCACCTGCCCCATCTCACGAAAACCCTGCAATACTTCGTTTTCGCTGCCTTCCGGGCCATACAACATCGGTAAATTCTGCTTGTTGACACGATCGCTCGGGACGCTGAACGAATTTCCGTCTACGTCAACCATATGCTGATCATTCCAACGCGCAATCGGCACATATTCAACCAGATGAATCTTCAATTCATCAGGCCATTGTTTTCTGACACTCGCCTGTTTTATCCACGGCAGACGTTCAATCTGACTCTGGATAATGTTGACGTCCTGCGTCATAAAGGTGCCAGGCGACCCAAGCGCCAGAATCGACTGGCGAATGTCATCGTTACGCGTGTAGTGTCGCTCCCCGGTCACCACCAGCTTCGACAGCGGCAACCGCTGCGCGTCTTCCATCCAGCCCAGCACCATCCAGCCGCTGATAAACACGGTGCACAGCACCCCGAGCAGGAAGATGATCCCTGCAAGACGCGTTCCATTACTCCGGCGCGAAGAGGAGTATTCTTCTTCGTCATCGCGGTTGCGCGTGTTCAATGCAGCCTGAGACATATCAGCCCGCCTGGTCCAGAATACGTACGACTAACTGCGAGAAGCTCATTCCCGCCTGACGCGCCGCCATCGGCACAAGGCTATGGCTGGTCATACCCGGAGACGTGTTTGCTTCCAGCAGATAAAATTGCCCGTCACCGTCAAGCATCACGTCAATGCGTCCCCAGCCACGACATCCCAGCACATTCCAGGCTTTAAGCACCAGAGACTGTAATTCGGCCTCACGCTCTGCTTCAAGACCCGCTGGGCAGAAATATTGCGTCTCATCAGAGAGATACTTCGCCTCATAATCATAGAAGACTCCGGCGGGTTGGATGCGAATTGACGGTAAAATTTCTTCGCCAAGCATCGCGACGGTAAATTCCGGCCCGCTAAGCCATTTTTCAATCAGAACTTCTTCATCATGTTGAAATGCCAGTGCTAAAGCGTCAGCCAAATCTACAGCTTTATCGACTTTGGACATTCCCACGCTCGACCCTTCACGGCTCGGCTTCACAATAACCGGTAAGCCCAGTGCCGCAATGCGTGTATTAACGCTGTCCGACAGACCCATTTCATATTCACGACGCGTCAGTGCAACCCATGGCGCAACGGGCAGGTCCGCCCCCTGCCACAGCAGTTTGCTGCGCAGTTTATCCATGGAGATGGCGGATGCCATCACGCCGCTGCCGGTGTACGGCATCCCGATCAGCTCCAGCAGCCCCTGCAACGTGCCGTCTTCACCGCCGCGACCGTGCAACGCGATAAAGGCTTTATCGAAGCCCATCGCTTTCAGCTGCGTGACGTCCACCTCTTTCGGATCAACCGGATGCGCGTCCGCGCCACCTTCACGCAGGCCCGCCAGCACGGCAGCGCCCGAATTCAGAGAAACCTCGCGTTCGGCGGAAGTGCCGCCAAACAGGACAGCAATCTTATCAGCCATGACGCTCGTCCTCCTGAGTTTGCGGCTTCAGTTTGATTTCAGCTAAGGTACGGGCGATTTTGCCGATATTTCCCGCGCCCTGAATCAGGATCAGATCGTTACCCGTCAGGACCGGGGCAAGCATTTCAGCCACCTGAGCCGGGTCGGGAACCAGAATAGGATCCACTTTACCGCGTCCACGGATGGTACGACATAAAGAACGACTGTCCGCACCCGGAATCGGAGTTTCACCCGCTGCATAAACATCCAGCATCAGCAGGGTATCAACCTGCGAAAGGACGTTGGCAAAATCGTCATACAGATCGCGAGTACGCGTGTAACGGTGCGGCTGGAAGATCATGACCAGATTCTTTTCCGGCCAACCCGCGCGTGCCGCTTTGATGGTTGCGTCCACTTCCGTCGGATGGTGACCGTAGTCGTCTACCAGCATCGCAGAACCTGGCTTACCGTTTACCGGCTCCAGCGGGAATTCACCGAGGAAGTCGAAGCGACGGCCCGTCCCCTGGAAGCTCTCCAGTGCGCGCAGGATCGCTTCATCGTCAATGCCTTCTTCTGTCGCAACAGCCACCGCCGCTGCCGCATTCAGGGCGTTGTGACGTCCCGGAGCGTTCAGGGTGACATGCAGCAGGTCTTTATCCTGACGCGCGAGGGTGAAATGCCCCTGCGCACCGATCTGCTTGTAATCTTCTACGCGTACATCCGCGTCTTCGCTGAAGCCGTAGGTCGTAATTTGACGCCCGACGCGCGGCAGCAGCTCGCGAATAACCGGATCGTCCACGCACATCACCGCACGGCCATAGAACGGCAGGTTGTGCAGGAAGTTAATAAAGGTCTGCTTTAAGTTCTCGAAGTCGCCCTGGTAAGTGTCCATATGGTCAGCTTCGATGTTGGTGACGATCGCCACCATCGGCTGTAGATGCAGGAACGACGCATCGCTCTCATCCGCTTCCGCAATCAGATAACGGCTGTGGCCCAGACGCGCATGCACGCCAGCGGCTTTCACCAGACCACCGTTAACGAACGTCGGGTCGAGACCCGCTTCCGCATAAATGCTGGAGACCATCGCTGTTGTGGTGGTTTTACCGTGCGTACCGGCCACCGCAATGCCGTGACGGAAACGCATCAGTTCCGCCAGCATTTCCGCGCGACGGATCACCGGGATGCGCGCCTCATGCGCCGCAACGATTTCCGGGTTATCCGCGGAGATAGCGCTGGACACCACAACCACGCTCGCATCGCTCACGTTTTCCGGGCGATGATTGAAATAGATAGTCGCCCCCAGCGACGCCAGCTGCTGCGTAACAGGGTTTGGCGCCAGGTCAGACCCGCTGATCTGATAGCCTTCGTTAGCTAACACTTCGGCAATACCGCCCATGCCAGCACCACCGATGCCGACAAAGTGAATGTGCCGGACGCGACGCATCTCGGGCACGATAGAACGCAGTTTTGCCAGTTGTTGTGTATTCATTCTCTAAACGCCATCGACTACTTCAAAAAAATCGTGCAGCGCAACACGCACTGCGAGAATTATGCCTGGGCTGCCAGGCTCACTTCTTTTGCCACCCGTTCCGTTGCATCCGGGATAGCGGTCGCGCGTGCGCGTTGCGCCATCTCCAGTAATACATCCCGGTTCCAGCCCGCCAGGGTAGTGGCGACCGCATCAGCGGTAAATTGTGGCTGCTCAAAAATCTTCGCTGCGCCCGCTTTCTCAAGCGGCAGCGCATTCCAGTACTGCTGTCGGTCTTTGTGCTGGAACGGCACAAACAGCGCCGGTAAACCGGCGGCGGCGATTTCGCTCACCGTCAGCGCGCCCGAGCGACAGACCACAACATCGGCCCAGGCATAGGCTGCGGCCATATCATCAATAAATTCAGTCACTTTATGCTGCGGCTGACCTTCCTGCACGTAGGCCTGCTCAACGGTCTGCTGAGCGCCCTTCCCGCTCTGGTGCCAGATGGTCACCGCATCACCCAGTTTTGCCGCAACCTGCGGCATCGTCTGGTTTAAAATACGTGCGCCCTGGGAACCGCCGACGACCAGCACGCGCACCGGCCCTTCGCGACCCGCCAGACGCGTATCTGGCAGCGGCAGCGCCAGCACGTCCACACGTACCGGATTCCCTACGACATCCGCTTTCGGGAATGCCCCGGGGAAGGCCTGCATAACTTTGGTGGCGATTTTTGCCAGCCATTTGTTGGTCAACCCGGCAATACCGTTCTGCTCATGCAGAACAACGGGGATGCCCAGTGACCACGCCGCCAGTCCGCCCGGACCGGAAACGTAACCGCCCATGCCCAGAACGACGTCAGGCTTAAAACGCTTCATAATGGCGCGCGCCTGACGCCAGGCATTGAAAATGCGCACCGGCGCCAGCAGCTGCGCCTTGATCCCTTTGCCACGAAGGCCAGAAATACGAATAAAGTCGATCTCGATACCGTGTTTAGGTACCAGATCGGCTTCCATGCGGTCTGCGGTTCCCAGCCAGCGTACCTGCCAGCCCTGTTCCATTAAATGGTGCGCAACCGCCAGTCCCGGGAACACGTGTCCACCGGTACCGCCTGCCATCACCATTAACCGCTTCGGTTGATTCATCGTGAACCTCGTGTAAACGCCTGAGCTTTCTCCAGACGCGTTTCATAATCTATGCGTAACAAAAACATGATGGCCGTCGACATGATCAACAGACTCGAACCACCATAACTGATCAACGGCAACGTCAGACCTTTGGTCGGCAGCATACCCGCTGCCGCCCCAACGTTTACCAGCGCCTGGAAGCTAAACCAGATACCAATTGAGCAGGCCAGGAAACCGGAGAAGCGGTGATCGATCTCCAGCGCTTTCCGGCCAATCGACATGGCGCGGAAAGCGACGAAGAATACCATTAATAGCGCCAATACCACACCGATATAACCCAGTTCTTCCCCAATAATGGAGAAGATGAAGTCGGTGTGCGCCTCCGGTAAATACTCCAGTTTTTGTACCGAGTTGCCCAGGCCTTGACCCCAGACTTCGCCGCGGCCAAACGCCATCAGCGACTGCGTCAGCTGGTAACCGCTGCCGAACGGATCTTCCCATGGGTTCCAGAACGAGGTCACACGGCGGATACGGTAGGGCTCGGCGAGGATCAGCAGCACCACCGCCGAAATCCCCATCCCGATGATGGCAATGAACTGCCACAGTTTTGCGCCCGCCAGGAACAGCATCGCCAGCGTAGTGACAAACAGTACGACTACCGTACCGAGGTCGGGCTGCGCCAGCAGCAGGATCGCGAGAACCAGAATCACGCCCATCGGTTTTAAGAAGCCACGAAGGTTGTTACGAACTTCGTCAACTTTACGCACCAGGTAGTTAGCCAGGTAGCAGAACAACGACAGTTTGGTGAACTCCGCGGGCTGGATACGCAGTGGCCCAAAGGCAATCCAGCGTGATGCCCCGTTAACGGAGCTCCCGACAACCAGAACGATCAACAGCATGATGATTGAGGCGATGAGCATGGCTGTACTGTGCCGCTGCCAGAACGACATCGGCAGGCGTAAGGTGATCATTGCCAGGCAGAACGCGAGAATGATGTACAGCCCGTCACGCTTGGCAAACAGGAACGGGTCGTTTGCCAGACGCTGTCCGACAGGCATTGACGCCGAGGTGACCATAATAAAGCCGATCGCTGCCAGCCCCAGCGTGAGCCAGAACAGCGTGCGGTCGTACATGATCAGGCTGTCGGAATCTTTATCCCGGGAAGCCATCACCCAGCCTTTCAGCGCCGTAAACAGCCATACCAGGATACCAAATCCTGGCAGGCGCGGCATTTTCAGGCGAGGGAGAGATAAACGCATCAGCCTAACTCCTTCGCCAGGCGGGTAAAGACATCACCCCGCTGTTCGAAACTCTTGAATTGATCGAGGCTGGCACAGGCTGGTGAGAGCAGTACCATATCGCCGGGCTTCACGCGTGGGGCGATGAGGCGCATCGCCTGCTCCATGGTCTCGGTTTGCTCGGCGACTTCAGGACGCAACGCTGCCAGCTCGCTGCCATCGCGGCCAAAGCAATACAGGCGCACGTTATCACCGTTGAGGTACTGCTTTAGCGAGGAGAAGTCAGCCGATTTACCGTCGCCGCCCAGCAGCAGGTATAGCGTGCCATCAACGTGCAAACCGTTCAGTGCCGCCTCGGTGCTACCCACGTTGGTCGCTTTGGAATCATTAATCCAGCGTACGCCGTTGTGCTCCAGCGCCAGCTGGAAGCGGTGCGCCAGGCCGGTAAAGGTGGTCAGCGCCTTCAGGCTTGAAGATCGCGGCAGGCCAACAGCATCCGCCAGCGCCAGCGCCGCCAGGGCATTAGTGTAGTTATGCTGGCCGGAGAGCATCATCTCTTTCACGTTCAGCACTTTCTCACCTTTCACACGTAGCCAGGTTTCGCCCTGCTGACGATTAAGGTGATAGTCACCCATGTTAATACCGAAGCTAATGCAGCGTTCGTCTGCGCCGCGCACCGGCATGGTGAGTGCATCATCGGCATTCACTACGCAAACTTTGGCATTTTCATAAACGCGCAGTTTGGCCGCACGGTACTGCTGCAAGCCGAACGGGTATCTGTCCATATGATCTTCGGTGACGTTTAGGATCGTCGCCGCCGCCGCATGCAGGCTTGAAGTGGTTTCCAGCTGGAAGCTGGAAAGCTCAAGGACGAACAGCTCACACCCTTTATCAAGCAGCATCAGAGCGGGCAGACCAATGTTACCGCCCACGCCGACATTTTTGCCCGCCGCCTTCGCCATTTCCCCCACCAGCGTGGTGACGGTGCTTTTACCGTTTGAACCGGTAATGGCGACGATCGGGGCCTGCGCCTCCCGGCAGAACAGTTCGATATCGCCGACAATCTCAACGCCCGCATCCGCGGCGGCGCTCAGGGAAGGATGCGCCAGCGCCATACCGGGGCTGGCAACAATCAGATCGGCGGCCAGCAGCCACTCATCATTCAGACCACCCAGGTGGCGTTCAACCTGCTCCGGCAGCTTGTCCAGACCCGACGGAGAGACGCGCGTATCCATCACGCGCGGCGTCACGCCACGCGCAAGGAAAAAGTCCACGCAGGAGAGGCCGGTGAGGCCTAACCCGATGATAACGACTTTTTTGCCCTGGTAATCTGCCATGATTAACGTACCTTCAGCGTTGCCAGGCCAATCAGCACCAGCATCAGCGAAATAATCCAGAAGCGCACAATGACGCGCGGCTCCGGCCAGCCTTTCAGTTCATAGTGGTGGTGAATCGGTGCCATACGGAAGATGCGCTGACCGCGCAGCTTGAAGGAACCGACCTGCAAAATCACCGACAGCGTCTCAACCACAAACACACCGCCCATGATTACCAGCAGGAACTCCTGACGCAGCAGCACGGCGATAATGCCCAGCGCACCGCCCAGCGCCAGTGAACCGACGTCGCCCATAAAGACCTGCGCCGGATAGGTGTTAAACCACAGGAAGCCCAGCCCCGCCCCGACAATCGCCGTACAGACGATCACCAGCTCACCCGCATGTCGCAGGTACGGGATGTGCAGGTAGTTTGCAAAGTTCATGTTACCGGTCGCCCACGCCACCAGCGCGAAACCGCCCGCGACAAACACGGTTGGCATGATGGCCAGGCCGTCCAGACCATCGGTAAGGTTGACGGCATTGCCGGTGCCGACGATCACAAAGTAAGCCAGCAGAATGTAGAACAGCCCCAGCTGCGGCATCACGTCTTTGAAGAACGGCACCACCAGCTCGGTGGCCGGGGTGTCTTTTCCTGCCAGGTAAAGCGCGAAGGCCACGCCCAGCGCAATCACCGACATCCAGAAATACTTCCAGCGGGCGATCAACCCTTTAGTGTCTTTGCGCACGACTTTGCGGTAGTCGTCAACAAAACCGATGATCCCGTAGCCAACCAGCACGGTCAGAACGCACCAGACGTAGGGGTTAGACGGATAGGCCCACAGCAGAACGGACACCACAATCGCGGTCAGGATCATGATCCCGCCCATGGTCGGCGTACCGCGCTTGCTGAAGTGCGATTCCGGACCATCGTTGCGTACAACCTGGCCGAAAGAGAGTTTTTGCAGACGGGCAATCATGCGCGGGCCCATCCACAGCGAGATGAACAGCGCAGTCAGCAGGCTGACGATGGCGCGAAACGTCAGATAGGAAAAGACGTTAAAGCCTGAGTAATATTTGACCAAATGTTCGGCCAGCCAAACTAACATGTCCCGTTCTCCTGTAATGCGTGCACAACCTCTTCCATGGCGGCACTACGTGAACCTTTAACTAAAACAGTCACAATCTGTTTTTCTGTAATCAATGCCTTCAGGCGTTCGATCAGTGCAGATTTATCGGCAAAATGTTCGCCAACTTCACTGGCATCGGAAATGGCCTTGCTCAGCGTGCCTGCGCTCAATACGCGGTCAAGCCCGGCGGCTTTCGCCGCTTCACCCACCTGAACATGGCAGGCTTCACTTTCATCACCCAGCTCGGCCATATCGCCCACAACCATCACGCGATAGCCCGGCATCTCAGACAAGACCTGCACGGCCGCCGTCATGGAACCGACGTTAGCGTTGTAGGAGTCATCCAGCAGAAGTTTGTTTTCAGCCAGCTGGATCGGGAAAAGACGCCCCGGCACGGCTTTTAAATTTGCCAGACCTGCTTTGATCGCCGCGTGTGAGGCACCTACCGCCATTGAGAGCGCTGTCGCAGCAAGCGCATTGGCAATGTTATGACGACCGGGCAGGGGCAGCAGCACCTCGATGTCGCCCGTTGGGGTCGTGAGGGTGAACTCGGTGCCGTGTGACGTCACATGAATGTTGGTCGCCGAAAAATCACTGTTTGCCGCATTCGGTGAGAAGCGCCAGGTTTTGCGTGAACCAATGATGCTCTGCCAGTTCAGCCAGTCGTTGTTATCGGCGTTCATAATGGCGATGCCGTCATCCGGCAGTCCGGTATAAATTTCACCTTTCGCTTTCGCCACACCGGCCAGCGAACCAAAACCTTCAAGATGTGCCGCCGCCAGGTTATTCACCAGCGCCGCTTCCGGACGCGTCAGGCTCACGGTCCAGGCGATTTCGCCCTGATGGTTAGCCCCTAACTCAATCACCGCATATTCATGCTCGTGGGTCAGGCGCAGCAGCGTCATCGGTACACCGATGTCATTATTAAGGTTGCCCGCCGTATAAAGCGTGTTACCGCACTGGCTAAGGATCGCCGCCGTCATCTCTTTAACGGAGGTTTTACCCGACGAGCCCGTCAGCGCCACGACGCGAGTCGGTACCTGCTGGCGAACCCATGCCGCCAGCTCGCCAAACGCCAGGCGCGTATCTTTCACCACAATCTGCGGCAAATCGATATCGAGCTTACGACTGACCAGCAGCGCGCCCGCGCCGTTATCTTTAGCCTGTTGCGCAAAATCGTGGGCGTCAAAACGCTCGCCCTTCAGCGCCACAAACAGGCAGCCCGCCGTCACCTTACGGGTGTCGGTGGTCACAGCCTCAATGGTCAGATCCTGACCATGCAGCATCCCCTGCAATACCGCAGCGGCCTGGCTTAACGTAATGCTAATCATGCCACCACTCCCAGCAGACGCGCTGCCGTCACGCGGTCGGAGTAATCCAGACGACGATTGCCGACGATCTGATAATCTTCATGACCTTTACCGGCCAGCAGAACCACATCGTTCTCCTGCGCCTGCATAATGGCGTTAGTCACGGCCTCCGCACGGCCTTCGACCACGCGCGCACGACCCGCATCCAGCATGCCCGCCAGAATGTCATTGATAATGGCCCGCGGCTCTTCGGTACGCGGGTTGTCATCGGTTACCACGGGAATATCCGCGAACTGCTCAGCTATGGCGCCCATCAGCGGACGTTTGCCCTTGTCGCGATCGCCACCGCAGCCAAACACGCACCAGAGCTTGCCTGCGCAGTGCAGACGCGCCGCTTCCAGCGCTTTTTCCAGCGCATCCGGCGTGTGTGCGTAATCCACGACCACCGTCGGCTTGCCCGGCGCGCTGAACACTTCCATGCGGCCACAGACCGGTTGCAAACGCTCAGACGTTTTCAGCAGATCCGCCATCGGGTAGCCCAGCGCCAGCAGCGTCGCCAGCGCCAGCAGCAGGTTACTGACGTTGAAGGCCCCCATCAGGCGGCTTTCAATTTCACCTTCGCCCCAGGTGGAAGCGAAGCGGATCGTCGCCCCACTATCGTGGTAGTTCACCTCGACCGCCTTCAGCCAGCGGCCGCGGCAGTTCGGATTAATGCGATCTTCCATCGACACCGCCACCGCATCCGGCAGTTTTTCCAGCCAGCGGCGACCGACTTCGTCGTCGGCGTTAATGATCGCCTGCCCGTGGTGGTGAGTGGAATAAAGCAGCCATTTCGCCGCTTCGTAGTGCTCCATATCACCATGATAATCAAGGTGATCGCGGCTCAGGTTAGTAAAGACAGAGGCAGCAAATTTCAGGGCCGCTACGCGATGTTGTACCAGACCATGGGAAGAGACTTCCATCGCAGCGAAGGTCGCCCCCTGCTCAGCGAGGCCCGCCAGCACACGCTGCACGTCAACCGCCGAGCCTGTAGTGTTTTCCGTCGGGCTTACTTTGCCCAGAAGACCGTTCCCCACCGTGCCCATGACGGCACCGGTTTCGCCCAGCAGCTGCGCCCACTGCGCCATCAGCTGAGTGGTGGTGGTTTTTCCGTTGGTTCCTGTCACGCCAACCAGCTTTAACTGGTCGGAAGGTTCGTTGTAAAAACGTCCTGCCAGCGCGGAGAGACGCTCATTCAGCTGGCTGAGATAGATGACCGGCACGCCGTGCATTTCACGGATCTCACCGTCTGTTGCCTCATCTTTGGCCTCAGCAATAATGGCAGCAACACCTTGCGCAATCGCCTGCGGGATATAACGACGCCCGTCCGCCTGATGACCCACCACTGCCACAAAAAGATCGCCAGAAGCCGCTACGCGGCTGTCCAGTACCATCTCTCGCAGTGCTCGCGCAGGTAGCATAGGCACCCACGGAGCAAGAAGGTCGCGCAAATTACGATCTGCCACCTGTTCCCTCGCCTTGATTAATTACAAATTCACTTTTTTCGCCCGTCGCCAGCGCATCCGGTTCAATGTTCATGGTGCGCAACACGCCGCCCATAATAGCCCCGAACACAGGCGCGGAGACGGCGCCGCCGTAGTATTTACCCGCCTGCGGATCGTTGATGACGACCACCAGCGCAAAACGCGGATTGCTTGCAGGCGCTACGCCTGCGGTATAGGCAATGTATTTGTTGATATAGCGGCCGTCCGGCCCCACTTTTTTCGCTGTACCGGTTTTAATGGCGATACGATAGCCCTTAATTGCGGCCTTCACGCCGCCACCGCCAGGTAACGCGACGCTTTCCATCATATGCACGACGGTACGAACGATAGATTCCGGGAAAACACGTTCCCCCGGAACCGGTGGATCAACTTTGGTGATCGACAGCGGACGATAAATGCCATAGCTGCCAATCGTTGCGTAGACTCGCGCTAACTGTAAGGGAGTTACCATTAGCCCGTAGCCGAAAGAGAAGGTGGCCCTCTCTATGTCAGACCACCGTTGTTTTTGAGGATATAAGCCACTGCGTTCTCCGACCAACCCCAAATTGGTCGCCTTTCCCAGCCCAAAACGTGAGTAAGTATCTACTAACGCTGAGGACGGCATCGCTAACGCCAGTTTTGACACACCGACGTTACTCGACTTCTGTAAGACCCCGGTGAGGGTCAGTTCGCTGTAACGTGCCACGTCTTTGATTTCGTGACCGTTAATTCGATAAGGAATCGTATTCAGAACGGTATTTTCGTTGACGATGCCTCGCTGTAGAGCCGTCATCACCACCATAGGTTTTACGGTTGAGCCGGGTTCAAACACATCGGTGATGGAGCGGTTACGCATTGCATCTTTTGCTGTACCGGCAAAATTATTCGGGTTGTATGAGGGGCTACTGGCCATCGCCAGCACTTCACCTGTCGCCACATCCACCAGCACGGCGCTGCCCGATTCCGCCTTGTTAAACGCGACGGCGTTGTTCAGCTCACGATAGACCAGCGCCTGCAAGCGTTCATCAATACTCAGGGCCAGGTTGTGCGCGGCCTGGCTGTCTGTCGAGGAAATGTCTTCAATGACGCGACCATAGCGGTCTTTACGCACGATTCGCTCGCCAGGCTGGCCGGTAAGCCACTTGTCGAAGCTTTTTTCAACGCCCTCAATCCCCTGGCTATCCACGTTGGTAAAGCCAATCAGGTGCGCGGTGACTTCGCCCGAAGGATAGTAACGGCGGGATTCTTCCCGCAGATGAATGCCCGGCAGCTTCAGTTTCTTAATGTAGTCAGCCATGTCAGGGTTCACCTGACGGGCAAGATAGATAAAGCGCCCTTTCGGGTTGGCGTTAACGCGCGACGCCAGCTGATCCAGCGGCATTTTCAACGCGTCTGACAGCGCCTTCCAGCGGTTATCAAGGGTGATCCCGCCTGCATCGTGTAACTCTTTCGGATCGGCCCAGATCGCCTTCACCGGCACGCTCACCGCCAGCGGACGGCCGGAACGATCGGTGATCATCCCACGAGAGGTAGAAACTTCCTGCACGCGCAGAGAACGCATATCACCCTGACGTACCAGCATGTCAGGCGCGATGATTTGTAGCCACGCCACGCGTCCCAGCAGGAAACCCAGCGCCAGTAAAATGCAGCCGCAAAGCAACGCAAAACGCCAACTGACAAAGTTGGCCTGTTCTTCCTGGCGTTTTGGTTTTAGCGTTTTTGCCGCTGCTTTCATGCGTCGCGTTTTCCCTTATTTTTGTACTACGATATTTTCCTGCGAAGGATCAACATGCTGTAATTGCAGTTTTTCCGTTGCGATCCGTTCAACCCGGCTGTGATCGCCGAGCGCGTTTTCTTCAAGGATCAGATTTCGCCATTCAATATCCAGCGCATCGCGTTCCAGTACCATCTGTTCGCGCTGCGCAGTTAATAAACGGGTATGGTGAGCGGTGGTGACCACCATGACTGCCGTCACAATGATGCAAATGAACAAGCAGAGTGGCAGCTTCCCAAACCGCAAAAGATCGTCGCCGATCACGCCAGGCAAGGCATGGCGCTCGTTGCTTCCTAACGATCCCTTAACTTTGCTTAGGGTCTCTGTCACTCTGCTGATCATGCGTTCGTCCTCTCTGCAATACGCAGCACTGAACTACGGGCACGTGGATTCTCTGCCACCTCTTCTTCGCCCGGCATCAACTTGCCTAATGCTCGCAACTGACGGCCTCCCAGCTTTCTGAGTTGTTCTTCCGTCATCGGCAACCCAGCTGGAACCTGCGGACCGCGGCTCTGTTCACGCATAAAGCGTTTTACGATGCGATCTTCCAGCGAATGGAAGCTGATGATGGATAACCGCCCACCCGGGGCCAGCACGTCGAGCGAGCTTTTTAGCGCCAGCTCTATTTCCTCCAGTTCACTGTTTACCCAGATACGAACCGCCTGGAAGGTACGGGTCGCAGGATGTTTGTGCTTGTCCTTCACCGGCGTTGCCGCCGCGATGACTTCTGCCAGCTCTTTGGTACGGGTCATTGGCTCAACGCGGTTGCGCTCCACGATGGCGCGCGCAATACGTTTGCCAAAGCGTTCTTCACCGAAGGTTTTAATTACCCAGGCAATATCCGCTTCGTCAGCAGTTTGTAACCATTCAGCGGCAGACTGGCCGCGAGTGGGGTCCATACGCATATCCAGCGGCCCATCACGCATAAAGGAGAAGCCGCGTTCTGCATCATCAAGCTGTGGTGAAGAGACGCCAAGATCGAGGAGAATCCCGTCGATCTTGCCGGTCAGGCCGCGCTCAGCGACATAATCCGCAAGCGCAGAGAAAGGTCCATGCACGATGGAAAAGCGAGGATCATCGATGGTTTGCGCAACGGCAATCGCCTGCGGATCGCGGTCAATTGCCAGCAGGCGTCCTTCCGCTCCAAGCTGGGAGAGGATCAAACGCGAGTGACCACCGCGACCAAAAGTGCCATCAATATAGATGCCGTCTGGACGAATATTCAGGCCGTTAACGGCCTCATCCAGCAGCACCGTTGTATGTTTATAATTTTCCATCATATTTATAGAGACAAGTCCCGCAGCCGTTCCGATAATGTTGCGGAATCAGACTGCTCAGCGTCGATATCTTCCTTGACCTGTTGATACCAGGTCGTTTCGTCCCACAGTTCAAACTTGTTGAACTGCCCGACCAGCATCACTTCTTTAGTCAGACCGGCATGTTGCCGCAACACAGGCGCAATCAATAATCGCCCGGCGCTATCCATCTGACATTCACTGGCATGTCCCAATAACAACCGCTGCACGCGGCGTTCTTGCGGGTTCATGCTCGACAGTCGCGACAGCTTTTGCTCAATGATTTCCCATTCAGGCAAAGGGTAAAGCAGCAGGCAGGGGGAGTTGATGTCAATGGTGCAAACCAGTTGACCCG
Organism: Enterobacter sp. YSU; assembly: GCF_016082135.1. NCBI lineage: Bacteria > Pseudomonadati > Pseudomonadota > Gammaproteobacteria > Enterobacterales > Enterobacteriaceae > Enterobacter > Enterobacter sp. YSU. Next base: position 890,343 of record NZ_CP059487.1, read on the forward strand.
AAGCGTTCTCAATCAGCTGGTCGCGGTATCGGGTTGGTACCGATAAACGCCCTTTGCTGTCGAGATTGACTAACGTTGCTCCACGGAACATGCCAGCCTCACCCCTCCTCACCACTTTAACCCACAAATTCCCACCTGAAGGAGTTTACGGAGCGAGGGAAAAGCTTGTCAAGCCAGGACTCTCTCTATACTGGCGCGAAAGCACCGTATTTACAGAGCAAGAGTGACCTGGCTAATAACTACACAACTGGCGAGGCAAAATTAACGTTATGAATATTTGTAAGAAAAAAACCGAATATGCACACGAGCGTTAAGACTCACTCAATATCATCGCAGGGAAATATAAAGTGTCAGTTTGCGACGCGGGCAGCATTTTAAGGCATATCGCCGGGGGATAACAGCACCAGATTAAGCGCAAGGCAATATGGATTCGTTCGTGTACATTGAGGGCTGAAGGGGACAGTAAAAAATGGCTGAATATTCATCGGCTGGCGGCTGTTTGTAACAAAACAATACAAAAGAATGCCCGTTAAAAATTATAATTGCGCTTTTTAACGCCAAAACGGATTCAGAAAAATAGCCGGCTACGAATCTTAGAGATAAATCCTAATTTTTATCCGGGAATTATTTCCCGCAATAAATGCGCCGCAAAAGGGGCAGTTTTACCGCCCCTGTGGAAATATTAATGGCGGCTCAAAATCCCGCGCCGATAGAGATTACGTTTGATACGCGTAAGCCCGGGTTTCGGTTTGCGAGGTTCATCCAGGCTTGCCAGAACAATCTCAAGCACGCGCTCGGCGACGTCGCGGTGACGCTGAGCCACGGCCAGCACCGGACATTGCAGGAAGTCGAGCAGTTCGTTATCGCCGAAGGTCGCAATCGCCAGATCGGATGGCAGCTTGCCATCGCGACGTAACGTCACGTCCATCACCCCCTGCAACAGGGCAAACGAGGTGGTAAACAACGCCTGCGGCATCGGGTGCGTTTCCAGCCATTTCTCGAACAGCTGAGCAGCCGCTTCGCGCTCATAGCTGTTGGCATACAGATAATGAACGTCACGCGGATCGTCTTTCCACGCCGTACGGAACCCTTGTTCACGCAGGAAGCTCACGGATAGTTCAGGCAAAGCGCCAAGATAGAGCACCGTTTCCGCCGGGAAGGTACGCAGCTCGGCAGCCAGCATTTCTGCATCGTCCTGATCGGCACCTACGACGCTGGTGAAATGTTCACGATCCAAAGCACGATCCAGCGCCACAATCGGGAATGGATCGTTCGCCCAGCGCTGATAGAAAGGATGCTCGGGTGGTAAAGAGGTCGACACGATGATGGCGTCAACCTGACGTTGCAGCAGATGCTCAATGCAGCGCATCTCGTTGTCGGGCTGATCCTCGGAGCAGGCAATCAACAGCTGATAGCCCCGCTGACGAGCCTGACGTTCAAGATAGTTGGCGATGCGGGTATAGCTGGTGTTTTCCAGATCCGGGATCACCAGGCCAATCGAGCGGGTGCGTCCGGCACGTAAACCTGCGGCGACAGCATTCGGATGGTAATTATGCTCACGAACGACTGCCATCACTTTCTCAACGGTCTTATCGCTGACACGATACTGCTTTGCTTTACCGTTAATCACATAGCTGGCCGTGGTTCTCGACACGCCGGCGAGCCGGGCGATTTCATCCAGTTTCACAATTGCCCCTCAAAAAAAGAAAAAAGTCCATGGCCCTGTCAAGGTTATGGTTAAATATTTTAACATCTAAACGCAGAATAGCTTTCACGGCAACCGCTTTTGTCCGCGTTGTCGGCGGATTACGCAAAAAAAAGCCCGGCTTTGGTTACCGGGCTGAAAGAGGCGAACCTTTTGCGCAACTAACGCATGATTTTATCGCCGCGCGAGAGGCCAACAACGCCAGAGCGCGCAACTTCAACAATTTTTGCCACATCCCTGACGGAGGCCACGAACGCATCCAGCTTATCGCTCGTTCCGGCAAGCTGCACAGTATATATAGAAGGCGTGACGTCAATGATCTGCCCACGGAAAATATCCGTGTTACGCTTGACCTCTTCACGGCCATAACCGCTGGCCTGAATTTTCACCAGCATCACTTCACGTTCGACGTAAGCCCCCTGCCCCAGCTCGCTGACGCGCAACACGTCCACCAGCTTGTGCAATTGCTTTTCGATCTGCTCAAGCACTTTCGCATCGCCGACAGTCTGGATCGTCATGCGGGAGAGCGTTGGATCATCGGTCGGCGCAACGGTCAGGCTTTCAATGTTGTATCCGCGCTGCGCAAAAAGCCCAATGACGCGTGACAGTGCGCCCGACTCATTTTCCAGTAATACAGATAATATCCGGCGCATATCAGGTTCTCTCCGTTTTGCTTAACCACATTTCATCCATACCACCGCCACGGATATGCATCGGATAAACGTGCTCTGTGCCGTCGACGATGACGTCCATGAAGACGAGGCGATTGTTTTTAACGTGCTCAAGCGCTTCGCCGAGCTTCGCTTCCAGCTCTGACGGATCGGTTACCCGCATGCCAATATGACCATAGGCTTCAGCCAGACGGACAAAGTCCGGAAGTGACTTCATATAAGACTGAGAGTGACGGCCGGAATAAATCATATCCTGCCACTGCTTCACCATACCGAGGTAACCGTTATTCAGGTTAAGCACCAGCACTGGCAACTCATATTGCAGCGCAGTAGAAAGCTCCTGAATATTCATCTGTATACTGCCATCACCCGTTACGCAGATAACCGTTTCGTTCGGCAACGCCAGCTTCACCCCCAGCGCGGCGGGCAGACCAAAGCCCATCGTGCCAAGCCCGCCTGAGTTGATCCAGCGACGCGGTTTATCAAACGGGTAATACAACGCAGCGAACATCTGATGCTGGCCTACGTCAGAAGTGACATACGCCTCGCCTTTGGTCAGATGCCAGATCGTCTCGATCACCGCCTGCGGCTTGATGTTTTCACTCTGCGTGTCGTATTTAAGGCACTGACGGCCGCGCCATTGTTCGATTTGTTGCCACCAGTCACGGATCTCATCCAGCGGTTGAGAGGCGGTCTCCTGCGCCAGCAGTTCCAACATTTGATCCAGCACCTGTCGTGCGTCCCCCACGATGGGCACATCCGCCGGCACCGTTTTAGAGATAGAAGTAGGATCGATATCAATGTGTAGCACCGTCGCATTCGGACAGTATTTCGCCAGGTTATTGGTGGTGCGATCGTCAAAACGTACGCCGACGGCAAAAATCACATCAGAATGGTGCATCGTCATATTGGCTTCATAGGTGCCATGCATACCCAGCATGCCCAGCGCCTGACGGTGGGTAGCCGGGAATGCCCCCAGCCCCATCAGCGATGACGCGACAGGAAGGTTCAGCTTCTCAATCAGTTCGCGTAGTTGCGTTTCACAGGCTGCATTGACGGCGCCGCCCCCCACATAGACTACGGGCTTTTTCGCAGCCAGCAGCGTTTGCAGCGCACGCTTAATCTGGCCTTTGTGCCCTTGCGTCGTCGGATTATACGAACGCATGCTCACCGACTCAGGCCACAGGTAAGGCAGTTTATTCGCGGGATTGAGAATATCTTTTGGCAGATCGACAACCACTGGCCCAGGACGACCGCTGGCGGCCAGCCAGAAGGCTTTTTTCAGCACGCCCGGGATATCTTCCGTTTGCTTAACCAGAAAGCTGTGCTTCACCACGGGGCGTGAGATCCCCACCATGTCGCATTCCTGAAACGCATCATAGCCAATCAGTGACGTCGCCACCTGTCCGGAGAGAATGACCAGTGGAATAGAGTCCATATACGCAGTCGCAATGCCGGTGATGGCATTGGTCGCTCCCGGCCCCGAAGTGACCAGCACTACACCCACTTCGCCCGTGGCGCGGGCCAGGCCGTCAGCCATATGCACAGCAGCCTGTTCATGACGAACCAGAACATGATCAATACCGCCTACCGTGTGCAGCGCGTCATAAATATCGAGAACCGCGCCTCCGGGATAGCCGAACACTTGTTTCACGCCCTGATCGATAAGCGATCGGACGACCATTTCCGCGCCAGACAACATCTCCATGCTTTGCCTCCAGGCTTTTGTTATAGACGGTCAACAGAATTCATTTCCGCGCCGTCTTCTGACAGGATAAACCCATCTTATAATGTGCAGAGTGAGGGATACCTTAACCGCTCGTTATGAGGCAGGCAATTAGCAAACGGAATGCGGGAATGGGCAATAAAAGCAGAAAAAATAGCTGTCAGACACGAATATGGTGAATTCGTCTGGTATGAGGGGAGACGCTAATAATTCATCTCTTAAAAAGAGGATGGATCAGGAAATCATCTATTTTTAAGCCGCCCTGAGCGTCTGAAAAAATGCGCACAGAACAAAATATTGCCTGCATAAAAAATCACAGAATAAACCGCATGGCACCATGCGGTTTATTCACCCTGACTTATCGACGACAAATATTGATCAGCAACTCTTCCATCCACTGGTGCCCTTTATCCCGCCCCGCCGCTTCATGCCAGGAAAGATAACAGGTACGGCTATTCAGCTTGAGCGGCAGAGGTAAAATTTGCAGGCTCAGCGAATCGGAGAACTCTTCAGCAAGCCAGCGCGGTGCAATAGCGACTAGCTGCGTCTGAGAAACGACATTTAAAACGCTGACCATCGCCATCCCCTGATAGGCCACGCTGGCTTGTTTATCGGCAGTGTCATACCACGGCTGACTGAACGAAGCATATCTGTCCAGAGCAACAACGGCATGCTGCTCGCTGTAAACATCGCTTTCACGCAGCGGCGAATTCATGCGTGGATGTTTTTTGCTGGCGACTAACACCATTTCATCTTTAAACAACGGAACACAGGCAAACTCTGGACGGCGAAACTCTTCGTAGCCCAGAACGAACTCCGTTTCCTGATAACGAAGCTGGTGCTCAGTGTTTTGATTTAAAGATGATTTAAAAACAAGATGAATATTAGGAGCAATCTGTTCAACTTTATTATATATAACAGACGTCAAATAATTGTCTAACGGACTGCAAACACAGAGATGGAAAACCCGCTCACTGCTTAAAGGTTCAAACCCTGAGCCGGGAAGCTCATTTTGAACCAGCTGTAGCGCCTGACGAATCGAACCGAATAGCTGGAATGCACGCGCCGTGGGCTGGATACCTCTTCCATACCGGACGAATAACTCGTCGTTAAACATCACCTTAAGTCTGGCTACGGCATTACTCACGGCAGGTTGAGACATTCCCAGAGATTGCGCTGCTCGCGTAATATTCTGCTCCTGCATAACTGCATCAAATACAGTTAACAGGTTGAGATCCACTGTGCGTAACTGAGGCTTAACCCCATCATAAGGCTGTGGTTGGTTAATATTATTTTCTGGCATTTCTGACTCCACTGTCACGCTAAATTCCCTTTGCCAAAGTACAGTAATAACTTCGAAAAATATGATTTACCATGCATATACAACAAGCGAAAGGAAATTATTTAAAATTCAGAATATATAAAGAACCCTCATTCAAGAGATGGCATTAAGCATTCCCTGAATGAAGAGCTAAAAATCGTTCAAATGATATCTAAAACTTTAATGCAGGCATGAAACCATAAAGCAGGCAAATACACAATCACCGCCTTAGTTAATAATAACTTAAGTATTATTAAACTATGAAGAGCATACACCACGATTTCATTAACAAAATGATATCAATATTGATAACTTTCCCGCCCGCGATTCATTCATAAAACTTATAACTCAATGAAATAAAACACATTCCATTTCACAGCACATCGGTAAAAATACTGTGTTCAATTGCTACCAATTATATTCAAATTATTCCAGAGATGAATCTCAAGTCCAATAATAGACAATTAAATCGGTTAACAGCGTAAAAACCAGCACAATTAGCTAATGTGTTTATCCTGCGCTGAGTGGCCGTTTTGCCTGAGAGGGGTTGACATGAGTCGGCGTATCCAGTACCACTAAAAGCATATCGCATTCATCTGGAGCACGATTCATGATTCGCACCCTTCGTTTCACCGGTCTACTACTACTAAACGCATCCACTGTGCGCGGTAGACTGGCGGGCGAAATTCAGCGTTGAATCGTCTTCAGTAAAACTAAAAACCCGCGCCACTGCGCGGGTTTTTTTATGCTCGTAGCAAGGCGCCCTAAGACTGACAAGGACCTAACCCATGAGCCAGCAAGTCGTTATTTTCGATACTACTTTACGTGACGGTGAACAGGCATTACAGGCGAGCCTGAGTGTTAAAGAAAAACTGCAAATTGCGCTGGCCCTCGAACGCATGGGTGTAGACGTAATGGAAGTCGGCTTTCCCGTCTCCTCGCCGGGTGATTTCGAGTCAGTACAGACCATCGCCCGCACCATCAAAAACAGCCGCGTGTGCGGTCTGGCTCGCTGCGTTGAGAAAGATATTGATGTGGCCGCGGAATCCCTGAAAGTTGCAGAAGCCTTCCGTATCCATACATTCATTGCCACCTCCCCCATGCACATAGCAACCAAGTTGCGCAGCACGCTGGATGAAGTGATCGAACGTGCGGTGTATATGGTTAAACGCGCGCGTAACTACACTGATGACGTCGAATTCTCCTGTGAAGATGCAGGCCGCACGCCGATTGACGATTTGGCCCGTGTAGTGGAAGCCGCGATTAATGCCGGAGCCAGAACCATCAACATCCCGGATACCGTCGGCTACACCATGCCGTTTGAGTTCTCTAACATCATCACCGGCCTGTACGACCGCGTACCTAATATTGATAAAGCCATCATCTCTGTTCACACCCACGATGATTTGGGTCTGGCTGTGGGCAATGCCATCGCTGCCGTCCACGCCGGCGCGCGTCAGGTAGAAGGGGCAATGAACGGCATTGGTGAACGCGCCGGCAACTGCTCGCTGGAAGAAGTGATCATGGCGATCAAGGTGCGCAAAGACATTATGAACGTACACACTCGCATCAATCACAACGAAATCTGGCGCACCAGCCAGACCGTGAGCCAGATTTGCAATATGCCGATCCCGGCGAACAAGGCGATTGTTGGTACTGGCGCGTTCGCTCACTCCTCCGGTATTCACCAGGATGGCGTGCTGAAGAACCGTGAAAACTACGAAATCATGACTCCGGAATCCATCGGTCTGAACCAGGTTCAGCTGAACCTGACCTCGCGCTCTGGCCGCGCGGCGGTGAAACACCGTATGGAAGAGATGGGGTATCAGGACAGCGATTACAACATGGATCAGCTGTACGACGCATTCCTGAAACTGGCTGACAAGAAAGGCCAGGTCTTCGATTACGACCTGGAAGCGCTGGCATTCATCAACAAACAGCAGGAAGAGCCAGAACACTTCCGTCTGGACTACTTCACCGTTCAGTCAGGCTCAAGTGATATCGCTACCGCCTCCGTCAAGCTGGCCTGCGGCGATGAAATTAAAGCGGAAGCCGCCAACGGTAACGGCCCTGTGGATGCCATTTACCAGGCGATTAACCGCGTCACTGAGTACGACGTAGAGCTGGTGAAATACGACCTGACGGCAAAAGGGCACGGTAAAGACGCCCTGGGCCAGGTTGATATCGTGGTGAACTACAACGGCCGACGCTTCCACGGCGTGGGCCTGGCGACCGATATCGTTGAATCCTCCGCGAAAGCGATGGTGCATGTTCTGAACAACATCTGGCGCGCCGCCGAAGTCGAAAAAGAGTTGCAACGCAAAGCTCAGAATAAAGAGAACAACAAGGAAACCGTGTGATGTCGAAGAATTACCATATTGCTGTGTTGCCGGGTGACGGTATTGGCCCGGAAGTGATGACACAGGCGCTGAAAGTACTGGAAGCCGTACGTTCGCGTTTTGCGATGAAAATTACCACCAGCCACTACGACGTGGGCGGTATTGCCATTGATAACCACGGTACTCCCCTGCCGAAAGGGACTGTAGAAGGCTGCGAGAATGCCGATGCCGTTCTGTTTGGATCCGTGGGTGGCCCTAAGTGGGAACATTTGCCTCCAGCAGAGCAGCCAGAGCGCGGCGCGCTGCTGCCGCTGCGTAAACACTTCAAACTGTTCAGCAACCTGCGTCCGGCGAAGCTGTACCCGGGGCTGGAAGAGTTTTGCCCGCTGCGCGCCGATATCGCCGCCAACGGTTTCGACATCCTGTGCGTGCGTGAGCTGACCGGCGGGATCTACTTCGGTCAGCCAAAAGGCCGCGAAGGCAGCGGTCAGCATGAGAAAGCGTTTGATACCGAGGTGTATCACCGTTTTGAAATTGAACGTATCGCTCATATCGCGTTTGAGTCAGCGCGCAAACGCCGCCGTAAAGTGACCTCTATTGATAAAGCGAACGTGCTCCAGTCGTCTATTTTGTGGCGCGAAATCGTCAGTGAAGTTGCCAGGCAGTACCCGGACGTTGAGCTGTCACATATGTATATCGACAACGCAACGATGCAGCTGATCAAAGATCCGTCCCAGTTTGACGTGCTGCTGTGCTCCAACCTGTTCGGCGATATTCTCTCGGATGAGTGCGCGATGATCACCGGCTCCATGGGCATGCTGCCCTCGGCCAGCCTGAACGAAGAAGGCTTTGGCCTGTACGAACCGGCGGGCGGCTCCGCGCCGGATATCGCAGGTAAAAACATCGCCAACCCGATTGCGCAGATCCTCTCCCTGGCTCTGCTGCTGCGCTACAGCCTGGATGCAGGCGATGCAGCAACCGCAATTGAAAACGCCATTAACCGGGCGTTAGAAGAAGGCGTCCGTACCGGTGATTTAGCACGCGGCACGGCGGCAGTCAGTACCGATGAAATGGGCGACATCATTGCCCGCTATGTCGCTGAAGGGGTGTAATCATGGCTAAGACGTTATATGAGAAGTTGTTTGATGCGCACGTTGTTTACGAGGCGCCAAACGAAACCCCACTGTTGTACATCGACCGTCATCTGGTACACGAAGTGACCTCTCCTCAGGCATTTGACGGCCTGCGCGCGCATAAGCGCCCGGTACGTCAGCCGGGTAAAACCTTCGCCACGATGGATCACAACGTTTCCACCCAGACCAAAGACATCAATGCATCTGGCGAGATGGCGCGTATCCAGATGCAGGAGCTGATTAAGAACTGTAACGAGTTTGGCGTGGAGCTGTACGATCTGAACCACCCCTATCAGGGCATCGTCCACGTAATGGGGCCTGAGCAGGGTATTACTCTGCCGGGCATGACCATCGTCTGCGGTGACTCCCACACCGCGACGCACGGCGCATTTGGCGCCCTGGCGTTCGGGATTGGGACCTCTGAAGTTGAACACGTTCTGGCGACGCAGACCCTGAAGCAGGGCCGCGCCAAAACCATGAAGATTGAAGTGAAGGGTAAAGCTGCGCCGGGTATCACCGCGAAAGATATCGTGCTGGCGATTATCGGCAAAACCGGCAGCGCAGGCGGCACCGGTCACGTCGTGGAATTCTGCGGCGACGCTATCCAGGCGCTGAGCATGGAAGGTCGTATGACCCTGTGCAACATGGCCATTGAGATGGGCGCCAAAGCAGGCCTGGTGGCCCCAGACGAAACCACCTTCAACTATGTGAAGGGGCGTCTGCATGCCCCGAAAGGACAGGATTTTGACGACGCGGTAGCGTACTGGAAAACCCTGAAAACGGACGAGGGGGCAATTTTTGATACCGTTGTGACGTTACAGGCGGAAGAGATCGCCCCGCAGGTCACCTGGGGCACCAACCCGGGCCAGGTGATTTCCGTCAACGACAGCATTCCTGACCCGGCCTCCTTTGCCGATCCGGTCGAACGTGCCAGTGCGGAAAAAGCGCTGGCCTATATGGGGCTGAAGCCCGGCGTGCCGTTGACCGACGTGAGCATTGATAAAGTGTTCATCGGCTCCTGTACCAACTCCCGTATTGAAGATTTACGCGCAGCGGCAGAAATTGCTAAAGGCCGCAAAGTGGCGCCGGGCGTGCAGGCGCTGGTTGTGCCGGGCTCCGGGCCGGTGAAAGCCCAGGCGGAAGCGGAGGGTCTGGATAAGATCTTTATTGAAGCAGGCTTCGAGTGGCGCCTGCCCGGCTGCTCCATGTGTCTGGCCATGAACAACGACCGCCTGAATCCGGGCGAGCGCTGTGCCTCCACCAGCAACCGTAACTTTGAAGGCCGTCAGGGCCGCGGTGGGCGCACCCACCTGGTCAGCCCGGCAATGGCCGCCGCTGCGGCAGTCACCGGTCATTTCGCCGATATTCGCAGCCTGAAATAAGGAGACAATCATGGCAGAGAAATTTACCCAACATACGGGCCGGGTTGTCCCTCTGGACGCCGCTAACGTCGATACTGACGCGATCATTCCTAAGCAGTTTTTGCAGAAAGTGACGCGCACGGGTTTTGGTGCGCATCTGTTCAACGACTGGCGTTTCCTCGACGATAAAGGCGAAGTGCCGAACCCGGAATTCGTCCTGAACTTTCCGGAATACAAAGGGGCTTCCATTCTGCTGGCGCGGGAAAACTTTGGCTGCGGATCGTCGCGTGAACATGCGCCCTGGGCATTAACCGACTACGGCTTTAAGGTGGTTATCGCCCCGAGCTTCGCGGATATCTTCTACGGCAACAGCTTCAACAACCAGCTGCTGCCGGTGACGCTGAGTGACGAACAGGTCGATGAACTGTTTGCGCTGGTGCAGGCGAATCCGGGGATTTCGTTTGAGGTGGATCTGGAAGCGGAAGTGGTGAAAGCAGGGGATAAGATCTACAGCTTCAGCATTGATGCGTTCCGCCGCCACTGCATGCTGAACGGTCTGGATAGCATTGGCCTGACGCTGCAACACGAAGAGGCTATCTCCGCTTACGAGAAAAAACAGCCTGCGTTTATGGGTTAAAGGCAATGGCCCGCAGGGCGCGGGCCATTGATAAGGGTGCGTTGAGGCTCAACCACTCTGGAGAGGCGGGGAAAACTCCCCGCCAATACTGCTAACGTTTTGCTTCGTAAGCCAACACTGCCGCCAGCTCTGTTTTCTCCTGTCTGAAGTGCAGCTCACACAGCGAGTCGCGCACCATCCAGGTGAAGATCAACAGCGTCGTACAGATCAGAAACAAACCTAACAGCAGAGTACGTTTTGGCATTCCAGCCTCCTTATTGCTTTTCGGCAATGAAGAGACTAACCTCGCAATGATCGTTGTGAAGTTTGTCTCCCCATCAGTTTTTTGATGTGGGACTCTCCACTGTTTGCCTCTTGCGAAAGCCTGAGGCAAACAGCCTCAAGCACCCGCCACGCACTCTATGCGCCTTCTCGGCGCCTGTCAGAAAATCGTTTCATTTCGTGAAGCCGCCTTCCAGAATCAAACGTCTTTTACCCGGCACGTCAGTATCAGCGTGACAAGCGAAATCGCTGCGATCACCCAGTACACGGATGCATGCCCATAGCTTTGCGACAGCGCCCCCTGAATTACCCCTGCCAGAATCACGCCGGTAGAGATACTGTTGGTAAACAGCGTGGTCGCGGAGCCTGCGCGCCCCGGCATTAAATCCTGGAACCAGAGCATGCCTATCCCGGCAACGATGCCGATAAATACCGCGTTAAACAGCTGTAACGCCAGCAAGGCTTCACGCGAATGGAACAGGTTCAGCCCCGCGTAGAACAGTACCCCGGCCGCCACGGCGACGACCATCATCCGACGCTTTCCGAAACGTTTGACGTAGTAACCCGCCAGAATCATCGCCGGGATCTCCAGCCCGGCAGCGGTGCCCATCAGAATACCCGCCAGCTTGTCGGGCAGTCCCAGATCGCTGCTGATCCACAGCGGCATATCAATAATGTACATGGTGTTGCAGGTCCACATCAGCGTGGAGGCGATAAACAACATGCGGACGTTTTTATCCTGCCAGCCGCTCACCTGCGTGATGGGCTTGTCCGTCACCTGCTCTACGCGCGCCACCGATGGCAGCGCAAAGGCTATCAGCGCCAGGCTGATGACAAAAATCCCCGCCGCGATGGAAAACATGGTGGTGAAGCCGTAGTTCAGCGCCAGCATAAACGCCAGCGGCGGACCGATGACCCACGCGAGAGAGAGCTGCGCACGCATCACCGAGCTGAACATCACCACTTCCCTCGCCGAGCTGTCGGCGTACTCCCGGGCCAGGGCGAACAGTTGCGGCATCGCGGTGTTCGCCAGAGAGGCCAGCAGCACGCCGCAGGTAATGAGCGTCAGGTAATGGCGGTTGAAGGCAAACAGCAGCGCGTTGCCCACGGCCATGGCGCAACAAAAGAGGATCAGCTTGCGGCGATCGCCCTGGCTGTCGGATCGTTTCGCCAGCCACAGGCTGACGAGGATCCCGGCAATGGCGTTGACGGTGTAGAACAGACCCACCCAAAACGGCTGCGCCCCCACCTCGCGGCTGAGAAACAGGCTCAACGTCGGCGCCTGTAGCGCGCCGGCCACGCCCATCATGAAGGCCACCAGCATAAAAGCGGCGTACACGCCATTCAGGCGTCGCCCCATCGTCATCAACCAGAGCATGCGCAAGTCCTTATGAAAGCGAATCGAAATTGGGTGAAATAGTAAACGAAAAAAGCCAGCAAAAAACATTTTGCTGGCGGGTGATTAGCACCAATACTCAGTCACACATGATCGAGGCGAGTTAGCGAGAAGAGGTCGGTTTCGTAACGTCCCACTGCATCAGATCTTCCAGTATTCTCAGCCGCTGCTCTGCGCACTGGCGGGCCAGCCAGGACACTCCCTTTGTCGCTGAAAAATAGTGCTGATAAAACTGACGTGCGGTAGACCTCTTCATAATTTACCTCCTCGCTTCATCGAAAAGGATTATTGGCTTAATATAGGGATTAATAAATTGCTGATTTTTTGTCAGGAGTTCCCCTTTTATGCCTTCCGGTCGTCTGCAACAACAATTTATCCGCCTCTGGCAGTGCTGCGAGGGGCAATCGCGGGAGACCACGCTGAACGAGCTGGCCGAGCTCCTCAACTGCTCCCGGCGTCATATGCGCACACTCCTTAATACCATGCAGCAGCAGGGCTGGCTAAACTGGGAGGCCGAAGCCGGACGCGGCAAGCGTTCGCGCCTGACTTTCCTTTATACCGGCCTGGCGTTACAGCAACAGCGGGCGGAGGATCTGCTGGAGCAGGACCGCATCGATCAGCTGGTCCAGCTGGTGGGCGACAAAGCCGCCGTGCGCCAGATGCTGGTCTCGCATCTGGGACGCAGCTTTCGTCAGGGACGCCACATTCTGCGGGTACTTTACTACCGCCCAATGAAAAATCTGTTGCCCGGTACGGCGTTACGTCGCTCTGAAACCCACATGGCCCGGCAGATTTTCAGCGGCCTGACGCGGATAAATGAGGAAAACGGGGAACTGGAAGCGGATATTGCCCATCACTGGCAACAGGTGTCTCCGCTGCACTGGCGCTTCTTTCTACGCCCCGGCATTCATTTCCACCATGGACGCGAGCTGGAGATGCGCGACGTTATCGCCTCTTTAGAGCGCGCCCGCACGCTGCCGCTCTATTCGCATATCGCACGGATCCACTCTCCAACTGCCTGGACGCTGGATATTGAGCTTTCGCAGCCGGACAAATGGCTTCCGTGGCTTCTGGGCTACGTGCCATCAATGATCCTGCCTGCCGAGTGGCGATCCCTGAACAATTTTTCCAGCCAGCCGATTGGTACGGGCCCCTACTCCGTTTCACGGAACAACAGTAATCAACTGAAGATCCGCGCCTTTGATGATTACTTTGGCTATAGGGCGTTGATCGACGAAGTGAACGTCTGGGTGTTACCGGATCTCAACGAAGAGCTGAGCGCAGGCCTGACCCTGGAAGGGCCAACAGCCGGTGAAAAGGCGTTCGAAAGCCGCCTGGAGGAGGGCTGCTACTACCTGCTCTTTGATAGCCGCAGCCATCGCGGGGCAAACCACGACGTCCGCAGGTGGATAAGCCATATTCTGGCGCCCGCTAACCTGATTTATCACGCAGAGGAGCAATACCAGACCTGGTGGTTCCCGGCCTATGGCCTGCTCCCACGCTGGCACCATGCGCAGCCTGTCCGCAGTGAAAAGCCTGCCGGACTGGAGATCATCACCCTCAGCTACTATCGCGATCACATTGAGCACCGTTTTCTGGCGAGGATCATGAGCACGCTGCTGGCAGCCGAAGGCGTGACGCTGGCGATTCAGGAAGTCGATTATGATGAATGGCATCGCGGAGACGTCATCAGCGATATCTGGCTCAACAGCGCAAACTTTACGCTGCCGCTTGATTTCTCGCTCTTTTCTCACCTGTACGAAGTGCCCCTGATTCAGCACTGTATCAACCGGGACTGGCAGCAGGACGCCGCGCGGTGGCGGGCAGGAGAAATGGATCTGGCCGCCTGGTGTCAGGAATTACTGACCGGGCAGACGATCGTACCGTTAATTCACCACTGGCTGCTGATCCAGGGGCAGCGCAGCATGCGCGGCCTGCGGATGAATACCCTCGGCTGGTTTGATTTTAAATCCGCCTGGTTTGCGCCGCCGGAGCCATAACGCTTTCGTAATATTCACCAAATCATTACAATAGCGCCGTTCTCAACGGGGTGCTGCATCACTGATGTGCGCTGAGATAATACCCGTCGAACCTGATCCGGATAACGCCGGCGAAGGGATTTGAGGCTGTCTCTCAAAATCCTTTGCCACTCAACCCTGAGGTGCAAAGTGTTAAAAAACGTTCTTCCTCTGCTGGCGCTGTTTGCGCTGCCTGTTTTTGCTAAGCCCGTTCTGACGGTCTATACCTACGACTCCTTCTCCGCCGACTGGGGCCCCGGCCCGGTGGTAAAAAAAGCCTTTGAAGCCGACTGCAACTGCGAGCTGAAATTCGTGGCGCTGGAAGATGGCGTCTCGCTGCTCAACCGTCTGCGCATGGAAGGCAAAAACAGCAAAGCCGACGTGGTGCTCGGGCTGGATAACAACCTGCTGGAAGCCGCCACCCAAACCAGACTGTTCGCCAAAAGCGGTGTGGCGGCAGATGCCGTCAACGTACCGGGCGGCTGGAAAAACGACACCTTCGTTCCCTTTGATTACGGCTACTTTGCGTTTGTCTACGATAAAAACAAGCTGAAGAATCCGCCCAAAAGCCTGAAAGAGCTGGTCGAAAGTGACCAGAAATGGCGCGTAATTTATGAAGATCCGCGTACCAGCACGCCGGGTCTGGGGCTGCTATTGTGGATGCAGAAAGTCTACGGGGATAAAACGCCGGAAGCGTGGCAGAAGCTGGCCGCGAAAACCGTTACCGTCACCAAAGGCTGGAGCGAAGCCTACGGCCTGTTCCTGAAAGGCGAAAGCGATCTGGTGCTGAGCTACACTACCTCTCCGGCCTACCACATTATCGCCGAGAAGAAGGATAACTACGCCGCCGCGAACTTTGCTGAAGGGCATTATTTGCAGGTGGAAGTGGCCGCCCGCACCGCCGCGAGCAAACAGCCGGAGCTTGCCGAAAAATTCCTGAAATTTATGGTCTCCCCGGCATTCCAGAATGCTATTCCGACAGGAAACTGGATGTACCCGGTCACTGACGTTGCGCTGCCGGCAGGCTTTGAGCAGCTAAACAAGCCGCAAACCTCACTGGAATTTACGCCGCAGCAGGTTGCCGCCCAGCGCGCCGCATGGATTAGTGAATGGCAACGCGCCGTCAGCCGCTGATCCCCGGCTGGTTAGTTCCCGGGCTGCTCGCCGCCATACTGATGGTGGTCGTCAGTCTGGGTGCATTCCTTGCGCTGTGGTTTAACGCGCCAGAGAGCGATCTGCTCGCCCTCTGGCACGACAGCTATCTCTGGCACGTCATCCGTTTCTCCTTCTGGCAGGCGTTTCTCTCCGCGCTGCTGTCGACGATCCCGGCCATTTTCCTTGCACGCGCCCTCTATCGCAGACGTTTCCCCGGCAGGCTTGCCCTGCTGCGGCTGTGCGCGATGACGCTGATCCTGCCCGTGCTGGTGGCGGTGTTCGGTATTCTGAGCGTCTACGGTCGGCAGGGCTGGCTGGCATCCCTCTTCAACCTGCTTGGTCTGGAATGGACCTTCTCCCCTTACGGCCTGAAAGGCATTCTGCTGGCGCATATTTTTTTCAATATGCCGATGGCGACGCGCCTCTTTTTACAGGCGCTGGAAAACATTCCCGGGGAGCAGCGTCAGATTGCCGCCCAGCTTGGCATGCGCGGCTGGTCGTTCTTCCGCTTTGTCGAATGGCCGTGGCTGCGACGCCAGATTGCCCCGGTGGCCGCGCTAATCTTTATGCTCTGCTTCGCCAGCTTCGCGACCGTGCTTTCTCTCGGCGGCGGGCCGCAGGCCACCACCATTGAGCTGGCGATCTATCAGGCCTTAAGTTACGACTACGATCCGGGCCGCGCCGCGCTGCTGGCGATGGTGCAGATGGTCTGCTGCCTGGCGCTGGTGTTACTCAGCCAGCGGCTGAGTAAAGCGATCCCCACAGGCAGCAATCACTTGACAGGCTGGCGCGATCCGCAGGACAGCCTGCACAGCCGCGTCGCGGATTTTATGCTGATCGCGCTGGCCCTCCTGCTTCTGCTGCCCCCGCTGCTGGCCGTTATCGTTGATGGCCTGAATCGCAATGTGTTGTCGGTACTGCAACAGCCTGTCCTGTGGCAGGCGACGTGGATCTCATTGCGCATCGCGCTGGCAGCCGGGCTGCTGTGCGTGATCCTGACCATGATGCTGCTCTGGAGCAGCCGCGAGCTGTACGCGCGTCATGCCCGTAAAGCCGGACACGCGCTGGAACTGACGGGTATGCTGATCCTGGCGATGCCGGGTATTGTGCTGGCGACCGGATTCTTTTTACTGTTCAACAGCACCATCGGCCTGCCGGAAAGCGCCGACGGCATCGTCATTTTTACCAACGCGCTGATGGCTATCCCTTACGCGCTCAAGGTGCTGGAAAACCCGATGCGCGACGTCAACAGCCGCTACAGTTTGCTGTGTCAGTCGCTGGGCATGCAGGGCTGGCAGCGTCTGAAGGTGGTCGAACTCCGCGCGCTAAAGCGTCCGCTGGCTCAGGCGCTGGCGTTTGCCTGCGTGCTGTCGATTGGCGATTTTGGCGTTGTGGCCCTCTTTGGCAACGAGGATTTCCGCACGCTGCCGTTCTGGCTTTATCAGCAAATTGGCTCCTATCGTAGCCAGGACGGCGCCGTCACGGCGCTGCTCCTGTTGCTGCTGTGCTTTGCGTTATTTACCGTTATCGAAAAACTTCCGGGGCGTGATGTTAAAACTGACTGATGTAACCTGGCTTTATGAGCACCTGCCAATGCGTTTTACCCTCTCCGTTCGTCAGGGAGAGCGAATCGCAGTGCTTGGCCCTAGCGGGGCCGGAAAAAGTACTCTGCTCAATCTGATTGCCGGTTTTTTGCAGCCTGCCAGCGGGTCGATCGTCATTGATAATGGCGAATATACCTACGCTCCGCCGGCTACGCGCCCGGTGTCGATGCTGTTCCAGGAAAATAATCTGTTCAATCATCTTACGGTGTGGCAGAACATCGCGCTGGGTATGGATCCGGGGTTAAAACTCAGTGTTGCGCAGCGTCAGACGCTGGAGGCGATCGCCGAACAAATGGGCCTGGCTGCGTTTATCAACAGACTACCGGGTGAGCTTTCCGGCGGCCAGCGCCAGCGCGTGGCGCTGGCACGCTGTCTGGTGCGCAAGCAGCCGCTGCTGCTGCTCGACGAACCCTTTTCGGCGCTCGACCCGGCCCTGCGTCAGGAGATGCTCTCGCTGGTTGAGGAGGTTTGCGAGCGCGAGCAACTGACGATGCTGATGGTTTCGCATAGCATCGAAGATGCCGCACGCATCGCGCCGCGATCGGTAGTGATCGCGGAGGGACGTATTTTGTGGGATGGGGAAACAGAAGAACTTCTGAGTGGTAAGGCGGGGGCGTCTTCACTTTTAGGTATTCGTGAGGTCTGATGCCCTCACCCTTGCCCTCTCCCACAGGGAGAGGGAAAACACCTTAACGGCTCACCACCTTCAACAGGATCTCACCGTACACCGGCATCAGCGGGTGGCGAATCAGCGCCACCAGCGCCACGACAGCCACTCCCAGCGTCAGCGGGGCCAGCCAGAGCAGGCGCGTGCGCGGAAGATAGCGCGTCAGGCGATCAACACTGGCTTTCGCGCTGCGCCACAGGCGCCAGCAGAGCCAGACCGCCAGCCACAGCAGGACCGCCGTTCCCAGCAGCAGCCACTTGAACTCGCCGCTTTGCATACCGTCAGGAATATCGATCGCCGCGCCCGCCAGGATCCCCGGCAGGAAGTAGAACGGCGGCCAGAAGACGCAGCCGATGATGTTCGGCACCACAAACTTCGCGACGGGCAGATCCAGCATCCCGGCCACCATCGGCACCAGCGGGCGCGTTGGGCCAACGAAGCGCCCCACGAGGATGGTGAACATGCTGTGCTGGTGCAGCGCGTGCTCGGTTTTATCCAGCAGCGCTTTATTTTTTTTCATGAACGACCAGCGGTGCAGCGGCTTCTTAAAGCGCCAGCCCAGCCAGAAGGAGATCCAGTCCCCCAGCAAACAGCCAATAATACCGGCCATCCACGCCTGCCAGAAATTGACCTCGCCGCTGCCGATCAGCGCCCCAAGCCCTGCCATCATCACGGTGCCGGGCAGGATCAGCCCGACCAGCGCCAGCGACTCCAGAAACGCCACCAGCGCCACGGCGATGAGCGAATACATAACGGACTGGGTAATAAAATGTTCCAGCAATGCCTGCATAACTATTCCGGTCAGAAAACGAATCAGCGATTCTGCTTAGCGCCCTGCACCGCGTCAAGGCATCAATTGTCTGAATAGTTTACAAGATGCGCCTGAAGTTCACCTGAATGTTTACCGATTATTCACATCCCGCACGGAATTCGCTCGGGCTGGCACCGGTGCACTTCTTAAACACGCGAGAGAAATAGAGCTGATCTTCAAAGCCGACGTTACGCCCGACGGTGGCGATAGGCATTCGGGTGGTGCTGAGCAGCAGTTTCGCCTGGCTGATGCGCTGATCCTCACGCCAGCTGAGTACACTCACGCCAAGCTGCTGGCGGAACAGATGAGAGAGCCGTGACGGCGACAGACACACATGCTGGGCGACGCTGGCAATATCAAACTGGCTGTCGGCAAGGTGGTCGCTGATGTACTGGCAGGCGTCGCGGACGCGGTTGTCCAGCGGCGGATTAAGCGACTCGTTGATGGCCTCCATGCGGCGCAGCAGCACCTGTTCAAGCAGGTTGATGGCCAGCAGTTCGGCGTAGCGCCCGCCCGCCTGCCCTGCCTCAATAATCTGTGCGAACAGCTCACGGAACTGCGCCAGATGCGCCTCATCCGGGCGATATAAACCGGTATGGGCGAAAATGGCCGGCCACGAGAGCCACTCCTGCCAGTAGGCGCGCGGACGGAAATAGACCCACTGGTGATACCACTCTTTGGCATCCGGATGGCGCCCGTAGTGGTGGATCTCCCCCGGCGGGAACAGCAGCATATCACCGGGGCGGCAGATAAACTGCTGATCCCCGTTTTTGACGACCCCTTCTCCGCGTACGGTCAGGTTGAGGATATATCCCTTCATGCCAAGAGGGCGATCGACGTAAAAATCGAGATATCCCTCGGCCTCAATTGGCGTCAGCCCCGCCACCAGATGGGCGTTAAATGAGTAGCCCGGCAGTAAGGGATCGTTTTGCGGTTCGGCCATAGATTCAGTTCTCCCAAGGGTCCTGAAGGAAACCAATTGTCCATATCGATAAAAGCAGTATAAAAATGGCCCGCGGAAAGATCCAAAAAGCATCACGCCTCTTTTACGTCCGCCATGTTTCAGCCTTTCCCCCTGATTTGTCCGCCAGTACGGGCAGATAAGCAGTAACAAAAGTGTCTATAAGTGCGGCAGAAATGTCCACATAGAATATTTGCACGGCGTCACACTTTGCGTGGCTACAGCAATTTAGTCCATAAGATTAGCGGATCCTGCCTGACGATTTTTGTCCCCAGTCTCTAATGTTCTTCCATACCTGTTTTTTGGATGGAGCAACACCATGGCAATTGCAATTGGCCTCGATTTTGGCAGCGACTCAGTTCGCGCGCTGGCAGTGGACTGTACGACTGGCCTGGAGATAGCAACCAGCGTTGAGTGGTATCCGCGCTGGCAAGAGGGGCGCTACTGCGATGCGCCGAACAACCAGTTCCGCCACCACCCGCGTGATTACATTGAATCAATGGAAGCGGCGATCAAAACCGTGCTGGCGGAGTTGACGGACGCCCAGCGGGCCGATGTCGTGGGGATTGGCGTTGACAGCACCGGCTCAACGCCAGCTCCTGTCGATGCCGAAGGCCGCGTACTGGCGCTGCGACCGGAGTTTGCCGACAACCCGAACGCCATGTTTGTGCTGTGGAAAGACCATACCGCCGTGGAAGAGGCGGAAGCCATCACCCGCTTATGCCATCAGCCGGGCAAAACTGACTACTCCCGCTACATCGGCGGGATTTACTCCAGCGAGTGGTTCTGGGCCAAGATCCTGCACGTTACCCGCGCGGACGCGTCGGTCGCACAGGCAGCGGCATCATGGATTGAGCTATGCGACTGGGTTCCCGCCCTGCTCTCCGGCACCACTCGCCCGCAGGATATCCGCCGCGGCCGTTGCAGCGCCGGGCATAAATCGCTGTGGCATGAAAGCTGGGGGGGGCTGCCTCCGGCAGCGTTCTTCGATGAACTCGATCCGATCATCAACAAAAACCTGACATACCCGCTGTTTACCGACACCTTCACCGCCGATATTCCGGTCGGCACGCTCTGCGAAGAGTGGGCGAAACGCCTCGGTCTGCCGCAAAACGTGACCATTTCCGGCGGCGCGTTCGACTGCCATATGGGTGCCGTGGGCGCGGGTGCGCAGCCCAACACGCTGGTGAAAGTTATCGGCACCTCCACCTGTGACATTCTGACGGCAGATAAAGCCAGCGTCGGCGACCGCGCGGTGAAAGGCATTTGCGGTCAGGTTGACGGCAGCGTGGTACCCGATTTTATCGGCCTCGAAGCGGGTCAGTCCGCCTTCGGCGATATCTACGCCTGGTTTGGCCGTGTGCTCGGCTGGCCGCTGGATCAGCTGGCTGCCGCGCGTCCTGAACTGAAAACGCAGATTGCCGACAGCAAAAAACAGCTCCTGCCGCAGCTCACCGAAGCCTGGGCAAAAAATCCGTCTCTCGACCACCTGCCGGTGGTGCTGGACTGGTTCAACGGGCGTCGTACGCCGTTTGCCAACCAGCGTCTGAAAGGGGTGATTACCGATCTCAACCTCGCGACCGACGCGCCCGCGCTGTTTGGCGGCCTGATCGCCGCCACCGCATTCGGCGCGCGCGCCATTATGGAGTGCTTCACCGGGCAGGGCATTGACGTGAACAACGTGATGGCGCTGGGCGGCATCGCCCGTAAAAACCCGGTGATCATGCAGGCCTGCTGCGACGTGCTGAACCGGCCGCTGCAAATTGTGGCCTCCGATCAGTGCTGTGCGCTGGGCGCGGCGATTTTCGCTGCCGTGGCCGCAGGCGTACATGCGGATATCCCGACCGCGCAACAGCATATGGCGAGCGCCGTCGAAAGTACGCTCCAGCCGCAGACTCAGCAGGCACAACGCTTTGAACAGCTTTATCAGCGCTACCAGCAATGGGCAAAAAGCGCCGAACTTCACTATCTCCCTGTCGCCGCCCCGGCCAAAAGCACCGCGGATACTACGGCAACCCTGACACATTAAGGACACGATAATGACCATTTTTAATAATTATGAAGTGTGGTTTGTGATTGGCAGCCAGCATTTGTACGGACCGGAAGCGTTGCAGCAGGTGACGAAACACGCGGAGCACGTTGTGAACGCGCTGAACGCGGAAGCCAAACTGCCGTGCAAACTGGTGCTGAAGCCGCTGGGTACCACCCCGGACGAAATCACCAACATTTGCCGCGATGCCAATTACGATGACAAATGCGCTGGCCTGGTGGTGTGGCTGCACACCTTCTCGCCAGCCAAAATGTGGATCAACGGCCTGGCTATCCTCAACAAACCGCTGCTGCAATTCCACACGCAGTTCAACGCCTCCCTGCCGTGGGACAGCATCGACATGGACTTCATGAACCTGAACCAGACCGCGCACGGCGGCCGCGAGTTCGGCTTCATCGGCGCGCGCATGCGTCAACAGCATGCCGTGGTGACCGGGCACTGGCAGGACGGTCAGGCACAAAAACGTATTGGCTCCTGGATGCGTCAGGCGGTATCTAAGCAGGATACCCGCCACCTGAAAGTGGTGCGTTTCGGCGACAACATGCGCGAAGTGGCGGTCACCGACGGTGATAAAGTGGCCGCGCAGATTAAATTTGGCTTCTCCGTCAACACCTGGGCGGTGGGCGACCTGGTGCAGGTGGTGAATGACATCAGCGATGGCGACGTTAACGCGCTGGTGGACGAGTACGAAAGCAGCTATCGCCTGACGCCTGCGGCACAGGTCAACGGTGACAAGCGCCAGAACGTGCTGGATGCCGCACGTATTGAGCTGGGCATGAAGCGTTTTCTGGAACAGGGCGGCTTCCATGCCTTCACCACCACCTTTGAAGATCTCCACGGCCTAAAACAGCTCCCGGGTCTGGCGGTACAACGTCTGATGCAGCAGGGCTACGGCTTTGCGGGCGAAGGCGACTGGAAAACTGCCGCTCTGCTTCGCATCATGAAGGTGATGTCGACCGGTCTACAGGGCGGCACCTCTTTTATGGAGGACTACACCTACCACTTCGAGAACGGCAACGATCTGGTGCTCGGCTCGCACATGCTGGAAGTGTGTCCATCCATCGCGGTTGAAGAGAAACCGATCCTCGACGTGCAGTACCTCGGCATTGGCGGCAAAGCGGATCCGGCCCGTCTGATCTTCGACACCCGTACCGGCCCGGCCATTAACGCCAGCCTGATTGACCTCGGCGATCGTTTCCGCCTGCTGGTGAACTGCGTCGATGCGGTTGAAACCCCGCATTCTCTGCCGAAGCTGCCGGTCGCCAACGCTTTGTGGAAAGCGCAGCCTGACCTGCCAACCGCCTCGGAAGCCTGGATCCTGGCCGGCGGCGCGCACCACACCGTATTCAGCCACGCGCTGGACCTGAACGATATGCGTCAGTTTGCCGAGCTGCACGACATCGAACTGACCGTAATTGATAACGACACCCGTCTGCCAGCCTTTAAAGACGCGCTGCGCTGGAACGAAGTCTATTACGGTTCAAAACGCTAAGTACGGAGTGCCCGGTGGCACTTCGTTTACCGGGCCTACGGTTCTGTAGGCCGGATAAGCGTAGCGCCATCCGGCAGGAGACGACAATGTTAGAAGATCTCAAACGTCAGGTACTCGAAGCCAACCTGGCGCTGCCAAAACATAACCTCGTAACCCTGACATGGGGCAACGTCAGCGCCGTTGACCGGGAAAAAGGGGTGTTCGTGATCAAGCCTTCCGGCGTGGATTACACGGTAATGACCGCAGAAGACATGGTGGTGGTCAGCATCGAAACGGGTGAAGTGGTTGAAGGCAATAAAAAGCCCTCCTCCGATACGCCCACTCATCGCCTGCTGTATCAGGCCTTCCCGACCATCGGCGGGATTGTGCATACCCATTCGCGTCACGCGACCATCTGGGCGCAGGCGGGCCAGCCTATTCCGGCCACCGGCACCACCCACGCGGACTACTTTTACGGCACCATTCCCTGCACGCGTCTGATGACCGATGCGGAGATCGGCGGTGAGTACGAATGGGAAACGGGGAACGTGATTGTCGAAACCTTCGAAAAACAGGGAATCGACGCGGCGCAAATGCCCGGCGTGCTGGTGCACTCCCACGGCCCGTTTGCCTGGGGTAAAAACGCGGAGGACGCGGTGCACAACGCGATCGTGCTGGAGGAAGTCGCCTATATGGGGATCTTCTGCCGCCAGCTGGCACCGCAGCTGCCGGATATGCAGCAAACCCTGCTGGATAAGCATTACCTGCGTAAGCACGGTGCGAAAGCCTACTACGGGCAGTAAACCCCTGCCCGGTGACGCTGCGCTTACCGGGCCTGCGGAACCTGTAGGCCGGATAAGCGCAGCGCCATCCGGCGGAACGGGCACTGTATAAAACCCCAGCAAACACCCCTCAACCAGGCTATAATCAGGCCTGGTTTTGTTTTATGAGATAACGCCGTGACGCAGGCGCAAGAAGGCTTTTTACTGACCAGACACTGGCGGGATACCCCTCAGGGTACTGAGGTTGAATTCTGGCTGGCAACGGACAACGGCCCGCTAAACGTTACGCTCCCGCCGCAGGAGTCCGTGGCCTTTATTCCTGAAGCTCACGTCGAGAAAGTGAAACAACTGCTACGCGGCGAAAACAACTGGCGCCTTACGCCGCTTCAGCTGAAAGATTTCCACCGCCAGCCAGTTTACGGCCTCTACTGCCGCGCCCATCGCCAGTTGATGCGCTATGAAAAGCTGCTTCGTGAAGCAGGCGTGACGCTTTACGAGGCCGACATTCGCCCGCCTGAACGCTTTCTGATGGAGCGGTTTATCACCGCCCCCGTCTGGGTAGATGGCACCGCGCAAAACGGCAGGATCGTTAACGCGCGCCTGAAGCCTAATCCGCACTATCGCCCGCCGCTAAAGTGGGTGTCGCTGGATATTGAAACCACCCGCCATGGCGAACTGTACTGCATTGGCCTGGAAGGCTGTGGGCAGCGGGTTGTCTATATGCTCGGGCCGCCGAACGGCGATGCGTCCGCGCTGGATTTTAATCTGGAGTACGTCAACAGCCGCCCGCAACTGCTGGAGAAGCTTAACCAGTGGTTTGCCGAGCACGACCCGGACGTGCTGATCGGCTGGAACGTGGTGCAGTTTGACCTGCGCGTGCTGCAAAAACATGCCGAGCGTTACCGTATCCCGCTGATTCTGGGGCGCGGCAACAGTGAGCTGGAGTGGCGTGAGCACGGTTTTAAGAACGGTGTTTTCTTCGCGCAGGCCAATGGTCGCCTGATTATCGACGGCATCGAGGCGCTGAAATCCGCCTTCTGGAACTTCTCTTCCTTCTCGCTGGAAGCGGTCGCCCAGGAACTGCTCGGCGAAGGTAAATCCATCGACAATCCCTGGGACCGAATGGACGAGATCGACCGGCGCTTTAACGAGGATAAACCGGCGCTCGCTACCTATAACCTGAAAGATTGCGAGCTGGTGACGCAGATCTTCCACAAAACCGAGATCATGCCGTTCCTGCTGGAACGCGCAACGGTGAACGGTCTCGCGGTCGACAGGCACGGCGGCTCGGTAGCGGCCTTCAGCCACCTCTATTTCCCGCGGATGCACCGGGCGGGCTATGTCGCCCCTAATCTCGGCGACGTGCCGCCGCAGGCCAGCCCCGGCGGTTACGTGATGGATTCACGGCCCGGACTGTATGACTCGGTGCTGGTGCTGGATTATAAAAGCCTGTACCCGTCAATTATCCGCACGTTTCTGATTGATCCGGTGGGGCTGGTGGAGGGGATGGCCCAGCCAGACGATGCGCACAGCACCGAAGGGTTTCTTGGAGCTCGCTTCTCGCGGAAAAAACACTGCCTGCCCGAAATTGTGGGAAACATCTGGCACGGCCGCGACGAGGCGAAACGCCACGGCAACAAGCCGCTCTCACAGGCGCTGAAAATCATTATGAACGCCTTTTACGGCGTGCTGGGTACCAGCGCCTGCCGCTTCTTTGATCCCCGGCTGGCGTCTTCCATCACCATGCGCGGGCACGACATTATGCGCCAGACCAAAGCGCTGATTGAATCCCGGGGCTATGACGTTATTTATGGCGATACCGACTCCACCTTTGTCTGGCTGAAAGCGGCCCATTCAGAAGACGACGCCGCGCGAATCGGCAAAGAACTGGTCGCCTACGTGAACGACTGGTGGCGCGAAAATTTGCAAAAAGAGCGGTTAACCAGCGCGTTAGAGCTGGAGTTTGAAACCCATTTTGCCCGCTTTTTAATGCCGACCATTCGCGGAACCGACCAGGGCAGCAAGAAGCGCTACGCCGGGCTGATTCAGGAAGGTGACACGCAGCGGATGGTCTTTAAAGGGCTGGAGACGGTGCGCACCGACTGGACGCCACTGGCGCAGCAGTTCCAGCAGACGCTCTACCTGCGGGTGTTTCGCAACGAGCCCTATCAGGACTACGTGCGCGACACCATCGCCAGCCTGATGGCGGGTGAGCTGGATGACCAGCTGGTGTATCGCAAGCGCCTGCGCCGCCCGCTGGCCGAATATCAACGTAACGTTCCTCCCCACGTACGCGCCGCGCGGCTGGCGGATGAAGAGAATGTTCGGCGGGGCCGTGCGCCGCAGTATCAGAACCGGGGTACGATCAAATACGTCTGGACAACTAACGGCCCGGAACCCGTTGATTACCAGCAGTCTCCGCTCGATTACGATCACTACCTGACCCGCCAGCTTCAGCCGGTTGCGGAGGGAATTTTACCGTTCATCAATGACGACTTTGCTACACTAGTGACAGGACAACTTGGGCTATTTTGACGCGTGACGAAACCGTTGCCATCCAGTACCATAGCGCCCTTTCCATTCCCGGACCCATTTTTCGATGACCGTCTTTTTTGACGGGGTCGAACTATTGCCTGCAATTAAAGATTAGAGCCGAACAACTATGCCTTTTACACTTGGTCAACGCTGGATCAGCGATACAGAAAGCGAACTTGGATTAGGAACCGTCGTTGCCGTCGATGCGCGCATGGTTACCCTCCTTTTCCCTGCTACCGGTGAAAACCGCCTGTACGCTCGCAATGACTCCCCTGTTACCCGCGTAATGTTCAATCCGGGCGACACCGTGACCAGCCACGAAGGCTGGCAGCTGAAGGTTGAAGACGTAAAAGAAGAGAATGGACTGCTCGCCTACATTGGAACGCGTCTTGATACCGACGAGACGAATGTTATCCTGCGTGAAGTGCTGCTCGACAGCAAACTGGTTTTCAGCAAGCCGCAGGACCGTCTGTTTGCCGGGCAAATCGACCGAATGGATCGCTTCTCCCTGCGCTACCGCGCGCGTAAGTTCCAGAGTGAACAGTACCGCATGCCGTGGAGCGGCCTGCGCGGCCAGCGTACCAGCCTTATTCCCCATCAGCTGAATATCGCCCATGACGTGGGCCGTCGCCATGCGCCTCGCGTGCTGCTGGCTGACGAAGTGGGCCTGGGTAAAACCATCGAAGCAGGCATGATCCTGCACCAGCAGCTGCTCTCTGGCGCTGCCGAGCGCGTGCTGATTGTGGTGCCGGAAACGCTGCAACACCAGTGGCTGGTCGAGATGCTGCGCCGCTTTAACCTGCGCTTCTCCCTGTTCGACGACGAGCGCTATGCCGAAGCCCAGCACGACGCGGACAACCCGTTTGAAACCGAACAGCTGGTCATTTGTTCCCTGGACTTCGTGCGCCGCAGCAAGCAGCGCCTGGAGCACCTGTGCGACGCAGAATGGGATCTGATGGTCGTCGACGAAGCGCACCACCTCGTCTGGAGCGAAGATGCGCCAAGCCGTGAATACATGGCGATTGAGCAGCTTGCCGAGCGCGTACCGGGCGTTCTGCTTCTGACCGCCACCCCGGAGCAGCTGGGTCTTGAGAGCCACTTCGCCCGTCTGCGCCTGCTCGATCCGAACCGATTCCACGATTTTGAGCAGTTTGTTGAAGAGCAGAAAAACTACCGTCCGGTGGCGGACGCCGTCGCGCTGCTGCTGGCCGGTAATCGTCTCTCTAATGATGAACTTAACACCTTCAGCGATCTGATCGGCGAGCAGGATATTGAGCCGCTGCTTCAGGCCGCGAACAGCGACAGCGATAATGCGGGATCTGCGCGTAAAGAGCTGATCGACATGCTGATGGACCGTCACGGCACCAGCCGCGTGCTGTTCCGCAACACCCGTAACGGCGTGAAAGGCTTCCCGAAACGCGAGCTGCACATCATCAAACTGCCGCTGCCGACCCAGTACCAGACGGCGATTAAAGTCTCCGGCATTATGGGCACCCGTAAATCAGCGGAAGATCGCGCGCGCGATATGCTCTACCCGGAGCAAATTTATCAGGAATTTGAAGGCGACACTGGCACCTGGTGGAACTTCGATCCGCGCGTGGAGTGGTTAATGGGTTATCTGACCGCGCACCGTTCCCGGAAGGTGCTGGTGATCTGCGCCAAGGCAACCACCGCCCTGCAACTTGAACAAGTGCTGCGCGAGCGCGAAGGTATTCGCGCCGCCGTGTTCCATGAAGGCATGTCTATTATCGAGCGCGACCGCGCTGCGGCGTGGTTTAGTGAAGAGGACAGCGGCGCGCAGGTTCTGCTGTGCTCCGAAATCGGTTCTGAAGGCCGTAACTTCCAGTTCGCCAGCAATCTGGTGATGTTCGATCTGCCGTTTAACCCGGATCTGCTGGAGCAGCGTATCGGCCGTCTGGATCGTATCGGTCAGGCGCACGATATTCAGATCCACGTTCCGTATCTGGAGAAAACCGCCCAGTCCGTTCTGGTTCGCTGGTACCACGAAGGCCTGGATGCGTTTGAACATACCTGCCCGACGGGCCGCACCATTTATGACCAGGTGCATAGCGATCTGATCGGTTACCTTGCGGCGCCGGAAAACACCGAGGGCTTTGATGAGCTGATCAAATCCTGTCGAGAGAAGCACGACGCGCTGAAAGCTCAGCTGGAGCAGGGGCGCGATCGCCTGCTGGAGATCCACTCCAACGGCGGTGAAAAAGCGCAGCAGCTGGCCGAAAGTATCGAAGAACAGGACGATGACACCAGCCTGATCAGCTTCTCCATGAACCTGTTCGACATCGTCGGCATTAACCAGGACGATCGCGGCGAGAACATGATCGTTCTGACCCCGTCCGATCATATGCTGGTGCCGGATTTCCCGGGCCTGCCGGAAGACGGCTGCACCATCACCTTTGAGCGTGATGTGGCGCTTTCCCGCGAAGATGCACAGTTCATCACCTGGGAGCACCCGCTGATCCGCAACGGTCTGGATCTGATCCTCTCCGGCGATACCGGCAGCAGCACCATCTCCCTGTTGAAGAACAAAGCCTTGCCTGTGGGCACGCTGCTGGTGGAGCTGATCTACGTTGTGGAAGCGCAGGCGCCGAAACAGCTTCAGCTTAACCGCTTCCTGCCGCCAACCCCGGTGCGTCTGCTGCTGGATAAAAACGGTACGAACCTGGCCGGCCAGGTGGAGTTTGAAAGCTTCAACCGTCAGCTGAGCGCGGTGAACCGCCATACCGGCAGTAAGCTGGTGAATGCGGTGCAGCAGGACGTGCATGCCATTCTGCAACTGGGTGAAGCCCAGGCCGAAAAAGCGGCCAGAGTGCTGATCGATGCGGCGCGTAGCGAAGCCGATGAGAAGCTTTCTGCCGAGCTGTCGCGTCTGGAAGCGTTGAAAGCAGTGAACCCTAACATTCGTGACGATGAGCTGGCCGCCATTGAGAGCAACCGCCAGCAGGTGCTGGAAAGCCTGAATCAGGCGGGATGGCGTCTCGACGCCCTGCGTCTTATCGTTGTGACGCATCAGTAAGCGGAGCGCAAGATGGTAATGGAGCCCTACAATCCCCCGGTGGATCCGTGGCTGGTCATTCTGTATCAGGACGAGCACATTATGGTGGTCAATAAGCCGAGCGGCCTGTTGTCCGTGCCGGGGCGTCTGGAAGAGCATAAAGACAGCGTGATGACGCGTATCCAGCGTGATTATCCCCAGGCCGAGTCTGTCCATCGTCTGGATATGGCGACCAGCGGCGTGATTGTGGTGGCTCTGAATAAAGCGGCAGAACGCGAGCTGAAGCGTCAGTTCCGCGAGCGCGAGCCGAAGAAACAGTATGTCGCGCGCGTCTGGGGCCATCCGGCGCAGGCGGAAGGGCTGGTGGATTTACCGCTGATTTGCGACTGGCCGAACCGGCCAAAGCAGAAGGTGTGTTACGAAACCGGCAAGGCCGCGCAAACCGAGTATGAAGTGCTGGAGTACGCGCCGGATAACACCGCGCGCGTCCTGCTGAAGCCGATTACCGGGCGCTCCCACCAGCTGCGTGTGCATATGCTTGCGATGGGTCACCCCATTCTGGGGGACAGATTCTATGCGCCGCCGGAAGCGCTGGCGTTAGCGCCGCGCCTGCAACTGCATGCGCAGACGCTCACTATCACCCACCCTGCTTTCGGCAACGCCATGACGTTCAAAGCCCCGGTGGACTTCTGAAAAAATGGCCCGACACTGTCGGGCCATTTTTTTATTTAAAACCTTTCTGCTCTTTAATTAGCTCGTAGGCTTTCTGGATTTCCTGCGCTTTCTGTTTCGCCATCTCCATCATCTCTGGCGGCAGGCCTTTCGCCACCAGCTTATCCGGATGGTGCTCGCTCATCAGCTTACGATAGGCGCGTTTGATGGTCGTAACATCGTCAGACGGCTTCACGCCGAGGACGTTACAGGCATCTTCAAGCGTAGGGCCACGCTGCGCCTGCTGCCAGCCGCCGCCGGACGATTGCTGCTGATAACCGCCGCCAAAGTGCGCGCCGCCCTGCATCATGCGCAGGAACTGATCGAACTGCATGCGGGAAATGCCCAACTCTTCAGCAATCACATACAGGACGTCCCGTTCATTCGGATGCAGAGAGCCATCCGCGAAGGCGGCCTGGATTTGAATTTCCAGAAACATCCGAATTAAATCAAAACGCCCGAAACAGATGCTACGGAACTGCCGCATTTTTTCACGCAGCGGGTAGTGATCTGATTTACCAATCCGGAACGCATTCTGCGCCGCGATGCGGGATTCGCCGTGCAGATTCATGCGATCCATAAAGACGCTGGCCACCTGAATATCGGCTTCCGTTACGCGTCCTTTTGATTTGGTTAAGTGCCCCATCACCTCGAAGGTGGTGGAGAAAAAGAGTGACTGGCGCTCACGCTGGTTGGCAAACCAGGCCATTTTGCGGCTGCGTGCTTTATCAAACATATGGCCGATAATGAGGCCAAGAACGACACCCCAGAATCCGGCACCCATAATAATTGCGAACGCAACGCCGATTATTTTACCCCAATACTGCATATACTCCCCGAATGGTCATGTTCCTGGCCGACGCAACGCCATCATTACAGTGGTCGCGCCACGGTCAATTGAGGGACATCGCCTATAATTTGCATTATCATACTCGTCATTCGATAGCGAGCCTAACACTCTGGCGCGCAAACGGGCAGGATTAACGCTGGTACTGCGCTGATGAGTAAGATAGTCTCTGAGCGTTTGTAAGCCGTAGCCACTGATGACGGAACAATAAAATACAACGTATGAAAAAACGTATCCCCACCCTTCTGGCCACAATGATTGGCACCGCCCTGTATAGCCAACAGGGGCTCGCAGCCGATCTCGCCTCGCAGTGTATGCTTGGCGTCCCAAGTTACAATCGCCCACTGGTGAAAGGCGATACGAATGACTTACCCGTCACCATTAATGCCGACAGTGCAAAAGGTAATTATCCTGACAATGCGACCTTTACGGGCAATGTCGATATTAACCAGGGAAACAGTCGCCTGCTTGCTGACGAAGTGCAATTGCACCAGAAGCAACCGGAAGGTGCTCAGGCGCCTGTCCGTACGGTGGATGCGCTGGGTAATGTGCACTATGACGACAATCAGGTCATCCTGAAAGGTCCGAAAGCCTGGTCGAATCTGAATACCAAAGACACCAACGTCTGGGAAGGTGATTACCAGATGGTCGGTCGTCAGGGGCGCGGTACCGCGGACCTGATGAAGCAGCGCGGCGAAAACCGCTACACCATTCTCGAAAACGGCACGTTTACCTCCTGTTTGCCAGGGTCAAATACCTGGAGCGTTGTGGGCAGTGAAGTGATCCACGACCGTGAAGAACAGGTTGCAGAGATCTGGAACGCCCGTTTTAAACTCGGCCCGGTGCCCATTTTCTATAGCCCTTACCTGCAACTGCCTGTGGGTGACAAACGTCGTTCAGGTTTCCTGATCCCGAACGCCAAGTACAGCACGTCGAACTACTTTGAGTTCTACCTGCCGTACTACTGGAACATTGCGCCCAACATGGACGCCACGATCACGCCGCACTATATCCATAAGCGCGGTAACATCATGTGGGAGAACGAATTCCGCTATCTGACCAAGGCGGGCGCGGGTCTGATGGAATTTGATTATCTGCCATCAGATAAGGTGTTCCAGGACGAGCATCCGAGCGAAGGTGATAAGCACCGCTGGATGTACTACTGGAAGCACGCCGGGGTATTGGATCAGGTGTGGCGTTTCAACATCGACTACACCAAAGTCAGCGATCCGTATTACTTCAACGACTTTGATTCTAAATACGGCTCCAGTACCGACGGTTACGCCACGCAGAAATTCAGCGTGGGCTACGCCATTGAGAACTTTGACGCGACGGTGTCGACCAAACAGTTCCAGGTATTTGATACGCAAACAAACAGCACCTACGGCGCAGAGCCGCAGCTGGACGTTAACTGGTACCAGAACGATGTGGGTCCTTTCGACACGCGCGTTTACGCGCAGGCGGTCCATTTCGTCAACACCAACTCGGATATGCCGGAAGCTACGCGTCTGCATATCGAGCCGACGATCAACCTGCCGTGGTCAAACGACTGGGCGAGCCTGAATACCGAAGCTAAGCTGATGGCCACCCACTACCAGCAGAAAAATCTGGACTGGTATAACAAACGCTATGGCACCGATCTTGAAGAGTCGGTAAACCGTACGCTTCCGCAATTCAAAATGGACGGGAAGCTGATCTTCGAACGTGATATGGGCCTTCTCGCCGATGGATACACCCAGACGCTTGAGCCGCGTATGCAGTATCTGTACGTGCCTTATCGCGATCAGAGCAAAATTCAAAACTACGACTCTTCCTTCCTGCAATCAGACTACAGCGGCCTGTTCCGTGACCGTACCTACGGCGGGCTTGACCGTATTGCGTCTGCTAACCAGTTAACGACTGGCGTCACAACGCGCGTATATGATGATGCTGCCGTTGAACGTTTTAACGTTTCTGTTGGTCAAATCTACTATTTCACCGAGTCTCGTACCGGTGATGACGACATTAACTGGGAGAAAGACAACAAAACGGGCTCACTGGTATGGGCGGGCGACACCTACTGGCGCATGACGGATCGTTGGGGTCTGCGCGGTGGTGTTCAGTACGATACACGACTGGACAATATCGCGACGGGCAGCGCAGCCATCGAATACCGTCGTGATGAAGACCGCATGTTGCAGTTGACGTACCGTTACGCCAGCCCGGAGTATATCCAGGCGACGCTGCCAAACTATGCGAATACAGACCAATACAAAGACGGTATTTCACAGGTGGGTACCGCCGCGAGCTGGCCGATCGCCGATCGTTGGTCAGTCGTCGGGGCCTACTACTATGACACGAATGCCCAAAAACCTGCTGACCAGATGCTGGGTCTGCAATACAACTCCTGCTGTTACGCAATACGTGTCGGTTACGAACGCAAACTTAACGGCTGGGATACGCAAAACAGTCAGGGCAAATATGATAACGTGATCGGCTTTAATATCGAGTTGCGCGGCCTGAGTTCTAACTACGGTCTGGGCACGCAGCAGATGCTGCGCTCGAACATTCTTCCGTATCGTAGTTCATTGTAATGTGCTTGATTTACAACGTAATCCGCTTTGCGGTTAATTGAAATGGAAAAAGTATGAAGAACTGGAAAACGCTGCTACTCGGTGTCGCTATGGTTGCGAATACCAGCTTCGCGGCCCCACAGGTTGTCGATAAAGTCGCGGCTGTGGTTAACAACGGCGTCGTGCTTGAAAGTGACGTTGACGGTTTGATGAAATCTGTAAAGCTCAACTCGGGCGAAGCAGGTCAACAGCTTCCGGATGACGCTACGCTGCGCCACCAGATCCTGGAGCGTCTGATCATGGATCAGATTGTTCTTCAGATGGGCCAGAAAATGGGCGTGACGATCTCTGACGAGCAGCTCGATCAGGCGATCGCCAACATTGCAAAGCAGAACAACATTACCCCGGATCAGATGCGTAGCCGCCTGGCCTATGACGGCATCAGCTATGCCACCTACCGTAATCAGATCCGTAAAGAGATGCTGATTTCAGAAGTGCGTAACAATGAAGTCCGTCGCCGCGTCACCATCCTGCCTCAGGAAGTGGATGCCCTGGCAAAACAAGTGGGGAATCAGAATGATGCCAGCACTGAGCTTAACCTGAGCCACATCCTGATCCCACTGCCGGAAAACCCAACTTCCGATCAGGCGGCTGAGGCGGAAAGCCAGGCGCGCGCTATCGTTGAGCAGGCGCGTAATGGCGATGACTTCGGCAAGCTGGCGATCACCTATTCCGCTGACCAGCAGGCGCTGAAAGGCGGCCAGATGGGCTGGGGCCGTATTCAGGAGCTGCCATCCCTGTTTGCCCAGGCGCTGAGCACGGCGAAGAAAGGCGACATCGTCGGTCCAATCCGTTCCGGTGTGGGCTTCCACATTCTGAAAGTGAACGACCTGCGCGGCCAGAGCCAGAACATTTCGGTTACCGAAGTGCATGCGCGTCATATCCTGCTTAAGCCGTCTCCGATCATGACTGACGATCAGGCTCGTGCGAAGCTGGAACAGATCGCGGCAGACATCAAGAGCGGTAAAACCACCTTCGATAAAGCGGCAAAAGAGTTCTCTCAGGATCCTGGCTCTGCAAACCAGGGCGGTGACCTGGGTTGGGCGGCAGCGGATATTTACGATCCGGCTTTCCGCGATGCGTTAATGAAGCTGAATAAAGGCCAGATGAGCGCGCCGGTGCACTCCTCCTTCGGCTGGCATCTGATCCAGCTGATGGACACGCGCAACGTGGATAAAACCGACGCGGCGCAGAAAGACCGTGCGTATCGCATGCTGTTTAACCGTAAGTTCTCTGAAGAAGCCGCAACCTGGATGCAGGAACAACGCGCCAGCGCTTACGTGAAAGTGTTGAGCAACTGATGAAACCGCATCGTGTTGTGATCACCCCCGGCGAACCCGCCGGGATTGGGCCTGACCTTGTGGTTCAGCTCGCCCAGCGCAGCTGGCCGGTAGAGTTGGTTGTCTGCGCAGATGCAACACTGTTACAAGACCGGGCAGCCTTGCTCGGTCTGCCTTTAACGCTCCTCCCTTACGTTGAAGGCCAACAGCCCGCACCGCAGCAGGCGGGTACTCTCACCCTGCTTTCTGTTCCGCTCCGTGCGCCTGTTGTCCCCGGTGAGTTACACACTGAAAACGGCCACTACGTCGTCGAGACGCTGGCGCGCGCCTGTGACGGTTGCCTTCAGGGCGAATTTGCCGCCCTGATCACCGGTCCGGTGCATAAAGGCGTGATCAATGACGCGGGCATTCCGTTTACCGGGCATACCGAATTTTTCGAAGAGCGTTCGCACAGCCCGAAAGTGGTGATGATGCTGGCAACCGAAGCAATGCGCGTTGCGCTGGTAACAACGCACCTGCCGATCAAAGCCATTCCGGATGCCATTACGCCTGAACTCCTGCGTGAGATCATTGGCATTTTGCATCACGATCTGCAAACCAAATTCGGCATTCCGCAGCCGCATGTGCTGGTTTGCGGCCTGAATCCGCACGCGGGTGAGGGCGGACATATGGGCACCGAAGAGATCGACACCATCATTCCGGTGCTTGAGGAGATGCGGGCGAAGGGGATGAACCTCAGCGGGCCTCTGCCTGCCGACACCCTTTTCCAGCCCAAATACCTGGATAATGCCGACGCCGTACTCGCGATGTACCACGATCAGGGTCTGCCCGTGCTAAAATACCAGGGCTTTGGCCGCGGGGTGAATATCACCCTCGGTTTACCCTTTATTCGAACGTCCGTTGACCACGGTACTGCGCTGGATCTGGCAGGCCAGGGAAAAGCGGATGTCGGCAGTTTTATTACGGCGCTTAATCTCGCCATCAAAATGATTGTTAATACTCAATGACTAATCGAGTCCATCAGGGCCACTTAGCCCGTAAACGCTTCGGGCAAAACTTCCTCAACGATCAGTTTGTGATCGACAGTATCGTTTCTGCCATTAATCCGCAGAAAGGTCAGGCCATGGTCGAAATCGGCCCGGGTCTTGCCGCGCTGACCGAGCCGGTAGGCGAACGCCTCGACGAACTGACCGTTATCGAACTCGACCGCGATCTGGCCGCGCGTCTGCAAACGCACCCGTTCCTCGGGCCGAAGCTGACGATTTATCAGCAGGATGCGATGACCATGAACTTTGGCGAACTGTCAGAAAAAATGGGACAGCCGCTGCGCGTGTTCGGTAACCTGCCGTACAACATCTCCACCCCGCTGATGTTCCATCTGTTTAGCTATACTGATGCCATTGCCGACATGCACTTCATGTTGCAAAAAGAGGTCGTTAACCGTCTGGTTGCAGGGCCGAACAGTAAAGCGTATGGTCGTTTAAGCGTGATGGCGCAATATTACTGCAACGTGATCCCGGTATTAGAAGTACCGCCTTCCGCATTCACGCCACCGCCAAAGGTAGATTCTGCGGTTGTGCGCCTGGTGCCACATAAAACGATGCCGTACCCGGTCAAAGACCTGCGCGTGCTGAGCCGTATCACGACAGAAGCCTTTAACCAGCGCCGTAAAACGATTCGTAACAGCCTTGGCAATCTGTTTACCGTTGACGTATTAGCTGAGTTGGGCATCGACCCGGCAATGCGTGCGGAAAATATTTCCGTAGAGCAGTACTGCAAGCTGGCTAATTACATCAGCGACAATGCACCGCCGAAGGAGAGCTAAGCCATGATTGATTCGCCCCGCGTCTGTGTTCAGGTTCAAAGCGTCTACATTGAGTCCCAATCCACACCGGATGAAGAACGTTTTGTCTTTGCTTATACCGTAACCATTCGCAATCTGGGGCGGATGCCTGTGCAACTGCTCGGGCGCTACTGGCTTATCACCAACGGCAATGGCCGTGAAATTGAAGTCCAGGGCGAAGGCGTGGTCGGTGAACAACCCCATATCGCCCCTGGCGAAGAGTATCAGTACACCAGCGGCGCGGTCATTGAAACGCCGCTGGGTACCATGCAAGGCCATTATGAAATGGTCGATGCCGACGGCAATGCTTTCCGCATTGCTATTCCCGTATTCCGTCTCGCCGTACCTACACTTATTCATTAATCTAATGTCTACATATCTGATTGGCGACGTTCACGGTTGCTACGATGAACTGATCGCATTATTAAAACAGGTCGACTTCACCCCCGGGCAGGACACGCTCTGGCTGACGGGCGACTTAGTGGCGCGCGGTCCCGGTTCCCTGGACGTCCTCCGCTATGTCAAATCGCTGGGTGACAGCGTGCGCATGGTGCTGGGCAACCACGATCTGCATCTGCTGGCCGTATACGCCGGGATCAGCCGTAATAAGCCGAAAGATCGCATTACCCCCCTGCTGGAAGCACCGGATGCCGATGAGTTGCTCAACTGGCTGCGTCGCCAGCCGCTGCTACAGATTGACGAAGAGAAAAAACTGGTGATGGCGCATGCCGGCATCACGCCTCAGTGGGATCTTGAGACGGCAAAAACCTGCGCGCGCGACGCCGAAGCGGTGCTGGCGAGCGACTCCTACCCGTTCTTCCTTGATGCGATGTACGGCGACATGCCAAATAACTGGAGTGATGACCTCAGCGGCCTGGCACGACTGCGTTTTATCACCAATGCTTTTACGCGGATGCGCTACTGCTTCCCGAACGGGCAACTGGATATGTATTGCAAAGATACGCCTGAAAATGCCCCTGCGCCGCTTAAGCCATGGTTTGCGATTCCGGGCCCCGTGACAAACGAATACAGTGTGGTATTTGGACACTGGGCATCGCTGGAAGGAAAAGGCACCCCGGAAAATATCTATGCGCTGGATACCGGATGCTGCTGGGGCGGGGATTTAACCTGCTTACGCTGGGAAGATAAAACTTACTTTGTGCAGCCATCCAACCGACAGCTGGACTTAGGCGAGGGTGAGGCAGTCGCCTCCTGAAGATGTTTATCCTCTCCCTTCGGGGAGAGGATAAAACCGTTAACGACGTTCCAGAATTTCGAAGCAGTAGCTGTGTGAGTTCTGCGCATCCGCATCGTGAAACTCACTGAATACGGACTCCCACTCGTCCGGATCGTAATCCGGGAAATGGGTATCCCCTTCCACTTCCGCATCAATGTGCGTCAGATACAGTTTCTGCGCTTTAGGCAGGAACTGCTCATACACACGCCCCCCGCCGATCACCATGATCTCTTCGGCATCGCCGCAGGCGGCAATTGCTTCATCAACGGACTTAACCCACTGAACGCGATCGTCAGTGCCCGGCTGGCTACTGATCACAATATTCTTACGACCCGGCAGTGGACGACCAATCGACTCCCAGGTCAGGCGGCCCATCACTACCGGCTTGTTTAACGTAGTACGTTTAAACCATGCGAGATCGGCAGGCAGGTTCCACGGCATGGCGTTTTCCATGCCGATAACGCGGTCTACCGCCAGCGCTGCAATCAGACTGATCATTGAAAATTTCCCGGATGCAAAAAATTGCCGCCACTATACGGAAAGCTTAATCTTTCGTCGACTGGCGGCAGGGTAAAGAATTAGAAATTTTTTAATATTGCTGGCAACTCCACTTCACGCAGAGGGTTTACTCTCCGGTTCATCCGCAGGATCACCAGTATGCTTGCCCTCTTCCGTTCCTTGCCAGCCGTGGCGCTGAACCAGCGACAGATGATTACGATCCTCGTTGATGATCTCCGTCAGCATGGTGCTGGTGCGTTTAAACACCGCAGCGCGTTCGGTTGCCGTACTGATCGCCATCGCCACCATCTCTTCCACCATCTCATGATTAAAACGGCGGAACAGATCGGCACGCTCACGCGCTTCATACGCACCAAGCCCCAGGCTTTCCAGCGCCATGCGGCCAGATTTAAGCGCCCCTTCGAAGGTTTCGCGTTCAGGGGCTGCCACACCCGCCTGACGCAGCTGGATGTAGTGATCCACATCGCGCGCACGGGAGATAATGGTCAGATGCGGAAAATGCTCTTTAACCAGCTCAACCATCTGCATACTGGTCTCTGGATCGTCAATGGCATTAATCAACACCTCGGCTTTCGCCGCCCCGGCGGATTCCAGCAGATCAACTCGGGTCGCATCACCGTAAAACACTTTCATATCGAATTTACGCAGCGTATCGACATGGTCAGGATCGTGATCGAGGATAACCATTTTGACTCCGCTGGAGAGCAGTAAACGGCCAGTAATCTGCCCGAATCGGCCAAATCCGGCGATGATCACCCGCGGCTGCTCCTCGTCGATCTCATCGGCTTCTCGCTCCTGTTCGCTTCCCGTTTTCTCCAGACGCGTCAGCAGCACCAGCAGGATCGGCGTTGCGGCCATCGACAGCGCAACCGCCAGCGTCAGCGCTTTTGCCCATTCCGGATCGAGTACATTTGCCATCTGCGCTGCGCCAAAGACAACGAAAGCAAACTCACTCCCCTGCCCCAGCAGCACGGCAAACCAGCGGCGTTGCGGTTTTGGCACATTTAACGGGCGGGCAATCAGCCACAGCATCGCCATTTTAATGACCAGGAAACCCACCAGCAGAATGATGATGCGCAGCGGATGGGTTACCAGCGTCCCGAAGTCGATAGACATCCCGACGCCGATGAAAAACAGCCCCAGCAGCAATCCTTTAAACGGCTCGATATCGCTTTCCAGCGCGTGACGGTATTCGGAGCTTGCCAGTAAGACTCCCGCGAGGAAGGCGCCCATTGCCATCGACAGCCCGGCCTCTTCCAGCAGCAATCCAAAACCAAACACCAGGAATAACGCAACGGCGCTGAATACTTCGCGCAGGCCAGAGCGAGCAACAAAGCGCAGCAGCGGACGCGTTACGTAGCGACCAAGCAGAACAACCAGCGCCAGCGCACCGGCAACCTTCAGCGCTGATAAGGCAAATGCTCCCAGCGTCGTTGATGCGCCGCTGGCTGCCAGCAGCGGGATCATCGCCACCAGCGGGATGGCGGCAATATCCTGGAACAACAGTACGGAGAAGGTGCTGCGCCCCATTTGCGACACCGTCAGATTACGCTCGTTCATTGCCTGCATGGCAATCGCCGTCGAGGAGAGCGCCAGCGTCATGCCGATCAGCTCTGCGACTTTCCACTCCATCCCCAGCAGAATGCAGAACCCGCCCAACAGCAGACCGCAGGCCAGCATTTGCAGGGCGCCTCCGCCAAACACCGAGGCGCGCAGTTTCCACAGCCGCTGCGGATCCAGCTCCAGACCAATCACAAACAGCATCAGCACCACGCCGATCTCCGCAAAATGCAGGATCGACTCGGCATCCGTCACCAGCCGAAAGCCCCAGGGGCCAATCACACACCCGGCAATCAGATAGCCGAGCACCGAGCCCAGCCCCAGACGAACCGCCACGGGCACAATTAATGCCGCCGCGCCGAGGTAAATCAGCGCCTGTATCAGCGTATGGCTATCCATTGTGCGTCTCCTGCCACTCAAGTAAACGTTGTTTGTAGTGACGAGCCTGCGCCTGCAAGGTTTCATCGTCGCAGACAAAGGTACAGTGCATCGCAAAAGGCGGAAGCCAGTTCAGACCGCAGTAAAGGGCAGTAGCCTGGAGCGGCTGCGCCAGCACGTCAAATCCGGGGAAGGCGCCAATCTCAAAGTGGCTTTCCCCCCCGCCGGTGGTAACAGCCCACATCAGGCTTTTGCCCTGAAGCGCGTTGCCGTTGTGCCCATATGCCCAACCGTGGGAGAAAACTTTGTCGATCCACAATTTCAGCAGCGGAGGCGTGCTGTACCACTGCATCGGATGCTGCCAGACGATCAGATCGGCACGGGAGAGCGCCTCCTGTTCGGCGGCGACATCGATATTGAAATCAGGATAGAGTTGATAGAGGGAACGTATCTCTACGTTTTCAAGCGTCCTTGCCTGCTCAAGCATCCGCTTATTCGCATGCGAGTGCTGCGGATAGGGGTGCGCATAAATTATCAGAATCATGTATATGCCCGTCTTTTACTTTTCTTGTGCAATGAGTGTAGACAGTTACCACCCCGACTTAAAGGGGTCATCTTACGCTTCAAAGTAAATCGCAAGTATTGGCAATCATCACCACTTCAACAGCGATTACGGCGCTAAAGAAAGAAAACGACGCGTACGACAAATTCATGCCGCAAAATAATAGTAACAACTCATATTGCCAACAGATATTTTTAGAGGACCTTAAGTCATTCTTTAATAAAACAGTCTGTACATAACCCATTGAAAAAATAATAATTTTACGCTCTTTGTTTTGAGCTCATTATTTAGGCGGTCGATATACGTTTCACACACGTGTCGAATATTCCTTCTCACTCAAATGGATGTGTACATGAGCAACAAACCCTCCCAATTAAATAATACAACCAAAACTCTGGGAAAGATATTTCCTGCCTTGTTGATATGCACCCCTGCGGTTGCGTTTTCTGCAACGATTGACCAATCAACTTCTGTTCCTCAAGATTTCTCAGCCGATGCTGAATATGTTATTAATAAAGACGTGACGATATCTTCCGCAGATAGTGAAGCGGCGGTATCTGTCACTGGGTTTACTATCAATAATATCACTAACGAAGGGAATATTTCCGGTAGGGAAACTGGCCTGGATATAAATACTGCCGCGCAACGTGTTGTGGTGAATAACGAGGAAGGTGCCGCCATCACATCGAAATCGGCTACAGCTATTAGTATTGAATCAATGCAAGGTGAAATTAGCAACCGTGGGAATATAACCGCTTTTGAGGATGGTATATTCGTTAGTGAAAACTCATCGGCTGTAAGTATTTCAAATAGCACAACCGGAGTTATTAAAGGTAAAACTGGCCTGAACGCACTTGCAGGCGTTGCCATTAATAATGCGGGTACGATCACTGGTACAGCGAATGATGGAATCGCTCTGAGCGAGGGTAACACTAAGGTCATAAATACTGGTAACGTGCAGGGTGCACAATACGGTTTTAATGTAACGAATAATGCAAAAGTAGATATCACGAATAGCGGAACGATTAGTGGTGATACAGCCGCTGTTATGTTTGCCAGCAATAAAAATAACACCCTGGTGCTTGATACGGGTTCCACTCTTATCGGAGACGTTATTTCCACCAATTCCACGGGAAACACTCTCACCCTGATCGGCACCGGTACGGAAGACAGTAACTTTGTGGGTCTGAACGAAGGCGACGGTTTTGCCAGTATAAAAATGATGGGCGAAAATTGGGCGCTGTCGGGCGATCTCGATATTATTGGCTCTGGCGATTCCTTGCTGATAGACACGGGCGCGTTAACCCTGTCAGGCGCGGTATCGAATACCGGTAATACTCGGGTGGCCAAAGATGCTTCGTTGCAACTGGGCGATGGCGAAAAAACCGCGACCCTCAGCGGTGGGCTCACCAACAACGGTACCGTCATTTTTAACCAGGGAAGCGATTTCACTTTCGCCACCGACATGACCGGTAGCGGTAACGTCGAAAAAGTTGATTCCAACACCCTGACCCTGACGGGCAAAAATAGCTATACAGGGGATACGGTTCTGCACGGCGGCACCACGCTGGTCTCCACCGGCGCAACGCTCGGCGTCAAGGGCAGTAACGCCACCGTTACCGTTGAAAATGGCGCGACCTTTGCCACCGCAGGCGAAGTGAACAACAACATCGCGGTTCTTAGCGGCGGTACGCTGGCGGCATGGAATGCAGTCCAGGGTAACTCCACGCTCAGCGCTTCCGGCGTCGATACCATCAACGGCAACGTGACTAATGGCGGCACGCTGTTACTCAGTGCGGCTAATAATAGCGTTGGCAATAATTTTACGATTAATGGCGACTACACCGGCTCTGACGGTAGCCAGATCGTGATGAACAGCACCCTGGGTGAAGATAATTCACCAACTGATCACCTCACTATTACGGGCAGCAGCTTCGGTCAGTCCGGCATCAGCATCACCAACATTGGCGGCGCAGGCGCGCAAACCATTAACGGTATGGAAATTGTCAGCATCGGCGGCAGTTCCGAAGCCCAACTGACGCTGGCAAAACCAGTCGTTGCAGGCGCCTGGGAATATAGCCTCTACCAGCACAGTGACGGCAACTGGTATCTGGAATCAAAGGCGACGCCTTCTGATGATCCTTCCGACGACACCGATGACGGTGGCAATACTGATGATGGCGATAACACCGACAACGGCGGCAACACCGACAACGGCGGTAACACCGACAACGGCGGCAACACCGATAACGGCGATAACACCGATAACGGCGGCAACACCGACAACGGCGGCAACACCGACAACGGCGGCAACACCGATGATGGTGGCAACACCGACAACGGCGGCAACACTGACAACGGCGGTAACAATGCTCCGGAAGTCATGGCACCTGAAGTGGGTGCTTACTTAGGTAACTACCTTGCCGCACAGGGCATGTTCCTGCATAAGCGTGACGATCGCGACCAGATCACCTTCCGCAATGAAGACGACCTGAACACCTGGATGTACGTTAAGGGTCGCTATCACGAGAACGATGCGGGTGGCGATAAAGTCAGCTACGACACCACCACCACCGTACTGCAAGTCGGCAGCGATTTCATGAGCAAGCCAATGGATAACGGCATCCTGCGTGCTGGCGGGATGTTCGGTGCAGGCCAGGCGAAGACCCACTCTGATGCGAAGCACAACGTACGTGACGCACAGGGTAAGGTTGATGGCTTCAATGTTGGGCTGTACGCCACCTGGCAGGAAGATCAGAAATTACGTCTGGGCAGCTACGTTGATACCTGGGCCGCTTATAGCTGGTACAACAACAACGTCACCAGCAATCGCAACGATGAAGACTACGATAGTGAAGGTTTCGCCGCGTCTGTTGAAGTCGGCCACGCGTGGATAATCCAGTCTGAAAATGAACGCACCTGGAAGATCGAGCCGCAGGCGCAGGTGATCTACAGCTATCTCGATCAGGAAAATCATACCGATCGCGACGGCGTACGCGTCACTACCCTGGACAATGACAGCGTCTTTGGTCGTCTC
Source organism: Enterobacter sp. YSU (assembly GCF_016082135.1). Lineage (NCBI taxonomy): Bacteria > Pseudomonadati > Pseudomonadota > Gammaproteobacteria > Enterobacterales > Enterobacteriaceae > Enterobacter > Enterobacter sp. YSU. The sequence goes on from NZ_CP059487.1 coordinate 934,546, forward strand.
GGCGTTAAAGCAAGCTACTTCCAGCAGAAGGACGTCAAGGCCTGGCAGCCGTACGTTGCGGTTAACTGGTTGAAAGGTGCTGGTCAAAACGATCTGGCATTCAACGACGAGACCGTCAGCAACGATACGCCGGAAGATCGTGGTCAGTTAGAGTTGGGCTTAACCGGCAACCTGAACGAAACCACGACGATCTCCCTGCGTGCCAGCGGCGAGTGGGGTGAAAACAGCTATGCCGCCTACGGCGGTCATATTTTGTTAAACCATCGCTGGTAATCGATCATCCTGAAGCAAAAAAGCAGTGGCATGTGCCACTGCTTTTTTTTAGTTATCCAGCTCGCCCATTGATTTAACCTGGTCACGGTTAATCTGTTCAGTTTGACCGGTTTCGGCGTTTTTGTACGATACCAGACCGGTATCGTCATCCACCTGCGGTTTCCCGTCAGTAACAATCGTTTTGCCATCGGTGGTTTTTACGGCCTGATTGGACGAACAGCCCGCCACGGTGAACATTGCGGTGGCAGCCAGAACGGAAGCGATCAGTAGTTTATTTTGCATGGTGTTTTCCCTTGCTCTCAGTTGAATTTTCGTTATCGACCTGACTATTTTAGGCTAACTGACTGAAAGCGGATGAAAAACCAGAAGGTTCTTAAGATGGGAAAATTGCCCGGTAACCGGATGGCACCGGGCAATGTGTGTTACTTGCTAATCTGAGCGTGCATTTCCTGCACCGAAATCACCTTCTCGGTGGCATCCGCATTCAGCGCCATGGCCGTCGCGAAACCGCCGTTCAGGGTGGTGTCGTAATGCACTTTGTACTGGAGCGCGCTGCGGCGAATCAGTTTGGAGTCTTCAATCGCCTGGCGACCTGCGGTGGTGTTAATGATGTAGGTGTACTCGCCATTCTTAATGCGGTCCTGAATGTGCGGACGACCTTCATGCACTTTGTTCACCAGACGCGGGTTGATACCCGCTTCACCCAACACAATCGCCGTACCGTGAGTGGCGTCCAGCTCGAAGCCCTGTTTCAGCAGCTTGGCGGCCAGGTCAACCACGCGCTCTTTATCGCCTTCGCGAACGGAGAGCAGCGCACGGCCAGATTTTCTCATGGTGGAGCTACTGCCCAGCTGCGCTTTCGCAAACGCTTCTGCGAAGGTACGGCCAACGCCCATCACTTCCCCGGTAGAGCGCATCTCTGGCCCTAACAGCGGGTCAACGCCCGGGAATTTGTTGAACGGCAGTACCACCTCTTTCACCGAGTAGTACGGCGGGATAATTTCTTTCGTGACGCCCTGCTGAGCCAGCGTCTGGCCAGCCATCACGCGCGCCGCCACTTTCGCCAGCGGAATACCGGTCGCTTTGGAGACGAACGGTACGGTACGCGCCGCACGCGGGTTGACTTCAATCAGATAGACTTCGTTGTCTTTTACCGCGAACTGAACGTTCATCAGGCCGCGAACCTGAAGCTCGAAGGCCAGCTTCTGCACCTGCTGGCGCATTACGTCCTGAATCTCCTGGCTCAGGGTGTACGCTGGCAGAGAACAGGCGGAGTCACCGGAGTGCACGCCCGCCTGCTCGATGTGCTCCATGATGCCGCCAATCAGCACCCTTTCGCCGTCGCAGATGGCATCCACGTCGACTTCAACCGCGTCGTCGAGGAAGCGGTCGAGCAGCACTGGCGCATCGTTGGAAACGCTCACCGCCGTCTGGAAGTAGCGACGCAGGTCCGCTTCGTCGTAGACGATTTCCATCGCGCGGCCGCCCAGTACGTAGGATGGACGCACCACCAGCGGGTAGCCGATCTCTTTCGCTTTCTCAACGGCCATTTCAATTGCGGTCACGGTGGCGTTCGCCGGCTGTTTCAGTTTGAGACGGTCAACCGCCTGCTGGAAACGCTCGCGGTCTTCCGCACGGTCAATCGCATCCGGGCTGGTGCCGATAACCGGCACACCTGCTGCTTCCAGCGCGCGCGCCAGCTTCAGCGGAGTCTGGCCGCCGTACTGCACGATCACGCCTTTTGGCTTCTCGATGCGCACGATTTCCAGCACGTCTTCCAGGGTGACCGGCTCGAAGTAGAGGCGGTCGGAAGTGTCGTAGTCGGTCGAGACGGTTTCCGGGTTACAGTTGACCATAATGGTCTCGTAACCGTCTTCGCGCAGCGCCAGTGAGGCGTGTACGCAGCAGTAGTCAAACTCGATGCCCTGGCCGATACGGTTTGGACCGCCGCCCAGCACCATAATCTTGTCGCGGTCGACGGACGGGTTCGCTTCGCACTCCTCTTCATAGGTGGAGTACATGTATGCGGTATCGGTCGAGAATTCAGCCGCACAGGTGTCCACGCGCTTGTAGACCGGGTGCAGGTCGTACTGGTCGCGCAGCTTGCGGATTTCCGCTTCACGCACGCCCGCCAGCTTAGCCAGACGCGCATCGGCGAAGCCTTTACGCTTCAACATGCGCAGGAAGTCTGCGTCCAGGCCGTTGATGCCCAGCTCCGCCACTTTCTCTTCCAGACGCACCAGCTCTTCAATTTGCACCAGGAACCAGCGGTCGATGTTAGTCAGGTTAAATACGCCGTCGACGGACAGGCCCGCGCGGAAGGCATCGGCGATGTACCAGATACGCTCTGCGCCCGCGTCTTTCAGCTCGCGGCGGATTTTGGTCAGCGCTTCCGGGTCGTCCAGGCTGACTTTCGGGTCAAAGCCGGTCGCGCCCACTTCCAGGCCGCGCAGTGCTTTTTGCAGGGATTCCTGCTGCGTGCGGCCAATCGCCATGACTTCACCAACGGATTTCATCTGGGTAGTCAGACGGTCGTTGGCACCGACGAATTTCTCGAAGTTAAAGCGTGGAATTTTGGTCACAACGTAGTCGATGGACGGTTCGAAGGACGCTGGCGTGCGGCCACCGGTGATATCGTTCATCAGCTCGTCAAGGGTGTAACCCACCGCCAGTTTCGCCGCCACTTTCGCAATCGGGAAGCCGGTGGCTTTGGAGGCCAGTGCGGAGGAACGGGACACGCGCGGGTTCATTTCGATAACAATCAGACGGCCGGTTTTCGGGTTCACCGAGAACTGCACGTTAGAGCCGCCGGTTTCCACGCCGATTTCACGCAGTACCGCCATCGAGGCGTTACGCATGATTTGGTACTCTTTGTCGGTCAGCGTCTGAGCTGGCGCAACGGTGATGGAGTCACCGGTGTGGATCCCCATCGCGTCGAAGTTTTCGATGGAGCAGACGATGATGCAGTTGTCGTTTTTATCACGCACCACTTCCATCTCGTACTCTTTCCAGCCAATCAGCGATTCATCAATCAGCAACTCTTTGGTTGGGGAGAGATCCAGGCCGCGCTCGCAAATTTCTTCAAACTCTTCGCGGTTGTAGGCAATGCCGCCGCCGGTGCCACCCATGGTGAAGGAAGGGCGGATGATGCACGGATAACCCACTTCAGCCGCAACGGCCAGCGCTTCTTCCATATTGTGCGCGATACCGGAACGTGCGGTATCAAGGCCAATTTTTTTCATTGCCACGTCGAAGCGGCGACGGTCTTCTGCTTTATCAATCGCGTCGGCGGTCGCACCGATCATGGTCACGCCGAACTCTTCCAGCACGCCCTGACGCTCCAGCTCCAGCGCACAGTTCAGCGCCGTCTGGCCGCCCATGGTCGGCAGCACCGCGTCCGGACGCTCTTTCTCGATAATTTTGCGTACCACTTCCCAGTGAATCGGCTCGATGTAGGTCGCATCCGCCATTTCCGGGTCGGTCATGATGGTGGCCGGGTTAGAGTTTACCAGGATGACACGGTAACCCTCTTCACGCAGGGCTTTACACGCCTGCGCACCGGAGTAGTCGAATTCGCAGGCCTGGCCGATGACAATCGGGCCAGCGCCAAGGATCAGGATGCTTTTTATGTCTGTACGTTTTGGCATGGTCTTCTCAGCTCCTGATTATTTAGCGGTCTTACGGTATTGCTCGATAAGTTCGATGAAGTGATCGAACAGCGGCGCGGCATCGTGTGGGCCCGGGCTGGCTTCAGGGTGGCCCTGGAAGCTGAACGCAGGCTTATCGGTGCGATGGATACCCTGCAAGGTACCATCGAACAGTGACTTATGCGTCACGCGCAGGTTAGCTGGCATCGTTGCTTCATCCACAGCGAAGCCGTGGTTCTGCGCGGTGATCATCACCGTGTTGTTGTCGATATCTTTCACCGGGTGGTTACCACCGTGGTGGCCAAACTTCATCTTGACGGTGTTCGCTCCGCTCGCCAGCGCCAGCAGCTGATGGCCGAGACAGATGCCGAATACTGGGATGTCGGTTTCAAGGAAGGACTTGATGGCGTCGATAGCGTAGTCGCACGGCGCCGGGTCGCCAGGACCGTTAGAGAGGAAGATGCCGTCCGGGTTCATCTTCAGAACATCTTCAGCAGAGGTTTTCGCCGGAACCACCGTCAGGCGGCAGCCACGGTCAACCAGCATACGCAGGATGTTGCGCTTGGCGCCAAAATCATAGGCCACCACGTGGAACGGCAGCTCGCTTTCCGGTTTCGCTTCCGGCAGGTCGCCTTCCAGCGTCCAGCTTCCCTGCGTCCAGCTGTAGGCTTCAGCGGTGGTCACTTCTTTCGCCAGGTCCATACCGTTCAGTCCCGGGAAGGCTTTCGCTTTTTCCAGCGCCAGCGTCGCATCGAGGTTATCCCCTGCGATGATACAACCGTTTTGTGCACCCTTCTCGCGCAGCAGACGCGTCAGCTTACGGGTATCGATATCGGCAATCGCCACAATGTTGTGGCGCTTCAGGTAAGAAGAGAGGTCTTCGGTGTTGCGGAAGTTGCTGGCAATCAGCGGCAGGTCGCGAATGACCAGGCCTTGCGCATGTACCTGAGAGGATTCTTCGTCAGCCGCATTGGTGCCGACATTGCCGATATGAGGATAAGTAAGAGTAACGATTTGGCGAGAATAGGAAGGATCAGTGAGGATTTCTTGATAACCGGTCATTGAAGTATTGAAAACGACTTCCCCAACCGCCGAACCCGTTGCCCCTATGGCCCGACCGATAAACTGGGTTCCGTCTTCCAGAACCAATAGCGCTGACTTAATCAAAACACCCTCCAGAGAATATTCACTCACTTTATTTGCATATTAATTCATAACCATGTCATGGATCAATGCAAATGTGTTGCCAGCGGATTTTTGGCAAACGGCGGCATTCTGGGGATTTGCCATGTAAAAGTCAACTTAAAACGGGAGTTTTGTATATTCTTTTGCAAGCCTGGCGGTCTGAACTCAGATTAAGCGGCAAAAAGATCAACTAAATCACTGTGGAAACCGCTTGCGTATGCTGTTTAATAGAAAGGAACGTCTTGCAGGAATAAAAAGTGGACCAAATGGTCAAAATTTACAGTTCAGCAACAGAAATTATCGACAAAACACTTACTTTAAATCAGTTAGACACAATAAACACCCAAAACAGACAAAATAAAAGGGCAATAAAATATTGCCCTATGCAATCAAGTAATTACGACTGCAATAACCACATCACGAAGGGTAATAATGCTTACAAATTGTTGAGTTCGAGGACATCTCGCATATCAAAAAGACCATTACGCTTACCTTTCAGCCACAATGCCGAACGTACCGCCCCGTTTGCAAATGTCATGCGGCTGGATGCTTTATGAGTGATTTCGATCCTTTCGCCAATATCGGCGAACATAGCGGTATGTTCACCGACGATATCACCTGCGCGAACGGTGGCAAACCCAATGGTGCCAGGCACGCGCTCGCCAGTGTGGCCTTCGCGAGAATAGACCGCGATGTCTTTCAAATCTTTATCCATTGCACACGCAATCGCTTCGCCCATTGCCAGCGCCGTGCCTGACGGAGCATCGACTTTGTGGCGATGGTGCGCTTCGACGATTTCAATGTCGGTGTAGTCGCCCATCACCTTCGCCGCCTTCTCCAGCAGTTTCAGCATGACGTTTACCCCCACGCTAAAGTTTGCCGCAAAGACAATCGCAATCTCAGTGGACGCATCCTGAATGGCTTGCTTACCGGCCTCGTCAAAACCGGTGGTGCCAATCACCATCCCTTTACCGTGCTGACGGCAAAACGCCAGGTGAGCCAACGTGCCTTCAGGGCGGGTAAAATCGATAAACACGTCAAAGTCTTCTTTCACCGCCTCAAGGCTGCTCTGCACGGTAACGCCCGTCTGACCTGCGCCCGCCAGCTCGCCTGCATCGGCTCCCAAAAGCGATGAACCTTCACGCTCCAGCGCCGCGCCAAGCGCCACGCCATCCATCTGTAGTGCCGCCTGAATCAGCTGACGGCCCATACGTCCACCCGCGCCCGCAATGGCGACGCGGATCTGTGCATCATGCATAGTTATTCTCTTACGTTAAAATGATGTAAATCGTTTTCAGATTAACCAGCCTTTGCACAGGCTGCCACAGAAAACGCCGATAATTAGAATTTAATGATAAACAGGGTGAGATATCAGTGAAAGACATGATCGTCAGCGAAAACCACATGATTCCCGCACCACCAGCGCAGGCGGCAGAATGATGCGTTTGGCGGGTTCGTCGTTGCCCTGTATGCGGCTGTAAAGTAACTCCCCTGCCTTACGACCAATCTCTTTCGCCGCCACCGATACGGTGGTCAATGCGGGCTGCACCAGAGCCGCTTCGGTAATATCATCGAAACCGACCAGCGCAAAATCACGTCCCGGCTCACGGCCCATCTTGCGTAAGCTTTGCATCACCCCCAGCGCCACAACATCCTGATAGCAAATTGCCGCACTGATGTGTGGATGCTCGAGAAGTAACGCCTCTGCCACGCGCGCGCCGTCGCTTTGGCTGGCGTGAGAGGTTCTGATCCAGGCAGGATTCGGCGTCACGCCGTACTCCAGCAGCTTGCTGGTAAAGCCCCCGATACGCTGCGCCCGAGAGCCCGAATTCTGGCTCCCTCCAATGAACGCAATGTGCCGATGGCCCATTCTGAGCAGATGCTCCGTCGCCATCTGCGTGCCTAAGAAGTTATCCGTTCCGACAAAATCAAAATCCGGATCGTTCAGCGGTCGCACAACCATGATAGCCGGAATATTGCGCCGCTTCAGACCCTCAAAAAAGGCCTGGGGCGTTTCCCGAGCCGCACACAGCACCATACCGCCGACGTTATTACGCATCAGTGAATCAACAAATTTTTGCTGTCGCTCTGCCGATTCCTCGCTATTCGCCAGAAAAAGCATCAGCTCGTGGCGCTCCATTTCATGACTTAGCCCTGCCGTCATCTCGCTGTAAAAAGGGTTGGTGATATCGTGCAAGAGCAGCCCGACCTGGTTACTGCTGCGGTTACGTAAATTGGCTGCCGTCTGGTTATAGACATAGCCGGATTCATCCAGCGCCTTAAGCACACGTTCGCGCGTGCTTTGCGAAATGCGGCCTTTGTTGCAGAGCAACATCGAGACCGTCGCCGTTGACACGCCGGCGCGTTTCGCGACATCGGCCAGTGTAATTCCCGTCATGTTGTCTCCTTCATCATCACTACAGGTTAATCGAATAACCTGTTTTTTGCATTTTTCCCTGTGAGACTCTTCACATTACCGCTGTTGTTCTGGATTCGATTCGCATTTATGGCGGGTTAATCGCGTTAACCACTCTTCTCAAATACGGTTAATCGAATAACCTTAAATAACGATTACGGAGGATACAATGACAACCTACGACAAATTCCCCACGGTGGCGATACAGGGTTTTGATGACAGCGCCTGGCAAGGCTGGGAAGCAATAACCCGCGTTCTTGAGTCAAAAACCCAACAGCGCAGCCGCACGGTGCTGGTGATTGACTGCTATCCGGGCGTGCGCATGACCGAGCTTGAAGAGAACGTGCTGCCGCGTCTACGCCCGACGCTGGCGATCAATGCTGAACAGGCGCGACGGGATGAGTGTGCCATTCATGAGATGCTGGCACGCAACCTCACAGACGATCGCGTCTTTGGCGTTCTCTCCTGCCACCAGCTTGGAGAGTTTTTCGATCCCGCGCGTCTGGAGGCGTTGCAGGTTCGGGTGAGCCAGTGTTCTGGGGGGCTGATTGTGATCTACGGTCCCGGTGCGACGCTTGTCCATCCGGGTGATGTGCTGGTGTATGCCGATCTGCCGCGCTGGGAGATCCAGCAGCGTATGCGCCGGGGTGAGACTGGGAACTGGGGCGCAGATAATCAGCAGGAAGATATGCTTCGTCGCTACAAGCGCGCCTTTTTTGTCGAATGGCGCGTCTTCGATCGCCACAAAACACCGCTGCTCAGGCGCACCGATTTTTTACTGGATACAACCCAGACGAACCAGCCCGCGATGGTCAGCGGCGAGGCCCTGCGAGCCGGGCTGAAGCAAACTACCACCCAGCCTTTCCGCGTGGCGCCCTTTTTCGATCCTGGCGTCTGGGGCGGCCAGTGGATGAAACAGCAATTCGATCTCGATCCCTCTGCACCCAATTACGCGTGGTGTTTTGACTGCGTGCCCGAGGAGAACAGCCTGTTACTGCGTTTTGGCGCAGTGCGGATCGAGATCCCCTCTCAGGATCTGGTTTTGCTTGAGCCCCGTGCTCTGCTGGGCGAGAAAGTTCACGCACGTTTCGGCGCGGAATTCCCGATCCGTTTTGACTTCCTCGACACCATGGGTGGCCAGAATCTGAGCTTCCAGGTCCACCCCATTACCGAGTACATCCAGCAGCAGTTTGGGATGCACTATACCCAGGATGAGAGTTATTACATTCTGGAAGCGGAGCCGGGTGCCGTCGTCTATCTGGGGACCAAAACCGGCACAGACCCTGAGGCCATGATGGACGATCTCAGGCGCGCGGGTCGCGGTGAAAAACCGTTTGATGACGACCGCTTCGTTAATCAGATTCCGGCAAAAAAGCACGATCATTTCCTGATCCCGGCTGGGACGGTGCACTGCTCCGGCGCGGGAACCATGGTGCTGGAGATCAGCGCTACGCCGTATATTTTCACCTTCAAACTGTGGGACTGGGGCCGCCTGGGCCTGGACGGGCTGCCGCGCCCGGTACACCTGGAGCACGGTGAAAAGGTGATCGACTGGCAGCGCGACGCGCAGTGGGTTCATCAGCATCTGGTGAATCAGTTCGAACCTGTCGCGGAAGGAAACGGCTGGCGTGAAGAGCGTACTGGCCTGCACGAGCGTGAATTTATCGAAACCCGCCGCCACTGGTTTAGCGAACCCGTTTTGCACCACACCGGCGGCGGCGTGAACGTGCTGAATCTGGTAGAGGGCGACGAAGCAATTGTCGACAGCCCAACCGGTGCATTTGAGCCGTTTACCGTCCATTACGCCGAAACCTTCATCATTCCGGCAAGCGTAGGTGACTATCGCATTTCACCTTCAGCCCGTGCTTCCGGACACCCCCTCGCGACTATCAAAGCCTGGGTAAGGAGCTAACGATGATTCATTTTATTGTCGCCACTCATGGGCCGTTAGCCGCCGCGCTGCTGGAGAGCGGCCGGATGGTATACGGCGAGCTCCCCGGCGTACACGCCATTTGTCTGACCGAACAGGCGGGAATAGAGGGCTTCCGGCAGGATTTCATCTCCACACTGGAAGCGGCAAGCGTCAACGCTGACGGCGTGCTGGTGCTGTGCGACATGCAAAGCGGCACGCCGTGGAACGTGGCCTGTGAGGCCGCGCTTAACCCACATACGCAGCCGCCGGTCGCCGTGGTGGCTGGAGTCAACTTCCCGATGCTACTGCAAACCGATGAGGTGAGGATGGCTCGCGATGTTCATCAGGCTGCCGGGCAGCTTATCGAACTTACTCTGCCGACGCTGGTACAGGCGAAACCGGCAGATACTGCACAGACAGACGATTTTTAAGGAGCCGCATATGAGTATTTCTTTTGTACGCATTGACGATCGCGTGATCCACGGGCAGCTCATTACACGCTGGGCCAGGGAGCTGCCCTGCGACGGCATCGTTGCCATTGACGATGCCGTTGCGGCCGATCCGCTGTTATCGTCGGTCATGAAAGGAGCCGTATCAGATACTAAAGTGTGGCTGTTCGATACGGCAACCGCGATCGAAAAACTGCCAAAAGTGATTGCCAGCGAAAAGCGCTATTTCGTGATTGGCAAATCTCCACTCACGCTACAGCGCATTGAGCAGGCGGGCATTAGCCTGAAAAACAGCAATGGAAAAATTAACGTGGGCCCGATGAGCGCCCGGGCTAACACGATCACCATCGGCCCGAATCAATCGGTAACCCAGGATGAAGCGGCGGCGTTCGAGTGGCTGACCGGGCAGGGACACGCGATTGAATTCCGCCTGGTTCCCGATGCCAGTTTTTATACCTGGCAGGATGCCAGACAAAAGCTGAAATAAGGAGCGGATCATGATTATCGAAGCGGCTTTAATTGGCCTGCTGTGTTATCTGGGCGCACTCAGTAGTCCGTGGCTTTTAGGGCTGACGGGCGGCTGGTATCTCATCTCCCGACCGCTCATTTCCGGGATGCTGGTTGGCCTGATCCTGGGCGATATCAAAACCGGGATTATGATTGGCGTAGCGGTGCAGGCGGTGTATATCGCAATGGTGACACCCGGCGGCTCGATGCCAGCAGATTTAAACTTTGTGGCTTATCCGGCCATTGCACTGGGAATACTTTCCGGCAAAGGACCTGAGGTTGCCGTCGCGCTGGCGGCGACTATTGGGATCGCCGGAACCATTCTCTTCAATGCGATGATGGTGCTGAACTCCTTCTGGAACCATCGTGCGGATGTGGCGCTGGAGAACGGCGACGAGCGCGGGATCTACCTCAACAGCGCCATCTGGCCGCAGGCGATGAATTTTGTGCTGCGCTTTGTGCCTACCTTTATCGCCGTCTTTTTTGGCGCACAGTACATTAGCGGGTTTATGGACAGCCTGCCGCACATCGTCCTCTCCACCATGAATGTGCTGGGCGGCATCTTGCCCGCCGTCGGTATTGCCATCCTGCTTAAGCAGATCATCAAAAGCTATACCATGCTCATCTACTTTCTGGTGGGCTTCGTTTGCATCGTTTTCCTGAAACTCAATATGGTCGCGCTGGTGATCGTGGGCGCCCTGCTGGCACTGATTCATTACAACTATAAACCCGAGGCACCGCAGGCCGTGGCTTCAGCACCTGTCCCTGACGACGAGGATGAATTCTGATGGAAGAACGTAAACTCACCCGCAAGGATCTGCGCCGCTGCTGGCGAGCGTGGATGATGCACAACCTCTCCTCAATGAGCTTTGAACGCCTTGAATCCTTCGGCTTTTGCCTGAGCATGCTGCCGGTCGCAAAAAAGCTCTATCCCGACCCGGTACAACGTACCGAGATGCTGCGCCGTCACGCGTCGTTCTACAACACGGAGCCACAGATTGGCGCGATCGTTAACGGTATGGCGCTGGGGCTGGAGGAGAAAAAAGCCAACGGCGAGCCGATTGACGGTGAAACCATAAATACCCTGAAGGTAGGCCTGATGGGGCCAATTGCCGGGATCGGCGATTCGATGATCCCCGGCATGCTGATCCCGATCCTGCTTAGCATTGGGATGGCGCTGGCGGCAGGCGGAAATATCCTCGGTCCACTGTTTTATACCGTTGCCTGGCTGGCCATCATTATCCCTGGCTCCTGGTTCCTGTTTCTCAAAGGCTACCAGATGGGATCAGGCTCCGTGGAGATGCTGGTCAGCAGCAAATCTACCCGGCTACGGGAAGCGCTCTCGCTACTGGGCGTATTTGTCATGGGCGGCGTGGCGGCCAGCTACGTGAAGCTCGGCACCGGGCTGGAGTTCATCACCCGGGACGGGGTTAACATTCACGTTCAGCAGATGCTGGACGGTATTTTCCCGCAGCTGCTTCCGCTGGCGGTGGTGCTGGGGACCTGGTATCTGATGGCAAAACGCGGCGTGTCGCCGGTAAAAGCCATGATATTGCTGCTTATACTGGCAGCGCTTGGCGTGGCGTCCGGTTTGTTTGCAGGATAAGAAAACCGGGGCAATGCCCCGGCTTCTTTATGGATGGAAGTTATTCCACAGTTCTGCGACTTTATCCGGACGCGAAACAAACTGGAACCGTGCGGGGTCATCAATAAACTGCTGATAAACAGGCGCATCAGTAATGCCAAATTCCGGATAACTTCTCGGCGTAATCATCTGCAAGCGCCCTGGTCTGTAGTGACTGTTATGCTGCCAGACAATATGATTACCCTGAACTAAGGGATACCAGGCCAGACCTTTTCGCGCACGAACGGCCTCATACTCAAAGCCATATTCCCGATCGCACCACGCACCAAACGTCAGCGGCTCATTGGGCGAGGCCGAAATCGTCGCATGGCCCCATCCGGGAGGGACCAGTACCTTTTCACCCGGCCCCGCGAGTACCGCAAAACAACGTCCCGGATCGTCGTCCACATACTCCTGCATGTAGATAATCGCTTTACCCTGCCAGATTTCGTACAGCTCAGGGGGCGACCATCCGCTGTGCTGGCTAATACGGTGAACATGTCCCTGGCTGCGGACCGGCTCATCGCCAAGCGTGCCTGCCGCGTAGGTGACCACACCAAAAAGCAGCATGCGTTTTTCGAGCTCCGGCCTGTCCGCCAGACGCGCCACGTCCATCGCGATGGCATATACCTGTTCAGGCCCTTCGCAGTCCGGATTGCGCAGCGACGGGCGGATCTGATCCAGCGTTCTGATCTCCGGCATCGGCCCGGTAACATCCTCTCCGTAGCAAAAACCGAGCGGCTGACGGTTGATGGTCATATCAAGGCCATAGTTAGCCATGGCGCACCTCGTAACCTTCCCCGGAGGCAAAGATCCGCAGGGTGAAGCCCTCTGCCAGCGCCGCATAGTCGTGTCCCGCAATGCTCGGCCAGACGGCAAGGGAGGATAGCGTCTCGTTGCCAGTGTTAATCAAACGATGCGCTGTAAAAGGAGGAATAATATGCACGGAGCCAGCCGTCACCTGCTCAAGCCGCGCGTCGCCCGCCTCCGTTTGCAGCAGCAACAAGCCACATCCGCGCAGGCCAAAATAGACCTCCCCCTGTTCGCGGCGCTGATGAAAATGACCGCGAGTCATAAAGAACTCATCGCCCACGTTACCCGCACGCAGGTGAGTTACCCCAACGAAGAGTGCCCCTTCCCCTACGGGCGAGCCCAGTACGTCTACGTCATACACACTTTTTTGAGGATTGCCGCACTTCCACGCCTCGCCGTCTGCGAAGATCCCAGGAAGATCCGCAAGACGAGTCGTTTTGCGGATAAGCGGCCCGCCGGCTAGCGCGCCGGTAGCCCACGTCAACTGAGGTGGCATAAAGATGTCTGAATTCATATCGCTCTCCGGCCCGAGGAGAACAGCAATATCATGATGGCAGATTAAACGATTAACCTAGTGATAAAAGCGTCAATATTGATGGTGAATCACAGTTAACCAGAAACAAAAATGCCGGAGGCTTTCGCCACCGGCATTTTGAAGATTGAGAGGACATTATTCCACTTCGCGGGCGTCGATTCGCAGCTCTTTCGGCACTTCGAAGACAATGTTCTCTTCACGGCCTTCCAGCGGCACCGCTTCGCCACCGCCCAGCTCTTGCAGGCGGGCAATGACGTTTTGCACCAGGATATCCGGCGCTGAAGCGCCTGCGGTAACACCGACACAGGCCGCGTTTTTCACCCACGCTTCCTGAATGTCCGTTGCGTCGTCGATCAGAAAAGCTGCTTTCCCCATACGCTGCGCCAGTTCGGCCAGTCGGTTGGAGTTAGAGGAGTTTTTCGAGCCGACCACCAGCACCACATCCGCCTGTTCAGCCAGGGCGCGTACGGCTTCCTGACGGTTGGTGGTTGCATAGCAGATATCATCTTTGCGCGGCCCGACGATTTTCGGGAAGCGCTGGCGCAGGGCGTCAATCACGTCTGAGGTGTCGTCTACGGAAAGCGTCGTCTGGGTCATAAACGACAGACGGGCTTCGTTTTTCACGTCCAGCGTAAAGACATCTTCCGGTGATTCGACCAGGTACATGCCCCCTTCCGGGTTGCTGTACTGGCCCATGGTGCCTTCAACTTCCGGGTGACCGGCGTGACCAATCAGAATTGACTCTTCACCACGACGGCTGGCGCGCGCCACTTCCATATGCACTTTTGTCACTAACGGACAGGTGGCATCGAATACGGTCAGATCGCGGCTTTTCGCCTCGTTGCGTACCGCCTGAGAGACGCCGTGCGCGGAGAAGATGAGTATTGCGCCGTCCGGCACTTCGCTGATCTGCTCGATAAAAATCGCACCGCGCTCGCGCAGGCTGTCGACCACGTAACGGTTGTGCACCACTTCGTGACGCACGTAAATCGGCGCGCCGTAAATCTCCAGCGCGTTTTCAACAATGCTGATAGCGCGGTCTACACCGGCGCAGAAGCCGCGCGGGTTAGCCAACAGGATCTGCATTTTACTCCTCCAGTGCCGGATCGATCTCCAGCACTTCGACATCAAAATGAACGGTACGCCCGGCAAGCGGATGGTTGAAATCGACGGTGATAGAATCGCCGTTGATTTCTCGGATCACGCCAGGCATTTCGCTGCCGTCCATAGCGGTAAAGAGCATAATCGCCCCGATTTCTGGTTCACCCGCATCCATAAACTCACGGCGCGAGAAATACTGGATCAGGTCCGGGCTTGGCACGCCAAATGCCGCATCCGGCTCCAGCGAAAACGCTTTTTTCTCGCCCTCTTTCAGACCCAGAAGCTGCTGCTCAAGGCCTTCAGACAGGGAGGTGTCACCCAGACGAAACAGCGCCGGTTTGCCATTGTTGCGGGTGGATTCGGCCGTGGAGCCGTCATCCAGCTTCAGCGTGAAATGAACGAGAACCGCGCTGTTGCTCTGTACGGATTTAGACATGCAAATTGCTCGCTTGTTTTGGGTCACCTGTTGCCCGGTGGCGCTACGCTTACCGGGCCTACGGGGGCCACAAATTCTGTAGGCCGGGATCGCTACGCGTCACCCGGCTGGTTTTGTTACGCCTGCTCTTTCGCGGCCGGTTTAGGCAAGAAGCCTTCCAGCACGATTAACGCCGCACCAACGCATATTGCGCTATCGGCGAGGTTAAAGGTCGCGAAATGCCAGTCGCCGACGTAGAAATCGATCATATCGACCACAAAGCCGTGCCACAGGCGGTCAAACAGGTTACCCAGCGCGCCGCCAATGATCAGCGCGTAGGCGATGTTATTCAGCTTTTGCGTGGCCTTTGAGCGGTACATCAGCACCGCCAGCACGACGCAGATACCGATAGCGATACCCGCGAAGAACCAGCGCTGCCAGCCACCGCTGTCGGCAAGGAAACTAAACGCCGCACCATAGTTGCGGGCATAGTGCAGGTTAAGCGACGGAAACAGCGGGACCGTATCCCCCAGAGCGAAATTCTGGAGGATCAGGAACTTGCTGCCCAAATCAATAATCAGCACCACCACCACCAGCCACAGCCAGTGCAGTCCTGTTGAACAGAGAGTTTTACTCATCAGGCAAACTTACGTTTTTCGCCGTCACCGGCGACGTTGCTTACACAGCGTCCGCAGATGTCTGCGTGTTCCGCCACCTGGCCAACATCGGTGGTGTAATGCCAGCAACGCGGGCATTTCTCACCTTCGGCTTTGCTCAGTGCGACCTTCAGTCCTTTGAGCAGTTCACTCTGCTGAGCATCAGCAGTAGCTTCGGCATAATCCGCAACTTTCGCACCGGAGGTCAACAGGACAAATCGTAATTCATCGCCCAGCGCGGTCAGTTTGGCCGCCAGCTCCGGTTCGGCGTACAGGGTCACCGTCGCTTCCAGAGAGCCACCGACTTTCTTGTCCGCACGCGCCTGCTCGATAACCTTGTTCACTTCGCCGCGCACTTTCAGCAGCTCGTCCCAGAAGGCATCGTTCATTGCTTCAGTGCTGGAGAGGTCGAACAGACCTTCGTACCACTCGCCGGTGAAGACATACTTCTCGCGGTCGCCCGGCAGGTAACCCCAGATTTCATCCGCGGTGAAGGACATGATCGGCGCCATCCAGCGTACCAGCGCCTCTGCGATGTGGAACAGCGCAGTCTGGCAGCTACGACGCGCCACGCTGTCCGCTTTCGCGGTGTACTGGCGGTCTTTGATGATGTCGAGGTAGAACGAGCCCATCTCGATGGAGCAGAAGCGCATCAGGCGCTGCACCACTTCGTGGAAGTCGTAAGACTCATAGGCTTTAAGAATATCTTCCTGCGCCGCTTTCGCGCAGCCTACCGCCCAGCGATCGAGCACAACCATCTCTTCCGGCTTCACCATGTCTTTCACCGGATCGAACCCGTTCAGGTTCGCCAGCAGGAAGCGCGCGGTGTTACGAATACGACGATAGCTGTCAGCAGCACGTTTCAGGATCTCATCAGAGACCGCCATTTCGCCGGTGTAGTCGGTAGAGGCCACCCACAGACGCAGAATGTCCGCGCCCAGTTTGTTCATCACGTCCTGCGGAGAAACGGTGTTACCGATAGATTTGGACATCTTACGGCCCTGACCATCCACGGTGAAGCCGTGGGTCAATACCTGGCGGTAAGGTGCTTTACCCTTCATGGCGGTGGAGATCATCAGCGATGACATGAACCAGCCGCGGTGTTGGTCAGACCCTTCCAGATACATATCGGCAGCGTGACCAGCAAACTCCGGACGCACGTCAACCACGGAGGAGTGGGTAGACCCGGAGTCGAACCACACGTCCAGGGTATCCGGCACTTTCTCGTAGCTGTCTGCGTCAGCGCCCAGGATGTCGCGGGCGTCGAGATCCCACCACGCCTGAATGCCGTCAACTTCGACGCGCTTCGCCACTTCTTCCATAAGTTCCAGCGTGTTCGGGTGCAGCTCCTGCGTCTCTTTATGTACGAACAGAGACATCGGCACGCCCCAGGTGCGCTGACGGGAGATACACCAGTCAGGACGGTTAGCCACCATGGATTCGATTCGCGCCTGGCCCCAGTCAGGGATCCACTGCACGCCTTTGATCTCTTTCAGAGACTGCGCGCGCAGGCCTTTCTGATCCATGCTGATGAACCACTGCGGGGTCGCACGGAAGATGATCGGGGTCTTGTGACGCCAGCAGCACGGATAGCTGTGCTGCATTTTCTCAACGTGCAGCAGCGCGCCGCTGGTGCGCAGCATATCAACGATGATGTCGTTAGCTTTAAAGACGTTGATGCCGTCCAGCGCCGGGTACGTGCCTGGCAGGTAAGAGCCGTCCGGACCAACCGGGTTAGCGATTTCCAGACCATATTTCAGGCTGATGTTGTAGTCGTCAGGACCGTGGCCACCGGCGGTATGCACCGCACCGGTACCCGCGTCCAGCGTGACGTGGTCGCCCAGAATCGCCGGAACGTCGAAGTCCAGGAACGGGTGTTTGAAGCGCATCAGTTCCAGCGCGTCGCCTTTTACGGTGCCCAGCACGGTGTAATCGGTGATGTTCGCGCGTTTCAGCACGCTTTCGACCAGGTCTTTCGCCAGGATAACCGCACGGCCATCAATCTGCACCAGCGCATACTCAAACTCGCCAGAGAGGGAGATCGCGCGGTTAGCAGGCAGCGTCCACGGGGTGGTGGTCCAGATCACCAGAGAGATCGGGCCGCTTACGCCAGGCAGACCAAATTTAGCTTTGATCGCATCCTGATCGACCGCTTCGAAGGCCACGTCGATAGAAGGCGAGGTTTTGTCGTAATACTCCACTTCCGCTTCTGCCAGCGCAGAGCGGCAGTCGACGCACCAGTGCACCGGCTTCGCGCCTTTGTGCAGGTGACCGTTGCCGATGATTTTACCCAGCGCTCGGATGATGTTGGCTTCGGTTTTGAAGTCCATGGTCAGGTACGGATGCGACCAGTCACCCAGCACGCCCAGACGGATGAAGTCAGCGCGCTGACCGTCAACCTGGGTGGCAGCGTATTCGCGGCATTTCGCGCGGAATTCTGCGGCGGTGAACTTCTCACCCGGCTTACCGTACTCTTGCTCAACTTTCAGCTCGATCGGCAGACCATGGCAGTCCCAGCCCGGAACGTAAGGCGAGTCATATCCCGCGAGTCCTTTGGACTTCACGATAATGTCTTTCAGAATCTTGTTTACAGAGTGACCAATATGAATGCTGCCATTCGCATATGGAGGGCCATCATGCAGAATGAAGGTTTTTTTGCCTTTTTTGGCTGCACGAATGATGCCGTACAGGTCATCATCGGTCCAACGCGCCAGCATTCCCGGTTCACGCTTGGCGAGATCGCCGCGCATCGGGAACCCTGTTTCCGGCAAATTCAGGGTTGATTTATAGTCACTCATCAGATTCTCGGTTCCGTATTTATCACGTAGGCAGTTAAGCCGGTTCTAAAGCCCAAAAAACTCGCGGGCCGTTAATTCATCTCGCGCGATTTGCGCCTTAAGTTCATCCAGCGAAGCGAATCGCTGTTCATTGCGTATTTTTTTACGCAGTATCACATCTATATGGCGACCATACAGGTCCATTACAACGTCCAGCAGGTGTACTTCTAACTGTTGACGCACACCGGCAACCGTTGGACGTGTGCCAATGTTGGCGACGCCGTAGAAAGGCTTCTCGCCCAGTCCTGCCACTTCCACCGCATAGACCCCTTTAACCGGGGAGACCTGACGACGCAGCGGTATATTCGCCGTCGGGAAACCTATCGTGCGGCCCAGCGCATCGCCATGGACCACGCGACCTGAAATTGTGAACGGGTGACCCAGCAGCGTTTCTGCCGTGTCCAGTTCATCATTCGCCAGCGCCTGACGTACCGCCGTGCTGCTTACGCGCACGCCGCCCTCACAGAAGGTCATCGTGCTGGTGACGTCAAACCCGTACTCCAGGCCAGCCTTCTGTAATAACAAGAAATCGCCCTGACGACCAGCGCCAAAGCGGAAATCATCGCCCACGGCGAGAAACTGCACGCCAAGCTGCCTGACCAACAGGTCGCTGACAAAATTTTGTGCGGTCAGCGCGGCAAAACGACGGTCGAACCGTACGCACAGGACGTAGTCCACCCCTGACTCCGCCAGGTAGCGTAACTTCTCGCGCAGACGCGTCAGCCGCGCGGGGGATTTCTCGCCTGCAAACAGCTCCAGCGGCTGAGGCTCGAAAATCATCACCACGACGGGCAGGCCTCGCGCCTCGCCTTCTTTACGCAATCCCTGCAACAGCGCCTGATGCCCACGATGCACGCCGTCGAAATTACCAATGGTCAGCACGCACCCGTGCGGGGCTTGACTGAGATTATGTATGCCGCGTATCAGCTTCATGACTGGCTCAAAACAGTGAAAATCGCCAAAGTATACCTTGTACAGCGGTTAAGGTTAACCGGCGATTGTTCACGCTAAACAGAAAGCCGTATGATTTCATCACGCTGACCTTTCGCAGCAAAAAAATCTGTCCGCGAACTGCGATTTTTACGCCGAAAAGCTGTATTCACGAACGACAAGCTGGTAGAATCCTGCGCCATCACTACGTAACGTAGCGTCGCCACATTAACGGCGCTTATTTGCACAAATCCATTGACAAAAGAAGGTATAGAGGGCATATTCCTCGGCCTTTGAATTGTCCACATAGATCATATTTGGGAGTTGGACCTTGGCTAATATCAAATCAGCTAAGAAACGTGCCGTTCAGTCTGAAAAGGCTCGTAAGCACAATGCAAGCCGTCGCTCTATGATGCGTACTTTCATCAAGAAAGTATACGCAGCTATCGAAGCTGGCGACAAAGCTGCAGCGCAGAACGCATTTAACGAAATGCAACCAATCGTGGATCGTCAGGCTGCTAAAGGTCTGATCCACAAAAACAAAGCAGCGCGTCATAAAGCAAACCTGACCGCGCAGATCAACAAACTGGCTTAATCGCCACTTGTTGTTGCTTGTTTGAAAGAACCCGCTTAACGCGGGTTTTTTTATGTCTTCAGATTGCCGGCGGCGTAAAAAGCGCCGAATAGTCGCGATTGCAGATTCGCTGCACCGCCGGGTGCTGAATCATCCTTTCGGCGAATATGGCGTGATACTCTTCCATCACGTTATCCACCCTGCCGATCTCGGTTATTTTGTCGTCTGAATAGAGATCGTGCGCGTACAGCGTCGGAGCAACGAAGATAGCGTTATGCGCTTCGCCAAAGGCTTTCATCAGCGCCGCATCGTCGAACTCACCGAGAATTTCTACGTTCAGCCCCTGCGAGTTAAACCAGTTCAGCAGCTTCCGTCCGAGCATGGACCTCCGACCCGGCACCAGCAAGCGGCGCTCTTCCAGGCAGGCAGGAAACGGTTTTTCCGGTGGCGGATTGATGCACCAGAAACTGACGCCGCATTCGCCAATTTTCACCGAGAACAAGCCTTCCTGCTGCGTGGAATCGATAGGGCAATCCGAAATAATCATATCCAGCTTATGCTGGCTCAGCTGTTCCAGCAGCATCTCGTGAGTGGACTCAAAGCAGCGTAAATGGATCTGTTCATCTTCCACCACCGCCGCATCCAGCACGCCACTCACCAGCCGTTTGGACAGCGCATCCGCCACCCCCACGTCAAAAAGCAGGTTAGACTCTTTGCGGTAGTTGACGATATCCAGCATCTCCTGGCTCAGGGTGAACATCTTGTCCGCATAGCGGAATACCAGTTCACCCAGCTCGCTCGGCTCAATGCCACGCCCTTTCCGCTTAAAAAGCTTTCCCTGCAAGCGCTCTTCCAGGGCTTTGATTTGCCCGGTGATAGTCTGTGGCGTCAGGTAGAGCGCCTCTGCGGCACCCACGACCGAGCCCTGCTTGTAGACATGCCAGAAGTAATAGAGATGGTTATAGTTCAAATGAGACATCACGTTTTCACTCCCTGATAGTTTATCGGGAGAAGGCTTCCCTTCTCCCGGTTTCCTGTTATGCCTGGACAGCCTGTCCGGACAATTTCACCTTCAACAAGGTATAACCAATGACTGCGGCCAGTAATGACCCGATGAGAATGCCGAGTTTTGCCCAGACGATAAGCTCAGGCGCGTTTGCGCCAAACGCCAGCGTCGAGATAAAGATCGACATGGTGAATCCAATACCGCACAGCACGCCGACGGCCATAATCTGGCTAAAGGTGGTCCCGTTTGGCAATGACGCCAGCTTCAGCTTCAGCGCCAGCCAGCAGAACAGGCTGATACCCAGCGGCTTACCGATAAACAGACCGGCGATGATACCCAGCGGCAGCACGGAGGTGAGTCCGTCCATGGTAACCCCGGCCAGGGAAACTCCCGCGTTGGCAAACGCAAACAGCGGCAGGATCATAAAGCCCACCCACGGATGAAGCACATGCTCCAGCTGTCTGGCTGGCGATTTGCCGTCCTGCTCCTTCAGCGGAATAAAGAAGCCAACGATGACGCCCGCCAGCGTGGCATGCACGCCAGACTTCAGCACCGCCGTCCACAGCACCATGCCCACCAGAATATAAATACCCGTACGTCGGACGTTGAAGACGTTCAGCAAGGCCAGCACCACAATAGCCACGGCCGCCACGCTCAGCGACAGAACCGACAGATCGCTGGTGTAGAACAGCGCGATAATCACGATAGCGCCCAGATCATCGATAATCGCCAGCGCCATCAGGAAAATTTTCAGTGCTACCGGGACGCGGCTACCGAGCAAGGCTAAGACCCCGAGCGCAAACGCGATATCCGTTGCAGCCGGGATCGCCCAGCCGTCACGCGCAACCGGATCCTGCCACGCAAACGCGAGAAAGAGCAACGCCGGAACGATCATCCCGCCAATCGCCGCGATCACCGGAAACGCCGCGCGCTGACGGCTGGCAAGCGAACCGATCACCAGCTCACGTTTAACCTCCAGACCCACCAGCAGGAAGAACACCGCCATCAGCGCATCGTTGATCCACAGCAGCATGTTCTTGTTAATTTCCAGCGCCCCGACTTTCAGCTCGACGGGCGTTTCCAGAAATGCGTGATAGAGATCGCGCGTCATGCCCATATTGGCGAGCAGCATAGCGGCCGCAGCAGCAATAATCAGGATGACGCCGCCGGATGCCTCACTGCTAAAGAAACGGTGTAGTAATTTCACGTTTAAACTCTCTTTTACAACAATACCTCGGTAAAACCATAATATCAGCGCAAACAGATCGGTAAAAACAGATTAATATTGGGTATATATTCAGTTTAACCGAGGAATAACGCTATAAACAAAAAGCCCGGAATTGCTTCCGGGCTTTAAAGGATAGTAACCAGCTAGCGGGTTAGCGGGTTAAATCGTCGAAGAATTTTTTGACGCCATCGAAGAAGCTTTTGGAGCGCGGACTGTTTTTCTCACCCGTCGGGCCACCAAAACTCTCCTGAAGCTCTTTCAGCAGCTGTTTCTGCTTATCGTTCAGGCCGACCGGCGTTTCCACGACCACGCGGCATAACAGGTCACCCTGCGCGCCACCGCGAACGGATTTAACGCCTTTGCCGCGCATGCGGAACAGCTTCCCGGTCTGGGTTTCGCCGGGGATTTTCAGGTTAACGCGACCGTCCAGCGTCGGCACTTCGATTTCGCCACCCAGCGCCGCCATCGCAAAGTTGATCGGCACTTCACAGTACAGGTTGTTACCTTCACGCTCGAAGATGGCGTGCTGCTTCACCTGAACCTGAACGTACAGATCGCCTGCCGGTGCGCCGTGCTCGCCGGCTTCACCCTCACCTGCCAGACGGATGCGGTCGCCCGTATCCACGCCTGCCGGGATCTTAACGGACAGCGTTTTGGTTTTCTCCACGCGACCGTGACCGTGGCATTTGGTGCACGGATCTTTAATCAGCGTACCGCGACCATGACAGTGCGGACAGGCCTGCTGCACCGCGAAGAAGCCCTGGCGCATCTGCACCTGACCGGAACCGTGACAGGTTGGGCAGGTCTGTGGCTGAGTCCCCGCTTTCGCGCCGCTGCCGTGGCAAACGTCACACTCTTCCAGCGTCGGAATACGGATCTCTTTGGTGACGCCGCGAACCGCTTCTTCAAGCGTCAGCTCCATGTTGTAGCGCAGGTCTGCGCCGCGCGCCGCGCGCTGACGACCACGTCCGCCGCCGAAGATATCGCCAAATACATCACCAAAGATATCGCTGAAATCAGCGCCGCCGCCGAAGCCGCCGCCACCAAATCCACCGCCGCCCATGCCGCCCTGTTCAAAGGCCGCGTGACCGTACTGATCATAGGCCGCACGTTTTTGTGCATCGGTCAGGACTTCGTAGGCTTCTTTAATCTCTTTAAATTTGGCTTCAGCCTCTTTGTCACCCTGATTACGGTCAGGGTGGAATTTCATGGCCAGGCGCTTATACGCCTTTTTGATTTCACGCTCTTCCGCAGTTTTCGGAACGCCTAAAATCTCGTAATAGTCTTGCTTTGCCATTGGTTTTTTTAAGCCCCTTAACATGCGAGCACGGGCGTGGAGAATTCTCCTACGCCCGTGCCGATTACTTACCCTGCATCAGGGCGATTATTTTTTGTCTTTCACTTCTTCGAACTCAGCGTCGACAACATCGTCGTCTTTCGCGTTGTTCTGGGAAGCATCAGCGCCCGCCTGCTGCTGTGCGTGCTGCTGCTGAGCGATTTCCATCAGCTTCTGAGAAACCTGTGCCAGCTCCTGCATCTTCGCTTCGATGTCCGCTTTGTCTTCGCCTTTCAGAGACGTTTCCAGCGCGCTCAGTGCAGTTTCGATCGCAGTTTTGTCTTCCGCTGGCAGTTTATCGCCCGCTTCTTCAACCTGCTTACGGGTGCTGTGCAGCAGATGGTCACCCTGGTTACGGGTCTGAACCAGCTCTTCGAACTTACGGTCGGATTCCGCGTTAGCTTCGGCATCACGAACCATTTTTTCGATTTCCGCTTCGTTCAGGCCAGAAGATGCCTTGATGGTAATCTTCTGCTCTTTACCGCTATTTTTGTCTTTCGCAGACACATGCAGGATACCGTCAGCATCGATGTCGAAGGTGACTTCGATCTGTGGCATGCCGCGTGGTGCCGGGTTAATACCGTCCAGGTTGAACTGACCCAGAGATTTGTTATCCGCCGCGCGCTTACGCTCACCCTGAATCACATGGATGGTTACCGCAGACTGGTTGTCTTCAGCGGTAGAGAACACCTGGCTGTGTTTCGTCGGGATAGTGGTGTTTTTGTTGATGAGCGGAGTCATCACGCCACCCATGGTTTCGATACCCAGAGACAGCGGGGTAACGTCCAGCAGCAGTACGTCTTTTACTTCACCCGTCAGAACACCACCCTGAACCGCAGCACCGATAGCAACCGCTTCGTCCGGGTTCACGTCTTTACGTGGCTCTTTACCAAAGAACTCAGCCACTTTCTTCTGAACCATTGGCATACGAGTCTGACCACCTACCAGGATAACGTCCTGAATGTCAGACACGGACAGGCCAGCGTCCTGCAATGCAACTTTCAGTGGCTCAATAGAACGGTTCACCAGGTCTTCTACCAGGCTTTCCAGTTTCGCACGGGTCACTTTGATGTTCATGTGTTTTGGACCGGTCGCGTCTGCGGTGATGTACGGCAGGTTCACGTCGGTCTGCTGAGCGGAAGACAGCTCGATCTTCGCTTTCTCAGCGGCTTCTTTCAGTCGCTGCATGGCCAGCGGGTCGTTACGCAGGTCAATGCCCTGATCTTTCTTGAACTCGTCAACGAGGTAGTTGATCAGACGGGTATCGAAGTCTTCACCACCCAGGTGGGTATCACCATTGGTTGCCAGAACTTCGAAGGTTTTTTCGCCGTCAACGTCGTCGATTTCGATAATAGAGATATCGAAGGTACCACCACCCAGGTCGTAAACCGCGATAGTACGGTTGCCAACTTCTTTATCCAGACCGTAAGCCAGTGCTGCTGCGGTTGGTTCGTTGATGATACGTTTTACTTCCAGACCTGCGATACGGCCAGCATCTTTGGTTGCCTGACGCTGAGCATCGTTGAAGTAAGCAGGTACGGTGATAACAGCTTCAGTTACCGGTTCACCCAGGTAATCTTCCGCGGTTTTCTTCATTTTCTTCAGCACTTCAGCAGAGATCTGCGGAGGTGCCGTTTTGGTGCCTTTCACATCAAGCCATGCATCGCCGTTATCGGCTGCGATGATTTTGTAAGGCATGATGGAAACGTCACGCTGAACTTCTTCGTCCTGGAAGCGGCGGCCAATCAGGCGTTTGATCGCAAACAGGGTGTTTTGCGGGTTTGTCACGGCCTGACGTTTAGCCGGCTGACCAACCAGAGTTTCACCATCCTGGGTATAAGCAATGATAGAAGGCGTGGTGCGATCGCCCTCGGCGTTCTCCAGCACACGTGCAGTAGTGCCATCCATAATCGCTACACAAGAGTTGGTAGTACCCAGGTCGATACCAATAATTTTACCCATCTAAACGTCTCCACTAAAAATTCAGTCAACATGTGGTTGTGTACCTGTAATAAGGGCAGAACGTGCTTTTTCAACTGCCCAGATTTGATTTTTTTCAGGTCCACACACTGCGGTTGCTTACAAGATGGGGTCACAACGGCATCCATCAAGGGGGAACGATAAAAAATTTTTTAATTTCCCCCCGGTGAGATCATAGACGGCGTCGATGCCGCCCATTATGATGCCGCGCCCCGTCAGGTAGAACTGGCGCGGGTTTAACCATTTCACCATATTAATGATGATTTTTTTGAGGACTTATGGGCAACACTAAGTTGGCTAATCCGGCTCCGCTGGGCCTGATGGGTTTTGGCATGACCACCATTCTGCTGAACCTGCACAATATCGGGATGTTCCCGATGGACGGCATTATCCTGGCGATGGGCATTTTTTACGGCGGTATCGCACAGATCTTTGCGGGCCTGCTGGAATATAAGAAAGGCAACACCTTCGGCTTAACCGCCTTTACCTCTTACGGTTCCTTCTGGCTGACTCTGGTCGCAATTCTGCTGATGCCTAAAATGGGCCTGGCAGAGGCGGCAAACGCCCATTTCCTGGGCGTGTACCTGGGACTGTGGGGCGTGTTCACCCTGTTCATGTTCTTCGGTACCCTTAAGGCGAACCGCGCACTGCAATTCGTCTTCCTGAGCCTGACCGTACTGTTCGCTCTGCTGGCCATCGGTCACCTGGCGGATAACGAAGGCATCGTTCACGTTGCCGGCTGGGTAGGTCTGGTTTGCGGCGCAAGCGCAATCTACCTGGCCATGGGTGAAGTGCTGAACGAGCAGTTCGACCGCACCATTCTACCGATTGGTGAAAAACACTGATCCCTCTGTCGTGCCCGCGTCGCGGGCACGACGTCCCTCTGACTGGCGAAGCCACCCCCCCAAAACCAGTCCCATCAGCGATAACGCCAGCACGTACCACGCAGGTGCAAGGGGTGACACCCCCATCAACACCGTCACCACAATCGGGGTCAGCCCACCGAAAATGGCATACGAGACATTATAAGAGAAAGAGATCCCAGTGAAGCGTACCTCCGGCGGGAAGGCGCGGACCATTACGTACGGTACGGCGCCAACGACGCCCACGCACAGCCCGACGACACCGTATAGCAGGAACAGCTGTTCAGGATGGGTGCCCGCAAGATGATAAAATGCCCAGCTCGACGCGGCCAGAAGCAAACTGCCGACAATAAAGGTCGCGCTTGCGCCGAAACGATCCGCCGCCAGCCCGGCGGCCAGACAACCAAAGCAGAGCATAATTGTCGCGATACTGTTCGCCTGTAACGTCACGGCAGGCGCAAAACCGTACTGTTTTTGCAGCCAGACCGGTGACATCAAAATGACCACCACGATCCCCGCAGACAGCAGCCAGGTCAGAAGCATCGATACCACTACCGCTTTTTTATGCCGCACTACTACGGTTTTCACCGGCAGTTCTTGCGCCAGCGCCTTCCGCTGCTGCATTTCCAGAAATATTGGCGTCTCCTGCAACCAGCGTCGCAGGTACATTGCCACCAGCCCAAACGCCCCGCCCAGCAGGAACGGTATACGCCAGCCCCAGTCGTGAACGGCCTGTTGCGTCATGCTGGTATTGATGATGGTTGCAACCACGGAGCCAAGCAGGATCCCGATCGTCAGCCCTGCGGTCAGCGTTCCGCACGCAATGCCGATGCGGCGCACCGGGACGTGCTCAGCGACAAACACCCAGGCGCCCGGCACTTCCCCGCCGATGGCCGCGCCCTGGAGAATACGCATCAGCAGCAGCAATAACGGGGCGATAATGCCCATCGACTCATAGGTAGGCAAAAGCCCAATCGCCAGCGTCGGCACGGCCATAAGCAGGATGCTGAGGGTAAACATCTTCTTGCGCCCGACCAGATCGCCAAAGTGCGCCATGACAATGCCGCCCAGCGGACGCGCCAGATAGCCGGCAGCGAAAATGCCGAAGGTTTGTACCTGACGCAGCCATTCCGGAATATCCGCCGGGAAAAACAGCGCCCCCACAACGGCGGCGAAGAAGACAAAGATGATGAAGTCGTAAAACTCCAGCGCGCCGCCCAGGGCAGCGAGCGTGAGGGTTTTGTAGTCCTGTCGATTCAGAGGTCGGGTGTTATGTGACATAGCGAACCATTGTGCATGTGTTGTGGATTATTTTTTACAGCAATCGTAAAGAAAAAATTACTATATCGTAAATCCATTTACACGCTACCGCGGCTGGCGCTAATGTCACATTTTAAAGAATTTCAGGAGATTGTTTCGCGGCGAGCGCTTTTAGGGCGAAATGCTGCTACCACGTTGCCGTCAGTTTCCACATACGGACCGTCAAGCAGTTGTATACAATACGGTACACTTGCAAAGATACCGTGGACGATAACGCTGCCGTCCTCGGCTTTTACCCCTTCCAACGTCTCTTTTATCGACTTCGGCTGCCCCGGCAGGTTCAGGATCAGCGCCTGTTTGCGGATCACCCCGACCTGACGGGAAAGAATGGCCGTCGGGACAAAGTGTAGACTGATCTGGCGCATCTGCTCACCGAAGCCAGGCATTTCACGATCGGCGATAGCCAGCGTCGCGTCCGGCGTTACATCGCGGCGCGCGGGGCCGGTTCCGCCCGTCGTCAGCACCAGGTGGCAGCTCATCTCATCCACCAGTTCACACAGGGTTTGCTCGATGATCGGCTGCTCGTCCGGGATCAGGCGAGTCTGGATCTCAAACGGGGTAGTGAGCGCGCTGCCCAGCCACGCTTCCAGAGCAGGGATGCCTTTATCCTGATAAACACCGCTGGAGGCGCGGTCAGAAATCGACACTAAGCCGATGCGTAAGGTATTCATATCCATTCCATTCAAAAAGTACTGATTAAAGGGAATGATACACGCAGAGAGAAAATTCAGACAGAGGCGGGGGAAAGACGCGTGACCGGGAACCCGGTCACGCAGAATGATTACAGCAGGTCGCCGATCATTTTTTCCAGTTTTTCCTGGTCGATAGCAAACTTACGGATACCGTCCGCCAGTTTATCTACGGCCATTGGATCCTGGTTGTGCTGCCACAGGAACTCGGACTCGGTGATGCGCTCAGGGCGTGCTTTCACTTCGCCGGTGTAGGACAGTTTACGCTCGATAGCACCTTCGCTTTCTGCCAGCTCTTTCAGCAGCGCAGGAGCGATGGTCAGGCGGTCACAGCCAGCCAGCTCGATGATTTCGCCGACGTTACGGAAGCTTGCGCCCATAACAACGGTCTCATAGCCGTGCTGTTTGTAGTATTCGTAGATTTCAGTCACTGAAATCACGCCTGGATCTTCAGACGCCGCGTACTCTTTCTTGTCGGTGTTGGCTTTGTACCAGTCCAGAATACGGCCCACGAACGGAGAAATCAGGTATACGCCAGCTTCGGCACATGCACGCGCCTGCGCGAAGGAGAACAGCAGAGTCAGGTTACAGTTGATGCCTTCTTTTTCCAGCTGCTCAGCAGCGCGGATGCCCTGCCAGGTAGACGCCAGTTTGATCAGGATACGGTCATTGCTGATGCCCGCATCGTTGTACAGTTTGATCAGGCGTTTTGCTTTTGCGATAGACGCTTCGGTGTCGTAGGACAGGCGAGCATCAACTTCGGTAGAGATACGGCCAGGAACGAGCTTCAGGATTTCCAGACCGATGTTCACTGCCAGTTTGTCAGTAGCATCCACAACCTGCTGCGCGCGGTCATTGCTCTGTGCTTTTGCCCAGGTCACCGCCTCGTCGATCAGTTTGCGATACTCAGGGATCTGCGCGGCGTTAAGGATCAGAGAAGGGTTGGTTGTGGCATCCTGCGGCTGGTACAGCTTCATTGCCGCGATATCTCCGGTGTCAGCGACGACAGTGGTGAACTGACGAAGGGAGGTCAATTTATCCGTCATGATAGTGTTTCTCTTTTAACGTGCCCTGGATAATTCACACTACCGACAGCTTGCCAGCAGCGGAAAAATGACAGGTTTACTTGTTAGGGGGATGTAACCGGTCTGCCCTGATGATAACACGAGTGAGAGGCAGCGCAACCGCAGACAGTGCGCTTAGGCAGAGTATGATAAACTCAGAATATTAACAGGCTGCTAAGTAACAGCATGCACAATCAGTGGTAGCGCTTACATATTCACTTTGGCATCAACAAGAGGGACGTTAGTGCCTGATTTCTTTTTCTTTATCAACGAAGTCCTCTGGGGTTCGATCATGATATACCTGCTTTCAGGAGCAGGTATCTGGTTTACGTGGCGCAGCGGTCTGATTCAGTTTCGCTATATCCGCAAATTTGGCAGAAGTCTGAAAAACAGCGTCACCCCACAGCCGGGCGGCCTGACCTCGTTTCAGGCGCTCTGTACCAGCCTGGCCGCGCGCGTCGGCAGCGGTAACCTGGCCGGTGTCGCGCTGGCGATCGGCGCGGGCGGTCCGGGCGCGGTATTCTGGATGTGGGTGACGGCGATTATCGGTATGGCCACCTCCTTTGCTGAATGCTCGCTTGCGCAACTCTACAAAGAAAAAGACGGCAAAGGTCAGTTTCGCGGCGGTCCCGCCTGGTATATGGCTCGCGGGCTGGGAATGCGCTGGATGGGCGTTCTGTTCTCGATCTTTTTGCTGATTGCCTATGGCCTTATTTTCAATACCGTTCAGGCAAATTCCGTCGCCCACGCGCTGCGCTTTGCCTTCAATTGTCCGGAGTGGCTGACGGGCGGCGCGCTTGCCCTTCTCACTCTGCTGACCATTGTGACCGGGCTCAAAGGGGTTGCCCGCCTGATGCAGTGGTTGGTTCCGCTGATGGCGCTGCTGTGGGTGTCCACCAGCCTGATGGTATGCGCGATACATATCGACGAGGTGCCGAACGTCATCGTCACCATTTTCCAAAGCGCGTTCGGCTGGCGCGAAGCGGCTTCCGGCGCGCTGGGTTACACCCTTAGCCAGGCACTCACTGCGGGTTTTCAGCGGGGTATGTTCTCCAACGAAGCGGGAATGGGCTCCACGCCGAATGCCGCCGCAGCGGCCGCATCCTGGCCCCCACATCCCGCCGCGCAGGGCATTGTACAGATGATTGGCGTCTTCACAGACACCATTGTTATCTGCTCCGCCAGCGCGATGATAATGCTGCTGGCCGGTGCCGCTGAACAACCGTCCGGTAGTACGGCAGGCATTCATTTGGTACAACAGGCGCTGGTCTCCCTCGTCGGCGGCTGGGGCGCGGGCCTTGTCGCACTTGTCGTGGGACTTTTTGCCTTTAGTTCCATTGCGGTGAACTATATCTATGCCGAAAACAACCTTATCTTCCTGAAAGTTGACTCGCGTCTGGCCCGCAACATCCTTCGCGCGGGCGTGCTGGCGATGGTGTTTGTAGGTTGCCTGCTCAGCATGCCGATGATCTGGCAAATAGCGGACGTCATTATGGCGCTGATGGCCATCACGAACCTGACGGCCATTTTGCTGCTTTCACCGGTTGTGGCGCTGATCGCGCGCGATTATCTGCGTCAGCGCAAGCTCGGCGTACAGCCCGTCTTTGACGCCTCACGCTATCCCGAAATCGAGTCACAAATTGCCCCTGGCACCTGGGATGATTTGCCGCGGCAATAACAGCTATCGATCAATTCAGGGCGATTTTTTGTTAAAGTCGCTCTAAATTTCCTGCAAGGACTGGATATGCTGATTCTGATTTCACCTGCCAAAACGCTCGACTACCAGAGCCCGCTCGCCACTGAGCGTTATACCCAGCCGGAATTGCTGGACTACTCGCAACAGCTGATCCACGAGGCGCGTAAGCTTTCGGCTCCGCAAATCGCTTCGCTGATGAGCATCAGCGATAAACTCGCCGACCTGAATGCCACCCGTTTTCATGAGTGGCAGCCTGACTTCACGCCCGCCAACGCCCGCCAGGCGCTGTTGGCCTTCAAAGGTGACGTCTACACTGGCCTGCAAGCAGAAACGTTTAGCGAAGCCGATTTCGATTTTGCCCAGCAGCATCTGCGCATGTTATCCGGCCTGTACGGGGTGCTGCGCCCGCTGGATCTGATGCAGCCGTATCGTCTGGAGATGGGTATCCGCCTGGAAAACGCCAAAGGCAAAGATCTGTACCAGTTCTGGGGCGATGTCATTACCGACAAGCTTAACGCGGCGCTGCAAGCCCAGGGGGACAACGTGGTGATCAACCTGGCCTCCGATGAGTACTTCAAATCGGTGAAGCCGAAGAAGCTGGATGCGGACATTATCAAGCCGATATTCCTCGACGAGAAAAACGGCAAATTTAAAGTGATCAGCTTCTACGCCAAAAAAGCGCGCGGTCTGATGAGCCGCTTCATCATTCAAAACCGCCTGACGAAGCCAGAGCAGCTCACTGGCTTTAACAGTGAAGGGTATTTTTTCGACGAGGCATCGTCAGGAAAAAACGAGCTGGTGTTTAAGCGTCACGAGCAATAAAAAGACAACCCCGCCAGCTGGCGGGGTTTGTGTTAATGGTGCTTCCGGTCCGGGCCCGGGCGGCGCTCGTCATGACGGTGGTGATCGTCACGATCGCGATGTTCATCGTGCGGACGCCAGTGGTTATCGCGCCAGTCATAGTGCGCTTTCCACCAGTCATGGTCGCGCCAGCGGCCGCCATCCCAGTAGTGCCCGTTATTATCCCGATCGCCAATTTGCAGTTTTACCGCTGGCACGAGGGTGATCTCAGCTGCCTGCACCGCCATGGGAGCGAGCAGCATCAGTGAAAGCGCGATAAGTGCAGGTTTCAGTGTAGACATAGGTGACTCCTTATTCTTCTTGCCCAACGTGGGCCGATGTAAGGAGAGTACGTGATGGGGACGGGGGATGTTATTCTCTGCAATCCTAAACGCTAAGTGACCGCATTTATTGGGAATTTCTGCTTTTTTCCTGCTGTTTTTCTCCTTAATTTCTTCACAAAAAAGCCGGGTGGCGCTGCGCTTACCCGGCCTACGATGAGTTCGCCGTTGTAGGCCCGGTAAGGCGAAGCCGCCACCGGGCAGCACAATCACGCTCGGGTCATCATCAGCTTACGCAGCGCGGCAAAGTCTGCGGGCAGCTCATGAGACAGCAGCGGCAGGTCGGCGCGATCGGCCAGCTCTTTTGGTAGCGGCAGCGTTTCCCCCAGGATCGCTTCCACGCTCTCTTTGAACTTGGCCGGATGGGCGGTGCCGAGGAACAGACCATACTCACCCGGTTGAAGCTGATCGCGCAGGGCACGATAGGCAATCGCCGCGTGCGGCTCAGAGGTATAGCCCACCGCTTTCAGCTCGCGCATGGTGGCTTTAGTGGTTTCGTCCGTCACCGCTGCGTAACCCAGATCGCCCAGACGCCAGACCTTACGGCGGAACAGCTCTTCCACACGCGGCCAGTTGTTAGGCTGTGACACATCCATCGCATTGGAGAGCGTGGCCTGAGTCGCGTTCGGCGCCCATTTTCCGTCCTTCAGGAAACGCGGCACGGTGTCGTTGGCGTTGGTGGCGGCGATAAAGCGCTTCACCGGCAGGCCGAGTGATTTCGCCAGCAGGCCTGCCGTCAGGTCGCCGAAGTTCCCACTTGGCACGGAAACCACCAGCTGATTGCGCGCGTCCTGCGGCAGCTGCGCCACCGCTTCGAAGTAGTAGCAGATCTGCGCCAGCAGACGGCTGATGTTGATGGAGTTGGCAGAGTTCAGCCCCAGCGCCGCCTTCAGCTCTTCGTCATCGAAGGCCTGCTTCACTAGCGCCTGACAGGCATCGAAATCGCCGTCGATCGCCACGGTTTCAATGTTGCCCCCAAGGGTGCAGAACAGTTTTTCCTGAAGCGGGCTGATTTTGCCTTTCGGATAGAGGATCACCACGCGGACGTTTTTCAGGCCGTAGAACGCATGGGCCACCGCCGCTCCGGTATCGCCTGAAGTCGCGGTAAGAATGGTCACCGGTTTGTCGCCGCTGATGTGGGTCAGCATCTGCGCCATAAAGCGACCGCCGAAATCTTTGAACGCCAGCGTCGGACCGTGGAACAGCTCCAGACAACCAACGTCAGGCGCCACCTGCTTCACCGGCGCCGGGAAAGCAAACGCCGCACGCACGCGTTCTTCGAGCAGCTCCTGCGGGATTTCGTCGCCGATAAAGGCAGACAGAATTTTGGTGCTGCGGGTGACAAAGTCCTGCTTCAGCAGCTCATCGATTTCGGTCAGCTGAAATTCCGGCAGGTCGTGGGGGAAGAACAGCCCCTGATTTTTGCCAAGCCCCTGCGTTACCGCCTGCGCGAAGCTGACCTGCTCGTTATGATCTTTAAGATTGTAGAGTTTCATTCGTTATCCCAGTACTCGTGCGCCAGCCGTGTCCAGACGGCAAATATGAACAAAGCCTTCCTGATTTTGCAGGTAGTGTTTAGAGAGCCAGTCCGCCACGCGCTGCGCGGTGTCTGGCTTGTCGCATAAGGCGAACAGCGTCGGGCCGGAGCCGGAGATGCCGCACGCCTGTGCGCCGATATCCATGGATGCCTGTCGCGCTTCGTTAAAGCCCGGCAGCAGCTTCGTGCGATATGGCTCGGCAATGACGTCTTTCATCAGTTTCGCCGCCAGCTGCGGCTGACGGGTGTAGCAGGCGTGAATAAAGCCCGCCAGATGCCGCCCGTGGGCGATACAGTCCTGACGACGATACTGCGCCGGCAGGATCGCACGCGCTTCGGCGGTAGACACTTTAATGCCCGGATAGGCCAGCACCCACAGCCACTCATCAAACCCTGGCACCTGCTGGCTGATGATGCCATTTTCTTCAATCATCAGCTGCATGCCGCCAAGGAAGCACGGCGCCACGTTATCATAATGAATGCTGCCGGAGATGCGCCCTTCCAGCTCGCCCATCAGCGCCAGCAGACGGCTGTTGTTCAGCGGCTTGCCGCAATGCTCATTCATCGCCACCAGCGCAGCGACCACCGAGCAGGCGCTCGAGCCCAGCCCCGAACCAATCGGCATGCTCTTTTCCAGCGTCATGGCGACCGGCACGTTTTTGCCGATCTCCTGACAGAAGCGTTCCCAGCACTGATAAACGATATTCTCGCGCGGTTCAGACGGCAGCTTACTGGCGAAGCGGCCGATGTTATTCAGGCTGAAGCGCTCTGCCGCCTCAACCGTAACCGTATCGCCCAGCAGCGAACCGTCCACCGGCGTGACCGCCGCGCCCAGCACGTCAAATCCGACGCTCATATTGGCGCTGGAAGCCGGGGCATATACTTTAACCATCTTAAACTCCTAACTTCCATGACAGGGTACGCAGCAGATCGGCAAACACGCCCGCCGCCGTCACATCATTCCCTGCGCCATAGCCGCGAAGCACCAGCGGCAGTGGCTGATAATAATGGCTGTAGAACGCCAGGGCGTTCTCGCCGTTTTTCACCTTGTACAGCGGATCGTTGCCATCCACTTCGGCAATCTTCACCCGGCAGACGCCGTCTTCTTCAATGTTGCCAACATAGCGCAATACCTTACCTTCATCACGGGCTTTCGCAACGCGTGCGGCAAAGGCGTCGTCAAGCTGCAGCAACCTGGCCATAAAGGCGCTGACGTCACCGCTGTCATCAAATTCTGCTGGCAGCACCGGCTCAATCACGATATCCGAAAGCTCCAGCTCGCGGCCAGTTTCGCGCGCCAGGATCAGCAGCTTACGCGCCACGTCCATGCCGGAGAGGTCGTCGCGCGGATCCGGCTCGGTGTAGCCCAGCTCGCGCGCGGCGTGGGTGGCTTCCGACAAGCTCATCCCTTCGTCCAGCTTGCCGAAGATAAACGACAGGGAGCCGGAGAGGATGCCGGAGAAACGCTGTAGTTCGTCGCCCGCGTTCAGCAGGTTTTGCAGGTTCTCGATGACCGGCAGGCCCGCGCCCACGTTGGTGTCATACAGAAACTTACGGCGCGACTTACTCGCCGCCAGCCGCAGCTGGTGATAGTAATCCATCGACGAGGTGTT
Organism: Enterobacter sp. YSU; assembly: GCF_016082135.1. Lineage (NCBI taxonomy): Bacteria > Pseudomonadati > Pseudomonadota > Gammaproteobacteria > Enterobacterales > Enterobacteriaceae > Enterobacter > Enterobacter sp. YSU. The sequence goes on from NZ_CP059487.1 coordinate 969,933, forward strand.
GGCCTTTTTGTTCGGCGTCACCACGTGGAACCCTTCGCGCAGGAAGTCGGCGTACTGATCGGCCACCGCCTGGCTGGAGGTACAGTCAACAATCACCGGGTTAAGCAGGTGATATTCTTTCACCAGGCGGATCAGGCGGCCCAGGTTAAATGGCTCTTTCGCCTCTTCCAGCTCCGCCTGCCAGTTTTCCAGATTCAGACCGTGGACGTTAGTCAGCAACGCTTTCGAGTTCGCAATGCCGCAAACGCGCAAATCGATATGTTTCTTCTTAAGCCACTCCTGCTGGCGCTTCACCTGCTCCAGCAGCGCGCCACCGACACCACCGACGCCCACCAGGAACAGCTCAATCACCTGGTCGGTGTTGAACAGCATCTGATGCACCACGCGCACGCCGGTAGTGGCGTCATCGTTATCCACGACAACGGAAATGGAACGCTCTGATGAGCCCTGGGCAATCGCCACGATATTGATATTAGCCCGCGCCAGCGCGGCAAAGAATTTGGCGGAGATACCGCGCAGGGTGCGCATGCCGTCGCCGACCACCGAGATAATCGCCAGACGCTCCTGAATCGAGAGCGGCTCCAGCAGCTCTTCTTTCAGCTCCAGATAGAACTCTTCTTCCAGCGCGCGACGGGCACGCAGGCAATCACCCTGCGGAACGCAGAAGCTGATGCTGTATTCGGAAGAAGACTGCGTGATCAGCACCACGGAGATCCCGTTGCGGGACATAGCGGCAAATACGCGTGCCGCCATGCCGACCATGCCCTTCATCCCCGGGCCGGAGACGCTGAACATCGCCATGTTATTGAGGTTAGAAATGCCTTTCACCGGCAGTTCATCTTCATCCGCGCTGGCGCCAATCAGCGTGCCCGGCGCCTGAGGGTTACCGGTATTCTTAATCAGGCAAGGGATTTGGAACTGGGCAATCGGGGAGATGGTACGCGGGTGAAGAACTTTAGCGCCGAAGTAGGAAAGCTCCATCGCTTCCTGGTACGACATCGACTTCAGCAGCCTGGCGTCCGGTACCTGGCGCGGATCGCAGGTATAAACGCCGTCGACGTCAGTCCAGATCTCACAGCAGTCCGCGCGTAAGCAGGCCGCCAGCACGGCGGCGGAGTAGTCAGAGCCGTTACGCCCCAGCACCACCAGTTCGCCCTTCTCGTTACCGGCGGTAAAGCCTGCCATCAGGATCATATGGTCAGACGGGATTTTGCTCGCCGCAATACGGCGTGTCGACTCGGCAATGTCGACGGTGGATTCAAGGTAGTGGCCCACAGCCAGCAGTTTTTCAACCGGATCGATGACCGTCACGTGGTGACCGCGCGCTTCCAGCACGCCTGCCATGATGGCGATAGAGAGTTTTTCACCCCGGCAAATCAGCGCCGCGTTGATGCTGTCCGGGCACTGACCAAGCAGGCTGATACCGTGAAGAACGTGTTTAATCTGGGCAAATTCAAGTTCAACGGTGCTTTTCAGCTGCGCCAGCGGGAAACCAGGCTGGGCGTCGGCCAGCCCCTGAAGCAGATCGGCAAAGATACGCTCGGCGTCGCTGATGTTCGGTAGTGCATCCTGACCACCGATGGTTTTTTCAATCATCGCCACCAGGTGGTTCGTGATTTTGGCCGGGGCAGAGAGCACGGTGGCAACCTGCCCCTGCCTGGCGTTGCTTTCCAGGATATCGGCAACACGCAGAAAACGTTCTGCATTTGCCACTGACGTACCGCCGAACTTCAACACTCGCATGGTTCTACCTCATTTCCTTTAGCCGAAAAAAAAGCCCGCACTGTTCAGGTGCGGGCTTTTTTCTGTTTTTCCTGTACGCGTCAGCCCGCATCGTTACCTGTGGTAATGATGATGGTTGTAGTAATGGTGGTGATGCTGATGCGTTTCATGGATGTTGTGTACTCTGTCATTATTATCTGTCTGTGCTCTATTCTTTTAGGGTTAAAGGATCGAGCCCCTTAAGTCAATGAATTTTTAATTCGATCACAATTCGGGACATTCTCACGTCCCACTGCGGGCAGATTTATTTTCATCGGAATAACCCAGATGCAACCCCAGACATCAGCAGGATCGGCCATAATAAAAACCTATGACACTATTTTACTCGGCTAATTTTTTTTCAATATCATGAAGCAATCGGTGCAGCATTGCCGTGTCGCGCTGCTCAAGACGCCCCAGGCGCTGCTGTAACCAGTCCACCATTTTTTGATCGTCAGCGACGCCCAACTGCTCAAGAAGGTTATCTGCACGAACACGCAGTGCCGCCAGCTGGTTTTCATCCGAAACTGTCACCGGTGGCTGAGAAATTTGTATTAAGGATGCTAATTGATAGCAATAGACCATCACCGCCTGCCCCAGATTGAGTGACGGATAATCCGCCACCATCGGCGCGCCCGTCAGCACGTCAGCCAGCTCCAGCTCTTCGTTAGTCAGCCCGGAATCTTCTCGCCCAAACACCAGCGCGGCTTTCTCCAGCCACTGGCTTTTCTCTTCCAGCATCGGCACCAGTTCAGCAGGCGTGGCGTAATAGTGAAACTTAGCCCGGCTGCGCGCGGTCGTCGCGACGGTAAACGAAATATCGTGGAGTGCGTCGGCGAGCGTAGCGTAAGTGGTTATATTATCGAGAATATCACCCGAACCGTGCGCCACCCAGCGCGCAGCAGGCTCCAGATGCGCCGTGCTGTCCACAATACGCAAATCGGTAAACCCCATAGTCTTCATGGCACGCGCCGCAGCGCCAATATTTTCAGCTCTTGCTGGTGCCACCAGCACAATCGACAGATGCATTTACGCTCTCTTTTTAATCAGTTAGCAGGTAAAAATGTGATTCAGTTCAACATATTACGCAGCACGAATTTACAATTTTGCAACACAAATCACCGAAATAGCGTTTCATAACAATTAAAAAAAGCTAAACTATTTTGTGGCTGAACAATCAGTTAGAATGTTAACAGAAGTCCATTATCCTTATGTTTTGTAATGATAATGACCATATGAATACTCTTTTCTGATTGGATTCGTACCGTTTATCAATCAATGTCCGCAACTAGTTGGTTTATTGAAAAATTGTGACAAAGGCTAGCATTCAGCTACGATGATTTCATCAAACTGTTAACGTGCTACAATTGAACTTGATATATGTCAACGAAGCGTAGTTTTATTGGGTGTCCGGTGTCACTTAGCCTGTTATGTTGCTGTTAAAATGGTTAGGATGACAGCCGTTTTTGACACTGTCGGGTCCAAAGGGAAAGTACCCACGACCAAGCTAATGATGTTGTTGACGTTGATGGAAAGTGCATCAAGAACGCAATTACGTACTTTAGTCACGTTAAGCCGATCATGTTAATTTGCGACATGCATCAGGCAGGTCAGGGACTTTTGTACTTCCTGTTTCGATTTAGTTGGCAATTTAGGTAGCAAACATGCAGACCCCGCACATTCTTATCGTTGAAGACGAGTTGGTAACACGCAACACGTTAAAGAGCATTTTCGAAGCAGAAGGCTACGATGTCTTTGAAGCGACCGATGGCGCAGAGATGCATCAGATCCTTTCTGAAAATGATATCAACCTGGTGATTATGGATATCAACCTGCCGGGCAAAAACGGGCTTCTTCTGGCGCGCGAACTGCGTGAACAGGCGAACGTCGCGTTGATGTTCCTTACGGGCCGTGACAACGAGGTTGATAAAATTCTTGGTCTGGAAATCGGCGCGGATGACTACATCACCAAGCCGTTCAACCCTCGCGAGTTAACCATTCGTGCACGCAACCTGCTGTCCCGCACCATGAATCTGGGTACGGTAAGTGAAGAGCGTCGTAGCGTCGACAGCTACAAATTCAACGGCTGGGAACTTGATATCAATAGCCGTTCGCTGATTAGCCCGAACGGTGAGCAGTACAAACTGCCGCGCAGTGAATTCCGCGCGATGCTGCACTTCTGCGAGAACCCGGGCAAGATTCAGTCCCGTGCAGAACTGCTGAAGAAAATGACCGGTCGTGAGTTGAAGCCACACGATCGTACCGTTGACGTAACCATCCGCCGTATTCGTAAGCACTTCGAATCTACGCCGGATACGCCGGAAATCATCGCCACGATCCATGGTGAAGGCTATCGTTTCTGCGGTGACCTCCAGGAGTAATTCTCCCGTCACGCAGTAAAAAACGGCGCATTTGCGCCGTTTTTTTTATCAATGCCACGGCATAATCGGTACCGCGCTTATTGCGTTTTTCGGTGAGCCGTCCACGACTTTGTCGGAATAAGCCAGATAAGCCAGGGTGTTACGCTTCGCGTCATAAAAACGGACTACCTGTAGCTTTTTGAACACCAGCGAGGTCCGTTTCTGGAATACGACGTCGCCCTGCGCTTTGCCGTTTTTGATTTTATCACTCAATTCCACCGGGCCAACCTGCTGGCAGGAGATGGCCGCGTCAGACGTGTCTTCAGCCAGCCCCAGGCCGCCTTTAATCCCGCCGGTCTTTGCCCGGCTGACATAGCAGGTGACGTTTTTAACGTCCGGATCGTCAAAGGCTTCCACCACAATTTTGTGGTCCGGCCCAAACATTTTAAACACAGTATCCACGGAGCCAATTTGCTCCGCCTGTGCCACGCGCCCTGCCATCAGCGCCAGTGCTGTAAAGACTAAAACCTTGTATTTCATATTGTTACCATTCATAAAAATTACGCTGAGCGATTATTCAACAGGTTAGATAAAAATGTAGCAAGATCACAGGATTAGAATATATCCGCACATAAATCACTACAAAAAGCATTTATGCGCAAAAAAAACACTGAATGCTAAAACGTCAAAAAATGCTATTATCCGCTAACCTGTAAACAGGCACCTGCGGCAGTTTTAAGGATGAGGATAGTATATGGATCAGGCTGGAATTATTCGCGACCTGCTCACCTGGCTGGAAGGTCATCTCGACCAGCCTTTGTCACTGGATAATGTGGCGGCAAAAGCAGGCTATTCCAAGTGGCATCTGCAAAGGATGTTCAAGGATGTCACCGGTCATGCTATCGGTGCCTATATTCGCGCACGTCGTTTATCAAAGTCTGCTGTCGCGTTGCGCCTGACCGCGCGACCAATCCTGGATATTGCCCTGCAATATCGCTTCGATTCACAGCAAACCTTCACCCGCGCCTTTAAAAAACAGTTCTCGTTAACGCCAGCGCTTTATCGCCGCTCGCCGGACTGGAGCTCCTTTGGTATGCGTCCGCCGCTGCGTCTGGGCGAGTTTGCGATGCCAAAATATGAAATCATCACCCTGCCGGAAACGCACCTGGTCGGCACCACGCAGAGCTACTCCTGTTCCCTGGAGCAGATCTCCGAGTTCCGCCATCAGATGCGCGTTCAGTTCTGGCGCGAATTTTTAAGCCATGCTCCGGCGATCCCGCCGATTCTGTATGGCCTGAACGAAACGCATCCCAGCCAGGAAAAAGACGACGAGCAGGAGGTGTTCTATACCACGGCGCTGACGCCTGACATGGCGAACGGTTACATTCATGGCTCGAAGCCTGTCGTGCTGGAAGGCGGCGAGTATGTAATGTTCTCATACGAAGGTTTAGGAACGGGCGTTCAGGAGTTCATCCTGACCGTTTACGGGACCTGCATGCCGATGCTGAATCTGAATCGCCGTAAAGGTCAGGACATTGAGCGCTACTATCCGGCGCAAGATGCTAAACCGGAAGAAGGCCCTATCAATCTGCGTATGGAATTCCTGATTCCGGTACGTCGTTAACGCTGCAACTCATCCAGTGCAGGGGCATCAAGATGCGAAATGTCCCCTGCCATCTCAACTACCCACCCCGATGCCAGCCAGGCACTTTCCTGATAGTCGATACGGGAAATGGAACAGTTGCGCAGACGCAAACGGCGTTCGGCGTAAGCCGGCAGTCCCAGAATGGTGCTCACCAGGCAACCCAGCGCGATACCGTGGCTTACCAGCAGCGGTCGGCTACCTGCCGGGAGTTTCAGGCACTCGGCCAGCGCGGCATGCATGCGCACGCTCAGCTCCTGCATGGATTCCCCTTCAGGGATGCGACCATCTTCAGTGCCGTTCACCAGCGTGCGGCGCCAGCCTTCTTCGGTTTCCGTCAGCGTATCGATAGGACGTTTTTCCAGCACGCCCATATTCAGCTCGCGCAGACGCGGTTCGAGGGTCACGTCGCAGCCACAGGCATCGGCGATGATGCGTGCCGTCTGCTGCGTGCGGCCTAAATCACTGGAGATGACGTGAGTGATACCCAGCGTTCTGGCGCGCTCCGCCACCTGCCACGCTTGCTGCACACCTTTGTCGGTGAGAGGACTGTCTGACTGGCCTTGAATACGTCGCTCGGCGTTCCACTGCGTTTCACCGTGGCGAACAAGGTATACCTGTAACATGCTTTTTTTCCGTTATACTGCGATGAATTTTTTAAATCGAGCTTAATTATGCACCATGTTGTCTCTGCTACCACCAATCCTGCCAAAATTCAGGCAATTCTAAGGGCATTTGAAGAGATCTTCGGCGAAGGATCCTGCCATATTGACGCCGTCGGCGTCGAGAGCGGTGTGCCGGAACAGCCGTTTGGCAGCGAGGAAACACGCGCTGGCGCACGAAATCGCGTGGCTAATGCAAAAGCCGCCGCGCCAGACGCTGACTTCTGGGTCGCGATTGAAGCAGGCATCGACGAAGGGGCGACCTTCAGCTGGGTTGTCATCGAAAGCCGTGAGCAGCGCGGCGAAGCGCGTTCTGCCACGCTGCCGCTGCCGGAAGTCATACTGGAGAAAGTCCGCGCGGGTGAGGCGCTGGGGCCGGTAATGTCGCACTACACCGGCATTGATGAAATTGGTCGTAAAGAGGGGGCGATTGGCGTCTTTACGGGTGGCAAGCTTACGCGTTCAGGCGTTTACCACCAGGCCGTTATTCTGGCGTTAAGTCCGTTCCATAACGCGATTTATCGTTAAGTTTGCAGGCCGGATAAGGCGAAGCCGTCATCCGGCGTTTTTCAGCAATACCGCTTCCAGCCACTGACGCAGTTCAACCGGCGCCGACTTCAGGCTGTTTGAACCACGGGTGATGGTCGCGATGCCCGCGCCCAGCTCGTTTTTCAGCTCGCGCTGGCTCATTTCGCCGCGCAGCAGTTCCTCAATAATGCGTACCCGCGTGCCCAGCGCTTCGCGTTCATCGGGCGTCAGCATCAGCTGTAGCAACGGTAAATGCAGATCTTTGTCGTAAGACTGGCGGAGCAACTCCACAAAACGAAGCCACTCCTGATGACGCTGTTCGGCCATGGCCGAGGAATACGGGGAATGCTGGGTCATGTTATGCTGCCTCTTGTACTCATTAGCGAGTACAGCATAACACAACCCGCGCCGATCAGTAACGTCTCTGCCACTCGGCATCGCTCATCAGGGTATCTTTCTGCCCCATGAAGTAGCGATAGTAGGCGTCATAAGCCAGCACATTCTTCACATAGCCGCGCGTTTCCGAGAACGGAATGCTCTCGACAAACGCCACGGCGTCGATGCGCCCTGCGCTGTTGCCAAGCCATGTCCGCACGCGGCCAGGCCCGGCGTTGTACGCCGCTGACGCGAAGATACGGTTATTACCGAACTGCTGATAGACGTACTGCAAGTAGCTGGTACCGATGTTGATGTTAGTCTCCGGATCCAGCAGCTGGGACGGGCTGCTGTAGCCTGGAATATTAAACATCTTCACCGTGTGCGTCGCGGTACCCGGCATAATCTGCATCAGGCCGCTGGCACCCACCGGAGAACGCACTTTCGGGTTCCAGGCGCTCTCCTGACGGGCAATGGCCATCGCGTAGCTTTGCGGAATATCTTTGCCGCTGGTGTAGCGATCGAACAGATCCTTATAAGCCAGCGGGAAACGCTCTTCGAGATGATCCCACAGTTTGCCGGCGATCGTCGCCTGCACGCTCAGATCCCACCAGCGATTATCAAATGCATAGCGGGCAAGCTGCGCTTTCTCATCGGTGGTACGGCTGGTGACCAGATTCGCCCACTCGCTGCGCGCGGTATTATCCAGATTCCAGTACATCAGCTCGCGCACGCGCGCCATCTCCGGCCCCTGCGTCAGCGCCGGGTTCGCGTTGGCGGGCGCTTTGTCGATCTTAAGCGTGTACTCCTCGCCCAGACGCTGCGCCGCCGCCATCGGGTAGAATCCGCGCTGCTGCATCAGGGAGTGGAGGATCTCTTTGGCTTCATCTTCACGACCACGTTCCAGCAGCATGTCCGCCTGCCAGTAACGCCATTCATCTTTCTCTTTGGCATCCATCGGCAGACGCGCCAGCCAGGTATTGAGGCCACGACGATCGCCCGTTCCCAGCGCCATGCGCACGCGACGCTCCACCAGCGAGACAGAGTTTGAACGCATCACCGCATCATCACGCCAGCGCGCCTGTTCGTCGGTGACATCTGTCCCCATCAGTCGCCATGCCACGATATCGCGCAGCTCCTGAGTTTGATCGTCATTAAGCTGCTGGGCCTGCACCAGCTGCGGGATCATCAGCCGGGCGTTTTCCACATCATCACGCGCCACGCTGGCAAAGGCCACCGCCGCCATCTGGCGGGTAAAATCGGTCGCGCCGGTAGTACGCGCAAACGTCAGCACGGTATTGGGATCGTTTGCAAGACTGATAACGGCAGACGCAATGGTCTGATAATCTGCGGGCATCTGGCCCGCCAGCACGGTGACCAGCCGGGTGTTTCCGGCCTTCATCGCCAGGCGAATACGTTCCAGGTAAGAGAGCGGATCCTGCTTGCCCGAGGCGCGCCAGGCGCTGAACAGCGGGTCACAGGCGTTTGGCTGGCTTTTGCCCGTCAGCCACAGCTCTTTCGCGCCGGTCCAGGCTTCCTCCTGCTGACCGGTCGCCCATTTCGCATAATAGTAATTACACTGCGCTTCCGTCGCGCCCGGTTTATCCGGGCTGAAAGCCAGCAGGCCGCGCCAGTCTTCGCGACGGGCCAGCTCGTTCACAAACCGGGACTTCAGGGTGCGCGCAGGCGGCAGGGTCGGGTTCGCCTGAATGAAGTTATTCACGGTGACGGTCGGTTGATTCATGAGATCGTCCGTGATCTGACGATACTCAAGATACGGATACAGCGGATAATCCTTCAGCGTCGGCATCAGCGCCTGCACGGTATCCATCTGCTTGTTGTCCCATGCCTGTTTAATCTGGGCATAGCGGTTACGTTGTTCATCCAGTGAATCGGCATGCACCGCCTGGCTTACCGCCATTACGCATACGCTGGCAGCCAGCAGACGCCAGACCACCCGTTTGGCTTTTTCCACAAGCTCTTCCTCATTGTTTTTCGTCAGTTGCAGCGTCTTGCCACGTCAAAGTTACATCAACTTATGCTAACCAGGCATCCCACAACGCGCCACGTCATGGACACTTTTTTACCTTTCTTGCGCGTTTTAACACTCCCGACGTTCCTGGCTGGGATTAGGGCGTGAAAAAGGCTACACTTCGAGGCTGAAATTCATTCTCATCACGATAAAAGAGGCGAAGTCCAACGTGGCTCAATTCGTTTATACCATGCATCGTGTCGGCAAAGTTGTCCCGCCGAAACGTCATATTCTTAAAAATATCTCGCTGAGCTTCTTCCCGGGCGCAAAAATCGGTGTTCTGGGTCTCAACGGTGCCGGTAAGTCCACCCTGCTGCGCATCATGGCCGGCATCGATACAGACATCGAAGGTGAAGCCCGTCCGCAGCCAGGCATTAAGATCGGCTACCTGCCGCAGGAACCTCAGCTGAACCCGGAACACACCGTTCGCGAATCCGTTGAAGAAGCGGTGTCCGAAGTGGTTAACGCGCTGAAAGGTCTGGATGAAGTGTATGCCAAATACGCCGAACCGGATGCGGACTTCGACAAACTTGCTGCACAACAGGGCAAGTATGAAGAGATTATCCAGGCGCACGACGGTCACAACCTGAACGTGCAGCTGGAGCGCGCGGCCGATGCCCTGCGTCTGCCGGACTGGGATGCGAAAATCGCTAACCTGTCCGGTGGTGAACGCCGCCGCGTGGCGCTGTGCCGCCTGCTGCTGGAAAAACCAGACATGCTGCTGCTCGACGAACCGACTAACCACCTGGATGCGGAATCCGTGGCGTGGCTGGAGCGCTTCCTGCACGACTTCGAAGGCACCGTTGTGGCGATTACCCACGACCGTTACTTCCTCGACAACGTCGCAGGCTGGATCCTGGAGCTGGACCGCGGCGAAGGTATTCCTTGGGAAGGCAACTACTCCTCCTGGCTGGAGCAGAAAGATCAGCGTCTGGCGCAGGAAGCTTCTCAGGAAGCGGCTCGTCGTAAGTCTATTGAGAAAGAGCTGGAGTGGGTGCGTCAGGGCGCGAAAGGCCGTCAGTCTAAGGGCAAAGCCCGTCTGGCACGCTTCGAAGAGCTGAACAACACTGAATACCAGAAACGTAACGAAACCAACGAACTGTTTATTCCACCTGGCGCACGTCTGGGGGATAAAGTGGTTGAAGTGACCAACCTGCGTAAGTCCTACGGCGACCGTCTGCTGATCGACGACCTGACCTTCTCCGTGCCGAAAGGCGCTATCGTTGGCATCATCGGTCCGAACGGCGCGGGTAAATCAACCCTGTTCCGCATGATGTCCGGTCAGGAACAGCCTGACAGCGGCTCTATCACCCTGGGTGAAACCGTGAAGCTGGCCTCCGTTGACCAGTTCCGTGACGCGATGGATAACAGCAAAACCGTGTGGGAAGAGGTCTCCGGCGGTCTGGATATCATGCGTATCGGCAACACCGAGATGCCAAGCCGCGCTTACGTTGGCCGCTTTAACTTTAAGGGCACTGACCAGGGCAAACGCGTGGGCGAGCTGTCCGGCGGTGAGCGCGGTCGTCTGCACCTGGCGAAGCTGCTCCAGGTTGGCGGCAACGTTCTGCTGCTTGATGAACCTACCAACGACCTGGACATCGAAACCCTGCGCGCGCTGGAAAACGCCCTGCTGGAGTTCCCGGGCTGCGCGATGGTTATCTCGCACGACCGCTGGTTCCTGGACCGCATCGCAACCCACATCCTGGACTACCAGGACGAAGGTAAGGTGGAGTTCTTCGAAGGTAACTTCACCGAATACGAAGAGTACAAGAAACGCACGCTGGGCGCAGACGCGCTGGAGCCGAAGCGTATTAAGTACAAGCGTATTGCGAAATAAAAGCAAAACGGCAACTTCGGTTGCCGTTTTTTATGTTTGTACCCTCTCCCCGTGGGAGAGGGCCAGGGTGAGGGCATCAGGCCGCACAGTGTGTAGGCCGGGTAAGGCGAAGCCGCCACCCGGCTTTTTTATTTGCCCACGTAATACCGCTTCACCTCATCAAACTGCATCGCAAAGTCGATATAGCTCATCAGCGCAGGCGAATTGAGCTTACGGCTCGGGTAGGCCAGCCAGAGATCGTTTCCCTCAACGCTCCACGCCGACAGCACCTTCACCAGCGCGCCCTTTTCGATCTTATCTTCCAGCAGGAATGCGGGTAACAGCGTGATCCCCGCCCCGGCAATGGCGCATTCCCGGGCGTACACCAGGTTATCGGTCATATGGGCGTTATCCGGCAGATACCGATAATCCTCACTCTCGCTTCGCAGAAGCCACTCCGACCATGCCCGGTGCGTAATGCAGCGGTGCTCCACCAGCTGTCGGGGATGGATTAACGGCGCCCGACGCGCCAGGTAGTGGGGCGAGGCCAGCATGTAGCGCGGACAGTGCCCAATCATGCGGCCAATCAGGGAAGAATCCTGCGGTTTGCCGGTGCGCAGCGCCACGTCAAAGCCAGACTCGACCAGATCCACCACGTCGTCTGAGATCGACACATCCAGCGACACGTCCGGATAGCGAAGCTGGAACTCGGCATTCATATGCGCCAGCAGCGTCGCGCCAATTCCCGCCGGACAGGTGATCCGCAGCCGCCCGCTGGGGTTTTCGCGCAGCCGCTGAATGGCATACTCCGCGCGCTCGCTGGCCGCCAGCATCTCGCGACAGTGCACCAGATAGTGTTCGCCCGCAAACGTCAGGCTTATTCTGCGCGTGGTGCGATTCAACAGACGGATCCCCACCTGTTGCTCCAGCTGGCTAATCCGCTGGCTGACGCTGGATTTCGGTAGTTCCGCCTTCTGCGCCGCCGCGGTAAAGCTGCCCATCTCGGCCACCAGCGCAAAAAGCGCCATATCCTGAAGCTGTTTAAACATGATTGTTCACCCTGTACGAACGCTGAGTTCTTGATTGTCCATCTTATCATGCAGCTGACCACTTAATAGACTAGCCTCAACAAAACGCATGCCATTGAGGAGCACACCATGTCAGTGAAAGCCATTGCCGTTAACCCGGAAAATCCGTCCACCTTCGTTGAAATCACTCCGCCGATGCCGCAGCCCGGTGAACACGATCTGCTGGTGGAGGTAAAAGCCGTCTCCGTAAACCCGGTGGACACCAAGGTACATGCAGGCATTGCCAAAAGCGGACTGAAGGAGCCGCGCATTCTCGGGTGGGATGCCAGCGGTATCGTACAAGCCGTTGGGGCTGGCGTCACCGGATTCAAACCGGGTGACGAAGTGTGGTACGCGGGGGATATCACCCGTCCGGGCAGTAATACCACGCACCAGCTGATCGATGCGCGCATTGTCGGGCACAAGCCTGCAAGCCTTGACTGGGCCGCCTCGGCAGCACTGCCGCTGACGGCGCTCACCGCGTGGGAAGGCCTGTTTGAACGGCTGAAGATTCAGGATGCCGACGCAGATAAAACGCTGCTGATAATTGGCGGCGCGGGTGGAGTCGGATCGCTGGCGATCCCGTTTGCGAAGCACAACAGCAAGGTGAAGATCGTCGCAACCGCTTCACGAGAAGATTCCGCCCGGTGGTGTCGCGATCGCGGGGCTGACATTGTTGTAAATTACCACGACCTGAAGGGAGAACTGGCGAAACAGGGGCTCACCTTTGTGGATTACATTTTTATCCTCAACGATACCGACGGGCACTGGGATGCGGTCAGCGATCTGATTGCCCCTCAGGGAGACATTTGTTCCATCGTTGAAAACGCGCATCCGCTGAACCAGGACAAGCTGAAGTCCAAATCTGCCGCCCTGCACTGGGAATTTATGTACACCCGTAGCATGTACCAGACCACGGATATGGCGCGTCAGGGTGAGATTTTAGATGAGGTGGCGAAGCTGGTGGATAACGGCGTGGTGGAAAGCTCGCTCAGCGAAACGCTGCACGGGCTAAGCGTGGAAAGCATTACCGAAGCGCACCGCAGGGTGCTGGAGGGGCATATGCGTGGGAAGGTGGTGGTTGAGTATTGAGTGTGGACTGATTCCCTCACCCCGGCCCTCTCCCAAAGGGAGAGGGCGATTAAAGCCCCCTCTCCTGGTGGGAGAGGGGAAGTTATTAACCCTGCTCCCCCATCATCTCCTTCACCAGCTCGACGCAGCGCAGGAAGCGGGAATCGTAGTCCGACTCTTCCACATGTACAAACTCAACGTTGTTCTCGTTAAGCATCTCTACCAGCATGGTCTGGAACTCCCGCCTGTCCACCGAGCTGCCCAGGCTGCGCATGCCGTCGGCCACCCACGGGGTATTGTTTTCCAGCAGGATCACCAGGTCAAAGCGGTATTCGTCAATCAGCGCCTGCACAAACGGGTGCTCGCGCCCTTCGTACTTTTTGCAGAACGCCTGCGTGGTGACGAAATCGGTATCAATAAAGGCGACTTTATTGGCGTATTTCACCGCAAAATCAATGTACTGGGCATGGCCGAGCGCGATTTTATCGTAGTCGGAATACTGCAACGCCATCTCGTCGCCGCCAAGGTGTGAGAAGACGTAATCGCGACCATACTCCCACGCACTGGTGGTATTGAAGATGTTCGCCAGCTTATTTACCAGCGTCGATTTCCCGCTCGACTCGCCGCCGAGGATCGCCACCGTACGCACGAAGAACGGCTTCACCTCGGTCGGGATGTAGTCCCAGTAACGGAACGGGTTCTCGCGGATCTGCGCCCCACTGATGTTCATGAAGGTGCGTTTAGGATCGATCAGCACCGTCTCGATGCCCAGATGCTCGCGGAACTGCGGCGCGTCGGACTCTTCAGAGGTGTAGATCCAGTTAGGCGCAATGCCCTTCTCTTCCATAAACGCTTTGACGCCGTTGCTCCACACGTCCCAGCCGTGCGGATACGGCTCCATGCCCTCTTCGTTAAAGGCATGAATACGAATATTTTTCTGATATTTAAAGGTCTGAAGCAGCCAGCGCAGGCGGTCCGGCACGGTGGGCTGCTGCGACATGGCGCTGTCTTCAAACAGCTGGCGATCGCGGGTTTCATCATAACCCATGATGATATGCAGTTCGTCGACCTGGCTACAGGCGCGCTGGATCAGATAGATATGCCCGGTATGCAGCGGGTAGAACTTACCGAACACCACGCCAATGTTCTTTTGCATCCGCGGAAATTCAAGCCCCAGAAAACGGTGCAGCGCTTCCAGCTTCTGCGCGCTGGGGCTTTTGATTTTGGCGTTCAGCAGTTGGCTCAGGTAGCCCTTGGTCATGCCGCTGGCGTCCGCCACCTGCTGCAACGTGCAGCCCTTCTGGCGGATAGCGGTCTTGATGTAGTCAAATGATGACATAAATTACGGTGCCTCCTGCAAAATCGAATACGTAATTATAAGTCGTCAAAGACATTTAACGCATCTGCAAGTTTTTTAACGCCAAAAACCTGCATCCCTTCCGGAATTTTTTTCGGCACGTTGGCGGCCGGAACAATCGCGCGGCGGAAGCCATGTTTTGCCGCTTCGGAGATACGCTCCTGACCGCTCGGCACCGGGCGGATCTCGCCGGCCAACCCTACCTCACCAAATACCACCAGATCCTGCGGCAACGGTCTGTCGCGCAGGCTGGAGACCATTGCCAGCAGCAGCGCCAGGTCCGCGCTGGTTTCCGTAACCTTCACCCCACCAACCACGTTGACGAACACATCCTGATCCGCCATTTGCAGACCGCCGTGACGGTGCAGCACCGCCAGCAGGATCGCCAGGCGGTTCTGTTCCAGACCGACCGCCACGCGCCGCGGGTTGCCCATCATCGATTGATCCACCAGCGCCTGAATTTCAACCAGCAGCGGACGCGTCCCCTCCCACAGCACCATCACCGAACTACCGGACGTGATCTCGTCGCCACGGCTCAGGAAGATGGCCGACGGGTTGCTGACTTCGCGAAGCCCCTGCTCGGTCATGGCAAACACGCCCAGCTCATTCACCGCGCCAAAGCGGTTTTTATGGCTGCGCAGGGTACGAAAACGGGAATCCGCATCGCCATCGAGCATCACCGAGCAGTCGATACAGTGTTCAAGCACTTTCGGTCCCGCCAGCGAGCCGTCTTTGGTCACATGACCAACCATTACAATCGCCACGCCGCGCGTTTTGGCAAAGCGCGTCAGGTAGGCCGCGGTTTCACGCACCTGCGCCACGCTTCCCGGTGACGACTGAATGTCAGCCATATGCATCACCTGAATGGAGTCAATCACCATCAGCTTCGGCTGCTCTTCTTCGGCGATCATGCAGATCTGCTCGATGCTGGTTTCCGAAAGCATATTCAGATTGCCGGTCGGCAGGCCGAGGCGGTGCGCGCGCATCGCCACCTGCTGAAGTGATTCTTCCCCCGTGACGTACAGGGTTTTCATCTGTTCGGCTAGCTTGCAGAGCGTTTGCAGCAGCAGGGTCGATTTACCCGCGCCCGGGTTACCGCCGATCAGAATGGCGCTGCCCGGCACTACGCCACCGCCGAGCACGCGGTCAAATTCTTTGAATCCGGTGGAAAAGCGCGGCAGCGCTTCCAGGCTGATATCCGAAAGTTTTTGTACCTTCGACACGCCTGCATTGCCCGCATAGCCGCTCAGCCGTTCATTGCGGGCCACGCTCGGCGAAGCCGCCACACCACGCACTTCGGTGATGGTGTTCCAGGCATGACAGGCGCTGCATTGCCCCTGCCAGCGCGGATAATCCGCACCACATTCATTACAGACAAATGCGCGTTTTGGAGCTTTCGCCACGGTTTACCTCGTTATTTCTGTGCGGTCTGCGCGCCGGGTGGCGCTGACGCTTACCCGGCCTACAAAAGCAGGCCGCTATTTTTGATTAATGCTGCCGGAGAGAATGCAGAACACCCCCATCAGATCAGCATGACGGATAGTGACTTCCGTCTTTTCATTCACTTTCGGCTTGGCATGGTAGGCAATACCCAGCCCGGCAACTTTGATCATCGGCAGATCGTTCGCGCCATCGCCGATGGCGACGGTCTGCTCGACCGGAATGGCATATTTCTCCGCCAGACGCGTCAGCGTATTGGCTTTGTACTGCGCGTCCACGATGTCGCCGATGACCTGTCCGGTGAGTTTGCCGTCCATGATCTCCAGCTCGTTTGCCACCACGGTGGTCAGACGCAGCTTGTCACGCAGGTAGTCGGCAAAGAAGGTGAACCCGCCGGAGGCAATCGCCACTTTCCAGCCGAGCGTCTCCAGCTTGAGCACCAGCTGCGTCAGCCCAGGCATCAGGGGCAGTTCATCGCGCACCTGACGCAAAATGTTAGCATCGGCCCCCTTCAGGGTCGCCACGCGCTGTCTCAGGCTGGCGGTGAAATCCAGCTCGCCGCGCATCGCGCGCTCGGTGACTTCCGCCACCAGCTCGCCGCTGCCCGCCAGTTTAGCAATCTCGTCAATACATTCGATCTGAATGGCGGTGGAGTCCATGTCCATTACCAGCAGGCCGGGCGTTTTCAGGTGCGGAATTTTGCCGAGGGGGGCAACGTCCAGCCCGGCGTCGTGCGCCAGACGCGTGGCGCGCTGCGTCAGGGAACCCGCCAGGCGAATAACCTGATAATCTTCCACGCACCAGGCCGCAACGATGACCATCGCTGCGCCCAGTTTGGTTTGATACTGGGTGAGGCGTTGCTTATCCAGGCCGCGTCCGTACAGCAGCCAGCCGCTACGGCCAGCGTGGTAATCGAGAGGCATCACCTCATCGCCACTTAAAGAGAGCGGCAATCCTGGCCATAAAGAGACATCCGTTGGCAGGTCGCACCAGGTAATGTTCGGCATTGAAGCTCCTGTAATTTCGTTCGCGCCGGAAGGTTCCAGAGGGAAAATAACGCATGAGGCTACCCTGTAACCATCACTTCTGGCAACATTAAGCCGTAAATTTTAAGCAGGTGGAATATGGCTCGCGCAAAACTGAAATTCCGGCTTCATCGCGCCGTGATTGTCCTGATCTGTCTCGCACTATTAGTGGCGCTGATGCAGGGGGCATCCTGGTTTAGCCAGAATCACCAACGACAGCGTAACCCGCAGTTTGAGGAACTGGCCCGGACGCTGGCGCGCCAGGTGACGCTCAACGTTGCGCCGTCTATGCGCACCGAAACGCCGGATGATAAGCGAATAGCCCAGGTATTGCGCCAGCTTACGGAAAACAGCCGCATTCTGGATGCGGGCGTGTACGATGAACAGGGCGACCTGATTGCCCGCGCGGGTGAGCATGTCGACGTGCGCGACAGGCTGGCGCTGGATGGCAAAAAAGCCGGGGGTTATTTCAACCAACAAATCGTCGAACCCATTCAGGGCAAGAATGGTCCGCTCGGCTATTTACGTCTGACACTCGACACCCACACCCTGCCAACCGAAGCCAAACAGGTGGATAACACCACCAATATTTTGCGCCTGATGCTGCTGCTCTCGCTGGCGATTGGCGTGGTACTGGCGCGCACGCTGCTCCAGGGCAAACGCACCCGCTGGCAGCAGTCGCCGTTCCTGTTAACCGCCAGCAAGTCGGTTCCCGAAGAGGAAGAGAGCGAGAAGAAAGAATAGTGATAAAGTAGGCGGATGATTCGGAAAAGGAACTCTGCCATGTCGACGTTACGCCTGCTAATCTCTGACTCTTACGATCCCTGGTTTAACCTGGCGGTGGAAGAGTGCATCTTCCGCCAGATGCCTGCCACCCAGCGCGTCCTGTTTCTCTGGCGCAACGCCGATACGGTCGTTATTGGTCGCGCGCAAAATCCGTGGAAAGAGTGTAACACCCGCCGTATGGAAGAGGACAACGTCCGCCTGGCGCGCCGCAGCAGCGGCGGCGGTGCGGTGTTTCACGATCTGGGCAACACCTGCTTTACCTTTATGGCGGGCAAGCCGGAATACGACAAAACCATCTCGACCTCCATTGTGCTTAACGCGCTCAATTCACTCGGCGTGACGGCTGAAGCCTCGGGACGTAACGATCTGGTCGTGAAAACGCCTGAAGGCGACCGGAAAGTGTCAGGCTCAGCCTACCGCGAAACGATGGATCGCGGATTCCACCACGGCACATTATTGCTGAATGCCGATCTGAGCCGTCTGGCAAACTATCTGAATCCGGACAAGAAAAAGCTCCAGGCTAAGGGAATTACCTCCGTGCGCGGTCGCGTGGCGAATCTGGTGGAGCTCCTGCCGGGGATTACCCATGAACGCATTTGCGATGCGATCCGCGAGGCCTTTTTCAGGCATTACGGTGAACGCGTAGAAGCCGAGGTGATTTCTCCGGATAAAACCCCGGATCTGCCAAACTTCGCGGAAACCTTCGCCCGCCAGAGCAGCTGGGAGTGGAATTTCGGTCAGGCACCGGCGTTTTCACACCTGCTGGATGAGCGATTTACCTGGGGCGGCGTTGAGCTGCACTTTGACGTCGAGAAAGGCCATATCTCTCGTACTCAGGTATTTACGGATAGTCTTAATCCGGCACCGTTAGAAGCGCTGGCTGCACGTTTGCAGGGCTGTCTCTATCGGGCAGATATGCTGCAACAGGAGTGTGACGCGTTACGTGTTGATTTTCCGGAACAGGAACAAGAGTTGCGGGAGTTATCGGCGTGGATTGCGCAGGCAGTACGCTAATAAAAAAGCCCGCTGGCGCTCTGCTTAGCGGGCCTGGAAAACCGCTGGCCGGGTCAGGCGAAGCCGCCACCCGGCACAACAGGTATTACTCTTTATCGCCGAGCAGAACGGATTCCAGCGCGATTTTGATCATGTCGTTGAAGGTGGTCTGACGCTCGGCAGCGGTAGTCTGCTCGTGGGTACGGATGTGGTCAGACACGGTGCAGATGGTCAGCGCTTTCGCACCGAATTCAGCCGCCACGCCGTAGATACCGGCCGCTTCCATTTCCACGCCCAGAATGCCGTATTTTTCCATCACGTCGAACATGTCGCCTTCTGGCGAGTAGAACAGATCGGCAGAGAACAGGTTGCCCACGCGCGCGTCAACGCCCAGCGCTTTTGCCGCGTCAACCGCGTTACGCACCATGTCAAAGTCAGCGATGGCTGCAAAATCATGATCTTTAAAGCGAATGCGGTTGACTTTAGAGTCGGTGCACGCGCCCATGCCGATCACCACGTCACGCAGCTTAACGTCCATGCGCACTGCGCCGCAGGAGCCGACACGGATGATTTTCTTCACGCCGAAATCGGTGATCAGCTCTTTGGTGTAGATGGAGCAGGATGGGATACCCATGCCGTGACCCATCACGGAGATTTTGCGGCCTTTATAGGTGCCGGTGAAGCCCAGCATGCCGCGCACGTTGTTCACTTCACGCACGTCTTCGAGGAAGGTTTCTGCAATGTGCTTCGCGCGCAGCGGGTCGCCCGGCATCAATACGACGTCAGCGAAATCACCCATTTCTGCATTAATGTGAGGAGTTGCCATCTTCAGTTCCTTTTACATTGTTGTTTTTGCCGGGTGGCGGCTACGCCTTACCCGGCCTACATTCTGTTTCTCCCTCTCCCGGTGGGAGAGGGCCGGGGTGAGGGCATCAGGCCGCACCCAATCCGTTTAGAACATAGCCTTGCCATATTCCATGTCAGACGTACCAAAGTATTTCGCAATCGTCTGGCCGATGTCCGCGAAGGTCTCACGGTGACCCAGCGAGCCCGGTTTGACTTTCGGGCCGTACACCAGCACCGGAATGTGCTCACGGGTGTGGTCGGTACCGGTCCAGGTCGGGTCACAGCCATGGTCAGCGGTCAGGATCAGAATGTCATCTTCCCCCACCAGCTCCATCAGCTCTGGCAGACGGCGGTCAAACAGCTCCAGACCCGCAGCATACCCGGCGACGTCGCGACGGTGGCCCCAGGAGGAGTCGAAGTCCACGAAGTTGGTGAAGACAATGGTCTTATCGCCCGCTTCTTTCATCTCTTTGATGGTGGCGTCGAACAGCGCATCCAGACCGGTCGCTTTGACCTTTTTGGTAATGCCGCAGTTGGCGTAAATGTCCGCGATTTTACCCACGGAAACCACGTGGCCGTCTTTCTCGTCGACGAGTTTTTGCAGCACGGTCGGCGCCGGTGGCTCCACGGCCAGATCGTGACGGTTGCCGGTACGCTGGAAGTTACCCGCTTTGTCGCCGATAAACGGACGCGCGATAACGCGGCCAATGTTGTAGCCGCCTTCGGTCAGCTCTTCACGGGCGATCTCGCACAGCTCGTACAGTTTATCCAGGCCAAACGTCTCTTCATGGCAGGCGATCTGGAACACGGAGTCAGCAGAGGTATAGAAAATCGGCTTGCCGGTTTTCATATGCTCTTCGCCGAGCTGATCCAGAATCACGGTACCGGAAGAGTGGCAGTTGCCGAGGTAGCCCGGCAGGTTGGCGCGCTTCACCAGCTTATCGAGCAGCTCCTGCGGGAAGCTGTTCTCGTGATCGGAAAAGTAACCCCAGTCAAACAGCACCGGCACGCCGGCAATTTCCCAGTGGCCGGACGGAGTATCTTTCCCGGAAGAGAGCTCGTGCGCCCACGCGTAGGCGCCCACCACTTCCGCGTTACCGTCCATACCGGCTGCGATCTTACCGGTAGAGCCTTCATGCGCTTTTACCAGCCCCAGACGGGTCAGGTTTGGCAGGTTCAGAGGGCCTTTACGACCGTTGTCCGCTTCGCCTTTTGCACAGGCTTCCGCGATGTGACCCAGGGTATCGGAACCCACGTCACCAAATCGTTCTGCATCTTCGGTTGCGCCGATGCCGAATGAGTCCAGCACCATAATAAATGCACGTTTCATAATTGTTCTCCGTACTTAGTGCTTCATAAAAATGCGATCAGATCAGTATACCGCTATTCAGTGATACGACGATAGACCGTCGGTGTGGTTTCCGGTGCTTTATCGTCAAGAGATATTGCCGCCTTCACCGCTTTCGCCGCGTCCTGCCAGCTGGCTTCATCTTTCGCGTGGATCACCGCCAGCGGACGTTGGCCGTCAACGCTGTCGCCCAGACGGGCCATATCGGTAAAGCCGACGCTGTAATCAATGGTGTCCGATGCCTGACGACGACCGCCGCCCATAGACACAACAGCCATGCCGAGCGCGCGGGTATCCATAGCCGAGACAAAGCCTTCGCTGTCCGCATAGACCGCTTTGCTGAGCATCGCGGTGGGCAGGTATTTCGCGTAGTTTTCCACGAAGTCGGTCGGGCCTTTCTGCGCCGCCACCATCCGACCAAAGATCTCCGCCGCTTTGCCGTTGTCCAGCACCGCCTGAAGCTTCGCGCGGGCTTCCGCGTCGTCTTTGGCCAGCTTGCCGGAGATTAACATCTCAACGCACAGCGCCGTGGTGACATCGAACAGGCGCGGGTTACGGTATTCGCCTGTGAGGAACTGCACGGCCTCACGGACTTCAACCGCGTTACCGGCGCTGGAGGCTAGCACCTGGTTCATGTCCGTCAGCAGTGCAGTGGTGCGCACGCCCGCGCCGTTGGAGACGCCAACGATCGCTTCGGCCAGCGCCTCAGAGAGTTCATAGGTTGGCATAAACGCGCCGCTGCCCACTTTCACATCCATCACCAGCGCATCCAGACCTTCCGCCAGTTTTTTGGCAAGGATAGAGGCGGTGATCAGCGGGATGGAGTCTACGGTCGCGGTAATGTCACGCGTCGCGTAGAAACGCTTGTCAGCCGGAGCAAGAGAGCTGGTCTGGCCGATAATCGCCACGCCAACGTCTTTAATAATGTCGCGGAAGCGGTTGTCATCCGGGAAGATATCGAAGCCCGGAATGGCTTCCAGTTTGTCGAGCGTACCGCCGGTATGACCCAGGCCGCGCCCGGAAATCATCGGGATGTAACCGCCACAGGCTGCCACCATCGGGCCAAGCATCAGGGAGGTCACGTCGCCCACGCCGCCGGTGGAGTGTTTGTCCACAATCGGGCCGTTAAGGTTGAGGCTTTTCCAGTCCAGAACGGTTCCTGAATCTCGCATCGCCATGGTCAGCGACACGCGCTCAGGCATCGACATATCGTGGAAGAAAATGGTCATCGCCAGAGCCGCAATCTGCCCTTCAGAGATGGTGTTATCACGAATGCCATTGATAAAAAAGCGGATTTCTTCGTCGCTTAATGCATGACCATCACGTTTTTTACGAATAATTTCTTGTGCGAGAAACACGGTAACCTCCATGCGGAATCGGGTGAATGGCGGCGGATATGTTGACCCGCCCTACGATCCTGTAGGCCGGGTTAGCGTAGCGCCACCCGGCAATTCAACTTAGTAGCTGCTTGCGCTCTTACCGTCACCGTGACCCAGCGCTTTCAGCAAGCTGGCCAGCAGGCTGGACGCGCCGAAGCGGTAGTGGCGGGAATCAGCCCAGTCGGCGCCGAACAGCTCGTCGGCAATCGCCAGGAACTGCTGCGCGTCTTCCGCGGTACGCACGCCGCCCGCCGGTTTGAAGCCAACGGTTTTGGACACGCCCATATCACGGATGACTTCCATCATGATGCGTGCGCTTTCCGGAGTAGCGTTGACCGGCACTTTACCGGTAGAGGTTTTAATGAAATCCGCGCCCGCTTTGATGGAGATTTCAGACGCCTTACGAATCAACGCCTCTTCTTTCAGCTCGCCGGTTTCGATGATCACTTTAAGCAGCACGTTTGCCGCCGCACACGCGTCTTTACAGGCTTTCACCAGGTCAAAACCGACCTGCTCGTTGCCGGCGATCAGCGCGCGGTACGGGAATACCACGTCAACTTCGTCCGCGCCGTACGCAATCGCCGCGCGGGTTTCTGCCAGCGCGATCTCGATATCGTCATTGCCGTGCGGGAAGTTAGTTACGGTGGCAATGCGCACGTCCGGCGTGCCCTGCTCTTTCAGCGTTTTGCGGGCAATCGGGATAAAGCGCGGGTAGATACAGACGGCGGCGGTGTTACCCACTGGCGTTTTCGCCTGATGGCACAGGGCGATGACTTTTTCATTGGTGTCGTCATCGTTCAGGGTGGTCAGGTCCATCAGTTTCAACGCGCGCAGGCTGCTTGCAGTTAAATCGGTCATAACATTCTCCAACGGCAGTGCCGTATAAATTTTACCTTGCGGGTCTGTGAGTATTCTAACATTCACCCGCATCCACACTTCGACATTCATCACAGTTAATGAAAACTGTGTGCAAATTTGCATTACTGTAATGAGATCTTCTTCAAATTTTAGTGCGTTAATTGCTGACTAAATCGGCGATATCCCCTGTCTGATCAAAAGCGCCACCAGGCTGGCTTCCTACAATTCGTTCACCATCCGCAGAACAACCAAGGAAGTGAACATGCCCGACGCCCTGCAACAACGTTGCCAGCACATTGTGACCAGCCCGGTGTTAACCCCGGAACAAAAACGTCATTTTCTGGCGCTGGAAGCGGAGAACAATCAGCCCTATCCCGCTCTGCCAGAGGCGGCCCGGGCCGCGCTGGACGAGGGATTCATCTGCGACATGTTCGAAGGCCATGCGCCTTACAAACCGCGCTACGTGCTGCCGGACTACGCTAAATTTCTGGCTAACGGCTCAGAATGGCTGGAGCTGGAAGGGGCTAAAGATCTGGATGATGCCCTCTCGCTGCTCACTATCCTTTATCACCATGTTCCGTCCGTCACATCAATGCCGGTCTATCTGGGCCAGCTCGATGAGATACTCAGCCCCTATGTTAAAATTCTAACACAGGATGAAATCGATAGCCGAATAAAACGTTTCTGGCGTTACCTGGACAGAACCCTGCCCGATGCGTTTATGCATGCCAATATCGGCCCGGCGGATACGCCTGTCACCCGAGCCATCCTTCGCGCGGATGCCGAACTGAAGCAGGTTGCGCCGAACCTGACCTTTATCTACGACCCGGATGTAACCCCCGGCGATCTGCTGCTGAGCGTGGCGGAAAACATTTGTGAATGTAGTAAACCGCATATTTCTAATGGCCCGGTGAATGATAAAATTTTCACAAAAGGTCGCTATGGCGTGGTGAGCTGTTACAACTCCCTGCCGCTGGCGGGCGGCGGCAGCACGCTGGTGCGCCTTAACCTGAAAGCGATCGCGGAACACAGCCGCTCACCGGAAGACTTTTTCACCCGTACCCTTCCCCACTACTGCCAGCAACAAATCGCGATCATCAATGCGCGCTGCGATTTTCTATATGAACAATCCGGTTTCTTTGAGAATAGCTTCCTGGTGAAAGAGGGGCTGATTGATGCCGATCGCTTTGTGCCGATGTTTGGCATGTACGGTCTGGCCGAAGCGGTGAATGTGCTGTGCGAGAAAGCAGGCATTACGGGACGTTACGGTAAGAACGAACAGGCCAATGCGCTGGGCTACCGCATCAGTGAACAGCTTGCGGCGTTTGTTGAAAACACGCCGGTGAAACACGGCTGGCAGCACCGCGCGATGCTGCATGCCCAGTCTGGGATCAGTTCCGATTCTGGCACCACGCCGGGCGCGCGTCTGCCGTACGGCGACGAACCGGACCCTGTCAGCCACCTGCTGGCCGTGGCGCCGCATCATAAACACTATCATTCGGGGATCAGCGATATTCTCACCCTGGAGGAAACGGTTAAACGCAATCCTCAGGCTGTGGTGCAGCTGTGCCTGGGGGCGTTCAACGCCGGTATGCGTGAGTTCACCGCGAATGTAGCCGGAAACGACCTGGTGCGCGTCACCGGGTATATGGTGCGGCTCTCCGATCTGGAGAAATACCGGGAGGCCGGCTCGCGCACCAACACCACCTGGCTCGGCGAGGAGGCCGCGCGCAATACCCGTATTCTGGAACGTCAGCCGCGCGTGATAAGCCATGAACAGCAGATGCGCTTTAGTTAGTCAGGTCATACCCTTCTCCTGCGTGGACGGGCCGGGCAGCCGCCTGGCGTTGTTCCTCCAGGGCTGTAACCTGCGCTGCAAAACCTGCCACAACCCGTGGACGATAGGGCGCTGCAACGACTGCGGCGACTGTGTTCCCCACTGTCCTCATGATGCGCTGGCAATTCAGGCCGGGCGCGTCTGGTGGCAGGAGAGTCACTGTCAGCAGTGCGACACCTGTCTGCACCTGTGTCAGCAGCAGGCGACGCCGATGGCGCAGCGCTATAGCGTCGAGGAGATCCTCTCCCGGGTTCGCACGTCCGCGCCGTTTATTGAGGGCGTGACCGTCAGCGGGGGTGAGGCCACCACGCAGCTGCCGTTTTTGGTTGCGCTGTTCACCGCGATCAAAGCCGATCCGTCCCTGCGCCATCTGACGTGCCTGGTGGACAGCAACGGCCTGTTAAGCGAAACCGGCTGGCAAAAGCTGTTACCGGTGTTTGACGGCGCGATGGTGGATCTGAAAGCCTGGGGCAATGAACATCACCGTTTTCTGACCGGGCGCGAAAACACGCAGATCAAGCAGAGCATCCGCTGGCTGGCCGATCGTCATCGCCTGACGGAGCTGCGCCTGCTGGTGATCCCCGCTCGGTGTGATTATCTGCACCATCTGCCATCGCTGACCGCTTTTATCCACGCGTTGGGGAACGTTCCTGTGCGGATCAACGCGTTTCATGCTCATGGGGTTTACGGGGAGGCGGCGCGATGGCGGAGCGCCACGCCGGAGGACATCGAGCCGCTGGCGCAGGCCCTGGAACGGCAGCAGATCACGGTGATCCGCCCGGCCCTTTATTTATAGCGTGATGCCGAAGACCGCGCGGGTGTTTTCCAGCAGCGCGCTGGCAATCACATCTTCAGGCTCCTGACGCAGCTCACACAGCACATCAAAAACGCGTGCCGCCTGCTCCGGGCGGTTGGGCTGGCCCTGAAAACCATTCAGCGGCATGTCAGGCGCATCCGTTTCCAGCAGGAGCGAGGTCAGCGGGAGCTGCGCCATCACATCACGGGTTTTGCTGGCACGCGGATAGGTAATGGTGCCACCGACGCCAATCTTATAGCCCAGCTCAATAAAACGCTGCGCCTGCTGAAGGCTTCCAGCGAAACCATGGACCACGCCCCTGCGCGGCACGTCGATACGCTTCAGGTGCATCGCCAGTTTGTCATGGGTACGTCTGGAGTGGAGGATCACCGGCAGATCGTGGCGCTTTGCCAGCCGGAGCTGCGCATCCAGGATCGTCTGCTGGCGCTCAAACTGCGGATCTTCACGATAGAGATCGAGGCCGATCTCACCGATGGCAACCAGCTTCGTATCCGCATTTTGCAGCGTGGCATCCAGCCTGTCGAGATGGTCATCAAGATGGTGCTCAATAACGATCGGATGCAGACCCAGCGCGGCATACAGCGCATCGTGCTCCCGGGCAAGCGCCAGAACTTTGTCGAATCTCGCCGCTTCAATAGCGGGCACAATAATGGCTCTCACACCGGCCTCAGCCGCGCGCGCAATACTTGATGTTTCCTCCCCGCTAAACGGCGGGAAATCAAAGTGGCAATGGGTATCGATAAAGCAGTGCGTCACGCCAGATCCTCGTTATCGAGTAAGCCATCGTTGGCCTGCGGCGCGTCCACCAGCGGCATCGCCACCGCGTCATTGGCCACAACGGCAGGCGGCAAAATGATGCTTTTATGCCGATGAAGAGGCGGTTGCTCCGCCAGCATTTTCCCGACGGTCGCCAGGAAGTAACGCCCGCACAGCCGCCCCGTTTTGTAATCCATACGCAACGCAGGCAGCCGACTGCCCAGCGCCATGCTCAACAGCGGCTTAGGCGGATAAATTTCAAAGATGCGCAGCTTGCCCGGTGGTTTTTCAATAAAACGCTGCATCGCGCCGTAGGTGGTTTCATGCTGCTTCGCGATATTCACCAGCGGTTGCAGGCTGCTGTCGCCCAGCCAGCGTTCCATCCGCTTAAACCACTGTGGGGTGTAATACATCTGCGAAGGCACCGTGCGGATCACCACAATGGTTTTTGCCCCGCGCCGCGCCGCCTCCTGTACCGGCACCGCGTCGCTGATACCGCCGTCAAGATAGCTTATCCCCTCCAGCAGGGCGCCGGTGCGGTAGAATCCCGGGATCGCGCTGGACGCGCGGATGATATCCAGCCAGTTCTCTTTCTGCGGCGAAAAGTAACCCGGCGAATAGTCATCGCCACGGCTGGCGCACATCCAGAACTCTTTGCCGGTATCGAACAGACGTGACGCAGTATCCATGGCCAGCGGCATCTGGCTGGAGGTGGCATCCAGTAACCAGTCGAGATCGATCAGGTTCCCGCCGCGCACGAAGCGTACCGGATTGAAGAATTCTTTCGAGGTGGTGTAGCGCATAATCACTTTGCGCGCATAGCCGGGCTGGTTGCAGACATAGGCGGAGAGGTTCTGCGCCCCGGCAGAGGTGCCGAAATAGAGATCGAACGGGTTGAATTGCGCGCGCATAAATTCGTCGAGCACGCCGGCGGTGAAAATACCGCGCTGCCCGCCCCCTTCACAGACCAGCGCAAGCTGGCCTGCATGAAACGGTTTTAACGTCAGCGGCGCAATATTGCCGAGCGTAACGGGAATTCGTTGCCCCACCTCTGCCTTCCTGTTTTCATTATTTTGATGAGACACAGTAACGCACTTCCCCGGTGGTTCTCAAACGAGAAAAAGCCAGTCACGAGGACTGGCTTGAGTTTGTTTAATAAATATTGCGTTTGCTACGGGCGACGTCGACCCGTAAACAGGCTGACCAGGAACAGAATAATACCGACGACGAAGACAATTTTCGCTGCCCATGCCGCGGTACCCGCCAGTCCACCAAAGCCCAATGCGGCGGCAATTAACGCGATAACCAGAAATATAATGCCCCAACGAAACATAAGCCTCTCCTTTACCATAGTTAATGTCGGCCGCTAAACGTGAGCGCTCAGGTCACTCACCGGCTTTTTCAGAATCGTTTTTATTTCGCCCGCGGTTTTCAGCCTGACGGGCGAATGGTACTGCTTTACTTCGTTTTCAGATCGTTTTTGACGCTTTTCACACCATCAATAGCTTTCGCAATTGACTCGGCACGATCGCTTTGTGCCTGATTCTCAACCGTACCGGACAGCTGGACCACACCATCGGTGGTTTCAACTTTCACCATACGGGATGGCACGATGTCGTCAGCTAACAGTTTAGCTTTGATTTCGCTGGTAGTTGCTGCATCTCCGGCATAGCCCTTCACCGACGATTCTTTGCTGTCACGTACGTGCAATTTGTCGCTGACGGAGCTTACGCCCTCAACGCCTTTTGCCACTTTAACGGCTTCTTCAGCCTGGGTCTGGCTTTCAACGAAACCGCTCAGGGTGACAACCTTGTTGTCGGTTTTAACAGAAATATCGGTGCTCTTGATGGATTCGTGATCCACCAGTGCGGCTTTCACTTTTGCTGTGATTGAGCTGTCATCCATGAAATTACCGACTTTATTCATAGAGCTATCGATTTTTTCCCCTGCGGTATTGGCGGAATTTTGCGCTTTATCCATGGTGCTGGTTTCCGCCAGAGCAGAACCGCTTACCAGGACACTACCCAACGTTACGGCCAGCAGAGTTTTAGAAATCTTCAGTCTTGTCATATTCATCGATTTATTCCTGTGTTTTGCCCATTATTTGGGCGACATACTTCCCTAATCTTGGTTTTATATATTGCGAATTAACACCGGGGCAAAATGGAGAACCAATGGACATGCATTGAACAGTTAATTCATCCACACCCGGTGCTAAACACTGAGTTAAATATAGATCACAATCAGAGGGGTGCATTCAGAATTGGGGAAAAAACGAACGAATAGCGAAAAATTGCGGTGAATTAAGAACATTCCGCAAGGGTTTAATAACACAGGAATTAAAGAAGAGCACGGCGGCTGCCGTGCTCTGAAAGGAAATTAATGCTCGCGCGTTTTGCGGAACTGAACATCAGGGTAACGTTCCTGCGTCAGGTTCAGGTTTACCATGGTTGGGGCGATATAGGTCAGGTTATCGCCACCGTCCAGCGCCAGCTGAACTTCGTTCTTACGTTTAAATTCTTCGAATTTCTTCACGTCTGAACATTCAACCCAGCGGGCGGTCGCCACGTTCACCGATTCGTAAATCGCTTCCACGTTGTACTCGCTCTTAAGACGGGCAACCACCACGTCGAACTGGAGCACACCCACCGCGCCCACGATCAGATCGTTATTGGCGATTGGGCGGAACACCTGTACCGCGCCCTCTTCGGAAAGCTGGACCAGGCCTTTCAGCAGCTGCTTCTGCTTCAGCGGATCGCGCAGGCGAATGCGGCGGAACAGTTCTGGCGCGAAGTTAGGGATACCGGTGAACTTCATCATTTCGCCTTGCGTGAAGGTATCGCCAATCTGAATGGTACCGTGGTTGTGTAAACCAATGATGTCACCCGGATAGGCTTCTTCTACATGCGAACGGTCGCCCGCCATGAAGGTCAGCGCGTCGGATATCACTACGTCTTTACCGATACGGACCTGACGCAGCTTCATGCCCTTTTCGTACTTACCGGAAACCACGCGCATAAAGGCGACGCGGTCGCGGTGTTTCGGGTCCATGTTGGCCTGAATTTTAAAGACGAAGCCGGAGAACTTCTCTTCCTTCGCTTCTACTTCGCGGGTGTCGGTTTTACGCGGCATCGGCTGCGGGGCCCACTCAACCAGACCGTCGAGCATATGGTCAACGCCGAAGTTGCCGAGTGCGGTACCGAAGAAGACCGGGGTAATTTCACCGCTCAGGAACAGCTCTCTGTCGAACTCATGCGACGCGCCTTTAACCAGCTCCAGCTCATCGCGCAGCTGGGCGGCCAGCTCTTCACCGACAGCGGCGTCCAGCTCCGGGTTGTCCAGACCTTTCACAATGCGGACTTCCTGAATGGTGTGGCCCTTACCGGTCTGGTACAGGTAGGTTTCGTCTTTATAGAGGTGGTAAACCCCTTTGAACAGCTTGCCGCAGCCAATCGGCCAGGTGATTGGCGCGCAGGCAATCTTCAGCTCGTTTTCCACTTCATCCATCAGCTCCATCGGATCACGGATGTCACGGTCGAGTTTGTTCATAAAGGTGAGGATCGGCGTATCGCGCAGACGGGTGACTTCCATCAGCTTGCGGGTACGATCTTCAACACCTTTCGCGGCGTCGATCACCATCAGGCAGCAGTCCACCGCCGTCAGCGTACGGTAGGTATCTTCGGAGAAGTCTTCGTGCCCCGGGGTATCCAGCAGGTTCACCAGGCAGTCGTGATACGGGAACTGCATCACGGAGGTGGTAATCGAAATACCACGCTGCTTTTCCATCTCCATCCAGTCGGATTTAGCATGCTGGCTGGAGCCACGGCCTTTAACGGTACCCGCGGTCTGGATCGCCTGTCCGAACAGCAACACCTTCTCGGTGATGGTCGTTTTACCGGCATCCGGGTGCGAGATAATGGCAAAAGTGCGGCGTTTGGCCACCTCTTGCAGATAAGGAGACAACGTCATAATCAATTCTTCTTAGGTAAGCGCGGCAGCAGGCCGCGCATCATGGAATACGAAAAATGCGGCTATTTTACCCATCAACAGGGGGCAGGCAATCATTGTTTACACAGGAGCTGCTCCAGTTCGTTCAATGACGTAACGGTCCAGGTCGGCTCGATGCCTTCCGGCAGCGTGCGACCATGCGCATTCAGCCAGACGGTCGACAGGCCCGATCTCATACCTCCCAGAATATCAGATTCTGCCGTATCCCCCACCATCAGCACGCGATCGCGGTCAGGATTGCCCGCTTGCGCCAGCGCATAATCGAAAATACGCGGATCCGGCTTCGGTACGCCCACCTCTTCGGAGATCACCAGCGCGTCGAAATGATCGCGCAGGCCGGTGCGTTCAAGGCGGATCTGCTGAAGCGCGGTAAAGCCGTTGGTAATGATCCCAAGCTTCACCTTCCCTTTCAGCGAATCCAGCAGAGAAACGGCGCCGGGCAGCGGCGCGCAGATATCCGCCATCGCATTCAGGAAGGCCTCGTTCAGCACCCCAGGACTGACGTTTAACCGTTCAGCCCACACGTCAAAACGCTGATGCTGAAGCTGTAACGCGGTGATGGCTCCGTTCTGGTAATTCACCCACAGCGGTTTGTTCACCGCCTGATAGTCCTGAAAATCTTCCGCGGTGAACGTCACGCTATAGTCGAGAAACATCCGCTGTAGGCCGCCGAACGAGTCAAACGTAAACAGCGTTTCGTCGGCATCAAAGAAAATCCAGTCCCATTTCATCGTTACAACCTTATTTTCGTTATCCAATCGGCAGAGCCATGATAATGGCGTCTTCACGTCCCTCTGCGGTGGGGTAGTAGTTACGGCGGATAGTCGCCTCGTTGAAGCCTAAGCTTTCATAGAGCGCGATGGCGGCGACATTGGACGCGCGCACCTCCAGCCACAGGGTGAAAACGTCACGGGTTTCCAGCTCACGAATGAGGTGCTCAAGCAGTTCCCTGCCCAGCCCGCGGCGCTGGTAAGCGGGATCGACCGCAATATTAAACAGCGTCGCCTCGTCCAGAACGACCTGCGTGATGGCGAACGCAGCCATCGCACCGTCAACGTCCAGGCGGAGATTTAAATAGCGTTCGCCCTGATTGCTGTCAAACGTCTTTTCGCTCCACGGAAAGGCATGGGCGCGGGTTTCAATCGCGAACGCGGTGGTCAGGTCAGCCGTCGTGAGGGAAGAAATCGTGTTCATATTCGCAAATTTGTTGCCATAGCGCGCTACGCGCTTTTGGGTTGGCTTTCAGTTCGTCCAGCGCTGGCGAACTGATCTGGCTTCCTTCAAGAGGTAGCTCGTCCACCGCCCCGATTCGCCAGCTGTTACAGCGGCTGTCAGGGGGAAGCATCGCGACGCTTTCAGGCGCCAGCTGTAATACCTGATCGCGGGTCACCTTCAGGGTGCGAAGGACATCCTCAATCAGGGGCTCGTTCAGGGCAGGCGGCGCTTCTGCCACCATCACCAGGCGGACATGCGCAGGGATGGAGATGGCTATTTCGCCCCGCAACGCCGTCGGGCGACGCAAAGCCCACTGGGTAATGCCCAGCTGCTGCAACTGCCAGTCTCGTCGGGATGTCATAGCGAAAACTCCTGTCTCTCAGGCGCGCAAATATAGCAAATGTGTCGAAACTGCGCCATCTACCTACTATAATCCCCGCCTGAGTTTATTGAGGAACAATTCATGTCTGCATTTACCCCGGCAAGTGAAGTCTTGCTGCGTCACAGTGATGATTTCGAAGAAAGCCGTATTCTGTTTGCCGGAGATATGCAGGATGACCTGCCCGCGCGTTTCGACTGTGCTGAAAGCCGTGCCCACACCCAGTACTATCACCACTGGCAGGTGCTGAGCCGCCAGATGGGCGAGCGCGCGCGCTTTAGCCTGGCGGCGGAGCAGAGCGATATTGCTGACTGCGATACGCTCATTTACTACTGGCCGAAAAACAAGCCGGAAGCCCAGTTCCAGCTGATGAACCTGCTTTCTCTGCTGCCGGTCGGATGCGATATTTTTGTTGTCGGTGAGAACCGCAGCGGGGTGCGTAGCGCAGAGCAGATGCTCGAAGCCTGGGCGCAGCTGACGAAAATCGACAGCGCCCGTCGCTGCGGACTGTACCATGGTCGTCTGGAAAAACAGACCACCTTCGATGCCGACGCTTTCTGGGACGAGTACCAGCTCGACGGCCTGACCATTAAAACCCTGCCGGGCGTGTTCAGTCGTGATGCGCTCGATACGGGCAGCAAGCTGCTGCTGTCCACCCTGACGCCTCACACCAAGGGCAAGGTGCTGGACGTCGGCTGTGGCGCGGGCGTGCTGTCAACGGTTCTCGCCAGCCACTCACCAAAAGTGCGTTTAACCCTGTGTGACGTGAGCGCCCCGGCAGTAGAAGCCAGCCGCGCCACGCTTGCTGCGAATGGCATAGAAGGTGACGTGTTTGCCAGCAACGTCTTCTCCGACGTGACCGGTCGCTTTGACATGATCATCTCTAACCCGCCGTTCCACGACGGAATGGAGACCAGCCTTGAAGCGGCGCAAACGCTGATCCGTGGCGCAACCCGTCACCTCAACAGCGGCGGTGAGCTGCGTATCGTAGCGAACGCCTTCCTCGCGTACCCGAAAGTGCTGGATGAAACCTTTGGCTTCCACGAAGTGATCGCCCAGACGGGCCGCTTTAAGGTCTATCGCACCGTGATGACGCGCCAGGCGAAAAAGTAACCCCCCGGTCCGGCGATGGCTGACGCTGCCATCGCCCATTTTTGCAGCAATCAAAACAACGTGCGCAATTTTCTGTTGACGTAAAGCTGAAAACATCTAGAATGCGCCTCCGTGGTTACGATACTTTTACAGTGTCGATGGTATGCGAAGGTGGCGGAATTGGTAGACGCGCTAGCTTCAGGTGTTAGTGTCCTTACGGACGTGGGGGTTCAAGTCCCCCCCCTCGCACCATAAATCACGTTGATATTGCTCGCACTGGGCGAAGGTGGCGGAATTGGTAGACGCGCTAGCTTCAGGTGTTAGTGTCCTTAGGATGTGGGGGTTCGAGTCCCCCCCCTCGCACCAACGAGGCGATATCAAACCAGTAAGATGACTGTGCGAAGGTGGCGGAATTGGTAGACGCGCTAGCTTCAGGTGTTAGTGTCCTTACGGACGTGGGGGTTCAAGTCCCCCCCCTCGCACCAATTATCTTACATCCCCTCAGCAGTGCCTCCTGTTTTTCCCTTTTATTTCAAACTCATCAGAATCACCAGCAGTCCACTGATTAGCGCAACGCATGATGGCAGCAGCACGTAATGCCGTAACTGTTTGTGCCAGATCATTGCGGATGTCACCAGCAAGCCTGAAACAATCATTGCTTTCCAGACATCAATGGGGAGATCGGCAAACATTAGCCCACCGATAATGGAACCAGGCAGTAATATTCCCCACCCACTTCCCAGCGCTTTGCTCAACATGGTTTCACCTCTCGCACTGATAATGATAACCAGTATCATATGATAGTAATTATCACTTGTCAGTATGCTACGTAAGAAATTGCGCCAGCAATTGCTTTCCCATAATGACAGAGAATGTGTAAGGTGATAAATTGCCCACCTGTTAACTTCCGATAAAGTTTTTCTGATAATAAAAATTCAATTTTTTAGCGCCCAATATTACACAACAACACCTTGCTCATTGTTTTAATTGAGTTTTAATAAAAACGCACGCATATGACATCACAATCCTGGCTGTCTTTAGTCAACAAGAAATATCAGCTATCTTTACGTTTGTTTTTATTTCTGAACGCCGCATCAGCATTGTTCTCGGTAACAAACCCTCTCTATTCCGTGCGTGTGTTATCAGTCCCGCTCTTTGCCGTACTGACTATCAGCACAGGCTTACTTATCTGGCACTGGAAAAACAGCACGCGAAAAATAAATATCCCTGTTGTTTCAGCTATTTTTGGTCTTTTATGGGCCTGGCAGATCGTCTCTAAATTTCTGTTAATCACGCACGATCACGCGACCTATTTAATGATGGCGCTATTAACAGTGCTTTTTATAGGGTCTCTGGCGTTCGCAAGTAATATTAAAGCCTTTACGTTACATTCATTTCCCGCTTTTATATCCTGCCTGTGGCTTAGTCCGTCCGAAAACTGGCTGAGAATGGCCTATTTTTTCGCGCTGCCGGTGGTCGCCATTGGTATCCATCATGTTCTTCAGCGGCGCAATGACCGTTTCGCCCAGGAGCTGCTTTCCGAACTGCTGGAGGAGCGCGAAACCCTGACCGATCTCAGCATGATGGACCCGCTCACCGGCCTATATAACCGTCGCGGGCTGCAAAGCCGGCTGGAGAATCTTCCCAGGCCTGACGCTGGCGAGCACTTCGTGCTGCTGATGGATATCGACCACTTCAAAGCCTACAACGACCATTATGGCCATATGATGGGCGATCAGGCCTTGATCAGGGTCTCGGCTGCGATACGCGACGCCGTGCGCTCACGCGATGTTGTCGCCCGGTTTGGCGGGGAAGAATTTATGGTGCTGTTGAGTAACATCCCGCTGGAGCAAGCGCGACAGACGGCTGAACGCATACGTCAGAAGGTTTACGATCTTAAAATCCCCCATATGTTTAACGAAAGCGTCGCCACTAACGTGACCATCAGCATCGGCATCGCCATGTTCGAGGGTGAAGACGTTGAAGGCGCGCTGGCGAAAGCCGATAAAGCCCTCTATGAAGCCAAGCATATGGGACGCAACAGCATTCTGCTGAGCGACGAGCTTCATACCGCCTGAAACCGCCTTCACAGCGCCAGGATAAAACGCTTGCGCTCGGTTTTATCTATAGTTAGGATTGGCAATCATTATCATTTAGATTTGTAATCCACACTATGGCGACTCGTACCGCACACATCGTTGAGCCCCTGCTCTGGCGAGCTCCACTCTCCGCCGGGGAAACGACGCTTGCGGATGCCATTCGGGAAAAAATTGCCGTAACGCGCGCCCATCTGCTGGATTTCATCAAACTGGATGAAGCACCGCCGCATCATGCTCTGACGCTGACTGAGTGGCAACGCCCTGCGGAGCTGCGGTCACTGCTGGCAACCTATTCCGACCATATTTATCGTAACCAACCTACCCTGACGCGGGAAAACAAACCGCTGTTATCCCTCTGGGCACAGTGGTATATCGGGCTGATGGTGCCGCCTGTCATGCTGGCCCTGTTGACCCAGGAAACGATGCTCGATCTCTCGTCGGAACATTTCCATGTTGAGTTTCATGAAACCGGGCGTGCTGCCTGTTTCTGGATTGATGTACACGAAGATCCGAGCGCGAGACACCTGTCAGCGCAGGCGCGTATGGAACGGCTGATTACAAGAGCGCTGGTTCCGGTCATTGATGCGCTGGAAGCGACGGGAGAGATTAACGGCAAACTGATCTGGAGTAATACCGGGTATCTTATCCACTGGTATTTAACGGAGATGAAGCCGCTGCTCGGCGACGAGAAAGTGGATGCACTGCGTCAGAGCTGTTTCTTTGCCAGACAGCTGTCGGATGGACGGGATAACCCTCTTTACCGCACCGTGGTTCCGCGTGAGGGACTTCTGGTACGTCGTACCTGCTGTCAGCGCTACCGTCTGCCGGACGTGCAGCAGTGTGGCGATTGCACGCTTAAGTAGTCTGGCCCGGCCTGAAACCCGCAGAGAGAGGGAACAAACATTAAAAACGGCAACCTGCGTTGCCGTTTTGCTTTTACCTAAGCGACCTGCTGATTTTCCTCTTCTCCATTACGCTGTGCTTCTTCCGCTTCCTGCTGAAGCAACTGTTTCTCGTACACCTTGAAGAACGGGAAATAGATAATGGCGGAAACGCAGGCCAAAACCAGCACCAGAATGGCTGCACGGAAATCCCAGCCCAGCGCCCAGGCGGCACCAACCGGAGCCGGTGCCGTCCACGGCACAACGGAAATCACGCGGCCAATCAGATCAAACTTCATCGCTGCCCATGCCAGCACGGCATTAACCATCGGCGCCAGCAGGAAAGGAATAAAGAACACCGGGTTCATCACAATCGGCGTACCGAAAATCACCGGTTCATTGATATTGAAAATGCTTGGTACCACGCTCAGACGTCCAATGGAGCGCAGGTGCGCGGAGCGGCTACGCAGATAGCAGAACACCAGCCCCATCGTCGCCCCCGATCCGCCGATAACGATAAAGAACGTCCAGAAGGCTTCCATAAAGATGTGTGGCAAAGGCTGGCTCGCCGCCAGCGCGGTCTGGTTCGCCCCCAGGTTTGTCAGCCAGAACATTTGCAGCATCCCGGAGACAATCGCCGCGCCGTGGATCCCGGCAAACCACAGCAGGTGGCCAATCAGCACCGCCAGCAGGATCGCAGGCAGCGAGTCAGCCGCAGAGACCAGCGGTTTGAATATCGACATGATGGCCTGTGGGATCAGCATACCGAACTGCGACTGGATCAGCAGGCTCAGCGGGTATAGCGTGAGCACCACTACCAGCACCGGGATCAGCAGGTCAAACGAGTTTTTGATCATCGGTGGAACCTGGTCTGGCAGGCGGATCCCGATATTGTGTGCTTTCAGGAAACGCATCATCTCAACGCAATAGATCGCCACCAGAATCGCGGTGAAAATACCGGTCCCTCCCAGGCTATCCACCGGTAAAGCGCCTTTGGTTTTAGGGGCGGCGACCAGCAGGAACGCCATCAGCGACAGCATCGCGCACATGAACGGATCCAGCTGATGCGTTTTAACGTAATGTTTGCCCAGGTTGTAGGCAATAGCCGCACAGATATAAAGGGACATCACCCCCATTGTCATATCAAACGGCGTCAGAATTTGACCTTCAAACTGCTTCGCCATATCCAGCCAGGCGCGAGCAAAACCCCAGGTGGTATCTGGCGAAAAAGGCGGGTAAGCGAACACTAATAAAAACGAGCCTACAATCATAAACGGCATCGCTGAGATAAACCCGTCACGAATAGCCATAACGTGACGCTGGGAAGAGATGCGCCCGGCAATAGGGCTGACATAATTTTCAACGAAGCGGAAAATCAGATTAAATGCAGCGTGGTTGGCAGACATAGCAGATCTCCTGTCAGACGTTCGTTTTGGACGCTCTCACGTCACACGTTGTTCCATACATCAGCGTCACAACCTTGCCGGATCGTGTACCTGCGGTACTGCTCAAACGGAATGGTTTCATAATTAGCTCTTATTATTAGATACAGGGGAAGTTACACACTTAGTATTAATCTCTGCATCATGCTCTGCAACCGGTTACTGTAACCGGTTTCTGTGAATGTGAAGGCGATCCAGAAATCGCCCCTGACGGATATTTGTTACTTAAGGGATATTTACAGCGACTAAATTCTTATGACAGATTACGCAGGATATTTGTCAGGAGGAATCAATGAGTTTGCAGTCTGTACAACAGTTTTTTGCCGAACACGCTCCGGATATAGAGATCATTGAGCTTAACCAAAGCACAGCGACTGTTGCCCTTGCTGCTGCCGCGCACAACGTTGAACCCGGCCAAATTGCCAAAACGCTGTCACTGAAAATTAAAAATGACGTGATTCTGGTGGTTGCAAAAGGCGATGCGCGTCTGGATAACAAAAAGCTTAAAGAGACATTCGGCGCAAAAGCCCGCATGCTCAGCAGCGATGAGGTAGTCACCCTGACGGGTCATCCTGTTGGCGGCGTCTGCCCTTTCGGACTGGAAAATCCGCTCTCTGTTTACTGTGACATCACATTAAAACAGTACGCGGAAGTGTTACCCGCAGCGGGTGCCATCCACAGTGCGGTGCGTATATCGCCCGACAGAATGGCGGAGCTGACCGCAGCAAAATGGGTCGATGTCTGCACTTAAACGTTGCGCCAGAAGAACTCTGGCGCACCACTTAACGCTGAGAGAATGAAGGAACGGTGAGAGCTGAACGACGCACTTCCCGGGCAGGGAGATGCGCCAGGATATCCGCCGCATCCAGTAATCCCACGTCAGAATTGACGCCCAGCTTTACCATTGCGTTAAACTTATGCGCCCGGATGGTTTTAATATTGCGTTCAAGCTGCGCCGCAATTTCAGGGATTGAAAATCCCGATGACATATAACGCAGTATTGCCCTTTCGGTTGGGCTTAACATACGATTCTGGCTAACACACCAGTGATTGTACATGTTGTCATTCACCTGATGCGTTTCGCTGAGTAATGTCTCCAGCCCCTCCATTAGCTGCTTTAGCGGAACCGATTTACTGATTATCCCATGCAAGCGAGAAGGCGAAAGATGGCTGACCAGCCTTGCCTCCATTTCGTCAGAGGCCAGCACGATACGCTGGACGTCGCTGTGGGTGAAGGTGAGATCCCGTAAACAGGCCAGACAGTTTCTCCGCTCTTCACGCTCATCAGACAGTGAATAGATAACCGCATAGAATGAGATATCCGAGAGCGCCGCTTTAAAGCTGGCGAATCTGCTAAACAGGTGCACCTGGTAATGGCTCAGGGCGGGCATCGCAAAGAGATGCTTCAGCCCTACAGCGCTCATTGAGCAGCTTTCGATGACGGCGATATGTCTTGTTGCAGTGGTCTTTTCCATTCCTCAAACTCTCCATAAGCCGACATTAAACTGAGTTCTCGCATTCCCTGGGTACTGCTTATCCACGCGTACATATCGGCATTACTGCGAAGTGATAAGCGGCGCATTGCACTGTTTTTCTGTGCACTGATCGTTTTATTACTTTTATTCAGCAGCGTGGCTATTTGGTTGATTCCCCAACCTTTACCTAATAAACGCAACACCTTGCGTTCAGAGTGGGTGAGCGCAATCATTTGCTCACTCTCTTCTTCAATATCGGACGTTTCCGGTATTAATAACGTCTGGCTTATTCGCTCGGCACGTTCACTGCCCGCGCGAATAGCGTTAATAACGCCTTCGATCGGTTCCATATCCGAAAGCAGCGTGCTTTCCGGACGCATAAGAAGCTCTACTGCAAGTGGATAAAGGGGACGCGAGACAAGGAATATCCAGTGAATGTCCCGATACTGATTCATTAATCCATAATACTGCTCAAGCGTGCCGCGAGGATTACGATACTCACCTGAAATATCGGCAATAACGACCCCAGCGCGACGCAATTGTAGTAGCGTCAACTCCTGCATCGAACGGCAGTACGTTATTTCAAAATCAGGAAAATGACGCGTCATGACGCCACCTAGCCCATTTTGCATAACTGGCACTCTACTAATCACCACTCCGTGTTTACCATTCAATGGCAACATAGACCCTCCCTGTCATGAATTCATTATTTAAGAACGAACTAACCCTACGAGTTTAAACACGCTTGCATCCCTCAGTACAAAACGGCTTAATACTCGCAAATCAGAAGAAATATCACATGGGTTAAGAAACGCCCAATACTGGCTTAATATCGCATAAAGACCACAAAACTTTAATTAAGATTGCGTGAAAAGATTGAAAATATGAAATTAGAAATACTTAATATATTGTCTTTATAAATCTCTATTTTTATATTCATTAAACAAATAGAAAGTGCGGTTTTCTCCCCCTGCTCACGCGACTGATTGCACAAATGTTGATCTGGCCCAGCGCAAAGGGCCCTGCCCTTTGTGTTAAAAGTAAGCAATCTCTCTTCTCTTCAGGGCGTTTCATGCAGGCAGATCGGTCTACGCAACGTGCTACCACGCGGCTATGTATTCAGTGCGGGCTTTTTCTCTTACAACACGGGGCAGAAAGCGCCCTCGTGGAAGAACTTTCCACACGCCTTGGGCTGGCGCTGGGGATGGACAGCGTTGAGAGCTCCATCTCGTCAAATGCCATTGTGCTGACCACCATTAAAGACGGGCAGTGCCTCACTTCCACCCGTAAAAATCATGACCGCGGCATTAACATGCACGTCGTGACGGAGGTACAGCACATCGTGATCCTTGCCGAACACAAGCTGCTCGATCTGCGGGAGATAGAGAAACGCTTCAACCAGATCAAACCTCTCCGGTATCTACGCTGGCTGGTTGTGCTGATGGTGGGACTCTCCTGCGCCTGCTTCTGCAAGCTCAACGCGGGCGGCTGGGACGGCGCTGTCGTGACCTTCTTTGCCAGCAGCATCGCGATGTATGTCCGCCAGTTGTTGACGCACAGGCAACTGCATCCGCAAATTAACTTCTGCATCACGGCGTTCGTGGCGACAACCGTATCCGGCCTGCTTTTGCGCCAGCCTTACTTCGCCAGCACGCCTACTGTTGCGATGGCCGCCAGCGTATTGCTGCTGGTGCCGGGTTTTCCCTTAATCAACGCCGTCGCTGATATGTTCAAAGGCCACATCAACACCGGTCTGGCGCGCTGGGCGATAGCCAGCCTGCTGACGCTGGCGACCTGTATCGGGGTGGTAATGGCCATGACACTCTGGGGGTTACGCGGATGGGCGTGATGGATTTTCTGCTCGCACTGGCGCAGGACATGCTCCTGGCAGCCCTTCCCGCCGTTGGCTTTGCGATGGTGTTTAACGTACCACAGCGTGCATTACCCTGGTGTGCGCTGCTGGGTGCCATTGGCCACGGCTCACGTATGATCATGATGACCTCGGGCTTTAATATCGAATGGTCGACGTTTATCGCCTCCATGCTGGTCGGCAGCATCGGTATTCAGTGGTCCCGCTGGTATCTGGCGCACCCGAAAGTGTTCACCGTGGCGGCAGTCATTCCTATGTTCCCGGGCATTTCAGCCTATACGGCGATGATCTCCGCCGTCAAAATCAGCCACTTTGGCTACAGCGAACCGCAGATGATCCTGCTTCTGAGCAATTTCCTTAAAGCCTCGTCGATTGTGGGCGCGCTCTCCATCGGCCTGTCGATCCCCGGATTATGGCTTTACCGCAAACGTCCACGCGTATAATAAAATCGCTTGCAATTGTATTGTGCGCTATCTATATTCATTTCATGGACGCAAAAACGAACGACACCACCAACGCGCTTCTGCTGGATAACCAGCTCTGTTTTGCCCTCTATTCGGCAAATCTGGCGCTTAACAAGCTGTACCGGCAACTGCTGGCGCCGCTTAACCTGACTTACCCGCAATACCTTGTGATGCTGGTGCTGTGGGAGCAGGATGATATCACGGTGTCAGACATTGGCGAGCGGCTGTTCCTGGATTCCGCCACGCTGACTCCCCTGCTGAAACGCCTGGAAAGCGCAGGATTAATCTTCCGCCAGCGTTCCCGTCAGGATGAGCGTCAGGTCGCCGTCACCCTGAGCGACGCGGGTCGGGCGCTGCAACAGCAGGCCGTGACGATACCCCACGCCGTGGGCTGTGCAGCGCAGTGTGATACCGACACCATGTTGGCGCTCAAGCAACAGCTCGAACTTTTGCGCCAACAGCTTCATCGCGCGTAAGGCTATACTTTACGCGTCTGATTCTAACTTAATACATCGCGCGCTATTTAATAGTGCATATAAACGTAAGATGAGGAACCTGCCATGTCTTTAGAAAAAGTTGTCTACACTGCCAAAGCCAAAGCAACTGGAGGCCGTGATGGCCGCGCAACGTCTTCCGATGGCGTTCTGGATGTCAAACTGGGTGTGCCAAAAGAGATGGGCGGCATGGGGGGTGAAGTAACCAACCCTGAACAGCTGTTCGCTGCGGGCTACTCCGCCTGCTTCCTGGGCGCAATGAAGTTCGTTGCGGCACGCGACAAATTCGCTCTGCCAAAAGACGCCTTTATTGAAGGCGAAGTGGGGATTGGCCCGCTGCCAACCGGTTTTGGTATCGAAGCGAAGCTGAACATCCACGTTGAAGGGATGGACGCAGCGGAAGCCAAAAAACTGGTGGATGCAGCGCATATCGTCTGTCCGTACTCTAACGCGACGCGCGGCAATATCGACGTGACGCTGAACATCATCGCGTAAACTGCCGCCTGTGATTTTAGCCCCGGTAAGCGTAACGCCGCCGGGGAAATCCTCTCCTTTCCTCCCCCTCTCTCTGTGCTACCATAACCCTCAATCACGTCCGTAGTAATCAGTTGAGAAAGTGTTATGTCCTCCAGAATCCTGACCACCAGCATTGCTGGCATTGATGCCTTTATGCGCGATCCTCGCGGTGTGTTGACGCACGCCGAAGGCGGCACGCTCGCGGTATTTGCCGACAACGCCCCGGCGTTTTATGCGGTCACGCCGGAACGTCTGGCGCAGCTTCTGGAAATTGAAGCGAAGCTGTCGCGTCCGGCGAGCGATGTCATGCTGGATA
This sequence comes from Enterobacter sp. YSU, assembly GCF_016082135.1. NCBI lineage: Bacteria > Pseudomonadati > Pseudomonadota > Gammaproteobacteria > Enterobacterales > Enterobacteriaceae > Enterobacter > Enterobacter sp. YSU. Next base: position 1,012,940 of record NZ_CP059487.1, read on the forward strand.
ATCAGTTTTTTGACGAACCCGCCAGCGCCCCGGTGGCCGTTCCAATGGGGAAATTTCCCATGTACGCCGGTTGGCAGCCGGACGCCGATTTTCAGCGGCAGGCGGCCTTATGGGGAATAGCCCTCGCGCAGCCCGCGACGCCAGAAGAGCTGGCGGCCTTTACCGCTTACTGGCAGGCTGAAGGAAAAGTCTTCCACCATGTTCAGTGGCAGCAAAAGTTCGCGCGCAGTCTGCAAATCAACCGCGCCAGCAACAATGGCCAGCCAAAACGTGATATCAATGCCTTTTCAGAACCGGACAAAAAAATCCCTGATGGATTCCGAGGTGCGAAATGAAAAACGTCGGCGACCTGATGAAACGTTTGCAGAAGATGATGCCCGCAAACGTGAAGCCCGCCTTCACCACCGGTGAAGAGCTGCTGGCATGGCAAAAAGAGCAGGGTAAAATTCGCGCGGCTGCCCTCGCCCGCGAAAACCGCGCGATGAAAATGCAGCGCACCTTTAACCGCTCGGGCATTCGCCCTCTGCACCAGAACTGCTCCTTCGAGAATTATAAGGTCGAGTCACAGGGGCAGATGAACGCCCTCAACCAGGCGCGCCAGTACGTGGATGAATTTGACGGCAACATTGCCAGCTTCATCTTTAGCGGAAAACCCGGCACGGGGAAAAATCACCTTGCGGCCGCAATCTGCAACGAGCTGCTGCTGCGCGGGAAGTCAGTGCTGATTATCACCGTGGCCGATATTATGTCCGCCATGAAGGACACCTTCAGTAACCGCGAAATCAGCGAAGAACAGCTGCTGAATGATTTGAGTAACGTGGATCTGCTGGTCATCGACGAGATCGGCGTCCAGACGGAGTCCCGCTACGAAAAAGTGATCATCAATCAGATTGTCGATCGCCGTTCGTCGTCAAAACGCCCGACCGGTATGCTGACGAACCACAATATCGACGAGATGACCCGACTTCTTGGCGAGCGGGTGATGGATCGCATGAAGCTGGGTAACAGCCTGTACGTCATCTTCGACTGGGACAGCTATCGCAGCCGCGTCACCGGCAAAGAGTATTAAGATATTTCCAGGGAGCACCGGAAGAGCAGAGGTATATACTGAACCCACTTTTGGCCCAAAACGGACCTTGTTGAGTAAATCATTATGAAAAAACAGTTCCTTATCAGCATCCTTACTGGCGCCCTGCTGGTGACTGGCGCAGCGCAGGCCGCATCATGGCAGGAGTCGCTCTCCAGCGCAGCAAGTGAGTTAACCAAAGAGAGCGGCACTTCCCAGGGCGGGCTGTCAGCCTCGTCCCTCACCGGCCTGCTGAGTAACAGCTCCCAAAGCCTGAGCGCCGGAACGATGAACAACGCGGCGGGCATTCTGGAATACTGCGCGAAGCAGAAACTGGCTTCCGTCACCGATACCGAAAACATCAAAAACCAGGTGCTGGGTAAACTGGGTCTGGACACCCAGGAGCAGAAAGCGGACACCAACTATATGGACGGTATTCAGGGTCTGCTGAATGCGCAAAATGGCCAGCAGCTGAACCTCAGCACCCTTGGAAATTCATCTCTGGCGAAACAGGTGAAAACGAAAGCCTGCGATCTGGTGCTGAAACAAGGCGTTAATTTCCTCTCCTGATCGCCTCCCATTTTCTGCCACAACACGCCGGGTTTATTACGTTAGTCTTACACCGCGGCGTGAAGTGCGTTTTTTTACCCCCTGCCACCACCTCAGCCTCCGTGTGCCACGATGCGACTGTATTCAAAAATCCGATTTTATAAACCAAATCCTAACAACAGCACACTTTCGTGACACTAAAATTGCAGCTAAGCGACATCGCAATTACATTGTATTACCCAAAAAATAAGCAATTAGCCGGCTAAGCGTCCGGCATGATGAGGATCTGCTGTTGTCAGAGTTAATGTCCCTTGTCCTTTTCCTGGCTTCCATCGGCGTTTATGCCTGGAAAGCCGGTCGTCACACCTGGTGGTTTGTGGCCACCCTGGTGGTGCTCGGCATTTTTATTGTTTTAAACATTACGTTATATGCCAGCGATTACTTTACCGGCGACGGTATTAACGACGCGGTGCTCTACACGTTGACCAACAGCCTGACCGGCGCTGGTGTGGGTAAGTACATCCTTCCGGGTCTGGGGCTGGTGGTCGCCCTGGTGGGCATCTTCGCCGCGCTGGCCTGGGTTCTGCGCCGTCGCCGTCACCGTCCGCATCATCATGGCTACAGCCTGCTGGCGCTGTGCCTGGCGCTGGCCTCCGTGGATGCCAGCCCGGCATTCCATCAAATTACCGAGCTGGTAAAATCCCAGTCGCGTGATGGCGATCCGGACTTTGCGGCCTATTACAAAGAACCCTCGAAGAAGATCGACAATCCCAGACTCAACCTGGTCTATATCTACGGCGAAAGTCTGGAACGCACCTATTTTGATAACGATGCTTTCCCGAACCTGACGCCAGAGCTTGGCGCACTGAAAAACCAGGGCCTCGACTTCAGCCACACCATGCAGCTCCCTGGCACGGATTACACCATCGCAGGGATGGTGGCCTCCCAGTGCGGCATTCCGCTGTTCGCCCCGTTTGAAGGCAACGCCTCCGCCTCAATGTCGAGCTTCTTCCCGCAGAACATTTGCCTCGGCGATATCCTGAAAAACTCGGGCTATGAAAACTACTTTATGCAGGGCGCTAACCTGCGCTTTGCCGGGAAAGATGTGTTCCTGAAATCCCACGGTTTCGATCACTTGTATGGTTCCGAAGAGCTGAAAACCACGGTGGCCGATCCGGCCTACCGCAACGACTGGGGCTTTTACGACGATACCGTTCTGGATGAAACCTGGAAGAAATTCGAGGAGCTTTCCCGCGCCGGTAAACGCTTCTCGCTGTTTGCGTTGACCGTTGACACGCATCATCCGGATGGTTTCGTCTCACGCACCTGTAAACGTCAGGGCTATGACATTGACGGTAAAAACAACAAGTCGTTCAGCGCCGTGACCTGTAGCCAGGAGCATATCGCGGCGTTAATCGAGAAAATCAAAGCGTCGCCGTATTTCAAAAATACGGTCATCGTCGTCTCATCTGACCATCTGGCGATGAAAAACAGCGCCTGGGATGAACTGAATAAGCTGGATCGCAGCAACCTGTTTTTTGTGCTGCGCGGCGATAAACCGCAGCAGGAGATCATTGCCGCTAAACGTAACTCGATGGATAACGGCGCTACCGTGCTGGATATTCTGGGTGGCGATAACTTCATTGGCCTGGGCCGCAGTACGCTGTCGGGCCAGTCCCTGTCGGAAATCTTCCTCAACATGAAGGAAAAAATCCTCGCCTGTAAGCCGGATATCATTCGTCTGTGGAACTTCCCGAAAGAGATAAAAGACTTCACCATCGATCAGGATAAAAAAATGATCGCGTTCTCCGGCAGCCATTTCCGCCTGCCGCTGCTGCTGCGCGTGTCGGATAACCGCGTCGAGCCGCTGCCGGAAAGCGAATACTCCGCGCCACTGCGCTTCCAGCTGGCGGAATTTGCCCCGCGCGATAATTTCGTCTGGGTCGACAAATGCTACAAAATGGGCCAGCTCTGGTCGCAACAGCTGTCGCTGTCCACCGACTGGTGCGTTTCTCAGGGGCAACTCGGCGGCGAGCAGACCGTGCAACACGTTGACAAACCGCAGTGGCAGGGAAAAACCGCGTTTAAAGATACGGTTATTGATACCGCACGCTATCAGCGCAACGTAGACCTGCTGAAAATCGTCGACAACGACATTCGTTATAAAGCAGACAGCTTCATCTTTAATGTTGCCGGCGCACCGGAAGAGGTGAAGCAGTTCAGCGGTATTTCACGGCCGGAATCCTGGGGGCGCTGGTCTAACGCGCAGTTGGGCGATGAGGTGAAAATTGAGTATACCCATCCGCTGCCGGAGAAATTCGATCTGGTGATCACCGCCAGGGCATTTGGTCCCAACGCAAACCGTCCTATACCGGTGCGCGTCGGTGATAAAGAACAGACGCTGACGCTGAGCAATGACGTCACCACCAGCACGCTGCACTTCGATAACCCAACGCGCAGCAATACGCTGGTCATTGTGCCACCCGATCCGCAGTCCACTAACGAAGGGAATATTCTCGGTCACGCTCCGCGCAAGCTGGGGATCGGCATGGTGGAGATTAAAATTGTGAGCAGCGCTGGCTGATGACGGCGTTCACTCTTCGCCCGACGCGCATCGACGACGTCGCTGCCCTGCCCGCCATTGAACGCGCGGCGGGGCAGCGGTTTCGCGACGTTCCTGAGCTGGCCTGGCTGGCAGACAATGAGGTTATTTCTGTTGAAGATCACCTCGGTTACGCCGGACGCGGATTAAGCTGGCTGGCGCTGGCTGACGACAGGCCCGTGGGCTTTATTCTCGCCGAAGCTCATCCATCGACGCTGTTTATTGTGGAACTGTCGGTTCACCTGGACTGTCAGGGACGAGGTCTTGGACGCCAGTTAATCGCCCGTGCCGCCGCGCATGCCCGCAGTCTGGGGCTGAACTCGCTGACGTTAACGACGTTTCGTGATGTCCCGTGGAATGCGCCCTTCTACAGGCGATTAGGGTTTGAAATGATGACGACGCTGACGCCGGAACTGCGCCAGAAACGCGAGGAAGAGACGGCGCACGGTTTAGCGTATGGTTCCCGCTGCGCCATGCGCCTGCCTCTGTAAAATCGCCCGGTGGCGCTGCGCTTACCGGGCCTACAAAACCCAATTCCGCAGCCGCCACCCGGCGAAACGCACAATCCGTAGGCCGGGTCAGGCGCAGCCGCCACCCGGCAAAACGCACAGCGTCAGAACGTTTCCCAGTTATCGCCCGCATCTGCGGTAGCCGGTTTACGCGCTACTACCGGTGCGGCAACGCTTTTCGCCGAGGCGAACTCGCGCGCCTTCATCTGTTCCTGCTGAATACGGAACACCGCAACGGCCTGCGTCAGACGGCTCGCCTGCTCTTCCAGTGCCGCGGCCGCCGCCGCAGACTCTTCCACCAGCGAGGCGTTCTGCTGCGTCACGCGATCCATCTCAGCCACCGCCAGCCCAACCTGGTCAATACCGCGGCTCTGCTCGTCAGACGCAGACGCGATTTCGCCCATGATATCCGTCACGCGCGTTACCGCATTCACGATCTCACCCATGGTTTCACCCGCGCTTTCAACAAGCGTTGAACCAATTTCCACGCGCCCCACGGAGTCTTCAATCAGGCTCTTGATCTCGCGAGCCGCCTGGGCGCTGCGCTGCGCCAGGTTTCGGACTTCACCTGCAACCACCGCAAAACCACGCCCCTGCTCGCCCGCGCGCGCCGCTTCTACCGCCGCGTTCAGCGCCAGAATATTGGTCTGGAAGGCAATCCCGTCGATCACGCTGATGATATCGGCGATTTTCTGCGAACTGCCGGCGATGTCACGCATGGTCTGCACCACGTTATCCACCACCTTGCCGCCTTTCTGCGCGGTTTCAGACGCGCTCAGCGCCAGGTTGCTCGCCTGACGGGCGTTCTCGGCGTTCTGCTTCACGGTGGCAGTCAGCTGTTCCATGCTGGCGGCGGTCTCTTCCAGAGAGGCAGCCTGCTGTTCGGTACGGGATGAGAGATCGTTATTGCCCATCGAGATTTCGCTCGCACCGCTGTAAATAGCGTTGGCGCCGTTACGCACGTCACCCACGGTACGCACCAGCTCGCCCTGCATATGGCGCAGGGAGTCAGCCAGTACCCCCATCTCGTTGGAGCCTTCCACGTCGATGCGCTTCACCAGGTCGCCGCTGGCGATATGACGAATGCTGTCAATCAGACGGTTCAGCGGCGAAATCAGCGCCTGACGAATACCCAGCCAGACGGCAACAATCACCACCAGCACCGCAGCCAGCACGCTAATCAGCACCCAGATAGCCTGGCGGTAAGAGCTGTTGCTGTCTTCAACCGCGGTCTGATACAGCGCGTCGTTCTGTTGCAGATAGTTGACGTACTGCTTCTCAAAGCCATCCTGATAGCTCTGGGTCGGCTGGTCGAAGAACTCATTGATTTTGCCCGCCCCCAGCAGCTGGATCAGCTCAGCCAGCGCGCCATGGTAAATATCGTAATTACGTTTGATTTCCAGTGCCGCAGCGTCGCTCTGACGCGGGTCGCGCGGCAGCGCTTCGTAATCCGCCCAGTTTTTTTCCGCCTGTTTCAGAGACGCAGAGGCAATCTGCATCAGCTCGGCGACGGTTGAGCCGCTGCCGATATTGTTCTGATCCATCATATAGCGGATACCCGCGCGGTTCAGGGTGTTACGGGTTTGCAGCAGCGCCACCCAGCTACCGTTCAGGGTGGATTGTTGCTGGCGAATGGTTTGCAGGATGGTGAAATTCTCTTTGTCATGCTTCAGGGCATTGAAGAAAAGACCACCAGACGTGAGTTGTAAAAGGCCAAATATCGCTAAAACCAGCAGTAAGCTGGTGACAATCTTGATTCGGTTTAACATGTTTTCTCTTTCCTCAGGCAGATACAGAATATTCGGCCTGGCATGAGAAAACTTTACGAAAATCATCCTGGAATTTAGGGTTTTTACGCTTCGTCCCTCGCGGCGATATGTCGGTTTCCAAGTTCAATAAACTCTTCCAGCAGCGCCGTGAGCTGCTTCATCTTCTCAGGCGTATATTCCGCCTCTATCTGCTGGTACGCCTCTTCCACCTGAGCCTGAGCACGCTGGTACAGCGCGTTGCCTTCTTTCGTCAGCGACACGTACAGCTTACGCTGGTCAGTCACCGGTTTTAAGCGCAGCACCAGACCGTCGCGCTCCATCCGCGTCAGAATGCCGGTCAGGCTTGGGCGCAAAATGCAGGTGCGGAACGCCAGATCGTGAAAATCCATGGAGGGATGCTCGGCCAGCACGCGGACGATACGCCACTGCTGCTCGGTCAGATTATGCCGCTTCACTATCGGGCGGAAGTAGCCCATCGCCGCTTCACGCGCCTGCAACAGCGCGATGGTTAATGAGTCATGCATCATCTACCCCTTACATCATTAACAAATAAACAATTAAAAAAAGATGCTTTTATAGACAACACTTTTTAACCCAAAAAGTCTAACAGAAACAAAGCTATTTTTTTAACTTATTGATTTAAATATCAATTCACCCTTTTATGTAAATTTATTGTTATTTGCATCACAAATTATTCACTTCTGATTGCGAAACGAACAGCAAAAGCATAAAACCAGATCATTAACATATTAACGAAATCAAAACCGGACAGCCGGTTTGAGGAGTATGGGAATGAAAGGTACTGTTTTTGCCGTAGCGCTAAACCACCAAAGCCAGCGTGTGGCCTGGGCTGAGGCGTTTGAAAAAGCCCCCTATAACGCGCCGCCAAAAACGGCGGTGTGGTTTATCAAGCCACATAACGCTGTTATCCGCGCAGGCGAACCGATTCCCTTCCCGCAGGGAGAAACCGTGTTAAGCGGCGCGACGGTGGCGCTGGTGGTGGGCAAAACCGCCAGCAAAGTACGCGTTGAAGAGGCAGCGGCGTACATCGCCGGCTACGCGCTGGCTAACGAAATCAGCCTGCCGGAAGAGAGCTTCTACCGTCCGGCGATCAAGGCCAAATGTCGGGATGGATTTTGCCCGCTCGGCGAACCTGTCGCCGTTGATAACGTGGATAATCTGACCATCATCACCGAGATCAACGGCCGCGAAGCGGACCACTGGAACACGGCCGATCTGCACCGCAACGCCGCCGAACTGCTGAGCGCCCTGAGCGAATTTGCCACTCTGAACCCCGGCGATGCGATATTGCTCGGTACTCCGCAAAGCCGCGTCGAAGTTCGCCCGGGCGATCGGGTACGTATTCTGGCAGAAGGATTTCCGCCGCTGGAAAACCCGGTGGTGGAGGAACGCGACGTTGCCATCGCTTCGCGCACGCCGCCGCACGCCACGCTGTTCGCCCTCGGCCTGAACTACGCCGATCACGCCAGCGAGCTGGACTTCAAGCCACCCACCGAGCCGCTGGTGTTTATCAAAGCGCCGAATACCTTTAACGGCGACAACCAGACGTCGGTGCGCCCGAACAATATCGAGTACATGCATTACGAAGCGGAGCTGGTGGTGGTCATCGGCAAAACCGCGCGCAAGGTCAGCGAAGCCGAGGCGATGGAGTATGTTGCGGGCTACACGGTGTGCAACGACTACGCCATCCGCGATTATCTCGAAAACTACTATCGCCCGAACCTGCGGGTGAAAAGCCGCGACGGGCTGACCCCCATCAGCCCGAACGTAGTGCCAAAAGAAGCCATTCCTGACCCGCACAACCTTCGTCTTCGCACCTACGTCAACGGTGAACTGCGTCAGGAAGGCACCACGGCAGACCTGATCTTCAGCATCCCCTACTTGATTGCGTATCTGAGTGATTTCATGACCCTGCAACCGGGCGACATGATTGCCACCGGCACGCCGAAGGGGCTGTCCGACGTGGTGCCGGGCGATGAGGTAGTGGTGGAAGTGGAAGGCGTAGGCCGTCTGGTAAACCGAATTGTCAGTGAGGAGACTGCAAAATGAAAAAGATTAACCACTGGATCAACGGTAAAAACGTCGCCGGAAGTGAGTACTTTCAAACCACTAACCCGGCCTCCGGCGAGGTGCTGGCAGAAGTGGCCTCAGGCGGCGAAGCCGAAATCCATCAGGCCGTTGCCGCCGCCAAAGAGGCGTTTCCGAAATGGGCCAACCTGCCGATGAAGGAGCGCGCGCGCCTGATGCGTCGCCTGGGGGATCTGATTGACCAGAACGTACCGGACATTGCCGCGATGGAAACCGCCGACACCGGCCTGCCGATCCACCAGACCAAAAAAGTGCTCATTCCGCGCGCCTCGCACAACTTCGAGTTCTTCGCCGAGGTGTGCCAGCAGATGAACGGCAAAACCTACCCGGTCGACGACAAGATGCTCAACTACACCCTGGTGCAGCCGGTGGGTGTCTGCGCGCTGGTGTCGCCGTGGAACGTGCCGTTTATGACCGCCACCTGGAAGGTCGCGCCGTGCCTGGCCTTAGGGAATACCGCGGTGCTGAAGATGTCTGAACTCTCCCCGCTGACCGCTGACCGTCTGGGCGAGCTGGCCCTCGAAGCGGGCATTCCGGCGGGCGTGCTCAACGTGGTGCAGGGCTATGGCGCCACGGCGGGCGACGCGCTGGTGCGTCATCATGACGTGCGCGCCGTCTCCTTCACCGGCGGTACCGCCACCGGGCGCAACATCATGAAAAACGCCGGGCTGAAGAAGTATTCCATGGAGCTGGGCGGCAAATCGCCGGTGCTGATTTTCGAAGACGCAGACATCGAGCGCGCGCTGGACGCCGCCCTGTTTACCATCTTCTCCATCAACGGCGAACGCTGCACCGCCGGCTCGCGCATCTTCATCCAGCAGAGCATCTACCCGGAGTTCGTCAAACGCTTTGCCGAGCGCGCCAACCGCCTGCGCGTGGGCGACCCGACCGATCCGAACACCCAGATTGGCGCGCTCATCAGCCAGCAGCACTGGGAAAAAGTCTCCGGCTATATCCGCCTCGGCATTGAAGAGGGGGCAACCCTGCTGGCGGGCGGCCCGGACAAACCGACCGATCTACCTGCGCACCTGAAGGGCGGCAACTTCCTGCGACCAACCGTGCTGGCGGATGTCGATAACCGCATGCGCGTGGCGCAGGAGGAGATCTTCGGGCCAGTGGCCTGCCTGCTGCCGTTTAAGGATGAAGCGGAAGGCCTGCGCCTGGCGAACGACGTGGAGTACGGCCTGGCATCTTACATCTGGACCCAGGACGTCAGCAAAGTGCTGCGTCTGGCGCGCAGCATCGAAGCGGGCATGGTGTTCGTCAACACCCAGAACGTGCGCGACCTGCGCCAGCCGTTTGGCGGCGTGAAGGCCTCCGGCACCGGGCGTGAGGGCGGCGAGTACAGCTTCGAGGTCTTCGCGGAGATGAAGAACGTCTGTATCTCCATGGGTGACCATCCGATTCCAAAGTGGGGGATCTGACCATGGGTAAATTAGCGTTAGCGGCAAAAATCACACACGTTCCGTCAATGTATCTCTCTGAACTGCCGGGCAAAAACCACGGCTGCCGCCAGTCGGCCATCGACGGGCATAAAGAGATCAGCAAGCGCTGCCGCGAGCTGGGCGTGGACACCATTATCGTCTTCGACACCCACTGGCTGGTGAACAGCGCGTATCACATCAACTGCGCGGACCATTTTTCGGGCGTCTACACCAGCAACGAGCTGCCGCATTTTATTCGCGACATGACCTACGACTACGACGGCAACCCGGAACTCGGCCAGCTGATTGCCGACGAAGCGGTGAAGCTTGGCGTTCGCGCCAAGGCGCACAACATCCCGAGCCTGAAGCTGGAGTACGGCACGCTGGTGCCGATGCGCTACATGAACGCGGATAAGCACTTCAAAGTGATCTCCATCTCGGCGTTCTGCACGGTTCACGACTTCGCCGACAGCCGCAGGCTTGGCGAGGCCATCATCAGTGCCATCGAAAAATACGACGGCACCGTGGCGGTGCTTGCCAGCGGCTCGCTCTCGCACCGCTTTATCGACGACCAGCGCGCGGAGGAAGGGATGAACAGCTACACCCGCGAGTTTGACCGCCAGATGGACGAGCGCGTGGTGAAGCTGTGGCGCGAGGGGCAGTTCAAGGAGTTTTGCAGCATGCTGCCGGAGTACGCCGACTACTGCTACGGCGAGGGCAATATGCACGACACGGTGATGCTGCTGGGGATGCTCGGCTGGGACAAATACGACGGTAAGGTGGAGTTTCTCACCGAGCTGTTCGCCAGCTCCGGCACCGGCCAGGTCAACGCCGTTTTCCCGCTGCCCGCGTAAGGAGCCACCATGCCGCACTTTATTGCTGAATGTACCGACAACATCCGCGAAGAGGCCGACCTTCCGGGGCTGTTCGCCAAAGTGAACGAGGCGCTCGCCGCCACGGGCATCTTCCCCATCGGCGGTATCCGCAGCCGCGCCCACTGGCTGGACACCTGGCAGATGGCAGACGGTAAGCACGATTACGCCTTTGTGCATATGACGCTGAAGATTGGCGCGGGGCGCAGCCTGGAAAGCCGGGAAGAGGTCGGTGAAATGCTGTTTGCGCTGATTAAAGATCATTTCGCAGCGCTGATGAACAGCCGGTATCTGGCGCTGTCGTTCGAGCTCGACGAGCTGCACCCGACGCTTAATTACAAGCAGAACAACGTGCACGCGTTGTTTAAGTAGCCGTTTGCTCGCCCGGTGGCGCTGCGCTTACCGGGCCTACAACGGCCCCAAACCGTAGGCCGGGTAAGCGCAGCGCCACCCGGCAACAGCAGCACCGAACCGTAGGCCGGGTAAGCGAAGCGCCACCCGGCAACAGCCGCACAAAGGATACGCCATGCTCGACAAACACACCCATACCCTGATCGCCCACCGCCTGCATCAGGCGGAACAATCCCGGGAGCAGATCCGCGCGATCTCGCTGGAGTACCCGGAGATCACCATTGAAGACGCCTACGCCGTCCAGCGCGAATGGGTGAGCCTGAAAATCGCCGAAGGCCGCGTGCTGAAAGGCCACAAGATCGGCCTCACCTCCAAAGCGATGCAGGCCAGCTCGCAGATCAGCGAGCCGGACTACGGCGCGCTGCTGGACGATATGTTCTTCCACGACGGCAGCGACATCCCCGTGGATCGCTTTATCGTCCCGCGCATTGAAGTGGAGCTGGCCTTCGTGCTGGCAAAACCGCTGCGCGGCCCGAACTGCACGATCTTCGACGTCTACAACGCCACGGATTACGTCATCCCCGCCCTGGAGCTGATCGACGCCCGCTGCCATAACGTTGACCCGGAAACCCAGCGCCCGCGCAAGGTGTTCGACACCATCTCCGATAACGCCGCCAACGCGGGCGTGATCCTCGGCGGCCGCCCGATTAAACCCGACGAGCTGGATCTGCGCTGGATCTCCGCCCTGCTCTACCGCAACGGTGTGATCGAAGAGACCGGGGTCGCCGCAGGCGTGCTTAACCACCCGGCAAACGGCGTGGCGTGGCTGGCGAACAAACTCGCGCCATACGACGTGCAGCTTGAGCCAGGCCAGATCATCCTCGGCGGCTCGTTTACCCGCCCGGTTGCCGCCAGCAGAGGCGACACCTTCCACGTCGACTACGGCAACATGGGCTCCATCAGTTGCCGCTTTGTGTAGGAGTGCACCATGGAAAACGCATTTAAGACCGCGCTGAAAGCCGGAAAGCCGCAAATCGGCCTGTGGCTGGGGCTGACCAGCAGCTACAGCGCTGAGCTACTGGCCGGGGCCGGTTTTGACTGGTTGCTGATCGACGGAGAGCACGCGCCGAACAGCGTGCAAACCATCCTGACTCAGCTACAGGCCATCGCCCCTTATCCCAGCCAGCCGGTGGTGCGCCCGTCGTGGAACGATCCGGTGCAGATCAAGCAGTTGCTGGACGTGGGGGCGCAAACCCTGCTGGTGCCGATGGTGCAAAACGCCGACGAAGCCCGTCTGGCGGTCAGCGCCACCCGCTATCCGCCTGCCGGCATTCGCGGCGTCGGCAGCGCGCTGGCGCGGGCGTCGCGCTGGAACCGCATCCCGGAGTATCTGCATCAGGCTAACGACGCCATGTGCGTGCTGGTGCAAATCGAAACTCGCGAGGCGCTGAAAAACCTGCCGCAGATCCTGGACGTGAAAGGGGTGGACGGCGTGTTTATCGGCCCGGCGGATCTGAGCGCCGACATGGGCTTCGCCGGTAATCCGCAGCACCCGGAGGTGCAGGCCGCCATTGAACAGGCGATCGCGCAGATCCTCAGCGCGGGCAAAGCGCCCGGCATCCTGATGGCGAATGAACAGCTGGCAAAACGCTATCTCAGCCTCGGCGCGTTGTTTGTCGCGGTCGGCGTGGATACCACCCTGCTCGCCCGCAGCGCCGAAGCGCTGGCGGCCCGCTTTACCGACGTCACCACAGCAGTTGATAACAATAAATCCGTCTACTAAACGTACGATGTGGAGCGCAACATGACGACCTCAACCCTGCATAATAAAGCTGTTGAACATCGCGTTATTAATAAGCTGTTCCGTCGTTTGATCGTGTTTCTTTTTATCCTGTTTGTTTTCTCGTTTCTCGATCGCATCAACATCGGCTTTGCCGGGCTGACGATGGGCAAAGATCTGGGCCTCACGTCAACCATGTTTGGCCTGGCCGCGACGCTGTTTTACGTGACCTACGTGCTGTGCGGTATCCCCAGCAACATCATGCTGGCGAAGGTCGGCGCCCGCCGCTGGATCGCCGGGATCATGGTGGTGTGGGGCATCGCCTCTACCTGCACCATGTTCGCCACCAGCCCCGAAACGCTCTACGTCCTGCGCATGCTGGTGGGCATTGCCGAAGCCGGTTTCCTGCCGGGCATTCTGGTCTATCTCACCTGGTGGTTCCCGGCGTATCACCGCGCCCGCGCCAACGCGCTGTTTATGATCGCCATGCCGGTGACCATGATGCTCGGCTCGATCCTCTCCGGGTACATTCTGGCGATGGACGGGCTGTGGAACCTGAAGGGCTGGCAGTGGCTGTTCCTGCTGGAGGGGCTGCCATCGGTGGTGCTCGGCGTGGTGACCTGGTTCTACCTTAACGACACCCCGGCACAGGCCACCTGGCTGGATGATGACGAAAAGCAGGCACTCGAAACGATGATCGCCCGCGAGCAGGAGCTGGCCATTGCGCACGCCGCCACGCCGCGATCGACGCTGCGCGAGGTGCTGACGCCCGCCGTGCTGCTCTACACGCTGGCCTACTTCTGCCTGACGAATACGCTGAGCGCGATCAACATCTGGACGCCGCAGATCCTGCAAAGCTTCAACACCGGCAGCAGCAATATCGTGATTGGCCTGCTGGCGGCGATCCCGCAGTTTTGCACCATCCTCGGGATGATCTGGTGGAGCCGCCGCTCCGACAGGCTGAAAGAGCGAAAAAAGCACACCATCCTGCCGTATCTGTTTGCAGCGGCGGGATGGATGCTGGCCTCGGCGACCGATCACAGCCTGATCCAGCTGCTTGGCATCATCATGGCCTCAACCGGATCGTTTACCGCCATGGCGATATTCTGGACCACGCCGGATCAGGTTATTAGCCTGCAATCCCGCGCGGTGGCGCTGGCGGTGATCAACGCCATCGGCAACGTCGGGTCTGCCGTCAGCCCATTGCTGATAGGTATTCTGCGCGACGCGACCGGCAGCTTCAGCTCGGGACTGTGGTTCGTGGCGGGTCTGCTGGTGGTGGGCGCGCTGGTGCTGACGCGCATTCCGATGACGCAGCGGGATCAACAGAGGAACGATCATGTGCCAGAGCCCCATCGCCAACATTGATATCAGCAAGGATTACGACGAAAGTCTGGGCACCGACGATGTGCACTACCAGTCGTTTGCCCGCATGGCGGCCTTTTTTGGCCGCGACATGCAGGCGCACCGCCACGACCAGTATTTTCAGATGCATTTTCTCGACACCGGGCAGATTGAGCTCCAGCTCGACGACCACCGTTACTCGGTGCAGGCGCCGCTGTTCGTGCTAACGCCACCGTCGGTGCCGCACGCGTTTATTACCGAATCCGACAGCGACGGCCACGTGCTGACGGTGCGCGAGGATCTCATCTGGCCGCTGTTAGAAGTGCTCTACCCCGGTACGCGGGAAGCGTTCGGCCTGCCGGGGATCTGCCTGTCGCTTGCCGACAGGCCTGACGAGCTGGCGGCGCTGAAGCACTACTGGCAGCTGATTGCCCGGGAATCCACGGAACAACTGCCCGGTCGCGAGCATACGCTGGTCCTGCTGGCCCAGGCCGTTTTTACCCTGCTGCTGCGCAACGCGAAGCTCGACGACCACGCGTCAGGCGGCATGCGCGGTGAGCTGAAGCTTTTTCAGCGCTTTAACCAGCTGACAGATGCTCATTACCACGAGCACTGGACGGTGCCGGAGTATGCAAGCGAATTGCATCTCACCGAATCTCGCCTGACCGATATCTGTCGCCGCTTCGCCAACCGCTCGCCGAAACGGCTGATCTTCGACCGCCAGCTGCGGGAAGCCAGGCGTTTGCTGCTGTTTTCCGACAGCACAGTGAGCGAAATTGCCTGGCAGCTGGGGTTTAAAGATCCGGCCTATTTCGCCCGTTTTTTTAACCGACTGACGGGGTGCTCACCCAGCGCATACCGGGCGCAGAAAGTACCGGTTTCCTGAACGTATAACGGTTCGTAGGGCGGGTAAGCGCAGCGCAACCCGCCGAAAAGCCGCACAGATCACAAATCCACCTCTCACCCGAAAAGTACCTGCCGTTGTCCCAATCGTCCCTTCACGTTCCGCCCCTCTCACGCTTCAATTAAACAACAAAAACAAAACATAAATTTAACAACCATCTTCCGATACGAGGTCCCTATGAAGCCTGAAGATTTCCGCGCTGATGCCAAACGTCCGTTAACCGGTGAAGAGTATTTAAAAAGCCTGCAAGATGGCCGTGAGATTTATATCTACGGCGAGCGCGTTAAGGACGTCACTACCCACCCGGCATTTCGCAATGCGGCGGCGTCCATCGGCCAGATGTACGATGCCCTGCACAAGCCAGACATGCAGGATACCCTCTGCTGGGGTACCGATACCGGCAGCGGCGGCTACACCCATAAATTCTTCCGCGTGGCGAAAAGTGCCGACGATCTGCGCCAGCAGCGTGACGCCATCGCCGAGTGGTCGCGCCTGAGCTACGGCTGGATGGGGCGTACGCCGGACTACAAAGCCGCGTTCGGCTGCGCGCTCGGCGCTAACCCTGCCTTCTACGGTCAGTTCGAGCAGAACGCCCGCAACTGGTACACCCGTATTCAGGAAACCGGCCTGTACTTTAACCACGCCATCGTCAACCCGCCGATCGATCGCCATAAACCGGCGGACGAGGTGAAAGACGTTTACATCAAGCTGGAGAAAGAGACCGACGCCGGGATCATCGTCAGCGGCGCGAAAGTGGTGGCCACCAACTCGGCATTAACCCACTACAACATGATCGGTTTTGGTTCTGCGCAGGTGATGGGCGAAAACCCGGACTTCGCGCTGATGTTCGTCGCGCCGATGGATGCCGAAGGGGTGAAGCTGATCTCCCGCGCCTCATACGAGATGGTGGCAGGGGCGACAGGCTCTCCGTACGACTACCCGCTCTCCAGCCGCTTTGACGAGAACGACGCCATTCTGGTAATGGATCATGTGCTGATCCCATGGGAAAACGTGCTGATCTACCGCGATTTCGACCGCTGCCGTCGCTGGACGATGGAAGGTGGCTTCGCCCGCATGTACCCGCTTCAGGCCTGCGTGCGTCTGGCAGTGAAGCTCGACTTCATCACCGCTCTGCTGAAGAAGTCGCTGGAGTGTACCGGCACCCTCGAGTTCCGCGGCGTGCAGGCGGATCTCGGCGAAGTGGTGGCGTGGCGCAACATGTTCTGGGCGCTGAGCGACTCCATGTGCTCCGAAGCCACTCCGTGGGTAAACGGCGCGTATCTGCCTGACCACGCGGCGTTACAGACTTACCGCGTGATGGCACCCATGGCCTATGCGAAGATCAAGAACATCATCGAACGTAACGTGACCTCCGGGCTGATCTACCTGCCGTCCAGCGCGCGGGACCTGAACAACCCGCAGATCGACCAGTACCTGGCGAAGTACGTGCGCGGCTCCAACGGGATGGATCATGTCGAACGCATCAAGATTCTGAAACTGATGTGGGATGCCATCGGCAGCGAGTTTGGCGGACGTCACGAGCTGTACGAAATCAACTACTCCGGTAGCCAGGATGAGATCCGCCTGCAATGCCTGCGTCAGGCGCAAAGCTCCGGCAACATGGACAAGATGATGGCGATGGTTGACCGCTGCATGTCCGAGTACGACCAGCACGGCTGGACCGTACCGCACCTGCACAACAACACTGATATCAATATGCTGGATAAGCTGCTGAAATAACGCAGCGGGAGGTTTCAATGCAATCTGAAGAACGCCTGCGTTTTCGCGACGCGATGGCCAGCCTGTCGGCGGCGGTGAATGTGGTCACCACCGAGGGCGATGCGGGTCGCTGCGGCATTACCGCCACCGCCGTCTGTTCGGTCACGGACACCCCGCCCTCGGTCATGGTCTGCATCAACGCCAACAGCGCCATGAACCCGGTCTTCCAGGGCAACGGCAAACTGTGCGTCAACGTGCTGAACCACGAGCAGGAGATCATGGCCCGCCACTTTGCCGGGATGACCGGCATGGCAATGGAGGAGCGCTTTGCTCTCTCCTGCTGGCAGAAAGGACCGCTGGCGCAGCCGGTGCTGAAAGGCGCTCTGGCAAGCCTGGAAGGTGAGATAACCCAGGTGCAAACCATCGGCACCCATCTGGTCTACCTTGTAGAGATTAAGAACATCATCCTCAGCAGCGAGGGGCACGGCCTGATCTACTTCAAACGCCGTTTCCACCCGGTGATGATGGAGATGGAAGCCGCGATTTGATCCCGTTGCACAAAAAAACGCTAAGGTTTCCGCAAAGGTGCGCCGTTAACTATCCATAAGATAAATTTTCCGGGGCGGCTGGCAACGTCGTCAGCCGCCCCCTTAACGCTGGAAAGTCTTATGGCCCCTTCACCCCGAAGCCGCTCGGCTGAACGTCTGGTTGAAATCATTATTGCCCTGCACCGCAACGGAAGCGTTAATCGCCGCGATCTGATGCAAAAATTTGGCATTACCGAACGCACGGTGTACCGCGATTTACAGGCGCTTTCCCCGATTATTGAACACGACGGCAAAGGGCGCTATCAGCTGCTGCCCGTGTATCAGCCCTGCCGCTGCGTGCACTGCCCTGAAGCGAACGACAAAAGCTCACAGGGCTAGATTATTCTCAGTGATCTCAATCACATATTTTCTCCCACCGGGGGTGAGCCTTAACCACTCACCCTCGCTTTTGACCGCTCACGCATCGCTTTCAACCACTCACCCATTTACCGTGCTTTACACGCGCGAGGATCTGGCACGATCGCTCCAGCATTAATCAATACCTCCTCACAACGAACCCTGACCCTTTTTTCTTTACATAAAAAACCAGGTCTTATTATGGATACTAAAAAACTACTAAAGCACGTGCCCTGGGCCATCCTCGGGATCATCGGTGCTTTCTGTCTGGCGGTTGTCGCGTTACGCCGGGGCGAGCACGTCAGCGCCCTGTGGATCGTGGTCGCGTCGGTTTCCGTCTACCTTGTGGCTTATCGCTACTACAGCTTGTACATCGCGCAGAAGGTTATGAAGCTCGACCCGACGCGCGCCACCCCGGCGGTTATTAACAACGACGGCCTGAACTACGTGCCAACCAACCGTTACGTGCTGTTTGGTCACCACTTCGCCGCCATTGCAGGCGCGGGTCCGCTGGTCGGTCCGGTGCTGGCTGCGCAGATGGGCTACCTGCCGGGTACGCTCTGGCTGCTGGCGGGCGTGGTGCTGGCGGGAGCGGTGCAGGACTTTATGGTGCTGTTTATCTCCTCGCGCCGTAACGGTTCGTCGCTGGGCGAGATGATCAAAGAGGAGATGGGCCGCGTGCCAGGCACGATCGCCCTGTTCGGCTGCTTCCTGATCATGATCATCATCCTGGCGGTGCTGGCCCTGATCGTGGTGAAAGCGCTGGCCGAAAGTCCGTGGGGCGTCTTCACCGTCTGCTCTACCGTACCGATTGCGCTGTTCATGGGCATCTACATGCGCTTCCTGCGCCCTGGCCGCGTTGGCGAGGTGTCGGTCATCGGTATCGTGCTGCTGGTCGCCTCCATCTACTTCGGCGGCGTGATTGCGCACGACCCGTACTGGGGTCCGGCGCTAACCTTTAAAGACACCACCATCACCTTCGCGCTGATCGGCTACGCATTCATCTCAGCGCTGCTGCCGGTGTGGCTGATTCTGGCTCCGCGTGACTACCTGGCAACCTTCCTGAAAATCGGCGTTATCGTCGGGCTGGCCATTGGTATTGTGATCATCAACCCGGAGCTGAAAATGCCGGCGGTGACGCAGTACATTGACGGTACCGGTCCGCTGTGGAAAGGCGCCCTGTTCCCGTTCCTGTTTATCACCATTGCCTGCGGTGCCGTGTCTGGCTTCCACGCGCTGATCGCCTCCGGCACCACGCCGAAGCTGATGGCCAACGAAACCGACGCGCGCTTCATCGGTTACGGCGCGATGCTGATGGAATCCTTCGTGGCGATCATGGCGCTGGTTGCGGCGTCGATTATCGAGCCTGGCCTGTACTTTGCGATGAACACCCCGCCGGCGGGTCTCGGCATTACCATGCCAAACCTGCATGAGATGGGCGGCGAAAATACCGCGCTGATCCTGGCACAGCTGAAAGACGCCAGCGCGCACGCGGCGGCGACCGTCAGCTCCTGGGGCTTCGTGATTTCGCCCGAGCAGATCATGCAGACCGCGAAAGACATCGGCGAACCGTCCGTGCTGAACCGCGCAGGTGGTGCGCCAACGCTGGCGGTGGGTATCGCACACGTGTTCCACAAAGTGCTGCCGTGGGCGGACATGGGCTTCTGGTACCACTTCGGTATTCTGTTTGAAGCGCTGTTCATCCTCACCGCGCTGGATGCCGGTACGCGTGCAGGCCGCTTCATGTTGCAGGATCTGCTGGGTAACTTCGTGCCATTCCTGAAGAAAACCGACTCGCTGGTGGCCGGCGTTCTGGGCACTGCGGGCTGCGTAGGCCTGTGGGGTTATCTGCTGTATCAGGGCGTTGTTGACCCGTTGGGCGGCGTTAAGAGCCTGTGGCCGCTGTTCGGTATCTCTAACCAGATGCTGGCGGCTGTGGCCCTGGTGCTGGGTACCGTTGTCCTCGTGAAGATGAAACGCACCAAATACATCTGGGTCACCGTGGTGCCTGCGCTGTGGCTGCTGCTCTGCACTACCTGGGCGCTGGGTCTGAAACTGTTCAGCACCAACCCGCAGCTGGAAGGCTTCTTCTTCATGGCTAACCAGTACAAAGAGAAGATTGCCGCAGGCGGCGCGGATCTGACCGCGCAGCAGATTGCCAACATGAACCATATCGTGGTGAACAACTACACCAACGCGGGTCTGAGCATTTTGTTCCTGGTGGTGGTGTACAGCATTATCTTCTACGGCATCAAAACCTGGATGAAAGTGCGTAACGTTGAGGGCCGTACGGACAAAGAGACCCCGTACGTACCGGTGCCGGAAGGCGGCGTGAAGACCTCCTCACACCATTAATTAAGCATGTTACTGTAGGCCCGGTAAGCGTAGCGCCACCGGGCTTCTTCTGTCTGGAACCCTCAATGTTTGGTAACTTAGGCGAAGCAAAAAAATACCTCGGTCAGGCGGCGAAAATGTTGATTGGCATTCCGGACTATGACAACTACGTTGAGCATATGAAGACCAACCATCCGGATAAGCCGTACATGACCTACACTGAATTCTTCCGCGAGCGTCAGGAAGCGCGCTACGGCGGAAGTGGAGAAGGCGGCGTCCGCTGCTGCTAAAGGAGAAACCATGACCCCGATTGCCGTTACCCTGCTGACCGGTTTCCTCGGCGCCGGTAAAACCACCCTGCTGCGCCACATTCTGAACGAGCAGCACGGCTTCAAAATCGCCGTCATCGAAAACGAATTTGGCGAAGTCTCCGTTGACGATCAGCTGATTGGCGACCGTGCCACCCAGATCAAAACCCTGACCAACGGCTGCATCTGCTGCACCCGCTCTAACGAATTAGAAGACGCCCTGCTGGACCTGCTCGACAGCCGCGATCGCGGTGACATCGACTTCGACCGACTGGTGATCGAGTGCACCGGCATGGCCGACCCCGGCCCGATTATTCAGACTTTTTTCTCTCATG
Organism: Enterobacter sp. YSU; assembly: GCF_016082135.1. Lineage (NCBI taxonomy): Bacteria > Pseudomonadati > Pseudomonadota > Gammaproteobacteria > Enterobacterales > Enterobacteriaceae > Enterobacter > Enterobacter sp. YSU. Next base: position 1,033,859 of record NZ_CP059487.1, read on the forward strand.
AGATCATTTGCCAGCGCTACCTGCTGGACGGCGTCATCGCTCTGGTGGATGCGGTCCATGCCGACGAGCAGATGAACCAGTTCACCATCGCCCAGTCCCAGGTTGGCTACGCCGACCGCATCCTGCTGACCAAAACCGACGTGGCGGGTGAAAGCGAAAAACTGCGCGAGCGCCTGACGCGCATCAACTCGCGTGCGCCCATTTACACGGTGACGCACGGCGATATCGATCTCGCCCAGCTGTTCAACACCAACGGCTTTATGCTGGAAGAGAACGTCACCGCGAAACCGCGCTTCCACTTTATGTCCGACAAGCAAAACGACGTGACGTCGATTGTGGTTGAGCTGGACTACCCGGTGGACATCAGCGAGGTCTCCCGCGTGATGGAGAACCTGCTGCTGTCGTTTGCCGACAAGCTGCTGCGCTATAAAGGGATGCTGTGGATCGACGGCGAGCCGAACCGCCTGCTGTTCCAGGGCGTGCAGCGCCTGTACAGCGCCGACTGGGATCGCCCGTGGGACGATGAAGCGCCGCACAGCGTGATGGTGTTTATTGGAATACAGCTGCCGGAAGAGGAAATTCGGGCAGCGTTTGCGGGGCTGAAGAAATAACCGCACCGATTATCCCCTCTCCCCCGCGGGGAGAGGGTTAGGGTGAGGGGGAAACTTATTTCAACGCCTCCGGCAGCGTCACAATCCACAGCTCGCTGTCGGACTCCGGTTTCTTCAACGGCTTCACGCTGAGGGTGGTTTCAACCGGTTTGTCATCCAGCGTCAGCGCCCCCTGCGCGTTCACCCTATAATCCTTGAGCTTCTTGCCTTCGACTGGCTTCTGCATCGCCACCTTCACGCCAAAGTCATTATCGTTCGCCACTGCCAGCGTTTTGCTGTCAATCAGCGCCAGCCCTTCGGCCTTTTCCTGCTGCCAGCCCAGCGCACGCAGATCGACCACCTGCGTTTTTTCCGCAAGCGTGATGCCGCGCTGCGCCAGCGTTTTCTCATCATCAAACTCCGGGTATTCGCCCGGCTTGTCGAAGGCCGCCAGATCGCTCGCCTTGCTCAGATCAACCCTGTAGATGAGGTTACGCATTGCGTCATTTTTATCCTCGCCCTGTTCAATCAGCAGGATGGTGTGGTTATCCAGCGCCACTATGTCGCCGATTTTGGCGTCGCTGTTTTTGCTGTAGGCCGCGCTGTCGACAGGGTAGCCGTACATCGCGGTTTTCCCGGTCGCCGGATCGAAGCTCACCAGACGCGTAAACAGCGCCTGTTTTTTGCTCTTCCCGTCGATATCCAGCGTGCTTTGCACGGCGGCGATAATGCGTCCGTCCGGCATGCGGGTCAGCCCTTCAAAGCCCCGGTTTGCCTGACGCCATTTGATAACGTTTGGCAGACCGCCCGCGATGGATTTCTCCCCTTCCGTCGCCTGCGGACCGTGGATCGCGAGGATTTTCCCTTTACTGTCGACGTTAATCAGGAACGGGCCATACTCATCGCACAGCCAGTAACCGCCCTTCCCGTCCGGCGTGATGCCTTCCGTATCCAGCCCGCGGTTATCGCCTTTCAGCACTTTTAAGGTGTCGCTTAGCGCGACTTCATTGGTAGATCCAACCACGCCGCTTTGCAGCGGCAGGCCGTTGATCTCGCCTTTATCATCATGCAGCGGTCGCGCGTCCACGGCCTCCGCTTTGCCGTTTAGCACACGGATCGTCAGCAGCATCGGGGCGAAATCCGGGGTAACAAAGATTTTGGCATCGTTTTTCCCCATTTTTGGCGAATCCGCGTTAGGACCGCGATCGGTCACGGTCGCAAACGTCAGCGCATCGCCCTGCTTGCCCGTGAATAACAAACCCGAACCAATCCCCACCGGGAGCCCGTTCGGGAATGCGCTGGCAAACGCACCGCTGTATTTGACATGCGCGCCTTCGGGAAAGCTGACGACGTAGCGCTCCGCGGTTGGCTGTGCCGCCAGGCCAGAGAAAGAGAGCGCACAACCGATTAGCACAGGAATAATTTTTCTTTTCATATTGTTAGCATCCAGTAAGTGAAGCCAACAACGTAATGAAGAAACGTGTCAGAAAAATGACATGTAATGGCAACGAAGCGGCGCGTACGGACGTATATCAATCACCAGAAATGTAAACCTCTGTCTTTATCTGTGTCAGCTGAAATACTTTTGGAAATTATTAGAAACCCAATTAATTCATGGCGAAGGACTATTTGCGCCTCGTTCATTTTACGTTTAGCCAGGAATGTAAACTGTCCCTAAACGCGAATGTATTGGACATTGACGATTTGCCATATAAACAACTCATCAACATTTACCATTCAAAAACCCAACACAAACAGCATATAAATGCGAGACATATCACATTTGCAGTCATAAACATCGCTTGTTAAGGTGCCCTCATATTAATTTAATGACGAGGAAACACTCATGAAAAAACTTAACATCCTGATCCTTTCTGCTCTGACCGCCGTATCGGGCTCCGCACTGGCCATGGGTGGCAGCATTGAGCAGGGTAAAAACTTTACTAACCTCAATCTGGAAATGGGGAAATCCTCATCCGGCCTGTATGCGGAGAGCAACTGGCTGAAAAACACCGATGACGGTACCCAGACCGGCGGCGTTGGGGCAGGCTACAACCTGGAAGTGGGTCCGGTGATGATGAACGCTGGCGCGAAAGCCATCTACATCGGCCCGAAAAAAGGCGATAACGGCGTAGCATTCCCGATTGGCGGCGGCGTTAACGTTGCGCTTACGGACAGCATTCACGTGTTTGGTGAAGGTTATGTAGCGCCAGACGGCCTGAACAACAGCGTGAAGAACTATGTTGAAGCTAACGGCGGCGTAAGCTGGACGCCAGTCAAACCTGTCACGCTGAAAGTGGGCTATCGCCACGTGAGCGTAGACGGTAAAGACGGTCGTCCAAACCACACGCTGATCGACGGTGCATATGTAGGCGGTGGAGTGTCCTTCTAAGCCTGTTTGCGCGTTTCGCCCGGCGGCGCTACGCTTGCACGGGCCTACAATGAAGGGTGCAATGTATTAAAATTATTGCACATTGATTGTAGGCCGGGTAAGCGCAGCGCCACCCGGCAAGAAAGGCGATGCGACCGTTAATAAAAAACCTGCCGGATGGCAGGTTTTTTTTATTACCGCATTACTTGCGAACGACCACCAGCTTCTGGTTCACAAACTCTTTGATCCCCAGGTCCGACAGCTCGCGTCCGTAACCCGAACGTTTTACGCCGCCGAACGGCAGCTCTGCCGCAGTGTCGGTGAGCCAGTTGATGTATACCATCCCGGTCTCAATGCGCGACGCCATTTTCTTCGCGCGCTCGATGTTCTGGCTGAACACCGCGCCGCCCAGACCGTAGTGGGAATCGTTAGCCAGTGCGACCGCTTCGTCGTCGCTTTTCACCACGTAAACCTGCGCTACCGGACCGAAGAACTCCTCGAAGTACGCCGGGTTATCGCGCGAGATATGTGTCAGGATCGTCGGCTCAAAGAAGCTTCCGTCACGCTGAACCGGCTTGCCGCCATGGTGCAGCTTCGCGCCATTTTTCACCGCCTCGTTAACCTGTTTAGTTAGCGTCTCCAGCGCGTCTTTGGATGACAAAGGCCCCAGCGTGGTGCTTTCGTCCAGCGGATCGCCAATTTTCACCTGCTTAAACGCCTCGGTGAATTTGCTCAGGAAGGCGTCTGCAATCTTTTCATGCAGGATAAAGCGCTTCGCCGCGGTACAGACCTGCCCGGCATTGTTCAGCCGCGCGTTAACGCCGATCTTCACGGCTTTATCCAGGTCGGCATCGTCCAGCACCACGAACACGTCGTTCCCGCCCAGTTCCAGGGTCGATTTTTTGAGGTGCTTCGCAGCCTGTGCCGCAACCACGCTACCCGCTTTTTCTGAACCGGTCAGCGCCGCCCCCTGTACGCGATCGTCGGCGATGATGTTCGCCACCTGTTCGGACGAGATAAACAGGTTGGTCCACGCCCCTTCCGGCGCGCCCGCTTCACGTACCAGCTGTGCAAAGGTCTCTGCACAGTGCGGCACGATGCTGGCGTGCTTGGCGATCACCGGGTTGCCCGCTGCCAGGTTTGGCGCCAGAACGCGCATCAGCTGATAGTACGGGAAGTTCCATGGCTCGACGGCCATCAGCACGCCGATGGGGTGATGTTCAACCCATGCTTCCCCGAGTTCAGAGTCATACTTCACCGGGGCCAGGAACTGCTTCGCGTTGTCCGCATAGTAGCGGGCGATTTGCGCGCACAGCTTCACTTCGCCACGGCTTTGTTCGATGAGCTTACCCATCTCCTGACTGGCGATTTTCGCCAGATCCTCCACGCGTTCGTCGATCAGGTCCGCCAGCTTATGCAGCACCGGCAGGCGCTGGCTTATGTCGCCTTTCGCCCAGTCGGAGTGATAGAGCGCATCGGCTGCCTTCAGCGCCGCTTCAACGTCTGCGTCAGTGTGAGAGGGATATTCTTTGATGTGCTGGTTCGTGGCAGGATTTACTGTCTGGTAGGCCATATCGAATCTCCTTGTTTTACCGCTTAGGGTATTAAGGGTAGTCAATCTGACTGGCTTTGAAGGTAAAGTTGGGTATATACGGAGGGTTCTTATACGTTTTCCCCCTTTCGTTTACGGACAGGGGGAACTGTGATTTTAATTATTTCACCCAATGAGGGATATTTTCTGTCGATACATTTTTTACAGTATATCCTTTCCCCTCTTGCGAGTTTTTAACACAAGTTATTTCATCGAACCCCCACTTTCCGTTACGATTGAAAAAGTAAGCTGTGTACTTATCAGTATTATAACCGAAATATCTCTCATTAGGGCGTGATATTTTTTCATTCTCACATGTAAAATCACTCCGCCATTCACTGCCAGTAGAATATTTTAAAACATAATATGCTACTACATCCGGCCTACTTGAGACAAATAATACAATTAAACTCGTTAGCATTAAAGCGCCCAAAATAGTAAAAAGTCTATATCCTTTTGCATGATCAGCAGTCACGATGAATATTACGTAAGTAGTCAACTGTAATATAAAAAATATCAATACAAAAAATGAACTGAGCTTCCATGTAAACTCCAACCATGGACTGGATGATAAATCCATATTACTCAACTGAAGAAATAAACTTGCCGAGAACGCACTAGATGCAACATAACAAATTGATATAAATGAAAATAACATAACCCGTATATTTTTTACTTTCTCATGGCCATTTTTCTCGAGAACAAAGATTGTTAAAACGCTGCTAATAACAATAAAAATGGAGAACATCACTAACAGTACTTTTGCAAGAAAACCAAACTGTATATTTATTGCAAAAGGAAAAAGAAGAAACGCCCCCCAAGCAAGGAGCGACGCCCATCCGGCCAACTTATTTACAACACCGCCACTTTCGAACCGAATAAAATGAATAATAATTTCCCGGGCTCGCTTCCTTTTTAAATACAGTATTACTAAAAGGCCAATAAATAATGCATATGACAAATAAACCCGAACTGGATCTTTTATTTTCAACAAAACAAAACAACCTACAAAGAAAAGTAACAAATATAAATCCAAGGATTTATTTTTTATTTCATTTATAAAACGATACAGTAAATTCATTTTATATACCCCAGAAAGTAGATTATTATTAGCTATGAAAAACGAATACTCCGAACCAGAAAGAGAATGCAACAAATCTTCTGATCTGTCAGTTAAAAGAGGAATTTTAATTCTTCACCAGATAGCACATTTTGCATTTTACCTCCATCACCCTCTATCCTTAACCCATGGAAAAACATACCGAACTCAAACGCGCCAAGCTTCTCGCGCTGTCGCTGCTGCTGATTGCCGTCGCAGCGTTTATCACCACTCTGTTCCTGCCGCAAACCTTCTGGGTGCGCGGCGTAAAGGCCATTGCCGAAGCGGCGATGGTCGGCGCGCTGGCGGACTGGTTTGCCGTTGTCGCGCTGTTCCGCCGGGTGCCCATTCCCTTTATCTCGCGCCATACGGCGATTATCCCGCGCAATAAAGACCGCATCGGCGACAATCTCGGCCAGTTCGTGCAGGAAAAGTTTCTCGATACGCAATCCCTTGTCGATCTTATCCGTCGCTACGAGCCCGCACAGATGATTGGGACCTGGTTCAGCCAGCCCGATAACGCCCGGCGCGTGGGGCAGCATCTGGTGCAGGTGATGAGCGGTTTTCTGGAACTTACCGACGATGGGCGCATTCAGCGCCTGCTCAAACGCGCCGTGCACAAGGCTATCGACAAGGTCGATCTAACCGAGACCAGCGCCGTCATGCTGGAAAGCATGACCAAAAACAACCGTCACCAGGTGCTGCTGGACGCCATCATCAACCGCCTGATTACCCTGATTCAGCGGGAAAGCACGCGGGAATTTATTGCCGACCAGATCGTCCACTGGCTTAAGACCGAGCATCCGCGCAAGGCGATGGTGCTGCCCACCGAGTGGCTGGGCGATCAAAGCGCGGAGATGGTGTCGAACGCGGTGAACACGCTGCTGGACGATATCAGCCACGACCGCACGCACCAGATCCGTCAGGCGTTTGACCGCGCCACGATCAAGTTCATCGACAATCTGAAAAACGATCCGGAGATGACGGCGAAAGCCGAGAATATCAAACACTACCTGAAGAATGACGAGGCCTTTAACCGCTATCTGGGGGAAATGTGGGCTGACCTGCGCCAGTGGCTGAAAAATGACATGCAGAGCGATGATTCCCGCGTGAAGCAGCGTATCGCCAACGCCGGGCTGTGGTTTGGCGAAACGCTGACCAACGACGCCAGCCTGCGGGCGTCGCTGAATGAGCATCTGGAGCAGGCCGCGCACCGCGTGGCGCCGGATTTCGCCGCGTTCCTGACGCGCCATATCAGCGACACGGTGAAAAGCTGGGATGCCAAAGACATGTCACGCCAGATAGAACTCAATATCGGTAAAGATCTTCAGTTCATTCGCGTTAACGGTACCCTGGTGGGCGGAACAATTGGCCTGATCCTGTTTCTGCTCTCGCAGTTGCCTGCCGTGCTGGGGCATTAATCTGCTTTTGGCGGCGCGATAACGTAGCGCGTCGCCTCGAAGCGGTTCAGGATCAGGTGCACCAGAAAGACCATCGTCAGCGTGACCACCAGCGCGAAGGTGACGGAGGTGATGCGGTACAGATCGCTGAACACCAGGTCGCTGTCCGGGTGCATGTTCTGCCCGAACATAATGCCGATGGTGGTGATACTGGCGAAGCCTACCCCGGCGCCGACCTTCTCCATTACGTGCAGACGCGCGCCAAACGCCAGTCCAAGGCCAATCAGCGGCATCATCAGCAGCATATGGCTGCTGTGATCGTAGAGGATAAGCTGGACGACAAGGATATAGAGACACCCCAGCACCACGCCGACTACGCGCCAGATGGAGCTGATAACCGAGCCGCGATAGTGCATCGGGAACAGGATCAGAATGCCCGCCATCAGCGCCGAAAGAGAATCGCTTAAGTCGCTCATCTGGAACACCACGAAAATCAGCGTCGCCACGGTGCCCGAGAGCAGAGACTCGTGGCGCACGCGGGCGTCATCTTTCTCGATCAGCGGCGGCGGCTTACGCGGCTCCACGTCCGGCAGCAGGTAGTTCATCAGCGCGCTCAGGCACACCGCCATCACGCTCGCTTCGATGTTAGAGAATAAAAGCGTGTGCCAGTTGGTGGTGGGGTAGCTCATAAAGTTGAGCATCACGCTCTGGCAAACCACGCCCATCGAGCCGAACAGGAACAGCGGCCCCTTACTCATAAAGCGAAAACGCATCACGTACAGGGCAAACACCACCAGCGTCATAATGACCGGCCACTGGGACAGATAGCCGATGATAAACACCATTTCGATGCAGTTCAGCGAGGCGCTGAAGATAAACTGCTTCGCCACGTGGCGGTTAAACACCGGCACCAGCGAGAGCAGCATGATCGGATAGACCACAAAAAACACGCCGTAGCTGGTGTTGTAGAAACTCGAAATACTGAGCGCAATCATCCCGGCAAAGACGATACGCAGGGTCTGGCGAAAGTCGTTTGCCGTATAGACGATGTTGCCGTGCGGGGTAAATACCCGCGCCAGGGTGCTAATAGACATAGTGAAGCAGGCTCACCAGATGGATTTGCATCCCGGAGAAGAATCGCGCAAACGGCCCTTCGCTATTGTAGAGCTGCACGGTGGCGCGCGCGCCGGTCGGCAGCGACTTCGGTAAGGCTTCGTCCAGCGCCACGTGAATGCGCATACGCTGGGCATCACGCACCCAGCGGTTGGAGGTTTCCGGTTCAGAAAGTTGACCGTTTACGGCCTCCTGTCCGGCGAGGATCCCCGCGTCGCTGCTGGTGACGTGGGCACGGAAAACTTGCCCCGGGAAGGCGTCGAACACCACGGCGGCGTCGGTCCCCTGGTGGGTATGCCGCAGGCTCTTCTCGCGGAAATCCGCCACGATATCGATCCGGGTGTTCACCAGCGCCAGCGCAGCCGAACCGGACGAGGCGTAAAAACCGGGGCTTAATTGCAGGTTACTGACCGTGCCGTCCGCCTCGGCGTAGACCTTCGTCCAGCCAAGATTCAGCTCCGCTTCATCCAGCGCGTTACGGTATTTTTGCAGCGTCACGTTGCGGTGCTCATCCCGCTCGCCGCGCTGAATGCGCAGGTTATGAATATTCGCCTGAATCGAGCTGACGGACTGCTCGCTGCTCTGCCAGGTGGTACGGACCTTATCCAGATCCGCCTGCGACACGCTCTGCAAGGTACTCAGTTTCTGGTAGCGGTCGAAGGTAACTTTGTCATTACGCGCCGTCAGCACCGCGGTTTTCAGGCTGGCCTGCGCCGCGGCAATCTGCGCGTCCAGCTGATCGTTAGACAGACGCGCCTGTTCCAGCGCAATCTGCGCCGCTTCGACCTTATTGCGAAACGGCGTGGCGTCGAGCTCAAACAGCAGATCGCCTCTCTTAACCTGGCTATTGTTGTGGACATGTACCGCCGCCACATACCCGGAGACGCGGGCAGACACCGGGGTCACCACGCGCATCACGGTGGAGTCCGGCGTCAGCGGGATCCAGATATCCGCGACGATAAAGTAGACAAACATCAGCAGGAAAGAGGCAATACTCACCCTTACCCAGCGGGCAAACTTTTGTTCAGGAGTCATTATTTTTCGGTCTTATTATCTTCTTCGCGGATTGTCCGCAAATTGCAGGCGATTTGATTGAGTGTGGCGCTGAAAATATCGATATGTTCCGGCGCGATGTTTTGCGATACGCGCGCCTGATACGTCTCAATCACCTGAGAGAGCCTTTCAAGAATGGCTTTTCCCTCAGGCGTCAGCGTCAGCAGCCGGATACGCTTGTCATACGGCGAGACGGTGCGCAGCAGGTAGCCCTGCTTTTCCAGCTGTGTCAGCGTACGCATTAGCGGAGGCAGTTCAATCCCCTGCACTTCCGCCAGCTCGCTGACCGAGACGTTATCCCCGAGTTGATGAAGCTGCATCATCACCGTCCAGCTCGACTGGGTTAACCCGGTGTCGAGAATGGCGTCGTCGATGACTGCGCGCCACTGACGCACGATCATCGCCATCCGCATGCCCATCGGCCTGCGGTTAAACAGATCTTCTTCACTCATGGGGAATCCTCTCGTAGTACGCCATTACGATAATAGTTATCAGGGTAAGTATCAAGAAACGAGAAGTTAAAGCGCAGGAATTGCGAAACAATGTTCTCCCTCTCCCTGTGGGAGAGGGTCGGGGTGAGGGCATCAGCCCGCAACGGCGTTTAGCGGCTAAAATGCTTCCTAACGGCACTTTTCCCCGAAGCCGTCACCACCACCTCCCTGTACCCCGCCACCCGCTGGAGCCAACCTTTGCTTTCCATGTGGATGAGCAGCGCCGCGCCGGCCTCTCCCCCCAGATGAAACCGCCGCTCGCTCCAGTCCAGGCAGGCGCAGCACGCCTTGCGACGGGTATTGGGATTTAACGGAATACCAAGCTTCAGAAACTGCTCGCGGCCATGTAGCGTGAGCGCTGAACCGTCTGCCTCAAGCCAGCCTTCCGCCTGCATGAATTCATAGATATGCACCGCCACCGTTCCGGCAAGATGGTCGTAGCAGGTTCGTGCTTCGCGCAGGGCTTTTGGCGCGGAGGTTTCCGGCGGCGTGATGCGGCTCCAGGAGAGCCCCATCATCTGCTCGACAAGCGCCGCCACGTCGTGTCCCGCCAGGCGATAGTAGCGATGCCGCCCCTGAGACAGGCAGGTAATCAACTTTCCCTCCACCAGCCGCGCGAGATGCTCACTGGCGGTCGACGGCGCAACGTCTGCCGCCACGCTCAGCTCTGTAGCCGTCCACGCCCGCCCGTCCATCAGAGCACAGAGCATCTTCACGCGCGACGGATCGGCCATTGTAGCCGCTACAGCGGCAATGGCCTGTTCCAGCGCCGCCGCAATTTCACCCTGCTCGCCGGGCCTGTTGTCGAAAATCACATGAACGTCATACATCCGCGTGCCCTCCGGTTTCGGAACTGTATTCCCGCACCAGTTGCGCCACGCGAATACGGTAGAAAGAAAAAATCGACGCCCGTCCTTCGGCCTGCGCCGCCTGATGAAAGACGTTCTGCTTCCAGCGGCGGACGGCCTCTTCATCCCGCCACCAGGAAAGGGACAGGATTTTGCCGTCGGTCGTCAGGCTCTGGAACCGTTCGATATCAATAAAGCCGTCGATATCGGCCAGCAAAGGCTTAAGCTCTGCGGCAAGTTGAAGATAGCGCGCCTGATGCGCCGGCGCAGCTTTAGCTTCGAAAAGGACTGCGATCATGAAGGTCTCTCCGTTGTGATGATATGGAGAGAATGCGGGACTAATGGTATGGATGCTTCGGTATGGAGCGAAGTGTTTGCCGGATGGCGCTGCGCCTACGGTGTTTTGTAGGCCCGGTAAGCGTAGCGCCACCGGGCAGGGTTTAACCCACAATCGACCTCGGCTCCATAAACGCCCGAATCCCCCACTCGCCATCGTCACATCCCGCCAGGCTTACGGGCGCTGGTGGCGATAATCCGCGAGCGCGGGATTACTCCAGGTTAGCCTTGTTCAGCCCATATGCCGCATCCAGCGAGCCCGGCTCCATGCGGGAGGTAATGCCCAGGCGGTTCCAGGCGTTGATCGCTACGATGGCGAAGTTCAGCTCTGAAATCTCCACGTCCGAGAAGTGCTCCGCCACGCTGCGGTACAGCGCGTCGCTCACGCCGTGAACGCCAATCTGGGTCAGCGCTTCGGTGAAGGCCAGCGCGGCTTTCTCGCGGGCGCTGAACAGCGGGGACTCGCGCCATGCCGCCAGATGGTACAGGCGCAGCTCGCGCTCGCCGGCAATTTTGGCCTCTTTCGAATGCATATCCAGGCAGAAGGTACAGCCGTTCAGCTGCGAGACGCGAATGTCGATCAGGTGCTTCAGCGCCGGATCAATGGAGGTTTTCGCCACTTCCATGCTCAGGGCGGAAAGCGCGTTGGCGAGTGCAGGTGTGGCTTTGTGGTGGTTTACGCGGGTGCTCATTGTCTTTCCTCTTTTTTGTGCGGTTTTTATCATGCGATAAGGCAAATCTACGCCGTTAATGACATAGTAAAAAGACACAAAAAACCTGAAATGAGGTAGGACATGAAGCCAGGCTATCACGACATTTATACCCGCTATCGCGATAACATCACGCGCGGCGTACTGAAGCCCGGCGACAAAGTGCCTGCCATCCGCGTGCTGGCTGAAGAGCTGAAGGTGGCGCGAAAAACCGTTGAAACAGCCTATGCCATTCTGACGGGGGAAGGATATCTGGTAAGCCAGGGCGCGCGCGGGACGCGGGTGAATCCGGATCTTCTGCTGCCCGCGCAAAACGCTCCGGCAGAACAAGCGACCGGCACGCTGCCGGCGTCGTTGATTAGCCAGCGCGAACGGGCCGGTTTTCTGCGCCCCGGCATTCCCGCGCTCGACAGCTTCCCCTATAAAAAATGGCTGCTGCTGGCAGGCCAGGCGACGCGCGCCATGCGTCAGGATGAAATGCTCAACCCGCCGGTGCTGGGCTGGTATCCGCTGCGCGAGGCAATTGCCCGCTATCTCAATATCTCGCGCGGGTTGTCCTGCACCGCAGAACAGGTGCTGATCACCAGCGGCTACAGCGGCAGCCTGCGCCTGATCCTCGACACGCTCGCCAGCCGCAGCGATAAGGTGGTATTTGAGGATCCGGGCTACTTTATGGGCCAGCAGTTGCTCAAGCGCATTGTGCCCCGCCTGCACACCGTGCCGGTCGATCGCGCAGGGATGGATACGGACTACCTGCTGCGTAATCACCACGATGCCCGCTTCGCCATCGTTACCCCGTCGCACCAGAGCCCGCTGGCGGTGACGCTCTCCCTGCCGCGCAAGCAGCAGCTGCTCGACTGGGCGTCACAAAACGAGGCGTGGATTATCGAAGATGACTATGACGGCGAATTTCACTACACCCGCAAAGTGCTGCCGTCGTTGAAAAGCCTCGACCAGCATGACAGGGTGATCTTTATGGGCACCTTCAGCAAAACCATCATGCCTTCACTGCGCATGGGCTACGTGGTGATGCCCGCCAACACCGTCGGCGCGTTTACCGACAGCGCGGACATCCTCACCAGCGGCCAGCCGGTCCTGACGCAAAAGATCCTCACAGCCTTTCTCAACGAGGGGCATTTTTTCCGTCATCTGAAAAAGATGCGCGCGCTCTATCAAACCCGCCGCGACTGGATGATTGCCGCCCTGCGTGAGGTCTATGGTGATCTGTTCTTCACCGAGCAAAACGACGGTGGAATGCATATTGTCGCGTTCCTCGCAAAGGGAAGCGCTGACCGGGAGATCGCCCGCTGCTGGCAGGAACAGCAATTGCAGGTCAATGCGCTTTCGGCGTGGTATCGCGGGTCGGGCAAACGCTACGGGCTGGTGATGGGCTATAACAACGTGCGGTCATATCAGGAGGCGGTTGAGCTGCTGGAAAGGCCGAAACGGCAGACGCTTGCGCTGTTGAGCTGAAAACCGCCGGGTGGCGGCTGCGCCTTACCCGGCCAACGGTCTCCTGTAGGCCCGGTAAGCGTAGCGCCACCGGGCAACCCTATGCTCACACATCATATCGCGATAACCCGACGTCCTTGAGCTGCTCGTCGCTCATCTGGCTCAGAATACGGCGGGTACGGTTGATGCGATACCAGTTACGCAGCGTTTTCGCTACCCAGACAAACGCGATAAACGGACGTTTTGAACGATTCTCGTAGAATTCCATGATGCTCTCCTCGCTGTGCCAGTGGAGTTATCATCATGGAAAACGGCCAGTACAATACAGATTCAAAAACTGCTTTTGTTTACCATACAGATCCGCTAAAACGGTATCTGCATGGTGGTTTACCCATCAATCTGTACTGGTTTAATGCTCTGTATGGTGAAAAAAAAGGATACAGCATGACGCGCTATCAACATCTGGCCAACCTCCTGGCGGAACGTATCGAACAAGGGCTGTATCGCAGCGGTGAACGTCTGCCGTCGGTACGCACGCTGAGCCAGGAGCACGGCGTGAGCATCAGCACCATACAGCAGGCCTACCAGATCCTCGAAAACCGCCAGCTGATTACGCCTCAGCCGCGCTCCGGCTATTTTGTCTCGAAACGCAAAGCCCAGCCGCCCGTCCCGGCGATGACGCGCCCGGTGCAGCGCCCCGTGGACGTCACCCAGTGGGACGAAGTGATGATGCTGCTGGACGCCCGCGCCGACAAAGAGATGATCTCCTTTGGCGGCGGCTCACCGGACATTAACCAACCGAGCCTGAAGCCGCTGTGGCGTGAGATGAGCCGCATTGCGCAGCATAATCCGGGCGAAATGCTGAGCTATGACGTGCTCGACGGGCGCCTGGAGCTACGCGAGCAAATCGCCCGTCTGATGCTGGATGGCGGCTCCACCGTGGCGGCAAACGAGATTGTCATCACCAACGGCTGCCACGGCGCGCTGTCGATCGCTCTGCTCTCGGTGTGCAAGCCGGGTGACATCGTGGCAGTCGAGTCACCATCGTTTCACGGCACCATGCAGATGCTGCGCGGCTTTGACATCAAGGCCATTGAAATTCCCACCGATCCCGAGACCGGGATCAGCATCGAGGCGTTAGAGCTGGCGCTGGAGCAATGGCCGATCAAGGCGGTGATCCTGGTGCCGAACTGCAATAACCCGCTCGGGTTTATCATGCCGGAGTCTCGCAAGAAGCAGGTCTTAGCCCTGGCACAGCGGCACGATATCGTGATTGTTGAGGATGACATTTACGGCGAGCTGGCGGCGGAGTACCCGCGTCCACGCACCATTCATTCTATGGACATAGATGGCCGCGTACTCTTATGCAGCTCGTTTACCAAAACCGTGGCGCCGGGCCTGCGCGTCGGCTGGATCGTGCCGGGGCGCTATTACGACCGGGTGATGCACATGAAGTACGCCGCGGGCGGGTTTAACGTGCCGGGCACGCAGATGGCGGTGGCGGCGTTTATTCGCGACGGCCATTACCATCGCCACGTGCGCCGTATGCGTCAGATTTATCAGCAGAATATGGAAACCTATACCTGCTGGGTGCGGCAGTATTTTCCGGCAGAGATATGCGTCACCCGCCCGCAAGGAAGCTTCCTGCTGTGGGTTGAGCTACCGGAGACGGTCGATATGGTGTGCGTCAGCAAGCAGCTGTGCCGTCTGAAGATCCAGGCTGCGGCCGGGTCGCTGTTTTCTGCCTCCGGGAAGTACCGCAACTGCCTGCGGATCAACGTGGCGTTGCCGCCGACGGAGAAGAACCGCGAAGCGCTGAGGAAGATGGGCGAGGCAATTGTGATTGCGATGGAGGAGTAGTGCGGCCTGTTGCCCTCACCCCAACCCTCTCCCAAAGGGAGAGGGTGGAAACCGCCACCGGGCAATGGTCAACGACTCAGAACTTCCACGAAACGCTGCCAACAATGCTGCGTTCTGCACCGAAGTAGCAGTAAGAGAGCGAGTTACACGCCGCGACGTAGCTTCTGTCCGTCAGGTTATTGACGTTCAACTGCGCGCTCACGCCCGTGAGCCCCACTTTCGACAGGTCATACCCCACGGTCATATCCACCAGCGTGTACGACGGAAGCGTATGGGTGTTCTGGCGATCGCTGGCGATCCCGTTGACATAGCGCACGCCGGAGCCGACGGTCAGGCCGTCCAGAGGGCCGGTTTTGACGTCGTAACTCAGCCAGGCGCTGGCCATGTTACGCGGGGCATAAACGGCGCGCTTGCCCTCCTCTTCCGGGCTGCTCTTCTTGTAGCGAATATCCGTGTAGGTGTACGCGGCCTGCATACGCAGGCTGTCGGTCAGCTGACCAATCGCCTCCAGTTCAACGCCTTCGGATTCGATTTCACCGATGGAACGGTACGGATCGGTCGGCTCCTCTTTAGTGGCAATGTTCTTCTGGTTAATGCGGAACACCGAGGCGCTGAACTGGCTGTTCATCCCCTCCGGCTCATACTTCACACCCGCCTCCCACTGCTTGCCCTTCATCGGATCCAAAATGTTGCCCTGCTCGTCGGCAAAGCTGGTCGGCGTAAAGGCGGTAGAGTAGCTGACGTACGGCGCGACGCCGTTATCAAACAGATACAGCAGCGCCGCACGGCTGCTGAAGTTGTTTTTATCCAGATCGCTGCGGGTGTGGTTGAAGTTGTCGACGTTCGACACGCTCACCTGGTCGTAACGCCCGCCCAGCGTGAGGCGCCAGCGGTCAATGGACATCTGATCCTGTAGGTAGTAGCCGGTCTGGCGCAGCTTGTGTTTTTCCCTGCTGTACTGGGTGATGTAGTCCGGCTTCGCGCCGTAAACAGGATGGAAAGCGTCAATCGGCGGGAAGCCGCCGTAGTAGCCGGTGACGTTGTTGGTGCGGTCCTGGTAGTCCATGCCGATCAGCACGCGGTGGTTTACCGCCCCGGTATCGAAGCTGCCGTCGACCTGGTTATCCAGGGTGATGGCGTTCATCTTCTCGTCGGAGCCGGAATAGCCGCGGTTCAGCTCGGTGTCATTCAGCCAGCCTGCGGCATACACCTGGTTCAGCTCGACTTTGGTGTGCAGGTAGCGCAGCTTCTGGCGCACGGACCAGCCGCTGTCAAACAGGTGCTCAATGTTATAGCCGACCATGTTTTCCCGACGATCGTACTTGTCGTAATCGTCCTCGCCCTCGAAGAAGGTGTTGGAGATTTTCTTACCGCTGTGCGGTACAACGGTGCCCTCATATGGCAGGCCGGAGTGGCTGCCGCCTTCTGGATCGCGGTGCAGGTAGGCCATCAGATCCAGACGGGTGTTGTCGGTGATACGCCAGGTCAAGCTCGGCATCAGGGCGTAACGCTCTTCCTTCAGCGGATCGAACTGGGAATCGGCATAGCGGGTCATCCCGCTGAGGCGCACCGCCACGCGGTCGTTATCATCAACCGGGCCAGTGACGTCGAACATCGCCCCACGCTGGTTATTGTTACCGGCGAAGAGCTTGATCTCCCCGCCAGGATCGAACGATGGCTTACGGGAGGTGAGCGCCACAATCCCGCCCGGCGATGAGCGACCATAGAGCACGGAGGCCGGACCGCGCACGACTTCGATACTGTCCAGGAACCACGGGTCAACCACCAGCGAGCTATGGGAGTTGGTGTCGCCCATCATCTTCAGGCCGTCGAGGTAGACGTTGTCCAGGCTGCCGTCCGAGAAGCCGCGCAGCACCATGTAGTCAAAGCGGTTTGACGCCCCGATCTGGTTGCTGTAGACCCCCGGCGTGTAGCTCACGGCCTGACGCACGCTGGTTGCGCCCTGCTCTTCGAACTGCTCGCGAGTGACGATAGAGACCGACTGCGGGGTTTCAATATCCGGTGTTTCAAGCTTGGTGGCCGCAGACTGCATCTGCGAGGTCACCACCACGGTGTCAGTTTTTTGGGCATCCTGCGCCAGTAAAGGAAAAGCAACGCTACCGGTAACCCATCCCACCAGCAGTGCCAGACGCGATTTAGCAAACATAACCCTCTCCAGAGATATTTCTTATTGTTAATAAGAATTATTACCTTTTTGAGAGTGCAAACGGCTATGCGTGCCGCCAGGTTACGTATGCGCGATGCTAAACCACACGGAATGCATTCGCGCGACAGGAGAAATTACGTTAGCGGAGTTTGCGCACGTCCCCCGGTGAAATCCCGTAATGACGACGAAACGCGGTGGCAAAGTTGGTGGCATGCTGATACCCGCACATCCAAGCCGCCTGCTGCACGCTGTGGCCTTCCAGCAGATAGCGGCGCGCCAGCGCAAGGCGACAGTCGCGAAGGTAATCGAAAAGCGTGCAGCCGTAGCGCTGACGGAACTTGCTGCGCAGGCTGCTTGGGCTCATTGCGGCAAGGGCTGCCAGCTGCGCGAGAGTATGATCCCGTTCAGGAGACTGTTCCAGCAGGCTCCGCACGCGTTCAAGACGCGCATGCTCAGGCCGGCGCGGGCAAGGCTGCTGGCGCTGGTTGAGGCCATGGCCGAGCAGCTGATACATCAGCCCCTCCAGCAACAGCTTGCGTGAGAGCACGCTTCCCCCCTGCCGCTGCACATGCAGAATACCTGACATCACAAACTCGGGAACCTGCCAGACAAACGCGGGTGCATTCAGGCTTTGCCATTCCAGAAGCAATGACTCAAGCAGGGCTTCACGTCCGGCATCGTGCGGGTAGACGCCAAACGAGAGCGTTTTCAGCGTGCTGTCGGCATCGTGACGCGCGCTCATCACCTGATCTTCACTCAGACGTGAGCTGAACGCCATGCCCGGGCGGACGGGATAATTGATACCATTGAGCGTGAGCGTCACGCACCCTTCCAGCACCACCAGCATATAGAGCGGGCTGCTGTGGCGAGAGGTGGTTTCATAGGGCTGTAATACACGTACGTCGGAGTGGGTCAGCGAAATGCCGGACGAGAGCATCATCTCTTCAACATTCCCCTGCAACACGGGGCTACCGCTGACCTGCGCCTCTTTTAACTGGGGGAAACGGTAGTCGATGCCGTAGCGCTCGCCGAATACCTGAAAATCTTCAACAAAAAATATGCGTTTCGCTGATCTATTTTCACTCTGGAGCATCATTCGGGGCCTGCATCGGGGAAAGGACAGGCAAAACAGTATCATCCATTTGTAATGGCAGCAATCACCGGGCGCAGACACTATTACGCTCCGGACGAAGCCGGAGCGAAGGCATATATTTCCTTGCGAGAAATATATTTATGCTTCCTGCCACTCAGCAAAAACCTCTTTATGGTTTTTGGTCAGGACAACTTTATTATCTTCGACCTTATCAACCCAGCCGAGAGGAATAAAGTGGTGTTTGCCGCCCGATTCCGGATCGCTCTTCGCAAGCTTGATACGCTCACCATCAAGATGGTCCACAACCCCGACGTGCGTTCCGCAGCTGGCGACAACCTGAGTGTGATCCTTAATTGCGCTTTTATCTACCATAATTATTCTCCTGTTTCGGTTATTTGCCTGTTGCACGAAATTAACTGTAGCGCATAAATTCAGGCTTAAACGTCCTGTTAGCATTTTGAAACATCATTGACAGAACTGAATATTAAGTCTACTTAATGCCGAAATGGAAAAATAAGAATGAGATGAATTATTACCGACTGATTATTTCCCGTTCATAATTAGATTATCGCAACCAACGAGGAGGTATTTATGACGATTCGCAATAATCGGGCAGAAATTTCACTGGCTCTTGGTGAAGCGGTTTTAGACATCGTGCAAAAAGGCCATGAAGTATCGCGAGAAAATCTCGCCCAGGCGATGAAAATCAAAGCGGAGAAAGAGCGCGACGATGAGCGGCTTCTTAACTACTGGAAGGCCTGTAATATGCTGGTCTGAACCTGGCGGCGTTTAGCCTGACTAAACGCCGCCCGCTGTTACTCGTCGAAGAACCAGTAGCCCTGATTAATCAAACCGGTCAGCTCTTCCACAAACGCCGGATTATTCAGCGCATCGCCCAGCTCAGCCTGGCCGAGCTCGGTGAAGCGGCACAGCGCATCCGCACCGTTCACATCCGCCGTTTCCAGCTGTTCGCTGTTGATAAAGACGCTGCCGTTGATGTTCAGCATGCGCAGCCCGCTCAGGCGGGAGAGCGTTTCGCCCCCTTGCAGCGCGTCGAGCACCTCTTCTGCGGAATACGGCGGCTCGGCGGCGGCAATATCCAGCTCGTGACGCGGCGTGGAGACGAAGCTGCCAAACCATTTCGTAAAATCATCTGGCTTGCTAATCATGTCGATCATCATCTGGCGAATGCGATCGAGCTCGTACTGCTCCACGCGGCCAGGGTGTTCGCGGCAGGTCAGATCCGGATCGCTGTAATGTTCGCCGCCCAGATCGTTCTCCAGCGCGTAGTCGGCAAAGCTGCTGATCAGATCGCGACCGTTCGGCCCGCGGAAACCGACAGAGTAGTTTAGCGCGGTTTCATGGGTGAAGCCGTCATGCGGGAATCCAGGCGGAATGTAAAGGATATCGCCCGGCGCCAGATCTTCGTCGATGATCGGCTCAAACGGATCGACATGCAGCAGGGCCGGATGCGGACAGAACTGACGCATCGGCAGCTTGTCACCCACGCGCCAGCGGCGGCTGCCCATCCCCTGGATAATAAACACATCGTACTGATCGATATGCGGCCCAACGCCGCCACCCGGGACGGAGAAGGAGATCATCAGGTCATCAAGACGCCAGTCCGGCAGGACGCGGAACGGACGCACCAGCTCTGCTGCGGGCATATGCCAGTGGTTCACCGCCTGCGCCAGCAGGGACCAGCCGGTTTCACCGAGGTTATCGAAATGCTCAAACGGGCCATTGCTCGCCTGCCACTTGCCGTTAGCATGGCTTACCAGGCGGCTATCAACTTCCGGCTCCATCGCCAGACCCGCCAGTTCATCAGGGGTAATGGGGTCGACAAAATTCGGGAAGGCATTTTTCAGCACAACGGGTTGTTTTTGCCAGTATTTTTCAAGAAATTCCGGCCAGTTCAGGTTCAGTTGATACGCCATGGATAGCACCAGTGAGAGGGGAGACAGGCGCGATTATAGAAGAGACAGCGAGGGGGGAACTTGTCATGGGTCAATCGAGCGCGCGTAGGTCGGGTAAGGCGAAGCCGTCACCCGACGCACACGCCGGCTTAAACTTAATCCAGGTTCAGCTCGTCATAATGGGTAATCAGTTTACCCACGATGCCGTAGTCCAGCGCTTCCGCCGGTGACATCCAGAAGTTACGGTCGGTGTCTTTCTTCACTTTCTCCA
The DNA here is from genome assembly GCF_016082135.1 of Enterobacter sp. YSU. Taxonomy (NCBI): domain Bacteria; kingdom Pseudomonadati; phylum Pseudomonadota; class Gammaproteobacteria; order Enterobacterales; family Enterobacteriaceae; genus Enterobacter; species Enterobacter sp. YSU. The sequence goes on from NZ_CP059487.1 coordinate 1,054,220, forward strand.
GCGGCTGGCCGGTGGCGTCAGCAATCAGCTTGTTCACGCGCTCCAGCATGCGGATGATCTCGCGCGCTTCGATTTCGATATCCGTTGCCTGACCGCGCACGCCGCCCAGCGGCTGGTGGATCATAAAGCGGGTATTCGGCAGAGCGTAGCGGTGCTCTTTTTTCGCCGCCAGGAAGATGGTGATCCCGGCGCTCGCCACCCAGCCGGTGCCGATCACATGCACTTCCGGACGGATAAACTTAATGAAGTCGTGGATGGTGTCGCCCGCTTCTACATGGCCGCCCTGACTGTTGATGTACAGCTTGATCGGATCATTGCTGACGCTTTGCAGCAGGATCATCTGAGTGATGACCTTCTGGGCCAGCTCCTGGTTAATCTCTCCGGAGATGACAATCGAACGGGATTCCAGCAGTTTTTGCTGTAGAGCGCCCGCGCCGTTTGTTCCTTCCGCTTTTTCCTTGTCGCTTTCTTTCAGTGTGTAGTGCATTGTTGTTTCCTCAGCTTGTCGCGCTCAAAACCAGAGTGTAGCCTGTTTTACCGGTGAAAGTCCTCACAGACAAATAACGAGGGATCTTATGAATATTGCACATGTCGCACTCTGGACCCGCAGCCTGGACGCGCAGGTTCAGTTCTGGGAAACGGTGTTTGGCGGCCGCAGTAATGACCGCTACGTCAGCAAAAATCGTCCGGGGTTTAAATCTCACTTTATTACCCTGGATGACGGGCCGACCATCGAGCTGATGACGCTGCCGGGCCTGCCCAGTGCACCTTCGCACCCGGAATTTGTCGGCTGGGCGCATATCGCCATCAACGTCGGCAGCAAAGCGCAGGTGGACAGTATGGCAGCGCAGGCGCAGGCAAGCGGCTCCCTGCTCAGCGCCCCGCGTATGACCGGGGACGGTTTCTATGAAGCGGTGATTGCGGACCCGGACGGCAACCGTATTGAGCTTGTCGGTGCATAAAAACAGCGTTTCGTTCCTTCATCGCCTCCGCTCCAGCTCGCTATACTTCATATGGTTATCATATTGCTAAATGATAATGATATTTAATGTGTTAAGATGAAAGTCAGCATAAACAGTCTCTTACGTAGCCATAGTGACTGTTTACATCCTCGACATTTAAATCAACACCGGGGCGGTGAATGGAACACATTGTTTATGTGGTTGATGACGATGACACAGTCAGGCAGTCCGTTGTCAGGCTGCTGGAATCTGCGGATATACATGCCCTTGGCTTTTCCTCAGCAGAGGCCTTTCTCAGCCATCCCTTTGAGGATCTGCCCTCCTGCGTGATCCTCGATATGCAAATGCCCACGATAACCGGGTTTGATGTCGCAGATGCGCTGAAAGACAGCGGGCGGGAAATACCGATCATCTTTCTCACCGGCCACGGCACCATCCCTATGTCCGTCCGGGCGATCAAAGGCGGGGCCTACGAATTTCTCACTAAGCCCGTTGAATCCAGCGCGCTCATCGGCTCCATCGAATCCGCGCTCAGGCTGGCACAGCACAACGCCGCCCGCGTCAAAGAGCACTACGCCCTGAAACAGCGCCATCTGTCCCTCACGCCGCGCGAGCATGAGGTGCTTGAGCTGGCCGTCAGCGGCAAGCTCAACAAGCAGATCGCCGCCGAGCTGGGCGTCAGTGAGATTACGGTGAAAGTGCACCGCCGCCGGGTGATGGAGAAAATGCAGGTCCGCTCCGTGGCTGAACTGGTCAGGGCCGTCGAGCGCCTGACCAAACATCAGCCAGCGGAATAACCGTTACATCTCCTGTCCGGCAAGCGGCAACGCGAAGGTAAACACCGTGCCGAACGGCTCTCTGCGGCGCGCGCTCAGTTTCCCCCGGTGCCGTTCAATGATGCTGGCGCTGATGGTCAGCCCCATCCCCATTCCCTGCGCTTTGGTCGAATAGAACGAGTCAAAGATCCGCTCGGTGAGCTCCGGCTCAATGCCGCTGCCGGTATCGGCGATCTCGAAGATCACCTTCCCCTCGGCGCAGTTCGCGGTGGCGATCGTGATGCTGCACGGGCGATCCGTCACTTCCGCCATCGCTTCCATCGCATTCATCACCAGGTTAAGCAACACCTGCTGGATCTGCACGCTGTCGCCGATGATAAAGCTGTCGTCAGCGTTCAGAAGATAATCAACGCTTATGTGTCGCAGCTCAAGTTCGCTGCGGGAAAGCATAATGATGTGGTGGATCAGGAAGTGCAGATCGATTCGCGTAAACGTGGGGTCCTGTTTGCGCGTCAGAGACTGAATGCTGCGGATGATCTCCCCTGCCCGCTCGCCCTCGGCGGCGATCTCCTCCAGCCCCTCGCGCACTTTTTCCAGCCGCGCCGGATCGCGGTTGAGCCAGCGCAGGCTCGCGCCGGCGTTCGAGACAATCGACATCAGCGGCTGGTTGATCTCGTGCGCGATCGAGGAGGTCAGTTGCCCGACGGTAGTGGCTCGTGAGACCCGCGCCAGATCCGCCTGCGCCACCCGCATCGCATCCTCCGCCGCCCGCTGGCTGGTGATGTCGGTAATGATGCCGTAATACTCATTCACCTCGCTGCCCACCCCCACCGGATCGCCAATCCCGAGGATGTAACGAACGGAGCCGTCGGTGCGGATGATGCGAAACTCCGCGCGCATCGACAGCCCGTCACGCACGCTCTGATTAACGAGGGTGCTGATCCGGCCATAATCATCCTCATGCACGAAGGTCAAAAACTCCGCCATTGAGATCATCTTTTGCTGCTCCGGCAGGCCAAGGATACGGGCGTACTCTTCGGACATAAACATCAGATCCTGCACCAGCTCCCAGCGCCAGCTGCCGGTATGGCTGATCTGCTCGCCCAGCATCAGCGAGGTCTGGCTTGCGCGCAGCTCTTTCTCCACCCGCCGGCGCTGGATGTTTTCCGCCAGCAGCTCGGCGTAGAGCCGCGCCGTCTCCAGCGAAACCGCCGCCTGCGCACCCAGCAGGCTGACCACGCGCGAATGTTCGGCGGTAAACACCTCCGGCATCAGGCGGTTTTCCAGATACAGAATCCCCACCAGCCGCGCCTGTTTGAACATCGGCACGCACATCACGGCGGCGCCGGACGTCACCAGATACGGATCCTGGCTGAACGGGTGGAACTCCTCCGGTTTGCCGGTGCGGATCTCCTGCCCGGTGCGGATCACCGCGGCCAGCACCGACAGCGGCATGTCCGTCGCCATCGGTGACGCCTTCAGGATGCGCACCCGCACGCCGTCGGTACTGGTCCAGGCGCTGGCTTCAATCTCCGGGATGTGATTATCGCTGACGCGCAGCAGCAGGCCACGCTGCGCCCCGGCCCGTTCAAGCAGCAGCGTCATCAGGTTTTCGATTAAACGTTCAAGGTTGATCTCTTCGGATAAGGCGCGTGAGGCTTTGATGACGCTCTGTAAATCGCGGATCACCTCGTTCTGGGCAAACGCCGCCGTGTCATACGCGCGGCTCTGCCCGGAGGCCAGCAGATGGGGGAAATCCTGCTCCAGCTGGCGCACCTTGGCCTGCGCCCCGACGCGCCCCCAGGCGGCAATCGCGCCGCGGAAATGGGCGTCGGAGGCGGTCGGGTAGCCGCAGGCCAGCGAGAAACGCCCGGCCAGCTCGTGCGCCAGGGCATTGATCGGGTTAAACCCGCCCTCCCGCGAGAGTCGCACCGCTTTTTCATACTGCTCCAGCGCGATGCTGTTCATGCCGTCCAGACGGACGATTTCGGCATAAATCAGCGCCTCTTTATCGGCAAATGTGCCCGGATTGATCCGCGCCCAGAGGGCAATTTTGTCGTAATGGTGATGAATACTGCGGCGATAATCCGCCGAAAAGGTTTCCGGCGTGAGCTGGCGGGAGAGCGCCAGCGCGCTGTAAAAATGGTAATCCAGCAGATGAATATGACCCGGCGCGGACCACGCATACCAGCCCGCCATTTCTAAATCCGCCTGTGCGTCGGCGTATTCGCCGCAGGAAAAGTGCGCCATCCCGCGATAGAGCCAGTACCAGAAGAGCATGGTCGAGGTCTGCTCGGGCGCCTGCTCCGGCGGCGCGGGCAGCAGATCGTCAGGCAGCGCCTGGGCGGCGCTCCATGGGCCCGTCACCGGCGTGCGTAAAAACTCCACGTAGCGGCGCTGAATGTGCAGAACGGTTTCAATGTCCTGGTAATCCGTTTTGCGCACAAAGGCCAGACCGCGATCGATGCTGGTCAGCACGCCATCCAGATGATCGCCCCGGGAGAGGAAGTTAATGATCTGATGACAGGCCGCGAAGCAGGCCATCGTCATGTCGCCGTGGGTCACCGCTGAGGTAAAGCAGGCCTTGGCGCACTCGATAGTGTACGACAGCGGCTGGGTCCAGACGCTGAGCTGGTCGAGCGGCAGCAGAGTTTTGGCTTCATAGGCATCATAGCCGTGGCGGTTCACCAGCTCACGAGCCAGCGTGCCGTACTCAAACCCGAGACGGTATTCGGCGTAGCGGTGGCCAATCAGCACGCCAAACCAGGCCATCGCCGTGGTGGAAGCACCGGTTATGCCGTGATCGAGCGTAAGGTGCATCATCCGGCACAGGAGTAAAAAGTGCAGGCGCGGGCAGGTAAAGCTGGCGAAAATACTGGCGCTGTAAAGCAGGTTCATCACCGCTTCGGTCTCTGCGTTCTCCATCAGCTTAAGCTGAGAAAACGGGTTCTGCGGCGCGTCGGCGGTGCGTTGACAGAACTGCTGCCAGGCCTCGTCACATTCGGCATTTTCCGGGTAGCGGCTGATCTGGATCCCGAACACGCCCAGCCAGCATAACGACGCCTCCAGCGCCAGGCGGATCTCCGACTGGCGCATATAAACTTCCGCCAGCAGGTTGGCGGCCAGCGCTTTCTCCGTCAGCCCGCCCGGTGAACCGAGGATCGCATCGCACAGCGCACGCGTGCGCTCCAGGTGTCCGAGCGCAAACTCACAGCCCGCCTCTTCGATATCCAGCATAAAGTCCGAGACCGGGCCCGCATTCCCCAGCGCTCTGGCGGTCTGGATATAGCTTAAGGCGGAAAGGTAATCGCCGGTACGCTTCGCACGCCGCGCGGCCTGAAGGCTCAGCTCCCGGAATCGCTGCCGCTGGGGTGCAGGCTGGATGCAGTCCAGCGCGGCGCTGACGTGGTGAACCGCGCGGAACAGCAGTTCGTTGCCCGCCGTCTGCCGCGCGGCATCCGCCAGCAGGCTGGCGGTGGTCAGGTGCAGATGGCTTTTCTCGCCCTCATCCAGCAGGGCAAAGGCGGCTTCCTGCACCCGATCGTGGGTAAAAGCGTACTCTTTCTCCGTCAGCACAATCAGCTGAGCGGTCACCGCCGGATGAAGCGCGTAGCGGATTTCCGCCGCCGACCGCCCCACCACGCGGCACAGCATCTCCAGCTCGCCCGTGCAGCCGAGGCAGGCGATGCTGCCCAGCAGGCGGCGCGTCTCGTCGGGCATCTCCTTGAGCTGTTCAAGCACCAGCGTCACCACGTTCTCGGTGTAGTGCCGGGCGCGGATGGCCTGGAGATCGTAATGCCATTTCCCCTGATATTTGTTGTGCACCACCAGTCCGTCATCGACGATGCGGCGGAAAAATTCCTGCACGAACAGCGGGTTGCCGCCGGTTTTTTCATGGATCAGCGTGGCAAGATCGGCGGTACCGGTACTGCGGGCATGAAAAATCCCCCCGAGCCAGCGCGCCACGGCCTTCACCGACAGCGGCTGCGGCACGATCGTCGTGGCGTGCTGCGCCGCCTCCGGCAGGCTCGCCAGCGCGGTCTGCAAGGTGGGCTCAGAAAGCGAACTGAGATCGCGGTGCGCCACCACCACCAGCAGCGGGATGGCGCCGCAGGCGCGCAGCAGGTGATCGAGCGTTTGCAGGCTGGCGGCGTCGATCCACTGCACATTATCCAGCAGCAGCACCAGCGGCGCGCCCTGGGTGGCGAAGGTTTTCACCAGCGCCAGCATCATATGGCTGAAGCGCGCCCGCGCGTCGATGGAAAAGGTATCCGCAGAGAAACGCGGTTTGTTCTCAAGGAGTAAATTCAGCTCCGGCACCAGGCTGACGGCCAGCTCCTCGAAGCCTTCCAGCGCGCGCGACAGGCGGATTTTCCACGTCGCTACCTCCCCGGCTGGCAGCCCGAGCAGGTGCAGCGTGAGCGTCCGAAACGCCGAACTCAGCACGCCGTAGGGCAGCGTGGGAGAATATTGATCGACCTTGCCCACCGCCAGCAGCACCTTGCGCTGTTGCAGCGATTTCAGCGTGGTGGCGATCACGGAAGATTTGCCGATCCCCGACGGACCGCCAATCGTCACCAGTTCCGGCGCACCGCTCTGGCTGACCCGCTCAAACGCGGCGATGACGTCGCTGGCCTGCGGATGCGCAGAGAAAAGCGAATCGGCAAGATGGATCGCCGGAGAGCGATCCTGCTGGCCGGGAATAAAGTCGACGATCTCACCTTCGGCGGTCAGCGTCGCCTGGCAGCGCCTGAGGTCGGCAATCAGCCCGTCGACGGTCTGATAGCGATTCTCCGGATTCTTCTCCAGCAGCTTAAGGATAATGGTCGACAGCATGCCGGGTACGTCCGGGCGCACCCGCCCCGGCGCAAGCGGCTCAGAGGCAATGTGGTAATGCGCCCAGTTGGTCTGGTCATCAGCGCTCAGTTCAAACGGCAATCGCCCGGTCAGAAGTTCATAAAGCACGATACCCAGACTGTAGAGATCGCTCCGGCTGTCGACGGCGCGCCGGGTACGCGTGGTGTGTTCCGGTGACATGTAGGCGGGCGTGCCGCCAGACGCGGCAAGCCGGGACTGGGAGAACGCGTCGGAGGTGCCGCAGGAAAGACCGAAGCTGCAAAGACGGCAGGTGGCGTCGTGATGAACGAAGAACGCCCCGGGTTTGATATCGCCGTGGATCAGGTTGTGCAGATGCATCTGGCGCAGGGGACCGCAGATGCGGATCGCCATTTCGATAAAGCGGGCGATCCCGGAAATCGCCTTACCTGCCCGGCACGCCAGCAGTTCAAAGCAGAACGGCGCGTAGACCAGCGCAAAACGTCCACGGTACTGGGTTGAAGCGACGGGCCGGATAGCCCAGCCGTCATGAAGCCGATCGCGCAGGGCAAACTCGTTTTTCAGCAGCCGGGTGGCCCGCTCCTCTTCTTCATCGCTGACCGCGGTGGCAATAATAAACGAACCGCCGGACTGGGGATGCCGCCCGTTCATCCAGGAGATGCCGCCCTCCTGCGCCAGCACGGTAAAAATGACATCCTCTTTCAGAACAAAAGCCCGCCCTTCATGGAGACTTCCCCGGGCGGGCCAAAATGCAGGCGACGTATGTTCGTTCATCCGCGATCCTTATTGTCGGCGGGCCAGCTCCCGCTGAATATGATCCAGCAGAATATCGATGTTAATCGGCTTACGCAAAAATGCAGCGGCGCCCAGACTGAGTGCATACCGCTGCATATTTTCATCAGCATGACCGGAGATAAACAGTACTGGCGGTGGCGGCGTGGCCAGCAACCGCAGCTTCTCAAACAGCTCGATGCCGTTCATGCCGCGTAGCTTGATGTCGGTGATCACCAGCGACGCGCCGGACAGGGCGAGAGGGTGGCTCAAAAACACCTCTGCCGAATCGAAGGTATCGGTAGCATACCCTTCCGATTGCAGCAGGTTACTGAGCCCGCTGCGAACAGAGCGTTCGTCATCAATGATGGCAATGCGCCACGGCAGCGTCATGCTGTCTTTCCTCAAACAAATCGTTACGCGTCGCGGCTTTCCTTCGCGGGCGCTGGGGGCGCGGTACCGCTGATCTTCGGTACGCATTCATGACGAAACCAGGCCAGGGTCAACGGTTCGCGGCTCACCAGACGCCGTCCGATGGGGATTAGCTGTTCACCCACCAGCATGCCGAACAGGCCAAGCAGCGCGACGACCGGCGGCGCCGGGGAATGCACGTCGAGCAGGGCGTAAAGTACCCCAGCCGCGACCCCGCACACCAGCGAAATAATCCAGGCCTTCATGATGACGCTCCAGACAGGTGCTGAACGTGGGGAACCGTCACCTGCACGCCCTCGGGATTGTCGCGGGATAAAAGATGACGCATCGCCTGTTCCCCCGCCAGCATCCCCAGCAGGCCAATCAGCGCCAGCGCGGGCGGCGCGGGGGAACGCACCTTCAGCACGGCATACATCAGGCCAATCAACACGCCTGCCGCGAGGGATATCAACCCTGTACTCATTGTGAACTCCAGAGAAAAAGGCAGCGGCGAGCCGGATGAGGGACCAGCCCGCCAGCGGAACTTAGCGAGCCGGAACCGGCGCTAAGGTGCGGTGCTCGCTCTTCTGACGAGACGGCGCTTTGTGCACCATGGTGTAGGCGTAATCCACACCCATTCCGTAGGCACCGGAGTGCTCGCGCACGATATCCATCACCGCGGTGTAGGTCTCTTTGCGCGCCCAGTCACGCTGCCACTCCAGCATCACCTGCTGCCAGGTCACCGGGATCACGCCCGCCTGGATCATGCGCTGCATCGCGAAGTCGTGGGCTTCTTTGGAGGTGCCGCCGGAGGCGTCTGCCACCATATAAATTTCGTAGTCGCCTTCCAGCATCGCGCACAGGGCAAAGCTGTTATTGCACACTTCGGTCCACAGGCCAGCGACAACCACCTTCTTCTTGCCGTTGGCCTTCAGCGCGTCGCGCACCTTCTGGTCGTCCCAGGAGTTCATGGAGGTACGCTCCAGAATGTCCTGGCCCGGGAACACGTCCAGCAGCTCCGGATAGGTATTGCCGGAGAAGCTTTCGGTCTCAACGGTGGTGATGATGGTTGGGATGTTGAACACCTTAGCCGCTTTCGCCAGCGCCACGGTGTTGTTTTTCAGCACCTGGCGGTCAATAGACTGCACGCCGAACGCCATCTGTGGCTGGTGATCGATGAAGATGATCTGACAGTTGGCAGGGGTTAAGACTTCGAGCTTAGAAGTGGTCATAAGATTATCCAGTGAGGTTAAAGGTTAAAATCGCCGCGAACAGCACGCCGATAAAATCGCGTTCATCCTATGACCCACAGCGCTGTGGTGTAATTATCTCTTCGTATAGTTAACCTTAGGTATAGTTATACTTTGGTATACCTATCCTATTGTATAACTGGATCTTTGCCGAAACCGGTTCCCATAATCCTGACCATTCCCCTCTTAGTCTGGAGCTATTATGGTTACCCTCGGTAAAGCCGATCTCATTCTGGTTAACGGCCAGTTTCACACCGTCGATCGCGAGAATCCTGTCGCGGAAGCCGTTGCCGTGCGCGACGGAAAATTTCTGGAAGTGGGTACCGTCGCCGAGGTGATGCAACACCACTGCGACGGCACTAAGGTGGTCGACTTAAAAGGCCACACCGCCATCCCCGGCCTGAACGACTCGCACCTGCACCTGATCCGCGGCGGCCTGAACTACAACCTCGAGCTGCGCTGGGAAGGCGTGCCGTCCCTGGCCGACGCCCTGCGGATGCTAAAAGAGCAGGCCCTGCGCACGCCATCGCCCCAGTGGGTGCGCGTGGTGGGCGGCTGGAGCGAGTTCCAGTTCGCCGAGCGCCGCATGCCGACCCTGGACGAAATTAACGACGCCGCGCCTGACACCCCGGTGTTTATCCTCCACCTGTACGACCGCGCCCTGCTCAACCGCGCCGCGCTGAAGGTGGTCGGCTACACCAAAGACACGCCAAACCCGCCGGGCGGGGAGATCCAGCGCGACGCCAACGGCAACCCGACCGGAATGCTGATCGCCCGTCCGAACGCCATGATTTTGTACGCCACGCTGGCGAAAGGGCCGAAGCTGCCGCTGGAGCAGCAGGTCAACTCCACGCGCCAGTTCATGCGCGAGCTGAACCGTCTGGGGCTGACCAGCGCCATCGACGCGGGCGGCGGCTTCCAGAACTACCCGGAAGATTACGAGGTGATTGCCGAGCTGCACGAGAAAAAGCAGATGACCATCCGCATCGCCTACAACCTGTTTACCCAGCGTCCGGGCCACGAGCTGGAAGACTTTGAAAAATGGACCGATATGCTTACGCCGGGCCAGGGCAGCGATTTCTTCCGCCACAACGGCGCGGGCGAGATGCTGGTCTTCTCCGCCGCCGATTTTGAAGACTTCCTCGAGCCGCGCCCGGATCTCGCACCGGGCATGGAGGACGAGCTGGAGCGCGTAGTGCGCCATCTGGTGGAGCACCGCTGGCCGTTCCGCCTGCACGCCACTTACAACGAATCCATCAGCCGCATGCTGGACGTGTTCGAGAAGGTGAACCGTGACATTCCGTTCAACGGGCTGCACTGGTTCTTCGACCACGCCGAAACCGTGTCGCAGGCCAACATTGACCGCATCAAAGCACTCGGCGGCGGCATTGCCGTCCAGCACCGCATGGCCTTCCAGGGCGAGCACTTTGCCGAGCGCTACGGCATCGAAGCCACCCGCCACACGCCGCCGGTGGCGAAAATGCTCGAGACCGGCGTGCCGGTGGGCCTGGGAACGGACGCCACCCGCGTGGCGAGCTATAACCCATGGACCGCGCTCTACTGGCTGGTCTCCGGCCGCACCGTTGGCGGGATGCAGATGTACGATCACAGCGCCCGTCTGGATCGCGATACCGCCCTCATGCTCTGGACCCAGGGCAGCGCGTGGTTCTCCAGCGAACAGAACCAGAAAGGGCAGATCAAAGCGGGCCAGCTCGCGGATCTGGCGGTGCTCAGCAAAGATTACTTCCGCGTGCCGGAGGAGGAGATCAAGGGCATCGAGTCCGTCCTCACCGTAGTGAACGGCGATATCGTCTATGCCGCAGGCGCTTTTGGCCCACTCGCGCCGCCCGCCATTCCGGTCCTGCCCGAGTGGTCCCCGGTGGTGAAGGTGCCGGGCCACTACCGCAGCGCGCCGCCGCAGGCCGCACGCGTGGGTATGAGTATGGCTCACCACTGTAGCGGCCCGTGCGGGGTTCACAACCACCAGCATGACTTTGCCCGCACGTCAGAGATGCCGGTATCCGACGATAACGCTTTCTGGGGTGCGCTGGGTTGCAGCTGCTTTGCATTCTGATGAAACAAAATGACGCTTCGCCCCGGATCGATCCGGGGCTGTTCTTTCTGCGCCTGACCGGCAGTCTGCTGCTGCTTTACGTGCACGGTCTGCCGAAGGTGCTGCACTTCAGCGAAGAGCTGACGCGCATCGAAGATCCGTTTGGTTTTGGGCCGTATGCCAGTCTGATCCCGGCGATCGTCGCCGAGGTGATCTGCCCGCTGTTTATCATTGCGGGCGTGTACACCCGCCTGGCGTGCCTGCCGATTATCGCCGTGCTGCTGGTGGCGATGCTGGCGGTCCACCCGAACTGGTCGATTGCCGAGGGGCAGTTTGGCTGGCTGCTGCTGATTATCTTCACCACCCTCGCCCTTACCGGTCCGGGCCAGTGGCGAGTGCAGCGTAAAACAACGGAGAGGTTCGCATGACCCAGGTAAACGACGTTCGCGACGCACACGTCGAGACGACGCCCGCCCCCGCGGTTTCACCCTGGCAGCCGCTGAGCCAGCCGGTGTTCCGCATGCTGTGGATCGCCACGGTGGTCTCTAACGTCGGCTCATGGATGAGCGACGTCGGTATCAACTGGAGCATGCTGACGCTCAGCGCCGATCCGCTGGATATCGCGCTGGTGCAGGCGGCGAGCAGCCTGCCGATGTTCCTTTTCGCCCTGCCGTCCGGGGTGATGGCGGACATCGTTGATCGACGTAAATACCTGCTCTTCTCCCAGCTGTGGGTGTTCATTGCCGCCGCCGGGCTGACGCTGCTCTCTTTTACCGGACACGTCACCCCCACCGTTCTGCTGGCGGCGACGTTTCTGCTGAGCGTGGGTGCGGCCATGAGTTCGCCGCCGTTTCAGGCGATTGTCCCTGACCTGGTGAGCAAGCCCGAGCTGGGTTCCGCCGTGGCGCTTAACTCGCTCGGGGTCAATATCAGCCGGGCAATTGGCCCTGCGCTGGGCGGTTTTCTGCTGTCGCTTGCCGGGCCGTGGATGGTGTTTGCCCTGAACGCGCTGTCCGTGATGGGCGTGGCGTGGGTGCTGTGGCGCTGGCGTCCGGCACCGTCCGTGCAGCGTTTGCCACCGGAGCACTTCTTCTCTGCGGTGCGCTCCGGGATTCGCTACGTGCACGCCGCGCCGGTGCTGCGCAACGTGCTGGTGCGCACCGTGGCCTTTTTTGTTTTCGGCAGCGCGGGCTGGGCATTGCTGCCGCTGGTGGCGCGCCGCGAGCTGGGCTTAGGCCCGGCGGGCTACGGCGTGATGCTGGCGTGTATCGGCCTTGGCGCCATTGCCGGGGCCATCCTGCTGCCGCGTCTGCGCCAGCGGCTGAACGCCGATCGGCTGATGGTGGCCGCCAGCCTGACGTTTGCGATCACCATGCTGGCGCTGGCATTTGTACGTCACTTTTGGCTGCTAAACTTGTTTGAGTTCTTTACCGGCTTCGCGTGGATTGCGGTGCTCTCCACCCTCAACCTTGGCGCGCAGCGCAGCGCCGCACGCTGGGTAAAAGCCCGGGCGCTGGCGGTGTATCTGACGGTCTTTTTCGGTTCGATGACCGCAGGCAGCGCCGTCTGGGGCCAGATCGCCTCGCAGTTCGGCACTCCGGCTTCGCTGGTTGTCGCCACGCTTGGGATGGTGCTGGCGAGCATGACGGTGTTCCGCTGGAAGCTGGAGAAAGATCCGGATTTAAATCTCGACCTGAGCGGGCAGCCGCTGGACGGGGTGGAGATTGAACTCCCGAACGAGCGTGGCCCGGTGCTGGTCTCGCATGAGTACATCATCGACCCGCAGAACGCGAAAGCGTTTTTGCAGGCCGTGCACGAGCTACGCCGGGTGCGCCGCCGCGCCGGGGCGATGAGCTGGGCGGTGTACGAAGATATTGAACGTCCGGGTCTGTTTATCGAGACCTTCCTGATGGGTTCCTGGATCGAGCATCTGCGCCAGCAGGAGCGCCACACCATGAATGACCTCCTGTTGCAGAGCCGCGTTCTGGCTTTTCATCAGGGCACAACATCACCGGCAATTCGTTATCTGGTCGCGCCGGTCTGAACATAACAATCACCTGTAGAGGAACACACTATGGCAACGTTTAAGGCAAAAGATGGTACGCAGATTTATTACAAAGACTGCGGCGCGGGCAAACCGGTTCTTTTCAGCCACGGCTGGCCGCTGGATGGGGATATGTGGGACAGCCAGCTGAACCACCTGGCCGAGCGCGGCTACCGCACCATCGCCTTTGACCGTCGCGGGTTTGGACGTTCAGATCAGCCGTGGAACGGCTATGACTACGATACCTTTGCATCCGACATTAACGACCTGATCACCACGCTGGATCTGCGCGACGTGACGCTGGTGGGCTTCTCCATGGGCGGCGGCGACGTGACGCGCTACATCAACAACTACGGCAGCGAACGCGTGGCCGGTCTTGCCCTGCTGGGCGCGGTAACGCCCATTTTCGGCAAATCCGAAAGCTACCCGGAAGGGGTCGATCAGAGCGTGTTCAGCGGGATTCGCGACGGACTGCGTAAAGATCGCGCTCAGTTCATCAGCGATTTCGCTACCCCATTCTACGGCACCAACGCCGGGCAGACCGTTTCTGCCGGTGCCCTGACGCAGACGCTGAACATCGCCCTGCTGGCGTCCCTGAAGGGCACCATCGACTGCGTAACCGCCTTCGCCGAAACCGACTTCCGCCCGGATATGGCGAAAATCGACGTGCCGACGCTGGTGATCCACGGCAGCAACGACCAGATCGTGCCGTTTGAAACGACCGGCAAGCTGGCGGCAGAGATGATCAAAAACGCCACGCTGAAAGTGTACGACAACGCGCCGCACGGCTTCGCGCTGACCCACCAGGACCAGCTCAACGAAGATCTGCTGGCGTTTGTGCAGTCGCTGTAAGTCATTACGCGAAGCCTGATGGCGCTTCGCTTATCAGGCCTACAAGGGCTGGTCCTGTAGGCCGGGTAAGGCGCAGCCGCTACCCGGCGCTTTCGCAGACGCATTCCGCTCCGCCAGCAGCCGACAAATCTCCGCATGCTTCTCTTCGGTAAAGGTAAAGCGCGACATAAACCCCATTCGGATCAGCGAGCCTATCGCCGGTAACAAACAAATCCCGAAGAACAGTCCCGCCAGTACGCTGTCGCTCTGTGACTGCGCCTGCGGCACATAGTCGATCATCGTCAGAAACACGCCGATGAGCCCGCCGCCCACCGCCACCGACATCTTGCCGGTAAAGGTCTGCCCGGAGAAGGTGATCGCCGCGCAGCGCTTGTGGGTGTGGTATTCCGCGTACTCGATGGTGTCAGCAATCATCGACGAGGTGAGGATGTTGGTCATCATCACGAACAGCGTGCTCAGGCCGAGCAGGATAAACAGCAACGCCGTGTGCTGATAGCCCGTGAACCACATCACCACGCGCACCGCCACGTCCAGCCCGCAGAGGATCATAAACAGCTTCCGCTTCTGCATCCGGCGGGTCAGCAGCGGGGCGACCAGGCACAGCACCGCCGCCACTATCCCCATCACGCCAATTGCCATTTGCAGGCTGCCGTCGCCCATATTGTTGATAAAGAAGTAGATATAGAGACCGCCCGCCACGTTATGGAACACGCAGAAAAAGAACGACAGCAGGACAATAAACAGCGGCTTGTTCTGGCGCAGGTTGTGGAAGGTGTCGCGCATCGTCACCTTTTCCGGGCTCGGCGGCACGCGCTCTTTGATCTGCATAAAGCCGTTGAGCATCATCGGCAGGCCCACCAGCATCATCACCAGCGCCGCCATAAAGTAGCCTTTATCGTTGCTGTACTGGGCAAAGAACGCCGCCAGCTTCGGGAAGAAGATGTTAGCGCAGGCGATCCCGGCATTCACTCCGAGCATCGCCGCCGTCACCGCGCGGGTGCGCTGGCCGGAGTCGTTGGTCATCACCGATGACATCGACCAGAACGGGATATCGGAGATGGCGTACAGCGTCCCCCACAGGATATACGTCACCCCGGCGTAGAGGATTTTGGTGGTCATATCCGCTTCGATTTTATAGAACGCGAGCAGGGTGACCCCGGTGATCAGCAGCGGGGCGATCAGTAAAAAGTGGCGAAACTTTCCGAACCGGCTGTTGATGGTGTCCATAATGCTGGCAAACAGCGGATCGTGAACCGCATCCCACGCACGGGCAATCAGGAAGATGGTACTTGCCGCCAGCGCCGAGATCCCCAGCACGTCGGTGTAAAAATAGTTAATAAACGAACCCACTAAACCAAAGCTAAAACACTGACCTAAACCATAGCCAAAGTAAGACCACAACTCGCGAGACGGTATTTTCATTGTCATTGCCATAGTGCGTACCTGGTTGCCCGGCGACAGCGCGCCGGGTCATTATTATTAGCCCTGCGGATTCGGGGCGATTTTGCGCAGCTTCTTCATCAGCGCGATTTCAGCGCGTGAGAACGGGATACCGTTCTCCTCAAACACGTCGTGGAACCACAGGCGGCAGTAGTCCGTGGACTCCTTCATCACTACCGGCCACGGCAGCCAGGTCTGGGTTTTACCGCGCACCAGCCCCCACTGATACGGCGCGACCTTCGCCATGTACATCAGC
This sequence comes from Enterobacter sp. YSU, assembly GCF_016082135.1. Taxonomy (NCBI): domain Bacteria; kingdom Pseudomonadati; phylum Pseudomonadota; class Gammaproteobacteria; order Enterobacterales; family Enterobacteriaceae; genus Enterobacter; species Enterobacter sp. YSU. The sequence goes on from NZ_CP059487.1 coordinate 1,069,871, forward strand.
GGGAGCTGCTCTTCGATGGTGCCGCCCACGTGACGCGCCAGCCATTCGGTGCAGAAGATTGGGCGGCCCAGCGCCTGAAGCTGCTGGATAATCGCCGTCATGCGCCCGGTATTGGTATAGGCGTGGTAGCTCACCACATCTGACAGCGCCAGCGCGGTCTGGTCCAGCGGGTGCTGGTAAAACGTCTCGCCCTCTTCTTCCGCCGGCAGACGCCACGCGCAGATGGTGAGCGGCTGGGTCGGGTCTTCCTCACGCACCCAGCGGAACGCCTGCTTCATCAACTCGTGCGCGCAGGTCTCCAGCTTCTCGTCGTACAACACCTCCTCCGTGCCGGTCGCGAAAATGCCGCGGTTGCCCGGCTCGTTATACAGATCCCAGAGCAATACGCGCTTATCCTCGCGAAACTGGCGCACAACGTCGCGGATATAGCGCTCAATCTGTGGCCAGCAGTCGCGATCGCACACCTTATTGCGTCCCGGGCTCGCTGCCGCCTGGCTGTTGTGCTTGCCCGGTACGGGCGGCTTTTGCGGGCCGAGGTACGGCTCGTCGCCGGAGAACCCGCAGTCGTCCATCAGGGTCAGCATGGTGCTGAACCCATGACCGTCGGCAACCGTCAAAAAGCGGTCGATGCGCGCCATCAGCCCGTCGCGGTCGTGCTCCCAGACGATGAACGGCAGGTTGATGCGCAGGGTGTTATAGCCCGCGTCCGCCGCCCAGCCCAGCTCGCGGTCGATGGTGTCGGCATCGAAGGTCTCTTCCTGCCAGATATCGGTCCAGTTCACCGCCGTCGACGGCAGATAGTTAAACCCGCACAGCCAGCCTTTCTGCTGATACCACGCCTGTGCCTGCTCCCTGCTCCATTGCTCTTTCATTACGCATCCTCTTACTGATAATATTTAGCTAATAAATATTAGTTGCAGAATAAATGCGCAAATCGTGGCGCTCAGAAAAGCGACGCCTCTCACAAAGTTCACGCTTCGATGGATGAGAAACGTGATCGACGGCGCTAAAGCGTGCGGTTAGGGTATGATGCGAAATCGCGAAAGGGAGAGGACGGATGAAGCGAAAAACAAAAGTGACGATGAACGATATTGCGCGGGCGGCAGGGGTGTCGCAGGCGACGGTATCGCTGGTGCTTAACCAGTCCCGCAACATCAAGCTCAGCGACGATACCCGCCAGCGGGTGATTAATGTGGCTACCGAGCTCGGCTACGACCGCCTCCCCGCCGTTCACGCCCCGCGCAACCAGGAGGAGATCGCCCTGCTGGTCAGCTCCATGCAGAGCTTCGACCCGTTTATCGACGCCATCAGCCAGGCGCGGGAAGCGGCGTGGCGCAACGAGACCCTGCTCACCGTCTACGACTACGGCGACGACGTGGAGCTGGCCCTGAACATCATCCGCCAGCTGGACAAGCGCAACTGCATCGGGATTATCCTTGCCTCTCCGGTCACGAACGTCGTCGATATGACGGCATTCCAGGACTGCACCCGCATCCCGCTGGTGCTGCTCAACCAGCGCGACCCCGGCTCGCCGCTGCTGCCGTCGTTTATTCCGGACGACTACGCCAACGCTTTCCAGGTTACCAGACACCTCATCGCCTGCGGCGCCACGCGCATCGCCCACATCACCGGCGAGAGCTGGATGGAGGCCTCGCGCCAGCGTCTGGCGGGCTACCAGGCGGCATTACAGCAGGCCGGACTGGCGTGCGACGACGGTCTGGTGCGCCAGACCAACTGGCAGTTCAGCGAGTCCTTTACCGCGACAGCTTCGCTGCTGGAACTGGCCGAGCGCCCGGACGCCATCTTCTGCGCCAGCGACTGGCTGGCGATTGGCTGCTATCAGGCGCTGGCGGTGAACGGTGTGTGCATCCCGCAGGATATGCTGCTGGCGGGCTACGACGACCAGAAGATCTCCGAGCAGTTGACCCCGCCGCTGACCAGTATCCAACTGCCCTACAGCGAGCTGGGACGGCTGGCGGTGGAGTACCTGTGCAATCAGGAAGATGCTGCCACGCACGTGACGCTGGCGGGCAGGCTGAAAGTGCGCGCCTCAAGCCTCGTCTGAGGTAAACACCATGCCCGCGTAGGGCTTCTCGCGACACGCCGCCAGCCGCGCGGCGAGGCTGCCCACGTGCAGCTCCAGCTTGTGCCCGTCCGGGTCGAGAAAATAGAACGACGCCCCCTCGCTTTTGTTCTGCTTCCAGACGGTGACGCCCGCCTGCTCAAGCCTTTGCGAGAACGGTTCAAAATCCTCCTCCGCCACGGTAAACGCGTAGTGGGTGTAGTCGCTCTCCTGCGGCGGCACGTACCGGTGCGCCTCGTCGTACGACAGGCAGACCCACAGATCGCCGCAGGTGAGATAGGCCCCGGTATTCCAGCGGGCGTGCAGCGCAAGCCCCAGCAGCTCGTGCCAGAAGGTGACGCTCTTTTGCAGGTCGCTGACCGCAAGGGTCAGGTGGTTGAGTGATTGCAGCATGACGTGCCCCGCATGACTGAAATTTAGTTAATTGATCTTACCTCTACAGAGCCTTTTCAAAAGCATTTCGGAGTAATTTGCATTAAGTGAACTCCATATTTAGCCCCCCCCATAATTGACAGCAGTAGATGCAGAGGATCTTGTTATATGATACTCGCTATTATATACCTCGGACATATAACCAAATGAAAAAAATCATAAAATACCGTTTAAGTAATCTTCAGACATTCATAATTTCTTTTTTCTTAATAATTATCGGTTGTAGTATAACGCGGTATACCAGCCTTGAAACCGCATGGCTTTTTTTGTTGGGTGGGCTTTTTTTAGCATTTATATCACTTCTGGAAAGCAAGCGTCTTTCGCGCGTTGAAAAAGGGGTTTCTCTCATTTTCTTTGGGATATTCATGGGATTAGGAATTCCAGAACTGTTCCAAAAAAACTATAAAGACTTAATGACCCCTGATTTCAACGAGAACCTTGCTATATTTACTCAAATGGCTTTTTTTGTTTGTGCCGGAGCCGGAGGAGGTGTACTCGCCAACCATGCTGAGAATATTAAGACGGTCGACGTCACACCAAATACGCAAAATGGAAATGTTGATACAGCATTAAACTATATAAAAACATTGCAAGTAGAAGCCATATCACAGCGTAAAAAGATAGAGCAGTTAAGGTTAGTTATAATCGTAGCTGTAGGCTTGGGTTTGGCAAACCTTATCGTAACCATTTTAAAGTAGAGAAGGATGCAATTGAATTGTTCAATAATTATGATACTGTAGTTCTATGAACATAAACCACGCCGTGCTCACCGTAAACCGCTGGTGGCTGCCTTCTTAAAGGCGGCACGGAGTTGTTTTCCTCATTTTCAAATAGCCGCCGAAAGGCGGCTTTCTCACATCTTAGACCCCTTTCGGCATTACAACGTTAAGGAGTCTTTATGAACGCACCAACCATTCTCACCGGCGATCGCCCAACCGGCCCGCTGCACCTCGGTCATTTCGTCGGATCGCTGCGCCAGCGCGTGGCGCTTCAGCAGACGCACAACCAGTTTGTGCTGATTGCTGACCTTCAGGGGCTAACCGACAACGGCAGCAACCCGCAGAAAATTCGCGACAACATCCCCGAAGTGCTGGCCGACTACCTCGCCGCCGGCATCGACCCGAACCTGACCACGATCTGCCTGCAGTCTGCCCTGCCCGCCCTCGCCGAGCTGACGATGCTGTATATGAACATCGTCACCGTTGCCCGCGTGGAGCGTAACCCGACGGTGAAAAACGAGATTGCGCAGAAGGGTTTCGCCCGCTCGCTGCCGGTCGGGTTTATGGCCTACCCCATCAGCCAGGCGGCGGACATCACCGCGTTTAAGGCCGAGTGCGTGCCCGTCGGCGACGACCAGCTGCCGATGATTGAGCAGACCAACGAGATTGTGCACAAGATGAACAGCCTGCTGCCTGCTCCGGTGCTGCGCCACTGCAAGGCGATGCTGAGCGACACCAGCCGCCTGCCCGGCATTGACGGCAGCGCCAAGATGTCAAAATCGCTGGGCAACACGCTGCATCTTTCTGCCAGCGAAGAGACTATTCACCGTGCGGTCAGCGCCATGTACACCGACCCGAACCACCTGAAGGTGAGCGACCCGGGGCAGATTGAGGGGAATGTGGTGTTTACGTACCTCGACGCGTTTCATCCGGACAAGGAGAAAGTGGCGGCGATGAAGGCACACTATCAGGCCGGCGGGCTTGGGGACCGGGTATGTAAGAACGAGCTGGAGGGGTGTTTGCAGGAGCTGATTGCGCCGATGCGGGAGCGGCGGGCGATGTATATGCGGGATAAGGGGGAGTTGATGGCGATGCTGAAGCGCGGGACGGAACGGGCGCAGGGGGTGACGCAGGCGACGTTGAGGGAGGTGAAGGTTGGGTTGGGAGTGCCGGTGTTTAGTTAAAGTAGGTTTAGCGGTGGAGTGCGTGGAATTGGCATGAAGCCGCTAACTTGATCATTACGGAAATCAGCGAGGCGCAATAAATTCTGAAATGCATTATTAGCCATTGTTGTTTGTCATTCTGTTGAGAGCGCTATATTCATAGACTCTTTATTTTTCAACCGTCTCGTCAAAAGCTATGAGCAAGTTTATTATTTACATGCTGAATATATTATTTTGTGGTTATGTACTGGCTACATGCCTCATTTCTTTGGTTAGTTTTGATAACTGGGAGGACTGTACAATCGCAATAACAATCATATTAGGAAGTGCACAACTTATTGCGACATTACTTAATCGGGCACTGCCTCATAAGTTACATATTTTAGGGGGGATAGCTGAACTGATAGAAGATCCGCTATTAGTGATTGGCGCAATTGTGTGTCTGGATGTGTTTGAACCCTGGCCGATAAAGATTATTGGGATGTTTACGTGGATTGTTTTGATTTTCTTTGTACCTTCAATAATAAGTCCCAAGCGTTAACTAAGTCTATTAATCAATATCTACGTCATTTCTTCACCCACGGAATCCAACATAATGTACCCCACTATTTCGCAGGTCATTGAGGTTGTACGTCAGTCCTCGGGACATCATCGCAAGCGCATTGATGAGAACACCCTAATCGAAGCCGACCTTGATATATGCGGCATGGATGGCGATGCCCTGATTGAAGACTGCGAGGCAGCGTTTGGCGTTACGCTTGTCACTGAAGAAGATGGCTATGAGAAAACGTTTTCCCTCGGTGAAAACGAGTTTCTTTTTAGCACTGAGGGCATAGATTACTTTGGTATATGCCGTTTGATTCGCAGGTTACGAGGCATTCCCGAACCTGTTATCCGCGATTTAACCGTTGGTGAACTCCATGCTGTATTGGTTAAGGCTGTTAGAGAACAAAGACATGATGTTTGAGTTATTTTTAGCGGTGTACGGGCATGGGTTTACATGCCCGTACTGGCTGGCTTGAAGTTTAAACAGCCTTCCCACTCCCACGCTTAATCACCGGCATATCACCCGTATCATTTAGCGCCCCCGGAAACGTCTTCAACCACTGCGCGACTTTCTGTTTGTTGATATTCACCACACTCATACCTTCCAGGCATCCCCATAATTCTCTTGTATGCTGTGGCGTAATGACAATGCAGTCTTTCATGGCGCGGATTTTTACCGGCATGCCGTTGATAAAGCCCGCGCGGGTTAACCAGTCTCCGCCAAGGAGAAGATATTTCATGTCTATGCGTGCATACAGTTCGCAGCAGGCGGCACTGGCCTGAGGCGTTTCTGCGCGGGGATGAATGGGCGCGGTATCGGGCTGGTTGCCGTGCAGACGGCGGGCGCTGTTTTTGCGTACCAGCTCGCGGTTTTCAATCATGCCGGTGAAAGCGTCTGATTCTGTTTTGCAAACGGTAAACTCTGGCTTAAAATTCGTCGCAGCCATATACAACTCCATATTAGTTGGTTGTGGTTAGCGGTATGGGGGTGTTGCAGCACCTTCATATCGCGAATTCTTCGTTAAATTCTCTCTGATACTTCCTTTTGCCATTCGGCGTAATTTCTGGTGCTCATTATACAGGGCTGAATATAAATACAGCGGTTTTGGGTTGGGGAAATTTGGAATTTGCGAGGGGGATTCAGGAAATAGAGTTATGTACGGTAAGGTCATGTTTTTGTTGATTGCGGGTTGATTGGTCTGGATTTTGCGAGCATCATCGCAATTATTTACCTTCTTCCGTAACGCGATGGCTTCCAGCAAAACTCTCGAACAGGCAATTGCCGACATCACTATCTGGCACAAAGGCGAACAGCGTGCGCCGCATAAGCCTTTATTGCTTCTGTACGTACTGGCGAACTATCAGCAGGGGCATGCGAGACTGTTTGATTACGGAACCGAGGTTCACGAGCAGCTGCTTAGCCTGTTAGAACGCTTTGGCCCGCAGAGGAAGGCACATTATCCAAATATGCCCTTCTGGCGGCTCAAAGGAGACGGTTTTTGGGATCTGAAGAATACTGAGTTTTGTTCGACCACTGGCAGTAAACAACCGCCTGTTAAAGAACTTGTAGAACATAACGTCGCAGGCGGATTTGATGAAGAACACTTTGCGCTGCTGAGTAAGAACAAAAACCTGATCGGCTCGCTGGCGCAGCAAATCCTTGAAGCGCATTTTCCAGAAAGCATACAGGAAGATATTGCGGATGAGATGGGTTTTGATATCCAGCAGATTCGTAAGGTTCGCGACCCGCTGTTCCGCCAGGAGGTTCTGCGAGCTTATAACTATGAGTGTGCAATCTGCGGGTTTAACATGCGACATGATAACGCCTCTGTTGGACTTGAAGCCGCGCATATCAAGTGGAAGCAGTTTGGCGGGCCGTGTGAGATTCCGAACGGACTGGCACTGTGTGCGATTCATCATAAGGCGTTTGATAAGAGATCGATTGGGCTGGATGAGAGTATGCGGGTGCTGGTTTCCGAGGCGGTGAATGGGGGCGGGATTGTTGGGCAGCTGTTCTGGGATTTTGCAGGGAAGGAGATTGCTTTGCCGATGGTGAAAGGGAATTATCCAAGTGAGGGGTTTGTGGATTGGCATCGGAGGGAGGTGTTTAGGAGTTAATCAGGCAGCCAAAGACTGCCTATGAGATTATAGATTAGTTCGATTCTATATCATTAAGAAGACGAACAAGGGAGCGTCCCAATGCTGCAGCCATATTGACCGGAACGGCGTTTCCTATTTGGCGATAAATAGCTCCAAGTGACCCTTTAAACTCCCATTCATCAGGGAAAGTCTGGATCCTTGCATATTCACGGATCTGCAATGGTCTAGTTTCCACAGGGTGACATCTTTCAGTTTGTTTTTGCGCAGGGGAAGTTGTAAGGGTTAGGCTAGGCTCATCAAGCGATAAGCGTCTCGCCATTCCGGTTTTTCCACCGCCAAGAAAATAACTTCCTTGCATATATTCTTTTTGGAGTTCAATACTAAGATCTCTCCAATATCCTCCTGGAGGGACAAAAGACATGATTTCCTTTTTCCTTAATGGATATAATTGACCCGGTGAATCTGGAACATCCGTAGAATAAAGTTCCCCAGCATAGAAAGCATCCCTAAGAGTCAGAACTCGCTTATAAGGTGAAGGCCATTTAAATATAGCCTGTTTTGCAATATCTTTTCTTACTCCAATAAGAATAAGTCTCTCTCGCTTTTGTGGCACTTTATAAAACATAGCTTTAAGAACTCTTGGTTCTACAAGCTCATAGCCAAGCTCATGGATAATTTCACGGATTATTTCCAGGGTTCGTCCGTTTTCATGAGTTAAAAGACCTCTTACATTCTCCGCCATAAAAACTTTCGGCTGTAATTCTTTTACTGCACGTGCAAATTCAAAGAAAAGTGTTCCTCTAGTATCTTCAAATCCTAATTTTTTACCCGCATAAGAAAAGGCCTGGCATGGGAACCCACCAGTCAAAATATCAACATTTTCATTGATCTTTGTAAAATCTATATTAGATATATCCCCTTCAACAACATTCCAATGCGGTCTGTTGTGTCTAAGTGTTGCACAAGCTGCTTTATCTAATTCATTAAGAAAAATACTATCGAGCCCTGCTTTTTCAAGCCCAACAGCCAAGCCGCCGCCACCGGCGAAAAGTTCAACTAACTTATAAGGGCGAGAAGGAAGAATACACTCCTCAGTCTCCCACTCGCTGCTAATCATTTGATTTACCTCTGGAAAATGAGACAAATCCTGTAGATTAAATAAAAGTTTATCGTCTTGTGTTGACGATGACGGGACTAAGATCCCTTTTGAAACCCAAGCATCTAGTGTACGCTTTGATTCTGAAAGGATATCAGCAAGCACTTCGAGCGAGAGATATTCGTTACTCGTTGTAGGCAAAAATTCTTGGACATCAGACATATGACGCTTCCAAACTTGTTAAACACTGTTTTATTATACAGTATTCCCAAGCATTTGTTTAGCGTTTTGTTATGAAAATTGAGGAAGATATGGAAGATAAAGATTTGATTTTGGAGCAGGTAAAACAATGGTTTAGTCAATCCATAGCGGCAAACCATATCAAGAACACGGTGAAACTTGTAAACCCAAAAGAATTCGATATAAACCCCTTTCTAACAATTTATTTAGCCAAATACTTAACTGGTGATGCTTCTGCACAGAGCATAGCTCGAGCTTTAATATTACCGAGGGTTTTAGGAACTTCTATTACAACTTCTTTTGGTCAAAATATGCAAAGCTTCATTAGTATTTTGAGGCAATCATACGGAAGTACAACTTCTGGTGTAGATATAGAATTTATAGACCAAGTTGATGGACACAGGAAATATTGTCAAATAAAAGCTGGGCCAAATACGATTAATAAAGATGATGTCGAATCTATTACTGGGCATTTTCGTGACGTCTTAAATTTAGCGAGAACCAATAACCTTCGTATTCCGCATGACGATCTTATCATTGGTGTCCTTTATGGCGAGCCATCTGATTTGAATGCAAGTTATAAAAGAATTACAAGGCAATATTACCATCCTATTTATACTGGTAAAGAATTTTGGCATAGACTTACCGGTGATGAAGATTTCTACTCTGATCTTATTGATGCAATAACTTCAGTAGCTACTGACGCCGATTTCAGTGAACGATTAGAAGAAGTAATTAGTGAGCTTGCGAGAAATGAGAAAATAATAGCGCTTGAACAACTCAATTAAATATAATCGCATGTTTCTTTCGTAAACATGCGATTAATCTCTAAAATTGTATAAATCAAAGACATAAAGTTTGAATATGTCCTTATAGAACCCTAAATTTAATTTAAATACTTTTCAATCTTACCAGAAAAGTGAAAATAAAAAATTAAATTTATGCAATACTATAAAATAAAACCCATCATCAAAGAAAATGTACAGATGACCCACGAGCAGTGCAACTACCTCAGCTTCCTAAAATAAGAAATGATGAATTGTCCCCTTGAAATAACGAGAAGCTATCGACTATTTCACTTCCCAGTACTATGAATTAATAAACATCATCGGACAACGACTTATAATCAGATATTATTAAATTTCATCTTTATTGCCAAGGAAATTAAATTTATCAATTGTTTATACTTTGATGATATGCAGATGACAATATTAATTACACTGCATAACACAAGAATTATTTAATTAAAAACTTATTCTGAAGGTACTGATCTCGATATTTTATTAACTTTGGAACTATTGTTATTGGAGCACAAATTATTGCTATAATAAAAAGTGCATATGTAATAAAGATTATATTAATAAACACTACAACATTTCTATCTTTTCTAAATTTCTCGACTCTTTTCCTAATATGAACTTTTTGTTTATCTAATCCTACTGAGTTGCATATCAGATAAACCAAATCGTAGCTTGCGCCGATGCTTTTTGATATTTCTTGATAAATATCAGTATGACACGCATCTTGATCAAGTCTCCATTTATTATTATCAGGATAGCTCCTTGCATCATTTTCAGAAATGACAAACCATTCATCTGTAGATGATAGAGTTAAATTAGCATACTCTCTTGGAGTATTTAAAATTATTTTAAATGAATAATAAGAGAAACAACCAATCGAAACCATTATAATAAGTGAAAAAAGAAGCATCAAAAATTTATTTATTGAAGTAATAGGCTTTACATTTTCTATATCCACATTCCTATATGAAAGCCGATATAAAAAAGTACTTATTCCAGCATCTTTTACATAGTCAGGTATTGGTTTGAAAAGTTTCATATAGAAACCATTCGGCAACATTTTATTCTGTAATATAGAACTAATGACACCAGCAACTATAGCCACAATCAACGGATAGATTAACTCACTAAGTAAACTATTATTTTGCATACTTCACCTGAATATGTTAATTAGTTATATCACTGTTATTATATACACGTTCTAAAACAAATTAACAATATCATTTCTGATGAAGTGAATAAAAAATGTTTGGCAACTATAATTAATAATTATAAAAGACAAGTTCTCGGGCTCTAACGAAAGCCGCTTAGGTTAACAATCACAACAAGTTCTCAAAAGATAATTATCATCACAACTTAGACTCCATATTTAACCGCAAGCACATACCGCGATCAGCGTAGAGGTCGCTATTCGCTCGCATGATAAGGTGCATCGCATCAGCATCCGTAACCGGCTGAATGATTTTATGCAGGCGCACGTTGCGGAGCTGGCTACAGGCCTAGCCCCGAGTTGATGAATTATTCCGATCCGCTTCCCGCAGTTCAGCGCTGCACGATACAGCACTCGGTCGACTATTTGCATGAGGCACTGCAGGTCTGGCTGGCCGCCAGTGAAAAAATCAATTATTCGGCGCAGGATAATGATATTTTAACGGCCTTCGGATTCAGGCCTGACCCGGCCTCGCGCAATGATAATCGTGAAAAATTCACACCCGCACAGAACTGGCCGAGGAATAGTCCTTTCAAAAATCACCGAAAATCCCGCCATTTGCCCGTAAAAAAGACATGCATCCATAAGGTGCATGGTTTTGCAAACGTTTTACCAGCTCTGAATCCTCACCAGCGCCAGTACAGGCGCGCCCTGAGGCCGTTCATGCACCTGCATTTAAAGCGACCCTTAGGAGGACAGATGGGACGGGGAGAGCACTGCACGCCAGCGGTAAAGTATTTATTGTATTGAAGAATTAACATACTAAATTATAAAAATAACCCCGTAAGGGGTTATTTTACATTTGAAGCAGATACTTTATTAGGTCTCGCATCAATTATAACCAACTCTTTACTTTGCTTAACCCCTAGCTCTTTAAATATTTTAATTAGCTTAGATAGTTCTGTATCATTAAAATACAAAATCACCTTTATTGATTTTTTAGTTTCATTTGCTGACTCGTAGATTTTAACCTGATTTGCTAGATTCTGCTTTAGCTTAGAATTACTGGCTAATTTAAACTCGACCAATGTTTTGTCTTTAGAGCCTCGTGATATTTTGTAATCCACTGGCCCTCTACCATTATCAACTTCGCTGTTTACATCCGAAATACTGGCAAACCATGTCAATCGAAACATTAACTGTAAGTCGGATTCTCGTTTAACAGGTACACCATTCAAGTAGAAAACTTTATATCCGTTATTATTTTCGATAACTTGTTTAAGATAACTAACCCGTTTATAAGCTTCTTCGAATGTATCATCCTTTTCATGAAAGAAGTCCTCATTCCTTTCAAAAATCATATTAACTAAAAGCTTAACAGCTTCAACATATCTACGCTCAGTTTCACTGACTTTTGCATCACTCTCACGATTAGCCCCATTTGGGTTCTGTTCTTTATAACGGATATAATAATCTATAAAACTAGGATAGTTTTTTATAGTTAAATCCGCAGCTAGCTCTCTTTCTTTTTTCTTTGCCTCATCAGGCAAACATCTATTAAAGTAATCTGATAACTGACCACGCAATTGATCATTAGAGATACTATCACATATATCTCTAAAATCTTCTATCATTTCATTTCTGTTAATCCAGGTTTCATCTTTTGTAAGTATATCCCTTGGTGTTAAAAGAACATAATCGCCATCATACGTCGGTAGTATGAATTTCTTTGATGACCAGCTTCGGGTTTCATAATTAAATTCAACTTTAGCCACCATGTGCTCTGAGAGATATTTTTTATCTATATTATCTTTAGCAAAATCCTCAGTGTACTTTAATAAAAAAGATTTAATTAAGTTGGTGGTAAAATCACTTACACTGTCCTTCCCAACACCGTCCTTAATTAAGCATAACTTCTCAAGGTGACTACCTTTCGTTATTTCTTCCTTGCCAAAATTTTGAAGTATACTAGAGAATGAATTGTTTAATGATTTTGCAAAATCAATACCAAGGCCACTGCCACCGTTGCCGACAACACTATAACCTAACCAGTTTTGCTTTACCTCCGGGAATAAAAACCAACTTTTAATCAATCCACTATTCAACTCACCGTGTTGAGACCGGTCTCGTAAAAATGAAACATATCTAATTATACTTTGATGCAGACTTTTATATTTTTCATTATTAAATAATAAAAATGGATCTATGAATAATGGAAGATCATTAATTAACGAAATATTGAAAGCACCATAGTCTTTTATTTTTTCCGGAGTAACATTAAAAAAATCCGAGAAGTAAATTCTTAATTTAGGCATGGTAATTCCCTTAGAAATAACTCTATATAGTAAAAAACTCCATAGTTACATTACGCTTAATCCCGCTAACATTTCAAGTCGGGTGTGAGGGCTAAGTCATAGAAACGTGATGATGTTTACATAACAACCCACATAGTTTATGTCTATAAACTAGTTCGACTTAGCATAATCATAAGGTGCAACATATATTTTTTATTTGCATTTAAGTAATCAGCCCACCACTGCTCCATCAATCTCCGCTCATCTAAAAGCTCAGAAGTGGGGATATAAGCCGATCGTATACTATTACGTTTTGCGCGGCTTAACTGGCGCTCTATCACGTCATCACTCCATAACGCTGACTCACTTAAAGCACTACGCACCATCGTTCTAAAGCCATGCCCACATACTTCGGTTTTCGTGTCATAACCCATCGCACGCAATGTGCTATTTACCGTATTTTCACTCATAACCTTAGTTGCGTCATGATCACGCGGAAAAAGCAACTCTTTATCACAACTAATCTGCTTTAGCTGCTCAAACAAAATCATAATCTGCCGACTAAGCAGAACGATATGCTCCTCTTTCATCTTCATGCCACGATATGAATAACGCACACCCTTAATTTCTTCTCGTTTTGCAGGCACATGCCAAAGAGATTTATCGAAGTCGAAGTAATCCCAACGCACGAAAGTTAGTAAGGAAAAAGCGAGGCGATCCTCTTTTTTGTCAGAGGGACGTCAGTATTTCATGCGCCAGTATTTAGAACCCTTGGCCGAAACCTCGACATACAATCCGCCGCCATCGGCCATTTTGTAGGTTTAGTCTCGAGCTGTCTGGTGTTGAGCTTCATTTGGGGGCACATTTCTAATCAAAGTTAAGATGCCCGCAATGACATCCGGATTTCAACGGACTACCTAAGACGACTCGAGATAAAAAATCGCTGCAAGCATTGATTCTAAAGGGATAATCGGACTTTTTCGGAAGGTCATGGAGTACTTTTGGTGCGAAGGCCGGACTCAAATCACGATATAACATGTTAAATACAAACAATTTATTTATATAAGACCATTAAAGTGCCCCCTTTTGTGCCCCCATTACTTTTTTACCCCCTCCCATATGCAACACATTGATAAGAATGGCAAAGAACTCTAAAAGCACTCTTCGGTTTGGATCCGTTCTACGGATCCAAACCAAAAATTTGAGAGCACGCAAAAAAACTTTTTTTTAGAAAAACTGTTCACACTGTTCACTGGGCATTATTTTATTTTTATTTCAGCAAGATAGACAGTGAGCAGTCCGTGAACAGTGAACACTTTACTGTTCACTTTCCGGAATTACAGGTAAAAAAAGACCGGCTGATGCCGGTCTGGGTAGGTTACAGGGCTGTGGTTTCGTCACACCGGGGCAGCCAGTCGGCGTTGCTTTCGTCCCTGAGGGCGAGATTGGTCTGCATCCCCTGATTCGTTCGCCGCTTGCCGTAATTCAGCCCATATTCCTTCAGCATTGCCGCCAGCCCTTTGCCGAACATGGTGAGGCTGAGCGTATTCTTGTAGCCGTGCGCCTCCATATAGACCAGATAGGCGTGATAGAGATACAGGCGCGGTTGCTTCGGAATGATGTTAGCGTTCCCCATATACATACCGTCAGGCTCGGGCAGCGCTTCAAGGTAGCCACAAAAATCGAATGTCGGGTCTGAATCGCGTTTGATGCTGAGCGCTTCGTCGGAGTTCTGCTGTGACTGCAGCAACGTGCGCGCCGTCATCGGGTCGCTGAATTTCTGCATAAGCTGACGCACAATAACGGCCAGCTCGCGTGCAATTTTGTCTTTCAGTTGCGGGTCGCGCTCCTCCGGGGCGATTTGTTCCGGGAAATGGATAATCACCCGACGACGCGATACGCCACCGCTGCGGTCGGTGAAACGCATCGGGTTATTGTTCACGGCCAGTATCACCGCCGGAATATGGGTGGAATATGCATCGCGGTATTTCGGGTCGACGGATACGGCATCGCCGCCGGTAATGGCCTTAAGCCCCGCACCGTCCCCGCTCCATTTCTCCTGGTCAGGCAGGCGTATCAGCGAGAAGCCAATCAGCGCCGCACGTTCGCGTGGGGATTCCAGCGTCTCAATGGTCGCAGACGTGGCGTTATCTTCCCCGGCCAGCATGGTCGCGATTTCGGCCAGAATACTTTTCCCGCTGCCCCCGGGGCCGGTCACTTCGAGAAAGAGCTGCCAGTCATAGCGGTTCGCCAGCACCATAAACAGCGCGGCAAGTATCACGTCCCGCTTGTCAGCACATGAACCGGCTGCGCGGTCGAGCCAGCGCCAGAAGTTCGGCGCGTGGGCTTCCAGCGTTTCGCCCTTCACCGGGGGTGTAAAATCCACATCGCAGAGCGTTCGCAGCCAGTGTGCCTTGCTGTGCGGACTGAATACGCCTGTACTGGTATCGAGTACGCCGTTGCGAAAGCCAATCAGGCGACGCGCCGGAGCGTCCTGCTGGGGAATAATCAGTTTCAGGGTGTCGACCACCGAAGCGATTTTCCCGGATGAGAACGGGGCGCGCAGGCGCTGGAAAAGTCCTGCTACGTCACGCGCAAAGTCCGACGGCGGAATGATTTTCCATATCCCGGCTTCATAGCGGGACAGGAGCTGGCCGTTCGCATCCACGGCCAGCGCTTCGCCGTAATGTTCATGCACCCGCATCGCCTTTTCACTCGTGCTCATGGCGGTAAACTCCGCCTCACTCATGGTAGTGAAAGGGCTTTCAGCCACTGGCCGGATGGCGTCATAAATCGCCTTACGTGTGGCTTCCTCACCATTCTGCATAAACGCATCATTCCAGTCACCGAACACCGGCGGCAGGGCAACAACACCCTCACAGGCGTCTGCGGCCGCAGCGGCTTTGCTTTGGCCGTCGCCGTTAAGGTCGCGGTCGGCGGCGAGGACAATCTGACAGGCCGGATGTTTCTGACGGACAAGGCTCGCCAGAGAAAGGAGGTTCACGGAGGACAATGCCACCATGACGGTTTCGCCGGTCAGGTGGTGCACGGTGAGTGCGGTCGCGTAGCCCTCTGCTATCCACTGGCGTTTTCCGGCCTGTTTCTGCCCTTCGATGGTGTGGCATGTCCCTTTTACCTGTCCACCTTTCAGGGTACGTTTGAGGCCGTCAGAATTAATTAGCTGAAGGTTAACCAGCGCGCCGGTTTCGTCATGCAGCGGGACAACCACATCACCGGCGCGGTACGTCACACCGCCGGTTTTGTGCGTGGCCGTGAACATGAGAGATTCACGGCCGGGAAATCCTTTTCGGGTAAGGTAGGCGTTGCCGGTGGCCGGTCGGGTTTTCTCCATCAGTTTCGCGGCCAGCTCGGCCGCCGTTTTGCGGTCGGCATCGGTTTCTGTTTCTGCGGCCGCAATCGCCTCCGGGGCAACCGGTGGCAGGTTGCCGGTGACGGCATTCACCTTTTGGGCGGCCTCTGAGGAAGATACGTCGAATACCTTCTCAACCAGCTTAAGCCCGTCACCCGCGCCGCACTGGTTACAGAACCACGTCCCGCGCCCCTCTTTATCGTCAAAGCGGAACCGGTCAGAGCCGCCGCACACCGGACAGGCCTGATGACGGTTTTTAATCACCTTCACCCCCAGCGCCGGGAGAATGCGCGGCCAGTGGCCGCACGCCTGTCTGACGGTTTCCGTTACGTTCATTTTCATCGTTATTTTCTCCCTCAGTGCAGTACAGGCGATTGGATGTGACGGGCGCAAAGTTCATCCATCACGGCGATCCCGAGAAAGGAAAGAGACGGGGCGGCCTTGAGTGCTCCGGCTTCCATTAAATCCTCCAGTAGCGCACAGGCAATCAGTCGGCCTTTTTCCTCGCCGTGCTGGCGCAGGTAGAACCCCTCCAGTTCCGCCGTCATGGCATTTTCCAGCACATCGAGTGTGAGCTGTGGATAGCGGTGCTGACGGGCGCACAGATTAAGCCAGGCACAGGCCACGGCACGGCGATACAGCGCGGCGCGTAATACGGGCGGTAATGGCTGTTTCATACATCAGCCTCCCCGGTGAGCCAGCGCTGGTTGCAGCGTCCGACCACATCGTCGAGCTGGGTGGTCATGAGGTAAATCACGGAGGTGAGCTGTAACTGCTGCGCCGGGTCGCGGCGAACGGTGGTGCAGTCCTGCACCTGCATCAGTTCGCCGACGAGCCTGCCGACGTTGCAAAGGTGTTCCAGACAGTTGAGGTCATTCTGACTGAGCGCAACATGATGCTCTTTCTGTATTAAGGCCGGGTTATTAACAGGCATGATTCCGTCTCCTGAGCACGTGCGTATCCCTGCGCAGATACGCACATTTTATTTTTGGGTGTCGTTTTTTAATTACAGATAATGGCGGTAGCTGTTATCCGGTTTTATTTCCGTTTCCGTTGCGACATTATTCCGCCATTTTCGCGCCACCGGCGCTGGCCGTCTGACCGGGGAAATATCACCCGGATACTTTTGGATATTTCGCGCGCGGTATTGCTGTAATTCCGGGTCAGCGGCAATTTCACGTAAAACAGCGTGACGGTTTTCAGGGCTGCGCTTAAATACGTCGGGGCGCTCACAGATAAAGTCCTGCAAAAAACGACGGAGCGGAATTTCTGCCATGCTGCCACCGGCAATAATACGAATAAGGATGGTGTAGGTGCGCCGGTACGGGTTCCAGACCAGCCCCGGGCAGCGGTACGGCATATCCCACGGAATACCGTCGGCCAGCACGCCCGACACCATCACATCAGGAAAACCAGAGCAGCGGTAGGTTTCACCCGGCTGAGGGAAATCAAACATGATGCTCACCTCCGTTCACGGATGACGGGGCAATGAAATCACGACACAGGCCTTTGGCCTTGAGCTCCTCCAGCACATAACTGATGTCCTCATGCAGATAACTCAGAATATGAGGGACGGAAAGCTGGTGCAGGCCGGAGAGTTCACGCTGTTGCAAATCCAGCCCGACGAAATGCGTCATGGCGCTGGCTCGGTTGAGTTTATGGAATGACTCAGGGCTGAGATGTTCCTGAACATCACGACCCGCTGAGACGCTCTGAGTGTTGTTATGCATGGCTCACCTCCGCGACCGGCAGACGGGCAGCAAGGGAGAGCACGTAATCGCGAACGAGAGAGCGGCGGGCGGTCTTTTCATCTCCCGCAACAGTGCGGAGCATAGAGATCTGGGGCGTATGATCTGCACGGCGGATGGCAGCAAACACAAAGACAAATTCAGGGTGAGATGGGGTGAGGATCGTAGCCATAAGGCAACCTCCGATAACAGCGTTGACGACGCTATCGCCGGAGTTCTCACGCTCAGTGGCGATAGCCCAGACGGGGGTGAGAATACCGGTGTTATCGGAAACCGGCCAGCCCGAGGGCTGCCCCGCCTGAGCTACCATTGACGTAGCGGCATAATGTGCGAATACGGGCAGGAGACGGAGAGTCACATCTGCACGAATGACCGCACACCACACCATTATCTGGTGCTCTGTGGCGTTTATTGCGACACAAAAAAAGACGCATGGCGCGTCTGGTGTCGCCGATAACAAATACGGGTTCTCACGCCCGGTTGCCGATTTTGCGGCAACGGCAAAACTGTACCAGGAAACACACAACAGATGCAAGCCAGAAAAAGGGGCTTTTTGAAAGCGGCTCTGATTCATGCGTCACACTTCCTGTTGCGGTGAGCGATACGTTCCGCCATCCACGCGGTCACTTCGGACTGGAGCCAGGCGACGTTTTTCCCGCCGAGTGAGACCTGCGCGGGGAAAGCATCACGGGCGATTAAATCGTATAAGGTGGAGCGAGACAGGCCACATAAATGCATCACTTCGGGGAGGCGTAAAAATCTCTCCTGAGCGGCATCAGATATCGGCATCAGAGATGCTACGGAAACAGAAGAAGGATAAGAATAAACAGTTTGCATTAAGCCACCTCGTTACAGTCTATACAGCGCCGGTCGTGTCCGTCCGGCTTCGGGTAGCTCTCTATTTTGTGAATATTTTTCTCCAGTGCAACAGATGCATGTTGTGTCGTAAAGCAGCGTTGTTCGTAAATTATACAGAGAATGAAAAAAGCGGAAAATAATCGACACACGACGCGCTGAGACGTTCACAAAACTCGATTGATTGGTCTTTGCTATTAATCCCACAAAATAAAATCATAAAAACAATGAATCACTCCAGAGGGAATTGCCGCAAGCGGTGAACAGTAGTGAACAGTTGGTGAACACTTTCCTTTCAACTGTTCACCGCTTAACATACTGTATTAACGCTATTTTTATTTACAGTGAACAGTAGTGAATAGTTATATATAAAAAACAAACAGAGAGAGGGTTATCCTGCGACCTTTCTCTGGCCAGCCGCGTTTTTTAGCCTTCGTTTGTGTGGTTTCTGCCACAACGGCAACTGGTCGAGTTGTTGTGCGGCGCGATGCAGAATCTCCTCAGCTTGACATCACTGAGGAGTAACAACATGACCACCACGACCATTCCTGACTATCTGATTCCGGCATTCCGGCAACTGGACGCGGCCAGAGCTGAGCATCTTGAAAACGCCCGCATGATGGATGACACCGCCACCGCAATTGCCCGTACCGCACAGCAAAAAACAGAGCTTGAGCAG
Organism: Enterobacter sp. YSU; assembly: GCF_016082135.1. Lineage (NCBI taxonomy): Bacteria > Pseudomonadati > Pseudomonadota > Gammaproteobacteria > Enterobacterales > Enterobacteriaceae > Enterobacter > Enterobacter sp. YSU. Next base: position 1,089,146 of record NZ_CP059487.1, read on the forward strand.
GAGAGCGGTAGTGACGCGAGTGAATGGCGCACGGCATTTCGTGCCGGTGGTGCGGTGCTGACGGATGAGCTGAAAAAACAGCATCTGGCGCGTGTCGCTTCCCGTGAACTGGCAGAGGAGTGTGACCAGCTCGCTGAGGTGCTGACCTTTGAATGCGACCGGCTGAAAGGTAACTGTGACAGCACGGCCAGAGCATACCGTCAGGCACATTACAATGTGCTCAGCCAGTATGCGGGAAAAGAGCTGGATAACGCGTTACGCGATTCGTGCGGGGCGCTTGTCCGGGCGATGAAACTCAAAATGCTGGCACTGGGGAATCCTCTTGCGAACACCGTCGGGATTCAGGGCTATGTCGAGCCGGATAAAGCGATTATGCAGGAGGTGCAGACGTGGCTTAAGCAAGCGGTGAAAGACTGCCATATCCGTCTGGCTGATGAGCCGGTGCTGTTTAAAGCCGGGCTGTCGGCCGAGACGCTGCCGCATATGAATTACGGCGTCGCAGTAACCGCCGGTCAGCGTAAGAGCTACTTTGACAAGCTGAGTGTGCGAAAGGCTGACCTTGAAGCGCGAGGATTACTGTCATGATGCACTGCCCGTTCTGTCAGTGTCCGGCACATACCCGTACCAGCCGCTATCTGTCTGAAACCGTCAAACATGCCTATTACCAGTGCACCAACATTCTCTGTTCGGCCACATTCCGGACGATGGAGTCGCTCGACTCGGTTATCAGGCCGCCTTCAGAGACGGAATTAAAGGATGACGAATTTATCTCGGCTCATGCCGGGAAAGCGAAAAAACAGAGTCTGTAACGCCGAGGGAGACGCCTGGTGACAACATTAACGCTACAGCAGGCTTTTGAAGCCTGCCAGAACAACAAAACCAGCTGGCTGACCCGCAAACAGGAGCTGGCCGACACCGAACAGGAATATGGTGAGCTGTTAGTCAGCGGTGAGGATAACCGCCCCCGCAGCCTGCAAACGCTGCGCGATATTATCGACGTAAAAAAATGGGAAATTAATCAGGCTGCCGGTCGCTATATTCGCTCGCATGAGGACGTGCAGCGCATCAGCATCCGTAACCGCCTGAATGATTTTATGCAGGCGCACGGCGCGGAGCTGACCGCTGCACTTGCACCCGAACTAATGGGTTATAACAACCAGCATCCCGCTGTAAAACACTGCGTGATGCAGCATTCAGTCGATTATCTGCGTGAAGCGCTGTCGATGTGGCTGGCCGCTGGTGAAAAAATAAATTATTCCGCACAGGATAATGACATTTTAACAGCCATCGGATTCAGGCCTGACGCGGCTTCGCGGGATGATAATCGTGAAAAATTCACGCCTGCACAAAACCAGAATTACGTCCGAAAACGCGCTGAACTGGCCGCGCAGTAGTCCGTCAAAAAATCCCCGTAAATCCCGCCCTTTTTCCCTTTAAGCCATGCATGCATAAGGTGCATGGTTTTGCATGCGTTTTCGCGCCCCTGCCTCCCCCGCCAGCACCAGCTCTGGCGCGGCCTGAGGCCACCCATGCACCTGCATTAAAAGCGCCCCATTAAGCGGGCAGGCGGGGCGGGGAGAGCATTGCGCGCTAACTTTGAATGACTTAATTATTTTGGTAACCAGCTAAAGCTGATTACCAAATTTTATGCAAATAATTGCAATAGATAATAATCCATATGTATGAAGTGATTTTTCGTAGGCTAGAATGGCGCATTAGGGATGTGTATCGTATCTCAAAATAATTTAAACCAAGGAACTGTAAAATATCTTACTCAAGAGTATAAAGATGGGATCAATTCTGTTGCGCCACTCACATCCTTGTGATGCAACAGAATAATAAAGAGATTACTGCTTACGAATAATATTACTATCAAAATGCATTAGATTTACATGCAAACCATCCAGCATAGCAATTAAATCAGGGTACTTTTCGCTAGTCCCCATAATGATTTGCTTTTCTTCCTGATATGATTCAGACGCTTTTTTGATAAATGTTTTGAAGCTAACATCTTTGGTTTCTTGTTGCCTTGGCTCATCCATAATAAGCAAACCCAAATGATTGGTAGATATGTCGTTCGAGTTCGCATCAAGCATTAATAATGAGTATAAATATGACCAAATCACCCTAATATTATCACTAGCAGATGCTTCAGACCCAATATCTATACCATCCACAGTTGGTTTATATGTATTTGTAGACAAATCGAAGTCTTCTATCGGAGTACTCTTATATCCAAAATCTTGCAAATTAGACTTGAATGAATCCCTTAACAACCGCAACTTTAATTTATCTTTTTGACTAAAACCATCATATGGCAGCACTGCCAGTTTATTATTACAATCCCGCCAGTCGGAAAGAACCGCAAGAAGAGTATCTTTCTTATCCAACTCAAAACTAGACAGCATATTTAAACTGTCGATATATTTTTCCAGCTTAACTTCTTTCCTTATTAACTCTCTAAGTTCTGAGTTTATAGGGGAGGATATACTACGCTGAACCTCCTTAATTTGACAACGTAAATCTCGAACCCTAGCATTGGCTACTTTCAATGTAGCTTCTTTCTTTTCAAATTTTAACTTTTCACTTTTTGCCAAACTGTCAAAAACAGCAAAAGTTTTCTCTAAATATTTTATATTATCTTCAACAGTTAATATTTTGCCATCTAGACTGGCTGGCAAAAGTGTATTCTCCATAGTTTGCCCACAAGTAGGACAACTACCCTCAACAAAAGAAAACTCTTCTTGCGAACCTAACAACTGGAGTTTTTCAATATCCCTGTATTTCCTCAAACTCTCTTTCGTATCATTTAGGCTTTTGTTTATTGAGATAATGTACTGTTTATTGGCCTCTATATCTGATATTAATAAAGACAAAGCATTTTCATTATTAGCTAAGTTAGCTCTTAGGTTATCAAGGATTAAATCCAATGCTACATCGTTTGAGTCATCGCCATTTCTTAACTGCTCTCTGACTAGTTCTAATTCCTTTTCGTGATTAAATTTGTCCTGTGGCAAGGAAATCTCATGGTTATTTTCATCCAATGTATATAAATCACTATCCTGATAAACCTCGGATTTTGGAGTGATCTTGTCTGGTATTCTTGTTGAAACAAAGAACCCATAAGCTTTTGCATTAGACTCTAGATCTGAAAGTGTATTCAACCATTTAACTTCTTGGTTTTTCTTTTCATCCAGACATATTTCCCTCTTCCTTCTTATCTCACGAACATCCAAATTCAGAGTATATTCAAGGATGTTTTGTGACAAGTCTTTTATACCGAGATAGGTTGGCGTTATATTTAATATGCCACCCCAACCTCTTGTCTGCTCAACATAATTAACAGTGAACATTGACTCAATGTATAATGGACACGTTGAACCATCATATTTAATTACTTGGGGTTGCTTTATCCCTAAGTAATTAGAAAGGAAATAATGAAAACCTTTTTCACGTTGAGCAGAACCGGGGTCTTTTAGAAAATAATCAGTGAATGTTTGCGGGTTGATTTTTTCATATTCACAATCATAAACAGTGACTATTTTCGAAGCATCACTATCACTTTTTCTTAAAACCGTAATTGTCTTGCCGTTTTCATTAGCAACTTGAAGATATATTTTTGATTCATTTACTGGGATTTCCTTATCACTATAATCCCTTAATTTAGTTGTTAATGCCGATTTCAAAGGGTTGCTTCTCGATGGACCTAAAATACCTTCTAACCCTAATGCATAGATTATTGACTGTATACACGTAGATTTGCCAGAAGAGTTTTCAGCACTAATAATATTTAATCCGTAACTGAATTTGAGGTCTGTTCCATAAATTCCATCGGTTGTACTTGCCCTGATAACCAAGCGTTCAATTTTAAGCTTGCTCATATAACTCCCTTATATAATATCTGATCTATCTTTTTATCTGAAAACTCAGACTTGCTATAGTTTTCAATAAATTCCTTCTCAAAAACAAACAATGATGAATCTTTATAAATTTTGTTAGACAAAAGCGTCCCTTTGTCAGTTAGAACAACGCTTTTCGCTGCATCTAAAGAAAATATGCCTTCAGCCAGACCCAATGAAATTGCTTTATCTAAGAGCGGGTCAAATCGAATACTGATATCCGCATATGCCCCTTCGGAGAAATATCTTGCTCTCTTATCTGCTGATGATATTAAAGAATATAAAACCTGCATTTTTTTCAAACTCGAAGAGGAACCTCTACATAGTTTGTTAAGAATAATTGTCAGTAAGGATATTCTCCAAATTGGTCTTACTTCAGGCTCAACTGGAGACCCATTTGAGTTAAAGGTCATCTTTTCAGGAATTTCTTTTAAAATATCCATGTTTAAAAATCCAAATTACAACGCATTAGCCAATCACCAACTACTCCAGTTGAAATACATTTTAGATTATCTTGATGAAGACGGCTAGTTTCTTTAAGTTTATTATTGAGGTATTCTATTTGTTGAATAGGTGTCAAAATTTCAGTTTCGAAAAATGCTAAAGACAAATCTTGCTCACGATCCAGAATGCCGTTTGTTATTTTCTCATGTAAAATTGGATAGTTATCTTTGAGATCGCTCATAACGTTTTTATACATAACGATATTTTTTAATAGCATTGTAGACGCATTCTGAACCTGGCTCTCATTATCCCTTATTTTTCTGAGTTTTCTAGAAATATTATCACCAAACTCAGTACTGTTATCTTTAAGATGATCAATATCACACATTTCTACTTGAGGAACTTCTATTCTTAATAATCTTAGTCCACTACTAATTAATTCATCTTCTTCTTTTTTGAAATTGTCCCTATCCCAAATCAATACTTTAAAATCACTATTATCAACATAGGGCAAGTTGGAAGCTAAAACTTCATTTTCTTTGTTTGTTGCATGAACATTCAACTGTTTAGATAAATGCCTTGGTACTACTAAAATCCAACGCCGTATTTTTGTATTTTGTAAAATTTGCTTTAAATAACCTTTTTTATCTAAGATAAATTTCCCAACATCCGCTGTCATTTTATCTCTTTGTTTATCATACAACTTATCTACTGTGCATGCCTCATCAGGGCAATAAGACTGAAACGCATATCCTTGTGTGCAATATCCTTCAATACCTGCATCACCGTTATGAAAGTCAGGTATAGGGATATAATTTTCTTCCCCAAACTTAAGTCGGAGAAGATCGTTTACGTGACCTTCCCACTCCTTGGCTTCCCAAACTTTATTTTTTGATATTTCCATAAACTCGCCAACTTGAGTTGAATTAGTGTTTTAAAATACGAACACCATTAACACAAATAAATAAAAATATCAACAGTTTATAATCAAATCGTCGATTGGTAGCAAATTTTATTTGCTACCAACTTATGTAAAATTTAATACTCTTATAATCGAGCGAAATCGAAGGATGTGATGTAAGTTGATTTATTCATATCAAGATAGTCGGCCCACCACTGAACCATGAGACGCCGTTCATCTAAATGTTCTGAAGTGTGAATATATGCTGCCCGAACATTATTACGCTCAGAGTGACTTAACTGGCGTTCAATCGCATCATCGCTCCATAGTCCCGACTCACCCAACGCGCCACGTGCCATCGTTCTAAATCCATGTCCACACACTTCAGTTTTAGTGTCATACCCCATTGCACGCAATGCGCTGTTTACTGTGTTCTCACTCATAACTTTAGTTGCGTCATGATCACCAGGAAAAAGCAGCTCTTTATCACCACTAATCTGCTTTAACTGGTTTAGCAAAATCATCACTTGTCGGCTAAGGGGAACAATATGCTCCTCTTTCATCTTCATGCCACGGTACGAGTAGCGCACACCTTTAATTTCTTCTCGTTTTGCAGGTACACGCCAGAGAGATTTATCGAAGTCGAACTCATCCCAACGCGCGAAACGTAACTCACTGGAACGCACAAAAGTTAATAAGGAAAGCTCAACCGCGATCCGTGTCATTACACGGCCACGATATGCAGCAAGACGTGCAAGAAACTCAGGGAACCGGCTGGAGGGTAAAGCGGGGTAATGTCGCGCTTTGGTTGTCGATAGCGCACCGGCCATATCACTGGCTGGATTTGAGTCGATGTAATCGTTCTGTACGGCATAACGCATAATGGCCGTAACGCGCTGTTGCAGGCGCTGAGCGACGTCGTGTTTACCACTGGCATCAACTTTTTTAATCGGGGCTAACAGGTGGCTGGTTTTGAGCTGGCGAATGTCGGACGAACCGATATGAGGGAAGATATAAAGCTCAAGATAGCGTAGAACGCGCGATCGGTGATCTTCACTCCAGCGCTTGTTACTGGCATGCCATTCACGACCTATAGTCTCGAAAGTAAATGCCCCCGAATTCTCGGCCTGGGCTTCTTTCTGTTCGGCTTTTGGATCAATGCCCTGCACTAACAGCTTTTTGGCTTCATCGCGCTTTGCTCTTGCCTGAGCAAGCGTCACAGTAGGCCAAACACCAAAAGCGAGGCGATCCTCTTTTTTGTCAGAGGGGCGTCTGTATTTCATACGCCAGTATTTGGATCCCTTAGCCGAAACCTCGAGATACAAACCGCCGCCATCGGCCATTTTGTAGGTTTTGTCTTTTGGCTTTGCGGTCTCGACCTGTCTGGCGTTGAGCTTCATTTGGGGGCACATTTCTAATCGAAGTTAAGATGCCCCCAATTATGCCCCCAATGACATCCGGATTTCAACGGACAACCTCGGACGGCTCAGGACGTAAAAATCGCTGTAAGCATTGATATTTAAGGGATAATTGGACTTTCTCGGATGATCTTGGAAGTACTAATGGTGCCGAAGGCCGGACTCGAACCGGCACGTATTTCTACGGTTGATTTTGAATCAACTGCGTCTACCGATTTCGCCACTTCGGCACTGAAGGGGATGCGGAAACGTTGTGGATTATACCTGTCGCGCGCCGCCATGCAAGCGACGACGCGCTAAACCCACGCTAAGTGCCCAAAAAACCAGCGCCCTTCATCAGTCCAGCTCAGACACCGCCAGCCGAATCACCCTCGCCGCCTTCTGCTCCGGCAGCGCCAGCACCTTCGCCCACATCTCCTGCACCATATCGCAGGAGAGCTTCTCTTTGCCCGCCGCCTTCTCCGGCATTTGCAGCAGCTGGATGTCCTCGCCGTACTTATCGGCAAGTTGCTTCATAATCGGCCGCACATCTTCGACAGCCGCCTCACGCTCGGCGGGGGTCACGGTGTGGCGGTTTTTGCCGTAGGCCGCGCGCATCATGTCGGCATCGGCCTGCATGCGCCGCGCCATCAGGTCTTTATCCAGCATGCGCATCGGGTTGATGCCGCCCTTCACCATCGGGTAGAGAAAGCGGAAACAGGCGTCGTCACTCACCTTCTGGATGGCGGCGGTCTGCTCCATGTTGATGGTCATGTAGTTCACCACGTTGGCGTCCGGAGCGTTTTGCAGGCGCGACATCTGCAGATGCAGGATCTGCGGCTGGATGGTGTCGATAATCTGCTGCTCCGGCTCGCCCGCTTTTTGCAGGGCGGCCATCTGGTCGAGGATGCGCTGATGCAGCGCGGGCTCCTGCTCCTTAATCACCTGCCAGGCGGGCATCGCGTTGAGGGCGGAATCCATCTGCCGTTCAGGGGCGCGCTGCCTGTCGAAAAACCCCCAGAACGCCACGGCGGCAGCCGCAATGACGACAATCACAATACGGGTCCACGTTTTATTCATCTCGCATCCTTATCCTTGAGTTGTGCCGGTTTACACCGGCACGCCGCTGTGGAAGCGAAACTCGTGGTCCGGTGTCGAGATAAGTGTGGCTTCAATTTCGCCAAAAAGCTGTATGCGCGGTGAGATATCGTCGTCGCTCACCCGCCGGGCCAGCGTCAGGTAGTCCTGATAGTGGCGCGCTTCCGAGCGCAGCAGCGAGAGATAGAACTTCTGCAGGTCGTCGTCGAGGAACGGGGCCAGCGCGGCGAAGCGTTCGCATGAGCGGGCTTCGATGTAGGCGCCGCAGATGAGCTTGTCGATCAGCGTCAGCGGTTCGTGGGTGCGCACGTCCTTCAGCATCCCTTTGGCGTAGCGGCTGGCGGTGATTTTGACGTACGGAATGTCGCGGGCCAGCATCGCCTCGCGCACCTGCCAGAAATGGTGCAGCTCCTCTTTGATCAGCAGCACCATGCTGTCGATCAGCGCCTGGCCCCACGGGTCGTCGGTTTTGGGCATCACGCTTTTGCCAATCTGCCTGTGCAGGGCGATAAAGTCCGGCTCCGGGCCGTCGCGGAAGGTGAACTGCTCGTAGGGTTTGAGCCAGTCGAGCAGCGCGTCGGCACCGCTTTCGTCGGCGACGTATTTACGCACCAGCAGCAGCGCGGTCTGGGCGGCCTTGAGCTCGCACACCATGTGGTCGGTAAGGAGCAGCGGCAGGTTCGCCGGGTCGCGGGCTTTATCAATCCATGCTTGCGGGGTCGGGCACTGGAGGAAGTTGAGTACGGGGGCGAGTATCTGCGGGTAATCCATGGTTCTGCCTTGAAAAAGCGGTGGCGCGCGCCACCGCCTGAAACGCTTAGTGACGCACGCCGTCGTCGTCTTCGTCGACGTAATCTTCGTCGTCGCCTTCTTCGCCGTCTTCACCGTTCGGATCTTCGAAATAGGTTCCCCAGCCGTCGTACTCCACTTCAAACTTCTCGGCCAGGTTCATCAGCTGTTCTACCTGCGCGTCGATCAGCTCCGCCTTCAGCGCGCCTTCGCTCAGGATGTCGCAGCAGATGACGGTGTCGCCCTCTTCCACTTCCAGCTCTTCCGGCTCGGTCACTTCGTAACCCAGCTTGAAGGCTTCCACGGCCAGTTTTTCCAGCGCGTCGAAATCATCCGCAGAGAAATGGTGCTCGATGGTGTACAGCGCGTCCGGATCGCTACCGTCTTCCAGCAGTTCTTCAATAATCAGACGCGTCTCTTCGCGTTGCTCTTCCAGGTGTTCCGGGTTTGCCATGGCTCAATCCTCTTTAAAGTGCGGCAGATACTTCTATTTTCACACACGGACGGGTTTGCCTCCACCTTTGTTGGAAAGATTTGTGAAACGGGGTTGCAAATGAATAATTACACATATAAAGTGAATTTTAATTCAATAAGTGGCGTTCGCCATGTGAGGATAAAATGTCTGATCTGTACAAGAAACACTTTCTGAAATTGCTCGACTTTACCCCTGCACAGTTCACTTCTCTGCTGACCCTTGCCGCACAGCTCAAAGCCGATAAGAAAAATGGCAAGGAAGTACAGAAGCTTACCGGTAAAAACATCGCGCTCATCTTCGAAAAAGACTCGACCCGTACCCGTTGCTCTTTCGAAGTTGCCGCATTTGACCAGGGCGCACGCGTCACGTATTTAGGGCCGAGCGGCAGCCAGATTGGGCATAAAGAGTCAATTAAGGACACCGCGCGCGTACTCGGGCGGATGTACGACGGCATTCAGTATCGCGGTCACGGCCAGGAAGTGGTCGAAACGCTGGCGCAGTACGCGGGCGTGCCGGTGTGGAACGGGCTGACCAACGAGTTCCACCCGACCCAGCTGCTGGCGGACCTGCTGACCATGCAGGAGCACCTGCCGGGCAAGGCGTTTAACGAGATGACGCTGGCCTACGCGGGCGACGCGCGCAACAACATGGGCAACTCGATGCTGGAAGCGGCGGCGCTGACCGGGCTGGATCTGCGTCTGGTGGCCCCGAAAGCCTGCTGGCCGGAAGAGAGCCTGGTGGCGGAGTGCAGCGCGCTGGCGGAAAAACACGGCGGGAAAATCACCCTGACGGAAGACGTGGCGGCGGGCGTGAAGGGCGCGGACTTTATCTATACCGATGTGTGGGTGTCGATGGGCGAAGCCAAAGAGAAGTGGGCGGAGCGTATCGCGCTGCTGCGCGGGTATCAGGTGAACGCGCAGATGATGGCGCTGACCGGCAACCCGAACGTGAAGTTCCTGCACTGTCTGCCGGCGTTCCATGACGACCAGACCACGCTCGGCAAGCAGATGGCGAAAGAGTTCGATCTGCACGGCGGGATGGAAGTGACGGACGAGGTGTTTGAGTCGCCGGCGAGCATCGTGTTCGACCAGGCGGAAAATCGGATGCATACGATTAAGGCGGTGATGGTGGCGACGCTTGGGGGTTGAGTCCTCTGCGCGTTGGTGCCCTCACCCCGGCCCTCTCCCACAGGGAGAGGGAGAAAACCCAGCCCGTAGGCCCGTGCAAGCGCAGCGCCGCCGGGCAAATCAGGCGACGATGCGGCTGATGTCCTTTCTCCCACAACCCGCTCTACTCAATTGATTTTTCACCCCGAAAAAGGTACGTTTTCGCCTTAATTCCAGCGTGGACATACCAGCATTATGCCGATTATTCAGTCTGTTGAACGTGCGTTGCAGATCCTCGACCTGTTCAACGAGCAGGCCACCGAGCTTAAGATCACCGACATCAGCAAACTGATGGGGCTGAGCAAGAGTACCCTCCACTCGCTGCTGAAAACCCTCCAGCTTCACGGCTATATCGATCAGAACCCGGAGAACGGTAAGTATCGCCTCGGCATGAAGCTGGTCGAGCGCGGTCATTTTGTCGTGGGCTCTATCGATATTCGGCAGAAGGCGAAAGGCTGGCTGACGGAGCTGTCCCAGCGGACCGGGCAGACGACCCATCTGGGGATCCTGGACGGGCGTGAAGGGGTCTATATCGAGAAGATTGAAGGCAAGCTGGCCGCCATCGCCTATTCGCGCATCGGCCGCCGCCTGCCGGTTCACGCCACCGCCATCGGCAAAGTGTTGATTGCCTGGCTGGGCGAGGCCGAGCTGAACGCCCTGCTGGAGGGCTATCAGTACACCACCTATACCCCTTCTACCCTTGCCTCTCGCGAAGCCTTAATGAGCGCCCTGGCGCAGACCCGCGAGCAGGGTTACGCCCTGGATAGCGAAGAGAACGAGCAGGGCGTGCGCTGCGTGGCGGTGCCGGTGTGGAACCACGAGTCCCGCGTCATCGCCGCCCTGAGCCTGTCGACGCTGACCTCCCGCGTGGACGACGCCGAGCTGGCTAATTTCCGCGAGCAGCTTCAGCAGGCCGGGCTCCAGCTCTCACGCGCGCTGGGCTACCCGGCCTGAGCCGTCAGACCGGCTCGTAGGTGAAGTAGTCGAAGTCAGCGTGGCAGCCGTCGCCGCTGATGTCCTCGCAGTGCAGTCCCACAAACGCGCCGGTGAAGAAGCCGCGCCCGCCGATATAGTCATCCGACAGCTTCCACGCCTCATACGTCACCGGCACGGTGTGCCACGTCTCGCCGTCGAACGAGTAGCTGTAGCGGTAGACCAGCGCATCCACATCCACCCTTAGCCAGACGCTCTTCGCACTCTCCGGCACGGGAATGGGCTGCTCGTGCAGCGGCCACGACGGCACGTTGTGGTCGAGCTGAATAACCTTAATCGTTCTGCCCTGCCCCTCCTCGTAGTCCACAAAGCAGTAGCTCCAGTTTTTGCTGTTGTAGTAGCAGGTCAGCCCCGCGCTCTGCTGGAAGTGAACCGGCGAGAACTGCATCCGCGTCTCGGCCCGGAAGGTGAAGTGCTGCCAGCGGCGCGCCACCGTCGACTGGGTAAAGGTCGAGTTGAGCGAGTCGTTGCCGTAGAGCCGTAAATAGCCGGGGCGCGCGGTGAGTGAGCCGAGGGTGTCGTCGAACGGAATGCGCAGAGTCTGCAATTCAGGGTCAAGCGTGCTGCCGTCGAAATCATCCCGCCAGCTACCCTGAACGGCGGCGGGCTGCTCCGCCACCTGCGGGCCTTTCACGGTCAGCTGCGCGTGCTTACCGCCCTCCACGTACGGCCAGCCATCGCGCCATTCAATGCGGGCGATGCCGGTCTCGCGCCCCAGCGGACAGTAACCGCGTCCGCCTGAGGCCAGCAGCGGCACGCCGGGCAGGCGCAGCGGGCGGCTGGTAAGGTAGGCCATATACCACTCCCCGGTGTGGGTTTGCAGCAGCGAGCCGTGGCCGCTCTTTTGCAGCGGGTTCTCCGGCAGGTGCCAGCTGGTCATCATCGTCACATCCGGGTGAAGCTCGTACGGCCCGTCGATGGTTTTTGCATGCAGCACCACGACGGCGTGCTCGTAGCTGGTGCCGCCTTCGGCAACCATCAGGTAGTACCATCCCGCGTGGCGATAAAGATGCGCCCCTTCGGTGTAGCAGAGCGGCGTGCCGGTAAACAGCGTTTTGCGCTCGGGCGAGAGGGTGCCGGTCTGCGGGTCAAACTCCTGCATCACGATGGTGTTGTGCGGGTTGCTGTGATGGCGCGGCCCCCACGGGCGGTAGAGGTAGTATTTGCGGCCATCGTCGTCGTGGAACAGGGACGGATCGAACCCGCCGTTGCCCATCGGGATCGGCTCGCTCCACGGCCCTTCGATGGACGGCGCGGTGACGAGGAAGTTGCGGCCATTTTTCCACGGCGAATCGACAATCTTCACGTCGGTGTAGAGCAGCCAGAATTTGCCGTCGGCGTAGCTCAGGCACGGCGCCCAGATACCGCCGGAGTCCGGGTTGCCCTTCATGTCCAGCATCGACACGCGGTCCAGCGGCGTGCTGACCAGCGACCAGTTTTTCAGGTCGCGGGAGTGATAGATGCGCACGCCCGGGAACCACTCGAAGGTCGAGGTGGCGATGTAGTAGTCCTCGCCCTGGCGGCACAGGGACGGGTCCGGGTTGAAGCCGGTGAGTATCGGGTTAGTGATTTCCATGTTGCCTCCGGTTAATGGGATGCGGCTGTCGCGGCGTCGGGAATGGCCTCACCCTGCGCCGCGCGGTGCTTGATCAGCTGCTGGCTGATGGCCTCCACGCGGGCGTCGGTGAGCTTATAGAACGACAGCATGATGAACATGCCCGCGTAGAGCACCACCGGCACCACGCAGAACAGAATTTTGATGGTGGTGAGCACCTCCACCGGCTGCACGCTGCTGCTGGCGGAGTAGTTCACGTACGCCAGGATCCAGCCCACCACTGCCCCGCCAATCGCCAGGCCAATCTTCAGGCTGAACAGGTAGGTGGAGAACACCAGCCCGTCGAGGCGGCGCCCGCTGCGGCTCTCCTCGTAATCCACCACGTCAGAGGCCATCAGCCACTGTAGCGGCGTGGTGGTGTTAAAGACGAACAGGAACAGGATGTTGAGGGCGAAAATCAGGGCAATATGCTCCGCCGTCGTGAAGAAGATCAGCAGGCTAATCAGAGAGTAAGCGACAATGATCCACTTAAAGGCGGTAACGCGGTCGAAGCGGCCCAGCAGACGAGACGAGCAGAGCGAGCCGAACATGGTGGCGAGGCTGCCGTAGAGTAAAAACTGGGTCGCCATCTCCGGGTGATCCATCACGTATTTCACGAAGTAGAGCGTTGCCCCGCCGCGTACCACGTTAGAGCAGGTCGCCATCATCTTGAAGGCGCACATGATCCGCCACTGACCGTTGCCCAGCAGCAGCTTAAGATCTTTCGCCACCGACGAACCCGGCTGCACCTCAAAGGTGTAGCGCTCTTTGGTGGTGAAGAAGCAGACATAAAGCAGGGCCACGCCGGTCAGACCCAGCACGCACATGGCGCCGAAATAGCCCACCTGCTCGTTCCCTTTGCCGATGATGCTGACCAGCGGCAGCGCGATGCCGCTGATGGCGAGCGACCCCGCGGCGGCGAGGAAGAAACGCCAGGACTGAAGGGCATGACGCTCTTTCGGGTCGGCGGTGATCACCCCCGGCATGGCGCAGTAAGGGACGTTAACGAAGGTGTAGACCAGAGTCAGCAGAATATAGGTCACGCAGGCATAGATGATTTTGCCCTGCGCGGAGAAGTCCGGCGTGTAGAAGGTCAGCATGCAGACGATGCCGAACGGGATGGCGCCCCACAGCAGGAACGGGCGGAACTGGCCGTAGCGGGTGCGGGTGCGGTCTACCAGCAGCCCCATCAGCGGATCGGTCACGGCGTCGAGCACGCGGGAAACTAAAAACAGCGTCCCCATTATGCCCGCGGAGAGACCGAACACGTCGGTGTAGAAATAGGCCAGCAGGAACATCGTGGCCTGCCAGACGAAGCCGCAGGCGGTATCACCCAGCCCGTAGCCAATTTTGTCTTTCATGGTTAATTGCGTCATCAGAATTACACCCTTATGTAGTGTGCTGAATTACAACATTGCGTTACTGGAGTGTAATGAGCTGCTCAATTAACCAGCAATGGTCATATCTTATTTCTGAATTACGTTATTTCGCTTTTGTGACGCCAGCGATATATCATAAGTCATTGTTTAAATTAGTAAATTAAAGACAAGCAAAAACCGCCCGCGGAATATTTTCCGCAGACGACTTTCTCTCAAAAAATAATTAAAGGCCGAGTGCTTTTTTACCGGCGTTAATTACCTCAATGATTTTATCGGTGTCATAAATACAGCCTTTCCAGGTGCCGCCACTCACGGACTGTAATGCCGCCCACAGCCGGGTATCGTCCGGCAAAAAGTCGTGAGCGTGCAGGTCCGGGTGCGTCTGCCGCCGCGCCAGCTCGCGCGCCCCCTCTTCCGGCGTCAGCGGGTTGTCCGCGGTACCGATGAAGTTCACGCTACCGGTCAGAGTCAGGCGGTCCACGGCAATCTCAATGATGTCGTTATCGCGCAGCTTACCAATCGGCCCTCCCGCCAGCGCCTCCGGCGATACGTGGCCGAAGCAGGCGCCCGTCGACACGCCCGAGAAGCGCGCATCGGTGATGAGCGACACCGTCTTGCCCCACGAGATGTGCTTCAGCGCGGAGGTGAGCTGGTAGGTCTCTTCCATGCCAGTGCCGGACGGTCCACCGCCGATCACCACCATGATATCGCCCTGCGCAATCTCTTCCCGCTTTATGGCCTTGATGGCCTGCGCCTCCGAGACAAACACCCGCACCCGGCCGGTGTGGCGGTAAACGCCATCTTCACCCACCACCGACGGGTCGATCGCCGTGGCCTTGATCACCGATCCTTCCGGCGCGATGTTGCCCGTCGGGAAGCAGACCGTCGAGGTCAGCCCTTTCGCTTTTGCCTTCTCCGGCGGCAGGATCACGTCATCCGGCTCCACGCCGTCCTGCTCGCGCAGGCACTGGCGGAAGCGCGCCCGGCGCTCGGAGGCCTGCCACCAGTCAAGGTTCTCGCCGACCGTCTGGCCGGTCACGGTCATGGCATCCAGATGCAGCAGACCGAGATCGCGCAGGTGGAGCATCACCTCCGGCACGCCGCCCGCGAGGAAGGCACGCACGGTCGGATGGTAGTCCGGGCCGTTGGGCAGCACGCTCACCAGGCGCGGCACCCTGCGGTTAACGCGCGTCCAGTGCTCAACGTCCGGGATCGTGCAGCCCGCCGCGTGGGCGATTGCCGGAATGTGCAGCAGTAAATTGGTGGATCCGCCGAACGCCGCGTGGATCACCATCGCGTTTTCGATGGCTTTGTCGGTGAGGATATCGCGCGTGGTGATGCCGCGGTTATCCAGTTCACTGACCGCGCGTGCCGACTGGCGGGCGATCTCCAGCCACACCGCCTGCCCGGACGGCGCCAGTGCAGAGTGCGGCAGCGCCAGACCCAGCGCCTCCGCCACTACCTGCGAGGTGCCCGCCGTACCGAGGAACTGACACCCGCCGCCCGGCGACGCGCAGGCGCGACAGCCCAGCTCGGCGGCCTCCTGCAAGGAGAGCTCATGGTTGGCGAAGCGCGCGCCGATGGTCTGCACTTTGCCCGCATCTTCCCCCACGGTGGGCGGCAGCGTCGCCCCGCCCGGCACCAGAATGGTCGGCAGATCGTGCATGGAAGCCAGCGCAATCATGGTGGCGGGCAGCCCTTTATCACAGGTCGCCACGCCGATCACCGCCCGGCGCGTCGGCAGGGAGCGGATCAGGCGGCGAAACACGATCGCCGCGTCGTTGCGGTACGGCAGGGAGTCGAACATGCCGTGCGTGCCCTGCGAGCGACCGTCACACGGATCGCTGACGAAGGCGGCGAACGGGATCCCGCCGTTGCGGGTGATCTCCTTCGCCGCCGCCTGCATCTGCATGCCGATCTCCCAGTGTCCGGTGTGGTAGCCCAGCGCAACCGGACGCCCGTCTCCGGCGCGGATGCCGCCCTGGGTGCCGATGATCAGCACCTCTTTGCCGGTGAGTTTGTTGGCATCCCAGCCCATCCCGGCGTTCTGCGTCATACCGAACAGGTTGCCGCTGGGGGATTCCATCAGCATCTGCGGAGTCAGCGGCAGCGCGCCCTGCGGCCCCGCCGCGTGGGTGATCACCGCATAAAACGCATCGTCCTGTGGGGTGAAAATTTTCTCAATGGTCATCGTTATCGTCCGGCTCAGCAGAGCTTGAGCTGTTGTAACAGGGTTTTCAGCTGCGCCTTGCGCGGCTCGTCCAGCGGCGAAGCTGGCGGCAGGACGTGCGTAGAAATCGGACGACCGCAGAGCACGATCGCCTCTTTAATGACGTTCACAAACGGCGTATCCAGCTGATACATCTGCGGGATTTGCAGCAGGGTCTGATGATACTCAGCCGCTTTCGCCACGTCGTTATCCCGCCAGGCTTTCAGAAGATTTACCGACACCTGTGGGGCAAAGTTGCCGCTGGCCGAGATCGCCCCGTCGCCGCCTAGCAGCAGGGTATTAAACAGATGATCGTCGTAGCCGCACAGCACGGTGAAGTGCGGATGGGCGGCTTTGACGGTGTGGATCATGCTGCGCAGGTGGGCGACGGAATCGATGGTGTCTTTGATGCCGACGATGTTACTGCGCGAGTCGGCCAGGGTTTTCACCAGCGCCGGGGTCAGATCCTGCCCGGTCAGCGCCGGGAAGTTATAGAGCATCACCGGCAATGTGACGCTGTCGGCCACCTGTTCGAAATAGCGGATCAGGTTTGCTTCCGACACTTTCCAGTAGTAAGGGTTGATCACCACGATGCCGTCCGCGCCCGCCTGCTGCGCGTGCTGGCTCAGTTCAATGGTTTCCCGGGCGTTGGTGCCGCCGGTGCCGATCAGCACCGGCACACGACGATCGACATGATCGATCGCAAACCGGGCAATGGTTTTACGCTCTTCGGCGCTGAGCTGGGAGAACTCGCCGCCGCTGCCCAGGAAGAACAGGCCGTCGACGCCTGCTTTAATCAGATCGTCGATCAGCGCGGCGGTACCCGGTTTATCGAGCTGGCCATCGGCGGTAAAAATGGTGGAGACAGGGGGAATGATACCCGTGAACAACGCGGACTGCGGCATGAGATCTCCTTGTTGAAACATTTTGTTCTACATTATAGAACAGCGTTCATTAATTTAACGATCATACTATGACGCAGAAAAAGCGCAGGTAAATGGGAAGGGATGAGGGAGTGCGGGAAGTTTAAGCTGGATCACATTATGCGTGGGTGCGGTCTGGTTCCCTCACCCTAACCCTCTCCCAAGGGGAGAGGGAACTTTTACACCCTCTCCCCTTGGGAGAGGGCCGGGGTGAGGGGTTACTCTACCAGCATCTTCACCACAACCTTACGCACCTGCGCCGGCGCTCCCACCGCGCACAGCGGCTTATGCACTTCGCCCGGCCAGAACACCACAAAATCCCCTTCGCTCAGCACCACGGTTTTCTCCTGCTCGCCTTCCGGCAGGAACGCGATGTCTTTGTCCGCCAGCCAGTCGGTGTCCGGCGTACCGTGCGGCAGGGTACTGAAGGTCATCCCTTCCTGACCTTTTAGCACAATCTGAATATCCAGATAGCGTGCATGGTATTCAGCGCGACGCTCGGCGAACGGCTGGGTCATGTACTCCGAAACCAGATAAAACAGGCTGTTGCCATTGATGTCGTGCTTACCGGTCGGCGTTGCGTCGGTGACGTGGGCCTTAACGTGCTCAATGGCCTGGCGCAGCTCTTCTGGCAGCCAGGACTGGAGATGATGAATATTGCCAATAATCATGATACAACCCTCAGATTAAAACATTGTTTCATTTTTATGTTTTATACGAGAATTGCCTCTTCCATACCAGCCCTTTTTTGACAAGATTTGCGTCAGCGCATGTTTATCGGGAAATGTGTTAATCCACTGTTAATTGCACACAGGCATTTATGCAGTGGTTATGCATAACCTCATTTCATGCACTTTGCACACAGGATCTAACTCACTGAATTTAAAACATAACTCACAAAACCTGTTGGTGTATCACACTTTACCACTTTGGTTATTTCCTTTAAAAATCCATAATTATTTATTGATTTCTCTTAAGTGAAAAATAGTTAACTGTCATTATTGCATAGCTATTCCCGTGACAACATTTTATCCATTAAAATCAACAACATAACTAAATATTTCAAAGCGTGTGATTCTACAAAATAATAACAACTTCAAATATTGCCACCCGTTCCTGCTTAGCTATTCATCCCTTAATAATATGAAATTAATCATTATCTGATACGAATCATGCAATTGAAAATAAACTGCTCAATATCGGTTTTCGCGTGAGCAATGTCACAATAACCATTATTTAAGCGCCTACTATAAATCACGAAATCAATTGAGCTTAGCCGCCATGAAATTAAACACATCACATGGCGCATGCCCTTTTTATTCTGAAAAAAAGTTAAAGGAATAATTATGGAAAAGCATTACGTCGGTTCTGAAATTGGTCAATTGCGTAGCGTTATGCTGCACCGTCCTAATTTAAGTCTGAAACGGTTAACCCCCTCAAACTGTCAGGAGCTGCTATTTGATGACGTGCTCTCGGTTGAACGGGCGGGTGAAGAGCATGACATCTTCGCAAACACGCTGCGCGAGCAGGGTGTGGAAGTCCTGCTGTTGACCGACCTTCTTACGCAAACGCTTGATATTGCTGAAGCAAAAGCCTGGCTTCTTGAAACACAAATCTCCGACTATCGCCTGGGGCCAACCTTTGCCGCCGACGTGCGCGGCTGGCTGGCGGATATGCCGCACCGCGAACTGGCGCGCAGATTAAGCGGCGGATTAACCTACGGTGAAATTCCGGCGGCCATTAAAAATATGGTGGTTGATACCCACACGGCGAATGATTTTATTATGAAGCCGCTGCCGAACCACTTATTTACCCGCGATACCTCCTGCTGGATATATAACGGCGTCTCCATTAATCCGATGGCGAAACCCGCCCGCCAGCGTGAAACCAATAACCTGCGGGCAATATATCGCTGGCACCCCGCATTTGCCGACGGCGAGTTTATTAAGTATTTCGGCGACGAGAATATTAATTACGACCACGCCACTCTGGAAGGCGGCGACGTATTAGTGATTGGCCGCGGGGCGGTATTGATCGGCATGTCCGAGCGCACGACGCCGCAGGGCGTGGAGTTCCTCGCCAACAGCCTGTTTAAACATCGCCAGGCCGAGCGCGTGATTGCCGTTGAGCTGCCGAAACACCGCTCCTGCATGCACCTCGACACCGTGATGACCCACATCGACGTGGACACCTTCTCCGTTTACCCGGAAGTGGTGCGCAAGGACGCCCAATGCTGGACGCTCACCCCGGACGGACGCGGCGGCCTGCTGCGCACCCAGGAAACCGACCTGCTGCACGCCATCGAGAAAGCCCTCGGCATTAACCACGTCCGCCTGATCACCACCGGCGGCGACGCCTTTGAAGCCGAACGCGAGCAGTGGAACGACGCTAACAACGTCCTGACCCTCCGCCCGGGCGTGGTGATCGGCTACGAGCGCAACGTCTGGACCAACGAGAAGTACGACAAAGCGGGCATCACCGTGCTGCCGATCCCGGGCGACGAGCTGGGACGCGGTCGCGGCGGCGCGCGCTGCATGAGCTGCCCACTGGAACGCGACGGAATTTAAAGGAGCCATCATGGAACGAAAACCCACTCTGGTTGTGGCCCTTGGCGGCAACGCGCTGCTCAAGCGCGGCGAGCCGCTTGAAGCGGACATCCAGCGCCAGAACATTGAGCAGGCCGCCCGCACCATCGCCGGCTTAACGGAACAGTGGCGCGTGGTGCTGGTGCACGGCAACGGCCCGCAGGTCGGACTGCTGGCGCTGCAAAACAGCGCCTACGACAAAGTCACTCCCTACCCGCTGGACGTTCTTGGCGCCGAAAGCCAGGGAATGATCGGCTACATGCTCCAGCAGGCGCTGAAAAACAATCTGCCCCAGCGCGAGGTCAG
Source organism: Enterobacter sp. YSU (assembly GCF_016082135.1). Classification (NCBI taxonomy): domain Bacteria; kingdom Pseudomonadati; phylum Pseudomonadota; class Gammaproteobacteria; order Enterobacterales; family Enterobacteriaceae; genus Enterobacter; species Enterobacter sp. YSU. The sequence goes on from NZ_CP059487.1 coordinate 1,109,304, forward strand.
CGTCCTGCTCACGCAGGTGGAAGTGGACGCCGCCGACCCGGCGTTCAGCAACCCGACCAAGTACATCGGCCCGGTCTACAGCGAAGCCCAGGCTAAAGCGCTGGCCGCGGAAAAAGGCTGGGTGTTTAAGGCCGACGGCAGCTACTTCCGCCGTGTGGTGCCGTCGCCGCAGCCGAAGCGCATCGTCGAGAGTGACGCCATCACGGCGCTGATTCAGCGCGACCACCTGGTGATCTGCAACGGCGGCGGTGGCGTGCCGGTAGTGGAAAACGCCAACGGCTATCGCGGCATTGAGGCGGTGATCGACAAAGACCTCTCCGCCGCCCTGCTGGCGCGCCAGATCGAGGCCGATGCCCTGCTGATCCTCACCGATGCCGACGCGGTGTACCTCGACTGGGGCAAGCCAACCCAGCGTCCGCTGGCGCAGGTGACGCCGGAGCTGCTCAGAGGCATGCAGTTCGACGCCGGATCGATGGGGCCGAAAGTGGCCGCCTGCCGCGAGTTCGTTGAAGCCTGCAATGGGATAGCCGGGATCGGCGCGCTGAATGACGGCGCGGAGATCCTGGCGGGCGAGAAAGGCACGTTGATTCGTAACTGAGTCGTTTTCCCCTCACCCTAACCCTCTCCCAAAGGGAGAGGGAATGTACGCCCCCTCTCCCTGTGGGAGAGGGCCGGGGTGAGGGCATCAGACAGCTAAATTTTAAAAAGGATTTCCCCATGACCATTAACCTGAAAAACCGCAACTTCCTGAAACTGCTGGACTACACCCCGGCGGAGATCCAGTACCTGATCGATCTCGCCATCGAGCTGAAGGCCGCCAAAAAAGCCGGACGCGAAAAACAAACCCTGGTCGGGAAAAACATCGCCCTGATCTTTGAAAAAACCTCCACCCGCACCCGCTGCGCCTTCGAAGTGGGTGCGTTCGACCAGGGCGCGCAGGTCACCTACCTCGGCCCAAGCGGTTCGCAGATTGGCCACAAAGAGTCGATGAAGGACACCGCCCGCGTGCTGGGCCGCATGTATGACGGCATCGAGTATCGCGGCTACGGCCAGGCCATCGTTGAAGAGCTGGGCGAGTACGCGGGCGTGCCGGTGTGGAACGGCCTGACCGACGAGTTCCACCCCACCCAAATTCTCGCCGATCTGATGACCATGCTGGAGCACTCTCCGGGCAAAACCCTGCCGGAGCTGAGCTTTGCTTATCTCGGAGACGCGCGGAACAACATGGGTAATTCGCTAATGGTCGGCGCGGCCAAAATGGGGATGGATATCCGCCTTGTGGCGCCGAAATCCTTCTGGCCGGAGGCGGGCCTGGTTGAGCAGTGCCGCGCCATCGCCAAAGAGACCGGCGCGCGCATCACCCTCACCGACGACGTGGAGGAAGGCGTGCAGGGCACCGATTTCCTCTACACCGACGTGTGGGTTTCCATGGGTGAGCCGAAGGAGGCCTGGGCCGAGCGCGTCAGCCTGATGAAGCCATATCAGATTAACGCGGACGTGATGAAGGCCACCGGTAACCCGAACGTCAAGTTCATGCACTGCCTGCCGGCGTTCCACAACGAGCACACCAAAGTGGGCCGCGAAATCGAAATGGCGTACGGCCTGAAGGGGCTGGAAGTGACGGAAGAGGTCTTCGAATCACCGAACTCCATCGTCTTCGACGAAGCAGAGAACCGCATGCACACCATTAAAGCGGTCATGGTGGCGACACTCGGCGACTAATCACCGCCCGGCGCGCCGCGGGGTGCGCCGGGTTCAGGAGAACATCATGGGCAAGTTCAAGTTTCCCTCCGCTTACACCATTCTCTTTTTTCTGATTGCCGTGGTTGCCGTGCTGACGTGGATTGTTCCGGCCGGGCAGTACCATATGGCAATGAACGAGGCGCTCGGTAAAGAAGTGCCGGTTGCTGGCACCTACGCGCACGTGGCAGCGCACCCGCAGGGGCTGGTTTCGGTGCTGATGGCGCCGATTGCCGGGCTGTACGATCCAGAATCCGGCCAGGCCGGGGCCATCGACGTGGCGCTGTTTATCCTTATCATCGGGGGATTCCTCGGGATCGTCACTAAAACCGGGGCGATAGACGCCGGGATCGAGCGCGTCACTACCCGACTACGCGGCCGCGAAGAGTGGATGATCCCGATCCTGATGGCGCTGTTTGCCGCAGGCGGCACGATTTACGGCATGGCAGAAGAGTCGCTGCCCTTCTATACCTTACTGGTGCCGGTGATGCTGGCGGCGCGGTTCGATCCGGTGGTTGCTGCGTCCACCGTGCTGCTCGGCGCGGGGATCGGCACCCTCGGCTCCACCATCAACCCGTTCGCCACGGTGATCGCCGCCAACGCCGCCGGGATCCCCTTCACCAACGGCATCATGTTGCGCATCGCGCTGCTGGTGATCGGCTGGATCATCTGCGTGGCGTGGGTAATGCGCTATGCCCGCAAGGTGCGCAAGGATCCGTCGCTGTCGATCGTGGCGGATAAGCAGGAAGAGAACCGCGCCCACTTCCTCGGCAACAAGGGCGAGCAGTCGCTGGAGTTTACCCCGGTGCGCAAACTCATCCTGGTGATCTTCGCCCTCGCCTTCGCGGTGATGATCTACGGCGTGGCGGTGCTGGGCTGGTGGATGGCGGAGATCTCGGCGGTGTTCCTCGCCAGCGCGATTATCGTCGGGCTGATCGCCCGCATGAGCGAAGAGGAGCTGACCTCAACCTTTATCAACGGCGCGCGAGATTTGCTGGGCGTCGCGCTGATTATCGGCATCGCGCGCGGTATCGTAGTGATCATGGATAAGGGCATGATTACCCACACCATTTTGCACAGCGCCGAGGGAATAGTCACCGGATTGTCGACGGTGGCGTTCATCAACGTGATGTACTGGCTGGAAGTGGTGCTGTCGTTTCTTGTGCCTTCTTCGTCCGGCCTGGCCGTTCTGACGATGCCGATCATGGCGCCCCTTGCCGATTTCGCTAACGTCAACCGCGACCTGGTGGTTACGGCTTACCAGTCGGCGTCCGGCATCGTTAACCTGATCACTCCCACCTCTGCCGTCGTGATGGGCGGGCTGGCTATCGCCCGCGTGCCCTACGTGCGCTATCTGAAATGGGTCGCGCCGCTGCTGGGGATTTTAACGGTGGTGATTATGGTGGCGTTAAGCCTGGGCGCCCTGTTGTAATTTGCCGGATGGCGCTGCGCTTATCCGGCCTACGGATCGGTGCGGTGCCACCGATTATTTCGGGAACTGATATGGGAACTATGATGGATTACGAAGAGTACTCTCCCAAAGAGCAACTACAGCTAACGGTCTGCCAGCGTCTGATCGCGGAAAAGAGCTATCTCTCCCAGGAGGAGATCCGCCGCGACTTACAGGAGCGGGGTTTTGAGACCATCAGCCAGTCCACCGTTTCACGTCTGCTCAAGTTGCTCGGTGTCATAAAAATTCGCAATGCCAAAGGGCTAAAGATTTATTCGCTGAATCCCCAGCTGCGCCCGGCCCCCGACGCGGCGCGTACCGTCTCTGAAATGGTGGTGAGCGTGGAGCACAACAGCGAATTTATCCTTATCCATACCGTCGCCGGATATGGCCGCGCGGTGGCGCGTATTCTGGATTATCACCAGTTACCGGAAATTTTAGGCGTGGTGGCCGGAAGCAGTATTGTCTGGGTCGCGCCCCGCGTGGTGAAGCGCACCGCGCTGGTGCATAAGCAAATTAATTATTTACTCAGAACGCATTAATATTCATAAAGAACCGTTTGCATTGAGTAAAGCGTGCATTAAATCGCTTGATCCCAAAAGCGAGCTGCGTATAATGCCCGACAATTTGCCGGGAGGAAGCATGGTCAAGCGTGTACGACATATCGTCTTACCGCGTCTGAAATCAGACGCTGGCCTGCCGTTTTTCTTCCCGTTGCTAAACCTATTCCCAGAGCCCCTCATTTGAGGGGCTTTTTTTTGCCCGGCGTCAGGAGATAAACATGAATCCGCTTTATCAAAAACACATCATTTCCATAAACGACCTCAGCCGCGAAGAGCTGGAACTGGTTCTGGAAACCGCGGCAAAACTGAAGGCCAATCCGCAACCGGAGCTGCTGAAGCACAAGGTGATTGCGAGCTGCTTCTTCGAGGCCTCCACCCGCACCCGCCTCTCCTTCGAAACCTCCATGCACCGCCTGGGCGCGAGCGTGGTGGGCTTCTCGGACAGCAGCAACACGTCGCTGGGCAAAAAAGGCGAGACCCTGGCGGATACCATTTCGGTTATCAGTACCTACGTGGACGCGATTGTGATGCGCCACCCGCAGGAGGGCGCGGCGCGTCTGGCGACCGAGTTTTCCGGCGGCATTCCGGTGCTGAACGCCGGTGACGGTGCCAACCAGCACCCGACGCAGACCCTGCTGGATCTGTTCACCATTCAGGAGACGCAGGGCACGCTTGAGAACCTGAACATCGCCATGGTCGGCGACCTGAAATATGGCCGCACCGTCCACTCCCTGACCCAGGCGCTGGCGAAATTTAACGGCAACCGCTTCTTCTTCATCGCGCCGGACGCGCTGGCGATGCCGCAGTACATTCTCGATATGCTGGACGAAAAAGGCATCGCGTGGAGCCTGCACGCCAGCATAGAAGAAGTGATGGACAACGTGGATATTCTCTACATGACCCGCGTGCAGAAAGAGCGTCTGGATCCGTCCGAATACGCCAACGTGAAGGCGCAGTTCGTGCTGCGCGCCAGCGACCTCGAGGGCGCACGTGACAATATGAAGGTGCTGCACCCGCTGCCGCGCATCGATGAGATCACCACAGACGTGGATAAAACGCCGCACGCCTGGTACTTCCAGCAGGCCGGAAACGGCATCTTCGCCCGCCAGGCGTTACTGGCACTGGTTCTGAATCGCGAATTGGCACTGTAAGGGGAAACGACAATGACACACGATAACAAACTCCAGGTTGAAGCCATCAAGCGTGGCACCGTGATTGACCACATCCCTGCGCAGGTGGGCTTTAAGCTGCTGACGCTGTTCAAACTGACCGAAACCGACCAGCGCATCACCATCGGCCTGAACCTGCCGTCAGGCGAGATGGGCCGCAAGGATCTGATCAAAATCGAGAACACCTTCCTGACCGACGAGCAGGTCAACCAACTGTCGCTGTACGCGCCGGACGCCACCGTTAACCGCATCGACGATTACGACGTGGTGGGCAAATCCCGCCCTAGCCTGCCGGAGCGTATTGAAAGCGTGCTGGTCTGCCCGAACAGCAACTGCATCAGCCACGCTGAGCCGGTTTCCTCCAGTTTTGCAGTGAAAAAGCGCGCCAATGATATCGCGCTCAAATGCAAATACTGCGAAAAAGAGTTTTCTCATTATGTGGTGCTGGCCAACTAATTGAGGTTGGTAATGAAATCCCGGCTGTTATAATGGCCGGGAACATTCTTAACGCTGTAATTCTGGAGAAAACATGAGCAAAGTACTCGCGACGGAAAATGCACCTGCGGCTATCGGCCCCTACGTTCAGGGCGTTGATCTGGGCAGCATGATCATCACTTCAGGTCAGATCCCGGTGAACCCGAAAACTGGTGAAGTGCCAGCAGACGTGGCGGCACAGGCGCGTCAGTCGCTGGAAAACGTGCAGGCTATCGTCGAATCTGCCGGTCTGAAAGTGGGCGATATCGTCAAAACCACCGTGTTCGTGAAAGATCTGAACGATTTCGCCACCGTTAACGCCACTTATGAAGCGTTCTTCACCGAGCACAACGCCACCTTCCCGGCGCGCTCCTGTGTGGAAGTGGCGCGTCTGCCAAAAGACGTAAAAATTGAAATCGAAGCGATTGCCGTACGTCGCTAATTTATTTCAATAAAGAGAAGGCAGCTCAGGCTGCCTTTTTTATTGCGACCATTTTTACTCTCTCCAGGCAATGACGCATCCCCACTCCATTAATAGACTGACGCTGCCTTGTTATATTCTAATTAATGGATGAAGAATGAAACTCTCTAAGATCGCGCTGGCCGTTGCCACATTAGCGGTTGCGTCTTCCGCACTTGCACACGGATATATAGAATCCCCCGCCAGCCGCGCTTATATGTGTAAGCTCGGCCAGAATATTGACTGTGGCTCTGTACAATATGAACCGCAGAGTGTAGAAAAGACCTCCGGCTTCCCGACGGGCGCAATGCCGCCTGACGGCCAGCTTGCCAGCGCCGGTATTGCCAGCTACTCCCAGCTTGATAAGCAGAGCCTGAACGCCTGGACTAAAAGCCCCATGACGGCAGGCCCGCATGAATTTGTCTGGCACCATACCGCGCCGCATAAAACCACCAACTGGCGTTATTACATTACCAAACAAAACTGGGACCCCAATAAACCGCTGACCCGTGACCAGTTCGAATTAACGCCGTTCTGTACTATTAACGGGAATGGTCAGGCACCGTCCATGACAAAATCCATGACCTGTAATGTCCCGGAACGTACGGGCTACCAGGTTATTTATGGCGTGTGGGAAATCGCGGATACCACAAACAGTTTCTATCAGGCCATTGACGTTGATTTCGGTAACGGCGGCAACGTCACGCCGGACGATACCCCAGCGGTAATATCCCAGTGGAGTAAAACCCTGAGCGGACAGATTGCCGGGAATAACCTGAACGTGGGCGATAAAGTGATTGCACGCTTCTTCGACGCCAACGGGGAAGTTGCCGCCCTGCGTAATGAAATGACCATCGGCTCTTCAGAACAAGGCGACGCTAACCACTGGTCCTACGATCTGGCGCAGAAGATCAACACCACTCATAGCGATGTCCGCGTCGGTGTGAAAGATGAAGCCGGTGAAATCAGCCCGATTCACGGCGCCAACAGCGTATTCGTGAAAGACGGCAGCACGCTGAGATCCGTTGCCATCTCTTATGAAGAGCAAAAAGCGCAGGTGAGCGAGACCATCACCGTTTCCGATCTGCAATACAGCAAAATCGAACATGGCAATGTGATTGTGACCTTCCATGTAAACACGCAGGGTGACGTTAATTTTGAAGCGCACGTGATGAACCACCACGGTGCCGAAAAAGGTTACCTGAAGCAGGATATGAATAACGTCAATCAAAACGTGACCATGACGCTGACTGACGTCACGGCGGGCCACCATATGCTGAAATACTACGCCACCAATAAAGACGGCACCCTGTTCGCGCAGGACGTGCTAAACCTGATGCTGGAAAGCGACGCGGCGGACAGCAGCGGCCCGCATGACTTTATCTTCCCGGACAGCATTGCCTCCTACAAAGCGGGCACCGTGGTGTTACAGCCTAAAAACGGTAAGACCTACGAGTGTAAACCGTTCCCGTATAGCGGCTACTGCGTGCAGTACAGCCCAACCGCAAACCAGTTTGAGCCGGGCGTGGGCGCGTACTGGAAAGAGGCGTGGGTGCTGAAGAACTGAGTTGCCTTCACGCCCGGCGGCACTTCGTTTGCCGGGCCTACACGTCACGTAGGCCCGGTAAGCGTAGCGCCACAGGGCGCATTTGTTACTGATTCCGCGTTGCTCTCAGTAGCGTCTCCAGCGGATAAACCGCCGCAATCACCACCTCGTCCTGGATCGTCGCCGCGTTATCCAGTTCGCTCTGGATCGACGCGATCTCGTTGTCGTCCAGCGTGCCCTGACGCGCCACCAGATCCGTCAGCCTCAGGCCAATCGAGGCCAGTTTATCCACCTCCTGGATCACCGGCTTAATGGCCTTCAGCTGATAGCTGTTTTCACTCAAGGCCAGCGCATCGCTGGTGTTGTTCTGCCAGCGGTTAAAGACGTGGCGCAGCGCGTCGGCGCTTTCCGTGTCTTCCGCGTCGCTCACCAGACGGTCCGCCCATTTATTCATCTGACGCACGGTCGCACTTTCCGCGTTTAGCGCGTCAGCGAGCCGGTTGAGCGGCTCAAACTGATGATAGTTTCCGGCCTGGAACTTAAGATGCTGGCGGGTGTAATACTGCGCCGGTTCAAGCGCCTGGGCGAGAATTTGCAGCGGCAGGGTATCCGCATTGTTGGCGAGGCGCGTGAACTGCACCTGCTGCTGGGTATGCTGCTGTAGTCCAGCCGACACCGTGGACCAACTGTCCATCGCCTGGAGCCGGGTATACATGTTGTCGATGTCGTTGACGTCCTTTGCCGACCATAGCCGCTCCGCCACCGCAAAGGCGCGCGGCCACAGACGGATATCCAGCACCGGCGCGACCACGTTTTCCGCCCACAGCGCGGCTTCACCGCCGAGCAGATTAGCCTCGTTCGCCGGGTCCGGCACCACCGGCGGTATGCCTTTTGGCACCGCGTCCAGACGCGTGCCGTCGATCGGGTAGCGGGCGTTACCCACCAGGAAATAGCCGCTGAGCTTATCGTTCTCAACAGAAACGACCGGACGCGTTTCACCCATCCAGGTATCAACGGTAAACGTTACCTGGTTGTCGTCCCGCCACTGAATGTTATCCACCGCCCGACGCGATTTCCCGGCAAAATCAATAAATCCACGCCACCCGGCATCGCCTTTCACCAGCGTAAAGCTGCCTTCCACCGGCTTGCCTTTCAGACGCGGCATGGAGAAAGCCCAGCTCTGGACGCTGTCGGTGTCCGCTATCACATCCACGCCGTTCAGCCCCTGCGGCACAATTTCATTGCGGTAGTGGTAGGCGGTGGATTGCGGCTGATCGAGGTAGAAACCGGTTGAGAGAATACCCTTATAGCCGTTCTGCGCCACCTGCCCCAGCGCGTCCTGTCCCTGCCAGGACTGGATCAGAATGCTTTTCGGCAGATCGGGATGGTAGATCTCATCCCAGCCAACCATCTGCCGGTGGTGCTTCTCAAGGATCGTCTCCAGCTTGCGGTTGAAATACGCCTGCAACGCGTGGCTGTCCGCCAGTTTGTTGTCGCGCATAAACGTCTGGATCGCAGCGTTCGCTTTCCACTGGCTGTCGTCAACCTCATCGCCGCCAATATGCAGATACGGATCCGGGAAGATCGCCGCCAGTTCGCTGACCATCGCGTCGGCAAAGGTATAAGTTGCCTCTTTGGTTGGATCCAGCACCGGCTTCAGCACGCCCCAGTGGCGCTCCATGGCGTAAGGCCCCGGCGCGCTCATCAGCTCCGGGTAGGCGACGGCAATCGCCGAGGCGTGGCCCGGCATATCAATTTCCGGCACCACGCGTATGCCGCGCTCGGTAGCGTAACGCACAATCTCGCGCATCTGCTCCGGGGTGTAGAACAGCCCATCGCTGGCAAGCTGGGTTAATTTTGGATAACGCTTCGAGGTAAAGCGCCAGCCCTGATCGTCCGTCAAATGCCAGTGCAGGACGTTGAGCTTTGCCGCGGCCATGCCGTCGATCTGGCGTTTAATATCCTGAATCGGGAGGAAGTGGCGCGCCGAATCGAGCAGCAGCCCGCGCCACGGGAAGCGCGGCGAATCTTCAATGGTCACCCACGGGATCGAGGTGTTTTCGGCGCCGTTCTGCATCAGCTGAAGCAAGGTTTCCATGGCGCGCAGCGCGCCGAAGCGGGTGTTGGCAGAGATATTTACGCCGTTGGCGTCCACCGTGAGTTTATAGCTCTCATCGCTGTCCGGCAGCGGCTGCGGCTTCACCTTTTTGGCGATGGCGATGCGGATGGTCGGCTTGTCAGGTTTTTCGGCCTGCGGCTGTAGCGTCCAGCCGGTTTGCAGCGCAATGCGCTGGCGCAGGCGGTTGACCGCATCCCCCAGATCGTCGCCGCTGACGCTCACAGAGAGTTGATTGTTAAGCACCAGCGCGCCCTGAGTGGTCGGACGTTCAACCTTCGCAGGCCAGGGCATTAAGGGAAGGTCACCTGCCGGGGCGGCAAAGGCGGAGGCGCCGAGCATGAGCCCGGCGGTTAAGAGGCTGTACCGTAACATGAATGTTCCTTATCTGACGGGCCAAATACAGGCAAAACATTCTGTTAACATGCGCTCAAATTGTCGTCAAGCGAATGCGCCGACGGAGATCACAGGTTGTTGAATTTGGGAGGAAAGCCAGCTGCCGGGTGGCGGCTTCGCCTTACCCGACCTACGTTCGGATCGTAGGCCCGGTAAGCGCAGCGCCACCGGGCTTGCCGTTACTGCCATCCATACCGGCGCGCATAGAACCCTTTCACCATCTGCGTCAGCACCATGTAGCCCGCGAGGATCGCCACCAGCCACGGGAAGTAGCTCAGCGGCAGCGCCTGAAGTTGCAGGTAGCTTGCCAGCGGCGAGAACGGCAGCGCGATCCCGAGCGCCATCACAATCCCCGTCATCACAATCAGCGGCCACGCGGCACGGCTCTGGATGAACGGAATACGACGGGTGCGGATCATGTGCACAATCAGCGTCTGAGACAGCAGTCCCACCACGAACCAGCCGGACTGGAACAGCGTCTGGTGTTCTGGAGTATTCGCATGGAACACAAACCACATCAGGCAGAAGGTCAGAATGTCGAAGATAGAGCTGATCGGCCCAAAGAACAGCATAAAGCGCCCCAGATCGGCGGGGTTCCAGCGCTGCGGCTTCTGGATCTGCTCGTCGTCCACGTTATCAAACGGGATCGCCACCTGAGAGACATCGTACATCAGGTTCTGGATCAGCAGGTGCAGCGGCAGCATCGGCAGAAACGGCAGAAACGCGCTCGCCACCAGCACGCTGAAGACGTTGCCGAAGTTGGAGCTGGCGGTCATTTTGATGTATTTGAGCATATTGGCGAAGGTGCGACGCCCTTCGATGACGCCCTCCTCCAGCACCATCAGGCTCTTTTCCAGCAGAATGATATCCGCCGCTTCGCGGGCAATATCCACCGCGCCGTCCACGGAGATACCGATATCCGCCGCACGCAGGGCTGGCGCATCGTTGATGCCGTCGCCCATAAAGCCCACTACGTGCCCTTCGCGACGCAGCAGAGTGACGATGCGCTCTTTATGCATCGGCGTCAGGCGGGCAAACAGCGTGGTGCGTTGGGCAAGCTCGGCCAGCTCATCGTCGGACAGGTGCTCAATGTCGCTCCCCACGACGACGTCGCCCGCGTCCAGGCCGACTTCGTGGCACACTTTGGCCGCCACCAGCTCGCTGTCGCCGGTGAGGATTTTGACGGTGATACCGCTCGCTTTCAGCGCTTTTAGCGCCGGCGCGGTGGTCTCTTTCGGCGGATCGAGGAATGCGATGTAACCTTCGAGGATCAAATCGGATTCATCGATACGCTGGTAGTCACCTTCCCGCGCAGGCAGGAACTTGCTGGCTACTGCCACCACGCGCAGCCCCTGACGGTTCAGGTTATCGGTGACGCGTTTGATGCGGCGCAGCATGGTCTCATCCAACGGCACGATCTCGCCGTTATGGCGCACCTGCGTGGAAACATTCAGGATCTCCTGCAATGCCCCTTTGCAGATCAGCTGATGTACGTCCGCCTGCTCGCTGACCACCACCGACATGCGGCGGCGCTCGAAGTCGAACGGGATTTCATCCACCTTCTGCCAGCGACCGGAGAGCGTGCGGGCAGACTCCTCGTCCACCCCTTCCAGCACCGCCACGTCGAGCAGGTTTTTCAGCCCGGTCTGATAGTGACTGTTCAGCCAGGCGCTGTGGAGCACGCGCTCGCTGGTTTTTCCGGCGATGTCGGTGTGGTTCTCCAGCACGATTTTGTCCTGCGTCAGGGTGCCGGTTTTATCGGTGCAAAGGATGTCCATCGCGCCAAAGTTCTGGATGGCGTCGAGGTGTTTAACGATCACCTTTTGTTTAGAGAGTTTGACCGCCCCGCGCGCCAGCGTGGAGGTGACAATCATCGGCAGCATTTCCGGCGTTAAGCCAACGGCCACGGAGAGCGCGAACAGCGCCGCTTCCCACCAGTCGCCTTTGGTGTAGCCGTTGATCAGCAGGACAATCGGCGTCATGACCATCATAAAGCGGATCAGCAGCATGCTGACGCGGCCAATACCTTTCTGGAACGCATTCGGCTCGCTCTCCTGCTCGCTGACGCGTCCGGCAAGCTGTCCAAACCAGGTATTGCCGCCGGTGGCGGTGACAATCGCCTGCGCGGTGCCGCTGACCACCGTGGTGCCCATAAAGCACAGGGTGTCGCACTCCAGCGGGTTCATCTGCTGCGGATCGCGGGTCCGCGCTACCTTCTCTACGGGCAGGGATTCACCGGTGAGTGACGCCTGCGCGACGAACAGATCCCGCGCCTGGATGACGCGTAAATCCGCCGGGATCATGTCCCCCGCCGCCAGCTTCACCAGATCGCCCGGCACCAGCTGGTCAATGGGAAGCTCAATCCAGGCGTTTTCGCCGAGGTCGTTAATCACGCGCGACACGGTGGCGGTGTTGCTGACCATCGCTTTCAGGGCGTCCGCCGCTTTGGTGGAGCGCGCTTCCTGAATAAAGTTCAGCAGCGTGGAGATGCCCACCATCAGGGCAATCACGCCTGCGGCAAACAGATCTTCAGTGGCGTAAGAGATAATCCCGAGCACCGTCAGCAGCAGGTTGAACGGATTGCGGTAGCAGAGCCACAGGTGGACCCACCAGGGAGAGGGTTTCTGCGCCGGGATCTGGTTATCGCCATGTTCCGCGCGGATTTTTAACACTTCTTGCGCGTTCAGCCCTTCCGGGTGGCCGCCAAAGGCGCGCCAGACTTCATTTTCATCCATCGCCGCCACGTTCAGGCAGCGCTCGGTCAGGGAAGCGGGGATTGCCGCTCCCGCCATGGTGTTGGCATTTGGCAGCGGATCGCGCGCAATCAGGCGATGTGGCAGGTGACGGCTCAGCAGCGCTTGCAGCTGCCGGGTGATATTCTTCAGCATAGTCATTCCCCCGCATCCGCAAAGGCGGACGCAGTTTTCCCGCAGGCGTGGCAAAGCCGTACCTGTCAGGCACTTAATTTATCAAGCAGGAACGTATGAACGTTGCTGCCTCACGCCGGTGAGACAGCAAAAGGCTGGCTTACCGGAAAGAAGGTTTTCTCCTGGTCAGGAGAGGTGTGGGATCGGGATCCATGTGGCCTCCGGTAAGTAAAAAGTTGGGTATCGGCACGCAGTATAGTGATTTATCCATACCGTTTGTGACTAATCGGGCGGTATTATAACGCCCTGCAAATAAACCGAACGTAAACCAGACTTTGCCCATAGCGAATTCGCAGGATAGCATTAGGCTCAATTGATTATTTTATCGTTGTTACAGGGAATACAGCATGCAGAACCGCCTTACGATTAAAGATATCGCGCGTTTAAGCGGCGTGGGGAAATCGACTGTCTCACGCGTGCTGAACAACGAAAGCGGTGTCAGCGAGCGCACACGCGAGCGCGTCGAGGCGGTGATGAATCAGCACGGTTTTTCCCCTTCCCGCTCCGCGCGCGCCATGCGCGGGCAGAGCGATAAAGTGGTCGCCATTATTGTCTCGCGTCTGGATTCCCTCTCCGAAAACCTCGCCGTACAGACGATGCTGCCCGCGTTCTACGAGCAGGGCTACGATCCGATCATGATGGAGAGCAAGTTCTCCGCGCAAATGGTGGAGGAGCATCTCGGCATGCTTCAGCGCCGTAATATTGATGGGGTGGTGCTGTTCGGATTTACCGGCCTAAAAGAGGACGTGCTTAAACCCTGGCAGCCGTCACTGGTGCTGCTGGCGCGCGACGCCAGCGGGTTTGCCTCTGTCTGTTACGATGACGAAGGGGCGATCGTGATCCTGATGCAGCGCCTGTATGAACAGGGCCATCGGCATATTAGCTATCTCGGCGTCCCGCATGCCGACATCACCACTGGCAAGCGTCGCCACGAAGCGTACCTGGCGTTTTGTAAAAAACACAATCTCCCCGCCGTGGCCGCGCTGCCTGGTCTGGGTATGAAACAGGGATATGAACAGGTCGCCAGCGTGCTGACGTCACAAACCACCGCCCTGGTATGCGCCACGGATACCCTTGCATTGGGTGCGAGCAAATATTTGCAGGAGCAGCGCATCGGGGAACTGCAATTAGCGAGCGTGGGAAGCACGCCACTGATGAAGTTCTTACACCCGGAGATTATCAGCGTTGATCCGGGTTACGCCGAGTCTGGCCGGCAGGCTGCCGCGCAGCTGATCGAGCAGATTACCGGGCGAACCGAGCCCCGTCAGATCGTTATTCCAGCCCATCTCTCATAATTCTTTTGAATAGATTATTGTGATCTTCGCCCGATTTCGGGAACGTTCCCATTTTCGCCGTCACGTTGAAGGAGTAGGCTTGCGCACAGGTCATAACCCCTATCACCATCTGTCATGAGGTTTCATGATGAGTAAAGTCAAACAAACAGATATCGATCAGCTGATCGTCCTGGTCGGCGGACGCGATAACATCGCCACCGTCAGCCATTGCATTACCCGCCTGCGCTTCGTGCTGAACGATCCGGCCAAAGCCAACCCGAAGGCCATTGAAGAGCTTTCCATGGTTAAAGGCTGCTTCACCAACGCCGGGCAGTTTCAGGTGGTGATTGGCACCGAAGTGGGCGATTACTATCAGGCTCTGCTGGCGACTACCGGGCACTCTTCCGCCGATAAAGAGCAGGCGAAGAAGGCCGCGCGCCAGAATATGAAATGGCATGAGCAGCTGATTTCCCATTTTGCGGAGATCTTCTTCCCGCTGCTGCCAGCGCTGATCAGCGGGGGCTTAATTCTGGGCTTCCGTAACGTCATCGGCGATGTGCCAATGAGCGACGGCAAAACCCTGGCGCAGATGTACCCGGCGCTGCAAAGCATCTATGACTTCCTGTGGCTGATTGGCGAAGCGATCTTCTTCTATCTGCCAGTCGGGATCTGCTGGTCCGCGGTGCGCAAGATGGGCGGAACGCCAATTCTCGGTATCGTGCTCGGCGTGACGCTGGTCTCTCCGCAGTTAATGAACGCTTACTTACTTGGTCAGCAAACGCCAGAGGTGTGGAACTTTGGCCTGTTTACCATCGCCAAAGTGGGCTATCAGGCGCAGGTGATCCCGGCATTGCTGGCGGGCCTGGCGCTGGGCTTCATTGAGACGCGCCTGAAGCGCATCGTGCCGGATTACCTCTATCTGGTGGTGGTCCCGGTCTGCTCGCTGATCCTGGCAGTGTTCCTGGCGCACGCCTTTATCGGTCCGTTTGGCCGCATGATTGGCGACGGCGTGGCCTTCGCGGTCCGTCACCTGATGACCGGCAGCTTCGCGCCAATCGGTGCCGCGCTGTTTGGCTTCCTCTACGCTCCGCTGGTGATCACCGGCGTGCACCAGACCACGCTGGCGATTGATATGCAGATGATCCAGAGCCTCGGCGGTACGCCTGTCTGGCCGATCATCGCCCTGTCTAACATTGCGCAGGCCTCGGCGGTAACCGGCATCATCATCGTCAGCCGTAAGCACAACGAGCGAGAGATCTCCGTTCCGGCTGCCATCTCCGCTTACCTCGGCGTCACTGAACCGGCGATGTACGGTATCAACCTGAAATACCGCTTCCCGATGCTCTGCGCGATGATCGGCTCCGGTCTGGCGGGCTTGCTGTGCGGCCTGAACAGCGTGATGGCGAACGGGATTGGCGTCGGCGGCCTGCCGGGTATCCTCTCCATTCAGCCCGCGTTCTGGCAGGTATTTGCGCTGGCGATGGCGGTGGCGATTATCATCCCAATGGCGCTGACTACTGTGGTTTACCAGCGTAAGTTCCGTCAGGGCACGTTGCAGATTGTTTAATTCTCTCTTTCGGGGCGCAGTTGCGCCCCTTCGCATTTGCAGGAACGTACTATGAATACCCTTCCTCACTGGTGGCAGAACGGCGTCATCTATCAGATTTACCCAAAGAGTTTCCAGGACACCACCGGCAGCGGCACGGGCGATCTGCGCGGCGTGACGCAGCGCCTGGACTACCTGAAAACCCTCGGCATTGACGCCATCTGGCTGACGCCGTTTTATATCTCCCCGCAGGTGGATAACGGTTACGACGTGGCGAACTACACTGCCATCGATCCGACCTACGGCACGCTGGACGACTTTGACGAGCTGGTTGCCCGGGCGCATGAACGCGGCATCCGCATCGTGCTGGATATGGTCTTTAACCACACGTCCACGCAGCACGCCTGGTTCCGTGAGTCGCTGGATAAAGCGAGTCCGTACCGCCAGTTCTATATCTGGCGCGACGGTACGCCGGATACGCTTCCCAACAACTGGCGCTCCAAATTTGGCGGCAACGCCTGGCGCTGGCACGCCGAAAGCGAGCAGTATTATCTGCACCTGTTCGCACCGGAGCAGGCGGATCTCAACTGGGAAAACCCGGCGGTGCGCGCCGAGCTGAAAAAAGTGTGCGAGTTCTGGGCCGATCGCGGCGTGGACGGCTTGCGTCTGGACGTGATTAACCTGATTTCAAAAGATCAGGATTTCCCGGACGATACCCTCGGCGACGGTCGCCGCTTCTACACTGACGGGCCGCGCATCCACGAATATCTCCAGGAGATGAGCCGCGACGTCTTTACGCCGCGTAATCTGATGACGGTGGGCGAGATGTCCTCCACCTCGCTGGAGAACTGCCAACAGTACGCGTCTCTTGACGGCCGCGAGCTGTCGATGACCTTTAACTTCCACCACCTCAAGGTAGACTACCCCGGCGGCGAAAAATGGACGAAGGCGAAGCCGGACTTCGTGGCGCTAAAAACCCTTTTCCGCCACTGGCAGCAGGGGATGCACAACAAAGCCTGGAACGCGCTGTTCTGGTGTAACCATGACCAGCCGCGCATCGTGTCGCGCTTTGGTGACGAAGGGGAACACCGCGTGGCGGCGGCGAAAATGCTCGGCATGGTGCTGCACGGGATGCAGGGCACGCCGTATATCTACCAGGGTGAAGAACTGGGTATGACCAACCCGCATTTCAGCCGTATCACCGACTACCGCGACGTGGAAAGCCTGAACATGTTCGCCGAACAGCGGGCTAACGGTCGCGATACGGATGAACTACTGGCGATTCTGGCGAGTAAGTCACGCGATAATGGCCGCACGCCGATGCAGTGGGACGCCTCGCATAATGCGGGCTTTACCGAGGCCGAGCCGTGGATTGGCGTCTGCGACAACTACGAAACCGTGAACGCCCGCGCGGCGCTGGACGACCCCGATTCGGTGTTTTACACCTATCAGACGCTGATTCGCCTGCGCAAAACCTTGTCGGTACTGACGTGGGGAGACTATGAAGATTTGCTTCCGGATCACCCTTCCCTGTGGTGCTACCGCCGCCAGTGGCAAGGACAAACGCTGATGGTGGTGGCGAACCTGAGCCACGCGCGCCAGCAGTGGCAGCCCGCCCCCGTAGAGGGAGCATGGCGGGTGGCACTCAGCAACTATGAAGAGGTTCCCTTCCGACCCGATACGTTGCTATTGCGCCCGTTTGAAGCTATCTGGTGGGTGCAGGAATAAACCTCAGGAGATACAGCATGCTGTATCTCTTTTTTTATGTTTAGCGATACGCTAAATGTACGACGATAACTTTTACAATATGGCGCACTCAAAATAAAAATAGCCTGCCAATTAAATAACCTCGGCAGGATATTATGAAAAAGATAATTATTAAAGCAACGTGTATTAGCGCATTATTATTGAGCACACAGGGATGGTGCGGGAATACGTCCGTCGACCTTCGCTTTGGTCATAATACGCGCTCAGACGTAAATGATTCACGCATTAAGGTCATGCATCAGGCGAATAACGGTTTTTACTTCTCCGTTGAAGCCGCACAAAACCATAATGATACGTTTTTTGGTGATACCGACAGATATAATCCCGACGACAAGGGGTTAACGGAAGCGGCACAGGAAATCGAAACGCGCTGGCGTTTTGATCTGGGAAATGGTTTCGCCGTTGCGCCTGGCATGGTGACGGTTTTCACCGCCAGCAATACGCATTACCGCCCCTTCATTCAGGGCTGGAAAGCCTTCGATAACGGTCTGAATCTCTCCGCCCGTTACCGCTATAACACCGTCAATGACGCGCACAGCGATAAAGAACTCGACGGCAGCGGTTATACTCGCCGCCAGTCACACCAGTTCGACATTTGGTTCGCGTATAACATCGGCAAATTCGGTATGTCCTATAACCCGCGCTTTCGCTGGCAGGATAACGTCGATCAGGGAACCGGGGATGACACCTACTGGGAGCATACCGTCGCGTTCAACTACAAGTTCGACGATGGCTGGACGCCATACGTCGAACTGGTTTCACTGGATAAAACGTACATCAATAATGACGGCAACCATGAAAATGATTATGCCGTACGTCTGGGAATAGTGAAGCAGCTCTGACGGCCTGACTACACCGTATCGTGCTGTAGCAGCCTACAGCCGATACGGTCCACGGCGCTTAACAGTTCAAGCTGCCCTTCCCGCTGATACAGCGAAACCGCGTTAATGTCGATTGGTAACGGCCAGCATAGCGTTGAGATCGACGCCAGTGTCGACCCCTGACGGGTAATCGCAATAATCTTCAACCCTTTGCGCAGCGCGTTACGCGCCATTTCAATCAGCGACTGCGTCTCCCCGGATTTACTGATCAACACCAGCGTCCCCTTCGATACGCGTGTCAACTGGTGCATGTCATTCAAAATAAGGTGCGGCAGGCTCGCCAGCGACAAAAAGCGCGACAGGTAGTTGAGGCTGGTGAGCGAGGCTCCCCGTGCGTAAAGATAGATATGGCTGGAATGCGTAAGCAACCTGGACACGTCTGTCACAATATCATCCGGCTGCGGCCCCACGTCGGGTGTAGCAGGTGCAGGTGTAAAATGGTCGCGTAAAAAACGGTACCGAAGCTCGGTATAGCTTTTATAGCCCATTTTTTTACATACACGATTAACGGATGTTGTCGTGGTAAAGGTATCACGGGCAATCTCTTTTGCCGATATATTAGAAATATTACACGCATGATGCTGAATGTATTCAAATATCAAACGTTCACTTCCCTGGAATGAATTCATCTATTACGCCCCGTTTAATCCCGAGATGATATTAACACAACAGAGAAATAGTCTCTGGAAGGCGCTTCACACATTGCATTTACGCGTATCACCATACGTAATTAGTATTAGCAAACATTAAAAACTGTTTTAGGTTCTCTTTATACTTCCCCTGTTTTCACATCCAGGGAATTATGACAATGACGAAACAAAAAGTTGTCGCGGTAACGGCCTGCCCGACAGGTATCGCACACACCTTTATGGCGGCGAATAAAATTATTGCATGGGCTAACGAGCACAATATTGAGGTAAAGGTCGAAACGCAGGGCAGCGACGGCGTTAAAAACCGCTTAACAAAACAGGATATCGCCTCCGCCACGGCCATTATTCTGGCAACCGACGTTCCCATTCAGGATGCCGAGCGTTTTGAAAACATTCCTCACCTTCAAACCCGCACACAAGAGCTGATCAAACATACTGATCGCTATCTGTGTCAGGCGCTGGCAAAGGAAAAAAACGTCACCACTGTCGCACAAGAAGACGATCTTCAGCGTTCGGCTTACCAGATTTTTATTGGCCATATTATGGCGGCCATCAGCTATATGCTGCCGGTGGTGGTGATGGGCGGGCTGATGATGGCGACGGCCAAAATAACCGGGCAGTTTATTAACATCGAACATTCGCCGTTCAGCGTGCTGGATAAAGTGGGCTTTATGACCATTAAGTTCATGTATCCCGTTTTTGCGATGTATCTGGCGTTTTCCATTGCCGGTAAACCGGCACTCATCCCCGGTCTTATTGGCGGCATCATGTCAGACGAAGTCTATAAGCGCTTCTTTGATATCGAAGGCTTTATGCCATCCGGCTTTTTCGGCGCCATTGGTATCGGCTTTTTTGTGGGCTATCTGGTGCGCTGGCTCAATGATTCGATTCACGTCCGCCAGCAGCTCACCACAATTAAAACCATGCTGCTCGTCCCGCTGATCACCGGCATTACGCTGGTGATGGTCATGGAATATTTGATTAACCCGATTTTTGGCTCGCTTAACCAGCTGATGGTGGTCTTTTTTACCTCGGCAGGTGACACCGGGCGCGGGTTCTATTCCGCGATGATTGCCGCGGGCACCGCGTTCGACCTGGGCGGTCCGGTCAACAAGGCGGCAGGCTCGGTCGCGCTCGGCCTGAATGGCATGAGCGAGACGTTTGATTTAACCGCCCGCGAACTCTCCATCGTGATCCCCTCCATTGGCGTCGGCTTTGCTGCGTTCCTCAACGGCCGCTTTGGATTACCGGATGTCTTTAGCCAGGAAGAGAAAACCGTCGGTAGCACCTCGTTGTTGCTGGGCGTGATTGGGATCTCCGAAGGCGCGATCCCGTTCATCCTGAAAAACCCACGTCTGATCCCGGTGTTCATGACCGGTGCCGTCGCCGGCGCGCTGGTCGCCATTACCCTTGGCGTGAAGCAGACGCTGCCTCTGCCAGCCGTCTGGGGCTGGCCGCTGGCAACCAACGTGGCGGGCTACCTGGCGAGCGTCTTTATTGGCGCACTGATTTGCGCCCTGGGCGTGCTCTATGTCAGCCCAAAGAACGCCAGATAAGGGGAACGTCATGAATCAGATCCACGTCATTGCCCATACGCACTGGGATCAGGAGTGGTATTTCACCCGTCAGGACAGCATGGTGCTGGCGTCATATAATTTTGCGGACGTCATCAACACGCTGGAGCAGGACTCCGCTTACACCTGCTATCACCTTGACGGACAGATGGCGGTAGTGGAGGACTTTCTCGCCATCAATCCTGATTATCGCGCCAGGCTGGAAAAGCTGGTCAGAGAAAAAAGGATCTTCGTAGGGCCATGGTATACCCAGACGGACACCTACAACGTGCATGGCGAATCGATTATCCGCAACCTGAAGTACGGCATTTTTTCTGCCCGGACGCTGGGGCATGCGATGCAGGTTGGGTATCTTCCGGATACCTTTGGCCACAATGCGCAAATGCCCACGATCTTGCAGGGCTGCAATATCGACAATATCGTCTTCTGGCGAGGTATCGATCACGACAGGCACGCCAAAAGCAGCCAGTTCCTCTGGCGCGCACCGTCAGGTGCGACCGTCATCGCCTGTGCGATGGCGCTCGGTTATGGCGCGGCTAAAAACATGCGTTCGGAAGCCTCCCATCTCCGGGGAAAAATCTACCCGATGACCACACTTTTGCGTTCACGGGCCGGTCTAAACGACCTGCTCCTGCCCTGCGGCGGCGATCAGGTCAGCATCGACCCGGCGCTGCCAAAAATCCTGGAGGTCGCCAGCGCACAGTCCCCGGATCAGGACCGTTACTTCATCAGCTCTCTGGAGCGTTATGTAGAAACCCTTCGCGCGCAGCGTGAACAGTTTGAGCTCCTGGAAGGGGAGCTGAAATCGCCGCGCTACACCCGCATCCATAAAACGATCGGCTCCGTGCGCTACGACATCAAAAAGAAAAACGATGAGGTTGAACAGTTCATCCTGCGACAGCTGGAGCCGACAATCGCAATGGCGCGTCACCAGGGGATTCCGGTCAACCTCGCGGTAGTCGACACCCTCTGGAAAAAGCTGTTGCGAAACCATGCCCACGATTCCATTGGCGGCTGTAATAGCGATGCCACCAACCGCGACATTCTGCATCGACTGGAACAAACCGAACAGCTGTGCCATAGCCTGTGGAATCTGGTGGTGAAAACCCTGGCCGCCGCCTGCGTTCAGGATGGCGACCTGCTGATCTTTAACCCGCTAGCTACCCCAACGCAGCGCGTGGTGATAACCACCCTGTATAGCCGGGCGGATAATATCGCCCTGACGCATCAGGGGCAGCCCATCCCTTTCGACGTCCTGGAAAGAGACATTCTGCCCGGCGGAACGGCGATCTCCCTTACCGCCGAGGGCGAGTGCGAGACGCCCCTTCTCCCTTATTACCGCTGGCACGTTGCGGTAAAGACACCGGTTCTGCCGCCGATCGGCTATCTCACCGTTAACGTTGAAGAAGACCCTGCGCCTTTCCTGGCGTCTGAAAAGATAAAGGGCAGCGAGATTGAGAATGCGCATTATCGACTGTCGCTGGATGCCGGAACGCTTACCCTGCATGACAAACGCAGCGGCAGACGTATCCCCTCTTTCTTTACCTTTGAAGACTGCGTGGACGCGGGCGACAGCTACGATTTTTCGCCGCTTGCGGGCGACGCGCCGACGCGCTGTTCGCATTTTACGCTCGTCGACGGCGTAAAAACGCCGCTTGTCGAAAAGCTGACCGTCAAGGCCACAATGCGTCTTCCGCAGGATCTCGCCAGCCGTCAGGATACGGCCCGAACGCCGTTATCCATTCGTCTGGTCTGCGAATTACGCCACGACGATCCGAATCTGTATGTCGAGGCTTCGCTGGAAAACAGCCACTGCGATCACCGGCTACGTTTACTGATCGGCAGCGATGTTCACACCCGTCACGCTATCGCCTCACAGCCCTTCGCAATCATCCAGCGCGAAACGGGATATGACGGTGAACACTGGCAAGAACGCTATCGCGAGAAGCCCGTGGATATCGAAACCAGCGAGGGCATTATCGCTGTCACGGAACCGGGTAAAGCGCTGGTTGTGACTAGCCGTGGCATGAAAGAATTTCAGATTATCGGCAGCGAACCCGCTGCTATTGCCCTGACGATGTTTAAATCGACGGGCGTGCTCGGACGCAGCGATCTCGAATGGCGACCGGGTCGGGCCTCCGGCATCAATAATACGGTGGTTGAGACTCCTGATGCCCAGTTGCTGAAACCGTTGCGCTTTTCATTCACCGTCGCGCTGGCCGACAACGCCGACCACCTCACGCTGCGCCAGCTGGAAAATCAGGCGGCTGGACAGCCCTTCACCTACCAACGGCAAACGCTACACACGCTCGATCACCGTCTTGAGCGCTTTTCGTTGCGTCTGCCCGAACGCAGGCTTCCGGCACAATTCTCGTTAATGACCCTGCCGGAGCCGCTCATCCTTTCCGCTCTGCCCCATGCGCAGCTGCTGCATGGCACCGTCTTACGCGTATTTAACGCCGGGACACAACCGGCTCCCGTCCCGGAAAGTCTGGCAGTGTTACGGCAGATCAACTATCTGGAAGAGCCGATGCAACCGGTAACGGCGATCCTCCCCTCCGCAACCTGCGATTTTTTGATTGAGGCTTAATATGAACTTGCTGGCATTGACGCATCCCGATCTGGTGTTTATCAACCCGCCCCAACGCACGCCGGAAGCAGTGATCCGCTGGCTCACCGAGCCGCTCGCCAGGCGGAATGTCATCAACGATCGAGAGGCATTTATCGAAAGCGTTTTACAACGTGAAAGTGAAGGCCCTACCGCGCTGGGTGAAGCGCTCGCCGTCCCGCACGGTAAAACCGAGGCGGTGCAACAGGCGGCATTTTGTCTGGCGCTCTTTGACGATCCGATATGCTGGCCGGGGCTGGAGGGTGATGAAGAGGTGAGGATGGTTTTCCTGCTCGCCATTCCGCCAGCGGAAGCAGGCAGTACGCATATGCACCTGCTGACGACGCTGACCAGCAGACTCACGGATGAGCGGGTGCGTGAGCAATTGCTGGCGGCGCGTACGCGGGAAGAGGCGATGTCTGCGCTGAGTAATGAAGGTTCTCAAAAACAGGACGATGCCCCCGAAAGCTCTCTTCTCATCCCGTTGGTACTGGGCTGCATCGTTACCGTAGCCTTTTTGCAGGCAGGGTTGAGCTGGGCCTGCGGGGTGAGTTAATCGAGCAGCGCTCAGCACAGGCTCTGCTGAGCGCTTGTTTTTGTTGAATAATTAATCAGATTTTTCCTTCGAGTCTTTACAATTGCCCCAGCGCCCGCCGTTTGTACTCTCGTCTTTTTACTTTGTTCTGCATCAAAAAAATCGCAAACTTGTTTGATGCAAATCACTATATGTAGCACTTAAAATGCACGCCGACCCAACATCTTGTATTTATCGTCTACTATTCCAACAACAAGACGGCGCGAACGCTGGCCGGAATTGTGGATAACACGAGCTGGGCACGCGGGAAGTCTTTGCCGCGGCGAGGAATACGTCCGGTGAATACTTCTCCACCTTTGTGGATAACCTGTTTTTAAAATGGAGTGATCATGACACCGCATGTGATGAAACGTGATGGCTGTAAAGTGCCGTTTAAATCAGAGCGCATCAAAGAAGCCATTCTGCGTGCAGCTAAAGCAGCGGGAGTCGATGACGCAGATTACTGCGCCACCGTCGCAGAAGTCGTTAGCAGCCAGATGCATGAACGCAGCCAGGTGGATATCAACGAGATCCAGACCGCGGTTGAAAACCAGCTGATGTCTGGTCCGTACAAGCAGCTGGCGCGCGCCTACATTGAGTATCGTCACGACCGTGACGTCCAGCGTGAGAAACGCGGTCGCCTGAACCAGGAGATCCGCGGCCTGGTGGAGCAAACCAACTCGTCGCTGCTCAATGAAAATGCCAACAAAGACAGCAAAGTGATCCCAACCCAGCGCGACCTGCTGGCCGGTATCGTCGCCAAGCACTATGCCCGCCAGCACCTGCTGCCGCGCGACGTGGTGTCTGCGCACGAGCGCGGTGAGATCCACTATCACGATCTCGACTACTCGCCGTTCTTCCCGATGTTTAACTGCATGCTGATCGACCTGAAAGGCATGCTGACCCACGGTTTTAAAATGGGTAACGCCGAGATTGAGCCGCCGAAATCCATCTCCACCGCGACGGCGGTCACGGCGCAGATCATCGCCCAGGTGGCGAGCCACATCTATGGCGGCACCACCATTAACCGCATCGATGAAGTGCTGGCCCCGTTCGTGGCCGAGAGCTTCAACAAACACCGTAAAACGGCGGAAGAGTGGCAGATCCCGGATGCCGACGGTTACGCCCGTTCCCGCACCGAGAAAGAGTGCTACGACGCGTTCCAGTCGCTGGAATATGAGGTAAACACGCTGCACACCGCCAACGGCCAGACGCCGTTTGTGACCTTCGGGTTTGGCCTCGGCACCAGCTGGGAATCACGCCTGATCCAGCAGTCTATTCTGCGCAACCGCATCTCCGGCCTCGGTAAAAACCGTAAAACGGCGGTGTTCCCGAAACTGGTGTTCGCCATTCGTGACGGCCTGAACCACAAGTTTGGCGATCCGAACTATGACATCAAGCAGCTGGCGCTGGAGTGCGCGAGCAAGCGTATGTACCCGGACATCCTCAACTACGACCAGGTGGTGAAAGTCACCGGTTCGTTTAAAACGCCAATGGGCTGCCGCAGCTTCCTCGGCGTGTACGAAGATGAGAACGGCGAGCAGATCCACGACGGGCGCAACAACCTGGGCGTCATCAGCCTGAACCTGCCGCGCATCGCGCTGGAAGCTAAAGGGAATGAAGCGGCCTTCTGGACGCTGCTGGATGAACGTTTACAGCTGGCACGTAAGGCGCTGATGACCCGCATCGCCCGTCTTGAAGGGGTGAAAGCCCGCGTCGCGCCAATTCTCTATATGGAAGGAGCCTGCGGCGTGCGCCTGAAGGCGGACGATGATGTGTCGGAGATCTTCAAAAACGGTCGCGCGTCGATCTCTCTTGGCTATATCGGCATTCACGAAACGATTAACGCGCTGTTTGGCGACAAGCACATCTATGACAACGACGCCCTGCGTGAGAAAGGTATCGCGATTGTGCAGCGCCTGCGCGATGCGGTAGACCAGTGGAAAGAGGAAACTGGCTACGGTTTCAGCCTGTACAGCACGCCGAGCGAAAACCTCTGCGATCGCTTCTGCCGTCTGGACACCGCTGAGTTCGGCATCGTGGAAGGCGTGACCGACAAAGGTTACTACACCAACAGCTTCCACCTCGATGTGGAGAAGAAGGTGAACCCGTACGACAAGATCGACTTTGAAGCGGCCTATCCGCCCATCGCGAACGGCGGTTTTATCTGCTACGGCGAGTACCCGAACATTCAGCACAACCTGAAGGCGCTGGAAGACGTGTGGGATTACAGCTATCAGCACGTGCCGTACTACGGAACCAACACGCCAATTGATGAGTGCTACGAGTGCGGCTTTACCGGTGAGTTCGAATGCACCAGCAAAGGCTTCACCTGCCCGAAATGCGGTAACCACGACGCAGCCCGCGTCTCCGTGACCCGCCGCGTGTGCGGCTACCTCGGCAGCCCGGATGCCCGTCCGTTTAACGCCGGGAAGCAGGAAGAGGTGAAGCGCAGGGTGAAACATCTGGGGAATGGGCAGATCGGGTAAGTTCTGCGCAGGGTTTCCCCCTCACCCTACCCCTCTCCCTCAAGGGAGAGGGAACCGATCGAGCACATTGTTATTCCGGCCACCGGTTTTCTCCCTCTCCCTGTGGGAGAGGGCCGGGGTGAGGGCATCAGGTTAACGCTATGAATTATCACCAGTACTACCCCGTCGACATCGTCAACGGCCCCGGCACCCGCTGTACCCTGTTTGTATCAGGCTGCGTTCACGAGTGCCCCGGCTGCTACAACAAAAGCACCTGGCGCCTGAACTCGGGTATGCCGTTTACCGCTGAGATGGAAGACCGCATCATCAACGACCTGAACGACACGCGCATCAAACGCCAGGGGATCTCGCTCTCCGGCGGCGACCCGCTCCATCCGCAAAACGTGCCGGCGATCCTGAAGCTGGTAAAACGCATCCGCCGCGAGTGCGCGGGAAAAGACGTCTGGGTCTGGACGGGCTATAAGCTGGATGAACTGAATGCGCAGCAGATGGAAGTGGTGGATCTGATTAACGTCCTGGTCGACGGCAAGTTCGTGCAGGATCTAAAAGATCCTATGCTTATCTGGCGCGGCAGCAGCAACCAGGTTGTGCATCATCTGCGTTGAATGAAGGCGGATATCCTCTGTCCGCCTGAACGTCAAAACCGACTCAAACTCTCCATCGCCTCAGCCTTAAACGCCGCAAAATTCTCGCACTGGCACAGGCGCGCCATCGCGCGTTCACGCAGGAAGGTGACAAAGATGTCGTAAATCGCCATTGCCTCTTCGTACTCGCTTTTGCTGATGGCGAGCAGGAAGATGACATGGGCAGTTTCATCTCCCCACTGAATGCCCTGCGGCGCCAGCACGGTGTAGACCACCGTTTTTTGCGCCAGCAGCCCGAGGGAGTGCGGCAGCGCGATGCCGTCGCCGAGCATGGTGCTGACAATGGCTTCACGCTCGATAACCGATTCCAGAAACTCCGCGCCGACAAAACCTTCCCCTTCAAGCTGCCCGCACAGTTCGCGGAACAGCGTTTGCTGGTCGACAGGCTTGTCGAGAATGCGGAAATGGGCCGCGTCGAAGTATTTTTCCAGCATCCACGGGCGGGTGCGATCCACCAGCACCAGCTTGCCGATCTGCTCTAACTGATAATCGGTCGGGAACGGGGCGATCATCACCACCGGTTTGGATTTTTCGCTCACGCGGGCGGTGGAGATCACGAAGTCTTCGCCAATGGCATCGGCAAGCTCGTACTCACGAAGGGTGAGCGTGCGCGTCACCTCAATCTGCGGATATTTACGCTGAAGTACCGCCTCGATCATGCGAACCATCGCGTTACCGGCGTCGCACACCAGCAGCACCCGCGGCTGGCGCTGGTAGCCGATATTGTAATGGCGCTCCAGCCCGACGCCGATATGCAGCACCAGAAAACCAATTTCGTTTTCGCTGATCACATACGGGGTGTATTTGCCCCAGCTCGACACCGCCGCGAGGGTCATATCCCACGCCATCGGGTAGTGCTGCTTGATGTTATCCAGCAGCGGATTGGGGATCATGATTTGATACCGCACGCGGGTAATCATGGTTTTGATGTGCGTGAGCAGATCTGCATGCAGTTGCTCATCGCTCAGCAGGTTGTAGTTATAGTGGGTGTTGATGTAGCGCAGAATGTAGTTGACCAGGGCTTCGTCGTCGTCGGCGTTAATGGCACTGGGGGCGATCTCCTGGATCTGCCGCGCCGCAATGTGCACGCACAGCCAGCTCTCTTCTGACGGCGACAGCGCTTTGCCCGCCAGTTGCTGAATGGTGACGGCGATATCTTTCGCCGCCTCACGCACGTTCTCTTCCACGTCTTCCGCGTGGAATTCCGGCAGCGGATACCCCTCGCTGATGCGCCGCACCGACACCGCGCAGTACAGGCGCAGGAACAGCTCGCCTTCATCGGTCAGGCGAATGTGATGGCGCGTCAGCGCATCGTGCAGCACCGGCACCATCTTTTCCGCCACGCCCGCGTTCAACGCCACGTCGGTCACCAGCGGGTTCAGGCTGTCCTGCTGCGCCAGCTCCCACAGAAGGTCGGTCAGGCAGGCGCGGATCGCCATCTCGCTGCCAAACAGCTTCATCCCGTGGCGCGGGCGGGTTTCCAGCGTCAGGTTGTAACGGTGAAACCACTCACGCACTTCCACCATGTCGCTCTGCAACGTGGCCCGGCTGACGAACCACTCATCGGCCAGATCCTCCAGCTTGAGGGAAAAGGCTGACGTCAGAAAACGCACCACCAGATAGTGCACGCGCTCCGGTCCGGTTCGCGGAATACGCAGCGCGCGCGGGTGGGACGCCTGCAATTGTTGATAGCGCACCACATCATTAATTTTGAGCTGATAGCCGTTGCCCCGGCTCAAAATGAACTGCGCGCCGTGGCTGGCCAGCAGCGCGTTCAGGGCGGTGATATCCGCCCGGACGGTTCGCGTGGAGACCGACAGCCGCTGCGCCAGCTCGTCCTGTGGCAGCGTCTCGTTTTGCAACAGATCGAAAAGTTGCGCTAAACGTTGGTTCGGAAATCGCACGTCGTTGTCCTCTTACTGCTCAGGGTGAAATGACCATCTGGGATGGGCTGCCGACCGGGGTATAGTCTGGCTCGGCGCTCAGCTTGCCGTCCGGCGCCACGCGGAAACGGGTAATGTTGTCGCTGCGCTGGTTCATGACGTACAGCCAGCGACCCTGCTTATCGAGCGTCAGGGTGCGCGGATAGTCGCCGCGCGTCCAGACATCATCCTGATGCGTCAGCGTACCCTCCGCCGTTACGGTAAAGTGCCCGATGCTGTTATGCAAACGGTTAGCGACATACAGCTGTTTCCCGTCGGCGCTTAGCGCCAGCCCGGCAGCAAAACTGGTGCCTTTATAACCGTCCGGCAAGGCTGAAACCGTTTTACCCTCTTTCAGCCTGCCATTACTGTCCAGCGCATAATGGGTGAGCGTAGACGCCTCTTCGTTAATCAGCCACAGGGCATCGCCTTTCGGCGTAAAGACGAAGTGGCGCGGCCCGGCCCCTTTTGAGGAGGCGCTGATAAATGGCGGATCGTTCGGAGTCAGCTTCCCGGTTTGATCGTCAAAACGGTACTGATAGATGCGATCCAGCCCCAGATCGGTGGAAAAAACGTATTTCCCGCCCGGATCGGCGGCGATCATGTGCGCATGTGGGCCGTTATGATCGCTGATGGCGAAACTGCCCTCGACGGCAGCTTCCGGCTTCGCCGCGCCCGGTTCGCCTTTGTCCTGATGGGTGTCCGTAGCATCGCCCAGGCTGCCGTCTGCGTTAACGGGCAGCACCGCGACAGTTCCGCTGACGTAGTTTGCCACCAGCAGATGTTTGCCGTTCGGCGTCAGGGAAAGATACACCGGCCCCGCGCCGCCGGAGGACACCTGATTCAGCTCGCTCAGCGCGCCGTTATCACCGATGCGCAGCGCCTGCACCACGCCCTGCTCCACTTCGCTTGCCAGATACAGCGTTTTGCCGTCGTGTGAGACGGTTAACTGCGCGGCGTTCGGCAGTTTGCTCACCAGTGTTTTATCGTTCAGCGCACCGGTTTGCGGATCGACGGTAAAGCGGTACAGCCCTTCACCGTTCGGATTATAGGTGCCCACCCAGGCGTACTGGGTTTGAGCGATTGCAGAGGTAGCAAGTAAAGAGAGTGAAGCGACAAGCAGGGTACGGGTGTGCATGGTGGCTCCTTCGGGTGTGTGCGGTTTGTTTCCCCTCACCCCAGCCCTCTCCCAAAGGGAGAGGGGGTAAAGGTTCCCTCTCCCGGTGGGAGAGGGTTAGGGTGAGGGGCAGGTTCTACTTAACCAGCTTCTTCGTCATCGCCAGCAGCGTGCGCACATCTTCCGGACGCGTATCACCGCTGGCTTTATCGATAATCGAGCTGTAGATATGCGGGATGATTTTGCTCACGCCCGCATCCAGGGCGATCTGCAAGATCGCCTCGAAGTTCTCCAGATCGATTCCCCCGGTCGGCTCCAGCCAGAAGTCGTGACGGGCGCAGGCTTCCGCCACCGCCTGGTATTCGTCACGGCATTTCAGGCCGCCCATCGGGAAGTACTTGATGGAGCTGCCGCCGAAATCTTTCAGCAGGGCGATAGCGGTTTCAACCGGCACTATGCCGTCCATAGCTGCGCTGCTCAGCGGGCCGGTGGAGATTTTCACCATCCCGACGGTGCCGGTCGGGGAGACCAGACCGTTGACCACGGACTCATTCTGCCCCAGCAGCGCGCGGCTGGTGGCCACGCCGGTAAAGACCTGGTTAACGTGCTGCGGCTGCACCTGGCGGGAGATTTCACTCACCATCGCCGACTGGTTCGGGTCGCCCGCGCCCAGCCCCACGGAGAGCGCATTATCAATCAGGGCTGCGTATTCGCGCATGTCCGCAACCGCGCTCGCCACGTCCGGGTAATTTTTGGAGAGCACGCCCACCAGCACGTGACCTTCCGCCGCCTCGTAAATGGCGCTGGCGTTGGCTTTCGATCCCGCCAGCACGTTCAGGCAGACGCGGTCACGGTAAAAGTTGGGGGTCAGTTTCATGCTTTTTTCTCCTGTCCTAATACTTCGCTAATGCGGCGGTACACGATGTTCAGCTGGTCAGCATTCACGCTGCGCACGTCCGCCTCGATAATCCCTTCGTTGGCCTTATAGCCACGGAAGTAAATGGCGTATTCGCCCTGTTTCAGCTTCGCCACCAGATCGCCCGTGCCGACGCCCGTAGCGGCTTCGTCGAACTTAATCTCGGTACGGGCGATATCGCGACCGGCGCTGTCCCAGACCACGCGCGCGGTCACGCCGTTCAGGGTGTTCAACGCGTCGATAAACGGCGTCATCTTCGCCACCATCTCGGCCCCGCTCTCTTTGGTCGCCGTCAGGTAGTGTTCGATGGCGCAGGTCAAGCCCAGGATACCCTCTTTGCCCACTTTCATCGCGCGACCAATGCCCGCCGTCTGGCGCTTCACCCACTCAACGTACTGGGTTTTGCCGATCACCAGCCCGCTGGTTGGCCCTTCGATCGCCTTCGCGCCGCTGTAGATCACCAGATCGGCACCGGAGCGGTAGTAGGCGTGCAGATCTTCTTCCGCCGCCGCATCGACGATCAGCGGGAGATCGTGCTTGCGCGCCACGACCGCCGCCTGCTCGACGCTGAGCATGCTTTTCTGCACGCAGTGGTGCGATTTGATGTAGAGGATCGCCGCCGTGCGCGGAGTGATCGCCGCCGCCAGCTGATCGGCAGAGCATTCGTTGGCGTAGCCCGCCTCCACAAGCTTGCCGCCGCCCAGCGCCACCATGGTGCCCACCGGCGCGCCAAAGTTCACGTTGTGGCCTTTCGGCAGGACGATTTCGTTGTTTTCAATCGGTGTGACGTGCAGGTTTTCCAGCAGCCAGTCGCTGTCTTTCACCAGCACCGCCGCCACGGACTGGGCAATGCCCGCCGACGCGCAGGAGACCACCGTCGCCCCTTCCACCTCCAGCAGCTTCGCGATGTATTCCCCGGTTTTATTGACCAGATCCTTCATCTCGAAATAGTGATTCATGCCGTCCATCGCCGCCTGCACCACTTCCGGGCGCGGCGTGGAGACACCCAGCGCCGTCATGCGGCCAGAGGTGTTGATAACCTGCTTTAAGTTGTACTTCTCATAAATCGAAGGCATGTTCCGTGCTCCCTTGTTCGGTCATGTAGCCCTTGCCCGCGCGGATCGCGGCAAGCGGCATCAGAATGTGTTCAGCCTGTAGGCTGTCGTTTTCGGCATCCGTCAGCACCGTCGGCTGGCGCTTGAGCGTAAACAGCGTCAGATCGGCGTCGAGGCCAGGCTGAATGCGGCCTTTGCGCGTCAGGCGCAGGCCGTCGGCGGCGTTGGCCGTGACACAGTCAATCACCTGCGGCAATGACATGCCGATGGCGAGGAATTTCGACATCACGCTCGCCAGCGAGCCGACCGGGCCGTTGATGCGGTTGCGGCAGTAAATATCCGAGCTGATGGTATGCGGCAGAATGCCCATCGCAATGGCGCGCTTCGCCACCTCAAAGCTGAAGCTCGCAGTGCCGTGGCCGACGTCCAGGCGCACGCCGCGCTTCAGCGCAGACGTAATGGAGGCGCGTAGCTCGCCGGAGGGCGTCAGAATGCGGTTAGGCTTGCCGTTGTAGCAGTGGGTGATGATGTCGCCGGAGCTCAGCAGCTCGGCAATCTCATCGAGGTTCGGCGGGTTGTTGCCGATGTGCACCATCAGCGGCAGGTCGCCGTTCTCTTTCTGAATCGCTTTCGCGCGCTCCAGCGGGGTGATGCCGTTTTCACCGACCACGCTGCTGCTCATGCGCGCCTTCAGGCCAACGATAAAATCCGGGTGGCGCGTCACCGCCTGCTTCACCGCATCGGCGTCAATGTTCGCCATGTTGGCCAGCTCGTTCTGGGCGATCAGCCCCACGCGGGAGATGTTCAGCAGGGCAAACACCTCGGTGGAAGCCTTGCGGGTGATAGCGTAAAAATCGTCCACGTCGTCGGCGCCGGTGCTGCCCGCGTCCACCACGGTGGTGACGCCGGTGGCAATGCCCACGCTGTCCGGCTCGTCGTGGTAAATCGGGGAGTTCGGGTAGCAGTGGACGTGGGAGTCAATCCAGCCCGCGCTGACGAACACGTCGCCGTTCAGCTCAACCGTTTTGCGGGCAGGAGCGTCAATGTCGCCTGTCGCGGCGATCTTCCCGTCCTGGATGGCGATATCGGTCAGGGTATCGTCGGCGAGGCGCGCACGGCGCAGGAGTAAATCAAACATGAGGATCTCCTGATAAAGCGGGCACCGAAGCGCCCGCGGGTATTAAAGGGCGACCGGGAACAGCCAGCCCAAAATCATTGCGCCGAGGATGGCGCCACCGGTAATCGGCTTCTGCCAGATGTAGAACAGCAGCGCGCCTACCAGGGAACCGACGCCGATTGGAATGGAGGCGGTCATGGCGCTGAGGATAATCAACGGCCCGAGGAAGCGGCCGGAGGCGTTACCCGCGCCCATCATCACGTCTGCGCCGTAGGTGGAGTTGCTCTGATTGATGGTGAACTTACGCGCCAGGATGATGACGTAGCCAATCGCCAGGCCAATCACCAGGCCGGTAATCAGCGCGGCAATGAAGTTGGTCACCGGGAACATGATCCCCGCGCCCAGCAGCAGCGCCGGAACGCCGAGGCCCACGCCGGTCTGGATCGCACCGCCGATATCGAGAATACCCACCAGCGAGCCTTCGATAATACGGGCGAACAGGAAGCTAGCACCGAACGCCGCCACCGCGCCGTAGACGCCGGTATCGATTCCCGCTTTCAGCATCGCCACGAAGGCCACTTCGTTAAACGCGCCGATGCCGTAGAGGTAGTACATGTGCGTCCCGGCGAAGACGCCGGAGGAGAGCAGGCCAACGAAGATCGGGAACGACCAGTCGGCATACCAAAAACCTTTATTCTGTTCCATTTAGAGGCTCCTGTTATTTACCGCTGAGCGAGTTGTGGATCATGTCGAGCCAGTTCGGCACGGTCAGATGGAAGGATTCGATCATCTTCATGTCGAAGCCGCGGAAGAAGCCGCTCAGCACGAAGAGCAGAACGATCGCCGCCATCATCACTTTGGTGACGTGGTTCCAGCCACTCTCTTCAACACCTTTACCAATCAGAATACCCAGTACCAGACCCGGTACGGCGTTACCCATGATCAGCTGTGCCGCGCCGCCAAAGATGGTGGCCCAGAAGCCCGATTTTTTACCCGCGTCGATGGCCGCCAGCCAGAAGATCACCGGCATCACGGTGTTGACCAGCAGGTTCGCCGCCGGTACCAGCACCTTCACGGCGGTCACCTGAAGCGCTGCCGGAACGGAGGAGGCGGTCAGGTTAAGGAAGGTCACGACAATCATGCCGATGATGCCGCAGGCAATCGCCATTTTGCGCGGGTCATGCAGCGTTTCACCGACGTTACGGTTTTTAATCATCAGTGCAGCAGCACCCCAGTTCGGGATGATGCGGTGGTCAACGTCCTGTGTGAAGGCACCTGCGGCCACGGAAGAGGCCCAGGCGTTAAAGAAGAAACCTAACCCAAAGGAGAAGTGGGACGCCGGATCCCCTTCGCAGGAGTTCAGTTCCCCCAACGTACGAAACGCGCCCATACCCTGAGTGGTAGGCGCATGAAACATGCGTGCAGCCCCGGCGCCAACACCGACGCCAACCAGGCCGCCAATGATGAGCGATTTTATTAATATAATTAAGAACATCAGTCTGCCCTTTTATGAATAATCAGCGTTGCGTGACGAAATCCACCTGGTCGAGATTGATGGCGGTCACGTTGACGGTCACATCCAGCTCCACGCTGTAGGTGCGTCTTTCCCGGCGCAAAAAGAAGAACAGAAACGCTTCTTTTCGCACCGCTTCTTGCGCCTGAACAACCTGCACATCCTGTGGCTCAATACGCAGTAAGATATGCGGTGAGGCTTTCATCACCGCAGCCTGAACGTGGTTGAGGGCGTCGGCAAAGGCGCGCGCTTTGGCGTCGCCCTTCCCCTTCACTCTCACCGTGGTTGTGAACTGTTCTTTCATGCTTACGCGCCGTATTTCTTCTGCCACGCCTGTACCAGACGCTCGCCCAGCTCTTCTTTATCCATAAAGCCAAAGCCCAGCACGTTGCAGCCTTCGTTTATGGCGGTCACCCCCTCATCCACGGAGCGCATGCCGTATTTGGCCTTGTAGCCATATTTGGTCTGAGCGGTGATGGCGCCCGCGCCGCCGCTGCCGCAGAAGGAGATCCCGAAGGTGGCGTTTTCTGCTTTCATCACGTCACCGAGCTTCATATCCGCTGCCATGCCCGGTACGACAACCGCGCGTCCGCCGGCTTTTTCCACACCCGCAGCCACTTTCTGACCTTTACCCAGGCGATCGCCAATCACGACTGTAATCTGTTCCATGTGTTGCTCCTTAAAGGTTGTCTTTCGCGACTTCGAAGTGAACGGAGAGCAGCCAGGCCTCTTCATCAGGAAGGTTGCCGAACTGCGCTACCACTTCACGGGCGAGTTGCATTGAATCTGGTGAAATTTCGTCGAACAGCTCTGCTTCAACCTCCGGCAGCGGCTCGCCGGTCACGGACCGGTGCGCCATTGCGCGAACGTGGGAGGTCAGCATCTGCTCCTGTACCGCGTTGGGAATGATGTTGTGCCGGGCCAGCAGGGCGTAGACCTGCTGAAGCATGGTGTTCGCGAGCTGTTCTGTTTGCACCGCCTGTTCCCCAACGTCGTTCATTACCGCTCCGTTAATCACTCGTCTTACCCCGTTAATGGCTCTGGAATAAAACTAACGTCGAGGGGGAATTGTTTGTAGCGAGTTGTTTTCCACTTCGAAGTGGAAAGGCGAGCAGCGGCAGTGATCTGTGCCACATAAATGCGGTGAATCTGTATAAATCGCTGGATTTACGTGATGAATATCACGCTATTACGCGGCATTAGTCTGGTAAGCGGAGTGGAAAAGATTACGAGCAGGCTCGTAGAAATGTGACGTGGATAAGGTTTTCTTATGGGGATCCGCTAGAGTGGCGGCGGGTGCTTGAGACTGACCGTCTCAGGCATGGGACGGAAAGTGGAAAGCCCCGCCTGATAAAAAATCAGGGCGGGGGCTCGAAACGACACGTCACACCGTGGAGTTCGCTACCTCGCCCGCTTAAAAGCAAGGAGGCATCCATGAAACGCAGAAACCCAAGTATCGGGGTTTTGATGATTATTTCTTTGACAATAATCATCTTAACTCTGGTGACGAGGAAAACACTGTGCGAGATCCGTTTTCGTAACGGCTCGCTTGAAGTGACAGCGCGGATGGATTGTCGCTCCGGCAAGTAGGGAGCAACGATGCGGGGGCGCATCATGCGCCTCCGCATACGGGGAGAGGACGTACAGCTCAGGCACCCAATTAACGATACTTTTTGTGGTACGTGTTGCGGGTCGCGACAAACTGATCGGCTGCCGCCTGGGCTTCTTTCTCTTTGCCTTCGTTCGCCAGCTTCAGCGCGCCGTCAATCTGGCCGACCAGCACGTCAAAACCGTGGCGGTAGTCTTTCATCTCGGCGCTGTCTGCCGCTTTGCTTTCCAGCTTCGGCGGCGTCGCTTTTTGCGCATCCAGCGCGGCTTCACGCATTTTAGTCAATGCGTCTTTCATGTCCGCCGCATTGTCCGTTTTCTGCACCACCTTCAGGTTTTCACTGAGGATGTCCATGTTGTCTTCGAGATCGGCAGCAAACGCAGACGAGCCAAGAACCAGCGTTGAAGCCGCGACGATCGCTAACAGGTGTTTACGCATTGCTCACTTCCTTTTTTTTATTATTAATCACGCTTTTACGGGGATTATTGCCCGGCGATTTTCATCTCCGGCAGTAATACAGAACCACACTGAATATTGCTGCGTGTTTCAATATCGTTACCGACCGTAACAATATTGCGCCACATGTCCTTCAGGTTGCCGGCGATGGTGATTTCGCTCACCGGATACTGAATTTCACCGTTTTCGACCCAGAAGCCCGCTGCACCGCGAGAGTAGTCGCCGGTGATACCGCTCACGCCCTGCCCCATCAGCTCGGTGACCACCAGGCCGGTGCCCATCTCTTTCAGCATCTGTTCAAAATTCAGGCCCTGTCCGGCAATGCGCCAGTTATGAATGCCGCCCGCGTGCCCGGTGCTTTTCAGCCCCAGCTTACGCGCGGAGTAGTTGGTCAGCAGCCACTGGGTCAGAATGCCGTCTTTCACGATATCACGACGTTCCGTGCGCACGCCTTCGCTGTCGAACGGCGTAGAGGCCAGCCCTTTCAGCAGGTGTGGGTGCTCTTCGATGGTCAGCCATTCCGGCAGGATCTGCTTGCCCAGCGAGTCGAGCAGGAAGGTCGATTTACGGTACACCGAACCGCCCGCAATCGCTCCCACCAGATGACCAAACAGGCCGGTTGCCACTTCGTTGGCAAAAATGACCGGCGCTTTCATGGTGGAGAGTTTACGCGGCGAAAGGCGTGACAGCGTGCGTTCGGCGCACGCTTTTCCCACCCACTCCGGAGACTGCAAATCTCCCAGCGCGCGGCCAATGGTATACGCGTAATCACGCTCCATATCGCCGTTTTCTTCGGCGATGACGCAGCTGGAAAGCGAGTGGCGGGTTGAGCAGTACCCCTGCAACATGCCATGGGAGTTACCAAACACTTTAATGCCGTAGTGGCTGTTAAAGCTGCCGCCTTCGGTATTGGTGATGCGTTTGTCAGCCTGCAAAGAGGCCTGCTCGGCTCGCGCGGCCAGCTCAATGGCTTCATCCGGCGTCACTTCCGCGGGATGGAACAGATCGAGATCCGGCGCGTCAAACGCCAGCAGCTCTTTATCGGCCACGCCAGCGTAAGGGTCCGGGGAGGTGTAACGCGCGATATCCAGCGCCGCCTGCACCGTACGGGCGATGGCATCCGGGCTCAGATCGGTAGACGACGCGCTGCCTTTACGATTCTGGTGATACACCGTGATCCCCAGCGCGCCATCGCTGTTAAATTCTACATTCTCCACTTCGCCATAGCGGGTGCTCACGCTAATGCCGGTGGTTTTGCTGACCGCCACTTCGGCGCCATCTGATTTACCTGAAGCGAGCGTCAGCGCGGTGGAGACGGCTTCTTCCAGGATCTTACGCTGCGCTTCAACTTGTGAGGTTACTTTCATCGCAAATGCCATACTGTAAGAGAGAGTTAAGTGAAGTCTAACAGAGAACCGTTTTTCAGTGCGCGTCTTAACTGGTAACATTAGCCTCTTTTTTTAAGGAGCCTGACATGACTAAGCAGCCCGAAGACTGGCTCGACGACGTTCCCGGTGATGACATCGAAGACGAAGATGATGAGATCATCTGGGTCAGTAAAAGTGAAATTAAACGTGACGCCGAAGAGTTAAAACAGCTTGGCGCAGAAATGGTAGAACTGGGTAAAAACGCGCTGGATAAGATCCCGCTCGACCAGGATCTGCGTGATGCCATTGAACTGGCACAGAAAATCAAGAAAGAAGGGCGTCGCCGCCAGCTTCAGCTTATCGGTAAACTGCTGCGTCAGCGCGACGTGGAGCCGATCCGTCAGGCGCTGGACAAACTGAAAAACCGCCACAACCAGCAGGTTGCGCTGTTCCATAAGCTGGAGCAGATCCGCGATCGTTTGATCGACCAAGGTGATGACGCGGTACCTGAAGTGCTGAACCTGTGGCCGAATGCCGACCGCCAGCAGCTGCGATCGCTTATCCGCAACGCGAAGAAAGAGAAAGAAGGGAATAAGCCGCCGAAGTCTGCGCGCCTGATTTTCCAGTATCTGCGCGAGCTGTCTGAGAACGAAGAGTAATCTGTGCGGGTTTGCGCCGGATGGCGGCGTAAACGCCTTATCCGGCCTACAAGGTCGTGCGAAAAAATGTAGGCCCGGTAAGCGCTAGCGCCACCGGGCTTTTTTTACTCTGCGGCTGCGGCTTTCTTCGCCAGACCGTCCAGCAGCTTCTGATGGATCCCACCAAACCCACCGTTGCTCATCACCAGAATGTGATCGCCAGGCTGTGCGGCTTTCACCACCATATCCGCTAAGACATCCACGTCCGCACTCCAGTGCGCCGGCTGAATGCAGGCGTCTGCCACTTCGGCCACCTGCCACGGAATATGCTGCGGTTGCAGCAGGAAGACTTCGTCGGCACGTCCTAAGGACGGCGCAAGATCGTCTTTGCAGATGCCCATTTTCATGGTGTTCGAACGTGGTTCCAGCACGGCCAGAATGCGCGCGGTGCCGCCAACTTTGCCACGCAATGCGGCAAGCGTCGCCAGAATGGCCGTTGGGTGGTGCGCGAAATCGTCATACACGGTAACGCCGTGGGCTTCACCGCGCAGCTCCAGACGGCGACGGGCGTTGATAAACGAGCCCAGCGCATTGGCGGCATCCGCAGGCAGTACGCCCACGTGACGCGCCGCGGCGATCGCCATCAGGCCGTTGTGCATGTTGTGCTCGCCCACCAGGCCCCACTTCACCTCGCCCACTTTCTCACCGTCGAGCAGCACTTCCCATTCGGAGGCATCCGCGTTGAGCTTTTTCGCCTGCCAGTGCCCCTGCTCGCCAACCAGCTCCTGCTCGCTCCAGCACCCCATCGCCATAGTCTGCTTCAGGTTGATGTCGTTCTCCGGCAGGATAATGCGGCCCTGACCCGGAACAATGCGCACCAGATGGTGGAACTGTTTCTGAATCGCTTTCAGGTCGTCAAAGATATCCGCGTGATCGAACTCAAGGTTGTTGAGGATCAGCGTGCGTGGGCAGTAATGCACGAACTTGGAGCGCTTATCGAAGAACGCGCAGTCGTATTCATCCGCTTCAATCACAAAGAACGGGCTGTCGCCCAGACGCGCGGAGACGTCGAAATTCCCCGGTACGCCGCCGATCACGAAGCCCGGCTTGTAGCCGCAGGCTTCGAGGATCCAGGTCGCCATACCGGCGGTGGTGGTTTTGCCGTGCGTCCCGGCAACGGCGACAACCCAGCGGTCGCGCAGGACAAAATCATGCAGCCACTGCGGGCCAGACATGTACGGGATATTGCGTTCCAGCACCGCTTCAACGCATGGATTCCCACGGGTCATGGCGTTACCCACGATCACCAGATCCGGCTGCGGCTCCAGCTGGCTGGCGTCATATCCCTGAATCAGAGAAATTCCCTGCTTCTCGAGCAGCGTGCTCATCGGCGGATACACATTGGCGTCCGAACCTGTCACTTCATGGCCCAGCGAGCGCGCCAGCATTGCCAGTCCGCCCATGAAAGTGCCACAAATCCCCAATATATGAATGCGCATACGTCACTATCCTTCTTCAATGTGGCGCACATTTTACTCACATGTCAGCGGCTGTGAAACGCATTTCAGGTAAATCCGTATTTTGCTGGCGCGATTCACCTCTGCGCTAATATTTGAATGTTTGTTAAGATTGTTGGACATCAACCGCTTTACTCAACATAAGATGCAGGGAAAGTGTTATGAAAACGTTAGGTGAATTTATTGTCGAGAAGCAGCACGAGTTCTCTCATGCTACGGGTGAGCTCACTGCTTTGCTGTCGGCAATAAAGCTGGGCGCTAAGATCATCCACCGCGATATCAACAAGGCCGGTCTGGTCGATATCCTGGGTGCCAGCGGTGCCGAGAACGTTCAGGGTGAGGTTCAGCAGAAACTCGACCTGTTCGCCAATGAAAAACTGAAAGCTGCACTGCGCGCGCGCGACATCGTTGCGGGTATCGCCTCTGAAGAAGAAGATGAGATCGTCGTATTCGAAGGGTGTGAACACGCGAAATACGTTGTTCTGATGGATCCGCTGGACGGCTCCTCCAACATCGACGTTAACGTTTCTGTCGGTACCATTTTCTCCATCTACCGTCGCGTCACGCCGGTTGGCACACCGGTGACGGAAGAAGACTTCCTGCAACCGGGCAGTAAACAGGTTGCTGCCGGTTATGTGGTGTATGGCTCGTCCACCATGCTGGTGTACACCACCGGCTGCGGCGTACACGCCTTTACCTACGATCCGTCCCTGGGCGTGTTCTGCCTGTGCCAGGAGCGTATGCGCTTCCCGGAGAAGGGCAACACCTACTCCATCAACGAAGGCAACTACATCAAATTCCCGAACGGCGTGAAGAAGTACATCAAATTCTGCCAGGAAGAGGATAAAGCCACCCAGCGCCCATACACCTCGCGCTACATCGGCTCGCTGGTGGCGGATTTCCACCGTAACCTGCTGAAGGGCGGTATTTACCTCTACCCAAGCACCGCCAGCCACCCGGACGGAAAACTGCGTCTGCTGTACGAGTGCAACCCAATGGCGTTCCTGGCCGAACAGGCAGGCGGCAAGGCGAGCGACGGTAAAGAGCGTATTCTGGATATCGTGCCGGAAAGCCTGCACCAGCGCCGTTCATTCTTCGTCGGCAACCGCCATATGGTGGATGACGTTGAACGCATGATCCGCGAATTCCCGGACGCGTAACGCACGAAAAGGGGAGCCAGGCAGGCTCCCTTTTTTTCAGGCCGTTTGCATCGTCAGCTTGAAGGAAGCCATCGCTTCCATCAGCTCGCGCGACTGTTCCTCCAGGGAACGAGTTGCCGCAGATGATTGCTGGACCAGCGCCGCATTTTGCTGCGCCGTTTCATCCATCTGATTGACGGCGATATTCACCTGCTCAATACCGCGGCTCTGCTCCTGGGACGCCGTCGCAATTTCACGCATCAGTTTGGTCATACGCAGTACTTCGGTGGCGATCTCGTCCATCGTCTCACCGGCCTGCTGCGCCAGCTCGCTGCCCTCGTTCACGTGGGTTTGCGAATCGCTGATAAGCGAGCGGATCTCTTTCGCCGCATCAGCACTGCGGCTGGCGAGATTACGCACCTCACCCGCCACGACCGCAAAACCTCGCCCCTGCTCACCCGCACGCGCCGCTTCAACGGAGGCGTTCAGCGCCAGAATATTGGTCTGGAAGGCAATGCCGTCGATGACGCTCAGGATATCGGCGATGCGCGCCGAACTGCCGGAGATGTCGCGCATCTTCTCAATGACATAGCAGACCATTTCACTGCCGTGATCGGCGGTATCGGAGACCGACTTCGCCAGCTGGTGCGCCTGCTCGGCGTTATCGGCGTTAAGTTTCACCGTGGCGGTGATCTCTTCCATGCTGGCGGCCGTCTGCTCCAGCGAGGTGGCGGTGGATTCCGTGCGCTGGGCCAGGTTCATATTCCCGGCCGTCAGCTCGCGGCTGCCGGTATCAATCTGCGAGCTGGCGTCACGCACCCGCAGAACCGAGTCCATCAGCGACTGGCGCATCCCTTCGATCGCCGCGTTAAGGCGATTAAATTCCTGGCTCGCCGGCGCGTTCAGGGTATGGGTTAAATCCCCGGCCGCCACATGTTCCAGCTGGGCAATCGAGGCTGAAAGCGGCTTGAGCAGCATATGGCGCAGCACCAGCCAGGCCAGCACGATAATGCCAGCCGTCAGCAGCGCCGCGACGATAATCAGGATCAGCACGCGGGTTTTACTCGCCTGCACGGCGCTCACCTCCGCTTTACCGCGCGCCTCGCTCCATGCCTGGAACGCCTGCATATCGTTATCAAACTGCTTCGCCACCGGGACCAGCTTGTTTTCCAGCAGATCGTAATAGCTGTCCGCGCTTTGCTCGTTCAGGGCTTTCAGCATCGGGCTGATACCCTGCTGGTTGTACACCGCCAGACTCGCGGCAACGTTATCCAGCAGCTTTTGCCCCTGCTCATCCGCCACGCCGCTGCCGATCACGTCCTTCAGCGTTTTCTGTGCCAGCGCCACTTCCTGGTTAATGGTTTTGACCGCCCTGGCCGCATCGTCCAGCAGGCCGACCTCCATCATGCGGACGGCCTGCCCCGCTTCGTTACGCGCGCGCAGGATCAGCGTATAGCCGGCATTCAGCTGCACCATCTGTTCACCCTGAAGATGATTGATGCGCTGGAGAGAAGCGGAACTTTGTGTAAGGGCATAAATGCCGATGCCGCTGACAATCAGCAGCAGAAGGGTCATAACGGCCAGTAAAGAGAGCAAGCCGGTACGAATCGATAGCGTTTTAAGCATGATGTTATTTCCGGTAGCGAGATATTTCTGGGCATAAAAAAAGAATATCGGCCGCTACCGGAAAATGTTTAGAGTTTAAGCAATTTCAGCATGTTATCGCTCTGTTAAAGATGTATTCACCCGGGTAACAGGCGAGCTCTGGCGGTTCTCCCACAGCACCGTCAGGCCGCGCTGGAGCGCGATAAAAATAAACAGCAGAATGCCGATGGCGATTTTGGTCCACCAGGAGCTGAGCGTGCCGTCGAAGTTGATATAGGTCTGAATCAGCCCCTGGATCGCCACGCCAAACAGCGTGCCGAGGACTGTCCCCACTCCGCCGCTGAGCAGCGTACCGCCAATCACTACCGAGGCAATGGCGTCCAGCTCAACGCCCACCCCCGCCAGGGCATAGCCTGCCTGGGTATAAACCGAGAATACAATCCCCGCGAGGGTGGCCAGCCCGGTCGAAAGCATGTAGATGCGAATAGTCGTGCTGCGCGTGGAAATTCCCATCAGGTTCGCGGACGTGGCGCTGCCGCCAATGGCATAAACCTGGTTACCAAACCGGGTACGGTGGGCGAGGAAGATCCCGATCACCACCACGCCCAGCATCAGCAGCCCCATTGCGCTCAGGCGTCCCCCGCCGGGGATTTTCCACGCCAGGCTGGAGAGCGTGTCGTAGATCGGATGGTTTATCGGAATTGACTCTTCCGACACCAGATAGCTCACGCCGCGCAGGAAGAACATCCCGGCGAGGGTGATGATAAAGGCCGGAATTTTCAGCGCATCGATCAAAAGCCCCATAAAGGCGCCGAACGCGCAGCCCATGACCAGCACCAGCGGAAAAGCCAGCAGCGGCGAAATCCCCCAGAAGCCAATCGCCTTGGCAAGGAACACGCCGGTAAAGGCGATCACCGACCCAACGGAGAGGTCGATCCCGCCGGAGAGGATCACAAACGTCATGCCGACGGCGATAATGCCTAAAAAGGCATTGTCGGTCAGGATGTTGCAAATCACCCGCGTGGAGGCGAAGCCCGGGAACTGGGTCAGGCAATAGAGGTACCCCAGCACGAACACGCCCAGCGTGATCATTAACGGCAAATTACGTTTTATCATGACCGCGGTTCCCCTTAATGAGAGTGATAAAGCGCGGCGACTGCACGATAAGTACGATAAGCACCACGACCGCTTTGACGACCTGATTCA
The DNA here is from genome assembly GCF_016082135.1 of Enterobacter sp. YSU. Taxonomy (NCBI): domain Bacteria; kingdom Pseudomonadati; phylum Pseudomonadota; class Gammaproteobacteria; order Enterobacterales; family Enterobacteriaceae; genus Enterobacter; species Enterobacter sp. YSU. Next base: position 1,153,329 of record NZ_CP059487.1, read on the forward strand.
GCTCCGGCTGGAACCCGGAGAGCAAAATACCGGTATTCATACCCTGAATAATCAACGCCCCCACCACCGAGAGCAGCAAATTAAAACGTCCGCCCATCAGCGATCCACCGCCGATAACCACCGCGAGGATCGCATCCAGCTCGAGCCAGAGTCCGGCGTTATTGGCATCCGCTCCGCGAATATCGGCGGCCACGATCACCCCGGCAATCGCAGCACAGACGCCGCTCAGCACGTAAGTCAGCATCACCATCAGCCGCGTATTTACCCCGGCGTTTTTCGCGGCCCGAATGTTAATCCCCACCGCTTCGATGAACATCCCGAGCGCCGTTTTGCGGGTGAAAAGCCAGAACATCACCAGCGTCACCAGCGCGACGATCACCGGCGTCGGGAAGAACAGAAAATTACCGCTGCCGATCCACGCCAGGCTCGGGGAGTTAAAGGTGACGATTTGACCGGAGGTGATAAGCTGCGCCACACCGCGCCCGGCCACCATCAAAATCAACGTCGCGACAAACGGCTGGATCTTGAGCACCGCAACCAAAATGCCGTTCCACAGCCCGGCAAGCACGCCGGAGCCCAGCGCGGCCAGCAGGACCACCGGCAGGCTGTGCCCGGCGACGGTCATCGAGGCGGCGGTGGCGCCCGCAATCGCCATTACCGCACCGACGGAGAGGTCGATCCCGCCGGTGGCAATGACCAGCGTCATACCAATCGCCAGCAGCGCCACGGGCGCGGCACGGTTTAAGATGTCGATCGGGCTACCAAACAGGCGGCCATCCTGCACGACGATCTGGAAAAAATGCGGAGCCACCAGGCTATCCACCAGCAGCACCAGCAGCAGCGCCACGATTTGCGGCGTGCCGGTCGGCCAGGTGAAGCGGCGCTTCGCTTCGCCAGTTTGCGAAAGAGAACGGGACATCACATTTGACTCCTTACGCCGCGATGGCATTCATGATCGCCGGTACCGACAGTTTATCCAGCGGGATCTCTGCCACCTGCCTGCGATCGCGCATGATGATGACGCGATCGGCATAGCCGACCAGCTCCTCCAGCTCAGATGAGATCACCAGCAGCGCCAGACCGTCGGCGCAGAGCGTTTCGATAAGCCGGATGATTTCGGCGTGCGCGCCCACGTCGATACCGCGCGTGGGCTCGTCGAGGATCAGGAATTGCGGCTTGGTGAGCAGCCAGCGCGAGAGGAGAACCTTCTGCTGGTTACCGCCCGAGAGGAACTCGATGGGCTGTTCCGCGCTCGGGGTACGTATACCGAGCTGGCGGATGAAGCGCTCGGCAATCGCGTTCTGCTCGCGCTTAGGGATCGGACGCAGCCAGCCGCGCTGGGCCTGTAGCGCCAGAATGATGTTTTCCCGCACCGAGGCGGCGGCAATAATCCCGTCCGTTTTCCTGTCCTCCGGGCAGAAGCCCACGCCGAGGCACGACGCCTGATGCGGTGAACGTAGCGTTTGTGGTTTGCCTTTGATCAGCGCCGTTCCGCTGTCGGCAGGTTTGATCCCGAAGATGACTTCGGCGGTTTCGGTGCGCCCGGAGCCTAACAGCCCCGCCAGACCCACAATTTCACCGGGGCGTACCTCGAGGTTAAACGGCGCGATGGTCCCTTTTCTGCCGTAATCGTGAAACGCGGCGATCGGTTTTTCGCTCAGCAGCGTACGGCCCGCGCGCTGAAGCGCGTTGGTCTCGAGCTCGCGGCCCAGCATCATTTTGACCAGCTCTATCTGCGGCAGCTCGCGGGTTTCCCGGCAGCCGACAAAGCTGCCGTTGCGCAGCACCGTTATACGGTCGCTCACCTCGTAAACCTGATCGAGGAAATGCGTCACGAAAATCAGGCTGACGCCCTGATTACGCAGCTGGCGCATCAGGGTAAAAAGCATCTCCACTTCCTGGGTATCGAGGCTGGCGGTGGGTTCATCGAGGATCAGCACTTTCGCCGAGAGATCGATAGCGCGACAGATCGCGACGATTTGCTGCATCGCTACGGAAAAACGGTTCAGCGGTTCGCGCACGTCGAGAGAGAAGCCATACGATTCCATCAGCTTCGCGGCGCGCGCTTCCATCTCTTTGCGGCGCAGCAGGCCAAAACGTCTGGGTTCGCGGCCAATAAACAGGTTATCCGCTACCGACATGTTTGGCAGCAGGTTCACTTCCTGGTAGACCGTGCCGATCCCCAGTTGCTGGGCATGCGCGGTGTTTTTGGGCGAAATGGCGTTACCTTCCAGCCAGATAGCGCCGCGATCGGCGTGATAGACCCCGGTCAGGGTTTTAATCAGCGTCGACTTCCCCGCCCCGTTTTCGCCGAGCAACGCCATGATCTCCCCACGCCGCAGGCTGAAATCAACGTTATCCAGCGCCTTAACGCCAGGGAAAAATTTACTCAGGCCCTCTGTGCGGAGGATTTCCTGGTGTTGTTCGGTGGTCATGGTTTCCCCCTGCATCAGGCCGGATGACGCTACGCTTATCCGGCCTACAAAAGAGCGTATCGTAGGCCGGGTAAGCGCAGCGCCACCCGGCAATTTCACTGGATCAGTAGCCCATATTTTTCTTCTTCTCTAACTCTTCTTTCGCCGTGTCCGGCAGGTAGAGCGTGGATTTGGTGATGGTCAACTTCTCAGGCTGGGTGCCGTCTTTCTTGAATTTCTCCAGCGCATCGAATGCCGGGCCCGCCATATTTGGCGTCAGCTCCACGCTGGCGTTCGCTTCGCCGTCAATCATCGCTTTGTAGATGTCCGGTACGCCGTCGATCGAGCCGGTGAGGATATCTTTGCCCGGCTTCAGGCCCGCTTCTTTGATGGCCTGGATGGCGCCGATCACCATGTCGTCGTTGTGGGCGTAAACCATGCAGATATTTTTGCCGTTATTTTCTGCCTTGATGAAGCTTTCCATGACCTCTTTACCCTTACTACGGGTGAAGTCGCCGGACTGAGAACGGATGATCTTAATGTTTGGTGCTTTGGCGATGGCCTCCGCGAAACCTTTCTTACGGTCGATAGCCACGCTCGCCCCGACGGTGCCCTGCAACTCAACCACGTTACACGGCTTGCCATCCACCTGCTTCACCAGCCAGTCACCAATCAGTTTGCCTTCCAGCACGTTATCGGCGGTGACGGTGGTCATATAGAGAGATTTGTCTTTTACGTCGATGGAACGGTCAAGCAGGAAGACCGGAATTTCAGCATCTTTGGCTTCCTTCAGCACCGGCTCCCAGCCCGTGGCGACAACCGGGGCAATAAAGATGGCATCCACGCCCTGAGCGATAAACGAGCGCACCGCTTTAATCTGGTTCTCTTGCTTTTGCTGACCATCGGCGATTTTCAGCGTAATACCGCGCTTTTCGGCCTCACTTTTCGCCACATTCGTTTCAGCGGCGCGCCAGCCAGATTCAGATCCGACCTGCGAAAATCCAACGGTTAAGGGTGCGGCCATCGCCATAGACGACATGGCTGCCGAAACTGCTGTAACAAGAAGTAAGCGCTTCCACATATGAACGTCCTCGTAGGGTAGGTTATTGTTGGTTAAAAGATGTTCCGCGGATGAACTATAGCCAATGGAATATGTTACGGATTGCGTTACATCACACTTCAGAAAAGTGAATAAAACGTTAATCACAAGTTTGTAATCGCTTTCATTTCAACATTTAAAATGCGGCTGAGTTTATGGATTATCCTGTCATGGAAACGGTCTGAAAAGTGAAGGCGCGAGGGAGAGAAGACGAAAACAGGCGGAGACTTTCAGCGCCAGTTGGCTATAATACCTGCCACTTGTTTACCATCCATTTTAAAGGACACCGACATGAGCTTACTCAACGTCCCTGCGGGTAAAGAACTGCCAGAAGACATCTACGTTGTGATCGAAATTCCGGCCAACGCAGATCCAATCAAATACGAAATCGACAAAGACACCGGTGCGCTGTTCGTTGACCGTTTCATGTCTACCGCCATGTTCTATCCGTGCAACTACGGCTACATCAACCACACTCTGTCTCTGGACGGTGACCCGGTTGACGTACTGGTCCCAACGCCATATCCATTGCAGCCAGGCTCCGTCATTCGCTGCCGTCCTGTTGGCGTGCTGAAAATGACTGACGAAGCGGGTGAAGATGCGAAACTGGTTGCCGTACCGCACACCAAGCTGAGCAAAGAGTACGATCACATTAAAGATGTGAACGACCTGCCAGAGCTGCTGAAAGCGCAGATCGCCCACTTCTTCGAGCACTACAAAGATCTCGAAAAAGGCAAATGGGTTAAAGTTGAAGGCTGGGATAACGCAGAAGCGGCGAAAGCAGAAATCATCGCCTCTTTCGAACGTGCTGCTAAGAAGTAATTCTTACTGCTGAGACTAAGCCCCGCGCGTCGGGGCTTTTTTGTGCCTGTCGCTCCAGGTAACCCGTGCGATTGGGGAGTATCGCCCGGCGGCGCTACGCTTGCACGGGCCTACGGCGCAAAACGACAACGCCACCTTACGGTGGCGTTGTCGTTTTTCAGAACTGGTCTCTGTCTAACCAGTTACCGCTTTCAATCAACGTTAACCCGTCGACCGAACGTTGGTACACGTACATCCATGCACTGCCGTAAGGCGTCTGGATCAACTGGCGAGCGTATTCACCGCCCCTGGTGCGCAAGGCATCAAGTTCGGCCAGCGTGGCATTATCAATACGATAAACCTCACCCTGTACCGTTCCGTTCCCCGGAACCGCGCCTGGATAGTGGCCCAGACTGTACAACTGGTAGTTTTCGATTGTGTAATTTCCCAGCAACTGGGCGTTGGTCATCCAGTGGCTGTTGCCTTGCCTGGTTCGTAAACTGCCGTAAACAAATATTCGCATTGCTAAAACTCAAACTGATAGAGCAGATCAAGTGCCTGGTCTACGCCGGACACTGCTTCCAGATATAGCTTAGGCATCAGGCGATAACGTAACGTGAGTGTAGCCAGTGAGTCAAAGATCCCCACGCCATATTTTACCTGTAGACCCGGCAGTACATAGCCGCTGACCACTACCTGCGAAGAGTCACCCACGCCCTGAGTGTCCAGCGCCAGATTGCTTACGCCAAACGTCTCGCCGATTTTACCCACAACCTGACCACTTTGTGCAACCCCCAGACCGACTAACATTGATGTCATTGCCGCACCATCGCCCTGTTGGCTATCCAGACCCTGGCCGCGAAGGAGGTAAGAGAGCGCTTCCTGTTGCGACATGGCCGGGTCAGAGAAGATCTCTGCCTTAGGTTCATCGGCGGAGCCCGTCACGCGCACGCCTGCAATCACATCATCTTCGGTGGCTTCCGGGTTACGGATCGCTTCGATATTGAGTACCGGCTGATCCGGTGGACCGGAGAACAGCAGCTCGCCTTTACGCACAATCAAATCCTGCCCGTAGGCATGGAAGCGCCCTTCAGGAATATTGATTTGTCCATTGAGGCCAAGTCCCTGTTGATCCTGCGCCACTTTCAGGTCACCCGTGAGTCTCGCCTTCAGCCCAAACGCGTCCAAACGCACGTTATTCCCCACGTGCACGATAAGATTACTATTGATCGGTATGCCAGCGCTCTTCTGTTCAACAGGTTTCAGATTTTCATTGAGCATAACTTCGTCACTGGAGACGCCAACCGCGCTTTCCGGCACCTCGTGAACCACGATGCGCGCCCACGGTACGTCAACACGGCCGTCCAGGGTGAAGAGACTCGGCGTTGCCTCAAAGACCACGTCTGGCGACACGTCCAGGCGCACCATCGGCGGTACCGTGATACGCACCCTGCTGCCCTTGGCCGCAATACGGGCGCGCCAGTTGTCGAGCTGGCTCCAGTCTGCGTCACCGCTCAGGTTGATTTGTCCCTGCTGCGTCAGTACTGAGCCACTGAGGGTTGAGCTTTGGCCGTTAAAGTTCATCGCCAGCTGGCTTGGCTGCATATCGAACGGCATAAAGTTACCGTCAATGTCCACACCGTTTAACCGCATCTGGCCAAACAGCTGCGGGCTTTGCGCGTCCCCCGCCAGACGCAGGTTGGCGCTGAGCATCCCCGCCGCCTTTTCTCCCCGCGAGAAGATCGGATTCACCATCGCCAGGTTGAAGTTGCGAATATTGACGTTGCCGCCGAGATTGCGCCGCCCTTGCGGATCGGTAATTTGCACCTGTCCGTCAAACTGACCGTTGTTGGTCAGGCGGATCAGCCATCCCAGTTCCGCACGATTGTTACGCAGGTCAGCGTTCACATTCAGGGTGTCGAACGCCACCGGCAGCGGCGCGTCATTGACCTCCTGCGTCACCTTCACGTTACGCCCGGAGAGGGTAACGCTGCCCTGCGGCAGTCCCTCTTTGGTGGTGTCCCACGCGACGTCCGCTTTACCGCTGAAGACCCCGCTGGCCTGGGTGGTTTCCGGCATAAACGGTTTCAGCATCGCCAGGTCGAAACGGTTGAGGTTGATCTGCGCGCGTCCTTCCGCGCCCGCATCAATGGTCTGCGGCACGCACAGCTCAGCATTCGGGTTGGTCCAGCAGTGTGGCCCAATGCTGATCTTTTGCTCCGCGTTGCGGTAATCCAGCGCGACAGACCGCGACAGCACCAGCGGGCCGACCGGCGTGCTGAAGCGGGTGTTATCCAGCACGCCTTTCCAGCGCGTCGCCTGGCGGTCAAAACTGCCCGTCAGGTGCAGCTGCCCGGAGACCGGCTCGCCCTGCACGCGTAGCTGGAGATCGTGCTGCTTTTCGTTACCTTTTGCCGCCAGCGTGACCAGACTGATGTTCACGTCCGGCTGAGAGATACGCTCCACGCGAAGATTCAGGTTTCCGCCGATCTGATCGGTGGATTTCACGTCTCCCTCGACACGTACGCGGGCAATAGAAAGTTCCTGCCAGCGCAGGTTATTGGCGGTGATGTCCGCCAGCAGCTGCGGCGCCTCCACCGTACCGCGAACCTTCACTAACCCCTTCGCCGTGCCGCCAAGACCCGGCAGGGCGTTATCGAGATTTGGCGCGTCGATGGTGGCATCCAGATTGAGGTCTTTCACGCCCAGCTCGCCTTTGATATCCGCCGTGTTGCGACCCAGCGCCACGTGCAGGCCCGGGATCACCCACTGGAGATAGCTGTTGCCCTTAAGCGAGCCCTCTACGTTGACTTTGTTCTGCTTCACGTTGCCGGTGAGCTTGAGTTCCGGCACGTCCATCTGCCAGGTGCCACCGTACAGGCTACCGCGGGTTTTGATCAGGCCATCCAGTTTTGACGGCCAGTCCGGGACCTCTTTAGCGGTGTTGATCCCGGTCAGCTTCAGCTCGCCGCGCCAGCTGATCGCCTGCTGCCAGTCGAGCAGCGCGGTCAGCTCGGTTTTTCCTTCCAGCGCCGCCACGGTCAGCTTGTCGAGGTTAACCTGCAACTCGTTACCCTTCGCATCCAGGGTGATATCGGCGGGCGGTACCCCCTGCCCCTTCACTGCCGTGCGGAACGACAGCGTGTAGTCGGTCATTTTGCCACTCAGCTTCAGCTTCAGATCGTCAGCCTGGAACTGTTTTTCGCCGGTGAACGGCCAGTAAAGCTGCTTGCTGACAACCTCAAGGTTGAGCGGTAAACCGGCCTCTGCCAGCTGGGTTTGCCCGCGCAGCACCATATCCACCGGTCCGGAGAGGTTCACGCCGAACTCCAGCTTCTCGCGCAGCGCGCCGCCGACTTTCACCTTCACCTTTTCGCCTTTCAGCGGATCGATGTTCAGGGCGCTGTTCAGCGTAATATCTACCGGCCAGTTGTCGCGCAGCAGCGCATTGCCTGAGGCGTTGACCGACCCCTGGTTAGTATCAATATCCAGCGCGTCGAGCTTCATGTTGCCGTCGATACTGCTGACTTTAAGCAGCATGTTGAAGACCGTCAGATCGGTATCGCCGGTCAGACGCAACTGCTCGCCCTTAAACTCTTCGATATTGAGGTTCAGCGGCAGATGCACGTCGGTCATCTCCGGCAGAACCGGTTTCGAGAAGAGATCTTTCAGCGTTTCGCCCAGCGGTTTTTCTTCCGGCTGCGGGTTCTGGATCTTCGGCTCGACGATCTCTTCCTGCGCCACGTCGGCCACCTTCGGTAGCGCAATCAGCAGCCCTTGCAGGGAGGTTGGGGTCAGAGTGAGGTTTTTCTCCTGCCAGCGCAGACCAGAGGTGAAATCCATTACGGATACCGTCGTGTCGTCGATTTTGATATTCACGTTATCCAGTGCGACCCGGTAAAGCGCAATCGGGTACGGCGTGGAGAGGTTCAGCGGGCCGCTGTCCTCTTCTTCGACAGGCTCGGACTTCGGCATTTTTTTGGAATCTATCGCCACGTTAACGTCTTTTAGCGACAGATCGTTTACGCACAGCTGGCTGTCCCGCAGGCAGCCGAGCTTGACCCCCAGATGAAACTCGCCCGCGTTCACCGCCACGCCGGGCTGTTCATAACGGATATTTTTCAGGCGCAGATCGCGCCAGCCGCCCGTTACCTGGCCGATTTCCAGCCCCGGCACCCAGCGGTTCGCGGCGTTAAACAGCAAATGCAGGCCCGTGGTGGTGCCCACCAGAAACGCCACCGTACCGAGCAGTAATACGATAAAAATCAGCACCCCGAGGCTTATCTTCTTCCATAAACTCATAATTCAGGCCCCAGACCGATGTAAAACTGTAAACCGTGTTCGTCTTTGTCGCCCACCGGAACGGCGAAATCGAGCTTGATGGGCCCGACCGGTGACTGCCAGCGCACGCCTACGCCCGCGCCGGTTTTGAAATCGCTGCGGCGGATATCGTTCACCGCTTCACCGCCGTCAACGAACATCGCTCCCCACCACTTGCCGCTGACGTTGTACTGGTACTCCAGCGAGCCAGTCGCCAGTTTTGACGCCCCGGTCAACTGGCCTTTGTCGTTTTCAGGTGAGATCGATTTGTACTTATACCCGCGAATGCTGCGGTCGCCCCCGGCGAAGAAGCGCAGATCCGGCGGGACGCGTTCGAAATCACCGGTTTCGATCCAACCGAGATTACCGCGCATCACAAAGCGGTGTTTGTCGTACAGCGTGCGGATCCAGACGTTTTGCGCCTGAAAGACGGAGAAGTCTACGTCGGAGCCCCAGGCGGTGTTGGAGTAATCGATGGAGTAGCGCTGAGAATCGCCCCAGGTCGGCATCAGGCCACCGCGCGAGCGGGTACGGCTGATCATCACGCCCGGATAAAGCAGCATGGTGGTGTTGGTGACGTTTGCCTGGGTAAAGTGGTCGAGGCTCCAGCGCAGGTTAATGGCGCGCTGCCAGCCGCTGGAGAGATCCCAGAAGCGTGATACCGCAAGCGTCGTCGAGTCCTGCTCGGTATCGTTCAAATCGGTACGCTTAAAGCCGCCCTGCACGAGGTAGTATTGCTCAAGCGGATTTTTCAGCAGCGGCATTTTATAGCTGAAGTCCAGCTGCTGTTCAGGCGCAGACAGGCTGACGCTGGTGGTCAGGCTGTGGCCGTAGGAGTTCATCCACGGTTTTTTCCATGAGGCTTTCACGCGCGGGCCGACGTCCGTGGAGTAGCCGACACCGGTCTCAATGGTGTTCTCGGTGCGCGGAGAGACCACGCCATGCAGCGGTAACACTTTCGTTTTACGGGATTTATCAAATTCCGGCGCTACCACCACGGAGTTAAACCAGCCCGTCGCGGACAAACGACGGTTCAGCTCGCCCAGGTCGCTGGACTGGTAGTAGTCGCCCTTTTTAAACGGCACCAGATTTTGCAGATACTCGTCACGGATTTGCGATCCTTCGAAGGTCACATCGCCAAACCGGTAGCGCTCGCCGCTGTCGTAATCGATATCCCAGAATGCCTGACGTCGCTCAAGCGCAACGCCCAGCTGGCTTTTGTTGAACCGGCTGTCGAAGTAGCCTTTGCGCAGCGAAACGCTGGTTAAGGATTTTTTAAAACGATCGTAATCCCCGTGATTGAGCACGGTGCCCACTTTCGGACGGGTGCTGAGCAGATCCAGGTAGTCCCGATCGGTGCGCGCACCGCCGCGCAACACCACGTTCGTGCCGCCAATCAGGACGGGTTCGCCCGGCGAGACGCGGGCAATCAACACCTGGCGTCCTTTCGCCGGCGGCGGGCGTAAATCGAAATCGATGGTGGGTTCGTAGTACCCCAACGCCTTTAAGCCTTCGCGGATGGCGTCATCCACGCGCGCGCGAAAACGCCGATCCGGCGTGACCTCATCGCTCTGGATGGTAGAAAGCTGCGCACGCACGTTTTTTTCCAGCGCCCCGGATAACCCCTCAACCTGCAAACGGACATTCGCCGCGCTGGCAATCCCGCTGGTCAGCATTAAACTGACTAAACATAACTGGCGGATCTTTGTCACGTTTTCTCCTGAATATCCCTGTTTCCACCCTGGAAGCAAATGCAGTGCCACTCCGCGGCAAAATACGGCCTGAAAGCCAAAAACCCAAATTACGGGTTGAAAAAGGGTGTAACACCCAAATATTTCTTATGATTAAATCTAGACTCATTCATCGCATTTATTGTGTTCAATTAAACGCTTCGTGACAACCTTAACCGAAACAACGCTACCCGGGAGGCCCCACCGTGAGTTTATTCGATAAAAAGCATCTGGTATCACAAGCCGATGCGTTACCGGGACGCAACACCCCTATGCCAGTGGCAACATTACACGCCGTAAACAACCATTCAATGACAAACGTTCCTGATGGAATGGAGATCGCCCTGTTTGCCATGGGCTGCTTCTGGGGCGTAGAACGCCTGTTCTGGCAACTGCCGGGCGTGTACAGCACCGCTGCGGGCTACACCGGAGGATATACGCCTAACCCAACCTACCGCGAAGTCTGTTCCGGTGAGACCGGTCATGCTGAAGCGGTGCGTGTGGTGTATGACCCGAGCGTCATTAGCTATGAACAGCTGCTCCAGGTGTTCTGGGAAAACCATGACCCGGCGCAGGGCATGCGTCAGGGTAACGATCACGGCACCCAATACCGTTCGGCCATCTACCCGCTCACCCCAGAGCAGGAGGCCGCCGCCCACGCCAGCCTGACGCGTTTCCAGGAAGCGATGCAGGCGGCCGGTGATAAACGTCAGGTCACGACGGAAATCGCTACCGCGAAACCGTTCTACTATGCCGAAGACGACCACCAGCAGTACCTGCATAAAAATCCGTACGGCTACTGCGGTATCGGCGGCATTGGCGTTTGCCTGCCTCCCCAGCAGGCCTGATTACTGCATCAGCGCCACGCGAGCCGCGTGGCGCACAGCCTCTCCCTCCCGCCACGTTTTGCCGAAAACGTGACCTCTGGCAGGTTTACACGTCTTTACGCTATACTACCGCTGAAATAATCGGCTCAACGCTACGAGCTGAGTTCAATGTGTCTTCACACGAATGGTATCAACTCCCCTTCTGAGGATCTGGCGAGAAGCCGGATAAACTATGTTAAACAGTATTTTAGTAATACTTTGTCTTATTGCCGTCAGTGCATTTTTCTCGATATCGGAGATCTCGCTGGCTGCCTCCCGTAAAATCAAACTGAAGCTGCTTGCCGACGAGGGCAACATCAACGCATCACGCATTCTGAAAATGCAGGAAAACCCCGGCATGTTCTTTACCGTGGTGCAGATTGGCCTGAACGCGGTCGCCATCCTTGGCGGTATCGTGGGCGATGCAGCGTTTTCTCCGGCGTTTTATAGCCTCTTTGTTAAGTACATGTCCGTAGAGCTGGCCGAGCAGTTGAGCTTCATCCTCTCCTTCTCCCTGGTCACCGGCTTGTTCATTTTATTCGCGGACCTGACCCCGAAACGCATCGGTATGATTGCGCCAGAAGCTGTGGCTTTGCGTATCATCAACCCGATGCGCTTCTGCCTGTATGTCTTCCGTCCGCTGGTGTGGTTCTTTAACGGCCTGGCGAACGTCATTTTCCGCATCTTCAAGCTGCCGATGGTGCGTAAAGACGACATCACCTCCGACGATATTTATGCGGTGGTGGAAGCCGGGGCGCTGGCAGGCGTGCTGCGTAAGCAGGAGCACGAGCTGATTGAGAACGTTTTCGAACTGGAATCCCGTACCGTGCCTTCCTCCATGACCGGCCGTGAAAACATCATCTGGTTCGATCTGCATGAAGACGAGCAGAGCCTGAAGACCAAAGTGGCGCAGCATCCGCACTCCAAGTTCCTGGTCTGTAACGAAGATATCGACCATATCATCGGCTATGTGGACTCCAAAGACCTGCTGAACCGCGTGCTGGCAAACCAGAGCCTGGCGCTGAACAGCGGCGTGCAGATCCGCAACACCCTGATAGTGCCGGACACCCTGACGCTCTCCGAAGCGCTGGAAAGTTTCAAAACCGCCGGGGAAGACTTCGCGGTGATCATGAACGAATACGCGCTGGTGGTGGGCATTATCACCCTCAACGACGTTATGACGACCCTGATGGGCGACCTGGTCGGCCAGGGGCTGGAAGAGCAGATTGTTCAGCGTGACGAAAATTCATGGCTCATCGATGGCGGTACGCCGATTGAAGACGTCATGCGCGTACTCGACATTGACGAGTTCCCGCAGTCCGGCAACTACGAGACCATCGGCGGCTTTATGATGTTTATGCTGCGTAAAATCCCGAAACGTACCGACTCGGTGAAGTTCTCCGGCTTCAAGTTTGAAGTGGTGGATATTGATAACTACCGCATCGACCAGCTGCTGGTAACGCGTATTGATAGCAAACCGACCGTGCTGGTGCCGAAACTGCCGGATGCGGAAGAGAAGGTGTCGGCGTAATTTATGAAGGGCAGCGGTGAGCTGCCCTTTCTTTTACCCTCCGAGATTCACCCTAACTTTTAAAAAGGTGATGAATTCAAATAGATAAACGTCGAGTAAGATATATTGCTAAATTGATAAATTTTTCCACTGACTGTGATATATAAAGCGTTTTCTTTACTCTCTACTTTTGCTTCAGGATCCGTAGTTATCAGAAATGGAGCATACCCGTTCCTGACATCGCCTAAAAAAGCTTCTTCCGATTTTTTTGACGACGCCAGATAATATTTGTATACATTCGAAGTCGTAGCTCCCGCATTGCTTTCTGTAATATACAGTACAGAAACCTTCCCGATATTTTCTTTACGAATAATGTCTTGCTCGATATAGAGAAACTCATCAACAGCACGCCATATGCCATAGGAAGAGATCAGGATTGTGAGTAATATATATATTTTCTTCCTAGAAACCAGCACGCTGAGCATAGTCTATCCCCGCTCTAATCCATGTTTGATCTGTAGGATCATCGCCATGAGGATCTGGTCCTTGATAGTTCTCAAAATCAGGAGAACTCGTTCCCGCCAGAATTTGAGCGATACCTGCACCTCGTAGCAATATCTCAGGTTTTATACCAGCAGCAATACCCACCGCTCCATAATGAAAGTTGCCAAAATTTTCGTATTGCCTGCCTAATTGATTTTTATAATCCCAGGGGCCATGCCCTCGAACCTGCTTGTAAAACCAAAGATATGTTAACGCTGATGGACCACGGTGAAAACGAGCTATCATCATGTTGCTTACAACTGATACTCCTGCGGGGGAGAAGGAAGATATATCATAGGGAAGATGAGGATTCACTGCACTTACCGGATATCTCATTGTTTACCCCTTTCATTCCAGCTATCTGAAAAAAGCAGGTTTCCGTCACAATGTTTCCAAGTGATTTTTTCATAACGTACTTCTACACATTCAAGATGGTTATGCTTCTCCTTTAATACATCTTTAGTATCATGCATTATTGGTGAAACCCCAACAATAGTAACGTTCTCCAAAAGCATATTGTTATATTCAACTTCTTGCCCGGCATCATTAATACGATACCATTTAAACTCTGCGCTTATTAATTTTTGGCCTGTACAAACGGCCTTAAATAGATAGGGAGACGAGGAATCAAACTCTTTCAAAAAAATGATGCTTGAATGTTTCCTTGTTCCTGTAATTTTTCCTGTCAATGGATCAGTAGGAACTGATACGTTATGTGAAAAACCATTAACCTCTATACTCGACTCTCTTCCTTTAACATCTACAGCCCCCTTAATTAACGCACCACCATCATCCTTCAGCCATAAATAAGCAGGAATAGCCATCATTAAACTCCTTTTTCAAAGTGAGATAACCATTGTTCCTGCGTAACGAGAAAAGACCAATATACAGTTAATCCTTTATTGTCCTGTATCAACAGTTACACACTAAAAAGTAAATTTAGATTCACTTAATAAAAGTGTGAAATCTATCCGCATCACAGAATGATTACGTGAAATATCCAGTAAATGAATATATTTGAAACTACGGCTACAAACATCAACGGCTCCCATCGGGAGCCGTCTTTTTAACTACTACTGCATAGCACGTTGGTTAAGCCATCTCAGTTTGCAGACGCATAACCTGACGGTTGACTTCGGACATCACAGACAAGTGCAGTTTGTCCTTCACTTTTGGGATAAGGATTTTGCCCTTATCGAACTCAAAAGCGCCAACATCCTTGATGTACAACCGTCCACGGAACAGGATCTTCACGTACTTCGCCACCTGAAGCGGGTTGTAGCGTTGGAAAATTTTCATTCTTGTATCTCCTGCGAATCATACGCTCTTGCGGTGCCACAATCGGCCCGACTGTCCTGAGCGCAAATTTTGATGCCCAATGACTATAGACCAGAACCTCGTACTTACCCAGTGTGCATAAGTTTATTTACCGTTTGATTACAATTATTCAGAATAATCTTTGCAAAGCGTGATACAGCGCAGTATATGCCGTCGTTTTTGCATGGATATGTGCGTTCGCCCGCAAACTGGCATCGGGATTGCGGGAAAAGCCTATTGATCGCACTTATGATTAAAAGCGCATGACCAAGTGGTCGGATCACCTGCTAACAATAAGGAAACACCATGACCCTACGTAACCTCCTGGCAGCAGCTTGCCTGTTGCTGCCGCTGATGGCTTCCGCACACAACATTGAAAAAGGACAACGTGTCCCGCCGGTCGGCATTGCTGACCGGGGAGAATTGATTCTCGACAATGATAAGTTTAGCTATAAAGCCTGGAATAGCGCGCAGCTTGCGGGCAAAGTGAGAGTTGTACAACATATTGCCGGACGTACATCCGCTAAAGAGAAAAATGCCACCCTCGTGGAAGCGATCAAAGCCGCAAAACTCCCGCACGATCGCTACCAGACCACCACCATCGTGAACACCGACGACGCGATTCCCGGCTCCGGGATGTTTGTGCGCTCAAGCCTTGAGAGCAATAAGAAGCTCTATCCCTGGTCGCAGTTTATTGTCGACAGCAACGGCGTGACGCGTAAGGCGTGGCAGCTGGAAGAAGAGAGTTCAGCGATTGTCGTGCTGGACAAAAACGGTCGCGTACAGTGGGTTAAAGACGGCGCGCTGACGCAGGATGAGGTGCAGCAGGTGGTTGCCCTGCTGCATAAGCTACTGACTCAGTAAAGTGATACCCGGAAGCCCGGATTCAGGAATGACTCGCGCGGGGTGTAGTCCAGTGGCTTACCCTGCCAGTCATGCACATGCGCGCCAGCCGCCGCCGCCACCGCATGCCCTGCCGCCGTATCCCAGACGTTCGTCGGCCCGAAACGGGGGTACAGCTGCGCCTGCCCTTCCGCCACCAGACAGAACTTCAGCGACGAGCCAATCGACGTCGTCTGGTGTTCACCCAGCTGTTGCAGATACTCCTCCAGCTCGCTGTCACTGTGCGAGCGGCTGATCACCACCAGCGGAGGACGGGCATCACGCACCTGGATCTGCTTACGCACGCCGCACTCTTCCTTCCAGGCTTTACCTTCCGCCGCGCTGTACATTACTTTCATCACCGGGGCGTAAACCACGCCAAGCACCGCTTTTCCTTTTTCAATCAGGGCGATGTTGACGGTGAATTCACCGTTACGCTTGATAAACTCTTTCGTGCCGTCCAGCGGGTCGACAAGCCAGTAACGCTGCCAGTGCTGACGTTCATCCCAGCTCTGGGGCGCTTCTTCAGAAAGGACCGGAATATCCGGCGTCAGGGCCTGCAAACCTTTCAGGATCACCGCATGCGCCGCGATATCCGCCGCCGTCACCGGGGAGTCATCCGCTTTGCTGACAACATCCATCGGTTTCGCACCGTCGTACACCTGCATAATGGCATCACCCGCATCCCGTGCGAGCTGACAAATTTTATCTAACATTCTCCACCTCTTCGTTAACGCAGTGGGCATAACTTATTGTTTTAGTTATATCGTAATGTGAACAATTCCGCTATCTGTGAAGCAATTCTGGTTTCAGCGCCCTTTTTTCTGGCAGCATTCACACTTCTGTAAGCAACAAATACTACATACATATTCTTTTGTGGCTTGGATCGAAAAAAGGACTCCTCAGATGATTAAGTTTAGCGCAACGCTCCTGGCAACGCTGATTGCGGCAAGCGTTCAGGCAGCGACGGTGGATCTCCGTATTCTGGAAACCACCGATCTGCACAGCAATATGATGGACTTCGATTACTACAAAGATACCCCTACGGAAAAATTCGGACTGGTACGCACGGCAAGTTTGATCAACGCCGCCCGCGGTGAAGTGAAAAATAGCGTGCTGGTCGATAACGGGGACTTAATTCAGGGCAGCCCGCTCGGAGACTACATGGCGGCGAAGGGGCTGAAAAAAGGCGAGATCCATCCTGTTTATAAGGCAATGAATACGCTGGACTATGCCGTCGGCAACCTGGGCAACCACGAATTTAACTACGGCCTGAAATACCTGCACGACGCGCTGGCAGGAGCGAAATTCCCGTACGTTAACGCCAATATCATCGACGTTAAGACGAAGAAGCCGCTCTTCACCCCTTATCTGATTAAAGAGACCGAGGTTGTCGACCAGGACGGTAAAAAACAGACGCTGAAAATCGGCTATATCGGTTTTGTGCCGCCGCAGATCATGACGTGGGATAAAGCCAACCTCGACGGGAAAGTGACCGTCAACGACATTACCGAAACCGCGTGCAAATACGTGCCGGAGATGCGGGCGAAAGGGGCGGATGTGGTCGTCGTCGTGGCGCACTCTGGCCTCTCGGCCGACCCGTATCAGGTGATGGCTGAGAACTCCGTGTACTATCTCAGCCAGGTGCCGGGCGTGGATGCGATCCTGTTTGGTCACGCCCACGCCGTCTTCCCGGGCAAAGATTTCGCTGATATCAAAGGCGCGGACATCGAAAAAGGGACGCTCAACGGTGTGCCATCGGTGATGCCGGGCATGTGGGGCGACCACCTTGGCGTGGTGGATCTGGTGCTGAATAACGACAGCGGAAGCTGGAAAGTCACGCAGTCGAAAGCGGAAGCGCGTCCGATCTACGACGCAGCGGCCAAAAAATCTCTGGCAGGGGAAGATAAAAAGCTGGTCGACATCCTGAAGCATGACCACGACGCGACGCGTGAATTTGTCAGCAAGCCGATCGGTAAATCGGCTGATAACATGTACAGCTTCCTCGCGCTGGTACAGGATGACCCGACCGTGCAGGTAGTCAACATGGCGCAGAAAGCCTATGCGGAGCACTATATTCAGGGCGATCCGGATCTGGCAAATCTGCCGGTACTGTCTGCCGCGGCGCCATTCAAAGTGGGCGGGCGGAAGAACGATCCGGCCAGCTACGTTGAGGTGGAGAAAGGCCAGCTGACCTTCCGTAATGCCGCCGATCTCTACCTCTATCCCAACACCCTCGTGGTGGTGAAAGCTACCGGGAAAGAGGTGAAGGAGTGGCTGGAGTGCTCTGCCGGGCAGTTCAACCAGATCGATCCGCACAGCAGCAAACCGCAGTCGCTGATTAACTGGGACGGTTTCCGTACCTACAACTTCGACGTGATCGACGGCGTGGAATATCAGATTGACGTTACCCAGCCCGCGAAATATGACGGCGAATGTCAGGCCATTAATCCGCAGGCAGAACGTATCAAAAACCTGACCTTCAACGGCAAAGCGATTGATCCGAATACCACTTTCCTGGTGGTGACCAACAACTACCGCGCCTATGGCGGCAAGTTTGCCGGTACGGGTGACAGCCACATCGCCTTTGCCTCGCCGGATGAGAACCGTTCGGTGCTGGCGGCGTGGATCAGCGCGGAGTCGAAAAAGACGGGTGAAATTCATCCGGCGGTGGATAACAACTGGCGACTTGCGCCGATCCACAGCGACACTAAGCTGGATATTCGCTTTGAGACATCTCCGTCCGATAAAGCAGCCGCGTTTATCAAGGATAAGGCGCAGTATCCGATGCAAAAGGTCGCGACGGATGATATTGGGTTCGCGATTTATCAGGTGGATTTGAGCAGGTAGCGATGATTGTGCCGGGTGGCGGCTTCGCCTTACCCGGCCTACCCGCAATCCTCGATCCCGTAGGCCGGGTAAGCGCAAGCGCCACCCGGCATTTCACGCCGCACGCTCGTCCCTATTCGCCATCACCTGCGGCGTATTGACCTCAATCCAGTCGGCCAGCGCGGCCACCTTCTCGCTTACCTCCTGCCCCAGCGGCGTCAGGCTATACTCCACATGCGGCGGCACGACCGGATACGACACGCGATCGACAAACCCGTCATGCTCCAGCGCCTGTAAAGACTGAGCCAGCATCTTCTCGCTGACGCCGCCCATCTTGCGGCGCAGATCGCTGAAGCGATGCGTCCCCTGACGTAACGCCACCAGGATCAGCACGCCCCAGCGGCTGGTTACGTGTTTGAGCACCTCCCGTGACGGGCACTGTTCCGCAAAGAGGTTGCCATCGCGCATTTGCTCGCTGAGCGTTGGTATTGTTGTTTTCATACTTACCTTTTTGTACGTACTTACTAAAAGTTAGTTATGGTGATAGTGTGCCACAACACCAGACAAACACGAAGGAGATTCATCATGATCGCGATTACCGGCGCAACCGGCCAGCTTGGCCAACACGTTATTGAAGAACTGCTGAAAACCGTTCCGGCCAGCCAGATCGTGGCTATTGTGCGTAACCCGGCGAAAGCCGAAGCGTTGCGTCAGCAAGGGGTCGTTGTGCGTCAGGCGGATTACACCGATGAAGCCGCATTTACCACCGCGCTGAACGGCGTGGATAAACTGCTGCTCATCTCCTCCAGCGAAGTGGGCCAGCGTGCCGTACAGCACCAGAACGTGATAAACGCCGCCAAAGCCGCCGGGGTGAAATTCATCGCCTATACCAGCCTGCTGCATGCTGACAAATCTCCGCTGGGTCTGCACGTTGAGCACGTCGAAACCGAAAATGCCCTGGCGGCCTCCGGCGTGCCTTACGCTCTGCTGCGCAACGGCTGGTACACCGAAAACTACCTGGCAAGCGCGCCGCCAGCGCTGGAACACGGCGTATTTATGGGTGCCGCAGGCGAAGGCAAAATTGCCTCTGCGACCCGTGCGGATTACGCGGCGGCGGCAGCGAAAGTGATTTCTGAAGAGGGTCATGCCGGCAAGGTGTATGAACTGGCGGGTGATAATGCCTGGACGCTGAGCGAACTGGCTGCGGAACTGAGCAAGCAGAGCGGTAAGCCGGTAACGTATCAGAACCTCAGCGAAGCCGATTTCGCCGCTGCGCTGAAGGGCGTTGGTCTGCCTGCCGGGCTGGCGGAGATGCTGGCGGACTCCGACACCGGCGCGTCCAAAGGCGGCCTGTTCGACGACAGCCGTACCCTGAGCAAACTGATCGGCCGCCCAACCACATCACTGGCGGAAAGCGTCAAAGCCATCCTGTAGTTGTTAAAAATTGGTTATTTTTTGTGGCATCCCCTCGGGTCATCTCTGATAATGAAGCGATGACCCACAAGGAGGCTCACCGTGCAAGGCGTACCGGAACAGTTCACTGATGAGAGAGACAGCGCGCGCTTTCGCCATCTGGCGCAGCTGCCGGGCCTGGAGCTTTATCACGCCCATATCTCTGACTACGCCTTTGAGCCTCACACTCATGAAGCCTTCGGTATCGGCACCATCGAAACCGGTGCCGAACGCTTCCGCTATCGCGGTACCCAGCATCTTGCCGCGGAAAAATCCGTCGTGACCATGAACCCGGACGAGATCCACACCGGGGAATCCGCCACCGAAGGCGGCTGGCGCTACCGGATGGTCTACATCGAACCCGACCTGCTGGAAGAGGTCACCGGCCTGCGTCACTGGTGGTTTAATGACGTCACGCGCCACGACCCTTTGCGCTCGCAGCAGATTGGCCGGTTAATTTACGGCCTGTGGCACACCAACGATCCGCTGGCGCAGAAGGGGCTGCTACTGGATTTGATTCAGACTTTTCAGCCACTGGCCCATCATGCGCCGGTGGTGCAGGAGGCCGCGCACCGCTTCGAACGCGTTCGCGATTATCTGCACGACAACTATATGCGCTCGCTGACCCTGGACGAGCTGGCTAACGTTGTCTCGCTCAGCCCGTACCATTTTCAGCGCCAGTTCAAAGCCCATTTCCACGTTACGCCCCACCAGATGCTGATGGCCATCCGGCTTTGGCGCGCAAAAGCATTCCTCACCCACGGCATGCCTGCCGCCGAGGTGGCCGCCGCGACCGGGCTGACCGATCAGTCGCATTTAACCCGCGCCTTCACCCGTCGCTACGGCATCACGCCCGTGCGCTACCAGAAACAGGTTATGCCGCGCTAATGCGCAACCTCATACAATACGCGCGCGTTTTGCCCTCCTACACTGATCGCAAAGTGAATCAAGATGGATGGAAAAATGATTAGCGGCGTGTTGTATGCCCTGCTTGCGGGTTTGATGTGGGGGCTGATTTTTGTCGGCCCGCTGATTGTGCCGGAGTACCCGGCAATTTTGCAGTCGACCGGACGTTACCTGGCGCTGGGGCTGATTGCCGTGCCGCTGGCATGGCTGGGGCGCGCGCGTCTGCGTCAGCTGGGCCGCCAGGACTGGCTCACCGCGCTGGCGCTGACCATGATGGGTAATCTGATCTACTACGTCTGTCTGGCGAGCGCCATTCAGCGCACCGGTGCGCCGGTGTCCACCATGATTATCGGCACGCTGCCGGTGGTCATCCCGGTTTTCGCGAACCTGCTTTACAGCCAGCGTGACGGCAAACTGGCGTGGTCAAAAATGGCGCCCGCTCTGGTCTGCATTGCCGTGGGCCTGGTGTGCGTGAATATTGCCGAGCTTCGCCACGGCCTTGAAAACTTCAGCTTGTGGCGTTACGGTTCAGGGATCTTTCTGGCGTTTATCTCGGTTGTCTGTTGGGCATGGTATGCCCTGCGCAATGCACGCTGGCTGCGGGAAAACCCGGATAAACATCCGATGATGTGGGCGACGGCGCAGGCGCTGGTCACCCTCCCTGTCTCGTTGCTGGGCTATGTGGGCGCGTGTGTCTGGCTGGGTAGCCAGCAACCGGCATTTACCCTGCCCTTCGGACCGCGCCCGTGGGTATTCGTCGGGTTAATGGTCGCCATTGCCGTGCTCTGTTCGTGGGTGGGCGCGCTGTGCTGGAACATTGCCAGCCAGAAGCTGCCGACGGTGATACTGGGGCCGCTGATTGTTTTTGAGACACTGGCAGGGCTGCTCTATACCTTCCTGATGCGTCAGAGCGTGCCGCCGCTGCTAACGGCCTGCGGGATCGCGCTGCTGGTCGTTGGGGTGGTGATTGCGGTGAGAGCGAAGCCGGAAAAACCGATGGTCGTTCCGGCGTCGGAGGGGTGAGCTTTTCGCCCAGCGGCGCTTCGCTTGCAGGGCCTACAAAACCGTAGGCCGGGTAAGCGAAGCGCCACCCGGCACAGTATCAGAACGTTTCCCAGTTCGCTTCAGACGCCGCCGCGACGGGCTGCGCTTTAGGTGCATAGGTCTTTACCGGCGCGGCTTTCACCGCCTGGTTGCGGGTGATCTTAAACACCGCCACCGCGTCGTTCAGGCGTGCAGCCTGATCTTCCAGCGCCGCCGCTGCCGCCGCAGACTCTTCCACCAGCGAGGCGTTCTGCTGGGTGACGCGATCCATCTCCGCCACCGCCTGACCCACCTGGTCGATACCGCGGCTCTGTTCGTCGGAGGCCGACGCAATCTCACCCATGATGTCCGTCACGCGCGTAACCGCATTGACGATCTCCGCCATCGTCGCGCCCGCTTCATTTACCAGCTGAGAACCCGCGTTGACGCGTTCGCCGGAATCATCGATCAGCGCTTTGATCTCTTTCGCCGCCTGCGCGCTGCGCTGGGCAAGGGTACGCACCTCGCCCGCGACAACCGCGAAGCCACGTCCCTGCTCGCCCGCGCGCGCCGCTTCTACCGCCGCGTTCAGCGCCAAAATATTGGTCTGGAAAGCAATGCCGTCGATCACGTTAGTAATTTGCGCGATTTTGCTGGAACTGGTGGCGATTTCGTCCATGGTGCGCACAACGCCCTCGACCACGTTACCGCCCTTCTTCGCGGTGGAGGAGGCGTCCAGCGCCAGACGCGACGCCTGACGCGCGTTATCGGCGTTTTGCTTCACGGTGGCGGTTAACTGTTCCATGCTGGCTGCCGTCTCTTCCAGAGAAGCGGCCTGTTGCTCGGTACGAGAGGAGAGATCGTTGCTGCCCGCCGAGATTTCACCCGCGCCGGTGTAGATGGTATCAGCGCCTTCACGCACCACGCCCACCGTGTTGGCCAGCGCAGTCTGCATCTCCTGAACGTTGCGCGCCAGGATCGCCATTTCATTTTTACCCTCAGCCTGAATCGGCTGGGTTAAATCCCCTGCGGCAATGGCGCGGATATGGTTGATCACCTCTTCCAGCGGCAGCAGTAGCACGCGGCGCATCGCAATCCAGCTGGAAATAATCACCGCGATCACCAGCAGCATCACCGCAGAAAGGATCCACAGAATGCGTTTGTAGTCGCTTTCATTGTCCCGGATCCCTTTGGCGGTCAGCGCGGCCTGCGCCTCACGCCACTCGCGATAAACTTTTTGCATCGCGGTCTGCTTCTGTTCGGCATTTTGTTTGAACATATCTTCCAGATTGCCCTGCCCCAGCAGAACGTTCATTTGCGTCAGCGTGGCGGAGTAGACGCGGTATTGCTCTTCCAGACGATCGGCCAGGTGCTCGTCCATACCCGGCGTTTCCGGCAGCGCGTAGTATTTATCGTAATGGATCTGGGCATCGGCCAGCAGGTTTTTCGCGGTATTGACCAGCTCGTTCAGCTGCCCGCCGTTAATCTGCGACGCCATGCTGCTTTGCAGGCGCAGCATGCCGCGGTTGAGAGTGACGCGCGCCTGGTTCAGGCTGATCCAGGCGTCGGTAAACTCCGCGACGTTCTGGCTGGAAAGCTGAGAAACGGTGAAGTTCTCTTTATCGTTATTGAGTGCGTTAATGAAAATGCCAGCGGAGATCAGCTGCATGATGCCGAGCACAAGCAGCACCGAAATCAAAAGAGTAATGACTTTTATACGTTTAAACATGCGTTGCCTTTTTTATATACAGGTATTGTCTGACCTGTATCTATCGGCACGCGCGGCAGGTTGTTTACTGTTTCTCCACCTTTAAAAACTTTCGAAAGCCCTTTTCTGCATTCAATCAGCAAGTTAAAAGCACGCTTTTTTTGTGATCCCCTTCTCATTTTCACCCTTGCCTCTAAAGGGTTATAGTATCCACCTAAAGATGTATTTAAAATGCATCTTATATTCCTGATGATGAGGTAACTGTTATGGCCTTCCGCGACCAACCCTTAGGCGAGCTGGCGCTCTCCATCCCTCGCGCTTCTGCGCTGTTCCGTAAATACGATATGGATTACTGCTGCGGTGGTAAGCAAACGCTGGCGCGCGCAGCGTCGCGTAAAGAGCTGGATGTGGAGGCTATCGAAGCGGAGCTGGCTCAGCTGGCTGAACAGCCTGTCGACAGAGACTGGCGCACCGCGCCGCTGGCTGAAATCATCGACCATATCATTGTGCGTTACCACGATCGTCACCGCGAGCAGCTGCCGGAGCTGATTTTACAGGCGACCAAAGTTGAACGCGTTCATGCCGATAAACCTTCCGTACCGCGCGGCCTGGCGAAATACCTGACCATGCTGCACGAAGAACTTTCCAGCCACATGATGAAAGAGGAGCAGATCCTCTTCCCGATGATCAAACAGGGCATGGGCAGCCAGGCAATGGGGCCCATTAGCGTGATGGAAAGCGAACATGATGACGCCGGCGAACTGCTGGAAGTGATCAAACACACCACCGACAACGTCACACCGCCGCCAGAAGCGTGCACCACCTGGAAAGCCATGTACAACGGCATTAACGAGATGATCGACGATCTGATGGAACACATCAGTCTTGAGAATAACGTTCTGTTCCCGCGTGCATTATCGGGTAAATAAAAAAGCCCGGTGGCGCTAGCGCTTACCGGGCCTACAACATCCGCGAACCTAGGCCGGGTAAGCGTCAGCGCCACCCGGCAACATGCTTAGCGCATGCCCGCCATACGTTTCTTACCGATAAACAGCCAGCCAAGCCCCAGCGCGATAAACCACAGCGGCGTGACCATCAGCGCCTGTCGGGTATCTTCTTCCAGCGTCAGCAGCACCAGCACGAAGACAAAGAACGCCATGCACACCCAGCACATCAGCTTGCCCAGCGGCATCTTGTAGATCGACTTCTCGTGCAGGTGTGGACGCTGCTTGCGGTACACCAGGTACGAGCAGAGGATGATGGTCCAGACGAACATAAACAGGATCGCCGACACCGTGGTGATCATGGTGAACGCGCCGATTACGCTCGGGTTGACGTAGAGCATCACCACACCACCCAGCAGACAGATGCAGGAGAAGGTCAGCCCTTTCGCCGGTACCGCGCGTTTAGACAGTTTGGCAAACGCGCTCGGAGCAACGCCCTCCTGCGCCAGGCCGAACAGCATACGGCTGGTGGAGAAGACGCCGCTGTTCGCGGAAGAGGCCGCAGAGGTCAGCACCACGAAGTTAATCAGGCTCGCGGCAGCAGGCAGCCCCACCAGCACGAACAGCTCGACGAACGGGCTCTTGGTTGGCACCACCGAGCTCCATGGCGTCACGGACATAATGACGATCAGCGCGAACACGTAGAACATGATGATACGCAGCGGAATGGAGTTAATCGCGCGCGGCAGGGATTTCTCCGGATCTTTGGTTTCCGCCGCCGTGGTACCGACCAGCTCAATCCCGACAAACGCAAACACCGCAATCTGGAAGCCGGCAAAGAAGCCGCTGATACCTTTCGGGAACCAGCCGCCGTCATTCCACAGATGGGCAAACGAGGCCTGTACGCCGGTTGGCGACTGGAAGTGCGTCAGCACCATCACCAGCCCGACGACAATCAGCGCGATGATGGCGACGATTTTGATCATCGCGAACCAGAACTCCATCTCACCGAACATTTTAACGGTGGCGAGGTTCAGGCTCAGCAGCAGAACAATCACCGCCAGCGAAGCCACCCAGTCCGACAGGCCGGGGAACCAGAATTGGGCGTAGGCCGTAATAGCGACAACATCCGCCATGCCGGTAACCACCCAGCAGAACCAGTAGGTCCAGCCGGTAAAATAGCCCGCCCACGGGCCGAGCAGGTCTGACGCGAAGTCGCTGAAAGATTTGTATTCGAGATTCGACAGCAGCAATTCACCCATTGCACGCATCACGAAAAAGAGCATAAAACCGATGATCATATAAACGAAGATGATCGACGGGCCGGCAAGACTGATGGTTTTGCCCGAGCCCATAAACAGCCCGGTGCCGATGGCTCCACCAATGGCAATAAGCTGAATGTGACGGTTCGTGAGATTTCGCCGTAGCGACTGTTCAGACGTCGCCTCTTCTGCGGCGGCGACTTTGACCTGATCTACCATGTGATATTTTCCTGTTTATGCCTGTCTGTGTTGTTAAGGCTCTTCTGGCCTTTATATACGCCAAATAAATGACGGACCCTGTGTAAGGACTAATCGATAGTAGGTAAGAATCGGCGGGATGAATACTATGATTTGAATATTATGTTAATAATATGTTGAAAGTGAGTGTCATATCACTCATACAGCGCGAAACAGCTCACAAAAATACACGTAACAGTTTCGTTTGCAATACAAAATGTTGATTTCGTCGTAACTCCGGGTTTTATCGCTATTTTCCTCTCCCCGATCGGAGAGAGGAAAATAAGAAAAACCGATTACAGGATTTCCAGCAGCTCGACTTCAAACACCAGGGTGCTGAATGGCGGAATGGACGCGCCAGCGCCACGCTCGCCGTAAGCCAGGTTGTGCGGGATAGTGAGTTCCCATTTGGAACCTACTGGCATCAGGGTCAGGGCTTCGATCCAGCCTGCGATAACGCCGTTGACCGGGAATTCAGCCGGTTCGCCACGCGCGACGGAGCTGTCGAACACGGTACCGTCGATCAGCTTACCGGTGTAGTGTACGCGAACGTGGTCGGTACGCGCCGGGATTGCGCCATCACCCTGATTGATTACGCGGAACTGCAAGCCGGACTCGGTGCTGTTCACGCCTTCACGCTCACGGTTCTCTTCCAGATATTTCACGCCTTCTGCCGCCATCTCTTCGAAACGCGCGCGACGTACGGCGTCAGCACGTTCGTGGATTTCACGCAGCGCACGGTGCACAACGTCAACCGGCACAGCGGGCTGCTTGCCTTCCAGCGCGTCAGCGATACCCGCCACCAGCGCTTCCGGTAACAGACCTTCCAGGCCGGATTCGCTCAGCTGCTGTCCTACCTGCAAGCCGATGCCGTAGCTTGCCTGCGCTTCGATAGTGTCAAAAGTCGGGGTGGTCATGGGTTTTCCTTCCATCACATTTAAAGTAGCGGGCAGCATATCAGCCATGCCCTTATGGGTAAAACTTTGTCTTAAGTAAAGGTGACAAACTGCGACGAAACGGAAACAATAGTAGCCGTCAGGATTTTCCCTAATATATGTCACGAAAGCTGGCTTTGTTACGCCCATCAGGCAGTTAGCAAACTACACTTCTCAGGACAGGATAAAAAGACGCGGAGCAGGAGGAGAGCCATGCCCGGGCGATTTGAACTGAAACCTACCCTGGCGAAAATCTGGCATGCGCCGGATAACTTTCGCATCATGGACCCGCTGCCGCCTTTGCACCGCAGAGGCATTATTATCGGCGCGTTGCTGATCGTCATCGGCTTCCTGCTTCCTTCCGGCAGTGACAACGTTGATACCGCGCCGGTCAGCCGGAATGCTGAGCTGGATATCCAGTCGCAAAGCCAGCCGCAGCCTGATTCACAGCCGATGCAGACGCAGCTGGTCACACCGACTAACGATCCGGGCCAGGTTGCGCCGGTTGAACCTGAACCGGTTCAGGAAGATCAGGAGCAGGCCGCCGCCCCTTCAGAGCCACAGGCGCAACAGCCCACCGGCATTGAGCAGCAGTGGCGTTCGTATCGCGTAGAGCCTGGGAAAACTCTTGCCCAGCTGTTCCGCGACCACAATCTGCCAGCAACGGATGTGTATGCCATGGCGCAAGTCGAGGGGGCAGGCAAACCGCTCAGCAACCTGCAAAATGGTCAGATGGTGCAGATCCGCCAGAATGCCAGCGGGGTGGTGACCGGGTTAACGATCGATACCGGAAACGGGCAGCAGGTACTGTTTACCCGCCAGCCGGACGGCAGTTTCATCAGAGCACGTTAATGGCCCAGGCCGGGTAAGGCGATGCCGCCACCCGGCACTTTTGTTCTCAGGCACGCCGTTTATTCACCCACCAGATCCCCGAGCAGACCAGCACCAGCGCAATCGCGTATTTGATGTCCAGAATGTTTTCGCCGAGGAAGATGGCGGAGAGCACCGTCCCTGCTACAGGTATGACAAAGTTGAACGGGGCAATCATACTCACGCGGTTTACTTTCAGCAGCGCGCTCCACAGGGCGAACGCCACGGATGAGAGCAGCGTCAGATACCCCAGCACGGCGACGGCTTTCATGCTGTGCACCTCCAGCGTCCCGCCCGTGGCATAGCCTCCCGCAACCAGTGCCGCCCCGCCTATCCCCAGCTGCCAGCCAGTCATCACCGTCGGGTCAACGGTCTGGGAAATGCGTTTCCCGTAAAGCGTGGCCGCAGAGAGAATAAAGGCGGCCAGCACCACAAATCCGTCACCTTTCCAGACAAACTGGAACTCACTTAACCCGCTGTGGAAGTTCACCAGCATAACCCCGGCAAAGCCCAGAACACATCCCAGCGTTTTGTTATAGCTGAGTTTGTCGTTGTGGTAGATAAAGTGCGCCAGCAGCACGCTGAAGAAGGTCCCGGTGGCATTCATGATGGAGCCGTTCACCCCGGTCGTGTAGGCCAGGCCGATATAAAAGAAGGTGTACTGGAGGGAGGTCTGGGTCAGTCCGAGGATCGTGAGCTGGCCAAACTGCGTGGGCGTGAGCCTGCCAATCGGCTTTCGCTGGGCCATGGCAAAAAGCAGCAGCAACGCGCCGGCAAACAGAAAACGGTATCCGGCAAAGACGACTTTGGAGGGGATATCATCGGTCGCGATCTGAAAGAGTTCGTAGCCACTTTTAATGGCCGGGTACGAGCTTCCCCAAAGCAGACAGCAGAGCGTGGCGCAGGCATAGGCCACATTGCGACGGGCAAAGACGGGCGTGGGCAGAGCAGTATCCATGACAAATCTCATAAATAAAATTGCGTTTCAATTTATTATCAGAGAATGCGTCAGGAATAGCGACCTTACAAGAGCAAAAGATGACGCAGGGTCACGCTAAAAAGCAAAACGCCGGCACAAGGCCGGCGCTTCGACGCGAGCAGAGTAAAAAATTACTCAGCTACTACGTTAACAACCAGTTTAGCGAACACTTCGCTGTGAACCTGGAAGTCAACTTCGTGCTCACCAGTGGTACGCAGAACGCCGTTCGGCATACGAACTTCGCTCTTAGCCACTTTAACGCCTGCCGCAGTAACTGCATCAGCGATATCGCGGGTACCGATGGAACCGAACAGTTTACCTTCGTCGCCAGCTTTAGACGCGATAGTAACGGTGCCCAGTGCGTTGATTGCTTCAGCGCGAGCGTTAGCAGCCGCCAGAACGTCAGCCAGTTTGGCTTCCAGTTC
This sequence comes from Enterobacter sp. YSU, assembly GCF_016082135.1. NCBI lineage: Bacteria > Pseudomonadati > Pseudomonadota > Gammaproteobacteria > Enterobacterales > Enterobacteriaceae > Enterobacter > Enterobacter sp. YSU. The sequence continues at coordinate 1,182,381 of NZ_CP059487.1, forward strand.
AGCACGACGTGCTTCGAAAAACTCTACGTTTTTCTTAGTAGCTGGAACAGCTTTACCCTGTGGAACCAGGAAGTTACGAGCGTAACCCGCTTTAACGTTTACCTGATCACCCAGGCTGCCCAGGTTTGCTACTTTATCAAGCAGAATAACTTGCATTACCTTATCCTCTTAAAGTCGTATTAATGGACCGTGCCCGATTACTGATGACGATCAGTGTACGGCAGCAGAGACAGGTAGCGAGCGCGTTTGATAGCGCGAGCCAGCTGACGCTGATATTTTGCACGAGTACCGGTGATACGGCTTGGGACAATCTTACCGCTTTCGGTGATGTAGTTTTTCAGCGTTGCGATATCTTTATAGTCGATCTCTTGAACGCCTTCCGCGGTGAAACGGCAGAACTTGCGACGACGGAAATAACGTGCCATATGGCTAGTCTCCAGAATCTATCAAATCAATCTGCTCGGCATGCAGAACCATTTTGCTCAGGCCGTTCTTTGCCTTGTGGCAAGAAATGAACCCCTGAACGATTACTGCACTACCGACCGTTAAACTGTGAGTAATGGCCTGGTTTTCGTGTCCGCTAATAATCACGGGCATTTGGCACCACGCCTGCCGGTGAAACCCGGCTTCCTCTTGCACAGAACGATGCTCAAGCACGAACTGGCAATGCGGAATTCCTGATGGGCTGACCTTTCGAAGGGGGGTCCTGCACACGGTGCCGGACAACACCAGACGGTTGGTCATCAGAAATTACTCTTCAGAATCCCCAGCATCAGAATCATCTGCGGTTTCGTTTGCGAAATCATCGCGACGCTCACGGCGCTCGTCTTTCGCTTTAACCATCGGAGATGCTTCGGTCACTGCGTGTTTGGTACGCATAACCATGCTGCGGATAACGGCATCGTTGAAGCGGAAGGTAGTTTCCAGCTCATCGATCACTTCCTGCGGAGCTTCAACGTTCATCAGAACGTAGTGTGCTTTGTGCAGTTTGTTGATCGGGTAAGCCAGCTGACGGCGGCCCCAGTCTTCCAGACGGTGGATCGTGCCTTCTGCACCAGTGATGGCAGCAGAGTAACGCTCGATCATGCCCGGAACCTGTTCGCTCTGGTCAGGGTGGACCATAAAAACGATTTCGTAATGACGCATCGAATTGCTCCTTACGGATTATTCAGCCTCCTGTCTGGGTCAGCCGAGGCCCGGGGAGGCAAGGAACGTGTTAAAGGTCGGCTGAAAAATTGACGCGTCATAATACTTGCGCCCCCCAGGAAACTCAAGCTGATTGCACAAATAATTCGCACAAAGGGTAAAGCTGTTCTAAGTGGGTGATTTAAAATCGCACTCATCAGAAGCGCTGTTTTTTTGAACAACACCATCAGAAATGGTCACCCATCGCAACCCGGGTAGCGATTACACTTTAATCAGAGACACTGAACAGAGAAGGAGAACATTACCCCGTATCACAGCACGCAGTCGTGGAGCGCATATCATGAAAAGAATCGCAATCGCCATTTTGGCTGCGCTTTTGCTCAGTGCAAACGCGATGGCAGCCATCAGAATAGACAGCCAACAGGCCAGAAACATGGATGATGTGCAGAGCTTAGGCGTTATTTACATCAATCATAACTTCGCCACTGAAAGTGAAGCAGATCAGGCGCTTAATGAAGAAACCGATGCGCAGGGCGCAAAATACTATCACGTCATGCTGACACGTGAGCCCGGCAGCAACGGTAATATGCACGCCAGTGCAGATATTTATCAGTAACGCTTTATCGCTAGCACCAGGAAAGCCAACGAAAATCAAAGCCATATATAATTTGCCCCCTGCCCGGGGGCTTTTTTTATGAATGGCTCCGGAATACCACCGGTTACAACTGTTTCGGTATTCCAGAGCACTTATTCACTTCTGCCCGTAATAAGCATTCGGGCCGTGCTTACGCATGAAATGCTTGTTCATCAGGTAATCATCAATGCCCTGAAGCTGTGGATTAATGCCGCGCGCAATCCACGCCATTCTGGCCACCTCTTCCATCACCACCGCGTTATGCACGGCATCATGCGCATCTTTACCCCAGGAGAACGGACCATGCTGGTACACCACAATACCCGGCGTATGCAGTGGTTCCGTCTCACCCAGCGTTTCGATAATGACCCTGCCGGTGTTAAGTTCGTACTCGCCTTCGACCTCAGCCTGCGTTAACGCTCGCGTGCAGGGAATATCGCCGAAGAAGTAATCTGCGTGCGTCGTACCCAAAGCAGGGATCGCCAGCCCGGCCTGTGCCCAGGCGGTGGCGTGCGTGGAATGGGTATGCACAACGCCCCCCAGAGACGGGTAACGCTGATACAGCGCCAGGTGGGTTGCCGTATCTGAAGAAGGGCGCCATTTGCCTTCAACGACGTGTCCTTCCAGGTCAACCACCACCATATCGTCCGCTTTCATGGCGTCATAGGCCACGCCGCTCGGCTTAATCACCACTAGCCCCTGCTCGCGATCGATGGCGCTTACGTTGCCCCAGGTAAACGTCACCAGTCCATAGCGCGGGAGATCCATATTGGCTTCAAAGACCTGCTGTTTCAGCTTAAGCATGTTCCGCCTCCATCAGCCCTGCCCGCGCCATGCGCTCGCGCACCCAGTCCCGGGCTTTCGCCACTTCTGCCGCCGGGTCGTCCGCGGTTTCGCTCCACATCTCAATCAGGTAAGGCCCGCAATAACCTGTCTGTTTGAGCGTCTGGAAGCACCGTTCGAAATCCACCACCCCGGTGCCGAACGGTACGTTTTTAAACACGCCAGGACGGGTATCTTTAACGTGCACCGCCACGATATGCCCGATGCCCGCCTGAAGCTCCATCTGTACGTCGTTATCCCATGCCGACAGGTTTCCGATATCCGGATAAAGCTGGAACCATGGGTTGTTCAGATAGTGCGCATAGCCCAGCGCCTTGCTGATGGAGTTCATCAACGGATAATCCATGATCTCCATCGCCAGCGTCACCTGCGCACGGCTTGCCATCTCAACGCTCTCTTTCAGGCCCTCCCGGAAACGACGGCGCGTTTCATCGTTGGCTTCCTGATAGTAAACATCGTAACCCGCCAGTTGTATCACGCGGATGCCGACATCCTGTGCAAAGCGAATGGCTTTACGCATGATCTCCAGCCCTTCGGCGCGTACAGCATCATCTTCGCTGCCAAGCGGAAAACGACGATGAGCGCTCAGGCACATGGATGGCACGCGCACGCCGGTTTCGGCAATGGCGCTCACCAGCGCCAGACGCTGGTCGCGGCGCCAGTCCAGGCGAGAAAGACGCTCGTCCGTCTCATCCACCGACATTTCGACAAAATCAAAACCCAGCTGCTTCGCCAGCTGCAACCGCTCCAGCCAGCACTCCCCCGCAGGGAGTGCCTTTTCATAGATGCCAAGCGGGACCTGTTTTGACAACATACCCGCTCCTTAACCCCAAAGCTGAGCGATTGAGCGTTTGAACTGACGCGCCGCTTCCACCGGAGACGCAGCATCACGAATGCTACGACCGGCAATAAAGACGTGAATCGGGATACCCTGGAACAGCGGCAGGTCCTCCAGCGCCAGGCCACCGGTGACGGTCACTTTGAAGCCCATATCGGCCAGACGTTTGATCGCGCTGATATCGGCTTCGCCCCACGCCACGCCTGCGGCCTGCGCATCACGGCTACGGTGATAAACCACCTGCTGGATACCCGCTTCGCGCCACTCCTGCGCCTGCTCCCAGGTCCAGAAACCAGTCAGTTCAATCTGCACGTCGCCGTTGAACTCTTTCGCCACGTCCAGCGCGCCTTTCGCGGTGTTGATATCCGCACAGCAGATCACGGTGACCCAGTCGGCGTTGGCTTCAAAGCACATGCGAGAGAGGATTTTGCCCGCGTCGGCGATTTTGGCATCCGCCAGCACGATTTTATGCGGATAGAGCGCCTTCAGGTCACGAACCGCACGAACGCCTTCGCCCACGCACAGAATGGTGCCGACTTCGATGATGTCCACTTCTTCCGCAATCAGACGGGTGGTTTCGTAAGCGTGAGACAGAGTCTGGTTATCCAGCGCGACCTGCAACATTGGTAATGACATTTTAAATTCCTCTTAAACGGCCGCCGCAGTGGCGTTATCAATTAAATCCAGCACGTCCTGCACGGTACGACAGGCGCGTAAACGGTCAAAATTTGCTTCATCATCAAACAGATTGACGATCTGCATGATCCCCACCTCCTGGTGGGTGTTGGCATCGACAGCCGCCATGGTGATCAGAATGTCGACCGGGTCGTTATCTTCGTGGTTGAACACCAGTGGTTTTTTCAACGTCACCAGCGCAAAACCGGTTTTCTTGACGCCCTCTTCGGGACGGCCATGCGGCATTGCCAGCCCCGGGGCAATCACAAAATAGGGTCCAAACTGCGCCACGCCATCCAGAATGGCCTGGTAATAATGCGGCTCGACAACGTCCGCCTTAACCAGTAGGTCCACGCCCAGCTTCACCGCTTCCTGCCAGGTGCGGGCTTCGGCCTGTAAAAGGATGGAGTTATTCTCTGCCAGCGAATCACGTAGTTTCATGTGGCATCCTTACTTCACGTCTTGTGGGAAGTGTTCTTTGATCACTTCCAGCAGCTTTGGCCCGAAATCCGCAGGCGACAGCATGTTGCGTACGCCTACCACGTATTTGTTGCCCGACACGCTAATCTCGCCGGCAATGTGCGTTGAGGCGATGATGATGTCCGCGCCGTTCAGTTCACTTTTGTATTCACCCACTGCGCAGCTGTTCACCGTGTGGTCAATGTTTGACTGGGTTAAAAACTGGTCCACTTTCATCTTCATGATCATGGAGCTACCTTGCCCATTGCCACACACAGCCAGGATACGTACGGTCATAATCGAAACTCCTTAATGAGCAGACACTTCTGCTGTTTGTTTTTCTGCATCTTCTTCAGCCCGCAGCGAACGGCCAGCGAAGAACATATAAGCCAGGGCAATCAGGATGATGACGGCCATAAAGACCAGCCCGACGGACGCAAAGCCCTGCATCATCGGCGGCGCCAGAATTGACCAGTCCGCCATGCCCATCCAGGCGCTCATGCCGGTGAGCTTGACCGCCCACACGCACCCGAAGATTTCAACCATGCCCATCACCAGGCAGATCTTGAGCGCTGCGCGCCATCCGCCGAAGTGGTTAGCAAACACGCCAATAGTGGCGTTGGAGAAGAACATCGGGATAAAGCCAGGAATAATCAGGATTGAGGAGCCACAGCCCACCAGGGTGCCGACCGCAATCAGCTGGCCGATGGTGCCCCACATAAAGCCCCAGACGACGGCGTTTGGCGCAAAGCTATAGATAGCCGCACAGTCAATCGCCAGCACCGCGCCAGGGATCAGGCGCTGGGAGATGCCGTTAAACGCTTCCGACAGTTCGGCGACGAACATACGCACGCCCTGGGTGATGATGAAAATGGCCACCGCGAAGGAGAAACCGGTTTGCAGGATATAGACCGTCCAGTGGGTTTTACCCGCCATCGCCTGCACCACGTCAATGCCAAAGGAGAGCAGGATGGCACCGAAGAAGATGGTCATCACAATTGCCGTGGAGACGATGTTGTCGTGGAAGATATTCAGCCAGCCAGGCAATTTGAGATCTTCAACACTCTCCTCTTTTTTGCCCAGGTACGGCGCAACTTTGTAAGCAATCCAGGAGGCGAACTGCTGCTGGTGACCGATGGAGAAGCCGCAGCCGTCCGTAACGTCCTGCGTTGGCTTATACATCATGTTGGAGGTGATGCCCCAGTAAAGCGAGACCAGTATTGCCGTGCAGATGACGGTGGTCCACATTGGGTAGCCGAAGATATAGAAAGAAACCGCAATCAGCCCCGCCTGCTGGAACATGATGTGCCCGGTGAGCATGATGGTGCGAATACCGGTGATGCGGCGCAGGAGCACGTAAATGATGTTCAGCGCCAGCGCGAGCAGTACCGCATACCCAACCCAGCTGTACGCATCCCCCATACGATCGATGGTGGCCATCATGGACGCGTAAGTGTCAGAGATGGCGCCGTTAATGCCGTACACCTCTGACATTTTGGCAACAACCGGCTTAAACGTGCTGGTAAGAATGCCAGACCCCGCCTGCAACAGCATAAAACCAATGATGGTTTTGATGGTGCCTTTGATAATCACGCTGACGCTTTTGCGCAGCAGGATGTACCCCAGGCACGTCACGATACCCAGCAACAGCGGGGCGTTGGTCATTACCTGATTAAAGAACACGGTAAAGACGTTGTAGAGGATCTCCATAACTCTCTCCAGAAAATGAGAACACGAGGGGCAATCCCTGTGTGGTTGGTGTCATCACTCTATTAATCACAAATAATCATCACAAGATTGCATTTGATTATTTGTGACGGATCACGCAATTTATTTCCATGGTATTAGTAATGATTTTCACTACCAATCCAACCAAATAAATAAATTCTTAAATTTCAATACATTAATCATTTATAACGGTTATCTTAACAACGTCATGAAGTTTTTTCTGTGAGGTGGCGAGGGGAATTTTCCGCAAATCAGCCATTGCAAATCGATTAAAACAGTGCCAGCATTAATCACAACAAGTCACATAGTGATTACTTTTGATTAAAACCAGGAGTCAAACGATGAGTAAAGTGAAAACCATCACCCGTGAATCATGGATTCTGAGTACCTTTCCGGAGTGGGGTAGCTGGCTGAACGAAGAGATCGAGCAGGAACAGGTTGCTCCTGGCACATTTGCGATGTGGTGGCTGGGCTGCACCGGGATCTGGCTGAAATCAGAAGGCGGCGCCAACATTTGTGTTGATTTCTGGTGCGGCACCGGCAAACAGAGCCACGGCAATCCACTGATGAAAAAAGGCCACCAGATGCAGCGTATGGCCGGCGTTGAAAAGCTCCAGCCGAACCTGCGCACCACGCCTTTCGTGCTGGATCCTTTTGCCATTCGTCAGATCGACGCCGTACTCTCTACCCACGATCACAACGATCATATCGACGTGAACGTGGCGGCAGCGGTAATGCAAAACTGCGCGGACGACGTACCGTTTATTGGGCCGCAGACCTGCGTGGATTTGTGGATTGGCTGGGGCGTGCCAAAAGAGCGCTGCATCGTGATGAAGCCGGGCGACGTAGTGAAAATCAAAGACATTGAGATTCACGCGCTGGATGCCTTTGACCGTACCGCGCTGATCACCCTGCCTGCCGACCAGAAAGCCGCAGGCGTACTGCCAGACGGGATGGATGAGCGCGCGGTGAACTACCTGTTCAAAACGCCTGGCGGTTCCCTGTATCACAGCGGTGACTCCCACTACTCCAACTATTACGCGAAGCACGGTAACGAGCATCAGATTGACGTGGCGCTTGGCTCTTACGGTGAAAACCCGCGCGGGATCACCGACAAAATGACCAGCGCGGATATGCTGCGTATGGCCGAAGCGCTGAACACCAAGGTGGTGATCCCGTTCCACCACGATATCTGGTCAAACTTCCAGGCCGATCCGCAAGAGATCCGCGTCCTGTGGGAGATGAAAAAAGACCGCCTCAAGTATGGCTTCAAGCCGTTCATCTGGCAGGTTGGCGGCAAGTTCACCTGGCCGCTGGATAAAGACAATCTTGAGTACCACTACCCGCGTGGTTTCGATGATTGCTTTACGATTGAACCCGATCTGCCGTTCAAATCCTTCCTCTGATTCTGAGGCCCAATCGCCAGACCTTGCGTCTGGCGATGTCATATTTATCTTAGTAATTTCACGCTATTTCAAATATCATCTTTTCAAATCAATTCTTATCGGAATAGCTCATGACGGAAGCGCAACGGCATCAAATTTTACTGGAACTCCTGGCGCAAACAGGGTTTATCACCGTCGAGAAAGTGATCGAACGTTTAGGGATCTCCCCCGCTACCGCGCGGCGGGACATTAACAAGCTGGATGAGAGCGGCAAGCTGAAAAAAGTCCGCAACGGCGCAGAGGCCATCAGCCAGCAGCGTCCACGCTGGACGCCGATGAACATCCACCAGGCGCAGAATCACGATGAAAAGGTGCGGATTGCCAGAGCGGCATCACAGCTGGTAAATCCTGGAGAAAGCGTGGTGATCAACTGCGGTTCGACGGCGTTTCTGCTGGGCCGTGAGATGTGCGGCAAGCCGGTGCAGATCATCACCAACTATTTGCCGCTGGCCAACTATCTCATTGACCAGGAACATGAAAGCGTGGTGATCATGGGCGGCCAGTATAACAAGAGCCAGTCCATCACCCTTAGCCCGCAGGACAGTGAAAACAGCCTCTACGCCGGGCACTGGATGTTTACCAGCGGCAAAGGTCTGACGGCGGATGGCCTGTATAAAACCGATATGCTCACCGCAATGGCAGAACAGAACATGCTTAACGTAGTGGGCAAACTGGTGGTGCTGGTCGACAGCAGCAAGGTCGGTGAACGCGCCGGCATGCTTTTCAGCCGCGCCGAGCAAATCAGCATGGTGATCACCGGCAAAAACGCCAACCCCGAGATCCTCAGCAAGCTGGAGGATCAGGGTGTCACAGTGCTGCGCGTTTAAAGGTGCTGACGGAAGAATTCCACGGTTGACTCCAGCGCGGCCGGGGTAATACGGTGCCGGACACCTGCTCCCCACAGGCAGGTCAGATTGCTGTCCAGCCCTTCGCGCTGTAGCGCCTGTTGCAGGCGGAACGTTTCACCGGGCGATACGACGTCATCGGCGTCCCCATGCCACAGCAGCAGCGGACGATCGGCCAGCTGCGAAAGCGCATGGCTGACGTCCCATTCTGACAACAGGGCCTCAATCTCCTGAGGGGCCTGCGGCGGGAACAGCGTCTTTGCCAGTGACGTAAAGTAGCCCGATCCCATCAGGCAAGCAACAGACGTCACCTCCGGATGCCTGGCCATGATCCCCAGCGCCGTCATTCCGCCCATTGATGCGCCTGCGACCGCCAGCCGTTTCCCCTCCACCAGCCCGGCCTGCAAGAGCGCGTCACGCAGCCCGGCGAACTCGGTCAGATTGCCGTGCAGCGTTTGCCAGAACAGCCCCAGCCGCGCCTGCTCATCGCCCGTAAAACGTGCCCCATGATTCGGCGCATCAGGCATGACCACCCGGAAACCGGCCTGCGCCAGCGCGACGGCAAAATAGCTGTAGACCAGCTTCGAGGAGAGAAAGCCATGATAGAAAACTACCGTCGGCAGCGGCTGTTCACCTTTACCAGCCGAAAAAGCATGGATGATTTCATGCCCACTCAGCTGGCGAGTTTCAATTTCAATCATTGTCGATCCTGTGCTGATGAATGATTCATAATGTTGAGAGCTGGATTACGGTTTCACGATATTTTCATTCGAAATCTACGTCCCAGATAACACTTCGGGAACATTCCCCCAAAACTAAATTCGCAGACAACTACACTATGGCTATCAGGAAAAGAGACAGGTTTATGCGCAGGCTTACGGCTTTATTGCTGGTCTCACTGCTCAGCGGATGTTCCATATTGCAGGGTACGCCAGAACCGGCGCCGCCGGTTACCGATCATCCTCAGGAAATTCGTCGTAATCAGACGGAAGGATTACAACGCCTGGGTACCGTATCCGCGATGGTTCGTGGTTCCCCGGATGATGCAGAAGACGCAATTGAAGCACAGGCAGTTGCCGCAAAAGCAGATTATTACGTCATCACGATGATTGATGAAACCATTATTACGGGACAGTGGTACGCCCAGGGAATTTTGTACCGTAAGTAAGCATCATCATTTGAACGACTTTTACACTGCTTTGCGTCCGTAGACATTTTCCTGTCCACAATAAACTCCATGCCAGCAACAATGGAAATGAGTTTATTCGCGAAGGATTGCCCGGCGGATACCGGAGACACGTGAAAAGGAGCTGACGATGAAACGAACCCTTGCTTTAACGACGCTATTGCTTTCAGCGGGCCTGCTGAGTACCACGGCGCAGTCGGCCGAATTTGCCAGCGCGGATTGCGTCACGGGCCTGAACGAGATTGGTCAGATCTCCGTCAATAATATCACGGGAAGTCCGCAAGACGTTGAACGTGTCGTCGCCCTGAAGGCCGATGAACAGGGCGCATCCTGGTATCGCATCGTCCAGATGCAGGAAGATAACCATGTTAATCACTGGCGCGTGCAGGCCATTCTTTATGCATAATCCCTTCCGATAAAAGCCACTTAATTTTAGTGGCTTTTCAATTTTGCAAATTTTTTACCTCTCCCGAAACTTAATAAAAACAAACAGGTAACATTCAGTTACATTAAACAGATAAACGTTCTCTTCGCTCTGCCGTTGAACAGCCATCACTTTTCAATAATGAGCAATTTATGATCACCTTTTTCCGCCGGGCAGGTCTGGGCACGAAGCTATCGCTGCTAACAGGTGCAAGTGTCGCCACGCTTTTTTTGCTGTTCACTTTTCTGTTGAGCCACAACGCCAGCCAGCAGCTTGAAGATCTTGCGGTTGAAGACCTGCATAACCAGTCCACCGGCATGGTGGATATGGTAGAGATGTTCAACACCAGCCTGAGCGAAGAGGTTGAAAGCTATACCCGTCTGTTCACCACCTTTTTGCCACAGCCGCTGAACAGCGACAGCAGCCAGAGCCGGACCATAAACGGGCTTACCGTTCCTCTGCTGAAAGGCGGCGAAACGGAGTTGCATGAAAACAATACGCTTTCTGATGACTTCCTGAGCCGAACGGGCGCCATCTCGACGCTGTTTGTCCGCAGCGGTAACGATTTTATCCGCGTGGCCACGTCGCTGCGCAAAGAGAATGGCGACCGCGCCATCGGAACCGTTCTTGATACCACCAGCCCGGCATTTGCGGCTGTCACCAAAGGGAAGGTCTATCGTGGCCTCGCGCTTCTGTTCGGCAAGCGCTATATCACGCAGTACCAGCCTGTTAAAAATGCGGAAGGCCAGGTTATCGGGATTATCTTTGTCGGCGTGGACATCACCCATTCGTGGAACGTCATGCGCGAGAAAATCCTTAACCGTCGTCTGGGCGAGAGCGGCCACTTCTTTGTACTGGATCGCAGCAGCGGCAAAACGCGCGGACAGTATCTGTTCCATGCCAGCGATGAGGGCAAACTGCCCAACTGGGACACGGCGACACAGCAGCAGCTTCTGAGTGATAAAGCCGGCACGCTGGAGCGCGTGAGCGCAGATGGCCGTACGCTCAAAGTTGCCTACACGCCGCTGCCGGGCTGGAACTGGACCATCGTGGGTGAAGTGGATAAAGCCGTACTGCTTTCAAGCGTCACCACGCTGCGCGATCGCTTCCTGATGGCGGGCGTGGTGCTATCCGTGCTCTTCGCGGGCCTGTTCGTTATCCTTATTCGCCGGATGCTAACCCGCCCACTGCGCGCAGTGATCGCGCTTGCCCGGCAGTATGCCGCAGGCGATCTGCGCGCCAGCCTGCCGGTAACCCGCCAGGATGAGGTCGGCCAGCTGATTGATGCCATCAACGGGATCGGGGGCGGCCTGCAAAAAATTGTGTTGCAGGTCCGCGAGGCCGCAAGCGAAATCCATCTGGGGACTAACGCGCTGGCTTCAGACACCGGCGAGATCTCTGAACAGATCAACAAACAGGCCAGCAGCGTTGAGGAGACCTCCGCCAGCATGGAGCAATTAGCCGCCACCGTGCAGCAAAATGCCGCCAACATGGAGCAAACTCAGCAGCTGGTGGGGGAAACCTCACGCGCGGTGCATCAGGGTGGAGAGACGGTGACCCACGCAGTTTCCACCATGGATGATATTCGTGATGCATCGAAACGCATTGAAGACATTACCCGCGTGATTGAGTCCATCGCTTTCCAGACCAATATCCTGGCGCTCAATGCGGCGGTTGAAGCGGCGCGGGCGGGCGAGCACGGGAAAGGTTTCGCAGTGGTGGCGCAAGAGGTGCGCGCCCTGGCCGCACGCAGTGCCAACGCGGTAAAAGAGATTGAACAGCTGATTGGCGACACGCTGAACAAGGTGAGCGAAGGCCATGCGCTGTCTGAGCAGACGCGTCTGGCGATGGATGCCATCATTGTTCATATCGATAACATCAGCCAGCTTGTCACCGAAATCAACCACGCCTCCCGCGAGCAGTCTGCGGGGATTGGTCAGGTGAATCTGGCGATGACGCACATCGGTGAGGCATCGCACATCAATGCCGATCGCATCTCGCGCAGCGAGCAGACGGCACAGACGCTGCGCGAGAAGGGTTCACATCTCACCCGGCTGGTGAGCCTGTTCCAGCTGAAGGCTTAACCGACCCGGCCCGTGGCGCGCAGAAGCAGGTCGGTTTGCACCTGTTCGCTCATCAGCGTGCCGCCTCGGGTATCCAGCATCATGCGGCACCACGCCTGCGCCACGGGCGGCGATGCGTGCCGCAGCATCTGGCTTCCGGCCCCGAGTAAAAAGAGCTGCCGCGCGATCTCCCTGCCCTGCGCTTCCTGCGGTTTACGCAGCTTCTGCTGTAGCTGCCGCCAGCTGCGATCGAAGTGCCTGTCCTGACCTTTGACCTGCACGAAATCATCGGCGAGCAGGTCGAGAATGCCCGACTGCTTCGCCAGCACGCGCAGTACATCCAGGCACATAATATTGCCAGAGCCTTCCCAGATGCTGTTGACGGGCATTTCACGGTACAACCGCGGAAGTTCACTCTCTTCGCAATAGCCTGCACCGCCCAGCACCTCCATTGCCTCTGCCACAAACGGTATGCCCGCTTTGCAGACGCTGTATTTTGCCGCCGGAGTGAAAAGCCGCGCCCATGCGGCCTCCTGCGGGTCGGTGCGGTTGTCCCACGCCCGGGCGAGTCGGAACAGCAGTGCCGTGTGTCCCTCCAGCACCAGCGCCATACGGCTTAGCACGTCGCGCATTAACGGCTGGTCGATCAGATTTTTGCCGAAGGTCTGCCGCTGATGGGCATGATAAAGCGCCACCGAGAGCGCACGGCGCATCAATCCGTGGCTGCCAAGCGCACAGTCAAAGCGCGTCAGCCCGCCCATCTTCAGAATTTGCCGGACACCTTCACCCTCTTCGCCCAGCAGCCAGCCGTAAGCATCAAGGAACTCAGCCTCACTGCTGGCATTTGAACGGTTACCGAGCTTGTCCTTCAGACGCTCAAGGCGCACGGCATTACGTTGCCCGTCGGGTAAAAAACGCGGAACAAAAAAGCAGGAAAGCCCGCCCTTCGCCTGCGCCAGCACCAGATGCGCATCGCTCTGCGGCACGGAGAAAAACCATTTGTGCCCCACCAGCCGGTAACTGCCATCACTGCATTTCTCTGCTTTGGTGGTATTACTGAGTACGTCCGAACCGCCCTGCTTTTCCGTCATCCCCATGCCGATCAGCAGGCCGCGCTTTTGCGCCCCCGGCGCGAGATGGGGATCGTAGCGATCGCTCATCAGCGGCGTTAACCAGTTGTCAAACGGTTTGGGCAGCGACTGTAGCAACAGCGGCGTGGCGGCGAAGGTCATGGTCACCGGGCATAGCGTTCCCGCCTCCACCTGAGCATGCAGCACAAAACGCGCGGCCCGGGCGACGAACGATCCTTTCCGCGCCTCCTCCTCCCACGCCAGGTTGTGCACCCGGTTGGCGCAAAGCCCCTGCATCAGAAGATGCCATGCCGGATGAAAGCGGACGTCATCCAGCCTCGCTCCCGTGGCGTCATAACGCAGCAGCTCCGGCGGATTAACGTTCGCCAGCCTGCCCAGCTCCAGCGACTCCGCCGTACCCAACTGCTGTCCGATGCTGGCAAGAAGATCCACATCCCACTCAGCCCCTTCGCGCGCTACCGCATCGCGCAGGGCGCAATCAGAGAGAAAAAGGTTGCTGTTCGATAGCGGTGCAGGTTGATTAAAAACGGTATGTGTCTGCCAGTGCATGCTGTCTCCCTCCTTTCATTGGCAATAAAGGTAAGTATGGACAGAGGGCATGCACGCTGCATGGGAGGGGGGTCACACGATGACGATCGTGTTGATATCATTCGTGAAATAGCTCACAGAACATAAGAATAAACTATTTCATTACTTCACTAATGCTGAATAATTTATTCTTACCCCGTTTTTGTGAGGATCGTTATGCAACAGGATGCGCACAAGCGTGCATTAATTGCAGGCTCCATCGGTAATTTCATCGAGTGGTATGAATTTGCGGTCTACGGTTTTCTGGCAACGGTGATTGCCAGAAACTTCTTCCAGCTTGAGGGGGAAGCGGAGCTCACCAGCCTGATCCTCACCTGGGCCTCGTTCGCCATCGCTTTCTTCTTCCGTCCGCTGGGTGCGGTGGTCTTTGGCCGCATTGGCGACAGGATTGGCCGCAAACCGACGCTGATTATAGTGCTGGTATTGATGACGCTCGCCACCGCTGCCATCGGTATTGTGCCGGTCTACGCCAGTATCGGGATTGCCGCGCCGCTGATCGTTACGCTCCTGCGTATTCTGCAAGGACTGTTCGCGGGCGGTGAGTATGGCGGTGCGGTCTCATTGATGACGGAGTTCGCCCCGCGCGGCAAGCGCGGTCTTTACGGGGCATGGCAGTCCTTCACCGTGGCGCTCGGGCTGTTAGCGGGCGCAGGCATTGTCGCGTTGCTCTCTGCCCTGCTCTCCCCTGAAGCCTTGCACGACTGGGGCTGGCGCATTCCGTTCTTCCTGGCGCTGCCGATGGGTGCGGTCGCGCTATGGCTGCGGGTGAGCATGGAAGAGACGCCGAGCTTTGTGCAGCAACGGGAAAAACCGGTTGTTACTCAGGCCAGCACCGCCGCCACGTTCAAAACCATCCTGATGGGCATTGGCCGCGTGATGGTCTGGTCTGCGGCGGGTTATACCTATCTGGTGATTATGCCGACCTATCTGCAATCTGCGCTGCACACCGGTTTTAACCAGGCGTTACTGATTGCGGTGATTTCTAACATTGGGTTTGCGCTCACGATCATTCCGTCGGGCATGCTGAGCGACAGGATCGGGCGGCGCACGGTGATGATTATCGCCACCGTGCTCCTGCTGATCCTCGCCCTGCCGCTGCTGAAAATTTTGCAGGCGGAATCCAGTACGCTGGCAGTCAAAGCGATTGTGGTGCTGATTGCGGGGGGTCTGGTTGGGATGCTGGCAGGGCCGGGGCCGGCAATGCTGTCTGAGATGTTCCCGACGCGCGTGCGTTATACCGGGCTGGGGCTGGCCTATTCTCTGTCGAATGCGATCTTCTCGGGCTGTGCGGGGCTGATCATTACCGGGCTGATTAAAGAGACGGGCAATCTGGATATTCCGGCGTACTACGTGATGGCAACGGCGGTGGTGAGTATTTTCGCGCTGATGACGCTGAGAAAGGATGACCATTTACGGTCGTTAGAGGAGTGAGATTGTTGCCCGGTGACGCTACGCTTACCGGGCCTACGGTACCATGCTTTTGTAGGCCGGGTAAGGCGAAGCCGCCACCCGGCACAACAGGCTACCCGCGCTGACGCACCGCTTCAAACAGGCAGATACCCGTCGCAACAGAAACGTTCAGGGACGATACGCTGCCCGCCATTGGGATGCTGATCAGCTCATCGCAGTGCTCGCGCGTCAGACGACGCATACCTTCGCCTTCCGCTCCCATCACCAGCGCCATACGGCCGGTCATTTTGCTCTGGTACAGGGTGTGATCCGCTTCACCGGCTGTTCCTACGATCCAGATATTTTCTTCCTGCAACAGACGCATGGTGCGCGCCAGGTTAGTCACGCGGATTAACGGGACGTTTTCCGCCGCGCCGCAGGCGACTTTTTTAGCGGTAGCGTTAAGCTGCGCGGAGCGATCTTTTGGCACAATCACCGCATGCACGCCTGCTGCATCGGCGCTACGCAGGCACGCGCCCAGGTTATGTGGGTCGGTTACGCCATCGAGGATCAGGAAGAACGGGTTCTCCAGCCCGGCGATCAGATCCGGCAGATCGTTCTCCTGATACTGACGGCCTGGCTTCACGCGCGCGATAATGCCCTGGTGTACAGCACCTTCGCTTTTTTCATCCAGATACTGGCGGTTCGCCAGCTGGATCACTACGCCCTGCGCTTCCAGCGCGTGGATCAGCGGCATCAGACGTTTGTCTTCACGCCCTTTCAGAATAAAAACTTCCTGAAAACGCTCCGGCGCGCGCTCCAGCAGGGCCTGCACCGCGTGGATGCCGTAAATCATTTCACTCATTGATGGTTCTCGTAATAAATATTTTCCCTCTCCCGTTGGGGAGAGGGTCAGGGTGAGGGGAAATTACTCCGCCTGCTGTTTCTTCGCCGCGCGCTTCGCTTTGGTCGCGGCCGCTATTTTTTGGGTCTTGGTCGACGGTTTTTTCGCTTTACGAGCGTCTTTTTTCGCCGCCTTGGGCTTCTGTTTCTTCTCGCCACGGAAAGCACTGTCTGGCTCAAAGTTTACTCTTTTACCTGCCTGACGTCGCTTACCGCCCGCTTTACCGTTACCGCCTTTTTTCGCTTTCTCACGCTCGGTTTTGCCGACGTTACGCGGAGCACGCTCGCTGGAGATGAGGCTGAAGTCGATTTTACGGTCGTCCATATTCACGGCTTCAACCTTCACTTCCACCCGATCGCCCAGACGGTAGGTCTGACCACCGGATTCGCCGATCAGACGTTGTCCGATCTGGTCGAAGCGGTAGTAATCGTTATCGAGGCTGGAAACGTGCACCAGACCGTCGATAAACAGCTCATCCAGACGCACGAAGAAGCCAAAGCCGGTGACGCTGGCAATCACGCCTTTAAAGACGTTACCCACCTGATCCAGCATAAAGTCACACTTCAGCCAGTCCGCCACGTCGCGCGTCGCTTCATCCGCACGACGCTCGGTCATGGAACAATGCTGGCCCAGTTGCAGCATCTCTTCCATGGAGTAGTGATACCCTCCGGTTTCGGTCGTGTTGCCTTTATGACCCTGCTCGTGCGCCAGCAGATACTTGATCGCACGGTGCAGGGACAGATCCGGATAACGGCGGATCGGCGAGGTAAAGTGCGCGTACGACTGTAACGCCAGACCAAAGTGGCCCCGGTTTTCAGGATCGTAAATCGCCTGCTTCATGGAGCGCAGCAGCATGGTTTGCAGCATTTCCGCGTCAGGACGATCGCTGATGGATTCCAGCAGCTCGGCGTAATCGCGTGGCTCAGGCTTATTACCGCCAGGCAGCTCCAGGCCGAGTTCAGCCAGCACGGAGCGGAACGAGGTTACGGCTTCCGTGGTTGGCTTGTCGTGAATACGGAACAACGCAGGCTCTTTGGCTTTCTCAACGAAACGTGCCGCCGAGATGTTCGCCAGGATCATACACTCTTCAATCAGCTTGTGCGCATCGTTACGCTGAGTCTGTTCGATACGCTCGATACGACGCTCAGCGTTAAAGATAAACTTCGCCTCTTCACTCTCAAACGAGATCCCACCGCGCTCTTCGCGCGCCTGATCCAGCGTTTTGTAGAGGTTGTGCAGCTCTTCGATGTGTTTGACCAGCGGCGCGTACTGTTCGCGAAGATCCTGATCGCCCTGCAACATATGCCAGACCTTGGTATAGGTCAGGCGCGCATGAGAACTCATCACCGCTTCGTAGAACTTATAGCCCGTCAGACGTCCCTTGCTGGAGATGGTCATTTCGCAGACCATACACAGGCGGTCCACCTGCGGGTTGAGGGAACACAGGCCGTTGGAGAGCACTTCTGGCAGCATCGGTACAACCTGCGACGGGAAGTAGACCGACGTACCGCGGCTGCGCGCTTCGTTATCCAGCGGCGTGTGCGGACGCACGTAATAGCTCACATCCGCGATAGCCACCCACAGACGCCAGCCGCCACCGCGTTTTTTCTCGCAATATACGGCATCATCGAAGTCACGGGCGTCTTCACCATCAATGGTGACCAGCGGCAGATCGCGCAGATCCACGCGGCCTGCTTTGGACTCTTCCGGCACTTCTTCACGCAGGTTTTCAATCTGATCTTCAACCGCTTTCGGCCAGACATACGGAATTTCATGGGTACGCAGCGCCATATCGACGGCCATGCCGGTGCCCATGTTATCGCCCAGCACTTCGACGATTTTACCCACCGCTTTGGTGCGACGGGTTGGGCGCTGGGTGAGTTCCACCACCACCACAAAGCCCATGCGTGCGCCCATCACCTCTTCAGGCGGGATGAGAATGTCGAAGCTCAGACGGCTGTCATCCGGCACCACAAAGCCTACGCCCGCATCGGTAAAGTAACGGCCAACGATCTGGCTGGTTTTCGGCACCAGCACGCGGACCACGCGCGCTTCGCGGCGGCCTTTACGGTCTGCACCCAGCGGCTGCGCCAGGATCTGGTCGCCGTGAATACACATCTTCATCTGTTCGGATGAGAGGTACAGGTCGTCTTTACGGCCTTCCACGCGCAGGAAGCCGAAGCCATCGCGATGACCAATAACGGTGCCTTTCAGCAGGTCGAGGCGTTCTGGCAGCGCGTAGCACTGGCGACGAGTAAAGACCAGTTGCCCGTCACGTTCCATGGCGCGCAGGCGGCGGCGAAGGGCTTCAATTTGCTCTTCACCTTCAATGTTCAGTTCAACGGCAAGTTCTTCACGATTGGCGGGTTTTTCGCGTTTTGTTAAGTGTTCAATGATGAACTCGCGGCTGGGGATAGGATTCGCGTATTTTTCGGCTTCGCGTTCCTGGAAAGGATCTTGTGACATGTCGGTTCCTCCGTTGTCAGCTCCGGTGGAAATTTTCTTCATTCCACCAGCAATAATTTATAAAGCGGTTGATTCTCTTCAACCAAATCGGCCAGCGTGTAGTTATCCAGTTCCTTGAGAAAACTTTGCACGGCCTTTGAAAGCGCCTGTTTCAGGCGGCAAGCGGGCGTAATGTGGCAGAACGCGCTGCTACAGTTCACCAGAGAGAGCGGCTCCAGTTCACGTACCACATCGCCAATACGGATACTCTGCGCCGGTTTACCGAGACGGATCCCTCCATTCTTCCCGCGGACGGCAGCAACGTATCCGGCACGACTAAGTTGATTGATTATTTTGACCATATGATTACGGGACACACCGTACACCTCTGTGACTTCAGAGATGCTGGTCATCTTCCCATCGGGTAACGACGCCATGTAAATCAGCGCGCGTAAGCCGTAATCGGTGAAACTTGTTAACTGCACATCAACCTCAGGAAAAAGGGAAAACGCGGTCAAACCGCAGAGATATTCATTAATGATGATAAACCAGCCAGATAGTTAGCGGCTAATTTATTTGACAGACGGGGCGAAAAAGCGGAGATCCAGGAGCGGTCGCCGGATGGCGCTGCGCTTATCCGGCCTACAGGTTTCCCCGCAGGCCAGCAGTCACGAAGATTATGCGTCGAACGGGTCGCGCAGGATCATCGTTTCAGTACGATCCGGGCCGGTAGAAATAATATCGATCGGCACTTCGGTCAGTTCTTCAATGCGCTTGATGTAGTCCAGCGCGGCTTTTGGCAGGCCACTACGCTCTTTCACACCAAATGTGGTCTCAGACCAGCCCGGCATAGTTTCGTAGATTGGCTCAATGCCTTCCCAGTCGTCAGCAGCCAGCGGAGTGGTGGTCACCTCGCGGCCATCAGGCATACGGTAGCCTACGCAGATTTTTACTTCTTTCAGGCCGTCCAGTACGTCCAGCTTGGTCAGGCAGAAGCCAGACAGGGAGTTGATCTGCACTGCGCGACGTACGGCAACGGCGTCCAGCCAGCCGGTACGACGACGACGACCGGTGGTCGCGCCAAACTCGTTACCCTGCTTGCAGAGGAACTCGCCGGTCTCATCAAACAGTTCGGTCGGGAATGGACCTGCACCCACGCGAGTGGAGTACGCTTTGATGATGCCCAGAACGTAATCGACATAACGCGGGCCCAGACCGGAGCCGGTTGCCACGCCACCCGCGGTGGTGTTAGAGGACGTTACGTACGGATAGGTACCGTGGTCGATGTCCAGCAGCGTACCCTGCGCACCTTCAAACATGACGAAATCGCCACGCTTGCGCGCCTGGTCCAGCAGATCGGACACATCAACAACCATACCGGTCAGAATATCAGCAATCGCCATGACGTCATCCAGCACTTTCTGGTAGTCAACGGCTTCGGCTTTGTAGAAGTTCACCAGCTGGAAGTTGTGATATTCCATCACTTCTTTCAGTTTTTCAGCGAAGGTCGCTTTGTCGAAGAGGTCACCCACGCGCAGACCGCGACGAGCCACTTTATCTTCGTAAGCCGGGCCGATACCACGACCGGTGGTGCCGATCGCTTTCGCGCCACGCGCTTTTTCACGCGCCACGTCCAGCGCCACATGATAATCCAGGATCAGCGGGCAGGCTTCGGAGAGCAGCAGACGCTCACGAACAGGGATACCACGGTCTTCCAGACCTTTCATCTCTTTCATCAGCGCAGCGGGAGACAGCACAACGCCGTTACCGATGATGCTGGTGACGTTTTCGCGAAGAATGCCTGATGGAATAAGATGGAGGACGGTTTTTTCACCGTTGATTACGAGAGTATGGCCCGCGTTGTGACCGCCCTGGTAGCGTACAACATATTTGGCCCGTTCAGTCAGAAGATCAACAATCTTCCCTTTACCTTCGTCACCCCATTGGGTGCCCAGTACGACGACGTTGTTACCCATTTTTTCAAAATCACCGTTTGCTTAAAAATGGATTCTACCATCGCTTTTTCAGATATACAGCACTTTTTGACCCTAAAATATGCCAATTGCGGTTAGTTTTTGATCAGCCAATCGTTTTCCTCAACATGTAGTAGATAACGATACCGGCAACCACAAGACCACCGCCAAAACGACGCAAAATATTGTCCGGGAGTTGGCTCATTGTCGCGATCATCCGGCGCCATGCGCGCGGATAGAGCATCGGGCCGAGGCCTTCCAGCACCAAAACCAGGGCCAGTGCGAGCCAGATCGTGGAGTTCATTTTTCATCCTTATAAAAGAAAACCACCGCTCCGTGAAGAGCGGTGGTTTGAATACTCAAACGAGCCTGAGTTTATCGCGTTGCGTTGGTCGGCGTCTTCATATAACGGAAGAAATCGCTGTCCGGGCTGAGCACCATCACATCCTGGTTGCTCTTGAAGCTATTCTCGTAAGCGCGAAGGCTACGGATGAAGGCGTAGAAGTCTGGATCCTGGCTGAATGCATCAGCAAACAGTTTAGCCGCTTCGGCATCACCTTCACCGCGCAGGATACGACCCTGGCGCTCAGATTCCGCCAGCGTCTTGGTGACTTCATAGTCCGCTGCCGCGCGCAGTTTTTCCGCTTCTTCCTGACCCTGTGAACGGTGACGACGGGCTACCGCTTCACGCTCGGCGCGCATACGGTTGTAGATCGCCTCGGACACTTCCGCTGGCAGGTTGATCTGCTTGATGCGCACATCAACCACTTCGATGCCCAGCGCCGCCATACTGTTCGGGTTGATCACCGGCACTTTACCGTTGGTTTCAGCCTGAACACGTTCAGCCGCTTTGGCAATCGCATCGTCTGCCGCCGGGGTTTCAACTTCATCCTCGGTGCCCGCAGAGCCGGAGTTCAGCGCATCACGCACTTCCAGCGTCAGACGACCACGGGAGTCGGTCACAATGTCTTTCACATCCAGACGACCAATTTCAGAACGCAGACGGTCAGAGAACTTACGTTTCAGCAGCACTTCTGCCTGAGAAACGTCGCCACCCCCGGTTGCCAGGAAGTAGCGGCTGAAATCGCTGATGCGCCATTTGATATAGGAATCAACGATCAGGTCTTTCTTCTCTTTAGTCACGAAACGATCGGCCTGGTTATCCATGGTCTGGATACGCGCATCGAGCGTTTTCACTGACTGAATGAACGGGATCTTAAAGTGCAGACCCGGCTCATAAATCACCGGACGCTTGTCGCCATCACGCACGACGCTGCTGAACTGGAACTTGATCCCACGCTCGCCCTCTTTCACCACAAAGATGGAGGTGTAGAGCACGACCAGTACGATGATGATGATCGCAATAACTGACTTACGCATCCTTATTCCCCCTGACGCTGGTAGTCGTTACGCTGCGCGTTAGCACGGCGTTGGTCCATAATGTCACCATCGTTCGAAGAAGGCGTTGTGTTCGCGCTGGCGCTGCCAGACGAGGCCGGTGGCAGACGCAGCAGGGTGTTCGCACCGCTGTTGTCTTTTGCTGCCGGTGCAGAACCGCCTTTCAGCATCTGATCCAGCGGCAGGACCATCAGGTTTCCGCCTTTGTTGTCGTTAACCAGCACTTTACGCGTATGGCTCAGCACTTTTTCCATGGTCTCGATATAGAGACGCTCACGGGTAATTTCCGGCGCGGCTTTATATTCCGGCAGGATCTTCGCAAAGCGAGCCACTTCACCCTGTGCTTCCAGGATGGTCTGGGTCTTATACGCACGCGCTTCTTCCAGAATACGCTGCGCCTGACCGTTTGCACGCGGCTGAACTTCGTTGGTGTACGCTTCCGCTTCACGGATGTACTGCTGTTCGTTTTCACGCGCGGCAATCGCATCGTCAAACGCGGCTTTCACCTCTTCCGGCGGACGTGCAGCCTGGAAGTTGACGTCCAGCAGGGTGATACCCATGTTGTACGGACGGATGGTCTCTTCCAGCTCACGCTGGGTATCGCTACGAATAACGGTACGACCTTCGGTCAGGATACGGTCCATGGTGTATTTGCCGATCACGCCACGCAGGGCGCTGTCGGTTGCCTGACGCAGGCTGTCATCGGCGCTGGTCACGCTAAACAGATAACGTTCCGGATCGGTCACGCGGTACTGCACGTTCATCTCAACGCGCACCACGTTCTCGTCAGAGGTCAACATCACGCCAGAGGCGGCCAGTTCACGGACGGACTCCACGTTAACCGCGGTCACGTCATCAATGAAGGTCGGCTTCCAGTTCAGGCCCGGTTCAACCAGATGGCTGAACTTACCGAAACGGGTGACCACGCCGCGTTCTGCTTCTTTAATGGTGTAGAACCCGCTGGCTGCCCAGATGATTACCACCGCAGCGGCGACAATGCCCACCACGCGGCCACCCATTGGCGGGCGCGGACTCTGAGTGGAATTGCCACCCGAGCCAGAACCTTTTCCTCCGCCAAGGCCACCAAGCTTTTTGCTCAGTTTGCGGAAGATATCATCCAGATCCGGCGGCCCCTGCTCGCGACCACCTTTGTTGCCATTTCCCCCAGAGTTGCCGCCTTGATTATTGCTGCTTCCCCACGGGTCGCGGTCTTGTCCGTTATTACCGGGCTGATTCCACGCCATGTATATGCTCCATATTTGTTATGCAAGGGCGAATTTTTCAGGCTTCCCCTTTCTGATCAGACGATATAGTCCGCCAGCGCAGGTTCTTGTTTACAGAGGCGACGCCAGTCAACGATCGGCATACGCACCTGCATCCCCACGCTGCCGTCATCCTCCATCCACTCTTTTTCTATCGCCTGAAGCTGATAAAACCGGCTGCGCAGCCTGCCTTCCTGTGGCGGCAGTCGCAGCGTGTGCTGAGCTACCTCACCGGAAAGACGTTCTGTCAAAGCCTGGAAAAGCAGTGGCACACCAATCCCGGCCTGAGCAGACAGCCAGACCCGAATCGGTTTGTTCTCTTCGTCTCGGTCGATACGCGGTTCGAAATCGTCCAGCATATCGATCTTGTTCATCACCAACAGGGTGGGAATTTCGTGGGCGTCGATCTCTTCGAGCACCACGTTCACCGCGTCGATGTTCTCCTGCACGCGTACGTCAGCCGCATCAATCACATGCAGCAGCAGGGTCGCCTGACGCGTCTCCTGCAACGTCGCTTTAAACGCCGCGACCAGATCGTGCGGCAGATGGCGGATAAACCCTACGGTATCCGCCAGCACCGTTTCACCCACGTCTGCGACGTCAATACGGCGCAGGGTTGGGTCCAGGGTCGCAAACAGCTGGTCTGCGGCATACACCTGGGCCTCGGTTATCTGGTTAAACAGGGTGGATTTACCGGCGTTGGTATAACCCACCAGCGACACCGTTGGGATATCGGCTTTCGTTCGCGCCCGACGCCCCTGTTCGCGCTGTTTCTCTACACGTTCCAGACGTGAAAGGATCTGGGTTATACGCCCACGCAGCAAACGGCGGTCGGTTTCGAGCTGGGTTTCACCCGGGCCGCGCAAACCAATCCCGCCTTTTTGTCTTTCAAGGTGTGTCCAGCCACGCACCAGACGCGTCGCCAGATGGCGCAACTGCGCCAGCTCAACCTGCAACTTACCCTCGTGGGTACGCGCACGCTGAGCAAAAATATCTAAGATCAACCCCGTGCGATCGATTACACGGCATTCGCAGAGAGCTTCCAGGTTACGTTCCTGAGCCGGAGACAGCGCATGATCAAACAGCACAACGGATGCGCCGGTTGCTTTTACGGCATCCGCAATTTCAACTGCTTTACCTTCACCAACAAAGTACTTCGGGTGCGGCGCTTTACGGCTACCGGTAATCACCTGCATTGCTTCGACACCGGCGGAAGAGACCAGAGATTCAAACTCCTGGAGGTCTTCCATATCTTTGTCTTGCGAAAAATAGATGTGTACCAGCACCGCCTGCTCACCGGCGTCATAACGGTCAAACAAGCGTAAACCTCTCTAAAAAGATCAGCGGGGAACGCAGGATCCCTGGCTCCCCGTGTGGATAACAGCCCAAAACCTTATTCGGTTTCTTCGCTGTCCTGCGCTGGTGTTGAAGAACCCTGCGCGTTGCTGCCGTGATGGTAGTTACTGCCAGTGCCGCCGCCAGCGTTATTGCTGTGATGAGATACCGGACGGGACGGAACAACAGTAGAAATCGCGTGCTTATAGACCATCTGGCTGACCGTGTTTTTCAACAGGATCACGAACTGATCGAAAGACTCAATCTGACCTTGCAGCTTAATACCATTCACCAAATAAATAGAAACTGGAACACGCTCCCGACGCAATGCGTTCAGGAACGGATCTTGTAAAGATTGCCCCTTAGCCATTCTATCTTTTCCTTATATGCTTGTTTTGTACTTAGAACCTTGCGATTCTGAAAAATTGCGCACGATACGGCTTAATTGTACACATTCAGTCAGCGATATCACCAATAACCTCAATCACTTCGTTTAACGCCTGTTGTGGTTTTTCACTGTCTAACCAGTGAACACCCTCCCAACCGCGTAACCAGGTGATCTGGCGCTTCGCTAACTGTCTCGTGGCGCAAACACCTCGATAAACCATTTCATCGTATGAAATCTCACCTTCAAGATACGACCACATCTGGCGGTATCCCACACAACGAATGGAAGGCATGTCCGTATGCAAATCTCCACGGGCAAAAAGCGCCCGCACTTCTGCTTCAAAATCTGAAGCCAACATCTGATGAAAACGCTGCTCAATTCGTTGATGGAGCAGTTCACGGCTCGCCGGGGCGATGGCGAACTGATGCACCTGATACGGCAGAGCGTCTCCTGACGTTTGCGTCAGTTCCGTTAAAGTTTTACCCGAAATGAAAAAAACTTCCAGTGCCCGGGAAAGCCTTTGCGGATCGTTTGGGTGGATCCGCGCTGCGGCAACCGGGTCAATCTCTTCCAGTTGCCTGTGCAAAGCGTCCCACCCCTGCTCTGCCGCCTGCCGCTCAATCTTCGCTCTCACTTCCGGATCGGCCGATGGCAGAGGCGATAACCCCTCCAGCAGCGCCTTAAAGTAGAGCATCGTGCCGCCAACTAACAGTGGTATGCGTCCCGCGGCGGTAATCTCGGCCATCTCGGCTAAGGCGTCGCGGCGAAAATCTGCCGCGGAGTAAGCCTGTGCCGGGTCGAGAATATCCAGTAAACGGTGCGGTGCCGCACGCAGTTCGTCTGCGTTGGGCTTCGCCGTGCCGATGTCCATCCCTCGGTAGATGAGGGCTGAATCAACGCTAATCAACTCTACTGGCAAAACTTTACGTAACTCAATGGCTAACGCCGTTTTACCGGAGGCCGTTGGCCCCATTAAAAAAATCGCCTTTGGCAGGCTCGCCTTACTTACATCAGTCATGTTTCAGGGCGGTCATCGCCGTTTGTAAATCAACAGGTTGTAACAAACCACCTGGAGGCGCTTTCACCAGCTGTGGACAGAGGCGCTCCACCTCCGCCAGAACGGTAATCGCCTGCGCCATACTCCACGGTGCATGCTCGCTGGCCAGATGGCGGGCGATCCATTGCGCGGTATCGGCGGCATCAAACGTCGTTTGCTGCGCCAGGTAGCCTATCAGTTCAGGAATCAAGTTTTGTAAATTTTGTTGGCGTAAGGGTAAAGGCACTGCGCGAATTGTCACATGCTGCGCGTCCAGTACGATTTCAATCCCCATTTCGGCCAGTTGCGTCTGCACGCGCCGCAAAACCCCTGTTTCTTCAGGGGATATTTTCAGGCGAACGGGGATCAACAGCGGCTGCGCGCAGGCGGCATTCACCCCCGGGGTTAACTGCGCCTGTTTGAGCCAGCGCTCCGCCACGGAAAGCGCCAGCAACAGCAGTTTACCTTCGCGTTCAAGCAACGCCATGTCGGGAGCAATAATGGTCAATACCCGACCAAAACTCTGGCTATGCCCATCCAGAGAGGGGGTTGAAACCGTGATGTGCTCTTTATGCTCCACCGCCGGCGTATCCAGCAGTTTGCGGTACAGCGCCCCCTGCTGTTTGTGGTAGCCCGGCTGAGCGTTGGGATAGTTGGCACCGGTTGGTCGCGGCGCGTTGCCCGCCGGGGATAAACGTGGAGCAGCCGGCTCGCGCGCTACCGCCGGTTCGGCAAAATGGTTACGCCCGGCCGCCACGCGGTTTTCCGGAAGTGGGCGCGGCGCGGGTTCTTCTTTTGCCAGCGGCAACTCTGGCTCTGCCTGCTGCTGCAATACAGCGGCAACGCCCTGGTAGATGAAATCATGCACCAGGCGCGACTGGTGGAAACGCACCTCGTGCTTGGCGGGGTGCACGTTAACGTCAACCTGGTGCGGGTCGATCTCCAGATAAAGCACAAAGGCGGGCTGTTGATCGGCGCCGAGCTTATCTTCGCAGGCCTGTCGAATAGCGTGGTTAATCAGGCGGTCGCGCATCATGCGGCCGTTGACGTAGCAATACTGAATTTCTGCGAACGCGGCGCTGCTGGCGTTCGGATCGGCAACCCAGCCGCGCAGGGCCAGATCGCCATGCTGCCACTCAATGGACAGCGCTTTTTCCAGAAACGGTGTGCCGCAGATGGCGCCCAACCGACGCTCCTTTTGTCCACCCTCCGCCACCGCGCGGTACTGGCGCATCACCTTACCGTTATGGCTGAGGTTGATGGTGATATCAAAGCGCGCCAGCGCGATGCGGCGGATGATCTCGTCGATATGTCCGAATTCGGTCTTCTCGGTTCGCATAAACTTGCGCCGGGCGGGCGTGTTATAGAAGAGATCCAGCACTTCAAGCGTGGTGCCTACCGGGTGCGCCGCAGGTTTAACCGTGACGTCCATATCACGCCCTTCGGCGTAGGCCTGCCAGGCTTCCTGCTGGTCGGCCGTGCGGGAGGTCAACGTTAAGCGGGAAACGGAGCTGATACTGGCCAGCGCTTCGCCGCGAAAACCCAGGCTGATAATCGCTTCCAGATCGTCAAGTGAGGCAATTTTACTGGTGGCATGACGCGCCAGCGCCAGCGCCAGCTCGTCCTTTTTGATGCCACAGCCGTTATCACGAATGCGGATAAGCTTTGCGCCCCCGCGTTCGATATCAATATCAATGCGGGTCGCCCCTGCATCGAGGCTGTTTTCCACCAGTTCCTTCACCACCGACGCAGGGCGTTCCACCACCTCACCGGCGGCGATTTGGTTCGCGAGCTGCGGCGGTAGAACCTGAATCGGCATGAACTCTCCTTAATTAGTCGCGGTCATCTCACCCGGCAGCGCGGCGCTTGCCGTCTGGGCGGCCCCGCCCTGCGGCGCAGACTGAAGCGGATGCGCGTCAAAGTATTTACGCAGACCGTTATAAATCGCTTCGGCAATTTGCTGCTGATAGCTGTCGCTGCCCAACAGGCGCTCTTCGCCGTTGTTACTGATAAAGCCCGTCTCTACCAGAATCGACGGAATATCCGGCGAACGCAGGACACCGAGGCTTGCATGCTCAGGGCGACGCTTATGCAGCGATCCAATGCTTTGCAGCTGGCTCAGTACGTTAGTGGCGACATCATACCCGACGCGCTGAGAATGACCGAACTGTAAATCCAGCACCGCCTGGCTGAGATACGGATCGGC
This sequence comes from Enterobacter sp. YSU, assembly GCF_016082135.1. Classification (NCBI taxonomy): domain Bacteria; kingdom Pseudomonadati; phylum Pseudomonadota; class Gammaproteobacteria; order Enterobacterales; family Enterobacteriaceae; genus Enterobacter; species Enterobacter sp. YSU. Next base: position 1,210,682 of record NZ_CP059487.1, read on the forward strand.
CTGGCTGTTTGCCAGCACATCGCCTGCCCCGCCTAATAGTTCAGACTGCTTCTCGTGCTCTTCAAGCCAGTTCGCCATTTCACTGTTGGCGCGACGGTTCGACAGCACCCATACCGACGCGCCGGTGGCGTTACGGTTCGGCGCAGCATCCGCGTGAATCGACACCAGGAAGTTGGCGTTTTGCTTACGCGCCACATCCGAGCGTCCCATCACTGAAATAAAGTAATCTCCGTCGCGGGTCATGACCCCTTTAAACATCGGATCGTCATTCAGAAGCGCACGCAGCTTACGGGCAATGGCGATAGTGACGTTTTTCTCCCGCGTGCCGCCCGGGCCAATCGCGCCAGGATCTTGCCCGCCGTGTCCGGCGTCGATGGCGATAATCACTTTGTCGCCACTGACCGGCGTACGCCGCGCGCTGACCGCCGGACGCGTCACCGTGTTGCTGCTGGTCACGGCGGTAAGTCGGTCATTTTGTGATTTAAACGGATTACGGGCTGGCTCAGACGGCCTTGAAGTATAAACCGGCGCTTCCACGCGTTTTGCTACAACAGGTGCAGGCGGTGGCGGCGGCGGAACATCAGCATTAATGGTAAAGACCACCGTATAATTGGCGCCGTTTTGCTGCTTAACCGCCTTCGTTTTGCCCTTTTCGGTGAGATCGACCACCAGACGCAGAGACTGCGCATCCTTCGGCGTTCCCGAACGGATGCTTTTCACCAGATTGTTGCCGCTGAACTGGAGCGGCAGCCCCTGGATCACCCCGGTCTGTTTAATATCGAGCGCCACGCTGCGGCTGTCGATTTGTGAGAAAGCATATTCAGGATCGCCCATAAAGCTGAACGTAATGCGGGCCTGGCTATCGCCATTCGACACCTGAATATCCGAGAGGCTGGCCGCCCCGGCCTGCGCGCACAGCAGGACCGTGGCAGCCAGCACCCAACCTTTAACGCGATTAATCATCCCGTTATCCCTACGCTCAACCGGCTAAACGCGCCAGTAAGGAACAGCCTGATGAGGAAACCGCACTGATGCGCGCCTCACGCCCTTGTGCCTGGTAATCTAAGTGAATTTCGACATCCGGGTCAGGCAGCACACCCGCACCTTGTTGCGGCCACTCCACCAGGCAGATGGCGTCGTTGGCAAAGTAATCGCGGATCCCCATAAATTCCAGCTCCTCAGGATCCGCAAGACGATATAAATCAAAGTGGTACACCATGATATTTTCAAGCGTGTACGGTTCTACCAGCGTGTAGGTCGGGCTTTTTACGTTCCCGTTATGGCCTAACGCCTGCAAAAAGCCACGGCTGAAGGTTGTTTTGCCCGCGCCTAAATCACCATACAGATAAATGACGGTCGCCCCCTGACAGGCCTGCGCCACGCGCTTGCCGAGATCTAAAGTGGCTTGTTCATCAGGTAAAGGAATCGCTCGATTAGTCATTTTCTACGTCAATCACATCCGGGTTAACAACACGCCGCAGCGTGCAAAAAAGATCGGTGGCCAGCATTCCGCGCGTTCCGTAACGAGCAGCCAGCCTGTCAGCCGCCGCACCGTGGGCCACGCAGCCCGCACAGGCTGCATCATAAAGGGGAAGTTTCTGTCCGAGCAATGCGCCAATGATGCCAGAGAGCACATCGCCCATGCCGCCGCTCGCCATGCCTGCATTACCGGCATCAACGATGCCCATCGCATCATCGCTGGCGATAACGGTCCCCGCCCCTTTCAAAACGACAACACCTCCGTAACGTTTTACCAGACGTTGGGCTGAAAGTAAGCGATCGCTTTCAATTTCTGCCACGCTACAGTTAAGCAGCCGTGCGGCTTCGCCGGGGTGCGGCGTCAGAATGCGATTGTGACGCTTATCCGGGTTTATTGCCAGAAGGTTAAGCGCGTCGGCATCCCAGAGCATCGGTTTACGAAAATTCTCGGCCTTTTGCAGGGCCTGTTTACCCCACTCCTGCTGACCCAGGCCCGGACCAATGACCACCACGTCCGCCCACTCAAGACCCTCTTCAATCGCCTGCGGGGTAAGCTCGTGGACCATCAGCTCCGGCCGCGCGGTAATAATGGGCTGGATGTTTTCGCTGCGGGTCAGCACGCGTATTAATCCGGCGCCGCTGCGCAACGCGGCCTCTCCGGTCATACGAATCGCACCTGCCGTGCCGCGATCGCCGCCGATAATCAGCAGTCGGCCATGGTCGCCCTTATGGGACGTGGGACGGCGCGGCGGCAGCCACTGTGCAAGCAGGGAGGCATCAAAGCGGGTGATGTGGGTATCCTGTCCGGCCAGCCAGTTTTCCAGCCCCAGGGCGTTGTGGTGTAACGTGCCCACGACATCCCGCGCTTTACCGGTCAGTAAACCCGGCTTCAGGGCGATAAAGGTCACGGTGCGCGCCGCCTCAATCGACACGCCCGGCGTCACGCCGGTTTGCGCCATCAGGCCGGAGGGAATATCCAGCGCTACCACCGGGGCGGGGTGCGCATTAGCGCGCGTAATCAGCGCGGCGACGTCATCGCGAGGCGCGCGCATCAGTCCCGTCCCCAGCAGACCGTCAACAATCACGTCGACATCCTCGGGCCAGACGATATCAGGCGCATGAATAATGCCCCCCGCATTCAGCCAGGCCTCTCTCGCCATGCCCGCTTCTTCCGGTAACGGCTTGTCGCTCTCCAGCGCCAGCAGGGTGACGCGCAGCCCCGCCGCCACCGCAAGACGAGCCACCACATAACCATCGCCACCGTTATTGCCGTGTCCGCACAGGATCAGATAGTGCGAAGCATTCGGATAAGCCGTACGCGCCACGTTAAACGCCGCCTCGCCCGCGCGCTGCATCAGTTCGTAAAGGGTAATGCCGAGGCTATCTGCGGCCTCTTTCTCGACCCGACGGAGGTCATCCGCATGCCAGATGGAATGTGGTATACTTGCGGGGTTTTTCTTCACAGTATGGTCCGTCATGTCACAGCCCCTCGATCTCAATGAATTAGCGCAAAAAATAAAACAGTGGGGTGCTGAACTGGGCTTCCAGAAGGTCGGTATTACTGACACCGACCTCTCTGCCAGCGAGCCTAAGCTCCAGGCATGGCTGGATAAACAATACCACGGCGAGATGGAGTGGATGGCGCGTCACGGTATGATGCGTGCCCGCCCCCACGAGCTGTTGCCGGGTACGCTGCGCGTTATTAGCGTACGCATGAACTATCTGCCTGCTAACGCGGCCTTTGCGCGCACGCTAAAAAATCCTTCGCTGGGTTACGTCAGCCGATACGCTCTGGGACGTGACTACCATAAACTTCTGCGCAACCGTCTAAAAAAGCTCGGGGAAACCATTCAGCAGCACTGTGTTTCGCTGAATTTTAGACCCTTTGTCGATTCTGCGCCTATTCTTGAGCGTCCGATCGCCGAAAAAGCCGGGCTCGGCTGGACAGGTAAGCACTCACTTATCTTAAGCCGCGACGCGGGCTCATTCTTTTTCCTGGGTGAACTGCTGATTGATTTACCCCTGCCGGTAGACGGTCCGGTGGAAGAAGGCTGTGGTCGCTGTGTGGTCTGTATGACCATCTGCCCAACGGGCGCTATTGTCGAACCGTATACCGTTGATGCGCGCCGCTGTATCTCTTATCTCACTATCGAGCTGGAAGGCGCCATTCCAGAGGAATTTCGTCCGCTTATCGGCAACCGCATCTACGGCTGTGATGACTGTCAGCTGATTTGTCCGTGGAACCGTTATTCACAGTTGACGGACGAAGAAGACTTCAGTCCGCGCAAGGCGTTACATGCCCCGCAGTTGATCGAACTGTTCGCCTGGAGCGAAGCCTGGTTCCTGAAGGTGACGGAAGGTTCCGCCATACGTCGTATCGGCCACCTGCGCTGGCTGCGTAATGTGGCCGTTGCGCTGGGGAATGCCCCGTGGGATGAGGCAAATCTTCAGGCGCTCGAAAGCCGCAGAGGTGAGCACCCACTTCTTGATGAGCACATAGAATGGGCGATTGCGCAGCAAATTGAGAAGCGAAATGCCGGCGTGGTTGAAGTGCAGTTACCGAAGAAACAGCGCCTGGTCAGGGTGATTGAAAAAGGGCTGCCGCGGGATGTGTGATATATTCACAGGCTGTGAATAAAAATAAGAATTCAGGCGCCATCAGCTCTGGCAAACAGGTCAAGTGATCTCAATAACATTTTGAAATCAAATTTTCTTCATAAATTACAGGGAATTACGAAGATATTATTCACCCTGCTAACATTTCGTACAGACTGGTTTTAACACGGTTTCTGTGGATAACTCTGTTCACAAGAGTATTTCAGACATAATAGAAAACGTCCCCAACGAAGCACTTCGCTGTGGATAATCTGGAGATGAAGAAGAATTTGGAGCGGGAAACGAGACTCGAACTCGCGACCCCGACCTTGGCAAGGTCGTGCTCTACCAACTGAGCTATTCCCGCTTGGGTGTTCTGGTGCTATGCGTATCTTGCGATACTTTCAAATTTTGGAGCGGGAAACGAGACTCGAACTCGCGACCCCGACCTTGGCAAGGTCGTGCTCTACCAACTGAGCTATTCCCGCTTGGGTGTTCTGGTGCTGGCGTACCTTGCGATACTTTTCAAATTTTGGAGCGGGAAACGAGACTCGAACTCGCGACCCCGACCTTGGCAAGGTCGTGCTCTACCAACTGAGCTATTCCCGCAAATCTGTACTGCTTTTGTTGCTGTCGTAACGTGTAATTCTCTGTCGTTACGGGAGGCGCATTATACGAGAAATCCGTTTAGCTGCAACCCCCCTCAAAGCGATTTTTTTGAAATTCAGTTCAAGTGCTTATTTAATCGGCAAGCTGAACAATTTAGCGACAAAAACCCGGCCACGCAAGGCGCCGGATCGCAAAATCAGAGCTTAATAAAGTTTTCGCGATAGTACGCCAGCTCCGCAACAGACTCACGGATGTCGTCCATCGCCTGGTGCGTCCCCTGCTTTGTGAAGCCGTCGAGAATTTCCGGTTTCCATCGGCGGGCCAGCTCTTTCAGGGTGCTCACATCCAGATAGCGGTAGTGGAAGTAGGACTCCAGCTCCGGCATGTACTTAAACAGGAAACGACGATCCTGACCGATGCTGTTGCCACAGATAGGCGATTTTCCTGCCGGCACCCACTGCTTCAGAAATTCAAGCGTCGCCAGCTCCGCTTCGCGGTCGCCCAGGGTGCTGGCCTTCACGCGTTCCACCAGCCCGCTGCCGGTATGGGTACGCACGTTCCACTCATCCATCAGCGCAAGCTGGTCATCGGACTGGTGCACGGCAATCGTTGGGCCTTCCGCCAGAATATTGAGATTGGCATCGGTGACCAGTGTGGCGATCTCAATAATGCGATCGCGCTCGGGATCCAGGCCGGTCATCTCCAGATCGATCCAAATCAGGTTGTTTTCGTCCGCGCTCATGTTATTTTCCACCCTTCTCGCATAACCGGCAGTAGCAGGTTAACTAGTATTAATTAGAGTGTATCATAGAGGTTTTGCCCGCTACGGGCGACCAGGAGCCAGCGCGATTGAGTAAAAATAAACTCTCCAAAGGGCAGCAGCGCCGCGTGAATGCAAATCACCAGCGCCGTCTTAAAACCACTACGGAGAAGCCCGATTACGACGACAACCTGTTTGGCGAAGCGACAGAAGGCGTTGTGATTAGCCGCTTCGGCATGCACGCCGATGTCGAATCCGCCGACGGGGATATCCACCGTTGCAATATCCGTCGCACCATCCGTTCCCTGGTGACCGGTGACCGCGTGGTCTGGCGTCCAGGCAAAGAGGCGGCGGAAGGGGTAACGGTTAAAGGCATCGTTGAAGCCGTGCACGAACGCACGTCGGTTCTGACCCGTCCGGATTTCTACGACGGCGTGAAGCCTATTGCCGCCAACATCAACCAGATAGTGATCGTTTCAGCGATTTTGCCTGAGCTTTCGCTCAATATTATTGACCGTTATCTGGTGGCCTGCGAAACGCTACAGGTTGAGCCGCTCATCGTGCTGAATAAAATCGATCTGCTGGATGACGAGGCCATGGCCTTTGTAAATGAGCAGATGGATATTTACCGCAACATTGGCTATCGCGTGTTGATGGTTTCCAGCCGCACCAAAGATGGCCTGAAGCCGTTAGAAGATGCGCTGACCGACCGCATCAGCATCTTTGCGGGGCAGTCCGGCGTAGGTAAATCGAGCCTGCTTAACAACCTGCTCGGCCTTCAGCAGGAGATCCTGACCAACGATGTGTCTGACGTCTCGGGCCTGGGCCAGCACACCACCACTGCCTCACGTCTCTATCACTTCCCGCACGGCGGCGATGTGATTGACTCCCCGGGCGTGCGTGAGTTTGGTCTCTGGCACCTCGAGCCGGAACAAATCTTTAACGGATTTGTCGAATTCCATGACTATTTAGGCGCTTGCAAATACCGCGACTGTAAACATGACAACGATCCGGGCTGCGCTATCCGCGAAGCGGTAGAGAACGGAGAAATTGCGGAAACCCGTTTCGAAAATTACCACCGTATTCTCGAAAGCATGGACCAGGTAAAAACGCGTAAAAACTTTTCTGATTCTGATAACTGACAACTAAGCTAAGCGTCGCTAAAATCGTCCCCTTTTTTCAGGTTCCGGCAGCGTAATGCCGGATCAGGAACGACAAAACAATGGCCTGGAGGCTACCTTGTTAAACTCATTTAAACTTTCGCTTCAATACATTCTGCCGAAACTGTGGCTCACTCGCCTGGCGGGCTGGGGCGCGAGCAAACGAGCGGGCTGGCTGACCAAACTGGTCATCGACCTGTTCGTGAAATACTACAAGGTCGACATGAAAGAAGCGCAGAAGCCGGATACGGCAAGCTACCGCACCTTCAACGAATTTTTTGTGCGTCCGCTGCGCGACGAAGTGCGCCCGCTGAATACCGACCCGAACGTGCTGGTGATGCCAGCGGACGGCGTGATCAGCCAGCTGGGTAAAATTGAAGACGACAAAATTTTGCAGGCGAAAGGCCATAACTACAGCCTTGAAGCGCTGCTGGCCGGTAACTACATAATGGCCGATCTGTTCCGTAACGGGACTTTCGCGACCACCTATCTCTCCCCACGCGACTACCACCGCGTGCATATGCCGTGTAACGGTATTCTGCGCGAGATGATCTACGTGCCGGGGGATCTGTTCTCCGTAAACCACCTGACGGCGCAAAACGTTCCTAACCTGTTTGCCCGTAACGAGCGCGTCATCTGCCTGTTTGATACTGAATTTGGCCCAATGGCGCAGATTCTGGTGGGTGCTACCATTGTAGGCAGCATCGAAACCGTCTGGGCGGGCACCATTACGCCGCCGCGCGAAGGCGTGATCAAGCGCTGGACCTGGCCTGCCGGCGAAGAAGAAGGTTCTGTGGCCCTGCTGAAAGGTCAGGAAATGGGTCGCTTCAAGCTGGGCTCAACGGTCATCAACCTGTTCGCACCGGGCAAAGTTAACCTGGTCGACGAGCTGGAAAGCCTGTCCGTGACCAAACTCGGCCAGCCTCTGGCAGTATCGACGGAGGTCTTTGTGACGCCAGAGGTTGCGCCTGCCCCGTTGCCGGAAGAAGAGATCAAAGCCGAGCACGACGCCAGCCCGCTGGTTGACGACAAAAAAGACGAAGGCTAACAACAGAAGGATCGCTGACGTGCGCCCGATTATCGTATTACTGATGGCCTGGTGCCTCAGCATGGGGGCGTACGCAGCGACGGCCCCCGACGCCAAACAGATAACCCAGGAGCTGGAGCAGGCAAAAGCGGCGAAACCCGCTCAGCCGGAGACCGTTGAGTCGCTCCAGTCTGCACTGAACGCGCTTGAGGAACGAAAGGGTTCCCTTGAGCGCGCGCAGCAGTACCAGCAGGTTATCGACAACTTCCCCAAACTCTCTCAGACCCTGCGCTCGCAGCTAAACAACCTGCGCGATGAACCACGCCAGGTCCCCGCGGGGATGACGTCCGAGGCGCTGAATCAGGAGATCCTGCAAGTCAGCAGCCAGCTGCTGGAAAAAAGCCGTCTGGCGCAGCAGGAGCAGGAACGGGCGCGTGAAATTGCCGATTCCCTCAGCCAGCTTCCACAGCAGCAAACCGATGCCCGCCGTCAGTTAAATGAGGTGGAACGTCGCATCGGGACGCAGACAGGCAGCACACCGCAGAATCAGGCGCAAAATCTTGGGTTGCAGGCGGAATCCGCCAGACTAAAAGCGCTGGTTGATGAACTGGAGCTGGCGCAGCTTTCCGCTAACAACCGCCAGGAACTGTCGCGGATGCGTTCCGAGCTGGCGCAGAAGCAGAGCCAGCAGCTGGATGCATATCTCCAGGCGCTGAGAAATCAACTCAACAGCCAGCGTCAGCGTGAAGCTGAACGTGCGCTGGAAAGCACCGAGTTACTGGCCGAAAACAGTGCTAACCTGCCCGACAGCATCGTCGCCCAGTTTAAGGTTAACCGCGAGCTTTCTGCCGCGCTGAATCAGCAGGCGCAGCGCATGGATTTGGTGGCCTCGCAGCAGCGTCAGGCCACCAATCAAACCCTCCAGGTTCGTCAGGCGCTCAACACGCTGCGTGAACAGTCCCAGTGGCTTGGCTCGTCTAACCTGTTGGGCGAAGCGTTACGCGCCCAGGTGGCTCGTCTGCCAGAGATGCCAAAACCGCAGCAGCTTGATACGGAGATGGCGCAGCTGCGCGTTCAGCGTCTTCATTATGAAGATCTCCTCAACAAGCAGCCGCAAATCCGCCAGATCCGTCAGGCTGACGGACAGCCGCTCACCGGCGAGCAAAGTCGTATTCTGGAAGCGCAGCTGCGCACCCAACGCGAACTGCTCAATTCCCTGTTGCAGGGAGGCGATACGCTGATCCTTGAGCTGACTAAGCTGAAAGTCTCGAATAGCCAGCTGGAGGATGCGCTGAAAGAGGTCAACGAAGCCACGCACCGTTACCTTTTCTGGACGTCCGACGTGCGGCCGATGACCTTCGCCTGGCCGATTGAGATTGTGCAGGATCTGCGCCGCCTCATTTCGCTGGACACCTTCAGCCAGCTGGGCCTCGCCAGCGTAATGATGATAACCAGCAAGGAGACCATCTTCCCGCTGCTGGGGGCGCTGATTCTGGTGGGCTTCAGTATTTATTCCCGTCGTCACTTCACCCGTTTCCTTGAGCGCTCCAGCGCCCGAGTGGGAAAAGTAACCCAGGATCACTTCTGGCTGACGTTGCGTACTGTGTTCTGGTCAATTCTGGTCGCGTCTCCGCTGCCGGTGCTGTGGATGACGCTCGGATACGGCCTGCGTGAAGCCTGGCCCTACCCGCTTGCCGTCGCGATTGGCGATGGCGTGACCGCCACCGTTCCGCTGCTGTGGGTGGTGATGATTTGCGCCACGTTTGCGCGGCCAAATGGTCTGTTCATCGCTCACTTTGGCTGGCCGCGTAATCGCGTTGCGCGGGCGATGCGTTACTACCTGATGAGTATCGGGCTGATTGTGCCGCTGATTATGGCGTTGATCATGTTCGATAATCTCAATGACCGGGAGTTCTCCGGCTCGCTGGGACGGCTGTGCTTTATGCTGATCTGCGGGGCGTTAGCGGTAGTGACGCTCAGCCTGAAACGCGCCGGGATCCCGCTCTATCTCGACAAGACCGGCAGTGGCGATAACATGTTTAACCGTCTGCTGTGGAACCTGCTGCTCAGCGCGCCGCTGGCGGCGATGCTGGCGGCAGCGGTCGGTTATCTCGCCACGGCGCAGGCGCTGCTTGCCCGACTGGAAACGTCGGTGGCTATCTGGTTCCTGCTGCTGGTGGTCTACCATGTTATTCGCCGCGGCATGCTGATCCAGCGTCGTCGTCTGGCGTTTGACCGTGCCAAACACCGTCGCGCAGAAATTCTGGCCCAGCGCGCTCGGGGTGAAGAAGAGCCGAACCACGTCAACAGCACCGAAGGGACCACAGACGCCGATGACGTCGAACTGGATCTGGATGCGATCAGTACCCAGTCCCTGCGGCTGGTACGCTCAATTCTGATGCTGGTTGCCCTGCTGTCGGTGATCTTCCTGTGGTCGGAAATCCACTCCGCGTTTGGCTTCCTGGAGAACATCTCTTTATGGGATGTGACGTCCACGGTGCAGGGGGTCGAAAGCCTGGAGCCCATCACCTTAGGGGCCGTGCTGATTGCGATTCTGGTGCTGATCATCACCACGCAGCTGATACGTAACTTCCCTGCTCTGCTGGAGCTGGCGCTGTTGCAGCATCTGGATTTAACCCCCGGCACGGGCTATGCGATCACCACCATCACCAAGTATTTAATCATGCTGTTTGGTGGGCTGGTTGGCTTCTCGATGATTGGTATCGAATGGTCAAAACTGCAATGGCTCGTTGCCGCCCTGACCGTAGGCCTGGGTTTTGGTTTACAGGAGATTTTTGCCAACTTCGTTTCTGGTCTGATCATTCTGTTTGAAAAGCCGATTCGAATTGGCGATACGGTGACCATCCGCGATCTCACCGGCAGCGTCACCAGGATCAACACCCGCGCCACCACCATCAGCGACTGGGACCGTAAAGAGATCATCGTCCCGAACAAGGCGTTTATCACCGAGCAGTTTATCAACTGGTCGCTGTCCGACTCCGTCACGCGTGTGGTGCTGACCGTACCCGCTCCGTCGGATGCCAACAGCGAAGAGGTAACGCAGATCCTCTATACGGCTGCTGAACGCTGTTCGCTGGTAATCGACAACCCGCCGCCGGAAGTGTTCCTGGTTGATTTGCAGCAGGGGATCCAGATTTTCGAGCTGCGTATCTACGCCGCCGAGATGGGACACCGTATGCCGCTGCGCCATGAGATCCACCAGTTGATTCTGGCTGGCTTCCGCGAGCACGGTATTGATATGCCGTTCCCACCGTTCCAGATGCGTCTGGAAACGCTGGACGGACGTAAGACGGGAAGAACGTTGACGTCAGCGGCGCGTACGCGCCCGGCGGGAAGTTTGTAATCCTTTCCCCCTCCCCGTCGGGAGGGGGTCAATCCTTTACGCCACTTCTGCTACACAGGCCGTCGAGCGACGACGGTAATGCTCATAAATCCCCATTGCCAGCAGCGAGAAGAAGATCGGTCCGCCAACCATCCACAGCGTGCTGTTCCAGTCATTTGCCTCAACCACGGGCTGAATGACGGTAAAGATGTTGGCGAACGCGACGACCAGCACCACAACAGTGGTCGCCAGCAGCGTCGCCGCGCGGGTTTTGAAGATCACAAACGGCCGCTCCAGATCCCGCTTCGCCTTAAAGAACGGGAACGCCAGGGTCAGGAACAGATACGGAAGCGTCATCGATACGTTCGCCATCAGGGTCAGCTTGTTATAGAACGCCGACGCGGTATCACCGCCGAAGGACACCAGCAGAATGAACACGCACACCAGCAGGCACTGCATCCACATCGCGTTGGCAGGCATACCGGCAGCGTTCAGCTGCGTCATACGTGCGGGCCACAGCGCCTTTGGCGTCCCCTGAATAATCGCTTTCAGCGGCGAGTAGATCAGCGTGAAGAATGCGCCAGTATAGGCGAGGAACATCGACAAGCCAGTAATCCGCGCAAACCAGATCCCCAGGGTGGCCGACGTTTCCGGCGCGAGATCCATGGCGTTGCCCAGCGTCACCCCCAGGCTTTTCATCAGCACGTAGGTAATGTTGCCGAGGTTGGTGGTGTTATTACTTAACATCTGCTGCCAGTTGGTGCTGACGCCCCAGAGGAAAATCGCCAGTGAGTAGCCAATGGAAATGACGATGGCGGCAAAGATAATACCTTTGGCGAAGTTCTTTTCCGGATTTTCGGTTTTGTCGACCAGCCCGCCCACGGCTTCAATTCCACCGTAAGCAAAGATGGCAAACACCACAAAGGAGAGCATGGCCAGCCCGGACTGGTAACCCGGATTAGGCGATGAAACGAAGTTGACTTCCTGTGCGAAATGCCCGCCGTTCAGGCACAGAATGGCGATGCTGACCAGCAGCAGCACCAGGTTCAGGCACATCACGGAAATACCGCCAACGGCAGTGATACGGGCAATTTTGTTGATGCCTTTCGAGGCCACCAGGGTGACCACCACCATCCAGCACACTGCCAGAATACCGACCACCTGCGTGGAGCTCAGCCCCGCCAGAGACCAGACCTGCGTTTTATCCGCACCGAAGAGAAACGTTGAGAACGGCACCCAAACCTTGGCCGCCGTGCTGACCATCCAGACGACGTAGGATGAAAACCACATGAACGTACCGATAAATGCGTAACGCGGACCGACGCTGTTGTTCATCCACGAATAGATGCCGCCCTCTTCTTTCCGGTACGCCGAGCCCATCTCCGCCATCATCAGCGCAAACGGGATAAAGAAGAACAGAGCGGAAACGATATAAAACGGCGTCGCGCTGTAGCCCATCAGATAAAACGCGGACGGGCTATTGGCAAAGCCAAAGACTGACGTAAAAATCATCAGAATGAGCCCGGTAAGGGTCATTTTTTTGAGTGAGTGAGACATATAACCATCCGAAACGGAATTAAACTGCGCGGATGGTAGCAGATGACCAGACAAACAATGTGGCTATCCGAGTCAAATTAAGAAAAAGACCCGTATAGAGAGAAATGAGCAGTTTTTAATGTGGCAGAGTTAAATGATCGAGTAGGCCGGGTAAGCGCAGCGCCACCCGGCATTTTTTCAGGCGCGATCGACCGTAAAGGCAATCACATCGCCCAGGTGCTCGGCACCCAGCGCCAGCATGACCAGACGATCCACACCCAGCGCCACGCCGGAGCAGTCCGGCAGACCGGCTTTAAGCGCTTCCAGCAGATGAGTATCAATCGGCTGCTGCGGCAGACCGCGCGCGTTGCGCTTGCGGTTATCCTGCTCGAAACGCTGCTGCTGTTCGCGCGCGTCGGTCAGCTCGTGGAAACCGTTCGCCAGCTCGATGCCTTTGAAATACACCTCAAAACGCTCCGCCACGCGGTGATCTTCGGTGCTGATCTGCGCCAGTGAGGCCTGGCTGGCCGGGAAGTGATAGACAAACGTCGGACGATCTTTGCCAATCTGCGGTTCAACACCAAAGGTGAACAGCAGTTGCAGCAGCGTGTCGCGATCCTCTTCATTATCCGCCACGTTGCTCAGATCCAGTTTTGCCGCCACTTCACGCAGCTGTGTTTTATCAGCCGACAGTGGATCGATTTCCAGATGGCGCTGGAAGGCCTGCTGATAGGAGAGCGTTTCAGCTTCCGCGCAATCCAGCACCTGTTGCAGCAGATCGTCAACTTCGTTCATCAGACGATACATGTCGTAGTGCGGGCGGTACCACTCCAGCATGGTGAATTCCGGATTATGGTGTCGGCCCATCTCTTCATTACGGAAGCTACGGCACAGCTGATAGACCGGACCACACCCGGCCGCCAGCAGACGCTTCATATGGTATTCCGGGCTGGTCATCAGATACAGATTCATGCCCTGAGAGTGGCCTGGGCCAACAAAACGGGTTTCAAACGGGACCAGATGAATATCCGTGACCGTCGCCTGACTCATGCACGGCGTTTCCACCTCCAGGACGCCGCGATCGGCAAAGAAACGGCGGATCTCCGCCATAATTGCTGCGCGCTTTAGCAGGTTTGGAATGGATGCGCTCGGCTGCCAGGTGGCCGTTTCGCTCATGAGTTATTTCTCCGTTTTCAGACAAGGGCACGAAGTCTACTCGTAAGCCGGGGCAGAGACAAATTTTGCACAGTAAAAGTCCTTTTTCATTGCACAGAGAAATACTGTGACGCCATTCATTAATCACGATGATAAATCACCGCACAGAACAGCAAAAAAATCGAACACGTCAAATTTCCCTCACTTCTACGCGGTTATACTGTTTTACCCATAAAGGAGCAGTGGAATCGCTTCCGCAATCGCCCGTTCGGGCAGGTGAACGTCCTTTAGTTCATCCCGTTGCGGGAAAACAAAAATCTGGAGGAATGTCGTGCAAACTTTTCAAGCCGATCTTGCCGTAATAGGCGCTGGCGGGGCTGGATTACGCGCTGCAATTGCTGCGGCACAAGCCAATCCGAACGCTAAAATCGCATTGATTTCAAAAGTCTATCCGATGCGCAGCCACACGGTAGCCGCAGAAGGAGGATCCGCCGCCGTCGCGCAGGATCATGACAGCTTCGAATACCATTTCCACGACACGGTTGCAGGGGGCGACTGGCTTTGCGAACAGGATGTCGTTGATTACTTCGTGCACCATTGCCCAACGGAAATGACCCAGCTGGAACAGTGGGGATGCCCGTGGAGCCGCCGTCCGGACGGGAGCGTCAACGTCCGCCGCTTCGGTGGCATGAAGATCGAACGCACCTGGTTTGCCGCCGATAAGACCGGCTTCCACATGCTGCACACCCTGTTCCAGACCTCCCTCCAGTTCCCACAAATCCAGCGCTTTGACGAACATTTCGTTCTCGACATTCTGGTCGACGACGGTCATGCGCGCGGACTGGTGGCGATGAACATGATGGAAGGCACGCTTGTCCAGATCCGCGCGAATGCGGTGGTGATGGCAACGGGCGGTGCGGGTCGCGTATACCGCTACAACACCAACGGCGGCATCGTCACCGGTGACGGTATGGGCATGGCGCTCAGCCACGGCGTCCCGCTGCGTGATATGGAGTTCGTCCAGTATCACCCAACCGGCCTGCCGGGCTCCGGCATACTGATGACGGAAGGCTGCCGCGGTGAAGGCGGTATTCTGGTCAACAAAAACGGCTATCGCTATTTGCAGGATTACGGCATGGGTCCGGAAACCCCGCTTGGCGAGCCGAAAAACAAATACATGGAACTCGGCCCACGCGACAAAGTTTCTCAGGCTTTCTGGCACGAGTGGCGCAAAGGCAACACCATCTCAACGCCGCGCGGCGACGTGGTGCATCTCGACCTGCGTCATCTCGGCGAGAAGAAACTGCTGGAGCGTCTGCCGTTTATCTGCGAGCTGGCGAAAGCCTATGTGGGCGTCGATCCGGTGAAAGAGCCGATCCCGGTGCGTCCAACCGCGCACTACACCATGGGCGGTATCGAAACCGACCAGCAGTGCGAAACCCGCATCAAAGGGCTGTTTGCGGTGGGCGAGTGTTCCTCCGTCGGTCTGCACGGCGCAAACCGTCTGGGCTCGAACTCGCTGGCTGAGCTGGTGGTCTTTGGTCGCATGACGGGCGAACGTGCGATGGAGCGTGCCGCAACGGCAGGTGAAGCTAACAGCGCGGCGCTGGATGCGCAGGTTGCAGACGTCGAAAAACGCCTGAAAGACCTGGTGAACCAGGAAGGTAACGAAAACTGGTCGAAGATCCGCGACGAAATGGGGCTGTCGATGGAAGAAGGCTGCGGGATCTACCGTACGCCAGAGCTGATGCAGAAAACCGTCGACAAGCTGGCCGAGTTGCAGGAGCGCTTCAAACGCGTGCGCATCACCGACACCTCCAGCGTCTTCAATACCGATCTGCTTTATACCATTGAACTGGGCCACGGCCTGAACGTCGCAGAATGTATGGCCCATTCCGCCCTGGCGCGTAAAGAGTCCCGCGGCGCGCACCAGCGCCTGGATGAGGGCTGCACCGAACGTGACGACGTCAATTTCCTTAAACACACTCTCGCCTGGCGCGATGCGGATGGCACTACGCGACTGGACTACAGCGACGTGAAAATCACCACGCTGCCACCGGCGAAACGCGTGTACGGTGCAGAAGCAGAAGCCGCCGATAAGAAGGAGAAGGCGAATGGCTGAGATGCAAAAACTGAAAATCGAAGTGGTGCGCTACAATCCGGAAGTGGACGCCGCGCCGCACAGCGCTTTCTATGAAGTCCCTTACGACGAGCAAACCTCCCTGCTGGATGCGCTCGGCTATATCAAAGATAACCTGGCCCCAGACCTGAGCTACCGCTGGTCCTGCCGCATGGCAATTTGCGGCTCCTGCGGCATGATGGTCAACAAGGTGCCAAAGCTGGCGTGTAAAACCTTCCTGCGTGATTACACCAAAGGTATCAAGGTTGAAGCGCTGGGCAACTTCCCGATTGAGCGCGATCTGGTGGTCGACATGACCCACTTTATCGAAAGCCTCGAAGCGATTAAGCCGTACATCATCGGCAACCCGCGCACGCCGGATCAGGGGCCAAACACCCAGACGCCCGCGCAGATGGCGAAATACCATCAGTTCTCCGGCTGCATCAACTGCGGCCTGTGCTACGCCGCCTGTCCGCAGTTTGGCCTGAACCCTGAGTTTATCGGCCCGGCCGCCATTACCCTGGCGCACCGTTATAACGAAGACAGCCGGGACCACGGCAAAAAAGAACGTATGGCCCAGTTGAACAGCCAGAACGGGGTCTGGACCTGCACGTTTGTCGGTTACTGCTCCGAAGTCTGTCCGAAGCATGTCGACCCGGCCGCCGCCATTCAGCAGGGAAAGGTGGAAAGCTCGAAAGACTTTCTTATCGCTACCCTGAAACCACGCTAAGGAGTGCATGATGACGACTAAACGCAAAGCCTACGTGCGACCAATGCCGTCCACCTGGTGGAAAAAACTGCCGTTTTATCGCTTCTATATGCTGCGTGAAGGCACGGCTGTTCCCGCGGTCTGGTTCAGCCTCGAACTGCTGTACGGGGTTTATGCCCTCAAGCACGGCCCGGAAGCCTGGGCCAGTTTTGTGGGCTTCCTGCAAAACCCAATCATCGTTGTGCTGAACCTGATTGTGCTCGCCGCCGCGCTGCTTCATACCAAAACCTGGTTTGAACTGGCGCCAAAAGCAGCGAACATCATTGTAAAAGGCGAAAAAATGGGGCCAGAGCCGGTCATTAAAGGGCTCTGGGCAGTGACGGCAGTTGTCTCTGTGGTCATTCTGTTTGTCGCACTGTTCTGGTAAGGAGACTACTGTGATCAATCCAAATCCAAAACGTTCAGACGAGCCGGTCTTCTGGGGGCTGTTTGGCGCAGGCGGCATGTGGAGCGCCATTATTGCCCCGGTCATTATCCTGCTGGTCGGGATCATGCTGCCGCTGGGGCTGTTCCCGGGCGATGCGCTGAGCTATGAGCGCGTACTGGCCTTTGCGAGCAGCTTTATTGGCCGCGTGTTCATCTTCCTGATGATCGTCCTGCCGCTGTGGTGTGGTCTGCACCGTATCCACCATGCGATGCACGATCTGAAAATCCATGTGCCAAGCGGTAAATGGGTCTTCTACGGTCTGGCGACCATTCTGACGGTCGTCACGTTGATTGCCGTGGTCACCATCTGACTGAACAGGCCCGCCATCCGGCGGGCTTTTTACTTTTTCATCTTCTCCACCAGCCACCGGGAAAATTCGCGCATGGCTGGCGTTTCTGCCCGGGACTGCAATCGGGTCAGCCAGTAGCTGCCGAGCTCAATCTGCGTCGCAAAGGGCTGCACAATGCGCTCGCTGGCTAACAGATGGGTAAACATATCGACAGGCGCAATAGCAATACCCACCCCTGCCTGAGCGGCCTCCAGCATGGTCACGGACGAATCAAATACCATCACGCGGTGCGTTGGCGAAGGGGGATGCTCGCCGGCCGCCTGCATCCACGCGGTCCACTCGTCGCGTCGGTAGGAGCGCAGCAGCGTAAACCTGAGGATGTCGGCCGGACTGTGCAGACTGGCGGCGATATCAGGTGTACATAGCGGCGCGAGCGGCGCATGACAAAGAAATTCAGCCTCGGTACCGTGCCACGCCCCGCCACCGTAGCGGATCGTATAGTCAAGCCCTTCGGCAGCCGGATCAACGCGGTTGTTATGGGTGGAAAGCTGAAGATCGATGTGCGGATAGCCACGGCGAAAATCCTCCAGCTGCGAGAATAAGACCCCGGTGGCAAACGTACCCACCACGCCGATTTTCAGCTTCTCCTGCGCACGATGGTTAGCGAAGCGATCCAGCATTCCGGCTATACGATCGAACGAATCATTCAGCACCGGCAGTAAATTTTCGCCCTCGGTAGTCAACATCAGCCCGCGCGACACGCGAACGAACAGCTGACAGTTCAGGTGCTGCTCCAGCGTTTTCACATGCTGGCTAATAGCCGAATGCGTCACGTTCAGTTCAATGGCCGCATGCGTAAAGCTGAGATGTCTTGCGGCGGCCTCAAAAGCCCGAAGCGAATTGAGGGGTAGATAGCTTCGCGTCATGGTCGCTTCCGTTAGAAAAATTAACAGCTAATGCTAAATTTAACCGTTTGTCAGGCACAGTCAAATCCAACAGACTACGCCTGTCTGACGGGCCCGGACATCCCCTTGACTCGCTATTACGGAAGATTACTGATGATGAAAAAATCCCTTTGCTGCGCCCTGCTGCTCGGCATCTCTTGCTCTGCTCTCGCCACGCCAGTGTCAGAAAAACAGCTGGCGGAGGTGGTAGCGAATACGGTTACCCCGCTGATGAAAGCCCAGTCTGTTCCAGGCATGGCGGTGGCCGTTATTTATCAGGGAAAACCGCACTATTACACGTTTGGCAAGGCCGATATCGCGGCGAATAAACCCGTTACGCCTCAGACCCTGTTCGAGCTGGGTTCTATAAGTAAAACCTTCACCGGCGTTTTAGGTGGGGATGCCATTGCTCGCGGTGAAATTTCGCTGGACGATCCGGTGACCAGATACTGGCCACAGCTGACGGGCAAGCAGTGGCAGGGTATTCGTATGCTGGATCTCGCCACCTACACCGCTGGCGGCCTGCCGCTACAGGTACCGGATGAGGTCACGGATAACGCCTCCCTGCTGCGCTTTTATCAAAACTGGCAGCCGCAGTGGAAGCCTGGCACAACGCGTCTTTACGCCAACGCCAGCATCGGTCTTTTTGGTGCGCTGGCGGTCAAACCTTCTGGCATGCCCTATGAGCAGGCCATGACGACGCGGGTCCTTAAGCCGCTCAAGCTGGACCATACCTGGATTAACGTGCCGAAAGCGGAAGAGGCGCATTACGCCTGGGGCTATCGTGACGGTAAAGCGGTGCGCGTTTCGCCGGGTATGCTGGATGCACAAGCCTATGGCGTGAAAACCAACGTGCAGGATATGGCGAACTGGGTCATGGCAAACATGGCGCCGGAGAACGTTGCTGATGCCTCACTTAAGCAGGGCATCGCGCTGGCGCAGTCGCGCTACTGGCGTATCGGGTCAATGTATCAGGGTCTGGGCTGGGAGATGCTCAACTGGCCCGTGGAGGCCAACACGGTGGTCGAAGGCAGCGACAGTAAGGTAGCGCTGGCACCGTTGCCCGTGGCAGAAGTGAATCCACCGGCTCCCCCGGTCAAAGCGTCCTGGGTCCATAAAACGGGCTCTACTGGCGGGTTTGGCAGCTACGTGGCCTTTATTCCTGAAAAGCAGATCGGTATTGTGATGCTCGCGAATACAAGCTATCCGAACCCGGCACGCGTTGAGGCGGCATACCATATCCTCGAGGCGCTACAGTAAAACATTGCCGGGTGGCGGCTTCGCTTACCCGGCCTATACAACGCGTGAACTTTGTAGGCCGGGTAAGGCGAAGCCGTCACCCGGCAAAACACCCTGCACAATCTCCCGCGTTTTCCTTGCTGTCATCTACACTTAACAAAAAACAGTAAGGAAACTCCTATGCGCATTCTGCCTGTTATTGCCGCAGTAACAGCCGCGTTTTTAGTGGTTGCTTGCAGTTCCCCTACTCCTCCGCCTGGCGTCACGGTAGTCAGTAATTTCGACGCACAGCGCTTCCTCGGCACCTGGTATGAAATCGCCCGAATGGACCATCAGTTCGAACGGGGCTTAGAAAAAGTCACGGTCAGCTACAGCGCGATGGATGACGGCGGGATCCGGGTCATTAACCGCGGCTATAACCCGGATCGCCAGATGTGGCAGCAGTCAGTTGGTCAGGCCTATTTCACCGGCGCGTCTAACCGCGCGGCCATGAAAGTCTCTTTCATCGGCCCATTCTACGGCGGGTATAACGTCATTGCGCTGGACAGAGAGTACCGCCATGCGCTGGTGTGTGGGCCGGATCGCAACTATCTGTGGCTCCTCTCCCGCACGCCAACGATCTCGACGGAAATGAAACAGCAGATGCTGGACATAGCGACCCGGCAAGGGTTTGACGTGACGAAATTAATCTGGGTAAAACAGCTGCATTAGTGCGTACTGAGTTTTAACCCGATGATACCCGCGACGATTAACGCGAGGCTGGCGATGCGCGCCAGACTCGCAGACTCCCCCAGCAGCAGAATGCCGGTAATGGCAGCCCCTACCGCGCCAATTCCAGTCCAGACAGCGTAAGCCGTTCCGACTGGCAAGGTTCGCATCGCCCATGACAGCATGACGATACTGACAATCATTGCGGCGATAGTGATGACGCTGGGCGTCAGGCGGGTAAAACCGTGGGTATATTTCAGGCCAATTGCCCATACCACTTCGAGCAAACCGGCAATAACAAGAACGATCCAGGACATATCAGGCTCCTTAACTTAACGACAAGTTGGGGCCGTCCCCGATGAATGAAGCGCTTACGGGTCGTCCCGCAAGGCTGAGGTTGCGCCTTATATTTTGGTTAGCATGGAATTTTTTTTCAAACTTTTTCTGCTGAACACGTTAAGGCAAGAAATAGCCTCAGTAAGGCACGGAGTTCAGGCATTTATGACTCATCCGACTTCTCTATGATGATAGGCTTTCTGATGGCAGGAAGCCAAACCACTAGCCGACTGCGAAAATTATATGTTCAAAATTCTTTTGATTGACCGTTGTCACTTCACCCGCACGGGATTTGAAGCCTGGCTCAATCATTCAGACCTGTTTTCGGGTCATTTCGTCGTAACCGGGGTAAATAATCTTTTCCTCGCCAGAGAGCATATCCTGCAATGGAAACCTGCGCTGGTCATCGCTGATTTATCGGGCTTCCGGCAGGATTTACACCATTTTCAGCAGCTATCTTCCCTGCTTATTGCCAGCGAAACATTGCCTTTTATTATGCTGCAATCGGGGCAGGAGCAGGAGATGACAGATTATCTGGCGCAGTTCCCGATATGGTCTTCACTTTCCAAAAATACCGATCTGGAAAAACTGGCGGCGGTGATAAACGACGCGCTAACGACATGCGTAAGCGCGGAGCTTCCGGAAATGGCGGCACCGTTACTGACGCGTCAGGAAGAGAGAGTACTGACCCTGTGGATGGATGGTGCGAGCAACCAGAAAATTGCCAGCAATCTGCGCATTAACGGAAAAACGGTGTATACGTACAAACGCAATATCCGCATGAAGCTTCATATGGATACGCGTTACTCCCCGTTTTTATCGCTACAGGAAGTGGAGAATTGACGGTACGGTGAAGTTAGCTGCCGTACCGTCGCTTTCATTAGTTCTGAGCTTTAGTTGCTGCGCCAGAAATCGCGTTACCACCGTCGGAGATATCTTCCCCTACGCCACGGGTGGTGTTACATGCAGTCAGTACCGAAGAAAGCACCAGAACAGAAAAGATCGCTGCAATTGTTTTCTTAACCATAATATCTTCCTTTTATAGCCAAAGTTATTTTGTGTATAGCAACTTAAGAATAGACAAGATCTTGTCGTTTGACGGAAAAGGAAGAATTTTTAGGAAAATTAGACGGAATTAGCTGGCCGCATGGGAAATGATATGGCCGAGATCCTGAATATCTTCGCCCACGCCACGCGCGGTGTTGCAACCGGAGAGAATTGCGCTTGAGAACGCTAACAGAAGCAGAATTTTAACGGTACGTTTCATCTTCCCTGCCTGCAAAATCAGGCGCAGCGGGCGCTGCGCCTTTAATCATGACGTAAATTACTTCACGCGGGATACATATTCGCCGGAGCGGGTATCCACTTTGATCACTTCACCGATCTGTACGAACAGTGGCACTTTAACCACCGCGCCGGTAGACAGGGTGGCAGGCTTGCCGCCAGTACCTGCGGTATCACCTTTCAGACCTGGATCGGTTTCAACGATTTCCAGCTCAACGAAGTTCGGAGGCGTAACCGCGATAGGCTGACCGTTCCACAGGGTAACGATGCACTCAGCCTGATCCAGCAGCCACTTGGCGTTGTCGCCAATCGCTTTCGCGTCCGCAGACAGCTGCTCGAAGGTTTCGTTGTTCATGAAGTGCCAGAACTCACCGTCGTTGTACAGGTAAGTCAGGTTCATATCGACAACATCAGCGCCTTCAGCGGAGTCAGTAGATTTGAAGGTTTTCTCAACACGGGTACCGGTCAGCAGGCGGCGCAGCTTAACGCGTGCGAATGCCTGGCCTTTACCTGGTTTAACGAATTCGCTGGCTTCAACCGCGTACGGTTCGCCGTCCATCATGATTTTAAGACCAGCACGAAAATCGTTGCTATAGTACGTTGCCATAAGGCCCTCTAAATTTGTTAACTGGTAGCTAAGCCACAAAATGGCGCATATTGTAACCCTAAACACCCCGTCCAGAGAAGATTGGTTATCGCAACTTGCCGATGTAATCACCAGTCCTGATGAATTGCTGCGTCTTTTAGACCTCGAACAGCACGAAGCGTTGCGTGCAGGTCGTGAGGCGAAGCGCCTTTTCGCCCTGCGCGTTCCCCGCGCGTTTGTTGCCCGAATGGAAAAGGGTAACCCTGATGATCCATTATTAAAACAAACGCTTACTTCTCAGGATGAGTTTATTACCGCCCCCGGATACAGCACCGATCCGCTGGAAGAGCAAAACAGTGTCGTACCGGGTTTGCTGCATAAATACCGTAATCGCGCCCTGCTGCTGGTTAAGGGCGGTTGCGCGGTAAATTGCCGCTATTGCTTCCGTCGCCACTTCCCGTACGCCGAAAATCAGGGCAATAAACGCAACTGGCAGGTGGCACTGGACTACATCGCGGCGCACCCGGAGCTGGATGAAATCATCTTTTCCGGCGGCGACCCGCTGATGGCAAAAGATCATGAGCTGGACTGGCTGCTGACTCAGCTTGAGACCATCCCGCACATTAAGCGTCTGCGCATTCACAGCCGTTTACCGATCGTCATCCCGGCGCGTATCACCGACGCCCTGGTCACGCGCCTGGAGCAGTCCCGTTTGCAGGTGCTGCTGGTGAACCATATCAACCACGCAAATGAAATTGACGCGCACTTTCGTGCGGCGATGGCGCGTATGCGAAAGGCAGGCGTGACGCTGCTCAACCAGAGCGTATTACTGCGCGGCGTGAACGACAGCGCCCGCGTGCTGGCCGATCTCAGCAATTCCTTATTTGATGCGGGCGTAATGCCCTATTACCTGCATGTTCTGGATCGCGTCCAGGGCGCGGCGCACTTCATGGTGACAGATGAAGAGGCCCGGAAGATTATGCACGAGCT
This sequence comes from Enterobacter sp. YSU, assembly GCF_016082135.1. Lineage (NCBI taxonomy): Bacteria > Pseudomonadati > Pseudomonadota > Gammaproteobacteria > Enterobacterales > Enterobacteriaceae > Enterobacter > Enterobacter sp. YSU. The sequence continues at coordinate 1,234,037 of NZ_CP059487.1, forward strand.
ATTAACGCTGGTTTCGGGTTATATGGTGCCGAAGCTGGCACGTGAGATTGGCGGAGAGCCGAGTAAGACGCCGCTGGATTTGCAGCTACGGCAGCAGTAAAAAGGCAGGTGGCGCTACGCTTACCTGCCCTGGAGATAAAGCGGCAGCGCCATCAAAAAGTTATATCAGTTCGGGCACTTATAGACCTGGCCGTTCATCTGGCTGGCGGTTGGCACAAAGCTGGACAGCATCCCCTGCGTCGGGCTGCTCACCCCGTAAATGACGTTGCCGCCCATTGCCGCAGCCTGATTACGCAGGGCATTGGCCGCACCGCGCATAGAGCCGCCCTCTTCGCCGTGCTGCCCCGACATCCAGTTGCTTTGCTCGCCAGAGGCGGTGCCTAACAGCTGGCATTCGCTGCCCGGCTTATCTTCCACAAAGCGAACGCTCTGGCCCGCTGCCGTCAGCTCATTGCTGGTGCTACAACCCGCCAGCAGCAATGCTGCACCTACAATCCCTGCACAGACTTTTATGCGCATGTTATTCCTCGTTTTCAATAAGCTGGACAGTAGTTGTCCGCGTGTAAACCTTATACTAAAAAGATGACCAAAAGAAAAATGCTGAGCATTTCTGCGAGCCAGATTCCGCTGGCACTCCTCCGACATCTTAAATGAATTCTGATAATAACCTTTGGGATATCGTGTTTTAGCCCCCGATCGTTTTTAGTGATGCGACGTACAACTTTTGTACGCGACTCAAAAAAGGGGGTTTCATGAGTGCATCATCCTCAGGAGAGGAAAAAGTAACCTGGGTGGGCTATCTGGCGTTCGTGCTCACCATCGTATTTTTCTCAGGTTTTTTCGCCAAAAGTACCGAATGGTGGCGCGTGCTGGATTTCACCGTGCTGAACGGCAGCTTTGGACCGGTGAACGGCGCGCTAACGTTTCGCGGTGAGGGCGGCACAGGAGCGAAAGACGGTTTTTTATTTGCCCTTGAACTGGCGCCCTCGGTCATTTTATCGCTCGGGATCATTGCCGTTACCGAGGGGCTGGGCGGGCTGCGCGCCGCACAACAGCTCATGACGCCCATTCTGCGCCCGCTGCTCGGCGTGCCGGGCATCTGCTCTCTGGCGCTTATCGCCAACCTGCAAAATACCGATGCAGCCGCAGGGATGACCAAAGAGTTGACTGACGAAGGGGCGATTACTGACCATGAACGCGCCATTTTCGCCACCTTCCAGACCAGCGGTAGCGCCATTATTACCAACTATTTTTCTTCTGGTGCCGCACTCTTTACCTTTATTACCGTCCCGGTGATCACGCCGCTTGCCGTCATTCTGGTGTTCAAATTTGTTGGCGCGAACTTCCTGCGACTGTGGATCGCCCACATGGAAGTTCGCCGCGTTCAGGAGGAAAGATGATCGCCCAGCCGCGTAAAAATATCATGGACCTGTTTATCGATGGCGCCCGCCGCGGCTTTACCATCGCCACCACCAGCCTGCTGCCGAACGTGGTCATGGCGTTTGTCATCATTCAGGCGCTCAAGGTAACCGGCCTGCTGGATATTGTCGGCAGGGTATGCGAGCCCATCATGGCCCTGTGGGGGCTTCCGGGTGCGGCGGCAACGGTTCTTCTGGCCTCGGTAATGAGCATGGGCGGCGGTGTGGGGGTCTGCGCCAGTCTGGTCGCTGCCGGCACGCTCAACGGTCACGATGCCACCATCCTGCTGCCCGCCATCTATCTGATGGGTAATCCGGTGCAAAACACGGGCCGTTGCCTTGGCACCGCAGGCGTCAACCCGAAGTATTATCCGCACATCATCACTATCTGCGTCATTAACGCCCTGCTCTCAATGTGGGTGATGCAGCTACTCTTCTGAGGAGATAAAAATGGATTTTTCAGTGCTGGAACCGCACCTTTTCCGCAATGCGCAGCTTTACGCTCCCGAGGATCTTGGGCATAGCGATCTGCTGATTGCCGGAGGAAAAATCGTCGCAGTCGAAAAAGCGGGCCACGCCACAACGAGGCCAGACTGTCCTGAAAGCGATCTCGCCGGAGCGGTGGTTTGTCCGGGGTTTATCGATCAGCATGTACACCTGATTGGCGGCGGCGGTGAAGCCGGTCCCCACACCCGGACGCCAGAGGTGCGATTGTCTGCGCTGGTGGCGGCTGGCATCACCTCCGTTGTTGGCCTGCTGGGCACCGACGGCGTGACCCGCCATCCCGAGTCGCTGCTGGCGAAAACGCGGGCGCTTGAGCATGAAGGGATCAGCACGTGGATGCTGACAGGCGCGTATGGCCTGCCTTCTCCGACGATTACCGGCAGTATCGAAAAGGATGTGGCGCTGATTGATAAAATCATTGGCGTGAAATGCGCGATTTCCGACCATCGCTCTTCCGCTCCGGCAGATGACCAGCTCGCGAATATGGCCGCCCAGTCACGCGTCGGCGGGCTGCTGGGTGCCAAAGCGGGGATATCCGTGTTTCACCTCGGCAACAGCCCGAAACTGCTGGAGCCGCTGCTTAACATCCTGAATAACGCCGACGTGCCCCGCACGAAGCTGCTGCCAACTCACGTCAACCGCGCCCAGGCACTGTTCCACGCCGCACTGGACTATGCCCGCGAAGGGGGGTACATCGACATCACCACCAGCATCAGCGAGCCTGTTGATGCCGCCACCGCTATCGCGACGGCCCGTGAAGTGCAGGTGCCGTTTAACCGGCTCACGCTCAGCTCGGATGGCAACGGCAGTCAGCCGAATTTTGATGCAAATGGTAATCTTGTTGGCATTGGCGTGGCGGGATTTGAGTCCCTGCTTGAGACGCTACAGCAGCTGGTCGGCCGGTATCACTTGCCGCTGGAGGAGGCGCTTCTGCCGTTTACGCGTAACGTGGCGGAGTTTCTCGGCCTGGAGCATAAAGGGCGGATCGCGCCCGGATGCGATGCCGACGTCCTGGTGCTGACCGATGATCTTAAGATCCGTGAGGTCTGGGCGAAAGGCCGCCAGATGGTGCGTGGAGGCGTTGTGTGCGTGAAAGGCACCTTCGAGTAGAAGACAATAAAAAACCCCGGGCATTGCTGCCCGGGGTTCGTTCTGAGAGGTTCAGAACAACATGATTACATCATGCCGCCCATGCCACCCATGCCGCCCATACCACCAGCAGCACCTAAGTCAGGCGCGTCGCCTTTAGGCAGGTCGGTCACCATGCACTCGGTCGTGATCATCAGACCAGCTACAGATGCCGCGTATTGCAGTGCAGAACGGGTCACTTTAGTTGGATCCAGGATACCGAAGTCGATCATGTTGCCGTATTCTTCAGTTGCCGCGTTGTAACCGTAGTTACCTTCACCCGCTTTCACGTTGTTCGCAACCACAGACGGCTCTTCACCGGCGTTGGACACGATCTGACGCAGAGGAGCTTCCATCGCGCGCAGCGCAACTTTGATACCCACGTTCTGGTCTTCGTTCTGAGCAGTCAGGCCAGCCAGTTTAGCGGCTACACGCACCAGCGCGACACCACCACCAGCAACCACGCCTTCTTCTACCGCAGCACGGGTCGCGTGCAGGGCATCGTCAACGCGTGCTTTCTTCTCTTTCATTTCAACTTCGGTAGCCGCACCGACTTTGATTACCGCTACGCCGCCTGCCAGTTTCGCTACGCGCTCCTGGAGTTTTTCACGGTCGTAATCGGAAGTTGCTTCTTCGATCTGCTTACGGATCTGACCAACACGGCCCTGAATAGCAGCTTCTTCACCCACACCGTCGATGATGGTGGTGGTGTCTTTGTTGATCACAACGCGTTTCGCCTGGCCCAGGTCTTCCAGGGTCGCTTTTTCCAGCTCCATACCGATCTCTTCGGAGATCACGGTACCGCCAGTCAGGGTAGCGATATCCTGAAGCATCGCTTTACGACGATCGCCGAAGCCAGGTGCTTTAACCGCTGCCACTTTCACGATGCCACGCATGGTGTTAACCACCAGAGTCGCCAGCGCTTCGCCTTCAACGTCTTCAGCAATGATTACCAGCGGCTTGCCTGCTTTCGCAACGGCTTCCAGCACTGGCAGCATTTCGCGGATGTTGGAGATTTTCTTGTCAGCCAGCAGGATGAACGGGCTTTCCAGCTCAACAGCGCCAGTTTCTGGCTTGTTGATGAAGTATGGAGACAGGTAACCGCGGTCGAACTGCATACCTTCAACCACGTCCAGTTCGTCTTCCAGACCAGTACCGTCTTCAACGGTGATCACGCCTTCTTTACCGACTTTATCCATCGCTTCAGCGATCAGTTTACCTACGGTTTCGTCGGAGTTAGCGGAGATAGTACCAACCTGAGCAATGGCTTTAGAGTCAGAGCACGGTACGGACAGCGCTTTCAGTTCTTCAACAGCAGAGGCGACAGCTTTGTCGATACCACGTTTCAGATCCATTGGGTTCATGCCCGCAGCAACGGCTTTCAGGCCTTCGGTGATGATCGCCTGCGCCAGTACGGTCGCGGTGGTGGTGCCGTCACCGGCAGCGTCGTTCGCTTTAGAGGCAACTTCTTTCACCATCTGTGCGCCCATGTTTTCGAACTTGTCTTCCAGTTCGATTTCACGTGCAACAGAAACACCATCTTTGGTGATGGTTGGCGCGCCGAAGGATTTGTCCAGCACTACGTTACGGCCTTTCGGGCCCAGAGTGACTTTCACTGCGTCTGCCAGTACGTTTACGCCGCGGAGCATTTTTACACGAGCGTCGTTACCGAATTTTACGTCTTTAGCTGCCATGTTCTTATTTCCTCAAATTCGTACAGTTTCGTGCGTTAATTACGCTTCAACAATTGCCAGAATGTCGCTCTCGGACATGATCAAAACTTCTTCATTGTCGATCTTCTCGGATTTCACGCCGTAGCCATCGTTGAAAATGACGATGTCACCAACTTTAACGTCCAGTGGCTGCACAGTTCCGTTTTCCAGGATGCGGCCCTTACCGACAGCGATGATTTCGCCACGCGTTGATTTTGCTGCTGCTGAACCGGTCAGAACGATGCCGCCAGCAGACTTGGTTTCAACTTCTTTACGTTTGACGATCACACGATCATGTAACGGACGAATACTCATTGATAGCTCTCCTTTGAGAAAGTCATTATCAGTTATGGATGACGCCGGTCCGCATGCGGTTTTCCGGCTAGTGCCCTGAGAGATGGGGATAGCTTTTTACCCCTTCAAGGGGTAATCGAAAAAAAATTTGCGAAAGTGTTACCATCCACTCTCTTTTGATGGTCGCGGGACGAGGTAAATGAGTGGACTCAGGCAGGAGTTGGGGCTGGCGCAGGGCATTGGCTTACTCTCAACGTCTTTATTAGGCACGGGGGTATTTGCGGTTCCCGCGCTGGCGGCATTGGTTGCCGGCAATAACAGTCTTTGGGCATGGCCGGTGCTGATCGTGCTGGTGTTTCCGGTGGCGATTGTCTTTGCCATACTCGGGCGGCACTTCCCGAGCGCAGGCGGCGTAGCGCATTTTGTCGGCATGGCGTTTGGGCCGCGGATGGAGCGCGTCACCGGCTGGCTATTTTTGTCGGTGATACCCGTTGGCCTTCCGGCAGCCCTGCATATCGCAACCGGCTTCGGACAGGCGCTGTTTGGCTGGCACGATGAACAGCTGCTGCTGGCTGAACTCGGTACGCTGGCGATTGTCTGGTGGGTAGGCTCACGCGGGGCCAGCTCCAGCGCCAATCTGCAAACGCTGGTCGCCGTGTTAATTGTCGCGCTGATCGTCGCCATCTGGTTTGCGGGTGACATTACCGTGGCGGATATTCCTTTCCCCGCGATTAACGACATCGACCACGCACAGCTTTTCGCTGCACTATCCGTTATGTTCTGGTGTTTCGTCGGTCTGGAGGCGTTCGCTCATCTGGCATCCGAGTTTAAACAGCCCGAGCGTGATTTCCCCCGCGCCCTGATGATTGGCCTGCTGCTGGCGGGTACCGTGTACTGGGCCTGTACCGTACTGGTGCTGCACTTCAACGCGTTCGGTGAAGAGAAAGCCGCCGCCGCGTCGCTGCCGGGCATCGTGGTGCAGCTGTTTGGCGTTAAGGCCCTGTGGGTAGCCTGCGTGATTGGCTATCTCGCCTGCTTTGCCAGCCTCAACATCTATATTCAGAGCTTCGCCCGGCTGGTGTGGTCTCAGGCACTTTATAAACCGGATAGCCCCCTCTCACGCCTGTCAAAGCGTCAGCTTCCGGTGAATGCGCTGAATACCGTACTGGGCTGCTGCGTGGTGAGTTCCCTGGCCATTTATCTCCTCGACATCAACCTTGACGCGCTGATTGTCTACGCCAACGGTATTTTCATCATGATTTACCTGCTGTGCATGCTGGCGGGCTGTCGGCTACTGAAAGGACGCTTTAAGGCGCTGGCGGCTGTCGGGTGTGTCCTGTGCCTGATGCTGCTGGCGATGGTGGGATGGAAGAGTGTGTACGCCATCGTCATGCTGGCGGGGCTGTGGGTGTTTTTACCGAAGCGGCAAAAGCCGCAGGCCCGGTGAGCGAGCGCCACCGGGGCACAAACTCACCGATCGTCTTTATGATCTAATCGGTCGCGCTGCTCATCCTTACGCTGATATTCCCCTTCAAAGGTATCCCCCGGGCCGGTGCTGAAACCACCGCCTGGCATACGGCTGAAACGCAGGTGCGGCAGCAGCTTCATGGTCAGATGCTTCTGCACCGGCGGCAACAGCAACAGCAGGCCGAGGAAGTCGGTGAAGAAACCAGGCAGGATCAGCAGCAGGCCAGCAATAATCAGCGACACGCTTTTGATCATCTCGGCTGCCGGGCTTTCGCCTGCGGCCATCTTCTGCTGCATTAACAGGAAATTTTTGAAACCCTGATTGCGCACCAGCGACATGCCGATGACGGAGGTGAAGATCACCAGAATCAGCGTCAGCAGGACGCCCAGCACATGGGCAACCTGGATGAAAATCGAAATCTCAATGTAAACATAAAGAAAGAAAGCAATAAATGGTATCCAGCGCACTGGCATCTCCTGTGTGGCAGGTGCCTTCCGGCCCCTGACTGAATGTGTTCGCGAAGCGCGTAGATAAGAAATGGTGACGGTTAGCCAAAATTCAATCGGTTTGCACGGATATTTTTTCTGGAAATATTAAAGCGGTGACATATTTCACAGATTAATAATTATCATGAAATCGGGTCGATAATAAGTGATCCAGCTTACGGCAATTCGCTATCATCAGCATATGATCTCGAACATCTGGCCGATTGAGGGAATAATCGTCGGTCATAAAATATTCAAAACCACATATATACTGTGTGTTTAGTACAATCCATCGGCAGCTTGAAAAGAAGGTTCACATGTTAAACAACATTCGTATCGAAGAAGATTTGTTGGGTACCAGGGAAGTTCCAGCGGATGCCTACTATGGTGTTCACACTCTGAGAGCGATTGAAAACTTCTACATCAGCAACAGCAAAATCAGCGACATCCCTGAATTTGTGCGTGGCATGGTGATGGTAAAAAAAGCCGCGGCTCTGGCGAACAAAGAGCTGCAAACCATTCCTAAAAGCGCTGCAAATGCGATTATCGCCGCGTGCGATGAGGTGCTGAACAACGGTAAATGCATGGATCAGTTCCCGGTTGACGTCTATCAGGGCGGCGCGGGCACCTCCGTCAACATGAACACCAACGAAGTGCTGGCAAACATCGGCCTGGAGCTGATGGGTCATCAGAAAGGTGAATACCAGTACCTGAACCCGAACGATCACGTTAACAAATGTCAGTCCACCAACGACGCCTACCCAACCGGCTTCCGCATCGCGGTGTATGCCTCTGTCGTTAAACTGGTCGACGCGATTAATCAGCTGGGCGATGGCTTCCAGCGTAAAGCCGTAGAGTTCCAGGACATCCTGAAAATGGGCCGTACCCAGTTGCAGGACGCGGTGCCAATGACCCTCGGACAGGAATTCCACGCGTTTAACGTGCTGCTGAACGAAGAGACGAAAAACCTGCTGCGCACGTCCGAACTGCTGCTGGAAGTGAACCTGGGCGCAACCGCCATCGGTACACGCCTGAACACGCCAGATGGCTATCAGCAGCTGGCGGTACAGAAGCTGGCTGAAGTGTCCAACCTGCCGGTTGTGCCTGCGGAAGACCTGATTGAAGCTACCTCAGACTGCGGCGCCTACGTGATGGTGCACAGCGCCCTGAAACGTCTGGCGGTGAAACTGTCCAAAATCTGTAACGACCTGCGCCTGCTCTCCTCCGGTCCGCGCGCTGGCCTGAATGAAATCAACCTGCCAGAGTTGCAGGCGGGTTCATCCATCATGCCAGCTAAAGTGAACCCGGTGGTGCCAGAAGTGGTGAACCAGGTTTGCTTCAAGGTTATTGGTAACGATACGACCGTCACCATGGCCTCCGAAGCCGGTCAGCTCCAGCTGAACGTGATGGAGCCGGTGATTGGCCAGGCAATGTTTGAATCTATCCATATTCTGACCAACGCCTGCTACAACCTGCTGGAAAAATGCATCAACGGCATCACCGCGAATAAAGAAGTGTGTGAGGGCTACGTCTATAACTCCATCGGCATCGTCACCTACCTCAACCCGTTCATCGGCCACCACAACGGCGATATCGTCGGGAAGATTTGTGCCGAAACCGGTAAGAGCGTGCGTGAGGTGGTTCTCGAGCGAGGATTGTTGACCGAAGCCGAACTGGACGATATCTTCTCCGCCCAGAACCTGATGCACCCGGCATATAAAGCGAAACGATATACCGATGAAAGCGAACAGTAACCGTTCAGGCTAAGCTTCCGAAAGGCACGTCACTTGTGACGTGCCTTTTTTCTTTATGGGCGTTACCAAAACACAACAATTCAATATCAACTTGTTAATGAGCAAGGCAGGTCTTTATGTTTGGAGCAGAACTCGTCATCGTCCTGTTGGCGATTTATTTGGGCGCACGACTCGGGGGTATCGGCATCGGTTTTGCCGGCGGTCTCGGGGTGCTTGTACTTACCCTGATCTTTCAGATTAAACCCGGCGCAATCCCTTTTGACGTTATCGAAATCATCATGGCGGTTATTGCTGCTATCGCGGCTATGCAGGTCGCAGGCGGTATGGACTACCTGGTGAGCCTGGCGGAGCGAATGCTGCGTCGCCATCCGAAATACATCACCTTCCTTGCCCCACTGGTGACCTGGTTTATGACCATTCTCGCCGGTACCGGCCACACCGCTTTCTCCACGCTGCCGGTAATCACCGAAGTGGCGAAAGAACAGGGTATTCGCCCGTCTCGCCCTCTTTCTATTGCCGTGGTCGCCTCCCAGATTGCGATTACCGCCTCGCCCATTTCCGCGGCGGTGGTCTTCTTCGCGGGTATCCTTGAGCCGATGGGCGTAAGTTACCTGACGCTGCTGGCAATCTGTATTCCGGTCACGCTGATTGCGGTAATGATCACTGCCGTGCTGTGTAACTTCCTCGGCGCCGAGCTGAAAGACGATCCGGTTTACCAGGAGCGTCTGGCAAAAGGTGAAGTGAGCCTGCGCGGTAGTCAGGTCTTCGAGCTGAAGCCGCATGCAAAACGCTCCGTGCTGCTGTTCCTGATTGGTATCGTCGCCGTGATGTTCTACGCGACCGCCATCAGCGATACGGTAGGTCTGATCCAGAACCCGGTTCTGCCGCGTAACGAAGCCATTGTGGTATTTATGCTGACCATCGCGACGCTGATCAGCATCACCTGTAAAATCGACACCAGCGAAGTGCTGAACGCCAGCACCTTCAAATCCGGCATGAGCGCCTGCGTGTGCGTGCTGGGCGTGGCGTGGCTCGGTGATACCTTTGTGAAAGCGCACATTAGCGATATCCAGACCGTTGCAGGCGACCTGCTGCACAACTATCCGTGGCTGCTGGCGGTAGTGCTGTTCTTTGCCGCGACGTTGCTGTACTCCCAGGCTGCGACTACCAAAGCGCTGATGCCTGCGGCACTGATGCTGGGCGTAACGCCGCTGACGGCGATTGCCTCTTTTGCAGCAGTTTCCGCCCTGTTCGTTCTGCCCACCTACCCAACCCTGCTGGCCGCGGTTGAGATGGATGACACCGGCTCAACCCGTATTGGTAAATACGTGTTTAACCACGCGTTCCTCATCCCGGGCGTGGTGGCGATTACGCTCTGCGTGATCCTCGGCTTTATCATCGGCGGCATTGTGCTGTAAACGATTAGCCGTTGTAAAAATAGTTAAAATCGGGCCGCTCTGCGGCCCGTTTCATTAATGACCAACCGCCTTGCGTGATATAGTGAAGACTTTCGTGATGAGGAGGTCGACTTGTGAACACGCCTGATGCTGTTGTTGTACTGTGCACCGCCCCTGATGAAGCTTCTGCCCAGGATCTGGCCGCCAAAGTGTTGGCCGAAAAACTGGCTGCCTGTGTCACACTTCTTCCCGGCGCCACCTCCCTTTATTACTGGGAAGGTAAGCTGGAGCAAGAGTACGAAGTCCAGATGTTGCTCAAAACCAACCTGACAAACCAGCAGGCGCTCCTCGACTGCCTCAAGTCTCATCATCCATACCAAACCCCGGAGCTGCTGGTTCTGCCAGTGGTCCACGGCGATAACGATTATCTCTCATGGCTCAACGCTTCATTACGCTGATCCTGCTGCTGTGCAGCACGTCAGCTTTTGCCGGATTGTTTGACGCACCCGGCCGTTCGAACTTTATTCCTGCCGACCAGGCGTTCGTTTTCGACTTTCAGCAAAACCAGCACGATCTCAGTCTCACCTGGCAGGTGAAAGAGGGTTACTACCTCTATCGCAAGCAGGTCAGCATCACGCCGGCAAAGGCGAACGTCGGCGCATTGCAGATGCCCGCTGGCGAGTGGCACGAGGACGAGTTCTACGGTAAGAGTGAAATTTATCGTCAGCGCTTAAGCGTGCCCGTCACGGTGAATCAGGCGGATAAAGGCGCTACCCTGACGGTGACGTATCAGGGCTGCGCCGATGCGGGATTCTGTTACCCACCTGAAACAAAGGTCGTTCCGCTTAGCGAAGTGAAAGCGGCGGCCTCCCCTCTCCCCTCAGGGGAGAGGGCCAGGGTGAGGGGTGAAGGCGAAACCGCTTCAGACCTTCCGTTCTCAGCGTTTTGGGCGTTATTGATTGGTATCGGCATCGCCTTTACGCCCTGCGTACTGCCCATGTACCCGCTTATCTCTGGCATCGTGCTGGGCGGTAAACAACGCCTTTCCACTGCCCGCGCGCTGTTGCTGGCCTTTATCTATGTGCAGGGCATGGCGTTAACCTATACGGCGCTCGGCCTCGTGGTCGCCGCTGCCGGGTTGCAGTTCCAGGCCGCCCTTCAGCACCCTTATGTGCTTATCGGTCTGTCAGCGGTGTTTATTCTGCTGGCGCTGTCGATGTTTGGCCTGTTCACCCTGCAACTGCCTTCTTCCCTGCAAACGCGTCTGACGCTAATGAGCAACCGTCAGCAGGGTGGCTCTGCGGGCGGCGTGTTCGCCATGGGTGCCATCGCCGGGCTGATTTGCTCCCCCTGCACCACCGCGCCGCTGAGCGCCATCCTGTTATATATTGCCCAGAGCGGCAACCTGTGGCTCGGCGGCGGCACGCTGTACCTCTACGCGCTCGGCATGGGCCTGCCGCTGATCCTGGTGACGGTGTTTGGCAATCGTCTGCTGCCGAAGAGCGGACCGTGGATGGAGACGGTGAAAACCGCGTTTGGTTTTGTCATTCTGGCGCTGCCGGTATTTCTGCTGGAGCGCATCATCGGTGATGTGTGGGGTACGCGTCTTTGGGCGATGCTCGGCGTGGCCTTCTTCAGCTGGGCGTTTATCGTGAGTCTGTGGGCGAAGAAACCGTGGATGCGCCTGCTACAGATCCTTCTGCTGGCGGCCGCGCTGGTGAGCGTCCGTCCACTACAGGACTGGGCGTTTGGCACCCCGGCAGGTCAAACGCAGGCTCATCTGAATTTTATACAGATTAAGAACGTGGATGACCTTAACCGCGCCCTGGCGCAGGCGAAAGGCAAACCGGTCATGCTCGATCTCTACGCCGACTGGTGCGTGGCCTGCAAAGAGTTTGAAAAATACACCTTCAGCGATCCGCAGGTACAACACGCGCTGAGCGATACCGTTCTGCTCCAGGCGAACGTTACCGCCAACAGCGCGCAGGATAAGGCTCTGCTGAAGCAACTTAATGTGCTCGGGCTGCCTACCATCCTGTTCTTCAATGAACAGGGGGAAGAACAGCCGACGCAGCGTGTAACCGGGTTTATGGACGCGACGGCATTCAACGCGCATTTGCGCAATCGCCAACCGTAAACAACACTTTAGACGGGACAAACCGTTGGGAATAGCGGAGGAGATAACCGTGCAACGCGAAGACGTACTGGGACAAGCCCTGCAATTGCTTGAGATTCAAGGGATCGCCAGCACCACGCTTGAGATGGTCGCCGACCGTATCGATTACCCTCTGGATGAACTTAAGCGCTTCTGGCCGGATAAAGAGGCGTTGCTGTATGATGCCCTGCGCTATCTCAGCCAACAGGTGGATATCTGGCGCAGGCAGCTGATGCTGAATGAAGAGCTGACTACCGAGCAAAAGCTGCTGGCGCGCTATACCGCACTGACGGAGTGTGTTACCAACAACCGTTACCCAGGCTGTCTGTTTATCGCCGCCTGCACCTACTATCCGGATCCCGGGCACCCCATCCATCAACTGGCAGATCAGCAAAAACGTGCCGCGCACGAGTTCACACACGAGCTGCTGACCACACTTGAAGTGGATGACCCGGCAATGGTCGCGAAGCAGATGGAGCTGGTGCTGGAAGGTTGCCTGAGCCGCATGCTGGTGAACCGTAGCCAGGCGGATGTGGATACGGCGCACCGTCTGGCGGAAGATATTTTGCGGTTCGCGCAGTGTCGTATGGGTGGTGCTCTGACCTAAGCCAGCATTCCCGTCCAGGCGGAAATAAACAAGCACAGCGCCATCGCGCGCTGAAATCGCACCATCGCCACGGTGGTGCGGAAAATCCGGTTCACCGCCTTCCCCAGCCACGCCCAGCACAACAAACAAGCCACGGAGATCGCCAGAAACCATAGCGCCATCAGCGCAACATCCCGAAATGCATGGTCGCTTGCCGGAGCAAACAAGCTGACAACTGCCAGCGCCATCATCCACGTTTTTGGGTTTACAACCTGTAATAACGCCGCCGCCCGCGCGGTAAACCGGACATGGCGTCTGAAGGAGAGATTCGCGGCCGGGGCGCTAAACAGCTGCCAGCTCATCCAGGAAAGCCACAGCACGCCCGCCCAGCTCATTACCTGACGTATCAGCGGATACTGGCGTAACACTTCTCCTGCCCCAGCACCTGAAACCAGAACAATAGCGCTGGCGGCAATACACCCGCCCAGGATCGCAGGAAACGTATTTTTTACGCCAAAGTGCTGACTGTTAGCCAGTACCAGAATATTGGTTGGCCCCGGTGTAATCGAGGCGACAAATGCAAACAGCAGGAAGGGTAATAAATTCACAGGTGACTCCTTTTTTATTAGAGCCACGAATGTGCCGTTATTTTCTGGAAACGTCTGGAAGGTTTGTGCACAACCGACGGTAGTGTGCCGGAGAAATACGGTATGCCCGCTGGAACCAGCGACCAAGATGGCTTTGATCGGCAAAACCCACTGCCGCCGCAACATCAACAGGCAGTTCCCCACACGCCAGCATCTGTCGGGCCTTTGCCAGGCGCAGCTGGATAAGCCAGGCGTGCGGTGCCAGGTGAAATTCGCGCTTAAAACAGCGGGTGAGCGTAAAGCGATCCGTACCCGTCTCACGGGCAAGGTCTGACAGCCCCACGTTCTCGCCGATATGCGCATAGAGATAGTCGCGGGCACGATGCGCCACGGCGGAGCTTTGTAACTGCAACGGGAGTTTCTTACGCCAGTGGCAGTGGGCAGTGATCTGAGAGAGCAGGTTATCCATTGTGCTCTGTTGGACGATCTTCATTTCATCGTTATGCAACGAGGCAAATGTATCACCGATAGCGCGCACCAACTGAGGCTCTCGCGTCAGCGTTTGGGCAAAGTGGAGGGTGTAGCTCCCGGGAGTAGAGTCGTACAGCCCTTGAAGCGTACGGGTGAGCCAGTGTTCATCCAGATAAAAGGTCAGATAAGTAAAGCCCCCCTCTATCGGCGCATCACCGTCATGGATCTCCCCGGGCTCAAGTAAAAAAGCATCGCCCGGCTGGCTACGGTGGCGTTCACGGCGACAGTGGAACTGCTGGGTGCCGGAAAGGGTTATTCCGACCAGATAGCTATCATGCCAGTGGGGATCAAAGGCATGTCCTTCGAAATGCGCCTTAATTGTCTCAATACCTGTTTCTGCATGCTGACGCAGCTCAAGCCAGTCGTTTGCCATACTGCCCTCCTCTTACCGTCAGCATTGTCACATCTTGCCTGAACTGTCTGGAAGATTTGTGCAATTCCAGGGCACAAACGGACAGATTGCCGCAAACTTAAGCAGTTGAACAGCTTTTCCCGAAATAATGTTGACGATCGCGCGCGATTGCGGTTTAATGCGCTCCGTTGCCCGGATAGCTCAGTCGGTAGAGCAGGGGATTGAAAATCCCCGTGTCCTTGGTTCGATTCCGAGTCCGGGCACCACTATTTAAAGAACCCAGCCTATGGCTGGGTTTTTGCTTTTCTGTATCTGCTACGCATTGAATTTTCCCTTCTGTCAGGTAATAGTGATTTTTTCCCCTGACAATGAAAATGATATGACCTTATCTGCTTTAAAAGTCGGGTCACTGCTCCTGCTGATGATCCTGTTTTATACCGGCCTGTTCACGAGCGATCGCATCACCTGGCTGATGGAGGTGACGCCCGTCATTATCATCATCCCACTTCTGCTTGCCACGCACCGGCGATACCCCCTGACTCCCCTTCTCTATACCTTGATTTTCTTCCACGCCATCATTCTGATGGTTGGTGGTATGTACACCTATGCAAAGGTTCCGGTTGGTTTTGAGGTTCAGGAGATGCTCGGGCTTAGCCGAAATCCGTATGACAAGCTCGGTCACTTCTTCCAGGGGCTGGTTCCCGCACTGGCAGCGCGAGAAATTCTGCTGCGCGGTGGGTATGTTCGTGGACATAAGATGACGGGATTTCTGGTGTGCTGTGTTGCTCTGGCCATTAGCGCCACCTATGAACTCATTGAGTGGTGGGCAGCTTTGGCAATGGGACAGGGTGCGGATGATTTTCTGGGGACGCAGGGCGATCCATGGGATACCCAGTCAGATATGTTTTGCGCGCTGCTTGGTGCGTTAACGACGGTGCTGATCCTTGGGCGTTTCCATCAGCGGCCATTGCTTCGTTTGAATGTTTGTCAGGGATAGTACGCTCTGAGTTGCCGGGTGGCGGCTTCGCCTTGCCCGGCCTGCCGTTTTTCGACGTACAAACGCAAAAAGGCCATCCTTCCGGATGGCCTCTTCACTTAATTGATGCCTGGCAGTTCCCTACTCTCACATGGGGAGACCCCACACTACCATCGGCGCTACGGCGTTTCACTTCTGAGTTCGGCATGGGGTCAGGTGGGACCACCGCGCTAAAGCCGCCAGGCAAATTCTGTTAATCTGTATCAGGCTGAAAATTTCGTCTCTTCGCCAAAACACCTTCGGCGTTGTAAGGTTAAGCCTCACGGTTCATTAGTATCGGTTAGGGTCTGAGTCCAATTGAATATCGAACCCAGACCTATGTGCCTCGTGTTTAACTGTCCAACTTTTTGGGGTCAGTACAACCCGAGGCTACTCCCTCAACTACCAACAGGTTGAGAGTAGCCTCTTATTCTTTTTTACACAAGGAGTAAAAGGCATGACGCCATTAAAAACTGCGTTAGGCATCGTCTTTATTATTTGCCTGACGATAGTGATCTTTACCTTTATTACTCGCGGCAGGCTCTGCGAGTTTTCAATAAAGAGTGAACATCAGGAGGTGGCGGCGAAATTAGCCTGTAACGCAGGCTAACCTCTTCGGGCGGAACGCGTGTTCCGCCCGGCTTGTGGGATGCTGAGGTCTTAACGCACCCGTTTTTTTCTTCTGTCGCCGCGATTATACTGCGCGGCGTGTACCCAGATGATAAGAATCCATGAAAACCCTTTTTCTGATGTTGTTATTTTTAACCGCGTTTGCCCATGCCGATGAGATAGGCAGCCAGTATAAAAAGCAGGCTGAAGCGGGCGATGCGCGCGCGCAGTATTATCTTGCCGATACCTGGTTCAGTTCCGGCGACAGCGAGCAGGCGGCGCTGTGGGCGGAAAAAGCGGCAAAAGGCGGTGATGTCGACGCCATGGCGCTGCTGTCGCAAATCCACTTTTCGCAGGGTGACTATGCGCAGGCTAAAGCCCTGGCCCAGCAGGCAAACATTGCGGGCAGCAAACGCGGCGCGATCATGCTGGCGCGGGTGCTGGTGAACACGCAGGCGGGCAAAACCGACTACCCGCAGGCCATCGCACTGCTGCAATCGGCGACCGAAGACATCGATAGCGACTCGGCGGTAGACGCGCAACAGCTGCTGGGGCTGATCTATGCCAACGGCGTTGAAGTCCCTCAGGATGACGTGCAGGCCGCGTCGTGGTTCAAGCGGAGTTCGGCTCTGTCCCGGACGGGCTATGCGGAGTACTGGGCAGGAATGCTGTTCAGGCAGGGTGAGAAAGGCTTTATCACACCGAATAAACAGAAAGCGCTTTACTGGTTAAACCTGAGCTGTACCGAAGGGTTTGATACCGGGTGTGAAGAGTTTGATGCGTTGAGCGGGGAGTAACGTGCCGGGTGGCGGCTTCGCCTTACCCGGCCTACAAAACCCGTAGGCCCGGTAAGCGCAGCGCCACCGGGCTTAGAATGTTACTGGTCAGCCGTTTTATCAAAACGACCCAGCACCTCGCGTTCATACGCCAGCGCTTTTTTACGGTCGAACTTGTGTTCCCACTTGGAGATTACCAGCACCGCCAGCGCATTACCCACCACGTTCAGCGCAGTACGCGCCATGTCGAGGATACGGTCCACACCGGCAATAAACGCCAGGCCTTCCAGCGGAATACCGACGCTGCCCAGCGTCGCCAGCAGCACCACGAAGGAGACGCCCGGCACGCCTGCGATGCCTTTTGAAGTCACCATCAGCGTCAGAACCAGCACGATCTCCTGCCACAGCGACAGGTCAATGCCGTACAGCTGCGCGATAAAGATTGCCGCAATACTCTGATACAGCGTCGAACCATCCAGGTTAAAGGAGTAGCCCGTTGGCACCACGAAGCTGGTAATGGACGCCGGCGCACCGTAGGCCTCCATCTTCTCAATGATACGCGGCAGCACGCTCTCGGAGCTTGCCGTGGAGTAGGCCAGAATCAGCTCATCCTTCAGGATGCGGATCAGGATCCAGATGCTGAGCCCGCACAGGCGCGCCACAATGCCCAGCACTACCAGCGCGAAGAACAGAATCGCGAAGTGCACCAGAATCACCAGCTTCGCCAGCGGCCACAGGGAGGCAAAGCCGAAGTTCGCTACGGTCACCGCAATCAGCGCGAATACCCCGACCGGCGCATAGCGCATCACCATGTGGGTGACTTTGAACATGGTTTCGGAGACAGATCGGAACACGGTGACCAGCGGTTCACGGTGCGTCGCGGGCAGGGAAGAAAGCCCCAGACCAAAGAGTACCGAGAAGAAGATGATCGGCAGCATCTCGCCCTTCGCCATGGACGCGATAATGTTGGTCGGCACCAGCGAGAGAATAGTCCCCATCAGTCCATGCGAATGGCTCTGCACATCGGCGGTTGTGCTTTGGTATTTCGAAATATCCACCGTCGCCAGCTGCGACATATCGATCCCGGCACCAGGCTGGAACACATTCGCCAGGGTGATGCCAAGAACGATGGCAACCGTGGTGATCACTTCGAAATAGAGAATAGTTTTAACGCCGATGCGGCCTAACTGTTTCGCATCACCGACACCCGCGATACCGACCACCAGCGTCGAGATCACAATCGGCACAACAATCATCTTGATCAGATGAATAAAGATATCGCCCGCAGGGGAGAGAAGGTTCGCAATCAGCCACTCGCGGCTGTCACTATGATAATGGAGGTAACTGCCCAGCAAGATGCCCAGCACAAGGGCCAGCAGGATCTGCCAGGCCAGGCTGACTTTCAAATTTTTCATAGAAACTGACTTCCTCAATGAAATCTCCGTACCATCAAAACTGCATGAATATGGAGACATACTGAAAGGGTATGAATTGTGTTGCGTTGGTTTATGGGATTTTTTAACGCGCCGTATGAGTATCATTTGCACGGCATGCTGCGCAAGCCTTAAAGAACAAGGCATTTCACTGCAAAAAGTGTCATTGACGGCAATTTATAGCAATTCGCATAAATAACCATTTGTTATACAAAATATTTTCACTTCAAAAAAGTGAATAATTCTTCAGATGAATTATTTCCCTTCAAAGTTTCATTCGCTCAATTTTCATACTCTTCAGACATTGCGTGATCTGTCGCCCAAATACTAAACAAAGCTTGTAAAGCCCCTACTATTAACGTTTTTGCGACATATTATTAACATCTTACAAGGAGAAAAAAAGCCATGAGCCAAATACACAAACACGACATTCCCGCAAACATTGCGGACCGTTGCCTGATAAGCCCGGAGCAATACCAGGAGAAATACCAGCAGTCCGTTTCCAGCCCTGACGCGTTCTGGGGTGAGCAGGGCCACATCCTCGACTGGATCAAACCTTATCAGAAGGTAAAGAACACCTCTTTCGCGCCGGGCAACGTCTCCATTAAATGGTATGAAGACGGCACGCTGAACCTGGCGGCGAACTGCCTGGACCGCCATCTTGCTGAACGCGGCAACGAAACGGCCATCATCTGGGAAGGCGACGATGCCTCTCAGAGTAAACATATCACCTATAACGAACTTCATCGCGACGTGTGCCGCTTTGCCAACGTGCTGCTGGCCCAGGGCATTAAAAAAGGCGATGTGGTGGCGATCTATATGCCAATGGTGCCGGAAGCCGCCGTGGCTATGCTGGCCTGCGCGCGCATCGGTGCGATCCACTCCGTTATCTTCGGCGGTTTCTCGCCGGAGGCGGTTGCCGGGCGTATTGTCGACTCGAATTCGAAGCTGGTGATCACCGCTGACGAGGGCGTGCGCGCCGGGCGCGGTATTCCGCTGAAGAAAAACGTTGATGAAGCGCTGAAAAACCCGAACGTGAAATCCATCAGTAACGTCATTGTCTTCAAACGCACGGGCGGCAAAATCGACTGGCACGAGGGGCGCGACCTGTGGTGGAGCGATCTGATTGAAAACGCGAGCGACCAGCATCAGCCTGAAGAGATGAACGCGGAAGATCCGCTGTTTATCCTGTATACCTCCGGCTCCACCGGTAAGCCGAAAGGCGTACTGCATACCACCGGCGGCTATCTGGTTTACGCGGCCACCACCTTTAAATACGTTTTCGACTACCATCCGGGCGACATCTACTGGTGTACCGCCGACGTGGGCTGGGTGACCGGTCATAGCTACCTGCTGTACGGCCCGCTGGCCTGCGGCGCAACGACGCTGATGTTTGAAGGCGTACCGAACTGGCCGACCCCGGCGCGTATGTGCCAGGTGGTTGATAAGCATCAGGTCAACATTCTCTACACCGCGCCAACGGCGATCCGCGCGCTGATGGCGGAAGGCGATAAAGCCATCGAAGGGACCGACCGCTCTTCCCTGCGTATCCTCGGCTCCGTGGGCGAGCCGATCAACCCCGAAGCCTGGGAGTGGTACTGGAAGAAGATCGGCAACGAGAAGTGCCCGGTGATGGATACCTGGTGGCAGACCGAAACCGGCGGCTTCATGATCACCCCGATGCCGGGCGCCACGCAGCTGAAAGCCGGTTCGGCCACCCGTCCGTTCTTCGGCGTGCAGCCTGCGCTGGTGGATAACGAAGGCAATCCGCAGGAAGGCGCTACCGAAGGCAACCTGGTGATCGTCGATTCCTGGCCTGGCCAGGCGCGTACCCTGTTCGGCGACCATGAGCGCTTCGAGCAGACCTACTTCTCGACCTTCAAAAACATGTACTTCAGCGGCGACGGCGCGCGCCGGGATGAAGACGGTTATTACTGGATCACCGGACGCGTGGACGACGTGCTGAACGTCTCCGGCCACCGTCTGGGCACGGCGGAGATTGAGTCTGCGCTGGTGTCGCATCCGAAAATTGCCGAAGCGGCGGTTGTCGGCATTCCTCACAACATCAAAGGCCAGGCGATCTACGCCTACGTCACTCTGAACCACGGCGAAGAGCCGTCGCCAGAGCTGTATACCGAGGTGCGCAACTGGGTGCGTAAAGAGATCGGCCCGCTTGCCACGCCGGACGTGCTGCACTGGACCGACTCGCTGCCGAAAACCCGTTCCGGCAAGATTATGCGCCGTATCCTGCGCAAAATCGCGGCGGGCGACACCAGTAACCTCGGTGATACCTCAACGCTGGCCGATCCTGGCGTGGTGGACAAACTGCTCGAAGAGAAGCAGGCCATCGCAATGCCTTCCTAGTGTTTTCTCCCTCTCCCCGTGGGAGAGGGCCGGGGTGAGGGCATCAGACCGCACCTTCCTCCCCTCACCCTCTCCCCACAGGGGAGAGGGGATAAAAACAAACCAACCTTACTTCTGGAGACTCTGTGATGAATAACGATATTTGTCAGCAGATAGAGAATAGTGCGCACTACAGGGAGCTCGTCGAAAAACGGCAACGGTTTGCCTTCATCCTTTCCATCATCATGCTGATTATCTACGTCGGCTTTATTCTGCTGATCGCCTTTGCGCCGCACTGGCTGGGCACCCCGCTGCATGAGGGTACCAGCGTCACGCGCGGTATTCCGATTGGGATTGGCGTGATCATCATTTCGTTTGTGCTCACGGGTGTGTACGTCTGGCGTGCGAACGGTGAATTCGATCGTCTTAACAGAGAAGTTCTGCGCGAGGTAAAAGCATCATGAAGCGAGTCCTGACGGCGCTTGCCGCCACACTTCCCTTTGCTGCCCATGCGGCAGATGCCATTACCGGCGAGGTCCAGCGTCAGCCAACCAACTGGCAGGCGATTATCATGTTCCTGATTTTCGTGGTGCTGACGCTGTACATCACCTACTGGGCGTCGAAACGCGTACGCTCCCGTAACGATTACTACACCGCGGGCGGCAACATTACCGGCTTCCAGAACGGGCTGGCGATAGCGGGGGACTTTATGTCCGCCGCCTCGTTCCTCGGGATCTCCGCGCTGGTGTACACCTCCGGGTATGACGGCCTGATCTACTCCCTCGGGTTCCTGGTGGGCTGGCCAATCATTCTGTTCCTGATTGCCGAGCGCCTGCGCAACCTGGGACGCTATACCTTTGCTGACGTCGCCTCCTATCGCCTGAAGCAGGGGCCGATTCGCTCCCTCTCCGCCTGCGGTTCGCTGGTGGTGGTGGCGCTCTATCTGATCGCCCAGATGGTGGGCGCGGGCAAACTGATCGAGCTGCTGTTCGGCCTGAACTACCACGTCGCGGTGGTGCTGGTAGGCGTGCTGATGGTGATGTACGTCCTGTTCGGCGGCATGCTGGCCACCACCTGGGTACAGATCATCAAAGCGGTACTGCTGCTGTTCGGCGCCAGCTTTATGGCCTTTATGGTGATGAAGCACGTCGGGTTCAGCTTCAATAATCTGTTTACCGAAGCGATGGCGGTCCACCCGAAAGGGGAAGCGATCATGAGCCCGGGCGGGCTGGTGAAAGATCCGATATCCGCGCTCTCGCTCGGTCTCGGCCTGATGTTCGGTACCGCTGGCCTGCCGCATATCCTGATGCGTTTCTTCACGGTGTCAGATGCGCGTGAAGCGCGTAAAAGCGTGTTCTACGCTACCGGGTTTATGGGCTACTTCTACATTCTGACCTTTATCATCGGCTTCGGCGCAATCATGCTGGTGGGGGCAAACCCGGCGTTTAAAGACGCGGCGGGCGCGCTTATCGGCGGTAACAACATGGCGGCGGTGCATCTGGCCGACGCGGTGGGCGGCAACCTGTTCCTCGGCTTTATCTCTGCCGTGGCCTTTGCCACCATCCTCGCGGTGGTTGCAGGGCTGACGCTGGCCGGCGCGTCGGCGGTTTCGCATGACCTCTACGCCAACGTCTTCCGCAAAGGCGCAAGCGAGCGCGATGAGCTGAAGGTCTCCAAAATCACCGTGCTGGTGCTGGGCGTTGTCGCCATCCTGCTGGGGATTTTGTTCGAGAAACAGAACATCGCCTTTATGGTCGGGCTGGCCTTCTCGATTGCGGCAAGCTGTAACTTCCCGATCATTCTGCTCTCCATGTACTGGTCAAAACTGACCACCCGTGGGGCGATGATTGGCGGCTGGCTGGGCCTGCTGACGGCGGTGATTCTGATGATCCTCGGCCCGACCATCTGGGTGCAGATCCTCGGTCACGAAAGCGCTATCTTCCCGTATGAATACCCGGCGCTGTTCTCCATTGCCGTGGCGTTTATCGGGATCTGGATTTTCTCTGCCACCGATAATTCACCGGAGGGTAACCTGGAGCGTGAAAAATTCCGCGCCCAGTTTATCCGCTCGCAAACCGGCCTGGGCGTTGAGCAGGGCCGCGCGCACTAAGCCTTTTCTCCCCGGTCGCTCTGGCCGGGGAGCTTAAAACATCACCCACGCCACCAGCGGCGCAATCAGCACCATCGTGACGCCCGAAAGCATCATCACCAGGCTCGCGACCACGCCCTCCTGCTGTCCCAGCTCATACGAACGTGCCGTCCCCGCCCCGTGCGACGCCGCGCCAAACCCCGCGCCTTTCGCCATCCCTTCGCGAATGGAAAGCCGCAGAAACAGCACATCCCCCACTGCCATGCCGAAGACGCCCGTCACCACCACAAACAGCGCCACCAGATCCGGCTGGCCACCGAGCGGTTTGGCGGCTGCCAGCGCAAACGGCGTGGTCACCGAACGCACCGCCAGGCTGCGCTGGATTTCATCCGACAGGGTAAACAGCCGCGCCAGCCAGACCGAGCTGCACACCGCCACCACCGTCGCGGTAACGACGCCCGCGCTGAGTGACATCCAGTGGCGTCTGATAATGGCGAGGTTGTCATAAACGGGTACGGCGAAGGCGATGGTCGCCGGGCCGAGCAGCCACAGTAGCCAGTGGGATTCGCCAATGTAGTTCTGCCAGGAGATATGGCCGAAGACCAGCATCAGCACCAGCAGGATCGGCGTAAAGACCAGCGGCATCAGCGGCAGCGCGCGAAAGCGGCGATACAGGCGCTTGTTGGCAAAGTAGATGACGACTGTCGCAATCAGGCACAGCACGCTTATCTGAAAGTTAGTCATGCGTCTGCCTGCTGATTTCAAAGCGATACACTTTATCCACCACCCAGGCGGTGGCGCCCAGCACCATCAGCGTGCTCAGGGCGATAACCGCAAAGATGCGCCAGCCGTCGACCATCAGCAGCTGGGCATAGTTCACCACCGCCACCACGGCCGGCACAAAGAACAGCAGCATCTCCGCCAGCAACCAGCGTGCGCCGGCCCGCACCCAGCTAAGGGGCAACGCGCGACAGAGGATCAGCGTCAGCAACAGCACCATCCCCACCAGGTTGGCGGGTAAAGGCAGATGCAGCCAGTCGACAAGATATTCCGCGAAAACAAACAGTCCCGCGTAAAGCAGTACCTGAACCGGTACCTGGAGTCGTTGAACAACGGCAGGCGTAACACGGCTTAACGCCACGGCCATGGGGGTTTTCCTCAGAAATGAGACGAGGCGCCAGTATAGTGAGCGTACGGTATCGACTGAAATGAATTAAAATCATCGAAGGTATAGTTTCGAGGAATAATCATGGACATAAGAACGCTGCGCTATTTTGTCGAGGTGGTTCGCCAGCAAAGTTTTACCCGCGCAGCGGAGAAGTTATTCGTAACCCAGCCAACCATCAGCAAGATGCTGAAAAACCTCGAAGATGAGCTGAACTGTACCCTGCTGATCCGCGACGGGCGCAAGCTGCTGCTGACCGATACCGGTCGCGTGGTGTTCGAGCGCGGGCTGGCAATTCTGGCGGAGTTCCGCCAGCTGGAGGCCGAGCTTGGGGACATCAACCATCTGACAAAAGGGCTGCTGCGGCTCGGTATTCCGCCGATGGTCGGCATGATGATGGCCGGCCCGATAAGCCTGTTTCGTCAGCGCTATCCCGGCGTTGAGCTAAAAATTGCTGAATTTGGCGGCCTGACCGTGCAGCAGGCGGTGATGAACGGTGAACTGGACGTGGCCATGACGGCCCTTCCCGTTGAGGAGGAGAGCGGACTGGCGACGCTGCCGCTCTTTAGCCACCCGCTGTGCGTGCTGGTTCCCCGCTCCGGTGAATGGCTGAAGATAGACTCGGTAAAGCCCGAGCTGCTCGGCGAGCACCCGCTGCTGATTTACAACGAAGATTTCGCCTTAAGCCGCCAGCTGATGGCGCTGTTTAACCAGCATAACGTGAAGCCGCGCATTGCGGTGCGCAGCGGCCAGTGGGATTTTCTGGCGGCGATGGTACAGGCGGGCGTGGGGATTGCCATTCTGCCGCAGCCGATCTGCGAGCGGCTGGATAAAAATACGCTGCGCTGGATCCCGCTGGAGAGCGACCTGCACTGGCAGCTGGGGATGATCTGGCGTGAAGGGGTCTATCTGTCGCACAGCGCGCAGGCGTGGTTGCAATGCTGTGAGGGGTTTTGGGTACCCTCACCCTAACCCTCTCCCACAGGGAGAGGGTACCGATCGAGCACGTAGGCCCGGTAAGCGCAGCGCCACCGGGCAATTACAGCGCTACTGATTCTCAATCAACAACGCTTCCAGCAGATCCAGATCGTGCAGCAGCTTTTGCAGCGTCTCGTTGCTGATCTGCCGCGTGGCGCGCAGGTGATACAGCTCGGCACGCTCGGAGCGCAGCGCCGCCAGGCGGAAACGGCGTTCGAGGTTCTCTTCCTGCAACGAACTTTCCACGTCGTTACGTCCGTCAGCACGGCGACGCAAATTACCGATCACGCGTGAACTGACTTCCTTCAGCAGCTGGTTATCAATGTTCTCTTCGGCATCGGCGGCCAGACGCTCCTCCATCTTCTCGATGGCGACAATCGCCACTTCCGCCGTCGCCGCACGGGCAATCCGCTCTTCTTTGTGCTGTTGCGAGGAGTCCCCCGCGTCAATATGTTGCAGCAGAATCGGCAGCATAATCACGCCGACAAACAGGGAGAAGAGGATCACCCCCGCCGCCAGGAACACCAGCTCGTAGCGCGCCGGGAAGACGTCACCCGTCGGCAGCAGCAGAGGAATGGAGAGCACACCAGCAAGGGTGATCGCCCCGCGCACGCCCGCGAAAGAGGCAATCAGCAGCTCGCGCGTGGTCCACGAGCCAAACTCCATCGGCTTTTTGGTCAGGAAGCGCACGCTGAATTTCTTCATCGTCCACAGCCAGCCGAAACGCACCAGCATCAGCGCAAGGTAGATGAGCACGATATCGGTAAACAGCATCCAGACTTCAACGTTTGGATCCGCTTCGGCCGCAATCAGCGAGGATTCCATAATGCCCGGCAGTTGCAGACCCAACAGCAGGAACACCATGCCGTTAAACACAAACTCGAGCATGGCCCAGGTACTGTTCGCGCGCAGGCGCATCGCCAGCGGCGCGCGCCGCATAACGCCGGAGCGGGTGATGGTCATCCCCGCGGCTACCGCCGCCAGAATGCCCGACACGCCGATGTGTTCGGCAATCAGGTAAGAGGCGAACGGCAGCAGGAACAGCAGGACGATCTGCGTCGCCGGTTCATCACCACCCCAGCGGCTAAGGAAGCGCAGCGAGCGTCCGTACAGCCAGCTCACTACGAAGCCCGCGAGGATACCGCCAATCGCCACCTTGAAGAATTCCAGGGTCGCGCCGCCGACGGTAAAGACCATGGTGCCCATGGCAACCGCCACGGCAAACTTGAGGGCGACCAGGCCAGAAGCGTCGTTCATCAGCGCCTCGCCCTGCAAAATGCCCATGATTTTCTTTGGAATGCGCCCTTCGCCCACAATGCCGGACAGCGCCACGGCGTCGGTAGGCGACAGCACGGCGGC
Organism: Enterobacter sp. YSU; assembly: GCF_016082135.1. Taxonomy (NCBI): domain Bacteria; kingdom Pseudomonadati; phylum Pseudomonadota; class Gammaproteobacteria; order Enterobacterales; family Enterobacteriaceae; genus Enterobacter; species Enterobacter sp. YSU. Next base: position 1,260,175 of record NZ_CP059487.1, read on the forward strand.
CAGCGCAAAGGCGGGTATGAGCGGGATCCCCGGTACGGCCCAGTAGATCAGAAAACCAATCCCGACCACGGTGACCACCACCAGCGCCAGCGCCAGGCCGAAGATCTCTCGCCCGTGCTCCAGAAATTCGCGCGTCGGCGTTTTCCAGCCATCGGCAAACAGCAGCGGCGGGATAAACAGCACGAGGAACAGTTCCGGATCGAACTCCACGTGCAGACCGAACGTCGGCCACGCCAGCAGCGCACCGATAGCTATTTGCATTAAAGGCAGGGGGACCTGGAAGGGCAGTACGCGTGTAACCACCCCGGATAATGAGACCACAAGGGTCATGATGAGTATTGTGAAGAAAATTTCCATGCGTTCCCTGTTTGCTGTGTTTCTTATATGCCAAACCTGAGGCGTCGTGCCTCTTATTCTATCCTCTCCAGAGTAACGTAAAAGGCAACAGGATGAGTCCTGAAAATAAAAACGGGCGGCCTGAGCCACCCGTTTTCGCATAAAAAGTCAATTCAGATGGCCCAGCCGCCCGCGTAGAACGCCACCAGCGCAACGGCGATGACCACGGTACCGATGTTCAGCTTACGCCACTCACCGGAGACCAGACGCCCAATCACCAGCGAGGCGAAGCCGATCATAATGCCGGTCACGATGTTACAGGTCAGCACGATGAATACCGCAGTGATCAGGCCGGACATAGCATCAACAAAATCCGCGAAGTCGATTTTCGCCACGTTGCTCAGCATCAGCAGGCCGACGTACATCAGCGCAGGTGCGGTCGCGTAAGCCGGCACCAGATAAGAGAGCGGAGAGAGGAACAGGATCAGCAGGAACAGCACGCCAACGGTGATGGCCGTCAGGCCGGTTTTACCGCCTGCCGCCGTACCCGCTGCGGACTCAATGTACACCGCCGCAGGCGCCGCACCTACCAGGCCAGAGAAAACGCTGCTCAGGGAGTCGGTGGTCAGCGCTTTGCCGCCGTCAATAATCTGTCCGTCTTTATCCAGCAGGTTAGCCTGACCGGCCACCGCGCGGATGGTGCCCGTGGCATCAAACACCGCGGTCATTACCAGCGCCAGCACGCTTGGCAGGATCACCGGGTTCAGCGCGCCCACAATATCCAGGCTGCCAATCAGGGAGTTACCTTTGTCATCGCTCAGCGACGGCATGGCGAAAATCCCGGAGAAATGAACGGTCGGGTCGAAGATCAGGCCGACGATGGACACGCCGATAATGGTCAGCAGAATGCCGCCCGGCACTTTCAGTTTTTCCAGGCCAATGATCACCGCCAGACCCACCAGCGACATGATCACCGGGAAGCTCGCGAAGTTACCCAGCGCAACCGGCAGGCCGTCCAGCGGGTTCTTGATGACCAGACCCACGCCGTTGGCAGCGATCAGCAGCAGGAACAGGCCAATACCGATGCCGGTGCCGTGCGCCACGCCCTGCGGCAGGTTGCGCAAAATCCAGCTACGAATACCGGTTGCTGAAATTACGGTGAACAGCACCCCCATCAGGAACACGGCGCCGAGCGCTACCGGGACGCTGATATGCTGGCCCAGCACCAGGCTGAAGGCGGTAAACGCGGTCAGGGAGATGGCGCACCCGATCGCCAGCGGCAGGTTCGCCCACAGGCCCATCACAATCGAACCCACACCCGCAACCAGGCAGGTGGCAACGAAGACCGCCGCTGGCGGGAAGCCCGCTTTGCCGAGCATGCCTGGCACCACGATGACGGAGTACACCATCGCCAGAAACGTGGTCAGACCGGCAACAACTTCCTGGCGCACGGTGCTGCCGCGAGCAGAGATTTTAAACATGGCGTCAAGTGAACCGCCGGTACGCGCAGATGGCGTAGACATAGAAAACATCCCCTGAAAATTTTTATTGAAAGTCCGTAAGCGTGGTGGAGACTCCACTGCCAGCGAAACGTCAAATCCTTGTGCTGCGTTTGCGACGAAAGGGGCGTCACAAAAAAAGCAAACGTTTAGCTCCGCGCTTACAAAACGGGTGGTCAAATGTAGGCAAACGATTATCTAGCCTAATACCCGCCCTTTTCAACTGAACTTTCTCGTTTTTCGCTAAAATTGCCTCATGACGATGAAGAATTAAGCAGAGGATGCGCAAACGTTATCGTCCATGCGCAATTTCGTTACATTTCATCCCTCGCCGGGGATTGTCAGCGGGCCGCCTTTCGCAAGCGTTGTCTGCCAGCCCGGACGTGCCTCCACTCTCTGTTTCCACGCCGCTATGTGGTCGAGATTGTCAATGCCGCCTCTCGCCAGCAGGGCGAAGAGGGGAAAACTCATCTGGATATCAGCCATGGTCAGCGTGTCGCCGGCAAACCAGCTGTTTTCGGCAAGATGATCGTTAATAAAGCGCGCATGCGTTTCCAGCTGGCGGTTGAGATACGCTTTTTGCACCCCCTGCCCCAGCGCCTTACCCAGCGTGCGCAGGCCAAACGGGACGGGTGGTTTGCCGAGGCTGTTAAACACCAGCTTCATTAACAGTAGCGGCATCAAAGACCCTTCGGCGTAATGCAGCCAGAAGCGATACTGCACTTTATGGGCGGGATCTAACGGTTTGAATCGTGACGCCGAATCGTACGTTTCCTGAAGATATTCCAGAATCGCGCCTGATTCGGCCAGCACCAGTCCGTTATCTTCCAGTACCGGGGATTTCCCCAGCGGATGCACTTTTTTGAGCGAATCCGGTGCAAGCATGGATTTCTCGCGCTGGTAGCGCACAATCTCATACGTCAGACCCAGCTCTTCCAGCGCCCAGAGGACGCGATGTGAACGAGACTGATTAAGGTGGTGGACCGTTAGCATGATGTTCTCCGGTGATTCATACTTTTTAACTATAGAAAACTGAACAACTTCACGAAAAAAATTTGGCTAAAATCTCACCGTTTCCGGTGGCAAAAACGGCGGCCGGGCATAGAATTAAAGTGTCAGTACAAACCGGAACCTCCTCCACAAGCTCGACACGAGGGGTACTGATGTCGGGGGAAACCCTCCCGTGAGCCAGCGGGATAGAGAGAAAGACAAAGACCGGAAAAAACTAAAGCGCCCTTAGTGGCGCTTTAGTTCTTTATGCTTGTTGCCTGGTGGCGGCTGCGCCTTACCCGACCTGCAAAACCGAGAGCGTAGGCCGGGTAAGCGAAGCGCCATCCGGCAAACACCTCTCAATCCTCCTCCAGCAACCGCGCCCCCGTTCCCTGCTCGCCCAGCCTGTCACCCGGGTTACGTAGCGGACAATCGCTGCGTGATAAACACCCGCAACCAATGCAGCCGTCCAGCTCATCGCGCAGGGCCACCAGCGTGTGAATACGACGATCCAGCTCTTCTCGCCACTGGGACGACAGCTGCTTCCACTCCTTCGCGCTCAGCGAGTGCCCTTCCGGCAATACGCCGAACGCGTCACCGATGGTGGCCAGAGGAATGCCGATACGTTGCGCAATTTTGATGATCGCCACGTAGCGGAGCACATCGCGGGTGTAGCGCCGCTGGTTTCCGGCGTTACGGATACTTTTTATTAACCCTTTGCTTTCATAGAAGTGGAGTGCCGACACCGCCACACCGCTTCGCTTAGCCACTTCACCGGGGGTTAACAGCGCTTTGATGCGCGGTAATCTCTTTTCCATAAAACCCCTTTACCTCAAGTTAACTTGAGGAATTATACTCCCCCGCAGAGAAAACGACGAATCAACCAGGACAGATGTCTCCACAGAGGGGTAACCTTATGTCGCATCAGCAAATTATTCAGACACTTATTGAATGGATTGATGAACATATCGACCAGCCGTTGAACATTGATGTGGTCGCTAAGAAGTCGGGCTATTCGAAATGGTATTTACAGAGAATGTTCCGCACCGTAATGCATCAAACGCTGGGTGATTACATTCGCCAGCGCAGGCTCCTGCTGGCGGCGCAGGCGTTACGCTCAACGCAGCGGCCCATTTTTGATATCGCAATGGATCTGGGCTATGTGTCGCAGCAGACCTTTTCCCGCGTCTTCCGCCGCGAGTTTGACCGTACGCCGAGCGACTACCGCCATCAGCTCAATTAATGCGTGTTAACGCAAGGGTTGCTGCTGCCAGGCCATAAATGCCTGGGGCGGCATCGCTTTCGCGAAGTGCCATCCCTGACAATACTGCACGCCACGCTTCAGCAACCAGCTCACCTGCTCCCCCGTCTCGACCCCTTCCGCAATGGTTTTCAGCCGCAGGCTTTGCGCCATCTCAATGATGTGCTCGGCAATCAGGTGGCTGGTGCTATTGGTGGTTAAGGTATCGATAAAGGATTTGTCGATTTTCAGGATATCGACGTTCAGCGAATAGAGGTTATGCAGGTTAGAGTAGCCGGTTCCGAAATCATCAATCGCCACTTCATACCCCGCCTGGCGAAACGCCTGAATGACCGGCGTGGTTTTCGGCACGTCAATAAACCCCCGCTCCGTCACCTCAATTTTGATTTGCTGCGCGCGAACCGAGTAAAAGCGGGCTTTGTCGGAGATCAGGGCGATAAGACGCGAAGAGTGAAAATCCGACGCCGACAGGTTAATCGAGACATACAGATCGGGATGAGCGGCAAGAAAATGGCCCAGATCGCTGAACACCTCCTCCACGACGTAATCCGTAATGCGCTCAATCATCCCCTCTTTTTCTGCCAGGGGAATAAATTCCGCCGGGCTCATAACCTGACCGTTGAATCCAGGCCAGCGCAACAACGCCTCTGCCCCCACGCACTGGTTATTTTTAATATCAATAATGGGCTGATAATGGACGCACAGCTGGCGTTTATTCAGCGCCCGGTGCAGAAGTCGGCCAGGCGAATTGAATTCACGGTGTGTACGCGACCACACCAGCAGAATAATAATGCTGCAAATTATCCCCAGCGGTAGCGTCAGGGTAGCCTGATGATAAAGCGTTTTATAAAAACGGGCGCTGGAGGTTGAAACGATGGCCGCAATCGGCCGCTGCCCGGATTTCACGATCGTATAAAAACGGTCACCTTTCTGAAAAGTCGTTTCCTGATGTCGAAGCATCGAATGCAATAAAGAAATATTGGCTTTCTGGCTTACAGAAAAGAATGCATTGCTGACGGTGTCATACACCCCCCACGACAGGGAACGATCGTCTGACATCACCTCACTGTACGAAAGCGGGTTGACCACTGCGACATAATTTCCGCGCTGCATATATATCATTTTATAACCATCAAAAAATGGCGTATCGCGAAAATAATAGATAGCAACGTCGGGTTTACGTGTGTAATTGGCAGCGGGAATGGTGTAAGGATGATCCGGCGTAAAAAGGGTCGAGCAGAGAAACGACTGGCCTTCAGCATAAATTAAATCGGCAACAAAAAGACGACCGCGGGAAACGTTCAACATATATTGACGATGCTCCGGCGTACACACTTTTCCCTGATATTTTTCCGCGTCTTCCCGGGCCAGATCAACCTGTTGAATAACCCGTTCAGTTTTGTTTAAAGCAAGTTCAGCAAACGTGCGCAGCTGGGCGCTGATTTCCGACACGGCTCTAAGCTGGGCAAACCATAGCGCAAGCATCACCGGCAGCATAACTACCATGATAATCCCGACCACTTTGAGCATGTTGCGCAGCGCGCTACGATTCATTTCCCGCTCTGTATCCCTGCATGTTGTACGCCTGTAGCAATGAAGACCGGCTGCTTTGATAAACAGGTGATTACGTTGCATGAATCATGGGAAGTTAGCAACTGACTTTTGGTATTAAAAATCCTAAAATTCGTGATGCCGATAATATTTTCCCGTAAGCCAAACTAAAAGTATTCATTTCGTTTCTGATAAGGAAAATAATTACCCGCGACAGGTGTGGAAAATTCGCTGGCTGAAATAGCCTGCTCTTTGTTCTTATGCTGATTTATAAATAATCAGACGCCAGGACCGTTTTTCCTCTTCCCGTACGCTTGGCGTCATATAATGCCTTATCGGCACGCATCAGTATGGCAGAAGTATCCCGTTGCCCCTGACAGACTTCAACCACCCCGGCGCTGAAAGAGAGTACCAGCGTTTTATCGCCCACACGCAGCGGTTTTGAGATCAGCGCGGCACGCAGCCGGGAAGAGAGCAACGTAGCGGCCATACCATCCGTGTGCGCCAGCAGAAGAACAAACTCTTCGCCCCCCACCCGTCCCAGCGCCGACCCGGCCGGGCTCACCTCGCGAATACGGTCGCAAAAGTGGATCAATGCCGCATCGCCAACCTGATGTCCCCACCGATCGTTGATCTGCTTGAAATAATCGAGATCGAACATCAGGAGACAGAAGTGGCTACTGACATCCTGCGGCGAACTGGCTGCCAGCGCTATTTTGAGACGCTGTAAGATTGTCGAGCGATTCAGACAGCCCGTCAGATCGTCCGTGGTGGCTTTGACGGTCAGCTGCTGTTCTGCTTTTTTACGTTCGGTGATATCCAGGCCAATGTTGAGAATGGAGTTATCCGGCAAAAGGATGTTTGACCAGAGAATGGTTAACTGCGTCCCGTCTTTACGCACCGGGTGCCATTCGTACATATCCTTAAGTGGTGCGAAACGAACCGACTCCTGCACGCGCTGCCGCTCCTCAGGATCCGGGTAAAACAGGGCCAGCGGATCGGGATGCTCGCCGATTTCAGTCATACTCCAGCCAAAGACTTTTTCGCATTCGGCATTCCACAAAACACACCGGTTATGCCTGTCAAAGGCGTTCATTAATACCGGAGCACGCTCAAATAAGGTTTTATATTGCGTGACGACGCGCTGCATTTCCTGCGCCGTTTTTTCCCGCACGATGATGTCATCAAAATAATCTTTTAGCTTCTCAACCAATACCACCACGATATTTTTCAATATCGGCAACGAGGTCAGTTTTTCATTAAAAGCCAAAAAGAAATAACCACTGCACTGTCTGCCATGCGCTGAGAATTTACACAGCACGCCGCTTTGCAGCCGCGCATAGCCTGGGTGCTGATGGGAAAATACCGCCCGGCCAATATGCTCTTTCCAGTAGATCACCCGCCAGGCGCGCTGATGCCGCTGCAACAGGGTGCTGGCAAGAAAATCCGCCACGTTAAAGGCGTGACACGTCACGTCGCCGGCACAAACCACGCGCGGCCCGTCTGCGGATTCGACACTGACCCATGAGAGATTTGCCCCCAGTGCGCTGTTGATAATTTCCAGCATTTCAACTGGCGAACACTGCGCGTTGAGTTGCGGCATCAGCTTCGCCAGGGCATGCAGCGCCTGCATGCTGTCGTTAATAATCTCGCGTCTTTTTTCTTTCATTATCTTTTCGCAGGTCATTAATCGAGAGAGCAACCGCAATAATTCATATCTGAATAAAAGAATAAGACCACGAAATCAAAGAGCATGCTGAGTGTAAAACAAAGAATACAAAATCCAAAAAAGTCAATTAATTCAATGCGATGAATTATTTTTGCGGGTACATTTATTGTTCCACACAAGCATAATCCATAGATATACTGCTGTAAACGCTATACAGCCGATGGCGTTTTGCAAAGGTTTTACTATCTGGATGAAATAAAAATAAAAATTCCGACCAGACGTCGCTCTGAGCGACGACGATATATTTTCCCCGGCAATAATCCCACTTTTACCTCACGCGGATACTGGCGAATAAAACAGCAAATGTGATATAGTTCACACATCTTATGTAACGAGAAACATTGTTTCATTCCAGTTCGTCTGTTTTGTCGAGGATGGGTTTTATGGCAACCATTACCACCAGCATGGTGCTCCTGCGCTGGCCGTTGTTGAGCGCGGTTTTGATGTTCCTGGCCAGCACGTTAAACATTCAGTTTCGAAAGTCCGACTACGCAGGTCTTGCTGTGATTAGCACCCTGTTAGGGTTGGGCGCCGCATGCTGGTTCGCGACAGGTTTGCTTGGCATTACGCTGGTAGACATTGCCGCCGTCTGGGAAAACATTAAAGTGGTGATGGTTGAAGCCATGAGCCACACTCCGCCAGACTGGCCGATGGTGATTACCTGATAGCCTGTTATAAAAAACCCAGACACTGTCTGGGTTTTTTGTTTTTCACGCGTCTGGATATCAGAACGGGATATCGTCGTCGAAATCCATTGGCGGTTCGTTAGACGGTGCCGGAGCAGACTGCTGCTGCGGACGGGACTGCGCGCCGCCGCTGAACTGGTTGCCGCCCTGAGGCTGCTGAGGCTGACCCCAACCACCCTGCTGCTGATTCTGACCGCCACCTACCGGTGCGCCACCGCCCTGACGGCCACCCAGCATTTGCATGGTGCCGCCCACGTTCACCACCACTTCCGTGGTGTACTTCTCAGCGCCGGATTGGTCGGTCCATTTGCGGGTACGCAGCTGGCCTTCGATATAGACCTGAGAACCTTTACGCAGATACTCACCGGCCACTTCGGCCAGTTTGCCAAACAGCACAACGCGGTGCCATTCGGTCTGCTCTTTCATTTCTCCGGTCGCTTTATCACGCCAGGATTCGGAAGTAGCCAGCGTAATGTTGGCAACTGCGCCACCACTCGGCATGTAGCGTACTTCCGGGTCCTGGCCCAGATTACCGACGAGAATCACCTTGTTTACGCCTCTGCTGGCCATGTTCGTGTCTCCTGAATACGTTTCTTAATAGTGTAAACGCGCGAGTGTACCATTTCCATGCTGCACTTTGATAGTTGCGTAGCACGTTCCAGAGTTCTCCCGCGAACTCGACATTGTTACACAGTGAATCAGAAAATGCATTCCAATACTGTATATTCAAACAGGTCATTTTGTGTCATAATTAGCCGTTTCTGACAGCCGTTTGTCCTTCAAACAAATCAGGCAATCCGTGTTCCAACCGGGAAAGGTGAATGGATAAGATCGAAGTTCGGGGCGCCCGCACCCATAATCTCAAGAATATCAACCTCATAATCCCTCGCGACAAACTCATCGTCGTGACCGGGCTTTCGGGGTCTGGCAAATCCTCACTGGCTTTCGACACTTTGTATGCCGAAGGACAGCGTCGTTACGTTGAATCGCTCTCGGCGTACGCGCGTCAGTTCCTGTCGCTGATGGAAAAACCGGATGTCGACCACATTGAAGGGTTGTCCCCTGCTATCTCCATTGAGCAGAAATCCACATCGCATAACCCGCGCTCCACGGTCGGTACCATTACCGAAATCCATGACTACCTGCGTCTGCTGTATGCGCGCGTGGGCGAGCCGCGCTGCCCGGATCACGATGTCCCGCTGGCGGCACAAACCGTGAGCCAGATGGTGGATAACGTGCTGTCGCAGCCGGAAGGCAAACGCCTGATGCTGCTGGCGCCGATCATTAAAGAGCGTAAGGGCGAGCACACCAAAACGCTGGAGAACCTGGCAAGCCAGGGCTATATCCGCGCCCGTATCGACGGTGAAGTGTGTGACCTGTCGGATCCGCCAAAGCTGGAGCTGCAAAAGAAACACACCATCGAAGTGGTGATTGACCGCTTTAAGGTACGTGAAGATCTGGCGACGCGTCTGGCGGAGTCCTTTGAAACGGCGCTGGAACTGTCGGGCGGCACGGCCGTGGTCTCCGATATGGACGACCCGAAAGCGGAAGAGCTGCTCTTCTCCGCCAACTTCGCCTGTCCGATTTGCGGCTACAGCATGCGCGAGCTGGAACCGCGCCTGTTCTCGTTCAACAACCCGGCGGGCGCGTGCCCGACCTGTGACGGCCTGGGCGTTCAGCAGTATTTCGACCCGGACCGTGTGATCCAAAACCCGGAACTGTCGCTGGCGGGTGGCGCTATTCGCGGCTGGGATAAGCGTAATTTTTACTACTTCCAGATGCTGAAATCGCTGGCTGAGCACTATAAGTTCGACGTTGAAGCCCCGTGGGCCAGCCTGAGCGCGAACGTACATAAAGTGATCCTGTTCGGTTCCGGCAAAGAGAATATTGAGTTCAAGTACATGAACGATCGCGGTGACACTTCCGTGCGTCGCCACCCGTTCGAAGGGGTGTTGCACAACATGGAGCGCCGCTACAAAGAGACCGAATCCAGCGCGGTGCGTGAGGAGCTGGCGAAGTTCATCAGCAACCGCTCCTGCGCCACCTGCGAGGGTACACGTCTGCGTCGCGAAGCGCGTCACGTGTTTGTCGAAAACACGGCGCTGCCGACCATCTCAGACATGAGCATCGGCCACGCGATGGACTTCTTCAACAACCTGAAGCTCTCCGGACAGCGCGCGAAAATCGCTGAAAAAGTGCTGAAAGAGATCGGCGATCGCCTCAAGTTCCTCGTGAACGTCGGTCTGAACTACCTGACGCTTTCCCGCTCGGCTGAAACGCTGTCCGGCGGTGAAGCCCAGCGTATCCGTCTGGCGAGCCAGATTGGCGCGGGCTTAGTCGGCGTGATGTACGTGCTGGATGAGCCGTCTATCGGCCTGCACCAGCGCGACAACGAACGCCTGCTCGGCACGCTGGTTCACCTGCGTAACCTCGGCAACACGGTAATCGTGGTCGAGCACGACGAAGATGCGATCCGCGCCGCGGACCACGTGATCGACATCGGCCCGGGCGCTGGCGTGCACGGCGGACAGGTGGTGGCGGAAGGGACGCTGAAAGACATTATGGCGGTGCCCGAATCGCTGACCGGTCAGTACATGAGCGGCAAGCGCAAAATTGAAGTGCCGAAACAGCGCGTGGCGGCGAACCCGGAAAAAGTGCTGAAGCTGACCGGCGCGCGCGGCAACAACCTGAAGGACGTGACCCTGACACTGCCTGTCGGGCTGTTTACCTGCATCACCGGCGTGTCCGGTTCCGGTAAATCGACGCTGATCAACGATACGCTGTTCCCGATTGCGCAGACGGCGCTGAACGGCGCGACGCTGGCCGAGCCTGCGCCGTACCGCGACATTCAGGGGCTGGAGCATTTCGACAAGGTTATCGACATCGATCAGAGCCCGATTGGCCGTACGCCGCGTTCCAACCCGGCGACCTATACCGGCGTCTTTACGCCCGTACGTGAACTCTTTGCCGGCGTGCCGGAAGCGCGTTCACGCGGCTATACGCCAGGCCGTTTCAGCTTTAACGTGCGCGGCGGCCGCTGTGAAGCGTGCCAGGGCGACGGCGTAATCAAGGTTGAGATGCACTTCCTGCCGGATATCTACGTGCCGTGCGACCAGTGCAAAGGTAAGCGTTATAACCGTGAAACGCTGGAGATTAAGTACAAAGGCAAGACCATCCACGAAGTGCTGGATATGACCATCGAAGAGGCACGCGAGTTCTTTGACGCCGTCCCTGCGCTGGCGCGTAAGCTGCAAACCCTCATGGATGTGGGTCTGACCTATATTCGTCTGGGGCAGTCAGCGACAACGCTGTCCGGCGGTGAAGCGCAGCGCGTGAAGCTGGCGCGTGAGCTGTCCAAACGCGGTACCGGTCAGACGCTGTATATTCTGGATGAGCCGACCACCGGCCTGCACTTTGCGGATATCCAGCAGCTGCTGGACGTGCTGCACCAGCTGCGCGATCAGGGCAACACCATCGTGGTGATTGAGCACAACCTGGACGTGATTAAAACCGCTGACTGGATTGTCGATCTCGGCCCGGAAGGCGGCAGCGGCGGCGGTGAAATCCTCGTCTCCGGTACGCCAGAGACCGTTGCAGAGTGCGAAGCCTCGCACACCGCGCGCTTCCTCAAACCGTTGCTGTAATCGTCACACGGAGAGCTGCTGTCGGATCGTTTCCGGCAGCAGTTCTACCGCCTGTAGATACGACGCATCCACCAGGTAGTAAATTTGCGAATCTGGCAGCGAGCCGTCGAGAAACACCGTACTCCAGTGCGCTTTATTCAGATGCTTACTTGGCCTGACATCATCGTGCTGCTGGCGCAGTAAGTCCGCCAGTTCCGGACTGGTTTTCAGTGATGCCGCAGGCCGCGCATCCACCTCTTTCACCATCGCGAACAGCACATCCCCCACTTTGATCTGCGTGGCTTTCCAGTCGCTGTGAACGCTTTGTTCCGCACCCGGCTTGCTCATGCAGTACTGAAGTATCTCCGAAATTGTCATCTTTATTCCCCTTGTAGCGTTGCGATAATTTTACGCGAACCACCGTGAATGCGATGTTCTCCCAGCCAGATCCCCTGCCACGTTCCCAGCTGTAGCCGTCCGTTGTGGACCGGCAGCATCAGCGAGACGCCCAGCAAAGAGGATTTGATGTGCGAAGGCATATCGTCCGCCCCCTCATAGTCATGCTCATAAGGCGCGTTGTCCGGGACGCTCTTCAGAAAATGGTGCTCCATGTCGGACCGGACGGTGGGATCGCAATTTTCATTGAGCGTGAGAGAAGCAGACGTGTGCTGAAGCAGCAGATGCAGCAAACCCGTTTTGACGCGCGACAGGTCGCGGATTTGCCCGATGACTTCGTCCGTCACAAGGTGAAATCCGCGTGGTTTTGCGCTTAAGGTCAGGGTCTGTTGATACCACATGTGCTGCTCCATTATGAAAGGTGAATATTTCTAAGTGTGCAGCAAGAAAGCGAAAGGTAAAACCCGCGCAGCGAGATTTGCTTAAAAAAGCATTCACCCCGCCGTTAATACATCAGTATTCAGAGTTAACGATCACCTCTTCACCAAATTTTCCGGCCATCGGCAGCGGTCGGTAGGTGGAGTTCGAGGCGCGTAGCACCCTGATGCCTCTGGCCCCCACGTCTTGCGCCGCGGTGATGTCGTTATCTGAATCCCCGTAGAACACTTTGATATTTTTCTTTTCCAGCCACTGGGTTTTGGTGTTTTGCCCTTCCTGGTCCCCGGCAAAAATGACCGGGTTCATGCTGGCCGCCGGGATCAGGAAATCATCCTGTAGCGTTTTCGAGACGGTTTCGGTTTTGGTCTGGCTACGTCCGGTCACGAAGTAAATGCTGTCGCCGCGCTTTACGTGCATGGCGATCAGCGCGCGGGCAACCTCTTTCGGGATACTGAACTCATCCCAGCCGTTGTTCATCTTTTCCCAGAATTCCGGGTTTTTCAGATAGGCTTCGCTGTCCGGGGAGTACGTTTTTTTGCCGCGCCAGAAACCGGGGCTGGAGAAGAGAACGGTATCGTCAATATCGAAGCCCACGGCTATCGGCGGGCGACCCGTCAGGCTATTTTCGATTTGTGCCACTGAAACCCAGTGAATGGGGGCCTGTTCGGCAAGAATGGCGGCGGTAGTGCCGGTGTAAAGCGGCGTGGGTGCAGAAGCCCGTGCAACAACGGCGCTATTAAGCGAGAACAATAAGCAGGCGGCGCTGAGCGCCAGTGTGATCTTGCGCATATTTTCCCCTGAATATTCAGTTTGTTATCTTTTTATTTTGAGCGGATGGTCAAAAAACTATCCGACCATAACCCCAGCGGTAGGGGAAGGAAAGGAGTTTTTACTTATGGAGCTGAATAAAAAGAAGACGATCACAAAGCGCAGAAGAAACGTGTAGGTCCGGGAAGCGAAGCGCCACCGGGCAATGACTGGCACCGGCGCGAACAAAAAAGCCGGGTGGCGGCTACGCCTTGCCCGGCCTACATACAGTATGCAAGTAAGTGAATGCTTACATTACGGATGCAAACGCCTGCGCCACGCGCTGGACGTTGCTGGCATTCAGACCCGCCACGCACATACGGCCGCTGGCGATCAGGTAGACACCGAACTCTTCGCGCAGGCGATCGACCTGCGCTGCGCTCAGTCCGGTGTAGCTGAACATCCCGCGTTGCTTGAGAAGATAATCAAAGTTATGCCCAGGCACGGCCTCTTTCAGGACGTTAACCAGCTCCTGACGCATCGACAGGATGCGCTTACGCATCGCTTCCACTTCCGCAAGCCAGGACGCTTTCAGCGTTTCGTCACCGAGAACTGTCGCCACCACCTGCGCACCAAAGTTCGGCGGGCTGGAGTAGATCCGGCGGACCGTCGCTTTCAGCTGACCGAGTACGCGTCCCGCGGCTTCGGCGTCTTCACACACCACGGACAGGCCGCCAACGCGCTCGCCGTACAGGGAGAAGATTTTTGAGAACGAGTTGCTGACCAGAGCGGGAAGCCCCGCGCTGGCAATCGCGCGAATGGCGTAGGCGTCTTCCTCCATGCCCGCGCCAAAGCCCTGATAGGCGATGTCGAGGAACGGGATCAGGTTACGCGCCTTCAGTATCTCGATCACCGCATCCCACTGGGCATTGGTGAGGTCCGCACCGGTCGGGTTATGGCAGCACGGATGCAGCAATACGATACTGCGCTCCGGCAGGGTGTTCAGTTTTTCCAGCAGCGCATCAACGCGCACGCCGTTGGTTTCGCTGTCGAACCACGGATAGGTCGCCACCTTAAAGCCCGCGCCCTCGAAGATCGCAACGTGGTTTTCCCACGTCGGGTCGCTGACCCACACGCCGGAATCCGGGAAGTACTTTTTCAGGAAATCTGCGCCTACCTTCAGCGCACCCGAGCCACCCAGCGTCTGGATAGTCGCCACGCGCTTTTGCGCGAGCACCGCGTGGTCCGCACCAAACAGCAGCGGCGCGATAGTGTTGCGGTAGGTGTTTAATCCTTCCATCGGCAGATAAAGCGAAGCACCGTGCGGGGTTGCGTTCAGACGCGCTTCAGCTTCGGCAACGGCTTTCAACTGAGGAATGATGCCGTCTTCGTTGTAGTAAAGACCAATGCTGAGGTTCACTTTGTCGCTGCGAGGATCTTCTTTGAAACGCTCCATCAAGGAGAGGATAGGGTCGCCGGCGTAGGCGTCTACTTTCTGAAACACGCGATGTTCTCCGGATTATTATGAGGCAGGGCATTCAACAATAAACCGGAAGCGGAAGAAGATCGAGGGGATGTTAACAGAAGCGGGATGCATCGCATCCCGCTCATGCTTAGTCGACGTATTTCATTGCGACCCTTGAAGTAAGGCGCGTGATAAGTTCGTAAGCACTCACTTTTGTTATTTCAGCAATACGCTCTACCGGCAGGCCTTCACCCCACATCACCGCATCGTCCCCCGCTTTATCCTGCGCGTCGGGCCCAAGATCAACACAAATCATGTCCATCGCCACGCGACCGACAATCTTGACTTCGCGTCCATTGACCAGCACCGGCGTCCCCGTTGGCGCGGCGCGGGGATAGCCGTCGCCGTAGCCCATCGCCACCACGCCAAGACGCGTGTCGTGCTCGCTGGTCCAGGTGCCGCCGTAACCCACCGGCTCTCCCGCTTTGTGCTCACGCACGGCAATCAGCTTTGAAACCAGCGACATAACCGGCTTAAAGCCAAAGTCCGGCCCCCAGGGTTTGTTCTCCAGCGGCGAAACGCCATAAAGAATGATGCCCGGACGCGCCCAGTCGAAGTGCGACTGCGGCCATAGCAGGATCCCGCCGGACGCCGCAATGGAGCGCATCCCCGGTTTGCCTTCGCAGAAGGTGTTGAAGATATCAAGCTGCTGTTCCGTTGCGCCGCATTCAGGCTCATCGGCGCGGGCAAAGTGGCTGACGATATTCACTGGCTGACGCACATTTTTGCACTGACTCAGACGCTGATAAAACGCCTCCGCGCTTTCCGGCCGTACGCCCAGACGGTGCATGCCCGTGTCGAGCTTCATCCAGACGGTGACCGGCTCGCTCAGTTCAGCCGTTTCCAGCGCGGCCAGCTGTTCTTCGTTATGCACCGCCGTGTGCAGGTGCTGATCGGCAATGGTCGCCAGGTCCGAGGCTTCAAAAAAGCCTTCCAGGAGCAGAATCGGTTGCGTAATTCCGCCTGCGCGCAGGCGGAGAGCTTCTTCGAGACGGGCGACGCCAAAAGCGTCGGCATCGGGGAGCGTTCGCGCGGTCTCAAGAAGACCGTGTCCGTAAGCGTTCGCTTTCACAACTGCAACGAGCTTACTGGCGGGCGCCAGTTCTCGCAGACGTTGCAGGTTGTGTCGCAGAGCGCGGCGGTTAATCACAACAGTTGCCGCTTGCATTTGAATTCCTTAGAAATTACTCATCATCATATTGAGGACCGGCATAGTTGTCGAAACGCGACCACTGGCCGTTAAAGGTCAGACGTACCGTACCGATGGGGCCGTTACGTTGCTTACCAATAATAATTTCGGCGATCCCTTTCAGATCGCTGTTCTCGTGATAAACCTCATCACGGTAGATGAACATGATTAAGTCGGCATCCTGCTCGATGGAGCCGGATTCACGCAGGTCGGAGTTGACCGGGCGCTTGTCTGCACGTTGTTCCAGAGAGCGGTTAAGCTGCGATAGCGCCACCACCGGCACGTGCAGCTCTTTGGCTAACGCCTTGAGCGAGCGGGAAATCTCGGCAATCTCCAGCGTACGATTGTCGGAAAGCGACGGAACGCGCATCAGCTGAAGGTAGTCGATCATGATGAGGCCGATACCACCGTGTTCACGGGCGATACGGCGCGCGCGGGAGCGCACTTCCGTCGGCGTCAGGCCGGAGGAGTCATCGATATAGATGTTCCGTTTTTCCAGCAAAATCCCCATGGTACCGGAGATCCGCGCCCAGTCCTCATCGTCCAGCTGACCGGTACGGATGCGGGTCTGATCCACACGCGACAGGGACGCCAGAGAACGCATCATGATCTGTTCAGAGGGCATCTCAAGACTGAAGATAAGCACCGGCTTATCCTGCAACATCGCCGCGTTTTCGACGAGGTTCATCGCAAATGTCGTTTTACCCATCGACGGACGCGCCGCGACGATAATCAAATCCGATGGCTGAAGACCTGCCGTTTTCTTGTTGAGATCGTCATAACCGGTGTTCACCCCCGTCACGCCATCGTGCGGCTGCTGGAAAAGCTGCTCAATACGCGCAACCGTGGCGTCGAGCACATCGGCGATATTTTTCGGGCCTTCGTCTTTGTTCGCACGGCTTTCGGCGATTTTAAAGACGCGGGATTCCGCCAGGTCGAGCAGATCTTCGCTGGTGCGCCCCTGGGGATCGAAACCGGCCTCGGCGATCTCATTCGCCACCGAGATCATCTCGCGGACAACGGCACGTTCACGAACGATATCAGCGTAAGCGCTGATGTTCGCGGCACTTGGCGTGTTTTTTGACAGTTCTGCCAGATAGGCAAATCCGCCGACGCTGTCGAGCTGTCCCAGACGCTCCAGCGATTCTGCGAGCGTAATCAGGTCAATCGGGCTGCCCGACTCCTGCAACCGCGCCATTTCCGTAAAGATATGGCGGTGCGGGCGGGTATAAAAGTCTTCCGCGACAACGCGCTCGGCGACGTCGTCCCAGCGTTCGTTATCCAGCATTAAACCGCCCAACACCGACTGTTCCGCTTCAATCGAGTGCGGCGGGACTTTTAACCCGGCGACCTGATAATCACGCTCACGAGGTTCAGTCTGTTTGTTGAAGGGTTTGTTTCCTGCCATAGTGAATGGAGTTACCGAGATAAAGAGTGGGTCGAAAGATTACCACATTCTGGAGGAAGCATGGCAACACGTATTGAATTTCACAAGCATGGTGGCCCTGACGTACTCAAAGCGGTGGAATTTACCCCCGCTGCGCTTGGCGAGAACGAAATCCAGGTGGAAAACAAAGCGATCGGCATTAACTACATCGATACCTATATTCGCGGCGGCCTCTATCCGCCTCCGTCGATGCCGAGCGGACTGGGCACCGAGGCGGCCGGTATCGTCAGCAAAGTGGGCAGCGCGGTTAAGCACATTAAGGAAGGCGATCGCGTGGTGTACGCGCAGTCGGCGCTGGGCGCTTACAGCTCCATCCATAACGTTCCGGCCGAGAAAGCGGCGCTTCTGCCAAATGCGATCGGCTTCGAGCAGGCTGCCGCCTCATTCCTGAAAGGGCTGACGGTCTATTATCTGCTGCGCAAAACCTACGAAATTAAGCCTGACGAGCAATTCCTTTTTCACGCAGCCGCAGGTGGCGTGGGGCTGATTGCCTGCCAGTGGGCGAAAGCCCTGGGCGCGAAGCTGATCGGCACCACAGGCAGCGCGCAAAAAGCGCAGCGCGCGCTGGACGCGGGCGCATGGCAGGTGATCAACTACCGGGAAGAGAGCATCGTTGAGCGGCTGAAAGAGATCACTGGCGGCAAAAAGGTCCGCGTGGTGTATGACTCGGTGGGGAAAGACACCTGGGAATCTTCGCTGGACTGCCTGCAACGTCGCGGGCTAATGGTGAGCTTCGGAAATGCCTCCGGGGCAGTCACCGGCGTCAACCTGGGCATTCTGAATCAGAAAGGGTCGCTATACGTCACTCGCCCTTCCCTGCAAGGTTACATCACCAACCGGGAAGAACTTGAGGAAGCCAGCAACGAGCTGTTCTCGCTGATCGCCAGTGGGGTAATTAAAGTGGATGTGGCAGAGGCGCAGAAATATCCGCTGACCGATGCGCAGCGCGCGCATGAGGTGCTGGAGAGCCGGGCAACGCAGGGATCAAGTCTGTTAATTCCCTGAGCCATAAAAAGAAATTGGGCTTCCCGTGGGAAGCCCTTTCTTTTTTTAGTTCGGCTGTATGTAGGGTACAGCTCGATGAATTCTTTAGCGGCAGCCATAGTGACAGATTCGATAAGTAAATCCTATTCTGTTCTAAGGATTGCTGCCGGAAAAGTTGCAGGTATGTGACGTACACCTCAATACCTTAGTAACGGAAGCGGTTATTACGCTGATAAGTGGGCAGTTTTGGTGATTTAATCGCCCGTATCGCCCATACCACCGCAATCGCCAGAAGTAACCACGGCAAGAGTTTAATCGTCAGGGCAAATAAACCGCCGACAAACATCACCACCGTGGCCACGACGAGCGCGGCCAGGATGCCGAGCAGCGATACGCCCGTGACCATCAGCATGATAAAGAAGCCAATCACAAAAAGTAGTTCCAGCATGGTGCTCTCCCACGAGTTCCCGAATGATGCAGCGATCGTTACAAGAAACATGCCAAAAATAAGTCGTTGTTCTGAAAGCAAAACGCCCCGCAATGTCTTGCAGGGCGTGGCGTATTTGACCATCTTTTAGCGAAATTTAACGTTTATCCGCAACCAGACGCAGCGCGTGTTCCAGGACCTCAATATCCGCACCGGCCTTATGCGCGTTTTCGCTGAGATAACGACGCCACTGCCGCGCACCAGGAATGCCCTGGAACAGGCCAAGCATATGGCGGGTAATGTGGCCCAGATACGTACCATTGCTCAGCTCGCGCTCAATGTACGGATACATGGCGCGCACTACCGCCACGGGATCGGAGTCAGCACCGTCAACACCAAAGATTTCCCGGTCAACCGTCGCCAGAATGCCCGGGTTCTGATACGCCTCGCGTCCGACCATCACGCCATCCATATGTTCGAGATGCGCTTTGGCCTCGTCCAGCGACGTAATACCGCCGTTGATCGACATGGTCAGGTGCGGGAAGTCGCGTTTTAGCTGGTACACGCGCGGGTAGTCCAGAGGCGGGATCTCGCGGTTTTCTTTCGGGCTGAGGCCAGAGAGCCAGGCTTTACGGGCGTGGATGATAAACATCTCGCATTCACCCTTCCCTGATACGGTGTTGATGAAATCACACAGAAACTCGTAGCTGTCCTGGTCGTCTATGCCGATACGGGTTTTGACCGTAACCGGGATAGAGACGACGTCGCGCATCGCTTTGATACAGTCCGCCACCAGATGTGCATTACCCATCAGACACGCGCCGAACATACCGTTTTGCACACGGTCGGACGGGCAACCGACGTTGAGGTTAATCTCGTCATAGCCGCGTTCTTCAGCCAGTTTCGCGCACTGCGCCAGCGCAGCCGGATCGCTGCCACCCAGTTGCAGCGCAACCGGATGCTCCTCTTCGCTGTACGCCAGATAATCGCCCTTGCCGTGAATAATTGCGCCGGTAGTGACCATTTCGGTGTACAGCAGCGTATGGCGGGAGAGCTGACGCAGGAAATAGCGGCAGTGTCTGTCCGTCCAGTCAAGCATTGGCGCAATGGAGAAACGGTGTGCAGGGAAAGCGGTCTGGAATTCTGACGACATGGCGAAGTTTTAAGCATCTGGTGGAAAAGGGGCGCTACTATAGCACAAAGAAAAGCCGGAGGCGCAGCGCCTCCGGTGTACTTTAGAACGTCATGCTCAACTGTGCCCCTGCGCCCCAGGTCTCGTCTTCGCCATAAAGCCCCATCAGGTCAACGTGGACGGAGTTGAACGGCGCGAAACCGACACCGCCGGTAAAGACGTTGCTGTCGTTCCCTTTCATATCCGCACGATAACCGGCGCGTACTGCCAGCCAGCTCAGTGGCGTGACTTCGGCACCAACGCCAACGTACTGGGAGGTGTCTTCGCTTTTAAAGCCCTTGGTTTCGGTCAGATCGCCGTCTGCGGTCAGCGTGACCAGATCGTTGTGCCAGGCGGCCCCGGCAGTGACCAGCGGACGGATCTGATAAGTGTCTTTATAACTCACCACCTCTCCCGTACGCCCGTTGCGGATGCGGATATCTTTGGTATCGATATCGCGCGACATCAGGTTTTGCCCGCTCACGCCGACCGTCCAGTTTTCACCGAAATCAGCAGCAATACCGGCATCGACGTTGAAGCCAGTGTCGTCGGTACGGTAGCGGCTGTCGTTCCACTTATTACTGTCGTAATCGTAGATTGAAGTGGTGTAGTTATAGAGCCAGGTTTTTTGCAGCTTCGGCGTGACGCCAACGGAAACCGGAACGCCGCCAAGATCGAACTGACGGGCCACCGCAATACCGTAGTCGGACACAATCGCCGCCCGACCAGACGCCGTAGAGTTAAGGTTTTTGGTGATCTGATCGGTGCCGTTTAGCGCGGCATCCAGCGCCACACCGGCAGCCACCGCATCGCTTCGTTGTATACCGCGCAGATAATCAATGTCCTGCTGATCGATTGAAGAGCTGACCCGGCCATGGGCATAGCCTTTTGCCATAAAGGCCACGGAAAGAACATCGTTAGGGATACTGACGGCAATCCCCGCCCCAGCGGTGGCGTGTGCGGTCTTGCCTTTCAGGTAGTCCAGTTCATCAGCGAGATCTTTCGCTGCGCCCTGGAACTGATTGATCGAACCTAATGGATTGGTGATAACTTCAATGGGGGTCAGACTATCAACCACATCCTTGTAATGATTGATTTTGTCGTTAATGGTATCAATCTCGTCCTGAAGATTGTCTTCATCGGTCACCTGCACGCCAACGGACGGCAAAATAACCGTCACATCATCCTCGGGCTTAGATTTTGCCAGTAACGCGGGGTTGATTAACGCCCCACTGCCATAGCTCCCTGCCGCGACACCCGTTCCGCCCATTGCGTCGCTACGCGCTTCCGTCCAGGTATTGGCTGCTCCCGCCTGATTTGCCATAAAAAAGGAGACAGCGATGCTAACCATCGAAAATTTAAAATGTTTTTTCACAGTGTGCTCGTAAATAGTTTGTTATTAGTTAACCCTGTCTGTTATCACCCAAACAGGAACGAACTATTGCTGTGAATAAGTGCAAAAAGACCCGCTATTTCCTTAAGTTAAATTCCATCCCGGCCTGTTGTAATATGTGACGACCATCAATATTTATAGAAGAGGAAATTATTTTCGCCCAGGTTTTCCATCGTGCGGGCCAAAAAACTGAGGCGGATGGTCGACCCAGCGGTCTTCGCGCGTCGCGGCATACACCGGATTGAGCGGATAGTAGATGCGGTTATGTTTTTTATTGGCCTCACCCACTACCAGCAGGCGCACCTCTTCATCGGTATTGTTGATAAAGGTGTGACACACGCCCGTCCCGGCTGGAAATCCCACGCTGTCTCCGGGTTCGAGCTTCCATAAATAGCCATTGATCCAGGCCTCAGGGTAACCCTCCAGAACGTAAACAAACTCCTCTTCGTCGCTTTCCGCATGCGGATAAGACGTACGGCGTCCGGGTGGCAGCCGTTCATGGTGAATACCAATGCGGCCGAGACCCAGCCTGCGGGCCAGCGGCGCGCCAACAGAAAAACGTTCGTTGCTGTCAGGATACGTTGCGTCATCAGCGCCTTCCACGTCCCGCCAGTGCCGAATACAGTCAGGTCTTTTCATTTTGCGATCTCCTGTTTTACGATGCGTCAGGTATAGCACAGCCTGGCGGATCTCGGTGTTTTTAGCAGAACATGGTAAAGTGAGTGTTTTCACCCCTTACCATATCCGAGGTGCCCGATGGACAAGTCCACAAAAGAGCTGTTAGCGCAAGCTGAAAAGCTGTGCGCGCAACGCAATGTGCGCCTGACCCCGCAGCGCCTTGAGGTACTGCGTCTGATGAGCCTGCAACAGGGCGCCATCAGCGCCTACGATCTGCTCGATCTGCTGCGTGAAAGCGAGCCGCAGGCAAAACCGCCGACCGTTTATCGGGCGCTGGATTTTCTGCTGGAGCAAGGGTTTGTGCATAAAGTGGAATCAACAAACAGCTATGTGCTGTGCCATCTTTTTGACCAGCCAACTCACACGTCCGCCATGTTTATCTGCGATCGCTGTGGTGTGGTGAAGGAAGAGTGTGCGGAAGGTGTGGAAGATATTATGCATACGCTGGCAGCCAGAATGGGCTTTGCGCTGCGCCATAACGTGATTGAAGCCCACGGCTTATGTTCTGCCTGCGTGGAGGTGGAGTCATGCCGCCATCAGGATGCCTGTCAGCACGATCACTCTATCCTGGTGAAGAAAAAGCCGCGTTAAAGCCAAAGAAAAAGGCGGCTCAGGGCCGCCCTTGGGGATAGTGCCGGTTACCAGCGGTAGTCGTTACGGGTTTCCCAGTCTTTGACTTCATTTTCCGCCTGATCTTTTTCGTAACCGTAGCGCTCCTGGATTTTACCTACCAGCTGATCGCGCTTACCTTCAATGACGGTCATATCGTCATCTGTCAGCTTACCCCACTGTTCTTTCGCTTTACCTTTGAATTGCTTCCAGTTGCCGCCGATTTCGTCTTTATTCATAATCGTGTCCTCGTGTTAAGCGTCTATGAGTATCGTCCGCTTCGTTCTTTTCTGCTGGACGTGATTATTATTGTAGTTAAGGATTCGGCAGTTGTTTTTATATTCGGAATCTTTAACCGTTACGATATATCGTGCGGGGCTGGAAACCAGGTATTGTTTCGCCAGTGACGATGCCAGATAACGGCCAGCGAAAGGCCACGCAGTGAGAGAAACACCGCCAGCGCCAGCCACAGACCATGATTGCCGAGATACGGCAGGGTTAGCAGCGTCAGGCCGAACCCCGCCGCCGCGACGGCCATGCTGTTGCGCATCTCCGCCCCTCGCGTCGCACCAATAAACATGCCGTCCAGCAAATAGCACCACACGCCCACCACCGGTAATACTACCTGCCAGAGGATGTAGCGATCGGCCAGCTCACGTAGCGCGGGCAACGAGGTGAGTAACGCGACAATATGCCCACCAAAACAGGCGTATACCAGAGCAAAGACCAGCGCCACCAGGCCCGCCTGACGACAGGCAGCACGCCAGACTTCACGTAACTGGCCGCTTTCACGCGCGCCATAGGCCTGCCCTGAATGCGCCTCCACGGCGTAAGCAAAACCATCCAGCGCGTAAGCGGTAAAGGTCAGTAATGTCATAAGCACTGCGTTGACGGCAACGATCTCAGGCCCAAGACGCGCACCAAAAACGGTTAATGCACCAAAGCAGAGTTGCAGCAGAAGCGAACGGAGCATGATGTCGCGATTAAGCGCCAGCAGCTTACGAATGTTGCCGCGCCAGGCCGATTTCAGCAGAACCAGGGTGATACCGCGCATCGCCAGCACGCGCCAGACCATCCCCAAACCGATCAGCAGCGTACCGTACTCGGCAATCGCCGTGGCCAGCGCCGCGCCCCGGACGTTCATGTGCAGCCCCATCACCAGCCAGAGATCGAGCACAATGTTAAGCAGGTTGCCCACCACCAGCAGGATCACCGGCGCGCGGGCGTACTGCACGCCCAGCAGCCAGCCCAGCAGGACCAGGTTTGCCAGTGAAGCGGGCGCGCTGAGCCAGCGAATTTCGAGGAACCGCCGGGCCTGTTCCAGTACGGCATCGCTGCCGCCTACAATATGGAGCGCAAGATCAATCAGCGGCGTACGCAACAGAATGATTAACGCGCCAGCACCGAATGCCAGAATGAGCGGCTGAACCAGCGCACGCGCCAGACGCAGGGGATCTTTTGCACCATACGCCTGGGCCGTCAGGCCTGTCGTACTCATGCGCAGAAAAAGCAGCAGCATAAAGAGGAAGCTGGTCGCCGTTGCGCCGATCGCGACGCCGCCAAGATAAATCGGCGAATCGAGATGCCCGATAACCGCCGTATCCACCAGCCCCAGCAGAGGAACGGTAATATTGGAAAAAATCATCGGTAGCGCAAGACGCCACAACGCCTTATCGGCAGAAGTTAGCAATGCCATGGAAATTACCGGAATCAGAAAACAGGCCAGGCTGTAGAGGAACTACAGCCTGTCAGGAAGAGATTACAGCCATTCACCGTTGCGGATAACGCCGACCGCCAGTCCTTCAATAGAGAAGCTCTGCTCGCGGAGATCCACCACAATCGGGGAGAATTCATTGTTTTCAGGCAGAAGCTGCACGGTATTGCCTTGTTTCTTAAGGCGCTTAACCGTCACTTCATCATCAATGCGCGCTACCACGACTTGCCCGTTACGCACATCCTGCGTTTTGTGTACCGCCAGCAGATCGCCATCCAGAATACCGATATCTTTCATGGACATTCCGCTAACGCGCAGCAGGAAATCGGCGCTCGGCTTGAACATGCCTGGGTCAACCTGATAGTGCCCTTCGATGTGCTGCTGCGCCAGCAGAGGTTCACCTGCGGCAACGCGGCCCACCAGTGGAATACCGCTCTCTTCTTCCACAAGCAGACGAATGCCGCGTGAGGCGCCGGAAACAATCTCAATCACGCCCTTACGCGCCAGCGCTTTAAGGTGCTCTTCGGCAGCATTAGGAGAACGGAAGCCCAGACGCTGCGCAATTTCTGCACGCGTGGGTGGCATACCCGTCTGGCCGATATGATCCCGAATGAGATCAAACACCTCTTGCTGCCTGGTCGTTAACGCTTTCATACCGCCCCCTGGGTGTATATACAGTTATGCTGTGAGTATATACAGTCAAAGGCGATTTTGGAACCAAAAACTGCACAAAAAACCAGGGACTTAATTATTCCTCGAGGCTCATCGGAAATGCGACCAAAGCAGCGTGACCCAGGTGATCGCCGCAGTGATAATCGCCAGCAGTACGGCAGCAGAACCCATGTCTTTCGCCCGGCCAGACAGTTCATGGAATTCCGACCCGATTCGGTCAACAACGGCCTCAATAGCGCTATTCAGAATTTCCACTATCATCACCAGAAGGACAGATCCGATGAGCAGTACGCGGGTGATAGCATCAACATCAAGGAAGCAGGCGATGACAACGGCAACGATTGCGGCAACCGCTTCCTGGCGGAAAGCGGCTTCATTAACCCATGCCGCGCGGAAACCTTTCCATGAATAACCGGCAGCTTTAATGATTCGAGTTAACCCAGTGGTATTATTGGCCATTAAAAGAACCTTTTATGATAAATAGCGTCTGTAACTAAAGCCGCAGCGCGTTTTGCTGCAACCTGAAGTATGACGGGTAACAACAGAAATTTTGCGCGCTTTCTGTTATCCTTGCGCCGCAATTGCATTATTAACCAGAGGCTTTACATCGTTTATGTCCGGCTGGCCACGAATTTACTACAAATTACTTAATTTACCATTAAGCGTCCTGGTAAAAAGTAAGTCTATCCCAGCAGAACCTGCGCTGGAATTAGGGCTCGATACGTCGCGCCCTATTATGTACGTTTTGCCTTATAACTCGAAGGCAGACCTGCTGACGCTTCGCGCTCAATGTCTGGCGCACGATTTACCTGACCCGCTTGAACCGCTGGAAGTCGACGGTACGCTGCTGCCGCGCTACGTGTTCATCCATGGCGGGCCGCGCGTGTTCACCTATTACACGCCGAAAGAAGAGTCCATTAAGCTGTTCCATGATTACCTCGATCTGCACCGCAGCAACCCCGATCTGGACGTGCAGATGGTGCCGGTGTCGGTGATGTTTGGCCGTCGTCCGGGGCGCGAAAAAGGGGAAGAGAACCCGCCGCTGCGTATGCTCAACGGCATTCAGAAGTTCTTCGCCGTCTCCTGGCTAGGACGCGACAGCTTTGTCCGCTTCTCACCTTCCGTTTCACTGCGCCGCATGGCGGATGAACACGGCACTGACAAAATCATTGCGCAAAAGCTGGCGCGCGTTGCGCGTATGCACTTTGCACGTCAGCGTCTGGCGGCCGTTGGACCACGTCTCCCGGCACGTCAGGATCTGTTCAACAAGCTGCTGGCTTCCAAAGCGATTGCCCGTGCCGTAGAAGACGAAGCGCGCAGCAAGAAAATTTCGCACGAGAAAGCGCAGCAGAACGCGATAGCGCTGATGGAAGAGATCGCCGCGAACTTCTCCTACGAGATGATTCGCCTCTCTGACCGTATCCTTGGCTTCACGTGGAACCGCCTCTATCAGGGGATTAACGTCCACAACGCCGAGCGCGTACGTCAGTTAGCGCACGACGGCCACGAGATTGTCTATGTGCCCTGCCACCGCAGCCACATGGACTACCTGTTGCTCTCTTACGTGCTCTATCACCAGGGGCTGGTGCCGCCGCATATTGCTGCCGGTATCAACCTGAACTTCTGGCCAGCAGGCCCGATTTTCCGCCGTCTGGGTGCGTTCTTTATTCGTCGTACCTTTAAGGGTAACAAGCTTTACTCCACCGTCTTCAGGGAGTATCTGGGCGAGCTGTTCAGCCGCGGTTATTCCGTGGAGTACTTTGTTGAAGGCGGTCGCTCGCGTACCGGTCGTCTGCTCGATCCGAAGACCGGCACGCTGTCGATGACCATTCAGGCCATGCTGCGTGGCGGTACGCGTCCTATCACGCTGGTGCCTATTTACATCGGTTATGAACACGTGATGGAAGTGGGCACCTACGCGAAAGAGCTGCGCGGTGCGACCAAAGAGAAAGAGAGTCTGCCGCAGATGCTGCGTGGGCTGAGTAAACTGCGCAACCTCGGCCAGGGCTACGTGAACTTTGGCGAGCCCCTGCCGCTGATGACATATCTGAACCATCATGTTCCGGAGTGGCGCGAGTCTATCGATCCTATCGAAGCGGTACGTCCGGCCTGGCTGACGCCAACGGTTAACGGCATTGCATCCGAGCTGATGGTACGCATCAACAATGCTGGTGCGGCAAACGCCATGAACCTGTGTTGTACTGCGCTTCTGGCCTCTCGCCAGCGTTCACTGACCCGTGAGCAGCTGACCGAGCAGATTGATTGCTACCTGGATATCATGCGCAACGTGCCGTATTCCGTGGATTCGACCGTGCCGTCTGCCACCGCCAGCGAGCTGATCGATCACGCGTTGCAGATGAACAAGTTCGAAGTCGAGAAAGATACGATTGGTGACATCATCATTCTGCCGCGCGAGCAGGCCGTGCTGATGACCTACTACCGCAATAACATCACGCACATGCTGATGCTGCCGTCGCTGATGGCGGCCATTATTACCCAGCACCGCCGGATTTCGCGTCAGGAGCTGCTGCGCCATATTCAGGCCATCTACCCAATGCTGAAAGCGGAGCTGTTCCTGCGCTGGAGTAAGGATGAACTGGCGGCAGAGCTCGATAAAATGACGGCAGAGATGCATCGTCAGGGGCTGATTACCATCAGTGATGATGAACTGCATATCAATCCGTCACGTTCCCGTACCTTGCAGCTCCTGGCTTCCGGTGCGCGTGAGACGTTGCAGCGCTACGCCATTACCTTCTGGTTGCTGAGTGCAAATCCGTCCATCAACCGCGGTACGCTGGAAAAAGAGAGCCGGACGCTGGCTCAGCGCCTTTCCGTTCTGCATGGCATTAACGCCCCGGAATTCTTCGACAAAGCGGTATTCAGCTCCCTGGTGCTGACGCTGCGCGACGAAGGGTACATTAGCGATACGGGCGATGCCGAGCCGGAAGAGACGATGAAGGTTTACCAGATGCTGGCAGAGCTGATTACCGCGGATGTGCGTTTGACGATTGAGAGTTCGACGCAGGGCGAATGATGCTAAAGCCGGGTGGCGCTAACGCTTACCCGGCCTACATGTTCCGCTAAATCGTAGGCCGGGTAAGGCGAAGCCGCCACCCGGCTTTTTTATCACCAGTAACTCATCGCCAGGCCCAGAAACAGCACCAGCCCGACGTAGTTATTATTCAGAAACGCTTTAAAGCAGGCTTCACGCTCGCGCTTCGCGATCAGCTTCTGCTGATACGCAAACAGCAGCCCCGCCACCAGTACGGACCAGTAAAACTCCCAGTTCAGCCCGTTCAGGCGACCAATCGCCACCATCAGCGCCAGCACCGCCACCTGCAATATGCCGATGATAAGTTTGTCGTGACGACCAAACAGGATCGCCGTCGATTTGATGCCAATCTTGAGATCGTCATCGCGATCGACCATCGCGTATTGGGTATCGTACGCAACGGCCCAGAGAATATTCGCCAGGAACATCAGCCAGCAGCTGAGCGGAACGGACTCGCTGACCGCGGCAAACGCCATGGGAATCGACCAGCCAAATGCCGCACCCAATACCACCTGCGGCAGATGGGTGTATCGCTTCATGAACGGGTAAACCCAGGCCAGCGCCAGAGCAGCAACGGACAGCAGAATGGTCATGGTGTTAAGGGTTAACACCAGCATAAAAGAGAGAAGCACCAGCACCACAAACAGAATGCGCGCCTCTTTCCCGGTCACCTGACCGCTCGGCAGAGGACGATTCGCGGTGCGCTTAACATGTCCATCAAATTTCCGGTCAGCATAGTCGTTAACCACACAGCCCGCAGCGCGCATCAGCCAGACGCCCGCCACAAACACCGCCAGGATCCACAGCGGCGGCACGCCCGGCGTGGCAACCCACAGCGCCCATAAGGTCGGCCACAGCAGCAGCAGCGCGCCAATGGGTTTATCAGTACGCATCAGGCGGTGATAGGCCAGCAGCTTATTCTGCGTCAGACTCCACTCCATTTTTTCTCCCTCTTAGTACAACGGCGATGCAGGCAAAAAGAGTTCCGTCAGTATTAACGGCTTGCCACTCAAACGAAGGCGGGAACGGCGCCCCCACAAATCGGCATCGCAACCAATTTCAATAAAATCACGGGTCAGTTCAGACGAGGTGAACAGATAGCGCCCCAGGGGCGTTTTGCCGAGGCGTTGCAATGCCAGCTCCGGCCCGGAAAGTGTAGACTCAGGAACCACCGTCCGCCCGGCAAGCCACGGCTCGCCATCGGCACACAGTAAAATTTCACGCAGCCAGTAGCGTTCTTCCTGCGGCAGCAGCGGCAGCTCGCTGGCAATCTCCGCAGGCGAGACAAACCCTTCCTGAATCATCGTCACCGTGACCGTTTTACCCTGTTGCTCAAAACGTTTTGTCATGGAATCTTCCAGCAGCAGCCAGTCCAGTTGCTCCGGGTCAAGCGCGGGTATTTGGTCGAAATAGCGTAGCGCACGCAGCTGCGTGAGCGCGGGGTGTGACATGCCAGACTCTCCGATACATAACGTAAAGGCATTGTATCGCAGATTGGCAAAATGAGGACGGACAAACCAAATTTAGCGATCACTATCGCAACAATGGTGCAACTTAGCCAAAAAAAGTGCGCCCGTGAAGGCGCACTAAACGACTAACAAAATCAGCACTGTGGGGAGACGGTTACCCCTTGCCTTTTACACTGCTGATAAAGGTGGAACGGGCAGTGGTTGAACCTAAACGCTCGGCTTCATCAAGCAGTTTCAGCGCTTTATCGACATCGCCGTTTTTAACCGCCTGCTTGATGGCGTTGTTAAAGTAAGTTTCAGTATCGTTAAGCACCGGCTCGGCTTTTTTCGCCGGGGCCGGGGCTGCGGCTGGTGCTGCGGCAGGCGCGGCATATACAGGCGCGGCAGTATTACCCACCGTTACCGGACCCGGGCCAGATGAGCCAAACAGCGGGCCTACGAGTACGCTGGAGGCACTGTTGGTGGAGACTTTCAGCTTGATCAGACCATCGGTGGTATGACGGGCAAGCGGGTCCGGAATATCCGGGACAGAGTTCCCCGTGCCTTTCGCATAGGCTTTTGCCGGGTCAACAAGCTTCGTTGTCTGTTGCAGATCTTTTTCAGTCGTGAACACCAGGACATAAATCTTCTGCTGACCCAGGGCTGGCGTCAGGCGCATAACGCCTTCCAGCCGATCGGCACTCATGACGCCAGGCTCCTGATAGCTGAAATAGTCACTTGGGAAGAACGCGGATGGCGTCATGTTCTGATCGAGGATCAGCACGTTAGGCGCGAAGACGCTGGTCTGTTTATTGACTTCACTGGTCAACGTCAGGGTCAGCTCGCCGATATTCGCCGGCACGCTGAAAGCCGCGACCGGACCGCTGATACCCGGCACGTTCAGTGACTGGCCCCCCGCTGAAAGCTGGGTAGTTTGTGTTTTCGATTGATCAACTGGCGTCCACACCAGTTGCTGTAGTGCCGCAGCCGGAATAGCTGGCGCAGCGCTGGTATTTTGAGGAACAAAATTCACATCTGCAAAGGTGACCGCAGGCGCACAGGCCAACAGCCCCGCAGAGAGGCACAGCGCGACGAGACTTTTCTTCATTTTCATTGTTATTACCTCTGATAGCGTGAGCACTGCGGTGGCCAGGCAATAGCGCGCAGCACCCTAAGGAGAGAGGGGCTTGCGCCCCTCTTTTCAGGTCATTACGTCAGGCTTGACGAATTACCACCAGATTTCCATCTGGGCGCCGAAGGTCCACTCATCGTTGTCGCCACGGCTGAAGGTTTTCGCGGAGGTGTCGCTATATGCTACGCCAGAGGTGTAGCCCGTATCGCCGTTGTTCGCGTAGCCCCATTTCTCATCCCACTTCGCGTAGGTTGCGAAGACGCGGATAGCCGGACGGGACCAGATGCTGTCGCCTGCCTGCCATTGCTGTGCCAGGGTGATTTTGTACTGGCTGTTTTTGTCGTCAGTTTTCTGAGATTTGACGTTGTCGTAGCCCACTTCCAGCAAGGTGCTCATGATCGGCGTCCATTTGAACATTGGACGAACACCCACGGTCCACCACTCGGTACCGTTGTTGTTGTCACGATCGATGTTCTGGTACATACCGACGTACATCAGGTCCCAACGGTCTGCCAGGGTGATTGCACCGTGATCCAGCACGCGCCACATAGAGCCGTCGTTATCGATGCTGCCGCCCTGTGGAATACCTTTACCGTTAGAGGTCATGGAATCCGTACCGTATTGCAGTACGAACTTGTTGAAGCCTTTCATCATGCTCTGGGTGTGTTCAGCGGTGAACAGCCAGCCATCTTTAGAGGCGCCAGGTTGCAGGTAGTAGTCGTCAGGAATGTTGGTATGACCGTAGTCAACGCCCAGCTCCAGCGTACCGCCCGGGTTGGTTTCCAGACCGGCTAAACGGACGTCGAAGACATCGTTTGGTACCACGTTGTCATAAATACGGTCGCCGTTCGCATCACGATCGGCGAAGGTTGCAGAACCGCCGGACTCAGAAGAACGGGTCGCTGCCAGAGAGAGTTTACCAAAGCCCAGATCGATGTTTTCAATACCGGCACCAGGACCAGAGATATCCCAGTAGTAGAAGTCGATCATGTGTACGTCATGACGCTGATAGAAGCGTTTACCGGCCCAGATGGTAGAGCCTGGCAGCCATTCAATCAGGTTTTTACCCTGCACGTTAGCTTCACGGAAGGCCGGGCTGGTGGATTCCCAGTCATTCTGTTGAGAAACGGAGTACGCTACGTTGGTGTCGAAATAGAAGCTCTTGTCGCCTTCTTTCCACACTTCCTGGCCCAGTTTCAGTTCGGCGTAGGTTTCACATTCGTTACCGAGACGGTATTTACTTTGTGCGCCTGTTGCCTGGAAACATTGTTGTTCACCGCCACTTCCGGTCCAGCCAATGCCGGAACGAGCATAACCTTTAAAGTCTACGGCGCCCGCCTGGGCAGACAGGATGCCTGCCGCAATGGCGACAGCCAGAGGGACTTTGCGCAGAGTAATCATTATTCTATCTCCTGAGATCATTGCTTTTCTTTGTAATTGGAATGCTTAAACGCCTGGCTCTTTGTGCAACCGACGACATGCAGTGCCATCCTCACGGAACAGATGGCAGCGCTCTGGCGGCAAACCGATAGCGAATGTGGCACCCTCTTCTACCAACACCACGTCATTCTGGCGGTAGACCAGGTTCTGACGGATGGCGGGGATCTGGATATGAATCTGTGTTTCGTGACCAAGCTGTTCGACGACCTGAACTTCACCTTCCAGCGTCACATCAGCGATGTGGCTCGGCAGTAAATGCTCAGGGCGGATACCGAGGGACATATTGGCCCCCA
Organism: Enterobacter sp. YSU; assembly: GCF_016082135.1. Classification (NCBI taxonomy): domain Bacteria; kingdom Pseudomonadati; phylum Pseudomonadota; class Gammaproteobacteria; order Enterobacterales; family Enterobacteriaceae; genus Enterobacter; species Enterobacter sp. YSU. The sequence goes on from NZ_CP059487.1 coordinate 1,292,605, forward strand.
CCTGTACGTTGGCGCTGTCGACCGGCAGCCAGACTTGCTGACGGTTTGGCAGCTCCACCTGTACCTGTTCGATTGCCGTCGCGGTCACTTTTACGGGCAGGAAGTTCATCTTTGGCGAGCCAATGAAGCCCGCAACAAAGCGGTCTGCCGGGTAGTGATACAGCTCCAGCGGTTTGCCCACCTGCGCCACGCGACCGGCGTCCAGCACCACGATTTTGTCGGCCAGCGTCATCGCTTCGACCTGATCGTGGGTGACGTAAATCATCGTGCGTCCAAGGCGTTTGTGCAGACGGGAGATTTCGATACGCATCTGGACGCGCAGGGCGGCATCCAGGTTAGAAAGCGGTTCATCGAGCAGGAACACGCGCGGCTCGGCCACCAGCGTACGGCCAATGGCCACACGCTGACGCTGACCACCGGAGAGCGCCTTCGGTTTACGCTCCAGCAGATGTGCCAGCTGGAGCACTTCCGCCACCTGGGTGACGCGCTGGTTAATGGTCTCTTTTTTCGCGCCGGCCAGCTTCAGGCCAAAGGACATGTTCTCGGCAACGGAAAGATGCGGATAAAGGGCATAAGACTGGAACACCATGCCCACGCCGCGTTCAGCTGGCGGGATGTCGTTCATTCGGGTATCACCAATAAATAAATCGCCACTGGTGATGGTTTCAAGACCGGCAATCATACGCAGCAGAGTCGATTTACCACAGCCTGATGGACCCACGAACACCACAAACTCACCTTCGTGGATGTCCAGATTGATGTCTTTTGACACCACTACGTCGCCCCAGGCTTTCGTTACATTACGCAGCTGTACGCTCGCCATGCCCTTCTCCCTTCGTTACAACCTGTCACCGACAGAAACATTCAAGATAAGTTCACTATGCGTGTTCCATTACTTTCGTGAATCCTCCACCCCCCGGCTTTTTTATGGGGGAGGAGGCGGGAGGATGAGAGAGCAGGCTCTGCGACCGCAGCGGAGGGGCTGAGGCGAAAATCGTGAAGCGGCCTGCAAAATTCAGTGGGTTTTTATGTGCGCCAGCACTCATAACTTAAATTTATGTTACAGGGATCACACAAACAGGGGGTGGGGCGTAGGGACTGGGAGGATGGAAAGAGGATGTCAAATAAGGAGACTGAGTCACGTTGAACCACCTTATGTATCCACGAGCACATCACCAATAAAGGATGGCAGATATGAAGATCAAGACTGGCGCACGCGTTTTCGCATTGTCCGCCCTCGCAGCAATGATGATTTCCGCACCGGCTCTCGCCAAAATTGAAGAAGGTAAGCTGGTTATCTGGATTAACGGCGACAAGGGCTATAACGGTCTGGCCGAAGTGGGCAAAAAATTCGAGAAAGACACCGGTATCAAAGTCACCGTAGAACACCCGGACAAACTGGAAGAGAAGTTCCCGCAGGTTGCGGCAACTGGCGATGGTCCGGACATTATCTTCTGGGCGCATGACCGTTTCGGGGGCTACGCGCAGTCTGGCCTGCTGGCAGAAGTTACGCCAGACAAAGCCTTCCAGGACAAACTGTTCCCGTTCACCTGGGACGCCGTTCGCTATAACGGCAAGCTGATCGCTTACCCAATCGCGGTTGAAGCCCTGTCACTGATTTACAACAAAGACCTGGTGCCAAACCCACCGAAAACCTGGGAAGAGATCCCTGCTCTGGATAAAGAGCTGAAGGCGAAAGGTAAATCCGCCCTGATGTTCAACCTGCAAGAGCCGTACTTCACCTGGCCGCTGATTGCTGCCGACGGCGGTTACGCGTTCAAGTTTGAAAACGGCAAATATGACGTGAAAGACGTGGGCGTGGACAATGCGGGCGCGAAAAAAGGCCTGACCTTCCTGGTTGACCTGATTAAGAACAAACACATGAATGCGGATACCGACTACTCCATCGCGGAAGCGGCGTTCAACAAAGGCGAAACCGCGATGACCATCAATGGTCCGTGGGCCTGGACCAACATCGACAAGAGCAAAATCAACTACGGCGTGACCCTGCTGCCAACCTTCAACGGCAAGCCGTCTAAACCGTTCGTGGGCGTGCTGAGCGCAGGCATCAACGCCGCCAGCCCGAACAAAGAGCTGGCGAAAGAGTTCCTCGAAAACTACCTGCTGACCGATCAGGGTCTGGATGAAGTGAACAAGGACAAGCCGCTGGGCGCCGTTGCGCTGAAATCCTTCCAGGATCAGCTGGCGAAAGATCCGCGTATTGCGGCCACCATGGATAACGCCCAGAAAGGCGAAATCATGCCGAACATCCCACAGATGGCTGCGTTTTGGTACGCCACCCGTACCGCGGTCATCAACGCTGCAAGCGGTCGCCAGACTGTCGATGCCGCACTGAAAGATGCTCAGGGCCGTATTACTAAGTAAGTCTGAAAAACGGCGGGTGGCGCGTGCGCTTACCCGCCCTACGACTACGGCACGATCCGTAGGTCAGGTAAGCGCAGCGCCACCTGACGATAAGTTTCCACCGTTGTAGAGGAAGAACCCCATGGATGTCATTAAAAAGAAACACTGGTGGCAAAGCGACGCACTGAAGTGGTCAGTGATAGGTCTGCTGTGTCTGCTGGTGGGTTACCTTGTTGTTTTAATGTACGTGCAAGGGGAATACCTGTTTGCCATCATGACGCTGATTTTAAGCTCGGTTGGCCTGTATATTTTCGCCAACCGTAAAGCGTACGCCTGGCGCTATGTCTACCCGGGCGTTGCCGGGATGGGGCTGTTTGTCCTCTTTCCGCTGATCTGCACCATCGCGATTGCCTTTACCAACTACAGCAGCACCAACCAGCTCGCGCAGGAGCGTGCCACCCAGGTGCTTCTGGATCGTTCTTACCAGGCGGGTAAAACCTTTAACTTCGGCCTGTATCCCACGGGTGACGAGTGGAAGTTAGCGCTCACTGACGGTGAGAGCGGCAAAACCTATCTTTCCGACGCGTTCAAATTTGGCGGCGAGCAGAAGCTGGCCTTAAAAGAGGCTGCGGCCCTGCCGGAAGGTGAACGTGCGAACCTGCGTATCATTACCCAGAATCGTCAGGCGCTGACCCAGCTCACCGCCGTGCTGCCAGACGAAAGCAAAGTGACCATGAGCTCGCTGCGTCAGTTCTCCGGCACGCAGCCGCTTTATACTCTGGCGGATGACGGCACGCTGACCAACAACCAGAGCGGCGTGAAGTACCGTCCGAACAACGATATCGGTTTCTATCAGTCGGTGAATGCCGACGGCAGCTGGGGCGACGACAAACTCAGCCCGGGCTATACCGTCACCATCGGCTGGGACAACTTCACCCGCGTATTTACCGACGAAGGCATCCAGAAACCCTTCTTCGCCATCTTCGTCTGGACGGTGGTATTCTCGGTGCTGACCGTGATCCTGACCGTGGCCGTGGGCATGGTGCTGGCCTGCCTCGTGCAGTGGGAGTCCCTGAAAGGCAAAGCGATTTACCGCGTGCTGCTGATTCTGCCCTACGCCGTGCCGTCGTTTATCTCGATTCTGATTTTCAAAGGGCTGTTTAACCAGAGCTTCGGTGAAATCAACATGATGCTGAGCGCGCTGTTCGGTATCAAACCGGCCTGGTTCAGCGACCCAACCACCGCCCGCTCGATGATTATCATCGTGAACACCTGGCTCGGTTATCCGTACATGATGATCCTGTGCATGGGGCTGCTGAAGGCTATCCCGGACGATCTGTACGAAGCCTCGGCGATGGACGGCGCGGGTCCGTTCCAGAACTTCTTCAAAATTACCCTGCCGCTGCTCATTAAGCCTCTGACGCCGCTGATGATCGCCAGCTTCGCCTTTAACTTTAACAACTTTGTGCTGATTCAGCTGTTGACCAACGGTGGCCCGGACCGTCTCGGCACCACCACGCCGGCAGGCTATACCGACCTGCTCGTGAGCTACACCTACCGCATCGCCTTCGAGGGCGGCGGCGGTCAGGACTTCGGCCTGGCGGCGGCGATTGCCACCCTGATCTTCCTGCTGGTGGGCGCCCTGGCGATTGTGAACCTGAAAGCCACACGTATGAAATTTGACTAAGGAGGGCACTGAACATGGCAATGGTACAACCCAAATCTCAGAAACTGCGCCTCCTCGCGACGCACTTAGGCCTGCTGATTTTCATCGCGGCGATCATGTTCCCGCTGCTGATGGTTATCGCCATCTCCCTGCGCTCGGGGAACTTCGCCACCGGGAGCCTGATCCCGGACGAAATCTCCTGGGAGCACTGGAAGCTCGCGCTGGGCTTCAGCGTGGAACATGCGGATGGCCGCGTCACGCCGCCGCCGTTCCCGGTGCTGCTGTGGCTATGGAACTCGGTGAAGGTGGCGACCATCACTGCGATCGGCATCGTGACGCTCTCCACCACCTGCGCTTACGCCTTCGCCCGTATGCGTTTCCCGGGCAAAGCGACGCTGCTGAAAGGGATGCTGATTTTCCAGATGTTCCCGGCCGTGCTGTCGCTGGTGGCGTTGTATGCCCTGTTTGACCGTCTTGGGCAGTATGTGCCGTTCATCGGCCTGAACACTCACGGCGGCGTGATCTTCGCCTATCTTGGCGGCATCGCCCTGCACGTGTGGACCATCAAAGGCTATTTCGAAACCATAGACGGCTCGCTGGAAGAAGCGGCGGCGCTGGATGGGGCGACACCGTGGCAGGCGTTCCGTCTGGTGCTGCTGCCGCTGTCGGTGCCGATTCTGGCGGTGGTGTTTATCCTGTCGTTTATCGCGGCCATCACCGAAGTCCCGGTCGCCTCACTGCTACTGCGCGATGTGAACAGCTACACCCTTGCCGTCGGTATGCAGCAGTACCTCAACCCGCAAAACTACCTGTGGGGCGACTTTGCCGCGGCGGCCGTCCTCTCTGCCATCCCGATTACCGTGGTGTTCCTGCTGGCCCAGCGCTGGCTGGTCAACGGCCTGACGGCGGGCGGTGTGAAAGGTTAAGTTTCATTTGTTATGCCACTGCAACCCTCAACTTTAGACGTATTGTATTGAACCAACTTGTGACTGTTATTCGGCGGCCTCCGGGCCGCCATTTTTTTTATTCGCGTTTCAGCCGCTTCGAGTTGCACAGCCAGAGGGTGATCACCAGCAGCAGGATCGCCGCCGAGTAGATCAGCACGTCGAGCGGGGATTTATGATCGACGATGATCAGCCGCACAATGGCGGTGATGCCAATGTAGACAAAATAGCGCAGCGGGAAGTGAAAGCCGGACTGAAAGTACTTCACAATCAGGGCGATAAATTCAAAGTAGAGAAAGTAGACCACCAGGCCTTCCACCAGCGCGTATTTGCTGGTTTGCTCAGGGGCGAACAGCACATCCGCCAGATGCACCGTCTCTTTACCCAGAAAAACGACCAGGATCAGGCCAAGGCTCAGCAGACCGAGGTTCAGCACGGTCTGGAGTATCGTTGAGATAAACTCAACGCGCGGACGAGTCAGGGATGTCATACAGCACCTCATTCTCCAGGGCGAGGTTCCTGTATAACGCAAAAATGTGACGGGGATCTATATTTTTTGTTTATGTTTTGTCCAGATGAACATTCTTGCCGGGCGGCACTGCGTTTGCCCGGCCTACAAAAACACTCTCGTAGGCCCGGTAAGCGCAGCGCCACCGGGCAAATAAGCATCAGCGGAAGTTAATGTTCTTATCGCTGGTCATATCATACAGCTGGAATTTACGTCCAAGCTGCTGACCGCCGTCGCGCGTCAGCGGCGTCCAGCCCACTGCCGCACGGCTGCGGGTTGGGCCTGATGAGAACAGATCCAGCGGAATCGACACGTACACCCCTTTGGTGAAGTCCCCTTCCCCGTACTCGTCTGGCGAAACGTTGGTGATGGTGGCATAGCCGCCCACCACCACGCCGCTGTCGAAGTGTTTGGAGATATCCAGCGTACCGCCCTTATCACCCGCCAGATACTGGCCGACGCTGGCTTTCACCAGCACGTCCTGCGCGAACGACGGCGTCCAGTAGGCGGTCAGGTGGCCGGTTTTGACGCTGTAGTCGGTGAACTTCATCATGTCCTGCGCGCTGCGCCAGTCACGCTGTTTCACGTAGTTGGCATCAACCCCAAACGCCCAGTTGCTGTCGACAGGACGATAAAGCACTTCTGCCCCGGCGCCGCCGAACATGGTTTCCAGATAGCCACCGTAAACCTGGCCGTAGAAGCCATTGCCGAAGTACTGGAAGTAGTTGGCCTGGAGGTTATTCACGTAGATATCGTTCTGCACATATTCGCGAACGCGGGTACGCACGCGCGGCAGTTTTGAATCGTTCGGCGGGTTGGTGTAGTTAAATTTGTCGTAGTTGTTAGCAATGTTGCCGAACAGACTACCGGTGGTCAACAGGTGGTCGGTCACCCACAGATCCGCCGTCGCCATCGCCCCCAGCTGATACATGTAGAAGTTTTCCGGCCCACCCACGGACTGGTTCAGCACCGGATCGATATGGAAATCGAAGCGGGATTTATCGATATACCAGCCCTGCTCGGTGCTCTCTGGCACCACCGGCTCAACGCGTTTTTGTACCAGCTCGGTTTCATGTCCCAGCGGTTCGCCTTCAAGATGACGCTTAAGGCTGGCAACATCGGTTTCGGTTGTGACCTGCGGCAGGTTGAGGCGGTTCTCCGTCACGCGGATCGTGCGGATCCCCTCCGGCAGATCGTTCATGACGATCCGGTTGGCGCGCTCGATCCCTTCGCGGGAGTCGCGGTATTTTACCTGCTCGCCGGTGACGTACAGCGTATCGCCTTTGGTCTGGATCTTTGGATCCGCCAGGCCCGCGTTATATTTCAGCAGCGTCAGCTGATTCGCTACCACGGAGTGCTGAATGATCGCATCCTGCGGCTCCGGCTGATATTTTGGCCGCGGGTTGTCATTGTAGTGCGGCCGCATGTCGTTAAAGTTAGTGCGCAGGGTAAAGCCAAACATCAGGGTATTACCGCGCTCATAGCTGAGGTTAACGTCGGCCCAGTCGGTGACGCGGTAAATGGCGCCGACGTTAAACTTGCTCTTTTGCTCAATTTTCCCGGCGAAGTCCTGCGAGTAGTCGTTTCCTTCGTACTCCAGCTTCAGACGTAACGGCTGCCACGGTGTTTGATACTCCACGCCGCCAAACAGCGAGGCCGGGCCGTGGAACATCTGGTCCCCGTTGATGGAGCCCGCTTTCTGGTAGCTGTTATCGCGGTAGCAGTATTTATCGCTGTAGGTACAGAACGGATTTTTGACGTTGCCGCTGGTGCCGAGATAGCCCCATCCCAGACCGAGTGAGAAATCAAACGGTCCCCAGGCTTTGCTGGCCACGATGTATTCCGCGTCAAACAGGCCGGTCCCGCCGATATCCTTCGCACCAACGGAGACCTGCGGCATCCAGTAGCTCTCTTCCCACAGGCGCAGCTTCACGTCGAAAGCTTTGTCTTTATAAGTCTGGTCGCCGGAGAAGGCATCCACGCTGCTGTACTGTTTTGTACGCACGTCGGTGTAGCGCAGCGTGGTCTCCAGCCAGGGGAACAGCTGCACGGACGCAGAGTAGTAACGGTACTGATCGTTATCGCGATAGTTAAGGCTGATTTCCCCCTCGCGGGCCATACGCGCGGTTGGGGTTTGCAGTAAGCCCACGCCGCCAAAATCGGACTGCGATGGGCCGATGGGTGCCGGATACGTTTCTGCATGACAGGCGGCACTCACGCACAGTGCAAGCATGCTGTAGAGATAGGTTTTTTTCATTATTCCGGTATCCGCTGTATCAGGGAGCGAAGGATATCGGCATTAAGCCCGTCATACGCTTTCGTCCAGAAATGGTCGGCAAAACCGACAAAAATGATGCTGCCTGGCATAGGTTCGATATGGCGTTTATTCCAGTAAGCCACCGGCGCTTTCTGCGTATGCCCGTCCGGATAGACCACCCAGGCATAGCTGTTATCCGCTCCGCTGAGCAGACTTTGCTCGTCGAGATAGCTCGCCACGTCCCGGCCCGGCGTAAACGGCTTTTTGCCAGGGCTGCTGAGAAGCCCCATCACGGTGACGGTGGAAGGTTGAGCCGGAAGCCACAGGGTATAGTCCCCTTCCAGCGACGGATTGCCGTTTTCCGCAACGCGCACCTCATCCGGATCCAGATTCACCTTCTGGCGCCCCGTCACCTTAACCGCCTGAAGCTGTTGACGCAGGCTAGTAATGGCCGCGGCATCGTCGGTATCTTCCTGTTGTGCCAGCCCGCTCAGTCGGGCGAGCAGCGCCTGATGTTTTTGTTCCGCTACGATCGTCGCCTGACGCTCGCTGATCACCGCCCCGGTCCACCAGCTTTTCGCCAGCCTCGGCTGCCCCACCAGATCGAGCAGATGCCCGGCATTGGTTAAGGTTTTAGGTTTTTCGCTGTCCGGGGTGTAGACCTGTACCGTTCCCGCAGACCACGCCAGCGGCGAGGTCAGGCTGGCGAGAAGCGCAATGTGGATGAACATTTTCATGATTTCGCCGCCTTGATCAGGGTGGCCTTCACCGGGAAGAAACCGGCACCGAGATACTGTAAGGACTGGCGGATTTGCCCCTCTTCGTCCACCCAGAAGCGGTTATGCCAGGTGGCCTGATCGGTTGTCACTTCTTCATCCAGCACGCGCACCTGCGTTTCGTCGCTGCCCACTTTGACACTGTCCGTACCGTCCCAGCGGAAGGTGGAGCGGGCCGTGGCGTAGCGCACCTGTTTATGCTCGGTCCAGCCCATCGTGCGCGTCCAGCTTGCGCCATCGACGATCTGATTCGGCTTGATGAGCGGATCTTCAGCCAGGTTGTTCACCTCAAGCAGGTTGTCGCCGCCGAGCAACGTTTTCACGATGCGGGAATGCTGCGTCACGATGGTGGCCTGATCCTGCGTCACCCATTTCTGCTGCCCGTTTTCATCGAAAGCGAGCACCACAAACAGTTGCGGACCATCGTTTAGCTGCATGTACTGGCTGGCATACGGCATGTTCTGAAGTTCGTCATCGGTCAGATGCACGCCCGGCGTGCCGAACATGCTGTCCCACAGTGAGTGGCCCAGCCCTTTGGTGGTAGCTGAGCACGCCTGCAACAGCAGGCAAATCAGGATGATTGCAGGTCGCTTCACGACTCTTCTCCGAAGGGGCGAAATAACCACACCGAAGTGTGGTTATGATTAAAACACCCGTTATTACTGGGTGCTGGTCGTCGTAGTGGTCGTGGTTCCGGTATTGGAGCCATCACCGCCACCGGTTGCCGCCAGCGCGACACCCACGGCTGAACTTACGGCGCTGGTGCTGGCTGCGGTAGAACTCCCCGCAGACGCAGACGTCGCTGCCGACCCTGCTGCTTCCCCGACCTGGACCGGAGCTGCATAGACAGACGTCGCCGCAAGCGCAGATATGGCAAAAATGCCATACAGTACTTTCTTCATAACAATTTCCCTTCAATGAATGAATGGAGATTTGCCCGAAAAGAAATTCAGGCGGATTCGAGTATACACAACTAAAGCAGTGGGTTTACCGTGGGGGTAAATAGGGATGAGGTTTTCAGACTAATGGTTAAAAATGGAAGGAAAAAAGAATCAAGGAAATATATAATCACTATAAATCAACAATTTATAATATAAGAACATTAAAATATCACTCCGTATTTTCTTAAAATAAACCTCAGCAATTAACGGGGTTACCGTCTTTTTCGGATTAAACTCAGATTCAGAATTTGAGATAACTAACAGACATCAGGAATTATCCGATAAAAAAATGCCGGCATATCGCCGGCATTGTTCATGACATATTTATTACGCACGCCAGGCTTTATAACGGTTAATCAGACCATTGGTGGAGCTGTCGTGGCTGTCGATCGCTTTATCGTCACCCAGCTCTGGCAGAATGCGGTTTGCCAGCTGTTTGCCCAGCTCAACGCCCCACTGGTCAAAGGTAAAGATGTTCAGAATAGCGCCCTGAGTGAAGATTTTGTGCTCGTAGAGGGCAATCAGCGCACCCAGGCTGAACGGCGTGATTTCGCGCAGCAGAATGGAGTTAGTTGGACGGTTGCCTTCGAACACTTTAAACGGCACAACGTGCTCCAGCGTAGCCGGATCTTTACCCTGGTCACGGTATTCCTGCTCAACCACCTCGCGGGATTTACCGAACGCCAGCGCTTCGGTCTGGGCGAAGAAGTTAGACAGCAGCTTCGGATGGTGGTCGGACAGTGGGTTGTGCGTAATCGCCGGGGCGATGAAATCGCACGGTACCATTTTGGTGCCCTGGTGGATCAGCTGGTAGAACGCGTGCTGGCCGTTGGTGCCCGGCTCGCCCCAGATGATTGGGCCAGTCTGGTAATCCACCGCGTTGCCGTTACGGTCAACGTACTTGCCGTTGGATTCCATGTTGCCCTGCTGGAAGTAGGCCGCAAAGCGGTGCATGTACTGGTCGTACGGCAGAATCGCTTCGGTTTCAGCGCCGAAGAAGTTGTTGTACCAGATCCCGATCAGCGCCAGCAGTACCGGCAGGTTTTTCTCAGGCGCGGTGGTGGAGAAGTGTTTGTCCATCGCGTGCGCGCCGGAGAGCAGTTCAACGAAGTTGTCGAAGCCCACGGACAGGATGATGGACAGACCGATCGCAGACCACAGTGAGTAGCGGCCGCCCACCCAGTCCCAGAACTCAAACATGTTCGCGGTATCAATACCGAACTCACCCACCGCTTTACCGTTGGTGGACAGCGCCGCAAAGTGTTTCGCCACGTGCTTTTCGTCGCCCGCGGTTTTCAGGAACCAGTCGCGCGCGCTGTGGGCGTTGGTCATGGTTTCCTGAGTGGTGAAGGTTTTAGACGCCACCAGGAACAGCGTGGTTTCCGGGTTCACCTTTTTCAGCACTTCAGCGATGTGAGTCCCATCGACGTTGGACACGAAGTGCATGTTGAGGTGGTTTTTGTACGGGCGCAGCGCCTCGGTCACCATGAACGGGCCGAGGTCAGAGCCGCCGATACCGATGTTTACGACGTCGGTGATCGCTTTGCCGGTGTAGCCTTTCCAGCTACCTGAGATGATCGCTTCAGAGAAGGTTTTCATCTTTTCCAGCACCGCGTTCACTTCCGGCATCACATCTTTGCCGTCTACGATAATTGGCGTATTGCTACGGTTACGCAGGGCCACGTGCAGGACGGCACGGTCTTCGGTGCGGTTGATTTTCTCACCGGAGAACATGGATTTGATGGCATCTGCCAGCTCAGTCTCTTTCGCCAGATCTTGCAGCTTCGCCAGCGTCTCTTCGGTGATACGGTTCTTGGAGAAATCCACCAGCATCAGGTCATCGAAGGTGGCGGAAAACTTGCTGAAACGATCGGCATCTTTCGCGAACAGATCCGCGATAGTGACGTCTTTCATTTCATCAAAATGTTTCTGTAGTGCCTGCCATGCAGCGGTCTGCGTTGGGTTGATGTTTTTCATAGCAATACTCTTCTGATTTGAGAATTGTGACTGCGGTCGATTGTAGCGCCTGCAAATAAAAATTGTGATGGTTTTTATGCCATTGCCCTGGTCTGCATCAAACGCAGGTGAAAAGACCCGAAAAGTATAGCTGCTGTCGCGCCCTTCCGGCGTGGCGAAATGTTGGTCAAAAAGGGGGAAAAAGGAGCATAAAATATGGGCCTGTTATAAGTCCTGTTTCTGAGGGGTACCCCCCCATGAAAAATCCGCATAATCCCAGCATTGACAGGACCTCCCCCGCATTTTATTTATAGGGCCGTATTTTGCGCCTGCACCTGTTCTCGCTTCATTCTTGTGCCAAGGTCGCTCTATTCATTCCCTGACACGAGGTTGTTATGACGAGTTTTGTGGTCGCCAAGTTTGGCGGCACCAGTGTGGCAGACTACGATGCCATGAACCGCAGCGCCGATGTGGTGCTGGCCGATCCGAATACCCGCCTGGTGGTGCTTTCCGCCTCAGCCGGCGTGACGAACCTGCTGGTTTCCCTGTCTGAAGGACTGGAAGCGACCGAGCGTTTCGTGAAGCTGGATGCACTGCGCAAAATTCAGTTCGACATTCTCGAGCGTCTGCAAAACCCGAACGTCATTCGTGAGGAAGTGGAACGCCTGCTGGAAAATATCACCACCCTGGCAGAAGCCGCGTCGCTGGCCACCTCCAGCGCACTGACCGATGAACTGGTCAGCCACGGCGAACTGATGTCCACACTGCTGTTCGTTGAGATCATGCGCGAGCGCAATATTCAGGCGCAGTGGTTCGACGTGCGTAAAGTGATGCGCACCAGCGACCGCTTTGGCCGCGCCGAGCCGGACGTGGAAGCCCTGGCTGAGCTGACTAACCAGCAGCTTGCCCCGCGCCTGGATGAAGGCATAGTGATCACCCAGGGCTTTATCGGCAGCGAAGCCAAAGGGCGCACAACCACGCTGGGCCGTGGCGGCAGCGACTACACCGCCGCCCTGCTGGGTGAAGCCCTGCACGCCACCCGCGTGGATATCTGGACGGACGTGCCGGGTATCTACACCACCGACCCACGCGTGGTCTCTGCGGCAAAACGTATTGACGTGATCGCCTTTGAAGAAGCGGCTGAAATGGCGACTTTCGGCGCGAAAGTGCTGCACCCGGCCACGCTGCTGCCCGCCGTGCGCAGCGACATTCCGGTCTTCGTTGGCTCCAGTAAAGATCCAAAGGCGGGCGGGACGCTGGTCTGCAAGAAAACCGAGAACCCACCGCTGTTCCGCGCGCTGGCCCTGCGTCGTAAGCAGACGCTGGTTACCCTGCACAGCCATAATATGCTGCACTCCCGTGGATTTCTGGCGGAAGTGTTTGGCATCCTGGCGCGCCACAATATCTCCGTGGACCTGATCACCACGTCAGAAGTCAGCATCGCGCTGACGCTCGACACCACCGGCTCCACCTCTACCGGCGACACCCTGCTGACGCAGTCGCTGCTGATTGAGCTTTCCGAGTTGTGCCGCGTGGAGGTGGAAGAAGATCTGGCGCTGGTTGCCATCATCGGTAATAAGCTGTCGCGCGCGTGCGGCGTGGGCAAAGAGGTGTTCGGCGTGCTCGACCCGTTCAATATCCGCATGATTTGCTACGGCGCGTCCAGCTACAACCTCTGCTTCCTGGTCCCTGCCGATCAGGCCGAGCAGGTCGTGCAGAAACTTCATCAGAATTTGTTTGAATAAAATTCGTTAGCACGATAAACAATATCAATAAGCCGGGCACAGACCCGGCTTTTTTATAACAAAACAACACGACAATACTGCAAGGAATTCACTATGCTCTCCGCTATCACCCGGCTGTTCCCGTTATGGGCGCTGCTGCTCTCTGTACTCGCGTATTACACTCCTGCCACGTTCACGGGCATTGGTCCGTGGGTCACCACGCTGCTGATGCTGATTATGTTCGGCATGGGCGTGCATCTGAAAATTGACGATTTCAAACGCGTGCTGTCTCGCCCGGCACCGGTTGCCGCAGGGATTTTCCTGCACTACCTGGTGATGCCGCTCGCGGCATGGCTGCTGGCGATGGCCTTTAAGATGCCGCCCGACCTTTCCGCCGGGATGGTGCTGGTGGGGAGCGTCGCCAGCGGTACGGCATCTAACGTCATGATCTATCTGGCGAAAGGCGACGTGGCGCTCTCCGTCACCATCTCGTCCGTTTCCACGCTGGTGGGCGTGATTGCCACGCCTCTGTTAACCCGCCTGTACGTCGACGCGCATATCCAGGTGGACGTGATGGGCATGCTGCTCAGCATCCTGCAAATCGTGGTGATCCCGATTGCGCTGGGGCTGGTGATCCACCATCTCTTCCCGCGGGTGGTGAAAGCGGTTGAGCCGTATCTGCCCGCGTTTTCGATGGTCTGCATTCTGGCCATTATCAGCGCCGTGGTAGCCGGTTCCGCATCGCACATTGCTTCGGTGGGCTTTGTGGTGATCGTCGCGGTTGTGCTGCATAACACTATTGGTCTGCTGGGCGGTTACTGGGGCGGAAAGCTGTTTGGCTTTGACGAATCCACCTGCCGCACGCTGGCGATCGAAGTGGGGATGCAGAACTCCGGCCTGGCGGCGGCGCTGGGTAAAATTTACTTCTCACCGCTGGCAGCGCTGCCGGGGGCGCTGTTCTCTGTCTGGCACAACCTGTCCGGTTCGCTGTTAGCAGGATACTGGTCCGGTAAGCCGATTGATGACCAACCGAAAAAAGATGCGGTGAAACAGGGTTAATTGACCCGGCTTGCTTTACACTGAAGCCTCCCCATCAGGAGGCTTCAGCAATGGCTACACCACGTTTGACCCAGAAAGACATGACCGAAGCCGAGCAGCGCGAACTGAAAACGCTTCTCGACCGCGCCCGCATCACGCATGGCCGCACGCTGACGAACGCCGAAACCAATCAGGTTAAAAAAGAGTACATCGATAAACTGATGGCGCAACGTGATGCTGCGGCGAAAAAAGCCCGCAAGCTGAAAAAAGAGCAGGCTTATAAACCTGATGCAGAGGCGACTTTTTCCTGGTCCGCCAGCACATCAACCCGTGGAAGGCGCTAATCAGCGCCCTTTCTTTTTGCGCCCCGGCTGGGTAAAGCGTTTTCCGTTGCCCGGCTTGCCCCGCCCTTTCTCTTCCGCCTGCGGTGCCTTCACCACCGGACGCTTAATCGCCTGCGTTTTCGGTTTGGCTTTAGCTTTCGGCTTCGCTTCGGACGAGGAGTTCTCGATAAGTTTGAACAGCTCGATCAGCTCGTCATCCGTTAAATCACGCCACTCGCCCAGCGGGATCCCGGACAGGCTGACGTTCATGATGCGCGTGCGTTCCAGCTTCGTCACTTCATAACCGAAGTACTCGCACATGCGGCGGATCTGGCGGTTCAGGCCCTGCACCAGCGTGATACGAAACGCAAACGGCGCCTCTTTTCTGACTTTACACTTCTTCGTCACGGTGCCCAGAATCGGCACACCTGCGCCCATTCCCCGGATGAACTCGTCCGTGACCGGCTTGTTCACCGTAACAATGTACTCTTTCTCGTGGTCGTTACCGGCACGCAGAATTTTGTTGACCAGGTCACCGTGGTTGGTAAGGAAAATCAGCCCCTGAGAGTCTTTATCCAGACGGCCAATCGGGAAAATACGGCTGCTGTGGTTCACGAAATCAACGATGTTGTCCCGCTCGCCATCTTCCGTAGTGCTGACAATCCCAACCGGCTTGTTCAACGCGATAAACACCAGGTCTTCGGCATCACGCGGTTCGATGACCTGACCATTCACTTTCACCACATCGCCAGGCACTACCTGATCGCCAATGGTGGCGCGTTTGCCGTTAAGAAACACGTTACCCTGTTCAATGTAACGGTCAGCCTCGCGACGTGAGCAGATCCCGCTCTCGCTAATGTATTTGTTTAATCGGGTTGATTGAGTTGGCAGCATAGTTTCTCCTGTGAAGGGCGAAATATACCTTAGGTTTGGGCTGGAAAAAAAGATTAGCCGACGGTTACTGAGACGGGTTTTTTAGTTTGCGAGACGCTTTCAGGATTTAGCGTCAGGCTATTTATCCTTGAGCTAACTCCTTTTAGCTTTACTCTCCAGAGACAATTGCTTGTAGTTTATAAATCACAGGGAGTAATATGAAGGAGATCGTTCAGACAGAATCCTTCCGACGCTGGGAGCAAAATTTAAAGGACAGGCGGGCAAAGACGATTATCGCTTCCCGCCTCTTTAGGCTGGCAAATGGCTTAGCGGGCGACATTAGACCCGTGGGGGAAGGAATCAGTGAACTGAGGATCCACTTTGGCCCGGGCTACAGAGTCTATTTTAAGGACCAGGGCAATTGCATCATCGTGCTGTTATGAGGTGGTGACAAAAGCAGCCAGGCCAGAGACATACTTATGGCAAAAATGCTGAGCAATGTATCCCAATGGCAGGAGTGAATGAGCATGCATAAATTAACACCCTACGATCCAGCCAACGCACTGGTGGATGACGAGGAAATCGCTGTGTTTATGGCTGATGCATTAGAGACGGGTGACTCAGCGTACATTGCTGAAGCGCTGGGCGTCATCGCCCGAGCGAAAGGGATGTCGACCATTTCCCAGCAAACGGGTCTGTCACGAGAACAACTGTATCGATCATTCAGTGATAAGGGGAACCCAACGCTCAAAACCACGCTGGCGGTCATGAAAGCATTGGGCCTTGGGTTAACAATCAAACCCTCTGGGGATTAATACTCATCCCGCTCATCGTCTTCATCCGGCTGCTCCATCACGCTGTACGCCACCGCACAGAACAACGAGTTCAGGCGCTTCATATCGCCCAGCAGTCCCAGGTGGAGTGAGCTGGTCTCGATACTCTGCACGTTCTGCTGGTGCAGACGCTCAACGTGGGCGTGTGAGTAGCGGCGATTAAGGATGCGGAAACGATGCTTATTGCGGCGCAGGCGGCGCGCGCTCGGCACGTCGCTGGAGAAGAAGACCGACATCGCCAGCTTCAGGTTGCTGACCAGCTGTTCGTGCAGCGCTTCCAGCTCTTTCAGCCCTTCAACAGAAAACGCCCGGCGTGCGGCCAGGGATTTGTCTGCGATTTCACTGCCCATACGCTCGACAATATCCGAAGCCTGCTCCAGGTTAAGCGACATCTCGATGATTTCCGCCCAGCGGCGCGACTCCTCTTCCGCCAGCTCGTCCTGGGGGATCCGCGCCAGATAGAGCTTGATGGCGGTATACAGCACGTTGATATCGTCCGCCAGCCTGCGCAGCTCTTTTTCTTCGCGCGGCTCGCCGTGCATCACCTTTTGCAGCCCTTCCAGCATGGTTTCCATCGCGTCGCCCATGCGCAGCGTTTCGCGGGCGGCATTGGCGATTGCCAGCGCAGGAGTATCCAGCACCGAGGTGTCCAGATGCTTCGGTTTAAGGCGCGCGTCCAGCTCCGGTTCATCACGAATAAGCCGCTCGCAGAAGCGGGCCATCGGCGCGGCAAACGGCACCATTGCCAGACAGCGCACCAGGTTGTAGAAGACGTGGAAGTAGATCACCAGCTCCGCTTTCGGCAGAGAGAGATTATCCATCAGGTTCGCCAGCGGGTGCACAAACGGCAGAATGATCAGGCTACCCACCAGCTTAAACAGTAAACTCCCCAGCGCCACCCGGCGGGCGGCAGCGTTGGCGGCGCTGTTGTTGAGCATCGCCAGCAGGCCAGAGCCGAGGTTGGCACCGATCACCAGGCACAGCGCCACCGGGAAGGAAATTACCCCTGCGGCGGTTAAGGTCGCCGTCAGCAGGACCGCTGCCAGGCTGGAGTAGCTGACGATGGCGAATACCGCGCCGATCAGCGCATCCAGCATAATATCGCCGGTTAACGAGGCGAAGATGACCTGCACACCGTTGGCCTGGGTGATCGGCGTGACAGCCTGCACAATCAGCTCCAGTGCCAGCAGGATCAGCCCGAGGCCAATACCGACGCGGCCAAGCTGCCCGGCACGGCTTTGCTTACGGCCGAGGAAAAAAATGACGCCGATAAAAATCAGTAGTGGCGACAGCCAGGAGAGATCGAATGTCAGGATACGCGCCATCAGCGCGGTACCGACGTCGGCGCCAAGGACAATCACCAGCGCCGGGGCGAGCGCCACCAGATCCTGCGCCACGAACGAGGTGACGAGCATGGTGGTGGCGTTGCTGCTTTGCACCAGCGCCGTGACGCCAATACCCGCGCAGAAGGCGAGCGGCTTCTTCTCAACGCTGCCGCTGAGAACGGTACGTAAACGTGCGCCAAACACACGCATCACGCCGGTACGAACGATATGGGTGCCCCATACCAGCAGTGCGACTGCGGAGAGCAGGTGTAACAACGTCAACACGGTAGGCATTCCTCCTTATCGTTATTCGTTTTCCTGAGGTTCAGTATAAGGGTTTAAACGTAAGAAAGAGACAAGGCACCATAGCGGTGCCCTGTTTGTTGTAAGGAAAAGTGACGTTAGTCTGCGTCGTAGCCCAAATTCGGCGCCAGCCAGCGTTCCACCTCTGACACGCTCATGCCTTTACGCAGGGCGTAATCCTCAATCTGATCGCGCTGAAGCTGTGCCACGGCGAAGTACTTGCTGTCCGGATGGCTGAAGTACCAGCCGGAAACGGACGCGCCCGGCCACATGGCGAACGACTCGGTGAGCTTCATGCCGGTATGCGCTTCGACGTCCAGCAACTTCCAGATAGTGCCCTTCTCGGTGTGTTCCGGGCAGGCCGGATACCCCGGCGCCGGACGAATGCCCCGGTAATTTTCGCGGATTAGCTCCTCGTTGCTGAGATTCTCATTCGCCGCGTAGCCCCAGTGCACCTTACGTACGCGTTCATGCAGATATTCAGCGAAGGCTTCCGCCAGACGGTCGGCGATCGCTTTCACCATGATTTTGTTGTAATCATCGTGCTGCGCGTCGTACGCATCCGCCAGCGCGTCTTCTTCCAGACCACCGGTTACGGCAAAGGCGCCGATATAGTCGGCTTTACCGGAGAGTTTCGGTGCGACGAAATCCGCCAGGCAGTAGTTGGCAAAGCCCACTTTCTCGGTTTGCTGGCGCAGGTGGTGGCTCACGGCCAGCACGTGGGTGCGGGTTTCATCGCGGTAGATTTCCACATCGTCGCCCACGCGGTTCGCCGGGAACAGCCCCACCACGCCGCGCGGGTTGAGGGCTTTCTCTGCGCTCAGCCTGTCGAGCATGTCGTTAGCATCTTTAAACAGGCGCTTCGCCTCTTCGCCCACCACCTCATCTTCAAGAATGCGCGGATATTTGCCCGCCAGCGACCAGGTCATGAAGAACGGCGTCCAGTCGATGTAGTTACGCAGCGTTTCGATGCTGGCCGTCACGTCCTGCACGCCCAGACGGTGTGCGACCGGCGGCGTATAGCTGGACCAGTCGAACGCCAGATCGTTATCGCGCGCCGCCTGAAGCGAAACCGGCGGCGTGCGCGGTTTCTTACGTCCATGCTGAATGCGGACGGTTTCATACTCTTTGCGGGTGCGGGCGACAAAGTCATCGCGCTGGGTGTCGGACAGCAGCGCGGAGACCACGCCCACGGTGCGCGAGGCGTTTTGGACATACACCGTCGGCCCACTGTAGTTCTGCTCGATTTTCACCGCCGTGTGGGCTTTCGAGGTGGTTGCCCCGCCAATCAGCAGCGGAATGGTAAAGCCCTGGCGCTCCATCTCTTTTGCCACGTTGACCATTTCGTCAAGCGAAGGCGTAATCAGCCCGGAAAGACCAATCAGATCCGCATTCACTTCGCGCGCGGTCCTGAGGATTTTATCCGCCGGGACCATTACGCCAAGATCGATAATTTCGTAGTTATTACACTGCAACACCACGCCAACGATGTTTTTGCCGATGTCGTGTACGTCGCCCTTCACGGTGGCGATGACCATTTTACCGTTACTGGAGCCCTTCTCTTTGCTGGCTTCGATAAAGGGTTCCAGATACGCCACCGCCTGCTTCATGACGCGGGCGGATTTCACCACCTGCGGCAGGAACATTTTGCCCTCGCCGAACAGATCGCCGACCACGTTCATACCGTCCATCAGCGGCCCTTCGATCACTTCAATCGGACGGGCGGCCTGCTGACGCGCTTCCTCGGTATCCTGCTCGATAAACTCGGTAATGCCTTTTACCAGCGAGTATTCCAGACGCTTATTCACATCCCAGGAGCGCCATTCGGCCTGTTGAACGTTGGCTGATTCGTCAGATTTACTGCCGCGGTATTTTTCCGCCAGATCCAGCATGCGTTCGGTGGCGTCGTCACGACGATTGAGGATCACGTCTTCTACGGCGTCGCGCAGCTCGGCTGGCAGATCGTCGTAAATTGCCAGCTGGCCGGCGTTGACGATCCCCATGTCCATCCCGTTGCGGATGGCGTAGTAGAGGAATACGGCGTGGATCGCCTCACGCACCGGGTCGTTGCCGCGGAACGAGAACGACACGTTTGACACGCCGCCGGAGATCAGCGCATGCGGTAGCTCGCGTTTAATGTCTTCACACGCGCCGATAAAGTCCTGGGCGTAGTTGTTGTGCTCTTCGATGCCGGTCGCGACGGCGAAGATGTTCGGGTCGAAGATAATGTCTTCCGGCGGGAAGCCCACCTCTTCGGTCAAAATTTTGTACGCGCGGCGGCAAATCTCAATCTTGCGCTCGCGGGTATCGGCCTGGCCCACTTCATCGAAGGCCATCACCACCACGGCGGCTCCGTAGCGACGGACCAGCTTCGCGTGGTGGATAAAGGTATCGACGCCCTCTTTCATCGAGATGGAGTTAACGATGCCTTTGCCCTGAATGCACTTCAGCCCTTTTTCGATGACTTCCCATTTGGAAGAGTCAATCATGATCGGCACGCGGGCGATATCCGGCTCACCGGCAATCAGATTGAGGAAACGCACCATTGCCGCTTCGGCGTCGAGCATCCCCTCGTCCATGTTGATATCGATAATCTGCGCGCCACTTTCCACCTGCTGGCGAGCAACGTCCAGCGCTTCGCTGTACTTCTCTTCTTTGATCAGGCGCTTGAACTTCGCAGAACCGGTAACGTTAGTACGTTCACCCACGTTCACAAACAGGCTATCGTCGCCGATGGTCAACGGCTCCAGGCCGGACAGACGACAGGCTACCGGAAGCTCGGGTAGCTTGCGCGGTGGAAGCCCGGCGACGGCGCGGCTCATGGCGGCGATATGCTCCGGCGTGGTGCCGCAGCAGCCGCCGACGATGTTGAGGAAACCAGATTCGGCCCATTCGCGGATTTGCGCCGCCATGGTGTCGGCATCCAGATCGTACTCACCAAACGCGTTCGGCAGACCGGCGTTCGGGTGGGCGGTGACGTAGCACTCTGCGATGCGCGAAAGCTCCTGCACGTACTGGCGCAGCTCGTCCGGCCCCAGCGCGCAGTTCAGGCCGAAGGAGAGCGCTTCGGCGTGGCGCAGGGAGTTATAAAACGCTTCGGTTGTCTGGCCGGAAAGCGTGCGCCCCGAGGCGTCGGTGATGGTGCCGGAAATCATGATCGGCAGGTCGACGCCCAGCGCCTCGAACTCCTCTTTCACCGCGTAAATCGCGGCTTTAGCGTTGAGGGTGTCGAATACGGTTTCAATCAGGATCAGATCGGAACCGCCTTCCACCAGCGCTTTGGTCGACTCGCGGTAGGCGGTAACCAGCTGGTCAAAGGTGATGTTCCGAAACGCCGGGTCGTTGACGTCCGGAGAAATCGACGCGGTGCGGTTGGTTGGGCCCAGCACCCCGGCTACGTAGCGCGGCTTGTCCGGCGTACGGGCCGTCCATTCGTCGGCGCAGGCGCGCGCCAGCTTCGCCGCTTCAAAGTTGATCTCCGCCGACAGGGATTCCATCTGGTAATCCGCCATGGCGATGGTTGTCGAGTTGAAGGTGTTGGTTTCAACAATATCCGCACCCGCTTCGAAGTAAGCGTTGTGGATATCCCTGATAACAGACGGTTTGCTTAACACCAGCAGGTCATTGTTCCCTTTCAGGTCACAAGGCCAGTCGGCAAAGCGCTCGCCGCGGAAATCGTCTTCACTCAGACGATAGCCCTGGATCATGGTGCCCATGCCGCCGTCCAGCACCAGAATTCGTTCATTTAACTGCGCACGCAGTTGCTCTACTTTGCTGCTCACACTTGCTCCCGACAACGCTCAACATGGCCAAAAGGCTGCGTTCCATACTGGCATAATCTCGCAGGGTCGAAAAGTCACACAGCGGTAACATGAGACATGTTCACTATCACTCCTCCGATCAGTCAGGAAAGCGGTTGCAAAACCACCAAATAAAACGAAAATGATTTCCACGATACAGAAAAAGGAGTTCGTCATGGTTACGACCGTTCCCGCTAAACGCGGCAGAAAACCTGCTGCAACCACCGCTGCACAACCTGGCGGACAGGTTCAATCCCTGACGCGCGGCCTGAAGCTGCTGGAATGGATAGCCGAATCGCATGGTAGCGTGGCCCTGACGGAGCTGGCGCAGCAGGCTGGCCTGCCGAACTCCACCACGCACCGTCTGCTGACCACCATGCAGCAGCTGGGCTTCGTGCGTCAGGTGGGCGAGCTGGGGCACTGGGCGGTGGGGGCGCATGCATTTATTGTCGGCAGCAGCTTCCTGCAAAGCCGCAACCTGCTGGCGATTGTCCACCCGATTCTGCGCAAGCTGATGGAGGAGTCCGGCGAGACGGTAAACCTGGCCGTGCTGGATCAGAGCGATCACCAGGCGATTATCATCGACCAGGTGCAGTGTACGCAGCTGATGCGCATGTCCGCGCCGATTGGCGGCAAGTTGCCGATGCACGCCTCTGGCGCAGGGAAAGCGTTTCTCTCGCAGCTGAGCGAAGAGCAGGTAACGGGGCTGCTGCACCGTAAAGGACTGCACGCCTATACCCACGCCACGCTGGTGTCGCCGGTGCATCTGAAAGAAGATCTGGCTCTGACCCGCAAGCGCGGCTATTCGTTTGATGACGAAGAACATGCCCTCGGGCTGCGCTGCCTCGCGTCCTGCATTTTTGACGAGCACCGCGAGCCGTTTGCCGCCATCTCCATCTCCGGGCCGATTTCACGTATGACCGACGACCGCGTCACCGAGCTGGGCGCGATGGTGATTAAGGCCGCGAAAGAGGTGACGCTGGCATATGGTGGGATTCGTTAAACGTGCATTGCCGCCTGATGCCCTCACCCCGGCCCTCTCCCACAGGGAGAGGGAGAAAAGCGGATGCAAAACCGCTGCTTGCGGCGGTAAGCATAGACATCTTCCACGTGCCCATTTTTGATCCGCGTTTGCAGCCCGCGCCAGTAGCTGGCGCGGAACAGATCGGCATGCATCTCTTCGAATAGCGGCCCGATGCGCGGGTCGGCACAAAGCCAGTGGCGAAACTCCTCCGGAAACACATCGCCCGGCGATACGCTGTACCACGGCTCGCTGGACAGTTCATCTTCCGGGTAGCGCGGCGGCGGGATATCGCGGAAGTTCACCTCGGTCATGTAGCAAATTTCATCGTAATCGTAGAACACCACCCGCCCGTGACGGGTGACGCCGAAGTTTTTAAACAGCATGTCGCCGGGGAAAATATTGGCGGCGGCGAGCTGGCGAATCGCATTGCCGTACTCTTCAATGGCGTCTCGTAAAGCCTGGCCTTCGGACTGCTCCAGCCAGATATTTAGCGGCACCATCCGGCGTTCGATGTAGAGATGGCTAATCGCAATCTTATCGCCAAGATCGGTAATTTTCGTCGGCGCTTCCTGCATTAGCAGCGACATCAGCGACGGATCGATCTGCTGCTTATCCAGCACAAAGTTTTCAAACTCCTGGGTATCCGCCATTCGCCCGACGCGATCGTGCTCTTTAACCAGCTGATAGCAGGCGCGGACGTGAGCGGCGGTCATCTCTTTCTGCGGGGCAAATTTATCCTTAATCACCTTAAACACGCGGTCGAAGCCCGGCAGTGTGAAAACCAGCATCACCATGCCGCGGATCCCCGGCGCTTCGATAAACTGCTCATCAGCCGTGGTGACATAACGCAGGTATTCCCGATAACTTTCCGTTTTGGCATGCTTCTGACAGCCAATCGCCATATACAGCTCGGCGGTGGTTTTGCCCGGCAGGATCTCGCGCAGCCACTCCACCAGGGCGGCAGGCAGTGGGGCATAGACCATGAAATAGGAACGGGCGAAGCCAAATACGATGCTGGCCTCGGCGCCGGTGGTCAGGCAGGTATCGACAAACAGTTCCCCGTCGTCGGTACGGTGAATCGGCAGCAGAAACGGCACGATAGCTGTCGGCGTAACCAGTTTGCCCACCAGCCAGGCGGCCTTATTCCGGTAGAAAAGCTCGTTGGCAACCTGCAAATGGCTGCGGCTGAGCACCGCCTCGCCGAAGGTTTCACTGAGATATGCGTGGATATAGCCGATATCCCGGGGTTTATTCTCCCACGGCAGGCGCAGCGGCAAATCCGTTAAGACGCGGTGCAGGAGCTTTTCCCAGCCGCGATCGGGAAAGAAATCTTTCGCCAGCGGACGCGGAATGGTACGGAAGCGGCGCTCCGGCTGGGAGCTGAAGATAAATAACCGCTCAGGAGATAATGAGCGGTGGTCAAATAACCGGCAATAGACGGAGTTGAAAAAGCTCTCCGCAATCTCGAAGCGCGGGTAGTCGGGTAACAGATGGGTGTAATGCTCTTTCACGCGCAGTAAAAATTCCGCATCCGGGCTTTTACCGTCGGTGATACAGCGCAGTTGCTCCACCACCAGACCTACGTGGTGATCATAAAGATGGATACGCTGCTTCATGGCCTGCTGAACCGCATGCCAGTCGGCGTGCTCAAAACGCTGTTGCGCGCCGGAGGTGACTTCCAGAAAGCGGCCATACTGGGCATCGAAGCCCTGCAAAATAGTTTGGGCAATCAGTAATTCCAGACCACGCGACATATATTCCCCCTCACCCCAACCCTCTCCCCAAGGGGGGAGAGGGGGAAAAGATTAGAACTGTGCTTCTTCCGTCGAGCCCGTTAATGCCGTGACGGAGGAGGCCCCGCCCTGAATAATCGTGGTCACATTATCGAAGTAGCCGGTTCCCACTTCCTGCTGGTGCGAAACGAAGGTATATCCTTCTTTGCCCGCCGCAAATTCTGGCTGCTGCACCTTCTCAACATAGTGTTTCATGCCTTCGCCCTGCGCGTAGGCGTGCGCCAGGTCGAACATGTTGAACCACATGCTGTGGATACCCGCCAGGGTGATGAACTGGTACTTGTAGCCCATATCTGACAATTGCTGCTGGAAGCTGGCGATGGTCGTATCGTCCAGATTCTTTTGCCAGTTGAAGGACGGCGAACAGTTATAGGCCAGCAGCTTGCCCGGATACTTCGCATGAATCGCATCGGCAAAGCGCTTCGCCAGCGCCAGATCCGGCGTGGAGGTTTCACACCAGACCAGGTCGGCGTAAGGGGCATACGCCAGGCCGCGGCTGATCGCCTGTTCAATACCGGCATGTGTGCGATAGAACCCTTCGCTGGTACGTTCGCCGGTAATGAATTCGCTGTCATACGGGTCGCAGTCAGAGGTGATCAGGTCCGCCGCGTCAGCATCGGTACGGGCAATCACCAGCGTCGGCACGCCGAGCACGTCAGCAGCCAGACGCGCGGCAACCAGCTTCTGGATCGCTTCCTGGGTTGGCACCAGCACTTTCCCGCCCATATGCCCGCACTTCTTCACCGACGCCAGCTGATCTTCAAAGTGAACGGCCGCTGCACCGGCCTCAATCATGGATTTCATCAGCTCAAAGGCGTTCAGCACGCCGCCGAAACCGGCTTCCGCATCGGCGACGATCGGCAGGAAATAGTCGATAAAACGCGGATCGTGGGGTTCGATACCCGCGGCCCACTGGATCTGATCCGCACGGCGGAAGGTATTGTTGATCCGATCCACCACTGACGGCACCGAGTTCGCCGGATAAAGAGATTGATCCGGATACATGCTGGAGGCAAGGTTAGCATCCGCCGCGACCTGCCAGCCGGAAAGATAGATAGCCTCAATGCCGGCCTTCGCCTGCTGCAATGCCTGACCGCCGGTCAGCGCGCCGAGGCTGTTGATATAGCCTTTTTTAGACCCCCCATGCAGCAGATCCCACATTTTCGCCGCGCCGTTCTGCGCCAGCGTACATTCCGGGTTAACCGAGCCGCGTAACTTCACCACTTCCTCTGCGCTGTACGGACGGCGAATGCCTTCCCAGCGCGGTTGGGTCCACTCTTTTTGTAACTCTTCGATCTGTTGGGTACGGGTTTTCATGTGCAGATGCTCCATATTGTTATGTGGTGAATTACGCCAGGAAGCGGTAGCCCGGCAGGGTCAGGAAGTCGATTAAGTCATCAGAGGTGGTGATTTGCTCCATCAGGCGTGCGGCATCGTCAAAACGCCCGCTGCTGAAGCGGTGCTCGCCCAGTTCGTCCTGGATGACCCGCATCTCTTCGGCCAGCATCTGACGGAACAGGGCTTTGGTTACCGGTTTGCCGTTGCTGAGCGTTTTTTGATGATGGATCCACTGCCAGATGGAGGTACGTGAAATTTCCGCCGTGGCGGCATCTTCCATCAGGCCGTAGATAGGCACGCAGCCGTTGCCTGAGATCCATGCCTCGATGTACTGCACGGCGACGCGAATGTTGGCGCGCATCCCCTCTTCCGTGCGTTCGCCCGCACACGGCGCCAGCAACTGTTCTTCTGCGATTGGCGCATCGTCTTCACGGGTGACAAACAGCTGGTTTTTGTTGTCGCCGAGTACGCGGTTAAAGACTTCCATCGCCGTATCGGCCAGACCAGGATGGGCAATCCACGTCCCGTCGTGGCCATTACGGGCTTCCAGCTCTTTATCGGCTTTCACCTTGTTGAGCACCTGATTGTTACGCTCTGCGTCTTTGCTCGGGATAAACGCCGCCATACCGCCCATCGCAAAGGCGCCGCGTTTGTGGCAGGTCTTAATCAGCAGGCGCGAGTAGGCGCTGAGGAACGGTTTATCCATGGTGACAACCTGACGATCCGGCAATACCCGGTCGGTATGGTTTTTCAGGGTTTTGATGTAGCTGAAGATGTAATCCCAACGGCCGCAGTTCAGGCCCACAATATGGTCACGCAGCGCATGGAGGATCTCATGCATCTGGAATACGGCAGGCAGGGTTTCAATCAGCAGCGTGGCCTTAATGGTGCCGCGCGGCAGGCCAAAGCGGTCTTCTGCGTAGCTGAAGACTTCACTCCACCACGCCGCTTCCTGCCAGGACTGGGTTTTCGGCAGATAGAAATAGGGGCCGCTGCCTTTCGCCAGCAGGTTTTTATAGTTGTGAAAGAAGTACAGCGCAAAGTCGAACAGGCTGCCCGGAATCGCTTCTCCGCGCCAGGTGACGTGTTTTTCTGGCAAATGCAGACCGCGTACGCGGCAGATCAGCACCGCCGGATTCGGTTTGAGCTGGTAAATTTTACCGGCTTCGTTGGTATAGCTGATGGTGCCGTTGACGGCGTCGCGCAGGTTGATCTGCCCGTCGATAACTTTCTGCCAGTCCGGCGCGAGGGAATCTTCGAAGTCCGCCATAAATACTTTGACGTTGGCATTCATGGCGTTGATCACCATTTTGCGCTCTACCGGACCGGTGATCTCTACGCGACGATCCTGTAAATCTTCAGGGATTCCGCGAATTTTCCATTCACCATGACGAATGGAAGCGGTTTCCGAAATAAACCCTGGCAACTTGCCGTTATCGATCTCCTGCTGTTGATGAATGCGCGCCGCCAGCAGTTTATTACGCTGTGGCGTAAAGCGAGTCACCAGTTCAGTCAGAAACTCTACCGCTTCTGCCGTCAAAACTTGCTGTTCTTGTTCACCATTCGGCTGGGTAAAGGTCAGTTCATCGACCGTTGTTGCCTGTTGAGTCATCGTTCTGCTCCTCATCAAAGATCCAAAATCACGCCCCCGACGCGAGCGAAAGATCGTTGTGTAGTTTTCGCTCAGCAGAATTAAGACTATCTATAATTTTTCCAAAATCAAAAACAATTTCCATTTTAATTTATATATAATCACAACTGCATGATTAATATGGAATTAAAGTTTTCTTCGATGTTGAGTTGGATTTCGGAAATAAAAAAGGCACCCGAAGGTGCCTGATCTGAATAGCTGAAACGCTTTAGGATCGTTTAATGCAGACGATTACTCCAGCGTCGGATTCATGTGGCGCAGATCGTACGGCGTAATCTGGTAGACGTAATAGTTGAGCCAGTTGGTAAACAGCAAATTTCCGTGGCTACGCCAGGTTGCCCGAGGCGTGTTTTGCGGATCATTTTTCGGGAAATAGTTGTACGGGACATCCGGATTCAGACCCGCTTCAACGTCACGAAAATACTCTGAGGCGAGGGTATGTGGATCGTACTCAGGATGGCCGGTAACGAACGCGATGCGTTTGTCTTTACTGGCGAACAGGTAGGCATCGCCGTCTTCCGTTTCGGCCAGGATTTCCAGGTCGGTGTAATCGCGGATCAGCTGTGCCGGAAAATCGGCGTAGCGAGAATGCGGGGCCAGGAAAGTGTCATCGAAACCACGCGTCAGCAGCGCATGCGGGTGAAGAATGTGGTGTTCGTATACGCCAGAAAGTTTGTCGCTGCGGGTTTGCTTGGGAATGCCATAGAGGATATTCAGTGCGGCCTGTACCGCCCAACAGACAAACAAGGTGGACGTGACGTGATCTTTTGCCCACTCCAGCACCTGCCTGATCTGTGGCCAGTAGGCAACGTCATTAAATTCCACCAGACCCAGCGGTGCGCCGGTGACGATCAGTCCATCGAAATTCTCATTGCGAATATCTTCAAAATTACAGTAGAAGTTATTCAGATGCTCAGCAGGCGTGTTGCGTGACTCACGCGCGTCAATGCGCAGCAGCTGGATATCAACCTGAAGCGGAGAGTTGGAGAGCAAGCGCAGGAACTGGTTCTCCGTTTCGATCTTCTTTGGCATCAGATTAAGGATCAGCACCTTCAGCGGGCGAATTTCCTGACCAGAAGCACGCGAAGTTGTCATTACGAAGACATTCTCTTCACGCAAGAAATTGACGGCTGGTAGCTCGTCCTGCACCCGAATCGGCATAACCTTAAATCCTCAAAGCATACGTATAAACGTTTAGACATCCAGACAGCTAACGATACCCAGAAACAGGGTTAATGTCGAGTCTGCAAACGAAAGGTGAGAAAGTTTCAAGGAGGAAAAGCATGTAGGGCGGGTAAGGCTGGGCCACCACCCGACTTTTCAGAACGTGCAAAGCAAAAAACCCCGCACCTTACGGTACGGGGTTCTTCTTAATTGATGCCTGGCAGTTCCCTACTCTCACATGGG
>NZ_CP059487.1:1321548-1659072 GCF_016082135.1 Enterobacter sp. YSU
TTTGATGCTCAATGAATTAAACTTCGTAATGAATTACGTGTTCACTCGTTGAGACTTGGTATTCATTTAGTGTCCGAGGACATTAAGAATCCATGTCACTTTGAGTGCCCACACAGATTGTCTGATAAATTGTTAAAGAGCAGTTGCGACGCGCTTCAGCGCTCTGTCGCGAGGTGGCGTATATTACGCTTTCCTCTTTCAGAGTCAACCCGTTATTTCAGGATTTTTTCTCTTCAACCGACCGGGTTATCTGTGAAGTGATTCACATCCGCCGTGTCGATGGAGGCGCATTATAGGGAGTTCTCCGCAGGCCGCAACCGCTAAATGACAGAAAAATGACTGACTGCTGCATTCCACAGCAAAACCCCGCCTTATACCTTTTTACGCACAGACTTATCCACAATGATACGAAAAAGTAAAAATGTGCGAGCGTTGCGCAAACGTTTTCGTTAAAATGCTCGCGCTTCACAAGGATGCCTCGTCAGGTGTGTTAGATGAGTTTTTCACAGGAAAATTCATCTAACGCTCTCTGTAATCGTGAAATCCAGGGGATTTACCATGCAACAACGTCGTCCAGTCCGCCGCGCTCTGCTCAGTGTTTCTGATAAAGCCGGTATCGTCGAATTCGCTCAGGCACTTTCTGCACGTGGCGTAGAGCTGCTTTCTACAGGCGGTACCGCTCGCCTGTTAGCAGATAAAGGTCTGCCGGTAACCGAAGTGTCCGATTACACCGGTTTCCCGGAAATGATGGATGGACGCGTCAAAACCCTGCACCCGAAAGTGCACGGCGGTATTCTGGGCCGTCGCGGTCAGGACGACGGCATTATGGAGCAGCACAATATTGCCCCCATCGACATGGTGGTTGTTAACCTCTACCCGTTCGCCCAGACCGTTGCCCGCGAAGGCTGTTCTCTGGAAGACGCTGTTGAGAATATCGACATCGGCGGCCCGACCATGGTGCGCTCCGCAGCCAAGAACCATAAAGATGTGGCCATCGTGGTAAAGAGCAGTGACTACAACGCCATTATTAATGAGATGGATGCCAACGAAGGGTCCCTGACGCTTGAAACGCGTTTCGATCTCGCCATCAAAGCCTTCGAGCATACCGCCGCCTACGACAGCATGATCGCCAACTACTTCGGTAGCCTGGTACCTGCCTACCACGGTGAAAGCAAAGATCCATCTGGCCGCTTCCCGCGCACGCTGAACCTGAACTTCATTAAGAAGCAGGATATGCGTTACGGCGAGAACAGCCACCAGCAGGCTGCCTTCTATATAGAAGAAGAGGTAAAAGAAGCCTCTGTAGCGACTGCCCAGCAGGTACAGGGCAAAGCCCTCTCCTATAACAACATTGCCGATACCGACGCCGCGCTGGAATGCGTGAAAGAGTTCAGCGAGCCAGCCTGCGTTATCGTCAAGCACGCCAACCCATGCGGCGTTGCGGTAAGTGCGTCTATTCTGGAAGCTTACGATCGCGCCTACAAAACCGACCCGACCTCCGCGTTCGGCGGCATTATCGCCTTCAACCGCGAGCTGGATGCGGAAACCGCGCAGGCCATCATCTCCCGTCAGTTTGTCGAAGTGATCATCGCGCCATCAGCATCCGAAGAGGCGCTGAAAATCACCGCGGCGAAACAGAACGTGCGCGTACTGGTTTGCGGCCAGTGGGCAGAACGCGTCCCGGGCCTGGACTTCAAGCGCGTGAACGGCGGGCTGCTGGTTCAGGACCGCGATCTGGGTATGGTGGGCGAAGCCGATCTGCGTGTCGTCACCAAACGTCAGCCAACCGAGCAGGAACTGCGTGACGCGCTGTTCTGCTGGAAAGTGGCGAAGTTTGTGAAATCCAACGCCATCGTCTACGCCAAAGAGAACATGACCATCGGAATAGGCGCAGGCCAGATGAGCCGCGTTTACTCTGCGAAAATCGCGGGTATTAAAGCAGGTGACGAAGGTCTGGAAGTCAAAGGTTCCGCCATGGCCTCTGACGCCTTCTTCCCGTTCCGCGACGGTATCGACGCGGCCGCTGCTGTGGGCATCACCTGTGTGATCCAGCCTGGCGGTTCAATCCGTGATGACGAAGTGATTGCCGCTGCCGACGAGCATGGCATCGCAATGATCTTCACCGACATGCGCCACTTCCGCCATTAATCCCCGGAGCAGAAAATGAAAGTATTAGTGATTGGTAACGGCGGGCGCGAGCACGCCCTGGCGTGGAAAGCAGCGCAGTCTCCGCAGGTTGAAACCGTCTTTGTGGCACCGGGTAACGCCGGGACCGCGCTGGAGCCCGCACTACAGAACGTCGCCATCGGCGTAACCGACATCCCGGCGCTGCTGAGCTTTGCCCAAAACGAGAATATCGATCTGACGATTGTTGGCCCGGAAGCACCGCTGGTGATCGGCGTTGTAGATGCCTTCCGCGCCGCGGGCCTGAAAATTTTCGGCCCAACGGAAGGGGCTGCGCAGCTGGAAGGCTCAAAAGCCTTCACCAAAGATTTTCTCGCGCGTCATAACATCCCGACGGCGGAATATCAGAACTTCACCGAGGTAGAGCCTGCTCTGGCTTACCTGCGTGAAAAAGGCGCGCCGATTGTGATCAAAGCCGACGGCCTGGCTGCCGGGAAAGGCGTTATCGTGGCGATGACCCTCGAAGAAGCGGAAGCCGCCGTGCAGGATATGCTGGCGGGTAACGCCTTTGGCGACGCGGGCCACCGCATCGTGATTGAAGAGTTCCTCGACGGCGAAGAAGCGAGCTTTATCGTGATGGTTGACGGCGAGCACGTTCTGCCGATGGCGACCAGCCAGGATCACAAGCGCGTAGGCAATGCCGACACGGGACCAAACACCGGCGGGATGGGAGCTTACTCCCCTGCTCCGGTGGTCACTGACGAAGTACACCAGCGCACCATGGACCGCATCATCTGGCCAACCGTGAAGGGGATGGCTGCGGAAGGCAATACCTACACCGGTTTCCTTTACGCAGGCCTGATGATCGACAAGCAGGGTAACCCGAAGGTGATTGAATTCAACTGCCGCTTCGGCGATCCGGAAACCCAGCCGATCATGCTGCGCATGAAGTCCGATCTGGTTGATCTGTGTCTGGCGGCGTGCGAAGGCAAGCTGGACGAGAAAACTTCCGAGTGGGACGAGCGTGCCTCTTTAGGTGTGGTGATTGCTGCGGGTGGCTATCCGGGTAGCTACAACACCGGAGATGAGATCCACGGCCTGCCGCTGGAAGAGATTGACAGTGCGAAGGTGTTCCACGCCGGTACAAAGCTCTCTGACGACGACCGCGTGCTCACCAACGGCGGTCGCGTGCTGTGTGCGACCGCGCTGGGCCAGACCGTGGCAGAGGCGCAGAAGCGCGCCTATGCGCTGATGGCGGATATTCACTGGAATGGCAGCTTCAGCCGCCAGGATATCGGCTATCGTGCCATTGCGCGGGAGCAGGGAGAGTAATTTCACACCCTCACCCTAACCCTCTCCCACAGGGAGAGGGGATTTACGTCAGAAACTCTTCTCTGTCGGCTGCCAGGTGCAGAAATCTTCATTCGCCACCAGCAACAGCTGAGAGCCTTCCGGCGCTTCCAGCCATGCCACACTCACCTCCACAGATGAATGCCGCTGACGACGCTGAATGTGTTCGGTTGCCCAGGATTCAAGCTCAGGCTTCACCGTCTGCCCTTCGCAGGTGGTCACCGTGCCGTCGGCATGCCAGCGCCCCTGGCGCAGCACCACGCGGCCCTGACGCAGCGCATCGCTGGTCTGGCGGAGTTGTTCAGCACGGTAGCGGTAGAGAGCGACCTGATCGCTGGAAAGCTGCTGTTTCAGTCCACTGACCTCATGCTGCATAAAGCTCAGCTCGCCGTGGTCGTCGAAACGCACCTTCACGTGTTCGGGAGTCTTACTGTAGATATTCAGTTCAATGAGCGACAGCGCATCGCCCTGCCAGCGGTATTCTGCGGTCAAGGTGTTGCCGTTATGCCACGGGCTGAATGCGGTGAGCATATGGACTTCATCGCTGGAATCTTTGCGCCAGATCCTGACCGCACCCTGGTTGTCAGCGTAGCCGCTGGCGGTAAACGGGGGGAGTGAGGAATCATGGCTACAGGCAGACAGCAACAGTACGCCTGCCAGCGCGAGCGTTCCACGCCAGAATGACAAAAGGGGCGTTGCCGCCCCTTCGTTAAAACTGTTCACTGCCACGCGTCTTACTTAACTGCGTCTTTCAGTGCTTTACCAGAAACAAATGCCGGCACGTTAGCTGCGGCGATTTTGATTTCTTTACCGGTCTGCGGGTTGCGGCCAGTACGCTCAGCGCGGTGGTTCACTTTGAAGGTACCGAAACCAACCAGTTGTACAGCATCGCCTTCTTTCAGAGACTCAGTAATAGCAGCCAGGGTAGATTCCAGAGCAGCTTTAGCCTGCACTTTAGACAGATCAGCCTTGTCCGCAATTACATCAATCAGTTGAGTCTTGTTCATAAGTTATCCTTTCAATGTGTTTATCGCTTGCTAAGCATCGAGTGCGACGAAAATGCCAAAAAAGCACTCTCCTGCATACACGCACCGATAGCCACTTTTTTTCGCCCCCCAAATGTAGACCAGACGGGGGGCGAAAGGGAAGAGTCGAGGAGTGACAAAACAGGCGTTAAATCACGTTTTGTTGTCTCATTGGTTAAAAATTATACCAATATTGCTCTCACCGGCCTCGCGAAGGTCCGCGCGAAGCCCTTTGATCAGCTCAATATCACGTTCTTCACACTCCGCCAGCAGACGGAAAATTTCCCACTGAATATCCCATTCCTGTTCAACCGCCGGGTTAGCACGCAGCTCCTCGTCGGTCATTTCACGGCCTTCCTGGGTCATTTCCAGCATCGCAACGGTGGTAATGGATGCCTTGCTGACTTCAATGGCGTGTTCCAGGGTTTCACCGCTCAGACGGGAGTGGATCAGCTCGCTCAACGCCACACAGGCATCAATGGCCGGGTAGACGCCATACAGGTCGAAATCATCCGCAGCCGGAATAGCCTCTTCCAGCTTTTCGAGCTGAGAGTCAAAATTTACCTTCGCATCTTTGACCGTCAGCGTCTCCCAGATTAAATCCAGGATACGACGATAAATCTGGCCTTCGCCAAACGCCGTCTGCTTGCAGAACGCGGCATAGTTGGGATACATGCGCTCGCACAGGCAAGCCATAAACGTCACGTGCTGCCAGCTTTCCAGCTTCTCAAGGCGCAGATGAATCGGGTTTTGTAACATGATGATGTCTCGAATCGAAAATTAGCCGCAGTTTACCTGAATCACGGCTGAATTTCCTGCCAACGAATGAATGCCGGACGTGAAGAGGCCACGGCGTCGGCCCAGCGGGTTGGCTCCGGTAAACGGTAGCCCTTCATACAGCGTTGCACCCACGCCAGGGCGCTATCCATGCTGACCCGATGCCCGGTGGCGATAAACAACGGGTTGCAGCGCGCTTTACTGCGCCAGACCCACGCCAGCTGCTCGCCTTTATGGATAAGCGGCGCCAGTGCGCCCGGTTCGGCAGAGAGCGGCTCAAACGCGCCGCACAGGCGTTTTTTCGCCACGCCGATGGTCGGCACGTCCACCAGCAGACCAAAGTGGCTGGCGACGCCTAAGCGACGCGGATGGGAGATACCATGCCCATCAACAAACAGCAGATCGGGTTTTTGCGAGAGTTGCTCCCACGCGGCCAGCAGCGCGGGATATTCGCGGAAGGAGAGAAAGCCGGGGATATAGGGCATGGTGGTGGCGATACGCGCCACCTTGTACTCCACCAGCTCCAGCGAAGGGTATTTCAGCACCACCATCGCCGCTCGCGTCACTTCACCGCCCTGCTCAAATCCGACGTCCGCCCCGCCAATGTACCGCGGAGGGTCCGTATCCAGACGATCCTCGCGGATCACTGATGAAGCCAGTTCGATTTGCTGAGCGCGTAGCGACGCGAGATCCATAACCACTCCTTACTTATGATACTGGGCAGAAAGCCGATGCACCGCCTCCACAAATACGCCAGCGTGTTCTGGCGGTACATCCTGATGAATACCGTGACCGAGGTTGAAGACGTGGCCTTCGCCCTGGCCGAAACCAGACAGTATAGTCGACACTTCTTCTTCGATACGGGCAGGCTGCGCATAGAGCATGGACGGATCCATGTTGCCCTGGAGCGCCACTTTGTCCCCCACGCGACGGCGCGCATCGGCAATATCGGTGGTCCAGTCGAGGCCCAGCGCGTCGCAGCCGGTGGCCGCCATCGCTTCCAGCCACTGACCGCCGCCTTTGGTAAACAGCGTCACTGGCACGCGACGGCCTTCGTTTTCACGCAGCAGGCCATCGACAATTTTGTGCATGTAGTACAGGGAGAACTGCTGATAATCACGTCCGGTCAGCACGCCGCCCCAGGTGTCGAAAATCATCACCGACTGCGCGCCCGCTTTAATCTGCGCGTTGAGATAGAGCGTGACGCTCTTCGCCAGCTTGTCGAGGAGGGCATGCAGGGCCAGCGGCTCGGCGTACATCATCTTTTTGATGACGGTAAAGGCTTTGCTGCTGCCGCCTTCCACCATGTAGGTGGCCAGCGTCCACGGACTACCGGAGAAGCCAATCAGCGGCACGTCGCCTTTCAGTTCGCGGCGAATGGTGCGCACGGCGTTCATCACATAGCCCAGCTCGCCTTCAGGATCGGGGATCGGCAGCTTATCAACGTCGGCTTTGCTTTTGATCGGAGAGGTAAAACGCGGGCCTTCTCCGGTTTCGAAATAGAGCCCAAGGCCCATCGCATCCGGAATGGTGAGAATGTCCGAAAAAAGAATGGCGGCATCGAGCGGGAAGCGGCGCAGCGGCTGGAGCGTCACTTCACAGGCCAGCTCGGCGTTTTTGCACAGCGACATAAAATCGCCTGCCTGCGCGCGCGTGGCTTTG
Organism: Enterobacter sp. YSU; assembly: GCF_016082135.1. Lineage (NCBI taxonomy): Bacteria > Pseudomonadati > Pseudomonadota > Gammaproteobacteria > Enterobacterales > Enterobacteriaceae > Enterobacter > Enterobacter sp. YSU. The sequence goes on from NZ_CP059487.1 coordinate 1,328,487, forward strand.
TACTCTGGCAGATAGCGTCCCGCCTGGCGCATCATCCACACCGGGGTGACATCAACGGGCTGGCGCAGCAGCGCACGCAGATAACGATCGTTCTTCAGTTCGGTCATTTTGCAGTTCCTTATTGCGTCAGTCCGTCAGTGTAACACTACTCATACTCGGCCCGACACATTGCCACGGTATCTTCTATCAGGCGACGCGCCACCGTTCCCGGTGGGGGCAGCAGCGGTAAATCGTCGTAGCGATACCAGTTCGCCTCCAGCAGCTCTTTCTGATCGATAACAATCTCGCCGCTGTCGTATTCCGCCATAAACGCGGTCATCAGGGACATCGGGAACGGCCACGGCTGCGACGTCACATAGCGCAGGTTTTTCACCTTAATGCCGCTCTCCTCCATCACCTCGCGCGCCACCGCCTGTTCCAGCGTTTCGCCGACTTCCACGAACCCGGCGAGGACGGTGTGAATGCCGTTGCGATGGCGGGTATGCTGCGCCAGCAGGATGGAATCATCACGGCGGATGGCGACAATGATGCACGGTGCGATTTGCGGGTAGTAGCGTTCACGGCAGTGGCCGCAGAGCATTGCCCACTCGGTTTTGCTCGGGTGCATGGTGTGGCCGCAGTAGCCGCAGTATTTGTGCGAGCGGTAAAACTCCGCCAGCTGCACGCCGCGCCCCGCCAGCTGGAACAGGCCGACATCCCGATCCAACACCTGACGAACGGATCCCATATCCTGACGACGAGCCTGTTGGATCAACCATACCGGATCGCCCTGCCACTCGCCGATCCGCAGCGCCGGTTGGCCGACGAGATCGAAGATGTCTGCCGCACCGTAGGGTATCTCCCCACCGGGCAGCCATAATTTTTGTTCGTGACTGACGATCCACCAACCCAGATCTGATTTTTCAATAATACGATCCATATCTATTGCACTACCTTCGCTTCACTGACATGTTGTTAGCATTATGGTTACATTTTGGATAAGCAGATCCCATTCTAAACCTTATGGAGTCGACCATGTTAAACCAGCTGGAAAGCCTGACTGAGCGCGTTGGAGGAAGTAACACCCTGGTGGATCGCTGGCTACATGTGCGCAAGCATCTACTCGTGGCGTATTACAATCTGGTTGGTCTTAAGCCTGGCAAAGAATCCTTTATGCGGCTGAATGAAAAAGCGCTGGACGACTTCTGTCAGAGCCTGGTCGACTACCTCTCCGACGGCCATTTCAACCTTTATGAACGCATTATCCGCGAAATGGAAGGGACAACGCCGTATTTAGCGGCCAGCAAACTCTGTCCGCTGCTGGAAGCCAACACCCAGCAGATAATGGACTACTACGATTCCACGCTAGAGAACGCTATCGATCACGATAACTATCTTGAGTTTCAGCAGGCGCTTTCCGATCTTGGCGAAGCGCTGGAAGAGCGATTCACGCTGGAAGACAAGCTCATCGCCCTCGTGCTGGACAACAACCTGAATATCAGCACCAGCGATAACGTTGCGCGCCCTGCTTGAGTTCTTAATCGTTAACGAGTAATTTACAACCATTCGCCCCTCTCACGAGGGGGATTTTTCTTGTCGGAGTGCCCAGTGTGAAAGCACGGGCTGAGACCGTTAATTCGGGATCCGCGGAACCTGATCAGGTTAATACCTGCGAAGGGAACAAGAGTCACACTGCTGTTGTATCGCCCCTGAGGCGATCTTCTCTTGCTTCATCCGTCGTCTGACAAGCCATGTCCTTCACATCTGGAATGAGCTATGTCTACAACAAAACTGACCCGCCGCGAACAGCGCGAACACGCCCAACGCTTCATCGACACCCTGGAAGGCACCGCTTTCCCGAACTCGAAACGCATCTACATTTCCGGCTCACAGGCTGATATCCGCGTGCCGATGCGCGAAATCCAGCTCAGCCCGACGCTTATCGGCGGCAGCAAAGAAAACCCGCAGTTTGAAGACAACGAAGCCGTGCCGGTATACGACACCTCCGGCCCGTACGGCGACCCTTCTGTTGCTATCAACGTACAGCAGGGTCTGGCAAAACTGCGCCAGCCGTGGATTGACGCCCGTAACGACTGCGAAGAACTGAGCGTGCGCAGCTCGGCGTATACCAACGCGCGCCTGGCCGACGACGGTCTGGACGAGCTGCGCTTTACCGGCCTGCTGACGCCGAAACGCGCTAAAGCGGGCAAATGCGTCACCCAGCTGCACTACGCGCGCCAGGGTATCGTCACGCCGGAGATGGAGTTCATCGCCATCCGCGAAAACATGGGCCGCGAGCGCATCCGCAGCGAAGTGCTGCGCCACCAGCATCCTGGTGAAGGGTTTGGCGCTCGCCTGCCGGAAAACATCACGCCGGAATTTGTGCGTGACGAAGTGGCCGCCGGGCGCGCCATTATCCCCGCCAACATCAACCACCCGGAATCCGAGCCGATGATTATCGGCCGCAACTTCCTGGTGAAGGTCAACGCCAACATCGGCAACTCAGCGGTGACGTCATCCATCGAAGAAGAGGTGGAAAAGCTGGTCTGGTCGACGCGCTGGGGCGCGGACACGGTGATGGACCTTTCCACGGGCCGCTATATTCACGAAACCCGCGAGTGGATCCTGCGTAACAGCCCGGTGCCGATTGGCACCGTCCCGATTTATCAGGCGCTGGAGAAGGTCAACGGCATCGCCGAAAACCTCACCTGGGAAGCGTTCCGCGACACGCTGCTGGAGCAGGCCGAGCAGGGCGTGGACTACTTCACCATCCACGCGGGCGTGCTGCTGCGCTACGTGCCGATGACGGCGAAACGTCTGACCGGTATCGTCTCACGCGGCGGTTCGATTATGGCTAAATGGTGCCTTTCCCATCATCAGGAAAACTTCCTCTACGAACACTTCCGCGAAATCTGCGAAATTTGCGCCGCGTACGACGTCTCCCTGTCGCTGGGCGACGGCCTGCGTCCTGGCTCCATCCGCGATGCTAACGACGAGGCGCAGTTTGCCGAGCTGCACACGCTGGGCGAGCTGACCAAAATCGCCTGGGAGTACGACGTGCAGGTGATGATTGAAGGCCCGGGCCATGTGCCGATGCAGATGATCCGTCGCAACATGACCGAGGAGCTGGAGCACTGCCACGAAGCACCGTTCTACACCCTGGGGCCGTTGACCACCGATATTGCGCCGGGCTACGACCACTTCACGTCAGGCATTGGCGCGGCGATGATCGGCTGGTTCGGCTGCGCCATGCTCTGCTACGTGACGCCGAAAGAGCACCTCGGGCTGCCAAACAAAGAGGACGTGAAGCAGGGGCTGATCACCTACAAGATTGCCGCCCACGCGGCGGATCTGGCGAAAGGCCATCCGGGCGCGCAAATTCGCGACAACGCCATGTCCAAAGCGCGCTTTGAATTCCGCTGGGAAGACCAGTTTAACCTGGCCCTCGATCCGTTCACCGCCCGCGCCTATCACGACGAAACCCTGCCGCAGGAATCGGGCAAAGTTGCGCACTTCTGCTCCATGTGCGGACCTAAATTCTGCTCGATGAAGATCAGCCAGGAAGTACGCGATTACGCCGCCGCGCAGACCATTGAAGTCGGCATGGCGGACATGTCGGAAACCTTCCGCGCGAAAGGCGGCGAAATCTACCTCAAAAAGGAGGAGGCGTAATGTACCAGCCCGATTTCCCCTCCGTGCCCTTCCGCTTAGGGCTTTACCCGGTGGTGGACAGCGTGGAGTGGATCGCCCGCCTGCTGGAAGCTGGCGTTCGCACCCTCCAGCTACGCATCAAGGATAAACGCGATGAAGAGGTGGAGGCCGACGTGATCGCCGCTATCGCGCTGGGACGTCGCTACCACGCCCGCCTGTTTATCAACGACTACTGGCGGCTGGCGGTTAAACACCAGGCGTACGGCGTGCATCTGGGACAGGAAGATCTGGAAACGACCGATCTCACCGCGATCCGTGACGCCGGTCTGCGGCTGGGCGTTTCTACCCACGATGATATGGAGATCGACGTGGCGCTGGCGGCCCGCCCCTCTTACATCGCGCTCGGGCACGTTTTCCCAACGCAAACTAAACAGATGCCGTCCGCTCCACAGGGTTTGACGCAGCTGGCGGCCCACGTTAAGCGCCTTGCCGATTACCCCACCGTCGCCATCGGCGGGATCAGTCTTGAACGTGCGCCCGCGGTGCTGGAGACCGGCGTCGGCAGTATCGCCGTCGTCAGCGCTATCACCCAGGCGGCAGACTGGCAGGCCGCCACCGCGCAGCTTTTACAACTGGCAGGAGCAGGCGATGAAAGATCGTGATTTTATGCGTTACAGCCGCCAGATCCTGCTGGAGGATATCGCCATCGAGGGGCAGCAAAAGCTGCTCGCCAGCCGGGTACTGATTGTCGGTCTGGGCGGATTAGGCACCCCCGCCGCGCTGTATCTGGCCGGCGCGGGCGTGGGCACGCTGGTGCTGGCCGATGACGACGAGGTACATCTCAGCAATCTGCAACGGCAAATTCTCTTTACGACAGAAGATATCAACCAGCCTAAAGCGCACGTTACGCGCCAGCGGCTGAACCAGCTTAACCCCGATATCGAACTGGTCGCACTCCAGACGCGGCTGAGCGGGGAAGATCTGCAACGCGAAGTGGCCCTTGCCGACGTGGTGCTGGACTGTACGGACAATATGGCGACACGTCAGGCCATCAACGCGGCCTGTGTTGCGCAGAACACGCCGCTGATCACCGCCAGCGCGGTCGGTTTCGGTGGGCAAATAATGGTGCTTACGCCGCCGTGGGCACAGGGCTGCTACCGCTGCCTGTGGCCGGACGAGGCTGAACCGGAGCGTAACTGCCGCACGGCAGGCATTCTGGGCCCGGTGGTGGGCGTGATGGGTACTCTTCAGGCGCTGGAGGCCATCAAGTTGCTCAGCGGCATGGAGACAGAACGCAACACGCTGCGGCTGTTCGACGCCCGCTCCAGCGGCTGGCGCCATCTGGCGTTAAACCGTGCCAGCCACTGCCCGGTATGCGGAGGCCGCAATGCGCATTCTGTTTAACGATGAGCCGATGACGTGCGACGACGATCTCACCGTTGCCGCCCTGCTCGACATGCTGCGCCAGCTGAAGCCGGGAACGGCGCTGGCGCTCAATCAACAGATCCTGCCGCGCGAGCGGTGGGAACATCAGCAGGTCAATGAGGGCGACCAGATCCTGCTGTTTCAGGTTATCGCAGGGGGCTGAGATGTTACGTATTGCCGACAAAGTCTTTGATTCACATCTGTTTACCGGAACCGGAAAATTCGCCTCCCCGCAACTGATGGTGGATGCCATTCGTGAAAGCGGCAGCCAGCTGGTGACGCTGGCGATGAAGCGCGTGGATTTGCGTCAGCACAACGATGCCATACTTGCGCCGTTACTGGAGGCAGGCGTGACGCTCTTACCGAATACCTCCGGTGCGAAAACGGCCGAGGAAGCAATTTTCGCTGCGCAACTGGCGCGGGAAGCGCTCGGCACCCGCTGGCTGAAGCTGGAAATTCACCCGGACGCCCGCTGGCTGTTGCCCGATCCGATGGAAACCCTGAAAGCGGCAGAGAAGCTGGTGCAGCAGGGATTCACCGTTCTGCCCTACTGTGGTGCCGACCCCGTGCTCTGTAAGCGTCTGGAAGAGGTCGGCTGCGCGGCCGTAATGCCGCTGGGCGCCCCCATTGGCTCCAACCAGGGGCTGGAGACCCGCGCGATGCTGGAAATCATTATTGAGCAGGCGACCGTGCCGGTGGTGGTGGATGCGGGCATCGGCGTACCCAGTCACGCCGCGCAGGCGCTGGAGATGGGGGCCGATGCGGTGCTGGTCAATACCGCGATTGCGGTGGCCGACGACCCGGTGATGATGGCGCGTGCGTTCCGCCTTGCCGTGGAGTCCGGTCTGCTGGCTCGGCAGTCCGGCCCCGGCTCGCGCAGTGTTCAGGCGCAGGCCACCAGCCCGCTGACCGATTTTCTGGAGGCGCTCTGATGGCTACCTTTACCGATCGCTGGCGTCAGCTTAACTGGGACGATATTGCCTTACGCATCAACAGTAAAACCTCTGCGGACGTAGAGCGGGCATTAACAGCCAAACATTTGACGCGCGAGGATTTGATGGCCCTGCTTTCTCCGGCAGCCTGCGCGTACCTTGAACCGATGGCCCAGCGCGCGCAACGCCTCACCCGCCAGCGCTTTGGCAACACGGTGAGCTTTTACGTGCCGCTCTATCTTTCTAACCTGTGCGCCAACGATTGCACCTACTGTGGTTTCTCCATGAGCAACCGTATTAAGCGTAAAACGCTGGATGAGCATGAGATCGCCCGCGAGTGTGCGGCTATTCGTGAGATGGGTTTTGAACATCTCCTGCTGGTGACGGGTGAACATCAGGGCAAAGTGGGGATGGACTATTTTCGCCAGCATCTTCCGGCCATCCGCCGCGAATTTGCCTCGTTGCAAATGGAAGTACAGCCTCTGTCGCAGGAGGAATATGCAGAGCTGAAAACCCTCGGGCTGGACGGCGTAATGGTTTATCAGGAAACCTACCATGAGGCGACCTATGCCCGGCATCACCTGAAAGGGAAGAAGCAGGATTTCATCTTCCGGCTGGAAACACCGGACAGGCTGGGGCGCGCCGGTATCGATAAAATTGGGCTGGGCGCGCTTATCGGTCTGTCCGACAGCTGGCGGGTGGACTGCTATATGGTGGCGGAGCATCTGCTGTGGCTACAGCAGCAGTACTGGCAAAGCCGCTATTCCATCTCTTTCCCGCGGCTGCGTCCCTGTACGGGAGGCGTTGAACCCGCCTCGCTGATGGATGAGCGCCAGCTGGTGCAAACCCTGTGTGCATTTCGCCTGTTCGCGCCGGAAGTGGAATTGTCGCTCTCCACGCGTGAATCCCCCGCGTTTCGCGATCGCGCGATCCCGCTGGCGATCAATAACGTCAGCGCCTTTTCCAAAACGCAGCCGGGCGGTTACGCGGACGATCACCCGGAACTGGAACAGTTTGCACCGCACGACGGCCGACGGCCCGAAGCGGTGGCGGAAGCCCTGACTGCACAGGGGCTACAGCCGGTGTGGAAAGACTGGGATAGCTGGCTGGGAAGAGCCTCGCATTAGCGCTGAAACTGTCTGCAAAAATGCGAAAAGGTTACGAGGCGGCTCGTAAGATCATAACCGGGCGATTGAGGCGATCTGCCCGGTTTTCTTATGCTTAACCACGTCAGCAACGGACGCTGACCAGGGTGAAAATGCTTCTTCCTCGTTTCGCCCTGCCCTCCGCCTCTTAAACAAAATTCAATTGATACAATAAATACGTCGTTTCTTATCTACGCTTAAGATAAATCATCTCGTCGGTAATCGCCTTCTGTATAATTTACTACCAGCAACCGGACAGCGACTATGCTGAGGGTATCGACAGACGCAACGCGTCTACCATCTGGATTGATGTACAACTCATGGCACTCCACAGTAAAAAGCTCTCTTTTACCCGGCCAATTATGGTCAGCTTCGCGGGGATACTGTTCAGTTTCGCGCTGATCGCCGTCCTGGTCGTCCTTTCACAGAGAAAGGATTTTCTTGAGGATTATCATAAGATTAATGGTAACTTCACCCATAATCTGGCGGTGAACTATACCGAATCCATCCTGCGAGAAAATGACTATATTCTTGGTCGCGCTGCGATGTACTTCGCCCGTAATGACAGAGTGAATCAGACAATAAATATCGATCCGACACACGGTTTGCAGATGTTGATGCATTTGCAGAACCTGATGCCGACGGTGTCGTCTATCTCTCTGGCGGACACAGAAGGGCGCCATCTGCGCGCGCCGGAAGTGCTGCCAACGGAGAAAAGTAAGTCGTTCGACGCCAGAACCCGCCCATGGTTTGTCGGGCAAGCGGAAGCCAGCAACTTTCCTCACTACACCCGCCCCTATCTGGACTATTTCACCCAACATCCTACTGTCACCCTCTATAAGCCGGTCATTTCACCGGAAGGCCGTCTGAAGGGCACGCTCGCTTTCCATCTTGATTTAACGTCCATGGGGTATACCCTGCGCCAGATGGTGGCGCCGGTTCAGGGTGAGTTTTTTGTCGTGGAGCGTGACGGCGCCGTTGTGCTGCATCCGGACACGGGGGCGCTCTTTAAGCAGTACGTAAGCGAAGCGCTGATGGACAAAATGACCAGCGGCGAAGGCCGTCTTTTCGACCCCAAAAGTAAAACCTGGTATTACTACTACTCTTTCACCAATCCGGACTGGTTTGTGATTTATCGGGTCTCCGATACCACGCTTACCGTCATCACCCGGCATGAAACCACCGTCGTCGGCTGGGGATTTGCGCTGGCGGCAATCATCATCATTCTGTTCGGGCTTTATCTTCGTCATGCCTCGCGTTCTGTGCTGATGAACATTATCAACGCCATCAAAACCGGCGACGTCAACCAGGCGCCACGCCTTGAGGCGATGCTCAGCCATACCATTCGAACCAATAAAGAACGCGAGCTGGCCTATGTCCGTCAGGCCACCCATGATGCGCTGACAGGCTGCAAAAATCGCCGTGCGTTCGATAACGATGTGGATGAGCTGCTGACCGCTCATCAACCCTTCGTTCTGGCGCTGATCGACATCGATAACTTCAAATCCATTAACGACACCTGGGGCCACCTGAGCGGGGATATTGTGCTGCGCAACGTGGCGCGGGAAGGTATTCAGATCATGCAGCCGCACCACGTTTCCGTTTACCGCTACGGTGGAGAAGAGTTCGGCGTGATATTCCCGGCCGAGCTGATGAACTCCGCGCACGCGCTACTGGAAGCCTGGCGCACCGCCGTTGAAAAGCGGACCTGGCGGGAAGAGAACCTGCGAGTGACCTTCAGCGCCGGGATGGGAGAGTGGCACTTCGAACCGCTGGAACAATTTATCGGTAGCGTAGATGAAGCGCTGTATACCGCTAAACAACAGGGTAAAAACCGCATCGTAAGCACGGCCAGCCGATAATACCCTTCCTCAAATTCTGCCCGATCTGACGGGCAGAATGCTCTCCGCTGTAAAATTGTAACCGGTTTCAGGAAAATGCCGATTTCTTTGTGATGCCTGACACACAATCGCGGTAAAGCGGTTGTTGAAGCGGTCTGCACGGGATAATTATCAATAAACACATGTAGATCGAGGCTGACTATGAAGAACATCGTTTTATGCTGTGCAGCGGGAATGTCAACCAGCATGCTGGTTCAACGTATGAAAGATGCCGCGCAGAAAAAAGGAGTCGAAGTAACCATTAAAGCCGTTCCGGTCGCGGAGTTTAAAGATAACATCGCGACGGCTGATATCGTATTACTGGGGCCACAGGTTAAATACGAACAGGCAAAACTCCAGGCGCAGGCCGATCCGCTCGGAAAAAAGGTTGCGGTCATCGACATGATGGATTACGGCATGATGAAAGGTGATGCCGTACTGGAAAAAGCGCTCAAACTTCTGGAGTCATAATGGAAGACTTAGAAACCACGATTATGGAACTGCTGGTCAACGCAGGCGCAGCGCGCAGCGCGGCCCTGACGGCGTTACAGATGGCGCGAAAAGGCGACTTTGATGAAGCCGAGAAAGCGATGGAAGAATCGCGTGAATATGTGAAACATGCGCATACGATCCAGACGCAGCTTATCGGTCTTGATGAAGGGACCGGGAAACTTCCGGTTAACCTGATCACCGTTCACTCTCAGGATCACCTGATGAACGCGATGGTTATTCAGGATCTGGCGGGCGATATGATTGAGCTTTATCGACGTATCCCGTTAGTGAACTGAAGACATACAGATGTAAAAAAACCCGCCGAGGCGGGTTTTTTATTGTCGGGTGGCGCTACGCTTACCCGACCTGTGATTCATATGCCCGGTAATTTTACCTACCGGGCATCAACGATTACTCGTTGTCGGAACCGCCCAGACCTGCGTTCAGCAGTTCTGCAAGGCTCGCGGATGCATCTTCGGCAGTCACCTGCGGTGCAGCTGGCAGTTCGCCCGCTGCGCGACGACGCATACGATCCTGGTGGTACGCATAACCGGTACCGGCCGGGATCAGACGACCCACGATAACGTTCTCTTTCAGACCGCGCAGTTCATCACGTTTACCTGCAACAGCCGCTTCGGTCAGGACACGAGTGGTTTCCTGGAACGATGCAGCAGAGATGAAGGACTCGGTTGCCAGAGACGCTTTGGTGATACCCAGCAGATCGCGTGCGAAGGTCGCACCGATTTTGCCGTTCGCTTCCAGATCGCGGTTAGCGATCTTAACGCGTGAGTATTCAACCTGCTCGCCTTCCAGGAAGTCGGAGCTGCCCGCGTTTTCGATGGTTGCTTTACGCAGCATCTGACGAACGATAACTTCAATGTGTTTATCGTTAATCTTAACGCCTTGCAGACGGTATACGTCCTGTACTTCGTTAACGATGTAACGGGTAACAGCATGCACACCACGCAGACGCAGGATGTCGTGCGGCGCTTCTGGACCATCGGAAACCACGTCACCACGTTCTACGCGTTCACCTTCGAACACGTTGAGCTGACGCCACTTAGGAATCATCTCTTCGTACGGCTCGCTGCCATCTACTGGCGTAATAACCAGGCGGCGCTTACCTTTGGTCTCTTTACCGAAGGAGATGATACCGCTGATTTCAGCCAGGATCGCAGGCTCTTTCGGACGACGTGCTTCGAACAGGTCCGCAACGCGTGGCAGACCACCGGTGATGTCCTTGGTACCGCCGGATTCCTGAGGAATACGCGCCAGGGTGTCACCAGAGCTGATCTGTACGCCATCTTCCAGCTGTACAATCGCTTTACCCGGCAGGAAGTACTGCGCAGGCATATCGGTACCAGGGATCAGAACGTCGTTACCCTGAGCATCAACGATTTTCAGTGCAGGACGCAGATCTTTACCGCCGGTAGTACGTTCAGCAGAATCCAGAACCACCAGAGAAGACAGACCGGTCAGCTCGTCGGTCTGACGAGTAATGGTCTGGCCGTCGATCATGTCAGTGAAGCGGATGAAACCACTTACTTCGGTGATAACCGGCATGGTGTGTGGATCCCAGTTTGCAACGGTTTCACCGCCAGCAACCTGCTCGCCATCACCTTTCGCCATAACCGCACCGTAAGGCACTTTATAGCTCTCTTTGGTACGACCGAATTCGTCGATCAGCTTCAGCTCGGTGTTACGGGAAGTGATAACCAGTTTACCGCTGGAGTTCACAACCGACTTCGCGTTGCTGAGCTTGATGCTACCTTTGTTTTTCACCTGGATGCTGGATTCAGCAGCCGCACGAGATGCCGCACCACCGATGTGGAACGTACGCATCGTCAGCTGTGTACCCGGCTCACCGATGGACTGTGCCGCGATAACGCCGATAGCCTCACCTTTGTTGATGATGTGGCCACGCGCCAGGTCACGACCGTAGCAGTGCGCACACACACCAAAGTCGGTGTCACAGGATACAACGGAACGCACTTTCACGGAGTCAACAGAGTTCGCTTCCAGCAGGTCACACCACTGTTCGTGCAGCAGGGTGTTGCGTGGAACCAGAATGTCTGCGGTGCCCGGCTTCAGAATGTCTTCCGCGGTCACACGACCCAGTACGCGATCGCGCAGCGGCTCTTTAACATCACCACCCTCGATAACCGGGGTCATGGTGATACCTTCGAGGGTGCCACAATCGTCTTCGGTGACGACCAGATCCTGCGCAACGTCAACCAGACGACGCGTCAGATAACCGGAGTTCGCCGTTTTCAGTGCGGTATCCGCCAGACCTTTACGCGCACCGTGCGTGGAGATGAAGTACTGGAGTACGTTCAGACCTTCACGGAAGTTCGCGGTGATTGGCGTTTCGATGATGGAGCCATCTGGCTTCGCCATCAGACCACGCATACCTGCCAGCTGACGAATCTGTGCCGCAGAACCACGCGCACCGGAGTCGGCCATCATGTAGATGCTGTTGAAGGAGACCTGCTGCTCTTCTACGCCGTCACGGTTAATCACGGTTTCGGTTTGCAGGTTATCCATCATCGCTTTAGATACACGATCGTTCGCCGCAGCCCAGATATCGATAACTTTGTTGTAACGTTCGCCTGCGGTTACCAGACCAGACTGGAACTGCTCCTGGATCTCAGCAACTTCAGCTTCCGCTTCAGAGATGATCTCGTGTTTCTTCTCTGGGATGACCATGTCATCGATACCAACAGATGCACCTGAACGCGCTGCATAAGCAAAGCCGGTGTACATTGTCTGGTCAGCGAAGATAACGGTCGGCTTCAGACCCAGAATGCGGTAACAGGTGTTCAGCATTTTGGAGATCGCTTTCTTGCCCAGCGCCTGGTTGACGATGGAGAAAGGCAGACCTTTCGGTACGATCATCCACAGAATGGCACGGCCAACGGTCGTGTCTTTCAGGCTGGTGTGCGCAACGAACTCGCCGTTTTCATCTTTTTCGTATTCGGTGATACGCACTTTAACGCGCGCATGCAGAGAGGCCAGGCCAGCGCGATAAATACGCTCAGCTTCTTTCGGGCCAGTCAGCACCATGCCTTCGCCTTTGGCGTTAACACAGTCACGGGTCATGTAGTACAGACCCAGTACAACGTCCTGAGAAGGAACGATGATAGGTTCACCGTTCGCTGGAGACAGGATGTTGTTGGTAGACATCATCAGCGCACGCGCTTCGAGCTGGGCTTCCAGCGTCAGCGGTACGTGAACAGCCATCTGGTCACCATCGAAGTCGGCGTTATAGGCCGCACAAACCAGCGGGTGCAGCTGGATCGCTTTACCTTCGATCAGGACTGGCTCAAAGGCCTGGATACCCAGACGGTGCAGAGTTGGTGCACGGTTCAGCAGTACCGGGTGTTCGCGGATCACTTCGTCCAGGATATCCCAAACGACAGCTTCTTCACGCTCAACCATTTTCTTCGCGGCTTTGATGGTGGTGGCGAGGCCACGCAGTTCCAGCTTGCCGTAGATGAACGGTTTGAACAGCTCCAGTGCCATTTTCTTCGGCAGACCGCACTGATGCAGACGCAGGTATGGACCTACGGTGATTACAGAACGACCGGAGTAGTCAACACGCTTACCGAGCAGGTTCTGACGGAAACGACCCTGCTTACCTTTGATCATGTCGGCCAAAGATTTCAGAGGACGTTTGTTAGAACCGGTGATCGCACGACCACGACGACCGTTATCCAACAGGGCATCGACTGCTTCCTGAAGCATACGTTTTTCGTTGCGTACGATGATGTCCGGCGCAGCCAGATCCAGCAGACGTTTCAGACGGTTGTTACGGTTGATCACGCGACGGTACAGATCGTTCAGATCCGACGTTGCGAAACGACCGCCATCCAGCGGAACCAGCGGACGCAGATCTGGCGGCAGAACCGGCAGAACGGTCAGGATCATCCACTCTGGTTTGTTACCAGACTGAACGAACGCTTCCAGCAGTTTGATACGCTTGGTCAGCTTTTTACGCTTGGTTTCGGAGTTGGTTTCGTTCAGCTCTTCGCGCAGAGTTTCACACTCTTGCTCCAGATCCATGCTCTTCAGCAGGGCCTGGATAGCTTCCGCACCCATCTTCGCGTCGAATTCGTCACCGAACTCTTCCAGCGCGTCCAGATACTGTTCTTCGGTCAGGATCTGGTTACGTTCCAGATTGGTCATCCCGCCTTCGATAACCACATAAGATTCGAAGTACAGAACACGTTCGATATCGCGCAGCGGCATATCCAGCAGCAGACCGATACGGGACGGCAGAGATTTCAGGAACCAGATGTGAGCGGTCGGAGACGCCAGCTCGATGTGGCCCATACGCTCACGGCGTACTTTGGTCTGGGTCACTTCAACGCCGCACTTCTCACAGATCACACCACGGTGTTTCAGGCGCTTGTACTTACCGCACAGGCACTCGTAATCTTTTACTGGCCCGAAAATACGCGCACAGAAAAGGCCGTCACGCTCAGGTTTGAACGTACGGTAGTTAATGGTTTCCGGCTTTTTAACTTCACCGAAAGACCATGAACGGATCATGTCTGGCGAAGCCAGAGCAATTTTGATCGCATCAAACTCTTCGGTTTTAGTTTGCGCTTTCAGAAACTTTAATAAGTCTTTCACGGATTTGCTCCCGTCGGAGTTAGCACACTCTGCTGTCGGGCGTTAACCCGACAGCAGTGACCTGTTTGAGCGAGAATTACTCGTCTTCCAGTTCGATGTTGATACCCAGCGAACGAATCTCTTTCAACAGTACGTTGAAGGATTCTGGCATGCCCGGTTCCATCTGATGGTTGCCGTCTACGATGTTCTTATACATCTTAGTACGACCGTTCACGTCATCAGACTTAACGGTGAGCATTTCCTGCAAGGTGTATGCTGCGCCGTATGCTTCCAGCGCCCACACTTCCATCTCCCCGAAGCGCTGACCACCGAACTGAGCCTTACCACCCAGCGGCTGCTGAGTAACCAGGCTGTAAGAACCGGTAGAACGAGCGTGCATCTTGTCGTCGACCAGGTGGTTCAGTTTCAGCATGTACATGTAACCTACGGTTACCGGACGCTCGAACTGTTCACCGGTACGGCCGTCAAACAGCGTAATCTGACCAGACGTTGGCAGACCACCCAGTTGCAGCAGCTCTTTAATTTCAGCTTCTTTTGCACCGTCGAATACCGGCGTTGCAATTGGCATACCTTTGCGCAGGTTCTCTGCCAGACGCAGCACTTCTTCATCGCTGAAGGTGTTCAGGTCGACTTTCTGACGAACGTCGGTACCCAGATCGTAGGCACGCTGGATGAACTCGCGCAGTTTCGCGACTTCCTGCTGCTGTTTCAGCATGGCGTTGATCTTATCGCCGATACCTTTCGCAGCCATACCCAGGTGGGTTTCCAGAATCTGACCGATGTTCATACGAGACGGTACGCCCAGTGGGTTCAGTACGATATCTACCGGCGTACCGTTAGCATCGTGCGGCATATCTTCGATCGGGTTGATCTTAGAGATAACACCCTTGTTACCGTGACGACCTGCCATCTTATCACCAGGCTGGATCTGACGTTTAACAGCCAGATACACCTTAACAATCTTCAGCACGCCTGGTGCCAGATCGTCGCCCTGAGTGATTTTGCGGCGTTTCGCTTCGAGTTTTTTCTCGAACTCGTGTTTCAGTTCGTCATACTGCTCAGCCAGCTGTTCCAGCTGATTCTGTTTCTCTTCGTCGGTCAGGCCCAGTTCCAGCCAGCGATCGCGTGGCAGTTTGTCGAGCTTCTCAGCTTCAACGCCACCGGCAACCAGCACCGCATAGATACGGCTGAACAGACCTGCTTCGAGGATTTGCAGTTCTTCAGACAGGTCTTTCTTAGCCTGTTTGAGCTGCATCTCTTCGATTTCCAGCGCACGCTTATCTTTCTCAACGCCGTCACGGGTGAAGACCTGAACGTCGATAACCGTACCGGAAACACCGTTTGGTACGCGCAGAGAAGAGTCTTTAACGTCAGACGCTTTCTCACCGAAGATAGCACGCAGCAGTTTCTCTTCTGGCGTCAGCTGGGTTTCGCCTTTCGGCGTGACCTTACCAACCAGAATGTCACCGCCGGTCACTTCCGCGCCGATGTAAACAATACCGGATTCATCCAGTTTAGAGAGCGCAGCTTCACCCACGTTCGGGATGTCAGCGGTGATCTCTTCTGGCCCCAGCTTGGTGTCACGGGACACACATGCCAGTTCCTGAATGTGGATGGTGGTGAAACGATCTTCCTGAACCACACGCTCGGAGACGAGGATGGAGTCTTCGAAGTTGTAACCGTTCCACGGCATGAACGCTACGCGCATGTTCTGACCGAGCGCCAGTTCACCGAGGTCGGTGGACGGACCGTCTGCCAGCACGTCGCCGCGCTCAACTGGCTCACCCAGAGACACACATGGCATCTGGTTGATACAGGTGTTCTGGTTAGAACGGGTGTATTTGGTCAGGTTGTAGATGTCGATACCCGCTTCGCCCGGATACATCTCGTCTTCGTTAACTTTGATAACGATACGGGATGCGTCAACGTACTGAACGGTACCGCCACGCTTAGCAACTGCTGTAACACCAGAGTCAACGGCAACAGCACGTTCCATACCGGTACCAACCAGCGGCTTATCAGCACGCAGAGTTGGAACGGCCTGACGTTGCATGTTCGCACCCATCAATGCACGGTTGGCGTCATCGTGTTCCAGGAACGGGATCAGGGACGCACCGACGGATACCACCTGCTGGGTGGATACGTCCATGTAGTCAACCTGGTCGCGGCTGAACAAGCTGGATTCGCCTTTGCTACGGCAGGTAACCAGATCTTCTACAAAGTGGCCTTCGTCATCCAGGTTGGAGTTCGCCTGAGCGATAACGTAGTTGCCTTCTTCGATAGCAGACAGGTAATGAATTTCGTCAGTAACAACACCGTCGGTCACTTTACGATACGGGGTCTCGAGGAAACCGTATTCGTTCGTCTGTGCGTACACGGACAGGGAGTTGATCAGACCGATGTTTGGACCTTCAGGCGTTTCGATTGGACATACGCGACCGTAGTGAGTCGGGTGTACGTCTCGAACTTCAAAGCCTGCGCGTTCACGGGTCAGACCGCCTGGGCCGAGTGCGGAGATACGACGTTTGTGCGTGATCTCAGACAGCGGGTTGTTCTGGTCCATGAACTGAGACAGCTGGCTGGAACCGAAGAACTCTTTCACTGCCGCAGAAATCGGCTTCGCGTTAATCATATCCTGAGGCATCAGGGTATCCAGATCGCCCAGAGACAGACGCTCTTTCACCGCACGCTCTACACGTACCAGGCCAACGCGGAACTGGTTTTCCGCCATTTCGCCTACGGAACGGATACGACGGTTGCCGAGGTGGTCGATATCGTCCACTTCGCCTTTACCGTTACGGATATCGATGAGCTTCTTCATCACTTCAATGATGTCGTCTTTGCTCAGGATACCGGAACCTTCGATCTCGTCGCGCAGCAGAGAACGGTTGAACTTCATACGACCAACCGCGGACAGATCGTAGCGGTCTTCGGAGAAGAACAGGTTCTCGAACAGGCTTTCAGCCGCTTCGCGAGTTGGTGGCTCACCAGGACGCATCATGCGGTAGATTTCGACCAGCGCGCTCAGACGATCGTTGGTTGGGTCGACGCGTACAGTCTCAGAGATGTACGGACCGTGGTCCAGATCGTTGGTGAACAGCGTTTCGATACGTTTGTGGCCAGCCTGGCTCAGCTTAGCCAGCAGATCCAGGCTCAGCTCCATGTTCGCCGGGCAGATCAGCTCGCCAGTTGATTCATCAACGTAATCTTTCGCGGCTACTTTTCCTGCAATGTATTCAACCGGAACTTCGATGTGTTTGATATCATCTTTTTCCAGCTGGCGGATGTGGCGCGCGGTGATACGGCGACCTTTTTCCACATACACTTTGCCGTCGGCTTCGATGTCGAACGACGCGGTCTCACCACGCAGACGTTCCGGCACCAACTCCATCTGCAACTTGTTGTCGCGGATTTCAAAGATCACTTTCTCAAAGAACAGGTCCAGGATCTGCTCAGTGGTATAGTTCAGTGCACGCAGAATGATGGTTGCAGGCAGCTTACGACGACGGTCGATACGGACAAACAGGTTGTCTTTTGGATCGAATTCGAAGTCCAGCCATGAACCACGGTAAGGAATGATGCGTGCGTTATACAGTACTTTACCGGAAGAGTGCGTTTTACCTTTATCGCTGTCGAAGAAGACGCCCGGGCTACGGTGCAGCTGGGAAACGATAACACGCTCAGTACCGTTGATAACGAAAGTACCGTTGTCCGTCATGAGTGGAATTTCACCCATGTAGACTTCTTGTTCTTTAATGTCTTTTACGGTGCCTTCCGGCGCTTCGCGCTCGTAGATCACCAGACGCAGTTTTACGCGCAGCGGTGCGGAATAGGTCACGCCACGGATCTGACATTCCTGAACGTCAAACACCGGTTCGCCAAGGCGGTAGCTGACGTACTGCAGCTCGGAATTACCGCTGTAGCTCTGAATCGGGAACACGGAACGGAAGGCTGCTTCCAGGCCGTACTGCCCTTCAGGATCTTGCTCGATAAACTTCTGGAACGAGTCAAGCTGGATAGAAAGGAGATATGGAATGTCCAGAACTTGTGGACGTTTACCAAAATCCTTACGAATACGTTTTTTCTCGGTATAGGAGTAAACCATAGGGTTCCTCAGCTCGCTGACAAGTCGACCCATCTGTCCGACGAAGGGACAGTTTGTGCAACACCATTTTGTGGACCGGAAAATTGAATACTTTCCGCAATACCTGTTGCTATCACGCTTAAACCATTTCATTGCGATTTACACAGAGCGAGCACCCTGTCGCAGTATATTAAGTCGTCGATAGAAACAAGCATTGTCAGGACAACCAGCAGTCAAACAGTGTGAAATGCTGCTGATGCCTTACAGCGCAAAAAGGCTGGTGACTAAAAAGTCACCAGCCATCAGCCTAATTACTTAGGCTGCAACCAGAAAAGTTGGCTTATTTAACTTCAACTTCAGCGCCAGCTTCTTCCAGAGATTTTTTCAGTGCTTCTGCGTCGTCTTTGCTCACGCCTTCTTTCAGCGCAGCTGGAGCAGATTCTACCAGGTCTTTAGCTTCTTTCAGACCCAGGCCAGTTGCGCCACGTACTGCTTTGATTACAGCAACTTTGTTCGCGCCAGCAGCTTTCAGAATTACGTCGAATTCAGTTTTTTCTTCAGCAGCTTCAGCCGGGCCCGCAGCTACAGCTACAGCAGCAGCAGCAGAAACACCGAATTTTTCTTCCATTGCAGAAACCAGCTCTACAACGTCCATTACGGACATAGCTGCTACTGCTTCAATGATTTGATCTTTAGTGATAGACATTTAAATTGTTCCTGAAAATCAGAATAAGTTTATACGTAAGCAAATGCTTTATAAAGATAACTGCGATTAAGCAGCTTCTTTCGCATCGCGTACAGCAGCCAGAGTGCGAACCAGTTTGCCAGCCGCAGCTTCTTTCATGGTTGCCATCAGGCGTGCAATTGCTTCTTCGTAGGTCGGCAGGGTTGCCAGGCGATCGATTTGCGATGCCGGGATCAACTCACCTTCAAAGGCTGCAGCTTTGACCTCAAATTTTGCATTCGCTTTCGCGAACTCTTTGAACAGACGAGCAGCAGCGCCCGGGTGTTCCATAGAGTATGCAATCAGGGTCGGACCAACAAACGTGTCTTTCAGGCACTCGAACTGAGTACCTTCAACTACGCGACGCAGCAGGGTGTTACGAACAACACGCATGTATACGCCAGCTTCACGACCTGCTTTACGCAGTTCAGTCATTTTGTCTACAGTAACGCCACGGGAATCCGCAACTACTGCAGACAGCGCGCCTTTGGCTACTTCGCTGACTTCAGCAACAATCGCTTGTTTGTCTTGAAGATTTAAAGCCATTAGCTTTGCTCCTGGATGTTTGCCGGAACTCATGTTCCGGAACTCACTTCACTCGACCCAACGGGAAGAGCGTCTTAATACGGTGAGCAGAAACAAGCCAGAGTATTTAAAATAATCTTAGCGTTCTGTCACCGTCTACGCAGGGGATTAAGTTTCTTGCGAAACACCTGCGGTCTTCGACGGAGGCCTGGATAGGCCAGGCTCCAACGAACAATTCTTTTAGCCGCTAACTTTTGTTAGCAAACGTGGGGGTAAGATTGTAGACAAAATCACCGCCCACGTAAAGGCATTAGTTTGCAGCAGCGCTCAGGCCAGCCTGGTCAACTGCAACACCTGCACCCATGGTGGTGGAGATGCTAACTTTCTTGATGTACACGCCTTTCGCCTGAGTTGGTTTTGCTTTTTTCAGCGCAACCAGCAGAGCTTCCAGGTTTTCTTTCAGTTTGTCAGCGTCAAAGTCCACTTTACCGATGGTGGTGTGGATGATGCCGTTTTTGTCGTTACGGTAACGAACCTGACCTGCTTTAGCGTTCTTAACTGCTTCAGCAACGTTAGGCGTTACAGTACCCACTTTCGGGTTTGGCATCAGGCCGCGTGGACCCAGAACCTGGCCCAGCTGGCCAACAACGCGCATTGCATCTGGAGAAGCAATAACAACGTCAAAGTTCATTTCGCCTTTCTTGATCTGATCAGCCAGATCTTCCATACCTACCAGTTCAGCGCCGGCAGCTTTAGCAGCTTCAGCGTTTGCACCCTGAGCAAATACAGCTACGCGTACGGAACGGCCAGTACCGTGTGGCAGTACAGTTGCGCCACGAACGTTCTGATCGGATTTACGAGCGTCGATGCCCAGGTTAACGGCAACGTCAACGCTTTCAACGAACTTAGCAGTTGCCAGTTCTTTCAGCAGAGCGATAGCTTCGTTGATGTCGTACTGTTTGGTCGCATCAACTTTGTCACGGATCACGGACATGCGCTTGGTCAGTTTAGCCATTTCTTAGTCCTCCACTACCAGGCCCATGGAACGTGCAGTACCTTCGATGGAGCGAGTCATCGCTTCAATGTCGGAACCAGTCATGTCGGCAGCTTTGGTCTGCGCGATTTCCTGCAACTGAGCGCGGGAAATTTTACCCACTTTGTCTTTGTTCGGCTTACCGGAACCAGACTTGATGCCCGCTGCTTTCTTCAGCAGAACTGCTGCTGGAGGGGTTTTGGTAACGAAAGTGAAAGAACGGTCAGCGTAAACAGTGATTACAACTGGGATTGGCAGACCTTTTTCCATGGATTCAGTTTTGGCGTTGAACGCTTTACAGAATTCCATGATGTTCACACCCTGCTGACCCAGAGCTGGACCAACTGGTGGACTTGGGTTCGCCATACCTGCTGCAACCTGCAGCTTGACGTAGGCTTGTACTTTCTTAGCCATTCTAAAATCCTCTGATTGGGTAATAACGCCTCGGAGAGGCTCCCCGTGAATAAAATTCGTTTTACGGGCCGGGGCCCATAAAAACAAAAGGCGCGAAATTGTATTCCAATCTCGCGCCCTGTGCAACGATTAAATCGTCGCTTTTTTGATCGCTGCTTAGGCTTTTTCTACCTGAGCAAAGTCCAGCTCTACCGGGGTCGCACGACCAAAGATAGAAACGGAAACTTTCAGGCGGGACTTCTCGTAGTCCACTTCTTCGACGACGCCATTGAAGTCAGCAAACGGACCGTCGTTAACACGAACCATCTCACCCGGTTCAAACAGCGTTTTCGGACGCGGTTTATCACCAACCTGCTGGAGGCGGTTCATAATCGCATCAACTTCTTTGTCGCTGATTGGCGCCGGACGGTCAGATGTGCCGCCGATAAAGCCCATCACGCGTGGTACGCTGCGCACCAGGTGCCAGCTCGCGTCGTTCATCACCATCTGAACCAGCACGTAACCCGGGAAGAATTTACGCTCGCTTTTGCGACGTTGGCCGCCACGGATCTCAACCACTTCTTCGGTCGGAACCATAACTTCGCCAAATAACTCTTCCATATTGTGTAATTTGATATGCTCACGCAGCGACGTAGCTACGCGGCCTTCAAAACCGGAAAACGCCTGAACGACGTACCAGCGCTTTTTAGGGGCTTCAGACATCTCAGAACCTCAGGCCAGTGATAAAGGATACCAGGCGAACCAGAATACCATCCAGTCCCCACAGGATCAGTGACATTACAGCGGTTACCGCCGCTACAATCAGCGTGGTGTGCAATGTTTCCTGGCGAGTCGGCCAAATGACCTTGCGGACTTCGGTACGCGCTTCGCGGGCAAACGCAACGGTCGCTTTGCCTTTCGTCGTCAACAGCGCGACACCACCCGCCGCAGCAATCAGAATTACCACTGCAAGCGCGCGTAGCGGCAGCATCATGTCACGATAAAGATAGTTGCCGACAATCGCCACAATCAGCAGCACGGCTACAACTACCCATTTCATCGCTTCCAGGCCGCGCCCGCTCCCTTGAGCTTCGGTATTCGCACTCATAAACCAACCTGTCAGAAGTATTCTACAAACATTTTCACCCCGCGTGTGCGAGGCAAACCAATCGAAATGCTATTCGCTTTTCGTATTATACGCTCTCCGCAGAGCCTGTCTCAGCAATGATTATGACAAAATTAATCACTGATGAGCCAGGTTCTGATGTGAAAGCGTGCAAAAAGGGCATCAAATGATGCCCTTTTATTGCGCATTGCGTCAAATGTTATCAGCGATTAGCCGAGAACTTTAGCAACAACGCCCGC
The DNA here is from genome assembly GCF_016082135.1 of Enterobacter sp. YSU. NCBI lineage: Bacteria > Pseudomonadati > Pseudomonadota > Gammaproteobacteria > Enterobacterales > Enterobacteriaceae > Enterobacter > Enterobacter sp. YSU. The sequence goes on from NZ_CP059487.1 coordinate 1,350,750, forward strand.
GCCAACGGTACGGCCGCCTTCACGGATTGCGAAACGCAGACCGTCGTCCATCGCAGAACTTTAGCAACAACGCCCGCGCCAACGGTACGGCCGCCTTCACGGATTGCGAAACGCAGACCGTCGTCCATCGCGATTGGGTGGATCAGCGTCACAACCATCTTGATGTTGTCGCCTGGCATTACCATCTCTACGCCTTCTGGCAGTTCGATGGTACCGGTCACGTCAGTTGTACGGAAGTAGAACTGTGGACGGTAGCCTTTGAAGAACGGAGTATGACGGCCGCCTTCGTCTTTGGACAGAATGTACACTTCAGATTCGAACTTGGTGTGTGGCTTGATTGAGCCTGGCTTCGCCAGAACCTGACCACGTTCGATTTCTTCACGTTTGATACCACGCAGCAGAACACCAACGTTCTCACCAGCACGGCCTTCGTCCAGCAGTTTGCGGAACATTTCAACGCCAGTACAGGTAGACTTCGCAGTCTCTTTGATACCAACGATTTCAACTTCTTCACCCACTTTGATGATACCGCGCTCTACACGACCGGTAACAACGGTACCACGACCGGAGATGGAGAATACGTCTTCGATTGGCAGCAGGAATGGCTTGTCAATCGCACGCTCTGGTTCTGGGATGTAAGAATCCAGGTAGCCAGCCAGTTCGATGATTTTCGCTTCCCACTCTGCGTCGCCTTCCAGCGCTTTCAGCGCGGAACCACGAACGATTGGAGTGTCGTCGCCTGGGAAATCGTACTGAGACAGCAGTTCACGAACTTCCATCTCTACCAGTTCCAGCAGCTCTTCGTCATCAACCATGTCGCATTTGTTCAGGAACACGATGATGTAAGGAACGCCTACCTGACGACCCAGCAGGATGTGCTCACGAGTCTGAGGCATAGGGCCGTCAGTCGCAGCAACAACCAGGATCGCGCCGTCCATCTGCGCAGCACCGGTGATCATGTTTTTAACATAGTCGGCGTGGCCTGGGCAGTCTACGTGTGCGTAGTGGCGAGTCGGGGTGTCATACTCAACGTGAGAGGTGTTGATGGTGATACCACGAGCTTTTTCTTCTGGTGCGTTATCGATCTGGTCGAAAGCACGAGCAGCACCGCCGTAGGTTTTAGCCAGTACGGTCGAGCTTTTTCTTCTGGTGCGTTATCGATCTGGTCGAAAGCACGAGCAGCACCGCCGTAGGTTTTAGCCAGTACGGTAGTGATTGCAGCGGTCAGCGTTGTTTTACCATGGTCAACGTGGCCGATAGTACCGACGTTAACGTGCGGTTTTGTACGTTCAAACTTTTCTTTAGACATCGATTGTCCCTCTAAGACACGGATAAATCGGTGATATCACCACATCAACCAGGCGAAAATGCCTGAACTGTTGAATACATTTACATTGAAACAGAGAGAAAGGGAGGGAGAAGTGAAGTGGTGCTGATACCCAGAGTCGAACTGGGGACCTCACCCTTACCAAGGGTGCGCTCTACCAACTGAGCCATATCAGCACGTATTGGAGCGGGCAGCGGGAATCGAACCCGCATCATCAGCTTGGAAGGCTGAGGTAATAGCCATTATACGATGCCCGCATCCTGAAACTCGGCTACCCAGTTCTTTCTGTAACAAAAAAAGAGATTTCTCTCTTTTCTGTTCGAGCTGGTCAATTTTTCCAACCAGCTCCGGCGGCGTTGTCGCTGCCAGAAAGTGGTGGTGGGGGAAGGATTCGAACCTTCGAAGTCTGTGACGGCAGATTTACAGTCTGCTCCCTTTGGCCGCTCGGGAACCCCACCGGACTTGATGGTGCCGACTACCGGAATCGAACTGGTGACCTACTGATTACAAGTCAGTTGCTCTACCTACTGAGCTAAGTCGGCATCAAGTAGCGCGCATTCTATGGAGACCTGCGCAGTCATGCAACTAAAAAATTGCATAAAACGTTCTTTCGCTCACATTTTATTCGAAACCAGGGCTAACCGCTGTAAATTCATCCGCTCACGGTTAAAAATTCAACATGAACGCCTGATTTCGGCACGCTATAGCCCCAGGTGATGCCTGCCCGGTTAAGCATCGCTTTCCCATATTTTTTCTTATTATTCCTCTCATCTGGTGTTAACCTCCTGCCCATTGTCCAAAATTAACTATGTGATGAGCCCGCACCCGCCGTTTCGTGATGGTTCACAGAAGCATGCTTATGAGCAAAAAAGAGCAAACGTTAATGACGCCCTATCTTCAGTTTAACCGTAGCCAGTGGGCAGCCCTGCGTGACTCCGTCCCTATGACACTGACGGAAGGTGAAATCGCACGGCTAAAAGGGATAAACGAAGATCTCTCCCTGGAAGAGGTGGCAGAAATCTATCTCCCCCTCTCTCGCTTGCTTAACTTCTATATCAGCTCCAATTTGCGTCGTCAGGCCGTACTGGAACAGTTCCTCGGCACGAACGGTCAACGTATTCCTTATATCATCAGTATTGCGGGCAGCGTGGCAGTGGGTAAAAGTACCACCGCGCGCGTGCTACAGGCGCTGCTGAGCCGCTGGCCGGAACACCGCAGCGTGGAGCTGATCACCACCGACGGCTTCCTGCATCCCAACGAGGTGTTGAAAGAACGCGGCCTGATGAAAAAGAAGGGCTTCCCGCTCTCTTATGATATGCACCGCCTGGTAAAGTTTGTTTCAGATCTAAAATCGGGCGTACCTCACGTTACCGCGCCGGTTTACTCGCATCTGATCTACGACCGCATCCCGGATGGCGACAAAACGGTTGTGCAGCCCGACATCCTGATTCTGGAAGGCTTAAACGTCCTGCAAAGCGGGATGGATTATCCTCACGATCCGCATCATGTGTTTGTCTCTGACTTTGTCGATTTCTCAATTTATGTCGATGCGCCGGAAGATTTGCTGCAACGCTGGTATATCAACCGCTTCCTGAAGTTCCGCGAAGGGGCGTTCACCGACCCGGATTCCTACTTCCACAACTACGCCCAGCTCTCTGAAGAAGAGGCTATCAGCGTGGCGACCGGGCTGTGGAATGAGATCAACTACGTCAACCTCAAAGAGAACATCCTGCCGACGCGCGAACGCGCAAGCCTGATCCTCACCAAGAGTGAGAAACACGCCGTCGACCAGATTCGTTTACGGAAATAGATCTCAGACGTAAAAAAACCGGCTTAGCGCCGGTTTTTTTATTTATGCCTGCGGCTTTTCGCCGTTTTCATCCTGATCGACCGCGAAGCAGGCCACCAGCTGTCCGCCATAATCCTTCAGCTGTGGCTGCAACTGCGTGCACGGACCGAAGCGGCGACGGCAGCGGGCGTTGAACGCACATCCCGGCGGTGGGTTAAGCGGGCTTGGCAACTCGCCGGTCAGCTTAATGCGCTCCCGGCGGTCATCCGGGTTCAGTCTCGGCGTTGCAGACAGCAGCGCCTGCGTATACGGATGACGCGGGTTAGTAAAGATCTGATCTTTCGTCCCCTTCTCCACGCAGCGTCCCAGATACATCACCATCACCTCATCGGCAATGTGCTCAACCACGGACAGGTCATGGGAGATGAAGACGTACGACAGTCCCAGATCCTGCTGTAAATCCATCATCAGGTTAAGCACCTGCGCGCGAACGGACACGTCAAGCGCTGAGACCGGCTCATCGGCAATCACCACGTCCGGGTCAAGCATCAGCCCACGGGCGATGGCAATACGCTGACGCTGACCGCCAGAGAACATATGCGGGTAACGATCGTAATGCTCGGTTTTAAGCCCCACCTTCGCCATCATCGCCAGCGCTTTTTCACGACGCTGCTCTTTGCTCAGATTGCTGTTAATCAGCAGCGGCTCTTCCAGAATCTGCCCCACTTTTTTACGCGGGTTTAAAGAACCGTACGGGTTCTGGAACACAATCTGGATTTTTTGACGACGCAGCTTCTGCGCCTGCGGATCGTGCTTGAGCAGATCCTGGCCCTGATAGTAAAGCTCGCCGCCGGTTGGCGTTTCGATCATCGTCAGCAGACGGCCCAGCGTGGATTTCCCACAGCCCGACTCCCCTACGACCGCCAGCGTTTTACCGCGTTCAAGGCTGAAGGAGACGCCGTCCAGCGCTTTTACCAGGCGCTCGGGGGCAAAAATCCCCTTCTTCACCGGGTAATGTTTTTTCAGGTCGATAGCCTGCAACAGCGGCTGTTGCGTGGTGGCCTCGTGCGTACTCATAGTGTTGGCCTCCCGGCATCATCGAGTGGGTAGTGGCATTTTGACTGCCGACCATCGGCCAGCAGATTCAGCTCTGGCTCCTCGGCGCGGCATTTATCCGTCGCATACGGGCAGCGCGGATTCAGCAGGCAGCCCTGCGGACGGTCATATTTACCCGGAACCACACCCGGCAGTGACGCCAGACGCGCTTTGTCCTGGGCAAACTCCGGCAGCGCGCGCAGTAACGCCTGCGTATACGGGTGACGCGGCGCGCGGAAGATATCATGCGAACTTCCGGTCTCCACCACCTGACCCGCGTACATCACGATGATTTTGTGTGCCGCTTCCGCCACCAGCGCCAGGTCGTGCGTAATCAGCACCAGCGCCATATTCTCTTTTTGCTGCAACTCCAGCAGCAGCTCGATGATTTGCGCCTGGATGGTTACGTCCAGCGCGGTAGTTGGTTCATCCGCAATCAGCAGTTTTGGTCGACAGGCAATCGCCATGGCGATCATCACGCGCTGGCTCATGCCGCCGGAAAGCTGATGCGGGTAAACGTCCAGACGCGATGCTGGGTCAGGTATCCCCACCAGGTTCAGCAGATCGATAGCACGCTGACGACGGGTTTTCTTGTTGCCGCCCTGATGCACCTTAATGGCTTCCATAATCTGGAAACCGACGGTGTAGCATGGGTTCAGGCTGGTCATGGGGTCCTGGAAGATCATCGCCACTTCCGCGCCCACCAGCTGGCGGCGCTGTTTTTCGGAAATGCGTTTCAGATCCTGACCGTTGAACTCCAGATTTTCCGCCATCACGCGGCCGGGGTAGTCAATCAGCCCCATAATCGCCAGCGAACTCACTGACTTACCGGAGCCCGACTCTCCTACAATCCCGACCACTTCGCCCTGATTAACGCTGTAGCTGATGCAGTCCACGGCGCGAAACGGTGTGCCTTCGTCGCCAAAGTGCACGGATAATTTATCTACATTTAATAACGCCATCTCGTGCCTCTTACTGCTTCAGTTTGGGATCAAGTGCATCACGCAGACCGTCACCCATCAGGTTAAATGCCAGCACCGTCAGCAGAATCGCCAGACCCGGGAAGGTGACGACCCACCAGGCGCTTTGCGCGAACTGCAACACGTCGGAGAGCATGGTGCCCCACTCCGGTGTTGGCGGCTGCGCACCCATGCCAAGGAAGCCAAGAGCGGCCATATCAAGAATGGCGTTAGAGAAACCGAGCGACGCCTGAACAATCAGCGGCGCAAGGCAGTTTGGGAAGATATTGATAAACATCTGACGCATAGCACCGGCACCCGCCACGCGAGAGGCGGTAACGTAGTCGCGGTTCACTTCCACCAGCACCGCCGCACGGGTCAGACGCACGTAATGCGGTAGCGCAACAAACGTCAGCGCAAGCGCGGCGTTACCAATCGACGGACCAAAGATCGCCACCAGCACCAGCGCCAGCAGCAGGCTTGGCAATGCCAGCATAATGTCGACGACGCGCATGATGATGTTATCAACAATGCCACCGAAGTAGCCTGCCACCAGGCCGAGTACGATCCCCATGATCAGCGACAGTACGACAACGAGGCAGCCAACCAGCAGCGACAGGCGTGCGCCGTACATCAGGCGCGACAGCACATCGCGGCCCACGTCGTCGGTGCCCAGCAGGTGCGTCAGGCTTCCGCCGTCCTGCCATGCAGGAGGTGCCAGCAGCGCATCGCGGAACTGATCAGCCGGGTTATACGGCGCAAGAAAGTTCGCAAACACCGCAATCAGGATCATGATGGAAACATACACCAGCCCGACGACCGCGCCTTTGTTGCGCTTGAAGTAGTGCCAGAACTCCTGCATCGGCGTCATTGGCACCGGTGCGGTGACCACTTTATTTTGAGTAACTTGTGACATGATGGCCCCTTACTTCTTATGACGAATACGCGGGTTCACCACGCCGTACAGCAAATCGACCAGCAGGTTGACGAGGATAATCATCGTCGCGACCAGCAGTACACCGCCCTGCACAACCGGATAGTCACGGCGTTGCAGCGCATCAATCAGCCAGCGTCCAAGACCCGGCCAGGAGAAGATGGTTTCGGTCAGGATCGCCCCCGCCAGCAGCGTACCGACCTGCAAACCGATAACGGTCACCACCGGCAGCATAGCGTTACGCAGGGCATGAATGATGATGACGCGCATACGGGTCAGGCCTTTAGCGCGGGCTGTACGAATATAATCCTCGCCCAGCACTTCCAGCATGGAGGAACGGGTCATACGCACGATCACCGCCAGAGGGATGGTGCCCAACACCATTGCAGGCAGGATCATGTGCGCAACCGCATCAATGAAGTTGCCCTCTTCGCCCCAGATCGCCGTATCAATCAGCATAAAGCCGGTTAACGGGTTGGTGTCGTCAAGGAAAACCATGTCGCTGACGCGTCCGGAGACCGGCGTCAGGTTCCACTGCACCGAGACCAGCATGATCAGCATCATGCCCCACCAGAAGATAGGCATAGAGTAGCCGGTCAGTGCCAGGCCAACAGCGGTGTGGTCGAAAATAGAGCCACGCTTAACGGCAGCCAGTACGCCAACGGGGATCCCTACCGCGGTCGCGAAGATCATGGCGCAGATACCGAGTTCCAGCGTCGCTTTAAAGCGCGGTACGAACTCGTCCCACACCGGAAGACGGCTTTTCAGTGAAATCCCTAAATCGCCGTGCAACACGCCCCAGATATAGTGGAGATACTGCTGCCACATCGGCTTATCAAGGCCGAGTTCAGCCAGCAGTTGCGCATGACGTTCAGGGGAGATACCACGCTCGCCTGCCATAATCATTACCGGGTCACCCGGGATCATATGGACGAAGGCAAAAGTGAGAAGGGTGATACCGATAAACGTCGGGATAACCAGTCCCAGACGTCGGAGGATGAACTGCAACATAACCCGGATTCTCTCTGATGACGCACGCCCAGTGGCGTGACGTCTGTATTGCTCACAAATGTAAATTCCCTCTCCCTGTGGGAGAGGGTTAGGGTGAGGGGGTGCATGCACGACCCTCACCCCTGCCCTCTCCCAAAGGGAGAGGGAGAACACCCTACTTATTATTCAACAGACACGTTTTCGAAGTGGTGTTTGCCCAGTGGATCGACCACGTAGCCCTTCACTTCTTTACGCACTGGCTCGTACACGGTGGAGTGAGCAACAATCAGCGCCGGAGCCTGATCGTGCATGACAACCTGAGCTTGCTTGTACAGTTCAATACGTTTGTTGTGATCGTCGGTCGCACGCGCCGGCTGGATCAGATCTTCAAACGGCTTGTAGCACCAGCGAGAATAGTTTGAACCGTCTTTCGCTGCCGCACAGCTGAACAGGGTCGCGAAGAAGTTGTCCGGATCCCCGTTGTCGCCGGTCCAGCCCATCATGACCGCCTGGTGTTCGCCCGCTTTAGCGCGCTTCAGGTACTCGCCCCACTCGTAGGTCACAATTTTGGCCTGTACGCCAATCTTCGCCCAGTCAGCCTGAACCATTTCCGCCATACGACGTGCGTTCGGGTTGTAAGGACGCTGTACCGGCATCGCCCACAGCTCGACGGTGAAGCCTTTGTCCTGGCCCGCTTCTTTCAGCAGCGCTTTCGCTTTCTCAGGATCGTAGGTGTAGTCCTTAATGTCGTCGTTATAACCCCACATGGTTGGTGGGATCAGGTTCTTGGCCGCAACGCCCGCGCCCTGGTAAACGGCTTTGATGATCGCTTCTTTGTTCACCGCGTAAGTCAGCGCCTGACGCACTTTCACGTCATCGAACGGTTTCTTCTCGGTGTTGAAGGAGAGATAACCCACGTTCAGGCCCGCCTGCTCCAGCAGGTTGATATTTTTGTCCTGCTTCATGCGCGCGATGTCAGCCGGGTTTGGATACGGCATCACCTGACATTCGTTTTTCTGCAATTTTGCGTAACGCACGGATGCGTCAGGCGTGATGGAGAAGACCAGACGGTCGATCTGCGGCTTGGTGCCCCAGTAGCCCGGGAAGGCTTTATACAGAATACGGGAATCTTTCTGGTACTGAAGCAGCTGGAACGGGCCGGTACCGATTGGGTTCAGGTCCACTTTTTCCGGCGTGCCGGCTTTCAGCATGTTGTCAGCGTACTCTTTAGAGAGAATCGAGGCGAAGTCCATCGCCAGGTCAGCCAGGAATGGCGCTTCCGGACGCGTCAGCACAAACTGAACGGTTTTATCGTCCACTTTTTTCACTTCAGCGATCAGGTCTGGCAGACCCATCCCTTCGAAGTATTCATAGCTGCCGCCAGACACTTTATGGTACGGATTCTGGGCATTTTTCTGACGGTCGAAGGAGAACACAACGTCGTCGGCGTTAAAGTCGCGCGTAGGTTTAAATTCTTTGCTGTCCTGCCACTTCACGCCCTGGCGCAGGTGGAAGGTATAGGTTTTACCGTCTTCGCTGATATCCCACTTTTCAGCCAGGCCAGGAATTACTTCCGTGGTGCCGGTTTTAAATTCAACCAGACGGTTATAGATCGGTACAGAGCTTGCGTCGTAAGTCGTACCAGAGGTAAAGAGCTGTGGGTTAAAGCCTTCCGGAGAGCCTTCAGAACAGTAAACCAGGGTTTTTGCCTGTACGCTTGCTGCAACGGTCATGGCCACCAGGCTCAGACCAAGCTTCAGCATCCCTGACTTCTTCAAGGAAATACTCATTATTGTGCTCCAATGTGATGTTTTGCTTTGTTGTGTTACGCCGCCTGACCTTTATTTATTTTTTACCCGGTCCGGTCGGTGATGCCCGAAGGCGTTAAAAGGGATAGAGAATCCTTTCAGAAGAGCGTTTGAGTTGCAGCGCAGATCCTCCCTGAAATGCCCCTCGTGCCCTACAATCTGTCAACAGAATGTGAAAACGTCAATACAGGTGGCGGGGATTTACGTGGAGTGTGAGAAACCGCAAACAAAGATTAAAAAAACCCTGACCGTGAGTTTTCAGCAGAGAAATTTATGCTACTCGCCATGATGCAGCACAATTATCTTCATATTTCGCAACACTCAGTGATTAAGTTTTATTCAGAATGGGTAAATTTTCTTACAGAATGGTGATTATCTGAGCACTAAATACCGCGAACGTTAAAACGCACAGCGAAAAATGCTGAGGTTATCCATAAGCAACGCGAAAAAAGATCAAACTATATATAAAAAAATACAATGGATTATGTCACAAAACCGCAAGCAGGCAGGGGGAAGCAGGGCTAAGGGGTATTTTGAGGACTCGTGCGGGGTAACGCGTTAATGCAAAAAGGGCTAACCTTGCGGTTAGCCCTTTTTAGAATGTGGTCGGCGAGAGAGGATTCGAACCTCCGACCCACTGGTCCCAAACCAGTTGCGCTACCAAGCTGCGCTACTCGCCGAATGCGGAGCGCATCTTACTGCTGAGGTGCGCCCCCGTCAATCCCTTATTTTCAAAAAGCCATTCAACTGGCGATATTCTCGCCAGACCAGCTACTGCGCGGCTTTTGTGGTGTTATCAGGGAGTTTACACCAGTTGTTGTTTTCGTTAATCCCACCGTTCGGTGAGGTATAGCCGAGACAACCCATAATGGTGTCGTACAGCTCAACGTGACGGCGCGGTACCTTGATCTCTGCCTGCTGTTTCAGATGGGCAAACATTTTGGCTTTGTCCGGGTTTTCCAGGTACTTATCCGACATCCACATGATCATCGGCACGCGGAACTGCTCAGGCGGGGCCAGCTTACGCGGCGTGCCGTGTAAATGCTCTTTCTCGTTGATGGACTCGCCGTGGTCGGCCGCGTAAATCACAATCGCTTTCTTATCGCGAAGCTGGTCGATCACCCGGCTGAGGAAGGTATCCACATACAGAATCGAGTTATCATAGGCATTGATCAGCTCCTGCTTGCTACAGTTCTTGTTAATGCCGACGCACTCAGGCGTCCATTTGGCGAAATCGCGCGTGTAACGCTGATAGTAGCTGTAGTGTGAACCTTTGGTATGCAGAACAATAAGGTGCTTACCCTGCGGATGGTTTTTCAGCGACTGTTCCATCTCAGAGAGCAGCAGCATATCATCAACGTTCTTTCCGCGGTTACGCGGCTCGGCGCCAATCTGCTCGCGGTAGGCGATGTTATCCGCCATGGTGTTGGTGTAGAACCACATCTCACTTTGCATGGCGAACAGATCGGAGCTAAATCCAAGCTGCTTCAGAACAGCAAACACGTTTTGCTCTTTGAGAGTGCGCTGAGGATTATCACTCGCACCGCCCTCACGAACAAACATACAGCGCAACGAAAGCTTCGTGGCGGTATCGCAGGAGTAGCCGCGGTATGCCACCAGGTTCTTTTCCTGCGCCAGTTTCGGGGTGGTATCGCGGTCATAACCGAGAATACCCATATGATCCCAGCGCGTCGTTTCGCCGATAACGAAGACCACGTAAGTATCATCCAGCCCGTCAGCCGGAGCCTGGTAGGTGAACTTTTTGGTCGGGTTAATCAGCGATTTCACATCGCTGGATTCGTCCGCCTGGGCCCAGGCATAAAGACCTAACGCCGACAGCCAGTTAGACGGCAGATACGAGTTAGCCACCACGCCGCCGTAGCTTGGCATATCTACGCCTGTCGCTTTTTCGATCCGCTTTTGCTGTTTTTCCATCAGGCGAATAGGCGCCCATACCAGCAGACCCGCCAGAAGAACGACGGCGACGTTGCGGATGCGTTGCCCACGGGTACGCAGCTGGCGTAACAGGGTATAGCGACAGGTATTACTCCAGATAAAGAAGAGCGGGATCAGGCAGGTCAAAATCGTCCACATGATGAACCCTTGCCCCACCACCTCTTTCGAGAGGTCGATGTCCGTGGTCATCACCGAGGCCACAATACCGTAGCCAATGACCACATTCATGAATGTCATGTAATAGCTTGCGGCGGCAGAGATAATCACCACCAGCGAGGCCAGAACCTGCCATGTACGTCTGCCAAAAAGCGAGAGCAGACGTAGCAGGAAGAAGGTTGCCAGAATTGAGCCAAACACTTCAATCGCGGCGAAAATCCCGTTTCTTACGGTGAGGTGTTCAAAATAACCTTCCACTCTTCTGAACAGCACCGCGCCATTCAGAAACAAACCGATATAGACAGCCAGCATCAGACACAATCTTTGCTGGGTAAGAGACCTGATATATTTCATGCAAACAACCCTGGGGGAAGGGGTATAAAGACCCGCCGAATCTCATTGAGAAAGCAGACAGAGTAAGTAGGTGCGAGATAAACCGTTATCAGAAACGTCTACAAGCGCGATAAGTAGACCACAGCGAGGAAGAAAAGTGGCAGCAGAGAATGTGAATCGATGAAAATTTTTACAAAATAACAAGTCCGGAAGTGATATGGCGATAAAAAAAGAGGCCCTGCGGCCCCTTTTTATCGAATCATGCATGCGCTTCTTTATATACCTCGCGCTGCGGCTGACGAATCGTGGTGGACAGCGCCAGTGAAATAATCAGCAAGGCAAATATCACGCAGAATGTCACGTAGAAGCCACCAAACAGCGAGGCAATCAGCGATCCGCAAATACTGCCGATACCGAAGCCGAGATAAATCACACCGTAGTTTTTCGCCAGATTGTTCAGCCCGAAGAACTCGCTCACCAGCGACGGGAAGACGGTAATGGTGCCGCCAAAGTTAAAGGCTACGCAGGCTATCGCCGCAAAGAATGTCGCTTCGTTCAGCGGAGCGAACAGCAGCGCTGCCATCCCCACCAGGGAGATCACCTGCCCCAGCGTAATCACACGGATCCTGGCGATTTTGTCAGAAAGGATACCCAGTACCAGACGACCCGAGAGGTTAGCGATGGAGATGACCGTTACCGCGTTCGCCGCCGTCGCCGCGTCCAGTTTCACCATTCCCTGCGCGATATCTTTCGCCACGCCGATGACATACAGACCGCTCATGCAGGCCGTCAGGAACATCACCGCCAGCATCCAGTACTGCGGTTTACGCATGGACTGTGCAAGGGTGAAATCATTCTCCACCACACCGTTAACGGTTTTCACTTCCTGCTGCGGCGCGTCTTTCATCAGCGTTGCGCCGAAGAGGATCATCACCAGCACAATCACGCCCCAGATCATAAAGGTTTTCTCAAGCCCCACCGAGGCCAGCAGATGCGCATCGATGAATTTGAAGCCGAGGCTGCCCAGGCCATATGAACCGATGGCAAACGCGGAGATAAGCCCTTTACGCTCCGGGAACCACTTCACGCAATTAGACAGCGTCAGCAGGTAACCTGCGCCGTCCGCCAGCCCCACCAGCACCCCGGCGCTCAGCCACAGCATCATCAGGTTGTCGGAATATGCCGTCAGGAAGAAGCCCACGCCCAGCAAGATCCCGGAGGCCATGGTTACACGCTTCACGCCGAAGCGCTCCTGAAGTTTGCCCGCCACGGAAGAGGAAATTGCTAACCCAAGACTCAGCAAGCCGAAGGAGAACGCCACCTGGCTTATCGGCGCGCCGATCTTATCAGACAGGGCGCTGTTAAACAGGCTCCAGGTATAGACCGATCCCAGTGCGAACTGGGTAACGATGGTGCCGAATAGCGTCAGCCAACGCGTGCGGTTATAAGTTGATGTGTTCATGGCAGTGTCCTGCAAGATAAGTTAAGGAAATTCGCTGAGGACACGATAAACAAAACCCCATAACGCCAGGGGTAAAACGGCATGAAATGCAGGAGAAACGGAATGAAATGCCTGGAAGCGGGAATGAATGACCTTGCCGGAGAAGAAAAAGCTCAAAGGTGAGCGATCACTATCGCTACAGTCCCTGCCGTTATTGTATTAAATATGTTACCGCAGCGTTTAAAAAAGTGACAACCCTTTAAAATTTGGCGCTCAATCCCAGCGTATATAAATATTCTTCTTCAGTTTGCTGGTTATAGCTGATCTTCGCCCAGGGGTGTAAATCACCATACTGCGTATCGACACGCCACCCCAATGAGTTCACGCTGGCATGCCAGAGTGGATCGGTAAGCGACTGCGTGGTGGTTGTATCCTCAAACGCATTCACTGGTGCGGAGGGAGCGTCATCAGTGCGCCACGCCATTACGGGCCCGGTGGTGAAATGTCCCGCCACGGGAAAATTCCAGCCAACGCTCAGAACGGTTTCCGCATCCGAACCGGAGGGATCGTTCAGGGTAAACCCCGCAGCATTCTGCGTGCGGTTAATACGCTCCGCGAGAATATCTTCATAACGAGGTTGGTGATCGGCGTCCCATGTATAGCGTTCCATCGTATTACTTTGAGCATCTGAAACGATATATTCCTGTTGCCACGCAAAAGCGGTGTTACAAAAAAGCAGGCAGACTGAAACACCCACCAGGCCAGAAGCAGCATGGCGACCACTGATTTTTTTATCATCATCAAAGCGACTCCAGAAAGAGCCGAGTTCGGCGATATATGTCATTGTTCGAAGAGGTATTAGGGCGTATAGCCCTGTATTAACTATTGTCTCTTTAGCAGACACGTCAAGCCGGGCAGATTGAAATTTTTGCGTTTACCGTATCAGGAAGGGAGATGACCTATGCAACGTTGCGGCTGGGTAAGCCAGGATCAGCTTTATATCGATTATCACGACAAGGAATGGGGCGTACCGGAAACCGACGGTAAAAAACTGTTTGAAATGATTTGCCTTGAAGGCCAGCAGGCCGGACTGTCGTGGATCACCGTTCTGAAAAAGCGTGAGAACTATCGCAAAGCCTTCCACCAGTTCGATCCGGCTGCGGTTGCCGCCATGACCGACGACGACGTGGAAAGGCTGGTTCTGGATATCGGTATCATCCGCCATCGCGGTAAAATTCAGGCCATTATTGGTAACGCGCGTGCTTATCTGGCGATGGAGCAAAACGGCGAACCCTTCTCAGCATTCGTCTGGTCGTTTGTGGATAACGAGCCGAAGGTGACGCAGGCCGCCACGCTTGCAGAGATCCCAACGTCGACCCCCGCCTCAGATGCCCTGTCGAAAGCGCTGAAAAAACGCGGCTTTAAGTTTGTGGGCACCACCATCTGTTACTCCTTTATGCAGGCCTGCGGGCTGGTCAATGACCACATTACGGGCTGCTTCTGCCATCCGGAGGGCCACCATGATCCGCAAATGGCAAAGTGAGGACACCGCTCCGCTTTTGAGTCTGTGGCTGGAGAGCACCACCGAGGCGCATCCGTTTATCGACGCAAGTTACTGGCAAGCGAATGAAGCGGTAGTGCGGGATGAATACCTTCCCGCCGCCGAGACCTGGGTCTGGGAAGAAAACGGTACCCTGTGCGGTTTTATCAGCGTCATGCAGTTCCAGTTCGTGGGGGCGTTGTTTATCGCCCCGGCGTTCATCGGAAAGGGGATCGGGCGTGCGCTGCTGAACCACGTTCAGCAGCACTATCCGTATTTAACTCTGGAGGTGTATCAGAAAAACGTGCGGGCGGTGAATTTCTATCATGCTCAGGGTTTTCGCATCGAAGACAGCGCCTGGCAGGATGATACCCAACACCCGACGTGGATCATGAGCTGGCAGGCGGATCAAACGCCGTAAGGGTAAGCGCCGGCCCCTCATATTTCTCCACCCATGCCAGCGCCGTATTCCCCGCGCAGCCATTCCCCAGCTTCGAGCTGGGGAGATCTTTGGTCAGCACGTTTACGGCGCCGTTCTTACAAATACCGCCCTCGTCCAGCGCCAGATCCGGCCATGCGCCCTGATGAATGCAGAAAACGCCAGGGCGGATCCCGTCACTCACCACGGCGCCTGCCAGCACCTGCCCGCGCGCGTTCCAGACCCGAACGAGGTCGCCGTGGTTAATCCCCCGCGCCTTTGCGTCATCGCTGTTCAGCGCAATCGGCTCACGACCCGCCACCGCATACTGCTCGCGCAAAGCCGAATAGTTGAGCTGGCTGTGCAGACGATGGGCGGGATGGGCAGACAGCAGCTGAAGCTGCCCCGGCTGCGCATTGCCATGCCATTCGTCCGGCTCCAGCCACGCCGGATGTGGCGGACAGTCCGCGTAGCCAAAGCTGGCGATGCGTTCGCTGTAGATCACAATCTTCCCGCTTTCGGTTTTTAACGGATGATTCTCCGGATCGCGACGGAAGTCAGCAAAGCGCACAAACCGCGCATTCTGCTCGCTTTCCGGCATTTCGAAGAGTTGATTCGCCTCCCAGAACTCAGCGAATGGCGGCAGCGTCACGCCCTGCGCAGCCCCGCGCTGGCTGGCAATCTGGTAAAACGTTTCCAGCCATTGCAGATCGGTTTTGCCCTCGGTGAAACGCTCCCGACCGCCCGCTTCCCACATTTCACTCAGGTCGGCAAAGACATCAAAATCATCCCGCGCTTCATCCCGGGGAGCCACGACGCGCTTCATCGGCACCATATGCTGATTACTGTAATCCCCCGTCATGGTGAGATCGTTACGCTCGAACGAGGTCGTGGCGGGCAAAACGATATCAGCATGTTTCGCTGACGCGGTCCAGAAGCACTCCGAGATCACCACCAGCTCCGGTTTCTGCCAGGCGCGGATCAGGCGGTTAGTATCCTGGTGATGGGTGAAGTTGGCCCCACCCGCCCACCAGACAAACTTAATATCCGGGAAATGCCGATCCTGGCCGTTGTGCTGATAAAACCCGCCTGGGTTCTCCAGGGCTTCAACAATGCGTGCCACCGGAATTTTATCTACCGCGTCCACGCCACCCTGCACCGAGCCCTGCATGGAGGCCAGCACCGCGGCTTTTCGCGTCGGGTTGCCGCCGTTAGCAAAGTGATAGGAAAGCCCAAAACCGCCGCCGGGTGTGCCAATCTGCCCGAGCATCGCGGCGAGCGTCACCAGCATCCAGTGCTTCTGCTCGCCAAACTGCTGGCGCTGCATCCCCCAGCCGGACATGAGCATCGTGACACAGCTATGGAATAACGTCGCCAGTTCGCGGATTTTAACGGCATCAACGCCGCAAATCGCCGCAGCCCACTCTGCGGTTTTGGCGATACCGTCGGTTTGTCCCGTCAGGTAGTCGGCAAATTTATCGAAACCCGTGGTGCAGCGCGCCAGAAATTCCGTATCGTGCCAGCCGTTCTCCACCAGGGTGTGGGCGATGCCCAGCATCATCGCCACGTCGGTGCCCATATGCGGCGCGATCCACTCGGCGCTGTCGCCGAAGAAATCCAGCGTTTCAGAACGCATCGGATCGATACAGATGATGCGCTTGCCGCTTTTGCGCAGCGCATCAAAGTAGGAAACGCCCTGCTCGTCGGACGCATTCCAGGCAATTTTCAGGGTATTGAGCGGGTTGGCGCTCCAGAGCACCACTACCTCCGCATGCTCCAGCACCAGCGGCCAGCTGGTCTGCTGCTGATAAACCTCATTCCCGCCCACGACATACGGCATGATCGCCTGCGCCGCGCCGGTCGAGTAATCGCCCAGATGGCCGGTGTATCCTCCGGCCAGGCTCATATAGCGTTGCAGCAGGGTTGCGGCCTTATGCAGCACGCCGTTCGAGCGCCAGCCATAGGAGCCAGCAAAAATGGACGACGGGCCATAGCTGTCGCGAATGCGTTTATGCTGGGTATGGATCAGCGCCAGCGCGTCGTCCCAGCTCACGCGTACGAACTCATCCTGCCCACGAATACCCTGCGGCTTATCCGGTGACGACAGAAAGCCTTTACGCACCATCGGCCAGCGGACGCGGGTTTTACTGTGTACCTGATCGCGAACGACGGTCTGTAAAGAGTTGAGATGGCGCGAAGGCAAAGCCCCGCGAGACGACAGCACAGTGTCGCCATCGGTTTCGACCAGCATCGGCCCCCAGTGGGCGGCGGTCAGAATGGTTTTTGTTGAGGTGCTCAAAGCGTGCGCTCCTGGTTGCGTGCAGGTGTTTCGGCCTTTCATTGAGGCAGTTTATCGTTTGTGACAAATTTCAGAGTTATACACTGAATTTTCTCCGTATCCGGACGTCATAATCCACTGCCACGTCCATCGTGGCAAAGAATAAAAAGGATTAAGGAAATAAGATGAAAAAACGCGTACTCGTTATTGCCGCTCTGGTGAGCGGCGCACTGGCTGTTTCTGGCTGCACAACCAACCCTTACACCGGTGAACGCGAAGCGGGCAAATCCGGCATTGGCGCGGGTATTGGTTCCCTGGTGGGAGCTGGCGTTGGCGCACTCTCCTCCTCCAAGAAAGATCGCGGCAAAGGTGCGCTGATTGGCGCAGCGGCAGGCGCAGCCCTGGGCGGCGGCGTGGGTTATTACATGGACGTGCAGGAAGCAAAACTGCGTGACAAAATGAAAGGTACGGGCGTGAGCGTGACGCGCAGCGGTGACAACATCATCCTGAACATGCCAAACAACGTGACCTTTGACAGCAGCAGCGCGACGCTGAAACCCGCCGGCGCAAACACCCTGACCGGCGTGGCCGCGGTGCTGAAAGAGTACAATAAAACTGCCGTGAACGTGATTGGCTACACCGACAGCACCGGCAGCCAGGATCTGAACATGCGTCTGTCCCAGCAGCGCGCCGATTCCGTGGCCAGCTCGCTGATCGCCCAGGGCGTAGAAGCGAACCGCATCCGCACCAGCGGCATGGGTCCGGCTAACCCGATCGCCAGCAACAGCACGGCGGAAGGCAAAGCGCAGAACCGCCGCGTTGAGATTACGTTAAGCCCGGTGCAGTAGGTAAAAGCAAAACGGCAACCCCGTTGCCGTTTTTAGTGTTTGCGCCCTCTCCCGTGGGAGAGGGTTGGGGTGAGGGCATCAGACCGCAACCTCCGGTAAGCGCAGCGCCACCCGGCAAATTGCTTGATTCGCCAGATTTTCCCGCTAAGGTATTCTCACTAAATTCAGGGAAATCAGCGATGATCAAACCAACCCGGGCCACCATCAGCGACGTGGCGAAAGCCGCCAAAACCGGTAAAACCAGCATTTCACGCTACCTCAACGGCGAGAAACACCTGCTTTCCGATGCGCTGCTGGCGCGAATCGAACAGGCCATTGCCGATCTCGACTACCGTCCCAGCCTGATGGCGCGCGGCCTCAAGCGGGGCCGCACCCGTCTGATTGGCCTCATCATCGCCGATATCACCAACCCCTACTCCGTAAACGTCCTCAGCGGCATCGAAGCGGCATGCCGTGAGAAAGGCTTTACCCCGCTGGTCTGTAACACCAATAACGAGGTTGATCAGGAGCTGCATTACCTCGATCTGCTGCGCAGCTATCAGGTGGAAGGGATTGTGGTGAATGCCGTCGGGATGCGAGAAGAGGGGCTAAATCGTCTGCAACAATCGTCTCTGCCAATGGTGCTTATTGACCGAAAAATCCCGGAATTTGCCTGCGATGTGGTCGGGCTGGATAACACCCAGGCGGCTACCACCGCCACCGAGCACCTGATTGAACAGGGCTTCGAAGCCATTTTATTCCTGAGCGAACCGCTGGGCATGGTTAACACCCGCCGCGACCGCCTGGCTGCATTTCGTGCCACGCTGGCGCGATATCCCGGCGTGATCGCCGAGAATGCCGAAATCCCCCTGCATGAAGCCGGGCAGCTGGATAATACTCTGCGCCAGTTCCATACCCGCCATCGGGGTATGCGCAAGGCGGTGATCTCCGCGAACGGGGCGCTGACGCTTCAGGTTGCCCGCTCGCTTAAACGCATTGGCCTGCACTGGGGCAGCGACATCGGCTTACTCGGCTTTGATGAACTGGAGTGGGCAGAACTTGCTGGCGTAGGCATCACCACCCTCAAACAACCCACCTGGCAGATCGGCTATGCCGCGGTTGAACAAGTGGTCCGCCGCATTGAAGGCACCCGCGACGCCGTACGCGAGCAGGTTTTTTCCGGCGAACTGATCGTTCGCGGCTCTACTGCCCGTTAATTTCCCCTTCGTGACAGCGATCATAAATTCAGCATCCCGATCTTTTCTTTGGAACCGGTTCCATCTAGCGTAATACTATCGATTACGCTCTGGAGTCAGGAAATGAGCAGGAAAATTATGGTGGTCACCGCCGCGTATGGTGCGGATCAGGTGCGACAGGCAGGCGGTCAACGGGCAATGCTTCCCGTTATTGCCGGCGCGGGAGCTGATGGCGTTGAAATCCGCCGCGAGCTCTTCAGCAACGACGAGTTAATGGCCCTGCCTGCGCTCGGCGAGTCCATTGAACTGCTGGGTTTACTGGCGTGCTACTCCGCCCCGGCCCCCCTGTTTATGCCCGATGGCACCCTCAACACGGATCTCCCGCGCTACCTTAGCGAAGCCAGCGCCCTGAACGCGCTGTGGCTTAAAGTCTCGCTGGGTCATTTCAGCGACAAACAGCCGCTTGAAGCCCTGCGCGCACTGCTGGATGAAAGCGGCATGACGCTGGTGGTGGAAAACGACCAGACCGACTGCGGGCAGCTCGCGCCGATGCAGCGCTTCAAAGCCGCCTGCCGGGTAATGGCGCTGCCGGTCACGCTGACGTTCGATATGGGCAACTGGCTGTGGGTTGGCGACTCTCCGGAAGAGGCTGCACGTCAGCTGGCTCCCGCCGTGAGCTATATTCATGTGAAGTCCGCAGTCCCGCATAAGGCGCAGTTCCGCGCCGTTGCGCCGGATCAGACCGATTCTCGCTGGCGGGATCTGCTTAATCAACTCCCTGCCGATGCGCCACGCGGTATCGAATTTCCGCTGGAAGGGACGGATCTCACCGCCGTCACCCGCCATTACGTCAACCTGCTGCGCGAGGAGTAAACCATGCACAAGACGCTGGATGTCATCACCATTGGCGAGGCCATGGCGATGTTTGTCGCCACCGAAACGGGCGAGCTGAGCGCAGTGGAGTACTTCATTAAACGCGTGGCAGGTGCCGAGCTGAATGTTGCTACCGGCCTTGCGCGGCTGGGGCTGAATGTCGGCTGGGTAAGCCGCGTGGGAAATGACAGCTTTGGCCATTTTGTTCTCGACTCGCTGAAAAAAGAGGGCATTGATGCCGCAGGCGTGACCCTCGACGGACGCTTTGCGACGGGCTTTCAGCTGAAATCTAAAGTTGAAAATGGAACCGATCCCATCGTGGAGTATTTCCGCAAAGGCTCAGCGGCAAGCCATCTCTCCGTGGATGATTATCACGCCGCGTATTTCTCCTCCGCGCGCCACCTGCACCTGAGCGGCGTGGCGGCGGCGCTCTCGGCCAGCTCGTACGATTTACTGGATCACGCGGCTTCGGCAATGAAAGCGCAGGGCAAAACCATCTCCTTTGATCCGAACCTGCGCCCGGTGCTGTGGAAAAGCGAAGCGGAGATGGCTGAGAAACTCAACCGACTGGCATTTAAGGCGGACTGGGTTCTGCCTGGCATAAAAGAGGGAATGATCCTTACTGGCGAAAGCACGCCCGAAGGCATTGCTGATTTTTACCTCAACAGAGGGGTAAAAGCCGTGGTGCTGAAAACCGGTGCCGACGGCGCATGGTTCAAAACTGCCGACGGTGAGCAAGGCGCTGTCGCTGCGGTAAAAGTCGACAACGTGGTCGATACCGTGGGCGCGGGCGATGGGTTTGCCGTCGGGGTCATCAGCGCTCTGCTGGAGGGCAAACCGCTGTCGCAGGCCGTGGCGCGAGGCAACAAAATTGGTTCGCTGGCGATTCAGGTGCAGGGCGACAGCGAAGGATTACCAACACGAGCAGAGCTCGGCGTCTAAATTCCCTCTCCCTGTGGGAGAGGGCCTGGGTGAGGGCAGCAATCCGCACCAGATAATTAAGCCACCGTGTACCCTACAGACAACGGCGGCAACAACCTCAACAACAGAGGCAAGCCTATGAACAGTTCGACCAATGCAGTAAAACGCTGGTGGTACATCATGCCAATCGTGTTTATCACGTACAGCCTGGCGTACCTGGATCGTGCCAACTTCAGTTTCGCATCCGCCGCCGGGATCAACGAAGACCTCGGGATCACCAAAGGGGTCTCCTCCCTGCTGGGTGCCCTCTTCTTCCTGGGTTATTTCTTCTTCCAGATCCCCGGCGCGATTTACGCTGAACGCCGCAGCGTGCGAAAGCTCATTTTCATCTGCCTGATCTTATGGGGTGCCTGTGCGTCGCTTACCGGCGTGGTGAATAACATTCCTGCTCTGGCGGCTATTCGCTTTATTCTCGGCGTGGTTGAGGCGGCCGTCATGCCAGCAATGCTGATTTACATCAGCAACTGGTTCACAAAATCTGAGCGTTCACGTGCTAATACGTTCCTGATACTTGGTAACCCGGTCACCGTGTTGTGGATGTCGGTGGTTTCCGGCTACCTGATCCAGTCCTTCGGCTGGCGCGAGATGTTCATCATCGAAGGGGTTCCCGCGATTATCTGGGCCTTCTGCTGGTGGGTGCTGGTGAAAGATAAGCCAGCCCAGGCAAAATGGCTTTCAGAGGACGAAAAAGCCGCACTCCAGGCGCAGCTGGATAAAGAGCAGCAGGGGCTGAAAGCGGTGCGTAACTATGGCGAAGCCTTCCGCTCCCGGAACGTTATTCTGCTGTGCGCACAGTATTTTACCTGGAGTATTGGCGTGTACGGCTTTGTGCTGTGGCTGCCGTCGATTATCCGCAGCGGCGGTGAAAACCTTGGCATGGTGGAAGTGGGTTGGCTGTCATCGGTGCCTTACCTGGCTGCGACCATCGCGATGATTATCGTCTCCTGGGCATCGGACAAGCTGCAAAACCGTAAGCTGTTCGTCTGGCCACTGCTGCTGATCGCTGCTTTTGCCTTCATTGGCTCCTGGGCCGTGGGCGCAAACCACTTCTGGGCTTCGTATACGCTGCTGGTGATTGCGGGTGCGGCCATGTATGCCCCGTATGGTCCGTTCTTTGCCATCATCCCGGAAATGCTGCCGCGTAACGTCGCAGGGGGCGCGATGGCGTTGATCAACAGTATGGGCGCGCTGGGTTCGTTCTTTGGCTCGTGGTTTGTGGGCTATCTGAACGGCGCCACCGGCAGCCCATCGGCCTCTTACATCTTTATGGGGGTGGCGCTTTTTGCCTCGGTATGGCTTACTCTGATTGTTAAGCCTGCTAATAATCAACAGCTACCCGTCGGCGCACGCCACGCCTGAATCCTTTTAAAATCAACGGAGATTAGCATGAAGCCGTCCGTCATTTTGTACAAAGCACTGCCTGAAGACCTGCAAAAACGCCTGGAAGAACACTTTACCGTTACCCGGGTCAAGAACCTCAGCCCGGAAACCGTGGCACAGCACGCCGACGCGTTTGCCAGCGCCGAGGGCCTGCTGGGTTCGAGCGAAAAGGTGGATGCAGCGCTGCTGGAGAAAATGCCGAAGCTTCGTGCTACCTCAACCGTTTCGGTGGGATACGACAATTTCGACGTGGATGCGCTAAACGCGCGCAACATCCTGCTGATGCACACGCCGCATGCCCTGACGGAGACCGTCGCCGACACGCTGATGGCGCTGGTGCTCAGCACCGCCCGTCGCGTGGTGGAAGTGGCCGAGCGCGTGAAAGCGGGCGAATGGACGAAAAGCATTGGCCCGGACTGGTTCGGCGTGGACGTTCATGACAAAACGCTGGGGATTGTTGGGATGGGCCGCATCGGTCTGGCACTGGCACAGCGCGCGCATTTCGGCTTCAGCATGCCCATTCTGTATAACGCACGCCGTCACCACACTGAAGCTGAAGAACGTTTCAATGCCCGCTACTGCGAGCTTGATACGCTGTTGCGGGAAGCCGACTTTGTCTGCCTGATCCTGCCGCTGACGGATGAAACGCGTCATCTCATCGGCAAAGCGGCGTTTGAAAAGATGAAGAAATCGGCCATTTTCATCAACGCGGGTCGTGGTCCGGTGGTCGATGAGAAGGCGCTGATTGAGGCTCTGCAAAACGGTGAGATCCACGCTGCTGGTCTGGACGTGTTTGAACAGGAGCCGCTGCCGGTGGATTCTCCGCTACTGACCATGCCGAACGTCGTCGCCCTGCCCCACATCGGCTCTGCCACTCATGAAACACGCTACAATATGGCGGCGACCGCCGTGGATAATCTGATTGCCGCGCTCGGCGGTAAAGTGGATAAGAACTGCGTTAACCCACAGATACAACAGTAGATACGAAAAAACCCGCCAGAAGGCGGGTTTTTGAATTTTGTGCTACTGGGTTGGAAGCTTACAGGCTTACAACGTTACCAGCTGCTGGGCCTTTAGCGCCGCTTTCGATGGTGAAGGAAACTTTCTGACCTTCATCCAGAGATTTGTAGCCATCGTTCTGGATAGCAGAGAAGTGTACGAACACGTCTTTAGAGCCATCGTCAGGAGTGATGAAGCCGAAACCTTTATCAGCGTTGAACCATTTTACCAGACCAGTCATTTTAGCAGACATAGAAATTACCTTATTAACAAATATATTGTGCCTTCCGGCTTGATGGATTGCGTTACAGATTTTTAAGCGATGAAGGAAGGGTCACTACGAAGGGTATCTATGGATAACAATCTGGACTGCTTTACTAAACTGCTTTAGGTCTGTGTAACAAACCGACGAACATAGTTATACCGATGTGGTAGATGAATGACAAGCGTTATTTTCATCAAGCATAAAAAAAACCCCGCCGAAGCGGGGGTTTTTCTTATTCCGTAGCAGCGACCGCTGCGCTCCAGGCCTGGCTAAAGGCCTGATGCTGGGACGCGAGCGGCCCGATCAGCGCGTTGTACTGGCTCGCCTGCTGGGAGGTCGGGAACTGGATACCGTTAGAGACGAAGCTCACCTGCGTACCTTGTTCACTAATAAAGTCACCCACCTGAACCAGCTGCTGAGTAAAGACCTGCGCCGCCGGGATCAGCGGTTGCAAGGCGTTTGACGGCTTGGTCACGACTTTCTCATACACCTGGTCATAGACCGGTTTGAGATCCTCGCCCTGCTTCAACGCGGAACGCGACGCATCAGCCTGCATTTTGGCATTTTGCAGCTGCTGGCTCAGTACCCCAAGCGCGCCATTTGACTGGCGCAGCGGTTCGCGCTGGGTCATATAATCCTGTGGAACGCGGATGGCATTCACGCTATCCACTACCGGGCGAATACCGGAATCCATCGCCTGGCTTACCTGCTGTGAATAGCCATACAGAATGGCGTAATCCGACACGAATGGACCAAACTGTTTTTTCTGATCCGCAGTCAGCGTTGGTAAACGCTCGCCGCTACGCATCACTGTATTCTGTAGAAAATCGATAAACGCTTTGCGCTGATCGCCTTCTTTATCGAAACACCCACTCAGGCTAACAACCATCAACAACGCCGCAATAGGCGCAAACCAGCGAGAGCAGGACTTTCCTGTCGCCATTTTATTACTCCTTTCACCCAAAAAGCGCACACCGGCACACGCGTGCCCAACGCTGACAAGGATAGTCCAGGTCAGCCTTGCAAGATAGAGTTTTCATGCAAAACGGGTATTCCCGTTTTTGTACTGACTATTTACAAAAAAATACCTGTGCATCCCTACATATGACTAATCAGGTAATTAGCATAACTATCCATATAGCTGAAACGCGTAAAGCGATCGTTATCGCACAATTAATCACAGCCGTGACGATCCTGTGTCTGGTTTAGGGACTATTCTTAACAGGCTCTCTGATGTTCATGATCCCGATGTGTGATTTATGAGGAGTTCTCAATGGAATTAAAAGATCCTGAGTTTGAGCTGCTGAGCAGCCTGGAACAGATTATTTTTAAAGATGTACCGCCGACGGTTACCCTGAATCAAAAGTCCAATCCTTTTAGTGAATTTGAGCGTTTACGCAAAGGATCGGGCCTGAAAACAGATGAATTCGCAAGAGCGATGGGTGTCAGCGTAGCGATGGTGCTGGAGTGGGAGTCAAAACGTGAAAAACCTACCCCAGCCGAGCTAAAGCTGATGCGCCTGATCCAGGCAAACCCTGACCTTCGCAAGCAGTTAGCCTGATAAAGTTTGTTTGCCCCCGCCCTTGCGGGGGCTTGTGTTTACAGGCTTTCACATCGCCATCC
This sequence comes from Enterobacter sp. YSU, assembly GCF_016082135.1. Lineage (NCBI taxonomy): Bacteria > Pseudomonadati > Pseudomonadota > Gammaproteobacteria > Enterobacterales > Enterobacteriaceae > Enterobacter > Enterobacter sp. YSU. Next base: position 1,375,918 of record NZ_CP059487.1, read on the forward strand.
CGTCTCTTCCCACACCAGTTCATGCGTCAACTTCAGCCCTGCCAGAAAGGCTTCATCATGCGACACCACCAGCAGCGCGCCGGGGTAATCGGCTAAGGCCGCTTCTATAGCCTGAACAGAGGCCAGATCAAGATGGTTGGTCGGCTCATCCAGAAGCAGCAGCTGCGTTGCCGCTTCACGCCACAATACGCAGGCCAGCGCGGCCTTCAGGCGCTCGCCGCCACTTAGTTCGGCCAGTGGTAGTGCCACTTTCTCTGCGCCCAGCTGAAGCTGCGCTAAACGGGTACGCAGCGCCCCTTCTTCGAGCGGCGTATTGCCGAGGCTAAGGTGAGTCATCACCGACTGCGACAGATCCAGCCGGGAAAGATGCTGATCGAGATAAGCACACCTGACGGAGACCTTACAGGTTCCCGTGACAGGGGCGGTTTCGCCCAACATCACTTTCAACAGCGTGGATTTTCCACAGCCGTTCGGCCCGCGTAGCGCCACGCGCATCGGGCCATCCATTCGCCAGTTTATCGGGGAGACAGGCACGTGCGGAAGCACCAGTTCTTCCAGCACCAGCACCTGTTTTCCTTCCGGGATTTCACTGCCCGGCAGGGTAAACATCACCGCGTTCTCCTCTTCAACCCGCTCGCGTGCCTGGTTGACCGCAGCGTTCAGAGCATGATTTTGATCGCTATGCTGTTTTTTCCAGGAACCAATACGCTCTTTCGCCGTCCCTTTGTATTTGACCCGTTCAAACGAGGCGATGTTAAGGCTGTCGACCGTGCGAAGCGTTTTGGCTGAACGCCGCAGGCTGTCGTCATGCTCTTTATGCATACGGGCGCGGGTACGCTTGCGTTCGGTGGCAGCATGTTCCAGCGCGGCGCGGGCAGCCAGCTGCTCAGCATCACGCTGGGTTCGATAGCCAGCATAATTCCCACCGTAGCTGCGCAAGCCCAATGCGCTCAGTTCAAGGATACGCGATACCTGGGCCAGCAACTCACGGTCGTGGGAGGCCACCAGCACCCCGCCCTGATACCGGGAAAGCTGCTCGTAGAACCACACGCGGCCTTGCCTGTCGAGGTGGTTGGTCGGTTCGTCCAGCAGCAGGTAATCAGCATCTGCGGCGAATGCGCCGCACAGCAAGGCACGAATGCGCTCGCCGCCGCTCAGCTCTGCCGCGCGTTTATTCGGGTCAAAAGGGGGAAGTTTTGCAGTGATAAAAGCCTGGCTCAGCCGTTCAGCCAGATCCCAGTAACCATCGAGCGTGTCGAGATCGTCGGGTTCATAATGACCGCTGTCGATGCGCGTGCGCGCCGCAAAGATCGCGTCGTAACCAAGCAGTCCGGCAAGAGTCGTATCCGCAGAAATATCCTGCTGCTGCGCCACATAGACGTGTGTGCCAAAGCGCTCAATATGACCGCTGGCGGGTTCATCAACCCCTGCCAGCAGCCGCAGAAGACGTGTTTTACCGCTGCCGTTGCGGCCAACCAGCGCGCACACTGACGCATCCAGAGAAAGATTCAGCGGACCAAAAAGGATATCGCCCGTCGCAAACTGACAGGTGACCTGATGCAAAATAAAAGAGGGGGACTGCGCAAAATGAGCCATAAGCACTCCTGAATGAAGTCAAAACATCCCCTGCCGACGCGGTGCGTTGAGCAAGGATCGAAATTCATCAGTCGTGTTTGTTCATTTTTGGGGGGCGCTCCTGAGGGCGAAATTTAACGGGAACAAGAATAACGGCAATGCGCCGCCCATTTCAAGGTTAAATTTTCACCAGGCTAATGCCCGAGCGTAAAAAACCCGCCGAAGCGGGTCTCTCAATCAGATAAACGCAAACGCATCGCCAAACAGACGATCTTCCCGCGCGTCACGCTCGTTGCAGAACAGGTCGCGGGCAATTTTTGCCATTTCAAAGCGACCGGCAATATAGATATCGTGCCCGGCCAGCGTCCCATGATCCTGCAATACCGCAGTCAGCACCGTACCGCTGCGCCCGCGCCAGCCCTCTTCAGGCTGCTCGACAACCGGCTCGATGCGCAGGTTTGGATGATTTACGCTCAGCGCTTCCAGCTCAGACAGATCGTAAAGATGCTTCTCTTCACGGCCGCCCCAGTAGATGGTGATATCGCGATTCGGGTTGCGCGCCAGCGCGGTCAGCAGAATAGAGCGGACATAAGAGAAGCCCGTGCCACCGGCAATCAGGATCAGCGGACGGTCTTCGTCTTCACGCAGCCAGGCCTCGCCATGAGGAATATCGACCACGATTTCACGCTCTTTCAGGATGCGGTCCATCACGGCCATCGCGTACAGGTTAAGCTCAGACGCACCAATATGCAGCTCAATAAATTCCTTCTCTGCTGGCGTTGAGGCCATAGAGAAAGGACGCTTATCACGCTCGTCCATCACGACCATCAGGTACTGACCGGCACGGAATGAGAAGGCCGCTTCAGGAACCAAACGGACGCGATATACGGTGTCGGTAATAGCATCTACCGACGTCACTTTACAGCTTAAGGTTGTCATTCGCTCTCTCTGTCGGGAAGTCTATAGGGCTAAACGGTCTTATTCTGCCTTACCGTTATTCATTATGGCCAGCTCGTCCCAGATCGCGTCAATTCGCGCGGTCACGGCAGGATCTTTTTCGATCGGGCGACCCCATTCACGGTCGGTTTCGCCAGGCCATTTGTTCGTGGCATCCAGTCCCATTTTTGAGCCAAGTCCGGAAACCGGCGAGGCAAAGTCCAGGTAATCAATCGGCGTGTTTTCCACTAACACCGTATCACGCGCCGGATCCATACGCGTGGTGATGGCCCAGATGACGTCATTCCAGTCGCGGGCATTGACGTCATCATCGCAGACAATCACAAACTTGGTATACATAAACTGGCGCAGGAAAGACCATACGCCCATCATCACGCGCTTAGCGTGACCGGCATACTGCTTCTTCATCGTCACCACCGCCAGGCGATACGAACACCCTTCCGGCGGCAGATAAAAATCAACGATTTCCGGGAACTGCTTTTGCAGGATCGGCACAAACACTTCGTTCAGCGCCACGCCAAGCACCGCCGGTTCGTCGGGTGGACGGCCGGTATAGGTGGAGTGATAGATGGCATCTTCACGCTGGGTAATGTGCGTGACGGTGAACACCGGGAAGTTATCCACTTCGTTGTAATAGCCGGTGTGGTCGCCGTACGGCCCTTCGGGCGCCAGCTCGCCCTGTTCAATGTAACCTTCCAGCACAATCTCTGCGCTGGCCGGTACTTCCAGGTCATTGGAGATGCACTTCACCACTTCGGTTTTGGTGCCGCGCAGCAGCCCTGCAAAGGCATATTCAGACAGCGTATCAGGAACAGGCGTCACCGCGCCCAGAATGGTTGCCGGATCGGCACCCAGCGCGACGGAAACCGGGAAGCGTTCGCCCGGATGGGCCGCGCACCACTCCTGGAAATCCAGCGCCCCGCCGCGATGGGACAACCAGCGCATGATGAGCTTGTTTTTGCCAATCAGCTGCTGGCGGTAAATGCCGAGGTTTTGACGCTCTTTATGCGGCCCACGCGTCACGGTGAGGCCCCAGGTGATCAGCGGTGCGGCATCGTCAGGCCAGCACTGCATGATGGGAATTTTGGTCAGATCCACCGCATCGCCTTCCAGCACTTTTTGCTGGCACGGCGCACCGCGCAGGCGTTTGGTGGGCATGTTCAGCACCTGCTTAAACTGCGGCAGCTTGTCGAACAGGTCGCGGAACCCTTTTGGCGGCTCCGGCTCTTTAAGAAAGGCCAGCAGTTTGCCCACTTCACGTAACGCCGTGACATCTTCCTGTCCCATCCCCAGCGCCACGCGGCGAGGTGTGCCAAACAGGTTGCACAGCACCGGCATGGCGTAGCCTTTTGGGTTTTCAAACAGCAACGCCGGGCCGCCCGCGCGCAAGGTGCGGTCAGCGATTTCTGTCATTTCCAGATACGGATCAACAGGAAGCGTAATGCGTTTGAGTTCGCCCTGCTTTTCCAGCAGCGCCAGGAAGTCGCGTAGATCGTGGTATTTCATGCAGTTAATCATGGCCTCTCTGTAAGCGCTTCATTATACGGCGTAAGACCGCGTGATGCTGTAATTTTGTTAAATTAGCGTGAACTTCCACGACTTACTCTCTTTTTCGCCATTATAATCACCTTAGCGATCCCGCCAGGGTTTTGGTATGCTTGCGCCCCGAACAATGGGAAGAGTGATTATGCAGGCCTGGTATTTACTGTATTGCAAACGCGGGCAACTTCAGCGCGCGCAGGAACATCTTGAACGTCAGTCTGTTAACTGCCTGACACCCGTGATCACGCTTGAAAAAATGCAGCGTGGAAGACGCACGACCGTCAGTGAGCCTCTGTTCCCGAACTATCTGTTCGTCGAGTTCGACCCCGAAGTGATCCACACCACGACGATCAGCGCCACGCGCGGCGTCAGCCATTTTGTGCGTTTTGGCGCCCATCCGGCAAGAGTACCGTCATCGGTTATTCATCAGCTTTCTGTCTACCAGCAGCCTGAAGATATTACCGATCCGGAAACCCCTTATGCCGGCGACAGCGTGGTGATCACCGAAGGCGCCTTTGAAGGGTTACAGGCCATCTTCGCTGAGCCGGACGGTGAAGCGCGCTCCATGCTGCTGCTCAACCTGCTGAACAAAGAGGTGTTGCAGAGCGTTAAAAACACCGATTTCCGCAAAGTTTAGAACTGCACGCCGAACAGACGACGCACGTTATCATCGGTTTGTGCTGCCAGCCACTGGGCATCTTCTCCGCGCCAGTGCGCCACTCGCTCAGCAATATGCCCCAGGTAGGCCGGTTCATTACGTCGTGATGGCGGTTTGGGCTGCATATCCCGGGGCAACAGATACGGCGCATCCGTTTCCAGCAGCAAACGATCGGCCGGGATAACGGGTAACAGCTCACGCAGTTCCAGCCCACGACGCTCATCGCAGACCCAGCCCGTGATACCCAAATACAGCCCGCGGTTCAGGCAATCCAGCGCTTCCTGACGGGAGCCCGTAAAGCAGTGCAACACCGCGCCCGGCAGTTTCTCCAGCCAGGGTTCCAGTAGCGCCATAAAACGTTCATGCGCATCGCGACAGTGCATAAACACCGGCATCTCCAGCTCTGCTGCCAGCGCGAGCTGGGCGGTAAATGCCTTCTCCTGCTCTTCAGGCGTCGAGAAGTTACGGTTGAAATCAAGCCCGCATTCGCCAATGGCAACCACTTCTGGCGTTTGTGCCAGACGATGAAGCGCCTCAGCGCTTTCATGCGTCCACTGGCTGCTGTCATGAGGATGCACGCCTGCGGTGGACCAGCAGTGTTGATAGCGTTGCGCCAGCTGCCGTGCCTGCTCACTCTCATGCAGATTCGTTCCCGTCAGTAGCAGCCCACCCACGCCGGCGGCAAAGGCGCGCGCCACCACCTCATCGTGGTCTTTCGCAAACTGGGCGCTGGTGAGGTTAAGCCCGATATCAAACATACGTATCCCCATATGACAACCGCCCTGACGGGCGGTTGGTTTTATTCTTTAGTGGTCTCTTCAGACGGCTCGTCTTCTTCGTCCCGGGTACGCCCCTTTCCGACGTAGAAACGAGCGAAGAACACGCCGACTTCAAACAGGCAGTACATAGGTATCGCCAGTAAGGTTTGCGAGAAGACGTCCGGTGGCGTTAACAGCATACCTACGACAAATGCCCCCACCAGGATGTACGGGCGCTTCTTACGCAGATCGTCAGGCGTGGTCACCCCCACCCAGCAGAGCAGGACAATTGCTACGGGCACCTCGAAGGCGACACCAAAGGCCATAAACAGCGCCATCACGAAGCTGAGGTAGCTGGCGATGTCCGTCGACACCTGTACCCCTTCCGGCGCGGTATGCGTCAGGAAGCCGAAGGCCAGCGGGAAGACAACGAAGTAGGCGAACGCCATGCCGATATAAAACAGCAGCGAACTGGACACCAGCAGCGGAATAACCAGCTTGCGTTCATGCTTGTACAGCGCGGGCGCCACAAATGCCCAGACCTGATACAGAATGACCGGCGCAGAGGCAATCAACGACACCCAGAAGGTCAGTTTGATCGGGGTAAAGAACGGTGAAGCAACGTCTGTTGCAATCATCGTCGCGCCCAGAGGCATCTGTTTAATCAGCGGCGCGGAAACCACCTGATAGATATCGTTGGCAAAATAGACCAGACATAAAAAAATGAGGAAAACCGCAATAATGCAGTTTAACAGGCGCTTACGCAGCTCAATGAGGTGCGTAATAAGCGGTTGAGTATCATCTACTGCCATGTTTACGCTTTATCACTCGACGAGGGGGATGATTCGGAAACGGGCGCGGCGGGTTTTACCTCAGCCGTTTTGACCACGGGCTCTTCCGGCGGCACCTGCTTTTTCACTTCGGGCTCCTGCGGCGATTGCTCTGGCGAAGCAGCCTGATGCTCCGCGCTGGAAGGCGTTACACCCTCGCGCTGCTCTTCGCTACCCTTCACCACCGGATTGTGGATGGTGTTTGCTTCATCGCTCGCCTTCTCAGGATCGTTAATGCTGTAAGAACGCTTCATGGATTCCGCCGCTTCGCGCAACTCATCCATTGATGCTTTCAGCTCCGGCGTCAGGTTGTCCATGCTCGCCTTTTCAACCTTTTTCAGGCTGTCCTGAAATTCCTGAAGCTTCAGCTCCTGCGCCAGTTCGTTCTGCACGGTAGTTGCCAGCGAGCGAAGCGCCCGCACCCAGCCCACGACGGTTTTCACCGCAACGGGTAAACGCTGCGGCCCCAACACAATCAGACCAATCACAAAGACCAGCAGTAACTCACCAAAACCAATGTCGAACACGAATTACACCTGCTCTTTATCGTGACGTTTAGCCTCTTCCTTTTTGGCTTCGTCCTGCTTATCGGCGATGGATTTAGCGGTAAAATCAGCATCCTGACTGGTTTTTTCCTGCTTATTCTCATCATCGCTCATGGCTTTCTTGAAGCCTTTGATTGACGCGCCCAGGTCGGAACCAATCGATCCGAGTTTTTTCGTGCCAAACAGCAGCACAACGATGACGGCAATGATCACTAACTGCCAGATACTGATACCACCCATGCGTGTTCCCCAGTGATAGATGATTAATTAGTCAGATCGCATTATACGTATGCAATCTCTCGATAGCGACGCTAATTCAGCGCGTTTTTCGCCAGCCAGCAAGCCAGACAACCACACCGGCAGCCATAATCCAGGCTGGCATCATTTCCCAGTCCGGACGATTGATCAACAGCAACGTGCCGCTTATCAGCAGCGTCGCGCCAATTCCGAAGAGATAGCGGGACTGCCCCTGACGCACGCGACTGGATTGAAGCTCGTGCGCGATTTTATCCATGCTGTGCTGAAGGTTCTTGCTCTGACGCAAACTGTCGTAAACCAGTTCAGGAATTTCAGGCATTTTTTCAATCCAGAACGGGCCTTTCTCTTTAAGCGAGCGAACCAGGGCTGGAATACCGACCTGATCCTTAATCCAGGATTCGAGGAACGGTTTCGCGGTTTTCCACAAGTCTAACTGAGGATAGAGCTGGCGGCCTACGCCCTCAACGTAAAGTAATGTTTTCTGAAGTAAAACTAATTGTGGCTGCACTTCCATATTGAAACGGCGTGCGGTGTTGAACAGGTTGAGCAGGACGTGTCCGAAAGAGATCTCCGAGAGCGGCTTTTCAAAAATCGGCTCACAGACGGTGCGGATCGCAAATTCAAACTCTTCCACGTTGGTATCTGGCGGAACCCAGCCTGAATCCACGTGCAGCTCGGCCACCTTACGGTAGTCGCGATTGAAGAAAGCGATAAAGTTCTCGGCGAGATAACGCTTATCCTCTTTATTCAGCGAGCCGACAATACCGCAGTCGATGCCGATGTATTTCGGATCTTCCGGGTGCTCATAGCTGACGAAAATGTTGCCCGGATGCATGTCTGCATGGAAGAAGCTGTCGCGGAAAACCTGAGTAAAGAAGACCTGCACGCCACGCTCGGCCAGCAGCTTCATGTTGGTGCCCTGTTTTTCCAGCGCCACCACGTCCGAGACCGGAATACCGTAGATACGTTCCATCACCATCATGTTCTGACTGCAATAGTCAGAATAGACTTCAGGAACATACAGCATCGGGCTGTCTTCAAAGTTTCGACGCAGCTGAATGGCGTTCGCCGATTCACGCAGCAGGTTAAGCTCGTCAATCAGCGTTTTTTCGTATTCCCGAACCACTTCCAGCGGACGCAGACGGCGACCATCCGGCAACAGACGCGGCACCCAGCGAGCCAGGCGATAAATCAGCTTCATGTCTGCTTTGATAACCGGCAGGATATCCGGACGAATCACTTTGATGACCACCTCTTTGCCATTTTCCTTCAGGCGCGCGGTGTGAACCTGCGCAATAGAGGCAGAGGCCAGGGGCTGAATATCGAAATCATCAAACCAGGTCTCGATGGGGATATTGCCCATCGCTTCTTCGATTTGTTTCTTCGCTCTCGCTCCGTCAAACGGAGCAACGCGGTCCTGCAATAGCGCGAGCTGATCGGCAATCTGCGGTGGGAAAAGGTCGCGACGTGTTGAGAGCATCTGCCCAAACTTGATCCAGACCGGGCCCAGCTCCTGTAACGCAAGACGCAGGCGTGCGCCCAGCTCCTGATCCTTATGGCGATTCGGCATCCAGAACAGCGTGCGACGCCAAAGCCGAAGCGGCAGGGTGATACGCATTCTGGGGATAAGCTCGTCGAGCCCGTAGCTCAAAAAGGTGCGAACGATAAAATAGAGGCGCCGAATTTCACCAGGCGTCATTTGCCCTCCAGTTTTTCCAGCCGTTTGGTTAACGCATCAACTGCGCGCTCAACTGCCGCGGTCTCTTCTGCAAACCAGGCGACTTCTAAAGGCCCCGGCGCCATACGCCACTCTTCGGTCAGCACCTCGGCAGCGTAGCGCTGTTGACGGAGCAGACCTTTACGAAGGAAAGCGGAACCCGTGCGCAGCGTTTTGCTTATACCTTCAGCCGCGATGTCGCCGATATAGGGCGCCATCAGTTCCGCCGGGTCGAATTCAGCCTGATCGCTGAGTGCAACGAAGTTCTGTACCACCTGAATATCGCCTTCGACCTCCAGCTCACCGCTGCGAATAAGCGCCGTCATCTGCTGACGGTCACGCAGTTTTGGCAATACGCTCATGTGCGTAATCACCGAGCAGTCAGCCTCGCCTTCCCACTCACCCAGAACGTCAAGCTGGCGTTCGCTGAAGACCAACACAAGCGGCGTCGAGAACTCCTTTAAAACGATGCGCAGCACCTTTCCGTTAAGCCGCTGACGTGCGGTTTTCAGCGCCGGAGCGCGATACAGAAAGGCATTCAGCACATTCTCGATGCCAGCGGTGACTAAGGGTTTAATGGGCACGGGAAACCTCCACTCAGAACTTGTAACCACGATGCAGCGCGACGACACCCGCCGTCATATTGAAGTATTCCACGTTTTCAAACTCCGCATCCTGCATCATCGCTTTCAGCGTGTCCTGATCCGGGTGCATTCGGATGGACTCGGCCAGATAACGGTAACTTTCTGCATCGTTTGCCACCAGCTCGCCGATGCGCGGCAGAACGTGGAAGGAATAGGCATCGTAAGCTTTGCTCAGCGGGTCGATAATCGGTTTAGAAAACTCGAGTACCAGCAGTCGACCGCCCGGCTTAAGCACGCGGTACATGGAGCGCAGCGCTTTATCTTTATCGGTCACGTTACGCAGACCGAAAGAGATGGTGATGCAGTCGAACGTATTATCCGGGAACGGCAGCGCTTCGGCGTTGGCCTGAACATATTCAACGTTGCCTACCACGCCGATACTACGCAGCTTTTCGCGTCCCATTTTCAGCATGGAGTCGTTGATATCCGCCAGCACCACGCGGCCGGTTTCGCCAACCAGACGGGAGAATTTAGCGGTCAGATCCCCTGTGCCTCCGGCTAAATCCAGCACCGTTTGTCCACGGCGCACGCCGCTGCAATCAATAGTGAAGCGCTTCCACAAGCGATGAATGCCAAATGACATCAAATCATTCATCACATCGTACTTCGCCGCCACGGAATGAAATACGTGGGCCACCATGTCAGCTTTCTGCGCTTTGGCGACAGTCTGAAAGCCAAAGTGCGTTGTGTCTTGTGAATCGTCAACCATCTCAGAGCCTGCTAATCAGTCAAATGTTCGTGAAGTGTAACAGATTGGGCGCATTTGCCCTACGTTTCAACCACCGTGAAAGAAACGCGCCGGCTGCGCTTCGGGGGATAAACTCGCCGCTAAATCGTTGTCTTCATTGCGGCTATTTTGCTTACCGTCGCCTTCACGCAGACGAAACTCTTCGTCCTGAGCGGTAGCCTGCTCCACCAGTTCCGGATTAATCTCGCGTTTAACTTCCACCCCCAGGCTGCGAAACGCCTCCGCCTGCGCCAGCAAATTGCCACGCCCGGAGGAGAGTTTTTTCATCGCCTGGCGGTAGTTATCCTGCGCGCGATCCAGGCTTTGCCCCACCGAGGACATATCGTCCACAAACAGCCGCATTTTGTCGTACAGCTTGCTGGCGCGATCGGCAATCTGCTGCGCGTTACGGCTTTGGTGCTCATAGCGCCACAGGTTGGCAATGGTACGTAACGCCACCAGTAGCGTGGTGGGGCTGACCAGCATAATGTTATTTTTCAGCGCTTCGGTGATCAGTTCGGGCTGTCTGTCGAGCGCCAGCAGGAACGCAGGCTCGACCGGAATGAACATCAGCACATAATCCAGCGATCGCAGCCCCGGCAACTGCTGATAATCTTTTCTGCCCAACAGACGGATATGGTTACGCACGGAGGCGATGTGCTCCTGCAACGCTGTTTCGCGGGTGTAGTCATCCTCAGCGTTGAAGTAGCGCTCATAGGCCACCAGCGTCATTTTGGCGTCGATAACCACATCTTTGCCCTGTGGCAGACGAACAATGACATCCGGCTGCATCCGCGAGCGCGCATCGTTCTCAATGCTGACCTGCGTTTCGTATTCGTATCCTTCGCGCAGGCCAGAGGCCTCCAGCACGCGCGTCATGACCACTTCGCCCCAGTTTCCCTGCGCTTTGTTATCACCTTTCAGTGCGCGCGTCAGGTTAACCGCCTCCTGCGCCATCTGCGCATTCAGCTGCTGGAGATTACGAATTTCATGCGCCAGCGTGTGGCGTTCGCGGGCTTCCTGACCAAAGCTGTCCTGTACCTGACGGCGAAAGCCATCCAGCTGTTCACGCAGCGGCGTCAGCAGGCTGTTCAGGCTCTGGCGGTTCTGCTCATCCACGCGGCGATTGCTGTGCTCAAAAATGCGGTTCGCGAGGTTCTCAAACTGCTCGCTAAGACGCTGCTCGCTGTTGATCATCTGACGGATTTTGTCTTCGGCGTGCAGTTGGGTGGACTCAAGACGGGTGGTCACTTCACGGAGATCGGCCTCCAGCGAGGTATTGATATCACGCAGATTGCGCAGTTCGTTATTGAGCAGTTCGCATTCGTCGCGCCAGTGGTCACTCAGCGCAAGCTGTTGTTTCGTCGCGCTAAGTTCAGCGACGATCTCTTCGCGCTCTGCCAGCTGTTCGGCTTTCTGCTGCGCATGCTGGTAGCCGGAAATGAGCCAGCCAATCCCCACGCTCACCAGCGCAATCACTGCATAAATAAGGATTGAGATATCCACAATGCCCCCTGCATCAACGTATTACCGCACAAAATAGAATTGTGCTGTATAAACGTCCAGTTTGAAAGGGTTTTCCTGCGAGGCGTTACGCAAAAAGAAAAGGCCGAGCATGTCGGCCTTTCAGCACTGAAGAGAGAATTAGATCAGGCGGCGCGCCGCTTCAACCACGATTTTCACCGCATGGCTTTCAGTCTGCTTCATGGTTTCAGCGTTCGGGATCTCCTGCTGGGTACGGTTGACGATAACGCCCGCCACCATACCGGCACGCAGACCCTGGCTTGCGCACATGGTCAGCAGCGTCGCAGATTCCATTTCGTAGTTCATGACGCCCATCGACTGCCACTCTTCCATGGAGCCTTTGAAACGGCTCACCACGCGACCAGAGAAGGTGTCGTAACGCTCCTGGCCCGGGTAGAAGGTATCGGAAGAGGCAGTTACGCCCACGTGGGTGGTTGCGCCCACGGACTTCGCGGCTTCAACCAGCGCGGTGGTGCATTCGAAATCGGCCACTGCCGGGAATTCCATCGGTGCAAAGTGCAGGCTTGCCCCGTCCAGACGCACGGATGCGGTGGTAACCAGCACGTCGCCCACGTTGATGTGCGGCTGAATGGCGCCTGTGGTGCCGATGCGCAGGAAAGTACGAATGCCCAGCTGCGCCAGCTCTTCAACGGCGATAGAGGTAGACGGGCCACCAATACCGGTAGAGCACACGATCACCGCTTTACCGTCCAGCTCTGCGCGCCAGGTGGTGAATTCGCGATGCGCTGCCAGCTTAACCGGCTTATCCATCAGCGCGGCGATCTTTTCCACACGCTCAGGATCGCCAGGGACGATAGCAAGCGTAGCCCCTTGTAAATCGTTTTTAGTGAGGCCGAGATGAAAAACATCAGACTTAGACATAGGTGACTCCTCTGTGGGTCGGTTTGTCAGAAGAAGTAAAACGGTACTTTACAGAAGCAATGTGCATTATTTCGTGACACACCTCACCATGAATGAAAATGATTGCAGTTAATTTCCATAAAATAGTGATTCACATCACATTAACAAGTTATATCGCCGGGTGCTGCACAAAAGATAGACGCTATAAGGCACTGTGGATTGTTAACCTGGTGTCTATATTTATCTTTGCGCTAATCCATTCATTGGTACGGAGAATGCCATGACTGAAAAAACCGGTTTTGCACCTGCTGCGGCCCCGCATGCTTCAACCATCGTCTCAACCCCTGAAGAGGCCATTACCGCAGGCGAGACCTCCATTCCCTCCCAGGGAGAGAACATGCCAGCGTACCACGCGCGGCCAAAATCCGCCGATGGCCCGCTGCCCATCGTGATCGTGGTGCAGGAAATATTTGGCGTTCATGAACATATTCGCGACCTCTGCCGCCGTCTGGCGCTGGAAGGTTACCTGGCCGTTGCGCCGGAACTCTACTTCCGTCAGGGCGATCCGAATGATTACAGCGACATCCCGACGCTGTTCAGCAACCTGGTCAGCAAAGTGCCGGACGCGCAGGTGCTGGCCGATCTCGACCACGTTGCCAGCTGGGCGGCGCGCAACGGTGGCGACCCGCACCGTCTGATGGTGACCGGCTTCTGCTGGGGCGGACGCATTAGCTGGCTGTATGCCGCGCACAATCCGCAGCTGAAAGCCGCTGTGGCCTGGTATGGTAAACTGGTGGGTGAAAAGACCCTGAACTCGCCGAAACATCCAGTTGATATCGCCACCGATTTAAATGCCCCGGTGCTAGGGCTGTATGGCGGCCAGGATACCGGCATTCCGCTTGATACCGTCGAGACCATGCGCCACGCGCTGCGGGCGGCAAACGCGAAGGCCGAAATCGTGGTGTACCCGGATGCGGGACACGCGTTTAATGCCGATTATCGTCCGAGCTATCACGCAGAATCGGCGAAAGATGGCTGGCAGAGAATGCTGGCGTGGTTCAGCCAGTACGGCGGGAAGAAAGCGTAATACAAAAAGCCCGGTGGCGGCTGCGCCAACCGGGCAATCCAGCCCCACTACGCCTGACGCAAATTCTGCGCCGCCTGCACCATGTTCGCCAGCGCCGCGCGGGTTTCAGGCCAGCCGCGAGTTTTCAGGCCGCAGTCCGGGTTTACCCACAGGCGTTCCGCCGGAATGCGCCGGGCGGCTTTTTGCAGCAGCGATTCAATCCACTCCACGCTCGGCACGTTAGGGGAGTGAATGTCATACACGCCCGGCCCGATTTCGTTCGGGTAGTCGAACTCTTCGAACGACTCCAGCAGCTCCATGTCTGAACGCGAGGTCTCGATGGTGATCACATCGGCGTCGAGCGCGGCAATGGAGTCCATGATGTCGTTAAATTCGCAGTAACACATGTGGGTGTGGATCTGCGTGTCGTCCTTCGCGACGGCCGCGTTGAGGCGGAACGCCTCCACGCCCCACGTCAGATAAGCATCCCAGTCGCTGCGACGCAGCGGCAAGCCTTCACGCAGCGCCGGTTCGTCGATCTGAATGATGCCAATCCCCGCCGCTTCCAGATCCGCCACTTCATCACGCAGCGCCAGGGCGATCTGTTTGGCGATGGTTTCCCGGGATACATCTTCACGCGGGAACGACCAGCAGAGAATGGTCACCGGCCCCGTCAGCATGCCTTTTACCGGTTTGTCGGTCAGAGACTGCGCATATTTCGCCCACTCCACGGTGATCGCTTCCGGGCGGCTGACGTCACCGATCACCACCGGCGGCTTCACGCAGCGGGAGCCGTAGCTTTGCACCCAGCCGTTCTGGGTAAAGACAAAGCCGTCCAGGTGTTCACCGAAGTATTCCACCATATCGTTACGCTCGGCCTCGCCGTGCACCAGCACGTCCAGACCCAGACGTTCCTGCTCGACGATCGCCTGTTTGATGTGCTCCGCAATGCCGGTGCGGTAGTGATTCGCATCCAGATTGCCCTTTTTGAAGTCCAGGCGCAGGCCGCGGATCTCGGTAGTCTGCGGGAAGGAGCCGATGGTTGTGGTCGGCCACGCGGGCAGGTTAAAGCGCGCACGCTGGGCTTCGGCGCGCACTTCATACGGGCTCTGGCGCTGGCTGTCCCGGGCAGTGATGGCCGCCAGACGTTTTTCCACCGCCGGGTTATGCACGCGCGTCGAGTGACGGCGCGCCTGGATCGGGGCGCTCCAGTCAGTAATCGCTGCTGTGTCGCCGCTGTTCAACGCGTCGCGCAGTAGAGCCAGCTCCTCACACTTTTGCAGGGCAAAGGCAAACCAGCTTTTCACCTCAGGATCGAGTCGGGTCTCCACGCTCAGGTCGATCGGGCTGTGCAGCAGGGAACAGGAAGAGGCTACCCACAATTCACGTTTACCGACAATGTCCTTGATTTGTGCATATTTCCCGGTGAGATCGGCACGCCAGACGTTACGACCATTCACCAGACCGGCAGAGAGCAGCCACTCCGCAGGCAGACGCTTGTGCAACTCTGCCACATCGTCTTTGCCGTGAACGAGATCAACGTGCAGACCCTGAACCGGCAGCGCGGTAATGGTGTCGAGGTTCGGCGTTACGCCCTCGAAATAGGTGGTCAGCAGCAGCTTCACCTGGCCCGTGAGCGCGTCATACGCCGGTTTGAAGGCATCCAGCCACGCCTGCGGCAGCTCAAGCACCAGCGCCGGTTCATCGATTTGCACCCACTGAATACCGCGTTTGCCCAGCTCAATCAGCACCTGCTTATAAACCGGCAGAATATCGTTCAGCAGGCTGAGGCGGTCGAACTGCTCGCCTTTCACTTTGCCCAGCCACAGGTAGGTGACCGGCCCCAGCAGCACGGGTTTCACCTGGTGACCCAGCGCCAGCGCTTCGTCCACTTCATCCAGAAGCTGGGTCCAGGTCAGTTTGAACTGCTGGCCCTTAACGAACTCCGGCACCATATAGTGATAGTTAGTGTTAAACCACTTGGTCATTTCCGCCGCTGCCGCTGGCTCACCCGTTGGCGCGCGGCCACGGCCGATGCGGAACAGGGTATCGATATCCACCGATCCATCGTTGTTCTGATGACGAGCCGGCACGTTGCCAAGCAGCAGGCTGGTGGTCAGAACATGGTCGTACCAGGCGAAATCGCCCACCGGCAGCAGGTCTACGCCCGCCTGTTTTTGCTGATCCCAGTGAAGGGCGCGCAGCTCGCGCCCCACCGCCAGCAGTTCTTCGCGGGTGGCGTTACCCGCCCAGTAGCTTTCTTGCGCTTTTTTCAGCTCGCGACGCAGACCAACGCGAGGGAAACCGAGAGTGTGAGTGCGGATTGTCATGGCATACCCCTTGTAGAAATTCGTTATTTAGACGTCCAGATGTTTACACTTCTATAATTGGCAGGTACTGTATATTCCTCAAGCGCAAAATGTTCATGGCGAAGTGAAGGACTTTCATGATCGAGATAAAACACCTGAAAACGCTACAAGCGTTGCGGAACTGCGGTTCTCTTGCGGCGGCAGCGGCCACGCTGCACCAGACTCAGTCTGCCCTTTCTCACCAGTTCAGCGATCTGGAACAACGCCTCGGCTTTCGTCTTTTTGTGCGTAAGAGCCAGCCTTTGCGCTTTACGCCGCAGGGCGAAATTTTGCTTCAGCTGGCGAACCAGGTGTTGCCGCAGATTGCCAGCGCGTTGCAGTCCTGCAACGAGCCGCAGCAGACCACCCTGCGCATCGCCATTGAGTGTCACAGCTGTATTCAGTGGCTGACCCCCGCGCTTGAGAACTTCCGCCAGAAGTGGCCGCAGGTGGAGATGGACTTCAAATCCGGCGTCACGTTTGATCCGCAGCCGTCGCTTCAGCAGGGTGAGCTGGATCTGGTGATGACCTCAGATATTCTGCCGCGCAGCGGTCTGCACTATTCGCCAATGTTTGATTTTGAGGTGCGTCTGGTGCTGGCCCCGGACCATCCGCTGGCCGCTAAAACGCGTATCACGCCGGAAGATCTGGCAACGGAGACGCTGCTGATTTACCCGGTACAGCGCAGTCGTCTGGATATCTGGCGCCATTTCCTGCAACCCGCGGGCATCAGCCCACAGCTGAAAAGCGTGGATAACACGCTGCTGTTAATTCAGATGGTGGCGGCCAGAATGGGGATTGCGGCGCTGCCGCACTGGGTGGTCGAGACGGTTGAACGCCAGGGTCTGGTGGTCACCAAAACCCTGGGTGAAGGACTGTGGAGCCGGCTGTACGCCGCCGTGCGCGACGGCGAGCAGCGTCAGCCGATTACGGAAGCGTTTATTCGCTCAGCGCGGAACCACGCGTGCGACCATCTTCCGTTTGTGCGGAGCGCGGAGCGACCCAGCGGCGATGTACCCACAGCGAAGCCAGGATCACCGTTCCCCCAATAAGGAAACTCGGCCAGTGCGGCTGCTCCTGCCAGATGGCGAGGTTCACCAGTAGCCCCGCCGGCACGTGCACATTGTTCATGATCCCCAGCGTCCCGGCGTCTACCTGCGTAGCGCCGTAGTTCCACATAAAATAGCCCAGCCCCGACGCCACCACGCCCAGCCAGACCAGAACGCTCCACTGCACGGAGGTAGTCGGCAGCTTTTGCGGATTGCCGAGCAGAAACCACGCCGCTACCGCGACAATCGCCGCGCCCATATAGAACCACGCAAACGCGTTATGCTGCGGCATCGGGCGGGTCTCCATCAGACGTTTGTAACCCACCATCCCAATGGCAAAGCTGATATTAGCGAGCTGGACGAACATCAGCCCGGTCCAGAAGTGATCGCTTACCTTGTCATAGCGAATAATCGCAGCGCCAATGACTGCCAGCGCAGCGCTCAGCAGATATCCCCAGCGCAAACGGCGCCTGCTGAGCAAGTCATAAATCAGCGTGATGTAGAGCGGCGTCAGCACGGTGAAGAGCAGAAATTCCGAGACGGACAGGTAAACGTAGGCCCGGAAGCTGAACAGGTACATGATGCCGAGCTGCATCGCGCCTACCAGCATGTACAGCAGTATCGTTTTTAGCGACTGCCCGCGGGTACGCAGGAACGGCAGGAACACCAGCGCCGCCAGCCCCACGCGCATCAGCACCGAGAAGTAGCTGTCGACCGATCCGGCAAGGTATTCGCCAATCAGACTAAAGGAGAAGGCCCACAGGATAGTGGTGATAATGAGTAGCGCCACAATGCTTGTCTCTCAGAAAGAAGGAGAGGCATTGTAGCGAACTCTTCAGTTGACATCTGAACAATAAACAATCAATTGAAGATTATTCAAGGAACAGTTTGCGCAGATACTTAGGCACGGCGTTATCGCCGTTGGTGCCGATCACTTCCAGCTCCGGGTGCAGATCTTTCAGGCGCTGGTGCGCGTTCTGCATGATGCAGCCTTTACCCGCCATGGAGAGCATCTCGGCATCGTTCATGCCATCGCCAAAGGCGATACAGTCTTTCAGATCAAAGCCCAGCCGTTTCGCTACCGCTTCCAGCGCGTGACCTTTGGACACCCCGCCCGCCATCACTTCCAGACAGGTCAGCGTGGAGAAGCTCACGTTCACGCGGTCGCCCCAGCGGGCGTTGATCGCCTGCTCCAGCGGCAGTAACTCCTCATGATTTACACAGGTGAAGAATACCTTGCTGATCCCTTCCGGCTCCAGCAGACCCGGCTCGTACAGTGAGTACTGGAATACGGCTTCCTTGAAGAAGCGCATCTCTTCCGGGCGATGGCGGTTCATAAACCACTCGTCGTCGCGGTAAACGTTAGTCACGATATCCGGGTTGTTATGCACAATGCCGAACAAATCGGTGGCGATGTCACGATCGAGATTATGGGTAAAAATCAGGTTGCCGTCCGTGTCATGTACGCGCGCACCGTTAGAGGTGATCATGTACGACTTGATCTCCAGGTTATCGCGGATCTGTCCCACGTCCACGTGGTGGCGACCGGTGGCGAACACAAAGTTCACGCCACGGGCAGTCAGGAGTTTTAGGGTCTCTTTCGCATAAGGCGACAGGGTGTGGTCGGGGGAAAGCAGCGTGCCATCTAAATCAGATGCAACAACCTGGTACATAGGGATTTCAACCTCTGGTGGAAAACAATAATCAGTTATGCCTGTTGAAAAATTCAACAATGGCGTTGAGCGCGACTGAGCGCATAGCGTCCTTTTCAAAAAGGATCTCATGGTACGCACCGTTGATGACCAGCGGTTTACCCCCTTCACAGGGATGGCCCGCAGCGGCGCGAAGTTCACAATAGCGGTCATGCATGCGGTTATCCACCACACGCTCTTCTTCCGCCTGGATCAGGAGCGTCGGCGTGTCATCATCGCCTACGCCCGCCAGCACCTGCTCACCGGCATGAATACCTTCCCGCACCCAGTGCCAGGTGGGGCCGCCGACCCGCAGACGCGGTTCATCGGCATAAAAACGCAGGTTGCGGCGATAACGCTGCCGGCTGTGGGTTAACACGTTGATGGCAAATGGCAATGCCCGCCAGCGTCCTGTTCCGATGGCATAGCCTTCTCGAATGCGCTGATGGCCCTCAGCCCAGTCGAGAAGATGGCGCACCATCCAGTCAGGAAAACGTATCACAATGCCGTACATCGGCGCGGTCAGCGCAATGGCGTCACACTGGTGCTTATGGCGCTGCAAAAACAACGTCGAGATCGCCCCCCCCATGGAGTGGGCAAGAATATAACGCTTGCGCCACGGTCCGGGCTGCACTTCCTGCTGCCAGAACGCGGCCAGATCGTCGACGTAATCGCTGAAGTTATCCACGTGGCCGCGATGGGTATCCGGCAACATCCTGCCAGAAAGCCCCTGCCCGCGATGGTCGATAATTAACACATCAAAGCCCAGATGGAACAGGTCATACGCCAGCTCGGCATATTTGATATAGCTTTCGATGCGCCCGGGGCAGACCACAATCACCCGGTCATTTTTTTCATCACGGAAACGAACGAAGCGCACCGGGATTTCCCCGACGCCCATAAACTCATCTTCCTCACGCTGGCGCCAGAAATCGGTCAGCGGCCCCATGGAGAAAGCAGCAAATGCGTTTTCTCGTGTTTCCCAGTCCTTTTTCTGCCGAAACATTGGGTTTCCACCCCCCGTAATTCAGGGAATATCGTTTTTTTCGTCACCGGTCACAAAATGACTCAACAATAGCGTATTGTGGCATAAAAACAGACGATCCGGGAGTTTCAAATGACCTTCGAATGGTGGTTCGCCTACCTGCTGACATCCATCATCCTCAGCCTTTCACCTGGCTCGGGCGCAATCAACACCATGACCACCTCCATCAATCACGGCTATCGCGGCGCGGCGGCGTCAATCGCCGGTTTACAGACCGGGCTTGGCATTCATATTGTGCTGGTGGGGATTGGTCTGGGCACGCTGTTCTCCCGTTCGGTGCTGGCCTTCGAGGTGCTGAAATGGGCTGGCGCAGCGTATCTTATCTGGCTGGGTATTCAGCAGTGGCGCGCCGCAGGCTCGATTGATCTGCATACGCTCTCCCGGACGCAAACACGCGGCCACCTGTTTAAACGCGCGGTGTTCGTTAACCTGACCAACCCGAAAAGCATCGTGTTCCTCGCCGCCCTGTTCCCGCAGTTTATCGTGCCGCATCAGCCACAGGTGATGCAGTACGTGGTGCTGGGCGCGACCACCATTATTGTCGATATCATTGTGATGATTGGTTACGCGACGCTGGCGCAGCGAATTGCGGCGTGGATCAAAGGGCCTAAACAGATGAAGGCCCTGAACAAAGTCTTTGGTTCGCTGTTTATGCTGGTTGGCGCGCTGCTTGCGTCAGCGCGTCATGCTTAGCGAGAAATGATGAGATGAATGCCGAAGCCGGCGAACAGCGCGCCGGCAAAGCCGTCGATCCACTTCGCGATGCGCTGGTAGCCGCGACGCATCGCCGGTAAGGCAAACAGGCTTGCCACAACGGTAAACCAGGCGAACGTCTCAACAACGATCAGCAGAAAGATCCCCCAGCGCGCGCCCGCGCCGACGTTATCCCCTACAAACAGCGAGAACACAGAGCCGAAGTAGATAATCGCTTTCGGGTTCGCCAGGTTGGTCAGCAGCCCTTTCACAAAGCTACGGCCGCCCGTTGCCAGCTCAACCTTTGGCTCTTCCGGCTTTTTCTCTTCTTTCTTCAGCGCCCCGCGCAGCATCTGGTAGCCCATCCAGCACAGGTACAGACCGCCGCCGACCATGATGATGTTATGCAGCCACGCCATTTTCGCCAGGATCAGGTTCAGACCGAGCAGCGCAACCGCCGCCCAGACCATGACGCCCATGGTAATACCGAGCACACCCATCATTGCCTCTTTGCGGGAGCGGCTGACGGCCGTTTGTGACACGAAGAAAAAGTCAGGGCCAGGGCTCATCAGCGCAACGATGTGCACTAACGCCACGGTGAGAAATAGCATTAACATAATTAGCTCGCGGGGAAATAATACAGTGAGTCACCATCCTGGCACTTTTTCGCCCGGCTGACTACTCCTCATCATCACCATCAGCGTGGGAACGGATGAGCGCCATAAACTCTTTCCCGAAGCGCTCCAGCTTACGCGTGCCAACGCCGTTGACGCTGAGCATCTCGCTGGCGCTGAGCGGCATTTGCTCGGCCATCTCGATAAGCGTCGCGTCGTTGAACACCACGTATGGCGGGATGTTCTCTTCATCCGCAATGGCTTTACGCAGCTTACGCAGCTTGGCGAACAGCTTGCGATCGTAGTTGCCGCCGTAGGATTTCTGCATCACGCGCGGCTTCAGGGCGACAACGCGCGGAACGGCGAGCTTCAGTTCAACCTCACCACGCAGGACCGGTCGCGCCGCTTCGGTCAGCTGAAGCGCAGAGTGCTGGGCAATGTTCTGCGTGGCAAAGCCGAGATGGATCAGCTGGCGGATGATACTCACCCAGTGCTCGTGGCTCTGGTCTTTCCCGATGCCATAAACCGGCAGTTTGTCGTGACCCATATCGCGGATACGCTGGTTGTTAGCCCCGCGCAGCACTTCAACGACGTAGCCCATCCCGAAGCGCTGGTTCACGCGTCCGATAGTCGAGAGCGCTTTGCGCGCGTCCATCAGGCCATCGTACTGCTTCGGCGGGTCGAGGCAGATATCGCAGTTGCCGCACGGTGCCTGACGCCCTTCACCAAAGTAGTTGAGCAGCACCAGACGGCGGCAGGTTTGCGCTTCGGCGAAGGCACCCATCGCGTTAAGCTTGTGGCGTTCGATATCCTGCAACTGCCCCTGCGGTTTCTCCTCGAGACAGCGGCGCAGCCACGCCATATCCGCCGGATCGTAAAACAGCATCGCTTCCGCAGGCAGGCCGTCACGCCCGGCGCGGCCGGTTTCCTGATAGTAGGATTCGATATTGCGCGGAATGTCGAAATGCACCACAAAGCGCACGTTGGGCTTGTTGATCCCCATCCCGAACGCCACCGTTGCGACCACGATTTGCAGGTCGTCGCGCTGGAATTTCTCCTGCACGTCGGCGCGGATATGGTTCTCCAGCCCGGCGTGATAGGCCGCGGCGCTAAAGCCACGGTTTTGCAGACGGGCGGCGGTGTCTTCCACCTTCGCACGGCTGTTGCAGTAGATGATGCCGGACTTACCGCGCTGCTCCTGCACGTAGCGTAAGAGCTGATCCAGCGGCTTGAACTTCTCCATCAGCATATAGCGGATGTTCGGGCGGTCGAAGCTGCTGACCTGAATATACGGGTCGTTTAGCCCCAGCAGGCGAACGATGTCCTGACGCGTGGTGTCGTCCGCCGTGGCGGTAAGCGCCATAAACGGCAGCTCGGGGAAGCGCTGACGAAGCTGGCCAAGAGCGGCGTATTCCGGGCGGAAATCGTGCCCCCACTGGGAGATACAGTGCGCTTCATCCACCGCCAGCAGCACCGGATTCCAGTGCGCCAGATGATCGAGGAAGTTGTCCAGCATCAGGCGTTCTGGCGCGATATACAGCAGGCGGATCTGCCCGGTGCGGCACCCGGTCATTACCTCTTGCTGTTGCTCGCGGGTCTGCGTCGAGTTCAGGCAGGCCGCCGCCACGCCGTTGGCAAGCAGTTGGTCGACCTGGTCTTTCATCAGGGAAATAAGGGGCGATACCACGACCGTCAGGCCATTAAGCGCCAGCGCGGGCACCTGATAGCAGAGCGATTTTCCGCCGCCGGTCGGCATGACCACCAGGCAATCGCGGCCTTCCAGCACGGTTTCAATGATGGTTTCCTGGCCAGGGCGGAACTGCTGGTAGCCAAAGGTTTCCTGCAAAACCTGTTTAGCCAGCGATTCCTGATTCAATACTTCCGCCTGCGCCACGTTAACCCCATATGCCAGAAATGAAACAGGCGCTATTTTCAGCGCCTGAGAGAGAAACTTCAACGTTTAACGCAAAAACATTCGAGCAGCTTAGAAAATATCGTTCAGCATCACGCCCACACCGACGCGGGTCTGATTGAAATTGTAGTCGATCAGCGATTCGCCATACCCGCTATACACCTGAGTATAAAGACGAACGTGTTTCGTTACCGGGTAGCTCAGGCCCAGCTCTGCACCGCCGTAGCCGGTATTCCAGTTGTACTGGCCTTTGGCGCTCAGCACCGCGTCACCCAGCTGATAGCCCACTTTAAGCTGATAGTAGCCCATATATTTGGTGATATCCGGGTTGTCATCGGTGCTGCCCACCACGTACCACGGCTTCACTTCCACCATGAAATTGCCGTTCTGCGCCATCAGACGCGTATAGATGCGGTTCCAGCTGCGTGAGGTTGGGTCGGAACGACCGTTGGAATCGTGGTTATAGCCCACCTCCACGTCTCGCAGCGTCCAGCCTGCAAACTCATAATCGGTGGCGAAACCGAGGAACAGCTGCGGTTCATAGTTGGTTTCGCGGAACGGTGAAGATTCCCCGCTGTTGGAGAGCTGCCACCATGACTTCTGCGTGTAAGACGCGCCAAGCACCGAGTTCGGCCCCAGGATGCCGCGCCAGAACGGGAAGGCGAGGCTGAGCTGGAACTTCACCTCATCTTTACGCGCATTATCAGACCAGTTATAGGAGCTTATCGCCTCTTTGTTGAGATCGCTGGTCTGGGTGTAGATCACGTAGTTTGTATCATAAGGGTACAGCGTGAACGGATTGTCATGCTCCTGAAGCATATTGGCGATGATGCTGCCCTTAACGGCAGGTTTATCATGCACCTCTTTGATCGTCGCTTCCTGCGCATATGCTGTGAGGGGCAGCGCAACCGCCGCCAGTAACCAACCCAGATACGTCCGCATCGGTGGTGTTCTCCTGAAATGGTGACATTTAATGAATAGTTTTGTCCGGGCATTCTACAGACTTCTGCGATAACTTCCGCTTCCTCGTTTCTTAAAGTGGCATTCCTTTATCCTGAAGCATAAAATCAACATTTTGTTAACAACAAGGATGCCACGTCAGATGTCAGCCACACTCACCGCCGAAGAAACCTTAAAGCTCGTGGGCGAGATTTTTGTGTACCACATGCCGTTCAACCGTGCACTGGGTCTTGAGCTGGAGCGATACGAAAAAGACTTCGCTCAGCTGAGTTTCAATAATCAGCCAATGATGGTCGGTAACTGGGCGCAAAGCATTTTGCACGGCGGGGTCATTGCCTCCGCGCTGGACGTGGCGGCCGGTCTGGTGTGCGTGGGTAGCACGCTGACGCGCCATGACACCATCAACGAAGATGAGTTACGCCAGCGCCTGTCGCGCATGGGCACCATCGATTTACGCGTCGACTACCTGCGTCCGGGACGCGGAAACCGCTTCACCTGCACCAGCAGCCTGCTGCGCGCCGGGAATAAAGTTGCCGTCGCCCGCGTTGAGCTGCATAACGAGGAGCAGGTTTATATCGCCAGCGCAACCGCCACTTATATGGTGGGTTGAGACGGCAAATTCGGGTAAAATTACTTCACTTTTTTGTAACGGATTTTCCCGATGGATGCTAAACAGACGCGGCAGGGCGTTTTACTCGCCCTTGCCGCTTATTTTATTTGGGGTATCGCACCGGCGTACTTCAAACTTATCGCCTATGTCCCGGCGGACGAGATCCTCACTCACCGCGTCATCTGGTCCTTTTTCTTCATGATTGCGCTGATGAGTATCAGCCGTCAGTGGTCAGGCGTCAAAACGCTGCTGAAAACCCCGAAGAAGGTCTTCCTGCTCGCTCTCTCTGCGGTGCTGATTGGCGGAAACTGGCTGCTGTTTATCTGGGCGGTGAATAACCATCACATGCTCGAAGCCAGCCTGGGCTACTTTATTAACCCGCTGGTCAATATTTTGCTGGGGATGATTTTCCTTGGTGAGCGCTTTCGCCGGATGCAGTGGGTGGCGGTGATTCTGGCCTTCTGCGGCGTGCTGGTACAGCTGTGGACCTTCGGCTCACTGCCGGTTATCGCCCTGGGGCTGGCGTTCAGCTTTGCCTTCTACGGCCTGGTGCGTAAAAAAATTGCCGTGGAAGCGCAGACGGGAATGCTGTTTGAAACCCTGTGGCTGCTGCCTGTCGCCGCGATCTACCTGTTCGGTATTGCCGACAGCGCCACCAGCCACATGGGCAGCAATCCATGGTCGCTGAACCTGATGCTGATGGCCGCGGGCGTGGTCACGACGATCCCCCTGCTGTGCTTCACCGGCGCGGCAACGCGTCTGCGCCTCTCCACGCTGGGCTTCTTCCAGTACATTGGCCCGACGCTGATGTTCCTGCTGGCGGTGGTGTTTTACGGCGAGGTGCCGGGTGCGGATAAGATGGTGACGTTCGCCTTTATCTGGGTGGCGCTGGCCATCTTTGTTGCGGATGCGATTTATACCCAGCGCAGGGTGCGCAAAGGGTTGTGATGTTGCCCTCACCCTAACCCTCTCCCACAGGGGAGAGGGTTCCCCAGTAATTTGAAAGCAAAAGCGATAACATTGCCTCAGAATAACTGAGGGCTTTACAGGGATGTTACCTCCGCCCGTCCCCGATAAGCCGGAAGGAATAAGCCGAAGGTACCGCGAAGCGGCGATTTTCCGCCGGAAGCCCGGGTCGCCAGGGTGGTGGCGACTGAGCCACCCTGGCACGTTCACCGGTTATGCCGTGACAGAGTAGCAAGGAACATAAAGTGAACGGAATGACCACCAGAGCCGTATGTTCCCCCTCACCCCAGCCCTCTCCCTCAAGGGAGAGGGGGCCGTCTGTGCAGGCATTATTTTGTGGGGAACCCTCTCCCACAGGGAGAGGGAATTCGATCGTAGGGCGGGTAAGCGCAGCGCCACCCGCCAGATTTTTACAGCCAGTTCTTCCGCTTGAAGTACAGATACGGCGCCAGCCCGGCGAGGATCATAAAGATAATCGCCCCCGGGTAGCCAAAGCTCCACTTCAGCTCCGGCATAAACTCGAAGTTCATCCCGTAGCTGGACGCCACCAGCGTCGGCGGCAGGAACACCACGGACACCACCGAGAAGATCTTGATGATGCGGTTCTGCTCGATGTTGATAAAGCCCATCGCCGCCTGCATCAGGAAGTTGACCTTCTGGAACAGGGATTCGTTGTGCGGCAGCAGGGATTCGATATCGCGTAAGATCTCACGCGCCTGCTCCAGCTGACCGCCCGGCAGACGCGCCTTGCGCACCAGGAAGTTCAGCGCGCGCTGGGTATCCATCAGACACAAACGCACCTTCCAGCCGATATCTTCCAGCTCAGCCAGCGTGGACAACGCTTCGTCGTACTCATCGCCCTGATGGCCTTCCATGATCACGCGGCTCAGCTTTTCCAGGTCGCTGTAGATGTTTTCGATTTCATCCGCCAGCTGTTCGATTTTGGTTTCGAACAGATCCAGCAGCAGCTCATAAGCGTTGCCGTCCATCATCGCCTGGCTGCGGGCACGCATACGGTAGAGACGAAACGCAGGCAGTTCGCGCTCGCGCAGGGTGAACAGGCGGCCATCGCGGATGGTAAACGCCACGGTGGAGTTCCCCGCGTGGTCTTCGGCATCTTCGAAAAAGAAGAAGGAGTGAATGTGCAGGCCGTCTTCGTCTTCAAAAAAACGGGCGGATGCTTCGATGTCTTCCAGTTCCGGGCGTGTCGCCAGGCTTTGCCCCAGTTCAGATTGTACGCGAAGGCGCTCATCGTCGTCCGGCTCGACCAGATCCACCCATACGGCATCAATGAGGGGCTGTGACTCTTCGGCTTCAAGCCGAGTCAGTCGGTTATTTTCGAGTTGAAATGCGCTCAACATGACCGGGACTCCCAATGCAAAAAATATCGGACAGTTCGGTGGGCACACAGAAACAAATTGGGTTTCAGACCATTAAACAGCCTGACTCAGCGCGACGGGAATGATGCAGTCGCTGACAACCACTAAGGCCATCAGCAAGAGGAGATAGCCTTAGGAGTTGTTCCTGGATGACAGGGAATTGAGCCAGTATCTACTGGGTGTGTCCAAGGCGAATGTCCTCTTAGCGTAATCGTGCGCGCATGTTACGCCAGCAATAACTGTGGCGTCAACACGCAACGGAACGCTGAAGGGCATTAATTGACCTTCAACGTATAAGGCTAGCAGATTATTACAAAATAGTGATATTTTTCTGAAAGTTACACACTTTCCAGCTTGGCATAGGCTGCCACCAGCCATTTGATCCCCTGCCCCTGGAACGCTACCTGCAAACGGCTGTGCTCGCCGCTGCCTTCCAGGTTGACGATGGTGCCTTCGCCAAACTTCGAGTGGCGCACGCGCTGGCCCAGCTTGTAACCGGTGTCGGTTTCAGAGATCGGCGAGCCCATACGCTGATGGCTGACCGGACGGCTGATGCTGGCGCGCAGGCGCACCTCTTCCACACACTCTTCCGGCAGTTCGCCGATAAAGCGCGACGGACGGTGATACACCTCTTTCCCGTACAGGCGGCGGGTTTCCGCGTAGGTCAGGGTCAGTTTCTGCATCGCACGGGTCACGCCCACGTAGGCCAGACGACGCTCCTCTTCCAGACGCCCGCCTTCATCCAGCGACATCTGGCTCGGGAACATCCCCTCTTCCATCCCGACGATGAACACCTGCGGGAACTCCAGACCTTTTGCGGAGTGCAGGGTCATCAGCTGAACCGCATCCTGCCAGGTATCGGCCTGCCCTTCACCCGCCTCCAGCGCGGCGTGAGAGAGGAATGCCTGCAACGGCATCAGGTCTTCGTCTTCTTCGTTGTAGCTGAACTGGCGCGTTGCCGTCACCAGTTCCTCTAAGTTCTCAATACGGGTCTGGCCCTTCTCGCCTTTTTCCTGCTCGTACATGGTGCGCAAGCCGGAATCTTTGATCACCCGGTCGGTCTGGACGTGCAGCGGCATGTCGGCCGTTTCCTGCGCCAGCGCGTCGATTAACTCCAGGAAGCGCTGCAATGCGCTGGCGGCGCGCCCGGCAAGGGCTTTTTCCTGTAACAGCTCGCGGCACGCCTGCCACAACGTGAGCTGACGATCGCGCGAGGCCTGACGCACCACGTCCAGCGTACGATCGCCGATGCCGCGCGTCGGCGTGTTCACCACGCGCTCAAACGCCGCATCGTCGTTACGGTTGGCAATCAGACGCAAATACGAGAGCGCATCTTTGATCTCCTGACGTTCGAAGAAGCGCATACCGCCATAAATGCGGTACGGCATGCTCACCTGCAACAGCGCCTCTTCCAGCACGCGCGACTGGGCGTTGCTGCGATAGAGAATGGCACACTGCTCCAGCGCGCCGCCGTTCTCCTGCCAGGTTTTAATGCGGTTCACCACGAAGCGGGCTTCGTCGAGCTCGTTGAAGGCGCAGTAAATCGAAATCGGTTCGCCGTCGACGCCATCGGTCCACAGCTTTTTACCCAGGCGCCCGTTGTTGTTCTCAATCAGGGCGTTGGCCGCGCTCAGAATGTTGCTGGTAGAACGGTAGTTCTGCTCCAGACGGATGGTTTGCGCGCCGGGGAAATCGTTGAGGAAGCGCTGGATGTTCTCCACCTGCGCGCCGCGCCAGCCGTAGATAGACTGATCGTCATCGCCTACGATCATCACCTTGCCGGTATCCCCGGCCAGCAGGCGGATCCAGGCGTACTGGATGTTGTTGGTATCCTGGAATTCGTCCACCAGGATGTTGGTAAAGCGTTCACGGTAGTGTTGCAGGATATGCGGTTTGTTCAGCCACAGCTCGTGGGCGCGCAGCAGCAGCTCGGCGAAATCCACCAGACCGGCGCGATCGCACGCTTCCTGATAGGCCTTGTAGACGTTCTGCCAGGTCTGCTCGACCGGGTTACCGAAGCTCTGGATATGATGCGGACGCAGCCCTTCGTCTTTCTGACCGTTGATGTACCACATCGCCTGACGCGGCGGCCACTGCTTCTCATCGAGGTTCATCGCCTTGATCAGGCGTTTCAGCAAGCGTAGCTGATCTTCGCTGTCGAGGATCTGGAAATCCTGCGGCAGGTTAGCGTCCATATGGTGCGCGCGCAGCAGACGGTGCGCCAGGCCGTGGAAGGTGCCAACCCACATGCCGCCCTGGCTGGTGCCCATCAGCTGCGCGATACGGTGGCGCATCTCCGCCGCAGCCTTGTTGGTGAACGTCACGGCCATAATCGAGTACGGCGAGCAGTTCTCCACGCTCTGTAGCCAGGCGATACGGTGAACCAGCACGCGCGTCTTACCACTGCCCGCTCCAGCCAGTACCAGCAGGTTTGTACGCGAGGCGGCAACCGCGTCACGCTGTTTATCATTAAGGCTGTCGAGCAGGTAAGAAACGTCCATTGGCACCGTCACGTCATGTCGGGCAGGCAAATGTTTCCATTCGCCAAAACCCTGTTAATTTATACAGAACAATTGATGATTATATCAGCGTCGTGAGGGATGCCAACCGTGAAATTTCCACGTGCGGCAGAAGACGGCTATCCGGGGTAGTCATCAGATCGGCATTTTCCGGCTTGATCCAGCAGGCCTGCATGCCGCAGCGGATCGCCCCGGCGACGTCCGTGGTCAGGTCGTCGCCCACGTGCAGGATCTCACCGAGCGGCAAATCCAGTTTTTCCGCTGCCAGATGATACATATCGTTGAACGGCTTCGAGCGTCCGTGCGGGCCCGCGCGCAGCACGAACTGAAAATAGTTCCCCAGACCAAACAGTTCAGGCTGAGCGTTGCCGTTGGTGATGGCCACCAGCGGCCACTTTTCGGCGAGCTTCGCCAGCGTGTCGTGGGTCTCCTGCGGCACGTCGATCCGACTGCGCCATTTGGCGAAGTTTTCCATGGCCGCTTCGGCCCCCGTGGCCGCATCCTGCGCGCTCAGGCCGGCGTTGAGCATCGCCTGCTCAACCGCACGGCGGCGCCATTCGGTCACGTCGTGGTAAATCTCCGGTTCGGTTTCCCGCAGGGACTGACGCAGCTGCTGGAAGTCTTTGTTCTGCATCGCTTTCAGCGCAGGATGGTAGTCCTGCACAAACGCCAGCGACTCCTGCTCGGTACGCAGGATCACCGGACGATTGTCGTAAAGGGTGTCATCAAGATCAAACGTCAGGGCTGAGATCTGACCGAGTGGGCGGTAAAAACGCATTATTTCCCCCGTTTGGCGCGTGGATGCGCCGCGTCATACACCGAGGCAAGGTGTTGGAAGTCTAAGTGGGTATAGATTTGGGTGGTCGACAGATTCGCGTGACCAAGCAGCTCCTGTACGCCGCGCAGGTCGCCGCTTGATTCCAGCATGTGCGTCGCAAAGGAGTGGCGCAGCTTGTGGGGGTGAACGTGGCTGTTCAGCCCCTGCTTAATGCCCCACTCCGCAAAGCGCTTCTGCACGTTACGCGCCGAGATCCGCTTGCCGAGTTTCGACAGGAACAGCGCATCTTCGTCGGCGCCAAACAGCCCGCGAAGGTCCAGCCAGTGCTCAATCCAGGAGACCGCGTTGCGGCCGATCGGCAGGCGGCGCTCTTTGCTGCCCTTGCCCATCACCCACACCTCGCCGGATTCCAGATCGAGGTGCTTTAAGTCGAGGTTCACCAGCTCAGAGAGACGCAGGCCCGCGCCGTACATCACCTCCAGCATCGCGCGGTCGCGCACGGCCAGCGGATCGTTAAGATCGATATCCAGCAGGCGGTTTACGTCGTCGACGTCGATATTTTTCGGCAGATGACGCGGGGCTTTCGGCGTGGCGATCCCTTTTGCCGGGTTGGCTTTCAGACCGCCCTGACTGACCAGCCAGTCGAAGAAACTGCGCAGGGCAGAGAGCCGGAGCGCCAGGCTCGCCGGGCTGAGATTTTTTTTACGGCTACGCACGACGAATCCGCGTACCGTGGCGGCGTCACATTGTTGCCAGCTTTTCAGGCCAATTTCATCGGCAAGCTGCATGATGGCATCAAGCTGACGCTTATAGTTGAGCAGCGTAACAGGGCTGAGCTGGCGTTCTACGCCCAGATAGCGCAGAAAGCGGTTGACGTCAGTGGCGAGCAATCCGTCCGTCATACGCGCTCAATCCAGCGCTCCAGCAGCTCAGGCAGCATCAGGGCGATCTCCTGCAACAGTTGCGTGCCCTGCCCCTGTTCATAATGATGCGCGTCGCGGCTGGTAAATAACATCACGCCCAGGTCACCATCGCGCCCCATCAGCGACATCGCCACCGAGCCGATAGCTTTGGCTTCCGGCAGCACCACCAGCAGTTCTGGCCCGTTAAGCGGCCCCAGATAGTGGTGCTCATGGCCCAGACGCTGAATGCGCAGCGGCTCAAACGCCTGACGGCTCAGCGCCAGATGGGTAAACCCGGACGGCGCGCCAATGCGCCAGCGGTCAGGGAAGAGACGGATCGTCGCGCCTGCCAGCCCCAGCTCGCGCGCCCAGCGGTGGAAGCGGTTGAGGAACTCTTCTAGACTGTGCGCGGAAGCCAGACGCGCCTGAAGGTGCAGTAGACGGTAGAACAGGCTTTCGTTATTGCTGGCCTGCTCCATCAGCAGCGTCATGTTCTCTTCGAGCTGATTGATGTGGTTGCGCGAGCGCGCCATGTGCCATTCAACCAGCGACACGGTCTCGCGAACCGGATGCGGCACGCGCATCCGTTCGACGACGCGTGCATTGCGGATAAAAAACTCAGGATTGTGCAGCAGGTAATCCACAACAGCGCTGTCGTCCAGCTCTGATACAGGTTCCCGCAGTTCTTCCCCTGGTTGCTTCATAGATGGATAAACCCGTCATAAACATGTGTCGCCGGGCCAGTCATGTACAGTGGATGACCCGCTCCTTTCCAGGCGATATCAAGACGTCCGCCCGGTAATTCCACGCGAACCTCTTCTGCCAGTAACCCCTGTGAGATACCGACGGCCACCGCCGCACAGGCACCGCTTCCGCAGGCCTGGGTTTCGCCCGCGCCGCGCTCGTAAACCCGCAGGCGAATGTGTTCACGCTTCACCACCTGCATGAAACCGATGTTCGCCCGCTCCGGGAAGCGCTCATGGCTTTCCAGCACCGGGCCGAGCGTTTCAACCGCCGCGGTTTGCACATCATCCACCTGAATCACGCAGTGCGGGTTACCCATTGAGACGACGCCGCACAATACTGTCTGCTCGGCGGCACGCATAATATAGGTCTTTTCCGCTTTGTTGGCGCGAAACGGCACGGCAGAGGGGTCGAAGTTCGGCTCGCCCATGTTCACGCGCACCAGTTCGTCGTCGGTGACGCTGAGCACCATCCGGCCGTTGGCGGTGCTGACGCGGATATCGCGCTTGTTGGTCAGCCCTTTCAGCCGAACAAAGCGGGCAAAACAGCGCGCGCCGTTGCCGCACTGGGAAACTTCGCTGCCGTCGGCGTTAAAAATGCGGTAGTGAAAGTCCAGGTCAGGATCGTAAGGCGGCTCCACCACCAGCAGCTGGTCAAACCCCACGCCCATGTGTCGATCCGCCAGGCGACGGATCAATTCCGGGGAGAAAAAGACATTCTGCGTTACCGCGTCGACGACCATAAAGTCGTTGCCAAGGCCATGCATTTTAGAGAACTGCATCATTTGCTCCATTGCGCGGGTACAGAACGTAATTGTCAGAGATTGACCTGAGTCGGGCCGCCGTTATTGCCGCGATCGTTGGTATCCGGCGTAGATGACTCGATACCACTTTGCACCGGTTTTGTCGGCGGTGGTGCGTTTTTATCCTCTGGCGGGAAGTACAGTGGTCCCTTCAGTCCACAGCCGGTCAGGCTAAACAGAGTGACAAGAACGACAAGCGTTCGGAAGACGTTTTTCATGTAGAGGTTGCCCGTAAGTTCAAATCTGTTTCTATCATCGCAGGAGAAGACACAAAAGCAAGAGTTTGCCGCTTTCCTGCAACGGGAATTATTTAGCGTTATACTGCCGCCATCACGAAAAACAGGAATAAAACCATGAACGACAGTGAATTTCATCGCCTTGCCGATACCCTGTGGATGACCATCGAAGAGCGTATCGACGACTGGGACGGCGACAGCGATATCGATTGTGAAATCAACGGCGGGATCCTGACCTTAAGCTTCGAAAACGGCAGCAAGATTATTATTAACCGTCAGGAGCCGCTTCACCAGGTGTGGCTGGCGGCGAAACAGGGCGGCTATCACTTTGATCTGAAAGGTGACGAGTGGGTCTGCGATCGCAGCGGCGAAACGTTCTGGGATCTGCTGGAGCAGGCGGCGACGGCGCAGGCGGGCGAGGACGTGAGTTTCAGGTAGTTGCGTTGCCCGGTGGCGGCTACGCCTTACCGGGCCTACAACGGCTCAAACCGTAGGCCGGGTAAGCGATAGCGCCACCCGGCGAAAAGCCTCAGGAAAAGTACTGCTGCAACAGCGGCGCAGTTTCCTGGTTAGCGGGCGCCGCAGGGGTAATCGCCTGCGTACGGAACGGGATCACCTGCGCTCGCCCATCCACATTCACAATCTGGTAGAACTGCGGCAGGTTGAAGTTGATAAAGCTTGAGCCGTAGGTAAAGCGATCGTGCGAGGACGAATAGAAGCGGCTGACGTCGCGCACCAGCTCCTCTTTGCTGCCTTCACAGTGGTGATACACCTCGGCACGGTTGGTTTCATCCAGAATGTAGATGTTAAACCCGGCGTTATCGCCCGACTCTTCGAAGAAGAACTGAATAATCCCTTCACTCGCAAAGCCATCCACCACCTGCGGCAGCTTAACGTGATTGGTTTCCACCTGAACCGACAGGCCATGCAGTTTGTTGTGTGAAATCGCGCCGTAGAATTCAATGGCGTTCTCCAGCTTCTGCACCGACACGTTCAGGCGCTCAAAGAACAGCCCCCAGGTCTGGCCGGAGACGCGCAGCGCTTTAAAGCGCCCGGTTTCCTGTCGGGTGCTGGAGAGACGCAGTTCGATGCACTCAGACACCAGTTGCTGAACGCGGGTACGAATCAGGCCGCGCAGGTGCTGGCTGTAGCAGAACACCTCCACGCTGTCCGGCGGCGCGGCGTCCTGGTGCATCTTGCCGAGGATCGTTTTCAGCGCCTCGATCATCGCCTGCTCGCCGTTAAAGTGCAGGGTACGCACTTCGTTCCACGAGTTGCGGTACAGCAGATCCACGCTGCCCACCAGGCAGTTTTGCTGCTCGCCAAAGCTAAAGACGTCCAGCTTGCGGAAGTCAAAGTGAACGACCTGATTGCGGAAGGCCGCCGTCGGGTCGTATTCCAGGTTGACGATGATCGCCAGATGGCGAATCTCACACGGGCTGTAGAGCGCTTTTGGCGTCGGCGCAGGCAGACGCAGCGGGAAGTGGTGCGAGACATCCGCCACCATCTCCTGCAACTTGGCTAAATCGACCACCTCGTTGCCTTTGATAAACAACCGGGTGCGTGAGGTGAGAAGGCCGTTAAACCAGGCCCAGGCCACCAGCTTGTTCAGGTAGCGGTTATACTCCAGCGGCTGATGGCTGATGATCGAATCCATGCTTGGCGCACGGTTGTACAGATACCACCCGGTGCGGTTCGCGCGGCCCGGCGGTACGTAGATAAAGGTCAGATTCGGTTCAGACAGGTCAGGCGAAATCTGTGGGTTAACCAGCGTTACCTTGCCCGGCAACGCTTCAAACGCGGCGTACAGTTTGCGGGTCAGCACCCCGATATCCTGTGGGCTGGCAGAAACACTAAGGTTGTTACGGCGGGCAAAGCGGATCAGGTTGCGGTAGCTCTGCATCATCGCATCAAGCAGTTCGTTGTGCGCCTCACGCACCTGATCGATCTTCCAGTTGGCGCGGTTGTCGAGCATGGCGAGACGCTCTTCGTCCCATCCCCACTCTTTGACTAACTGGCTGACGACTTCACGACGCCAGCCCACGCAGGCGCGTTCGCGGCTCAGTTTTTCACAGACTTTGAGATAGAAACATCGACGCACCAGGTCAAGACGCGTGGCGTCCTCAATGGCTGTCAGGTATTCGGTGACGCGTTCCAGCATCATGCAGTAGGCATCAAGCCCGTAGGAGACGATCTCCCCGTCGTGCAGACGCTGTTTAATATCTTTCGCCAGCAGGCGCGGCGTGGGGTATTCCCAGGAGTAGGCTTCCAGCAGCAGGGTTTTCAGCACCGCTTTGTACGGTGAATCAATGCTCTTATAAAGCTGCCAGAGGCTTGCGCCAAAGTACTCTTCGGCGGACAGGGAGCTCAGGCCGCCCAGATCCAGCCACTCGTTTGGCGTCAGAACGCCCTGCGAGTAAAGCGACATGACGTAGTCGTCATAATTCTCTTCTTCATCGCACGGCACCATATTCCACAGAATACGTTTCCCGGCCAGGCGAACGGCAGTACGGTAAAACTCATCCAGCAACAGGATGTGCTGAGTCGAGCCGCAGTCTTCACCACCCAGACTGCCGCTTTCGTTATGGCGGAAACGGTTTTCATCAATCAGGAAGAAGCTCACTTCCACGCCGAGCGACGCCGCCCAGCTCTCCAGCAGGCTGCATTTACGCTGCAACAGCTGGCGCTCTTCATTGTCGAGCCAGGACTGATGGCAGACCCAGATATCCAGGTCAGAAGAGCAACTTTGCCCAACCGATGACGTGCTGCCCATGGAGTAAACCCCGGTAATCGGCAGCTCGCCTTTCGGCGAATCCTGCGGCGGCATACCACGGTAGAGTTCAAGTTCAGTCAGGTAATGCTGTTGGGTTTCATCAGGCGTGAAGAGGCAAATGCCCTGGGGAACGTTACCATCAAGGTAACCCGGCATCAGCGGATGGTGATAGTGCAACAATGTTGGCAGTAGACTGTATACCTGCTGGAAAGCAGGGCCCATGGCAGCAAGCGCGCGATCCACACGCAATTGATTGATGGCATCCAGTCTCTGTTTCAGAGTCTCAATATAGAGGTACAAGACGTATCGCCTGATGTTTCCGGGTGTCGCACGCCAGTCAGAACACAAAAAGCAGCGGACCCGCAGTATTTCAAAAAATAACCGTTACCCTTTTTTCGCCTTTTGCTTTTCTGGTGGTACAGACGAAAAAATGGTCTAAAACGTGATCAATTTAACACCTTGCCGGTTGACCGTAAAGAAAGATGCGCTACATACAAGTGTAGCACCGTTCTTGACGTGTAAATTCCTGAATACGGCGATGGCTGACGAGTACGCCGCCCTGTCCCTCTCACTCTTCATCAACCGTAAAACTGCCATCCGAGTGTCAACAATGTTAGGATGGTTAGCGATTGATAATGACGGTAACAAGCATGTTAGACAATGTTTTGAGAATTGCCACACGCCAAAGTCCTCTTGCACTCTGGCAGGCACATTATGTTAAGCAGCGCCTTGAAGCCTGCCACACCGGATTACGCGTTGAGCTGGTGCCAATGGTCACGCGTGGCGATGTCATTCTGGATACGCCGCTGGCCAAAGTGGGCGGAAAAGGTCTGTTTGTCAAAGAGCTGGAGCTGGCATTGCTTGAGAACCGCGCCGATATCGCCGTGCATTCGATGAAGGATGTGCCCGTTGAGTTCCCGGAAGGGCTGGGGCTGGTGACCATCTGCGAGCGCGAGGATCCGCGCGATGCGTTTGTCTCTAATCGCTATGACTCGCTCGATGCGTTGCCGGCAGGCAGCGTGGTCGGCACGTCAAGTTTACGCCGCCAGTGTCAGCTGGCTGAACGTCGCCCGGATCTGGTGATCCGTTCGCTGCGCGGGAACGTCGGCACACGCCTTGGCAAGCTGGATAACGGCGACTACGATGCCATTATTCTTGCGGTTGCGGGCCTGAAACGCCTGGGGCTGGAAGAACGCATTCGCGTCGCGTTGCCGCCGGAGCTGTCGCTGCCCGCCGTCGGCCAGGGTGCCGTCGGCATTGAGTGTCGTCTGGTTGATGCGCGCACTCAGGCACTGCTCGCGCCGCTGAATCATGACGATACCGCCGTTCGCGTAAAAGCCGAGCGCGCGATGAATACTCGCCTCGAAGGAGGCTGTCAGGTGCCAATTGGCAGCTATGCTGAATTAACTGACGGTGAGCTGTGGTTGCGTGCGCTGGTTGGCGCGCCGGACGGCTCACAGATGGTTCGCGGTGAACGTCGCGGCAAGCCGCAAGATGCCGAGGCGCTTGGCGTATCGCTGGCGGAAGAGCTGCTGAATAACGGCGCGCGTGAAATTCTGGCTGAGGTCTATAACGGAGAGCCCCCTGCATGAGCATACTTGTCACCCGCCCTTCTCCCGCAGGAGAGCAGTTAGTGAGCCGTCTGCGCGCACTGGGGCAGGTGGCCTGGAGTTTTCCGCTGATTGAATTCTCCCCCGGTCGCGAGCTGCCTGCGCTCGCTGACCAGATGCGTCTCTTGCAGGAAGGCGATCTGCTCTTTGCGCTGTCGCAGCATGCCGTGGAGTTTGCCCATGCGCAGCTGCAACAGCATGCCGTTAGCTGGCCTCACGCCCCCCGCTATTTCGCCATCGGGCGCACCACGGCGCTGGCCTTACATACCGCGAGCGGAATCGATGTTCGTTACCCGTTAGATCGGGAAATCAGCGAAGTCTTGCTACAATTACCTGAATTACAAACCATTGCCGGAAAGCGCGCGCTCATTTTGCGCGGCAACGGTGGCCGCGAACTGCTGGGCGAAACGCTGCGCGAACGCGGCGCAGACGTGACGTTTGTGGAGTGCTATCAGCGCTGTGCGAAACACTATGATGGCGCGGAAGAAGCAATGCGCTGGCACGCCCGCGGTATTAATACGCTGGTGGTCACCAGCGGTGAAATGTTACAACAGCTTTGGTCGCTGATTCCGCTTTGGTATCGCGAAAACTGGTTACTCCGCTGTCGGCTTCTGGTCGTCAGTGAGCGTCTGGCGAACCACGCCCGGGAACTGGGCTGGCAGGATATTCGGATCGCTGAAAACGCCGACAACGATGCGCTGCTGCGCGCATTACAATAACTCTCAAATGGGAAGCCATAATGACGGAACACGAAAAATCCTCCGCCGTGGTTGAAGAGACCAGGGAGACTGTGGACACCACGTCACAGCCAGAGACGACAGACACAACCGTTGAGAAGAAAAACGGCAGCAACAAAACCAGCCTCACGCTGAGCGTGATTGCCATCGCGATTGCGCTGGCCGCAGGCGTGGGACTTTACGGACTGGTGAAGAAACAAGGCACCAACCAGACGGCCACCAGCGACGCGCTGGTTAACCAAATCACTGCCCTACAGAAAGCGCAGGAGACGCAAAAAGCTGAGCTGGAAGGCGTGATCAAACAGCAGGCTGCCGCCCTCGCCGACGCGAACAGCAAACGTGAAGAGTTGACCAAACAGCTGAGCGAAGTGCAGGAAAAAGTCGCCACAATTTCGGGAACCGATGCCAAAACCTGGCTACTTTCACAGGCCGATTTTCTGGTGAAACTGGCCGGGCGCAAGCTCTGGAGCGATCAGGATGTCACCACCGCCGCCGCGCTGCTGAAAAGCGCCGACGCAAGCCTGGCGGACATGAACGATCCGAGCCTCATCAACGCTCGCCGCGCTATTACGGAAGATATCGCCAGCCTGTCCGCGGTTTCTCAGGTCGATTACGATGGTATCATCCTTAAGGTAAATCAGCTCTCCAACCAGATTGATAACCTTCAGCTGGCCGATAACAACGACGATGACTCCCCGATGGATTCTGACGGCACCGAGCTGTCCAGCTCCCTGAGCGAATGGCGTATCAACCTGCAAAAGAGCTGGCAGAACTTTATGGACAGCTTTATTACCATTCGCCGCCGCGATGAAACTGCCGTGCCGCTGCTGGCGCCGAACCAGGACGTCTATCTGCGCGAAAACATTCGTTCCCGCCTGCTGGTGGCTGCCCAGGCCGTACCGCGTCACCAGGAAGAGACCTACAAACAGGCGCTGGATAACGTTTCAACCTGGGTACGTGCTTACTACGATACCAATGACGCAACCACGACCGCGTTCCTTGAGGATATCGACAAGCTGAGCCAGCAAAACATCACCATGAACGTGCCGGACAAGCTGGAAAGCCAGCCGATTCTGGAGAAGCTCATGCAGACGCGCGTGCGTAACCTGCTGGCCCAGCCGGGCGTTCCGGCAGAGCGTCCGGCTGAAGCACCTGCCGCCGCGCCAGCGCCTGAAAGCGCGCCGCAAGGAGAGTAATGATGCTAAAAGTCTTCTTACTCTTCATCCTGCTGATCGCCGGGATTGTACTGGGGCCGATGCTCGCGGGTCACCAGGGTTATGTATTGATCCAGACCGATAACTACAATATCGAAACCAGCGTAACAGGGCTGGTAATTATTCTGATCCTGGGTGTGGTCGTTCTGCTGGCAGTGGAGTGGCTCCTGCGTCGTATTTTCCGTACCGGCGTACATACGCGCGGCTGGTTCGTTGGCCGTAAGCGCCGTCGCGCCCGCAAGCAGACCGAGCAAGCGTTGCTGAAGCTGGCCGAAGGCGACTATCAGCAGGTTGAGAAGCTGATGTCGAAAAATGCCGACCATGCAGAACAGCCGGTTGTTAACTATCTGCTGGCCGCTGAGGCGGCGCAACAGCGAGGCGATGAGGCCCGCGCCAATCAGCATCTTGAACGCGCGTCTGAGCTCTCTACTAAAGATCCGATTCCGGTTGAGATCACCCGCGTTCGTCTGCAACTGGCGCGCAATGAAAACCATGCCGCTCGTCACGGCGTTGACCGTCTGCTGGAAATTACCCCTCGTCACCCGGAAGTGCTGCGTCTGGCTGAGCAGGCATATATTCGGACCGGTGCCTGGGGCTCGCTGCTGGACATTATCCCTTCCATGGCGAAAGCCGACGTGGGCGATGATGAACATCGTGATGAACTTCAGCGTCTGGCCTGGATTGGCCTGATGGATCAGGCGCGCGCCGATCTCGGCAGCGACGGCCTGAAAACCTGGTGGAAAAACCAGAGCCGTAAAACGCGCCAGCAGGTTCCTCTTCAGGTGGCGATGGCAGAACATCTGATTGAGTGTGACGACCATGACACCGCGCAGGAGATCCTCCTCGACGGTCTCAAGCGACAGTATGATGACCGCCTGGTGATGGTCATCCCGCGTCTGAAAACCAACAATCCGGAACAAATTGAAAAAGCACTGCGCCAGCAGATCAAAACCGTGGGCGATCGTCCGCTGCTGTGGAGTACGCTGGGCCAGTCTCTGATGAAACACGGCGAGTGGCAGGAGGCGAGCCTCGCCTTCCGCGCCGCGCTGAAGCAACGTCCGGACGCATTTGATTACGCCTGGCTTGCTAATTCGCTGGACAAGCAGCATAAGCCGGAAGAGGCCGCAGCTATGCGCCGTGATGGGCTGTTATTGACGTTGCAAAATAACGGAACGCAGCAGTAATTAACAGGAGGCCAGATGGCCTCCTTTTTTACGCCCATAAAAAAACGCCTGCTATAAAAGCAGGCGTTAAAACAGGTCTGTAAGACAACATATTTGGTGCTTCACTCAACGTTGTGTCCATGGTGTCTGATGAGGCCGAAGCGACATCTGTCAGTGGACGATAAGCACCGTAAACGGCTCTGCGTCATTCCTGAGTTTATGAGGCCTTAAGGCGAACATAAGAGATGGAATGAGCATCTACACGCATATTATTGCATGTAATGTGCCAGGTTTACACGCAGAACTTTTACATCGCGCAACATTTTAAGATAAAAGGAAATTATGCTGTTAAGAACCGCCTGAAGCCATACACCATCGCGCTGAAGGCGGCGATATGTCGTCACCAGGAGACAGGTTAAGAGGTAAAATAATAAATTCTTTAATATTAACGGGTTATATGTCGCTGAATCGCGACAAGGATATAGAGTGTTGTCGGGGAAAGGCTACAGGATAAAAAACGCAGAAAACAAAAAACCCCGCCGAAGCGGGGTTCAAAATTGGTCGGCGAGAGAGGATTCGAACCTCCGACCCACTGGTCCCAAACCAGTTGCGCTACCAAGCTGCGCTACTCGCCGATGTACTGCTTTTTTGAATTTTTAGTTCAACTCATTAAAAGTCGTGGTGCGAGGGGGGGGACTTGAACCCCCACGTCCGTAAGAACACTAACACCTGAAGCTAGCGCGTCTACCAATTCCGCCACCTTCGCAATTCACAACTCTTTCAATAATGGGGTGGCTAATGGGATTCGAACCCACGACAACTGGAATCACAATCCAGGGCTCTACCAACTGAGCTATAGCCACCACTGTATTCTTTCACGCGGTTCTGACTACTTCTCAGACCACCGCAGCTCTAGCGCCGGGACTAAAATGGCGCGCCCGACAGGATTCGAACCTGAGACCTCTGCCTCCGGAGGGCAGCGCTCTATCCAGCTGAGCTACGGGCGCTTAGCGCCGTTGCGGGGCTGGATATTACGTACCTCCGTCCCCGCTGTCTAGTGCTTTTTTGAAAAAAATGCGCGTTTGGTTATGGTTTGCACATTTTGCCGCTTATTCCTCCACTTTATGGGCGGAGCCACGGCGGCCCAGGCCAAAAAGTTTATATGCAGCTGTGACGGCAGCCAGGAAGATCATCCCGACAAACAGCGACATGCGGGTATCTTCATTAAAGTACATTCCAATTAATACGCAAATCAGGAACGCCATCGTCAAATAGTTCGCATACGGGAACAGAATGGAGCGGAACGGATGGCTGGCGATCGCTTTTTTGTGCGCCTGTCGGAAACGCAGCTGGCTAATCAAAATGACAAACCACGGTACCATTCCCGGCAGCACGCTGGCGCTATAGACGTAAACAAACACGCGCTGCGGATTCGGGATGATGTAGTTCAGGCAAGAGCCAATCAGCAGAATCACAATCGACACCGCTACGCCCGCCACCGGTACACCCACGCGGGAGACTTTACCCATCACCGCCGGCAGCTGTTTGTTTTGCGAGAGCGCGTAAAGCATACGCCCGCAGCTGTACATCCCGCTGTTACAGCCGGAGAGCGCCGCCGTCAGCACCACAAAGTTGATAATGGCGGCCGCCGCCGTGATGCCAATCTTAGCGAAGGTTAAGACAAACGGGCTGCCGGTGGTGCCGATCTCGTTCCATGGGAAAATGGTCACGATAACGAAGATCGCGCCCACATAGAAAATCAGGATACGCCACAGCACCTTGCCTACCGCGCTACGCAGCGTGACCTGCGGGTTTTTCGCCTCACCTGCGGTAATGCCGATCAGCTCAACGCCCTGATAAGAGGCGACAACGATACAGAGTGCGGTCAGGAAGCCTTTCCAGCCGCCGGCAAAGAAGCCGCCGTGTCCGGTCAGGTTACCGAAACCAATCGCGTGCCCGCCGTTACCGAAACCAAAGAAGATGACACCCAGACCCACAACAATCATCACGATAATGGTGGTGACTTTGATCATCGCAAACCAGAACTCGATTTCACCGTAAAGGCGAACGGCGGCAAGGTTCGCCAGCGCCACAAGCCCTACGGCGATGAGCGCGGGTATCCACTGGGCCATCTCCGGGAACCAGAACTGCACGTAGACCCCGATGGCGGTGATCTCCGAAATCCCGACGGCCATCCACATAAACCAGTACGACCAGGCCGTGAGATAGCCAAAGAACGGGCTCATATAACGGTGGGCGTAAACGGCGAAAGAGCCCGTTACCGGCTCCAGAAACAACATTTCGCCCATTGAGCGCATGATGAAGAAGACGAACAGCCCGGCAATAATATACGCCAGCAGGACGGAAGGCCCCGCCCATTTCAGCGTGCTTGCCGAGCCCATAAACAGGCCAACGCCGATAGTCCCGCCCAGCGCGATCAATTCAATATGTCGAGCTTCCAGCCCACGCTGAAGCTCCGGTTTTTTCTCTGCCATAAATCCTCGGTTGTGTTTGCTGTTTCCCGACTTATTGCCGGGTATTGTTTTGAGGGGTACTGAAATACGGAGCGAATGGTTTCTTAAATTCTGGCAAATGGCAAACAATGCATTAAAAAAATGAATGCATTGCACAGAAATCCAGCAGTTTTACAGGGGGGATTGCAGCGCGAACAGCAGATCGCGCTGCAT
This sequence comes from Enterobacter sp. YSU, assembly GCF_016082135.1. Classification (NCBI taxonomy): domain Bacteria; kingdom Pseudomonadati; phylum Pseudomonadota; class Gammaproteobacteria; order Enterobacterales; family Enterobacteriaceae; genus Enterobacter; species Enterobacter sp. YSU. The sequence goes on from NZ_CP059487.1 coordinate 1,419,012, forward strand.
ATTGATTACATTTTCCCGGTGTAGTGCCAGGCGAGGTAGCGCAGCAGACGAATCTGTCGTTTGATACGCGTCGGTTGAGAGAGCAGGCGGTAGAGCCACTCCAGCCCCAGGTTTTGCCAGACTTTGGGCGCACGCTTAACGTGGCCAGTAAAGACGTCGTAGGTGCCGCCAACGCCCATATAGAGCGCATCCGGGCTGACCAGACGGCAATCGCGCATCAGAATTTCCTGCCGCGGCGACCCCATGGCGACAGTGACAATTTTCGCCCCGCTGTCGCGCACGCGCTCATATAACGCCTGGCGATCTTCCGGCCTGAAATAGCCATCCTGGCTGCCCACGATGTTAACATTCCACTGGCTACGCAGCTTTTGTTCGGTCTGCGCCAGCACCTCTGGTTTGCCGCCAATCAAAAATACCGGCGTGCCTTCAGCGCCTGCGCGTTCCATAAGCCGCTCCCAAAGGTCAGCACCCGCCACGCGAGACACATTAGCGTCAGGAAACTTTTTACGAATTGAACGCACCACGCTAATACCGTCGGCGTATTTAAACTCCGCGGCTTCAATCAGGCTTTTCACTTCCGCATTATCTTCAACCGCCAGCATCTTTTCTGCGTTGATGGCCACCAGCGTGCCCGATTTCATCTGCCCGTCCGCGAACAGGAAATCCAGCGCGTGTTGCATGTCACGCCAGCCAATAAGCTGTAGCCCACGCAGCGCATAACGCGGGGCTGAAGTTGTATCCGTCATGATAATCCCTACTCAGACTTGCGACAGCGTTGTGCTGCCCTGTGGCTCACGTCTGTGCACAAGCCCTGCACTGTCAAACAACCAGTACAGCAGTTTTGCCAGCAGCAGACAGAGACCGAAAACGACCATAAAAAACACCACGCGTGAGACGAACGAATCCAGTCCCTCACGCGCCAGAACGATCATATTGAAAATGGCACCGAAACAGAAACTGTGCAAAACAGCGGCTTTGTAGCGGTTGGTCTCTTCATTACCCAGCGTATATAACCAGTCGAACCATTTTATTATCAGCCCGACCGCGATCGCGCCCGGCAGGATAAACCACGTTCCGCCCATCACTACCAGCGAGCCAATCAGTGTTGGGGAAATCGCCAGGCCCGAATGGTTGTTCAGCACTTCCCAGGTAAAGTAGTTCGCCGTGTTCAGGACAATACCGGGACGGTCAGGCCACAGCCACGTCGGTATAAAGACATAGAAATCGCGAACAATCGGCGCCAGCCCCTGGAATTCGATTTTGTCGTAGTTTTGCAGCAGCAATGCCAGGTTTTCCCACGGCGAGAAGGTGTCGCGCGTCAGATACAGGAAGGTATAAAACGCTTCGTCGCCCGCCACGTTCAGTCCGTAGCGCTTCAGCGCCAGCCAGAACATCCCCACAATGCCAAAGACGCCTGCCGCCGCCAGCATCCACAGCGAGATCCAGCCGCGAATAATGCCGATAAACAGGAAAATCGCGAAGGCGATAATGATGTTGGCGCGGGTGCCGCCGACGATCATGTAGGTCAGAATGCCAAATGCGACGGTGCTGACCAGGAAGAACAGCCAGGCTTTACTGTCCTGACGCAGGAAAAAGACCACCAGCATCGCCGGAATGAAGAAATAGAAGAAACGCTTGAGCGCGACGCCGGAGACTTCGGCGGAGAAAATCTGGCTATAGGACTGCAACTTAAACAGTAAAAAGCCGTTATGCATGAAGAAAATCGCCACGCTGACGAGGGCGATGGTCATCAGCATAACCCACGTCAGATGGGTTTCTACCCGGTTCATGGTAAACAGCGGACGACGGGGTGTGGTGTCTTTCGCCGCGCGCAGGCGCGTTTTATAGGTGACGTAATACACCGCGTAGAAGCAGGTCGCAGAGAGCAGCGCCTGCAACAAGATTTCCGGCGGAGCGACGCCAACATCAAAGCGGAACACGAGGATGCTGGTCAGCGGGAAGCCAAAGAAAAAGGTCAGCAAAAACAGCAGCGAGAAGAATACGTTGAAGTTAAAACGTACGCGCCGGAATTCAAACCAGGTGAGCGTGGCGATAAACAGCGTGCTCAGCAGCCAGACCACCAGCAAGCCGCTAAATTGCAACTGGCTCATGCGTTGTCTCCTGAAGCAATACGCAGCGCGCGGTGCCACGGCGTGAGATAGTTCGGGCTGAAAAAGTCGATGCTATTTTTATCCACCAGCGTGAGCTGACGCTGCGCTTCCCGTACCACCTCGACATTAAGCGTGTCAGAGGTAAACAGCACCGGAATATGCTGTTCGGCCATGTCCTGCCAGAACGGGTTTTCGCGGTTGAGCACGCACGGTACGCCCGCCTGAATCAGCAGACACAGCGTACCAATCCCCTGCTGACGGGCAAAGATGAAATAGCCCAGATCGCATTTTCGCAGCAGCGCGAGATAGTCATCAAATTCCAGCTTATCGCTGAGAATGTGCAGATTTTCCGCGCTAAACAGCGCAAGCCCCTGCTGGCGAACGTCATCGATGTAGGCGTCGTTATTGGCGGGATAGCCCATCGGCACCACGACGTTCACCGTATCGCCAAACTGCTGATGCACCGCCCGCAGCGCCGCGACATGCTCGTTACTGCGATCGCCGGAATTTCCCACCAGAATGGTCAGTTTGCCCTCACGAACCGCGTCATTCGCCATGGTATTCAGTGCCGGATCCATACGGGTCGGAAAATAGAGCAGTTCCCCGCGAACCTTCGGGTGCTGTTTAGCAAAATAGTTGAGGTCGCCACGGGTAGCAAAAACGCAGCCCACGCGCGCCTGCGCCAGACGACGCAGCGGATAGAAAAGACGGAACTTCCAGCCGTGGGAGACTTCGTAGAGATCCGCTCCCCAGATATGCCAGCTGAACTGGGAAGGTTTTATCCCGCCGCTTAACAGCGCCAGCCACAGCCCGGTATTGAATTGTCCGTGGAAGAAGAAACGCTGGCTTCGGTCCGCTTTGGCTTTCGCGACAACGGCTTTGGTCAGGGCCGCTTTGTCTGGCCAGAAGGTGATGTGCAATGCCGGACACGCCGCGCTCAGGCCGTTATCGCGTCCAACGACCATAAACTCGCGCGCATCGGGCGTGCCGGATGCCAGTTCATCGTTGAAGAACCGCAGAACGGTCTGGTTATGATGCGGGATATCCGATCCCAGTATGTGTATCAGTGCAGTCATGCGCGTTTACGCCAAAGTAAAAATACGCCGCAACAGGCAGCGAAATAAACGATATAAGTTGCCATATAGGCCTGAGCCGCCCCCAGCGCACCGTGGGTGGGGATCAGCCAGTGAGAAAATGCCGTCAGCAGCGCAAACTGGCCGATCTCTGCCAGGATATACAACCGCAGCGAAGCCTTCGCAATCACCAGATAGCCGAAAACGTATGCCCCCACTTTCAGCACATCGCCGACCAGTTGCCAAGCAAACAGATCGCGCATGGCGGTAAACTTCGCCGAAAACAGCAGCCAGATGGCGAAATCACGCAGTAACCAGACGGTAAAGCTGGCGATCGCAACCGCCGGCAACACAAAACGCAGGGAGCGAAAAATCTCGCGGGTAATATCCTGCCTGGAAGTCAGGCGCGATAAGGTTGGCAGTAAATAGACGCTAAAGGAAGCCGTAATAAATTGGAGGTAAGCATCTGAAATGCTGCTCACGCCCTGCCAGATCCCCACTTCATCCCAGCTGTAATGCGCTGCCAGCAGGTTTCGCATCATCACGTAGGCAACGGGAAGCGTTACCGAAGTGATGAGCGCCATCAGGGTAAACTTTCCTAGCTGCCCCGCCAGCATCTTGTCCCACTGCGGTTTCAGGTAATTCAGCGGGACATTGCCTCTGCGCATCAGCATAAACGCTGCCGGAATGACAACGAGCGCAGGCACCAGCGCCAGCCCCAGCAGCGCGCCTTCATAGCCGCCCAGCCGATAGCAAAAGTAGTAGGCGACAACGCCGATAATGCTGCCGAGGATCAGCGCCAGCGCATTCCCGGCGGCATCACGGAAGCCTTTCATCAGCGCCAGCAGCAGGTTCGCCCAGGCGATCCCCATCTGAACGAGCGCCACCAGGCGCACCAGCCCCTGATAGTGCGTGTGTCCGAACAGTCCCTGGCTGATGGGTGCCGCCGCCAGCAAAAAGACGACGGCCAGCAACGTAGAAAAGCCCAGCACCATTGCAGAGGAGGTGCCCACCACCGTGCGGAGCTTTTCGGCATCGTCATGATGCTGCGCGACGTATTTGGTGACGCCATTGAATATCCCGGCTCCCGCCAGCACGCCAAGCACCGTGACCAGCTGGCGGAAGTTCCCTGCCAGCCCAACGCCTGACGGACCAAATGAGACGGCCAGCAGCTTGACGACCAGTAACCCGGCGCCAATTTTTACAAGCGTGGACGCTGCCGTCCACACCGACGCTTTTGCCAGAGACATATCAGGCGAAATAACTCAGAAGCGAATTGATCACCGTACGCTGGTTCACCGGCGCGAGGTTGTAGAACAGGGGCAGGCGGAGCAGACGTTCGCTCTCTTTGGTGGTGTAGCGGTCTTCACCGGCAAACATCCCGAAGGCTTCGCCAGCCGGGCTGGAGTGCAGCGGAATATAGTGGAATACCGCCATAATTTCCGCCTCTTTCAGCCAGGCAATCAGCTTGCTGCGATCGTCGTTATCGCGCAGCTTGATGTAGAACATGTGAGCGTTGTGGATGCAGTCTGCCGGAATAGTCGGCAGTTCAATACGTCCGGCTTTTGCCAGCGGCTCCAGCGCGTCGTAGTAGGTTTGCCACAGGGAGAGGCGTTGCAGATTGATTCGCTCTGCCGCTTCCAGCTGCGCCCAGAGATACGCGGCCTGCAAATCCGCCATCAGGTAGCTTGAGCCGATATCGCGCCAGGTGTACTTATCCACCTGACCGCGGAAGAACTGGCTGCGGTTGGTCCCTTTTTCACGGATCACTTCCGCACGCTCCACCAGGGCACGATCGTTAATCAGCGTCGCGCCGCCTTCTCCGCCTGCGGTGTAGTTTTTGGTTTCGTGGAAGCTAAAGCAGCCGATATGACCAATGGTGCCCAGCGCGCGCCCTTTGTAGGTGGACATCACGCCCTGCGCGGCGTCTTCCACCACAAACAGGTTGTGCTTTTTAGCGATGGCCATGATGGTGTCCATCTCACAGGCCACGCCCGCGTAATGCACCGGCACAATCGCCCGCGTTTTATCGGTGACCGCCGCTTCAATCAGAGTTTCGTCGATGTTCATAGTATCCGGACGGATATCCACAAACACGATTTTCGCCCCGCGCAGGACAAACGCGTTCGCCGTGGAGACGAAGGTGTAGCTCGGCATGATCACTTCATCGCCGGGCTGGATATCCAGCAACAGCGCCGCCATCTCAAGCGATGCGGTACAGGACGGCGTCAGCAGTACCTTGGCACTGTGAAAACGTTGCTCCATCCACTGCTGGCAGCGGCGGGTAAAACCGCCATCGCCACAGAGCTTGCCGCTGCCCATAGCAGACTGCATGTAATCAAGTTCAGTGCCCACAACGGGAGGCGCGTTAAATGGAATCATCTTGTCACCTGTATAACCAGTAGGCGGTGGCGTCGATGCTGGCACCACTCGCAATATAACGTTTAAGCGCAGCGGTGTTGCCCATCTGGGTTGCGACCCGCAGCGTCGATACCTGTTGTTGCTCCGCCCAGTGCAGCGCCGCCTGCATGAGTTTCTCGCCCATGCCGCGCCCGGCTAACAAACCGATGCGCGCCTCGTGCTCGTTGAGCCTGCGAAGCGAAACAAAACCCTGAATCTGCCCCCCGGCAGTACGGAACACCAGACAGACGTGGTCAAACGTGCCTTTGACCGCATTCTCTATCCACTGGGCATAAAAGCGGCCGCTGTCATCGGGCGCATACCAGGGCGCCCGGAAACGGCTCTGAGCGAAGGCCAGCGCCGCCATCTTGCGCAGCGCGGGGATATCCTGCTCCGTTGCAATTTCCGCGCCCGGTGAGGCGTGGAGAGCCACGGTAACAGAGAGATCAACCTCACCCTCGACCAGCCGGAATCCGTGCTGCTGGAGGGCGTCCAGCAGATCGGCGCGGTCCGCCGGGATCTTAGCCTGTACGCGCTGCCAGGCGCTGAAGTCTGCTTCCTGCAACGCAGGGGCATTGTCGCGCAGACGCACTATCGCTGAGGGACGCGCAAAGAATGCGCTTTCCCACTCAAGGGACTCCAGCACGCCGTTGAGGATACTCAACGCCACACGCCTTTGGTATCAACAACATACTGCTGACGTACGGCATCACCGGAAACCGCTTTGAACGCATTGTGATCCACCAGCAGCACCAGCACATCCGCCGTCGCCAGCGCGTCATCCAGGGCGGTAAGGGTGCAGTGACCGGCAAGTTTTGCCGGCAGCGCATGAATATTCGGCTCAACCACCAGCGTTTCACCGCTGTGCCAGGCAGCGATTATTTCGGCAATTTCCATCGCCGGGCTTTCGCGCAGATCGTCAATATTCGGTTTGAATGCCAGACCAAAGCAGGCAATTTTCAGCTCACTGGCGCGTTTGCCGCTGTCGGCCAGACAATCCGCGACCGTGGCTTTGACCTGGTTGATAACCCAGTGCGGTTTGTGGTCGTTTACTTCGCGCGCGGTGCGAATCAGGCGTGCCTGTTCCGGGTTCTGCGCCACGATAAACCACGGATCGACCGCGATGCAGTGCCCACCCACGCCCGGCCCCGGCTGAAGGATGTTCACGCGGGGGTGACGGTTGGCAAGGCGAATAAGTTCCCAGACGTTAATCCCCTGATCGGCGCAAATCAACGACAGTTCATTCGCAAACGCGATGTTAACGTCGCGGAAGCTATTTTCGGTCAGTTTGCACATCTCGGCGGTGCGGGAGTTGGTCACCACACATTCGCCTTCAAGGAAAATTTTATACAGCTCGCTGGCGCGCGCGGAGCAGACTGGCGTCATGCCGCCAATCACGCGGTCGTTTTTAATCAGTTCCACCATCACCTGGCCTGGCAGTACGCGCTCAGGGCAGTAGGCGATATTGATATCGGCCTGGTCGCCCGCCTGCTGCGGGAAGCTAAGATCGGGACGCGCCTCGGCCAGCCACTGCGCCATCTGCTCGGTAGCCCCAACAGGTGAAGTGGACTCAAGGATAACCAGCGCCCCTTTCTTCAGCACAGGCGCAATGGATTTTGCTGCCGCCTCGACGTAAACCATGTCAGGCTCATGATCGCCTTTAAAGGGCGTTGGAACCGCAATCAGGTACGCATCGGCTTCTACCGGCGTGGTGCTGGCGCGCAGGAAGCCACCGTCCACCGCCTTTTTCACCACACGATCGAGATCGGGCTCCACGATATGAATTTCGCCACGGTTGATGGTTTCCACCGCGTGCGCGTTGATATCTACGCCAACGACCTGCTTTTGACGAGAGGCAAAGGCCGCCGCAGTAGGCAGCCCGATATAGCCAAGACCAACAACAGAGATGGTAGAAAAACTCATAGCGTTACCCGATTGTGTTTAAGTGCGTGCAAAATACGACCACAAGCCTGCCCGTCACCGTACGGATTGTGGGCCCGGCTCATCGCCTGATACTCTTCATCGTCATGCAGTAAGCGCGTGACCTCTTCGACAATACGACGCGGATCCGTTCCCACCAGACGCACGGTACCGGCAGTAACCGCTTCCGGGCGCTCGGTGGTTTCACGCATCACCAGTACCGGCTTACCGAGGGAGGGCGCCTCTTCCTGAATGCCGCCAGAATCGGTCAGGATCAGCCAGGCGTGGTTCATCAGCCAGACAAATGGCAAATAGTCCTGCGGCTCGATCAGGAGCACGTTTTCCACGTGGCCCAGGATACGGTTGACCGGTTCGCTGACGTTCGGGTTGAGGTGCACCGGATAGACAATCTGCACATCCTCGTTCTGCGCGGCGATTTCAGCGAGCGCGTGGCAAATTTGCTCAAAGCCACGGCCAAAGCTTTCGCGGCGGTGGCCCGTCACCAGAATCGTTTTCTTGCCGTTGTTCAGGAACGGATAGCGCGCAGCAAGTTCTGCCTGAAGCTCGCTGTTAGCCAGCACGCGGTCACGCACCCAAATCAGCGCATCAATGACCGTATTGCCGGTGACGAAGATCTTGCTGTCGCTGATATTTTCGCGCAGCAGGTTCTGACGTGAGTTCTCGGTTGGCGCAAAATGGTACATCGCCAGGTGACCGGTGAGCGTACGGTTGGCCTCTTCCGGCCACGGGGAATAGAGATTGCCGGTACGCAGACCCGCTTCAATATGACCAACGGGGATACGCTGATAGAACGCGGCCAGGCTGGTCGCCACGGTGGTGGTGGTGTCGCCGTGCACCAGCACCACATCCGGATTGAACGACTCCAGAATAGGCTTTAATTCTTGCAGAATACGGCAGGTGATTTCCGTCAGTCCCTGTCCCGGTTTCATTATATTGAGATCGTAATCCGGGACGATAGAAAAGAGGGTTAAGACCTGATCGAGCATCTCACGGTGCTGGGCAGTCACGCACACTTTCGCTTCAATATCAGGATCTCTGGCCAGCGCATGAACCAGAGGCGCCATCTTGATGGCCTCCGGCCTGGTGCCAAATACGGTTAGTACTTTCACATCGATTCTCTTCGATTAGACAATGAAGGCCGCAGCCTTCATCGTAGACGGCGTTCTTAGTTTGTGCGGCGACGCAATAACGCTACGCCAGCGCCAGTCAGTGCGCCCACAATCCCCCACATGATCATCAGGAATGCGCGACGCGGACTATCGCGTTTTACAGGCTCTTCAGGCGTTCTTAAATAACGATAGGTCTGAAAACGCGGGTCCAGCGTTGGACCGACGTTGAGCGTATTGAGCATGGCGCGGTTTTGGTCGTAATCAAGGTCAAAGTCAGGGCCAACGGCCTGGATATTTTCCAGACGTGCCTGAAGCATTGGGCGACCAAGAAGGAACATTTCTGAATCCGGGAGTTCGTCAGCCGGAACATCCGTTTCGCTACGGGAAATATTGTGCTGTTCCGCAATCTTCAGCGCCTGCTCAATATTATGTACGCGACGGGCGAAGATAGCCTTAGCGACCTCTTCCTGACGTTTGACCTGCGCTTTCATCTGAATAGTACGCGCAGCCCAGGCGCCTTTCAGCTCGTCATTCAGATGACTGGCCGCGCGCTGGCTGGCAAAAGCAACGTACTGACGCAACAGGTTATTGGCGTCCGGCGCCGTTTCCGCAATCAGCTTCACGCTGTCGCTAACGTTACGGAGCACATCGCCAGGCATAAACTGAATGTTATTAATCAGGTCATCCAGCAGCGCGGCATCCGCTTTGCTGTTACCGACCATGCGCTGCTTGTAGTAGTCCGTCTGGGACCAGAAATCGCGACGTGTATCCCACGACGCCAGCTGCATCACAAACTCTTTGTAGGATTCATCCATCACCGAAGCCTGATCCGGGGTCGCCAGATTGGCCTTGATATCAAGATTACGCAGGAATTGCTGCTGGGAGTAGTAGCCTCCAAGCATATTCACCGTTGGTCGGTCTGTGATCGCCGTGGCGCTCCACTCTTGTTTTGCAAAGAAGGTGTAGGCAAGCGCTAACAGCGCGAACCCCAGGGCAATCCCTACAATCCACAGTTTGCCCTGCCATAACACGCGAAACAAACCACGAATATCCAGCTCGTTCTCAGTGCCCACTGATTTCGCTCCCGCCAACGGTTGAGTCATCATAGTCCCGGTTTTACTTAGTTAATGTTGTGTTTTTGCCACTGTTCCGACGCATCCTGCGTTTTAAACGTTTAATAAAACGCGCGACTTTCCATGCACGCTTGATGCAGTAACCGTACATGAAAAATGCTAGCAAGAATAATACCAACATTACCCATTCAGGAATGAAATGTGCGTATTCCGCGGCTACGCCAATCGCAGCCAGAATAGCAGCCGCAAGCGTAATCAGCACAAATGCCTGACGAGACGTGAAGCCGGCGCGCATAATCAGGTGATGAATATGTTGCCTATCGGCAGAAAACGGGCTCATCCCTTTACGCAGACGGCGGTACATAATAGCGACCATGTCCATCAGCGGGATGGCGATAATCCAGAGAGCCGTTACCGGGCTGATAGGGTGAGTTTTACCCTGCGTAGTTTCCAACAAGATCCAGATAATAGTGAAACCAATCAATGTGCTACCCGCGTCGCCCATAAAGACTTTATAGCGACGGCCCAGCGCCCCAAGATTTAACAGGATGTAGGGTAGAATGGCCGCAATCATGGCGAAACACCACATTGCCAGGCTGTATTGACTATCAAACCATAGGATAATGCCAATAGCAGCAAATGAGACACAAGATAATCCGCCCAATAAACCATCTATCCCATCGACCATATTAAAGGCATTGATTGAAACCCATACGGCAAAGAGTGTGAGGAAGTAACCAAATGGTCCGAGCACCATCTCCCAGGAACCAAAAATGTAACCAAGGCTGCTCAAGTGAAGTTTTGCTGCCACCATCATGGCAATACCAACAGCAGCCTGTACGAGAGCTCGAATTTTTACACTGATATCGTAACGATCATCCAGTGCCCCCACAATAACCAGAACCGCCGCGCAACTGAGGTATAACCTTGCATGAGGGATATAGTAATCAGCGATAGCAAAAGTGAAACAGACACCTGCAAAAACGGAGATACCACCCACCAAGGGGATCATACCCTGATGCCGTTTACGAAAATTGGGTTTATCCACTAACCCCAGATACTTTGCCACCTTGCGCGCGAAAAAAAGAAAGCAAGTAGTAAACAAAAAAATACTGGTTAGTTCAGCAAACGTATCGAATAGGTTCACAATGGATGTTCTCAACATATGTTAGTCAAAGAAGTATAACCATGATGGCATCAAGCCAGAAGGCATAAAGCATACCTCTTGCGACCCATTTGTTTATTATTCAAGCTATTAATATTTTTACTGTGCGAATTATCTCATTCTCGCACCGACCGGTCAAAATTGGGAGTGTATGGTAATAGCGTATAGTCCATAAATAAAAAACGCCACGTAAAAACGTGGCGTTTACTGGGATTATTTGCGTTACGAGCGTTTCATCATGTCGAAGAAATCGTCGTTCGTTTTGGTCATCGCCAGTTTGTTAATGAGGAATTCCATTGCGTCGATTTCGCCCATTGGATGGATGATTTTACGCAGGATCCACATTTTCTGAAGCTCTTCCTGAGTGGTAAGCAGCTCTTCTTTACGGGTACCGGAACGGTTGTAGTCGATCGCCGGGAAGACGCGTTTTTCTGCGATTTTACGAGAAAGGTGCAGTTCCATGTTGCCTGTACCTTTAAACTCTTCGTAGATAACTTCGTCCATTTTGGAGCCGGTATCGATCAGCGCCGTCGCGATAATGGTCAGGCTACCGCCCTCTTCCACGTTACGCGCCGCACCGAAGAAACGCTTCGGACGATGCAGGGCGTTAGCATCCACACCACCGGTCAGTACTTTACCGGAAGCCGGCACCACGGTGTTGTAGGCACGCGCCAGACGGGTAATGGAGTCGAGCAGGATGATCACGTCTTTCTTGTGCTCAACCAGGCGTTTCGCCTTCTCGATGACCATTTCCGCAACCTGAACGTGGCGAGAAGCAGGCTCGTCGAAGGTAGACGCAACCACTTCCCCTTTCACCAGACGCTGCATCTCGGTTACTTCTTCCGGACGTTCGTCAATCAGCAGCACCATCAGCACACAGTCTGGATGGTTGTAAGCAATGCTCTGCGCGATGTTTTGCAGCAGCATGGTTTTACCGGCTTTTGGCGGCGCCACAATCAGACCACGCTGGCCACGACCAATTGGCGATGCCAGATCCAGCACACGAGCGGTTAAGTCTTCAGTAGACCCGTTACCACGCTCCATGCGCAGACGAGAGTTAGCGTGCAGCGGCGTTAAGTTCTCGAACAGGATCTTATTGCGGGAGTTTTCCGGTTTGTCGTAGTTAACTTCGTTAACCTTCAACAGCGCAAAGTAGCGTTCACCCTCTTTTGGAGGACGAATCTTACCTGAAATGGTGTCACCAGTGCGGAGGTTGAAACGGCGGATTTGGCTAGGGGATACGTAGATGTCGTCAGGGCCGGCGAGGTAGGAGCTGTCTGCGGAGCGGAGGAAACCAAATCCGTCTTGCAGTATCTCCAGCACACCGTCGCCAAAGATATCTTCGCCACTCTTAGCGTGCTGCTTCAGGATGGCGAAAATGATGTCCTGCTTGCGCATACGAGCCTGGTTTTCCAGTCCCATATTTTCGCCGAGAGTGATCAGCTCAGAAACCGGCGTATTCTTTAATTCGGTAAGATTCATAATGGTGTGGGTTCTTAAACTCGGGGTGATTCTCGAACTTAATGTTGTGAATGGTATGGCAGGGTCATCCATGCCTGTTTAGCGGCCATCACCTCATGTCTGTTCGCTGTCTGGTCACAGGGAAAGAACGCAGAACTGAAACGACAAGACGGATTGAGTGACAAGCCCGGAATCTAGCAACTTCACGCACTGTTTAAGTTAACAACGGGAAGTATCGGGTAAAACAAGATTCAAACAACAAGATATGTTTAAAACGTAGTCATAGCTAACTTAGCACGACTAAAGCCGGGCGTCCAGAGCTCGCCGTTAATTAGGCGTTCTGGACGCTCGGCTGAGAAACCTTACGCCAGGTTAGCGTCCAGGAACTCTTTCAGTTGACCTTTGGACAGTGCGCCCACTTTGGTCGCCGCCACGTCACCGTTCTTGAACAGCAGCAGGGTCGGGATGCCACGGATACCGTATTTTGGCGCGGTGCCCGGGTTCTGGTCGATGTTCAGCTTGGCAACGGTCAGTTTGCCCTGATATTCGTCAGCGATTTCATCCAGAATCGGAGCGATCATTTTGCAAGGACCACACCATTCAGCCCAGAAATCAACGAGGATCAGCCCGTCAGCTTTAAGTACGTCCGTGTCAAAACTGTCGTCAGTCAGGTGAATAATTTTATCGCTCATATATAACTCCACAGGAATAAGCCTGGTACGTTGGTTTTGTCTCCACCAACGACGTGTTGATGTCGCATTAACCAACTAAAGGTTGACTTTATTTCACCGGATACGCTTTCGTAAAGCAATAGTAAGCTGATATTCTACCACACTATGAGCAAAACACATTTAACAGAACAGAAGTTTTCCGACTTCGCCCTGCACCCAAAGGTGATCGAAGCCCTTGAAACTAAAGGGTTTCATAACTGCACGCCCATTCAGGCTCTCGCCCTGCCGCTGACGCTGGCCGGTCGCGACGTTGCAGGGCAGGCGCAAACCGGTACTGGCAAAACGATGGCGTTTTTAACGTCAACGTTTCATTATTTACTTTCTCACCCGGCGATTGCAGACCGCAAAGTTAACCAGCCGCGCGCGCTAATTATGGCCCCGACGCGAGAACTGGCGGTACAGATCCACGCAGACGCTGAGCCCCTGGCGCAAGCCACCGGCCTGAAACTTGGCCTGGCCTATGGCGGCGACGGCTACGATAAACAGCTGAAAGTGCTGGAAAGCGGCGTCGATATCCTGATTGGGACCACCGGCCGTCTTATCGACTACGCCAAACAGAACCATATCAACCTCGGCGCAATCCAGGTCGTGGTGCTGGATGAAGCAGACCGCATGTACGATCTGGGCTTCATTAAAGACATCCGCTGGCTGTTCCGCCGTATGCCTGCGGCAAACCAGCGTCTGAACATGCTGTTCTCCGCTACCCTGTCATACCGCGTACGTGAACTCGCATTCGAGCAGATGAACAATGCGGAATATGTGGAAGTAGAACCGGAGCAGAAAACCGGGCACCGCATTAAAGAAGAGCTCTTCTATCCTTCTAATGAAGAGAAAATGCGCCTGCTGCAAACCCTGATCGAAGAAGAGTGGCCGGATCGCGCAATTATCTTCGCGAACACCAAACACCGCTGTGAAGATATCTGGGGTCACCTGGCGGCAGATGGGCACCGTGTGGGCCTGCTGACCGGCGACGTGGCGCAGAAAAAACGCCTGCGCATTCTCGACGAATTTACTCGTGGCGACCTTGATATTCTGGTCGCGACCGACGTGGCGGCCCGTGGCCTGCACATTCCAGCCGTGACGCACGTCTTTAACTATGACCTGCCAGATGACTGTGAAGACTATGTACACCGTATCGGTCGTACCGGTCGTGCCGGCGCAAGCGGTCACTCCATCAGCCTTGCGTGTGAAGAGTATGCGCTGAATCTTCCGGCCATTGAGACCTACATCGGTCACTCTATTCCACAGAGCAAATACAATCCGGACGCGCTGTTGAGCGAACTGCCGCCACCTAAGCGCCTTACCCGTCCACGCTCCGGCAATGGTCCGCGTCGTTCCGGCGGTGCACCGCGTAATCGTCGTCGTTCAGGTTAAAAAATATGCTCAGCTCCACCTCGCTTTATGCGGCAATTGATCTCGGTTCGAATAGTTTTCATATGCTGGTTGTGCGCGAGGTGGCGGGAAGCATACAAACGCTGACGCGCATTAAGCGCAAGGTCCGCCTCGCGGCGGGCCTGAGCAGCGATAATCACCTCTCCCCGGAAGCCATGGAACGTGGCTGGCAGTGTCTGCGTCTGTTTGCAGAACGTTTGCAGGATATCCCGCTCAGTCAAATTCGCGTTGTTGCCACGGCGACCCTTCGTCTGGCGGTTAACGCTGGCGATTTCATTGCCAGAGCACAGGAAATTCTGGGCTGCCCGGTGCAGGTCATCAGCGGTGAAGAAGAAGCGCGTCTGATTTATCAGGGTGTGGCGCATACGACCGGCGGCGACGATCGTCGTCTGGTGGTCGATATCGGTGGCGCCAGTACCGAACTGGTCACGGGCACAGGCGCGCAGGCGACGTCGCTCTTCAGCCTGTCGATGGGCTGTGTGACCTGGCTGGAACGCTACTTTACCGATCGAAACCTTGCCAAAGAGAATTTTGACGAGGCGGAAAACGCGGCGCGTGCGGTCCTGCGCCCGGTTATGGACGAACTGCGCTATCACGGCTGGAAAGTGTGTGTCGGCGCGTCCGGAACCGTTCAGGCGTTGCAGGAAATCATGATGGCACAGGGAATGGACGAGCGGATCACGCTTGCCAAACTCCAGCAGCTTAAACAGCGCGCCATCCAGTGTGGTCGTCTGGAAGAGCTTGAAATAGAAGGGCTGACGCTCGAACGCGCGCTGGTTTTCCCCAGTGGGCTCGCCATTCTGATCGCCATTTTTACTGAACTGAATATCCAGTGTATGACCCTGGCAGGCGGTGCGCTGCGCGAAGGTCTGGTCTACGGAATGCTGCACCAGTCGGTCGATCAGGACATCCGTAGCCGTACGCTGCGTAACGTTCAGCGCCGCTTTATTGTTGATATCGACCAAGCACACAGAGTGAGTCAACTGGCGTCACTGTTTGCCGATCAGGTGAAAAAAAGCTGGGATATTGAACCGTTAAGCCGCGATCTGCTGCTAAGCGCCTGTGCGCTACATGAAATTGGTCTTAGCGTGGAGTACAAGCAGGCACCGCTGCACGCGGCCTGGCTGGTGCGTAATCTCGATTTACCGGGCTATACGCCCGCCCAGAAGAAGCTGCTGGCCACCCTGCTGCTAAATCAGACTAACGCCGTCGATCTCTCTTCCCTTCACCAGCAGAACGCTGTACCGCCGCGCGTGGCGGAGCATCTGTGTCGTCTGCTTCGCCTGGCGATCCTGTTTGCCAGCCGGCGTCGTGATGATTTGCTGCCAGCCATTACGCTGGCGGCAGACGATGAGAAACTGACGCTGACGCTACCGGAAAACTGGCTTGAGGATCATCCGCTTGGGGCGGAACTGATTGAGCAGGAGTACCAGTGGCAGAGCTATGTGCACTGGGCGCTTGATGTGAAGTGACCCTTTGAAGCGTGCCGGGTGGCGGCTTCGCCTTACCCGGCCTGCAAATAGTTATCCCTTCTCTTTGGCTTTTGCCAGCATCGCGCGAATGTTTGCCACGTTTGCCTGCCCTTTGTGCATACGCTCTTCAGCGGTAATGACTTTACGCTCCTGCTCCCAGATAAGATCGTCCTGAGGCAACTCCAGCAGAAAACGGCTCGGCTCCGGGCGCACCAGCTCACCATACTGACGGCGCTCTTTGCACAGCGTAAACGTCAGCTCCTTCTGCGCACGAGTGATCCCCACGTAGGCCAGACGGCGCTCTTCGTCAACG
Source organism: Enterobacter sp. YSU (assembly GCF_016082135.1). Taxonomy (NCBI): domain Bacteria; kingdom Pseudomonadati; phylum Pseudomonadota; class Gammaproteobacteria; order Enterobacterales; family Enterobacteriaceae; genus Enterobacter; species Enterobacter sp. YSU. Next base: position 1,435,253 of record NZ_CP059487.1, read on the forward strand.
TTATCTTCATCAATGCTGCTCTGGTGCGGCAATAATCCCTCTTCCATCCCCACCAGATAGACATACGGGAACTCCAGCCCTTTCGAGGCATGTAACGTCATTAGCTGAACCTGATCGGCCTCTTCTTCGCTTTCGCCGCGCTCCATCATATCGCGCAGCGTGAAGCGGGTGACCACCTGCGTCAGGGTCATGGGCTCGTCAATCTCAGATCCTTCAAGCATTTCGGTCATCCAGCTGAAGAGCTGGTTAACGTTTTTCATCCGCATCTCGGCTGCTTTCGGGCTGGCAGAGGTTTCATACAACCAGGATTCGTAATCAATGCCGTGGATCAGATCGCGTACTGCCGCCACAGGCTCGCGCTCTGCCAGACGCTGCACCTCACCCAGCCAGTGGGTAAAGCGGGTTAAGGCGTCATAGCCGCGCCCGGTCAGGGTCTGGCTCAGCCCCATATCGAAGCTGGCGGTGAACAGGCTTTTGTTGCGGGTCATCGCCCATTCACCCAGTTTTTGCAGCGTCGCAGAGCCAATCTCGCGTTTCGGCGTATTCACGATGCGCAGGAAAGCGCTGTCGTCATCCGGGTTGGTCAGCACGCGCAGATAGGCCAGCAGATCCTTGATTTCGGGACGCGAAAAGAACGACGTACCGCCGGAGATTTTGTAGGGGATGCGGTTCTGCATCAGCATCTTTTCAAAGACGCGCGACTGGTGGTTTCCGCGATAGAGGATCGCGTAATCCTTGTATTCAGTTTTGTTGACGAAGTGATGGGCAATCAGCTCGCCCGTTAAGCGCTCCGCTTCGTGCTCTTCGTTGTTGGCGCTGAGCACTTTCAGCTCGGTGCCGTAACCCAGTTCGGAGAACAGGCGCTTCTCAAAGACGTGCGGGTTATTGGCAATCAGGATGTTCGCCGCCTTCAGGATACGCCCGGAAGAACGGTAGTTCTGCTCCAGTTTAATCACCTGCAACGCCGGGAAGTCTTTGCTCAGTAGCACCAGGTTTTGCGGACGCGCGCCACGCCATGAGTAAATCGACTGATCGTCATCGCCTACGACGGTAAAGCGTGCACGCTGCCCTACCAGCAGCTTCACCAGCTCGTACTGGCTGGTGTTGGTATCCTGGTATTCATCCACCAGCAGGTAACGAATTTTGTTCTGCCAGCGCTCGCGTACCTCTTCATTCCGCTGAAGCAGCAGCGTCGGCAGCAGGATCAGATCGTCGAAATCCAGGACGTTGCAGGCTTTCATATGCGCGTCGTACAGTCCGTAGCAGTGGGCAAAGATGCGGTCGCGCTCGCCTTTGGCGCTTGCCGCTGCCTGGGCCGGCGTCATCAGATCGTTTTTCCAGTTCGAGATCGTCGAGATCAGCTGTTGCAACAGAACTTTGTCATCTTCTATCAGCCCTTCCGTCAGCTCTTTAAGCAGCGCCACCTGGTCGGTGTCATCGAAGAGAGAAAAGTTGGACTTCATGCCCAGCGCCGCGTATTCGCGCTTGATAATATCCAGACCCAGCGTGTGGAAGGTGGAGATCATCAGCCCGCGCGCCTCTTTACGGCCCAGCGTCTGGCCGACGCGCTCTTTCATCTCACGCGCCGCTTTGTTGGTAAAGGTGACCGCCGCGATATGGCGCGCCTGATATCCACAACCCCGAATTAAGTGGGCGATTTTGTTGGTGATCACGCGTGTTTTACCGGATCCCGCTCCCGCCAGCACCAGGCAGGGTCCGGTGACGAATTCGACAGCTTGTTGTTGTCCGGGGTTTAAACGCATAAATGATCACTCAATGAAAGTCGGGAGAGGAGGAAAAACGCGTGGTAGTATACCGATCGTAAACTAGTCGACTCAAGGCACGATCATGGCAAAAACAGCAGCAGCACTGCATATCCTTGTTAAAGAAGAGAAACTGGCACAGGATCTGCTCGAACAGATTAAAAACGGCGCCGACTTCGGCAAACTGGCGAAGAAACACTCGATTTGCCCGTCAGGCAAACGCGGTGGTGACTTAGGCGAGTTCCGCCAGGGCCAGATGGTCCCGGCGTTTGATAAAGTGGTTTTCTCCTGCCCGGTGCTGGAGCCAACCGGCCCACTGCACACGCAGTTCGGCTATCACATTATCAAAGTGTTATACCGCAACTAATCAAAAGCCCGGTGCATTGACTCACCGGGCTTTTTTATTTGGCTGTTCCGGCGTTCAGATACCGTCGCCGTATTCGAAGGTGTGGTGAATACCGTTGAAGTGCTGATCCATATCCATCGACGGCTTATCGCTGTCTGGCTTACCGACGATGCGCGCCGGGACGCCAGCGGCGGTGGTATGCGGCGGTACAGGCTGGAGCACAACCGACCCCGCGCCAATCTTCGCGCCGCGTCCGACTTCAATATTGCCGAGGATTTTAGCGCCCGCGCCGATCATCACCCCTTCACGGATTTTCGGATGGCGATCGCCGCTGGTTTTACCGGTACCGCCCAGCGTAACGGATTGCAGGATCGACACGTCATCTTCGATCACCGCCGTTTCACCAACAACAATGCCGGTGGCGTGATCGAGCATGATCCCGCGGCCAATTTTCGCCGCCGGGTGAATATCGACCTGGAAGGTCACGGACACCTGGTTTTGCAGGAAGATGGCCAGCGCGCGGCGTCCCTCATTCCATAACCAGTGGCCGATGCGGTACGCCTGTAAGGCATGGAAGCCTTTGAGATACAGCAGCGGCGTGGAGTATTTATCCACCGCCGGGTCTCGCGTGCGCACAGCCTGGATGTCGCAGGCGGCAGAAGCAATCATCTCCGGATCTGCGGCGTAGGCCTCTTCCACCACCTCGCGAATCGCGATAGCAGGCATGATAGGGGAAGCCAATTTATTGGCGAGCATATAGCTCAGGGCGCTGCCGAGATTTTCGTGCTTAAGTAGCGTCGCGTGATAGAAACTGGCCAGCATGGGCTCACAGTCGGCCAACGCTCGGGCTTCGGCTTTAATATTATTCCAGACGATATCCAGTTCTTCACACGGCATTGCTTGCTCCAGACGATAGTTAATGACCAGCCAGTTCTGCGCTGGCTGGGTCATTCAGGTGACGATACTTCCCGGCTAATTGCTGCTGCGCTCGTCCTTGCGCGCACGACCTAATAAGGTCAATGCTGCCTCGCGCGCATTTTTTCCGCAATACAATACCTGATAAATTTCCTCGGTTATTGGCATTTCAACACCGAAACGGTGCGCCAGTTCGCGAACTTCCTTGGTATTGCGATAGCCTTCAACCACCTGACCAATCTTCTCCTGCGCGCTTTTTACATCGCTGCCCTGTCCGAGCATCATGCCAAAGCGGCGGTTACGCGACTGGTTATCGGTGCAGGTCAGCACCAGGTCACCCAGCCCTGCCATTCCCATAAAGGTGGCCGGATCGGCACCCAGCGCTTCGCCCAGGCGGGACATTTCGGTCAGGCCACGGGTGATCAGCGCAGTACGCGCATTCGCGCCGAAACCGATGCCGTCAGACATCCCGGCCCCGATGGCAATGACGTTCTTCACCGCGCCGCCCAGCTGCACGCCGATAAAATCGGGGTTGCTGTACACGCGGAAGCTTTTGCCGCAGTGCAGCAGTTGCTGAAGATCGTCGGAAAATGCCTGGTCGGTGGACGCCAGCGAAATCGCCGTCGGCAAGCCCGCAGCCAGCTCTTTGGCAAACGTCGGCCCGGAGATCACCGCCAGCGGGATCGCTGTTCCCAGCGCTTCGCGGGCAACGTCCTGCAACAGACGTCCGGTTTCCGCTTCCAGCCCCTTCGTCGCCCACACAATACGCGCATCCGCACGCATCAGCGGCTTAATCTGACGCAGGACTTCGCCAAACACATGGCTTGGCACCACAATCAAAATATTGCGGCTGGCCGCCAGCGCGGTCGCGAGGTCGCTTTCCAGATACAGGGAGTCAGGGAACGGAACGTCCGGGAGAAACGCCACATTGCAGCGGTCGTGTTGCAACGTCGCGATATGTTTTGGATCGTGGCCCCACAGGACCACGTCGTGACCATTTCTTGCCAGGGTGATGGCAAGAGCGGTGCCGTAAGAGCCGGCACCGATCACAGTCATTGACGCATTAACAGTGCTCATCAGGCATCCTGATGTTGTTCGGTACCTTCGCCAGCCTGCTGCTGTAGATAGTTCATGAACAGCGCATCAAAGTTTACTGGCGCAAGGTTCAGTTGCGGGAATGTACCGCGAGAAACCAGGCTGGTGATGCATTCACGGGCATACGGGAACAGGATGTTCGGGCAGTATGCACCCAGGCAATGCGCCATCTGGTTGCCTTCGATGCCGCCGATGGAGAAGATACCGCCCTGCTGAACTTCGCACAGGAATGCGGTTTCTTCGCCCAGAGAGGCGGTCACGGTGACACGCAGTACGACTTCATACACATCATCCGCCAGCTGGGTGGATGCGGTATCCAGATCAAGTTTAACCTCTGGCTGCCAGTCTTTCTGGAAAACGTGCGGCGCATTTGGCGCTTCGAAAGAGACATCCTTGGTGTAGATGCGCTGGATCTGGAAAGTCATCTCGGTGTTGTTTTGTTCTGACATGGAAAAACCCTTTTTAATTGTCCTAAAGTCTCTAGCTCAGCAGCGGATCGAGTCCGCCACGAGCGTCGAGCGCATACAAGTCATCACAGCCGCCAATGTGCTGCGCATCAATAAAAATCTGTGGAACCGTTGTGCGACCACTGCGTTGGATCATCTCTTCGCGTTTAATCGCGTCACCATCGATCGGCAGTTCCTTGAACGTTACGCCTTTGCTGGACAGCAGCGCTTTCGCTCGGTGGCAGAACGGGCACGTTGCTTTGGTGTAGATCTCAATATTGGCCATCACTTAACTCCTTATTTACCGCGCACTAAAGGAAGATTCTCCCCGCTCCAGCCGGAGATGCCTTCTTTCAGCACCGTTACGTTTTCAAAGCCTGCTTTATGCAGTGCGCTGGCAGATTCCTGCGCCTGCATGCCAGTGCCGTCAACAACAATAATCGGCTGGGCTTTATGCTTCTCCAGCTCACCAATGTTGTTCGCTTTAATTTCCGCTGGCAGCAGGTTGATAGCACCTGCGATGTGGCCCTTGCGGAAATCGTCGCGCTGACGCAGATCGACAACCACGGCGTCCTCTTTGTTGATCAGACGTGTCGCTTCACCGCGGGTGATCACCTTAATTTTAGACGTCAGTCCCTTAAATGTGGTGAACAGTACAGCGACCAGCAGGCCAATCCACGCGATGCTCAGAACCGGGTGGCGGCTAACGAATTGCATAATTTCTTGCATGGGGGGTAACAACTCCCGACTAAGTGATTAAAAAAACCAGGACAGGAGTATACCTGTGCGCTGTGGCAAATACAGCCAGCGACATAAAGCTAATCCATTTTCTGCGGCATGCCACGTAAAAAAAGCCTCAAAATGGCCTGAGAACAGCATTGCCCCCGCGCTTTCTTTGATCTTCTGCGGCTATTTTATCGATTCAGCTGTAGTAAAATTACGCAAATTTTTTGTCTCTTGAGCATGAGGTTGTCGCAATGTCGGTTTCTAAAAAACCTATGGTACTGGTGATTCTGGATGGCTATGGCTACCGTGAAGATCAACAGGATAACGCCATTTTCAACGCCAAAACCCCGGTTATGGATGCGCTATGGGCAAAACGTCCCCACACCCTGATTGATGCGTCTGGCCTGGAAGTGGGTCTGCCAGATCGTCAGATGGGCAACTCTGAAGTGGGTCACGTTAACCTGGGTGCGGGCCGTATCGTTTATCAGGACCTGACGCGCCTGGACGTTGAAATCAAAGAACGTACATTCTTTGCCAACCCAACGCTCACCGGAGCGGTTGATAAAGCCGTTGCCGCAGGCAAGGCCGTTCACATTATGGGTCTGCTCTCTGCGGGCGGCGTTCACAGCCACGAAGATCACATCATGGCGATGGTAGAACTGGCCGCCGAGCGCGGTGCGGAAAAAATCTATCTGCACGCCTTCCTGGATGGTCGCGATACGCCGCCACGCAGCGCAAAAGGTTCTCTTGAAGCGTTTGAAGATAAATTTGCCGCACTGGGCAAAGGCCGCGTGGCGTCCATCGTTGGCCGTTACTATGCCATGGACCGTGACAACCGCTGGGACCGCGTTGAGCAAGCCTATGATCTGCTGACCCTGGCAAAAGGCGAGTTCCAGTTCCCGACCGCCGTTGAAGGCCTGGAAGCAGCTTACGCGCGTGATGAAAACGACGAATTTGTGAAGGCAACCGTGATCCGCGCTGAAGGCCAGGCCGATGCCGCCATGGAAGATGGCGATGCGCTGATCTTCATGAACTTCCGTGCTGACCGCGCGCGCGAAATCACCCGCGCCTTCGTCAACAGCGATTTCGACGGTTTCGCCCGTAAGAAAGTGGCGAAGATCGATTTCATCCAGTTGACCGAGTATGCAGCGGATATCAAAGCCCCATGCGCGTATCCACCCGCTCTCCTGGAAAATACCTTCGGCGAGTGGATGGCGAAAAACGATAAAACGCAGTTGCGCATCTCCGAAACTGAGAAGTATGCGCACGTGACCTTCTTCTTTAACGGCGGCGTAGAAGAGCCGTTTAAAGGCGAAGACCGCATCCTGATTAACTCGCCGAAAGTCGCCACTTACGATCTCCAGCCAGAAATGAGCTCTGCGGAGCTGACCGAAAAACTGGTGGCCGCGATCGAAAGCGGTAAATACGACACCATCATCTGTAACTATCCGAATGGCGACATGGTGGGCCACACCGGCGTGATGGAAGCAGCCGTTAAAGCTGTTGAAGCGCTGGACCACTGCGTTGAGCAGGTCGCGAAAGCGGTTGAATCCGTGGGCGGCCAGCTGCTGATCACTGCTGACCACGGTAACGCAGAACAGATGCGTGATCCGGCAACCGGTCAGGCGCATACCGCCCATACCAACCTGCCTGTTCCACTGATTTATGTAGGTGATAAATCAGTGAAAGCTGTGGAAGGCGGCAAGCTTTCCGACATCGCGCCAACCATGTTGTCGCTGATGGGTATGGAAATCCCTGAAGAGATGACTGGCAAGCCGCTGTTCATCGTGGAATAATCGCTCCCCATGAGGGGAAAGGCGATTTTTTCAATCACATGGGTCGTGAAGCCGCTTCGGTTATCAGTCAGACCTCTGCTTTGCGCCAGCGCACTCAGCGCTGGCGTATTGCTGTGCGCCGCATCCGCCCACGCGGATGACCGCGATCAGCTTAAATCCATTCAGGCCGATATCGCCGCCAAAGAGCGTGCGGTACGTCAGCAACAGCAGCAGCGCGCCACCCTGCTCGCCCAGCTTAAAAAGCAGGAAGAGGCCATTTCCGCCGCCGCGCGTAAGCTGCGTGAAACACAAAACACCCTTGCCCAGCTCAATAAGCAAATCGATGAAATGAACGCGTCGATTGCGAAACTGGAGCGTCAGCGCGATGCCCAGGAGCGGAACCTTGCTGCACAGCTTGATGCTGCTTTCCGTCAGGGTGAGCACACAGGCCTTCAGCTGATCCTCAGCGGTGAAGAGAGCCAGCGTGGTCAGCGTTTACAGGCCTATTTCGGCTATCTAAACCAGGCGCGTCAGGAGACCATTGCGCAGCTGAAACAGACGCGCGAAGAAGTCACCACGCAAAAAGCCGAGCTGGAAGAGAAGCAGAGCCAGCAGCAAACGCTGCTCTACGATCAGCAGGCGCAGCAGGAGAAGCTTGAGCAGGCGCGCAATGAGCGTAAGAAGACGCTCGCCGGGCTGGAGTCCTCTATCCAGGCAGGACAAAGCCAGCTGAGCGAAATGCGCGCCAACGAATCCAGACTGCGTAACAGCATTGCCCGGGCAGAAGCCGCGGCCAAAGCGCGCGCCGAAAAAGAAGCGCGCGAAGCGCAGGCGGTGCGTAATAAGCAGCAGGAAGCCTCCCGGAAAGGCACCACCTACAAACCGACTGAAAATGAACGTTCCCTGATGTCGCGTACCGGCGGCCTCGGCTCCCCGCGTGGTCAGGCTTACTGGCCCGTTCGCGGTACGATCCTGCATCGCTATGGCGAACAGTTGCAGGGTGAGCTACGTTGGAAGGGGATCGTTATCGGTGCGTCTGAAGGTAGCGAAGTGAAAGCCATCGCCGATGGCCGCGTGATCCTGGCCGACTGGCTACAGGGTTATGGGCTCGTGGTGGTGGTTGAACACGGTAAAGGCGATATGAGTCTTTACGGCTACAACCAGAGCGCGCTGGTCAGCGTTGGCACCCAGGTGCGCGCGGGTCAACCCATTGCCCTTGTGGGCAGCAGTGGCGGTCAGGGCCGCCCGTCACTCTATTTCGAAATTCGTCGTCAGGGTCAGGCGGTCAATCCACAGCCGTGGTTGGGAAGATAGGTTTTGCTTCAATTTCGTCGAATTGTTGTTTCCGTAGTCAGCGCACTGGCGCTGGCTGCACCGGTTTATGCAGGCAAACTCGCGATTGTGATTGATGACTTCGGTTATCGACCACACTATGAAAATCAGGTGCTGGCGATGCCGCCAGCCATCTCTGTCGCCGTCCTGCCTAATGCGCCTCACGCGCATGAAATGGCGACCAAAGCGCACAATGGCGGCCATCAGGTCCTCATCCATCTGCCGATGGCCCCCCTCAGCAAGCAGCCGCTGGAAAAAGATACCCTGCGCCCGGACATGAGCAGCGACGAGATCGATCGCATCATCCGCGATGCGTACAATAAAGTGCCGTATGCCGTGGGTCTGAATAACCATATGGGAAGCGCAATGACCTCCAGCCTGTACGGTATGCTGAAAGTGATGCAGGCGCTGGAGCGTTACAATCTCTATTTCCTCGACAGTATGACCATCGGCAACAGCCAGGCGATGCGTGCCGCTCAGGGGACGGGTGTGAAAGTCATCAAGCGCAAAGTATTCCTGGACGACTCCCAGAACGAAGCGGATATCCGCGTGCAGTTTAACCGCGCGGTACAGCTGGCGCGCCGTAACGGTTCGGCGATTGCCATTGGGCATCCGCATCCGTCTACCGTTCGCGTTTTGCAGCAAATGTTGCCGGGCTTACCCGCCGATATTACGCTGGTGCGTCCGAGCGATCTGCTCAATGAACCTCAGGTGGATACTTCTCGTCCGGGTAGCGCGCAACCACCCGCAACGCAGCCGCGTAATCCATTCCGCGGCGTGAAGAACTGCACGCTGAAACAGCCGCCTGAACCGGTCTATGCAACCCGCTTCTTCTCGGTGATTGGCGAAAGCATCAGCAGCAGTACACTGGTTAAATACGTCCAGCAACAGTGGCAGGGTTGGGGAAAAAAAGCCTGATCGGCTAACGCCTATTCTGCCAGATAAGAGTCCGACTGCTCTTTTGCAACGGACTATTTCTTTTCCCGATCCTGATACCAGGCCTTGAAATATTTCAAAAAACTGTACGCCGTGGCATAAAACCCTGTCACCACACCCACTTTTCCCTGACGCCAGGCACCACTAAACAGATACCATTTGAAAAATGCGCCGATAGCGCTGATCGCGCCGCGACCAAGAGAGGGACGTATCGTCTGATATTGAACCAGGCGAGTGGTATATCCGTTTAATTTATTAAAAAGTTCATGCAGCGAATGAAACGTATCATGTCTGACATAACCTGGAATACGTTCAGAACGGAGAAAACCTTCAACCTGATCGTCTACTGGCCGGTTATTAAATCGCGACTGCGTACGGTTAAAAAGACGCACCGGATAATCCGGTGATGAGACGGGATAAATCGTTCGGACATTTTCTCCCAAAACAAACCAGTGACGACATATCCGCCACGCCATATCCAGTTCGGGTTCATCGCCCATTTTTAATTCTAAAATAGCATCAACGGTTTCTTGATCGAGTATTTCGTCACTGTCCATGCACAGCACCCAGTCGTTGTGCGCATGGGATACGGCATGGTTCATCTGCTCGCCGTGCCAGCTATATTTTTTGAATATGGGCGACAATCCATAACTCTGGCAAATATATATCGTCGAGTCTGTACTTCCGGAATCCACTATAACGAATTCATCTGCTATTTTTAAAAGAGGAGGAATAACATCGTGCAACGTTCTTTCGGAGTTAAACGTTAATAAGCAGACCGTTATTTTAAACATATTTTCACTCTCTCAATAACAACATAAAATTTTTGCACTCATACTATCGAATTGAGAAGAGGCGATTAAAGTCTTAAATCGCACTTTTAAAATAAGCGCGTTTAAAATGTTTTCTTGTAAAAAGACAAAGAAATACAAAAAATCTATTTTATTTCAGTAAATTCTTTATAATGCGGTCAGATGAAGGGTAGCATACGGATTCAGACATGCCGCAAAAACGTAAAATCCTCCTCCTGGACACGGGCAAAGAATGGGGGGGAGGTACCAACAGTATGCTTGAGCTTCTGAAGCGAATCAACCGCGACAAATTCGACATTACCTGTTGTTTTTACAGTGATTATAGTCGTGCTGAAGGTCAAACGATTGGCCAGGTGCTCAATAGCATTGGGATCCCGCTACTCGTTATCCCTCAACGTAAGCAACCGGCATGGGCAAAACTACTGAAAGAAGCGGGACGTGGTCTGCTGTTTTTTTCGCGTTCAGCGCGCAAAGCATTTACGCGGCATATCGATACCCTGTGGCGCATTCGCCCCAACGTCAGCAAGATCGAGACCATTTTCAGGGAAGGTGGATTCGATACGCTGTATATGAACAACCAGCCAGGCTCTAACGAAGAAGGGTATCTGGCGGGCGCAAACCTGCATGCGCGGATAATCCAGCACTGCCGGATTGAACCGGTGCTGACCCCGCCGCTGGTGAAGCTGGTGAATACCCATGCCACAAAAATTATCGCCGTCTCGCACGGCGTTGAACGCGTGTTGCTTCAGCATGGCGTCCAGCCAGCGCTGTGTACCACGGTCAACAATGCTATCGACATCCACCAGCCTTTGCCCGACCGACGCGCGATGCGCCAGCGCCTGAACATTGATGACGACACGTTTGTGTTCGGCAGCATTGGCTCGCTAATCCCTCGCAAAGCCAACCACCATACGCTGGAGGCGCTGGCACAGTTCAGCCAGAGGCACCCGCAGGCAAAATGGAAGATGGTGCTGGTCGGTGAAGGGGCGGAGCGCGGCGCACTGGCGGCACAGGCTGACGCGCTGGGTATTGCTGAGCACGTCATTTTTACCGGTTTCCAGAACACGCCTTTTGACTATCTCGCCACCTTTGACGCATTTATTCTGGCCTCGAAGAGCGAAGGCCTGCCGCGCGTCGTGCTGGAGGCGATGCTGCTGAATATTCCCGTGATTGGTTCAAAGGTGACCGGCACGGCAGAATTGATCGATCATGAGTCGACCGGCCTGCTGTTTCCCTGGAGCGACGTGTCGCAACTTGCTCAACATCTGGATAATATCTGGCAGGATCCTGCTCTGCGCGCCCGGCTCGCCGCTGCCGCACACCAGAATGTCTGCAACATGTATGCCATTGAAAGCTATGTTAACGGTGTCGAGGCCGTTCTTGGCGCGCAATAACCAAACGAGAAGAACATGTTTAAATTCCTGAATGCTCGCTACCGCCACATTACCGGGCGTCATAACATTCCTTACGCTTCCCTTCCGGTCACGCGCGATCTCGTTGCGGTGGATTCCATTGTGATCCCGTGTACGGGCGCGGATTTCGTCGAAGAGGCGTTATTGTCAGCGACCTTTGCAGAGCGTTATGCCACCGACGTCAGCGAGATTGTTATCGTCAGCGATCAGCCTGAATCCGCTTTCGGCGAGCTGCCGCCAAAAACCCGCGTTGTTACCCTCACGCTTCCAAAACGTGAAGAAGGTTACCGCTATAAGCAGATCTACCTCAGTCGTCTGGTGAAGCTTAACGCTCCGTTGCAGGCGCGCGGTGAAGGTGTGCTGATGATCGACTCCGATCTCAACCTGCTTAAAATGCCAGAGATCAACATGGCGGATATGCACATCTACTCCAGCTTCCGTCAGGGCAAAATGATTGCCAAGCTGGACGGCGCGCCAGCGGAGAAAGTGCCGGCATATTACAAAGAAACGGTGCGTCCGTATCTGGTCGATCACGTTAACGGCGCGTTTCTTGCCGCCACCAAAAAGACCTGGCGCCGTATCTGCCCGCTGTGGCTGACGCTGTTCCAGGATACCTGGGAGCTGATGGACGACACGCAGCCGCCGACCGATCAGCTGCCGCTCGCTGCGCTGCTGGACATGCTGGATGTAAAAACGGTTAACCTGGACGACTGGATGAACTGGCCGGTCTCCAAGAAGATCGGCGGTCAGGAAGCCGTTGTGCCGAAAGAGGTGATTGGCGCGCACGGTGGTTTCCCGCTTTCCGAATGGCAGAAGTATCTGGAATCGCCGGATAACAAACTGCTGTTCAAAGGCCAGGATTACACCCGCAAGGTGCGTTACCTGACGGACGAAGAGAAAAAGAATCAGTAAAAAAGGGGCCGCTGGCCCCTTTTTAATTACTTATCCCAGCTCAGGATCACTTTCCCTGACTGGCCGGACCGCATTGCGTCAAAGCCCTGCTGGAACTCATCGATGGAGAAACGGTGAGTGATAATCGGGGACAGATCCAGACCGGACTGGATCAGCGCGGCCATCTTGTACCAGGTTTCGAACATCTCACGGCCATAGATGCCCTTAATGAACAGCCCCTTGAAGATGACTTTGTTCCAGTCAATGGACATATCTGACGGCGGAATACCCAGCATCGCGATACGGCCACCGTGGTTCATGGTGTCGAGCATGGTGCGGAACGCCGGTGGCGCGCCGGACATCTCCAGACCCACGTCAAAGCCTTCGGTCATGCCCAGCTCTTCCATCACATCGGTCAGGCTCTCTTTCGAGACATCCACCGCGCGGGTGACGCCCATTTTGCGCGCCAGCGACAGGCGGTATTCGTTCACGTCGGTGATCACCACGTTGCGCGCACCCACATGCTTCGCCACGGCTGCCGCCATAATGCCGATGGGGCCCGCGCCGGAAACCAGCACGTCTTCACCCACCAGGTCGAAGGAGAGCGCCGTGTGTACCGCGTTGCCGAACGGGTCGAAGATGGAGGCCAGATCGTCAGAGATATTGTCCGGGATTTTGAACGCGTTAAACGCCGGGATCACCAGGTATTCCGCGAAGCAGCCCGGACGGTTCACGCCCACGCCGACGGTGTTGCGGCACAGGTGGGTACGCCCACCGCGACAGTTACGGCAGTGACCGCAGGTAATGTGGCCTTCACCGGAGACGCGATCGCCAATGTTGAAGCCTTTTACTTCCTGGCCGATACCCACCACTTCGCCGACATATTCGTGACCGACAACCATCGGTACCGGAATGGTTTTCTGCGACCACTGGTCCCAGTTGTAGATGTGAACGTCAGTACCGCAGATGGCGGTTTTACGAATTTTGATCAGCAGATCGTTATGACCGACTTCCGGCTCCGGCACGTCGGTCATCCAAATCCCTTCTTCCGCTTTCAGTTTGGATAACGCTTTCATCATACGTCCTCAGGCAATGACGCCCAGCTGTTTGCCGATGCGGGTAAAGGCTTCCACCGCACGTTCAATTTGTTCAGGCGAGTGCGCCGCAGACATCTGGGTGCGGATACGCGCCTGACCTTTTGGTACCACCGGGAAGAAGAACCCGGTCACGTAAATCCCTTCTTTCTGAAGCTCACGAGCAAATTTCTGCGCGACAACCGCGTCGCCCAGCATCACCGGAATGATCGCGTGATCGGCACCGGCCAGGGTGAATCCTGCGGCACTCATTTTTTCACGGAACAGGCGGGCGTTAGCCCACAGGCGGTCGCGCAGCTCAGCCCCGGATTCCACCATCTCCAGCACTTTAATGGAGGCAGCCACAATCGCCGGCGCCAGGGAGTTGGAGAACAAATACGGGCGGGAGCGCTGGCGCAGCCACTCGACCACCTCTTTACGCGCGGCAGTGTAGCCGCCAGACGCGCCGCCGAGCGCTTTGCCCAGCGTACCGGTGATGATATCCACGCGGCCCATTACGTCGCAGTATTCGTGGGAGCCACGACCGTTTTCGCCGACAAAACCGACCGCGTGAGAGTCATCCACCATCACCAGCGCGTCGTATTTATCCGCCAGATCGCACACGCCCTTCAGGTTGGCGATCACACCGTCCATGGAGAACACGCCGTCGGTGGCGATCAGGACGTGGCGAGCCCCCGCTTCACGGGCCTCTTTCAGGCGCGCTTCCAGCTCCACCATGTCGTTGTTGGCGTAGCGGAAACGCTTCGCTTTGCACAGGCGTACGCCGTCGATGATGGAGGCGTGGTTCAGGGCGTCGGAGATAATCGCGTCTTCTGCGCCGAGCAAGGTCTCAAACAGACCGCCGTTGGCGTCGAAGCAGGAGGAGTACAGAATCGCGTCTTCCATTCCGAGGAAGTTCGCCAGCTTTTGCTCAAGCTGCTTGTGGCTGTCCTGCGTACCGCAGATAAAGCGAACGGAGGCCATACCGAAACCGTGGGTGTCCATGCCGTTTTTCGCCGCGGCAATTAGCTCAGGGTGATTCGCAAGACCTAAATAGTTGTTCGCGCAAAAGTTGATCACATGGCTGCCGTCGGCAACGGTGATGTCCGCCTGCTGGGCAGACGTGATAATACGCTCTTCTTTGAACAACCCTTCCGCACGTGCGGTGTCGAGGTCGCTGTTTAACTGTTTGTAAAAATCACCACGCATTGCAATTCTCCAGACTCGGCAAATTTTGGCACATATTACCCAAACCAATAGTTCATGACGAGATGACGCAGTATCTCTTCTCGTTTTTGCAGCATAAATCACGCGTACCCCTGCTGCATATCGGTGAATGGCTGAAGCCTGAGCATTGTGATGATATGATAAAGAGATTAGCGTTCGGGATATTCCCCGACTCATACTTCAAAGGTTACAGTTATGATCATCGTTACTGGCGGCGCGGGCTTTATCGGCAGCAATATTGTTAAGGCCCTCAATGACAAAGGCATCACCGACATTCTGGTGGTAGACAACCTGAAAGACGGCACCAAGTTCGTGAACCTGGTGGATCTGAACATCGCTGACTACATGGATAAAGAAGACTTCCTTATCCAGATTATGGCGGGTGAAGAGTTCGGCGAGATCGAAGCCATCTTCCACGAAGGTGCGTGCTCCTCCACCACCGAGTGGGACGGCAAGTACATGATGGATAACAACTATCAGTACTCCAAAGAGCTCCTGCACTACTGCCTGGAGCGTGAAATTCCGTTCCTGTACGCCTCTTCCGCGGCAACTTACGGTGGGCGCACTTCAGATTTCATCGAATCCCGCGAATATGAGCAGCCGCTGAACGTTTACGGTTACTCCAAGTTCCTGTTTGATGAGTACGTACGTCAGATCCTGCCAGAAGCGAACTCGCAGATTGTCGGCTTCCGCTACTTCAACGTCTACGGGCCGCGCGAAGGCCACAAAGGCAGCATGGCGAGCGTGGCGTTCCACCTGAACACCCAATTAAATAACGGCGAAAGCCCGAAACTGTTCGAAGGCAGCGACGGCTTCAAGCGTGACTTCGTCTACGTGGGCGATGTGGCGGCAGTAAACCTGTGGTTCCTGGAAAATGGCGTGTCCGGCATTTTCAACCTGGGCACAGGCCGCGCGGAATCTTTCCAGGCGGTGGCAGACGCGACGCTGGCGTACCATAAGAAAGGCAGCATCGAGTACATTCCGTTCCCGGATAAGCTGAAAGGCCGCTACCAGGCATTCACCCAGGCGGACCTGACTAACCTGCGCGCCGCAGGCTACGACAAGCCGTTCAAGACCGTTGCCGAAGGCGTAACGGAATATATGGCCTGGCTGAACCGCGACGCATAAGCATGAAAATTCTGGTGATCGGCCCGTCATGGGTGGGCGACATGATGATGTCGCAAAGTCTCTATCGCACGCTCAAGGCGCGTTATCCCCAGGCGATAATCGACGTGATGGCACCCGCATGGTGCCGTCCGCTGTTATCGCGTATGCCGGAAGTGAACGAGGCGATCCCGATGCCGCTCGGACACGGCGCGCTGGAAATCGGTGAACGCCGCAAACTCGGCCACAGCCTGCGTGAGAAACGCTATGACCGCGCGTACGTGCTGCCTAACTCCTTCAAATCCGCCCTTGTGCCCTTCTTTGCGGGCATCCCGCACCGTACCGGCTGGCGCGGTGAAATGCGCTACGGCCTGCTGAACGACGCCCGGGTGCTGGATAAAGAGGCCTGGCCGCTGATGGTGGAGCGCTACGTGGCGCTGGCCTACGACAAAGGCGTGATGCGCAGCGCGAAAGATCTGCCGCAGCCGCTGCTGTGGCCGCAGCTCCAGGTAAGCGATGGGGAGAAATCCCACACCTGCAACGCATTTGGCATTTCGTCCGAACGCCCGATGATTGGGTTTTGCCCTGGCGCAGAATTCGGTCCGGCAAAACGCTGGCCGCACTATCACTATGCAGAGCTGGCGAAACAGCTTATCGATGAAGGCTATCAGATTGTGCTGTTTGGCTCGGCGAAAGATCATGAGGCGGGCAATGAAATTCTCGCCACGCTGAGCACCGAGCAACAGGCATGGTGCCGCAACCTGGCCGGGGAAACGCAACTCGAGCAGGCGGTTATCCTCATTGCCGCCTGTAAGGCCGTGGTCAGTAACGACTCTGGCCTGATGCACGTCGCCGCCGCGCTGGACCGCCCGCTGGTCGCGCTGTATGGCCCAAGCAGCCCGGACTTCACGCCGCCGCTGTCGCACAAGGCGCGCGTGATCCGTTTGATCACCGGCTACCACAAGGTGCGCAAAGGCGATGCCGCAGAAGGTTACCATCAGAGCCTGATCGACATTACCCCACAGCGTGTTCTCGAAGAACTCAACGCACTGCTGTTGAGCGAAGAAGGATAACGGATGCGGGTATTGATCGTTAAAACCTCCTCAATGGGTGATGTTCTGCATACGCTGCCGTCGCTGACGGACGCCATGCGGGCCATTCCCGGCATCCGTTTTGACTGGGTGGTGGAAGAAGGCTTCGCGCAGATCCCTACCTGGCATGAAGCGGTTGATCGCGTGATCCCGGTGGCCATTCGCCGCTGGCGCAAAGCGTGGTTCTCCGCACAGATTAAAGCCGAACGCAAAGCCTTCCGCGAAGCGGTGCAGGCCCGGCGTTACGACGCGATCGTCGACGCCCAGGGGCTGGTGAAAAGCGCCGCGCTGGTCACGCGTCTGGCGCACGGCGTAAAGCACGGCATGGACTGGCAAACCGCCCGCGAACCGCTGGCGAGCCTGTTCTATAACCGTCGCCACCATATTGCGAAGCAGCAGCACGCCGTGGAACGTACCCGTGAGCTGTTCGCTAAGAGTCTCGGCTATGCAAAACCCGACCTCCAGGGTGACTACGCCATCGCACAGCATTTTCTGCGCGAAACGGACAAGGATAGCGCGCCCTATCTGGTCTTCCTGCATGCCACAACGCGCGACGATAAGCACTGGCCGGAAACGCACTGGAGAAGGCTGATTGAACTAATGCAACCTTGCGGTATCCATATTAAACTCCCGTGGGGCGCTGAACATGAGCGGCAGCGAGCGGAACGTCTGGCAGCAGGTTTTTCCCACGTCGAGGTGTTACCCAAACTCACGCTGGCGCAGGTTGCCGCACAGCTGGCGGGCGCTAACGCCGTCGTTTCTGTGGATACAGGGTTAAGCCATTTAACCGCCGCACTGGATCGTCCTAATATCACGATTTTCGGCCCGACCGATCCGGGGTTGATCGGGGGTTACGGTAAAAACCAGCATCAGATGGTCAGCCCTACGCAACAAACGAAGGATATTAGCGCAGATGCTATTTTTTCATTTTTACAGGGCAGCCATCGGCTTTCCAACAGGGATATTTAACCCATGAGTTATGTATTTCTGCTGATTTTACTCTTTCCGGTGAAACTCATCCGGAAGCTGTTTCGAAAGGACACGGGCAAGAACCTTGTCATTCAGACAGCCAAAATCGGTGACTTTATTAATGCGACGCCTCTTCTGGCATATCTGCAAAAAAGCGATGTGTTGATCAGTCGCAGCGTTGGCGCGCTGGCGAAGCATGATGAGACTATTGAGCAGATCTATTTTATTGAGCAGCATAAGCGCAACCTGTGGCGTAAACTGTGCTTCGCGTGCAGGATCATGAACCGCTACGACAACGTCTACCTGCTACAGCCCAATAGCGTGAACCTCTTTTTTGCCGCCGTCTGCAATGCCAAAAACAAACAATTTTTAAGCATTTACACGCGCAGGTGGTATCACGGGATTTTCTATCTCGCAGCCGACGGCACCGTTGAGCATGGCAAAAAAACGCTTTCGGTGACGAACTACCTGAAACTGGCCGACCGCTCGCTCACGTGGCAAGACTCTCCCAAGCACGCCACAAAGCCACTCTTCAAGCCGACGACCTGGCCGGCCATTCTTGATAAACCTGGCGTTATCCGCATCGGCATCAGTATTGCGGCGGGCAATAAAGCCAAAACCGTCCCTCCGGTTATCTGGAAGCGGATTGTTGATCAACTCGCTGATTTACCCTGCGAGTTTTATGTCTTCGGCGCGCCAAACGAACAGTCGTGGATGGACGATATCACCCGTCTTTACGGTGACATCCCCAATTTTATCAATCTTATTGGCAAAATTTCGCTGGAAGAGCTTCCCTGGGCCATTTCTAAGATGGACTGCTATATCGCGTCTGACTCGGGGAATGTCTACATCGCAGACGCCGTCGGCGTGCCGGTGGTCCTGCTGTTTGGACCGTGTTGTCACTATGAACAGCGTCCGCTTGGCAATGTGATGCTGATCGGGAATGACGATAACATTTGTTCTTATGTGTTTGAAACGCGCTATTACTTCCCGCAAGAGCGGGAAGCGCTATTCTCTGTCACTGACTCCGCGTTACACGATCTTCAGCAGTTTATCCGTACATTACCAAAAGCCCGCTCACTGGCTAGCGCTACCGACGCTCAAGGAAACTAATTTTTATGGCTTTTTTAAGCGTCATTATTGCTGCGCATAACGCTGAAGCTACGCTGCACGCCACGCTTTCAAGCCTGCTGTCAGCAACCGATCAGGATACTGAAGTCATTATTTTCAATGACAGTTCTGAGGATGCCACGCAGGCAATAATTGAAGAGTGGTCGCCGAAATTTCCTCAGATCATAACGCGCACCGTGAACTTTCGTAACGTTGGCCGGGTAAGAAACAGCGCTGTCGCACTGGCATCGGGTGAGTATATTACGATGCTCGACAGTGACGATTGCTTAAAGCCTGGCAGCCTCAGGGACGCAATGGCCTACCTGAAAGCGCAACGTCCGGATATGTTACTGACACGTTTGCTTGAGATTCGCGATCCCCGGAGAATGACTTCAGACTGGCAGGGATTTAATCCTGTGCCATTGTCACAACATGAAGCAATTGCTCGTTTCTTACGTCATAAAGACTTTCAGGCACATCTCATTGGCCAGTTTATTCATCGTAGTCTTTACGAGAAAAATCCCATACCTCCGATGTTATGTTATGAGGATTTCGCTGTCTTCCCGGGAATGTTGATGCAATCGAGCAAAATAGCCTATCAACGCCAGGGGCATTATTATTACATCAAGCGTCGCGACAGTTTGTCGAGCAGTCTGGACGCCAGCAAAATTTCAACGCTTGTCGAATGCACGTTACAGATGGAAAGAACATTTCCGTCACGCTACAAACATCTCGTCAATTGCCACTGGTTTGATATTTACAGCAACCATCGGTCCTGTCTGACAGACCAACAATTGCAGCTCGTGAAACAACGCGTAAAGACCATGTATACATTGTCTTTTTTCCTGTCCACCGATGTTCGTTTTAGCTACAAAAAAAGGGTTATTGAGGCGTTATGGAAAAAATAAAACCACGGCTATATCAACTGACGATCGCTTTAAGCCTCATCTCCTTGATACTGGCTTTAGTCAGTTCTGGGAAGCAAAGAGAATTTTTCTATATCGCTATTTACGTCAGTATTATTGGTCTGGCTTTCGAATATAAAAAAATCACTCTGCGACCTTTTACTATAGCACTGCCCATTCTGCTGATTGGGTTACTTAACCTCGGCTGGTACTTACTCTATGAGTATCATAACGAGGGCCTCAACCTTTACAGCGACTACCTCGATGCCAGCAAAAAGTTAATTTTAGCGAGCGTCCTGATTTTCTATATCGACCGCTTTAAGTTTTATATCGATAAGGATACCTTCAGGAAATTCTTCTTCTTCGCAACGGCCCTGGGGTTTGTGCTCGCCACAGGGTATGGCTTGTGGCAGGCCTCGCAAGGTATGACTCGCGTTGAGATGGCAATTAACCGTGCCACCGTTTCAGCCTATGTTTATTCTGTCCTGTCACTGGCTTTCGTATACAGTCTTTACCTTCAACAGAACGTGAAGCTGTATGTTGTTGCGGGCTTCACTATATTAATCTCTTACTTCGTCATACTGTTGACGGGGACCCGCGCTGCGATGGGTTTATATCTGCTTCTGGCGGTTGTGCTCACGCTGTATCATTTCAGAAAGATTCATCTCAAATCCACTCTCATCTTTTTATGTATTGTGGCCGGGATTGTCATCGTGAGCTACAAGCCGTTAATTTCCCCGAAAATAACGCAAACCCAAATTGAATTTGAGAATTATCAGAAAGGCTATGACCGCACGTCACTTGGCGCACGTTTTTCGATGTGGGCTGTCGGGATCGCGAATGGTCTTGCACATCCGTTGGGGCAATCACTTGAAGACCGTGAAACGTGGACACGGCAGTATATAAAAGACGGCCATCCTCACCTTGGCAGTGCACTCGAATACATCAAAGTCCACCTGCATAATGAATTTATTGAGAAATACTCTTTGCAGGGGATCCCCGGCGTGGCGGTAATGCTCTTTTTCTTCGTTTCGATGATTGTGTATGCCCTACGAAACAGAAACGCGCTGCTGCTGACGTCGATGCTTCTTTTGCTCTTATATGGACTGACAGATGTCATACTGCTCAGTTCAGAAGCCTTAATCTTCTTTATGATTTTGTTTGCGCTAAGTACACCTTTCTCACAAACAAAACAGCAATAACAAATATGCCCGCCTGGCGGGCATAACTATTTTTTGTACTGGTAAAACTCCGCCAGCGTCATCCCCACGGTCTTATCTGATAACCAGGTAAAGAGCTGCTCCAGATCCTGATACAGCCCCTCAATCGCGGCCTCGTCTTTAAAAGTAGGGCTCCCGCCAGGCATAAATTCCGACGAATGCAGCATGAATTCCACGTAGTCATTCCCCTGAGCCAGGCACTGCTGCGCAACCTTAATCATCTCCGCCGCATTTCCTCCGGACGGACGTAACCAGTTAACTGACGGAGAACGGTATTTACCGCGCAGACGATCATAACCCTGCTTCAGGGAATTCAGCCATGCCGGGTGTTTATACTGGATGCTCATCGGCACTTCGAGGAGAGGGCTGTTTCCCGGCCGGGAAATGTCGTCTACGTCCAAAAAGTAGGCACGATCGGGAAAATGCTGGTAATTCGTTCCGCCATTACCCTGCGGGGCACCTTTCGCGTTGCGCCAGTTCACGCGCGGCGTAACGGAACAATCTACCTGATACCCCAGCTCAATCAGCAACTGGGCGTAACGGCTGTCGAATGCCCAGCGCCCGGCGCGATGGCTGAGCATTTTTGTCTGGAAAGTCTCTTCCAGTAAGCGGGTCATGAAGAGCACTTTCTCACGCATGACCTCGTCTGAAAACTCAATCAGATAAGGCTGCCAGCGCCAGTCATCCCCGGTCAGATCGTGCTCCGGAGGGCTATTCCAGGCATGGAGATGCATTCCCACCTCACCCTGGCCGCGGGCTATGACCTCTTTCGCGAACTCAATGAATACCGGTTCGACTGCCATCTCGTAGTTGGTCAGCCAGACGGGCTTAAAGCCGAAGCGTTCACAAAGCGCCTGAAACCGCGCCAGGTAGCGCGCGTTTTCCGTTTTGATCACCCGGTGGTTCTGCCAGAGATTATCCCCTTCGGTATCGATCGTGATGATAAACGCTGGTTTTTTCATAATGAGCCCGCAAGACAAAATAGTTAGCGCTATGTTACGCACGCCCGAAAGCAGGAGTAAACCCTTCCAGGGAAATTCCTGACATTATGGAGAAAGAGTGCAAGTCGTTACCAGGTCTATTAGAATTGCCAATAGTACAACGCCGATAAGATGATGATGAATAACTTACCTGACACGCCTGATTTGCGCATTTTACTGATCAAACTTCGCCATCATGGTGACATGTTACTCACCACCCCCGTCATCAATTCATTACGCCAGAAATGGCCTGACGCCCAAATCGACGTGCTTCTCTATGAAGAGACGCGAGACATGCTCGCCGCGCATCCGGCAATCAGGACGATCTATGGTATCGATCGTAAATGGAAGCAGCTGGGGACGCTGAAGCACCTGCAAAAAGAGTGGCAGTTGCTTCGTGCTTTACGTGCTCAGCATTATCATCTGGTGATCAATCTTGCCGATCAGTGGCGCAGCGCGATTGTTACCCGCTTCACCGGTGCACCGGTTCGGCTCGGGTTCGCTTTTAACAAGCGCAATAGTGCCTTCTGGCGTTTTTGTCACAGTGAACTGGTCTCGGTCGCCAGCCATCAGTCGCTGCACACCGTTGAACAAAATCTCTCCATACTGTCAGCGCTGCCGGTAATGGCCAACCCTACCGTGACCATGGCTTACAGCGCGGATGACTGGCGCCATGCTCACCAAAAGCTGTCGCAAAAGGGCGTGGGAGACCGCTACATCGTTATTCAACCCACTTCACGCTGGTTCTTTAAGTGCTGGGATGAAGGCAAAATGGCGCAAACTATCGCCGCGTTGCAACAGGACGGCCACACTATCGTCCTCACGGCGGGACCGGATAAGAAAGAGCTGGCGATGATTGACCGCATTCTTGCCGCCTCCCCGCAGACGGGTGTTGTATCGCTGGCAGGGCAGTTAACCCTGCGCCAGCTGGCCTCGCTAATCGATCACGCGATCCTGTTCATTGGCGTTGACTCCGTACCCATGCACATGGCCGCCGCCCTTCAGACGCCCTGCGTGGCGCTGTTTGGCCCGTCAAAATTGACGTTCTGGTCGCCATGGCAGGTTAACGGAGAGGTCATCTGGGCAGGTAACTACGGCCCGCTTCCCAACCCTGACGCCATTGATACAAAAACGACGGAACGTTATCTCGACGCCATCCCCGTTGATGCTGTCGTCTCCGCCGCAAGGAGATACCTGCAATGAAGCTTCATCGTCTGGCCATTGTGCGCCAAAAATATCGTCCGGATGGGGGAGCAGAACGTTTTGTCTCCAGGGCACTTACCGCGCTGAGCAATCAAAATCTTGAGCTCAACGTCATCACCCGCGAGTGGCAGGGCGAAAAGCAGGACGACTGGCATATTCATATTTGCGATCCCCGGAAGTGGGGCCGCATCAGCCGTGAGCGCGGCTTTGCACACGCCGCACGCGCGCTGTGGCAGCAACAGCAGTTTGATATTGTCCAGAGCCACGAACGTATTCCGGGCTGCGATATTTACCGCGCCGGGGATGGTGTACATCGACGCTGGCTGCTACAGCGTACGCGTATTCTTCCCGCCTGGCGCGCGAAGCTGCTTATGCACGATCGCTATCACCGCTACGTGATGCACGCAGAACGTGAAATGTACCAGGCTCCCGAGTTGAAAGCCGTTATCTGTAATGCGGAGATGATCAAGCGCGAAATCGTCGAAGGCTTTGATATTGACGCAAAAAAGATACATGTGATTTATAATTCAATAGATTCCAGCCGCTTCGTTCCGGCAGAAGAGAGGCAACGCGCTGTACTGCGTCAGCAATTTGGCTTACCCGCTGATGCCGTCATTTTCTGCTTCGTGGGTTCAGGGTTTGAACGCAAGGGGCTGGCAAGCGCTATTCGGGCTATAGCAGGAACCTCGGCGTGGCTGGTTGTGGTCGGTCAGGATAAAGCGGAAAGCCGTTATCGCGACCTCGCCCGTTCATTAGGCTGTGAGGGGCAAATCCGTTTCCTGGGGATGCAAAAAGAGACGCTGCCATTTTATCAGCTTTCTGATGGTTTACTGCTGCCGACGCTGTATGATCCTTTCCCTAACGTCATACTTGAAGCAATGGCCTGTGGATTGCCCGTCATTACGTCAGAGAGTTGCGGTGGTTCAGAATTTATTGATCAAGGCCAGAACGGGTTTTACTGTGATGCACTTGATATCCACACATTGAAGGAGGCCGTCATGTCCATCCCTTCCCTGGAAAAAAATAACAATATGGGGCTTGCGGCGCGTGAACGCGTCAGAGAAGCAACCCCTGAAAAACTATCAAGTCAGCTTATTTCGCTTTATCAAAAATTACTGGATTAATAATGCGCATCCTAATGATTATTGATGGTTTACCCGGTGGAGGAGCCGAAAAAACGGTTCTCACCCTCTCCAGCGGACTGACAGAACTGGGGCATCAGGTCACCCTTTTCTCCTTACGGAAGGTGTGCGACTACGCCATTCCGGAAGGTATCGATTTTCAGGTTGTGCAGGATACCTGTAAAAAACCCTGGCGGAAGCTGACCGAGATCCCGCGTCGCGCCCGTTTGCTGGATCGCGCCATCGAGCAGGCAGAACGCAGCGGTAAATTTGATGTCGTCTTCTCACATCTGCATAAAACCGACCGTATCGTAGCGCACAGCCGCGTGCTGGATCGGGATAAGGTCTGGTTCTGCATACACGGGATGTTCTCCTTTTCCTATTTGCGCCATCGCAGCGGGCTTTCTCGCTGGTTTAAGCATTATAAAATTCGTCATACCTATGAAAACCGCAACGTGGTGGCGGTATCCGGCGCCGTGCTGCACGATCTGTCTGAGGTACTCGCGATCCCCCTGCGGCGCAAAGCGGTTATCCATAACCCCTTTGATATCCCTGAAATTCAGCGTCTGGCGGAAGCGCCCTTTGAGATGCAGGGGCAGGATTACATTATCCACGTTGGCCGTTTTCATGAACACAAACGTCACGACCGGCTGCTGCGGGCGTTCGCGCTGAGCAAGATCGACGCATCGCTGGTGTTGATGGGTAAAGGTTCTGACGCGAAAATAAACCAGCTCAAACAGCTTGCCGCTAAGCTGGGAATTGAAAACAAGATCGTCTTCCGCCCATTCGAAACTAACCCCTACCCGTGGATCAAAGGGGCACGCCTTTTAGTGTTAAGTTCCGACTGCGAAGGTTTTGGTAATGTACTGGTAGAGTCCATTATCTGTCAGACCCCACCGGTGAGTACAAACTGCCCTGGCGGCCCTGCTGAGATCCTTACTGGCCCCCTGGCGCGTGGTCTGACAGCGTTAACCGACGAATCACTGGCGAAAACACTGGCAGAACTGTATGCCTCTCCGCCGGTTGTTGATCGCGAAACGATCGCATCGTTCGGTATCAACGCCATTTGCCAGCAATACATTGCTTTGGTCGACAACCAAAAATAATCAGGTTTCATATGCAAAATTCAGCGCCTTTATTAAGCGTGGTGGTTGCCGTTTATAACGGTGAAGCTTTTCTCGATCAGTTCTTTACCTGCCTTGTAGATCAACACATCGACAGTATGGAAGTCATCATCGTGAATGACGGCTCCACTGACCGCTCGATGCAGATTGTCGAAAAATGGCGCGAAAAGCTGCCACAGATGCAGGTTATTGAACAACCTAATCAGGGCGTGTCCATCGCGCGTAATACTGGCCTGGCCGTTGCGACCGGGCAGTATCTCTCTTTCCCGGATATTGATGATGTCTTCAAACCCGGCATGTACCAGCGTCTGCTGGATATGGCCGTCACGCAGAATCTGGATGTCGCCACCTGCAATGGCAACTACGTCTGGGAAAATAACAAAAAACCGTCTCGCCCTATCTTCCCTGAAGATAAGCTCGCCTCAACGGGCGTCATGAATGGCGCGGCATGGTTAAAAAAGGCGCTGGATTCACGTAAGTTCCTGCATGTGACCTGGCTGAATATCTATCGTCACGATTTTATTCGTCAGCACGGCTTCCATTTCGAGCCAGGCCTGCGCCATCAGGATATCCCGTGGACGACTGAGGTGCTGCTTGCCGCGGAACGCGTTCAATACACCAGCGAACGCTTTTACGACTACTACATTCACTCCGCCTCGGTATCGCACACCCCGGATAATGACGACACGCTGATTCGCTCTGCGCGCCATTACATGAAGATCCTGAAGATGCTTGATGCCATTAACCAGCGCTACCCGGATAAAGTGAAAAATATCCCGGCCTGTTACTGGCAAATCGCTAAAGAGGGTCTGGGAATTATTCATACCTTCGACAACATGAAGGATGAGGCGAAGAAATCAATGATAATCAAAGAGTTCTTCGACACCGGGATCTGGAAGCTCATCTGGAAAAGTGCCAAAAGCCCGCGTTTGCGCTGGCGCCTGGGCCGGCGCTACTTCCGTTTAAAACGGTATCTGGCATAAGAGATAGCTTTAGCACGCTTAAATGCTTAGAATTTCCCGGCCGAAACTAAAAAAACGGATAATCGCTTGGAATTGTTGTATACCGCCCTGCTCTACATCATTCAGCCACTGGTGTGGCTGCGACTGTTGCTTCGTAGCCGTAAAGCGCCTGCGTACCGTAAACGCTGGGCCGAACGTTATGGCTACTGCCGCAATAAAGTGGCGCCGGACGGTATTCTGCTGCATTCCGTGTCAGTCGGGGAAACGCTGGCCGCCATTCCACTGGTGCGTGCCCTGCGCCACCGTTATCCGTCACTGCCCATCACCGTCACCACGATGACGCCAACCGGCTCAGAGCGCGTGATGTCTGCCTTCGGTAAAGACGTGCATCACGTCTACCTGCCGTACGATCTCCCCTGCGCCATGAACCGTTTCCTGAATACCGTGCGCCCTAAACTGGTGATCGTCATGGAAACCGAACTGTGGCCGAATATGATTTCCGCCCTGCATGCCCGTAAAATTCCTTTGGTTATCGCCAACGCGCGTCTGTCAGAACGCTCGGCGAAAGGGTACGGCAAGCTGGGTAAATTTATGCGTCGCCTGCTCAGCAAAATCACGCTGATCGCCGCGCAGAACGAAGAAGATGCCGCGCGCTTTATCGCCCTCGGCCTGAAGCGCAACCAGCTTGCGGTCACGGGTAGCCTGAAGTTCGATATTTCCGTCACCCCTGAACTCGCCGCCCGTGCGGTAACACTGCGTCGTCAGTGGGCGCCGCGTCGCCAGGTCTGGATTGCCACCAGCACCCATGATGGCGAAGAAGCCATTATTCTTCAGGCTCACCGCCAGCTGCTGGAAAAATTCCCTGATTTACTGCTGATTCTGGTTCCTCGCCATCCTGAGCGTTTTAAAGATGCCCGCGAGATGGTGCAAAAAGGCGGTTTCAGCTTCACCCTGCGCAGCAGCGGCGAAATCCCCTCTGGCAGCACGCAGGTGGTGATTGGCGATACGATGGGCGAACTGATGCTGCTGTACGGGATCGCCGATCTTGCTTTCGTTGGCGGAAGCCTGGTGGAGCGCGGTGGTCATAACCCGCTGGAGCCAGCAGCCCACGCCATCCCCGTACTGATGGGGCCACACACGTTTAACTTCAAAGATATCTGCGCGAAATTGCAGCAAGCCGATGGCTTAATCACCGTGACCGACGCGGATTCGGTGGTCAAAGAGGTCTCAACCCTTCTGACTGACGAAGATTACCGCCTGTGGTACGGTCGTCACGCCGTTGAAGTCCTGCATCAGAACCAGGGCGCACTGACCCGTCTGCTGCAACTTCTGCAACCTTACCTGCCGCAGCGGAGCCACTAATGTCAACGCGTCTGTCGGTCGTGATGATCGCCAAAAACGCCGCCGACCTGCTTCCGGATTGCCTGGCCTCTGTTGCCTGGGCTGACGAAATCGTCATTCTCGACTCCGGAAGTACGGACAATACGGCGGACGTTGCCCGTGCAGCCGGGGCAAAAGTCTTTACCGACACCGACTGGCAGGGCTACGGTATTCAGCGCCAGCGTGCGCAGGGTTACGCCACGGGCGATTACGTGTTGATGATCGATACCGATGAGCGCGTCACCCCGGAACTCCGACAGGCCATTCAAACGGTGCTTGCCGCGCCACAGCCCGGCGCGGTCTACAGTATCGCGCGTCGTAACTATTTCCTGGGCCGCTTTATGCGCCACAGCGGCTGGTACCCCGACCGCGTGATGCGCCTCTATGCGCGCGAGCGTTATCAGTACAACGACAACCTGGTCCATGAATCTCTGGCCTGCGATGGCGCTCAGGTCATCCCCCTGACGGGCGATCTGCTTCATCTGACCTGCCGCGATTTCGCCAGCTTCCAGCGTAAACAGCTGAACTATGCCACCGCCTGGGCGCAGGAGCGGCATACGCGCGGCAAGAAGGCCACGCTGACCGGCATCTTCACCCACACGCTGGGCGCGTTTCTGAAAACGCTGCTGCTGCGTGGCGGCGTGCTGGACGGCAAACAGGGCTGGTTACTGGCCGTAGTGAATGCCCAGTATACTTTCAACAAATACACCGAGCTGTGGGCGCTGAACCACGGCTACTCAGAGAAAACGTGAGCCATGAGCACAAAAGCGATTTATCCGGGTACCTTCGATCCGATCACTAACGGTCATCTTGATATCATCACCCGTGCGGCGTGTATGTTCGACAAGGTGATTCTGGCCATTGCCGCCAGCCCGAGCAAAAAGCCGATGTTCGACCTGAACGAACGCGTGCAGCTTGCCACCGATGCGATTTCGCATCTGTCGAATGTTGAGGTCGTCGGATTCAGCGACTTGATGGCAAACTTTGCCCGTGACCGGCAGGCCAATATCCTGATCCGCGGTCTTCGCGCGGTAGCAGACTTCGAATATGAGATGCAGCTGGCACACATGAACCGCCATCTGATGCCGGAGCTGGAGAGCGTATTCCTGATGCCCTCCAAAGAGTGGTCCTTCATCTCTTCTTCGCTGGTGAAAGAGGTGGCGCGCCATCACGGGGACGTTACCCACTTCC
Organism: Enterobacter sp. YSU; assembly: GCF_016082135.1. Lineage (NCBI taxonomy): Bacteria > Pseudomonadati > Pseudomonadota > Gammaproteobacteria > Enterobacterales > Enterobacteriaceae > Enterobacter > Enterobacter sp. YSU. The sequence goes on from NZ_CP059487.1 coordinate 1,464,362, forward strand.
TGCCGGTTAACGTCCACCAGGCGTTGATGGAAAAGCTAAAGTAACCCTACTTCTGGCACTGACGGCAGTAAAACGTGGCGCGCTGAGCGTGCTTCGTGGCAATAATCGGCGTCCCGCAGGCTCTGCACGGCTCACCCTTACGGCCATAAACCTGCAACTCCTGCGCAAAATAGCCCGGCTTCCCGTCGCTTTGCAGGAAATCCTTCAGCGTCGTCCCGCCCTGCTCAATTGAGCGCAGCAGTACCGCTTTAATTACTCTGACCAGCAGCTCGCACTCCTGCGCCGACAGCGAGGAGGCCAGCCGATCGGGATGGATCCCGGCGGCAAACAACGATTCGCTGGCATAGATATTCCCCACCCCCACCACCAGCTTGTTATCCATCAGCCAGGGTTTAATCGGGGTTTTCTTTTTCGCGCACTTCTCTTTGAGATAATCCGCGTTAAACGCCTCTGACAGCGGCTCAGGTCCGAGATGCGCCAGCACGTTGTGTCCTTCCAGCTCTTTGGTCCACAGCCATGCGCCAAAGCGACGCGGGTCGGTGTAACGCAGCACTTTGCCGTTACTCATCACCAGATCAACGTGGTCGTGCTTTTCCGCAGGCAACTCTTCGGTGAGTATGCGCAGGCTTCCCGACATGCCCAGATGGATAATGATCCAGCCGTCAGGCAGCTCCAGCAGCAGGTATTTCGCGCGGCGCTGCACGCTCAGGACGGGTTTGTCGCTTAACGCGTGGATCTCATCGGACACCGGCCAGCGCAGACGCCCGTTGCGAACGACAGCATGAAGAATAGTCGCGCCAACCAGATGGGGCTCAATGCCGCGGCGGCTGGTCTCTACCTCAGGTAATTCAGGCATGGTTCCTCCGTTGAGATGCAGAATGCAAAAAACCCCGCAGTTGCGGGGTTTTTCAATACAAGGAGACTAAAATTATTTGATTTTAGCTTCTTTGTACAGTACGTGCTGGCGTACAACTGGATCGAATTTTTTCAGTTCCAGTTTTTCCGGCTTAGTACGTTTGTTCTTCGTGGTGGTGTAGAAGTGACCTGTACCAGCAGAAGAAACCAGCTTGATTTTCTCGCGAATACCTTTAGCCATGATTTATTTCCTCTTTAAGTACTTAGTACTTTTCGCCACGGGCACGCAGTTCGGACAGAACTGTATCGATGCCTTTCTTATCGATTACACGCATACCTTTAGCAGATACGCGCAGGGTGACAAAACGCTTCTCGCTCTCAACCCAGAAACGGTGAGAGTGCAGGTTCGGCAGGAAACGGCGTTTAGTCGCGTTCAGTGCGTGGGAACGGTTGTTACCGGTCACCGGACGCTTGCCAGTAACTTGGCAGACTCGGGACATGTCTATTCTCCAAAAATCAAATTAGCTCGAGCTTCGTATGGGGTATCGGCGCCTCGTCAGGCTTTACAGCCCGGTCATCGCATAGTTCTATTGAACTCTCGATTGCCAGGCCCAAATGCCAAACCCGAGATTCTCAAAGGTGGCGTAGTATACGCTGACTCGGCGGTGTGCTCAAGTCCCGAACAGACAAAGATCCCGATGGATCGCGAGAAAAGGCCTAAATCCAGCCACGTTCGGCAAAAGAAATGTACTCTCCGCGGCCAATTATCAGATGGTCCAGCACACGAATGTCCATGAATTGACAGCATTTGATAATACGTTCGGTAATTGCTTTGTCAGCTCTGCTTGGTTCTGCACAGCCAGAGGGGTGATTATGCGCGAGGATCACGCCGGCTGCATTCACTTTTATCGCTTCCCGCACAATTTCACGCGGATGCACCTCAACGTGACTCAATGTTCCCGAAAAAAGGCGGGTATGTTTCAGTACCCGGTTTTTGTTGTCGAGAAAGATCACCATAAAGATCTCCCGCTCCAGATCGGAGAGCTGGCTTTGCAGAAATTCGCGGGTCATGTCGGGGGTGAGGATCGGGTCTTCTTCCTCCATACGCACGTTGTAAAATCGCCGGGCCAGCTCGGCAATGCCCCGTAACTGGGCATATTTCGCCACGCCAATGCCCTCAACGTGCATAAACGCCTCCAGCTCAGCGGTCAGCAATCCATACAGTGAACCGAAATGGTCTATCAGTTCTTTCGCCAGCGTAAATACCGTTTTCCCCGGCGTGCCTGTGCGTAAAAAGAGCGCCAGCAGCTCGTCGTCCTTTAACAACGTGACGCCATGACGCAGCATTTTTTCACGCGGTAGCAGCAGTTCAGTCTCTTCCATGCCCGGCCTCCTTCTGTTTGCCATTATGCTGCCACAGGCAAATTCGGGGTTCGACGCTGGCATTTCGTTCTTGCGTAACGCCTCGCAAAGTGAATTAAGGACATCATCACCCCGTTTTAGGGATTGTGATAAAATGCCCGCTCTCTGGTGAAACCCAACAGGAAAGAATCATGATGAGCCTGGCCGGTAAAAAAATCGTTCTTGGCGTCAGCGGCGGTATTGCTGCCTATAAAACGCCAGACCTGGTGCGCCGTTTGCGCGAGCGCGGGGCCGACGTACGGGTCGCGATCACCGAAGGCGGCAAAGCCTTTATCACCCCGCTGAGCCTGCAAGCCGTCTCGGGATACCCGGTATCCGACAGCCTGCTCGACCCGGCAGCCGAAGCCGCAATGGGCCACATTGAGCTGGGGAAATGGGCCGATCTGGTTATCCTTGCCCCCGCCACGGCAGATTTAATTGCCCGCGTGGCAGCCGGTATGGCGAACGATCTGGTAACGACCATTTGCCTCGCCACGCCTGCGCCCGTCGCGGTTGTGCCCGCAATGAACCAGCAGATGTACCGCAACGCCGCTACCCAGCATAATCTGGACACGCTGGCCTCGCGCGGCCTGCTGATTTGGGGACCGGACAGTGGCAGCCAGGCCTGCGGCGACGTTGGGCCAGGGCGTATGCTCGACCCATTGACGATTGTTGATATGGCCGCCGCCCATTTCTCGCCTGTCAACGATCTGCAACATCTCAACATCATGATTACCGCGGGTCCCACGCGCGAGCCGCTGGATCCGGTGCGTTACATCACCAACCACAGCTCCGGCAAAATGGGCTTTGCGATTGCTGCCGCGGCAGCCAAACGCGGCGCGAACGTCACGCTGGTGAGCGGCCCGGTGTCGCTTACCACCCCTGCGTTTGTGCAGCGTATTGATGTAACGACCGCGCTGGAAATGGAAGCCGCCGTACAGGCACATGCTCAACAGCAGCATATTTTTATCGGCTGTGCGGCCGTCGCTGATTACCGCGCCGAAACCATTGCCGACGCCAAAATTAAAAAGCAAGGTGATGAATTAACAATAAAAATGGTGAAGAACCCGGATATCGTTGCCGGTGTCGCCGCATTGAAAACTCATCGACCTTACGTTGTTGGGTTTGCCGCAGAAACGAATAATGTGGAAGAATATGCCCGGCAAAAACGTACCCGCAAAAACCTCGATTTGATTTGCGCGAACGACGTATCGCTGTCCACGCAAGGATTTAACAGCGACAGCAACGCATTGCACCTTTTCTGGCAGGATGGAGATAAAGTCTTACCGCTTGAGCGCAAAGAACTCCTGGGCCAACACTTACTGGACGAGATCGTTACCCGTTATGATGAAAAAAATCGACGTTAAGATTCTGGACCCGCGCGTTGGCGAGCAATTTCCGCTGCCAACGTATGCCACCTCCGGCTCTGCCGGTCTTGACCTGCGCGCCTGTCTTGATGACGCCGTAGAACTGGCGCCAGGTGCAACGACCCTGATCCCGACCGGGCTGGCGATTCACATTGCTGACTCGTCACTGGCAGCGGTGATCCTGCCGCGCTCTGGCCTGGGCCACAAGCATGGCGTCGTGCTGGGTAATCTGGTCGGCCTGATCGATTCTGACTATCAGGGTCAGCTGATGGTATCCGTCTGGAACCGTGGCCAGGACAGCTTCACCATTGAGCCGGGCGAGCGTATCGCGCAGATGGTGTTTGTACCGGTGGTGCAGGCAGAATTTAACCTGGTGGCAGACTTCGACGCTACCGACCGTGGCGAAGGCGGCTTCGGCCATTCCGGGCGCAAATAACCGCCCGACAAACACGCATCTCACAGCGCCATAATGCAATAACAAACCGCAAACGTCAGTTTGCGGGTCGCTGTGTGGTTGCCAGCCTGACAAGTGCTTATTTTCAGGGGTATTTTGTAACATGGCAGAAAAACAAACCGCGAAAAGGAATCGTCGCGAAGAAATACTTCAATCTCTGGCTCTGATGCTTGAATCCAGCGACGGCAGTCAACGCATCACCACCGCAAAACTGGCGGCCTCTGTGGGCGTGTCAGAGGCGGCGCTGTATCGTCATTTCCCGAGCAAAACCCGGATGTTTGACAGCCTGATCGAGTTTATCGAAGACAGCCTGATCACGCGCATCAACCTGATTCTGAAGGATGAAAAAGACACCAGCACGCGTCTGCGTCTGATTGTGCTGCTGATTCTGGGCTTTGGTGAACGTAACCCGGGTCTGACCCGTATTCTGACCGGCCACGCGCTGATGTTTGAACAGGATCGTCTGCAAGGCCGTATAAACCAGCTTTTTGAGCGTATCGAAGCCCAGCTGCGTCAGGTTCTGCGCGAGAAGAAAATGCGGGAGGGCGAGGGATATAATACGGATGAAACCCTGCTGGCAAGCCAGATCCTGGCATTTTGCGAAGGGATGCTCTCCCGGTTTGTGCGCAGCGAGTTTAAATATCGACCAACGGACGATTTTGACGCCCGCTGGCCGTTAGTGGCTGCTCAGTTACAGTAACGCCATCGCCGGATGGCGGCTTTGCCTTATCCGGCCTACGAACGGGTAGGCCCGGTAAGCGTAGCGCCACCGGGCAATTGAATTATACGCCAAACTCTACGCGGTATTGACGCACCGCCGCCAGATGATCAGCCATCTCAGGCTTCTCTTCCAGATACGCAATCAGGTCTTTCAGCGTGATAATCGACGTGACCTTGCAGCCATAATCGCGCTCCACTTCCTGAATAGCAGAGATGTCGCCGCGCCCGCGCTCCTGACGATCGAGCGAAATCAGCACACCCGCAAGCGTTGCGCCGTTAGCCTGGATAATCTCCATCGATTCACGGATCGCGGTACCTGCGGTGATCACGTCATCCACCAGCATCACACGCCCCTGCAACGCACTGCCTACCAGATTGCCGCCTTCACCGTGGGTTTTGGCCTCTTTACGGTTAAAGCAGTACGGTACGTCGCGGTCATGGTGCTCCGCCAGCGCTACCGCCGTGGTGGTTGCGATTGGAATGCCTTTGTACGCGGGGCCAAACAGCAGGTCGAAATCAATCCCGGAATCCACCAGCGCTTCGGCATAGAAGCGGCCTAACAGTGCCAGGTCGCGCCCGGTATTAAACAGTCCGGCGTTGAAGAAATACGGACTTTTACGCCCGGATTTCAGCGTGAACTCGCCAAACTTAAGTACCTGCTTGTTAAGCGCAAACTCAATAAACTGGCGCTGATACGATTTCATGGATTTGCTCCTTTGTCTTTTCAGTCTTACAGGCAAAAAAAAGGCGACTCATTGGTCGCCTTAAAATCAATTTTCTAACGCCGCTTTCTGCGTCGCTACAATAGATTCGATTCCCCCTCGGGCCAACGCCAGCAAGGTGAGCAGTTCTTCGTGGGTGAATGGCTCGCCTTCTGCCGTACCCTGCACTTCAATGATGCGACCATCTTCGGTCATCACCACGTTCATGTCGGTTTCTGCGGCAGAATCTTCAACGTATTCCAGATCGCAAAGCGCCTCGCCGTTAACGATACCAACGGAGACAGCAGCAACCATCCCTTTCATTGGGTTGGTTTTCAGCTTACCGGCGGCAACCAGCTTGTTCAGGGCATCTGCCAGCGCCACACAGGCACCGGTAATAGAGGCCGTACGCGTGCCACCATCGGCCTGGATCACGTCGCAGTCCAGCGTGATGGTGAACTCACCCAGCGTTTTCAGGTCAACCGCGGCGCGGAGCGCACGCGCGATCAGGCGCTGGATCTCCATAGTACGACCGCCCTGCTTACCTTTTGCCGCTTCACGGGCATTACGGGTATGGGTTGCGCGCGGCAACATACCGTATTCGGCGGTGATCCACCCCTGGCCCTGACCTTTCAGGAAGCGAGGCACGCCCTCTTCAATGGACGCGGTGCAAAGCACCTTGGTGTCACCAAACTCAACCAGCACGGAGCCTTCAGCGTGTTTTGTATAGTTACGGGTCAGGGTGACGGGACGCACCTGGTTGGCGCTACGACCTGCTGGACGCATGATGGATTCTCCGGCTTGAAACGAATGTGGCTGCGCATTATACGGATAAAGGACGCTTATTCCTATCCTGAGAAGCCCCTGAAAGCTATAATCCCCCCATCTCTCCTTTAAAAACGGGAATGTCTATGATCCGCAGTATGACCGCCTACGCCCGGCGTGAAATCAAGGGTAGCTGGGGTAGCGCTACCTGGGAAATGCGCTCGGTAAACCAGCGCTATCTGGAAACGTATTTCCGTATGCCGGAACAGTTCCGCAGCCTGGAGCCTGTGGTGCGTGAGCGTATCCGTACGCGTCTGACCCGCGGGAAAGTGGAATGTAATTTGCGTTTTGAGCCCGATGCCAGTGCACAGGGCGAACTGATCCTGAACGAAAAGCTGGCAAAACAGCTGGTTAATGCGGCGAACTGGGTCAAAATGCAGAGCGATGAAGGCGAGATCAACCCGGTTGATATTCTGCGCTGGCCTGGCGTGATGGCCGCCGGAGAGCAGGATCTGGACGCGATTACCGCTGAAATCCTGGCTGCACTCGACGGCACGCTGGACGACTTTATCGTTGCCCGCGAAACCGAAGGCCAGGCGCTGAAAGCGATGATTGAGCAACGCCTTGAAGGCGTGAGCGCCGAAGTCGCTAAAGTGCGCGCTCATATGCCAGAAGTGCTGCAATGGCAGCGTGAGCGTCTTGTCGCCAAACTGGAAGAGGCGGAAGTTCAGCTGGAAAACAACCGTCTGGAACAAGAGCTGGTGCTGATGGCGCAGCGTGTGGACGTGGCTGAAGAGCTGGATCGTCTGGAAGCGCACGTTAAAGAGACCTACAACATTCTGAAGAAGAAAGAAGCGGTAGGCCGCCGTCTCGACTTTATGATGCAGGAGTTCAACCGCGAGTCGAACACGCTGGCGTCTAAGTCTATCAATGCAGAGGTAACCAATTCAGCGATTGAGCTGAAGGTCCTGATTGAGCAGATGCGCGAGCAGATCCAGAATATCGAGTAATTCCTTTCAGGGTGGTGTTGCCTCGCACACCACCCATTACTTTTTCTAATCCTTATTTAGCCTTACTTTCTTTTCCTCCCGCCTTATCACAAGCCCGCCAGGCATTCGTTGATAAATTTCTGTAGGGCAAACCCCCTCGCCTTAGAAAATCTCAATCGTGATCTTCCGCACAAATCGCTAATCTCCTCCTCTTCATTCCGGAGGGTTTATGCTGCTTCACATTCTCTATCTTATTGGCATTACCGCAGAAGCCATGACCGGCGCGCTCGCTGCCGGACGTCGCCGTATGGACACCTTCGGCGTGATTATTATTGCCACGGCCACCGCGCTCGGCGGCGGGTCCGTGCGCGATATCCTGCTTGGCCATTATCCGCTCGGCTGGGTAAAAAACCCTGAGTACGTCATTATCGTGGCAACGGCAGCCGTGCTAACCACGATTGTGGCCCCGGTGATGCCTCATCTGCGCCGCGTGTTCCTGGTGCTGGATGCGCTTGGGCTGATTGTTTTTTCCATCATTGGCGCACAAATCGCTCTCGATATGGGTGAAGGCCCGGTTATCGCCACCATTGCTGCCGTGATCACGGGCGTGTTTGGCGGGGTGCTGCGGGATATGTTCTGCAAGCGTATCCCGCTGGTTTTCCAGAAGGAACTGTATGCCGGCATCTCCTTTGCCGCGGCAGTGCTTTATGTCGCCTTGCAGCACTATGTCACCAGCCACGATGTGGTGGTTATCACCACCCTGCTGTTTGGCTTCACCGCGCGTATGCTGGCATTGCGCCTTAAGCTGGGCCTGCCCGTTTTTCATTACAAACACAATGCGCATTAATGTCAGAACGGGCAGGCGCCGGATAATCAATTACTCGAATAGTTGTAACCGTAGTGATGATAGCCGTAGCCGTAAGCGTTGCTTGCCCGCTTAACGACGCCGTTGAGAATCACCCCTTTGGTATTGACGCCACTCTGCTCCAGACGCTGTACACAGACCAGCATCTCCTTCACGCTGTTCATCCCGAAGCGGGCGACCAGCAGCGTGGTGCCTGCGCGACGACCGACAACAGCCGCGTCGGTGACCGCCAGGATCGGTGGCGTATCGATAATCACCAGATCATAGCGTTCATTCGCCCAGTCCAGCAGCTGCTGGAAACGCGTATGCATCAGAAGCTCCGCCGGATTAGGGGGGATCTGCCCGCGCACGATGGTATCGAACCCGCCTTTATCGAAGGTCTGAACGCCCTGGGTATACTCCGCCTTACCGGACAACATCTCCGATAAGCCGCAGGTATTGTCGAGCTTAAACAGATCATGGGCATACCCGCGACGCATATCCGCATCAATATAGAGCACTTTCTGGCCCGCCTGCGCCACGACGGCCGCCAGGGTACTGCTGACAAAGGTTTTACCGCTGTCAGGCGTGGCGCCAGAGATCATCAGTATATTGTTCGCTGACTCCATCATCGCAAAATGCAGACTGGTGCGCAGGCCGCGAATCGCCTCCACGGAGAGATCGACCGGGTTATCCGCCGCCAGGAAGGGGATATGTTTGGTCTTATGGCGCAGCCCTGAGGACATAAAGTCTTTTTTGCGCAAACGCATCTTTTTAGCCAGCCATTCCGACAGCGGTACGGTGGCATAGACGTTAATCCCATGCTCCTCCAGCTGCTCCGGCGTTTCAATGCCCATACGCAGCATACTGCGCGCCAGGATCCAGCCCACAGAGACGAACAGACCCAGGAGAACCCCCAGAACGACGACCAGCGCTTTTTTCGGCTTGACTGGCTGCGGCCGGGTCACGGCCGGATCGATAATGCGGACGTTACCAATTGCGCTCGACCGGGCGATGCTCAGCTCCTGTTCGCGGTTAAGCAGCTGCTGGTAGATAACGCGTCCCGACTCCACATCACGGCTCAGGCGCAACACCTCCTGCTGGGTTGACGGCATGGACGATACCCGTTTATTCAGGCGGTTTTTTTCCTGCTCCAGCGTCTGGCGTTTCTCAATCAGCGCCCGGTAGGTGGGGTGATCTTTTTTGTAGAGCTGCGAAATTTCCGCTTCCCGGAAGGTCAGTTCATTGAGCTGATTGTCCGCATTTACAATCTGCTCCAGCACCGCTTTTGCCTCCAGGTTCAGGTCAACGGAGTCATTTTGCTGGCGATAGCGGTTGAGCTTCTCCTCGGCCTGGTCCAGCTCGCTGCGCACCTGCGGAAGCTGCTGCTTCAAAAATTGCAGGCTTTTCGCATCCTGCGCCGCCTGGCGAGCCACGTTCTGTTGTAAATAGTTATCGGCGATGCAGTTAAGCACGCGCGCCATCTCACCGGGATCTTCCCCCGTGATGGTCAGGCCAAGCATCCCACTGTCCTTGCTGCGCTCGCTCACGGAAAAACGCAGCTGTAGCGCGTCAATGGCCTCCAGCTCGCTCAGCTGTGTAATCGTAAATTGCGTACCCGGCTTCGCCTGGATAGCGGCAATGGTAATGGCGATATTCGCCGCGCTCAGCGGCTGTCCCACGACGCCCTGTAACGTCACGTTATCGCCTTCCAGCTGATAGTGGCCCTTCTCGCCGACGGTCAGCGTCAGCTTTTGCGCCCGACCCGCGACAGGGGGAAGATTGAGCATACGGATATCGACGATGCCAGGCTGTTGCCCGGTGAGTCGCGCCCAGCCGCGTCCGACAAGGGGAAAATAGTTTTCACTTACCTGCGTGCGCAGGTTCAGGTCATCAATCGTTTTACCGAGGATCATGCGCGACTGGAGAAGCTGAAGCTCCGGCGCCGACTCTGGCGAGGAGTCAGGGATGAACTCGCTAAGGTTACTGAGTAGCGCGTTGCCCTGCTTCTGCTCCACCTGTATCAGCGCATCGGCCTGATAAACCGGTGTGGCAAAGAGCGCATAAAGCAGTGCCGCCAGCGTGAACAGCGCGGTAAGGATGAGAATAAATTTTCGGTGGTCGAGCAGCTCACCCAACAGGCGCACCAGATCGATCTCGTTATTCGCGGCAGACGCATCATGGGCGTGAAGGTTATTTGTTGACATAAAACGTAACTATCCCGTGTGATTAACTGAGCCGTTTCGCCCATTCCAGACTGGCCTGCTCCAGCAGCCCATAAACATATTCAAATGCGTCCCGGTTTTTACGGTAGGGGTCCGGGATCTCTTTTCTGCCCGTCCAGTGACCAAAGAGCATCATTTTGCCGCGCGCCTCCGGTGCGATAGCCGTGACCTGCTCGATATGTTCCAGCTCCATCGCCAGAATCAGATCGTAGTCGCGCACCATGGCGGGGGTGAGCCTGCGCGCCACGTGGCCCTCTAGCAGGGTGCCGCGTTCGGCGGCGATCTCTGTCGCCTGTGAATCGGCGGTGCGCCCTTCCAGGCCACACGTTCCCGCTGAATCGACCCGGGCGGCGGGAAGCAGCCGGCGTAGCAGCCGTTCCCCAATGGGAGAGCGGCAGATATTGCCGGTACAGATCACCAGGATGGCGTTAAACGTTAGTTTGGCCATGTTCTGATATATCTCCCTGTTTCAGTCAGGTCATGTACGCCGGTAATGGTCGGCACAAGCTGAGAGATCACGCGGTTCCAGCGCACCAGCGGCGCGGTGGTGACATAGACGATGTCGTAAGGCTCAAGCTGAAATTCGGTGCTCAACACCATCGCGGTGGCATCCCGGGCGTTAAGCTGGTAGACGTTGGCGATTTTGCCGTTCTGCTTGCCCTGCAACGGACGAATCACAAAGATCCCCGTGGCGTCGGCCATATCCTGATTCACGCCCTGCGCATTACCCAGCGCTTCCGCCAGCGTCATGCCGCTACGGTCCATCTTCAGGGTGCTCTGTTTACCCACCTCGCCCATGACAAACACTTTCAGGTCGTCATTACGGGGAATGAAGAGAATATCGCCCGGATAGAGGAGTTTGTTCTGGGTGAGATCGCCGCGCTGCATCAGCGCGTAGAGGGAAATGTGCGTGTCCTGGCCGTTATGGGTCAGCACCACGTGGCGCCAGTCCGCCTCCGACGTCAGGCCGCCTGCCGCATTGATCGCATCCATTATGGTCAGCGGAATGTTGGTGATGGGCTGCTGGCCCGACTTGGCCACTTCGCCCGTCACGTAGGCTTTTTGCGAGCGGAACGCCGCGACGCTGACATCCACCTGCGGGCTCTCAATCACCGAGTCCAGCCGGGCGGCGATCTCATCGCGCACCTGGGCCAGCGTTTTGCCGACGACGCGGATTTTGCCGATATAGGGGTAGAAGATCGTGCCATCGGCATTCACCCAGTTGCCCGTATCGCTGGCGCTACGGTACTGACCTGCGGGGGTGGTCAGCTCCGGGTGGTCCCAGACGGTAACCATCAGCACGTCGCCGACGCCGATGCGATATTGGTAGTTCTGAAGCTGGCGATCCAGTTCAGGATTCGCGCAGGAGTCGACTTTGCCAGGCAGCAACTGCTCCACCAGCCCCGGCGTGAGCGGATAGACGTTGACCATCTTATTCAGATCGTAATTGCTGTCAGGCAGATCGATAATATCTTTGCCCTGGGTGCTAAGTCCCTGGCCCGGTACGATAGTACAACCGCTTAACGCCATCATAGCCAACGCAAGCACGGAAAATTTAACGTTTTTCATTCAGGAAAATCATCTGGTTAAGTAATGCCTGTTTCATCCGGTACTACTGCCCTACCGGGGTTTCGCGTTCTGACGTCATGTCATAGAGCTGATATTTACGGCCTAACATCTGGCCGCCATCACGCGTGAGAGGCGTCCACGAGACCACCGCCCGGTTGCGATTTGGGCCGATCGTCATCAGATCAAGCGGGATCGAGATGTAGAAGCCTTTGCTAAAGCCACCTTCGCCATAATCCTCTTTCGAGACGTTGGTCAGCGCCGCCCAGACGCCTACCGTCACGCCGCTGTCGAATCGCTTCGCGACGTCGAGGGTGGCGCCTTTATCCTTCGCCAGGTACTGCCCGACGCTCAGCTTCATCAGCACGCTGTTGAGCTTCGCCGGGTTCCAGTAGGCGGTGATAAATCCGGTTGGCGCGCTGTAGTCGGTGAAGCGCATCATGTCGTCCCAGTCGCGCTGCTTGACGTAATTCGCATCCACGCCCAGCGCCCAGTCGCTATCAAGCGGGCGCCAGAGCGCCTCTGCTCCCACGCCGCCGTACATGGTTTCGAGGTAGCCGCCATAAATCTGGGCATAGAAGCCGTGCCCCAGCGCATCGACATAGTTGGCCTGTAAGTTGTTGATGTAGAAGTCATTGCTGACATAATCGCGAATATGGGTTCTGACGCGCGGCAGGCTGGAGTCAGCGGGAATCAGCGAGGATTTGAACTTGTCGTAGTTGTTATAGAGGTTGGCGAACACGCCGCCGTCGAGCAGCAGACGATCGGTCAGCCAGTAGCTGGCGCTGGCCATCACCCCCACCTGGAACATATAGAAATCTTCCGGACCGCCCAGCGACTGCGCCAGCGTCGGTTTGAAGCTGTAGCTGAAGCGATCGGCGCGAATACGGTAGCCGCGCCCGAACGCTGTAGTATCCACAGGCTCGACGCGCTGCTGTCTGAGCGCCTCCTCCTGGCCGAGCGGCTCTCCCGCCAGCTGTTTGCGCAGGCTGGTGACAGCGGTTTGCGTCGTGACCAGCGGCAGATGGTCACGCCGCTGGGTGATAGCGATCGTGTCGACCCCGTCGGGCAGGTTATTGATCAGAATACGGTTGGCGCGATCCACCGCTTCGCGCGGATCGCGATAGCGATACTGTTCGCCGGTCATGTATAAGGTATTGCCGTGCTGAAGGATCTCCGGCGCATCGAAGCCTGCGTTGTACTTAAGCGCGGTGAGCTGGTTTGCCGCCGAGGTATAGTCCAGCGTCTCGCCTGCCGGTGCCGGTTGCCAGGCCGGTTTCGGGTTATCACGCAGCGCGGGGCGCAGATCGTTAAAATTGGTCCGCAGGGTGAAGCCAAACATCAGCGTATTGCCGCGCTCGTAGCTGAGGTTGAGATCGGCCCAGTCGGCAACGCGATAGACTGCCCCCACGTTGATATGGCTCGACTGCTTAATGGAGCCGGCAAAATCATCGGCATAATTGTTGCCGTCATACTCGAGCTTCAGGCGCAGGGGCTGCCAGGGCGTCTGATACTGGAGGCCGCCAAACAGCGACGCCGGACCACGAAACATATCGCTAAAGCTGATATCCCCGGCATCATGTGATTCGCCGCGGGTGCAATACTTATTGTTGTCGTGGCACAGCGGGTTACCCACGTTGTCGCTATTACCGGGATATCCCCAGGCTATTCCAAAGGTAAAATCGACCGGTCCGGCCATTTTACTGGCAACCAGATATTCACCGTCGAACAGGCCGGTGCCCGCAATATCGCGCTTGCCGAGCGCCACCTGCGGCAGGCTATAGTCCTCTTCCCACAGACGAACCTTAAAATCGAACGACTTATCCTTGTAGCTTTGATCGCCGCTGAAATCCTCGTCGCTGCTGTATTTGCGGGTGCGGACGTCGGTATAACGAATCGTCCCTTCCAGCCACGGAAAGAGCACGACCGAAAAGGAGTAAAAACGATACTGGTCGTTATCGCGGTAGTTGACGCTGAATTCCCCTTCCCGACCAAAGCGCGCGTCGGGCATTTGCATCAGGCCGGTGCCGCCAAAGTCGGACTGTGAAGGTCCGGTCGGATCGGGCCAGGTACGCAGTTCCGCGTGGCAGGCAGAAGAGATCGCCAGAGCAAGGCCGCTCAGTAAAAAAAGTTTGTTCATCAGTCAGGTATCCGCCGCGTCAGGAGCGCAACGATTTGCTCATTCAGACCGGTAAAATCGTCCGGCACCGCCCGGGGATCAAACCCCACCCACAGAACAGCGCCCGGCTCTGCTTCAATATGGCGTGCGTTCCAGTACGCCACCGGCGCAACAACCCTACTGCCGTCAGGATCGATAACGGTCACGTTATTCCTGTCGGCGCCAGCCAGCCGCAGCTGCCCCTGTAAGTAATCCCTGATGCTTGCGCCCGGTCGCCAGGCCAGTTTCCCCGGTGTGGCGACCGCCCCCATCAGCGTGACGGTGCGGGGCGCAGGCGAGAGCCACAGATCGTAACGGCCCTCAAGGGAACGATCGCCGCGGGCGTCGGTACGCACGGCGTCTGGATCGAGGCTGACAAACTGCCGCCCGACGATCCGCAGGGAGCGGATCTGTGTAGCGACAGTGCGAATGGTCGCGATCTGCTCGTCATAGGCACGATTCTGCCAGGCTGAAAGCGACGCCAGCACCTGCTGTTGCGTCTGTTGCGCTCGCCGCGTGGCGGAAGGGGTTGCGATGACAGCGCCCTGCCACCAGACGTTGTTCAGCTGCGGCTGGGTGACCAGCCGGGAGAGCGTATCGGCCTGTCCAGCAGACCACGTTTTGCCCGGCTGATGCACGGTAACGACACTTGCGCATAAGGCGGGCAGGCTGAAGAGAGATAGCCCTACGCCAGGTAACCATTTTCTGAGTCTGTTCATGGGGCGGGCTTCAACATCGTCATGGCGAGAGGGAATACGCCCGCGCCGAGCATCTGTTCGCTCTGGCGTACCTGGCCGGTGGCGGAATCAATCCAGAAGGTGTTATGCCAGCGACGATCGAGGCCGTCGGCCTGCACCGTCTCCTGCCAGACCTGACAACGTAGCGTGTTTCCGGCAAGGGTCAGGTTTTCCGTCCCGCTCAGGAAGAAGCGCGAGGTCAGGTGTGCGGAGCGATACCGCCCCTCTTCCTGCCAGCGCACATCACGCGACCACTGGCTGCCGTCGCGGAGCTGCGGCGTGTGGCGCAGCGGATCGTACTCAAGGTTGGTTACCTCAAGCAGGTTATAAGGGAGCTTGAGCGTGTGGATAAGGCGACCGTTATGCGTGACGATCATCGCATTATCCTGCGATAACCACTTACTGTTTCCCTGTTCGATGTATCCGAGAACCACCAGGATCCTCGGGCCATTATCCAGACGCAGGAACATGGTTGAGTATGGGAGCGCCTGAATCTGCCCGTCCGTTACCGTCACATCCTGGCGCCCGTCCAGGCTGGCGTTAAAGGTCTCAATAATGCTCTGCTGGCTCGGCGTACATCCCTGGATCAGCAGAGTCATGATGAGCAGAATAAACAGTCTCACCAGAAATCCTTGATTAAATAACATTGAAATCAATTAAATACCCGGCTTTGATATCGCCACCGGGTCAAGTCGTTGCGCTGTTCAGCGCAAGGCTATATCGCCTTGCGCACCAGCCTTAGCGGGTAACTGTCGTCGTGGAAGTACCATTGCCTGAGTCATCGCCACTGTCGCTTGCCGCGACAACGGCTAACGTCGCTACGCCGGCAATCGCAGCGGTGGTGACAACAGCGGTTGTCCCAATCGCGCCTGCCGCCAGTCCCCCCGTAGTGCCAGCGGTAGTTCCCACCGTTGCTCCGGTTGTTGTACCGGTTGTTGCTGCGCTGGTACTACCTGCTTCGGTGGTAGCGCCTATAGCAGGCAGGGCAGTCGCCAGCGTGAGTGCCGTCAGCACTGTACAAAGCGTCCTTTTCATTTTTGGTCCTCATTCAAATGAAGGAAAATATGAGCACCTGGAAACCAGGTCCCGGTTAACGGGCATAAAGCCCGGGGCTGAATTCCGGCCCGACAGGGACGGAAAATCATCCATGTAAAAGCCCTGGGCTCTGAACACCAGCGCATATAAACCGCCAGGATATATTTCGGTACCCTTAATTGCTTCAATTGGAGTTCAGATAGTTAACTCCCTCACGGGGTGCAAAAAGAAAGGAAAACGCAGAAGTGATGCGAAATGCACCCCAGCGGTAACTACCTTAAAAATTTTGGATAAGATAATTCTTATAATAATTTGACGCAATGATTTCCGGCAGAATAAATATGACTAATTGTTAACCAGAAAACACTCAACATATTATTAATAAAATAGTTAAACAGCTGAAATTAAAAGCAAAAATACGAACAATACTCAGGCTGCATTGCCTATAACTCCTTCATTCCCGGCTATTGCCCTCGATTAATAGTGATTGAGATCAATTAAGCCGTTCTCTCAAAGAAAATAAAAACGCAAGCAGAGCAAATTCTGAAATTGGGTTCAGGGATAATATTTCCTCAAAATATATTTACCATGAATAATTCATTTATATTCATAATTATTGCGTATATAAACCGCGTCTCATAAATACGCTATTCACGGCAGCGGAAGTGTGCCCCCTCGCCAGTCTGTTCAGGAGCGCACGCAGATTAAAATCCACCGATGTGCTCTGCGGCCAGCCATTTTGCCAGGGCATCAATCTGAGGCTGATGCAGCCAGTTTACGATCTGGCGGGCCTTCTCCTGCCCGACACCCGGCAGCATCCGCCACTCCGCTTCGCTTCGCTGAATCAGCGCCTGCCAGGTGCGATCCCCTGCCGCCTTGAGCGTCGACCGGGCCAGCGGTATTCCCATCGCGGTGATCCAGCGGATAAAAGGTCGCTCCCGCGCCAGGTTAAACTGATGCCACAGCGCAGCGCCATGCGATGCCGATATCCCCGCCGTCGCGGTGAGCTGCGCCTGCGTGAGCTGTAGCCAGGAGAAGAGGTGCTTAAACCGATGCGCCTGATAGAGGGTCCGCCATCCTGATTCGCCCATTCCTTCGATATCTAACGCCTGCCTGGAACTTAGCCACGTCAGCCGGGCAAAAAATTGCTCCATGCACTCCGGGGAGGCATAGAAACAGGTTAAGCCGTTATAGCGCGATGAGGGCGGCTGCGGTTTACGGCGATCCACATTGCGCCACACCACGTTATCCAGCCGGGGAATACCTTGTCCCGCCAGGCTTACCAGCACCTGATCGCCGGGGGCAATATCCAGCCTCTGCCAGCGGTTAACCGACCCTAAGCTGACGCGCTGTACGCGTTTATCGTCGAGCATCAGCGGCTCAAGCTGCGCAATCGCGGTGATCCGCCCGGTACGGCCAACGGTAAAGTGAATCGCTTTGACTTCCGTCACCTGGGCCACAGGAAGGTATTTCCATGCGACGACCCAACTCCCTTCCCCCGGCAGCCATCGCTCGCCCGGCGGCTCTGCCGAGGCGCGAACCACAATGCCATCCGTGGCGAAAGGCAACGAAGCCTTAAACCAGGCCGTCCGCTGCGCTTCCACGTCAGCCGCGTTTTTAACCGGCAGGGTATAGCGGGCCGTCAGGGTAAAACCTGCCTCCGCCAGCGCGGAAAGGCGTGCTTTCATCGCTTTTGGGCCGTCCGGCCAGGCCCAGATAAAAATGCCTGTCTGCTTCAGCGCTGCGCGATCGGTCGCGCGCATCATCGCTCCCGCTACCTTCGCACGCGCGTTCATCCCTCCCATCCGCTGCTGGATATGCCCCTCGCGCAGCAGAAAAAGTTCACCCTGCAACACGCTGTTGGCAAGCGGCCCGGCCAGCGTTTGCGGAATAGCGGGGATCGTTCGCGCCTGTGCCGTCCACTCTTCCCCCTGTAAGCCGTCGCCCCGGCTAATCGCCTGCACCAGCTTGCCGTTTTTGTAGACCAGGGTGACCGCAACACCATCCACCTTTGGCTGTACCCAGAGATCCTGCTTCGTCGCCATCCAGCGGCTAAGCGCCTGCTTACTTTCTACCTTATGCACGCCGGTATGGGCGAAGGGATGTTTCACCGTCCCACTGGCAGCTGGAAGATCGTCGTGCAGCGGTTCATCGTGAAAACAGCGCTGCCACTGTTTTAAGCGGGCGTTAAGCCTGTCGTAAACGTCGTCGCTCACCTCGCTGCTGCCCTGCTTCCAGTAATCATCATTCCAGCGGGTCAGCTGCGCCTT
The DNA here is from genome assembly GCF_016082135.1 of Enterobacter sp. YSU. Lineage (NCBI taxonomy): Bacteria > Pseudomonadati > Pseudomonadota > Gammaproteobacteria > Enterobacterales > Enterobacteriaceae > Enterobacter > Enterobacter sp. YSU. The sequence continues at coordinate 1,482,449 of NZ_CP059487.1, forward strand.
CAGGGCCGCGATCTCCTGCCCGGCTTTAGCCGGTGACCAGACCGGGCAGATAGCCATCGCCCCGCTGCTTAAGAAGATCATCAGTATGCTTATCCATTTCACCATTATTACCCCTCCCTGTTTTGCGAAGGGTATACCCTGCCCGGGAGCCGCAGACCAGCTGCAAAATTGCATTTTACGAGCGCGCTTCAGCGCATTGTTTTTATTGCAGCAAAAAGAAGGTAAAAGCTGAAAACGGCACGCAAAATTTAATCATCCAGGGGAAAAAGTGTGACAAAGGCTACGTCACACAGCGGCGACGTGTATAATAAGCCCGTATGTAGGACTTCTTCGTTAACACATACAAAAGACTCTCATGGCTCAAGGCACGCTTTATATTGTTTCTGCCCCTAGTGGCGCGGGTAAATCCAGCCTTATTCAGGCACTGTTAAAAACCCAACCGTTGTACGATACGCAGGTTTCTGTTTCTCACACCACGCGAGCACCGCGTCCGGGTGAAGTGCACGGTGAACACTATTTCTTTGTGAATCACGACGAATTCAGAGCGATGATTGGCAGAGACGCGTTTCTTGAACATGCAGAAGTTTTCGGTAACTACTACGGTACTTCGCGTGAAACCATTGAGCAGGTTCTGGCGACCGGCGTTAACGTGTTCCTGGATATCGACTGGCAGGGCGCGCAGCAAATTCGTAAGAAAATGCCTGATTCGCGCAGTATCTTTATTTTACCGCCATCGAAAGATGAACTGGATCGCCGCCTGCGTGGTCGCGGCCAGGACAGCGAAGAAGTTATCGCGAAGCGTATGGCGCAGGCAGTTGCAGAAATGAGCCATTACGCGGAATATGATTACCTTATTGTGAATGATGATTTTGATGCCGCGCTGAGCGATCTCAAAACTATCCTTCGCGCAGAACGTCTGCGTATGAGCCGCCAGAAGCAGCGACATGACGCATTAATCACCAAACTGTTGGCAGACTGAACCCACTTTCAGTATCATGCCCAGTCATTTCTTCACCTGTGGAGCATTTTAAGTATGGCACGCGTAACTGTTCAGGACGCTGTAGAGAAAATTGGTAACCGTTTTGACCTGGTGCTGGTCGCCGCGCGTCGCGCTCGTCAGATGCAGGTAGGCGGTAAAGATCCGCTGGTACCGGAAGAAAACGATAAAACCACCGTTATTGCACTTCGCGAAATCGAAGAAGGTCTGATCAACAACCAGATCCTCGACGTGCGTGAGCGCCAGGAGCAGCAAGAGCAGGAAGCCGCTGAATTACAAGCTGTTACCGCTATTGCTGAAGGTCGTCGTTAATTAAACCTGCGGGTCGCCCTTGTATCTGTTTGAAAGCCTGAATCAACTGATTCAAACCTACCTGCCTGAAGACCAGATTAAGCGTCTTCAGCAGGCGTATCTCGTTGCACGTGACGCTCACGAGGGCCAGACACGTTCAAGCGGTGAACCCTATATCACGCACCCGGTAGCGGTGGCCTGTATTCTGGCCGAGATGAAACTCGACTACGAAACGCTGATGGCCGCCCTGCTGCATGACGTGATTGAAGATACCCCTGCCACCTACCAGGACATGGAACAGCTGTTTGGCAAAAGCGTTGCCGAGCTGGTGGAAGGGGTCTCTAAGCTTGATAAGCTGAAATTCCGCGACAAGAAAGAGGCGCAGGCCGAAAACTTCCGCAAGATGATCATGGCGATGGTGCAGGATATCCGCGTCATTCTCATCAAACTGGCTGACCGTACCCACAATATGCGCACGCTGGGCTCACTTCGCCCGGATAAACGTCGCCGCATCGCCCGTGAAACCCTCGAAATTTACAGTCCGCTGGCGCACCGTTTAGGTATTCATCACATTAAAACCGAGCTGGAAGAGCTGGGTTTTGAGGCGTTGTACCCGAACCGCTATCGCGTGATTAAAGAGGTGGTGAAAGCCGCTCGCGGTAACCGTAAAGAGATGATTCAAAAGATCCTCTCTGAAATCGAAGGGCGTTTGCAGGAAGCGGGCATTCCGTGCCGCGTGAGCGGTCGCGAAAAGCATTTGTACTCTATCTACTGCAAAATGGTGCTCAAAGAGCAGCGTTTTCACTCGATCATGGATATCTACGCGTTCCGCGTCATCGTCCACGATTCAGACACCTGTTATCGCGTGCTGGGGCAGATGCACAGCCTGTACAAGCCGCGTCCGGGGCGCGTCAAAGATTACATCGCCATTCCAAAAGCGAACGGATACCAGTCTTTGCACACCTCCATGATTGGCCCGCACGGTGTCCCTGTTGAGGTGCAGATTCGTACCGAAGATATGGATCAGATGGCGGAGATGGGTGTCGCGGCGCACTGGGCTTATAAAGAGCACGGCGGCGAAAGCAGTACCACCGCGCAAATCCGCGCCCAGCGCTGGATGCAGAGCCTGCTGGAGCTGCAACAGAGCGCAGGTAGCTCGTTTGAATTTATCGAGAGCGTTAAATCCGATCTCTTCCCGGATGAGATTTACGTTTTCACGCCGGAAGGGCGCATTGTCGAACTGCCTGCGGGCGCGACACCTGTCGACTTCGCTTACGCCGTGCATACCGATATCGGCCATGCCTGCGTAGGTGCCCGCGTTGACAGGCAGCCTTATCCGCTGTCGCAGCCGCTTTTCAGCGGACAGACGGTGGAGATCATTACCGCGCCGGGGGCACGTCCTAACGCCGCCTGGCTGAACTTTGTCGTGAGCTCAAAAGCGCGCGCAAAAATCCGCCAGCTGCTGAAAAACCTCAAGCGCGACGACTCCGTTAGCCTGGGGCGTCGTCTGCTCAATCACGCGCTGGGTGGCAGCCGCAAACTGGCAGAGATCCCACCAGAAAACATTCAGCATGAGCTGGAGCGTATGAAGCTCGCCTCGCTGGATGACCTGCTGGCAGAGATTGGTCTCGGCAACGCCATGAGCGTGGTCGTGGCGAAGAATCTGCAACAAGGCGAAACGACAGCCGTTCCTGCCACCACGCAAAATCATGGTCACCTGCCGATCAAAGGCGCTGACGGGGTGCTCATCACCTTCGCCAAATGCTGCCGTCCTATCCCGGGCGACCCGATTATTGCGCACGTCAGCCCAGGTAAAGGGCTGGTGATCCACCATGAATCCTGCCGTAACATCCGTGGCTATCAGAAAGAGCCAGAGAAGTTCATGGCGGTCGAGTGGGATAAAGAGACGGCGCAGGAATTTATCACTGAAATCAAGGTGGATATGTTCAACCACCAGGGTGCCCTGGCGAACCTGACGGCAGCGATCAACACCGCCTCATCCAACATTCAAAGCCTGAATACGGAAGAAAAAGATGGCCGCGTTTATAGCGCCTTTATTCGCCTGACCGCCCGTGACCGCGTGCATCTGGCCAATATTATGCGCAAGATCCGCGTGATGCCGGACGTCATTAAAGTCACCCGTAACCGAAACTAGCATTATGAATTCAAAACGTTACGAGCGAATCTGCGAAATGCTCGCCAGGCGTCAGCCTGATCTGACGGTCTGCATGGAGCAGGTCCATAAACCTCATAACGTCTCTGCTATCGTCCGCACCGCAGATGCCGTCGGCGTGCATGAAGTCCACGCCGTCTGGCCTGGCGCACGTATGCGTACCATGGCCTCCACCGCCGCAGGCAGCAACAGCTGGGTATCCGTGAAAACTCACCAGACTATTGGTGAAGCGGTCTCGCACCTGAAAGGGCGTGGCATGCAGGTTCTGGCAACCAACCTCTCTGCTAAAGCCGTGGATTTCCGTGAGATCGACTACACCCGTCCGACCTGCATTTTAATGGGCCAGGAGAAAACGGGGATCACGCAGGAAGCACTGGATTTGGCCGATCGGGACATCATCATTCCAATGATCGGCATGGTCCAGTCACTCAACGTGTCGGTCGCCTCAGCGCTGATCCTGTATGAAGCGCAGCGCCAGCGTCAGAATGCCGGAATGTACGAGCGCAGCAACAGCATGCTGCCTGAAGAGGAGCAGCAGCGCCTGCTGTTTGAAGGTGGCTATCCGGTGCTGGCTCGCGTTGCGAAGCAGAAGAAATTGCCTTACCCCCACGTCAACGCGCAGGGCGAAATTGAAGCCGATGCCGAGTGGTGGTCCACCATGCAGTACGCGGGGTAAATCATGAAAGGCCGCCTGCTGGACGCCATACCGCTCAACAGCCTGACGGGCGTGGGCGCGGCACAAAGCAGTAAACTGGCGAAGATAGGCCTGCACACCGTGCAGGATCTCCTGCTCCACCTCCCCCTGCGCTACGAAGACCGTACTCAGCTTTATAAGATTGGCGATCTGCTGCCCGCTATTTACGCCACCGTTGAAGGGGAAGTGCTGAACTGCAACATCACCTTTGGCGGACGCAGGATGATGACCTGCCAGATCAGCGACGGCACCGGCATTCTCACCATGCGCTTTTTCAACTTCAATGCGGCAATGAAAAACAGCCTTGCCACTGGACGACGCGTACTTGCGTACGGTGAAGCCAAACGGGGCAAATACGGCGCGGAGATGATCCACCCGGAATACCGCGTGCAGGGCGATCTCAGCTCACCTGAGCTACAGGAGACGCTCACGCCGGTCTATCCAACCACTGAAGGCATTAAGCAGGCTACGCTGCGCAAGCTCACCGACCAGGCGCTGGAGCTGCTTGATACCTGCGCCATTAACGAGCTGCTGCCGCCGGAGCTGGCGCAGGGCATGATGAGCCTGCCGGAGGCGTTGCGCACCCTGCACCGTCCACCGCCAACGCTTCAGCTTGTTGATTTAGAGAGCGGGAAACACCCCGCCCAACGGCGTCTTATCCTTGAGGAATTACTGGCTCACAACCTGAGCATGCTGGCCCTGCGCGCAGGTGCGCAGCGTTTCCACGCGCAGCCATTAAGCCAGCGTGATGAGCTCAAAGATAAGCTGCTGGCCTCACTGCCGTTTAAACCCACCGGCGCCCAGGCGCGGGTGACTGCCGAGATCGAACGCGATATGGCGCTGGATGTGCCAATGATGCGCCTGGTGCAGGGCGACGTGGGTTCCGGTAAAACGCTGGTCGCCGCGCTGGCCGCTTTGCGCGCCATCGCCCACGGTAAGCAGGTGGCGCTGATGGCGCCGACGGAACTGCTGGCCGAGCAGCACGCCAACAATTTCCGGAACTGGTTTGCCCCGCTGGGAATTGAAGTGGGCTGGCTGGCCGGGAAGCAGAAGGGCAAAGCGCGCCTTGCGCAGCAGGAAGCCATTGCCAGCGGGCAGGTGCAGATGATTGTCGGCACGCACGCCATTTTCCAGGAACAGGTGCAGTTTAACGGCCTGGCGCTGGTGATTATCGACGAACAGCACCGCTTTGGTGTTCATCAGCGTCTGGCGCTGTGGGAGAAAGGTCTGCAACAGGGCTTCCACCCACATCAGCTGATCATGACCGCCACGCCGATTCCGCGCACCCTGGCGATGACGGCCTATGCCGATCTGGATACCTCCACCATCGACGAACTCCCCCCGGGCCGTACGCCGGTGACGACGGTCGCCATTCCGGACACGCGCCGCAACGACATCATTGACCGCGTGCGCAACGCCTGCACCCACGAAGGACGTCAGGCTTACTGGGTCTGTACCCTGATTGAAGAGTCTGAGCTGCTGGAAGCGCAGGCTGCCGAAGCCACGTGGGAAGAGTTAAAGCTCGCCCTGCCGGAGCTGAACGTCGGTCTGGTTCACGGGCGCATGAAGCCTGCCGAGAAGCAGGCGGTGATGCAGTCGTTCAAACAGGGCGAGCTGCATTTGCTGATCGCGACCACGGTCATCGAAGTGGGCGTGGACGTGCCGAACTCCAGCCTGATGATTATTGAGAACCCGGAGCGCCTGGGCCTGGCGCAGCTCCACCAGCTACGAGGCCGCGTGGGCCGTGGTGCGATCGCCTCTCACTGCGTGCTGCTCTACAAAGCCCCTCTGTCGAAAACCGCGCAGATGCGTTTGCAGGTATTACGCGACAGCAATGACGGCTTCGTCATTGCGCAAAAAGATCTGGAGATCCGCGGCCCGGGCGAATTGCTGGGCACGCGCCAGACGGGTAACGCCGAGTTTAAAGTGGCGGATTTATTGCGCGATCAGGCCATGATCCCCGAAGTACAACGCCTTGCGCGTCATATTCATGAACGCTACCCCGAACAGGCGGCAGCGTTAATTGAACGCTGGATGCCGGAAACCGAGCGGTATTCCAACGCCTGACGGTCAGCCAAACATCGGCAGCATCAGGTAGAGCTTAATGACCAGCGCGTTGACGATATCAATGAAGAATGCGCCCACCATCGGCACCACCAGAAACGCCATGTGCGACGGGCCGAACCGTTCGGTGATCGCCTGCATATTAGCGATGGCCGTTGGCGTCGCTCCCAGACCAAATCCACAGTGACCCGCAGCCAGTACCGCCGCATCATAGTTTTTGCCCATCATGCGCCAGGTAACAAAGATGGCATACAGCGCCATGAACACGGCCTGCACCGCCAGGATCGCCACCATCGGCAGCGCCAGCGAGGCCAGTTCCCACAGCTTGAGGCTCATCAGCGCCATCGCCAGGAACAGCGACAGGCTGACGTTCCCCAGCACGGACACTGCGCGCTCAAAGACGCGGTAGAAGCCCATCTGCGCCAGACCGTTGCTCAGGATCACCCCGATAAACAGCACGCAGACAAAGGTTGGCAGTTCGAAAGCCGTTCCCGCCAGCCATTGCGCAACGATTTTGCCCACGGTAAGGCAGATGGCAATCATGGCGATGGTTTCAATCATCACCAGCGAGGTGATGCTGCGGCCAACGTCCGGTTTTTCAAATGCCGTCGGCACCATTTCATCGTCTGGCCTGCCTTCCGGCGTGGTGGAGTGTTTCACCAGATAGCGCGCCACCGGGCCGCCAATCAGCCCGCCAAGCACCAGGCCAAAGGTCGCGCAGGCCATTGCCACTTCCGTTGCGTTTTCAAAGCCATAGCGTTCGATGAACAGCTTGCTCCACGCCGCGCCCGTTCCGTGGCCACCTGACAGGGTAATCGACCCCGCCAGCAGACCCATCAGCGGATCCAGCCCCAGCAATGACGCCATACCGATGCCGATGGCGTTTTGCATCAGCAGCAGGCCCACCACAACAATCAGAAACACGCCCAGCACCTTGCCGCCCGAACGCAGGCTTGCGAGGTTAGCGTTCAGGCCGATAGTGGCAAAGAAGGCCAGCATCAACGGATCTTTCAGGGACATATCAAAATCGATTTCCCAGCCCATGCTTTTTTTCAGCACCAGCAGGGCCAGCGCCACCAGCAATCCACCGGCGACAGGTTCAGGAATGGTGTACTTTTTCAGAAAGGAAACACTGTGTACCAGCTTGCGACCAAGCAGAAGAACCAGCGTTGCGGCAACAAGGGTCGACAACGTATCGAGATGAATCATAAAAGGCTCCTGTTATGCGCGTGTTCCATACACACGCGGCGTTATCCTGGGCCGGGTGATGCTCGTCATGAGCCGCCGGCGCGAAAAGTGTAATTTTTTTTTCCTGTTCGTTGTAGAAAACCTGCTCACACCGGCAGATTTTCTCTCTTTTTTTTGCTGGCAATCGTTTGCTTTTACCAGGTGGTCAGCTAAAATGCCCGCTTTTCCACCGTGGGATTGCCGCCGATGTCTGTTAACACTCTGGAGTCTGCTGATGCGCAACCGATTGCGCAGAAGCAAAACAGCGAACTGATTTACCGCCTTGAAGATCGTCCCCCGCTGCCTCAAACCCTGTTTGCCGCCTGCCAGCACCTGCTGGCGATGTTCGTTGCGGTCATCACGCCGGCTCTGCTGATTTGCCAGGCGCTGGGGTTACCGGCGCAGGATACGCAACACATCATCAGTATGTCTCTGTTCGCTTCCGGCGTGGCCTCCATCATTCAAATTAAAGCCTGGGGTCCGGTGGGCTCGGGTTTGCTGTCGATTCAGGGCACCAGCTTTAACTTTGTGGCGCCGCTGATCATGGGCGGTACGGCACTGAAAACCGGCGGCGCAGATGTCCCGACGATGATGGCGGCGCTTTTCGGCACCCTGATGCTGGCAAGCTGCACAGAGATGATCATTTCCCGCGTTCTGCACCTGGCGCGCCGGGTGATCACCCCGCTGGTCTCCGGCGTGGTGGTGATGATTATCGGCCTGTCACTGATCCAGGTGGGTCTGACCTCCATCGGGGGCGGCTACGCGGCAATGAGCGACCATACCTTCGGCGCGCCGAAAAACCTGCTGCTGGCAGGCGTCGTGCTGGCGATCATTATTCTGCTTAACCGCCAGCGTAACCCGTACCTGCGCGTGGCATCGCTGGTGATCGCCATGGCGGCCGGTTACCTGCTGGCGTGGGCGCTGGGCATGCTGCCGGAAAACACCACCCCAACCAACAGCGCGTTGATTACCGTGCCAACGCCGCTCTACTACGGCCTGGGCATTGACTGGAGTCTGCTCCTGCCGCTGATGCTGGTCTTTATGATCACTTCGCTGGAAACCATTGGCGATATCACCGCCACCTCCGACGTGTCCGAGCAGCCGGTCTCCGGCCCACTGTACATGAAACGTCTGAAAGGCGGCGTGCTGGCGAACGGACTGAACTCGTTTGTCTCGGCGGTGTTCAACACCTTCCCGAACTCCTGCTTTGGCCAGAACAACGGCGTGATCCAGCTGACCGGCGTGGCCAGCCGCTACGTGGGCTTCGTGGTAGCGCTGATGCTGGTGGTCCTCGGCCTGTTCCCGGCGGTGAGCGGGTTTGTGCAGCACATCCCTGAGCCGGTGCTGGGCGGCGCGACGCTGGTCATGTTCGGTACCATCGCGGCCTCTGGCGTGCGTATCGTCTCCCGCGAGCCGCTGAACCGCCGCGCAATCATGATTATTGCGCTGTCTCTCGCCGTAGGGCTTGGCGTCTCCCAGCAGCCGATGATTTTGCAGTTTGCCCCGGACTGGGTGAAAAACCTGCTCTCTTCCGGCATCGCCGCGGGCGGTATTACCGCTATTGTGCTGAATCTCATTTTCCCGCCTGAAAAGAACTGATCCCCACACGGCAGGCTGTCAATGCCTGCCGTGACATCTCTTTACACCATTCCCGCCTTGAGCATTGCGCATAAATCGTGCATAACACCCTTATGTGCGTTTCGCGGGAAGGAAGACCATGAAATTTATTGGAAAGCTGCTTATCTATCTTCTGGTAGCCCTGCTCATTGTAGTGCTCGCCTTTTATTTTCTGCTCCAGACCCGCTGGGGCGCATCGCAGGTCAGCAGCTGGATCACGGTGAATACCGATTACGAGCTCAACTTTGACCTGATGGATCACCGCTTTTCATCCCCTTCTCACATCCTTCTGGAAAACGTTACCTTCGGACGAGATGGCAAACCGGCCACGCTGGTCGCTAAAAAAGTGGATATTGGCTTAAGCAGCCGCCAGATCACCGACCCGCTGCATATGGATGCCATCACCCTGTTCGATGGCACGCTGAATTTATCGCCGCAGACGGCGCCGCTGCCGTTCCAGGCCGACCGTCTGCAACTGAATAACATGGCCTTTAACAGCCCGAATACGGAGTGGGATCTCAGTGCGCAAAAGGTGACCGGCGGCGTCAGCCCGTGGCAGCCCGAGGCGGGGAACGTACTCGGGAAAAATGCGCAAATCCAGATGAGCGCCGGGTCGCTCACGCTCAACGGCATACCGGCCAACAACGTGCTGATTCAGGGACAACTCAACGGCAAAGAGGTGGTGCTCAATACCATCGGTGCCGATATGTCGCGCGGCTCGCTGACGGGCTCGGCTCTGCGTAATGCCGACGGTGGCTGGGTTATCAACACCCTGCGTCTGAATGAGATCCGCCTGCAAAGCGACAAATCGCTGCTGGATTTCTTCGCCCCTCTCTCCACCCTGCCTTCGTTACAGATTGGGCGGCTGGAAGTGACCGATGCCCGTCTACAGGGGCCAGACTGGGCGGTAACCGACCTCGATCTCAGCCTGCGTAACCTCACCCTGAGTAAAGGGGACTGGCAAAGCCAGGAGGGACGGTTATCCATGAACGCCAGCGAATTTATTTACGGCTCGCTGCATCTGTTTGACCCTATCCTGAATGCGGAATTCTCCCCGCAGGGCATTGCGCTGCGTCAGTTCACCTCCCGCTGGGAAGGGGGCATGGTGCGTACCTCCGGCAACTGGCTGCGCGAGGGTCAGGCGCTGGTGCTGGACGACGTTGCCATTGCCGGGCTGGAATATACGCTTCCGGAAAACTGGAAAACGCTGTGGATGGACCCGCTCCCGGCATGGCTGAACAGCGTAACGCTGAAAAAATTCGGCCTGAGCCGCAACCTGGTGATCGACATCGATCCGGCGTTCCCGTGGCAGATCACCTCCCTCGACGGTTATGGCGCTAATCTGCGGCTGGCGCAGGATCACAAGTGGGGCGTGTGGGGCGGTAACGCAACCCTCAACGGGGCGGCAGCAACCTTTAACCGCGTCGACGTGCGTCGCCCGTCGCTGGCGCTGAATGCCAACGCCGCAACGGTAAATATTACCGATCTGAGCGCCTTTACCGAGAAAGGGATCCTGGAAGCGACCGCCACCGTGTCACAGCTGCCACAGCGACAAACCACCGTGAGCCTGAACGGGCGCGGTGTACCACTCAACGTTTTGCAGCAGTGGGGCTGGCCAGCGCTGCCGATTGCGGGCGACGGCAATATTCAGCTCACCGCCAGCGGAAGCGTGCAGGCCAATGCGCCGCTGAAGCCGACGGTGAATGGGAAGCTGAGCGCAGTGAATATGGATAAACGGCAGGTGCAACAGACGATGACCGGCGGGATGGTGTCTACGGTGGCTCCGGCACAGTAAAAAGCCGGGTGGCGGCTTCGCCTTACCCGGCCTACGAGGTTTTGGTTCCTTCTACCGTGGGTGAGGGCATCAGACCGCATAATTACCGTAGGCCCGGTAAGCGAAGCGCCACCGGGCATTTTTCCAGCTCAGAGGTGAACCACCACCTCATCCCCCTCGGCTTTCACCACCACACCCCATTCGCTGCCCGCATGTGAACCGCCTTTTACGCCGCCGACCTTCTGCACGTTGCGCAAGCACACCGACCAGTTTTGCGCATCTCCCGCGCCGGTAAAGGTCACGACGTCGCCCTGACGTGACGCCTTCAGCGCAAACACTACAGAACCGTCCGCCGCAGGCACTTCACTCACCGCCGTTGCGCCATCGCTCAGGTTAAAGAGCTGGAAGGCCGTCCCCTCGTGCCACGCATAGTCCGGCTTCTGGTTATTATTGCCGAGCGCCAGCAGTGTGTTGTCGCGCACATAGACCGGCAGGCTCTGGAAATCGTGCTGCTGCTTATGCCAGCGGCTACCCTCGATTTCATCGTTGTGCCACAGGTGCGTCCAGCGCCCTTCCGGCAGGTAGAACTGCACGTCGCCCGCCTCGGAGAACACCGGCGCCACCATCATTGAATCCCCCAACATGTACTGGCGGTCGAGGTAATCGCACGCCGGATCGTCCGGGAACTCCAGCATCATCGCCCGCAGCATCGGCGTGCCGAACTCGCGGGCCAGCGCCGCCTGACGATACAGGTACGGCATCAGCTGGCATTTCAGCTGCGTGAAGTGGCGCACCACATCGCAGGACTCGTCATCGTACGCCCACGGCACGCGGTAGGATTTGCTGCCGTGCAGGCGGCTGTGGCTGGAGAACAGCCCGAACGCGCACCAGCGTTTGTAGACGTGCGCCGGAGCGGTGTTTTCGAACCCGCCGATATCGTGGCTCCAGAACCCGAAGCCGGACAGGCCAATCGACAGCCCGCCGCGCAGGCTTTCGGCCATCGACTCATAGTTGGCGTAGCAGTCGCCACCCCAGTGTACCGGGAACTGTTGCGCACCCACGGAGGCAGAACGGGCAAACAGCACCGCCTCTTCTTCTCCCACCGTCTCTTTCAGCACGTTCCACACCAGTTCGTTGTAGATGTAGGCGTAATGGTTATGCATCTTCTGCGGATCGGAACCGTCAAACCACTGGACCTCCGTCGGGATACGCTCGCCGAAGTCGGTCTTGAAGCAGTCGACGCCGATCTCCACCAGGCCTTTCAGTTTGTCCGCATACCACCTGCACGCGTCCGGGTTGGTGAAGTCGTAGATCGCCAGCCCCGGCTGCCATTTGTCCCACTGCCACAGGGAGCCGTCCGGGCGCTTGAGCAGGTAGCCCTTCTCTTTCAACTCCCGGAAGATCGGCGATTTCTGGCCGATGTACGGGTTGATCCACACGCAGACCTTCAGCCCTTTCTCTTTCAGGCGGCGGATCATGCCTTCCGGATCGGGGAAGGTCACCGGGTCCCACTCGAAGTCGCACCACTGGAAGGCCTTCATCCAGAAGCAGTCGAAGTGGAACACGTGCAGCGGCAGGTCGCGCTCGGCCATGCCGTCGATAAAGCTGTTAACCGTCGCTTCGTCGTAGTTGGTGGTGAACGAGGTGGTCAGCCACAGGCCGAACGACCACGCAGGCGGCAGCGCCGGACTGCCGGTGAAGCGGGTATAGCGGTTCAGCACTTCTTTCGGCGTCGGGCCGTCGATCACGAAGTACTCCAGATACTCCCCTTCCACGCTGAACTGCACTTTGGAGACTTTTTCGGAGCCGACTTCAAACGAGACGTTCTCCGGGTGATTCACCAGCACGCCGTAGCCGCGGTTGGTCAGGTAGAACGGGATGTTTTTGTAGGACTGCTCGGTGCTGGTGCCCCCGTCGCGGTTCCAGGTTTCGACCGTCTGGCCGTTGCGCACCAGCGCGGTAAAGCGCTCGCCCAGGCCGTAGACCGTTTCCCCCACGCCCAGATCCAGACGTTCAAACACATAGTTGCGATCGGTATTGCTGTCCTGCACGTAGCCGTTGTTTTTCAGCTGGCTGCCGGTAATGCGCTGGCCGTTGCGCAGGAAATCCAGCGCCCAGAACTCGCCTTTGGCGACGCGCACGCTGACGCTGCCGCTTTTCAGCTCGGCAAATTCGGCGTTGTTTTCAATCTCAACTTTTACATCCTTCAGAACGTTCAGCGGATAGTGCGGGCCGTTGTTCAGCGCACCCTGGAAGTGCTCAATGCGCACCCCGACAATCCCTTCCTGCGGGGCAAACAGGCGCACCGTGAACATCAACGTGTCGAGCTGCCAGGTGCGTTCGCGCACGTCACGCGGCGCCACATACACCACCAGGTCATTGCCCTGCTGCTCCACGTCGAACACCTGCACCGGATAGGTCACATTCAGGCCCGGTTGAATAAGCCAGTTTCCATCACTGATTTTCATGCTTACGTCCTCTTAGTTCTGCAATTCTTTGCTGACCGGCAGGTTTTCAAACTCCTGCTGATTGCGGCGCGCGCCCTGCGCCAGCTCGCGCAGAATTTTGGTCAGGAAGGGGGTTTTCAGCGTGTAGTAGCGTTTGGCGATGATGGCGCTCAGCACGTAACAGATCGCCGGTGCCAGGGTAAACAGGCCGATGATGATGCTGATGGTCGCGCTGTTCTGGGTTTTGGCTGCCGCGTCGTAGCCGCCGCCTGCCAGCATCCAGCCTATCATCGCCCCGCCCAGCGCCAGGCCGAGTTTCAGCACGAACAGCGTGCCCGCAAAGCTGATGCCGGTCAGACGTTTGCCGTTGGTCCATTCGCCGTAGTCGACGGTATCGGACATCATTACCCACTGAATCGGCGTCACCAGCTGGTGCAGCACGCCGATAACGAAGATGAAGCCGAACATCAGGACGGTGGCATGCATCGGCACGAAGAACATCGCCACGCTGACCACCGCCAGCGCGGCGTTGGTCCACCAGAAGATGCTGACCTTGCACTTCCAGTCGGTGAGCGGTTTCGCCAGCGCGGAGCCGATCAGGTTGCCGACGCAGTAGGTGGTGAGGAACGCGACGAACACTTCCGGCGAACCCATGATCCAGGTGCAGTAGTACATCATCGCGCCCCCGCGCACGCAGACGGCGAGAATGTTGAGGATGGTGAGCACGCCGACGATGCGCCACTGGTCGTTTTGCCAGATATCACGCAGATCTTCACGCATGGAGGTGGTGCTCGGCGGCACCTGGATGCGCTCTTTGGTGGTGAAGAAGCAGAACGCCAGCATCAGGAACGCGACCACCGACAGCACGGCGATCCCGCCCTGGAAGCCGAAGGCTTTGTCATCCCTGCCAATCAGGTTCACCAGCGGCATCATCAGCACCGTAGAGAGCATACCGCCCGCCGTCGCCAGCACAAAGCGCCAGGACTGGAGGGAGATACGCTGCGTCGGGTCGTTGGTGATCACGCCGCCCAGCGCGCAGTACGGGATGTTGACCACGGTATAGAGCAGGGTCAGCAGGGTGTAGGTAACGGCGGCGTAAACCATTTTACCGTTGAGGCTGAGGTCCGGCGTGGTATACGCCAGCACGCAGACGATGCCGAACGGAATGGCGCCGAACAAAATCCACGGACGGAACTTACCCCAGCGGCTGCGGGTGCGGTCGGCAATCAGCCCCATGCACGGGTCGGAGATCGCATCCAGCGCGCGGGCCAGCAGGAACATGGTGCCGACAAACCCGGCGGGAATACCAAAAATATCGGTGTAGAAAAACATCATATAAAGCATGACGTTATCAAAAATGATGTGGCTGGCGGCGTCTCCCATGCCGTAGCCAATCTTCTCTTTTACTGACAGGACTTCGCTCATATTTTTATCCTTCACGCTGTAGGGGGCGCTGAGACCGGTTACCGTTTTTTAAACCATTGTTTCAGGAGCGGGTATTGCGTTTTCTGGTTAAGAGATTACGTTTCTTGTTTTTTGTGATCGGGATAAAAGTTGGTGAGCACGAAATGCTAACCTGAGGATTTTCTTAAGAATTAGCTGAAACAGGGGGGTTAAGGTCAAAAGAGAGGTGAAAAAAGTGGTGTGGGGTATGTGGTAAATGCCTGAAAGTAGCTATAATGCGCCCCGCCTCCATGTAGCAATGCAGGCGCGGAAGATCGTCATCTCCGGTGAGGTGGCTGGACTTCAAATCCAGTTGGGGGCGCCAGCGTTCCCGGGCAGGTTCGACTCCTGTGATCTTCCGCCAAAATTTATTCATAAGTATTAATAGATATAGCTAATTGCCTTAATCAATTCTGCTTTATCTTATCCCAAAGGAATGGTTTATGAATGAACTCCCAGATCATAATGAAATGTTACTTTCAGCCCAACGAAATTTATCCTTTCTCCTTAAAACTTTTTATTTACATTTTTCACAAGATTGGGAAATAACTAAAACACCAGCAATAGATGAAACTGATGAACAGCGAATACAAAGATTATTATTTGATAAGGAAATATTTTTACAAACTGGATTAGTCATATTATTTAATTCTGCCGAAATTTATTTAAAATCCATAATTGCTGAGAAAAGTGTTTTTTTGTTATTAAAAGACATCAAAGATTCATATAAAAAACACTCCTTCTTCGACTGTTTAACAATTGATGCCGCAGATTTAAATAATGTAGCCTCAAGTATTTCAGGAGTTACATTCCCTCAAAGATTCAATGATACTTATGTCGCCTTACGTAAAGAACGTAACAAAGTAATACATCTGGGCAAAAGTAATAGCAAAGCTGTAATAAAAGACTTCCTTTCCGCATTTTTAACTCTACAAGAAGAAATCAATAAAGTTAGCCTGCTCAAACTTTCGGAGGGTTTATTCAGTCACGATGGGCTCGAAATTGAAGGGATTCTAGCCTCTGCACAAGGCTACTCTAATAATATCATTGATATTTATAAAACTTTCTTTCCACTTGACGAAATCTTGAAAGAGATTTATAAACTCGATAGTAAACCTAAAATGTGGATACAATGTAGTTCCTGTCATAGTACCTCTTCCACATTAGCAGTAATATCAAAAGCTAAAGCTGTTTGTCTCGCATGTGGGTATAAAAAAGGAGTTATGTAATGGAGAATCTAAAATTAATACCTTTTTCCAAAGTTAATTTTTCAGATCCGTTTTTCGATAGTCTGAAATCAGACTATGCAATAGGATTTGTTGAATGGTTCCAAAAAAAATGCTTAACACCTGAAAAAGATAAAGCATATGTTCTCTTCGATGAGAATGACAATATAGATGGCTTCATGTATCTGAAATTAGAAGATGGAGTTATTGATGATACTTCTCCTAATATCCCCGCAGGACATCATTTAAAAATCGGAACGTTTAAATTTAATACAAAAGGTACTTTACGCGGCCAGCGTTTTTTGAAGAAAATATTCGACCATGCATTAAAAGAAAAAGTAAATGATATTTATGTCACTATCTTCGATAAACATGATTACCTTATTAAATTATTCCTGAAGTACGGATTTGTAAAGTATGGGCTCAAACATTCCGAAAATGGAACAGAAAATGTTTTACTTCGGGAGATGAGTGCAGATCATCTAACAGGAGATTTACTTTCTGATTATCCTTATATAAATAACAGAAATAATGAAAACAAATATCTATTATCTATATACCCCACTTTTCATACACGTCTTTTCCCAGACTCAAAACTCGTAAATGAGGCACCAGATGTCATTGCAGATGTTTCTTATGCCAATAGTATTAGAAAAATATATATCTGTGCAATGAGTGATGTAGCAAAAATGAAGCCTCATGACATTATTATTATTTATCGCACATCTGATAATCAGGGCCCTGCGTATTACCGTTCGGTTGTCACTTCTTTATGTGTTGTCGAAAGTGTAAAAACAATCAGCTCATTTTTAAATGAAAAAGAATTTCTCAGTCATTGTTTAAAATATAGCGTATTTACTGAATCAGAATTGAAATCATTCTTTAAAACTAAAAAATACCCTTATATCATAACTTTCACTTATAATTTAGCTCTGCCAAAACGAGTAAATCGTGCTAAACTTATCGAAGAGGTAGGCCTGAATCCTAAGGACTACTGGGGTGTGATGAAGTTAACAGATAGACAATTCGAAATGATAGTTGAGTTAGGCGGAACAGATGAAAGTATTATTGTCAATTAAGCCAGAATTTGTGGAAAAAATTCTTGATGGGACAAAAAAGTTTGAGTTCCGTAAAGGTATTTTCAAAAACGACGATGTTAAATCTGTTGTAATATACGCAACTATGCCTGTTGGTATGATTATTGGTGAATTTGACATTAAAAACATTATCGAAGATGAACCATTAAAGTTATGGAACAAAACTAGACACCAAGCGGGCATAAGTAAAAGTTTTTTTGATTCATATTTTGATAACAGAAAGAAAGCTTTTGCTATTGAAATTGGTGACATTCGCGTATATGAAGCACCTATAAAATTGAGTTCTATGGGCATCAGTGCTCCTCAGTCCTATCGATACCTAAATTAATCTAATTTTTTGGCTCAATACCGATTTTTTTTAATTCTTTTCGTCCTAAGGTCTTGAGCCAATTACCCAAACTCATCCCTTCAGCCTTCGCCGCAGCCTCAAACTGCGCCTTCAACTCCGGCGTAATACGAATCTGAAAAGTTGGTGCTTTTCCGGATTTTGACTGATTAGGGTCGCGTTTAGCTGTTGACATGTACGTACCTACAAGAGCAAGATATCTTTAATGAGGTACGTACCTTAACATACGAAAACCTCAAATTGAAACGCCCTCGCCAGGTACTCGCAATACCGGACGAGAGCTAACCTCACCAACTATCAAGGAGTTGATTATGGCTGATTCGCATTCTACCCCAGACACTGACCAATCCGGAACCGAGCGTTCATTAATTGTGGGATACCGCCCGAATGTTTACGACAAATCTACACCAAAAATCATCCTTTCCGGCAAATGGCTGCGCGCGGCGGGTTTTGATACCGGACAGCAGGTTACGGTAAAGGTTATGAAAGGGTGCATCGTTCTGGTGGCGTATAACGAGCAGGAGCAGCGTTTGCAAGATGATTATAAACGGACGAAAGCAAAGCTTATTGAGATAGAGGACGCGCTTGCAGCGATCCAAATTCCGCATGCTGGAAAGCGACTCGCAAAATCAAATACAAACCACCTGGCTTAGCGGCTGTTTCTGGCATACTACGAGCTTACAGGCATCAACCTTATGAAGCGGAGGCAGCATGACATATGAGGAATTAATAAATTCTCCAGCCGGTGAGTTCGTCATGTTTGCCAGCAAGGATGGAAAAGTTCGCATTGAATGCCGCTTCGAAAGCGATACGTTGTGGCTCTCACAGGCCACGATCTGTGAGTTATACGGCAAAGCCAAAGCTACGATCAGCGGGCATATCAAGAATATTTTTGATGAGGGTGAACTGGTCGAAAATTCAGTTGTTCGGTTTTACCGAACAACTGCCAGCGATGGTAAAGTATATAACGTTCAATACTTTAGCCTGCCCGTCATTCTCGCCATCGGCTATCGCGTCCGATCCACGCGAGGTACGCAGTTCCGCCAGTGGGCCACCCAAACGCTCCAGGAATACCTGGTTAAAGGCTTCGTTATGGACGACGAGCGCCTGAAAAATCCGCCTGTGGGATCTTCCGCCGTCCCTGACTATTTCGATGAAATGCTGGAACGCATTCGCGATATACGTGCCAGCGAACGCCGGGTCTATCTTCGCGTGAGGGAGATTTTCGCATTAGCTGCTGACTATCAGCCGTCGCTCAAAGAAACCACGCAATTCTTTCAGACCATCCAGAATAAACTGCATTTTGCCTGCACTGGGCACACCGCTGCTGAGTTGATTCACCAACGTGCGGACGCCACTCAACCGCATATGGGGTTGACCAGCTATAAAGGCGAAGAAGTCCGTAAAAGCGATGTCACCACCGCAAAAAATTATCTGTCTCAGGATGAGGTGAGCGAGCTTAATCGCGTCGTTAATATGTGGCTCGATTTTGCCGAAGATCAGGCCAAACGCCGCAAGCAGGTATTTTTACGAGACTGGCAAACCAAGCTCGATCAGTTCCTGCAATTCAACGACCGGGACGTTTTAGAAGGCGCAGGAAAAATCAACAAGAAAGCGGCTGATGAAAAGGCGTGCTCAGAATACATCGAATATGAAAAAAAGCAGCGCCTGCTGAAAGAGGCCGGAGGTGAGAAAGATATTGTCGGCTTATTAAAATGGGGTAAGCAGGCTAAGCGCTAATCCCGGCATAGGTTCATTATTTAATGATATTCATCATTTCAATATTTGATGCTTTTTTTAGTGACTATTATTCTTGCGATGGAAGAATAGTCATAAATCAACCTTATAAATTTTTAAACGTCAATTGATACCATCCATATCTCGCAACTACAACTTTCTATTAAACCAACCAAAATTCTTTAACATTCCTGTTTTGAAATTAAAGTCACAATTTAAATCCATAATGAAGAGTAGTTTCCCTCAGTCTATAAAAGGAGATTGAGATGGCTATACCTGTTTACTTATGGCTCGAGGATGATTCAGGCCGGAGGATTAATGGATCTGTCGATATAAAAGATCGCGAAGGTTCAATAGAAGTGATTGAATTTATGCATTCTATAGAACAACCTATAGATAAATTCTCCGGTAAAATCACTGCAAAACGCATTTGTAGTACCTATGCATTCATGAAAGAGATTGATTCATCATCCTCTTATCTATACAAAGCCTTATGCACTGGGCAAACACTTAAAAAAGCAGAGTTCATATTTTACAGAATCAACTATAACGGACTTGAAGAGGCTTACTTTAAGACAACTTTAGAAAATGCAAGAGTAGTTCAAATTGAACCACTCATGTTTGACATTAAACTACCGCGAAACGAACGCTATACACATTGTGAATATGTAGATCTAACATATGAAAAAATAACATGGCATTACATAGATGGAAACATCATTCATTCTGATACCTGGAAGGAACGCGCTTAAGGAGAAAGTATGTCCTGGGAATATGATGTAAAAGAGCACAAATTTTATCTTGATGGTGTTTATCAGTTCGATGCAGATTATGCAGGAGCAAGTGGTTACAAAAACGATCCATCTCAAGAATGTGTAAAAAACAGTGGGCCTCTACCTCGAGGGAAATACACAATTGGGTCCCCTCATAATTCAGCCCACACCGGGAAATATACTCTCAGCCTCACGCCCTACTCGACAAATGAGATGTGTGGTAGAGACTCATTTAAAATACATGGTAAAAGCAGTTTGCACCCTGACGACTCTTCAGAGGGCTGCATCATTGCTCCTCTGAGTGCCAGAAGGAGTATCTGGAAAAGCAACGATACGGTATTGATAGTCAAATGAAGCGTTTATTTTGTTTATTGCCATTACTCGTTGCAGTCAGTTCGCACGTCTCAGCAACGGAAATGACCGGCTTCGCGACCGAGTATTACGATGAAGACGGATCATTGACGGAAATTTCTACAACAGTGCCCCTTTCACCGACCATCGCTATAGGCAAGCAAGCCGTACGAATGGAGGTTACTCACCTGTCAGATATCACCAGCACACCAGTTAACAAAGACAGCTCAGCACGCTGGGTCTGCCTTCATGACGACGATGGCACGAATTACTGGTTCATTTCTGATAACGAAATGGGTGCAGGATTGTTAACTGCGCTAGTTATTGCCAAAGATGGCATCCATAAAGAGTGTGCTAAAACAACGGAACCTGTCAGCGTCTCAGTCGCGAATGTTCCATTGTTGAATGCTACTCACAGGAATCTAATTGAAATGTTCGGCAAGAAAGGGATCGCCAAAAAGAAAGCGATACTTTTTTATCAGGAGACGCCAGTACAGAATGGATTCATCCAGAGTAATACGGTCTCGTATTACTTCGATGGCGAAAAAGTGCGTGGTGTAATCATCGGGCAAATTACCAGTAACTAGCTTGCAGACGCCCTCTCCAGAGGGAGAGGGCGTTAAGCCTGTCCACTCAACCGCATATGCAACAGCGGAAACGGATTCCCCTGCCCATCCAGTTCCGAGCGCCCGACCTGCTCAAACCCCATATGACGATAAAACGCCACCCCCTGCGGATTCTGCTCATTCACGTCCACTTCATTTACGCCGAATTCTGCAATGGCATATTGCAGCAGCATTTTCCCGATACCCTTCCCCCGGCTCGCATCATCCACAAACAGCATTTCAATGCGATTTTTATCCACGCCCAAAAAGCCGTGAATAATACCCACGTCATCCCGGGCAATCACAACCCTGAGATTAGGCAAATATGCGTTGAGCAATAACGGACGCAGCGCCGCGATATCGCTTTCCTGCAAAAAGCGGTGCGTGGCGCGAACGGACGACTCCCAGACTGCGACGAGGCGTTCAAATTGTGAGGGGTGTGCGGCTTCTATTTTCATGATGATATTCCGGTTGAGTAAAGTTTCAGGGCAGCAATGTAATAATATTCAGCTCTGCGACGTGCGCCAAACGCCAGGCGTACAACCATACTCCGTCTGAAAATGACGAATAAAGTGCGCGCAGTCGCTGAACCCCATCCGCTGCGCAATATCCGTCACGCTTTGCTGTGAGTTCTTCAGCAGCCAGCAAGCATAGCGCAGTCTGGCACTGCGGATAAATTCGCGGGCCGTTTTGCCGAATTCTGCGTGGAACAGACGGTTGAGCTGGCGTTCACTCAATGCCACTTCTCGCGCAAGCCCGGCGGTGGTGAGCGGCCGGGTCAGGAACTGTTCTATCAGCATGACGGCGCGGCGCAACCGCGAGTCAGGGATAAGCGCAAAATTCGCCGGACGCGGGGTGGCAATTTCATGCGGAACGAGCGACAAACGCTGACAGGTGGTGCTGGCGATATCATCCCCGGCATGGGCGCGGATAAGCTCAGTTGCCAGCGTCAGGGTGGAAATACCGCCCGGGCAGGTCAGCACATCGCCATCGTCGATGAAATCATACCCTTGCTCAGCATAAACCATCGGGAAAGCCTGCCGAAATGCATCAAGGTGGAAAGGATGGATGGACGCTCGTCGTTCATTCAGCAATCCTTCCTGTGCGAGGACAAAACTGCCGGTGCCAATGCCAATGAGCGGAACCCCGGCATGGTGGGCATGTGCCAGATACGCTTTATCCCCCTGATACCCTAAGTCCAGATACTGCAATTCACCGCCGATAACAGCAAGGTAGTTAAAACTGTCCGGCGGCGCATGGGGAGAATCCGGTCTCATGATAATCCCCGCATTGCTGATAATCGGGATATCAGGAAATTCACTTATCAGGCTGATTTTAAATGCTAATTTATCCTGAGCTTTCGCTGCATAACGCAGCGCCTCCAGCAACCCGGAGACGGCCAGGAGTGAATAACGGGGCCATAATATCAACCCAATATGCAGACACTTTTCCGGTACTGATTTCCCCCCATCGGAGGAGTCAAATACACTTTTCATTTACTTGCCAAATTTAAAATTAATTACATTATCGCAACATGATCTGTCGCACTTTTTATTTCTAAGGTAATCCTGATATTTTAAATCAAGCATAAATGAGACGGGAGGAAAATATAATGTTTTTCTCGTTTACATCATTCTTTTTTTGAACCACGACACACATATGTCGGTAATGTTCCTAAGGTAAAGATATAGTTACCATTATGTTGTTCATTGATCCGCATATAAATACTCTTGCCCGGATAGACAAAGAATTGCGGTTCATATTTTTCCAGCCAGCTGTCTTCGACATTATCGTCCGGGAACGTCATATTTTTTTCTGACGTCAGCAAATAGAGATGATCTTGTCTCTCCACCCGAAAGGAAATTTTCCTGTCAATGGTTTTACCCGGATCGCTCTTTGCCCGGCCATTCATGCTCAGGGTGCCGAGTTTCCCGTCGAAGGTGTAATTCAGCCAGACCGTCAGCGTCTCATCCGGATGGTGCTGTACCAGATTAGCCTGGCATGAAAAAGGCTGAACGTAAGTTCGGTGCCACAGGTAATAGCCCGTCAGCACGCCTGCGGTGACGAGGCCCGTCACGATGATATACAGCATCTGCCGAAAACGAGTCATGCTAGCTATCCTTCAGGAAATAATCAGATATACAGCGGTTCGGCTCTTTCATTGGCCGGTCGCAGCGAATAACCGACGCACGAGGAAGCAGAGCGTACCAGCTGATGTAAACCCAGGGATATTGCGCGCATTCAGCCTTGAATTGTTCCACATAGGTCAGCGCTGAAGCGCGTTCAGCGTGAGTCTGAATGTCATTCGCAAGATAAACGCGACAGGCTCCGACGGATGCCGCAAAACGGTAATCCTCAACAAAACGGTTTTCTGTGGCGTTCATATATCCCGTCACGCCTGCCCCGGCCAGGACGATCAATAGCCCCATGACGACAGCCAGCCAGCGCGTGGGCTTCCTGGCAACGGGCGTTGCTGGCTCGGAGGATGCAGAGACCTCCTCGATCGCTGGCGCCTCCACACATTGTCCCTCTGCGGGTTGAGGCGCGACGGGTGAAGACTCTCTGACGGTTATTTGCGTGTCGCTTGCCAGCGTCAACCCAATCCGCGGAATGGTAACGATAGGGTCAGTTTCAAAACCAATCTTTTTGAGCCCTTTGCGCAGGATGGAGATGTTCTGGTAATAGGTATTGGAGGAGACAAGCATGCCGCGGCTTTGCCAGACAATATCAAGGAACTCTTGCTGAGTGACAATCGACCCCGCTCTGTCGATTAATAACAACAGGCATCGGCCTGCTGGCGAATTTAACACAACCACACGGTCAGGATTGTTGATATCACGTAACGTGCTGGCCGCAGGATGAAATTCGACGATATTATTTATAATGTAATGCTTATGCATAGGGGCAGTATGAATTCTCCGGTTAACAGATGTTGAACCTGGGTCACCGCATGTATGGGATGACATTCACGTCGGGATTAATGTGACTGATTAACGTCATGCTGTATATCTTCGCCATTGGCGAAAAATCTTAATTTATATTTCATCCCTTAAGCTTCACTGAACCTGCATAAGAACTCAACCCTTGTAGAATGCGGCTTGCAGAGCCGCTTCATCCGCGATCATCCTCATTATGATGTTTTGTGAAGTGAATTTCCGCTCCACAGAAGTATCTGACTACCGGCAGCATCTCATTTATCAGGGCCTCATCTTTTGGCGCACTCCTCGCCTCTTGACATTGACAAATATCTACATAAAAAAACATTGTACGCCACGGACATGCGTGTCTAAAATATTCAGCACCCTTAAGCCTTAAGTTTTCTCAACCTGACCAGTATCAATAACTTACATGGTTTTTGTATGCTTTTAAGCCACCTTTCTATCAGTTTTTATCGATGATAACATTCGTAAATTGTTATTCCCCGTCAGCAACTTCACACCCGCACTGACACCAGACGACAAACTCCTTACAAAACATTTATCAAAGCTAAATTTTCATTAAAAATAGCGGCTATCATAATTTACAGAAAGCGAAGCGGAATAAGACCAATCAGAGGGAAGCGTCGTAACCGGTCTCGATCTTAGTAATTAATACAATTTTAGATTAATTCAGATTACCTCTTTATTGGCCGACGTATAGTAGGCCTACAGTATGCAATACGTCATTGCTTCGAGAATACTGGCGATAACCTTATAAATAATTCGCCTGATTACTATTATAAATCGAGGAATAACATGACGAACAATAGCCAAATAACACAGCATATAACTGTTGCACTGATGGGCGGCGATCATTATGCAAGAAACGGCATTAAAACGTTATTAAGCAGCATCCGCGACGACCTTCACATCATTATCATCGAAGGAGGTTATCAGGAACTGGATAAGGCGCTGTCGTCGATTCGTATCGATATCTTATTTATATCCGGCGCAGAGAAATACCATACAGGGTATGACTCACTGAAATATTTAAAAAAAATCAAAGTCACGCAGCCTGAAGTGATTATCTGCCTGTACTCAACCTCTGCCCATTCCCTGTTATGGGTCCGGGAAGATATTGATGCCTATATCTCGCTACAGAACACGGTTTATCAGTGGCGGATAAAGCTAGCAAAAATGGTCGATAGCCATTATCGACCCCAAAAGCAGCCAGCGGCGTTATCGCTGACGCCTGGAGAAAGGAGGGTATTAAAGGAACTCAGGAACGGACTGGATATACGTTACATCGCAGAACTGGAGAAACTTTCTTATCGCCGCGTGAGCGCCTTAAAAAGCTCAGCGATAAGGAAACTCGGGCTCAGGAATAAGACAGATTTGCTGGTCTTTTTAACCAGTTAGACCTGCCGCTTTCAGAGCAAATCTCGTAATAAAAAAATCAAGGAACTATGAAATGAAAGCACGCCTTACTTGCCATTCTCTGCTGGCATTAAGCATTGCCGCCCTGCTGCCAGCGGGCTCAGCACTGGCCGCCACCACCAGCGGCGGCACGGTTAACTTCAGCGGTAAAGTGGTGACCTCCGCCTGTGCCATCAGCGCCGGTAGCGCCAATATCGACGTCGACATGGGTGAAGTGCGTACCGCCACGCTGGCTGCCGCAGGCAGTGAAGCCAGTACCGCAAAAGCCTTCTCCATCACCCTGGAAGATTGCGAAATCGCCGATACCTCCGCGTCCACGGAAGATAACCCTATTGCCGCAACGACCGTGGCTATCACCTTCACCGGTACACCGGACAGTACCGATGTGAATAGCCTGGCCGCGGGAGTAAACGGCGGCGCGGGCTCGGCGCAGCATGTCGCTATCCGTCTTTATGACGAACAGGGCAACGTCGTCAGGCTGGGTGAGCCGGCAGCAGCGATCCCCCTGCGTGCGGGGGCGAACATCCTGAACTTCAGCGCGAAATATTACTCCCCACTGGGCAACGCCACGGCGGGTGATGCCAGCGCGGTCGCCACCTACACCGTGACCTATTCGTAATCTTCAGGCCCGGTCTGCTGGCCGGGTCTGACTCAGCTTTCAGGAGACGCACTATGCGCGTAAACACATGGATTTGTCTGGCTGGCACGTTATGTTCATCCGCCGTGTACGCAGGCGGCGTGGGGTTAGGCGCAACGCGGCTGATTTACACCGGCGCGGCTACGCAGACGATGATGCAGGTAAGAAATACCCACCCTGATGCCACGTTTCTGATCCAGTCCTGGATGGAAGACGAGAAAGGGAGCCGTACCAACGACTTCGTCATCACGCCGCCGCTGTACGTCATGAAGCCCGCCAGCGAAAGCGCGGTGAAAATCATGTTCAGCGGCGACGCCCTGCCAGCCGATCGCGAGACGCTGTACTGGATGACGGTCAAAGCTATCCCACAGCAGGTTAAAAACGGTTCCGGCAATTCGCTGCAATTCGCCTCTGCCAACCGCATCAAGGTCTTTTATCGCCCGGAGCGGCTCAGGGAAGGTGCAGGGGAGGCATGGAAAAACCTTGCCGGCGCCTACCGCGCGGGCAAGGTCACGCTGACCAACCCAACGCCGTATTACCTCACCACCATTAACGTGAAAATTGATGGCAGGCCGGTGTCGCCCGTCATGGTACCGCCGAAATCCAGCGTGACGCTGGCAGACACCTTCAGCCATGCGAGCAGCTTAAGCTACCAGACGATTAACGATTATGGCGCCTGGACGCCCGTTACCCGCACGTCATTGTCCCAATAATAAAAACAGTAAGGCGTGACCACATGAAAATTAAAATCCTGTGCGCCACGGCGATCGCCCTGGTGATTCGGCAAGCCGTGGCTGCCGAAAGCGAGCTGCAATTTAATCCTGCGTTTCTCAACGGCGAGCGCGCCAACAGCGCCGATCTCGCCTGGGTCAACGCCGGGAGCGCGTTGCCGCCGGGCGAGTACAATCTTAACGTGTATATCAACACCCAGTTCGCGTTCACAGGTAACGTCACGTTTCGCGTGGCTGAAAACACCGCCGGTGAAGCCCTGCCGTGCCTTACGCCTGCGCAATTCGCCGCACTTGGCATCGACAGCCGTCAGGCTAAAGGGGGTGAGCTGCCGCCTGCGCAGCGCTGCATTTTTTTAACCCAGTCATTCGCCGATACCCGGTTTGATTTTGACCAGAGGACGCTTACCCTTAACTTCACCGTACCGCAAAGCGCGATGCGCGCTCTGCCGCGCGGGTACGTCAGCCCGGAGAGCTGGGAGTCCGGCATCCCTGCCGCGTGGCTGAACTATGTGGTCAATGGCGCGAATAATGACTACCGGGGCGAGACGCGCACGCGGGAACAACAGCTGTTTGTGAGCCTCAACAGCGGCGCCAACCTGGGCGCATGGCGGCTGCGTGATTTCACCACGTGGACCAAAGAGAGTAACGAGCTCACCCACGTCCAGACCTGGCTACAGCGGGATATCCGCGCCCTGCGTGCCCAGGTTTATGCCGGTGAAACGTTCACCTCATCGCAGGTGTTTGACGCCGTTGGCCTGCGTGGGGTTGCCCTGAAGACCGATGACAATATGTTGCCCGCCAGCCTGAGCGGTTACGCGCCCGAAGTGCGTGGCATCGCGCGCGGCAATGCCACGGTGACGGTTCGCCAGAACGGTAACGTCATCTATCAAACCTCCGTTCCGCCGGGGGCGTTTGTGCTGAAAGATCTCTATCCGACCTCTTCCGGCGGCGATCTCGCGGTCACCATTCAGGAGAGCGACGGTAGCCAGACGCAATACACCCTGCCCTTTGCCAGCGTGCCGAATCTGGTGCGTAACGGTCAGGTCAAATATGCTCTGGGGGCGGGGAAATACCGCCCTGCGGGCAATCAGATCTCGCCCTCCTTCGCGCAGGGCGAGCTGTTCCTGGGCTGGAGATACGGCCTCACGTTTTATGGCGGGGCGCAGTTTTCCGATCGCTACAACGGCCTGGCCTTCGGTATCGGGCAGAATCTCGGCCGCTTTGGCGCCTACTCCCTCGACCTCACCCATGCCCGCAGCCAGCTGGCTGATAACCAGCACTACACCGGTGATTCGGTGCGCCTGCGGTACAGCAAGCTGCTGAACGATATCGGTACGCGAGTCAATTTCTTCTCGCTGCGTTACTCAACGGCAGGGTTTTATACCCTCAGCGATACCACTTACAAAGGCATGGCGGGCGGAGCGCCAAAACAGACCGTGGAAGACGATGGCACCGTCACCACTCACTACGACACGGTTTACAACCTGCATATGTCGCGTAAGGCAAAAAATAAGCTGCTGTTGTCGCAGCCGATGGGCGAATACGGCGCGCTGTCGCTGTCCTGGGATCAACAAACCTACTGGAATACGTCAAAAACCACGCAAAGTTTGCAGTTCGCGTGGAACGCGACGTTTCGTAACCTGTCGCTTGGCATCAGTGCCCAGCGTAGCTCTGGCCTGTACGACAACAAGAAAGACAATATCCTCGCGTTGTCCCTGTCGGTGCCGCTGGGTAACCCGGCGCTGTCGACCCGTCTCCGTTTTACCGCTACCCATGCGGATCCCGCTGGCACCACCGCCAGTACCGGTGTCAGTGGTTATCTGCCGGGGCAGGAGAATCTTTTCTATAGCGTCAACCAGCGCTACAGCGCGCAGCAGCACTACGGCGGCGATGCCGCGCTGCAATACGAGGGCGCGTGGGGAGACTATAACCTGGGCTACAGCTACGCCGGTGACTCCCGCAACCTCAGTTACGGGATGAGCGGCGGTGCGGTGCTGCATGAGGATGGTCTGACGCTGAGCCAGCCGCTCGGGAACACCAATATTCTGGTGAAAGCCCCGGGCGCCAGCCATGTCGCCGTGCTCAACCACAAGGGCATCAAAACCGACAGCCGGGGCTATGCGGTGATCCCGTACGCCACGCCGTATCGCGTTAATCAGGTTGCGCTGGATGTCACCACCGTGGGCAATGACGTGGAACTTGAGAACGCCATCGCCAATAAAATCCCCACCGACGGGGCACTGGTTCGCGCCACCCTCACCACGCGTCAGGGGGCAAAAGCGATGTTTATCGTACGTCACGCTAAACACGTGCTCCCCTTCGGTACGCTGGTCTCGTCAGAGGATGACAAAGCCAGCGGTATCGTCGGCGACGGCGGCAGCGTGTATCTGACCGGCCTGTCAGCGGAGGGAACCTTGCATGCCGTATGGGGGCGCGACAGCGCCCAGCGCTGCACGATCCGCTATGCGTTGAACCCGCAGAATTATCACGCCCGCACCGGGCTTTATTCCCAGGAGGTCATATGTCAGTAACCATCCGGTTCCTCCCCCTGATCCTGCTGATGTTCATCACCGTTCCCGCGCGCGGCTATGACGTGCTGGTTTCCGTGACCGGCAACGTGATCGGCAATACCTGCATTGTCTCGGAAGATTCGAAGGAGCAAAACGTGCCGCTGGGCACCCTCGGCGTGAAGCAATTTAGCGAGGCGGGCGCGGTCAGCAATATCAAAACGCCCTTCACGCTCACCCTTGAAGCATGCGGCCCCACCTTTGCTGGCGTGAAAATCCGCTTCAGCGGTACGCCGGATGACGAGAACCCGCAGCTTCTGAAAGTCGCTGACGGCGGCGCGACCGGCGTGGCGGTGCAGATTCTGGATAAAGACAGCGTACTTATCCCGCTGGACACCCAAACCGCTGCTTACGGCGCGGCGGGGGATGACAGCGTAAAAATGACCTTCTATGCGCGACTGGCCGCCACGGGTGCGCCGGTCAATGCCGGAGACGTTTCGGCAGTGGCGACCTGGACGACGGAGTATCAATAATGCGTTTACTGTTTTTAGCCCTGTTTTTCATGTCCTCTCAGGCACTTGCCCTCTCCTGGACATCGGATATCACCCTTTCGCCAACGCCTATGTCGTGGTCCGGCCCGGCAGACTCCATCGTGCCTGGAAAGACGATCGGCTCTGAATGGAGCGCCTCTGCGAGCGTCTCGGAAGTGTTCTGGTGCGGCCTGGTATTTACCTGCTCCAAAGGGACGCTGGAGCCGAGCAGCAGTATAACCGCCACCGGCATCACGGTTATTCTTGATGGCGCAAATTACATGGTATTTGAAACGGGCGTGCCCGGCATCGGCTTCATTCTTGGGCTTAAAGATTATAACGGCACCACCTATGTCCCGATGCAGACGGGCATTACGCAGAGCTATCCGGCCGATGGGACTAACGGTTACGCCACCGCACTGGGCTGGTCGGCAAAAGTGACGTTTATCAAGACCGGCGTTCCGCTGAAATCCGGCGTATACCAGACCCCGACCATTAACGCGGCGATCCTGACGGCCTATAACAACGAAGTGAAAACCGCGCAGGTGATCATCAACCCCACCACCATCACGGTGACGGCAAGCGGCTGCACGGTAGGCACAAAAAGCGCCAACGTCGACCTGGGCACCATTGATGTTCACACGCTGCCCAGCGTAGGCAGCACCTCGCCGTCGGGGGAGTTTAACGTCAGCCTGACCTGCGATGAGAACGTGGCGGTTAACGCAGTGATGACCGATCAGACCACACCGTCAAATACCTCGTCGGTCGTGACGCTGACCGGGGACTCCACGGCCTCCGGCATTGGCGTACAGTTTTTCTATAACGGTACCGGGCCGCTGATGATGGGGCCGGACAGCTCGTCCGCAGGTACGACGGGACAGTTTTTCATCCAGACCACCAGCTCGGCACAAACGCTGTCCCTGCCGTTCCAGGCGCAGTACATCCGAACCGGTGAACTGGTCCCCGGCTCGGCCAACGCCCTGGCAAGCATCACCTTTTCGTATCAGTAGGTTAGTGCTTCACCCACACCAGCTGATCGACCCGGAAGCCCAGCTCGCGTGCGGTGTTCAGGTAGTCCTGTTTTACCGCATCCGGAATGGTCGGGGTGCGCGATAAAATCCACAGATAGTCGCGGTTCGGGCCGCTGA
The DNA here is from genome assembly GCF_016082135.1 of Enterobacter sp. YSU. Lineage (NCBI taxonomy): Bacteria > Pseudomonadati > Pseudomonadota > Gammaproteobacteria > Enterobacterales > Enterobacteriaceae > Enterobacter > Enterobacter sp. YSU. The sequence goes on from NZ_CP059487.1 coordinate 1,513,219, forward strand.
CCAGCGCGTACTGGTACTTATCATCCAGCTTGATCACGTTATAGCCGCCGTAGAACGGGCCGAAGAACGATACCTTCAGCGCAGCCGTGGTCGGTTCGCCGGTAAAGTACGCCTTTCCTTCGCTCTCATTCCATTTTTTCTTCACCGGATCGTAGCCGCGGTTCAGTACGCTGATACCGCCATCGCTACGCTTGCCGTACGTCGCGGTGACCTGTTCCAGACCGCGCTCGAAGCGATTTTCCAGTCGGGCGACTTCATACCATTTGCCGAGATAGCGGCTGGCATCAAAGCCGGTAATGGGCTGCACGCCTTTCGGCGGCGTGGGAGATTTACAGGCAACCAGCGTCAGCGCAATGGCGACACCGGTAACGACAGGCCATAGCCTCATGAGAACTCCTTTCATTTACGCGGTTGGACGTTAAGTGTAGCGCACCCGTGCGGCGCTTCATCCCGTCGGGGAATATTCGTAGTATATTGAGACAACTCCTTCTCTTCGGATGCAGACATGGCTTACTCCATCGGCGAATTCGCCAGACTCAGCGGCATCACCGCCACCACGCTGCGGGCGTGGCAGCGACGCTATGGCTTGCTCAAACCCGAGCGTACGGACGGCGGTCACCGCCTGTACAGCGATGAGGACGTTCAGCAGGCGCTGAAAATCCTCGACTGGATAAAAAAAGGCGTACCCATCGGTCAGGTAAAATCACTGCTGGAACGCCCTGCGCCGCGCCGCGCCAATAACTGGCAAACCCTGCAACAGGCCATGCTGCAAAAGTTGCAGGAGGGGAAAATTGAGTCCCTGCGTCAGATGATTTACGACGCCGGACGCGAATACCCAAGGCCAGAGCTGGTCACTAACGTGCTGCGTCCGTTGCGCAGCCAGATATCGGCCAACGTCGCCGCCGCCATGACGCTGCGTGAGATCCTCGACGGCATCCTCATCGCCTATACCTCGTTTTGCCTTGAGGGCGATAAAAAAGCGCCGGGCGATAACATCCTCATCAGCGGCTGGCATCTGAACGACCCCTGTGAGATCTGGCTTGAAGCTCTGACGCGCACCGGCCAGGGCCACCGCATCGACATACTGCCGGTTCCCCCTGCCGCGCTGGCCCCGGAAATTTTCCCGGACCGCAAATGGCTGCTGGTCACCAGCGGTAAACTTACCGCCGTGCGGAAAAAGCAGGTTGCGCAGTGGCAGCAGCAGGTTTCCCTTGAGGTGATTATCCTCTGATTATTTTCTGCTGAGGCAATCTTCACGAAAAGTTGAATATTTTTTCGCACAGCGAGTGCTAACGTTTTCCTGTCACCGACAACTCAACAGGAAAACACGATGAAAAAGACACTTCCTCTGATGATGCTGGCTACAATGGCTTTCGCGCCTGCCGCGTTCAGCGCCCCGGCAGGCACCCTGAGCGTTCACGTTCTGGACCAGCAAACCGGTATGCCGCCAGCGGATGTGGCCGTCACGCTGGAGAAGCAGGAGCAGGACAAGTGGACCCCGATTGCCAGCGGTAAAACCGACCACGACGGGCGCATCAAATCGCTCTATCCGCAGGATCAGGATATGGCGCCTGGCGTGTATAAAGTGACCTTCAAAACCGCCGATTACTTCCACGGTAAAAAGCTGGACTCCTTCTTCCCGGAAGTGCCGGTGCTGTTCACCGTCACCCGCACCAATGAAAAACTGCACATCCCGCTTCTGCTCAGCCAGTACGGTTACTCAACCTATAAGGGCAGCTGATTGCTCTTGATTTTAAAGACGGTTTAAAAATAATCCCGCCAATACTTGGACAAATACGCATTGTTGTGTAACTTTTAGGTATGAGATCGGGAGGTGCACACCATGACAACAAAACCTGTGCTGGGTATTAGCGGATGTTTGACCGGTTCCGCCGTTCGCTTTGACGGCGGGCATAAGCGTATGGGCTTTGTGATGGATGAGCTGGCGCAGTGGGTCGCTTTCCGTCCGGTATGCCCTGAAATGGCTATCGGCCTGCCCACGCCTCGTCCGGCGCTGCGTCTGGTGATGACCACCGGCGGCGAGACAGAAATGCGGTTCAGCAAAGCGCCGCACGATGACGTCACGCAGAAGATGGCCGCATTTACGGCAGATTATCTGCCGAAAATCGGCGATCTGGCGGGTTTTATCGTCTGTGCAAAATCCCCCAGCTGCGGCATGGAGCGCGTGCGGCTGTACGACGAAAACGGCAACCGGGGCCGCAAGGAGGGTGTCGGGCTGTTCACCGCCGCCCTCCTTGAAACTTTCCCCTGGCTGCCCGTCGAAGAAGACGGTCGCCTGCACGATCCGGTACTACGGGAAAACTTTGTTGAGCGCGTTTTCGCTCTCCACGAACTGAACGTAATGCGTAAAAATGGCCTGACGCGCCGTGCCCTGCTGGACTTTCACAGCCGCTATAAGCTTCAGCTTCTGGCGCACCATCAGGCAGGCTACCGTGAAATTGGCCCGTTCGTGGCATCACTGCACGAGTGGGACGATCTGGACGCGTTTTTCGTGGCCTATCGCGACAAGCTGATGACCATTCTGAAAAAACCCGCTTCGCGGAAGAATCACACTAACGTGCTGATGCACATTCAGGGCTATTTCCGTAACCAGCTGAACAGCCGCCAGCGTGGAGAACTGCGGGATGTGATCCTGCATTACCGGGACGGGCTGCTGCCGATCCTCGCGCCGCTGACGCTGCTGAAGCATTATCTGGCTGAATACCCTGACCGGTATCTGATGACGCAAAACTACTTTGATCCCTATCCTGATGATTTGGGTCTGCGTCTGGCCGTTACCTGATAAGAAAGAAGCGAAGGCCCTGTTGACCCACAGAGGCCCAAAGCAGTACCCCGTTTAGACGACACCCTCACTGTCGTCTTTTTTTTGCGCTCAGCGTAAAATACTGTAATTCTGTACAGGTTAAGCGTGCACAGCGGAGTACCCCGATGATCAAAAATTTGCATATTCAGAACTACCGCTCAATTCGCGATATGTCGCTTGAGCTGGAACAGCTCAATATCGTGTTCGGCCCCAACGGCACCGGAAAATCTAATATTTATAAAGCGATTTACCTGATGCACAGCGCGGCGCAGGGGCAATTCTCCCAGGCGCTGGCGAACGAGGGGGGAATTTTGAAAGTGTTCTGGGCGGGAAAAACCCGCAGCGACCAGCTGCGACGCATGAACCTGGCGGTGGAAACGGAAACCTATGAATATGAGCTTCAGGTCGGGTTCGTGGAAAAGCTGCCCTACCCCTCACAGTTTCAGCTCGATCCGGTGATCAAGGAGGAATCTATCTGGCTCGGCGGACAGCACCGTCGCCCGTCGTCACAGCTGATGAAGCGTAAGAATCAGGCGGTATTCCTGAACAACGTGCATCACGAAAAAGTGACCCACAGCGGCACGCTGTATGAGAACGAGTCGGTGTTCGGTCAGCTCGGTGAACCGCACCTCTACCCCGAAGTGTCGCAGATGCGCGAGTCCCTGCGTAACTGGCGATTCTATCACGAGTTTTCCGTCTCATCCGGCTCGGCGATCCGTGCCCCGCAGGTGGGCTTTCGTTCCCCGGTGCTGGCCAGCGACGGCGCGAACCTGGCCGCCGCGTTTCAGACCATTGTCGAAATTGGCGACGAGCTGCTGCTGATGCGCATTCTCGACCAGGCCTTCCCCGGCTGCGTGTTTTACAGCGACAACACCGGCGGGCGCTTCCGCATGATGATGCAGCGCGAGGGGCTGAGCAGACCGCTGGAACCGGCAGAGTTCTCCGACGGCACGCTGCGTTTTTTGTGCCTGGCGGTGGCGCTGTTAAGCCCGCGCCCTCCCGCATTCATCGCCCTCAACGAACCGGAAAACAGCCTGCATCCGCAGATGCTGCCCGCCCTGGCAAGCCTCATTGCCGAGGCCAGCCGCTATTCGCAGATCTGGCTCACCAGCCATTCGCCGGAGCTGGCGCATTTGATTGAGAAGCACCGATCGTTTTCGCTGTATCAGCTGTCGATGGCGGAGGGGGAGACGAGGATGGAGAGGCTGGGGTAATTGCCATCCTCACCGGTAGTGCTGAGAGAACCGCTTTTTATCTTTTCTGGAAGCGTTATAAGTTAACTCCTTATTTTGGTTAAAATTTGCCTGGTCAATGTCTTAAAAGGACATCGATTGGGTGTAAACATGATCTGGTTTCACCTTTCCATGCGTATAGCGGACATACGCTGGAGCGTATTGACATACTTGATGGAAAGGATAGGTATGGGGTTTTAAAGCACAATAATGACGTTATTCAACAAAATAAGGAAATAGAGAAATGTCTATACCAGCATACTTATGGCTTAAGGACGACGGCGGAGCATTAATCAAAGGCGGAGTTGATGTTCAGCACAGAGAGTGCAGCATTGAGGTAAAAGGGTTCCACCACAACCTCATGATCCCAACAGATAACGCAACCGGCAAAATAACCGGTACACGTATGCATTCCCCTATGCTGATCATTAAAGAATTCGACTGCTCTAGCCCATATCTTTATAAAGCAGTTGCGACAGGTCAAAGCCTGGTGTCAGCAGAAATAAAATGGTATCGGATCAACTACTCTGGACAGGAAGAGGAATACTTCAACATGCTGCTTGAAGGCGTGCGAATAGTTTCGATTTCACCAGCAATGGCACCAGGGGATAACCCTAACGAAAACCATATGGAAACGGTCGAACTGCGTTACGAGAAGATTACCTGGAAGCATAACGACGGGAACATTATCTTCAGCGATGCATGGAACGAACGCCAGTCAGCATAGAACGCACAAGGGGCGCTTAGCCCCTTAATCATACAACCAGCGCCCCGCTTTGGCAGACTCAATAATCATTTCGAGCGTTAGCGGCTTGTACTGACGATCTCGAAACTTCTTTCTAAGCCCAAACTGGTACCAAAAAAGCTCGGGCTCAAAGTAGTTATCCATGACAAAGTTGCTGTGCTCAATTTCATACCGGTTGAATAGGTCGAGCAGCATCTCCTCCAGATCTTCAGGGACGAGGTTAAAATGCTCCTGGAAGGTCCATTCCTTAAGGGCAGGACGCTTACGTTCACTGTAATTTTCAGTGATGTAATCTAAAAACTCTTGCTCATCCGGCAACAACATTAGAAATAAGTCCAGGCAATCCGATCTTTCGGTCGGGCAATGAGGTTGTACTTGTTTCTGGTTTCTCTGGCAACTAGGGCAAAGATAATTACCGCCTGGGCATAGCCAACAAAGGGAACTGCTCTTCCCACGACGGCCCCAACCTTATTTGTCTGTCTGGTTTTACCCATACCGATGATCGTCTCCACTCTCATGCCTTCAGGAAAGTGGCCCCCCTTTAAAATGCGACGCGCTACCTTAGACGCGATACTTGTACGCGAACCGGACGCACCCAATACCTTACGCTTGGGTAATATAGGCTGCCCCGCCAGGATTGTTGCAGCAGTCTCCACAGTTACGCCCAGATGGTTCGCCAGACCCTCAGCGAATATCAGCAAAAATAGCTCCTGTGGGGTTACGTTCGCATTCCCGTGATAGAAATACGTCCCGCCAGATTCCTCTACTGTGTCCATAGCATAATCCATTAATTAAAGAGATAAAGGTTAAACCCTTATCTTTATTAAGGATAACAAGGCAATACCACTTTGATTAAATTCAGAAAAGTGCCTGCATAAATGCTTTAAAATGAAATCGGGTCAATCGATAAACCGCTTGCGCACCCTTTCCAGCGGCGCAATCAGCAGATTGATGAGCGGCTTACGATCGATAACGATATCGGCGTTCACCGTCATTCCGCCCATCAGCATGCGCTTTTTCTTGTCCGGGTCGGTAAACCAGGAGGGGACGCGCACTTTAGCCAGGTAGTAGTTCTGCCCTTCCTGGAGCGGGATCAGCGCCGAATGGGCATCAATGTTTACCTCATAGAAATCGGACAACGTCGCCTCCACGGAACCGTATTTGTCCACGGGCCACGAGTCGAAGCGCAGCTTGACCTTATCGCCTTTCGCCACGCGCCCCACCCCCGTTGCCGGAACATACAGGTACCCCTCCATCGTCGCCGCGGTATTTTTACGGATCACCACCACCACCTCGCTATTTTGCGTAATGGCCCGGCCAGGCGGGAAGTTAATCGCCACCACGTAACCGTCGGAAGGGGCCAGCATCGCCATGGTGGAACTTCCCCGGCTGGACAGGTTGCGGTCAATTTCGCTGATGCGGTTTTTCACATACAGCTGCTCTTCGCTCAGAGAGTCAATTTGCGACTGGGTGCTGTCGGTCAGGCTGGTTTTTCGTGCCTCAAGCTCAAGAATAGTGCTCTCCTCCAGCGTCAGGTTGAGCTGCGCATTGAGCACATCGTTGTGGCTTTTATCGAGATCCACTTTGGATACATAGCCCTTCCCGGAGACGGATTTCCACGCCTCGTAGGTGTCGGTGCTGTTTTTTAACAACGCGCGCAGCTTCTTCACCTTATCGCGGGAAACGGCGATCTGCTTGTCAGTGAGAGCCAGCTGCTGCGCCAGATTTTTGCGATACGACGCAATCGAGTCCTCAATGGCCTGGATACGCTGCTCGCTGCGCTTCTTCTCCGCTTCCATCTGCTGGCGGTCAAACTGCACCACCGAGCCCTGCTTGCCGCCATAGTCCTGTGACACGGTGAACAGCGGATCGTTTTCCTTCACGTACTGGCCCGGCCGTACGGCAAAATCCACAAGCGTACCGGACTCTCTGGCGCGCACCTCCACATCGCCCTGCGCCGGGATCAGCACCCCGCGCGCCAGGGTGGTTTCCGAAAAGTTAAAGACAATCGCAAAGACCAGCAGGCAGAGAAAAAAGGTGATGAACAAGGTCAGCACGGCTTTCAGCCGTGGCGCGTTGATGTGATAGCTTTTTGAGAAATGATGCGGGATCAGCGCCCGCCGCTGTCGGCTTCGGTTTTTTAATTTCACGATATGTCATCCATGATAAATCACTGAAAGATCGTCCCATGCACTCCAGAGCGTGGGGGTTTTGCGCAGCGCGTTCAGCGTGTCGGCGGCGGCCTGACGGTAATCCTCTGGCGCATACGCCTGACTCTCCAGCCCAAACTCCGCCGTGTGCAGCGAACAGATCGGCAGCAGCGTTCGGACGCTGTAGCCATAGCGCGATAAAAACCGCGTTGAGACGTCCGTTAACCACGCCTTTTGATCCCCAGCCTGGGTGGAGAACAGCGGCGCATCCGGCAGGCGTTCGTCCATCAGCAGCACCGTCACCAGGCGGTGAGGGGCGAAAAACGAGCTGGCGCGTCGGCCTTCGTGCGCGGCCATTAGCTTATGCAGCGCAGTGTGACGGGTAATAAACTGAAAGCGCACATCGGCTGGCGCGGTGGCGAGCAGCGCATCCACGATCAGACCAAAGCCCGCCCAGCGCATTCCCAGAAGCAGGGTGCGAGATGAACTGTAAAACGCCTGCTCCTGCGTCCACTGCGCCACGTACGCGTGCAGATCGAAGCGGACGTTGCGCGCCCAAAGCGCGGGCGGGAAGATCTGCTCCACGAAGTTAAACCCGCTCAGCTCATGGGCGTTCTGATGCAGAAAATCAGCCGGGACATCGGCCTCCGGGCAGCGCATAAACTGGCTGTAGTTTTGCGTGATCCGGTTTGCCAGCAGCGTGCGCCCGGCCTGGCGCGCGCAGAGGCGCGCATAGAGGCGCGGCAGAAACATCATTGCTCATTCTCCCGCAGGGTGCCATTTTCCATGGTATAGAGACGCCCCTGACAGCCCACCACGTCCGGCGAGTGGGTAACAAACACCAGGCCAATCCCCAGGCTACGCAGGTTCGCCAGCACTTTCTGCGCGGTCGTTTTATCCAGGTTCGCCGTCACTTCGTCACAGAGCAGAAGCTTAGGCTGGCTGTACAGGGCGCGCGCCAGAACCAGACGCTGCATCTCCCCGGCAGAGAAAAAGGTGTTCCCCGGCAGCATCTCCGTTTCGTAGCCGTGCGGCAGCCTGGCGACGACGTGGTCCACCTCCGCCAGCCGACACGCGGCAATGACCTGCTCTTTATCCGGTGCGCTGTCAAAGCAGGCGATGTTGTCCAGAATCGAGCCGGTGAAGAGAATATCGTCCGCATGGACAATGCGGATGTGCTGACGCAGCGAGGAAAGATCGCACTCCTCAATGGGGATCTTATTGATCCGCAGCGTGCCAGACGATGACAGCAGCATGCCGGAGATCAGACGCAGCAGCGTGGTTTTTCCCGACCCGCTCTGGCCCACAATCACCGCTTCTTCGCCCTGCTTCAGGGTCATATTGATATGCTGTAGCGTGGCCTCCCGGCCAGGATAGGCAAATGAGACATCCTCAAATTGCAGACAGACCGGCGAGGTGACAATCCGCTTCCCAAACTGGCTGGTTTCAGAGGGGGCAAACAGCAGGTCGCCCACGCGATCCAGCGGCCCCTTGAGGGCATTTTTGTCCAGCAGCTTCTGCGCCACCTGCACCATGGCATCGGAAAAATAGCGCTTATAGCTGATATAGGCGTAAAGCATCCCGATGCTCATCTGCCCTTCCAGGATCAGCCACGCGCCAAAGCAGACCACCAGCAGCTGCTCGGCATTGATCACCAACAGCGAAGCCACGTCAAAGCGGGCCAGCAGCCGCTCTTTACGCATCAGCCCGGCGATGTGTTCGCGCTGGGATTTATCCATCACCGCATCCCGGGCCTGCTCCATATTGTTCGCTTTGAGCGTAATGATCCCTTTCTGCGTCTCCACCAGCAGGGATTCATACTGGGCGGTGCGCTCGATGGAGTCATCCACCGCGCGTTGATAGGGGCCGATCAGCGAAAAGCGGATCAGGAAAAACACGCCCATCAGCAGCATCGTCAGCAGCGCAATTTTGACGTTATACAGCAGCATAAACAGCAGGCTGGTGACGGCGATCAGGCTGGAAAAGAGAATTTGCACGTAACCATTGCTGATGAACTCCGCGCAGGCGTGGAGCGATTTCTCAATAGCCAGCACGATGCCCGGCGGGCGCGAGCGGAACCAGCTGGTCTGGGTGCGCAGCATGTAGTGGCGCACGGACTGGCTTAAATCGTCATAGGCAATGTTACGCATCAGGATCTCAAGCAACTGCTTGAGGAATTTACCGATGACTTCAAAGATAAAGACAATAGCGAAGATCGCGGTGAGCAGGATCACCAGATCGCTGTCGCTGCGGGAAATAGCCTCATCCATAATCAGCTGCACGTAGGTGGGGCTTGCCAGCATGGTGATGAGGGTAAAAATACAGAGCACAAACAGCAGCAGCTGGCGCTGGAACAGGCTCGGGGATTTATTGGCTAACCGGCCAAGCGTGAGCTTTTCATCCGGGGATTTCTTTTTGAAGCACGGCGTGGGCTTAAGCTCAAGAACATAGCCAGAAAAGAGTTTTTCCGCCTCTTTCAGACGGTAACGACGCACGCCGCTGGCGGGGTCGTGAACGGTCACGCTGCGGCTGTCGATCTTCACGATGACCACGAAATGGTTGCCGCGCCAGAAGGCGATGAGCGGCAGCTCAGACGTTTCTATTTCAGTGATTTCGCCTTTAAGCACCCGGCCAGACATATTTTTATCGCTGGCAAGGGTCATCAATTCCGCCATTGAGGTTCCCGCATCGGCGGAAACGGAAATCTCCCGGCGCAGCTGGCTGACGGAGACATGGTGGTCGTAGTGCCCCAACACCATCGCCAGGCAGGCCAGTCCACATTCGGTAAATTCATGCTGGCGAATAACAGGGGTCTTACCCTGTTTTTTATACTGAAAGAGCGAAAACATAATGATCCGTGGCTGAAATAAAAAAATGGCCCGGCAATGCGGGCCATGCGTACAACGTGCTTCTCGCTTAGGCGCTGAAGAAACCGCCGATGAAGCCGCCCACCAGGCCGAACACGCCGCCGATGGTGCCGCCCAGCGCGCCTAACATCTGGCTGCCCGCGTTATAGCCCGCGCTTGCGCCCTGAATAGCGGCAGCAAACGGATCCCAACCACCGATGATGGCCTGTGCTTTTTTGAAATCGATAACTTGCATGAGTCTTTTCCTGTTAACGTGAATTAGTTGTAGCTACCAACCAGCGCACCCAGGAAGCCCATTGCGCCACCCAGAATTCCGCCAACCACACCGCCAACCATGCCCATGATGCTTGCGCCGGTGTCGTAACCCAGCTGTGCACCTTTAACCAGACCAGCGAACGGGTTTAACGCGCCACCGATAATGTCTTTCGCTTCTACGAATGAAATCGCTTTCATTTTTATCTCCTGTAGTGATGGATCTTTAGCATGATGCTAAAGGCTAATTTCCTTTTATGAAGGAAAGCGGTTGCTACGGGCAGGTGGTAAGCGGAATGATTTTATTGCCATAAATAATCATCCGCCTTGCAGCCTGCCCGGCATTATCTATTTCCAGCCGTTGCCCCGGCGGAATATATTTTGAATTGTTGTATTGCGTACTGCACCCGACCGAGGAAACATATTTAAAATAGGTATTCCCGGTATTACTCACCACCCCGTTGCTAAACGCATAATCAAAATGTCGTGTCCATGGACGGACAATCAAAATAGCCTCAAGCGAGACCACCACATCCGACTGGATGCGCTGGCCTTTGCGCGTGATAACCTTTGCCTGGAGCGGCGTCTCGGTGAATTTTACGCGATAGTATCGCTCTTTGTTGTCATGCGGGCCGGTATAATAAAATTTAAAACCCGCGCGTTCACCGCTCCCCAGCGTTAATTGCTTAGGCGAATACATGACTTCGCCATCTTTTATTTCGGTTTCTTTTCCCTTCTCTTTAGGAACGTCTACCTGAATAAGCGAAACGGTATAATTCTGACGCTCGCTGGTATCGTTTTTTATCGGCTGAAAAACAACTTCTCTTTCGGGAAGAAAATCAATATTCAGACTTTCGATAATTAAAGCATTTGCCCCTGTGGAAATGAAGCAATTTATTGCAAAAATAGCCAGGAATTTTCCAGTCATGGTTGATTAATTCCAGGATGCGCTAACATCTATTCTTCCCTGCGCGGTCACTTCGCCAAACCAGCTATTTCCGTCATAGGTGGTTTTCGATACCGGATTATCCATAACGAACTGGAGGACCAGCGGTGTTTTCCAGAGCCACATATCGGTCACGCCGGAACTCATTTTGTCCCACTCTTCCGCATGGGTGGCCGGTGCCGGGATCGACAGTACTTCGCCTTTACAGTTGTGCGCCATCAGCGTCTGGCTTTTCCCCACCAGCACGTTGCCCGGAATGGGAACCGTGAAGCCGTTGCCGCTAAAGGCGCAGTAGTCCACCCCATTCAGGCTTTGGGTAGGCCCGGTTACTTTTACCGTGACCGCAATCGCCGCATCTTTTTGCGCCCCGCTGTAGGTGATGGTGTAGGGGATCTCAATGGGCGCTTCGCCGATAATACCTTTCCCGGAGCCGCCCAGACCGTCAGGATCGAGGGTGTAATCCGGGTTGTCTGGCACAATCTCCAGCCCGGGCTCGATAGGGTTAATCACCAGGCCGCCCCCCGGCTGGAAGCAGAAATCCGCCGCCAGCGAGCTGTTGCCGGGCGTCAGACACAGGCTGACGATATTGCCAATGTTGCTGCCGTCCCCCGCCTGCGCCACGCTCAGAATTAACGCTTTCGGCAAAAAGATTTTAAGGGACGCTTTGCCGCCGTTTTTCTGCGGCGCTGCAAGGAAGGTGTTCGCCAGGACACGCGTATCGCTCAGGATACCGCCGGAGATACTGTACCAGGTGTTTTCATCGAAGGTCAGCTCGGCGGCAAGCCCGGTGCCGCCGCTCATGTGCGATTGCAGCACGCTGTTGACGCGGGAAGAGGTGAGCGCCAGCCCCCCGTTGTAACCGGAGATGTCCTCCCCAACAAACGTGTATTCGAGCAGGTCGCACAGGACGCCAGAGACCGTGTTGCGGGTGTATTTGGTGCAGGTGGCCCCCGTTGAACCATCGACAATCGTCACCTCACCGCTGATCGGGTCAATCCCCAGGTTAAGCGCCCTGGCGTTGGTCATGGTCAGCGTGCCCACCTTGTGAAGCGTATTGGTGGTGGTCACTTTGTTGATGGAGCTGATTTGCGGCGTGGAGGTGATGGTCACTTCATCCCCTGGCGCGGCGTTGAGCAGATAGTTAAAGAACGGATCGCCCAGTACCCAGCGCCCGTATGACGTGCCGGGCTCCATCACCGGCGGCTTAACCACCATCGACGTGTCGGTATAGCTGGTCGTCGGGGTGTACCCCGTGTTGCCGCAGGACGAGGAACACGCCGTCCCTTTGAAGAACGGAGAGGCGCTGGAACCGGTCACCGAAAAGTCGATGGTCAGCGCGCTGCCTGCCGGACCGCTGTAGCTGTTGTCCGGGATGTAAGTGGCGATACCGTTATTCGTTTTCGCACTCAGGGTCGGCCACTCGCGCGAACCGTGTAAAAACGCGGTCGACGTGCTGTTCAGACTAAACAGCCCCGCGCTGTTTCCCGTACCGTTATTGTCCGGGTTATTAATGGCTAAATAGGGCAGCTCCTGCGCCTGGGCCGCCGCGCTCATCAGCAGTAAATTAAGAGCGAATATCTTTTTCATCGTCACGTTCCTGCGTTCCTTTTGCTTCCTGCCAGACGAAATCGCCTTTGTCGCAGGAGATGTCCCCGAGCCACAGCGCACCGCGGTTAGACTCGATGTCCAGGCGCACTTCGCAGACGCTGTCGTCCGGCGTGGCGATACTCAGGACAGGGTTGTTCTTATCAACGTCGATCACGAAGCGTCCGTCGTTTTCCGTCCGGGTCAGCCCGACGTGGTTTTTGATCTGCATGGCGCCAACCGGGGCCCCGTTTGCATCCACAAGACGACCAAACAGGGTGACGATTTTCTTCACCTGCGGCTTCATCACCACGGTATTACCCGGATAAACCGTGATATGGCGACGCGCATTCGCGCCAATCTCATAGCTTTCCGTACCGGTTTCACTGTTCATCACTTCCAGGTCATAAGCCTGGTATGCCGGCAGCGACAGCCAGGTCTTATCCCCTTTGATGCGTTCTGCCCGGCCGTTAAGCTTCAGGGTCAGCGCTTCATCAGATTTGAGACCGGTACTGACAATCACCCCTGCGCTTTCGGTGCCTTTCCCGGCGGCGATGGCCTCTTTGGACCAGCCCACGCTGCCGTCACTGGTCAGCGTGGAGTTCCAGCCTTTACTCATGCCGCTCTGGACGCTGAGGATGTTGCTGTTCCACGGCGTGTCGAAGTTCACGCTGCCGCCGCCGCTTACGCTGCGATCCTGGCGGCTGTTAAAGGCTTTCGAGACGTTGGCGGTAGCCGATTTCAGGTAATCGCCCTCAAACTGGCGGCTGGCGCTGACGTTCAACGCCGTGCCGGTATCGCGATTGTGGGAAACGCCAACCGACACGGTATTGCCGAGCGGTATGGCGAAATCGAGCATTACGTAACGATCTTTCTCTTCGTAATACCCGTCGTATTTGTTGCGCGACATCCCCACCCGCAGGCGCGCCGTACCGTAGCGACCAGCGTATAACCCCTGGGAGTAGTCCAGCTGATAGCGTTTATAGCGATAGAGGTCGTCTTCCTGACGCATCAGGCTCAGGTTGCCTGCCGAGGGCAGGCCGAATGACGGCAGGCTAAAGGAAGCGCCCCAGGTGTTGCCCTTGCTCTCATAGATATCCAGGAACTTGCCGCTGGAGAGCTGTTCATGGGAGTACCACACCGAGCCGATCTGCCACGGCAGGCTGAGATTCGCCCCATAGTTGGCGCGATACGTTCCGTCGGAGGCGGCCATGGTCTGGGTATTCACCGAGAAATAGCCCGTCAGGTTCAGGGAGGCCCACAGCTCGCTGACGATGTGTTCCCGCATCATGTAGGTAGAGGCGTTCCAGTCGACCATCCCGCTGCGCTTGCTGAACGAGGCTCCCACCAGCGACATGGTGTCTTTATGTTTGGTGTCGTAATCGTAGTAGTAGGTGTTATCCTGCTCGTTTTTGCGTTTCGCGTATTTTTTATAATTGACGACGGATTTATCGCGGCTATACATCCCTCCCCACATCTGCCAGCGCAGCGTTTCCGACACGTTGCTGGAGAACGGTTTATTTACGGTGTACATGCTGCGCGACACGGTGCGGCTTCCGCTCACCACTTCAACTTCGACGCTGTAGATCCCGTAGGGCAGGCTGCTGGTGTCAATTTCATGGTTGCCGACGTCAAAGCGCTGAATGCCGATAAGCTGCCCGTCACGACGAATACGGGCCTCGCCCGCCGTGGGAAAATAGACCACCACCGGCGTCAGAGAGAGCGTGTTATCGCGCTTGCGGGAGTTGGCCTGGTTGCCCACGGAAACGCCGTAGACTTCACCGCCGGAAATCCCGCTGACGCTCGCCAGAGACTGCATCGCCCAGCCGTTCAGCATGCCCGCGGCGTAGCGCATCCCCTGATAGTCGCGCTCCCACATAACCGCGTTCATCTGGGTGTCGCTGCTGTTCTCGTTGACGTAGCCAGAGCCGTCGATCAGGACATGATCGACGCCCATTGAGATCCAGTTTCTCGCGTTCAGATAGCCCGACGACCAGCTGTCACCGTAGCCGCTCTCGGTGTGATACGCTCCGAGGTTGTAGGAGAACGTGCCGCTCAGGTCGTCAGACTCCGGCGCATCAATGTCCACCTCACGCGGGCGAATATTCACCCCGTAGTCACTCTGCGAAAGATTCAGCAACAGGCGCATTTTTTTCTGATCCAGTTCGAACGCCGAACCCGCGCTAACCGGAATACGCATCTGGTCATCAAACTGCTTATCGTTAATGCTTTGCAGTAACGCCCGCATCTCTTTTGACAGACGAATGCCGTTATCAGACTCCTGGACCTGAACATCCCTCAGCCCCAGCTTCAGATCTTTTGCAAAGAGCGTCACGTCACCGATACGAACATATTCGTTCGCCGTGCCTTCGTGGTTCCCTTGTTGTGCTGAGTGTGGACGCGTATTCACCAGATAGACGGGAATTTTGATCCCCTGCTCCAGCAGTGCATAAAGCGAGTCGGGAAAACGGTAATTAGCGATAACCACGGAGCTTGAGGCTGCATGCGCAAGCGCGGGCAGCGTGCCGGATGCGCAAGCCATCATCACCGGCAACACTAATTTATTTTTCACCATGCATCCTTACTTAACAGGAATGAACTTTTTCAGGTCCCATATTCCGAGATGAAAATGGTTATCCGTAACGTTGATATCCTCGATAGCGCGCGAGGTCTCTGGCATCAGGTAGAAGTTTTTGCTACACGGCGTGCCGGGGGATTCCGGATTCGGCTTCAGGCAGGTCCCGGTCGCATTGACGCGAAACGAGGTGTTCCCTTTATTGGTTATTTTTCCCGCCACATAGACGAAATCAATCTTCTTATCCCGGGGCTGAACCACCAGAATGGTGCTCACCACCGCACGCGTCATCCCGGTGCCGTTTTTTGGCGAACCGCTGTCCACCTCTTCGCTTACCCCTTCATCCGTGAAGGTAATGCGGTAGTAACGCTCTTTGTTATCGGCGTTCCCGTGATAGTAAAATTTGACGATATTGCTGGTACCGGCGGGCATTACCATGCGCGTGGGCGTCAGCAACAGTTCGTCCACTTTCTCCGGATTAATGACGATCCCTTCATCCATTGGGCTGCTGATCCGCTGTGCGCGAACAGAAACAATACGCACGCTGTCTGCTTCGTTTTTTATTTCCTTGGCGGTGGAGTCAGCATCCGCAGAAATAATGGTGGTGACTTTTCCCACATTAATGGCCAGCGCGGAGGAAGAGATAAATAATAAAAATAAGAAGGTGGATTTGAGGTTAAACATGCTATTTCCCTAAACAGGGGCTTGCGCCCCTGGATCGATCAGGCCTTAGCCCCAGGTTGCGCGGAACGCAACAGACACGGTCCCTTCCCACAGGCTGTTGGTCAGGTCTTTGAACTCTTTCGCAGTACCCGCGTTGTCCTGAGCGGAGTCAACGTAGAAGACGAATTTGTCCTGGCCGGTAATTTCGGTATCTGCCGCCGCGCCTGCGCTGGTGGTCAGGTTCCACAGGCCAGAAGAGACGCCGGTGTTAGAAGAAGAATCAACCAGCGTGGTCCATGCGGTCGATTTCGCCCCCACGGTGCCACCGATAGAGCCCAGGTCGTTACCGCCCCAACGCGCACCCACTTTCAGCTTGGTCGCTTCACCACCCACGCTGAACAGCGTGTTGTTTGAATCGTCGAGGATAGCTTCGAGTTTGAAGCTGGTCGCCGTAGAGTGATCGCCACGGATAGCCACATCAAACAGACCGGTATCGGTGTTGAAAGATTTGGTATTGGCGCTGTAAACGAAGTTCAAAGCACGCGTTGGCGTAACAACCAGATCGGATTCGCTGTCTTTGGTCGCGGTTGCCTGCCAGGTGGCAGAAGCCGTGGTTTCAGCTGCATTAACTGCGCTCAGGGCAGAAACAGACAGCAGGGAGCCCAGAACGATAGCGTTCAGTTTGTTCATTTATTTAGTCCTTCAAAAAAGAATCCACGTGTATAAAAAGGGGAGCCCCTTTTTCGAGGCGGAGTATAGACAGCCGCAAAATAACGAGGCAATACAGAAAAATTCACTCGACGGAGAGTAACAATAAAAATATAAATAAATTTCTCGTATCTTATTGTTACGTATTGAGTAAATTACTCAATTTCCCGAGCAATAGATAAATATCGATTTTTCAATAAAGAGAAATATCAGGACGTCGGGACAGCCACACACATCATTACAGGCAACACCAGCCCCTTAATTAACCACGCATGTTTTTTTACGCTGGTAATATAGAAGAAGTTGATATTATCAAGTAACATTTCGTTTACAACGCCATCCGGCGCCGCATCATCTTCAGATTTATTCAGCTTTTTATCCTTAATATAAAAGATATTGCTGCCGTCGACCTTTTCCACGCTGAGCGTGTAATTTCTGTCAATCAGGTAGCTTTTGCCCTCTTTCTTGAGTACGCCTTTATGAATAACCGTCACAACATCTTTGTTGTTAAACAGGAAAAGCGTGGTTAGCGACATATCGGTTGACTCACCCGTGGAATAGGTTTTCCAGGAAATGGTATCTGACTGGCAGCCAAACCCCTCATCCTGCGTTCTGGTAAAATAGACCCATAACAACGCGATGACAGACAGCGCCAGTACGATACTGAACAGTACACTCATTTTAGTCCTTGACATATTTTAACTCCCGGTCAGGCTTCTGTAAGAAATGCAGTTCTTATAATCGTCGATACTGTCCTGCTGATAACAGATGGCCAGGAAATAATTTTCTATCTGCGACTTTTTAAACCTGGAATAGTAAGCATCTGCAACCTGATGTTGACAGTCGATATGTTGACTGGCGATGACCTCTTTTACGTGATTAAAGTAGTGCTGTCGCGGCTGATACATATTCTTATCGATCAGGTATATCGTACACCTGTCCACTTTACCGAGCAGATGCATATCAGAATCTTTCAGGCTCTCGGCATAGGAATCCCGCTGGTGCAACAGTAAAACAGCGGTGCCGGTAACAATAATCAGTAATAACGTGCAGAGAGAAATAAAGAGTCTGTGCAGCGATATTATTTGTTTAGGCGGATCGGCATCTTTCTTATGCGCTAGCGTATCGAATGCTTCAGAGGCAGATTCTTCGCTAAGCGTTGAAATAACCGGCGGCCTGACCGTGTGGTGTTCAATATGCGCGGCAAGGCTAAATCCCTTGCCACGTATCGTTTTTATCAGTAAAGGGTCGCAGCCTAATGTACGAAATGCTTTTCTGATTTCACTTATGGCAACATTCAGACTCACCGAAGAACCAGAGAAACCATGATCCTCCCAGACCTTCTTTATCAGGTCGTCTCTGTCGAGTGTTTTACCATTATTGATGATAAGTTCATAAAGCAGACGACCCGCCTGGTTAGATAACTTAATGGATGACTCTTCCTCTCCATTAATCATGATCATACCGGTGTCGACTTCATAAAGCATTGTAAGATCAATGAGATACTTCATATTATTATTACGCCATTGTTAAATTTTTGTGCATTTGCCAGGCAATAATAAGTCTAAAGTTTGTGTGGTCAAGTCGCGTGATATTAATTGAGAGATGAATTCATAAAGCTTCATTAATTAACGATTATTAAAGCATTAATAAAAATCTTCGAACCAACGCATTTAGGTTAAAACATTAAAAAAAACATACTGACAAGATTATAATCTTAAACTTTAGAAGTTGTTGGAATAATGTTTTGCTATGTACTTTTTTAGTGCAACATAATATCGTCAAAGCATTCTCCCGAGTCGCCATGCGTCTAGCCGGTACATCAGGGACATGTGTAGCCGATTAACATTCATTTTAAATAACACAAATCTTCATGGAGTTTATCATGTTCAAATCGATCATGACCGTATCACTGCTGGCCGCCGCTATTGCCTCTACCAGCGCAGTGGCCGCAGACAATTCGGCGGGTGGTATCATTAACTTTACCGGCGCTATTACCGATACAACCTGTACCATTAACGGCGGTAAAAGCGCGGACTTTACCGTTGCGCTTTCCCCTATTTCGGTAAAAGATGCGGGCACCACGGTTGGCCTGATCACCCGAAATAAAAAATCTATTGCGCTGACATTCTCTGGTTGCTCACCAGCAGCCGGAACGACCGGTACCCCGCTGAAAGTTTATTTCTCCAGCGCGGATAATATTTCCACTGACGGTAAATACCTGCTGAATAACAGCGTGAACGAAAGCGATGCCAGCGTGGCACGTAATGTCGGCTTTGCGTTAGTGGAGCCAGGTTCGTCTACGCCTATTACCCTGAACCAGCCTTACACGACAAATATTATGGGTACAGCGACCGCGCCAGATTCCGAAACGCTGACGCTGGACGTTTATTACTATAAAACAAACGCCGCTGCCGCCACCGTGGGCGAGTTAAGCTCCAACGTAACGTATACCATTTCCTACCTGTAATAGTGATTATTCAGGCTCTGTTTTCGCAGAGCCTGTATTTAAGGTTGCAATCATGCGCAAGGCAATTTTGCTGGCAGGCTTACTGCTAAGCACGGGTCACTCATGGGCCAATATTGTCATTAATGGCACCCGTGTCCTTTATCCTGAAAATAACAAAGAGGTGATCGTCCAGTTAATGAATACGGGCGATGCGCCGGCTCTGGTACAATCCTGGATAGATGACGGTGATATTAATTCCACGCCGGAAACAGCCAATGTGCCGTTTCTGTTGTCGCCGCCGGTGATAAAGGTTAACGAACATAATGGTCAACAGCTTCGTATTAAAAAGCTGCCGTCCA
This sequence comes from Enterobacter sp. YSU, assembly GCF_016082135.1. Classification (NCBI taxonomy): domain Bacteria; kingdom Pseudomonadati; phylum Pseudomonadota; class Gammaproteobacteria; order Enterobacterales; family Enterobacteriaceae; genus Enterobacter; species Enterobacter sp. YSU. The sequence goes on from NZ_CP059487.1 coordinate 1,532,573, forward strand.
GCTTGCCTGCGGATCGCGAATCCGTCTTTTTCCTGAATGTCCTCGACATTCCGCCCAGACCTGAAAATCTGCAAAACCAGAATACCGTTCAGCTGGCGATTAAATCCCGTATCAAACTTTTTTATCGGCCCGCTGCGCTGAAAGGCACGCTGGATGACGCGGTGGCGAAACTGACGCTCGCCGCCGACGGCGATCGCTTTCGCATTACAAATAACAGTCCGTTCCATATTACGGTCGCCAATATTTCGCTGGGTAAAACGAAATTGCTCCAGGAGTCCCCGATGGTTTCCCCGTTTGGGCAGCTGACGGTCGCCGCCAAAAATACGGTTAAGCGCGGACAGACCTTCCAGCTGATGTATGTGGACGATCTTGGCGCGTATAAAACCCGGACTTTCACCAGTCAGTGATCGGAAAGACTCACCATGAAAATGAAACAAAACAGACTCTGTCTGCTGGCAGTCTGCACGCTTCTGCTTTCGCATAAATCAGGGGCCGTCTCGTTTGATCCCTCCCTGCTTGCTGGCGCATCCGGTGAGTCCGATTTGTCTCGCTTTTCCGAAAACAACGCCATGCCTGCCGGCAGTCAGGAGATGGATATCTACGTAAACGGCAGCTGGAAGGGACGTTATACCGTCATCTACGGCGAACAGCGTGACGACATCCGCCTTGCCTGGAAAGATGCCCGGTCGCTGGGCATCAACACCACGTCCGTGCCTGCGCCCGCCATTGCGCACGGGCAGGTCCAGCTGCGCGATCTGGTTCAGGGCGGTGAAGTCAAAACCGATACCAGCACCCTGAGTCTGGCGCTTACCGTTCCGCAGGCGGCCGTGCAGCGTACTGAAGAAGGTTACATTGCCCCCCAGTTCTGGGACGAGGGGATACCGGCGCTGATGCTCTCGTGGAACACGACCTGGTACAACACCCGCGCGAAAGGCACTGCGAAAGACACAAATGATGATTTTTATGCCGGGCTGGATTCCGGCGCCAACCTGTTCGGCTGGCAGTTTCGCGACAGCAGCGCCTGGCGGAAAACCGCCAGCGGAGAGAGTAGCTGGCAGAATAATACCCGCTACCTGCGCCGTCCCCTGGCCTCGCTGAAATCCAACCTGACGCTGGGTGACTTTTATATTCCTGGCGATCTGTTTGATTCCCTGCGCGTGCGCGGCGTGTCGCTGGCGTCGGATATGAAGATGCGCCCAAATTCACAGCAGGGTTTTTCACCGGTGGTTCACGGCGTGGCAAGGACGAACGCCCTGGTGAAAGTTATCCAGAATGGCAACGTGATCTATCAGGAGAACGTGCCGCCGGGCCAGTTTACCCTCGACAGCATTCAGCCTACCGGGTCCGCGGGCGATTTGCTGGTGGTGGTGCGTGAAGCGGACGGTTCACAGCAGTCCTTCACGGTGCCGTTTTCCGCCGTGCCCGGGATGCTAAAAGAAGGGGTGAGCCAGTACAGCGTAGTGGCGGGTAAAGTGCATCAGAACACGCTCGATGCCGAACCCGCATTCATGCAGGCCACGCTGCGCTACGGGTTTAATAACCTCATCACCGGGTATACCGGGACGATTATTAGCGATAACTACCAGGCCGGGCTTGTCGGTACCGGGTGGAACCTTCCTTTTGGCGCGGTTTCGTTTGATGTCACCCACGCCAAAACCACCCTACAGGATCGCACCAGCAGCGGTCAGAGTTATCGCGTGTCGTACAGCAAATTTATCGATACCACCGCCACCAACTTCACCCTGGCGGCCTATCGCTATTCCACTAAAGGCTATTACAGCTTCAGCGATGCGCTCTATTCGCGCGAAGGGTATCAGCGCCTGAGAGCGCAGTACGACGACTATGAAGATCGGTTTGGCGTTGCGCCCGACATGTCGCTAAGCACCTGGGACGCCCTGCGCGCGGCGCAGCCCAAGAATACCTTTACGCTTAACCTTAATCAGCGCCTGCTCAATAACTGGGGCACGGTGTTTGTCTCCGGCACACAGCGCGATTACTGGAACTCACAGCAAACCACGCGCGAATATCAGATGGGCTATTCCAACGCCATCGGCCGCGCCAGCTATACCCTGTCGGCCAGCCGGGTACGGAACAGGGACAGTGAAGAAGAGACGCGCCTTTACCTCTCCCTCAGCCTGCCGTTCTCGCTGTTTGATAATAATGCGTGGATCACCTCCAGCCTGACGGCCAGCGATTCGCATTACGAACAGAGCAATATCAGCATGAGCGGGAACGCGCTGGCGTCGAACCGCCTGAGCTATACCCTCTCCGGCAGTAATGCGCGTGGGGGTAAAAATGCGGCAAGCGTTAACGCCGCGTACCGTTCGAACTTCGCGACACTCGGTGGCTCTTACAGCGAATCCTCCGACTACCGCCAGACCGGGCTCAGCGGGCGCGGAAGCCTGGTGGCCTACCCGTGGCACGTTCTCGCCTCAAACGAAACCGGCACAACCATGACTATCGTCGATGCGCCAAAGGCGGAGGGGCTGATGGTGAACGGCGATGAAAGCATTATGACGAACCGCGATGGCGTAGCGCTGGTGCCTTACGCCACCCCGTATCGCAAAAACGCCATTACGTTAACCGAAACGGAAAATAGCGCTGGCGCGGAGGTGATCGGCAATATGGCTAACGTGGCTCCTTACGACGGGGCGGTGAGTTATATCCGCTTCGAAACCGATAAGCGCCAGTCATGGGTACTTCATGCGACGCGCACCGACGGCAAACCGCTGCCGTTTGGCACCGAAGTGCTGGATGAACACGGTGGATCTGTCGGGTATGTCGGCCAGGCCAGCGTACTGTATATCCGTGCTGAACAGCCGCCACGCGCGCTCAACGTGCATCTCCGCGGCGGAAAGTGCGAAATCTCCTCCCCGGCCTGGGGGCTGAACAGCCCCTCGTCGGTTTGCCATTAATTACGGATTATCAAAATGTTACGATCATTCATGTTCCTGCTCCTCACCAGCATTAGCGGGATGAGCTATGCCACCTGCTCCGGCAGCAGCATCGTTTATGGCACACCGATTACCATTGATTTATCGGATAAGCTGAGCCCGGCCACGCCCACATGGACCGGCAGCTTCAGCACCCAGTACAGCGGCTCGTTCAACTGTACGACGGGTAACAGTGAATTTTCTTACACGCCGATCCTCTCGACCGACAGCAAATACGCGACCATCCTCGGGTTCAGCAATAACAAGTATATGGTGCGGGCGGAGATCACCGATCCCCCGGCCAATAAAACCCTGTCTGCCAGCGGTAGCCATACGGCGTCTGAGCTGAACACACCGTTTACGGTTCGCTTCACCCTCGTTAACCAGAGCGGTACCACCCTGACGGGGGATACGGCGAACATGAGCGACGTTCTGTTCGTCAGCGACATGAGCGGGTTATCCATCTGGGAAATCATCACCTGGCCAATCAATCAGGTCATCAAGATAGCGCAGTGGTTATTCAGCGGGTTCAAGTGGCCTTACGACAACCGCGATATGTTTGGTCAGCCGATGATCATCAAATACGCGCCGAAACTGACTACCTGTTCCTTTGATAATGCGGGGCTGACCGTGGCGCTGCCGACGCTCGGCATTCCCCAGCTCAGTGCATCCTCACAGCCGGGGCTGACGCCTTTTTCACTGAACATGAGCTGTCAGAACGTCGGGGTTAATGGCAATTCCGATCGGGCAATTGAGATGTTTCTGTCCAGCACGCAGCTGCTCTCAACCGACAGCTCGGTGCTGATCGACAGCAGCAGTAGCGCGGCGCAGGGCGTGGGGCTCCGCCTGATAAAACGTGACGCCCCGCAAACGCCGGTGACCTTCTCTACCTCAACCACCAGCCGTGGCAACGCCACGATGATTTTCAGCGTGGCGGCTGGCGCGGCGCTGGACGAACATTTCACCCTTCCGATGGCGGCGTACTATTACGTGTGGGCGCCCGCCCAGGTGAGCCAGGGTAAGATCAATACATCGGCTACGCTGAATATTATCTATCCCTGATGTGAACTATTCCTCCATCTTTCCAACCGCTTGCACATACTTAATCAGTTCGCTGTGGTTGGAAAGATTCAGCTTTTTCATTGCATTGTGTTTCTGTGTCGCAATGGTACTGACCGAACGGTTTCGATGACGGGCAATCTCCGTCGTTGAAAATCCTTCCACGATAAGATGAAGCACCTCCCACTCTCTGGCCGAGAGGATGGAACGCGCCCGGGAGCCGGACCGCATTACCCGCCTGAGCCACGAAGAGATCGACGGTTTTTGCCCGTCCGCCATGAGCAACGCAGGTAATTCCTTTTTCAGTTCAGTCAATTCATCCTGCTGACTGATGGTTAATTCAAATTTCATCTCCAGAACTTTTTTTAACAGCCCGTAAGGCAGCTCGGGAACCAACAGAACACGCCTGACGTGATGGGTTTTACATAAAGATGTAAAACGGCTGCTGACCTCCGCACTCCACTCTTTATGATTAAGCAGATAATTAAATTCAGTGAAGAAAACATCCACGTTATTATCCGCCACCGCCGCCAGCGCCTGTTCTGTGGAATCGACCTGAGTAATGTTCAGTACGTAATCGGGTAAAAGATCCTGGAGCGCCCGGAATATTATCTCTTTAAATATATTTATTTTGTAAAACACCATTACCCTTACGATACGTTCAGTATTATTCATGTCTTTTCTAAATTCTCGTGACCGGAGGAAAATGATAATAGTTTATGTACTCACCACTCACAACCTCTTCGCGCCAGGATTTTATCCTTCTCAGGCTTAAAAATCTGAACAAGGACATTAAATTCATAGAAAAAATTCTATTTTATTCTGCGCGCCGTTTCCCCTCGCAGATAAAGCCCTGTCGATAACCCTGCCACGATCACAATTTTTCTTACAGAAACAGCAGTAAATCACTGAAAAGGCGGTGGATTAACCCCATTAATCAACCTTCTGATGCTTATTATCCGCTCATTTACAGAATAAAAATCTGGCATGAATATTATTAGAAGATTAAAACAATTGCATATACCATTAAAACCATTTTTCAATTTTATCTTCCGCTAATAATTGGCTTCAGCTTTACTCGACGGTTTGTATTGGCTTACATTGATGCCATCGCATCGCGTTATTTAAAAAAGTGCTCGCTATTCTTTTAATAAGAGAGTGCGAACCGCCATTTTCTCTTATATGGACTGTTTACTCAGCGAAAGGAGAATGCCAATGCAAAATAAAAAAACAATTCACGTTGCCGTTGTTGACAGCTGCGAATTCACGATGATTGGCCTGCAATCGCTTGGAAAGCGTGAGCCTGATGAAAAACACGACGTTATTTTCCATGGATTTACCCATATCGAAGAACTTGCTATGAGTGAACAACTCTTTGATATCATCATTTATGATCCGTTGAATACGCGTCATTTCCGGGTGACGACGAATGACGACATTCTCTGTATTAAACAGAAACAAGTGACGGCGAAGATCTATATCTATTCGTTATCCGCCGGCTATTTGAAATTCAAACATGTTGATGGAGTCATCAGCAAAAGAGTCTCCCTGGGGGATATCAAAGCGCTGTGGCAAATACTGATGAGCCAGACGCCGCAAGAGTCTGGCCGTTACAACGTAGGCATGACGACCCGCTTACGCACCCCGGCGAGGTTGTCCAGCGAGGAGGCCAGCGTATTGCGCGGCTATTCCTGTAATCTCAAAACCAAGCAAATCGCCCGTCAGCTGGGGTGTAACGTCAGGCTGGTTTACTTTTATAAGAACAACGCCATGAACAAGCTTAAGGCCGTGCGTGGCCCCTCGTTTTACCAGAGCATTCGCTGGATCCTGAATTAAGAATTTGACCGTGTGTCGTTTGCCTTTTGTTCCCGTGTCCGCGGGAACCTTTTTTCATTTCCTGAAGGCTGTTCCATGTATACCGTTCTTCCCTCTCCCTTGTTGCAACGTATCTCAGGGCTGCGATTCCAGCCTCTTGTCGATCTTCATTCGGGCCAGGTGTTCGCGCATGAAGTTCTCGTGGAGATCCATAACGTCAATCTTGAGGTGCTGTTTGCCTCGCTGCCCTCGCGCAGCGCGCTGCAAATCTTCTTCTGGCAGGCCAACACCCTGTTACAGATACCCGCCCGGGACGCTTACTGGCTAAACCTTCCGGCAGAACACCTTCTCAACGAACGCGCTATCCGGTTGTTGCTGGCGTTACGCCATCAGCAGCGGTTAACGATTGAAATTCAGGATCCCCTCACCATCACACGGCTGAGCGAGGATGAGCAACGTCGCCTTCATGCCACGCTTGTTCGGTTAAAAGAGGCGGGATGGCAAATCTGGCTGGACGATTTAACCCGGGAGTTGGCGGAGGCGTTCGCGCGGCTTGCGCTGCCGCTGGATGGGGTGAAAATTGACCGCTCAGCGCTGCGCGAGCGCGCGCCGCTTGCCCCGTTTGTACAGGAGGTCAGGGCAGGTATCGCGCAATCAATTCTTATAGAAGGCATCGAAAACTCGCGGGATCTGGCGCGCGCCCGCGCGTCCGGCGCACAGTCTGGTCAGGGTTTTCTGTGGCCCGAAAGCCGAACCGATGCCCGCGTAACGCTTTGACGGCCAGCGGAGCGCTGGCCTTTTTACCGGGGCTTACCAGCCCGGCACCGCGCCACCGTTAAAAATGGTCTCCGCCGCTTTCGCCACTTCCGGCGACTGATAGGACTGGATAAATTCCTTCACGTTTTCGGCGTCTTTGTTCTCTTCACGCGTGACCACAATATTCACGTAGGGTGAGTTTTTGTCTTCGATAAAGACGCTGTCGTGTACCGGAGAAAGCCCCGTTTGCTGGAGATAGGTGGTACTGATGATGGCCACATCCACTTTCGGATCGTCCAGCACGCGCGGCAGCTGCGCCCCTTCCAGCTCCATAATCTGTAAGTTTTTCGGGTTCGCGGTAATATCCAGCGCCGTTGGCAGCAGCCCAACATCCGGTTTAAGGGTAATCAGCTTCTCTTTTTGCAGCAGCAACAGCGCGCGGCCAAGGTTGGTGGGATCGTTTGGAATCGCAATGGTTGCGCCGTCCTTCAGCTCAGAGACCGATTTAATCTTTCGGGAGTAACCCGCCATGGGGAAGACGAAGGTATTGGCCACGGCGACCAGCTTGTAATTGTGCGCCTTGTTATCTTCTGCGAGGAACGGGCGATGCTGGAAGACGTTGGCGTCCAGTTCGCCCTGGTTGGTGGCATCGTTGGGTAGCAGCGAGCCGCTAAAGCCCACCAGCTCAACATCCAGACCGTATTTCTCCTTTGCCACCTTTTTGGCGACTTCCGCCACGTCCTGCTCAGCGCCATTGATCACGCCGACTTTAATGTGTCTGGCATCATTGCCGCCCTGATCACAGCCCGCGAGCAGCAGGCCAGTCAGGAGAAGCGCACCCAATCGAAGTTTCACGAGACAGTTCCTTTTGATAGACGTTTTGAAGACTATATCGACAACGAGACGGCAGGCTAAAAAACGAAAAGGAATCAGTAAGACGGTTAAGTTATATGCGGCCTGTTGCCGGGTGGCGCTGCGCTTACCCGGCCTACGTAACGGGCGAAGTGTAGGCCCGGTAAGCGTAGCGCCACCGGGCGATGGGCATCAGGCTACGGTAGTCCAGGCGCAAGCAGAACTGCTTCCCTCACGCCTGCCGACGCAGCGGCGCTTCGCGCAAAAACCACGACAGCACAAACGCCAGCACCATAATCCCCGCCGCCAGCATGAATACCGCATGGATCGCCGAGCCGAACGCATCCAGATAGTCCAGACGCAGGGCATCAGGCAGATGGTGTATGGCAACGGGATTAAGTTCGCGCGGCAGTTCCGCCCCTTCCGGCAGCCTGTCGATCAGGCCTGATTGCAGAATATGGGTGAACACCGCGCCAAACAGCGCAACGCCAATCGCCCCGCCAATGGAACGGAACAGCGTCACCCCAGACGTCGCGACGCCGTATTGATCGGCTGACACGCTGTTCTGCACCGCCAGCACCAGCACCTGCATCACCAGTCCCAGCCCCATGCCCAGCACGCCGGTAAACAGGTACAGCTGCCAGGTTGGGGAGGTGATTGAAATGCGCGTCAGTAATACCATCCCCACCACGCCGAGCAGCGTGCCGAGGATCGGGAACAGACGATATTTCCCGGTACGGCTGATGATGCGCCCGCTGATAATGGAGGTGAGCAACAGCCCCCCCATCAGGGGGATCAGCTGCAAACCGGCCTGCGTCGGCGTGGCGTCTTTTACCACCTGTAAATAGAGCGGCAGGAAAGTGACGGAGCCAAACAGCGACATGCCGATAATAAAACCGATCAGGCTACAGAGCAGGAAGCTGCGGTCGCGGAAGAGCGACAGCGGGATAATCGGCTCCCACGCCAGCCGCTCTTCGTAGATAAACCCGGCGATCCCCGTCAGGCCGAAGGCCAGAATGCACCACAGCTGCGGGTCGCTCCATTGGCGGATCGTCCCGCCCTCGGTGGTAAACAGAATGATGCACAGCAACGCCATGCTGAGGTAAATCGCCCCCAGGTAGTCAATCTCATGCTTGCTGCGCCGCGCGCTGCCGTGGAAAACCGCGCCAATCACCAGCAGGGCAAACAGCCCCAGCGGCAGGTTGATGTAGAAAATCCAGCGCCAGGATGCGTGCTGAACGATAAACCCGCCGATCAGCGGCCCTATCACCGTCGCCAGGCCAAACACGCCGCCAAACAACCCCTGATAGCGACCCCGATCGGCAGGCGGGATCACGTCCGCCACGGCAGCCATGCTGATCACCATCAGACCGCCGCCCCCCAGCCCTTGCAGGGCGCGCATCAGCACCAGCTGGGTCATGTTCTGCGCCAGACCGCACAGCGCGGACCCTACAAGAAACAGCACAATCGCGATTTGCAGAACGATTTTTCGGCCAAACAGATCGCCGAATTTGCCGTACAGCGGCACCACGATGGTCGAACTGAGGATATAGGCCGTTACCACCCACGAGAGCTTATCCAGCCCGCCCAGCTCACCGACGATGGTCGGCAGCGCGGTGGAGACAATGGTCTGATCCAGCGCCGAGAGCAGCATCACCAGCAGGAGTGCGCTGAACAGCAGCTTAATCGACGGCGCCTTTTTCGCAGGTTGAGTCATTACGTCGGACTCCATAAGACATCACTTGAAATTAATTAATCGTATAATTAATATTTGTGGAAGTGATGAATAAGATCAAGAGATACGGTGACCATGCCAGCACAAAAGGACAATTCTGAACCCCGCCGCCCCGGTCGGCCACGCGGCGGCAAGCGCGTTACCGCCAGCCGTGAACAGCTGCTGGATATCGCCCTGAACCTCTTTTCCCGCCAGGGGATCGCCAATACGTCGTTGAACGCCATCGCCCGCGAAGCAGGCGTGACGCCCGCCATGCTGCACTACTACTTCAACTCCAGAGAACAGTTGCTGGATGCGATGATTGAGGAGCGCTTCCTGCCGTTACGCGAGCGGATCGGGGCGATTTTCGCCGACAACCGGGATTCGCCGGTGGATGCCCTGACGGAAATGGTCAGGGTGCTGGCCGAACTGGCGGAAAAGTATCGCTGGTTTGCCCCGCTGTGGATGCAGGAGGTGATTGGCGAGATGCCGGTACTGCGCACCCATTTGCAGGCACGCTTTGGCGATGAGAAATATCACACCACGCTGGCAACCATCAAAAGCTGGCAGCAGGAAGGAAAGCTGAATCCGGCGCTGGCCCCCGAACTGCTGTTCACTACGCTGCTGAGCCTGGTGCTGGTGCCGTTCTCCCGCATGCGCAATGACGAGAGGCTTAGCGCCCTCTCGCCGGAGATCGTGGTGCGCCACGTGTTAGCCGTGATAGGCACCGGGATAGGCGGTTAAAGATTTTTGGACAGATAATGTCTCTGCATTCCCTGATAAGGGTAATCCTGCAAGGACATCTGCACCTGATAACCCTGCTTTTCATAGAACGGGCGCGCCTGGAAGCTGACCGTATCCACCAGCGCGTGACGACAGCCTTTGCGACGAGCCTCCTCTTCAGCCGTTTTGATAAGCTGGCTTCCCACGCCCGTTCCCCGCACGCTGTCGCTGACCCACAGATAGTCGATGTTCAGCCAGTCGCCTTTCCGTACGCCGATTAACCCGCCCAGCATGACGCCATTGTCGTCTCGCATATATACGCCAATATCGCCGCCAAACGTCGACAGATCTAAAAACTGCGCGTTATAGGCTCTTAGCCCCGTTAATAATTCTTCTTTTTCTTCGGCTGTGACATTATCTGTAATGCTCAGATGCATAATTCTCTCCTTATTTTCAGCGCAATCTGAATATCTCACAGCTTAACCTTCATAAAAACTCCTTATTTTCTCCATTGTTTATACCTGGAAATATTCATTCAATATGTAAATAAAAAAAACCTTTCCAATAGTCTCCGAAAACGTATAATGAGAACGATCATTCTCACTTTTTACGGTAGCCGACAATGAGTACAAAGCTGGAAGAACGACAAAAACTGCGGCAGGACGAAATCATTACCGCCTCGCGCCGCTGCTTTCGCGCCAGTGGATTTCACGCTGCCAGCATGTCGCAGATCGCCAGCGAAGCCAGGCTCAGCGTCGGACAAATCTATCGCTATTTCAGTAACAAAGACGCGATTATTGAAGAGATGATCCGGCGCATTATCGACTCACGTATTGAAGAGATGCAGGGCAAAACCCTGGTTGAAGGGATGCCGCAGGCGCTTGCCTGGCGCCAGACGCTTAACGAAGACGATGACGCGCTGATGCTCGAAATGTCCGCAGAGGCCACGCGCAATCCGCTGGTGGCAAACATGCTGATCGAAGCCGAAGCCCGCATGTTCGCCAATGCCTGTGAGCACCTGAAAAAGCAGTTCCCTCACCTGAGCGATGAGCATATTCGCTGCTGCGTGGAGATTACCGCCGTGATGATCGAAGGCACGATTTACCGTCGACTCACGCCTTTAAAAGTACCATCAGAACAATTAGAGCCTATATACCAGAATATTTTAAATATGATTTTCTCTGCGAAGTAATCGCATGTGAATAATTAGCGGAAATAAGTAATTTCCCTTTTTTCATTTCTGGCTCAGCCAGAGATGCGGGATCGCTGTGCTTTTAATTAGCCCTCCTCCCTGTTAAGCGATTAACAGGGCAGGCTTCGTTCACCCTGGAAAAAGATTATGAAAACCATAACAACCTCCATCGCGGCATTACTCCTCCTGACAGGGTGCGATAATGCGCAAACATCTGCTCCTCAACGTCCTCTTCCGGAAGTGGGGATTGTCACCCTCATGAGCCAGCCGGTGTCCGTCGTCAGCGAGCTGACCGGCCGCACCGCCGCCGCAATGAGCGCCGAAGTGCGCCCCCAGGTAGGTGGCATTATCCAGAAGCGCCTGTTCACCGAAGGCGATACGGTCAAGGCCGGGCAGGCGCTGTATCAGATCGATCCTTCCAGCTACCGCGCCGCGTATGATGAAGCCGCCGCCGCACTGAAACAGGCACAGGCGCTGGTGCAGGCCGACTGCCAGAAAGCCCGGCGTTATGCGCAGCTGGTGAAGGACGACGGCGTATCACGTCAGGATGCGGAAGACGCGAAGTCCACCTGCGCGCAGGACAAGGCCAGCGTCGAGTCAAAGAAAGCCGCGCTGGAAAGCGCCCGCATTAACCTCAACTGGACCACCGTCACCGCGCCGATTGCCGGACGTATCGGCATCTCCTCTGTGACCCCCGGCGCGCTGGTGACCGCCCAGCAGGATACCGCGCTGGCCACCATTCGCGGGCTGGACAGTATGTACGTCGATTTAACCCGTTCCAGCGCCGATCTGCTGCGTTTACGCAAGCAAACCCTCGCCAGCAACAGCGATACGCTGAACGTGTCGTTGATTCTCGAAGACGGCAGCAGCTACAGCGAAAAAGGCCGCCTGGCGCTGACCGAAGTGGCGGTGGATGAGTCTACCGGCTCAGTCACCCTGCGCGCCGTCTTCCCGAACCCGCAGCATCAGCTTCTGCCGGGCATGTTCGTCCGCGCCAGAGTGGATGAAGGCATCATGAATGACGCGATCCTCGCCCCGCAGCAGGGCATCACCCGCGACGCCAAAGGCACCGCCACCGCGCTGGTGGTGAACGCCAGCAACAAGGTCGAACAGCGTCAGCTGGAGACGGGCGACACCTACGGCGACAAATGGCTGGTGCTGAGCGGTTTGAAGGCGGGCGATAAGCTGATTGTGGAAGGCACCGATAAAGTCACCGCCGGGCAGGAAGTGAAAGCTGAAGAGATGAAAACCAACGGAGGAAACGCCTGATGTTTTCCCGTTTCTTCGTGCGTCGCCCGGTCTTTGCCTGGGTTATCGCCATTCTCATCATGCTCGCCGGAATGCTGGCGATCCGCACGCTGCCCGTTGCGCAGTACCCGGACGTGGCTCCGCCGTCGATCAAAATCTCCGCCACCTATACCGGTGCCTCCGCACAGACGCTGGAAAACAGCGTGACGCAGGTGATCGAGCAGCAGCTCACCGGGCTGGATAACCTGCTCTACTTCACCTCCACCAGCAGCTCGGACGGGTCGGTGAGTATTAACGTCACGTTTGAACAGGGAACCGATCCGGACACCGCTCAGGTACAGGTGCAGAACAAAGTCCAGCAGGCGGAATCGCGCCTGCCGACCGAGGTGCAGCAGTCCGGGATCACCGTCGAAAAATCCCAGAGCAACTTCCTGCTGATCATGGGCGTATATGACAAAACCGACACCGCCAGCAGCTCGGATATCGCCGACTGGCTGGTGAGTAATATGCAGGATCCGCTGGCGCGCGTGGATGGCGTCGGTAGCCTACAGGTGTTCGGTGCAGAATACGCGATGCGCATCTGGCTCGACCCGGCGAAGCTGGCGTCGTACTCGCTGATGCCCTCCGACGTGCAGAGCGCGATTGAAGCGCAGAACGTGCAGGTTTCCGCCGGTAAAATCGGCGCGCTGCCCTCGTCGAACGCCCAACAGCTGACCGCCACCGTCCGCGCTCAGTCGCGTCTGCAAACGGTCGATGAGTTCAAAAAGATCATCGTCAAGAGCCAGTCCAACGGTGCGGTGGTGCGCATCAGCGACGTCGCGCGCGTGGAGATGGGCAGCGAAGATTACACCGCCACCGCGAAGCTGAACGGCCACCCGGCGGCGGGTATGGCGGTGATGCTCTCGCCGGGCGCCAACGCGCTTAACACCGCCACGGCGGTAAAAGACAAGATTGCCGAGTTCAAAAAGTCGATGCCGGAAGGCTACGACGTGGCCTATCCGAAAGACAGCACCGAGTTCATCAAAATCTCCGTTGAGGACGTGATTCAGACCCTGTTCGAAGCCATTATCCTCGTGGTGGTGGTGATGTACCTGTTCCTGCAAAACATCCGTGCGACGCTGATCCCGGCGCTGGCGGTGCCGGTGGTGCTGCTGGGCACCTTCGGCGTGTTGGCGCTGTTCGGTTACTCCATCAACACCCTGACGCTGTTTGCGATGGTGCTGGCGATAGGGCTTTTGGTGGATGACGCCATCGTGGTGGTGGAAAACGTCGAGCGTATTATGCGCGACGAAGGGCTGCCCGCCCGGGAAGCGACCGAAAAATCGATGGGCGAAATTTCCGGCGCGCTGATCGCCATTGCGCTGGTGCTCTCTGCGGTATTCCTGCCGATGGCCTTCTTCGGCGGCTCTACCGGGGTCATTTACCGCCAGTTCTCGGTCACCATTATTTCGGCGATGTTCCTCTCCGTGGTGGTGGCGCTGACCCTGACGCCCGCGCTGTGCGGCTCGATCCTGAATCACACCGCTCCGCACAAAAAGGGCTTCTTCGGCGCGTTTAACCGCTTCTACAGTAAGACCGAGCACGGCTATCAGAACAAGGTGCTGCGCGCCCTGCGCCGTTCCGGTGGCATGCTGGTGATCTACGCCCTGCTCTGCGGCGCGATGGGGTTCGCCATGCTAAAACTGCCGGGCAGCTTCCTGCCAACCGAAGACCAGGGTGAAATCATGGTGCAGTACACCCTGCCCGCCGGCGCAACCGCGGTGCGTACCGCCGAGGTAAGCCGCCAGGTACGCGAGTGGTTCCTCACCAAAGAGAAAGCCAATACCGACGTGATCTTCACCATTGAAGGCTTCAGCTTCAGCGGCAGCGGCCAGAACGCCGGGATGGCGTTCGTCTCCCTGAAAAACTGGTCAGAGCGCAAAGGCGATGAGAATACCGCCCAGGCCATTGCCCTGCGCGCCACGCAGGAGCTGAGCACCATTCGGGATGCCACAATTTTCGCCATGACGCCCCCGGCGGTGGATGGTTTAGGCCAGAGCAACGGCTTTACCTTTGAGCTGATGGCCAGCGGCGGCACCGACCGCGACGCGCTGCTGAAACTGCGTAACCAGCTGATTGGTGAAGCCAACCAGGACAACTCGCTGCACGCCGTGCGCGCCAACGATCTGCCGCAGATGCCGCAGCTTCAGGTGGATATCGATAACAACAAAGCCGTGTCGCTGGGGCTCTCCCTGAGCGATGTTACCGACACCCTCTCCAGCGCCTGGGGCGGCACCTACGTGAACGACTTCATTGACCGTGGCCGCGTGAAAAAGGTCTACATCCAGGGCGACAGCGACTATCGCGCGGTGCCATCGGATCTTAACAAATGGTATGTGCGCGGCAGCGACAGCACCATGACCCCGTTCTCCGCCTTCGCCACCACCCGCTGGGAGTATGGCCCGGAAAGCCTGGTGCGCTACAACGGCTCGGCGGCGTATGAGATTCAGGGCGAAAACGCCAGCGGCGCCAGCTCCGGTACGGCGATGAGCAAAATGGAGCAGCTGGCGAATAACCTGCCGTCCGGCAGCACCTGGGCATGGAGCGGTTTGTCGTTGCAGGAAAAACTGGCGAGCGGTCAGGCGATGAGCCTCTATGCCCTCTCGATCCTGGTGGTGTTCCTGTGCCTGGCGGCGCTGTATGAGAGCTGGTCGGTGCCGATTTCGGTCATCATGGTGATCCCGCTAGGGGTGCTGGGTGCGGCGGTTGCCGCCTCCCTGCGCGGCCTGAACAACGACGTCTATTTCCAGGTGGCGCTGCTGACCACCATCGGTCTGTCGTCGAAGAACGCCATTCTGATTGTCGAGTTTGCCGAAGCCAAAGTGGCCGAAGGCTACTCCCTGACGCGCGCCGCCCTGCGGGCCGCCCAGACGCGTCTGCGTCCGATCATCATGACCTCGCTGGCGTTTATCGCAGGCGTGACGCCGCTGGCGATTGCCACCGGCGCCGGGGCCAACAGCCGCGTGGCGATCGGTACCGGCATTATCGGCGGGACGCTGGCCGCGACGCTGCTGGCCATCTTCTTTGTTCCTTTATTCTTTGTACTGGTGAAACGTCTGTTCTCCGGTAAGCACGCAAACCGGAGGTCATAATGTTTCGTGTAACCGTATTAACGTTAGCGCTGCTGAGCGCGGGCTGTGTGTCATTAGATCCCACGTATCAGCGCCCGGACGCCCCCGTCCCGGCGACGTTGCCGGGCGCCCATGGCGAAGCCAACGCCGTGGTGAGCCAGTGGCAGCAGGTGATGAATGATGCGCGGTTGAAAAGCGTGGTGACGATGGCGCTCAACAGCAACCGCGACGTGCAAAAAGCGATTGCGGATATCGACGCCGCCCGTGCCCAGTATGGCGAAACGCGCTCGTCCCTGTTCCCGACGGTGGACGCGGAACTGAGCCACACCCGCAGCCGCACGCTGGCGAGCGGCGTCGCGACAAGTGACGAAGCCAACGGCGCGGTCTCCAGCTTCGAACTGGATCTGTTTGGCCGCAACCAGAGCCTGTCGCGCGCCGCGCGTGAAACCTGGCTTGCCAGCGAGTTCACCGCGCAGAACACGCGCCTGACGATGGTCAGCGAGCTGACCACGGCCTGGGTGACGCTGGCGGCGGATAACAGCAATCTGGCGCTGGCGAAGTCCACCCTGGAGAGCGCCGCAAACTCACTCAAGATTGTGAAGCGCCAGCAGGAAGTGGGCGTGGCAGCGGCAACGGACGTCAGTGAAGCGATGGCGGTTTACCAGCAGGCGCGCGCCAGCGTGGCGAGCTACCAGACGCTGGTGATGCAGGACAAAAACGCTCTCAACCTGCTGGCGGGCGATACGGTGCCCGAGAACCTGCTGCCCGGCACGCTGGAGAGCCTGAGCGACAACGCCATCACGCTGATCCCGGCGGGCGTCAGCTCCAGCGCGCTGCTGCGTCGTCCGGACATTCAGGAGGCGGAACATAACCTGCTGAGCGCTAACGCCAACATCGGCGCGGCGCGCGCCAACTTCTTCCCGACCATCTCGCTCACCGCCAGCGCGGGCGTCGGCAGCGATTCGCTGTCGTCCTTGTTCAGCCACGGGATGAAGGTCTGGTCGTTTGCGCCGTCCATCACCCTGCCGCTGTTCAGCGGCGGCAACAATATGGCGCAGCTGCGCTATGCGGAAGCCGAGAAAAAAGGGTTAATTGCGACCTATGAGAAAACCATCCAGAGCGCGTTTAAGGACGTGGCCGACGCGCTGGCCCGGCGCGAAACGTTGAGTGAACAGCTTGATGCCCAGCGTGAATACGTGGCGGCGGAGCAAAAAACGCTGGATGTGGCGACGCGCAGTTACAAGGCTGGCGCGGGCGATTATCTGACGGTGCTCACCGCGCAGCGGTCGCTGTGGTCGGCGCAGGAATCACTGATTGCCTTGCAGCAAACCGACCTGGAAAACCGCATCACGCTGTGGCAGTCGCTGGGCGGCGGGATCCAGTAACATCACTGCCGGGCGGCGCAACGTTGCCCGGCCATCAGAGTAAATACCTATGGCAAAACTCTCTTTTTCTTTCGCGGCCATCCTTGGCCTGCTGACGGCGATCGGGCCGCTGTGTTCCGATTTTTATCTTCCGGCGCTGCCGGAGATCGCCACCCAGCTCAACACCTCCACAACGCTGACGCAGCTTTCTCTTACCTCGGCGCTGATTGGCCTGGGGCTGGGACAACTTTTTTTCGGCCCGCTAAGCGATCGCATCGGACGTAAAACGCCGCTGCTGTTCTCACTTTTGCTGTTTGTACTGGCTTCAGTGCTTTGTGCCAGCACGCAGAATATTTACGCCCTGATCGGCTGGCGATTTGTGCAGGGCGTTGCCGGGGCGGGCGGCTCCGTACTTGCCCGCTCTATCGCCCGTGATAACTATCATGGCACGATGCTAACGCAGTTTTTTGCCCTACTGATGACGGTCAACGGCATCGCGCCCGTGGTGTCCCCGGTACTCGGTGGCTATATCGCGTCGCATTTCGACTGGCGGATGCTGTTCTGGGTAATGGCAGGGGCGGGTCTGGCGCTGCTGATCGCCAGCCAGCTTTTTATCCGCGAGTCCCTCACAGAGAAACAGGGCGGGGGATCGCTGACGCAAACCGCCAGGACGGTACTTAAAAATCGTCGCTTTATGCGCTACTGCCTGATCCAGGCCTTCATGCTGGCGGGGCTGTTCGCCTATATCGGGGCATCCTCCTTTGTGATGCAAAACGAGTATGGCCTGAGCGCCATGCAGTTCAGCCTGCTGTTCGGTGTGAACGGTATCGGCCTGATCGTCTCAGCGCTGATTTTCTCCCGTCTGGCACGCCGACACCCGGCGGAAGGGTTAATGCAAATAGGTCTGGTGTTGGCCGTAACCTGCGCGGGGCTGACGTTGCTCTTTGCGTGGATGCAGCTTTCCGTTCCGGCACTGATTGCACTCTTTTTCACCGTCGCATTTAACAGCGGGATCAGCACCATTGCGGGTTCAGAAGCGATGAGCGCAGTCGACGCGAAGGAGTCCGGCACAGCGTCAGCCATTCTGGGCATGCTGATGTTTTTATTCGGCGGGATCGCAGCGCCTCTCGCCGGTATCGGCGGAGAAACGATGCTGAAAATGAGTCTCGCGGTGTTAGTAAGCTATGGCATTGCACTGGCGATCGGATCCCGCACGCAGAATGCGTAAATTCATACTTTTGGCTTGAATCGCGTTGATGAATGTAACGATATATTTCAGGGGAAGCATGTGACTTTCAAAGGAGGTTTCGATGAAATCTGCACACCTGGTTTGCCTGCTCGTTTGCCTGATTTTCGCTGCGTTTGTTCACGCGCAGGAGAAGAGCGCTCCGGAGAAAGAGGCCCAGATAAAACAGCAGGTCCTGAAAGATGTTAAGAAAACCTGTACCCCGCAGAAAAAGCAGAGCGATAAGGCCTGGCAGGCGATGATTTTGTCGTCTGAGGCCAATCAGCTGCTGATCAAAAACGCCATCACCGCCGTGAAGCGTGACAACCTGGACGCCTACTGGGATGCAGTAAGTCAGGTGGATTGTATGGAAGATTACTGAGGGTTGAGCGCCGGGTGGCGCTGCGCTTACCCGGCCTACATCACACGTTTAACGCTTCCGCACATCCGGAATAATCAAATCACCGCGCAGAACGTAGGACCCGAGCATCTGCGTTTTCTCTGTCAGCCAGCTCACGATGCGCGCCGCCATGGCGTCCATGGAATACTCAATGGCCGGGATCACCGGAATACCCGGCAGATGCAGCGAACCGCCGAGGCTGAAAACCATGATGTCTTCCGGTACCGATTTATTAAACGCCTGTAACTGCGGGATCACCCGCTGGGCTTCCTGCTCATCCGCCACCAGCAGCGCGTTGAAGTTCAGTGTGGACGCGTTGTTGAGTAATTCCTGAAGCGCAACGGACGATGAAGTCGCGTCCATAAACACGAGGTTGCGATTAAAGGGCAGGAAGTTTTTCTCCAGCGCGTGTTTGTAGCCCAGCAGCACCTGATCGGCAAAACCGCTGCCGTGCGGGTGGATCAGCGCTATCTGGCGACGCCCCTGGCTGGTGAGATAGTTACAGGCCGTTTCAGCCGCGAACGCGTGATCGAACTGAATGCTGTTGGCGTTATCGGCTTCCATACAGTCGACCAGAATCACGTTGTCCATGTCCACGTCCAGCGGGAAACGCGCGCCAATCACCAGAATGTCATCACATAAGCCGCAGGAGAGTTCTTCAAGGGCGTTCATCACTTCTGTTTTTGTGTGTGCGAAACGCAGCAGCAGATGTTTTTGATGCTGGCTGAGGTGTTTTTCCAGCGCGTACAGGTAACCGGTGGTCTGGTTAATGTTTTCCTGCGCGCAAATCACCCCAATGCAGCCCGTCGACTGGCTGAGCAGCGACTGGGCGATCACGTTGGGACGATAGTTCAGCTCATCCACCGCTTTCAGAACAGCCTGGCGGCTGGCTTCTTTAACGCCACGCGACCCGCTCAACACCCGTGATACCGTGGCTTTGGACACCCCGGCCAGACGCGATACATCGTTGATTGTAGACATCTCTCTCCCCTGTCAGACGCAACTGGCGTCTGTAATTTCCATCACCGCTACGGCTCACATTATAGCCAGAACGGAGTATATCCGTTTCCGTTTTCCATGGAAACCGATTTTCCGTTTCCACTCAATTTGATGCCAAAACAGCCAAATTATGTGACCCACATCCGGTTAATTAGCCTCATAAGTATTGGATCTTGATGGTTATCACACTTCTGTCTTTTATAAATGGAAACCGGTTTCCGTATCATGTCCAATCATCCTCGCAATAACTTTTTACATTTTGAGGATGGTTGTCGATGTTCAAGATTATGCTGTGCTGCTCTGCCGGGATGTCCACCAGCCTGCTGGTCAGCAAAATGATCGATGTTGCAAAAGAACGGGGCTTGCCCGTGAAGATAGATGCGTATGGCGTATCCGAATTTGATACGCAGTTTCCGTACTATCAGGTGGTGCTTCTCGGACCGCAAGTGAAATACATGTTAAAGACGCTCTCAGACAAGGCAGCGACGCAAGGCATTCCGGTGCAGCCCATCGACATGATGGATTACGGCATGCAGCGTGGCGATAAAGTACTGGACTATGCTCTGTCGCTCATCGAAGCGGCACACTAAAAGGTGTTCACATGAGTTCGTTATATCAATCCATGGTCGCGGTGATTGAGCAGTCAATTACGCCGCTGGCCGCGAAGCTCGGTCAGCAAAAGTATGTGATTGCCATCCGCGACGGCTTTACCGCTGCGCTGCCGTTTATGATCATCGGCTCGTTTATGCTGGTGTTTATCTTCCCGCCGTTTTCGGCGGATACCACCAACAGCTTCGCCCGCGGCTGGCTGGATTTCTCCGAGACCTACCGCGAACAGCTGATGCTGCCGTTTAACCTCAGCATGGGCGTGATGACCTTCTTCATCTCGGTGGGGATTGGGGCGAGCCTGGGGCGTCAGTTTAACCTCGATCCGGTGATGTCCGGCCTGCTGGCCTTTATGGCCTTCCTGCTGGTCGCCGCGCCCTATGCCGATGGCAAAATTTCGACCCAGTATCTCTCCGGTCAGGGGATCTTCACTGCGCTTATCACCGCGATCTACTCCACTCGCGTCTATGCGTGGCTGAAACAGAACAACGTCACCATCCGCCTGCCGAAGGAAGTGCCGACCGGCGTGGCGCGTTCGTTTGAGATCCTGATCCCGGTGATGGTGGTGATCGGAACGCTGCACCCGCTGAACCTGTTCATTGAAGCGCAGACCGGGATGATCATCCCGCAGGCGATTATGCACCTGCTGGAGCCGCTGGTGTCGGCGTCTGACTCGCTGCCCGCCATTCTGCTCTCCGTGCTGCTGTGCCAGATCTTCTGGTTCGCTGGTATCCACGGGTCGCTGATTGTCACCGGCATCATGAACCCGTTCTGGATGGCGAACCTCTCTGCAAACCAGGCGGCGCTGGCGGCGGGCGCGGCGCTGCCGCACGTTTATCTGCAAGGTTTCTGGGATCACTACCTGCTGATTGGCGGAGTAGGCTCCACCCTGCCGCTGGCGTTCCTGCTGCTGCGTAGCCGCGTTACCCACCTGCGCACCATCGGCAAAATGGGCGTGGTGCCAAGCTTCTTTAACATCAACGAACCGATTTTGTTCGGCGCACCGATCATCATGAACCCGATGCTGTTTATCCCGTTCGTGTTTGTTCCGCTGGTCAACGCCTGCCTGGCGTACGGCGCAACCAAACTCGGCTGGCTGGCTCAGGTGGTTTCGTTAACCCCGTGGACCACCCCCGCGCCGATTGGCGCCTCGTGGGCGGCGAACTGGGCGCTGAGCCCGGTGGTGATGTGCCTGGTCTGCATGGTGATGTCCGCCCTGATGTACCTGCCGTTCCTGCGCGCCTATGAGCGTACGCTCATCAAAAATGAAGAGCAGAAAGCCCAGGCAACCGTCGGCACCGCTGAAACAGTCAGTAATTAAGTCAAAGAGGAAGGGTCATGAAATACGCATTTCCCGATAACTTCTGGTGGGGCAGCGCAAGCTCCGCTCTCCAGACGGAAGGGACACGAGAGGGTGAAACCACGTGGGATTACTGGTTTGCCCGCGAGCCGAACCGTTTTCACAACGGCGTGGGGCCGCAGCACACCTCCACGTTTTATCAGCACTGGAAAACGGACATTCAGCTGTTAAAGCAGCTGAACCACAACAGCTTTCGTACCTCGATTAGCTGGGCGCGCCTGATCCCTGACGGTATCGGTGAAGTGAACCCGGACGCGGTCGATTTTTACAACCAGGTCATTGATGAGCTGAATGAACAGGGCATCACGCCGTTTTTCACCCTGTTCCATTTCGACATGCCGATGGCGATGCAGGAGATTGGCGGCTGGGAAAACCGCGACGTGGTGGACGCATACGCCCGCTATGCGCAGATGTGCTTCGAGCTGTTTGGCGATCGCGTGCTGCACTGGTTTACCTTCAACGAGCCGATCGTGCCGGTAGAAGGCGGTTATCTGTACGACTTCCACTATCCGAACGTGGTGGATTTTCGTCGGGCAGCCACCGTGGCGTATCACACCGTGCTGGCCCATGCGAAGGCGGTGCAGGCCTACCGCGCCGGGCATTACGCGGGGGAGATTGGCATCGTGCTGAACCTGACGCCGTCATACCCGCGTTCGCAGAATCCGGCAGACGTGAAGGCGGCGCACATAGCGGACCTGATGTTTAACCGCAGCTTCCTCGACCCGGTGCTGCGCGGGGAGTATCCGGCGGACCTGGTGGCATTGCTGAAATCTTACGATCAGCTGCCCGCCTGCAAGCCGGAAGACGGTTTCCTGATTGCGGAAGGGAAAATCGACCTGCTCGGCGTTAACTACTATCAGCCGCGTCGCGTGAAGTGTCGCGACAGCGCGGTGAACCCGCAGGCGCCGTTTATGCCGGAGTGGTTCTTTGATAATTACGAGATGCCGGGCCGTAAGATGAACCCGTACCGCGGCTGGGAAATCTACGCGCCGGGTATTTACGATATTCTGGTTAACCTGCGCGACAATTACGGCAACCCACGCTGCTTTATTTCTGAAAACGGCATGGGCGTCGAAAATGAGCAGCGCTTTATTGAAAATGGCCAGATTAACGATCACTACCGCATCGAGTTTATTTCCGAACATTTAGCCTGGCTGCATAAGGGTATTAGCGAAGGGTGCAATTGTCTTGGTTACCATATGTGGACGTTTATTGATAACTGGTCGTGGTGTAACGCGTATAAAAATCGCTACGGATTTATCCAGCTCGATTTAAAGACGCAGCAGCGCACCATTAAGAAAAGCGGAGAGTGGTTTGCCGCCACCGCCTTAAATAATAGCTTTGATAAAGAGTAATGATGATGATCGCACTAGAAGAAGCCGTAATGGAAATTATCGTCAACGCCGGCCAGTCCCGCAGCCTGTGCTTTGAAGCACTGCACGCGGCGCGTCAGGGCAACATTGACGAGGCCAAAAGCCTGCTGCGCGAAGCCGACGGCTATTCGCGCCAAGCGCACAAGATGCAGACCAAACTGATCGAGCAGGATGCGGGCGAAGGACGTCAGCCGATGACGTTAATCATGGTGCACGCGCAGGATCATTTAATGAATTCCTTATTAGCGCGTGAATTATCCGAAGAAATTATTCATTTATATCAGAGATAGTCTATGGCGAAATAAATTACTGTAATACCTCTTTACCTTAAATAGAATTCCACTTGTTCTGATGATAGCGACATACTCTGTCAGATCGGAGCGGGATGGTTATTGTCTGAATAAAATTAAACTATATTGAGATAACCATGAATACGATTAAAAAACTTCCATTAACCATGGCGGTTATCGCCGCGCTTTGCCCAATTTCCGTTCTCGCTCAGGAATTCACTCAGGAGCAAATCGACGCCATTGTGGCGAAAGCGGTGGATAAAGCCCTGGCCGAGCGTCAGGCCAAAATGGATGCTGCGGTCGCGAAAAAAGCGGACGTGGTGACCGAGCCGCAGAGCGCGGCGCAATCTCCGGATATGGCGATCCCGTTCGGGGTTAAATTTACCGGCTACGCCCGCTACGGCGCGCACTTCCAGGCCGCCGATCAGAAATACGTGGCGGTGGACGGCTCCTACAACGGCGCGTCCGCCATTGGTCGTCTGGGTAACGAAGGCAACGGCGGCGAGTTCCAGCTCTCTAAAGCCTTCAAGGGCGAAAACGGCGCCATCTGGGACATCAACGTGATGATCGACCACTGGGGCGACGAAGTTAACCTCAAGAAAGCCTACGCCGGCGTGACCAACATTATGGCCTCCAACCCGAACGCCTACTTCTGGGCGGGTCGCGACTTCCACCAGCGTCCGCAGCAGGGCATCAACGATTACTTCTGGATGAACCACGACGGTCAGGGCGCCGGGGTCAAGAACTTCGACATCGGCGGCGTGCAGTTCGACGTGGCCGCCGTGGCGGCGGTGGAATCCTGTAGCCCGGAAGTGATGGAGGACGAAGCGAACCCGTCGCGCATCACCTGTACCGGCGGTTCCGGCACGGGCGACAAAGGCAACTACGCCGCGACCTCAAAAATCCACGGCATGAAGCTCGGCCCGATCGACATGGAGCTGTACGCCAACTACGGCTTTGACTCCAAAGCGGTGGAGAGCGACGAGCGTCTGAACGCCTGGCAGGGCGGCGTGGTGCTGAGTCATACCAACGACAGCGGCGTGAACAAGGTAATTGCCCGCTACTCCGATAACTCGGACAACAGCGTGTTCAACAAAACCGAGGATCTGACCACGGTCTACGCCAGCTTCGAAGGGCTGTACAAATTCACCCAGGCGACGCAGGTGGAGTACCTCCTCGCCTTCCATGACTACGACAACAGCCGCGATAAGACCGACAACCGCAAGAACTACAACGCCATCGTGCGCCCGATGCACTGGTGGAACGACGTTCACTCCACCTGGCTGGAAGCGGGCTGGCAGCACGTGGATTACGACAACGGCGGCGACAACAAGGGCTGGAAGCTGACCCTGTCGCAGAACATGTCTATCGCCATGGGGCCGGAGTTCCGTCCGATGCTGCGCTTCTACGTGACCGGCGGCAAGGTGGATAACGAGCGCACCGCACGCGTGAACAATACCAAAGATGAGACGCTGGACGACTTCAACGTCGGCGCGATGTGGGAGGCGTGGTTCTAGTAGAGCGTCGTTTGTTTCGCCCGGCGGCGCTGCGCTTGCACGGGCCTACAAGGTTTTGTAGGCCGGGTAAGCGTAGCGCCACCCGGCAAGATCCCATGTTATGCTACAAAAAAACCAACATAACAGGGGAGAACATGGGTTCCACACGCAAAGGGATGCTAAACGTCCTGATCGCCGCCGTTTTATGGGGCAGCTCGGGGGTTTGCGCGCAGTACATCATGGAGAAAAGCCACATTTCTTCGCCTTACCTGACCATGGTTCGCCTGCTGTTTACCGGCGTGATCCTGCTGACGCTCTCCTTCGTTCACGGCGACAAGATTTTCTCGGTCATCAAAAACCGCAAAGACGCCCTCAGCCTGCTGTTTTTCTCGCTGGCTGGCGCGCTTACCGTGCAGCTCACCTTCCTGCTGACAATTGAAAAATCCAACGCCGCGACGGCCACCGTGCTCCAGTTTCTGTCGCCGACCATTATCGTGGCATGGTTCGCCCTGGCGCGGAAAACGCGTCCCGGCATATTTGTCTTATCCGCGATTTTCACGTCGCTTGTGGGTACCTTCCTGCTGGTAACCCACGGCGACCCGACGTCGCTCTCCATCTCGCCGGCCGCGCTGTTCTTCGGTATCGCCTCGGCGTTTGCCGCGGCGTTTTATACGACGTACCCGTCGACGCTTATCGCCCGCTACGGCACGCTGCCGATTGTCGGCTGGAGTATGTTGATTGCGGGACTAATGCTTACGCCGTTCTACGCCGGACGCGGCACCACCTTCGTGATCGACGGCGGCCTGCTGCTGGCGTTTTTCTACCTGGTGGTGATAGGTACCGCGCTGACGTTCAGCCTGTATCTGAAAGGCGCACAGATGATCGGCGGGCCGAAGGCGAGCATTCTGAGCTGCGCCGAGCCGCTGAGCAGCGCGCTGCTGTCGGTGGTGTTGCTGGGGGTGGCATTCACCCTGCCGGACTGGCTGGGGACGCTGCTGATTATGTCGTCGGTGGTGTTGATTTCGATGGATTCGAGAAGACGGGTTCAGACATCGGCGTAGCCTGATGCCCTCACCCCAACCCTCTCCCACGGGAGAGGGAGAAAAGCACTACTTCGCCTTAACCTTCCCCGCCACCAGCAGCGCGGTCAGCAGCATCAGCGTGCCGGAAATTACCAGCGGGGAGGTCAGCCCCAGGTGGTCGAGCGCTACGCCGCCCACCGCCGCGCCGCAGGTATTCGCAAGCTGGATCACCGCCACCTGAATCGACCCGGCTTTTTCCGCCTGATCGGCAAGCGAGCGGGTGATCCACGTCGACCAGCCCACCGGCACCAGCGCAAAGGCAAAGCCCCAGATAATCGCGATCGCCGAAGCCACCCACTTATCGCTGCCCCACAACACCAGCACCGCGGCGCTGATCGCCAGCACCAGCGGGGCACCCGCCAGCGCCACCTTCAGGGAGCGCTTCAGGAACTGGGACGACAGCGAGGTGCCGACAAAACTGGCGATCCCGAAGCTCAGGAGCACCAGCGTCAGGCCGTCCACGTCAAAGCCCGCCATGGTCATATACACCGGGCGGATATAGGTGAAGAAAGCAAACTGCCCGGCAAAGGCCATGAAGATGGCGGTCATCCCCGCCAGCACGCCCGGGCGCTTCAGCAGCGCGAACATGTTCTGTTTGTGGTGCGCCGCTTCCCCCGGAAGGGACGGCAGCGCCTTCCACACCCAGATAATGCACAGCACGCCCATCACCGCCGCCGCGTTGAACACGTTACGCCAGCCGATAATCCCGCCGAGGAAACTGCCCAGCGGCGCGGCAATCACCAGCGCGATGGAGACCGCGCCGAAGATGACGGACAAGGCTTTTGGCACCGTACGCGCGGGCACCAGGCGCATGGTCAGCGAGGCCGACATCGCCCAGAAGCCGCCTAATCCCAGCCCCAGGCAGGCACGGCCGAGCAGCAGCAGGGTGAAGCTTTCAGCGAAAGAGACCAGCAGGCAGGAGAGCGTCAGCAGCACGCTGAACAGAATGACCACCTTGCGGCGGTCGATGGTGCCAATCGCCTGGGTGATAAACAGGCTGGCGAACATCGCCACAAACGCGGTGACGGTCACCGACTGCCCCGCCACGCCCTCGGAAATGCCCAGATCCTGTGCCATCGGCGTCAGCAGGCTCACCGGCAGGAACTCGACGGTGATCAGGCAGGCGACGCAAAACGCCACGGAGAAAACCGCCGACCAGTTGGGGCGTGAAACCTCTTTGGCCTGCGGTGTGGTCGTGGGCTGGGTATGTTCTGTCATGGCATCACCTGAAGATAAAAACGTGCGGAAAAGTCGCGCAGTTTATCATCAAAAGTGTGACGAATTTAACGTTTCGACAACTTTTGTCGTTTTTTAATGCCGGGCGGCGCTGCGCTTGCGCCGGCCTACGGGCTTGTAGGCCCGGTAAGCAAAGCGCCACCGGGCAAAATTACCCGCGAGCCTTAAGAGCGGCATTCGCCAACCCGACAATCCACTCCTGATGCCCGTTAATCATTGGGTTCGGCACCGTGCGCGCTAACTCCTGCGCCGGCACGCCTTTCTGCGACTCCTGAGTCAGAATGCGCACGCGGTTTCCCGGCAGGTCTTCAAACAGCCAGGCGTGGATCACGTCCAGACGCGAATTTGCATCCCCTTCTACCCAGCCGTGCCACGCGATACGCGCGGCTTCGCCCTCCACGGGCGGAACATACTCCGTCACCTGCGCCTCAACCGGGAAGCCAAAGGTGGTGAAGCGGAAGCGGGCGTTGGCGCTCAGCGCCGGGCCGCTGCCGTCGTGAAAACGGATATCTTCGGCGTTGCTGTAGTAGTTCGGCCACAGGGTGGTGTCGTTGAGCTGCGCCCAAATCTCTTTTGCGCTCAGCCCGGCGACGATGATTTCGTTGGAGGCAAAGTTATCGGTGGTGCCGGGCAGGTAGTCGTTCGGCCAGATAATGGCGGATTGTTTCATGGTTCACCTCATCGGTTAGTTGATAAGGTGATGGTGCGCCTGCGGGTGATATAAATCTAATGACGATGCTTTATACTCTTCATCACGTTTCGTGATATCAGTGCAGGTAAAACACGCCCTCTTCCGGCAGGAAAAGCTGGTTGTAGCGCAGCTGGAAGGCGTTAAGCTCCTGCGGGTCAGGCTCTATCTCGCGCATAAAGCCGAGCGCGAGGCGGATTTGCGCGTCGGTGATCGGCGCGGCCAGACGGGCTTTACGCAGCATGCGGTGCCAGGTATGCAGATTCTCTTCGCTGGCGTCGACGATGCAGACCTGCCAGATCAGCAGCACCTGGGCGGCATTTTGCAGATGCGCCTCGTCGGGGCGTTCAAGATAGCGGATAAACTCATTGCCCGGCGTTTTACCGAACTGGTCAATCATCGACTCGACCGGCATCGGGGTGATCCCCAGCCGCTCGCTTAAACGTTTGATGGCGCGGCGGGAGTCTGAGGTCAGGACACGAAATCCAACCACAAACACCACGGCAAGCGTTGCCAGCATTATCCAGACCATGCGTTCTCCTTAGACTAGCCGCCCATCATAGCGGGAAACGCAGCGCGTCAACAGCGGGCAGCGCCATAATAGTAAACGGAAAAGAGGTGGAAAAACGTCATGAAAGCGGATCTGCGCACGCTGGATCTTAACCTGCTGAAAACGCTGGATGCCCTGCTGGACGAACGCAGCGTCACCCGCGCGGCGGCGCGTCTTGCCCTGACCCAGCCAGCGGTAAGCGGCATGCTTAACCGCCTGCGGGATTACTTTGAAGACCCGCTGTTTATCCGCGCGCCGCACGGCATCGTGCCTACCACCCGGGCGGAAGCAATGGCGGCTCCCGTCAAACGCATTCTGGCAGATATCGACGAGCTGCTTCAGCCGATCGCCTTTGATCCGCTCACCGCAACGTTCACCTTCACGCTTGCCGCGACCGACTACGCCCTGCGCGCGGTCGTCGTGCCGTTTATCGCTGCGCTTAAGGTACAGGCGCCGGGTATTCGCGTGCGCGTGGTGCCTGTGGAATCTGACCGTCTGGTCAGCCAGCTCGAACAAGGCTCTGTCGACGTGGCGCTGATCACCCCGCACACCACGCCTGACGAGCTTCACAGCCGGGCGCTTTATGATGAACGGTACGTTTGCATGATGCGTGCTGACCATCCGGATGCCGGACAGCCCATGACGTTAGACCGGTTTTGCGCCCTGGAGCATGTGCTGGTCTCTTACGAGGGCGACGGTTTTCGCGGCGTAACGGATGGCGCGCTGGAGAAGACTGGCCGAACGCGGCATGTTGGCTTATCGGTGAGTAACTTTTTAGTCCTGCCGGACGTGCTGGCCCTCAGCGATATGATTGCCGTTGTGCCATCACGCATAGCGGAAAAGCAGACGGGGATGTTCGTCTGCGAGACGCCGGTTCCCGTGCCCGGCTTTACCAAAAGCATGGCCTGGCACGGCAGAACGCACCGCAACCCCGCGCAGGCGTGGCTGCGCGGGCTGTTGCTGGAGACCAGTCAGCGCGCCTGAAGCCCTTTCAGCAGCGCCTCGTGGAAGCGGGCAGGATCCTGCATCTGCGGCGCGTGGCCCATGTCGTTAAATTCAATCAGCGTCGCGTGCGGAATGCGCTTCGCCGTCTCTTTGCCCAGCACCGCGTAATTGCCGAGCGTCTTGCGGATCTCCGGTGGGGCGAGATCCTTCCCGATGGCGGTGTTGTCCTTCGTGCCGATCATCAATAATACCGGCATCTTCAGCTCGCTAAATTCATAGACGACCGGCTGGGTATAAATCATGTCGTAGAGCAGCGCCGAGTTCCACGCCACGCGCGCTTTGCCCGGCCCGTTGTTTAACCCGGCAAGCATGGTGACCCAGCGCTCGTACTCCGGCTTCCACTCCCCGGCGTAGTAGGTGTTTTTCTCGTACTGACGAACACCGTCGGCGCTGACTTTCAGCTCGCGCTGGTACCACTGGTCGACCGTAATATGCGGCACGCCGCGCGCTTTCCAGTCTTCAAGCCCTATTGGGTTCACCATCACCAGCTGCTCCACCTGCTGCGGCCACATCAGCGCGTAGCGGGTCGCCAGCATGCCGCCGGTCGAATGGCCGATAACCGTGACGCGATCGACGCCCAGCGTTTTCAGCAGCGCGTGGGTGTTATCCGCCAGCTGCTGGAAGGTGTACTGATAATGCTCCGGCTTGGTGGATTTGCAGAAGCCGATCTGGTCGGGTGCGATCACGCGATACCCGCTGGCTGAAAGCGCGCGGATCGTGCCGTCCCAGGTGCCAGCGCAGAAGTTTTTGCCGTGCATCAGCACCACGGTGCGGCCGTTGGGTTTTTCCGGCTTCACGTCCAGGTAAGCCATATCCAGAGGCTGGTTCTGCGAGGTAAAGGTAAAGTGTTTTACCGGCCAGCCGTAGTCAAAACCTTCCAGCTTCTCGCCGTAGGTGGGGGCATCCGCGGCCATTGCGGGGGAGGCCAGCGCCATCAACAGCGCCAGGCAGGACAATCGTCGGGTCAACATGCAAGCTCTCCGTTAGCAAAAAGGGCTAAGGCTGCACGAAAGGCGGCAGCAAAAAAACTGTAGAGCATGGAGAGGGGCGGGTGTGTAAAGCGGGGTAAAGGTAAAAGGCAGGCCGTGAAAAATAAAAAAGCCCGGCATCACACACCGGGCAAAGAAGTTACCTGCACACTCAGGCTACTTTTAATTTCTGCGCACGATTCTCGCGGCGGATCTTACGCTCTTCCAGCACCGCAACCATCGCCATCAGGACGATACAGCCAATCGCTGCCGCATCCAGCGCGGCAAAGGTGCCCGCCCAGCCGGTGAGGCCGAAAATTGGCGTGCCGTCGGCGATCATGCCCAGACCGAGCTTGGCGAAGCTGTCGCCGATCAGGTAAGCGAAGGTGCCCTTAATCCCATCGGCTGCGCCGATCGCTTTTTTCGGCACAAAGCCAACCGCCGCCACGCCGATCAGCAGTTGCGGACCGAACACCAGGAAGCCGAGCGCAAACAGCGACGCCAGGTAAACGTACTGGTTGCTGGCGTGCTGGTAAACGCCGAGCGTGGCGATAATCAGCGCCAGCGCGACGCAGGCCACCAGCGCGCGACGGCCGTTGGCGAGGTCCGAGAGCCAGCCCCACAGCAGGGTACCGACCAGCGCGCCTACTTCGAACAGGGTGAAGCCCTGAATCGCCACCTCTTTCGAGAGCTTCAGCTCCTGGAAGGCATACACGGTGGACCACTGGTCGATACCGATACGCACCACGTACAGGAAGATGTTCGAGAAGCAGAGCAGCCAGATCACTTTGTTTTTCAGCACGTACTCAACAAAGATCTGCCATTTGGACATCTCGTTTTCTTCGGTCTCTTTGTCCTCCTCGCTGATCTCCTCCCCGAACAGCTCTTCAGCTTTGCCGAGGCCGTAGGATTCCGGGGAATCGCTGCCGTAGCGCAGGCCGATAAAGCCGACAATCAGGGCGATAATCGACGGGAAGATAAACATGCCAATCACGTGGCCGTCGAACAGGTAGTTCGCGCCGAACAGCGCCACGCCGGCCGCGCCCGCTCCGCCGAGGTTGTGTGAGATGTTCCACATGCCGAGGTAGGAACCCCGCTTGCGGCGCGGCGTCCATTTGGTGATGGTGGAATAGCTGCACGACCCGCCGGTGCTCTGGAAGAAACCGCTCAGGGCGTAGAAGGCGATCATCAGGAACAGGCTGACGGAGCCCGCGCCCATGCTGGCGCTGAAGCCGAGCATACAGATGGCGGAGAGGATCAGCATAAACGGCAGGAACTGCTTGGTATTTTTGCCGTCCGCGTAGTAGGACACAACCGTTTTCCCCACGCCGTAGGTGATGGAAAAGCCCAGGCCAATCATCCCCAGCTGCGTCATGCTCAGCCCGTAGGTGGAGATCATGTCGTTCTGCGCGATGTTAAAGTTTTTGCGGATCAGGTACATGGTCAGGTAGCCGATGAAGACCACCAGATAGGACTGCATGAACGGTTTGAACCACATCTTGCGCCGCACGTCGAGCGGCAGATCCAGGGTCGGCTTGCGCACCTGATTTAAGAAGGCCAGCATGACTGAGTTACTCCTGAGCTGATTTTTGCAGCATTGTAAAAACCAGCCAGGAGAGATGCCTGAGACAGCGTCCAGGTGAAACCGGGAAAATTTCTTAGTTTTGCGCGTCTCGGCAGCAAAAGGTGAGGCGCGTCACGCTTCGCGCGGTGCCTGCGCGTGCAAAAACGGCAGCAACAGCAGGGCGGAGATGCCCGCCGCGATGGCGATCACCGCGAAGAACCCGCTCCAGTGCCAGATGTCGATCACCCGCGCCAGCGGCCAGCCGGAGAGCGATGCGCCGAGGTAGGCAAACAGCCCGACAAAGCCCGTCGCCGCGCCTGCCGCCTCTTTGTGGGAACACTCCGCCGCCGCCATGCCGATCAGCATTTGCGGGCCAAAGACGAAGAAGCCGATGGTGAAGAAGCACGCCGCCTGCATCACGTAGCTGGCGAACGGCATCAGCCACAGCGACCCGACGGAGAGTAAGATCCCGGCAGCAAAAATCAGGTTCATCGGACCGCGGTTGCCGTTGAACAGCTTGTCCGAGCCCCAGCCCGCCACCAGCGCGCCGATAAACCCGCCCAGTTCAAACATGGTCACCGCCGAGTTGGCGGTCACCAGGTCCACGCCGAGAGTTTCGGACATGTACAGGTTGCCCCAGTCGTTGATGGCCGCGCGCACCACGTAGACCAGCACGTAGCAGAGCGACAGCAGCCAGATGTAGGGGTTTTTCAGCACGTATTTGGTGAGGATCTCCTGGCGGGACAGCCCCGCGCCTTCCTGCTGCTGGGCGATCTCCATCTCGTCGTGCCGCCAGTCGCCCACCGGTGGAAGGCCGACGGTTTGCGGCCTGTCGCGCAGGCGCCAGCAGAGGAACAGCCCGGCGACAATCGCGAGGCCACCGGCAATCATCATCCCCGCGCGCCAGCCGTAGTGCAGCGCCGCCGCGCCGACCACCATCGGGATCAGCGCCCCGCCGACGTTATGCGCGGTATTCCATATCGCCCACCAGCCGCCGCGCTCGTTGCGTGAGTACCAGGCGGTGAGCAGGCGGGCGCAGACCGGCGCGCCCCAGCCCTGGAAAAAGGCGTTCAGCGCCCACAGCAGGGCGAAGGCCCACAGCGAGGTGGAGAAGCCAAACAGGATGTTCACCACGCCGGTGGCTATCAGCCCAACGCCCATAAAATAGCGCGCGTTGGAACGGTCGCTGACGATGCCGGAGAAGAACTTCGACAGGCCGTAGGTGATGTAAAACAGCGTCGCCAGCAGGCCGATATCGGTGCGCGTCATCACGCCGCTGGCGAGGATTTCCGGTGCGGCGGCGTTGAAGCTTTTGCGGGTGAAATAGAACAGCGCATAGCCGAGCCAGATGGTAATCAGGATATGGCGACGCCAGTAGCGGTAGCGGGCATCGATTTCCGCTTTGTTGCTTAGCGGGGCGGCGCTGGCGGGGGTTTTAAACATGGTGCGTCCTTAACGGCAAACTGACGCTGACGCGCGTCCCGTGGGTGCAGGAGATCGTCAGCGTGCCGCCCAGCGCCTTTACGCGCTCGCGCATGCCCGCCAGGCCAAACCCCTGCTGGCCGGAGCCCGGCGGCAGGCCGCAGCCGTCGTCTTCAATCACCAGCATCAGGCGCTCGTCCTGCTGCCAGCCCTGGATCGTTACCGCGCTGGCGCTGGCGTGTTTGACGATGTTGTTCAGCCCTTCCTGGCAGACGCGGAAGAGTGTCACGCGCTGGCCTTCGCTCAGCGCAGGTTCGTTAATGCGCCAGTCGAGATGGCTGACAATCCCGCGGCTCTCCAGCTCCATCTCGCGCATCAGAGAGCGTATTGCCTGCTCGAGCGAGAGATCGTCAAGCTGGCGCGGGCGCAGCCGCCCTAACAGGCGACGAACGGAGTCATAGACACCCAGCGAAAGCTGTTCGATATGCGCCCCGCCCTGCTTCACGCCCGCGTTTTCTGCCGCCAGGCGCTGAACAATGCCCGCCTGGGTGCGGATGGCGGTGATGGTCTGGCCGATGTCATCGTGCAGCTCGCGGGCGACCTCCTGCCGCACGCTCTCTTCCGTCTCCAGCAGACGCTCCGCCAGACGGCGGTTGCGCGCCAGCTCGGCTTGCAGGGACTGATTCAGCTCGCGCAGGCGCTGTATGCCCGCGCCGAGCAGCAGCCCGGTCAGGCTCTGAGCCAGCAGCGAGAGCAGCAGATCTACCGGGTGATCGTGCCAGGTCTGGCTGGCAATCAGCGCGATGGCGTTCATCAGCGTGGCGATCAATGCGCCCTGCCAACCGTAATGCCAGGCAAGGGCGATGATCGGCAGCGCCAGACAAAACGGCGTGAAGCGTGATAATTCAGCGGGCAGACCAAGCTGCAACCACAGGCTCACCACAAACAGCAGCAGATACCAGATGAGGTGCCGGGCGCGCCAGTTCACCGGCTGGGAGACCAGCGCCGGGCCGAGCGGCTGCCAGACGGTGCTGGTAAGGTAATGCCAGAAAACCAGGCAGGTCGGGGCCAGCGTCAGGCCGCCGGTGAGGGTCAGCAGCAGGGCGTTGAGCCCCTCCTTTTCACCCACCCACGGCAGGGACTGCAACAGCGCGGCGGCAATTAGCGCCGCACCCTGACGCAGCAGCGTGCGCCAGTCGCGCTGGTGACGGTAGCGGGAAATCAGGGCGACCGGGATAAGCGTGAGCAGGCTTCCGGTCATCAATAAAGGCAGATGCGCCAACGCCACTTCCTGCGCCAGCCAGATCAGCATCAGCCACTCTGCGCCCAGCAGCACCGGCCAGTAGCCGCGCGGGCATTGCAGCATTAGCCCCAGCCGCAGGCCAAAGGGGAACAGCAGCACCGCCAGCTCCGGGCGCTCGACAAGATGCAGGCTGATACTCCACAGACAGAACCACGCGGCGGAGAAGATGAAAAAGCTGGCAACAACGGCGATCAGCCGCGAAAACAGGGAGTTCATTGCCAGCTGTCAAACATACGGCGCGCCAGCTCGACATCGTTACTGACGTTGAGTTTTTCCATCAGGTTGGCGCGATGAACGTGAACGGTCTTTGGCGACAGCCCCAGCTCTACGGCAATCTCTTTCACCGACATGCCCTGGGCAAGTTTCTCTGCCACCTGGCGCTCGCGTCTGGTGAGCGGATCCTGCCGTCCCGCCGCCAGCTTGATGGCAATATCCGGCGTCAGGTAGCAGCCGCCGGTGGAGACGGTACGCACGGCGGCAATCAGCTCGTCCGGGCTACAGCGTTTAGAGAGAAACCCGCGCGCCCCCGCGTTGAGCGCCTGCTCGACCAGCGCCGGGCTGTCGTGGACCGAGAGCATAATCGTCGCCATCCCTTTCGGCAGCTGGCTTAACAGCTCCAGCCCGGAGAGGTCCGGCATTGAGATATCGCAGATACAGACCTGCACCCCGCGTCCCGGCAGGCCCGCCAGCGCCTCGCGTCCTGAGCCAAACTCGGCCACGACCTGAAAATCCGGTTCGAGGTTTAAAAGCTGGGCAAAGCCGGAGCGAACGATAAGGTGGTCGTCGATAAGGGCGATGGTGGTCATGGTTTGATCCTGATGCGTGAACGCGCCGGATGGCGGCGCAAACGCCTTATCCGGCCTACGTGTAACGTCCTTGCAGGCCGGATAAGCGCAGCGCCATCCGGCAAAAGCCTCTTACCTTAAGTGATTTACTCAAAAAACACCGCAATTTTGTTAAACATGGTGGGATCGGACTGGTTGCGTGCCACTTTGGTGACGTCCTCCAGCTTGTCGATCTGCGCCATCATCTGCTCCAGACGCTGGTCGTCGTTCACCAGTAGCCAGATGCGGCTGTGCTCGCTGCCCTGAATCGGCAGGCACAGAATGCCTTCCACGTTAAACGCCCGACGGGCAAAGAGCCCACAGACGTGGGTCATGACGCCTGGGTGGTTGCGGACGGTGAGTTCCAGAATGACGTTATCACATTGTTTCTGCATGGCTTATTCCCCCACCATCTCAGTATTTGCCGCACCCGGCGGCACCATCGGATACACTTTTTGTTCAGGGTCGATACGCACGTGGATCAGCGCCGGGCCAGGGCGAGAAATCGCATCCTGCAACGCCGCGTGGGCATCTTCTTCGGCGTTCAGATCGCAGGTGTGAAGGCCAAAACCAGCGGCAATCTGCATAAAGTTGATCATCCCCGGATAGGTCGCCGCAAACACGCCCTGCTTGTAGAACAAGCTCTGCTGCTGGTGCACCAGACCCAGCGCCTCGTTGTTCATCAGAATGATTTTAACGTCTAACTGGTTTTCGGCCGCCGTCGCCATCTCCTGAATATTCATCATCAGGCTGCCGTCACCGGAGAAGCAGATCACCTTGCGGTCCGGGTTGGCGAGCGCCGCGCCAACCGCTGCTGGCAGGCCGAAGCCCATGGTGCCAAGGCCGCCGGAGGTCAGCCACTGGCGCGGACGGTTCAGCGGATACGCCTGAGCGGTCCACATCTGATGCTGGCCGACGTCGGTGGTGATAATCGCGCTGTCATCCACGCAGGCGGCGACGGCGTTGATAAGACCATAGTGGCTCAGCGGGTCGCCCTCGGTTGGGATAGCGCCCGGGAACTCCCGTTGCAGATCGGCTACCAGCTGGCGCCAGTCGGCGCGGTCGGTTGCCTCCGTCTGCGGGATCAGCTGCGCCAGCACCTCGGCCACGTCGCCCTGGATCGCCACGTGCGGCTGCTTGATTTTACCCAGCTCGGCGCGGTCGATATCCACGTGAATGATTTTGGCGTTCGGGCAGAACTGCTCGGTTTTGCCAATCGCCCGGTCATCAAAACGCGCCCCCATAACTATCAGCAAATCCGCCTCTTGCAGGATGTAGTTGGTGCTGCGCGCGCCGTGCATGCCCAGCATGCCGAGAGAGAGCGGGTGCGCTTTTGGCAGCATACCCAGCGCCATCAGGGTCATGGTGGTGGGCAAATTAGCTTTTTCAGCGAACTGGCGGATTTCATCCGCGGCGTTGATCGTCCCGCCGCCCAGATAGAGCACCGGGCGTTTGGCGGCGTTGATCATCGCCGCCGCATCGCGCACGCTCTCAGCGCTGAATTCTGGCGCGGGGGCACGGTCACCCGGCTCCGGCAGAACGTCGATCTCAATTTCTGCGGTCTGGACATCCTTAGGAATGTCTATCCACACCGGGCCCGGGCGGCCAGACTGCGCAATGCGGAACGCATCGCTGATAACCTGAGGCAGCTCGCTGATATCGCGAACTAAATAGTTATGTTTGGTGATGGGGATAGAGATGCCGTAGGTGTCGACTTCCTGGAACGCATCGGTGCCGATCATCGAGGACGGCACCTGGCCGGTAATGCAGATCAGCGGAATGGAGTCGAGACGCGCGTCGGCGATGGCGGTCACCAGGTTAGTGGCGCCCGGCCCGCTACAGGCCATACAGACCGCCGGTTTACCCTGGGTACGCGCCATGCCCTGGGCGATAAAGCCTGCGCCCTGCTCGTGGCGCGCCAGCACGTGGCGGATCTGTGTGCTTTGGCTTAACGCATCATACAGCGGCAGTACGGTCCCACCCGGGATGCCCGCAACGGTGGTGATGCTCTGTCGTTCCAGTAAATGAACAATCAGCTGCGCGCCTGTAAAACGCGTCTTGGTGGATGTTGTGCCCGAACTTGCCATGCTCCAGTCCTTTTCTTCTGAGCCAGCCTTCCGGGGAGGGTCCTAAACGAAAAACCCCGCCCGGTTTGCGCCGGCGGGGTTTTGGATTCGTGTGTTGATCCAGTCCCTACGGCGCATTGCCGACGACCACCACCACACGCACGACGACCACTGCGGCAGGTTGCGCAGTTTTTAGTAGGGTCGAAGTGAAGATGGATGAAGTCATTGGGGACCTGTGTTTGGAATCATTGATTGAATTTATACAAACACAGGTTTTCGGATGTGACAATGGAAATATTTTCATCTGCGCAAAAATGCGTCAGGGATCACGTTTCAGTACGTTGCTCGCTCATTCCAGGTGTCACTATAGATGACATTGCCGTCGCAATGCTTCCAGGTGATTTTCTCGTAGCGTATGAGAACCGTTTCAAGGTGGGTTCCGGTGTTTGCGCCGGGATACAGGTCTGGTGTGATTGAGGTTATTTTCACATTCTCCAGGAAGATATTAAAATACTCCTGTTCAAAACCCGCCTCATTAATCTGATACATCTTAATAGTGGCTGACTTGAGCGTTCTTCCCGTACTCAATGCGCGAAAGAGAAGCGGGGTTACACGATCAAATTCTTTTTGAAACATGATGGGCATGTGTATACGCGTACCCGTCAATTTCCCGGTATTCCCGTCGACCGGGACGTTGACATTATGAGTGAACGTTTTAAGTTCAATTGCACCTTCACGCCCTGACACAAGGCAAGGGCCAACCATGGGAGAACCATTTTCATCTTTTAAAAACAAATAAGCTGGGTTTGACATAAAAATCCTTTTAATAACATTTAATCGTATTTATCAAAGTGGCCAAAAATCATCGGGTGAACAATAATAAACACAACGATAGCAATGAATGTTAGTAAGACCCAGTGGTCAGGTACCAACCACAGGAACAAAGAGGCGCACGCAAAAATATAAACAGGGAATAAAATATCCGTAAATAGAATTGATAACAGACTTTTAAACATGCTCCTTGCCCTTTAAGTCTTTATAAATTGCATCGAAATCCTTATAGAATCCCAACTGCACCTTCTTAATGAGTTCAGACAGGAAAGGCTCAAAAAAGTAGTAAAGCATCTCCAGTTGTGCGGCATAGAGGGTGGCGTAATACTTAGGGTCCAATGTTTTCAGGCGACGAGCAGCAAGAGCGCACTTCTGTTCCGTTCCAATCAATTGAAGCGCCATGACAACGTTAGGTACGCGGCGTGCAAGCCGTTCGACGACGATTTCAGACAGCAGGCCAGATTCGGAAAGGGATTTGGCCAGACCCCATGCTATCGCTAAACGCGCGGCCTTGCTGGTCGGTATGTTATTAACAAGCCCGGTTACTTTTGAATCCGTCTTACGAACGCGATTGTGTTCATTTCCATTTTCAGAATCGGAAATAACACTTTCAAAATAAAGATATAGCATGTGGGCTATTACATCGCGATAACGGTAAAGCGAGAGAATTGAGAGGTACATTCTCTTTTCTTCTGAGAGAAGCTCGTCACACACATCGTGATAGCTGGGGATTAAGCATGATGAGTACCAACTTACACGCTCAATTCCTGAGTAAATATCAGAGCCGATCCCCTGTAATGCTTTCCACGTCCCTGCAACGCCCTGCTGCCCATAAATAGCCAACTGCCTGTCGCTTTGGAACTTCATCTTTAAATAATCAGATGCCTGCATAATGTATCCATACTATACGTGTGGTTATAGATAGTACAATGAAAAATCGAATAATTCAAATTAAGGAGGGTTAACCCCGCAAATATTTAAGAAAAATATAAATTAGTTCATTATTATTTACTGCAATTATAGTCGATACCATTTTTTCACTTTCAGAAGAGTATTGATGTCTGGAATGAGTTTATGTATTGAGAGACGTAAACTTGTATAAGTGGCCTAGAACCAGAACCACTGCTTATTAGAACTTATTAAATTAATCATTGAATCATACTGCATGCCAGCCGCACCCATTGCCAATAAGTCAACAAGCACCTTTTCTGGGCTGCCCTGAAAACAAAAAACCCCGCCTAAGCGAGGTTTTTATCAGGGTTTTGCGGTTGGTTGCCGCAGAACACACTGTGTTACGTCAACGCGAAAAGTATACGCGATCGAAGACGAACGCGCAATTCCGGCACGGATTTTGACGTTTTTGAGTATGGATCGCCTTCCAAATTTTGTCCATAAAATACTGTTCATGCATACAGTATTTATCTATACTGAGGGTGTTCGCAGTGAGCGAGGGGGCCGCAGTTTACCGGCGCAACGAAGTCCTGGCTGAAACGGGTGGTGCCGTCAGTGCCTTAACCCCTGAAGTGAGCACACTGTGTTACGTCAATCCAGGTGCTGGCCACAGGCGGCGGAAAGGTACGCCAGCATCGTGCTCCTTTTAACCAAAAGGAGACGCGTATGAGCGTCGTGGATATGGTCATACTTGTCCTCAAACTCATTGTTGCTGTATTGCAACTGCTTGATGCTGTCCTGAAATACGTTCGGTGATTCAGGTTCAAGTCGCACCTGAGAGGGGCGGGCAACCGCCCCTCTTTAATAACGAGGGAATGCTATGTCGCGTCTGTTAATTGAGCCCGTCACGCCCGATGAACCCGGGTATATCGCCCTGAAGGCGGAGAGTATCGCGTTGAATTTCAATATGCTGCGCAGGCTGGAAGAGAACTGGCAGCGGGGTGAAAACCGCTTTAACGCGCCGGGTGAAAAACTGCTGGGGGCGTTTCTTAACGGCAGGCTGGTGGGCGTGTGCGGCCTTAATCGCGATCCGTTCAGCCAGCAGCCGCGCGCCGGACGTATTCGTCATCTCTACGTCAGCGAAAAGTGCCGTGGGCAGGGCATAGGCAAACAGCTTTTGACCGTGGTGATGGCGGATGCCAGCATCTGGTTTGATTTTCTTAATACCCATGCGCCGGAAACCGCGTACGGATTTTACCATCGGGCGGGCTTCAGGCTGGTGTCAGACGAACCCCGGGTGACGCACCGCCTTTTTTGCGCAGTGTAAGCGGCTGGCAGCATCGACGGGTGAATGTTACAGTTGGATGACATTTCACCAACCGATACGCCATGACCATCACCGTTTTCTGCATTTTACTGTTCGCCGCACTGCTGCATGCCAGCTGGAACGCCATCGTTAAAGCCGGAACGGATAAACTCTACTCGGCGATCGGAGTCAGCGGTTCAGCCGCGCTTATTGCCCTGATTTTACTGCCCTTCTCTCCTCAGCCAACTGCCGCAAGCTGGCCATATTTGTTCGTCTCCTGTGCGTTACAGGTGGTGTACACCGTGCTGGTAGCGAAGACCTATCAGGTCTCCGACATGAGCCAGACCTACCCCCTTATGCGCGGGACGGCCCCTCTGCTGGTGGCGCTGATCAGCGTATTGGTGCTCGGGGATCATCTCTCCTGGCTTGCCTGGTCCGGCATTGGGGTCATTTGTCTGTCGATTCTGGCCATGGCGATGAACGGCCGCATGCAGTCACGCAAGGGAATCTGGCTGGCGCTGCTGAACGCCTGTTTTATCGCCGGGTATACCCTGGTGGACGGCACCGGTGTGCGACTCTCGGACACTGCGCTGGGCTATACGCTCTGGACCTTCTTCATGAACGGTTTCTGCCTGCTGAGCTGGGCAATGGTGGCGCGGCGTCGCGAAGCGTCCAGCTACCTGCGCCTGCACTGGAAAAAAGGGCTGCTCGGCGGTGTCGGGACGATGGGATCTTACGGTCTGGCACTCTGGGCGATGACCCAGGCACCGCTGGCTGTGGTCGCGGCACTGCGTGAAACCTCTATTCTCTTCGGCGCATTAATCGCATTTGTGCTTTTAAAAGAGAAGGTTGCCGGCCTGCGCATCGCGGCGGCACTGGGTATTGCTGCCGGTGCGGTCCTGCTGCGCCTGGCGTAATTCGCTGGCAACATTAGTTGCCGATCTTGTTTACAAATCCTGCCTTCACGCCTTCTGTCATTCATCACAGTAATGCTTAAATTGTCATCTCTCTGTGGTAGATTCCTCGCGCATTTATGGGAATGCGTAGTCACTTATTCTTTATTTATCTCTTTTGGCAAAAGTATTCAGCGACATGAAAAAGCAACGGAACGTGAACTTATTGTTGATGCTGGTGTTACTGGTGGCCGTCGGGCAGATGGCACAAACCATCTACATTCCGGCGATTGCCGATATGGCAAAAGATCTGAGCGTCCGCGAAGGTGCAGTCCAGAGCGTGATGGCAGCCTATCTGCTGACCTATGGCGTTTCACAGCTGGTTTATGGTCCCCTGTCCGATCGCGTCGGGCGTCGTCCGGTTATTCTGGTGGGCATGAGCATTTTCATGGTAGCGACGGTGATTGCCATTACCACTCACAGCCTGACCGTCCTGATTGCCGCCAGCGCCCTTCAGGGCGTGGGCACCGGCGTTGGCGGGGTTATGGCGCGTACCCTGCCGCGTGATATGTACCAGGGCACACAGCTTCGTCACGCCAACAGTCTGTTAAATATGGGTATTCTGGTCAGCCCGCTGCTGGCCCCGCTGATTGGGGGTCTGCTGGACACCGTCTGGTCCTGGCGCGCCTGTTACGCCTTCCTGCTGGTGCTGTGCATTATTGTCACCTTCAGCATGGCGCGCTGGATGCCGGAAACCCGCCCAAAAGACGCGCCGCGCACGAAGCTCATCGCCAGCTACAAAACGCTGTTCGGTAATGGGTCCTTTACCTGTTATCTGTTGATGCTAATCGGCGGCCTGGCGGGCATTGCGGTGTTTGAAGCCTGTTCCGGCGTGCTGCTGGGCGCAGGCCTTGGCCTGAGCAGCATGGTGGTGAGTATTCTGTTTATTCTGCCGATCCCGGCGGCGTTCTTCGGCGCATGGTTCGCCGGACGTCCGAACAAGCGTTTCTCCACGCTGATGTGGCAGTCGGTGATCAGCTGTCTGCTGGCCGGGCTGATGATGTGGATCCCGGGGCTGTTTGACGTGATGTCGGTCTGGACGTTGCTCATCCCGGCGGCGCTGTTCTTCTTCGGCGCGGGCATGCTGTTTCCCCTCGCCACCAGCGGCGCGATGGAGCCGTTCCCGTTCCTCGCAGGCACGGCAGGCGCGCTGGTGGGCGGTTTGCAGAACATCGGTTCCGGCGCGCTGGCCTGGCTTTCGGCTATGATGCCGCAGACCGGGCAGGCGAGTTTAGGCTTACTGATGACCCTGATGGGGCTGCTGATTTTGCTGTGCTGGCTGCCGCTGGCGTCGCGTGTTTCGCATCACGAACAGCCGGTTTAACCGCATGATGGCCCGGCTTCTCGCCGGGCTTTTCACAGACGGGCGCAATCATCGCCTGCAATAGCCGCTCCGGGGCAGGCCGCCACGCCCCCTCTTCCCCGTCATAAAACTGAACATCGGCGTTTATTGCATACGGGATGTTGGCCTGTTGCAGCTCGCACGCCATAAACGTGGCAAACGCCATCTGCGAGGCGGTTGGCGTCAGGCTTTTCGATTCGCCCACCCCCCAGCCGCCAACCCAGCTCACATGCCCGGTTTTTTGTTGCCAGTGCAGCGCGGCGTTGATTCGGTTACGGATAGCCGCTTTCTCAGCCGCAGTTCCGGACGTCCACGGGTATTTACCGTTCGTTTTCAGCGGGCCCCAGGGGAAAATATGCCACTCCGCCAGCAGGTAATTCTGGCTGTGCGCGGGCAGCTTCAGGCTGGATAAATCCTCCGGCGCGGCGCGCAGACGAGGGGCGATAAAAATCATGCGGCTGGCATCAATGGCGTGAATGTCTTTGATCGCTTTCTCATACACCCGGTTGAGCGAAGCAACGTTGTGGTTGAGCTTGTCCGCCGGTTCGTAGATCAGGTCAAAGCCCAGCAACGGCGAGCGCTGACCAAAATAGTGCGCCACGGCAATCCACCAGTTAATCACCTCTTTTTCGGTATCCGCTTTCGGGTCGTTTTTATATTCATCGGCCTGATAAGCGATGATGGGGATGACGCCGTATTGCTCGCAGGCCTCCACCAGCTTACGCAGGTGAATCAGCCGCGCTTCCGTCGGTTCGCCCGCCACCCGAATACGGACATGGTGTATGCCTTTCGCCTGAAAATCACGGACCACCAGCGGGTCGAACTCGCGGATACCGCGCTCGGTGCGTGCCCAGTCGACATCCATTCCGACGCCCAGCATCTGCGCGTAACGGGCAGCCGTCAGCGGCGGCTCAGCGGCAATCGCCCAGCCGGAAGAGAGTAAGATCGCAGTGGCAATAAAAGGCTTTAACACGGTTTACCCTGGATAAATCAAAAGCATTACCTGTATTTAGCACGCTTTTTCACATTTGGTGTAGAGCGAAAGCGTAATAATTCTTCAACCCGCCAGCTCTCTTAGCCAGCCGATAAAGGCGTCAATTTTCGGCCACTGACGGCCGGGAAGCGTTGAGACGTAATAATGCTGATGGCACTTGAGAGTTTTCCCATCAAAGGGTGCGATCAACTCCCCTCGTTCGAGACGTTTTTGCACCAGCCGCTTTCTCCCCATCGCCACCCCCACATTATTCATGGCCGCGATAATGGCTAAATCAGAGCGATCGAAGCCAATACCCGATGACAACGGCATATTCGCCGCGTAATGCTGCGCCCAGCTCAGCCACTCATCCGTACCGGAATCATTGCTCCAGGCCTGACGGTCGTGCAGTAACGTGCAGTGGCTGAGGTTATGGGGGTTTTTCAGCAGTTCATGCTCCCGGGCATACGCCGGCGAGCAGACGGGCAAAATCTCTTCATCCATCAAAAAGTGATGAGAAAGGTGGTTTGGCGGCGTATCGTCGAAATAGAGCGCCAGATCGATGCCGGTTCGCTGCATGTTGACGTAATCATTACCAGTCAGAATAGTAAGTGAAAT
The DNA here is from genome assembly GCF_016082135.1 of Enterobacter sp. YSU. NCBI lineage: Bacteria > Pseudomonadati > Pseudomonadota > Gammaproteobacteria > Enterobacterales > Enterobacteriaceae > Enterobacter > Enterobacter sp. YSU. Next base: position 1,576,710 of record NZ_CP059487.1, read on the forward strand.
CGACGGGTAGCGGCGGGTAAAATCCCCCAGCATCGGCACCAGCCAGCACTGGGCGATCGACGGCCGGGAGTACACCGTTAGCGTACCTGACAGCGCCTGGTTTTTAATATCCAGGATCTCCTGATTCAGGGTGTCGAGGGACGATTTCAGCGTCCAGTAAACGCGCTTGCCTTCCTGCGTCAGCTCCACTTTACGGTGTGAGCGGACAAACAGCTGAATGCCCAGCTCCTCTTCCAGCAGGTTTATGCGGTGGCTCACCGCGCTGGGGCTGAGCGACAGCTCCGCCGCCGCCAGCGCGAAGGACTCATGCCGGGCGGCCACTTCAAAGGTGTACATTTTCGACAGTTGCCAGCCGTTTAACAGCCGGTTTCTGCCTTCATTCGCATCGGTCATCACAATTCCCACACGTAATTTCTGCGTTCAGCATACCGCTCAAGAATGAATTTATGTGAACCTAATACGAGTTAAGTGCGCTTTTTAGAGTCCAGTCACTCAGTTGATCCAATCTGGCTCATCTGAACGCCAATTTATATCGTTTGTCAGCCCACGCCGTTTTTTCGTCCAATACCCCCAGATGACATAAGGGTGAGGTGAGATATGGGATCTCAGGTCTGGGTTGTGGCAACGCTGCTTGTCAGCATCGTATTGATTGTTTTAACCATCGTAAAACTGAAGTTTCACCCGTTCCTCGCGCTGCTGCTGGCAAGCTTTTTCGTCGGCGCGATGATGGGGATGAGCCCGCTGGATATGGTGAACGCCATTGAGAGCGGGATTGGCGGTACGCTGGGCTTCCTGGCGGCGGTTATCGGTCTTGGCACTATTCTCGGCAAAATGATGGAAGTCTCCGGCGCGGCAGAGCGCATCGGGATTACGTTGCAGCGCTGCCGCTGGCTGTCGGCGGACGTGATTATGGTCCTGGTCGGCCTGATCTGCGGCATTACGCTGTTTGTGGAAGTGGGCGTGGTACTGCTGATCCCGCTGGCGTTTTCCATCGCCAAAAAGACCAACACGTCGCTGCTCAAGCTGGCCATTCCGCTCTGTACCGCACTAATGGCAGTGCACTGCGTGGTGCCTCCGCATCCGGCCGCGCTGTTTGTCACCAATAAATTAGGGGCGGACGTCGGGACGGTGATTGTCTACGGTCTGATGGTGGGCCTGATGGCGTCTCTGGTTGGCGGCCCGCTGTTCCTGAAGCTGCTCGGCGATCGTCTGCCCTATAAGCCGGTTCCAGCGGAATTTTCAGACCTGAAGGTACGGGAAGAACACACGCTGCCGTCGCTGGGCGCCACGCTGTTCACCGTGCTGCTGCCGATTGCCCTGATGCTGGTGAAAACCATTGCCGAGCTGAACATGGCAAAAGAAGGCACGCTTTATACCCTGCTGGAGTTTATCGGCAACCCTATCACCGCGATGTTTATCGCCGTGTTTGTCGCCTACTACCTGCTGGGGATCCGCCAGCACATGGGCATGGGCGCAATGCTGACCCATACGGAGCACGGCTTTGGCTCTATCGCCAACATTTTGCTGATTATCGGTGCGGGCGGCGCGTTCAACGCCATCCTTAAAACCAGCGGTCTGGCGGAGACGCTGGCGCATATTCTCTCGAACCTGCATATGCACCCTATCCTTCTCGCCTGGCTGGTGGCACTGGTGCTGCACGCCGCCGTGGGTTCGGCAACGGTAGCGATGATGGGTGCCACGGCGATAGTGGCGCCGATGCTGCCGCTCTACCCGAACGTAAGCCCGGAGATCATCACCATTGCCATCGGGTCCGGCGCTATTGGCTGCACGATCGTGACCGATTCTCTCTTCTGGCTGGTGAAGCAGTATTGCGGCGCGACCCTGAACGAGACCTTCAAATACTATACGACGGCGACGTTTATCGCCTCGGTGCTTGCACTTGGCGGCACATTCCTGCTTTCCTTCATTATCTGAGCGCGAAGAGACGTATTATGGAAAACGCAACTATCACTACTTTAACCGCACAGTTTCCTCTGGTTGAGGATCTGATTGCCCTGAAAGAAACCACCTGGCTTAACCCGCGCACCACGACGCTTGCAGAAGGGTTGCCTTATGTCGGGCTGACCAAAGCCGACGTGGACGACGCCCACGCGCGTCTCAACCGCTTCGCGCCGTATCTGGCGAAAGCGTTCCCGGAAACGGCGGCAACGGGCGGGATTATCGAATCCGAGCTGGTCGCCATTCCGGCAATGCAGGCGCGGCTGGAGAAAGAGTCTGGCAAATCCGTTCCCGGCACGCTGCTGCTGAAAAAAGACAGCCATCTGCCGATCTCCGGCTCGATCAAAGCGCGCGGCGGCATCTATGAGGTGCTGACTCATGCGGAGAAACTGGCGCTGGACGCCGGGTTGCTGAGCCTTGAAGACGACTACAGCGTTCTGCTGGAGCCGCGCTTTAAGAACTTCTTCAGCCAGTACAGCATCGCGGTGGGCTCAACCGGCAACCTGGGGATGTCCATCGGCATTATGAGCGCCCGCATTGGCTTTAAGGTGACGGTGCATATGTCCGCCGACGCCCGCGAGTGGAAGAAAGCCAAACTGCGCAGCCACGGCGTGATCGTCGTGGAATATGAGCAGGATTACGGCGTGGCGGTGGAGCAGGGACGCAAAGCGGCGGAAAGCGATCCGAACTGCTTCTTCATTGACGATGAAAACTCCCGTACGCTGTTCCTGGGCTATGCGGTTGCTGGCGAGCGCCTGAAGGCGCAGTTTGCCGAGCAGGGCCGCGTGGTGGATGCCGATCATCCCCTGTACGTCTACCTGCCGTGCGGCGTCGGCGGTGGCCCCGGCGGCGTGGCGTTTGGCCTGAAGCTGGCCTTTGGCGATAACGTCCACTGCTTCTTCGCGGAGCCAACGCACTCACCGTGCATGCTGCTGGGCGTTTACACCGGGCTGCACGATGAGATTGCGGTGCAGGATCTGGGCATTGATAACGTGACGGCGGCGGACGGTCTGGCGGTAGGACGTGCCTCCGGCTTCGTGGGCCGCGCGATGGAACGCCTGCTTGACGGGTTCTACACCCTTTCCGACCAGAGCATGTACGACATGCTCGGCTGGCTGGCGCAGGAGGAAGGGATTCGCCTGGAGCCGTCGGCGCTGGCGGGGATGGCCGGGCCGCTGCGCGTCGATGCCGATGAGAACGTTACCCACCTGGTGTGGGCGACCGGCGGCGGCATGGTGCCGGAGGATGAGATGGCGAAGTACCTGGCGAAGGGAAACGCCTGATCGTCAGCCGCTCTGCCGCAGCTGTTTCATCAGTTCAGCGGGCGAACGTTGATGCCTGATGAGGTCGCGCATGGCCCGCATGTACGGCGCGCTGTGAAAAAAGAAATCACGGTAGCCCTCGCACAGCACGCTTTTACCGTTCAGGCGATGGCGGGGGCAGTCGCCATTGCACAGGGGAAGAACAGAACACTGCCTACACACATCCGTGAGCGAATCGTGCTTAATTTCGCCAAATGCACGCGCCGCGGCGGTTTGGTTAAGAACAGATATCGGCATTTGATGAATATTTCCCAGACAGTATTCAGGATAAACATAGTGGTCACATTGATAGAGATCGCCATTGGCCTCTAGTGCAAAGGCATGCCCGCAGCGTTCGGCCAGTGAGCACATCTGTGCGGGATAGCCACTCCAGACGCCCAGCATTGAGTCAAAGAGCTGCACAAAAACGCGCCCCACATCTTCTCTTACCCAGAGGTCGAAGATTGCCTTCAGGAATGTCCCCCACTCCCTGTCACTCAATGATGACGGATTACCCTGCTCTACCAACGGAATAAACTGCAAAAATGGGGTGCCGAGCGCGCGAAGAAAACGGTACACCCGCTCCGGCTGTTGGCTGTTTTGTTGATTGACCACCGTCAGAAGATTGAAAGAAACCTGATGAATACATAGCTTTTCAATGGCTGCGAGAACTTTTTGGTGAGTCGAATTGCCGCGACGGTTAACGCGATAGGCATCGTGCAATTCGGCAGGACCATCGACAGAGATACCTACCAGCCAGTCGTTTTCGCGAAAAAAACGGCACCATTCATCGTTGAGCAGTACGCCGTTAGTCTGAAAAGCGTTCATGATGCGCTTTCCTTTCCCGTGGCGTTGCTGCAACGCCACCACGTTACGAAAAAAATTGATGCCGCACAGCGTGGGTTCACCTCCCTGCCAGGCAAAGTGAACGTCATCATCCGGCTGGGCAGCAATCTGTTGGCAAATAAACGCCTCCAGAGTGGCCTCGCTCATTTGGGGTTGTTCGGGTTTATCGATATAAAAACAGTAACGGCAGTTCAGGTTACAGCGAGAGCTGGCCGGTTTGGCCATCACATGACATCCTGTCATTATTTTTCCTCTATAAAAGAGATAATCTGATGTAAGTGCGTAATAGCAAACAATATAGAGAGGGAGAGAACAGCGACAGCGATCAAAAATTTGTCACGTACGGCTTTAGGTTGTGCGAAATCACCATGCTCAACGTCCATCAGATTACGACTGCGCGTGTAGCGCCAGAGGATAACCGCCACCAGCGCAAGTACCACAAGTGAAATCCAGAATGGAAGCCCCGTGTGGTGCCAGTTGTGTTTAATCGCCAGCGCGATAAGCGCACCGTAGCCCAGTAACGTGCGCAGCCAGGCCAGCGACGTTCGCTCCGGCTGTAGACCTGGGTCGGCCTCACGGCGGGCTTTGCGGCTACCCGACATAGAGCACCAACCCCATCACCACTACGGCTACCACCAGTAGTATAGTGCTAATCACAAGCAGGCCGCGGGTGTAGGGTAAATCCTCTTTAAGTCGCATCGCTTTTTCGTTTCGCAGCCAGCGCAGGTAGCCGTAAACCGCCAGCACCCCTGCGAAAAGGCACAGCAGTAATGCCAGCAATTCACGGATCAGTGGCGTAGCGAAATCGGGTGCAAGCTGATCAAGACCCACGCCTGCGGCCAGAAAACCTAGCGCGGTGCGGATCCACGCCAGATATGTGCGTTCATTGGCCAGCGAGAAGCGGTAATCCGGCGCTTCACCGACGCGGGAAATTTTCATCTTGTCTCCTTAAAACTTCTGCTTTTTCTCTTCCACTTTTACCCCCTGCGTGGGCAGTCCGGTGTCGTAATCACGCACCACCGGAGAATAGCCATCTCCCGGCCGCGGACGGAAAGCCCCCATCCAACGAGGGATAGCGTCCGCTCTCCACGGTCGACACGCCCATTGATAGGTACGGAACGGGTCGCGGATTTTATCCATATAATCCAGCAGCGCATCATGCAGCTGATTGCGCTGCTCAGCATAGCGCGGCGAGTCAATCAGATTATGCATCTCGTTTGGATCGTTGCGGCGGTCGTAGAGTTCATCAGTTGTGAACAAGTTCAGCACCAACTTGAATGCATCCGTTACCCAACAGCGTACCGGAATAAATCCGCCAAAGCTGTCATGTTCTATCTCGTAGCGGTTAAATTCCACCATCACTCCGCGCTCTGGCTCTGTCGCCAGAATATTGTCACCCGGCAGGATGTCAGGTTTAGGTATCCCCGCCAGCGCCATCATGGTCGGCAGTAAATCGATATGGCTGACCGGCGTGTCGACTTGCTTCGGTGCGCCCTGTGGGGGGCGTATAATCAACGGGATGCGGGTAATATCGTCGTACATAGCCGCACCTTTGCTGATAAGCCGATGTGCTCCCATCATCTCGCCATGGTCAGAGGTATATATGACCCATGTGTTCTCGCATTGTTCGGGGGTGAGTGCGTTAACCACACGACCAATCTGATCGTCCACAAAGTCATTACAGGCGAAATAAAGCGGGTGATGGTAATACCGGCTGCCATCTTCAACTGGTGACGGCATGGCCTGCGACCAGAGGCGATGATGTACGGGCTTATCCACCAGCGTATCCTGAGCCTTTTCCCCTAAATCGTAGTAAAAGTCCTGATATTTCTCGAGATACTGAACCGGGCATGTGAAGGGATGATGAGGTTCGTCGTAAGAGACCACCATCAAAAAGGGTTCGTCCTCCGGGTGAGGGCGCTGTAAAAAATCGATCGCGCGATTGCTGATGCGGTACGCCCAGGTAAAGGTCTCATCGATATTATTAGCCTGCAATTCCTCTACGCTATTAAGGCCGTTGCGCCACAGATTAATCTGCTCTTCGGTAAGTTCTGCCAGATAGTTAGCGCCGTCAAACCAAAACTCGTCATTCCATTCGGGAGGACAAACGCCGGTGCCAAAATAGTCATGACCATCAAGATGCCATTTGCCGATGTAGCAGGTTTGATAGCCCGCATCCTTGAAGTAGCGCCCCATCGTTGAGATGTTCTTGCCTGGTGCAACATTGTTGGTCCACGGTCCGGACTGATTAGCGTAGATCCCGGTGAACAGCCCCGCACGCGCGGGGGTGCAAACAGGGGAGCAGGTATAAGCAGCATTGAAGCGAATCCCCTCTTCCGCAAGCTGATCAATATGGTGGGTGTTCAGGGGTTTACCACTATAACAGCCCACCATATTCGTGGCCTGAGTGTCGGTCATGATGAACAGAAAATTCGGGCGTTTCATGGCTTTTCCTTAACGTCGGAAACATAAACAAGCGAAGGGTTACGGCGCTGACGGATGGCATCGATAATGAGATAAATCACGACCCCTGCGGTGATGGAGTAGCTGACGATGGCAAGCCATTGAGTGGAATACCCCCCAAATTGGGCCAGCCCGGCGTAGACGCCAATCATGGCGAAGAGAATACCCACCGAGGCAATTTTCGCGTTACGCCAGGGTGACATGTCCACGGCAAACGCGTCATGGAAGGTAAACGGCGTGTCGCGCGGTTTGAGCCAGCCGATAATCAACATTACCGCCACGTTGATGCAGAACGTGCAGGCCAGAACATAGAGAAAGTGAAAATCGAATTTCACCAGATAATTAATTACGATGTAGCTGCAAATGCCGATAAACAGCGCCACTTTCGCGGCGAGGGCTGGAATGCGCGGGAAGAAAAAACCCATAATGATGATAGTCACCAGTGGAACGTTATAGATGCCGTTTAGCTGTTTCATCCATGAATAAAGCCCCTCCGGCGCATTGGCAATCCACGGCGCAACTATTACAGATACCACTGCGATAAACAGGCCAAACCGGCGTCCTACCTGCACCAGTCCGTCCGGCGTCGCATCAGGCTTCAGGATGCGACGATAAATTCCCATACTAAAGAGCGTACTGGCACTATTCAGGAACCCGTTGAACGTACTGATAACTGCACCAAATAAAACGGCACCAAAAAAACCCACCAACGGTGTCGGCAGGACTTTGTTGACCAGAGCAGGATAGGCCATGTCCGCACTCGGCAGATCGCTGTACAGGTGGAACGCAATCAGGCCAGGAAGCACCAGAATTAGCGGGTCGAGCATTTTTAACACGGCGGTTAACAAGGCCCCTTTTTGTCCCTCAGCGAGACTTTTAGAGGCCAGCGTTCGCTGCACAATTCCCTGATTCGTACACCAGTAAAAGGTATTCACCAGGATCAGGCCCGTAAACGCCGCGCCGATAGGCAACGGATCGGTGCTTACGCCAATGGAATTTAACTTCTCGGCGTGTACGGTGGTCAGACGCTCAACTCCCTGTAAAAAACTGCCATCCCCCATCACAATCAGACCAAACACGGGTACCAGCAGACCACCGATCACCAGACCAATGCCGTTAATGGAGTCCGCAATCGCCATGGCGCGCATTCCGCCTATAACGGCATACACAATTCCGGCCAGCCCCAGCAGAATGACCAGCAACCAGATGGCTGCGGCCTGCGAAAGTCCAAGCGCATCGCCGACGTGAAACAGGCTATTCAACGCCAGCGCGCCGGAGTAGAGCACAATCGGCAGGAAGCAGACGCCCGTCGCGATAAGAAAACAGAAATCAATAATGATGCGTGTCGTTTTGTCGTAACGCTCTTCCAGAAAATCGGGAATAGTGGCAATACCGCGTTGCAGATACTTCGGCAGGAAGATCAGCGCCAGAAAAATCAACGTAACCGCTGACGTGACCTCCCAGCCCATCACCGACATGCCGCTTTTATAGGCCTGGCCAGACAGACCCACCAGTTGCTCTGTGGACAGGTTGGTCAGCATCAGTGAAGCAGCAATCACTGGCGCTTTCAGCGACCGGCCCGCCAGAAAGTATCCCTGCTGCGAAGCGGTATCCACTTTACGTATCTTCCACCAGGTGATAAACGCCACCAGCAGCGTAAAGGCAATAAAGCTCACAATTTGCTGAATATTCATCTTGTTGCCCTTAATTATGATTATGACCCGGTAGTTCGCTGTACAGAGGAATTTAACGCACCGGACCCAGGCTATTCGATATCTTAAAATACAAGACTGGTTTCCCCATCACGGTAATTTTCTGATAAATTCCGCTACAGGTTGTGGGCATAATTTGCTGACGGGAAATTAAAATGAATGGAAAAATTCAAATTTCGCATGTAAAAAACGAAACAACGTACAATATTCCCTTAGTTCTTGATGAAAGTGTGATCTCAAGCGGAATTTCACTGATCTCACTCTGGCATACGCTAGCCGACGAGAGCTACCGCGTTATCTGGCCTCAGGATAAGAAAAAACCGCTGATTGCTAACTCCTGGGTGGCGGTTTATACCGTGCAAGGGTGCGGGAAAATCAGGCTCAAAGATAATTCTGAAATTATGCTTAATGGAAATAACGTTATATTCTTAAAACCTACCGATATAACGTCGTACTACTGCGACGGTCTTATCTGGGAACAATACTGGATGGAATTCATCCCCACAAACATGATGGAAATCCCTATATTACAAACTGGCATAATTTATAATGGCGACGAGTTTAATAAAGAACTTTCAGAAGTTGCTGAATTACTCGCTTTGCGGTCCCCCATAAAAAATAATTTAGCCGTCGCGTTTCTCACAAAAATTATCTATCAGTGGATTTGTCTTATTTCCGAAAATGGTAGGAAAGATCGGGAACTGCTGCGTCTGGAAAATCTGTTGGCCGAGTTGCACGCCAGTGTGCAAAAGCGCTGGAGCGTCACAGAAATGGCACAGCGGATGCAGTGCAGCGAGCCCTGGCTGCGGCGGATCTTTTTACGATACACGGGTAAAACGCCGAAAGAATATTATCTTGACGCACGCCTCGAACTGGCGCAATCGCTGCTGCGCCAGGAGGGAAATACGGTAAACAAGGTGGCTGACATGCTCAACTTTTTTGATTCGTTTCACTTCAGCAAAGCGTTTAAGAATAAGTTTGGCTATGCGCCGTCGGCGGTCAGCAAGTTTAAGGGCCGGCACCTCAATGATGCCGGTCAGGAAAATTAATGCAGTTCCGGCCAGTACTCTTTGTTGGCTTCAATCAGATCGTCCAGAATCGCCTTCGCCACCGACGCGCTCGGTACGGTTTTCGACAGGGTAATCGCCTGCCAGAGTTTCTGATACGAGCGCTGCTCCCAGGCGTCCACCACCAGTTTTTCCACTGCCACCTGCTGGCTCATGAGCCCTTTCTGGAAGTGCGGAATATCACCCACGGTCAGCGGCTCCGGTCCGTTGTGGCCGACCAGACACGGAATTTCTACCATCGCGTCGGCGTCAAAATTATGGATAGCCCCATTGTTAGGCACAATCAGCAGCATGCGTTCCTGGGTATTAAAGGCGATCGCGGTCGCCAGATCGACGATGTACGACGCATGTTCGTCGATTTCCAGTTCACCGGCAGAAGAATGACCGGCTTCGATAATCGCCCGGCATGAACTGAATACATGCTTCTCACGGTGATCCATCACTTCATTGGCGCGGGTACGCTCCGAGTTGGAATGGGCGACCACATAGTCCGGGAACAGGTAATACTTCAGGTAGGTGTTCGGCATGGTGTCCGGATCCAGCGCCTGTACGTCTTTAGCCTTGGCGAATGTATCATTCCAGCTCGCTTCAGTATGCGCATCTTCCGAAGGCGGAACATAACCGTTTTTCGCCACGTATTCGCGCAGTTTCGGCATCAGATCGTTGCCGTTCAGATCTTCAATCGACGTCCACCAGCCGAAGTGGTTCAGACCGTAGTAACGCACGCGCATCTCTTTGCGGTCTTTCAGACCGACGATTTGCGCCATACGTCCTTCAATGCCGATCGGCATGTCGCAGATGTTGAGAATTTTCGCGTTCGGACGCAGGCGGCGCGTGGCTTCCGCGACAATCGCCGCCGGGTTGGAGTAGTTCAGCATCCACGCGTTCGGGGAGTACTGCTCCATGTAATCCACCAACTCCAGCACGCCGCCGATGGAGCGCATGCCGTAGGAGATGCCGCCCGGCCCGCACGTTTCCTGGCCCAACACGCCGTGGCGCAGCGGGATTTTTTCATCTTTTTCACGCATGGGGTATTTGCCCACGCGAATATGCGCCATCACGAAATCCACATCGGTAAAGGCCGCTTCAGGATCGGTGGTGTAACTAAATTCAATCTCCGGCGCCTGCTCCTTAAGGATGATTTTGCACGCCTCGGCGATGATCTCCTGACGTGCTCCGTCATTGTCATAGAACTTCAGCGCACGCAGCGGGAAACGGTCACGGTTGGCTAACAGCATCAGGACGATACCAGGCGTGAATGTACTGCCGCCGCCTGCAATAACAACTGAGAATTTTTTCATGATATAGCCTCTGTCAGAGTGGTTTGTTCGTTTGTTAAGGGGGTTTTCATCAGCGATTCCAGCTGGTCGCGCACCTGAGGAACGTGCAGACCGACAATCACCTGTATGCCGTTGCCGCGCCGCACCACACCGTGTGCGCCCAGGGCTTTGAAGACGTCGTCGCTTTGGGTTTTCGTCATATCCACCAGGGCGATACGCAAGCGGGTGGCGCAGTTATTGATACTTTCGATGTTTGCTGCGCCGCCGAGCGCCTGTAAGAACCCAGCAGCCTGCCCGACCTGCTGGCTGGCTGCCGCCGGGGCGGTGGTTTGCCCGCGCGCGGCCTTATAGTCGGCTTTGTTGTAGAGTTTGATTTCGCTCTCTTCCCGGCCCGGCGTTTTGAGATTCAGACGTTCGATAAGCGTCCTGAAAACCACGAAATAGAGAGCGGTGAAGCAGAGGCCGATGCCAATCTGGGTGAATACCGTCGAGGCGTGGTTATGGAACATCGGGATCCAGTTTTGCGGCAGGAACTGGTCCAGCAGACCGCCCCCCATGTTCCCCACCACCCCGAAGGTATACATCACCGTCGCCATCGTTGCGGCCAGCACGGCGTGGATGGCAAACAGCAACGGCGAGATAAACAGGAAGGTGAACTCCAGCGGTTCGGTAATGCCCACCAGCACGGCGGTAAGCGTGGCCGGGATCAGCAGACCTGCCACTTTGACGCGGTTCTCCGGCGACGCGGTATACCAGATAGCCAGCGCAATACCGACTGAGCCAAACACCTTAGAGTTGCCGTGCAGCGCGAATCCGCCCTCCGGGAACAGCGTTTTCAGCGGCACAGTGCTCTGGCTGAATTCCTGAAGGTGCTGTGCCCAGTAGACCTGAATGCCGCCTTCTACCGCAGCCGGGCCGAAGATAAACGGGCCGTAGACAAAGTGGTGTAATCCGGTTGGGATCAGAATGCGTTCCAGGAAGGTATAAACCCATACGCCCAGCGCGCCAGCGGTACGTAGAAAGGCCTGCAACGACTCAATGCCCATCTGCACTTTCGGCCATCCCAGCAGCGTCAGCCAGGCGCAAGGGATCATGACGAAGAACGCGAGGATAACGACAAACGAGGTGCCCTGGAAAATCCCCAGAAAGACCGGCAACGGCTTGTCGAAAAATCGGTTGTGGATGGCGGTGACGAGCCCGGAAATGATAATCGCCCCGATGATGCTGGTATCAAGCGTTTTGATTCCGGCAATCATCGCCAGCCCGCTGCCGGCAGTGGGTTCAGCAGAGAAGTCGACGCCAAAGAAGTGACCCCAGGTCATCCCCATCGCGTTGATAAAGTAGTTCCAGGTCAGGAAGCTAATCAGCACCGCCAGACAGGCGCGGCCCTGCGCCTGCTTTGCCAGGCCAATCGGTAAGCCGACAGCAAAAATCAGCGGCATATTACGGAACACCGCCCAGCCGCCCTCTTCGATGATGTGAACAATTTGCGCGAACAGATTATCCGGCGCGGTTAAGGCCTCACCGACAAACAGCGGATTGCGAAGCATGATGGCGATCCCAACCACGATCCCGGCAAAGGGAAACAGCAAAACCGGGGTGAACATGGCGCCGCCAAAACGTTGTATTTGACTGAGCATTTTTAAATCCTCATGAAACAACCTGTAGGGGATAGAGGCCTTTATGGTTTTTTACTGGCCTGAGGTGAGCATAAGAACTTACTGATGCAGCAACATGGTATGCCGCTGCGATTCGTGATCGCATTCATGGTTTTAATTTGACCAATCAGGTCTACTTTTTAAACTAAACATAGACAAGTTAAGACGTAATCCACGCCATGATGTGCGCAGAGAGGTCTACTGGTGATCTACAAATCAATTGCCGATCGGCTACGGCTGCGGCTGAATTCCTCGGACTACAACATTGGCAGTCCGTTACCCGGAGAAAAAGCGCTGGCAAAGGAGTTTGGCGTAGCCCGGATGACCATCCGCAAGGCGCTGGATCTGCTGGTAAGCTGGGGGCTGGTTGAACGTCGACACGGCAGCGGGACGTTCGTGGCGCGCAAAGACGTTCATCATGAAACGACTAACCTGACCGGGCTGGTGGAGGTGCTGCGCCAGCAGGGGAAAGAAGTGCAGAGCAAGGTGTTGCAGTTTGAAGTGATGCCCGCGCCGCCCGCTATCGCCAGCCAGCTGCGGATTCAGGTTGATGAGCGGATCTATTTTTCAAGGCGGGTGCGTTACGTGGACGGAAAACCGCTGATGCTGGAGGACAGCTTTATGCCGGTGAAGCTGTTCCGCAATCTTTCCCTGGCGCATCTCGAAGGGTCTAAGTTTGATTACATCGAGAAGGAATGCGGGATCACCATCAGCGGCAACTACGAGAGCCTGACGCCGGTGCTGGCAGATAAACAGCTGGCCGGTTATATGAATGTGCCGGAACAGACGCCGCTGCTGCGCATCACCTCCCTTTCCTACAGCGACAGCGGCGAGTTCCTCAATTATTCCGTGATGTTCCGGAACACCAGCGATTACCAGGTGGACTACCATTTGCGGCGTATCCACCCGGAAGACTTGTTAGCCCATCCCCCAGAACAGCACCGCCAGTAGCTGCGGGGTGATGATGCGCAGAAACATCACCAGCGGATAAACCGTGGCGTAGGACAACGCCGCCGCGCCGCTGGTGGCGTGCAGGTTGTTGGCGAACGCCAGCGCGGGCGGATCGGTCATGGAACCGGCCAGCATGCCGCACAGCGTGAGATAGTTCATTTTAGCGAAGATACGTGCCAGTAATCCGACCGTTATCAGTGGGATAGCGGTAATAAATATGCCGTATCCTACCCAGCTCATCCCTTCGCCGTTCACCAGAGTATCGACAAAATCGCCGCCGGATTTCAGCCCCACCACTGCCAGAAACAGCACGATGCCTAACTCCCGCAGCGCCAGGTTAGCACTCGGCGGCATAAACCAGTAGAGCTTACCGATGGAGCCGATACGCCCGAGGATCAGCGCCATAATGAGCGGCCCGCCTGCCAGACCCAGCTTCAGTGCTACCGGGAAGCCGGGCACGTACAGGGGGATGGAGCCAAGCATGACGCCAAGCCCGACGCCGATAAAGACCGGCAGCATCTGCACCTGCTGGAGTTTTTGCTGGGCGTTGCCTACCATGTCCGCTACGGCATCAATGGATGAGGGACGCCCGACGAGGTTGAGAATATCACCGAATTGCAGGCTGGCATCCTGGCTGGCTACCAGCTCGACACCGGCGCGGTTAAGCCGGGAGATCACCACGTCATAACGCTCTTTAACCTGCAAATCGCGTATTTTCTTGCCCAGGACTTTCTCATTGGTCACTACCACCCGCTCCACGCGCATGTCCGTTCCACGGGTTGAGAGTGAGGTATCCACCTCCTGACCAATCACCAGCCGGGCATTGTTTAAATCCGCCGGTTGCCCTACCAGATGCAGGAGATCGCCGTGCTGAATAAGGGTATCCGGTGAAGGTACCATCAGCGTTTCATCACGTTTCAGGCGGGAACAGATAATGGTCGCGCTGTTCAGAATGGGAACATCCTGTATCGCCATATTGTTCAGGTTGGGGTTTTCGACGCGAATGTTGATGGTTTTAATGAGCGCATGGCCGTTGGTCAGCGTGCTTTCATGCTCTTTTGCCTCCTGCTCGACGTTAACACGGAACAGCACGCGCACCAGCCACATCGAGAGCAAAATACCGCAAATGCCAAACGGATAGGCCATGGCGTAGCTCATCCCCATCTGATCGACGACATCAGCAGGGATACCCAGATCGCGCAGAATTTGCTGGCCCGCCCCGAGCGCGGGCGTATTCGTGACGGCGCCGGAGAAGATGCCCAGCACAACGGGCAGCGGAATCGCGAAGAGTTTATGCAGAATGGCGGTAACCAGCCCACCCATCACGACGATGCCGAAGGCAAAGAGATTAAGGCGTAAACCGGAGACGCGCAGGGAAGCGAAGAAGCCCGGCCCCACCTGAATACCGATGGTATACACAAAGAGGATCAGGCCGAACTCCTGGATGAAATGCAGCATATCGGCGCTGAGCACCCACCCAAGCTGGTCGGCAAAATGGCCGACAAAAATCCCGCCGAACAGCACCCCGCCGATGCCAAATCCGACGCCGCGGATTTTGATATTCCCCAGCCATAGCCCCACTACCGCGACAAGGGCCAACACGCTAACGGTTAACGCGATATCACTCATGATCCACATCCTGTGTATAACCATAGTTATGCTAAGGATTCTCTCAGAGCTGACGGCGGTTGTATGGGCGATGGCGCACAAAAAAGCCCTGCCGGGGCAGGGCTTCATGGCATCTGTGAGCGAGTCGGGTGGTGGCTGCGCCTTACCCGACCTACAGGATCGGCAGGTTTGCCACCCGGCAAAAACGTGGTTTAGCTGTTCAACGCCGGGCGTTCGCTAATGGCGATGCGCTGAGGCGCAATGGCTTCCGGCACGTTACGGGTGAGGTCAATGTTCAGCAGCCCGTTAGTGAACGTCGCGCCAGAAACTTCCATATGGTCTGCCAGGGTAAAGCTCAGGCTAAACGGCTGAGTGACAAGCCCCTGATGCAGCCATTTGGTCTCGGTGTCTGGTTTTTCCGGTGACCCTTTCACGGTCAGGCGCGTACCCTCAAGCTGGATGTCGAGATCTTCCTGGCGGAACCCGGCCAGCGCAAGCGTGATGCGGTAGTGGTTATCATCGCTTTTTTCGATGTTGTACGGCGGAAAGGTCTGCTGTTCGGTTGCGCTTTGCAGCGCGTTAGCCAGTTTGTCAAAACCGATCCACTGACGCAGCAGGGGGGATAAATCGTAGTTACGCATACTAAATCTCCTTCTGAGAAGCGAGTTCGGCACAGTTTAATTTTGTGCACAGTTGTACCTGCAAACCCTTGCGGATTCGCATATGCTCCCGTTACGGCAAGCAAGTTCGGGTGGGCCGCTCACGCGACCCGCGTAATTAGTTGATTTCGATACGACGCGGTTTTTTCTCTTCCGGAATCACACGTTCCAGTTCGATAAACAGCAGGCCGTTCACCAGGTTCGCGCCCTTGACGTGGATGTTCTCAGCCAGCTGGAACTTGCGCTCAAAGTTGCGCTCTGCGATGCCCTGGTAGAGGTAGGTTCGTTCTTTCTGCTCGGCCGTATGGGAGCCTTTCACCACCAGCAGATTGTCCTGCGCGGTGATCTCCAGTTCGCTCTCTGCGAAACCGGCAACAGCAATCGCAATGCGATAGTGGTTTTCGTCAACCAGTTCAACGTTGTAAGGAGGATAGCCGTTGCTCTGGCTCTGGTTGTTTTCTAAGTGGTTGAACAGACGATCGAAACCAATGGCAGAACGGTATAGCGGAGAGAGATCGAAATTACGCATGGATAAATGCTCCTGAAATCAGCGAGAAAATGTAGCCTTCCACCATGGACAGGCTTCTGCTTCCCCGAACACCCATCAGGCGTGTCCGTTATCGGGTTACATTCTTAAAATGGGTCTGGATACGGCCTTTTCAAGACTGTTGATGTGAGATTTTTTTGCACTTTGCTGGTTGTCGCATAGACTCAGGGGCACAGCACAAAGGGTTAAATTGCGATGACGACCACAGTGCGGGAGTTT
This sequence comes from Enterobacter sp. YSU, assembly GCF_016082135.1. Classification (NCBI taxonomy): domain Bacteria; kingdom Pseudomonadati; phylum Pseudomonadota; class Gammaproteobacteria; order Enterobacterales; family Enterobacteriaceae; genus Enterobacter; species Enterobacter sp. YSU. The sequence goes on from NZ_CP059487.1 coordinate 1,592,980, forward strand.
TGAGCTATCCATTTTGGACGCGCCTCGCTATAACCCTGAGTTGCAGGTCAATGCCGTGCTACTAAAGATGACTGAGTGATGATGAGAAATGTTCTGATTAAGCTGGCGTCGTTCAGCGGGGTTGTTTTACTTTGCGGGTGTTCGAGCGTGATGTCGCACACCGGCGGTAAAGAAGGAACATATCCGGGGACGCGCGCCAGTGCCGCAATGATCTCTGATGATGAGACAAACTGGGGTACCAAATCTCTGGCGATTCTTGATATGCCGTTTACGGCGGTTGCCGATACGCTTCTGCTGCCGTGGGATATGTTCCGCACCGACAGCTCAGTGCGTTCGCGCGTTGAGAAAAGCGAGCAGGAAAAGCTGGCGACCAATTCCGTCATCCCGCCCGCAGAGATGCCTCCACGCTAATTCTGTGCGGTTTCCGTTAGCCACAGCTGGCGGAAACCGTCCTTCTCTTCCATCCATGCAATAAATCGTCCGTCCGGGGAAAACACCACAGCGTCAGCAGACGGCGGATTGCCGTGATCGGACGTCAAAAACGTCACCTCTCCGGTCTGCGCATCGCAGCAGGCAATACGGCCTGCAAGCACAAATCCCAGCCCGTTGCCGGAAGGATGCCAGTTAAAGGCCGACTGAATATCAGGCTCAGTGTGGGTTAGCTGACGCGGCTCGCCGCCCTCAGGGGAGATAAGCCACAGCTGCACAACGCCGTTATCGTCCCGCATTAAAAACGCAATCTGCGTCCCCTGCGGATTGCTGCGCACCCAGTGGCGCGGTACGTTCACCAGCCCCGGATACGCCTTCTGATGGGTGAAGGTTAAGCGACGTTGCGTTACGCCCGCAGGCGGCGCGGGCATTGTATCAGGCGTTCCCTGCAACGGCGCATCGCCCGCCCGTTTCCAGCCCTGCTCGTCTTTGGGGAGATCGACAATAAACAGTTCGGGCACTTTCTCGCCTTTCGCAGACACCGTATCGCCGATAAACGCCAGCCTGTCGTTGCCCACCCAGCCCTCTTCATAGGCGCGGTTTACCTCATCGCTGCCCGGTTTCGGGTTCGGCGTTGTACGGCTTACCAGTACGCTCCAGAAGGTGCCGGCATATTCCCGCGGATGGTTCCCCTGTGGGTTTACTGGGCCAAAAGGCGCCGCCACCCCGACGTTACGCAAATCCAGCTGCGGATCGCGCGCGTGCAGCACATGGTCGTTGTAGGTAAAGCTGACGAACTGCCCGTTCGGGCTAAAAACGTGGACGTGGCTGCCGCCACGCAGCGCGCCTGCGGTGTAAGGCGCGGTGATATCCATCGCATCAAGATTGCTCGCCTGACCATTGTGCGCAATCACCCCCTGACGATGGTGAAAATCATACTGCCAGTCTGCATCCGGGTTTTTCGGGCCGTGGATAAAAACATATTTTTCCTGCGCCGGATGAACGGTTACCACGCCGACATGCGCGCCGTCAGTCGCACGGTAGATCGCCTCAACCTCGCCCGTACTAACATTGACCCGCTCAATGGTTTCACCGGTAAACGACGCGCCGGACGGGCGGACATCATAGATAAGCCACTGGCTGTCTGGCGTCCAGGTGTTGATGTTGGTGAGCTGGTGGTTGCGGGAAGCGAAGGTGATTTGTTTCATGAAAATACCCTGATGCGCGGTTATCGCATCAGGGTAAAACATCCGAAGGGATTAGCCTACTCGTTTAACGTCGCCGACCAGCAGGATGTAGGAGAGCGCCCCGATCAGCGCCACGGCAGAGATATACACCAGAGCCGGACCAAAGCCGTAGTCCTGCGCCAGGTAACCGATGACCAGCGGTACGGTGATCCCGCCCAGGCCGCCAACGAAGTTAAACACACCACCAGTCAGGCCGATCAGACGCATCGGCGCCAGGGACGACACCAGCGACCAGGTGATGGAGGCAAAACCGTTTCCGAAGAACGCTACCGCCATCAGGGTCATGATCCACGCCGGATCGTTGGTGTAGTTCGCTCCCATGATGCAGGTAGAGATCAGCAGTCCGCAGATAATCGGCGTTTTACGCGCAACGCCCAGCGAGAAACCTTTTTTCACCAGCTTATCCGCCAGCCAGCCCGAGAGCAGGACGCCGAAAAACGCCGCAAGGAAGGGTACGGTGGTCATAAAGCCTGCCTTCAGCGCGGTAATACCTTTTTCCTGGGTCAGATAGTTCGGGAACCAGGTGAGGAAGAACCACAGCGTGGAGGTCACCGCGAACTGTCCCAGATACACGCCCACCAGCTTACGGTGGAAGACCAGCTTCCAGTCCGCTCTGGTCAGCGGCTGGCGCGCCTCTTTTTTCACGGGCGCATCGCCATCCACCAGGCCACCGCCGTCGCGGATGTAGTCCAGTTCGGCTTTGGTGATGCTTTTGGTCAGGCGCGGCGGCTGATAAACCTTAAACCAGATGAGCGACCAGATAATGCCGATCCCGCCGGTGACGATAAACACCCAGTGCCAGCTCAGCAGCTCCTGGATCCAGATTAACAGCGGCGTCAGAAACGCCAGACCAACAAACTGCCCGGAGGTGTAAAAACCAACAGCGGAAGCGCGTTCGTGTTCAGGGAACCAGCTGGTCACCATGCGGTTGTTGGTCGGAAACGCCGGCGCTTCAAACACCCCGGTGATGGCGCGCAGGCCAATCAGCGACATCAGCCCGGTCGCGAAGCCCTGGAACAGGGTCGCCACGGACCAGCCAAAAATAGCGATAAAGTAGGTCAGACGTGAACCCACGCGGTCAAGGAACCAGCCACCGGGGATCTGACAGAGCGTATACAGCCAGGCAAACGCCGAGAAGACGTAGCCCATTTCCGCTTTGGTGATGCCAAACTCTTCCTGAATATGAGCCGATGCCACGGCAAGGTTGGCGCGGTCGACATAACAGATGACCACGGTAATAAAGATCATGATCAGCGTCAGGTAACGACGACGCCCGGTTTTTGCAGCAGTAACTGGAATATCCATCGCAATCTGTCTCCAGATTTTGGGCATAGCGAAGCCGCTCACCATGCCCTGTAATTTACAGAGGGTTATATTTTTTCTATGTACGTTTTTTTTGCCCGGTGGCGCTTCGCTTACCGGGCCTACGAGAGAGTAGGCCGGATAAGCGTAGCGCCATCCGGCGATTTACCACTCGGCTACGGAACCGTCTTCATGACGCCACAGTGGGTTACGCCAGTCCGGCGCACTTTTACTCAGCTCAATGACTTTGGCTTCGTCGATCTCCACGCCAAGGCCCGGCTTCGTTAACGGTTTAAAGAAACCACCTTCCATGCTGAAGTCTTCTTTGTTTTTCACAAAGTCGAGCAGCTCCGCGCCCTTGTTATAGTGAATGCCCATGCTTTGTTCCTGGAACACCGCATTGCGGGAGACGAAGTCGACGTGCAGGCAGGCCGCCAGCGCAATCGGCCCAAGCGGACAGTGCGGCGCCAGCGCCACATCGTAGGCTTCTGCCATTCCGGCAATTTTGTAGCATTCGGTGATGCCGCCCGCGTGGGAGAGGTCCGGTTGCAGGATCGCAATGCCGCCCGCTTCCAGCACGCGTTTAAACTCGAAGCGCGAGAACATGCGTTCCCCCGCCGCGATGGGAATGTGCGTCTGTTCAGCCAGTTTCGGATAGTATTCCGCCTGCTCGGCCAGCACCGGCTCTTCGATAAACAGCGGGCGATACGGCTCCAGCTCTTTAATCAGCACTTTGGCCATTGGCGCGCTGACGCGGCCGTGGAAATCCAGACCAAACTCAATCTCGTTGCCGAAGGCTTCACGGATTTGCGCCACGGTATTCACCGCCCGGTCTACCGCGCGCGAGTTGTCGATAACGCCCATCTCTTCGCAGCCGTTGAGTTTGAAGGTGTCAAAACCGATGTTGCGCAGTTGCCGGATACCGTCGATCACTTCCGCAGGGCGGTCACCGCCCACCCAGCTGTAGGCTTTGATTTTGTCGCGCACCAGGCCGCCCATTAATTGCCAGACCGGGGCATTGAGCACTTTGCCTTTCATATCCCACAGCGCCTGATCAATACCGGCGATGGCGCTCATCAGAATCGGCCCCCCGCGGTAGAAGCCCGCGCGGTACATCATCTGCCACAGGTCGTTGATGCGCGCCGGATCCTGGCCAATCAGGTATTCGCCCAGCTCGTGCACCGCGGCTTCAACGGTGCGCGCACGGCCTTCAATCACCGGCTCGCCCCAGCCAACCACGCCTTCGTCGGTTTCGATTTTCAGGAACATCCAACGCGGGGGTAAACGGTACGTGGTGAGTTTGGTTATTTTCATTGCACTGCCTCTCGATACGCTTTCACAAATGCTGCCGCCTGCTGTGCGGTACGCTCAACGGGCTGACCGGCACGATAGAGATCGCTGCCCAGCCCCGCGCCCACACAGCCCGCGCTCATCCACTGGCCCAGGTTTTCCGGCGTGACGCCGCCCACGGCAAAGACCGGCACGCTGGCGGGTAAGACCGCTTTCAGCGCTTTGATGTAATCCGGACCAAAGGCCGACGACGGGAAAATTTTGAGAGACTGTGCGCCCGCATCGAGGGCGGCAAAGGCTTCTGTGGCCGTGGCGCAACCCGGGCAGACGGTCATGCCGTAATCCACCGCCCGGCGGATCACCTCGGGGTTGATATTCGGTGTGACGATAAGCTTGCAGCCCATTTTCGCCAGTTCATCCACCTGCTCCGGTTGCAGCACGGTGCCAGCGCCAATCAGCGCCTTATCACCAAACGCCTTCACAATTGCCGGAATGCTTTTTTCCCACTCCGGGGAGTTGAGTGGGATTTCCACCGCGTCGAACCCGGCGTCGATCACCGCGCCAACGTGCGCTAAGGCCTCACCGGGCGTGATACCGCGCAAAATCACGATCAGGGGAAGTTCAGTTTGCCACTGCATGAGCGATGCTCCTTATGCCTGCCTGAAATGCCGTGTCGCCTTCCACCGCAGCAACATCCCGTCCGATAGCGTGGAACGCCTGGCGGTAACGAGACGTCAGCGATGAACCCGCGACGAGCGTGATGGCCTGCTGCCCGGCGAACGCGTCGCTCAGAGTGGCGACTTCTGCGCCAATCAGCAGGCCGGACAGAAATTCGCTGACCTGTTCGCGCGGAAGATTTCCCAGCACGTGCGAGGCGCGAACCTCAAAAAGTTGCGGCAAAACGGCAGGGGATGCGATCCCGCGCTCAAGCCCGGCGGCAAACGCTTCCGGCGAAGGGGTCTGCTCCGGCAAACCGGCCCCCACCAGCGAATGCTTAAGCAGCAAGTGGTGCAGTTCGCCGGTCATCACGGTGCGGAAATCATGAATTTGCTCAGCATCCGCCTGGACCCATTTGCAGTGCGTCCCGGGCATGACGTAGACAGAAGAAGGAGAAAGGGTGCGCGCCCCGAGCAGCTGCGTCTCTTCGCCGCGCATCACATTATGGTTATCGTCGCGAGAGACGCATAAACCGGGAATAATCCAGACATTGTCGCCAACGGACGTTAACTGCTCGCCAACGGCGGTGAAATGCACCGGAACTGACAGGTAAGGCGCGACCTTCCACCCCACGTTACTGCCGACCATTCCGGCCATCACCACTGGCGTAGTACCGTCGCGCCAGTTTTGTGTCACTTCTGCTAACACCGCTGCGGGGGATTTACCGTTCAGGCGCGTCACACCTGCTTCTGATTGCCTGCTTTCCAGGCACTGCTCACCCTGGTAGAGCCAGGCGCGCAGATTGGTCGATCCCCAGTCAATTGCGATGTAGCGTGATGTCATGTGATTTCCTTCAGCCTTCGTGTCGAGCTGGCGATCATGGTCAGCGCCGCCTGCTCTGCCGCATCGCCGTCCTGATGCCGTATCGCATCGAACAGCGCTTTATGTTCCTGAAGCGTTTTCGGCATGTTGGCCTCATCGCCCATCCAGGTACGTTCAAATACTGCTCGCTGTAGCGAGCTGATCGCCACGCTAAGCTGCTGTAAAACCGGGTTATGCACCGACTGCAATACCGCTTCGTGGTAGCGAATGTCCGCTTCGTTGAACGCCTCCCGATTCTGGTTATTGGCGATCATGTCGTTTAAAGCCGACTCAATCTGAGCCAGGTCACCTGACGTTGCGCGCTCAGCCGCCCAGCGGGCGATAGCCGGTTCCACCAAATTTCGGACTTCGCTCATCGCGCCGATAAGCCGTGGGTCGTAGTCGTTTTCCAGCACCCATTGCAGAACATCGGTATCGAGGTAGTTCCACTGGTTACGCGGTGCCACAAACGCGCCGCGATAGCGCTTCATTTCAATCAGCCGCTTCGCCATCAGCGAGCGGAACACTTCCCGGATGATGTTGCGCGAGGTTTCAAACTCCTCGCACAGTTCCGCCTCTGCTGGCAGCGGCGAACCGGGAACGTATTTGCCACCCACAATCTGAGTGCCCAGCGTGATGACAATGCGATCGGTTTTATTGAGTGTCATGGAGAGTCCTTGTGCTCTGTAAGTCCATCACTACTTTACCGCGACCGCTGAATTTCGCCTCACTTTTGCAGTACAAACGTGAGGCCTTTCGTCTTTGCCGTGGTGACAATGTAGTACAATCAATTAATGTTGTACTACAATCCAGATCACAAAAAGAACAATTTGATAAATTCAAGGCCAAAAAAAGCCCCGGTTAATAACCGGGGCTAATCTTTCAAAGCACTTGTTACGACAGAACGAATTTCTCGATCGCCCAGGCAACGCCGTCTTCCAGGTTAGATTTAGTCACGAAGTTCGCCACTTCTTTTACCGACGGGATGGCGTTATCCATCGCCACGCCCATGCCCGCATATTCGATCATCGCAATATCGTTTTCCTGGTCGCCCAGCGCCATGATCTCCTCAGGCTTGATGCCCAGCGCATCGGCAAGCGATTTGACGCCCGTGCCTTTATTGACGCGTTTATCAAGGATTTCGAGGAAGTACGGCGCACTTTTCAGCACGGTGTATTTCTCTTTTACCTCAGCCGGAATGCGTGAAATGGCTTTGTCGAGAACCGCAGGTTCATCAATCATCATCACTTTCAGGAACTGGGTCGCCGGGTCCATTTTCTCCGCTTCGCAGAACACCAGTGGAATGGTTGCAACGTAGGACTCGTGCACCGTGTAGTAGCTGATATCGCGGTTGGCGGTGTAAAGCGTATTGCGATCGAGCGCGTGGAAGTGAGAGCCCACGTCGCGGGAGAGTTTTTCCAGGAAACGGTAGTCATCATAGCTCAGTGCAGTTTGCGCCACCGTGCTGCCATCGGCTGCCTTTTGCACCAGCGCGCCGTTATAGGTGATGCAGTAATCGCCAGGCTGGTTCATGTGCAGCTCTTTCAGGTAACTGTGCACCCCGGCATACGGGCGTCCGGTGGTGAGCACCACGTTCACGCCTTTTTCGCGTGCGGCGGCGATCGCATTTTTAACGGCAGGAGAGATAGTGTGGTCTGGCAGCAGCAGCGTGCCGTCCATATCGATTGCAATGAGTTTGATAGCCATGAGGTCCCCGGGATAAATGAGTGCTACCTCATGCTAACGCGATTAAGCACACAAAAATAGAGCTACCTTGCGCAACAAAAAGCCCCTTTTACGTTTATCCCGGGAACGCGAACTCACTCGCGGGTGAGAACGATTTTGCCAAACGCACCGCGATCCAGATGTTCAAGCGCCTGTTCCAGCTCGTCAAAGCGGTAGCGATGCTCAATCACCGGTTTTAACTCCGTGACATCAACAGCACGGACAAAATCTTCCAGCGCCCGGCGGTGTCCAACCCCAATCCCCTGAATGACGGGAGATTTCAGCAACAGCTCGCTTGCAGGCAGAGAAATTTCTGTCCCGGCCAGCACGCCAATGACCGATATCCGCCCATGAACGGCAACGGCGCGCAGGGAATGTCTCAGGTTCTCCCCACCCACCGTTTCGATAATATGGTCGATGCCGCGATCCTGCGTCAGTGCCAGCGTATTTTCAGCCCAGTCGCCTTTCAGTCGGTTGATGCCCTGACTGGCCCCCAGCTTTTTGGCCCGCGCCAGTTTTTCATCACTCCCCGACGTAACAATAACTTCTGCGCCGTGCGCTTTTGCTATCTGCAAAGCGAATAGCGCCACACCGCCCGTCCCTTGTACCAGCACCGATTGCCCGGCGCGTAAATGACCGCGCTCCACCAGCGCGAACCATGCGGTAAGCCCCGCGCAAGGAAGCGTGCTGGCCTCAGCGTCATCCATGCTTTCCGGGGACGCCACCAGCGCGTTTTCACTCACAATCACATATTCGGCCAGCATGCCCTGGAAGTATCCACCGGACGTTTTATAGGGCAAATCGCGCGCGTCTGCCTGCGGCTTGCCGTCGATCCATTCCGGGAAGAAGGTTGAGATGACGCGTGCGCCGGGCTTGAAACGCGTAACGCCTTCGCCGATGCTGTCCACCACGCCTGCCATGTCAGATGCTGGGGTAAACGGGAAGGAAAGCGGAATCGGCATCGTGCCTTCAATCACCATTTTATCCCGGTAGTTGAGCGCAACGGCATTAACCCTTACGCGAACCTCCCCCGGGCCTGGCTGTGGAACAGGCTCCTGAACGAGCCTGAGGCTTTCACGACCAAGGGCATCCATTGACCAGCGTTTCATTGTTTCAGTCATTTTTTTTCTCCTGTCATCAGATGATTTTCAGTTCTGACAGTCTACCGTTGACTCAGCGTCGCCAGTGGCGATAAGTTTTCCCTTCATTGATGACCAAATTGACACAATCCGTCCATGACCGATACGCTGAAAGATATTCCCGTTTTCGTTGCCTCCGTTGAGGCAGGAAGTTTTGCCCAGGCCGCCGTCCGTCTGCATTTGTCGCGCTCGGCGGTAGGAAAAAGCATTGCTCGTCTTGAAGAGAGGCTGGGGGTTCGTCTGTTTCATCGGACCACCCGCAGTCAGAGGCTGACCGATAACGGCGCGCTTTTTTATGAACGCTGCCTGCGCGCGCTGGAGGAGATCCGTGGCGCTGAATCGCAGCTTGAAACCGGAAAACATCAGGTCAACGGTCGGCTGCGTGTTGCCGTGCCGGTGCTGTTTGGTCGCCAGTGTATCGCCCCGCTGCTAATAGAGCTGGCGCAGGAGCATCCCGGGCTTGAGCTTGAAATGTCCTTCAGCGACCGCGTCGTGGATCTCGTGGAAGAAGGGTTTGATATGGCGGTGCGCAATGGCGCTCTGGCTGACAGCAGCGTGCTGGTCGCCAGAAGGCTGGGGGAGCACCGGATGGTGCTGTGCGCCGCGCCGGATTATCTGCTTAAGAATGGCCAGCCGCAAACCGTTGATGATTTACGCCAGCATACGGCCATTAACTACACTCGTGCGGGCAGAGTCCTACCCTGGCAGCTGATGGATTACGATGGCACGTCGCGCACGTTTATTCCCCGCTCATCGCTCAATATGGATGATTTGCAGGCGATCTGCGACGCGGCGCTGGCCGGCCACGGCCTTGCATGGTTACCCTGCTGGATGGTCATTAAAGAAATTCAGCAGGGAGATCTTGTCCCGCTCTTAAAGCAGGCCCCGGATGTACGCTTCGACGTTCATGCCGTCTGGCAGCAGACGCCACACCTGCCGCTAAGGGTAAGAATTGCCATAGATATGCTGGTCAAACGTTTACCGGCAGTGATGTCGCTGGAGTTTCCTGCGTCCATAAAAAAGCCGCGCTGAAGCGCGGCCAGTTATGCTGTCGTAAAGCGACGATTAAATATCGATATTCGCCGCCTTCAGGGCGTTCTCTTCGATGAAGGCGCGACGTGGTTCAACCGCATCGCCCATCAGGGTCGTGAACAGCTGATCCGCTGCGATTGCGTCTTTAACGGTGACGCGCAACATGCGACGGCTTTCCGGATCCATGGTGGTTTCCCACAGCTGATCCGGGTTCATTTCGCCCAGGCCTTTATAACGCTGAATAGAGAGACCACGACGGGACTCTTTTACCAGCCACTCCAGCGCCTGTTCGAAGCTGGCTACCGGCTGACGACGTTCGCCACGTTCGATAAACGCATCGTCTTCGATCAGACCGCGCAGCTTCTCGCCGAGGGTGCAGATACGGCGGTATTCCGGACCGGTCACAAATTCGTGCTCCAGCGGGTAGTCGGTATCGACGCCGTGGGTACGCACGCGGACGATCGGCTCGAACTGCTGCTCAGCGTTCTGCTGAACGTCGAACTTCCACTGGCTGCCATGCTGCTCTTTCTCGTTCAGCTCGCTCACCAGGGTGTTCACCCAGCGGGTGACGGTCTGCTCGTTGCTCAGATCGGCTTCGGTCAGGGTCGGCTGGTAAATCAGCTCTTTCAGCAGCGCTTTCGGATAGCGACGCTCCATACGGCCAATCATTTTCTGCGTGGCGTTGAACTCGGAGACCAGACGCTCCAGCGGCTCACCGGCCAGCGCTGGCGCGCTGGAATTTGCGTGCAGGGTCGCACCATCAAGGGCGATCGCGATTTGGTACTGATCCATCGCGTCGTCATCTTTAATGTACTGTTCCTGCTTGCCTTTCTTCACTTTGTACAGCGGCGGCTGGGCAATGTAGACGTGGCCGCGCTCAACGATTTCCGGCATCTGACGATAGAAGAAGGTCAACAGCAGCGTACGAATGTGCGAGCCGTCGACGTCCGCATCGGTCATGATGATGATGCTGTGATAGCGCAGTTTGTCCGGGTTGTACTCGTCGCGACCAATGCCGCAGCCGAGCGCGGTGATGAGCGTCGCCACTTCCTGAGAAGAGAGCATCTTGTCGAAGCGCGCTTTCTCAACGTTAAGGATTTTACCCTTCAGCGGCAGAATCGCCTGGTTCTTGCGGTTACGGCCCTGCTTCGCAGAACCGCCCGCGGAGTCCCCTTCCACAAGGTACAGTTCAGACAGCGCCGGGTCGCGTTCCTGACAGTCAGCCAGTTTGCCCGGCAGGCCTGCCAGGTCCAGCGCGCCTTTACGACGGGTCATTTCACGCGCTTTACGCGCCGCTTCACGGGCACGCGCCGCATCGATAATTTTACCCACCACGATTTTCGCGTCGGACGGGTTTTCCAGCAGGTATTCGCTCAGCAGTTCGTTCATCTGCTGTTCAACCGCCGATTTCACCTCAGAAGAGACCAGCTTGTCTTTGGTCTGTGAGGAGAACTTCGGATCCGGCACCTTCACGGAGACCACGGCAATCAGGCCTTCACGAGCATCGTCACCGGTGGCGCTGACTTTCGCTTTTTTGCTGTAGCCTTCTTTGTCCATGTAGGCGTTCAGGGTTCGGGTCATCGCCGCGCGGAAGCCCGCCAGGTGCGTACCGCCATCGCGTTGTGGAATGTTGTTGGTGAAGCAGTAGATATTTTCCTGGAAACCGTCGTTCCACTGCAAGGCCACTTCCACGCCGATACCGTCTTTTTCAGTAGAGAAGTAGAAGATATTCGGGTGAATTGGCGTTTTGTTCTTGTTCAGATACTCAACGAACGCCTTGATACCACCTTCGTAATGGAAGTGGTCTTCTTTGTTGTCGCGTTTGTCGCGCAGACGAATCGACACGCCGGAGTTCAGGAACGACAGTTCACGCAGGCGTTTCGCCAGAATGTCGTACTCGAATTCGGTGACGTTGGTGAAGGTTTCGAGGCTCGGCCAGAAACGCACCATGGTACCGGTTTTATCGGTATCACCCGTGACGGCCAGCGGAGCGTCAGGCACGCCGTGCTGATAGATCTGACGGTGAATTTTGCCTTCGCGCTGGATAACCAGCTCCAGCTTCTGCGACAGGGCGTTAACCACGGAGACGCCTACGCCGTGCAGACCGCCGGAAACTTTATAGGAGTTATCATCGAACTTACCGCCTGCGTGCAGAACGGTCATGATGACTTCCGCAGCAGATACGCCCTCTTCCGGGTGAATACCGGTTGGGATACCACGACCGTCATCGGTAACGGACACGGAGTTGTCCGCATGGATCGTGACCACGATGTCTTTACAGTGACCCGCGAGCGCTTCGTCGATAGCGTTATCTACCACCTCGAATACCATGTGGTGCAGACCGGTGCCGTCATCCGTGTCGCCGATATACATACCCGGGCGCTTACGCACCGCATCCAGCCCTTTCAGGACTTTGATACTGGAGGAGTCATAAGAATTCGACATCAACGTTTCTCGCTCATTTCAACTTGGGTTAATCCGTTATTTTACCCTTTTCCACGGTAAACATCTTCGAATTTTCGTCCGACATGTCTATAACGTGTTCAGCGCTAATGGCGCTGACGAAAACCTGCGACTGCGTGGCTTTTAAGCGGCTGGCAAGCAGCCCGCGCCGCGCGTCGTCAAGTTCCGAGGCAAAATCATCTATCAGGTACAGGCAGCGTCGCCCGCTCTCTCGAGTGAGGAACTCCCCCTGCGCCAGGCGCAGCGCGCACATCAGGAGCTTCAGCTGCCCGCGCGACAGCGTGTCTTCCACCGGCGCACCGTCGGCACGAATGCGGAAATCCGCCTTGTGCGGGCCGTGCGCGGTGTAGGTCAACATGCGATCGCGCTCGAAGCTTCTCTCTAACACCTCGGCATAATCCGTCTCTTTTTCCCAGCCACGCTGGAAAGAGAAGGTGAGAGAGAACTCGGGTAAAAACTGTTTGCAGGTGTCGGCCATGTCTTCGGCGATACCTGCGCTGTATTCGGCACGCCAGCGGCTGATTTGTTCCGCAAGAGGGATGAGTTCCATGTCCCACGGACGCAGCTGAGCGTAGCGCGTGACCTGGCGCAATGCGGCGTTACGCTGTTTAAGCAGACGCTTCAGGTTGCTCCAGGCGTTAAAGAAACCGGCTTCATTGTGAAAGCATCCCCAGTCGAGGAACGCTCTTCTGTATTTGGGGCCGCCGTTGAGTAAAGTAAACCCCTCGGGCGTAATCAGCTGCATCGGCATCAGCAGCGCCAGCTCCGCCACTTTGTGGCCATCGGTGCCGTCGATGCGCACCTTGCTGTCGCCCTGCTTGTCTTTGGTCAGGCCGATGGCGGTTTCCCGCTCTGCGCCCTGCAAACGCCCGTGCAGAACAAAAGATTCCTGCTCGTGGCGAATCACGCGACCAATCTGCAAACTGCGAAACGCCCGGCCGTGGCCGAGCGTATAGATGGCTTCCAGCACGCTGGTTTTGCCGCTGCCGTTCGCGCCAACCAGGAAGTTAAAGCCAGGGGATAAAGCGAGATCCGCGCTTTCGATATTGCGAAAGTCGCGGATCAACAGACGGGTGAGCGACATTACAGTCTCATTGGCATGACAACATAAGCAGCCGACTGTGATGCGGCATCTTCAATCTGTACGCTCGAAACGGAGTCAGTCAGCAGGATGCGAACGTTCTCGCATTTCAGTGCATTCAGCACATCCAGCACATAGCTGACGTTGAAGCCGATTTCCATCTCAGCCCCGGCGTAGGTGACGTCCAGAATCTCTTCTGCCTCTTCCTGCTCCGGGTTGTTGGCGGTGATTTTGATCTGGTTTTCACTCACGTACAGACGTACGCCGCGGAATTTCTCGTTGGAGAGAATAGCGGCACGCGCGAACGCCTGCTTGAGGATGTCGCAACCCGCCTCCAGCGTTTTATCCGGGTTCTTCGGCAATACGCGGCGATAATCCGGGAAACGACCGTCTACCAGCTTCGATGTGAAGACAAAATCGCCCACGTGGGCACGAATATTGTTGCTGCCGATCTGCACGCGCAGCGGCGTTTCACCGCCGTCGAGCATACGCATCAGTTCAATTACGCCTTTACGCGGTACGATCACCGAATGGTTTGGCAGTGAATCGCCAATCGGCATGGAACAAACCGCCAGACGGTGACCGTCGGTCGCCACGGTACGCAGCTCTTCACCTTCGGTTTCGAACAGCATGCCGTTTAAGTAGTAACGAACGTCCTGATGCGCCATGGAGAACTGCGTGGCTTCAATCAGACGCTTCATCGTCGCCTGCGGCAGGGTAAATTCAACTTCGCTCTGCCAGTCATCCAGGTTCGGGAAATCCGCAGCGGGCAGCGTGGAGAGGGAGAAACGGCTGCGGCCAGAGCGCACCAGCATGCGGTCGCCCTCCAGCTGCACGGCGATTTCAGCGCCTTCCGGCAGCCCACGGCAAATATCAAAGAATTTACGTGCCGGAACCGTGGTCGCGCCCGCGTCGTGCGGCTGAGTCAGCGTAACGCGCGCGATCATTTCCATTTCCAGATCTGTGCCGGTCAGCGACAGCGTACCGTCCGCGACCTGAAGCAGCAGGTTTCCAAGAATAGGCAGCGTAGGGCGGCCGCCTAATGGGCCACTCACCTGTTGCAGCGGTTTTAATAAATGTTCACGTTCAACGGTAAATTTCATAGCGTCACGATGATAATGTTCTGATTAAATTGGAAAAATCTTCTTTTATGTCGTGGCTTTCTTCGCGTAACTGCTCGATCTTGCGACAGGCGTGCAGCACGGTCGTATGGTCACGGCCACCAAACGCATCACCGATTTCCGGCAGGCTGTGGTTGGTTAGCTCTTTTGCCAGCGCCATCGCCATCTGACGCGGACGCGCCACCGAGCGGGAACGACGTTTAGACAGTAAATCTGCCACTTTGATCTTGTAGTACTCAGCCACCGTCTTCTGAATATTGTCGATAGTGACCAGTTTTTCCTGCAAAGCCAATAAATCGCGCAGCGCTTCACGCACAAAATCGATGGTGATCGCCCGACCGGTGAAGTTGGCGTTGGCGATAACGCGGTTCAGCGCCCCTTCCAGCTCACGCACGTTGGAACGCAGGCGCTTGGCAATGAAGAACGCCACTTCACCCGGCAGGCGAATGTCGTTCTCGTCGGCTTTTTTCATCAGGATCGCGACGCGGGTTTCCAGCTCCGGCGGCTCGATCGCCACGGTCAGGCCCCAGCCGAAGCGGGATTTGAGACGATCTTCAACGCCGTTGATCTCTTTTGGATAACGATCCGAGGTCAGAATGATCTGCTGATTGCCTTCCAGCAAGGCGTTAAAGGTATGGAAAAACTCTTCCTGCGATCGTTCTTTATTGGCAAAGAACTGAATGTCATCGATCAGCAGCGCATCAACGGAACGGTAGTAGCGTTTAAACTCTTCGATCGCATTGTTTTGCAGGGCTTTTACCATGTCCTGAACGAAGCGTTCGGAGTGCATATACACCACTTTGGCATTGGGCTTACGCGCCATAATGCCGTTGCCCACCGCATGCAGCAGGTGCGTTTTACCGAGACCCGTGCCGCCATACAGGAACAGCGGGTTGTAAGCGCCACCGGGGTTATCGGCAACCTGACGAGCCGCCGCGCGTGCCAGCTGGTTCGACTTACCTTCAACGAAGTTATCGAACGTGTGTTTCACGTTAACGTTAGAGCGGTAGGTAGGCTCAGCGGGGGCCGGAACGTTATCCCAGCCCTGACGAACCGGTGCAACGCGAGGCGCTGGAGCGGGCGCCGCCTGTGCAGGGGCTGCCACATTGACAACTTCACGAACGGTTTGGGTGACCGGCTTTGTGCCCACTTCAAAACGCAGCTGTGGGGCATCTGACCCGCAGAAATCGTTCAGCAGTCCATTGATGTTATTAAGGTATTTATCCCTTACCCAATCGAGCACGAAACGGTTTGGCGCATACAAAGCCAGCGTGTTATCGCTCAGTTCCGCCTGCAACGGGCGGATCCACATACTGAATTCTGTGGCTGGTAACTCATCCTGCAATCGGGCAAGACACTGCTGCCAAAGCGAAAGTGACACGGCGGACTCCACTCGAACAATAAAAGAAAACTATTGAATATTCATGATTGTTGGCGCACATCGACATGACCCCATCAGGGTGATGTGCGAACCGCTATCTGCGGTTATACACGCTATCGTTGATACAGCCTGAACGATGTTGTGTTTATGCCCGACCAGGATCGCTGGATCCCGATCGGGACCGCGGATCATAGCCTAAACTGAGCCAGAGATCTTCTGTTTCTCACAGATTCTTCCCGATTTATCCACAGGAAGATCCGGAATCGGGTAAGTGTAAACGATCCTGACGCGAGTGCCTCGCGATTTAGGCCGCATATTGGAAAATTTAATGAGCACAGACAATTTTTGGCTTAAATGATCTAACGAAGATCCGGGACGATCCTTGCGCTTTATCGTTGAGCCCGTATAATCCTCGACCCGGCGCGTGATGCTCATCTTCCTGCGTCGTCCGCTGCTCATTTTCCACGCGAAAACGTGCGGAAATACACAGGGATTTAAGGAAAGAGAATTGACTCCGGAGTGTACAATTATTACAATCCGGCCTCTTTAATCACCCACGGCTTCGGCGTCCGTCATTCGAAACTCGGTCGGGCATCCGCAAAAGTCATGAATTTTTTCAAGTTTAGGTAGAAATCGCCATGAAACGCACTTTTCAACCGTCTGTACTGAAGCGCAACCGTTCTCACGGCTTCCGTGCTCGTATGGCTACTAAAAATGGTCGTCAGGTTCTGGCACGTCGTCGTGCTAAAGGCCGCGCTCGTCTGACCGTTTCCAAGTAATAAAGCTAACCCCTGAGTGGTTAAGCTCGCATTTCCCAGGGAGTTACGTTTGTTAACTCCCACTCATTTCACTTTCGTCTTCCAGCAGCCATTACGGGCTGGCACGCCGCAAATCACCATCCTCGGCCGCCAAAATTCGCTGGGGCATCCCCGCATCGGTCTCACAGTCGCCAAGAAAAACGTTAAGCGTGCGCATGAACGCAACCGGATTAAACGTCTGACGCGTGAAAGCTTCCGTTTACGTCAGCACGAACTGCCTTCAATGGATTTCGTGGTGGTGGCTAAAAAAGGGGTTGCCGACCTCGATAACCGTGCTCTCTCGGAAGCGTTGGAAAAATTATGGCGCCGCCACTGTCGCCTGGCTCGCGGGTCCTGATAGCCCTCATTCGGGTCTATCAACGCCTGATTAGTCCGCTACTCGGGCCACACTGCCGTTTCACGCCAACATGCTCAAGCTACGGAATTGAGGCATTGCGCAGGTTTGGAGTGATAAAAGGCAGTTGGTTGACGGTGAAACGCGTATTAAAATGCCACCCTTTACACCCAGGTGGAGACGACCCCGTCCCTCCAGGACCTTTTGATACCAGAGAACACTAACGATGGATTCGCAACGCAATCTTCTTATCATCGCTTTGTTGTTCGTGTCTTTCATGATCTGGCAGGCATGGGAGCAGGATAAAAATCCTCAACCCCAGCAGCAGACCACGCAGACCACGACCACCGCAGCGGGTAGCGCCGCCGACCAGGGCGTACCGGCCAGTGGCCAGGGGAAACAGATTACGGTTAAGACCGATGTGCTTGAGCTGACTATCAACACCCGTGGTGGTGATGTTGAGCAGGCGCTGCTGTTGACCTACCCGAAAGAGCTGAAGTCTACCGAACCGTTCCAGTTACTGGAAACTACGCCTGAATTTATCTACCAGGCGCAGAGCGGCCTGACCGGTCGTGATGGCCCGGATAACCCGGCTAACGGTGCGCGTCCACTGTATAACGTCGAGAATGACACGTTTGTGCTGGCTGATGGTCAGAACGAACTGGTTATCCCGATGACCTACACCGACGCGGCAGGCAACACCTTCACCAAAACCTTCACCCTGAAACGCGGTGAGTATGCGGTGAACGTGGGCTACAGCGTACAGAACGCCGGTGCGAAACCACTGGAAATCTCTACCTTTGGTCAGTTGAAGCAGTCCATCAATCTGCCGTCTCACCGTGACACCGGAAGCAGCAACTTTGCGCTGCATACCTTCCGTGGCGCGGCTTACTCCACGCCAGATACCAAGTACGAGAAATACAAATTCGACACCATTGCCGATAACGAAAACCTGAACGTCAGCTCTAAAGGCGGTTGGGTCGCAATGCTGCAACAGTATTTCGCGACGGCGTGGGTACCGAATAACGACGGTACGAACAACTTCTACACCGCGAACCTCGGCAACGGTATTGCAGCCATCGGCTACAAATCTCAGCCGGTTCTGGTGCAGCCGGGTCAAACCGGTAAACTGGCAAGCACCCTGTGGGTCGGCCCGGAAATCCAGGACAAAATGGCTGCCGTTGCGCCGCACTTGGATCTGACCGTCGATTACGGTTGGTTGTGGTTCATCTCTCAGCCGCTGTTTAAGCTGCTGAAGTTCATCCACAGCTTCCTGGGTAACTGGGGCTTCTCCATCATCGTTATCACCTTTATCGTTCGTGGCATCATGTACCCGCTGACTAAAGCGCAGTACACCTCCATGGCGAAGATGCGTATGCTACAGCCGAAGATTCAGGCTATGCGTGAGCGTCTGGGCGATGACAAACAGCGTCAGAGCCAGGAGATGATGGCCCTGTATAAAGCAGAGAAAGTGAACCCACTGGGTGGTTGCTTCCCGCTGCTGATTCAGATGCCAATCTTCCTTGCGCTGTACTACATGCTGATGGGTTCCGTTGAGCTGCGCCACGCGCCGTTCGCCCTGTGGATCCATGACCTGTCCGCACAGGACCCGTACTACATCCTGCCGATCCTGATGGGCGTGACGATGTTCTTCATTCAGAAGATGTCTCCGACCACCGTGACCGACCCGATGCAGCAGAAGATCATGACCTTTATGCCGGTCATCTTCACCGTGTTCTTCCTGTGGTTCCCGTCAGGTCTGGTGCTGTACTATATCGTCAGCAACCTGGTGACCATCATCCAGCAGCAGCTGATTTACCGTGGTCTGGAAAAACGTGGACTGCATAGCCGCGAAAAGAAAAAGTCCTGATTCGGTAACTTAACGCTAAAATAAGGGCGGTCGATTGACCGCCTTTTTTATTTGTATTGAACGAGAGCAACCATGAGCCATAACGACACTATCGTCGCCCAGGCAACCCCACCGGGACGCGGTGGTGTAGGCATTCTGCGCATCTCCGGCCTGAAGGCGCGTGAGGTGGCCGAAGCGGTGCTGGGTAAACTGCCAAAGCCGCGCTACGCTGATTATCTGCCGTTTAAGGATGCCGACGGCACACCGCTGGACCAGGGCATCGCGCTGTGGTTCCCCGGCCCAAACTCCTTTACCGGCGAAGATGTGCTGGAGCTTCAGGGTCACGGCGGCCCGGTGATCCTCGACCTGCTGTTAAAACGTATTCTGACCCTGCCTGGCCTGCGCATTGCAAAGCCGGGTGAGTTCTCCGAGCGTGCTTTCCTCAACGATAAGCTCGACCTGGCGCAGGCCGAGGCGATTGCCGACCTGATCGACGCCAGTTCCGAACAGGCAGCCCGCTCCGCGCTGAACTCGTTGCAGGGGGCATTTTCCGCACGCGTGAATCACCTTGTGGAAGCACTTACTCACCTGCGAATCTATGTCGAAGCGGCTATCGACTTCCCGGACGAGGAGATCGACTTCCTCTCAGACGGTAAAATTGAAGCTCAGCTCAACCAGGTGATGAACGATCTCGATGCCGTTCGCGCCGAAGCGCGCCAGGGCAGCCTGCTACGTGAAGGAATGAAGGTGGTGATTGCTGGTCGCCCCAATGCCGGAAAATCGAGCCTGCTGAACGCCCTGGCGGGCCGTGAAGCGGCGATCGTGACCGACATAGCCGGCACCACCCGCGATGTCCTGCGCGAGCATATCCATATCGACGGCATGCCGCTGCACATCATCGACACCGCTGGCCTGCGCGATGCGAGCGATGAAGTCGAGCGTATCGGTATCGAACGCGCCTGGCAGGAGATCGAGCAGGCCGACCGCGTGCTGTTTATGGTGGACGGCACGACAACCGACGCCGTTGACCCGGCTGAAATCTGGCCAGACTTTATCGCCCGTCTCCCGGCTAAACTGCCGATCACCGTGGTGCGCAACAAGGCCGACGTTACCGGCGAAACGCTGGGCATCAGCGATGTGAATGGTCACTCACTTATTCGCCTGTCGGCCCGTACCGGTGAAGGCGTGGAAGCCCTGCGTAGCCATCTCAAACAGAGCATGGGCTTCGACACCAGTATGGAGGGCGGCTTCCTGGCACGTCGTCGTCACTTGCAGGCGCTGGAAGAGGCGGCTCGCCACCTTGAGCAGGGTAAAGCCCAGCTGATCGGCGCGTGGGCCGGTGAACTGCTGGCGGAAGAGCTGCGTCTGGCGCAGCAGAACCTGAGCGAGATCACCGGGGAGTTTACGTCGGACGATCTGCTGGGACGGATTTTCTCGAGCTTCTGCATTGGTAAGTAATTCCCGTTAATACACGGTGATTTCCTCCAGGGAAATCACCATTGTCCAAATGGCAACTCGCTTAATCCCTCCACGCCCCCTATCCTGCTTGCCTGCATCTATGGGGGATTTATGGCTCGTTTTCTGTTCTGTAGTTTTGCGCTGGTTCTGCTGTATCCGTCCGGCATTGATATGTATCTGGTGGGGCTACCGCATATTGCCCGCGATCTGGGCGCCAGCGAGGCGCAGCTGCACATCGCGTTTTCGGCCTACCTCGCGGGAATGGCGTCGTCGATGGTATTTGCCGGGAAAATCGCGGATAAAGCAGGCCGTCAGCCCGTCGCCATTACGGGTGCAGTTATCTTTGCGCTGGCATCAGTACTGTCTTCAGTAGCTCAGGAAAGCACAATGTTCCTGTCAGGCCGTTTTATCCAGGGCATTGGCGCGGGTGGCTGTTACGTGGTGGCGTTTGCTATTCTTCGCGATACCTTAAGCGCCCAGCGCCGCGCTAAAGTGCTGTCGATGCTGAACGGCATTACCTGCATCATCCCGGTGCTGGCACCGGTTGTAGGCTACCTGATTATGCTTAAATTTCCGTGGCAGAGTCTTTTCTGGACCATGGCCGCAATGGGCGCCATCGTCTTTATCCTGTCCGTGACGGTGCTGAAAGAGACCCATCCCGGTTCGCAACAGCCATATCACACCGCAACCCTCCATCCGGCTGAAAAGCTGATGAATCGCTTTTTCCTGAGTCGGCTGACAATCACCACGCTTAGCGTGGCGGTGATCCTCACCTATGTAAACGTTTCCCCGGTGTTGCTGATGGAGACGATGGGCTTCGATCGCGGTGAGTATTCGACGGTGATGGCGCTAACCGCGATGGTGAGCATGGCGGTTTCATTCTCCACGCCCTTTGCGCTCAACATCTTCCGCCAGCGCACGCTGATGCTCACCTCACAGACGCTGTTCCTCGCCGCAGGCGTGATCCTGGCGACCGCCACCTCACACGCTGTAATGCTGGTGGGCATTACTCTGATCTGCGCCGGATTCTCCGTCGGCTTTGGTGTGGCAATGAGTCAGGCACTTGGCCCGTTTTCATTGCGGGCAGGCGTGGCAAGCTCGGTGCTGGGCATTGCGCAGGTCTGCGGTTCGTCACTGTGGATTTGGCTGGCGGCGGTGATCGGCCTTAACGCGCTGAATATGCTGATCGGGGTTCTGATTGGCTGTAGCATACTCTGCATTACCTTACTTATGGTCATCCAGCCCGCGGCGCACTATGAAGAAGCCCATCAGCAGTCTCGATCTTAATCTTTTACTTTGCCTGCAACTTTTGTTGCAGGAGCGCAGCGTCACCAAAGCCGCGAAGCGGATGAACGTGACGCCGTCCGCGGTGAGTAAATCGCTGGCGAAGCTGCGCGACTGGTTCGACGATCCGCTGTTTGTGAAAACGCCTTTAGGGCTATTGCCCACACCGCTGACGGTGAGTCTGGAACAGGATTTGGCCGACTGGATGCAGATTGGCAACCAGATCCTCGATAAATTCCACCATAGCTCTCCTGGCGGGCTTAAGTTTGTGCTCGCCGCCGAAACACCGCTGATGCTGATCCGCTTTAATACCCTGCTGGAGCAGGTGAATGAACGCTACCCACAGGCGACGGTGAAGCTGCGCCAATGGGATTACGATTCGCTGGACGCCATTACGCGCGGAGAAGTGGATCTGGGCTTCACCGGGCGTGAAACGCACCCTCGCTCGCGCGAACTGCTAAAGCTGATGCCGTGGTTTATCGACTACGAAATCCTGTTCAGTGACCGTCCGTGCGTGTATTTGCGCGAGGATCATCCCGCGCTCCAGGAAGCATGGGATCTGGAGACGTTTCTGCGCTACCCGCATATCAGCATCTTCTGGGAACGCAGCGACACCTGGGCGCTCGATGAGGTGCTAAGAGAGATGGGTCGGGAGCGTAACATCGCCATGAGTTTGCCCGGTTTTGAACAGTCGATGTTTATGGCGGCCCAGCCGGATCACAACTACATTGCCACTGCGCCGCACTACTGCCATCACTACAATCAACTCCACCAGCGTAATCTGGTCTGTCTGCCCATTCCCATCGATGAGGCGCAGGCAGAAAAGCTCACCGTCCCCTTCACGCTGATCTGGCATAAACGGAACAGCCATAATCCGAAAATCCTCTGGCTGCGCGAGACGATCAAAGCGCTGTATACCGCACCAGGTCAGGTTTTTGCCTAAGATAATGTAAAGTTCGGTGCTCAGGCTTCTCTTATTTCCATTTACTGATTAAAACAGAAGCTGAGTTAAGCGATAATCATGTAACCGTTTAACCGACTACGACCATTATCAAGGAGCGAAAAATGGCTACGCACTTTGCACGAGGAACATTAACGGAAGGGCATCTCGTATCGGCCAGACTTTCTTCAGCCTGTCACAATGAGGCGCTCAAACTACCTGAACACCGCAGGACGCGGTTTTTAGCTTCCAGAGCGCTCCTCGCAGAACTGCTTTTTATGCTCTACGGCACCAGCGAATTACCGGACATACTCACCCAGCCAGAAGGTCGCCCGGTTTTTGCGGACCCGGCACTCCCCCATTTTTCCATTGCGTACACCGGCAACATTGTTGGCGTCGCGCTGACGACGGAAGGTGATTGCGGCCTGGATATGGAGCTACAACGCGTCACGCGCAGCTTCCATGGTGCTAACGCGCTCGATGAATACCCGCTCTCCAGCAATGAAAAGCTGTGGATACGTAACCAGAACGACCCCGTTGAAGCCAGAGCGCAGCTCATCACCCTTCGCCAGAGCATCCGCAAACTGAGCGGCGCGGCGTCAGACGACGCCAGCCTGTTGCAGCTGCTCCCCGGCTCCGGACGCCTGCGCGCGACAAAAGCCTCGCTGGTAGAGGCGCTCTGCGACGCTGAGGACGTACTGATCTGGTCCGTTGCGGTGACCCCCGCCATCGAACGGCTGAAAATCTGGGAGTTTGACAGCACTCGCGGTTGGCGTAGTCTTCCGGATGTCCCTGAGCGCGCCAACGAGCCCGCCGCGCGCCTGATGCGATTAACCAGTTTACCGGCAGAAAAAGCATACACCCATAGCTGATCCGTCCAGGATCATCATGATGAAACAGGAGTAATCATGTCTGATACGTTGAAAGTTGTTACGTTACTGGGAAGCCTGCGCAAAGGTTCTTTTAACGGGATGGTTGCCCGTACGCTGCCGCAGCTGGCGCCTGCGGGAATGGAGATCAGTGCCCTGCCGTCCATTGGCGACATCCCGCTTTATGATGCTGACGTTCAGCAGGAAGAAGGGTTCCCGCAGAGTGTGGAAGCGATAGCCGAGCAAATCCGTCAGGCTGACGGCGTGGTGATTGTGACGCCTGAGTATAACTACTCGGTGCCGGGTGGTTTGAAGAACGCCATTGACTGGCTGTCCCGTTTACCGGAGCAGCCGCTGTCTGGTAAACCTGTGCTGATCCAGACCAGCTCAATGGGCGCCATCGGCGGCGCGCGCTGCCAGTATCACCTGCGTCAGATCCTGGTGTTCCTGGATGCGATGGTGATGAACAAGCCGGAATTTATGGGCGGCGTGATTCAGAACAAGGTCGACCCGCAGACGGGTGAAGTGGTGGATCAGAGTACGCGTGACCATCTTTCTAGCCAACTGACCGCGTTTGGGGATTATATTAAGCGGGTGAAGGCCTGATAAAAAAGCCCGGTGGCGCTAGCGCTTACCGGGCCTACACTCGTCAGTAGGTCAGGTAAGCGAAGCGCCACCTGACACCACCAGCATCTTAGTGTGCATCAATAAACACAATCTTCAGCACAAACAGCAGCGCCACAATAATCACGCACGGGCTAAGTTCGCGGAAGCGGCCGGTACCGATCTTCATCACGCAGTAAGAGATAAAGCCCAGCGCGATACCTTCGGTGATCGAGAAGCTGAACGGCATCATCACCGCGGTAATAAATGCCGGAACGGCTTCCGTCAGATCTTCCCACTTCACGCGCGCCAGGCTTGAGGTCATCAGCACGCCGACGTAGATCAGCGCGCCGGCTGCCGCGTATGGTGGCACCATCCCCGCCAGCGGAGAGAGGAAGATCACCAGCAGGAATAGCAGACCCACAACTACCGCCGTCAGGCCGGTACGACCACCCACGGACACACCGGAAGAGGATTCAATGTAAGCGGTAACAGACGAGGTACCGATGAAAGAGCCAGCAACGGAAGAGATGCTATCCACATACAGCGCCTGCTTCATGCGCGGGAATTTGCCTTTTTCATCTGCCAGACCCGCTTTGTCGGTCACGCCAATCAGCGTACCGGAGGAGTCAAACAGGTTGACCAGCATGAAGGAGAAAATCACCCCGGCCAGTCCCAGGTTCAGCGAGCCCGCCAGATCAACGTGGCCAATCACGGTAGAGACGCTCGGTGGCGCAGAGACGATACCGCTGTAATGCACGTCACCCAGCATCCAGCCCAGCAGCGTGGTCACAATGATAGAGACCAGCACCGCAGCATGGATGTTGCGCGATGCCAGGATCGCGATGATAAAGAAGCCCAGCACGCCCAGCAGCACGCTGTGAGAGGTCAGGTTACCAATGCTCACCAGCGTTTCCGGGTTCGCCACGATAACGCCAGCGTTTTTCAGCCCCATCATGCCGATGAACAGACCGATACCGCTGGTGATGCCCACGCGCAGGCTCACGGGAATGTTCGCAATCATCCAGTAGCGCACGCGGAAGATGGTCAGCAGCAGCAGGCCGACCGCGCCCCAGAAAATAGCGCCCATCCCAACCTGCCACGGCAGGCCCATCGCCTGAACCACCACGAACGCAAAGAACGCATTCAGACCCATTGCCGGGGCCAGCGCCACGGGCAGATTAGCGAAAACGCCCATCAGGATGCTGCCAAGGGCCGCGATCAGACAGGTGGTTACAAAGACGGCGCTGGTGTCCATGCCAGCCACGCCCAGAATTTGCGGGTTAACGAAAACGATATAGACCATCGTCAGGAAGGTAGTAAAACCGGCGATCACTTCGGTGCGTGCCGTTGTGCCGTGCTCGCGCAGTTTGAACACGCGCTCAAGCAGCCCCTGACCAGACGTCTGGGTAGTGTGTTGTTGACTCATCATCAATTTCCGAACAAGGAGGGAAAATTCGTCGCTATCCTATACCAAAATGCGACAATAGTGGCGGTTACGGGATACTTTTTTCATTGATTTTGCTTATACGGCAACGATTGCGTCCCGGTGAACTGCCGTACGAAAACGTTAAACTTGTTAAAAGGGAAAGGCATGTCCGGAATTGAAGCGGTATTTTTCGACTGTGACGGTACGCTGGTCGACAGTGAGGTCATTTGTTCCCGCGCGTATGTCGCCATGTTCCAGGAATTTGGTATTACGCTCGATCTCGAAGAGGTGTTTAAACGCTTTAAGGGCGTGAAGCTGTACGAGATCATCGACATCATTAACGAAGAGCACGGGGTGGATCTGGTGAAAGCGGATCTGGAACCGGTGTACCGCGCCGAGGTCGCACGCCTCTTCGACGCCGAGCTGGAAGTTATCGCCGGCGCTAACGCGCTGCTGGATGCGATGACGGTGCCGATCTGCGTAGTCTCTAACGGACCGGTCAGCAAAATGCAGCACTCGCTCGGCAAGCTGGAGATGTTGCACCACTTCCCGGAAAAACTGTTCAGCGGCTACGATATCCAGCGCTGGAAGCCCGATCCGGCGCTGATGTTCCACGCGGCGAAGGCGATGAACGTCAACGTGGAGAACTGCATTCTGGTGGATGACTCATCTGCCGGCGCGCAGTCAGGGATTGATGCGGGGATGGAGGTGTTTTACTTCTGCGCCGATCCGCACAACAAGCCGATCGACCATCCAAAAGTGACAACCTTTACCGATCTGGCGCAACTGCCAGCGTTGTGGAAGGCGCGCGGGTGGGATATTACGCGTTGAATTAACGTAGGGCGGGTAAGCGTTAGCGCCACCCGCCACACATATCACTCTTTCGGATCTTTACCCGCCAGCAGCTTGTCCAGCTCGTCGCCGCCCACGTGTCGGAAATCTTGCCCCTTCACGAAATAGAAAATGTATTCGCAAATGTTCTGGCAACGGTCACCGATACGCTCGATGGAGCGCGCACAGAACAGCGCGGTCAGTACGCTTGGAATGGTACGAGAATCTTCCATCATGTAGGTCATCAGCTGACGCACAATGCCTTCGTATTCCTGGTCAACTTTCTTGTCTTCACGGTAGATACGGACCGCTTCGTCCAGATCCATGCGCGCGAAAGCGTCCAGCACGTCGTGCAGCATCTGCACGGTGTGGCGCCCGAGAGACTCCAGGCTCACCAGCAGCGGCTGGTGCTGCTGGGAGAATTTCTCCAGCGCGGTACGGCAGATTTTATCCGCCACGTCACCGATACGCTCCAGCTCGGCGATGGTTTTGATGATCGCCATCACCAGACGCAGGTCGCTCGCCGTCGGCTGACGCTTCGCAATGATGCGCACGCAGGCTTCGTCGATGGCGACTTCCATCATATTGACGTTGTGGTCGCCTTCAATAACGCGCTTCGCCAGCTCGCTGTCCTGGTTGTGCATCGCCGTGATCGCGTCAGAAAGCTGCTGCTCGACCATGCCGCCCATGGTCATCACCTGGGTGCGAATGCTTTCCAGCTCTGCGTTAAACTGGCCGGAAATGTGTTTATTAAGATTGAGGTTGTCCATGGTTTCTCCACATGCACTAAGGCAAATCAACCGTAGCGGCCAGTAATATAATCTTCGGTTTGTTTCTTCGCCGGACGAGTGAACAGCGCGTCCGTATCGCTGAACTCAATCAACTCGCCCAGATACATAAACGCCGTGTGGTCAGAACAACGTGCAGCCTGCTGCATGTTGTGGGTCACGATCACTACGGTGTAATCCTGCTTCAGCTCGGTGATCAGCTCTTCGATACGCCCGGTTGAGATCGGGTCCAGGGCTGAGCACGGCTCATCCAGCAGCAAGACTTCCGGGCGAATGGCGATACCGCGCGCAATGCACAGACGCTGCTGCTGACCACCGGAGAGAGAGTACCCACTCTGGTGAAGTTTATCTTTGGTTTCGTTCCATAATGCGGCCTTGGTCAATGCCCACTGCACGCGCTCGTCCATATCCGCACGGGAGAGCTTCTCAAACAGACGCACACCAAAGGCGATGTTGTCATAGATCGACATCGGGAACGGCGTGGGTTTCTGGAATACCATCCCCACTTTCGCACGCAGCAGGGCGATATCCTGGGTATTGGTCAGGATGTTGTCACCGTCCAGCAGAATTTCACCTTCTGCGCGCTGCTCCGGATAGAGCGAATACATTTTGTTAAAGGTGCGCAGCAGCGTGGATTTGCCACAGCCGGACGGACCGATGAATGCCGTTACCTGGTTCTTTGCGATATCCAGGTTGATATTCTTCAGGGCATGGAATTTGCCGTAGTAGAAGTTCAAATCACGAACCTGAATCTTACCCGGGGCAGTATCAACCATACTCATTGACTCATTTCCTCATTCGGCGCCGCGATGTGCCGCGCCGTAAAAATTTAACCGTGTTTCTTCTTCGCGAAAATGACGCGCGCCAGAATGTTCAGCAACAGTACGCAAAGGGTGATGATCAGCACCCCGGCCCAGGCCAGCTGCTGCCATTCCGCGAATGGGCTCATCGCAAATTTAAAGATCGTCACCGGCAGGTTGGCGATCGGCTGCATCATGTCCGTGCTCCAGAACTGATTGGAGAGGGCGGTAAACAGCAGCGGTGCGGTTTCACCGGCGATACGGGCGATAGCCAGCAGGATACCGGTCATGATCCCCGAGACGGACGCTTTCAGGGTGATAGCCGAAATCATCTTCCATTTAGGCGTACCCAGCGCGTAAGCCGCTTCACGCAGGCTGTCCGGCACCAGTTTCAGCATGTTTTCAGTGGTACGAATAACGATAGGCACCTGCAACAGCGCCAGCGCAATCACACCCGCCCAGCCGGAGAAGTGTTCCATTTGCGCCACCACGATGGTGTAAACAAACAGACCCACGACAATCGACGGGGCAGAAAGCAGAATGTCGTTAATGAAGCGGATGACTTCAGCGATCCAGGACTTGCGGCCATATTCCGCCAGATAGATACCCGCCATGATGCCCAACGGCGTACCGAAAACGGTCGCCCACAGGATCAACAGGCCGCTGCCCGCCAGGGCGTTTGCCAGACCACCACCCGCCGTGTTCGGCGGCGGCGTCATCTCGGTGAACAGCGCCAGGGACATTCCATCAATACCCCGGGTGATGGTGGACATCAGGATCCAGATCAGCCAGAACAGGCCGAACGCCATCGTTGCCATGGAAAGCGTCAACGCAATGCGGTTTTTAATCCGGCGCTTTGACTGCATTTTGCGACGGGATTCCGCAAGCTGAGCGGTGTTTTGCATGTCGAGAGTCGCCATTAGCGTGCCCCCTCGTTTTTAGCCAGACGCATAATCATCAGCTTGGAGATAGCCAGCACAATAAAGGTGATAACAAACAGGATCAGACCCAGTTCCATCAGCGCGGCGACGTGCAGCCCGGATTCCGCTTCGGCAAATTCGTTCGCCAGCGCAGAGGTAATACTGTTCCCCGGCATATAAAGCGAGGCGCTGTCGAGCTGGTAGGTGTTGCCGATGATAAAGGTGACCGCCATGGTTTCACCGAGCGCGCGACCTAAGCCCAGCATAATGCCGCCAATCACCCCATTTTTGGTGAACGGAAGGACGATGCGCCAGATAACTTCCCAGGTGGTGCAGCCGATGCCGTAGGCGGACTCTTTCATCATCACCGGGGTTTGTTCGAAGACATCGCGCATGACCGCCGCAATGTACGGAATAATCATGATGGCGAGGATCACACCTGCCGCCAGAATGCCGATACCGAATGCCGGGCCGGAGAACAGCGCCCCCACAAACGGAATGGCAGAGAGAACGTTACCGACCGGCTCCTGGAAGTACGTCGCAAACAGCGGCGCGAAGATAAACAGGCCCCACATGCCGTAGACGATACTTGGGATGGCCGCCAGCAGTTCAATGGCGATACCCAGCGGACGTCGCAGCCAGCCTGGCGCCAGTTCCGTCAGGAACAGGGCAATACCAAAGCTCACCGGAACCGCAATCAGCAGGGCGATAAAAGAGGTCACCAGCGTGCCGTAAATCGGCACCAGCGCACCATAAATATCGTTCGGCGCATCCCACTCTTTGGTCCACAGGAAGGCGAAACCAAATTTTTGAATGCTCGGCCAGGAGGAGAAAATCAGGGACACGATAATGCCGCCCAGCAGCAATAGCACAATCAGCGCAGCCAGTTTCACCAGCGCGCTGAAAATCATGTCACCTTTTTTACCCGGAGGGTTAAATGCAGGCTTGGTTGCAGCCATAAATTACTCTTCTGTTTGAGACGTTTTTACGAATATGCCCGGCGGCGCTGACGCTTACCGGGCCTACAGAGTAACCGTAGGGCGGGTAAGCGCAGCGCCACCCGCCATCTTCGTTAAATATATCCTGTTAGTACAGCGCTTTACCGCTGCTGTCTTTCACGTTGGTTTTCCATGCAGCACGGATCTGCTCAACCACGCTGTCTGGCAGGCTGGCGTAATCCAGATCGTTAGCCTGTTTGCCGCCATTTTTATATGCCCAGTCGAAGAACTTCAGCACTTCAGCACCCTGCTCAGGCTTCTTCTGCTCTTTGTGGACCAGAATGAAGGTGGTAGACGTGATAGGCCATGCATCGTCGCCTTTCTAGTTGGTCAGGTCCTGCGCGAAGGATTTGCTCCAGTCAGCGCCTTTCGCGGCGTTGGCGAAGTTCTCTTCGGTCGGGCTAACCGGTTTGCCGTCGGCAGAAACCAGTTTGGTGTAAGCCAGGTTGTTCTGCTTAGCGTAAGCGTATTCTACGTAACCGATGGAGCCTGGCAGACGCTGTACGAAGGCTGCGATACCGTCGTTGCCTTTACCGCCCAGACCGGTTGGCCAGTTAACGGTAGAGCCGGAACCGACTTTAGATTTCCACTCTTCGTTCACTTTCGCCAGGTAGCTGGTGAACACGAAAGAGGTACCAGAGCCGTCAGCACGACGAACCACCGCGATATTCTGCGAAGGCAGCTTAACGCCCGGGTTCAGCTTAGTGATGGCTTCGTCATCCCATTTTTTGATTTTGCCCAGGTAGATGTCACCCAGGGTTTTGCCGTCCAGCACCAGCTCGCCTGATTTCAGGCCAGGGATGTTAACAGCCAGCACAACGCCGCCGATCACGGTCGGGAACTGGAACAGGCCTTCCTGATTCAGTTTCTCATCAGACAGCGGAGCGTCGGATGCGCCGAAATCAACGGTATTCGCGGTAATTTGTTTTACGCCACCGGAGGAGCCGATACCCTGATAGTTGACCTTGTTACCGGTCTCTTTCTGGTAGGTATCCGCCCATTTGGCATACACCGGCGCAGGGAAGGTTGCACCAGCGCCAGTCAGGCTTGCTGCTGCAAAGGCAGAGAAAGCGCTCATTGATAAGGTCGCGGCGACAACAGTTGCGACAGTGGTACGCATAACTTTCATAATGTCTCCTGCAAGGATTTCGTAAATCATTGTTTAAGTGGCTACGATGAGCAAAATAGGACAAACAGGTGACAGATAAATGTACGAAATATGACAGTTTTATGACAAAGCCAGCGATGGATGTAACCACATGAAAAATAAAGCCATTAATTCACAGCATGGTCATATTTTTGTCATCTTTTTTGCAATGAATCAGTTTTAGCGTAGCTGATATGACAACGGCTGTCATAAACAGCCGTTGTCATTTTAATGAGCGATTTCAATCGTCAGAGTTGCCGTTGCATTGAACTGGCCTGGTTTGGGTCTCGCTCCTGTCGCGCTGGCAGGCGCGCTTGAAAATGTCAGCGTGCCCAGCGTATCCCCCATGATGTCGGGAATTTTAGTCGTTTCCGCTTCAAGGGCACCGCCATTCGTATTCACTTCCCGATTATATTTATCGTAGACTTTAATTCCTACGTCTTCGTTGTCCGTCGCAATCATCGAATTATCAGAAGCCACGGCTGAGGCATGCAGGGTTGCGTCGAGCTTGTCGTAGAACATCATATTGGTGCATTTGATGTTCACGGTACGAGTGATTTTGCGATCGGTCAGCGCTTTCCCTTTCGTCGACGAAAACTCTGACGCCAGGATTTTATTGAAATCAAAAACAATGGCCTGCCCCTCGTCAATCTCACAAGATTGAGGAACCGTCACTGTTCCCTGAACAATCACATCAGAAATAATCTCATTCGAAACAGTACGCGGGTCGATCGTGGCATAGATATTCGCCACCACCGTCGCCGGGATCGTCATCACCCCGGTAAAGGCTTTTTTTACGTACAAATAGACCAGCCCCGAGCCGCCACTATAAAACGAGGTGGCAGAACTCACGCCGTTATGACATTGATAGGGAGTACCGGTTTTATTCGGCAGATGATCAAAAGGCACGGCCGTATAACCGACACCGAGTATGTAAACAAGCAAGCCAATATCAACGTTTTCATTCAGGTTAAAATAGGCGACATTGTTCCTGCTTCCCGCTGGCTCCAGCGCCGGATTAACGACGCTGGTTATATAGGTGTGATCGTAACTCTGATTCGGCCCGGTCAGACAATAGCAAGTACCTTTAAACGAGGTATTGTTGTTATTCACATCAATAAGCGTTGTCGTCCCGGCTATATTGTCCGTAATGGAAAACTGCTCTGTAAAATTGAGGTAGTTATGATATTTGCCATTGTCTGGCACACAATAACCGGTTGGGGCCGCATGCGCATAAAAGACGCAGGTCAGTAAGGCTAAAAGCCAGTATTGCAGTTTCATTTTAATCCTTTATCGACACGTGACGGGCATCTGCACCAGTCCAGCGTCAGGCTGTTGTTGAAGCGTGTATTCCGCCCGACAGGTTGCGCCGTCGTTTAGCGTCAACGTAAATTGCCCCTTTTCCGGCAGGCCTGAGAGATAGAGTTCGCCCTCTTCTCCGACAATGCCCGTAACGCTTCCGGTGTCCAGCGTTGCCGATCCCGTTGCCCCAAAAGGCGCAGGTTTGCCATTGCTGAGATGAACGTTGAAAAGGATGCGGTAGCCGATATGCGTAACGAATTCCGCTTTTACTACCGCTCCACGGGTGGGAACCAGATTCTGGACGCTTTTTTCCAGTTCAACATTGCCAGAGGCAAAGTCGCTGTCGCCAATTGCGATACGATTTTCATCATAGGGTGACAGCTGCGTTTTTACGGTGTAGCCGCGCCAGTCCGTCGCGACACCGCTGCTGTTTTCCACCGCCAGGCCCGCCGCTCCTGGAGCTTTCACCAGCGCGACGGTTTCTCCCATTTCCTGTGAGAAGGTGACACCTTCTGAATGCAGTAGAATGCCGCCGCTGACGCCATAATTGAGACTTCGGGTTTCGTTGCTCCAGGCATAGTTACCTTTCATGGAGCCATAAGCCGCGTCCCATGCCAGTCCCGCATTCCCCCCCGTACTGCCGCCACTTTCATCAACGGATTGCTGTATGTTCCAGTTCAAGTTGTTGTTCTGAAGCAGCCTTCCGTTCAGGCCTACCTGATGGGAGACGCTGTTTTTATTGTTGCCAGTAACGTTATAGTTGGCGTAGGTGTTCGGTAACCACTGGGAGAGCGGAAGCGAGAGTGACAGCATGAAAACGTGTTCGTTTTCGCCATCCTTTTCCCAGTCCCCATCGTGATGATTCGCAGTATCGGTATAGTTCCATGACGCATTCCACGTCATCTGTTTCCAGCTGTTGCTGTAACCAATCTGGATCAGCCGTTCAACGCTATCCGTTCGCCAGTACTGTTCACGGCTCAGCGTCAGGTAAATATTTCCATACCCCTGCGCAAAAGGTTGTGTCCACGTTCCCTCCAGACGGCTTCTGCGGTTACCCGTTTGCCAGAACGACTCGCTATCGCTCCTGCGGGAAGCCCACTCATCCAGGGTATAAAATCCTTCCGTTGAATAGCGATAGCCTACTATTCGCAGGCTGGTATTACTTACATCGAACGTCTTGGAATAGAGAAAACGCCAGGATTGCCCCTGCTCCGTATCATCGACAAAACGAGACGCCGCATGGGTGACATCCATCGATATCGCCCCGATCTCGCCGAGATCCTGACCAATACCAGCCGCTATGGCAGTGTAATTCTCAGCTAACTGTGTGCCGCCATACAGCGTCATTCCCCCTTGCATGCCGCGTAAAAGCTGAGCCTGCAATAAATCAGGTGAATAGCGATCGCTGTTGTTCAGTTCGCCAATGCTGATATCAAAGTCCGTCTGGCCTTCCCGTCGCAATATCGCCAGGGAAGCATAAGGCTGCGTAAAATGCTGCTCACTACCGTCTTCTTCTTTGATCGTAACGTCGAGATCGCCCCCACTGCTGGTGGTGTTGAGATCGGTCAGGGCAAACGGCCCCTGAGGAACAGCAGATTGATAGATAATGTAGCCATTCTGACGAATGGTGACGACGGCATTACTTTTAGCAATGCCCCGGACGACGGGTGCGAAGCCGTTCAGACTATCCGGCAGCATGTCATTATCGGTATACAGGCGCACGCCGCGCACCTGGCTGCTATCGAATAGATCATTTGCCGTCCAGGTATCCCCCATCATTATCTGGCTTCGCAGGCTGGCAATATCACGTTGTAAATACGTACTCGCAGAATGATAACTGCCGTTGCTGTTTACCGCATTGAGGGTGCTGTAGTTGCGAAGTCGCCAGCTGCCAAGGTTAATACCGCTACGCATGTTCAGATAATACAGATCGTCACTGTCATAGTCTGATTTCAACGTCTGGGTGGTTGAAAAATCATAATTCACCATCAGGGCATTAATACCCTGATCCCAGCGTGAAGGCGGAATGGCGTCACGCGCTGAAGAATCCATATAAATCTGCGGGATAGAGACCCGTAACGCGAGCTTTTCGTCATCCAGAACCCATGTAGCTCCCGCCAGCGGGGGAACGGGCTCGCAGCGGCTGGTGTTAATCGTAGCCAGTGCTTTTATGGCATCCACTTTTATGCCAAACGTAGCCAGCGTATTTTTTAAGTCGCGGAAACAGGGCTGGAGTGCGCTCTCGTTGTTTGTTCGAAAAAAATGGATTTCACGGCGCTCAAAAAAGCGCTCGTTGATATAAATATCAACCTGATAATCCCCTTCAGGGAGATTATCGGGCCGGCTAAACTGACTGATATCAATGTCGACCGGATGTTCAAGTTCTAACAATCGTGAGTTAAAGGTTTCACCAGCAGCGTGCCCGGAATACGTGCCGCTGACCCACAGCGACACCAGGGATAACATAAAATAGATGCGCTTCAACGTTAACCATCTCGCCTGAGTCAAAGGGGGTGTTTGATGGCGTCGCTTATCGCGCCATAATCATTGATGCTATGCCAGATGAGTGTCTTACTCGCGATACCAGCGGGTAAGGGAATGTTGAGCGTCTCAAAGGGCTTAATCATCGCCAAATCCAGCGGTTTGCCGTCTACAGCAACATCAATAACGTTGATATGGATAGCCGTAGGATTATTAACCACCAGGGTATTGCCTTGTTTGCGCCAGATGACTTTTAGGCTGGCGGTTTCAGGCTTTTCAGTAATGCTGGCAGGGCGCCAGAATAACTTAATGCGCGTTTTAATCGCGATTTCCAGCTTGCTGTTCTGTTTGTCCGGCGTTGGAGGGATATTCTTAACATTCAGCCAAAAGACAGATTCCCGCTCGGTGGGTAAATCGCCTTTTGTTTTAATAATGCGCAATACGCGCTCCTGTTTTGGCTCCAGCCTTGAAACAGGAGGAATAACGGTAAACGGTGGTTTCGTTTTCTCTGTGGCTAAAAAAGGATCAATCCATGCCTGAATCAGATAGGGTAAGGAAGTATCATTATTTATTACAGAAATAGTGGTATCTGTTTTATTGCTGGGGAAAATAATCCGCGTACCACCGATAATAATCCCACCCCAGGAGGGAGAGGCACACACGACTAAAAAGAGAATAATAAAAATATCGATAAAACGCCTGCGCATATCATATCCTGTGACAGGCCTGCGAGGTTTCGCTGTCCATTAGACGTAAAGAAACCTGCCTTGCCAGGCCTGATTTTATTTCGGAAAGCTAGAGGTTAATTACTGTAAGTGATAGTAAATTCAGAATCCGCATTTGCCACACCTGGCGTTACGGTTGCGGAGGTAGCCATATAGCGAGCCATGAACGGCAGTGTCGCCTTGCCATCAGCGTCGATATCTGCACTGACTGACTGGTTGTAAAGCTTCAGCAAGCTGTTGTCAGCACGGTTGTAGATGGCAACGGCAACCCCTGTAGCTCCACCAGCGTTCAGTTTAAGGTAACCGTCTCCATCTTCTGTACCATCAAAGCGAGCGGTGGCTTTTTTATATGTATCAGGGCAATTTTCAAGATCGATCTGGAAAGCCTGTACGGAAGCCGTCGAGCCTGCACCAGAAAAGGCGGATTTATTGACTTTACCAAGGTCAACGGTTTGAGTTTGTGTTGGCGCAGTAACCTCACAGGTGCTGTCAATAATTTCGCCTGTAAAGTGTACAGTACCATTGCCGTTCCCCGCGTGCGCCTGCCAACCTAAAATCAAAGATGAGCAAACTAATGCGCTTTTAAAAAGTTTTCCATTCATTATGACATTATCCTGAAGTTATGAATAATCATGTTTCATTATTAAAACAAATATTGCCGAACCATCCCGGCCAGGAAATAGTAAACTGAAAAATGAAAATAACAAGGAGAAATAATATTGTATTAATTATTACTGATGGAATAAGAGAATAAACATAAGCGTTTTATTACTTAATATAATTTTATATCACACAGAAAAGTCGACACACTGTAATTAGTTTTTATTTAATAAGAAGTGGGAAACTTTATTTTTCAGAAAATATTTATGTTTTGATATAAAAATAACCCCGTAATCATAAATTAACGGGGTTATTCCTAAGTGATATATAATATTATTCTACGGTAACAGACTTCGCCAGATTTCGCGGCTGATCAACGTCGGTGCCTTTGATCAGCGCGACGTGATAAGCCAGCAGTTGCAGCGGAACAGTGTAGAAGATCGGCGCAATCACCTCTTCCACATGTGGCATCTCGATGATGTGCATGTTGTCGCTGCTGGCGAAACCGGCATCTTTATCCGCAAAGACGTACAGAACACCACCACGGGCGCGCACTTCTTCGATGTTAGATTTCAGTTTTTCCAGCAGTTCGTTGTTCGGTGCCACCACGATAACCGGCATATCCGCGTCGATCAGCGCCAGCGGGCCATGTTTCAGTTCACCTGCCGCGTAAGCTTCAGCGTGAATGTAAGAGATCTCTTTCAGCTTCAGTGCGCCTTCCAGCGCAATCGGATACTGATCGCCACGCCCCAGGAACAGGGAGTGATGTTTGTCAGAGAAATCTTCCGCCAGCGCCTCAATGCGTTTGTCCTGAGACAGCATCTGCTCGATACGGCTCGGCAGCGCCTGAAGGCCATGCACAATGTCGTGTTCAACGGAGGCATCCAGACCTTTCAGACGCGCCAGTTTCGCCACCAGCATCAGCAGAACGGTTAACTGAGTGGTAAACGCCTTGGTGGAAGCCACGCCAATTTCAGTACCGGCTTTGGTCATCAGCGCCAGATCGGATTCACGTACCAGCGAAGAGCCCGGCACGTTACAGATGGCCAGCGAGCCCAGGTAACCCAACTCTTTAGACAGACGCAGCGCCGCCAGGGTATCAGCCGTTTCGCCAGACTGAGAAAGGGTGATCATCAGGCTGTTACGACGCACCGCAGATTTGCGGTAGCGGAACTCAGACGCGATTTCCACATCACACGGCACGCCCGCCAGGGATTCAAACCAGTAGCGCGAGACCATACCGGAGTTATAAGAGGTACCGCAGGCCACGATCTGAATGTGCTCGACTTTGCCCAGCAGTTCGTTGGCATTGGCGCCCAGCTCACTCAGATCCACTTCGCCGTGGCTGATGCGCCCGGTCAGGGTGTTTTTAATGGCGTTTGGCTGTTCGTAGATCTCTTTCTGCATGTAGTGACGGTAAGCACCTTTGTCGCCCGCGTCGTATTGCAGGTTTGATTCGATCTCCTGACGCTTAACCTGCTCGCCTTTCGTGTCGAATACGGTCACGCTGCGACGTGTCACCTCGGCAATGTCTCCCTCTTCCAGGAAGATAAAGCGACGGGTAACTGGCAGCAGCGCCAGCTGGTCGGAAGCGATAAAGTTTTCACCCATGCCCAGACCAATCACCATCGGACTACCGGAACGCGCGGCCAGCAGCGTGGACGGGTCGCGGGAATCCATGATCACCGTACCGTAAGCACCACGCAGCTGAGGGATAGCGCGCAGCACCGCATCACGCAGTGTACCGCCCTTTGCCAGCTCCCAGTGCACCAGGTGAGCAATCACTTCGGTGTCGGTTTCAGAGACGAAGGTATAGCCGCGCGCTTTCAGTTCTTCACGCAGCGGTTCGTGGTTTTCGATAATGCCGTTATGCACCACCACAATGTGTTCAGACACATGCGGGTGTGCGTTGCCTTCAGATGGCTCACCGTGGGTCGCCCAGCGGGTATGTGCAATACCGGTGCCACCGTGCAGCGGATGTTCTTCCGCAGCCTGGGCCAGCATCTGCACTTTACCGAGACGACGCAGACGGGTCATATGACCTTCTGCATCGACCACAGCCAGACCGGCTGAGTCGTAACCACGGTATTCCAGACGACGTAAACCTTCGAGAAGGATTTCAGCAATATCACGCTGCGCAACTGCGCCAACAATTCCACACATAGTTAGATTTCCTGATTATGGCGTTATGCCATGCGTTGTCGCTGACCTGTATTTGCCCTTTCCGGGCGCCCCGAGCCTTGTAGAGAGTGGGGTTATTTTTATGGGTACTGCTTGTGGGGGGAGATATATATTTATCTCCTCTCCCGGGTTTGCCTGATGTCGGCTACGCCTTATCAGGCCTACTCAATCGTAGGGCGGGTAAGCATAGCGCCACCCGCCTTGTTGTTACTTCTGCTTCACCGGGCGTTTCCAGCCCTGCTTGCTGACCTGCGGCACA
This sequence comes from Enterobacter sp. YSU, assembly GCF_016082135.1. Lineage (NCBI taxonomy): Bacteria > Pseudomonadati > Pseudomonadota > Gammaproteobacteria > Enterobacterales > Enterobacteriaceae > Enterobacter > Enterobacter sp. YSU. The sequence goes on from NZ_CP059487.1 coordinate 1,631,324, forward strand.
CGGCTTAACACCAGCTCGTTCTCGGCCACATCGCGCGTAACGGTTGTCCCGGCGGCAATGGTCACGCCTTTGCCCACGGTGACAGGCGCCACCAGCTGGGTATCGGAGCCTACAAACACATCATCACCGATGATGGTTTTAAACTTATTGGCACCGTCATAGTTACAGGTGATGGTTCCAGCACCGATGTTTACGTTGTCGCCAATTTCCGCATCGCCCAGATAGGTCAGATGACCGGCTTTCGAGCCCTTACCCAGACGCGCTTTTTTCATTTCCACAAAGTTACCTACGTGAGCGCCTTCCAGCAGCTCAGCGCCCGGGCGCAGACGCGCAAACGGGCCGATGGTACATGCCGCCTCAAGATGGGCATCTTCCACCACGCTGTACGGGCTGATTTCGCAGTCGTCACCGATCACGCTGTTTTTAATCACGCAGCCAGTGCCGATTTTGACGCGGTTGCCCAGCGTGACGTTACCTTCCAGGATAACGTTAGTATCTATTTCAACGTCGCGCCCGTGGGTCAGCGTGCCACGCAGATCGAAACGCGCCGGATCGCGCAGCATAACGCCAGCGAGCAACAGCTTTTCTGCCTGCTCGGACTGATAAATACGCTCCAGGCGAGAAAGCTGGAGACGGTTGTTTACCCCGTCCGTTTCGCTGATGCGAGCCGGGTGAACGGCGGCAATCTCACGCCCTTCCTGGTAAGCCATCGCAATGATGTCGGTGATGTAGTATTCACCCTGCGCGTTGTTATTATTGAGTCTGGACAGCCAGCGCTTCATATCCGCACCGTTCGCAATCAGGATGCCGGTGTTGATCTCCTGAATCTGGCGCTGTTCGTCAGTGGCATCTTTATGCTCAACAATCCCGGTTACCTTGCCGTTTTCACGCGTAATGCGGCCATAGCCGGTTGGATCGTCCAGCACGACGGTCAACAAACCGATGCCGCCCTGCGGTTTGGCTTCACGTAGGCGAGTGAGGGTTTCAACGGAGATCAGCGGGACGTCGCCGTAGAGCATCAGGATATCTTCATCATCAGAGAAGAAGGGTGCAGCCTGCTGCATCGCATGGCCTGTACCCAACTGTTCTGCCTGTAGCACCCAGTTGAGATTGTCATCACGCAGCGTTTTTTTCAGCAGGTCGCCGCCATGTCCATAAACCAGATGCACCTGGCTGGCGCCCAATTCATTCGCTGCATCAATAACATGCTGAACCATTGGCTTTCCTGCCAGCGTGTGGAGCACCTTAGGCAGATCGGAATACATGCGGGTACCTTTGCCTGCGGCAAGGATCACCACGCTCATCGCACTGTTTAACATACGCATCCTGACGGTAGTTTGTGTGAGAAGTAAAAACGTTTGATGCTTAAAATTCTACATCTTTTTCATCATGAATTAAGGCCGAAAAAAAAAGCCAGCCTGGGATCCAGACTGGCTTTTGTGCTTTTCAAGCCGGTGTTACATCGCTTTTTTGGTCAACTCGATAACGCGCAGTTTCGCGATCGCTTTGGCCAGCTCCGCAGACGCCTGAGCGTAATCCACGTCACCATGAGAGCTGCTAATGTGCTCTTCAGCCTTACGCTTCGATTCCAGGGCTCGCGCTTCGTCGAGATCCTGGCCACGTATAGCGGTATCGGCCAGAACGGTCACACTGCCTGGCTGCACTTCAAGAATGCCGCCGGACAGATAGATAAACTCTTCATGACCGAACTGTTTAACGATGCGGATCATACCAGGCTTAATGGCGGTGAGCAGCGGTGCGTGACCCGGGAAAATACCCAGTTCACCTTCACTACCCGTTACCTGGATTTTCTCGACCAGACCAGAGAACATTTGTTGCTCTGCGCTGACGACGTCCAGGTGGTAAGTCATTGCCATATCACCCTCCGATTAAGGCGTTAAAGTTTTTTGGCTTTTTCCACGGCTTCTTCGATGGAACCAACCATGTAGAACGCCTGCTCTGGCAGGTGATCGTATTCGCCTTCCATGATGCCTTTAAAGCCACGGATGGTGTCTTTCAGGGAAACGTATTTACCAGGTGCACCGGTGAATACTTCCGCAACGAAGAACGGCTGGGACAGGAAGCGCTGGATCTTACGCGCACGTGCTACCACCAGTTTGTCTTCTTCAGACAGTTCATCCATACCCAGGATGGCGATGATGTCTTTCAGTTCCTGATAACGTTGCAGCAGGGACTGTACGCCACGCGCGGTGTCGTAGTGCTCCTGGCCAACAACCAGTGGATCCAGCTGACGGCTGGTGGAGTCCAGCGGGTCAACGGCCGGGTAGATACCCAGAGACGCGATCTGACGGCTCAGTACCACGGTTGCATCTAAGTGAGCAAAGGTGGTGGCTGGGGATGGGTCAGTCAAGTCATCCGCAGGAACGTATACCGCCTGAACGGAGGTGATAGAACCGGTTTTGGTAGAGGTGATACGTTCCTGAAGAACACCCATCTCTTCCGCAAGCGTAGGCTGATAACCTACCGCTGAAGGCATACGACCCAGCAGTGCAGATACTTCAGTACCGGCCAGGGTGTAACGGTAGATGTTATCAACGAACAGCAGAACGTCACGACCTTCGTCACGGAACTTCTCAGCCATGGTCAGGCCGGTCAGCGCAACGCGCAGACGGTTTCCTGGTGGCTCATTCATCTGGCCGTAAACCAGGGATACTTTATCCAGAACGTTGGAGTCGGTCATTTCGTGGTAGAAGTCGTTACCCTCACGAGTACGTTCACCCACGCCCGCAAACACGGAGTAACCGGAGTGCTCGATCGCGATGTTACGGATCAGCTCCATCATGTTTACGGTTTTACCTACACCCGCACCACCGAACAGACCGACTTTACCGCCCTTCGCGAACGGACACATCAGGTCGATAACTTTGATGCCGGTTTCCAGCAGTTCCTGAGAGCTGGACAGCTCTTCGTAGGAAGGTGCCGCGCGGTGGATAGCCCAACGCTCTTCTTCACCGATGTCGCCTTTCATGTCGATTGGCTGACCCAATACGTTCATGATACGACCCAGTGTTGCTTTACCTACCGGGACTTCGATCGGGTGCTCAAGGTCTTTTACTTCCAGACCACGACGCAGACCGTCGGAAGAACCCATGGCGATGGTACGCACGATACCGCCGCCGAGCTGCTGCTGAACTTCCAGCACCAGGCTCTCGTTACCATTCTGTACCTCAAGCGCGTCGTACACGCGTGGTACGGCGTCCTGAGGGAACTCGACGTCCACCACGGCGCCGATTACCTGGACAATCTTTCCAGTAGCCATCTTGAATCCTCTACGTAATTCGTAAACCTGGTTAAACCGCGGCGGCCCCCGAGACGATCTCGGTGAGTTCCTGAGTAATGCTGGCCTGACGAGCTTTGTTGTAAACCAACTGCAGCTCTTTAATCAGGCTGCCGCCATTATCGGTCGCGGCTTTCATCGCCACCATTCGTGCGGCCTGCTCGCTGGCCAGGTTTTCTACAACGCCCTGATAAACCTGAGATTCAACGTAACGACGCAGCAGGGTATCCAGCAGCGGTTTCGGATCGGGTTCATACAGGTAATCCCAGGCTTTCTGTTTCAGCTCGTCATCTTCTGATGCCGGTAACGGCAGCATCTGAGTGAGCGTAGGCACCTGAGACATGGTGTTAATAAATTTGTTGCTGACAACGTACAGTCTGTCCAGACGGCCTTCATCGTAGGCCTGCAACATCACTTTAACCGGGCCGATCAGTTCGGACAGGGACGGGTTATCACCCATACCGGTCACCTGAGCGACAATGTTGCCGCCAACGGAGTTAAAGAAAGAGACGCCTTTAGAGCCAATCAGTGCCAGATCGCACTGAACGCCTTTATCGGACCAGCCTTTCATATCCGCCAGCAGTTTTTTGAACAGGTTAATGTTCAAGCCGCCACACAGACCACGGTCAGTCGACACCACCAGGTAGCCCACGCGCTTAACGTCGCGTTCTTCCAGGTAAGGGTGCTTATATTCCAGATTACCGTTCGCAAGGTGACCAATCACTTTGCGCATGGTCTCTGCATAAGGACGGCTGGCCGCCATGCGATCCTGCGATTTACGCATTTTGGAAGCGGCGACCATCTCCATCGCTTTAGTGATCTTTTGCGTGTTCTGGACGCTTGCGATCTTACTACGTATCTCTTTTGCGCCGGCCATGAGCTTCTCCTCAATGCCAGACGGCTTGTCCTGAGACAAGCCGCCGGACGATTACCAGGATTGGGTTGCTTTGAAGGAATCGAGGATAGCTTTCAGCTTGCCTTCGATTTCGTCGTTATAGCCACCGGTCTGGTTGATCTCTTGCATCAGCGGAGCGTGATCACGGTCGACGTAAGCCAGCAGAGCGGCTTCGAAGCTACCGATTTTCGCCAGTTCCACATCTTCGAGGTAACCGCGTTCAGCCGCGAACAGTACCAGGCCCTGCTGAGCAACAGACATTGGCGCGTACTGTTTCTGCTTCAGCAGCTCGGTCACTTTCTGACCGTGGCTCAGCTGTTTACGGGTTGCTTCGTCCAGATCGGATGCGAACTGAGAGAACGCAGCCAGTTCACGATACTGTGCCAGCGCGGTACGGATACCACCGGACAGTTTCTTGATGATCTTGGTCTGAGCAGCACCACCCACACGGGATACGGAGATACCCGGGTTAACCGCCGGACGAATACCGGAGTTAAACAGGTTGGTTTCCAGGAAGATCTGACCATCGGTAATGGAGATTACGTTGGTCGGAACGAACGCAGAAACGTCACCCGCCTGGGTTTCAATGATCGGCAGAGCGGTCAGAGAACCTGTTTTACCCTTCACTTCACCTTTGGTGAAGTTCTCGACGTATTCCGCGTTAACGCGGGAAGCACGCTCCAGCAGACGAGAGTGGAGGTAGAATACGTCGCCCGGGAATGCTTCACGTCCTGGTGGACGACGGAGCAGCAGGGAAACCTGACGATAAGCAACGGCCTGTTTAGACAGGTCATCGTATACGATCAGCGCATCTTCACCGCGGTCACGGAAGTATTCGCCCATTGCGCAACCGGCGTATGGCGCCAGGTATTGCAGTGCAGCAGATTCAGACGCGGTTGCTACCACAACGATGGTGTTAGACAGTGCGCCGTGCTCTTCCAGTTTACGAACCACGTTGGAAATGGTGGACGCTTTCTGGCCGATAGCCACGTACACACATTTGATGCCGGAATCACGCTGGTTGATGATGGCGTCGATTGCCATCGCGGTTTTACCGGTCTGACGGTCACCGATGATCAGTTCACGCTGACCACGACCGATTGGGATCATGGCGTCAACGGACTTATAACCCGTCTGCACTGGCTGATCAACGGACTGACGGTCGATAACGCCTGGTGCGATAACTTCGATTGGGGAGAAGCCATCGTGCTCAACCGGACCTTTACCGTCGATTGGCGCACCCAGGGTGTTAACAACGCGCCCCAGCAGGCCACGGCCAACCGGTACTTCCAGAATACGGCCAGTACACTTAACCTTCATGCCTTCGGCAAGGTCAGCGTATGGACCCATCACAACGGCACCTACGGAGTCGCGCTCCAGGTTCAGTGCGATAGCGTAACGGTTACCCGGCAGGGAAATCATCTCACCCTGCATACAATCGGCCAGGCCGTGGATGCGGATAACACCGTCACTTACAGAAACAATAGTACCTTCGTTGTGAGCTTCACTCACAACATTGAACTGAGCAATGCGCTGCTTGATCAGTTCGCTGATTTCGGTGGAATTCAGTTGCATGCTCCAGTCCCCTTAAGACTGCAAGACGTCTGCAAGGCGCTCAAGACGGCCGCGTACGCTGCCATCAATGACCATATCACCCGAGCGGATGATTACGCCTGCCATTACAGACTTATCGATTTTGCAATTCAGCTTAACTTTGCGTGACAGACGTTTTTCCATCGCGGCGGTGATTTTCGCAAGCTGTTCGTTACTCAGTTCAGTCGCAGAAGTTACTTCAACTTCAGCGGTAGCTTCACTAAGGGCACGTAAGTGCTCAAACTGCTCGAGAACATCCGGGAGCACACGGAGACGACCATTTTCCGCCATCACCTTAATCAGGTTCTGGCCGTTGGCATCCAGTTGCTCTCCGCACACGGCGATAAACGACGCGGCGAGGGTTTCAGGCGCTAACGCACCAGAAAGCAACTCGGCCATTTGTTCGTTTTTCGTCACCTCAGCGGCAAACGCCAGCATATTCTGCCAGCGATCGACATTTTGGTGTTCGACAGCAAAGTCAAAAGCTGCTTTGGCGTAGGGGCGAGCTACCGTAACAAATTCAGACATCAGCCCCTCCCTCCTTACAGTTCAGCGACAAGTTTGTCCACGATGTCGCTGTTAGCAGCTTCATCCACGGAACGTTCGATGATCTTCTCGGCGCCAGCAACAGCCAGAATCGCAACCTGCTTACGCAGTTCTTCACGAGCACGTTTACGCTCAGCTTCAATTTCAGCCTGAGCCTGTGTCACGATCTTAGTACGTTCCTGTTCTGCTTCAGCTTTGGCTTCGTCCAGGATCTGAGAACGGCGTTTGTTAGCCTGTTCAATGATTACCTGAGCTTCAGCTTTCGCTTTTTTCAGCTGGTCTGTCGCGTTGGCCTGTGCAAGGTCCAAATCTTTCTTAGCGCGTTCTGCGGAAGCCAGACCGTCAGCAATTTCTTTCTGACGTTTTTCGATGGCAGCCATTAAAGGCGGCCATACATACTTCATGCAGAACCAGACAAAGAGAATAAACGCGATGGCCTGGCCGAGGATTGTTGCGTTCATGTTCACAGCACAATACCTCTTAAATTTCTGTGGCTTGGGGTTTTAAAACAACTACTACGCGACAGCAAACATCACGTACAGACCCAGACCTACAGCGATCATTGGGATTGCATCCACCAGACCCATAACGATAAAGAACTGAGTACGCAGCAGAGGAATCAGATCAGGTTGACGCGCTGCGCCTTCCAGGAATTTGCCCCCGAGGATGCCGATACCGATCGCAGCACCGATAGCCGCCAGACCCATCATCACAGCGGCAGCCATGTACAGCAGATCCATATTCAGGTTTTCCATGACAGTCTCCAGTTTGTTTCAATTAAAACGTAGTAGTGTTGGTAAAAAATCAGTGCTCTTCAGACGCCATCGACAGATAGACGATCGTCAGAACCATGAAGATAAAGGCTTGCAGCGTAATGATCAGGATGTGGAAAATGGCCCATGGCACATTCAGAATCCACTGTGACCACCACGGCAGAAGACCCGCGATCAGAATGAAAATCAGCTCACCCGCATACATGTTGCCGAACAGTCGCAGACCCAGTGAAACAGGTTTGGACAGCAGGCTAACGCCTTCCAGGATCAGGTTGACCGGAATAAACGCCCAGTGGTTGAACGGCTGCAAGGTAAGCTCTTTCACAAAGCCGCTTACGCCTTTCATTTTGATGCTGTAGAACAGAATGAGGATAAATACGCCCAGCGCCATCGACAGGGTGATGTTCACGTCGGCAGACGGAACCACGCGCAGTGCAGGCAGGCCGAGTACGTGCTCACCGATCCAAGGTAAGAAATCGATAGGCAGGAGGTCCATCAGGTTCATCAGGAAGACCCAAACGAACACGGTCAGGGCCAGCGGAGCAATCAGTTTGCTCTTACCATGGTACATGTCTTTCACGCTGCCATGGACGAAGCCGATGATCATCTCGATGAACGTCTGGAATTTCCCTGGAACACCGCTGGTCGCCTTTTTAGCAACGCTGCGGAACATGGCCAGGAACAGAAGACCCAAAACCACCGAGAAGAACATGGAGTCGATGTTGATCGTCCAGAAGGTGGCCGGGGGGTTATGTGGATCCACCAGCGAGAATGTACGCAGGTCCAGCTGAAGGTTATTCAGATGGTGACCTATGTAATCCTGCGGCGTCATATTTTCTGAAGCCATGATGCCTTTTACCCTTTGTTATTGATTACAGCTGGAGCCAGAACTTGTACCACCAGCACCAAAACCCACGTTGCTATCAGCGGCATGAATACCACTTTCAAAACCGCCAGCGCCATCACCAGTAGAGCAAAGGTCAGCAACACCTTACACACTTCGCCGAGAGCGAAGGACCAGGCCACGCGGCCTTTGGCGGGTGTATGCGCCTGATGACGCCAGGCAAAAATCATAAACAACACGTTTGGCAGAACCACCGCCAAACCTCCGCACGCGGCGGAGATGCCCCAGAAGGGGTCTTTGAGGCTAAACAGCAGTCCACTTGCTATCACAGCCAGAAACTGAATGAACAGAAGCTTACGAGCAACGTTTCTACTCAAGAGCGACACAGACATCACGTTTTTACTCCTGCTCCCTTCGAGGTATGCCGCGTGTCGTATAAAACGTCCTTTAAGGCTCAGAGTCAAGCATCAAAAAGCGGTCAAATTATACGGTGCGTACCCGTGATTTCAAACATTAAGTAGCGAAAAGGTGAATAAATGTTTAAATATTTTTCCCCAGTCCTATTTTTCAACTTTTGACCTAAGTGCCGACCTTCAGGCAAAACTGCAAACAGCGCGGAAACGTTGGTGATAAAGCGTGCACGAGATCACAAAATACACATTTGCGATAAAGTGGTATTTATCAAAGACGTAAAACGATTTATTTCATCTGTATGAAATTAAAGCAAAAAAATCGCAACTATTTTTAAAACAGAGCCGTATACAACAAAAACCTTTTATTGACATTCTTAATAAATATTTAACATTCCATTCTTGTTGCCTTTACCCACTTTTAGCAGGCTGATATTTTCATGGTTGATTATCCTCAGAGTGAACAACTCACTTCAGGTTAACCATAAGAAAACCCATGGTAACAACAAGGTTAAATTAACAACGGCCAAAACAGACGGGATGTGCTGCTTTTTAACACGATCAGAACAGCACAAATTCCACATTTTTTATTAATTTTTAAAAAGTGTTTGGCTTAATTATCACCAGATGACGCTCACCTTCGAGCTGAGGGATCTGAAGTTTCTCAATGGATTCGACAGCAAAACCGTCCGGAAGCTGCTCGATTTCGTCCCCCGGAAGTTGCCCTTTCAGCGCATAAAAACGCCCCTTCTCCGCCGGCAGGTGTTTGCACCAGCTCACCATGTCATTGAGTGACGCAAATGCGCGGCTGATAACGCCGTCAAACGGTGGCTCAGCCGGGAACTCCTCTACCCTGCTCTGCACGGGCGTGATGTTTTCCAGCTTTAGCTCATGCTGGACCTGGCGTAAAAAGCGTACGCGCTTACCCAGGCTGTCCAGCAGCGTGAATTGACTCTCCGGTCGAACAATAGACAACGGAACGCCCGGCAAGCCCGGGCCGGTGCCCACGTCGATAAAACGTTCCCCGTTCAGATATGGCGCCACGACGATGCTATCGAGAATATGGCGAATCAGCATCTCGTTGGGATCGCGTACGGAGGTGAGGTTGTACGCTTTATTCCATTTGTTCAGCATATCGACATAGGCCACCAGCTGATTTTTCTGGTGATCGGTGAGCGAAATACCTGCCTGTTCCAGCAGACGAGAGAGTTTATTGAGCACGGTGGATACCTGTTGAGAAACTTAAGTGGCGGGTGGCGCTTCGCTAACCCGCCCTACGGGTTCAGTAGGCCCGGTAAGCGCAGCGCCACCGGGCAATTTTCAGAGCATTACGCGCTGCGGCGCAGCATACCCTGCTTTTTCAGCCACACCAGCAGAATCGAAATCGCGGCAGGTGTGACGCCGGAGATACGTGAGGCCTGGCCAATCGACACAGGTTTGTGATCGTTTAGCTTAGCGATCACTTCGTTGGAAAGGCCCGTCACCTGACGATAGTCCAGCATTTCCGGCAGCAGCGTGTTTTCGTTGCGCTGCTGTTTTTCGATCTCATCCTGCTGACGCGCGATGTAGCCTTCGTATTTCACCTGGATCTCGACCTGTTCAGCCGCTTCCGCGTCTTCAAGGCCCGGCGCGAACGCGGTCAGTTTGACCAGATTCTCGTAAGTGACTTCAGGACGGCGCAGCAGATCTTCCCCGCTGGCTTCGCGCGAAAGCGGTGCTGTTAAGTGAGCGTTTACTTCGGCAGCGGTTTCCGCCTGCGGATTCACCCAGGTGGTTTTCAGGCGCTGACGTTCCTGTTCGATACGCTCCAGCTTCTCGTTGAAGCGCGCCCAGCGTTCGTCATCCACCAGACCCAATTCGCGGCCCACCTCGGTCAGACGCAGATCGGCATTGTCTTCGCGCAGCATCAGGCGATATTCCGCACGAGAAGTAAACATGCGGTACGGTTCTTTGGTCCCCAGCGTACAGAGATCGTCGACCAGAACGCCCAGGTAAGCCTGAGAACGCGCCGGTGCCCAGCCCTCTTTCTCGGCAGAGAAGCGAGCGGCGTTCAGACCGGCCAGCAGCCCTTGCGCGGCAGCTTCTTCGTAGCCGGTAGTACCGTTAATCTGGCCCGCGAAGAACAGACCCTGGATGAATTTGCTTTCCAGGGTTGGCTTCAGGTCACGCGGATCGAAGAAATCGTACTCAATAGCGTAGCCAGGGCGAACGATTCTTGCGTTCTCCATGCCCTGCATTGAGCGAACAATTTGCATCTGTACATCGAACGGCAGGCTGGTGGAGATGCCGTTCGGGTAAATTTCATTTGAGGTCAGCCCTTCCGGCTCCAGGAAGATCTGGTGCTGGTTACGATCGGCAAAGCGCATCACCTTGTCTTCGATCGACGGGCAGTAGCGCGGGCCGATCCCTTCGATCACGCCGGCGTACATTGGGCTGCGATCGAGGTTATTGCGGATCACGTCATGGGTTTTTTCATTGGTGTGCGTGATGTAGCACGGCACCTGCTGCGGATGCTGAGCCGCATTGCCCATGAACGAGAACACCGGCATCGGGTTATCGCCGTGCTGCTGTGCGAGCACGCTGAAATCAATGGTGCGCGCATCAATACGCGGCGGCGTACCGGTTTTCAGGCGGCTTACGCGCAGCGGCAGTTCACGCAGACGACGAGATAACGGAATCGACGGCGGATCGCCAGCACGGCCACCGCTGTAGTTGTCCAGACCAATATGGATTTTACCGTCCAGGAATGTCCCGACCGTCAGCACCACCGCTTTTGCGCGGAACTTAAGACCCATCTGGGTCACGGCGCCAACAACACGATCGTTCTCCACGATAAGATCTTCTACCGCCTGCTGGAAGATCATCAGGTTCGGTTGGTTTTCCAGCGCGGTGCGCACAGCCTGACGGTAAAGCACGCGGTCTGCCTGTGCACGGGTGGCGCGAACAGCCGGACCTTTACTCGCGTTTAGTATCCTAAACTGAATGCCCGCATGATCGATCGCTTTCGCCATCAGGCCGCCAAGTGCATCCACTTCTTTTACCAGGTGTCCTTTCCCAATGCCGCCAATCGCCGGATTACAGGACATTTGTCCCAGCGTGTCGATATTGTGTGTCAAAAGCAGGGTCTGCTGACCCATTCGCGCTGCGGCCATTGCGGCCTCAGTGCCTGCGTGACCCCCGCCAATGATGATGACGTCAAAAGGATCCTGATAAAACATGGTGGTCTGCCTCGCGTAAAGCGGTATGAAAATGGATTGAAGCCCGGGCCGTGGATTCTACTCAACTTTAGTCTTTCGAGAAAGCATTGGGATCCTGGGCTATTAAAAAGAAGATCTTTTTATTTAGAGATCTGTTCTATTGTGATCTCTTATTAGGATCGCAGACCTCTGTGGATAAGTCCGATCCCATAAATAAGATCATGCAGTTAGGAAGGATCGTTTGCTGTGAATGATCGGTGATCCTGGACCGTATAAGCTGGGATCAGATCGCCACTTTATACACAGGTCAAAAACTAAACCAACGTTGTTCTTTGGATAACTACGGCTTAATACGAGCTTTTAACCAGAGTTATCCACATCTGATCGCACGATCTTTAATCGTTTTTGAGTAAATTTTTCCATTCCGCGAGCCAGATCTCGGCTGGATCTTCGGGAATGTCATGATCGAGGATGTTGATCTTCAGCGTTTCACCCAGCTGTTTTGCTCCGCAGGCGGTCACCGCAGCTTCTACTTTCTCTATGGCGCCACAGAAAGTGTCATATTCACGGCTGCCGATCCCCACAGCGCCAAACCGGACGTTTGACAGATCGGGCTGTTGTTCCAGCAGTTCGTCATATAAAGGTTGCAGGTTATCCGGCAGATCGCCCGCGCCGTGCGTGGAGGTGATCAGCAGCCAGACCCCGTCAGTCGGGAGATCTTCCAGCAGCGGTCCGTGCAGCGTTTGTGTAGAAAAGCCCGCATCTTCCAGCTTCTCAGCCAGATGTTCCGCTACATATTCCGCACCGCCCAGGGTGCTGCCGCTGATAAGAGTAATGTCCGCCATTGATCGCTCGCTCAGATAAAGAGGCGGCCATTGTACGCTGTGAACGAGCTGGGATCTACCTGTGGAAAATGTGGGAATGAAATTGCCCGATCACGGGCGGATAGTACGCATGATCGGGTTTTGCAGGGAGATCAGGGTTTCAGTGGACTGAATTTCATCGATTGTTTGGATCTTGTTGATAAGTACCTGCTGGAGGGCGTCAATGGATCGGCACATCACCTTTATAAAGATGCTGTAGTGCCCGGTGGTGTAGTACGCCTCGGTGACTTCATCCAGCGCGTTCAGTTTCTCCAGCGCGGAGGGGTAATCTTTGGCGCTTTTCAGAATAATGCCAATGAAGCAGCAGACGTCGTAGCCAAGTTGCTTCGGGCTGACATCAATGCGTGCGCCGGTGATGATCCCGGCCTGCTTCATTTTCTCGACGCGAACGTGAATGGTCCCCGGGCTGACGCCAAATTGTTTCGCCAGTTCGGCATACGCGGTGCGTGCGTTGGCCATTAGCGCTTCCAGAATGCCGCGGTCCAGATTGTCGATCTGATAATTTTCCATAGGTTTTTCTTATGAAGATTAATGATTCCCTCTATTCTAGCGTCTTATTTTAACGAATCAAAAGTGAAGGCGGCTTTTTGTTGATGGGTTATTGAATTAAGTGCCTGTTCTATTGCTTAATCAGTATCAACAGGACGCAGGAGTATAAATAATGAAAACCGCTTACATCGCAAAACAACGCCAGATCAGTTTCGTAAAATCCCATTTTTCCCGCCAGCTGGAAGAGAAGCTTGGCCTTATTGAAGTTCAGGCGCCGATTCTGAGCCGCGTGGGTGACGGGACGCAGGATAACTTGTCTGGTTGCGAAAAAGCGGTACAGGTAAAAGTGAAAACACTGCCAGACGCCCAGTTCGAAGTGGTTCATTCCCTGGCGAAGTGGAAGCGTCAAACCCTGGGACAACACGACTTCAGCGCGGGCGAAGGGCTTTACACGCACATGAAAGCCCTTCGCCCCGATGAAGACCGCCTTTCCCCGATTCACTCTGTCTACGTTGACCAGTGGGACTGGGAGCGCGTAATGGGAGATGGCGAGCGTCACGTCGGTACGCTGAAATCCACTGTTGAGGCGATCTACGCCGGGATCAAAGCAACCGAAGCGGCCGTGAGCAAAGAGTTTGGTCTGGCACCGTTCCTGCCGGAAACGATCCACTTTGTTCACAGTCAGGAATTGCTGAGCCGTTTCCCGGAGCTGGATGCCAAAGGCCGTGAACGCGCGATCGCCAAAGAGCTGGGCGCGGTATTCCTTATCGGCATTGGCGGGAAATTGTCTGATGGTAAACGTCACGACGTCCGTGCGCCGGATTACGATGACTGGAGCACCGTGGGCGAAAGCGAATATGCCGGTCTGAACGGCGATATTCTGGTCTGGAACCCGGTTCTGGAAGATGCGTTTGAACTCTCTTCGATGGGGATCCGCGTGGATGCTGAAGCACTGAAGCGTCAGCTGGCCGTGACCGGTGATGAAGATCGTCTGCAACTGGAGTGGCACCAGGCACTGCTGCGCGGTGAAATGCCGCAGACCATCGGCGGTGGGATTGGCCAGTCTCGTCTGACCATGCTGCTGCTGCAACTCTCTCACATTGGTCAGGTACAGTGTGGGGTCTGGCCGCAGCAGGTACGTGAGAGCGTCGGTTCTCTTCTTTAATTAACGTCGCCAGCGTCTGAGCAGGCGGCTACGCAACCCGGTATCAAAGCGCCAGATGTGATCGAAGATGCGCATGATGCCGGGTTTTCCATGTGCAGACATCGCCACGGCATGGAAACGGTGCTGGTGCACGCGCTGCATCTCCTTCACTTTATTCACGACGTCGTCCGGCAGCCGCTGGGCAATAAAATCGGAAATCACCACCGCATCCGCGTCGTACCAGTCTCCGCCCTGCATGCGCTCAATGATGCTGCGAAAACAGCTGGCCAGATCGGTGCCGCCGCGAAAGCGCTGGCTTAAAAAGCGGATCGCCTGCTCCAGCCCCTGTGGGCTGGTCAGTTCATACCCCACCACTTCGCTGGAAAATAACATGATGTAGCAGCGACGACGATCGGCGAGCGCCACGCGCATCAGGGCCAGGCAGAACGCTTTTGCACACTGTTCATTAAAGCCCCCCATCGATCCGGACGTATCGACGCAAACAATAAATGGGCCGCGCGGTTGCTCATCAAAATCCTGGTGCACTACCGGACGCTGGCTGATCTTCTCGCGCCAGGCTTCGCCATGCAGTCGATAGGTAATGAGCTGTTTTTCCACCAGCCGACGATAAAACTCATACTCCAGTTCGGTCATTCCCAGCGTGCTGAGTTCCGTGGGCAGCAGGCGCAGGATGTCATCGCTTTGCTGTAGCCCGTCCACCTGCTCCGGTACGGTGGAGGGTTCGCGTACCAGCGTACGGAAGGTCTCCATCGGCGCATCTTTCTTTGGGACCGACCGGGCCTCCCGGGAGCGGCCGAGCTGTTCTGCAAGCTTCATCAGCTCCGGCTGTTGCGCCAGAAAGTCGCCGTACTTCACGATCAGCTGATAATCGCCCCGTTTTAACTGGCCGGCACTCATATCCCAGAGTCGACCGGCGGCGTTTTCATTCTCCACCAGCACCTGTTCTAACTGGCCGCTCAGGGTCATTCGCTCCTGGACTTCACTGAGCAACTGTTCGCGCTCTTCGTCCAGCAACTGCTGATTAAGGACCGTGGCCTGGACCACAAGGCTCAGACGCCAGCGCTGTAAAAACAGCGTATGCAGGGCGGGAGTAAAGCTGGGGTTGTCCGTGACCAGCGCTCTGGCCTGGCTGGCAAACGGGGAGTGAACGTTATCAAGCAGCATCAGGGTTTGCTGTAGCTGGGCAATAAACTGCGGCGTTGAAAGCCGCTGGCACTGCTGGTAACCAGCCACTTCCTCTGTCAGTTCCGGCGGGACTTCCGTCTCCTTAAACCGCTGTCGCAGGTTATCGCGCCAGCGGGGCAGATCGTCCGTCATTGCTTTTCGGAGCTTCGGGAATTTTTCAAAGAAGGCCGCCAGCTGCGGTGAAGCGAGCAGGGTAATGACGACCTCTTCGATCAACCCTTCTTCGCTAACCGCCAGCATGACGTTAAGCGTGTCCAGCGTTAGCATTGACGCGCCTGTTTGATCTGCGCGCTGACATCCTGCAAGCTGGCTTCAATGCGACCTAACCAGTCGCTATGGATAAAGAGGCATTTCTGCTGCTCGCTGAAGCGCGTGTGCTGCTGATGCCATTCGTTATCCAGCGCGTCGAGCTGCTGTTTGATCTCCTCCGGAACAGTATCGGAGGCCGTGCCCGGCAGCGCCAGGCGCGATCCCTGAAGGCTGACGTCGCGGATCACAAGGTGCTGGCTGCTGTCGACTTCCATCGACAGCGGCTGTGCAAAGCCGATACCGTTGAGTTTACCGCGGATCTCACCGCCTTTATCCAGCCACTGAACCAGCGCAACGCGTTCGATCGTCACGTGCACAACCTGCATATCATGAAGCTTCAGCGGTTGCTGAAGAAGAAGCGTGAGCGAGGCGTCAGTCAGCCCGGCGGGCAGCTCATAGTGCGGTTTACGGGCAAACATCCCGCCAAGACGGTTCACCTTCAGCGCGGTTTTGTCACTTTGCTGCTGCTGGAGCTGAAGGCGACGTTGGGCAATCGCGCCCAGTTGATTAAGCATGGATTGTTGACCCCACGCGTGTCCGGTCATCAAAACGTCCAGCTGCTGTTGCATCAGATTCATCCCTTCTGCGTCGTGCCACAGGCAGTCTTTCAGCAGGATCAGATCGATTGGGGCGACAGCATCGCGGCCGCTAAACAGCGCGCTTGCCTGGAGCAGGCGAATGGCTTTTTTCCAGCGACGATCGGAGACGTACGGCGCGGAAGGCAGCAAATCAAGCTGCTGGCGCAGCATAAAGATCAGCTCGAAAACGGGATCGGGCAGTTTTATCTTGCCGATCTCCTCCTGCCACTGGTGGTATTCCTCGTCCGTGACCTGCAATGACGCTGCCACCGGGTTTTCGTTTTCATCCTGCTGGCTTACCAGCATGGAACGGAAGTTTGATTTATCCTGGACTTTATCCAGCCACAGGCGGATCAGCATACGGTCATACAGCGCTTCCAGGCTGCTGTCGGCTTCGGGCAGTTCGTTAGATGCGGCCACCAGCAGGCGCATGGGGATCTTCTCTTCGCTGGCGCCGTTGCGGAAGCGGCGTTCGTTAATTGCCGTCAGCAGGGTATTCAGAATGGCCGGGCCGGCTTTCCAGATCTCATCAAGAAAGACAATTTCCGCTTCCGGAAGATAGCCCGCCGTCAGACGTTCATAGCGTCCCTCATCTTTTAACGCCTGAATGGAGAGTGGGCCGAAAACTTCTTCCGGCGTGGAGAAGCGCGTCATCAAATACTCGAATGCGCGCGCGTTCTGGAAAGCGAATTTGAGGCGGCGTGCGATCAGACTTTTGGCAATGCCCGGCGGGCCCAGCAGAAATACGCTTTCCCCACTCAGCGCCGCCAGTAAACAGAGGCGAATGGCGTGGCTACGCTCGTAAAGGCCTTTCTCCAGCGCACTGCTGAGGCGGGAAATTCTTTCTGCTAATAAATGTGAGTGAGCCATAATAGTTTTGCATCCTTTCGCCGTCGTGGCGGCTAATTGAAGCGAGTATAGACGTTTCGGTCTGGCCTGGTAATAGGCTGAAGTGCGGCGCTATTTTCTTTGCGCTACATTAATGCGGCTGCATTTAGGGGTACGATTTTGCATTGAATCGTGCATACTGTGCGCTTTTTGTGGGCCAAGGGACTAAGCACACATTTGTTATTCAAACGAAAAGACTAGTCTATGAGCACTGATAATAAGCAATCATTACCCGCTGTAACGCTTGCGGCGATCGGGGTTGTCTACGGTGATATCGGCACCAGCCCGCTTTATACGCTTCGTGAATGTCTGTCCGGTCAGTTTGGTTTTGGTGTAGAGCGTGACGCCGTATTTGGTTTCCTCTCGCTCATCTTCTGGCTGCTGATCCTGGTGGTCTCCCTTAAGTATCTCTCTTTCGTAATGCGGGCTGATAACGCGGGCGAGGGCGGTATTCTGACCCTGATGTCCCTTGCCGGGCGCAATACGTCTGCAAGAATGACCTCCGTGCTGGTCATCATCGGCCTGATTGGCGGCAGCTTCTTCTATGGAGAAGTCGTGATTACGCCGGCGATTTCTGTAATGTCGGCCATAGAGGGGCTGGAGATTGTCGCGCCACAGCTTGATACGTGGGTGGTGCCACTCGCTATTATCGTGCTGACGTTGCTGTTTGCCATACAAAAACACGGTACCGGGCTGGTGGGTAAGCTGTTCGCGCCTATTATGCTGGCCTGGTTCCTGATCCTGGCGGCGCTGGGCTTACGCAGTATTATCGCCAACCCGGATGTCCTGCACGCGCTGAACCCAATGTGGGCGGTGCATTTCTTCCTTGAATATAAAGTGGTGTCGTTTGTGGCGCTGGGCGCGGTGGTGCTGTCCATTACCGGTGTTGAAGCGCTGTATGCGGATATGGGCCACTTCGGGAAACTCCCTATTCGCGTCGCCTGGTTTAGCGTGGTCTTGCCTTCACTGGTGCTGAATTACTTCGGTCAGGGCGCGCTGCTGCTTGCACACCCTGAAGCGATTAAAAACCCGTTCTTCCTGCTGGCGCCGGACTGGGCGCTGGTTCCGATGCTGATCCTGGCGACGCTGGCGACGGTCATTGCCTCTCAGGCTGTCATTTCCGGCGTATTCTCCCTGACGCGTCAGGCCGTGCGTTTGGGTTATCTCTCCCCAATGCGCATTATCCATACCTCGGAGATGGAGTCTGGCCAGATCTACATTCCGTTCGTCAACTGGCTGCTCTATTTCGCGGTGGTGATTGTTATCGTCAGCTTTGAGCACTCCAGTAATCTGGCGGCGGCGTACGGTATCGCGGTAACCGGAACGATGGTGTTGACCTCTATTCTCTCCACCACCGTGGCGTACCGTAACTGGCACTGGAATAAGTTCCTCGTGGGGCTGATCCTGGTTGGCTTCCTGTGCATCGACGTGCCGCTGTTCTCTGCGAACCTCGACAAGATTGTCTCCGGCGGCTGGCTGCCGCTGACGCTGGGTCTGGTGATGTTTATTGTGATGACGACGTGGAAGAGCGAACGTTTCCGCCTGCTGCGTCGTATGCACGAGCACGGTAACTCTCTTGAGGCGATGATCGCCTCGCTGGAGAAGTCCCCACCGGTGCGCGTGCCGGGCACGGCGGTGTATATGTCTCGCGCGCTGAACGTGATCCCGTTTGCGCTTATGCATAACCTCAAGCACAACAAAGTGCTGCACGAGCGCGTGATCCTGCTGACGCTGCGTACCGAAGATGCGCCGTACGTTCACAACGTGCGTCGCGTACAGATTGAACAGCTGTCGCCAACCTTCTGGCGCGTGGTGGCAAGCTACGGCTGGCGCGAAACGCCGAACGTGGAAGAGGTGTTCCACCGCTGCGGTCTGGAAGGCCTGAGTTGCCGCATGATGGAGACGTCGTTCTTTATGTCCCATGAGTCGCTGATCATCGGCAAGCGCCCATGGTATCTGCGCCTGCGCGGCAAGCTGTATCTCATTCTGCAACGTAACGCCCTGCGTGCGCCTGACCAGTTTGAGATCCCGCCTAACCGCGTGATTGAGCTGGGGACGCAGGTCGAGATTTAACCCTTCTGAATATGCCGGGTGGCGCTGCGCTTACCCGGCCTACCAGACCCGTAGGCCCGCGCAAGCGTAGCGCCGCCGGGCAATTTTCCTCTATTGCATTCCACTTAGCGAAACGTTTCGACGTTGATCACAAATCCGTTACGTCATGATGGTTTTCTGAACACTTCTGCGGCTACACTGTTTTTAGCGAAACGTTTCGCTAGTGGAGCAAAAAATGAAGAAAGGCACAGTACTCAACTCAGAAATCTCATCGGTGATTTCCCGTCTTGGGCATACCGATACGCTGGTGGTTTGCGATGCAGGCTTACCGGTTCCGCGCAGCACAACCCGTATCGATATGGCGTTAACGCAGGGCGTACCCTCGTTCATGCAGGTACTGGAAGTGGTCACCGCGGAGATGCAGGTTGAGGCGGCCATTCTCGCGGCGGAAATTAAACAACATAATCCGCAACTCCACGAAACGTTGCTCAGCCACATTGAGCAACTGCAACAGCACCAGGGAAACACAATAGAAATTCGTTACACAACGCACGAGCAGTTCAAACAACAAACCGCAGACAGTCAGGCGGTGATTCGCAGCGGGGAGTGCTCCCCGTATGCGAATATCATTCTCTGTGCTGGCGTCACCTTCTGAGGCCATCATGGACGCATTACTGCAACTCAAAGGGATCGATAAGTCGTTCCCGGGCGTAAAAGCCCTCTCCGGTGCGGCGCTGAACGTCTATTCCGGGCGCGTCATGGCGCTGGTGGGCGAAAACGGCGCCGGCAAATCCACCATGATGAAAGTGCTGACCGGTATCTACCAACGCGATGCCGGTTCGCTGCTGTGGCTGGGTAAAGAGACCACCTTTAACGGCCCGAAATCCTCTCAGGAAGCGGGCATCGGCATCATCCACCAGGAGTTGAACCTGATCCCGCAGCTCACCATTGCGGAGAACATCTTCCTCGGCCGTGAGTTCGTGAACCGGTTTGGCAAAATCGACTGGAAAACCATGTATGCCGAAGCGGACAAACTGCTGGCGAAGCTGAATCTGCGCTTTAAGAGCGACCGACTGGTGGGCGACCTTTCCATCGGCGATCAGCAGATGGTGGAAATCGCGAAGGTGCTGAGCTTCGAGTCGAAGGTCATCATTATGGATGAACCGACCGACGCCCTGACCGATACCGAAACCGAATCCCTGTTCCGCGTGATCCGTGAGCTGAAATCCCAGGGCCGCGGCATTGTCTATATCTCACACCGCATGAAAGAGATCTTCGAGATCTGCGACGACGTCACCGTCTTTCGCGACGGGCAGTTTATTGCCGAGCGCGAAGTGGCAACCCTGACCGAAGATACCCTGATTGAAATGATGGTGGGACGTAAGCTCGAAGATCAGTATCCGCATCTGGAGAAAGCGCCGGGAGAAATCCGCCTGAAGGTGGATAACCTCTGCGGGCCGGGCGTGAATGACGTCTCCTTTACTCTGCGCAAGGGCGAGATCCTTGGCGTCGCGGGCCTGATGGGCGCGGGGCGCACCGAACTGATGAAAGTGCTCTATGGCGCACTGCCGCGCACCAGCGGCTACGTTACCCTTGACGGCCATGAGGTGGTCACCCGCTCGCCGCAGGATGGCCTGGCGAACGGCATTGTCTATATTTCCGAAGACCGTAAGCGCGACGGCTTAGTGCTGGGCATGTCGGTGAAAGAGAACATGTCCCTGACGGCGCTAGGCTATTTCAGCCGCAGCGGCGGCAGCCTGAAACACAAAGATGAGCAGCAGGCGGTCAGCGATTTTATCCGTCTCTTTAACGTTAAAACCCCATCGATGGAGCAGGCGATTGGCCTGTTGTCCGGCGGGAATCAGCAGAAAGTGGCGATTGCCCGCGGGCTGATGACGCGCCCAAAAGTGTTGATCCTGGATGAACCTACCCGCGGCGTGGACGTGGGCGCGAAGAAAGAGATATATCAGCTGATTAACCAGTTCAAGGCCGACGGTCTGAGCATCATTCTGGTCTCTTCCGAGATGCCAGAGGTATTAGGCATGAGCGATCGCATTATCGTCATGCATGAAGGGCATCTCGGCGGTGAATTCACTCGCGAGCAGGCCACCCAGGAAGTTCTGATGGCTGCCGCTGTGGGCAAGCTTAATCGCGTGAATCAGGAGTAAGAAGATGACTACCCAGGCTGTTTCTGGTCGCCGCTATTTCACAAAGGCATGGCTGATGGAACAAAAATCGCTGATTGCCCTGCTGGTGCTGATCGCGATTGTCTCGACCATGAGCCCCAACTTTTTTACCGTCAATAACCTGTTCAACATTCTTCAGCAGACCTCCGTCAACGCCATTATGGCGGTGGGGATGACGCTGGTGATTTTGACCTCGGGTATCGATCTGTCCGTCGGTTCCCTGCTGGCCCTCACCGGCGCGATCGCCGCATCGATTGTTGGTATTGAGGTCAACGCGCTGGTGGCCGTTGCCGCTGCGCTGGCGGCAGGTGCGGCAATTGGCGCCGTAACCGGCGTGATTGTGGCGAAAGGTCGCGTTCAGGCGTTCATCGCCACGCTGGTGATGATGCTGCTGCTGCGCGGTGTGACCATGGTGTACACCAACGGCAGCCCGATTAATACCGGTTTTACCGATAACGCCGATCTGTTTGGCTGGTTCGGTATCGGTCGCCCGCTGGGTGTCCCGACCCCGGTCTGGATCATGGCTATCGTCTTCCTGGCGGCATGGTACATGCTGCACCATACCCGTCTGGGTCGTTATATCTATGCGCTGGGCGGTAACGAAGCGGCAACGCGCCTGTCCGGTATCAGCGTTAATAAAGTCAAAATTATCGTTTACTCCCTGTGCGGCCTGCTGGCGTCTCTGGCGGGCATCATCGAAGTGGCGCGCCTCTCTTCCGCGCAGCCAACGGCGGGTACGGGCTATGAGCTGGATGCCATCGCGGCAGTGGTTCTGGGCGGTACGAGCCTTGCGGGTGGTAAAGGTCGCATTGTTGGGACATTGATCGGCGCACTGATCCTCGGTTTCCTGAATAATGGTTTGAATTTGTTAGGTGTTTCCTCCTATTACCAGATGATCGTTAAGGCAGTGGTGATTTTGCTGGCGGTACTGGTAGACAACAAAAAACAGTAACTGACGACACTACAGGACATCTTAGATATGAACATGAAAAAACTGGCTACCCTGGTTTCTGCTGTCGCGCTGAGCGCAACCGTAAGTGCTAACGCCATGGCGAAGGACACCATCGCGCTGGTTGTCTCTACCCTGAACAACCCGTTCTTCGTCTCTCTGAAGGATGGCGCGCAGAAAGAAGCAGATAAACTGGGCTACAACCTGGTGGTGCTGGATTCTCAGAACAACCCGGCGAAAGAGCTGGCTAACGTTCAGGACTTAACCGTTCGTGGTACCAAAATCCTGCTGATCAACCCAACCGATTCCGACGCGGTCGGTAACGCCGTGAAGATGGCAAACCAGGCGAAGATCCCGGTCATCACCCTTGACCGTCAGGCAACGAAAGGGGATGTGGTCAGCCACATTGCGTCTGATAACGTACTGGGCGGTAAAATCGCCGGTGACTACATCGCGAAGAAAGCAGGTGAAGGCGCGAAAGTGATCGAGTTGCAGGGTATCGCCGGGACTTCCGCAGCCCGTGAACGTGGTGAAGGCTTCCAGCAGGCTGTAGCGGCGCACAAATTCAACGTGCTGGCGAGCCAGCCGGCAGACTTCGACCGTACAAAGGGCCTGAACGTCATGCAGAACCTGCTGACCGCGCATCCTGATGTGCAGGCGGTATTCGCACAGAACGACGAAATGGCGCTCGGTGCGCTGCGTGCGCTCCAGACTGCGGGTAAATCAGATGTGATGGTTGTCGGATTTGACGGCACGCCGGATGGTGAAAAAGCAGTAAATGATGGCAAACTGGCTGCGACCATCGCTCAGCTGCCTGAGCAGATTGGCGCGACTGGCGTGCAAACTGCCGATAAAGTGCTGAAGGGCGAAAAAGTTCAGGCCAAATATCCTGTTGACCTGAAACTGGTCATTAAGCAGTAAAGGCGATTCAGGCAGTCGCTGGCTGCCTGAGGGACACCAAATAAAAGAAAAGTGTGGCATACGCCACCGGGTAAGACCGGTGGCGCTCTCAGATGGACACCTCAATACATGAAAACCGCAGGCAACCTCGTCGTCCTTGGCAGTATCAATGCCGATCACATTCTTAACCTTGAAACGTTCCCCACTCCGGGCGAAACCGTCACTGGCAATCAGTATCAGGTGGCGTTCGGCGGTAAGGGCGCAAACCAGGCGGTTGCCGCCGGACGCAGCGGGGCGAATATCGCGTTTATCGCCTGTACGGGTGATGACGATACCGGCGAGCGCGTACGCAAACAGCTGGCAAGCGACAACATCGACATTGCACCCGTCAGCGTGGTTGCAGGGGAATCTACCGGCGTGGCGCTGATTTTCGTCAATGCGGAAGGTGAGAATGTCATCGGTATTCATGCGGGGGCTAATGCCGCGTTAACGACTGAACGCGTCGAAGCGCAGCGTGGAATCATCGCCGGAGCGGAAGCCCTGCTGATGCAGCTGGAGTCACCGGTTGAAAGCGTGCTGGCCGCCGCGAAAATTGCGCATGAAAATCATACGTCTGTCGTACTTAACCCTGCGCCTGCCCGTGTATTATCAGACGAGCTGCTGGCGCTGGTGGATATCATTACCCCGAACGAAACCGAAGCGGAAAAGCTGACGGGTATCCGTGTCGAAAATGATGACGATGCAGCGCGTGCCGCGCTTGCACTGCATGAAAAAGGCATCGGCACCGTAATCATCACCCTCGGCAGCCGTGGGGTCTGGGCTAGCGTCAATGGCGAAGGCCGTCGCGTACCGGGCTTTAAGGTCAAAGCCATTGATACCATCGCCGCAGGAGACACCTTCAACGGTGCACTGGTAACGGCGCTGCTGGAAGGAAAAGCAATGGATGACGCGATCCGCTTCGCGCATGCCGCCGCTGCGATTGCGGTGACGCGTAAAGGCGCTCAGCCTTCTGTTCCATGGCGTAAAGAGATTGATGAATTCTTAAGTCAGCAGGGGTAACGCTTGGCCACAATGAAAGATGTCGCCCGTATGGCGGGCGTTTCTACCTCGACTGTCTCCCACGTAATCAATAACGATCGCTTCGTCAGCGAGGCGATTCGGGAGAAAGTTGACGCTGCAATTAAAGAACTCAACTATGCGCCGTCTGCGCTGGCCCGCAGCCTGAAGCTCAACCAGACGCGCACCATCGGCATGCTGATCACGGCCAGTACCAACCCTTTTTATTCTGAACTGGTGCGCGGCGTGGAGCGCAGCTGCTTCGAGCGCGGCTACAGCCTGGTGCTGTGCAATACCGAAGGCGATGAGCAGCGCATGAACCGTAACCTGGAAACGCTGATGCAAAAACGCGTCGACGGGCTGCTGCTGCTCTGTACCGAAACGCATCAACCCTCGAAAGAGATCATCCAGCGTTATCCTTCTATTCCCACGGTGATGATGGACTGGGCGCCGTTCGACGGCACCAGCGATCTGATCCAGGATAACTCGCTGCTGGGCGGCGATATGGCGACTCAGCATCTGATCGATAAAGGTCATACCCGCATTGCCTGTATTACCGGCCCGCTGGATAAAACCCCGGCGCGCCTGCGTCTGGAAGGCTATCTTTCGGCCATGGAACGGGCGGGGCTTGCCATTCCTGATGGCTATCGCATCACCGGCGATTTCGAATTTAACGGTGGATTTGAAGCAATGCAGAAACTGCTGGCGCAAGAGCCGCGTCCGCAGGCGGTGTTTATCGGTAACGATGCGATGGCATTCGGAGCTTATCAGGCGCTGTATCAGGCGGGATTACGTGTTCCGGACGACATGGCGATCGTCGGTTACGATGATATCGAACTGGCGCGCTACATGACGCCCCCACTGACCACCATCCATCAGCCGAAGGATGAACTGGGCGAGCTGGCCATCGATGTGTTGATCCACCGCATGGCCCAGCCCACGCTGCAACAGCAACGTTTGCAGCTTACTCCTGTTCTGATGGAACGCGGTTCGGTTTAGCCTTCTCTTTGTGACGCTCTTTAATCAGGTTCCGGCCGTCTTTTGGTTTTAACAACATAAAGACCACCGCCGATACCACGGTAAGCGCGCCCATAGTGATAAAGGTATAGTGGAACTGCTCAACGGTATTAGTTCCCTCGAACCCTTCATAAAACCGCAGTACCGCCGCGCTCACGGCAACCCCGAGGCTGATCGACAGCTGTTGAGTGACCGCCAGTACGCTGTTGCCGCTGCTGGCATTCTCGTCGGTGAGGTCCGCAAGGGTGATGGTGTTCATCGACGTAAACTGCGTCGACATGGCCATACCCA
Source organism: Enterobacter sp. YSU (assembly GCF_016082135.1). Classification (NCBI taxonomy): domain Bacteria; kingdom Pseudomonadati; phylum Pseudomonadota; class Gammaproteobacteria; order Enterobacterales; family Enterobacteriaceae; genus Enterobacter; species Enterobacter sp. YSU. The sequence goes on from NZ_CP059487.1 coordinate 1,656,829, forward strand.
GCACAAACAGCGGCAGGATCAGCATCCAGATTGGTAACGCCGCAGATTGCAGGGAGAACTGCGCAATCATCAATCCGATAAAGATCGTCACGCCAACCAGCGTCTTACGATAGCCAAACCAGCGCAGCACCTGCGTGACCGTCGATTTTGCCAGAATCGAGCCCATCGCCGTGGGCGCCATCATGCAGCCAGCAATCAGGGCCGGATAGCCGAAACCGACCTGGAGCATCAGCGGCATCAGGAACGGTACGCAGCCCGTGCCCAGACGCGAGGCAATATTGCCCGCGATCCCGACGGAGAACGTTCGGGTGTTAAACAGAGATAAAGAGATAAGCGGTGTCGGATGGCGACGCGCATGACGTATATATAGAAGGAACAGCAGAATACCGCTGAGGATGACGGCCAGCGCCAGCCACGTCGCTACGATTTTCTCGCCAAACAGCTCCATCCCGCTGGAGAACAGGACCAGGCTCAGGCCAAACAGGAAGAAACCACCCATATCGAAGCTGCGTCTTGGCGTGGTGAAGTTCGGCATATATTTGCGGGCATAAATCAGCCCTGCCACACCAATCGGAATATTAATCAGGAAGATCCAGTGCCAGCTAGCCCAGGTCACCAGTACGCCGCCGAGAACCGGGCCAAGTATCGGGCCGACCAGCCCCGGCATAGTCACAAAGTTGAGCACCGGGAGCAGTTCGCTGCGCGGATAGGCGCGTAATAACGCCAGACGCGCGACGGGCATCATCATCGCGCCGCCTATCCCCTGTAGAACGCGGAAGATAACCAGTTCCGTCAGAGAGGTGGAGAGGGCGCAAGCCAGAGAACCGAGCGTGAACAGCGTCACCGCCAGCATGAACACTTTGCGTGTGCCGAAACGATCGGCCAGCCAGCCGCTGACCGGAATAAGCATCGCCACTGTCAGGGTGTAGCTGATGATGGCGGATTGCATCGCCAGCGGGGAGCGGTTAAGGCTTTGGGCTATGGCGGGAAGGGCGGTATTGAGGATAGTGGCATCCAGTGCCTGCATAAAGAACGCCATGGCTGCAATCCACGGCAGTCCGGCCATACTGCGTGCTTTTTTCTCTGTCATTTATTTACCTGCTGGTGGGTTGGCGCGGCCAGCAACGCCTGGCACGCACTCAGGGCTCGCTGCCCGTCGCTCTCCTGAATGGCATCGACTATCGCCTGATGCAGATCCAGCTTCACCACCTCATCCTGCGTAATAGAGGTAAAGTAAGTGTGGTACACAGAATGGAATAAAGAAGCAAAGGAGGTCAGGAAAGGATTTCCGCTCATATTATAGATATGTTCATGCCAGGCCATATCGACCGCTATCCAGCGCTCGCGGTTAAAGTGCTTTTTCAGATCCACCATCTCTTCCATCAAAGTATTGAGCTGCGCTTTTTGCTCGGCTGTGCCGAGCGTGGCGGCAAGCAGGCAGGCCTGAGGCTCAAGACTGCTGCGCATGACCAGAAAGTGATCGACGACCTGATTAAAGTTATCTTCGGTCATCCACCAGGTGAGTAACTCCTGATCGAGAAAGTTCCAGTTTCCCTGAGGCATAACGCGGGTGCCAATGCGCGGACGTGGAAGCACCATCCCTTTCGCCGTTAATGTTTTTACCGCTTCGCGAACGGCGGTACGGCTAACGCCAAACTGATCTCCCAGCTCCATCTCGCTGGGCAGGATGCTACCTGGAGCATATTTACCCGCTAAGATCAGCTGCGCCAGTTTCTCTGCCAGCACATAGGACAGGTTTTTTTGAGCTGCCAGCTGTTGTGCGCTTAATGGCATCGCTTTTATTCCTTAAATATTGATGCGGTTAATTATGCCATCTCAGGTGTGATTGTGGTTGCAGATACATCAAATAGAACAATTTGTAGCTGGATCTCATCGCTTTTGGTGAAAAAAAACACGGTCAGAAACTTTTTTTAAATTTCCTCTTGTCACTTCAGAAGAACTCCCTATAATGCGCCTCCACTGACACGGAACAACGGCACGCAAGCCGCCGGGTCGGCAGAGAAAAGCAAAACAAACGCTTGACTCTGAAGCGGGAAAGCGTAATATGCACACCCCGCGCCGCAGCGAAAACGAAGCGGCACTGCTCTTTAACAATTTATCAGACAATCTGTGTGGGCACTCAAAGTGACATGGATTCTTAATGTCTTCGGACACTAAATGAATACCAAGTCTCAACGAGTGAACACGTAATTCATTACGAAGTTTAATTCATTGAGCATCAAA
>NZ_CP059487.1:1659172-1774615 GCF_016082135.1 Enterobacter sp. YSU
CTAACCGATACTAATGAACCGTGAGGCTTAACCTTACAACGCCGAAGGTGTTTTGGCGAAGAGACGAAATTTTCAGCCTGATACAGATTAACAGAATTTGCCTGGCGGCTGTAGCGCGGTGGTCCCACCTGACCCCATGCCGAACTCAGAAGTGAAACGCCGTAGCGCCGATGGTAGTGTGGGGTCTCCCCATGTGAGAGTAGGGAACTGCCAGGCATCAAACAAGTGAAGAGGCCATCCGGAAGGATGGCCTTTTTGCGTTTGTACGTCGAAAAACGGCAGGCCGGGCAAGGCGAAGCCGCCACCCGGCAGATCTCAGACTGCACACCACGCCAAAATAAACGCTGCAATCCCCTCCACATTATTCAAATCCAGAACCGGTACTTCCAGCGACAACGCAACGTCACTGGCCACGGCAATCACATGCTCATCCAGCATTAGTTCGCTAACATCATGCCCGGCGCCGTTTCTGAACAGCAAGATCTTAGGCACGGCCTCATGCTTAAACCCCTCAACCAGCACCAGATCCAGCGTGGAGTGATCCATCCGGCTGACAAGATAAACGAGATCCAGCGGTGCTTCATCCGGTGTTTCTGTCATTAACGCCCAGCGCTGGTTACTCGCCACCATCGTTTGTGCAGCGCCAGCCTTACGCAGCTCATAGCTATCTTTCCCCGGCTTATCGACATCCATGTTATGGTGCGTATGCTTAATCAATCCGGGACGAATGCCTTTGGCGCAAAGTGCAGGTATTACTTTTTTTAGCAGCGTAGTCTTCCCGGTGCCACTCCAGGCAGAGATCGCTAATACGGGTATCATTTCTTCTCCTGCATTATCTGCAAATCTTCCGTCGTGTTTACATTCACAAACGCCGATTTCATGTCGCTGAAATCAACGGAATGCCCTCCGGACTGACGCATAAATACCATGACGCGCCGCTCTCCTGCGGCCAGGTAATCTTCCAGCGCGGATATTAACGAGCGATTAATCAATGCGATCGTTGGATGGTCGCGTTCACCGTCGTGTACCCAGACGACGGGAGCACCACCGCGCCGCTGCACCAGACGTTCAACCAGGCAGGACGGGATGAAGGGCGTATCACAGGAACAAAAGAGAAACCACTCTCCATGCGACTGCTGCATAACGGAAAGCATTCCCGCCAGCGGACCGGGGTAGTCCACCAGGTTATCCTGATAAACCGGATACCCGCTGCGCTGATAAATATCAACATGTCGGTTAGCGCTGATCGCCATCGAGGACACCTGATCTGCAAGCGTATCAGCAACATGCTGCCATAATGGTGTGTTATTCAGGAGCTGAAGCCCCTTATCCTTTCCGCCCATACGCGTTGCCCTGCCCCCGGCCAGAACAACTCCGATGATTTCCTGGCATTGATTCACGAATATCGCCTCTTTTATTGTGGGATTGACCCTGCTAACGTGTCTCTCTAAATGAAAGGAGCACTACCATGAAATGTAAACGTCTTAATGAAGTCATTGAGCTTCTCCAGCCGGCCTGGCAAAAAGAGCCAGAGCTGAATCTGATGCAATTTTTACAGAAACTGGCGAAAGAGTCAGGTTTTGATGGCGAACTGGCAGACCTTTCTGACGACATCCTGATCTACCACCTGAAAATGCGTGACTCGGCTAAAGATGCTGTTATTCCTGGCATTCAGAAAGATTATGAAGAGGATTTTAAAACCGCATTACTGCGTGCCCGAGGCGTAATTAAAGAGTAAAAGCTTGTAAGCGGAGCCACCGAAATCGCCACAAGATGATATCCTGAATCATTCGTATAATTTCCGGATGATCGGATGAACGACCAGGCTTTTACTTTCCAGACACTACACCCGGATACCATTATGGATGCGCTGTTCGAACAGGGTATTCGGGTGGATTCCGGGTTAACCCCTTTAAACAGCTACGAAAACCGTGTCTACCAATTTCAGGACGAAGAGCGCCAGCGCTTTGTCGTAAAGTTTTACCGTCCACAGCGCTGGTCCGCAGAACAAATTCAGGAAGAGCATCAGTTTGCCCACGATCTGCTGGATGACGATGTTCCCGTTGCGGCACCCATTAAATTCAATAACCAAACGCTGCTGACCCATCAGGGCTTTTACTACGCGGTATTTCCGAGCCTGGGCGGAAGACAGTTTGAGGCAGATAATATCGATCAGATGGAATGGGTTGCCCGCTATCTGGGGCGCATTCATCAGACGGGACGTAAAAAACCGTTTGTTGCCCGTCCGACGATTGGTGTTCAGGAATATCTTATTGAGCCGCGACAGGTATTCGAAACATCGGCGCTGATCCCGAATGCGCTAAAGGATAATTTCCTCACGGCGACCGATAAGCTTATTGATGCTGTAAAAGCCTGCTGGCGGGATGATATTACTACTCTGCGCCTGCACGGTGACTGCCACGCCGGGAATATTCTCTGGCGCGATGGCCCACTATTTGTCGATCTTGATGACGCACGTATGGGACCCGCGGTGCAGGATCTGTGGATGCTGCTCAACGGTGATAAAGCCGAGCAGCGCATGCAGCTTGAGACCATAATTGAAGCTTATGAAGAATTTAGCCCCTTTAATTCAGACGAAATTGCCTTGATAGAACCTTTACGTGCGATGCGATTTGTTTATTATCTCGCGTGGTTAATCAGGCGTTGGGAAGACCCGGCTTTTCCCCGAAATTTCCCCTGGCTTACCGGGGAGGATTACTGGCGCAACCAGATATCCACATTTACCGCGCAGGTTAAGGTTCTACAGGAACCCCCTTTGCAATTAACGCCGATGTATTAATTGGACACACCCAGGAGAGAGTTAATCATGAAAAAAATTTGGCTGGCGCTGGCTGGTATGATTCTGGCATTTAGCGCAACTGCTGCGCAGTTTACCGACGGCAAGCAGTACATTACGCTGGACAAGCCTGTTGCTGGCGAGCCTCAGGTGTTGGAGTTCTTCTCCTTCTACTGCCCGCACTGCTACGAGTTTGAGCAGGTACTTCATGTTTCTGACAACGTGAAGAAAAAGCTGCCGGAAGGCACCAAAATGACGAAATACCACGTTGAGTTCCTTGGCCCACTGGGTAAAGATCTGACTCAGGCATGGGCGGTCGCGATTGCGCTGGGTGTGGAAGATAAGATCACCGCGCCTCTGTTTGAAGCCGTACAGAAAACCCAGACCGTACAAACTACGGCAGATATTCGTAAAGTGTTCGTGGATGCCGGTGTTAAAGGTGAAGACTACGACGCTGCGTGGAACAGTTTCGTGGTGAAATCTCTCGTGGCACAGCAGGAAAAAGCTGCCGCTGACTTCCAGTTGCAGGGCGTGCCGGCGATGTATGTTAACGGCAAATACCAGGTGAATATGCGTGGTATGGACACGACCAGCATGGATATCTTCGTACAACAGTACGCTGATACCGTGAAATACCTAGTTGAGAAAAAGTAACAAACATAAAGAAAAACGCCGGTCACTGACCGGCGTTTTTGTATGAAGATTTAATCTTAGCTATCTGCTCGTCTTTCTCTTTCCAGAGTGTATTAAGCCAAAGCTGGAAACGACGTTTGAAGTTTTTATCGTTGACATAATCCCCGTGCAGTTCAGTGCTGACGGGCATCAGATCAACGCGGACAACGATACGCGTCAGCCTGCCGCTGAGCATATCGTAGAACGGCGTCCTGTCATTTTCCGGATAGCAGAGCGTTACGTTCAACAATTTATCGAACTGCTCACCCAGCACGTTGAGCGCCATTGCGATGCCCGCAGCCTTTGGCGGCAACAGGTTCTGATAAGGAGAACGAGTCTGCTGGCGCTTCTCTTCGGTAAAGCGTGATCCTTCGACGAAGTTAACAATGGTGGTGGGATGCGCGCGAAACTTCTCGCAAGAACGGCGCGTGGTTTCCACGTCCTTACCGCGGCGTTCCGGATGACGAATTAAATAGCTGCGTGAATAGCGTTTCATAAACGGCATATCCAGCGCCCAGCAGGCCAGTCCAATGAAAGGCACCCAGGCCAGCTGCTGTTTCAGAAAGTATTTGTTCATCGGAATGTGTTTGCGAAACAGTACGCACAATACAACGATGTCGGCCCAGCTGTGGTGATTGCAGATCAGCAGATACCAGTTCTTTTTGTTCAGCTTCTCCAGCCCCTGAACATCCCACTTCAGCCAGGGGTTCAGATGCAGCAGGATCGCCAGCCCTTCACACCAGCAGTACATCATAAAATTACAAAAAGCAGACACCGCGCGCCATACCGGAGGGACAGGCAGCAGAAGTTTAATTATTCCGGCAACGATGATTGGCACAGAACAGGCGATGGTAACCAGAATAGTTAAAATGACGCTTAACCATAATGTTATCGCTGCGAGTATTCTCGACATAATGAATTTATTCAGATAGTTAGCTGTAATTGAGCAGCCGGCTATCCGGTGCTGGGCGCCGATCTTATCAGAAATTCGCTCAGACCAGGGCGGTTTCACACCAGGAGGCTGCGGCTTTTCCTGCCAGGCAGCGAATTTTTGCATATAGACAGAGTGCTTAAGTCTTATATCCACATAGACTAAATAAACATCAGTGAAGCGCGATCTTAAGTGATCTTATAGCAATGCTTTGATTTTATTAGATAAATAAGTTTTCAGTATCACTTTTATAAAGCTGTTATTCACCTGTATTAAAAATATGCACAAACTTATCCACAGTTTTGTTTTGCGAGCGATCTTCCCGATCGCAAAATCTTTTTCTGTATAAAGCGCTAAAACCTGATGTTTTCATCCTTCTGTGGCATCCTTTACCCATAAATTCATAAAAGGCACGGACATTATGGTTCAGATCCCAGAAAACCCACTTATACTCGTCGATGGCTCTTCTTACCTGTATCGGGCGTATCATGCGTTTCCTCCTCTGACCAACAGCGCAGGGGAACCTACCGGCGCAATGTACGGCGTGCTGAATATGCTTCGCAGCCTGATTCTGCAATACCACCCAACCCATGCGGCCGTGGTGTTTGATGCAAAGGGTAAAACCTTCCGCGATGAATTATTTGAGCATTACAAATCTCACCGTCCCCCTATGCCTGACGATCTGCGTGCGCAAATTGAACCGTTGCACGCTATGGTGAAAGCGATGGGGCTGCCACTGCTGGCGGTCTCAGGCGTTGAAGCTGATGACGTAATTGGTACCCTGGCGCGCGAAGCGGAAAAAGCAGGCCGCCCGGTTCTGATCAGTACCGGTGATAAAGACATGGCGCAGCTGGTAACGCCCGGGATCACGCTGATCAACACCATGACAAACACCATTCTTGGCCCGGAAGAAGTGGTCGCCAAATATGGCGTGCCGCCAGAGCTCATTATTGATTTCCTCGCCCTGATGGGCGATTCCTCGGATAACATTCCTGGCGTACCGGGCGTAGGCGAAAAAACAGCTCAGGCGCTGCTGCAAGGGCTGGGCGGGCTGGATACGCTGTATGCAGAACCCGACAAAATTGCCGGTCTTACCTTCCGTGGCGCAAAAACCATGGCCGGAAAGCTCGCCGATAACAAAGAGGTGGCTTATCTCTCCTATCAGTTGGCCACCATCAAAACTGACGTAGAGCTGGAGCTTACCTGCGAGCAGCTGGAAGTGCAGGAACCCGCCGCCGACGAACTGCTTGGCCTGTTCAGAAAATACGAATTTAAACGCTGGACCGCGGATGTTGAAGCCGGGAAATGGCTTCAGGCGAAAGGGGCTAAACCTGCGGCGAAGCCGAAAGAGACCATCGTTGTCAATGCCGAAGAGCAGGCAGAAGAAGAGGCGGCAGCGCTCTCCTTCGACAACTATGAAACCATCCTTGAAGAGTCACGGCTCATCGCCTGGATTGAAAAGCTGAAAAAAGCGCCAGTATTTGCTTTCGATACCGAAACGGACAGCCTTGATAACATTACGGCTAATATGGTGGGCCTGTCATTCGCAACGGAGCCGGGTATTGCAGCCTATGTTCCGGTGGCTCACGACTATCTGGATGCGCCGGAGCAAATCTCCCGCGAGCGCGCCTTAGAACTGCTGAAGCCGATTCTGGAAGACGAGAAAGTGCTGAAGGTTGGGCAAAACCTGAAGTACGACCGCGGTATTCTGCAAAACTACGGCATTGAGCTGCGTGGTATCGCTTTTGACACCATGCTGGAATCTTACATTCTGGACAGCGTGGCGGGCCGCCATGATATGGATTCCTTATCCGATCGTTGGCTGAAACACAAAACCATCACCTTTGAAGAAATTGCCGGTAAGGGCAAAAATCAGCTGACCTTTAACCAGATCGCGCTGGAAGAAGCAGGCCGCTACGCCGCGGAAGACGCTGACGTCACGCTACAGCTGCATCTCAAAATGTGGCCGAAATTGCAGAAGCACGAAGGGCCGCTGAATGTGTTCCAGAACATTGAGATGCCGCTGGTGCCTGTGCTGTCCCGCATTGAGCGCAATGGCGTTAAAATCGACCCAACGGTGCTGCATAACCACTCTGGTGAGCTGGCGCAGCGCCTGACCGAGCTTGAACAGAAAGCGCATGAGCTTGCTGGCGAGGCATTTAACCTGTCTTCACCGAAACAGCTGCAAACCATCCTGTTTGAAAAACAGGGTATCAAGCCGCTGAAGAAAACCCCGGGTGGCGCCCCTTCAACGTCTGAAGAGGTGCTGGAAGAGCTGGCGCTGGACTATCCGCTGCCAAAAGTTATTCTGCAATACCGTGGTCTGGCTAAGCTGAAATCGACCTATACCGACAAACTGCCGTTGATGATCAACCCGAAAACGGGCCGCGTGCACACCTCCTATCACCAGGCTGTGGCGGCGACCGGGCGACTTTCGTCAACCGATCCTAACCTTCAGAACATTCCGGTGCGTAATGAAGAGGGCCGCCGTATTCGCCAGGCTTTCATTGCGCCAGAGGATTATCTGATTGTCTCCGCGGACTACTCGCAAATCGAACTGCGTATTATGGCGCATCTGTCACGCGACAAAGGCCTGCTGACGGCCTTTGCCGAAGGGAAGGACATCCACCGGGCAACCGCTGCCGAAGTGTTTGGGCTGGCGCTGGAGAGCGTGACAAACGAGCAGCGTCGTAGTGCAAAAGCGATCAACTTCGGTCTGATTTACGGCATGAGTGCCTTTGGTCTTTCACGCCAGCTCAATATCCCGCGTAAAGAGTCGCAGAAGTATATGGATCTCTACTTCGAGCGGTATCCGGGCGTACTGGAATATATGGAACGTACCCGCGCGCAGGCGAAAGAGAAAGGCTACGTTGAAACGCTGGATGGCCGTCGTCTCTACCTTCCGGATATCAAATCCAGCAACGCCGCGCGCCGGGCTGGTGCTGAACGTGCTGCGATCAACGCCCCCATGCAGGGCACTGCGGCGGACATCATTAAACGCGCAATGATCGCTGTCGATGCCTGGCTCGAAAAAGAGAAGCCGCGCGTGAAAATGATCATGCAGGTACACGATGAACTGGTCTTTGAAGTTCATAAAGACGATCTGGATACGGTCTCTCAGAAGATCCATGAACTGATGGAAAACAGCATGAAGCTGGACGTTCCGTTGCTGGTGGAAGTGGGTAGCGGCGAAAACTGGGATCAGGCTCACTAAGGGTTAACGGAATAACGCGCGTTTTATGTAAGTAAGCAACATAAGTACGCGCGTTTTGTGACGATCATTAGAATTCCCTATGTAAAGAATGAAAAAAAACTACAAAAAGTGCTTTGTCCAGCGATAAAAAAAGAGTAGAGTTAACGACGTAGGGTACAGAGGTAAGATGTTCTATCTTTCAGACCTTTTACTTCACGTAATCGGATTTGGCTGAATATTTTAGCCGCCCCAGTCAGTAATGACTGGGGCGTTTTTTATTGCGGCAAAGAAAGTTTCTGGCAAAAAAAAGCGCGGTCATCGCCGCGCCTGTTGTTACTCTGCTTCCGCTTCAGTCGCCGGTTCCAGATCGTTAAACCAGCTGTCGAGCTTCTGTCGCAGTTTATCCACGCCCTGCTTTTTCAGCGAGGAGAACGGTTCAACCTGTACATCACCGTTGAATGCCAGCACCGCTTCACGAACCTTGTTCACCTGCGCCTTGCGCGCGCCGCTTGCCAGCTTATCCGCTTTTGTCAGCAGCACCAGCACCGCAATATCGCTTGCCACCGCCCAGTCAATCATCTGCTGGTCGAGATCTTTTAGCGGATGACGAATATCCATTAGCACCACCAGACCTTTCAGACACATGCGTTTTTCCAGGTATTCGCCCAGCGCACGCTGCCATTTGATCTTCATCTCTTCCGGTACCTGCGCGTAACCGTAGCCCGGTAAATCGACCAGGCGTTTGCCTTCAGCCACTTCAAACAGGTTAATCAGCTGAGTACGGCCAGGTGTTTTCGAGGTACGCGCCAGGTTTTTCTGATTGGTGAGCGTATTCAAGGCACTGGATTTTCCCGCATTGGAGCGGCCAGCAAATGCCACTTCAATCCCTGTGTCTGAGGGCAGGTGGCGAATATCGGGCGCACTGGTGACAAAATGCGTCTGTTGGTAGTTCCAGGTAGTCACGTGGTCGTCTCCAAAAATCGTAATCTGCGGGGATTATACCTGAATGCGGGCAAAAGGCTTTTCCCTTCGTCATTGACATGTAAGTGAAAGCCCTACGGAATGTAAGAGATCTGCTCTTAAGCGTATGAGAAATTTAAGAGAAATCGCAGGCGCTAAAAAACTCAAAATATTAAAATTCAAAGAGTTATTAATGAGTAATTATCTGAAAATCCGGTTTTGTACCTTTTCATAGCTTGTTAGTTTAAGGGAACAAGGTAAAGTGTGTGCCAGGGCGAGGATGCCAACAGGATAACGACTTAAGGATAAGGGTCAGGAGCGCCAGGAGGCGAAGACTCAGGATTGTCAGGACGACCGGCGCCTGGAGGCGTTTTTAACAGGAAACGGAACCGTATCACGGACGGTAGTAGCCAAGGGATAAACAGGGTTTGTTGCAGGCAAACAGGGAATGTCTGACCCGTTAAGGGTTGTGAGTCAGGAAAAAAGGCGACAGATTGCTCTGTCGCCTTTTTTCTTTGCTTGCTTTCTGCTAGATTTCGCCGCAATTCTATACTGAAGAAAACGACTTAAAGATAAAACATCATGAAAAAACCGACCTCCGCTGCGGGCGTGAAACGCCCTGCAAAAGCACGCCGCAAAACGCGCGAAGAACTGAATCAGGAAGCGCGCGATCGCAAACGCGATAAAAAACATCGTGGCCATGCTGCGGGTAGCCGTGCTAACGGTGGCGGTGCCGCAGGCGCTTCTGCAAAAGGCAAACAGCAGAAAGATCCTCGTATCGGCAGTAAAACTCCCATTCCTCTGGGCGTGACAGACACGCCGGTCACTAAGCAGCACAAACCAAAGAGCGAGAAACCTATGCTTTCACCGCAGGCTGAGCTGGATATGCTGGAGAACGATGAGCGCCTGGATGCGCTGCTGGAACGTCTTGAAGAGGGTGAAACCCTGACCGCTGAAGAGCAGTCCTGGGTGGACGCCAAACTGGACCGCATTGATGAACTGATGCAGAAGCTGGGTCTGTCCTACGATGATGAAGAAGACGAAGAGGAAGACGAAAAGCAGGAAGATATGATGCGTCTGCTGAAAGGTGGAAACTAACATTTGCACCCGGCAGGTACACTCGTCCTGCTTATAACCCTTCCGGTTATATGTTATCTGGTGTGGTTATTCGTTAAACTACGGCGGTTGTCGCGGCGACAGAAGTGGCTGCGCACCCGAATGATGTCCCGCAACGGGACCAGAAGGGGCCGCCGTATACGAACGCGACACCAACGGAAGGAGTGAGCATGTCTGTACCATCTATCGACTGGGATTTGGCCCTGATCCAGAAATATAACTATTCCGGGCCGCGTTATACCTCATACCCCACCGCGCTGGAGTTTTCTGACGCTTTCGGCGAGGCGGATTTTCAGCAAGCTGTGGCGCGCTATCCCGAGCGCCCGCTGTCGCTCTACGTCCATATTCCGTTCTGCCATAAGCTCTGCTACTTCTGCGGCTGCAATAAAATCGTTACCCGCCAGCAGCACAAAGCCGATCAATACCTCGATGCGCTCGAACAGGAAATTCTGCACCGCGCACCGCTGTTTAAAGGGCGTCACGTCAGCCAGCTTCACTGGGGCGGTGGTACGCCAACCTATCTGAATAAAGCGCAGATCAGCCGCCTGATGGCGCTGCTGCGCGGCAATTTTAGTTTTAACGACGACGCCGAAATTTCGATCGAGGTCGATCCGCGTGAAATCGAGCTGGATGTGCTGGATCATTTACGCGCCGAAGGTTTCAACCGCCTGAGTATGGGCGTACAGGACTTCAACAAAGAAGTACAGCGCCTGGTAAACCGCGAGCAGGACGAAGCGTTTATCTTTGCCTTACTCAACCATGCGCGTGAAATCGGCTTTACCTCAACGAATATAGACCTGATTTACGGCCTGCCGAAGCAGACGCCGGAGAGCTTCGCCTACACGCTTAAACGCGTGGCTGAGCTTAACCCGGACCGTCTGAGCGTCTTTAACTATGCGCACCTGCCGACGCTGTTCGCCGCTCAGCGCAAAATCAAAGATGCGGATCTGCCTTCCGCCCAGCAGAAGCTGGACATATTGCAGGAGACCATCGCCTCGCTGACCGAAACCGGCTATCAGTTTATCGGAATGGATCACTTTGCCCGCCCTGACGATGAACTGGCGATTGCCCAGCGCGAAGGTGTTCTCCACCGTAACTTCCAGGGCTACACCACCCAGGGCGATACCGATCTGCTCGGAATGGGCGTCTCCGCCATCAGCATGATTGGCGACTGCTACGCCCAGAATCAGAAAGAGCTGAAGCTGTACTATCAGCAGATAGACGAAACCGGCAACGCGCTGTGGCGCGGCATTGCGCTAACGCGCGACGACTGCATCCGTCGGGACGTAATTAAGGCGCTTATCTGCAACTTCCGTCTCGAATTTCGCGAGGTGGAGTCGCAATGGGATCTGCAATTCAGCGATTACTTTGCCGAAGACCTGAAGCTTCTGGCGCCGCTGGCGAAAGACGGGCTGGTGGATGTGTCGGAGAGTGCGGTTGTCGTCACGCCGAAAGGACGTCTGTTGATTCGTAATATCTGCATGTGCTTCGATGCCTATCTGCGTCAGAAGGCGCGTTTCCAGCAGTTCTCGCGGGTGATTTGAGCTGTAATGCCGGGTGGCGGCTTTGCCTTACCCGGCCTACTTAAGTGCGAGATGTAGGCCGGGTAAGCGAAGCGCCACCCGGCTTTTCATCGACAGCTCGTTAGCTAAACAGCCCAACCAGTGCCGCACACAATACCGCCGCAACGGCAGTTTGTGGCGTGTGGCTTTCTGCTGCTCCGCTCGAAAGCAAAGTCACTAATGATTCCAGCATGATGCTCCCCCCTGTTTCCGGGCACGATCATACAAAACTCATCGGAACAGTAAAGCGCAAAATAACGGCACTTTGCGCTCAATTAGTAACCTTTACACAGCGGAGTAAGATCACTCCATTCCCAGCTCTTTCAGCTTGCGCGTCAGGGTGTTTCGACCCCATCCCAACAGGCGAGCCGCTTCCTGTTTGTGGCCCTGGGTATGACGAAGCGCGGTAGTCAACAGCGTGCGCTCCATCTCAGGCTGCGCTTCGGAGAGCAGATTTTGATGACCGGAACGCAGCGCGCGATCTGCCCACTGCGCCAGCAGCGTCGCCCAGCTGTCCGGCAGCGCATGTCCGGCGGTGCTTTCGGGCACGGTGGCTTCAAACAGCTCGGCGGGGAGATCCTGAATCAACACTTCCTGTCCGGCGGCCATCACGGTCAGCCAGCGACAGGTGTTTTCCAGCTGACGCACGTTGCCCGGCCACGCCAGACGGGTGAGGGCGGCATCCGTTTCCGGATGAAGCTGCTTGGCTTCCACGCCCAGCTCGCGGGCCGCCACTTGCAGGAAATGGCGCGCCAGACGCGGGATATCTTCACGACGCTCGCGCAGCGGCGGGAGGTGGACGCGGATCACGTTCAGACGATGGAATAAATCCTCACGGAATTTCCCCTCCTGCACGCGCAGCTCCAGGTTCTGATGCGTCGCGGCAATAATACGCACGTCCACCTTCACCGGCGCATAGCCGCCCACGCGGTAAAACTGGCCATCTGCCAGCACGCGCAGCAGTCGGGTCTGAACATCCAGCGGCATATCGCCGATTTCATCCAGGAATAGCGTTCCGCCGTCAGCCTGTTCAAAGCGTCCCTGACGAATGGTATTTGCCCCGGTAAACGCCCCTTTTTCGTGGCCGAACAGCTCAGATTCAATCAAATCTTTGGGGATCGCCGCCATGTTCAGGGCGATGAAAGGCGCTTTCGCCCGCGGGCTGTGGCGATGCAGGGCGTGCGCAACCAGCTCTTTACCGGTCCCTGATTCACCGTTAATCAAGACGCTGATAGACGAGCGCGACAGACGCCCGATGATGCGAAACACGTCCTGCATGGCTGGCGCTTCACCGATGATGTCCGTCGTAGGCCCGAAATCCGGCGCGTGGCGGGGCTGCTGTTGCTCCTGATAGTGGCTGATGGCGCGTTCGACCAGGGCAACGGCTTCGTCGATATCAAACGGTTTTGGCAGGTAATCAAACGCCCCCTGCTGGTAGGCGCTAACGGCGGCATCTAGGTCGGAGTGGGCGGTCATTATGATGACCGGAAGCATGGGGTGGCGCTGTTTGATCTGCTTTAAGAGCGCCAGTCCGTCCATGCCCGGCATGCGAATATCCGAGAGCAGAACGTCCGGCGTTTTGGTGGTGAGTGCGTCGAGCACTTCGCTACCGCTCTCAAACGTCGTGCAGCTTAATCCCGCTCCTGTGAGCGCGCGTTCAAGCACCCAACGGATGGAGCTATCGTCATCGACTACCCAGACTATCCCTCGTTGCATAAACGTCACCTTTATTTTTTAATCGGCAGGAAAACCGAAAACTCGGTATGTCCCGGCCAACTGGTAAATTCAATTTTGCCGGAGTGTTGGTCAATCAAATTACGGGCTATGGATAACCCCAGCCCGGTGCCGCCTTCGCGACCGCTGACCATCGGGTAGAACAGGGTGTCCTGGAGATGCGGCGGGATCCCCGGCCCGTTATCTTCCACATCAATACGTGCCGCCAGACGATAACGCACGCCGTGCAGCGTCAGCTGGAACGCGGTGCGGGTACGCAGAATAATTTCGCCACCCTCCGGGCCAAGCGCCTGCAACGCGTTACGCACAATGTTCAACAGCACCTGTTCAATCTGGTCCGGATCGTGCGCCAGCTCCGGCAGGCTTGGGTCGTAATCACGCACCAGCGTGACGTTATCCGGCAGCTCCATAGAGACGAGTTTCACCACCCGCTCCGCGACCTTGTGAATGCTTTCTGACACATGCATCCCCGGCTGCTGCGGCCCGAGCAGGCGATCGACCAGATTACGCAGACGGTCCGCCTGCTCGATAATGACGTTGGTATACTCCGCCAGGGCAGGGTCAGGCAGCGCTTTGGTCAAAAGCTGTGCCGCACCGCGTAAGCCGCCCAGCGGGTTTTTAATTTCATGAGCCAGCCCGCGTACCAGGTCGCGCGCCGCAATCTGCTGAGCATGCTGTAGCTGCTCCTGGCTGAGACGACGCTGGTTATCCATCGGCGCCATTTCCAGCAGAATCATGCCATCTGGCAGGCGCTGTGCGGTGAGGGACAAAATATGCGAGCGTCCGTCAATCACCAGCGTCACTTCGTTATCGGTGAAGCCCTGACCCGCCTGCAAACTCTCCTGCATCAGACCAATATTCAGCGAGAAATAGCTCAGCAGTTCAGGCAGCGGCGTGCCAAACAGTTTACGGGCGCTTTGAGCGAGCAGCTGCTGCGCCGCCGGGTTGGCGTAATGCACCGCCAGCTCGTCGTCGACCAGCAAGATACTGTTAATCAAAGAATTGAGGATCTGCCCAGCATCGGGCAGCGTGCCAGTTGCCATTCAGCAGTCTCCTGGAGTCGTTGCACTATTTTAGTGCAGTATAGCGTTTTAGAGGTAAAAAGCGCGTGAGATCAGGTTGTTGGTGGAGAAAAAAGCCCATCCGAAGATGGGCTAAAGTTTCCACGGCAACTACTCCCGACGCGTATGCGCCGGGTAAAACAAATCAATTAAACGCTGTAGTACAGTTCGAACTCAACCGGGTGCGGCGTCATGCGAACGCGGTCGTTTTCTTCGGTACGCAGCGCGATGTAAGCGTCGATTGCTTCATCGGTGAACACGCCGCCAGCGGTCAGGAACTCACGGTCTGCGTCCAGCGCTTGCAGGGCTTCTTCCAGCGAGCCAGCGACCTGTGGGATCTCTTTCGCTTCTTCTGGCGGCAGGTCGTACAGGTTTTTGTCCATGGCTTCGCCCGGGTGGATCTTGTTCTTGATACCGTCCAGACCGGCCATCAGCAGTGCTGCGAAGCACAGGTATGGGTTAGCCGCCGGGTCCGGGAAGCGCACTTCGATACGACGCGCTTTCGGAGACGCCACCACCGGGATACGGATAGAAGCAGAACGGTTACGGGCAGAGTACGCCAGCATCACCGGTGCTTCGTAGCCTGGGACCAGACGCTTGTAGGAGTTGGTGGTCGGGTTCGCCAGGGCGTTGATCGCTTTAGCGTGTTTGATAACACCGCCGATGTAGTGCAGCGCCTGCTCAGACAGACCCGCGTATTTGTCGCCAGAGAACAGGTTGGTGCCGTTCTTGGACAGGGACATGTGGCAGTGCATGCCGGAACCGTTGTCGCCGAACATGGGTTTTGGCATGAAGGTCGCGGTTTTACCGAAACGGTGCGCAACGTTGTGCACAACGTATTTGTAGATCTGAATCTCATCCGCTTTTTTGGTCATGGTGTTGAAGCGGGTTGCGATTTCGTTCTGGCCAGCCGTTGCCACTTCGTGGTGGTGCGCTTCAACAACCAGGCCCATCTCTTCCATGATCAGACACATGGTAGAACGGATGTCCTGTGAAGAATCGACCGGAGGAACCGGGAAGTAACCGCCTTTCACGCCCGGACGGTGACCTTTGTTACCACCTTCGTATTTGGTGGAAGAGTTCCATGCGCCTTCGATGTCATCGATAGCGACGTGGGAACCAGAAATGGAAGCACCAAAACGGATGTCATCGAACAGGAAGAACTCTGGCTCTGGCCCGAACAGAACGGTGTCTGCGATACCGGTAGAACGCAGGTACTCTTCAGCGCGTTTTGCGATGGAGCGTGGGTCACGGTCATAGCCTTGCAGCGTGCCAGGTTCCAGGATATCGCAGCGGATGATCAGCGTAGGTTCTTCGTAGAACGGGTCAATGAGCGCAGTGGTTGCATCTGGCATCAGAACCATGTCGGATTCGTTAATGCCTTTCCAGCCGCCAATGGAGGAGCCGTCAAACATTTTGCCTTCTTCAAAGAATTCGGCGTTCACCTGATGAGCAGGGATCGTGACGTGCTGTTCTTTACCTTTGGTATCGGTGAAGCGCAGATCAACAAACTTCACTTCATGTTCGTTCAGCATCGTCAAAACGTGTTCAGCGGACATACTTAACTCTCCAGATTGGTCATTGTCGTCGTGGTAACGAGGTCTTCAAATCGGCTGGGCTGCCATATTTTTACTGTATTTCTGTAAAGCGAAATCTGTGCCAACTTTTAAAACACCCCAAAAAGGCGTTATCATGCGCACCATAGTGCAGAAGGGCTGCACCACATTGGATTTGTTGCACCATTATAGTGCTTCTGTGTGAACATCGAGCACCATATTGGTGCAATTTACGTTAAAGTGCCCTTTTACCGCTCCGTGAAAGCGATCACAAAGCATCTCTGCAATACTTGTTTGCGGGGGATGTTTGTGATCCTGTTTTGTAGTGCGATTAATCCGTGTACAATAACGCGCTATTTCTAAATGCCTGAGGCAAAGTTGTGATCGAAAAATTGCGTAATATCGCCATCATCGCGCACGTCGACCATGGTAAAACTACCCTGGTTGATAAGCTGCTACAGCAGTCCGGTACGTTTGATGCTCGTGCCGAAACTCAAGAGCGTGTGATGGACTCCAACGATTTGGAGAAAGAGCGTGGGATTACCATCCTCGCCAAAAACACCGCTATCAAATGGAATGACTACCGTATCAACATCGTTGATACCCCAGGGCACGCCGACTTCGGTGGTGAAGTTGAGCGCGTGATGTCCATGGTGGATTCCGTGCTGCTGGTGGTTGACGCATTTGATGGCCCTATGCCGCAAACGCGCTTCGTGACCAAAAAAGCATTTGCCCACGGCCTGAAACCTATCGTTGTGATCAACAAGGTTGACCGTCCTGGCGCGCGTCCTGACTGGGTTGTTGACCAGGTCTTCGACCTGTTCGTTAACCTCGACGCGACCGACGAACAGCTGGACTTCCCTATCGTTTATGCGTCTGCGCTGAACGGTATCGCCGGTCTGGATCACGAAGACATGGCGGAAGACATGACTCCGCTGTACCAGACGATTGTTGACCGCGTTCCTGCGCCAAACGTTGACCTGGAAGGCACCCTGCAAATGCAGATCTCTCAGCTCGACTACAACAACTACGTTGGCGTAATCGGCATTGGTCGTATCAAGCGCGGTAAAGTGAAGCCTAACCAGCAGGTCACTATCATCGATAGCGAAGGCAAAACCCGTAACGGTAAAGTCGGTAAAGTTCTGACTCACCTGGGTCTTGAGCGTATCGAGAGCGACATCGCTGAAGCGGGCGACATCATCGCCATCACCGGTCTGGGTGAACTGAACATCTCCGACACCATCTGCGATCCGCAGAACGTCGAAGCGCTGCCAGCCCTGTCCGTTGATGAACCAACCGTATCCATGTTCTTCAACGTCAACACCTCTCCGTTCTGTGGTAAAGAGGGTAAGTTTGTTACCTCTCGTCAGATCCTTGACCGCCTGAACAAAGAGCTGGTGCACAACGTTGCGCTGCGCGTTGAAGAAACCGAAGACGCTGATGCATTCCGCGTTTCGGGTCGTGGTGAGCTGCACCTGTCTGTTCTGATTGAGAACATGCGTCGTGAAGGTTTCGAGATGGCGGTTTCCCGTCCGAAAGTTATCTTCCGCGAAATCGATGGCCGTAAACAAGAGCCATTCGAAAACGTAACGCTGGACGTTGAAGAGCAGCACCAGGGTTCTGTGATGCAGGCACTGGGTGAGCGTAAAGGCGACCTGAAAAACATGAATCCAGATGGCAAAGGCCGCGTACGTCTCGACTACGTGATCCCAAGCCGTGGCCTGATCGGCTTCCGTTCTGAGTTCATGACCATGACTTCCGGTACCGGTCTGCTGTACTCCACCTTCAGCCACTACGACGACGTTCGTCCGGGCGAAGTGGGCCAGCGTAACAACGGCGTGCTGATCTCCAACGGTCAGGGTAAAGCGGTTGCGTTTGCGCTGTTCGGTTTGCAGGATCGCGGTAAGCTGTTCCTGGGCCACGGTGCTGAAGTTTACGAAGGCCAGATCATCGGTATTCACAGCCGATCTAACGACCTGACGGTAAACTGCCTGACCGGTAAGAAACTGACCAACATGCGTGCGTCCGGTACTGACGAAGCAACGGTTCTGGTTCCACCGATCAAGATGACGCTGGAGCAGGCTCTGGAATTCATCGATGATGACGAACTGGTCGAAGTGACGCCTCAGTCAATTCGTATCCGTAAACGTCACCTGACCGAGAACGATCGTAAACGTGCAATGCGCGGTGCGAAAGAAGAGTAATTCGGTTATGCCGTAGGCCGGGTAAGCGCATGCGCCACCTGGCAACGAAAAAGCCGCTGAGCGATCAGCGGCTTTTTTTATTAGAACGAATACCGCAACCCTAAACGGATCCGGTACTGCTCGCGGTTATAATCATTCCATCGGTCCAGCCACTGTAGCTCAAGATATGGCAGCCAGTTTCTGTCGATCTTATAGCTGAATTTATTGGTAATTTCCCAGTGATGGTCTTTGCCATTTTTGCTGTGGTAATCATTCACCCGCTGGAAAAAGTGCGGCTCAAAGGTGTAGAAAAACGCATCCGTCACTTTGAAATTCCAGTAGTTGGCAAATTCATGTGTGTCGTTCTTATCCATCTGCCCGTTATAGTCCGGCGTATCGTAATTGTTATGGTTATAGCGATAGCGGAACGTCAGATTAAACCAGTCCGTAAATTTATAGTTAGTATCTAAATAAACCGCGCCACCTGATCCTGCGCTGCTGTCATTAATCAAGCCGCCGGGCTGGAAGGTCAGTTTGTCGGTCGGTTTGAAGAGTGGATACCACCCCTCAATTTCGTTATAGCTGTGCTTCAGTTCGTCCCATTTCCCCACGTTATAAGCGTTGGTGAACATCAGTCCCGCGCCCATATCGAAGTTATAGCCCGCACGCAGGATCACTTCGTGCAGCTCAGAGGCGGTGTTGTAGGCTTCGCGCGTTTCGACATAGGCCCCGGCAAAAACCGGGCAGGACACAGACGACACGATCAGTACGGTGATGATTCTTTTCATAATTTGTCCATGTATCAGGTACAGAAAGGCCTCCCTCCTGATAAACAGGAAGGACATACTGGCCGGATTTATTGTTATAAAGTGACTGCTGACGCTTTATTGTTGGTGGTTATCTCAGGGGTATTTGCTGTCTGTTTTTTCCGTTTTCCAATCTCCTCGATAATAAAGGCGAAGCGCGCTTCGTTGAGTTTATAAAACAGCCCCATGGTCACGGCGGCAACGATCGCCAGGCCGCACGGCCAGAGGAAAATAAGCTGGCGCAACCCAAGCAGCGTGCCTGCGCTCTGCACGGCATGGGGAATGTAGCCAATCTGGGTCAGCATAATCCCGGGCAGGAAACCGGCGAGCGCGGCGGAGATTTTGCGCGAGAAGGTGTAGCCGGTATACACCGACCCTTCGGCACGAATGCCGGTTTTCCACTCGCCGTAATCAACCGTATCCGGCACCAGCGCCCAGTTCAGGCTGTTCACAAACGCCGTGCCGAAGAAGGCCATGCAGGAAAACAGCACGAACAGCAGGGAGCTGGTTCCCCAGAAGAAGTTCAGCACGTCGCCCACTGCCCATAGCGTCAGCCCGCCCAGATAGACCGGCTTCTTGCCAAAGCGCTTCACCGCGCCAGGCACCAGAAACACGCCAATCAGAATGCAACCCATGCTGAAAAAGCCCATCCACGACAGGAGATGCAGATCGTTCAGCACGTACTGGGTGTAATAGACCTGAATCGCCAGCTTGATGTTAAACGCGGCGAGGGTACACAGGTTAGCGATGCACAGCACCAGCAGCGGCGGATTGCGGAAAATCGCGCAGAACGATTTCAGAATGCCGGGCTTATGGTGATCGGGCGTAAGCTCGACGTAGCGCTCTTTCACCCCGCTGTAGCACCACCACATGCAGAACAGTCCCCCGGTGACGAATACCAGCGCGGCCACCAGATAGCCGAGTGAGGGCTGGCTGACGAACAGCGCCTGAATCGGCATAAAGCCGACAGTGCAGAGCAACAGTCCTACCGTTGCGCCGCCCTGACGCCACGCCGCAAGCTGCGCGCGCTCGTTCGGGTTTTTGGTGATGGCCGGAACCATTGCACCGTAGGCGCAGTTCATCAGGCTGTAGCAGAGGCCAAACAACATGAAGAGCACGGTGGCGAGGGCCGTTTTCACCGTCAGGCTAAAGTCGTTGGCCATAAACTGCGCCGTGGCCACCAGCGCCACCGGAACGGAGGCGTAGAGAATGAATGGCCGGAATTTACCCCGCGCGCCGATATTACGCCGGGAGTCCAGCAGCACCCCGGTCAGCATGTCGGTAAACGCGGTAAAGAACTTGGCGACCAGAAAAATGATGCCGCCGTAGAACGCGGGCATGCCCAGCTCGTCCGTGTAAAACTTCAGCAGATACAGCGTGCCAATACACAGCATCAGGTTCGAGCCAAAATCACCCATCCCGTAGGCGCACTTCTCTCGCAGGCTCAATTTCAGGGTTAACGGATCAGTATTATGTGTCATGGTCGATCCTCAAAGCGCCCCGCAGGGCGCTCAATCACGTCATTTATGCCGTACGTTTGCGCAGCTCAATTTCTTCCACGATGCGCACATACATCTTCTCGTTAAGGTTGTAGAAGCAGCCCATCGCCACGATGGTGATGACTGCCAGCAGACTCGGATAGATAAATATCAGCTGCCGTAGCCCTTCAACCGTGCCGGCGGATTGCACCACGTTGGGCACATAGCCGATCTGCGTGAGCATGATCCCCGGGAAGAAGCCCGCCAGCGCCTGCGATACCTTACGGAAGAAGGTAAAGCCGGTGTAGACCGTCCCCTCGGAGCGTACGCCGGTGCGCCACTCGCCGTATTCCACGGTATCGGACACCAGCGCCCAGTTCAGGCTGTTCACGAACGCGGAGCCGAAGAACGCCAGGCAGGAGAACGCCACGAAGCTCACCGAGCCGCCGCCGAAGAAGTAGTTAAGCAGATCGCCCGCCACCCAAATCATCAGCCCGCTGATGTAGACCTTTTTCTTACCGAAGCGCCGCACCGCGCCGGGCATCATAAAGACGCCGATAAAAATACAGCCCATGCTGAAGAAGCCCATGTACGACAGCAGGATCGGGTCGTTCAGTACGTACTGCGTGTAGTAGACCTGAATGGCGAGCTTAACGTTAAAGGCGCCCAGCGTGCACAGGTTAGCGATGCACAGGATAAACAGCGGACGGTTCCCGGCGATGGCGCGAAACGACTGCAACAGCCCCGGTTTCTGCGCCGGGTTAGCAGGCTGCGTCTCGACGTAACGCTCGGTTACGCCTTTATAGCACCACCACATAAAGAACAACCCGAACAGCGAGAAGAGGGTGGCGGCAAAGATGTAGCCAAGCTGGTCGTTGCCCTCAATCAGGTTCATCACCGGGACAAAGCCCACCGTACAGAGCAGCAGACCCAGCGTGGCGCCGCCCTGGCGCCAGGCGGCCAGCGAAGCACGCTCGTCCGGGTTTTTGGTAATGGCGGGCACCATCGCGCCGTAGGAGCAGTTCATCATGCTGAAGAACAGGCCGTACAGCATGAACAGCACCGTCGCCATCACCGTTTTACCGGTAATTTCAAACGGTGTGCCGACGAAGTTAGCTATCGCCAGCAACGTTACCGGGAAGGCTGCATACAGCACGAAGGGGCGGAATTTCCCTTTCGGGCCGATCTTGCGCCGGGAATCGAGCATGATCCCGGTGCCCATGTCGGTGAAGGCGGTAAAAAACTTCGCAATCAGGAAGATAATCCCGCCGTAGGTGCCAGGCAACCCCAGCACGTCGGTGTAGAACTTCAGCAGATACAGCGTGCCGATATCAAGCAGGATGTTAGAGCCGAGATCGCCCATCCCGTAGGCGAGTTTTTCTTTAAACGGCAGGCGCAGGGTTGCCGGATCAGAAGTATGTTGACTCATTATTGTTCTCCGTCTGCCCGCAGGTTTCCCCGCGGGCGAGCCTTATCAGATATGACGTAAGGTGCTAAACAGATCTGCCCATTCGCTGTGCTGGCGATAGAAGACCGGCGGTTTGCCGAGCGGGGCATCAACGGTGATGTCACCGCCCTGGCAGGTTTCCCCGGTCCACGCATTGACCCAGGTGTCCTGCGGCAGATAGAGCGACCAGTCGCGGCGTCCCTCTTCATGAACCGGCGCCACCAGCAGATCGCGGCCAAACAGGTACTGGTATTTCAGCGTGTAGGCGCGCGCGTCGTCCTCGTAGTGCAGGAACAGCGGGCGCATCACCGGTAGGCCGCTCTTCGCGTTCTGCGCTACCGCAGCTTTGATGTACGGCTTCAGAGTGGTGAAGACGGTGGTCATGCGCGCGAAGTGGGCGATAGTTTCCGCGTCGCCATCGAACTGCCAGTTATCGCCAGGGCGGTTGCCCTCGTGGGTACGCATCATCGGCGTAAAGGCGCTGAAGTCGCACCAGCGCAGCAGCAGCTCTTTGCTGCGCTTCATCTCGAAGAGGGTCGTATAGCCGCCAATGTCGCTGTGGTGCAGCCCGTGCCCGGTCATCGCCAGCGACAGCGCCGCCGGTACGACGGACGCCAGACCATCGTCCAGGCTCCAGTCGACGTTCTGATCCCCCGCCCACATCATCACCGAGTGCTTCTGGCTGCCGGTGTAGCCCGCGCGCATGAAGAACAGGATCTCCCCGAGCTTGCCGGTCTCCTCCAGCGCTTCGTAGTTACATTTCGCCCACAGGGCAGGCCAGGCGTTATGCATGATCTCCGCGCTCACGCCGTTGTGCAGGAAGGTATCGGTCGGCAGATATTCCCCGAAATCGGCCATCCAGCCGCCGCAGCCCAGTTCGATCAGGTTCTTTTTGATCACCTCTTTGTACCAGCGGTAGGCTTCCGGGTTGGTCAGGTCGATAACGCCCGCGTAGAACTCGCCGAATTCAACGTGGTAATCCTTGCCGTCGGCATCTTTGGTCAGATAGCCGCGCTTCGACGCCTCTTCGCAGAGATCTTTATCGCTGGCGACGTACGGGTTGATATAGGAGAGGAACTGCACACCTTCCTCTTTCCACTGCGCAATCCGCTCATCAAGCTGCGGATAGAGCGTGCTGTTCCACTTCCAGTTCCACATTACGCGTTTGCCGAAGGAGGTCATGCGGATGCCGGACCAGTCCTGCGCCCAGATGCCGTTCACCTTCACGCCGCCCTTGCGCATGGCGTCGAGCTTCTGCTGACACACCTCGGTGCCGCCCTGAATACCCAGCGTCACGCCATCGTAAACCCAGTCCGGCAGTTCAGGCTGACGCCCCAGCAGGCCGGTCAGTTTTTCCAGCAGATCGACGTAGGTTTCTGCGCATTCGAAGCGCAGCGTGGCGTTATCTTCCCAGAACGCCAGCTCGTGGAAGTCCGGCGCGCTGAAGTCGAAGTTCATATAACAGCTGTTATCCATGTGGCAGTAGTACTTCTGGGTGCTCACGAAGGTAGGCTGTGGGAAGAAGGTCCAGTAGTAATCGCCGCCCGCGTTCTCTTTGCAGTCGGCCTGCCAGGTGACGTAGGTCTGCTTGTTGCGGCCCACGCCCTGCTCGCTGGTCCACAGCGGGAACGGCTTGCCGCGCAGATCGAAATACGAGAACTGCTCGCCGCAGCCGTAGATATGATCGTCAGGCTGAGCCGCCAGCCGCAGCCAGATGCGGTTATGGCTGGCGGCGTCATTTTTCAGCTTCAGCTCCAGACGGCCCTCACCATCCACGCCCACCAGCAGCGTCGCGCTCACCGCGTCGCCGCGGGTAAAGCGGATTGCCCAGCCCGCGCTTTGCTGCGTGACGGTCGCGTTCGTCAGGGCAATCTTTTCGTTAAGCTTGTCTTTGATGCTGAAATTGCCGCGAAACATCTCGATATCCGCTTCGCCTGCACCGATCCACAGGCAGGGGGCATCCGCAGAGTGGGATAAAATCAGACGGTCCTGCCAGCGCAGGGTGAAACCACTTTCGTTATTTTTCAGGTCAATATTGTGTAGGGTACGCATAAAAACTCCGTCTTTATTATTTGGCCAGGCTATCCAGTAATCCGGCGGCGACGGCAGGGGCTAAGCCCGGCGCCAGCGGCAGGCGGGGGATCACCAGGCAGTGCAGCAGGTGGTAAATATCCTGCTTGCCGTCCCAGACTTTGGTGGTCACTTCGTTATTGGTGTCCAGCTCCTGCCACCATGAACCGTTTTCGTAATCCATCAGGTACTTGATGCAGTAATCCCACCATTTCTGATACCAGGCTTCGTACTGCGCCTCGCCGGTGACGGTGTAGAGCGCGTAAGCCGTGCCCATCGCCTCGACGATTGGCCAGCGCACGCGTTCGCGCACGATAGGCTTGCCGTCCCAGCCCACGGAGTAGACAAAGCCGTCCGCCCCGTCGGGTGCCCAGGCGTCGCGAATAGTGGCGTGAAACAGGCCTTTCGCATCTTCCAGCAGCCACTCCGGCGGGGTTTCAAAGCGGGCTTCCAGCGCGGCACGCAGGTGCAGCATCAGGCGGCCCCACTCGATCCAGTGCCCCGGCGTGCCGCCGTAGGCGCGGAAGCGGTGGGCAGGGTTATCGATGTTGTAATCGCGGATCGGGTTCCAGCTGGTGTCGAAATGCTCGTTAACGCGGTACTCCCCTTTGCGCGCCACGTCGTGAATAATCACCGAGGCGATACGCAAGGCGCGGTCGAGCCATTTCCGGTCGTGGGTCACGTCATAGACGATGAGGAAGGCTTCAACGGCGTGCATATTGGCGTTACCGCCGCGATAGTCTTCCGTCTTGCTGAAGGCTTCGTCCCAGGACTCCAGGCACATCTGCTCCTGTTCGCTCCAGAAGTAGCGCTCAATCACCTCGATGGCATCGTCCAGCAGCTTGCGCGCCTCGGGGTGGCCGGTGGTGACGGCGCTCGCCGCGCCCAGCAGGACGAAGAAGTGCTGATAGCCCTGCTTGGACGCATCAATCACGCCTTCATCGTTTACGCAGGCGTACCAGCCGCCGTGCTGTTTATCGCGCAGCGGACCGTTCAGGGCATTAATGCCGTGCTCAACCAGCGCGTACGCGCCGGGGCGCCCCATGTTCGCCGCCACCGCGTAAACGTGCAGCATGCGGGCGGTGATCCATAGATGGGTGCCCATATCGCTGCGCACCTGCCCGTTATTGCCCAGCCAGCCAAAGCCGGTTGGTACGGCGGCGTTTTTGCCGAAATCGAAAATGCGGTCGGTCTCTTGTTCGAGCCAGCGGTTATGGCTCAGGGTGTTAAACCATTTCATGTTCGGGTCCTTTTTCAACGGCGAGCCATCATTTCGTCGACGATCTCACCCAGACGCTGAAGTTTTGGTACGGAAATATCACGCAGCATCAGCTCGGTGTCCGGCAGGCCAATCACCGATGACCAGACGGCGCGCCCGGCTAAAAAGCCCGATGCCCCCGCCTGCATGGCGACGCTTACGGCACGCGGGAATAACTTATCGTCCACACCGGAGGAGAGGATCACCCACGGCATGGCGATGTTCTCGTTCAGCTTCTGCGAGGCCGTCAGTAGCTCGTGCTGTGTGCCCTTACCAAACAGCGGCATTTCCACTTTGTAGAGATCGGCGCCGCTGTCGCCCAGCTCTTTGGCCGCATCGATGATCGCCTGCTCGCGGTCAAACGCGGCGCCGCGGCGCGGGGGACGCACCACCGGCTCGATAATGCTCAGCAGCCCGTTGTCGTGGCACAGCGTATTGAACGCTTTCACCATTTCCAGGCGCTGCTGCGGATCTTCATCGCTGCGCCACAGCACTAGCAGCTTCAGCGCCTTACCGCCATCGCGTTTGACCGCCTGCGCGTCAACGTTCTTGTCGATCACCACGCTGTCGACCGGAATGCCGTTCCCCGGGATAAACTCGTCGGCGGCGACAATCATTGCGCAGCTTTTGGCCACGGCCTGCTGCTCGACAATCTGGCGGTAGCAGAACTGCTGGTCGACGAGGATCGCAGAGGCGTACGGCGACAGAATTTTCGCCGCATTGACCTTGAAATCCGTCAGGTGCTGGTCGGTTACCGGCACCGGCGCGCCTGCGGCAGCAAACATCAGGCGCATCGCTTCGCGCTGATCCACGGCCAGCATCGCAAAACCGCCGGAAGGTCGGGTGATATCTTTCAGGGTGTACATCGTCATTCCTCAGTCCTTTCGTATCAGTGTGTTTTTTTCAGCCCGGCAGATGCGCGAACCTGTTCAAGAATGGCTGTCCAGTCTTCGCGCCCGCGCCCGGCGGCGCGTGCCTGGTTGTAAACTTCGCGGGACGCCGCGCCCAGCGGCATCGGAACGTGGAGCTGGTTGGCCACGTCGAGGGCGATCCCCAGATCCTTATGCGCAAGGTCGATCATGAAGGCGGGTGAAAGATCCCCTTTCAGCACCTTGTTCGGCCAGGATGTCGTGAAGTGGCCTTTACCCGCCGGCGTGCCGCTCATCACCTTGAGCGCCACGTCAAAGGAGAGGCCGAGCGCTTCGCACAGCACGGCCGCCTCTGCCGACAGGGCGTTCAGGGCGATGCTCATGTAGTTATTGATGAGCTTCACGCGGATGCCCATTCCCGGCCCGCCGGCGTTAATCATTTCATTGCCCATCGCCATTAAAACGGGGGTGGCGCGCTCAACCTGCTGCGCCGTACCGCCCGCCAGCAGGAGCAGCGTACCGGCGATGGCATGATCAGAGGTGCGTCCGACGGGCACGTCCATCAGGCTGAAGCCTTGCTCAGCCATGTCGCGGATCAGTGCGTCGGTTTGCAGCGGGTGAATGGTGGACATATCAATGACCAGCGCGTCGCGGGATAACCCTTCGCATACGCCGTGCTCGCCGAACAGCACGCTGCGCACCAGGTCGCCGTTTGGCAGCATGGTAATGACGAATTCGGCCTCCGTTACGGCCTGCGCTGGCGTTCCCGCCGCCCGGGCGCCGCTCTCTACCAGCGCCTGAACCGCCTGCGGGTTCACATCAAAAACGTTAAGCTGGTGGCCCTGTTTCAACAGATTCTTCGCCATGGGCGCGCCCATCTGTCCTAAGCCGATAAATGCGATTGCTGACATGCCTCTCTCCTGTCACATCGTGTCAATTTTTGCGCGTTTGTGGTGTCTGTTTTTGATCGTATTTGTAATTTATAGTCAAAAAATTGACACGGGTCACTTTTTAAACATTTGGTGAAATTAAAATGAAGGCATCAGAAATCGCAGAAGGAATCACCATGACTCGCATCGTTTGTGTCGGCATTACCGTGCTGGATCGCATCTGGTATCTCGATGATTTACCGAAAGAAGGTGGGAAATATGTCGCAAAAGACTATACGGAAGTGGGCGGCGGCCCGGCGGCAACGGCGGCAGTGGCAGCCGCGAAACTGGGCGCGGAAGTGGATTTTATTGGCCGGGTGGGGGACGACGATACCGGCAGACGACTGCTTGCGGAGCTGGAATCCCTGGGGGTGAACACCCGCTATACGCGCATAGTTAAGGGAGCCCGATCGTCGCAATCGGCGGTGCTGGTGGACGCAAGCGGAGAGCGCGTTATTGCCAACTACCCCAGCCCCGATCTCCCTGCGGCGGCAGACTGGCTGCATGAAATCGACTTCTCTCAGTGGGACATTGTCTTAGCCGACGTGCGCTGGCATGACGGGGCAAAACAGGCATTTACCCTGGCCCGCCAGCAGGGCGTACCGACGCTGCTGGATGCGGATGTCACCCCGCAGGACATCGCGGATCTGATTGCCTTAAGCGACCACGCGGCCTTCTCCGCGCCAGGACTGCGGCGGTTAACGCAGCTGGATGAAACCGAAAACGCGCTGAAGAAAGCACAAACGCTCACAAATGGACATGTGTATGTCACACAGGGGCGAGACGGCTGTTTCTGGCTGGAAAACGACACGCTATGTCATCAGCCTGGTTTTGAAGTGAACGTCATTGATACCACCGGGGCGGGCGACGTGTTCCACGGTGCGCTGGCGGTCAGCCTGGGGCAGAAATTACCCGCCGCAGACGCCGTGCGTTTTGCCAGCGCCGTCGCAGCACTGAAATGTACAAAGCCCGGCGGGCGCGCGGGTATACCCGACTGTGATCAAACCCGCTCTTTTTTGTCACTTTTTGTATAAAATGCGGGGCGTGATGGTTTTCAGAGGACAGCCCATGAGCCTTACCGAACTGACCGGCAACCCGCGTCACGATCAGCTGCTGACGCTGATTGCCGATCGCGGCTATATGAACATTGATGAACTGGCGCAGCTGCTGGATGTCTCCACGCAAACCGTGCGCCGGGATATCCGTAAGCTCAGCGAGCAGGGGCTGATCACCCGTCATCACGGCGGCGCGGGCAGGGCATCCAGCGTGGTCAACACGGCGTTCGAACAGCGTGAAGTCTCGCTTACCGAAGAGAAACGGGCGATTGCCGAAGCGATTGCGGACTATATTCCCGACGGTTCGACCATTTTTATCACCATCGGGACGACCGTGGAGCACGTTGCCCGGGCACTGCTTAACCATAATCATCTGCGCATCATCACTAACAGCCTGCGGGTGGCGCACATTCTTTATAAGAATCCGCGCTTTGAGGTGATGGTGCCCGGCGGTACGCTGCGCCCGCATAACGGCGGCATTATCGGTCCTGCGGCAACGGCGTTCGTGTCAGGATTTCGCGCAGATTACCTGGTCACCAGCGTCGGGGCGATAGAGCACGACGGCGCGATGATGGAATTTGACGTTAACGAAGCCAGCGTGGTGAAAACCATGATCGCTCACTCCCGTCACATTTTACTGGCGGCCGATCATACGAAATACCACGCCTCCGCGGCGGTTGAAATTGGCAACGTGGCGCAGGCGACGGCGCTGTTCACCGATGAGCTGCCCGGCCCGGCGCTGCAAAATCACCTCAAATCCAGCAAGGTTGAGGTTGTCGAAGTCAATTCCGGAGAAGAGCAGCAGGCTGGCTGAAAATCCTATGGCCCGATATTGCGATTCGGGCCTTTCCTTTCTCTAAGCTGAATCTGGCGCATAGCTAAAGTTTCTCTTTCCCGCTACAGTTACTTTTCCACGGCGAAAGGAGATAAACATGCTTTATATCTTTGACTTAGGAAATGTAATCGTCGATATCGATTTTAACCGGGTGCTGGGCGCATGGAGCGATTTTAGCCGTGTTCCGCTGGCGACGTTAAAGCAGAATTTCGCGATGGGTGAGACTTTCCATCTGCACGAGCGCGGTGAGATCAGCGATGAAGCGTTCGCAGAGCGTTTCTGTCAGGAAATGGGTCTCTCGTTAAGCTACGAGCAGTTTTCCCACGGCTGGCAGGCCATATTTGTCGCGATCCGCCCCGAAGTGATCGACATCATGCACAAGCTGCGCGAGCAGGGGCATCGTGTCGTCGTCCTGTCGAATACCAACCGCCTGCATACCACCTTCTGGCCGGATGAATACCCGGAAATCCACGCGGCGGCAGATAAGGTGTATCTCTCCCAGGAGATGGGGATGCGTAAACCTGAGGCGCGCATCTATCAGGCGGTATTGCAGGAAGAAGGATCCACGGCGGCGGATGCGGTCTTTTTTGACGACAACGCCGATAATATAGAAGGGGCTAATCAGTTAGGTATCACCTCCATTCTGGTGACCGGAAAAGAGACGATACCGAACTACTTTGCGAAGCAGTTATGCTAAAAACCGTTCATCAAAAAGCCAATCAACACACGCGCCCGCTGAGGGCGTGGCTGAAACTCCTCTGGCATCGCATTGACGAGGACAACATGACCACGCTGGCGGGCAATCTCGCTTACGTGTCCTTGCTCTCGCTGGTGCCGCTGGTGGCGGTTATTTTTGCGCTTTTTTCGGCGTTTCCGATGTTTGCCGATGTGAGCATGCAGCTTCGCCATTTTGTTTTCGCGAACTTTATTCCTGCCACCGGCGATGTGATCCAGAACTACATTGAACAGTTTGTCGCTAACTCCAGCAAGATGACGGCGGTGGGGGCATGTGGGCTTATTGTTACCGCGCTGCTGCTGATGTACTCCATCGACAGTGCGCTCAACACCATCTGGCGGAGCAAAAAAGTCCGCCCGAAGGTTTACTCCTTTGCCGTCTACTGGATGATTTTAACCCTTGGCCCATTGCTGGCGGGGGCAAGCCTGGCGATCAGTTCCTACCTTCTTTCGCTGCGCTGGGCGACCGACTTAAACAGCGTGATCGATAACGTGCTGCGTATATTCCCGCTGATTTTATCGTGGCTTTCGTTCTGGCTGCTCTACAGCGTGGTACCAACCACGCGCGTACCCAACCGGGATGCCGTGGTGGGTGCGCTGGTCGCGGCGTTGCTCTTTGAGCTGGGCAAGAAAGGATTCGCGCTTTATATCACCATGTTCCCCTCTTATCAGCTGATTTACGGCGTGCTGGCGGTGATCCCCATTTTGTTTGTCTGGGTCTACTGGACGTGGTGTATCGTCTTGCTTGGCGCCGAAATAACTGTCACTCTCGGGGTCTACCGCGAACTCAAAAAAGCAGCAGAAGCTGAAAAACAACAAGAAGCAGACCAACCATGATTGCATTGATTCAGCGTGTAACCCGTGCCAGCGTCACCGTGGCGGATGAGGTGAAGGGTGAAATTGGCCCAGGACTTTTGGTGCTCCTGGGTGTCGAAAAGGACGACGACGAACAAAAAGCCAACCGCTTGTGTGAGCGCGTACTGGGCTACCGCATTTTCAGCGATGCGGAAGGCAAGATGAACCTGAACGTTCAGCAGGCGGGCGGCAGCGTGCTGGTGGTCTCCCAGTTTACGCTGGCCGCGGATACCGAACGCGGCATGCGCCCGAGTTTTTCGAAGGGCGCGGCACCGGATCGCGCAGAAGCCCTTTACGAGTACTTTGTTGAGCGCTGTCGCCAACAGGACATGAATACACAAACCGGACGATTCGCTGCGGATATGCAGGTTTCGCTGGTGAACGATGGCCCCGTCACATTCTGGCTCCAGGTATGAGCCAACTGGCGGCATGGCCGCGGGTAACAAGAGAGAGTACAGCTATGTATCACCTTCGAGTACCGCAAACGGAAGAAGAATTAGACGCTTATTACCATTTCCGCTGGGAAATGCTGCGCAAGCCCCTGCATCAACCTAAAGGCTCTGAACGCGACGCCTGGGACGCGATGGCGCACCACCAGATGGTGGTTGATGAAGAGGGCAACCTCGTTGCCGTGGGACGTCTGTATATCAATGCCGACAACGAAGCTTCAATCCGCTTTATGGCCGTTCATCCCTCCGTGCAGGACAAAGGCCTTGGAACGCTGATGGCTATGACGCTGGAATCCGTTGCCCGTCAGGAAGGGGTCAAGCGTGTCACCTGTAGCGCCCGCGAAGATGCCGTTGAGTTCTTTGCCAAGCTTGGTTTCGTGAATCAGGGGGAAATCACCGCCCCGCAAACTACGCCGATTCGTCACTTTTTGATGATCAAACCCATCGCCACGCTGGACGATATTCTCCATCGCGCCGACTGGTGCGGGCAGCTCCAGCAGGCGTGGTATCAGCACATTCCGCTCAGTGAAAAAATGGGTGTGCGTATTCAGCAATATACCGGGCAAAAATTTATTACCACCATGCCGGAAACCGGCAACCAGAACCCGCACCATACCCTGTTTGCCGGCAGCCTGTTTTCACTCGCCACGCTCACCGGCTGGGGACTGATCTGGCTGATGCTGCGCGAACGTCATCTCGGCGGCACCATTATTCTGGCCGATGCCCATATCCGCTACAGCGCCCCGATCAGCGGCAAGCCGAGCGCGGTTGCTGACCTGGGCGCACTGGGCGGCGATCTCGACCGTCTGGCGCGTGGACGTAAAGCACGCGTACAGATGCAGGTGGAGCTGTTCGGCGATGAAACGCCAGGCGCGGTGTTTGAAGGCACCTATATCGTTCTGCCAGCGAAGCCGTATGGCGCGTATGAAGAGGGCGGGAACGAGGAGGAGTAGTCTCCTTTTCACTCTCGCCCGGCATGGTTAATGCGCCAGGCAATATCTCGCATAACGTCTCGCGCTGACTGGCTAATTCCACCCAACTGGAAGAAGCCGTGTATTACACCCCGCCATCGTTGAGCGGTACACTTCACGCCTTGCTCCGTGAGGCGCTGATAAAGCGCCTCGCCTTCGTCGCGTAACGGATCATACTCCGCGGTAACAATATGGACCTTCGGCAGACCGCTAAAGTCGTTGCGCCACAGTGGGCTGACGTCAGGATGTTGACGGTCGGCTCCAGCCAGATACATTTCATAGCCGCTCAAAAGGGTATCGCGAGTAATCACGTAATCCATGCCATTGAGGGTATAGCTTTCAAAACTGGCCGTAGCGTCGAGCATGGGGTAGATAAGAATGAGCTGCGCGGGATCCCAGAGACCTTTGGCCTTAAGCCGCAATGACGTTACCAGCGCAAGATGACCTCCCGCACTGTCTCCACAAAGTGTAATCCGGTTTTTATCCACACCTAATTGTTCTGCATTTTGCCAGACAAGATCTGCCGCTCTCTCTGCATCGTCATGCGCAGCGGGGAAAGTATGCTCGGGTGCGAGTCTGTACTGAACCGCAATGACCCGGCAGTTACCGTAAAACGCCAGTTGGCGAAGCTGATTATCATGGGTTTCAAACCCACCGCTGACAAAACAACCGCCATGATAGTAGAGGGCACAAGGTAACATTTCAGGGGCATTGAAAGGCGAAAAGACCCGAAAGGTCATATTCTCAAGAACAAGCGTTTCAACCTGGATACGCGTTTCTGTTTCCCCGGCCAGCGCTGTGCTGGCGACATACCCGCTTCTCCGGTCATCAATACTCTGCTTTCGCGAGGAAGGTCGTCCTGCGGCAATAAACTCCTGTACCAGCTTATCAATACCCTTTTCCAGTGCCATGATTACGTCCTTTTACTGTGTTTTTATACAGTTTATGGCCTGGTTTACAGCAGATGAAAACAGAGAAATGTTGAGAGGTGCATATTGTGGAAAGTGGCTCGCAAAATCGATCATTCCCTAAAAAACGTCCTTTCACCCTAAATTGATAAAGAGTATTTTGCCTGAAAATTAACCAAAGATGATATACTAAGGTGATATATGAGCGTTTTGGCGGAACTTGATATGGGCAGAATACTTATTGATTTGTCTGATGACGTGATTCAACGTTTGGATAATCTCAAGCAATTGCGAAATCAGCCACGTGCTGAACTGCTTCGGGAAGCGATAGAACTGTATCTCGACCAGCAGAGTTCTTCTGTTATCCGAAATGCGCTTGGTCTGTGGGGAGACAGAAAAGAGGACGGGCTTGAGTATGAACGCAAGCTGCGTGAGGAGTGGTAATCATGGAGCACATGGCAGTGTTTGATACCAATATTCTCATTGATCTCTTCAACAACCGTATTGAAGCTGCGGATGCGATTGAGCATACCGCGTCGCATCGTGCCATCAGCTTAATTACCTGGATGGAAGTAATGGTGGGCGCTCGCAGGCATGGTCATGAAGCGAAAACGGCAGCCGTTATGGGCGCTTTTGAAATTATTGATGTGTCTCGGGATATTGCGGAAAGAAGCGTTTTACTACGTGAGAAGCATGGAATGAAACTGCCTGATGCTATCATTCTGGCCACAGCGCAGAGCAGAAAATGTCCGTTGATTTCTCGCAACACGAAAGATTTTGCGGGTATTGACGAGGTCCTTACGCCTTACCAGGTGTAGGCCGGGCAAGCTCGCGCCGCCCGGCACTCTCACAGGAGATTACTCCCCTTCACCCGGGAACAGGAACGGGTTGATCGAGCTGCGGGCAAAGCCCTCCTGCTCCATCTTCGCGTCCAGAATCAGCGAGGCGAGATCGTCGGCCACGGCTTCGACTTTCGGGTCTTTTTCCTGATACAGAATCTTCAGGTAGGTCCCGCAGTCGCCGCAGCTCTCCGCTTTCACCGCCGCGTCTTCATTTTCCAGCGACCAGTAGTTCAGATCGCGGGTCTGTTCGCAGTTGCTGCACTTGATGCGCACCACGTGCCACTCGGTTTCACACAGGTTGCAGTGCAGGTAGCGCAGCCCCTGAGTGGTGCCGATTTGCACCATGCTGGAGACCGGCATTGAACCACACACCGGGCAGAACTGGCGCGCTTCGCCGTATTCGGCGCGGGCTTTACCTGGAATCAGGCTCGCCATTTGCGCCCAGTAGAGCGACAGCGCAGCCCAGATGAACGGCGCTTTATCGCTGCTCACCAGTGAGAAGTCGGAAGCAAACAGCGCGCTCGCCATCTCTTCCAGCTCCTGATCGGAGGCTTTTTCCAGGTTCTCAATGACTGCCAGCGCCGTGCCGCTCATCTCGGGCTTCAGCTCGGCGATCAGGGAATGCAGCAGCTTATGCCAGTGCTTGTCGCGCGGCAGGACGTGAATATCCAGCGGCGGTTTGCCCTGCTCGTTGGCTTCTTTGATGCGTGCGGTCAGGTCCATTTGCAGCGGATGGTCGTACAGCACCACTTCCTGCGCATGGGCGACCAGCGCGGCAAAACGCAGAAAATCGCCCAGCGGGTTGTTCTCTGCCAGCTCGCGCAGACGCTCTGCGCGGCGGTTGTAGAGGTTCTTGAGTCTGGGGAATAACAACGGCGGAATATACTCCGCCGTACGTTTCTCGCTCGACCCCAGCTCATCTTGCGGGATTATGCGAATACTCATTCAGATGACTTTTCCTGTTTCTGGCGGACTTCTCGGTACCAGCGCGGGTGATGTTTCTTCGCCCACGTTTTGGTGACCCAGCCTTCCACCATCGCGGTAATGGTGCCTTTCACCCAGAGGGCGGCGTAAATATGCACCATGATAACCACAATTAACGCCACTGCGGCAAATGAATGCAGCATCAGCGCGAATCGGATCACCGGGATTGAGAAAGCAGGCGCAAAGTACGGACGCCAGATGATCACGCCGCTCACCAGCAACAGGACCAGGAAGATAATCGCCGCCCAGAATACGCATTTCTGGCCGAAGTTATAACGCCCGGTATCACCCACTTCCTCGTTGACGACGATCTTACGAATATTCTTCGCCCAAAAGATATCATCCCGATTGATTAGGTTATGGTGCCAGTAACGGAAAAACATGATGATGAACGACGCGAACATGATGACGCCCACAAACGGGTGCAGTATACGCGCCAGCTGTGGTGTCCCCATGATCTGCATCAGCCAGTTGAAGGACGGGAAGAAGAACCCCAGCCCGCTTATCGCCGCCAGCATGAAGCAGAAGGCGGTGACCCAGTGGTTGATGCGTTCCGGCGCGGTGTAGCGCACGATGGTGTCACGTTTTCTCATTTGCGCACCTCGTCTTTCTCTTCATGCAGGTTGTCGTCTTCCTCTTCCGCACGGTTCGGACCAACGCCGACGTAGTGGAAGATGCTCGCTGCGAAGGTGGCCGCAAAACCGACCGCGGCCAGCGGTTTCCAGATGCCTTTCCAGAACTTCACGGTCGCGCTGATTTCCGGGTTCTCCGGCAGGCCGTGATACAGGTTCGGCTTGTCGGCGTGGTGCAGCACGTACATCACGTGCGTACCGCCAACCCCGGCCGGATCGTACAGGCCCGCGTTATCGTAACCACGAGTTTTCAGCTCGCCCACGCGCTCTGCCGCCAGCGTTTTCATATCCTCTTTGGAGCCAAAGTGGATAGCGCCAGTTGGACAGGTCTTCACGCACGCTGGCTCCTGGCCGACATTTACGCGGTCAACGCACAGCGTACATTTGTAGACGCGGTTGTCTTCCGGGTTCAGGCGCGGCACGTCAAACGGACAACCCGCGATGCAATAGCCGCAGCCAATACACTGCTCGGACTGGAAGTCGACGATGCCGTTGGCATACTGAATGATAGCCCCTTCTGACGGACACGCCTTCAGGCAGCCCGGATCCGCACAGTGCATACAGCCATCTTTGCGGATAAGCCATTCCAGTTTGTCGTTCTGCTCCACTTCCGAGAAACGCATTACCGTCCAGGACTTGGCGGTCAGGTCCGCCGGGTTGTCGTACACCCCGACGTTGTGACCCACTTCGTCACGGATGTCGTTCCACTCTGAACAGGCCACCTGACAGGCTTTACAGCCGATACAGGTGGTCACGTCGATAAGCTTCGCCACTTCCTGCTGGTGGTCCCGCGCCTGAGGCGCGGGCGTGAAACCGTTAGTCGCGGAACGACGGATAATGTCTTGAGATTGATAAGCCATAAGTCGTCTCCGTTACACCTTTTCCACGTTCACGAGGAAGGCCTTAAACTCCGGCGTCTGCGTGTTCGCATCACCGACGAACGGCGTCAGGGTGTTCGCAATGAACCCTTTCTTCGCCACGCCCTCATAACCCCAGTGAATTGGGATGCCGATGGTATCCACCTGCTGACCGTGAACGTTCAGCGTGCGAATACGCTTGGTCACCACCGCCTTGGCTTTGATGTAGCCGCGGTTAGAGGAGACCTTCACGGTATCGCCATGGGCAATGCCGAGTTTGTTCGCCAGCTTCTCGCCGATCTCCACAAACTGCTCCGGCTGCGCGATGGCATTCAGCAGCGCGTGCTTGGTCCAGTAGTGGAAGTGCTCGGTCAGACGGTAAGTGGTGCCGACATAAGGGAACTTGTCCTTTTTACCCAGCGCTTCAAAATCGCCTTTGAAGATGCGGGCTGCCGGGTTAGAGACCACGTTCGGGTGCAGCGGGTTAGTACCCAGCGGCGTCTCAAACGGCTCGTAGTGTTCCGGGAACGGACCTTCCGCCATCTTATCGATAGCAAACAGGCGCCCCATCCCTTCAGGCTGCATGATAAACGGCCCGACATCGCTGCCCGGTGCGGCAGTGCTGTAGTCCGGAATATCCACGCCGCCCCATTTCGCGCCGTCCCACTTCAGTAGCTGACGCTTCGGATCCCACGGGTTGCCTTGCGGGTCAGCTGAGGCGCGGTTATAGAGGATGCGGCGGTTAAGCGGCCATGCCCATGCCCAGCCCAGCGTATTGCCGAGGCCCGACGGGTCGGCGTTATCGCGGTTGGCCATCTGGTTGCCTTTTGGCGTCCAGCTACCGGCAAAGATCCAGCAGCCGCTGGAGGTCGTACCGTCATCGCGCAGGTGCGCAAAGGTGCTGAGCTGATCGCCTTTCTTCGCCAGCACCGCACCGGTCGCCGGGTCGATAACGTCCGCCAGCGCCTTACCGTTGCTCTCCATCGCCACTTCTTCCGGAGACGGATTCTCTGGCGTCGAGTAGTTCCAGGTCATGTTCAGCACCGGCTCAGGCGTTGCGCCGCCTTCAGCCGCGTACATTTTACGCAGACGTAAGAAGATACCGGCCAGGATCTCGCCGTCGTTCAAGGCGATGCCCGGGGCATCCGCGCCTTTCCAGTGCCACTGCAACCAGCGGCCGGAGTTGACGATAGACCCGTTCTCTTCCGCGAAGCAGGTAGACGGCAGACGGAACACTTCGGTCTGAATCTTCGACGGATCGACATCGTTCGACTCACCGTGGTTCTGCCAGAACGTCGACGTTTCGGTATTGAGCGGGTCAATCGTCACCAGGAACTTCAGCTTCGACAGAGACTCGACAACCTTGTTCTTGTTCGGGAACGACGCCACCGGGTTAAAGCCCTGGCAGATATAGCCGTTGACCTGGCCCTGGTGCATCATTTCGAAGTACTGAAGTACGTCGTAACCTTTGTCCCACTTCGGCAGCCAGTCAAAGCCCCAGCTGTTTTCTGCCGTCGCCTTGTCGCCGTAGAAGGCTTTCATCAGCGAGACGAAGAACTTCGGATAGTTGCCCCAGTAGTTCACCTGGCCTTCGAGCAGCGGTTTTGGCGTGCTGGCCGTCAGGTAGGTTTGCAGGTCGGTCTGTTTCTCGCTCGGCAGGTTCATGTAACCCGTCAGGCTCTGAGACAGCAGGCCGAGGTCGGTCAGACCCTGAATGTTGGAGTGACCGCGCAGGGCGTTCACACCGCCGCCTGCCATCCCCATGTTGCCGAGGAGCAGCTGAACCATCGCCATGGTGCGGATGTTCTGCGCGCCGATGGAGTGCTGCGTCCAGCCGAGCGCATACAGGAACGACGCGGTTTTATCTTTCGCGCTGGTTTCCGCTATCAGCTCGCACACCTTCAGGAAGTCCGCCTTCGGCGTCCCACAGATGTTTTCGACAACCTCCGGCGTATAGCGGGACACGTGCTCTTTCAGCAGGTTCCACACGCAGCGCGGGTGTTGCAGGGTGGTGTCGCGCTTCGCAAAGCCGTTTTCGTCCAGCTCGTAGTTCCAGCTGGTTTTGTCATATTTACGTTTTTCGGCGTCATAACCGCTGAACAGGCCATCTTCGAAGTGGTAATCCTCACGCACGATCAGGCTGGCGTTGGTATAGGCTTCGGTGTACTCGCGGTTATATTTTTCGTTGGTCATCAGGTACAGCAATACGCCTGACAGGAAAGTGATGTCAGTACCTGAACGAATAGGGGTGTAGAAATCCGCCACTGACGCTGTACGCGTAAAGCGGGGATCGATCACAATCAGCTTCGCGCCGTTGTGGATTTTGGCTTCCATCGCCCAGCGGAACCCGACAGGGTGCGCTTCAGCGGCGTTACCGCCCATCACCACAATGAGGTTGGCGTTTTTGATGTCGACCCAGTGGTTGGTCATCGCACCGCGACCAAATGTTGGAGCAAGACTTGCTACCGTTGGTCCGTGTCAGACACGCGCCTGGTTGTCGACCGCGAGCATACCGAGTGCGCGCGTAAATTTCTGGGTTAAATAGCCGGTTTCGTTACTCGACGCTGAAGCACACAGCATGCCGGTGGAGAGCCAGCGGTTAACGGTGGTGCCTTCGGCATTCTTCGCGATAAAGTTGGCATCGCGGTCTTCTTTCATCAGCTTAGCGATGCGATCGAACGCTTCCTCCCAGCTGATTTGCTGCCATTTGTCAGAGCCGGGAGCGCGATACTCAGGAAACTTCAGGCGGCTTTCGGAGTGGATAAAATCTACCAGACCGGCCCCTTTCGGACACAGCGCACCACGGTTGACCGGGTG
This sequence comes from Enterobacter sp. YSU, assembly GCF_016082135.1. Lineage (NCBI taxonomy): Bacteria > Pseudomonadati > Pseudomonadota > Gammaproteobacteria > Enterobacterales > Enterobacteriaceae > Enterobacter > Enterobacter sp. YSU. Next base: position 1,697,735 of record NZ_CP059487.1, read on the forward strand.
ATCCGGATCGCCTTCGATGTGGAAAATGGATGCTTTGGCGTTTTTCGCACCGTCGCCGAGGCTATACATTAACAGCCCACAGCCGACGGAGCAGTACGTACAGGTGTTACGGGTTTCGCGGGTGCGCAGCAGTTTATACTGCCGTGTTTCCGCCAGCGCTACACCGGGCGCAAAGCCCAGTGCCGCCGCCGTGGTGCCTGCCATACCGCCAGCGCAGATCTTAAAGAACTGCCTTCTGCTGACCTGCATGGGTCACTCCTTGGTTCATTACGACATTGCTATGTAGTTTTACTTTGCGGTTGAGAATTAACCGCAAAGGAGAAAAATTTGCATTAATCCCTCATTTCTCCGAGGGATAAGCCCAGAATACCACAATGTCGGTACGCCTGTTCTAACGGGGTTAAAACAAAGTGAACGTATTATCACGGCATTGATTATAAAATGTGATATCAATCACATTTTATCCTGTGCATGTTAAAGAGGTGTAGCAGCTGATCGGTTGCACCCCTCCGTATTGAGTAGGAGAATGGTTGCTGAAAAGTTGATCCATACTATGCGTAAGGCCTGCCGTTTGTGTTGCAATAGCAGGCTCACTTCCGTGGTTGTTCAGGAATACCGTTGTGTCTAAACAAAACCGTGCTGCCCACGTGTCGCCACTGCCTGCGGGCATTGTGGAACTGTCGGTACACAGACCGCCTCACATTTCACATGCCACGCCGGATTTTCTGGCGGAAGAGGTCCCCGTTGCCCTGGTTTACAACGGGATTTCGCATGTGGTGATGATGGCTTCGCCGAAAGATCTGGAACTGTTCGCCATAGGTTTTTCCCTCTCGGAAGGCATCATTGCGCATCCGCAGGAGATCTACGGTATGGATGTGGTTCAGGCCTGTAATGGCCTTGAAGTACAAATCGAACTCTCCAGTCGTCGCTTTATGGGGCTGAAAGAGCGCCGCCGGGCGCTGGCCGGACGCACCGGCTGCGGCGTGTGTGGCGTTGAACAGCTTAACGATATCGGTAAGCCCGTCGCGCCGCTGCCGTTTACCCAGACTTTCAACCTCGGTAACCTCGACAAAGCCCTGGAGCACCTCAATGATGTCCAGCCCATAGGTCAGCTGAGCGGCTGTACACATGCTGCGGCGTGGTTGCTCCCGTCGGGCGAGATCGTCGGAGGTCATGAAGATGTGGGCCGCCATGTGGCGCTGGATAAGCTGCTGGGCCGTCGCGCGCGTGAAGATGCCGTCTGGCAGCAAGGGGCCGCGCTCGTTTCCAGCCGCGCCAGCTATGAAATGGTGCAGAAAGCGGCCATGTGCGGCGTGGAGATCCTGTTTGCGGTGTCGGCTGCGACAACGCTGGCGGTCGAAGTGGCAGAGCGCTGCAACCTGACGCTGGTGGGGTTCTGCAAGCCGGGCAGGGCGACAATTTACACCCATCCGCAGCGATTAATTGTTAATCAGTAATTTTGAATGAGTATAGCAAAACCTTCCGCTTTTAGTTGTTCATGATGAGGGCTAGTATTTGTTTCATCAAGGCACGGTGCCTTATCTAAACAACTTAACGAAAAGGTTTATCTCATGAAAAGCATCAAAACTTTTGTCGCTTTAATCGCTCTGGCTACTTCTTTCGGTTCTTTCGCTGCGCAGACTGTGACTGCATCCGCCTCTACGCTGGATGGTGCAGAAGCTAAAATCGCCGCACAGGCTCAGGAAGCGGGCGCGTCATCCTACAAAATTACCCAGGCATTCACCGGTAACCGCGTACACATGACCGCTGAACTGAACAAATAAGTCATATAGCCGCTGTCCCTTGCTTTTCGGAGCAGGGACAGGTTTCATTCTTCTTCCTTCTGCTTAATTTTCTTTTGACTCCTCCCAAAACAGTCATATCCTCCTGGATAAACCTTATTAACTAAATAAAATAAGTAATAATCCGCTTTTTAATGTGACTTTTGTTTAAAAAACAACAATCCCATAAGTATATCAAATAAATGGTCTGGCCAGTTGATTCCTTGTATTTATTCAATGAATGTTTTTGGCGGTTGCATTCGGTTATTTTAAGTTTCATATATAAAATATTTATTATTGATCTTGAGATTTAAGGAATTCCTCAGGCTCTAATCCTAAAACGTTTTGGGGTTATTGATCTGAGCTATCTGTAATGCTACTTTCTAAAACAATGTTTAGTAGTACCCCCTTAGGCCAAATATTAATTATTTGGCATATTTTGTATTTCACTTTTATAAGGAAATTAAATGAACGCGATGTTTAAAAAAGGAATGCTGGCGTCCGCGCTGGCTGTCGTGGCGTCCTCTGCTCTGGCAGCTTCCAGTGTTGATATTCAGGTGACGGGTAAAATCGTCCCCTCTTCCTGTACGCCTACATTTATTAGCGGTGGTGGTATTGCCGATTATGGCACGATAAGTGCGTCTTCACTGAATTCCACTTCGGCTACACCATTGGCGGATGTTAAAATTATTCCTGTTTCCATTACCTGTGAAGAGGCCACCCGCATTGCAGTAATGTTTAATGATGCCCATGCAGACTCAGGACCAACTCAAGTTTTGCCGACCAGTTTTATTGATACGGAATTTGGGAGAGAGGCGTACCAAACCGCCGGGCTGGGTATGTACAATGGTAAGAAAATTGGTGCCTACTCATTAGGGATTCAGCTTACGAAAGGCGCTGTCACGAACGACGCAGGCGATGAACTGTATCCTACTGCATCGCGCGATAACGGAACAACGTGGGCAACAACAGGCGGACAGCGCTATTTAAAAGTAAACACAGACAAAAGCGAATTATATTCCTTCAGTGACACATTGGGCGGCACGCCTGTCGCACAAACCAAGGTTAACTTTAATGTGGGTGTCGCCGCGATGATTAACCCAACCGATGATTTAAATATCACGGATGAAGCCACCCTGGACGGCTTAACCAACGTTGAGCTGGTTTATCTGTAATCGCACCCACGCATCATGAAATACCTGACACCCCACTCCGGCGGGGTGTCATTACCAATATTAATGGACTAATATTATGCTGCTTTTAAAGAGAACGCTGATCTGTGCCTGCCTGCTGGCCTCATTTAACGGTATGGCTGCCGGGATGGTGCCGGATACCTCGCTGCTTATTGTCAATGAAGACAAGCAGGGGGCCAGCATGGATGTTAAAAACACGGATGCTGAAGCACAGCTGCTGTACACCAAAATTATTGATCTCCCGGACGACCCCAAGCCGGGCCTGTTTGCCACGCAGCCGGTTGTGCGCGTAGATGCGGGTAAAACCCAGCGCGTACGTTTTGTGCTGAAAAGCAGCGCTGAGCCGCTGAAGGTGGAACATTTCAAGCGTGTCATTTTTACCGCTATCCCTCAGCGTGAAAAAAATAAAGTTAAAGTGGTGTTTAGCCAGAACCTTCCCGTCATTATTCACCCGGCTGGCCTGGCGGTAAATATTGAACCCTGGAAGGCACTCACCTGGCAGATAAAAAATGGCAATGTCACGGTTGAGAATAATACGCCTTGTGTCGTCCGACTGGAGCAAAAGGTGAAATTAATGGCCTCGGGTACGATCGCGACATTAGCTAAGACTTACATTCTTCCTGGCGAAAAAATGATGGCCAGCGCCCCAGCCAAAATATCAGCATCCGAAAAACAAATCGAAATCTATCCGGCAACGCGTTATGGCTATAAGGCAGGGAATTATATCGCCGACCTTCAGCAATAAAATCACTTAACAAACATGGAGTAGTTATGTTAAACGGTTCCTGTAAAAAGGGAATGCTCGTGTTTTGCCTTAGCGTGCTGGCATTTAATATTCGGGCTGAGATTTCCTCTAATGCGAATGAATCTCTGGAACTGGCGCGAGCCATATTTGACAGCGATGCTTTAAAAAATAACGGGCTTGATCCGGCCATTGCGGATTACTATTCCCTCACTCCCCGTTTTACCCCTGGCTACCATAATGTGACGGTTAATATTAATGGTAAGCAGCGCAATATTATGCCCGTGAAATTTGATGAGGAAGGAGCGCCCTGTATTGATAAAGCGTTTCTGGAAAACGCGGGCCTGATTAAACAGACGAAAAGAGGCACCTGCCCGAAGATTTATCACTACTGGTCCGGATCAACGATTCAGACTTCGCCGGATATTGATGAAATATCGGTTGTTGTACCGCCTGAAGCGATCGACCCTGATTATGACCGACAGTTCGCCGAGGTGCGTGGCGGACGTGCAGCCATGCTGAATTACTCCATGTTTGGCACCCATAATCACTATGATGATGAGAACGCTGACCGTTTCCAGTCGACCTTTGAAATGGGCTTTAATGCCGGAGACTGGATTGTGCGCAGCACGCAGTTCATTAGCGACGGCAGCGATCAGGATTTTGAGGTTGACTCCCTCTACACCTATGCCCAGCGTACCTTTACCGATTATGGCGTGATGGTGCAGGGTGGCCAGATTAACATCGCCAACAGCCGCTTCAGTATTCCGGGAATTTACGGGGTCCAGATGATGCCGGATACCGCACTCACTCCTCAGGTGGGGACGGGCGTCGAAGTCAGCGGTATTGCCCGTAATCCGCAGGCGCGCGTCGATATCCGCCAGGGCGGACAGCTTATTTACTCAACGCTGGTTCCTGCCGGTCCGTTCAACCTGGATGACGTGCCGCTGGCGAACCTCAACACCGACCTGAACGTAACGGTCACCGAGACTGACGGCAGCGAAAACCGATTCACTGTCTCGGCAAGTACGTTCCGCAGCAATCATATAGGCCGTGCCCCGGGCTTTACGCTGGCTATGGGCCGCGTTGAAGACATGGACTCACGCTTTGAAAATCCGTGGGTGGTGTCCGCCAACAACGGCTGGTCTGTCAATAAGCGTGTCAATTTCCTGGCCGGTATGGTGATGGCGGATAACCACTATTATGGCTTCTCCGGCAACCTCGATACCATACCGATGCAGAACCTGTATGCCTCGTTGGGTTTTCTGGCGTCAATAGACAACCAGACGCAAACTGACGGCAACAAAACGACGCTGGATCTGGGTTACTCCCTGCCGTGGGGCATTGGGCTTTCGCTGGGCGGTAGCTATGGTACACCGGACTATCGCGAGATGGCGGAACTTTACGGCGACGATGACGATATGTCGCAAACCAAATACGACACCAGCGTCGGTATCAACTGGTCGAGTACCACGCTGGGCCGCTTTTCCCTCAGCTATTATCGCAACGAGAGCTGGAACAGCGACTATGACAGTCGCCGGTTTATCTCGTCGTGGTCACAGACTTTTAAATACTTCAACGTGAGCGTGAACTGGGAGTCGGATGTCAGCCGGCACGACAGCAGCGACAACGATCAGTTTTACGTAAACGTGTCGATCCCGCTGGGACGCTCAGGCGTGACAACCAGCTCCTGGTATCGCGAGAGCGAAGGTAAGCGTTCTTACGGCACGCGGGCGATGGGCTCGCTCAACGCTGAGAACCAGTACACGGTGGGGGTCACTCAGGACCAGGAAGAGAACATCACCAGCTGGGACAGCTCGCTGAACAGTAATCTGCATTACACCAACCTGGCGCTGGCGGCAGGAGGAGATAACGACAGCAATACCAACTACTCAGCAGCATTAAGCGGCGGGATTGTCGCCCACAGCGACGGGGTGACCTTCTCGCCTTACCGCGTGACCGATACGTACGCCATTGCCAGACTGGATAAACCGGTGGCTGGTATCGAGATAGGTACCCCGCGCGGCGCGGTATGGACCGATAAATGGGGCCAGGCGATTATTCCTGCGCTGTCGCCGTTCCGTGAAAGCACGATTGAGATCAACACGGAAAGCCTGCCAGGCAATCTGGACGTAAGAAATGGCAGAACAGCGATCAAAGCGTCTCACGGCGCTGTGGCGAAGTGGGAGTTTGCGACGTTAAGCCAGCGCCGCGTGCTGCTCAGTATACGCCGTGCGGACGGTACGCCGCTGCCGGAAGGTGTCTCGATTGTGGACGCGGCAGGGGAGTATGTGACGAGTGCGCCAGAAGACGGCGTGATCTTCCTGAACGATATCTCTGCCAGCCAGCAGCTGTATGCGAAGCTGGATGAAGGGCGTTGCAGGCTGACGTACACCCTGCCGGAGGCAGAACCGAATAAATTCTATGAAGAGGTGACAGGGAAATGTCTCTGAATAACGTTCGTCAATACGCGCTGATGCTTATGCTGCTCTGCGGCGCAGCGGGACTTTCGGGAATGGCGCAGGCCGATGACGGCGCCTGTGAAATGATGTCGGCGGTGAAGAAAGTCGATTACGGGCGCTACCGTAAAGAGGATATGCGGCAAACGTCCGCTGAGCATATTGGCAAAGTGTATAACGGTTATGCTTCTGTGACGCGTGAAGTTCAGGTTTCGGTGCTGTGTCCGGATGCGCGCAAAATGCGCCTCTCCGTAGACGGGATTGCCCGACAGAACCTGGCGTATCGTTTTACGGATAACGGCGCGATGAAAATCGAATTTAAAGATGGGCGGGTAGACGGGAACCCCGTACAGCTGGCCGCGGTCGATATCGGCGCGGTTGCCGTTCAGGGTGGCGCATCGCAGGTGACGCTGAAGCCGGAAAAAGCGCTGGCTGCGGTTAACGGCACGGAAGTGGCGGGCGAGCAGTTTGTCGCCACCATGATGATCACGACCTACCTTTCAGACAAGGCATTTAGCGTTACTAACACCACGGATTTTGAAGAAACGCTGACGCTTAACGTCGATACGCTTCCTGCGCATTAACCCCTCAGATGCCCGGCAGCGCTGTTCTGTCGGGCATTTTTCTTAGTGGATCCCCGCCAGACGCAGCAGCGCCGTCACCACCGCCGCCGCGACGATCACCACAATTAACGGCATTTTGCGCCAGGCCAGAAACACCGCGAACCCCACCCCCAGTACGCGCGCCATCCCGGCAAAATGGTCCCCTTCATAAAACGTTGTTGCCAGCGCGACGGAGAACAACAAAACGGTTGCCGCGTCTGAAAGCAGCGCCTGCGACCGTTCAGAAAGCGCCAGCCGGCTACCGAGTTTCGCCCCGCCGAGACGCATCAGATAGGTTCCGGCAGAAAGAATGGCGATGCCGAGAATAAAGACCGTCATGTTTTCCATTATTTTTTCCTCGCGGCAAGGCCGAGCAAAGAGAGCAGCACCGGCAGGCCAACCGGCGCAAACGGTACGGCGGCCAGCGACAACACTGCGCCGCTACAGGCGCGGATCAGCGTGGTACGGTTTTTAAATGCCGGCACCACTAACGCCAGCAGGATCGCCGGGAACACCGCGTCCAGCCCGATGGTTTCCGGATCTGGCAGCAGCTTGCCGACCATCGCGCCCAGCACCGCCCCCAGCGGCCAGATGATTGCCACGCCCAGGCCGCACAGCCAGTAGGCCGCTTTACGCTGCTCGGCGGTTTTTTGCGACAGGCCGAACACCACACTTTCATCATTCATGATATGACAGCCCAGAAAGCTCAGGCCGCGCTTGCCCACCAGTTCACGCACCGTAACGCCGAACGGCACATGGCGCGCGTTAACCAGTAAACCGGCCGCTGCCGCTGCCAGCGGATTGCCGCCGCTCGCCACGATGCCGATAAACATAAACTCGGATGCGCCTGCCAGCACCGTGAGGGAGAGGACAAACGGCACCCACAGCGGGAAACCGTAGGCCATCGCCAGTGAGCCATAAGACATGCCGACCACGCCCACCGCGAGGCAGACCAGGACGATCGCTTTTATCGTGTCGCCTTTCAGGCAAGAGAGGTGATTCTTCATACCATTTTAGCCATATCGAACGTATTTCCATTATAATGAACGCATCAGAAACGTTTTACAAGACGAACGATTCGTTCGTTATAGAGAGAAAGAGGCCGTTATTATGACGCAGCCAATCAGCGTGATCGCCAAAAGCCTGGTGCGAGAACGCTTGCGAACCGGGCTCTCACTGGCGGAAATTGCCCGCCGTGCCGGGATCGCCAAATCCACGCTTTCTCAACTGGAGTCTGGCAACGGCAATCCTAGCCTGGAAACGCTGTGGTCGCTTTGCGTGGCGCTGGATATTCCGTTTGCCCGGTTACTGGAGCCGCAGCAACCCGTCACGCAGGTGATCCGCCGCGGCGAGGGCACAAAAGTCGTCGCCGGGCAGGCGAACTACGAGGCGATTTTGCTCGCGGCGTGTCCGCCTGGCGCGCGTCGTGATATCTATCTGCTGCTGACTCAGCCGGGGGCAGACCGTATTTCCCAGCCCCATCCGCCTGGGTCGGTTGAGCATATTATCGTGACCCAGGGGCGGGCGATGGTCGGTCTGATCGACGCGGCGGAAGAGCTCGGCCCGGGAGATTACATTTGCTACCCCGCTGACCAGCCGCATATCTTTAAGGCGCTGGAGCCGGATACGCACGCGCTGCTGGTGGCGGAACAAAACTAACGAAGATACGGAAAATCATGTCGCTTAAAGCCATTGCCAAAGAACTGGGGCTGTCTGTTACCACCGTCAGCCGCGCCCTCAACGGGTATGACGACGTTTCTGCTGAGACGCGCGCCCGCGTGGAAGCGGAGGCCCAGCGCCGTGGCTACCGACCAAATACCTTTGCCCGTCGCCTGAAGATGGGCAAAATCGACGCCGTCGGGCTGGTGTTTCCGGTGCATCCTGTTCCGCTCAATAACAGCGTTTTTATGGACATGGTCGGCGAAATTAGCCACGAACTGGCGCGACATGAGATTGACCTGCTGCTCATCGCTGACGACGATCTGGCGGACAAACACAGCTATATGCGCATGGTGCAGAGCCGACGCGTGGATGCGCTGATTGTGGCGCATACGCTGGATCACGATCCGCGTCTTGAGCAGCTACAGGCCGCCGGGTTCCCGTTCCTGGCGCTCGGCCGCAGCCAGCTCCCGCAGCCGTACGCGTGGTTCGATTTCGACAACTATGCCGGCACATATCAGGCCACCCGCTGGCTGATCGAGAAAGGCCATCAGCGCATTGCGCTGCTGGGCGAAAGCAACAACCAGGCATTCATCACCCAGCGCCGCCAGGGCTACCTGGACGCGCTGCGGGAAGCCGGACTTTCCAGCGAATGGCTGCGCGCCATGCCCCCTTCGCGTCGCGTGGGGTATGCCACCACGCAAGAACTTCTCTCCCTGCCGCAGCCGCCCACGGCCATCATTACTGACTGCAACACCCACGGCGACGGCGCAGCGATGGCCCTGGCGCAGATGGGGCGCTTAACCGGTGAAAATGCCGTTTCGCTGGTGGTCTATGACGGCTTACCGCAGGACAGCATTGTCGATATCGACGTCGCGGCGGTGATCCAGTCTACCCGTCAGGGCGTCGGGAAACAGATTGCCGATATGGTGCGCCAGCTGATTAACGGCGACGACATCGACACCCTTCAGGTGCTCTGGCAGCCGGAATTTTCCCCAGGCCAGACGGCCTGATTACACCAAAAATTCAAAACCCGATCACAGATCCGAAACGTTTTGGTTTGTATCCGAAACGTTTCGGATCAACACTCAGGACATCCCGATGACAGGAGATGTCCGATGCAAGATGCCATTTTTCGACTTGAAAGCAATACGGTTGACGTGGTGCTAAAAACCCACCCGTTCGCCGAAATTCTCTACTGGGGGCCGCACCTTCAGCACTTTACGCCGCAGGATGTGCTGAGTATTGCGCGCCCGGTTGCTAATGGCAGGCTGGACGTCGACTCCCCCGTCACGCTGATGGCAGAGCTGGGGCATGGGCTGTTTGGCTCGCCGGGCATCGAGGGGCACCGCCAGGGGCTGGACGGATCGCCGGTATTTAAAACCACGCAGGTGCAGCAGGCGTTAAACGCCCTGACAATCACTGCTGAAGACGAGCATGCAGGCCTGCGCCTGACCAGTGAAATAACGCTGGATGCCAGCGGCGTACTGGTGGTGCGTCATGGGTTAACCAACCTGAAAACGCAGGCGTGGCAGGTGGATCGATTTGCCGTGACGCTGCCGGTGGCCGAACGCGCGCAGGAGGTGATGGCCTTCCACGGACGCTGGATCAGGGAGTTTCAGCCGCACCGCGTGATGCTTGAACATGACAGCTTTGTGATTGAAAACCGTCGGGGTAAAACCTCCCATGAACATTTCCCGGCGCTGATTTCAGGTACGCCGTCATTCAGTGAAATGCACGGCAACGTCTGGGGTATACATCTGGGCTGGAGTGGTAACCACCGCCTGCGCGCAGAGGCGAAAACCGATGGCCGCCGCTATATGCAGGCCGAAGCGCTCTACCTGCCGGGTGAAATGGCGATTGAAGAGGGGGAAACGCTCTGGACGCCGCGCCTGTATGCCAGTCACTCCCCGCACGGGCTGAACGGCATGAGCCAGCAGTTCCACCGCTACCTGCGCGACAATGTTATCCGCTTCCTGGAAGATAAACCGCGCCCGGTGCACCTCAACACCTGGGAGGGGATCTACTTCAACCACGACCCGGACTACATCATGCGCATGGCCGACGAGGCCGCTGCGCTGGGCGTGGAGCGCTTTATTATCGACGACGGCTGGTTTAAAGGCCGCAACGACGACCACGCCGCGCTGGGCGACTGGTATCTGGACAAGAAAAAATACCCGAACGGCCTAAAGCCGGTAATCGATCACGTTAAACAGCTCAGCATGGAGTTTGGTATCTGGGTTGAGCCGGAGATGATTAACCCCGATTCCGATCTGTATCGCGCGCACCCTGACTGGGTGCTGGCGCTGCCGGGCTACGCCCAGGCGACCGGGCGACACCAGCTGGTCCTCAATCTCAATATTCCGCAGGCCTTTGAATATCTGGTCGAACGCATGAGCTGGCTGCTGGGCGAACACGCGGTCGACTACGTGAAATGGGATATGAACCGCGAGCTGGTGCAGCCAGGGCACAAGGGCAAAGCCGCCGCCGACGCCCAGACGCGCCAGTTTTACCGCCTGCTGGACGTGCTGGGCGAGCGCTTCCCGCACATTGAGTTTGAATCCTGCTCGTCGGGTGGCGGGCGTATTGATTACGAAGTGCTGACCCGCAGCCACCGCTTCTGGGCGTCCGATAACAACGACGCGCTGGAGCGCAACACTATCCAGCGCGGCATGAGCTACTTCTTCCCGCCGGAGGTGATGGGGGCGCATATCGGTCATCATAAATGTCACGCCACCTTCCGCCAGCACAGCATTCAGTTCCGCGGGCTAACAGCGCTGTTTGGTCACATGGGGCTGGAGCTGGATCCGCTCACCGTCGATGCGCAGGAGCGTGAAGGCTATCGCCATTACGCCGCGCTGCACAAGCGGTGGCGAGAGGTCATTCATCACGGCACCCAGTGGCGCGTGGATATGCCGGACGCCACCACCCTGGCGCAGGGTATAGTGAGCGAAGATAAGACGCAGGGGCTGTTTTTGGTCAGCCAGCTCGCGATGCCGGATTACACCCTGATGATGCCGCTGCGCATGCCGGGGTTAGACGCCAGCGCGCTGTACCGCATCACGCTGCTCGATCACCCGAACATCCAGATTACGGGCGAGGGCGGGCACACCATGCGTAAGCTGCCTTCGTGGATGGAAGCGCCGCAAACGGTGAGCGGCGAGTGGCTGATGCAGGCGGGTATTGCGCTGCCGATTCTGGATCCGGAAACCGCCATTCTGATTGGTGTGGAACGCGTGTAAGGGTGACGGGCCGGGCAACCGGCCCTCCGTTGAGGATAAAAATAATGAACACAACAACCTGTACCCACAAAGACAACCCTAATTTCTGGATCTTCGGGCTGTTCTTCTTTCTCTACTTCTTCATCATGGCCACCTGCTTTCCGTTCCTGCCGATCTGGCTGTCGGACATCATCGGCCTGAACAAAACCCATACCGGGATTGTTTTCTCCTGCATCTCGCTGTCGGCCATTGCCTTCCAGCCGGTGCTGGGGGTCATTTCGGACAAGCTGGGGCTGAAAAAACACCTGCTTTGGATCATCTCGGTGCTGCTGTTCCTGTTCGCGCCGTTCTTCCTGTACGTCTTCGCCCCGCTGCTGAAAACCAATATCTGGCTGGGGGCGCTGAGCGGTGGGTTGTATATCGGCTTTGTCTTCTCAGCGGGGTCGGGGGCGATTGAGGCCTATATTGAGCGCGTAAGCCGCAACAGCTTTTTTGAGTACGGCAAGGCGCGTATGTTCGGCTGTCTCGGCTGGGGGCTGTGCGCCTCAACGGGCGGCATCCTGTTCGGCATCGATCCGTCGTACGTCTTCTGGATGGGGTCGGCCGCGGCGCTGTTGCTGATGCTGCTGCTGGTGGTCGCGAAACCGAAGCCTAACCAGACGGCGCAGGTGATGAACGCCCTGGGCGCGAATCAGCCGCAGATCACCGCCAAAACCGTCTTTACCCTGTTCCGCCAGCGCAGAATGTGGATGTTCATCCTGTACGTGATTGGCGTGGCCTGCGTGTATGACGTCTTCGACCAGCAGTTTGCCACCTTCTTCAAAACCTTCTTCGCCACGCCGCAGGAGGGGACCCGTGCCTTTGGTTTCGCCACCACGGCGGGGGAAATCTGTAACGCGATCATTATGTTCTGCTCGCCGTGGATCATTAACCGCATCGGCGCGAAAAACACGCTGCTGATTGCCGGGGTGATCATGGCGACGCGCATTATCGGCTCGTCGTTTGCCACCACTGCCGTGGAGGTGATTGCCCTGAAGATGCTGCACGCGCTGGAAGTCCCGTTCCTGCTGGTGGGGGCATTCAAGTACATCACCGGGGTGTTTGATACGCGCCTGTCGGCCACCATCTACCTGATTGGCTTCCAGTTTGCCAAACAGTCGGCGGCGATCTTCCTCTCCGCCTTTGCCGGAAATATGTATGACCGGGTCGGCTTCCAGGAGACGTATCTGATACTGGGCTGCTTCGTGCTGGCGATCACGGTGGTGTCGGCGTTTACGCTGAGTGGCAGGCGGGAGATTGCTGCCGCCTCGGGGGCAGCAGCGTTAACACATCAGTCCAGGTAAAACACCTCTTTCAGCGCCGAACTCACCGGGCTGTTATCCGGGTTCGACGGCATAACGTCACCCATATATTTCCACCAGCGCTGGCAGACATCGGTGTTTGCCACCGCGTTCCAGCGCTCTTCCGATTCAATCTCCACCGTCGCAAACAGCAGGTTGCGAGCTTTGTCGAGATAGATGGCGTAGTGGTGCGCGCCGTGGGCTTTCAGTACCGCCTCCAGCTCAGGCCAGATCGGGTTGTGGCGACGTGCGTACTCCTCGTGCGCGTCCGGGTTTACCTGCATCACAAACGCTTTGCGGATCATAAAGCCTCCAGGTACAGCTCGCGGACCTCATCGCGGCTGGCGGTGCGCGGGTTGCACGGCGCGCACGGGTCGGCGAGGGCTTTATCCAGCCAGCCTTCAATATCGGCTTTGGTGACGCCGAGCTGGCTAAATCCGGACGGAATGCCGACCCGGGCGCTCAGGTCACGAATCGCCTGAATGGCTGACATGCTGGCCGCTTCATCGCTCATGCCGCGCGTGTCAACGCCCATCGCCTGCGCCACGCGGGCGAAACGTGCGACCGCGTTCGGGCGGTTAAAGTTTTCGATGATCGGCAGCAGAATGGCGTTGCACACGCCGTGTGGCAGGTTGTGCGTCGCGCCCGGCTGGTGCGCCAGGGCGTGCACCAGCCCCAGACCGGCGCTGTTAAACGCCATGCCCGCCAGATACTGACCAAAGGCCATCTGCTCGCGCGCTTCCAGGTTATGACCATCGTCAACCGCTTTCGGCAGCCAGAGGTTGATCAGGCGAATCGCCTCCAGCGCGTTAGCATCGGTCAGCGGGTGCGCGCCGACGGACACGTAGGCTTCAATCGCATGGGTCAAGGCATCCATGCCGGTTGCGGCGGTCACGGAGGCCGGAATATCAAGCATCACGCTGGCATCGTCCACGGCGATATCCGGGATGATGTTCGGGTCGATAATCACCTCTTTCACCTGCCGCGCGGAGTCAATGATCACCGCGTTGCTGGTCATCTCTGCTGCCGTGCCTGCGGTGGTGTTGATCGCCACCAGCGGCACGCCCGCGTTTTTCACCTTGCCGACGCCGGAGTAATCGGTTGACGGACCTGGGTTGGCGGTGAGGATTTTGATCGCCTTGGCGGTATCAATCGGGCTGCCGCCGCCAAAGGCAATCAGGTAATCACACTCCGCATCCTGATATGCCGCATAGCCTTTTTGCACCAGCGCTTCCGTCGGATTCGGGAATACCTCATCGAACAGGTGATACGACATCTGATGGGCGTCGAGCGCGGAAAACAAACTGTCGAGCAGGCCAAGTTTCACCAGCTGGCCGTCGGTGACAATCAGCGCTTTTCCCCACTGTTTGTTTGCCACCAGATTGACCATATCGCCGATCGCGCCCGCGCCGTGCAGGCTGATTTTGGGGAGTGCCAACATAAAGCTCATGATAATTCTCCTTAATTACTGTGATTTTTATGCCCGGCGGCGCTGCGCTTGCGCGGGCCTACGGTTAAGTAGGCCGGGTAAACGCAGTGCCACCCGGCTATGAGATCCGTCTTCGCTGCATCACCCGGCGGGTAATAATCGGCAGCGAAATCACCACGATCAGCATCGCGCCGATAATCACCGACATCACGATGCCGGGCACGTTGAGCAGGCTCAGGCCGAAGGTCACCAGCCCCATCAGGAAGGCGGCGATAATCACGCCCACCATGCTGCCGGACCCACCGAGAATATTGACGCCGCCGAGCACCGCCATCGTCACCACCGCCAGCTCCCAGCCCATCGCGATGGTCGGGCGGGTACTGCCCAGACGCGAGGTGAGCAGCACCGACGCCAGGCCGGACATCAGTCCTACCAGCGCAAACAGGATCAGGTTGTGGCGCTTCACGTTGATGCCGGAGTACCACGCGCCGGTCGGGTTGTTGCCGATGGCGTAGGTGCGGCGGCCAAAATTGGTGCGGTGCAGCACAAAGGCAAACAGAGCGGCCAGCACGATAAACAGCGCGAACTCAAACGACAGCGCGCCCCAGACGTAGCCCTGGCCGAACCAGGCGAAGCTCTCCGGGTAGCTGTTCAGCGCCTGGTCCCCGAGCAGGATGTAGGTGATCCCGCGGTACAGGCTCATGGTGCCGATGGTGATGACGATGGACGACAGGTTAAAGCGCGTCACCAGAATACCGTTGAACAGCCCGCACAGTAGCCCGACGCCTAATCCCACGCACACCAGCAGTGGCGTATCGACGCCCGCTGCCGCGCAAAAGCCCATCACCGTGGAGCTGAGCGCGATGGTGGAGGCCACAGACAGGTCAATTTCCCGGGCGATAATCAGCATCGCCATCGGCAACACAATGATCGCTTTTTCCGTGAAGTTGAACGTCGCGTCGGAGAGGTTCCAGATATTGAGGAAGTAGGGCGAGGCGAGCGCGTTCACCACAAACACCGCCAGCGTCACCGCCAGCAGGAAGCCCTCCCAGCACAGCAGGCGCTGGAAGATGCCCGGCGCAGAAGTGGGTTTGAACTCTTCAGATGTCATCATTTTGCTCATGGTTTCACCGCCAGTTTCTGACGTGCCAGCGCCGCGTCGTGCAGGATCAGCCTGCCTTTGCGCCTGTTGCCGCGCTCGTTCAGCAGCACAGCGATGACAATGACCGAGCCGGAAATCGCCATCTGCCAGAACGGGGAGACGCCGATCACCGGCAGGGCGTTGTTGATGACGCCAAGGAACAGCGCCCCGAACAGACAGCCGAGCACGCGGCCGGTGCCGCCCATGGTGCTGATCCCGCCAATCACACAGGCTGCCACCACCTGCAATTCAAAACCGTTAGCGACGTCAACATACGCAACGGCAAAGCGTGATATCCACAGGTAGCCGCAGAACCCGGCCAGCAGACCGGAAAGGCAGAAGCTGATGAACTGCATTTTCCCGGCGTTGATCCCGGTGTAGTACGCTGCCGTGGCGTTCCCGCCTGCGGTGTAGAGCGCCCGTCCGGTGCGACTGTAGCGCAGGAAGTAGCCCACCAGCAGCAGTACGGCGATGGCGCACCAGCTCAGCACCGGCAGGCCCAGCACTGACGCACGCGGCAGGCCGAGGAAGTCTGCACCCATCTGGTTGGAGTTCACCCAGCCGCCGCCGGAGAGCAAAAAGATCATTCCGCGGTAGATGCTCATGGTGCCGAGCGTCACCACAATCGCCGGAATGCCCAGTTTCCACACCAGCAGGCCGTTTATTGCGCCCATCAGCAGCCCAAGCGCGCTGGCAAGGATCAGCAGCGCCCAGACGGGCACGTCCGGGTAATGGAAATTAATCAGGGCGACAATCATCCCGGTCAGGGCCAGATTAGCCGCCATCGACAGGTCGATGCCTTTAGTGAGCAGCACCATCATCTGCCCGAGCGCGAGGACGATCAGAATGGCGGTGTCGTTAAACATCTCCACCAGGTTGCCCGGTGCGATAAACGATGGCACGCGGCTGCCAATGGCGACGACCATCAGGACAATCACCGCGCCAAGCAGCGCCTCGCGGTGTTTTAAGAGTGAGCTAAGCATTTATGCCGCCTCCTGTTTTGCACCGCTGGCGGCGCTGACGATGGTTTCCGCCGTCGCGTCTCCCGCCTGGTATTCGGCCACCATCAGCCCCTCGTGCATGACGATAATGCGATCCGCCATGCCCATCACTTCCGGCAGTTCGGACGAGACCATAATCACCGCCAGCCCCTGACTGACCAGCTCGGACATAAACTGATGCACGGCTGCCTTTGAGCCGATATCGATGCCTTTTGTTGGCTCATCGAGGATGATCACGTCAGGGTGCGTCGCCAGCCATTTGCCGATCACCACCTTTTGCTGGTTGCCGCCAGAGAGGGTCTCCACCGCCTGCTTCCAGCTGAAGGCTTTCACTTGCAGGCGTTTGGCGTACTCGTCCGCCAGCTTCCATTCGCGGTCGTCATGCAGCACGCCGTTCGGATTGAGCCTGCTGAGCTGAGGCAGGCTGATGTTCTGGGCAATCGGCAGGGCGATAATCGCCCCCTGTTTCTGCCTTTCTTCTGGCACACAGACGATACCGGCTTTGATCGCATCCGCAGGCTGGCGGAAGCGCCGGGGCTGGCCATTGAGGATAATTTCCCCGGACGATGGCCGCGTGACGCCGGAAAGCGCCTGCATCAGCTCGGTACGCCCGGCACCCACCAGCCCGTAAAAGCCGAGGATCTCCCCTTTACGCAGGGAGAACGAGATATGCGCAAACTCGGTCGGATGGCAGAGGTTTTTCACCTCCAGCACCGTCTCGCCTTTTTCGCAGTCGATTTTCGGGAAGGTTTGGGTAATGGCGCGCCCGACCATCATCGACACCATCCGCTCCTCGGTGATCTCATTTATTGCCCCTGCACCGACGAACACGCCGTCGCGCAAAATGGTGTAGTGATCGGCCAGCTCAA
This sequence comes from Enterobacter sp. YSU, assembly GCF_016082135.1. Taxonomy (NCBI): domain Bacteria; kingdom Pseudomonadati; phylum Pseudomonadota; class Gammaproteobacteria; order Enterobacterales; family Enterobacteriaceae; genus Enterobacter; species Enterobacter sp. YSU. Next base: position 1,715,172 of record NZ_CP059487.1, read on the forward strand.
AAATCTCGTCGAACTTGTGGGAGATAAACAGGATGGCTTTTCCCTTCTGCTTTAAGCGCTCCACAATCTGGTAAAACTCGAGGATTTCATGCTGTGACAGCGCCGCCGTGGGTTCATCGAGGATCACCACCTGCGCCTCAAACGACAGCGCGCGGGCAATCGCCACCATGTGACGCTGGGCGATGCTCAGGGTTTTCAGTGTTGCGCGCGGGTCGATTTGCACCTCAAGGCGGGCGAGAATAGCCTGCGCCCGGCGGTGCATTTCCGGCCAGTCGAGCTTTTTCAGGAAGCCTTTGTGAAGGTACTGACCGACAAAGATATTTTCGGTGACCGAGAGTTCATCGAACAGGACGGTTTCCTGGTGAATGGCGGTGATGCCCATTTTATGCGCCGACTCCGGCGTCGGAAGGTGAACGGGGATCGCCTTGTAGAGAATTTCGCCCTCGTCGGGCTGGTATATGCCGGTCATCACTTTGACCAGCGTCGACTTGCCCGCGCCGTTTTCGCCGATAAGCGCCGTCACTTTGCCGGGCCACAGCGCAAGCTGCACGTTCTCAAGAGCACGCACGCCGGGGAACACCTTGGTGATGCCAGAAAGCTGTAGCAATGGGGTCATGATAGTTCTCCTGGACAGGGGAATTTGTAGGGCGGGTAAGCGGCAGCGCCACCCGCCTTTTGCCGGATGGCGCTACGCTTATCCGGCCTACAAATCGCATCAAAAGATTTTTGAGAACTTATCAATATTGCTGGCATCGTAAACGAACGGCTCGGCCATCGCGCCGTTGCCGTCGGCATCCAGCTTCACTTTGCCCAGCTTGCCCATGCTGGCCTCGCCTTTCGTGGCGGTGCCTTTCACCAGGTCATCCGCCAGGTAGGTTGCGGCATAGCCCAGGTCAATCGGGTTCCAGATGGCAAAGCTCTTGCTTGCGCCGGACTTCACCGCGCCCGCCATCTCAGACGGCAGGCCTAAACCGGTGACGTACACTTTGCCAATCTTGCCCTGGTCCTTCACCGCCTGCGCGGCAGCCACAATGCCCACGGAAGAAGGCGAAACAATCACTTTCAGCTCCGGGTAGGTTTTCAGCAGGCCGACCGCTTCGCGGTAGCTCTTGTCAGAGAGATCGTCCCCGTAGGCCACGGTCACCAGATTGACGGACGGGTACTTCGGCAGCACCTTTTTCATCTCCGCAATCCAGGTGTTCTGGTTGGTGGAGGTTGGCGTGGCGCTCAGCACCGCCACATCGCCTTTCTCCACGTTCAGCGCTTTCAGGGCATCGGCGGCGAGCTTGACGTTAGTTTCGCCAATCAGGGCGTTATTGGACGGGTTGAGGTGGATCTGACGCCCGGCTTTCGCCACGCCGGAATCCCACGACACAACCTTGATGCCGCGCTGCATCGCTTTTTTCAGCACCGGCACGACGGCGTCCGGATCGTTCGCGGAAATCGCGATCGCATCCACGCCCTGGGCGATCAGCCCGTTCAGCACCTCGATCTGCGCTTCCGCCGTGGTGGTGGTCGGGCCGGTATAAATCACTTTTACATCGCCTAACTCTTTGGCCGCCTCCTGCGCGCCGACGTTCGCTGCCTCGAAGAATCCATTCCCTAAGGACTTCGCCACCAGGGCGATTTTCACTTCTGCTAAAGCGGAACCGGACAACGCCAGAGTGGCAACGGTGAGGATCAAGCTTGCTTTTATTTTCATTGCTTTTACTCCACTGACTTGAGTTAGTTGTAGGGATTGCAGGTGGTTTTCGCCCCGTCTCGGTGAGCGGGGCGCGATGTTGTTATTGGTACAAATCTAACGCCGACTGCATTGGGGTGACGCCAAAGCGTTTACCCAGGGCGATCAGTTCTTCCCGGGTGATGGTCTGCTTCATGCCGCCCATGGAATAGACCTTCACCAGCACTTCCGCGGATTTCTCGGCGGTGTCGATCAGGCCGAAGGTTTCATCCAGCGTCGGGCCGCTGCCGAAGACGCCATGGAACGGCCACAGCACCAGTGAATGTTTCTGCATGTCCGTCGCGGTTGCCTGGCCGATTTCGTCGGTGCCCGGCACCATCCACGGCAGAATGCCGACGCCGTCCGGGAACACCACCAGACACTCGGTGCTGCCTTCCCACAATTTGCGGGTGAAGAAATCAGAATTGTTTTCCAGCACGTAGGTCAGGGCGATCAGGTTGGTGGCGTGGCAGTGCATGATCACGCGGTCCTTGCCATTGGTCGCCTTGATGCGCTCGCAGTGGGAGAGGAAGTGCGCCGGCAGCTCAGAGGTTGGCACCGCCTCATCCGTCAGCCCCCACAGAATGTGGTAGCCCGCGCCGTCGCTATCCACTTTCACTACGCCGAGGTTGGCCTGCGGGTCGAGCTGAACGTTGCGGAAGAACTTCCCGGAACCGGTGACGATAAACGGCGTGTTGGCGAGCAGCGGCATCGGCTGGCTCAGGGCGATATAGCGCGGCTTCTGGTGGAAATCGGCGGCAAATGGCTCGATATCCGCGTCGTCCAGGCGTAGCGTCAGGTTGCCGCCGTTGCGCTCGTCCCAGCCCTTCAGCCAGGCGTCGGAGGTGGCTTTGATCATACCCTGGACGAACCAGGAGGTGGTGATGGTCTGCATACTGTGTTTCCTTTGAAAATGCCGGGTGGCGCTACGCTTACCCGGCCTACTTTTACCTGTAGGCCCGGCAAGCAACGCGCCGCCGGGCAATGTTTTTTACTGACGAGCGGCAAGAACGTCTTTCTCATATGCCCGCACGTTGTCCAGCCACTGGCTGCCCGCAGGCGCATCGTGACGCTGGCAGTACATCTCCCACACCGCCTGCCACGGCAGGGATTTCTGCTCTTCCAGCAGCGCCAGGCGCGCGGTGTAGTCGCCGTTTTCTTCCAGCTGTTTCAGGGCGGCGACAGGCTCCAGCAGCGCGCGCAGCAGGGCTTTCTTCATGTTGCGGGTGCCGATAACCCACGCCGCGATGCGGTTGATGGAAGCGTCGAAGAAGTCGAGGCCAATGTGTACGCGGTCGAACAGATCGTGGCGGATGATTTCGCTGGCAATCGCCTGGGTTTCGTCATCCAGCAGCACCACGTGGTCGCTGTCCCAGCGCACCGGGCGGCTGACGTGCAGCAGCAGGCGCGGCACGTAGAGCATGGCGGCGGAGATCTTGTCGGAGATCACCTCGGTTGGGTGGAAGTGACCGGCATCCAGGCACAGCGCGGTCTGGCGGCTGGTGGCGTACCCCATGTAGAACTCGTTTGAGCCCACGGTGTAGCTCTCTGCGCCAATGCCGAACAGCTTGCTTTCCACGGCGTCGATGTGGTGCGCCGGGTCCAGCTTCTCGCTGATGGCTTCATCCAGCGCGGCCAGCAGGCGCTGGCGCGGGGCCAGACGGTCGACGGTGATGTCCTTCATACCGTCCGGGATCCAGATGTTCATCACCGACGGTGTGCCAAGCTGCTCGCCGAAATACGCAGAAACGCGGCGGCTGGCTTTGACATGGTCGATCCAGAACTGGCGGATTTCGTCGTTGGCGTGCGCAAGGGTAAAGCCGTCCGCGCTCAGCGGGTGCGAGAAGCAGGAGGGGTTAAAGTCCAGGCCCAGCTTGTTGGCTTTCGCCCACGCCACCCAGTTCGTAAAGTGCTCCGGTTTGATTTCATTACGCGCCACCGGCTCGTCGGATTCGAGATAAATGGCGTGCAGATTCAGGCGCTTTGGCCCGGGGATCAGGCTCAGCGCCAGCTCCAGATCCGCACGCAGTTCGGTGGCGTTGCGCGCTTTGCCCGGGTAGTTACCCGTGGCCTGAATACCCCCCGTCAGGGAACCGCCCGGGTTCTCGAAGCCAGCAACGTCATCACCCTGCCAGCAGTGCATGGAGACGGGCAGACGGTCGAGCTGGCGCAGCGCCTCTTCGACATCCACGCCGACGGCGGCGAAACGCTGTTTAGCCAGGTCCCAGGCTTGTTCAAGTTGAGTGGTCATGCGCAAAGCTCCTTAGTCAGTCGTTTTTGCTGAAACTGCGCCCGGTAGCGGGCAATTTCATGGCAGGGATGGGGGGTGAAGGTGGTCAGGCTGTTATTCGCCGTCACCACCGAACGGAAATCGTCGACGTTTGAAAGTTCGTCCAGGGTCATCAGCTGAATGCCGATATTGCCGAGCGTGGAGGCTTCAATCGGACCTGCCACCACGGTAATGCCGCAGGCATCCGCGCAGAGCTGGTTCAGCAGCTGGTTCTGGCAGCCGCCGCCCACGATATGCAGCTGCGTGAACGGTTTGCCGCGAAGGTCAGCCAGCTCGCTCAGGATGTCGGCATAGAGCAGGGCGAGACTGTCAAAAATGCAGCGCGCCAGCTCGGCCGGGCTGGACGGCACCGGCTGCCCGGCCTCGACGCAGGCGGCCTGGATTTCGGCGCTCATGTGCGCCGGATTGATAAAGCGGTCGTCGTTCGGGTTAATCAGGAAGGTGCAGGCCTTCAGCGTTTCGGTTTCCGCGATAAGCGCGGGCAGGTCGGTGATGTTCTGCTCTTTCAGCACCCGCTGGAGAAGCCACAGGCCCATGATGTTCTTCAGCACCCGGTAGCGCCCTTCGGCGCCACCTTCGTTAGTGATGTTCGCCGCCAGTGCGGCATCGCTGGTGTAGGGTGTTTTGCTCTCAAAGCCCATCAGCGACCAGGTGCCGGAAGAGAGGTACGCCGCGTCTTTGCCGGCGAGCGGCGAGGCAATGACCGCGCTCGCGGTGTCGTGACTGGCGACGGCGACAACAGGGATTTCATTCCCCTGCGGGCAAAGCCAGTGGCCGATCACATTGCCCGGATGGGTTGGCGCGCCGAACCAGGACGGCGAGGCGCCCGTCCAGGCCAGCAGATGTTCATCCCAGTTATCGGTGTTGATGTTAACCAGCTGCGTGGTGGTGGCGTTGGTGTATTCCCAGTTCATGTTGCCGGTCAGACGGTAGCTTAAGTAGTCCGGGATCAGCAGCGCATGCGCCACCTTTTCGACCAGCTCTGGCTGTTGCTCAACCAGCGCGCGCAGCTGATACAGCGTGTTAAACGGCAGAAACTGAATGCCGCTGCGACCATAGATGTTCTCCTTGCCAAGCTGGGCGATGGCGTGCGCCATTAGCCCATCGGTGCGGCTGTCGCGGTAGGAGACGGGCAGGCCGACGCGTTCGCCGTGACTGTCCAGCAGTACGTAATCCACACCCCAGGTATCAATGCCGATACTGTCGATGCGAATACCGTCTTCGCAGACGTTGTGAAGTCCGGTGCGGATCTCTGCTTCCAGGGTGTCGATATCCCAGGTAACAAAACCGTCCTGTTTTTGCAGACAATTGGCGAAACGGTGCATTTCGCGAAGCGTAAGGGTGTGCAGGTCGCAGTCCCAGGTGGCGAGCATTACACGGCCGCTGGATGCGCCTAAATCGACAGCCACACAATGGCGAAAAGTCATGGTCGGGTCCTTTCTTAAGTCATTAGCGAGGAGTGTAAGAAAGGGAAGAAATAGCCACCTTCTCGCCACTGACAGCCCAAATCTCGCGCTGGCAAGAAAGCAAAGATGAACGTGAGGGAGTTCACAGTTTCCAGTAATGGCGGGGTTTGCAGGCAGTGTGACGCTGACCGCATTTCCTGATCTTTCCGTCTGTTTCTTGAAAAACCGACAGCTTTTGCGCGGTTTGCTGTCAAAAATTTAAGGTGAGCGTGGAAGGCCTTAATTACTATTTTGAGAACTTTTCTCATTGGTGGGGGCCGTTATGACCGTACTGCACAGCGTCGATTTTTTTCCTTCGGGGGCTTCGCCGGTCGCGATTGAGCCACGGCTGCCTCAGGCTGCGTTCCCGGAGCATCATCATGATTTTCATGAAATTGTGATTGTTGAGCACGGAACGGGCATCCACGTGTTTAACGGTCAGCCGTATACCATCAGCGGCGGTACGGTGTGCTTCGTGCGCGATCACGACAGGCACCTGTATGAACATACCGACAACCTTTGCCTGACCAATGTGCTCTATCGTTCTCCGGATGCGTTCCAGTTTCTCTCCGGGCTGAATCAGCTGTTGCCGCAGGAGAAGGACGGTCACTACCCCTCGCACTGGCGGGTGAATCAGTCCACGTTGCAGCAGGTGCGTCAGCTGGTGAGCCAGATGGAGCAGAGCGAGGATGGACAGGAGACGCACGCCATTGCTACCCGCGAGCTGCTGTTTATGCAGCTGCTGGTGCTGCTGCGGCGCAGCAGCCTGGTGGAAGGGCTGGAAAATAACGACGCGCGCCTGAATCAGCTGATGGCCTGGCTGGAAGATCATTTTGCCGAAGATGTCTGCTGGGAAACGCTGGCGGATGACTTTTCGCTCTCGCTGCGCACGCTGCATCGTCAGCTCAAGCAGCATACCGGGCTGACGCCGCAGCGCTACCTCAACCGTCTGCGCCTGATCAAAGCGCGGCACCTTTTACGTCATACCGACGAAAGCGTCACCGATATCGCCTATCGCTGCGGATTCGGCGACAGTAACCACTTTTCGACGCTTTTTCGCCGGGAGTTTAACTGGTCGCCGCGCGATATTCGTCAGGGGAAAGACGCGTTGCTTCAGTAACGCGAGGGCAGTCACCGTTTTTTTGCTGCAAAAAGGCTAATAATGTCCGGTTATTCGCCGTAGAGGTTGTGGTGTGGCTGCTCAGCTCATTCTTCGCAAAGATGATTTTTTTGCCTCCGCGAGTCAGGCCGTCGCGGTGGCCGACCGCTACCCGCAAAACGTCTTTGCCGAGCACACCCACGAGTTTTGCGAGCTGGTGCTGGTATGGCGAGGCAACGGCCTGCACGTCCTCAACGACCGCCCCTACCGCATCACGCGCGGAGACCTGTTCTACATCCGCGCTGAAGACAAACACTCCTACGCCTCGGTTAACGATCTGGTGTTGCAGAACGTCATCTACTGCCCCGACAGACTTAAACTGAATGTCGACTGGGCGGGCAATATCCCCGGTTTTCATGATGCCAGAGGCGAACCGCACTGGCGCTTAAGCAGCAACGGCATGGCTCAGGTGCGCCAGACGATTTCCCAGCTGGAGCAGGAGAGCCAGAAGAGCGATCCGGTGGCAAACCAGATGTCGGAGCTGCTTTTTGCCCAGCTGGTGATGACCCTGAAGCGGCATCGTTACGCTACGGATAATCCCTCCGCCACCACGCAGGAAGCGCTGCTGGATAAGCTCATCACCCGGCTTGCGGGCAGTCTGAACAAGAGTTTCGTGCTGGAAAAATTCTGCGAGCAGGAGCAGTGCAGCGAGCGCGCGCTGCGCCAGCAGTTCCGCACCCAGACGGGGATGACGGTCAACCACTATCTGCGCCAGCTGCGCATCTGCCACGCCCAGTACCTGTTACAGCATACGGAGCTGATGGTGAGTGAAGTGGCGATGCGCTGCGGCTTTGAGGACAGTAACTACTTTTCGGTGGTGTTTAACCGTGAGGTGGGGATGACGCCGGTTCAGTGGCGTCATCGCAGTCGAAAGGCAGCGTAATCAGTTCGCCATGCCGAGGCCGACGATATTGGCCGCAATGATAATCACCACACAGCCCAGGCTCAGCACGCCAACCGGACGACGCCCGGCATTGTTCCACTCTTTCAGCACCAGCCCAACCAGCCCGCCGCACAGCACGTAGAAGCTCATGTGCAGCATCCAGCTCATGTAGTCATACTGCGCCGGAATACTGGCGTGACCCCAGGCGTAGAAGAAGAATTGCAGATACCACATCAGACCGCCGAGGGCGGAGAGCAGGACGTTGGTGACGATCAGCGGTTTTGCCAGCGAGAAGTCGGCTTTTACCGACAGGTTCTTCACTTTTGCCAGACGAATGAAGCAGAAGCCGAGGTTTACCAGCGCGCCGCCGCCCATGATCACCACGTAGCTTGGCAGGGCAGCGTACAGCGGATCGACGCCCAGCGCCGCAGCGGCGTCGTGCATCGGTTTGGCGGCGTTCATGGCGAACGACATGCCCGCCGAGAATACGCCGCACATCACCGCCAGCAGCAGCCCTTTCTTCAGGTTGAACTCTTCGGCTTTGATGCCCATCTTGCGTTCTTTCAGCTGGCCTGCGCGGGTGACGATGCCCACGCCGATCACCGCCACCAGCACGCCCAGCAGCGTCATTCGCCCGCCCTGAGTGTTGATCAGCACGTCGAAGTGGCCGTTGAGGATTGGCGTCATCAGGGTGCCAACAATCAGCGTAATGCCAATCGCGATGCCAATCCCCATCGACATGCCTAGGTAGCGCATGGTGAGGCCGTAGTTGATATTACCGATGCCCCACATCGCGCCGAACAGGAATACCGGCAGCAGGGTGGAGGCGTTGAAGGAGGAGAAGTAGCCCCAGAAATCGGGCAGCAGCATGGCGCTGATTGTCCACGGCAAAATCAGCCAGGACACGGTGCCGCCAACGGACCACATGGTTTCCCATGACCAGCCTTTCACCTTTTTAAACGGGGCATAGAAACAGGCTGCACTGGCCGCGCCTATCAAATGCCAGAAAATACCCATCGTAATCGCATGATTCATTTTTACATCCTCATCGTTTTTATAGCCGGAGGCTTCCCGCCGACTTGATGAGTGTAAAAATGAGGCGGTTTGGGAACCTTCAGAAGGTTGCCGCACTTTTGTTCAGGATGGCAATCAGCACGTTAAGCACGTGAGCAGACTCACAATTTTGTCATTTATCAAAAATCTAATAACCTTATAAAAACTGCGGCATTGATAATCATTTTCAATATCATTTAATTAACTATAATGAACCAACTGCTTACGCGGCATTAACAGCTGTGCCGCCCGACAATAATGGAGAGGATTATGAGTTATACACTGCCATCCCTGCCGTATGCCTACGACGCACTGGAACCGCATTTCGACAAGCAGACGATGGAAATCCATCACACTAAACACCACCAGACCTATGTGAACAACGCGAATGCTGCGCTGGAAAGCCTGCCAGAGTTCGCTAATCTGCCTGTTGAAGAGCTGATCACCAAACTGGACCAGCTGCCGGCAGACAAGAAAACCGTGCTGCGCAACAACGCGGGCGGTCACGCTAACCACAGCCTGTTCTGGAAAGGCCTGAAAACCGGCACCACCCTTCAGGGCGACCTGAAAGCGGCTATCGAGCGTGACTTCGGTTCCGTTGACAACTTCAAAGCGGAATTCGAAAAAGCCGCTGCAACCCGTTTCGGCTCTGGCTGGGCGTGGCTGGTCCTGAAAGGTGACAAACTGGCGGTCGTTTCTACCGCTAACCAGGACTCCCCGCTGATGGGTGAAGCTATCTCTGGCGCATCCGGCTTCCCAATTCTGGGTCTGGACGTGTGGGAACACGCTTACTACCTGAAGTTCCAGAACCGTCGCCCTGACTACATCAAAGCCTTCTGGGATGTAGTGAACTGGGACGAAGCAGCAGCGCGTTTCGCCGCTAAAAAATAAGGTTGCATTGACGCCTGTGAGAAGCGAGTCTGATGACTCGCTTTTTTTGTATCTGAAGGAGTGGAGATGCATTACCCGGTGAATGTGTTTACAGGCAAGGTAAGGGAGTACGAAGGCAGCCGCCCGAGCGCCATCGCCAAAGTGCAGGTCGACGGTGAGCTGACGTTGACCGATCTCGGGCTTGCGGGTGACCAGCAGGCTGAAAAGAAAATCCACGGCGGGCCCGATCGCGCGCTGTGCCACTATCCGCGCGAGCACTATCAGCACTGGAAAGCCGAATTTCCTGAACAGGCGGACCTCTTCGTCGCCCCCGCGTTTGGCGAAAATCTCTCAACGGAGGGGCTGACGGAGAAGAACGTCTTTATCGGCGACATTTACCGCTGGGGCGATGCTTTGATTCAGGTCACCCAGCCGCGCTCACCGTGCTTTAAGCTTAATTACCATTTCGGCATTCAGGATATGTCGGCCCAGCTGCAAAACGCGGGTAAAACCGGCTGGCTGTATCGCGTTGTGCAGGCGGGACAGGTTTCGGCGGATGCGCCGCTTGAGCTGGCTTCGCGCTTGAGTGAGGTGTCGGTATACGAGGCCTGCGCAATTGCCTGGCATATGCCGTTTGATGACGAGCAGTATCACCGCCTGCTGTCAGCGGCGGGATTATCCACCAGCTGGACCAGAACGATGCAGAAGCGGCGGTTAAGCGGCAAGATCGAGAGCAGTTCGCGGAGATTGTGGGGGAAAGAGATTCCGTAGAAAGTAGGCCGGGTAAGGCGAAGCCGCCACCCGGCACATACGGTTACGAACGCTTATACAGCGGCAGCCACAGCGTTAACCTCAGCCCGCCCAGCGGGCTGTCATCGGCTTTCACCCAGCCACGGTGCTGTTGCATGGCGGTTTCAACAATCGCCAGACCTAGCCCCGTACCACCAGATTCACGGTCGCGCGCCTCGTCGGTGCGGTAGAACGGACGGAAAATCTGCTCGCGATCTTCCGGGCTGACGCCAGGACCATCGTCATCGACAATGACGGTAATCCCGTCTTTATCCACCGAAAACGCCACTTCAATCTTCGTGTGCGAATAGCGCAGGGCGTTACGCACGATATTCTCCAGCGCGCTTTCCAGCGTGTTGGGGTTACCGTAGAGCGGCCACGGGCCCGGCGGGAAGTTGACGGTGAACGATTTGCCCATCTGCTCCGCTTCGAACGCCGCGTTGTCCAGCACCTCATGCCAGAGGTGATTGGCTTTCACCGTTTCGCTCACAAGCGCGTTTTTCTGCTGATTGCGAGACATCACCAGCAGATCGTTGATCATGCTGTCCAGGCGATGCGCTTCCGTCTCAATACGCTCCAGCTCTTTGCTCTCACCGCTGCGGCGGCGCAGCAGGGCGGTACCCAGCTGTAAGCGCGTGAGCGGCGTCCGCAGCTCGTGGGAGATATCCGACAGCAGGCGTTGCTGCGCGGTCATCATGCGGTCAAGAGCAGAGACCATCTGGTTAAAACTGGTTCCGGCGGCCAGGAACTCCTGCGGCCCGGATTCCAGCTCCGGATGCTGCCTCAGGTTGCCCTGCGCCACTTCGTCCGCCGCATTTTTCAGCTTACGCGCCGGTTTCGCCAGGCTCCACGCCAGCCATAACAGCAGCGGGGAACTGACCAGCATCGTGACAATCAACAGCAAAAGCGGACGGTCAAACAGCAGGTTGATAAAGTCGGACTGTGAACTGCTCGCAGGGCGAATCAGATAGAGCTGGTAATTGTCTTCCCCATCCCGCACCGAGAAAGGACCGACCATCTCTACCCGACCATATTTCTTTTTCTGTGGGTGATCGGCATTATCCGCCTGGCCAATAAAGTTGCGGATAATCTGCATTTCATTGCGATCTGCCCCAATCACGCGGCCTTCACTGGTGACCAGTAAAAGACGTTGTCCGGGGGGCGCCCACTTGTCGATAGCGCGAAACAACCTGCGCCACCACATTAAATCGTTCGGCGGATCGTTTGCCAGCTCCGCTTCCACGTGCTGCTCGATCATCACGCCCTGACGTTGCTCGCTGTCGAGTAGCTCCGTCATCTGGCGTGAGTCGAGTTTTGGCAACATCAAAACGAGCATTAAAACCAGTGCCAGCGTCAGCCAGAAGATGGCGAAGATGCGGGCGGTTAAGCTGCCTATCATGAAGCGGAAACCATCAGATAACCGCGACCACGCAGGGTTTTAAACCAGGGATGACCGTCTTTACGCTCCGGCAGCTTACGGCGCAGGTTAGAGATGTGCATGTCGATGGCGCGATCAAACGGGGTGAGGCGTTTGCCGAGCACTTCCTGGCTTAAGTGTTCACGCGACACCACCTGGCCGAGATGCTGCGCCAGCAGATACAGCAGGGTGAACTCGGTGCCGGTTAGCTCCAGCGTTTCACCGTCGAAGCTCGCTTCCTGGCGGCCCGGGTTCAGGCTCAGGGAGTCCACTTCCAGCGTAGGTGAGCTGTTGTCGGTATTCTGCTGCTGCTCGCTCCAGTGAGAGCGGCGCAGGATCGCGCGAATACGGGCCACCAGTTCACGGTCGTTGAACGGCTTAGGTAAATAGTCATCCGCACCCAGCTCAAGGCCGAGTACGCGGTCAAGCTCGCTGCCGCGTGCAGTCAGCATAATGACGGGGGTCTGGTGTGTCTGGCGAAGCTCTTTCAACGTATCAATACCGTTTTTCTTCGGCATCATGACGTCGAGCAAAAGTAAATCGATGCTGTCGTCAAGGAGACTCAGCGCCTGCTCGCCATCATGGGCAACCAGGACGTTGAAACCTTCCATGTCGAGCAACTCTTTTAAAAGAGATGTGAGCTCTCGGTCATCATCAACTAACAGGATTTTATTCATTGTTTAAATACCTCCGAGGCAGAAATTACGACATCAAGGCTATCTAATCCATGACTTTACGTTGTTTTACACCCCCTGACGCATGTTTGCAGCCTGAATCGTAGACTGTCTCTCGTTGAATCGCGACACGAAAGATTTTGGGAGCAAGTGATGCGCAAAGTTACCGCTGCCGTCATGGCCTCAACGCTGGCCTTCAGTGCGTTTAGCCAGGCTGCTGTAGCTATCATCAGCGATAACGGTTCCTCAGCAGAGGGCGCAACGCAGCACAGCAGCCAAAGCCATATGTTTGACGGCATAAGTTTAACCGAACATCAGCGTCAACAGATGCGAGATCTGATGCAGAGGGCGAGACACGACCAGCCCCCTGTTAATGTTAGCGAAATGGAGACAATGCATCGCCTTGTCACCGCAGAAAATTTTGACGAAAGCGCTGTACGCGCTCAGGCCGAAAAAATGGCGCAGGAACAGGTTGCCCGTCAGGTAGAGATGGCGAAGGTTCGCAACCAGATGTTCCACCTGCTAACGCCCGAGCAGCAAGCGGTTTTGAATACCAAACATCAGCAACGTATGAATCAGTTGCGTGAGGTTGCACGGATGCAGCGAAGCTCAGATATGACGCTTTTCAGTAGCAATAGCAGTACCCGTAGTAACCAGTAAACCCTGTTTTCCTTGCCATAGACACCATCCCTGTCTTCCCCCACATGATGTGGGGGTTTTTTTTGCCCATTGTTCAGGTTTGTTAACGCTTTATTCATCCTTTCACTCCACCACCATCCGTTATACTAGCGCCATGGCATGACAGGAGTGTTTATGAATCAATCCTATGGACGGCTGGTAAGCCGGGCCGCAATAGCCGCGACGGTGATGGCGTCGTGTTTGCTGATCATTAAAATTTTCGCGTGGTGGTACACCGGGTCGGTCAGTATTCTGGCGGCACTGGTGGATTCACTGGTGGATATTGCCGCCTCGCTGACCAACCTGCTGGTGGTGCGCTACTCGCTGCAACCGGCGGATGAAGAGCATACGTTTGGCCACGGCAAAGCGGAATCGCTGGCCGCGCTGGCACAAAGCATGTTTATTTCGGGCTCTGCGCTTTTCCTGTTTTTGACCGGTATTCAGCATCTTATTTCGCCTTCTCCGATGAACGATCCGGGCGTTGGCGTGGTCGTAACGGTAGTTGCACTTATAAGCACACTTGTTCTTGTAACGTTCCAGCGCTGGGTTGTACGCAAAACACAAAGCCAGGCTGTACGGGCCGATATGCTTCATTATCAGTCTGATGTTATGATGAATGGGGCTATTCTTATTGCGCTTGGTCTGGCCTGGTATGGCTGGCATCGGGCCGATGCTTTGTTTGCGTTAGGGATAGGGATCTATATTTTATACAGCGCCTTGCGGATGGGGTATGAAGCGGTACAGTCGCTTCTTGACCGTGCGCTTCCGGATGCAGAACGTGATGAAATTTATGCCATCGTGACCAACTGGCCTGGCGTCAGTGGTGCTCATGATCTTCGTACGCGGCAGTCAGGGCCGACCCGCTTTATTCAGATTCATTTGGAAATGGAAGACAACCTGCCACTGGTTCAGGCGCATATGGTCGCTGAACAGGTGGAGCAGGCGATTTTGCAGCGTTTCCCTGGGTCAGACGTCATTATTCATCAGGATCCGTGCTCTGTCGTACCCAGGGCGTTTTGAGCTTTCGTAATTCGTTGTAAAAAAGTGAGCCAGAGCAGCATTTTGTGGATAAATTACCACCATATGGCCTGACCTGAATCAATTCAGCTGGAAGGGATTGATATACTATTTGCAGTATTCGACGGTTGAACAGTTTCTTCCGGCAGCAGATTTCAATTTTGCATTCCTAAGTTCAGAGGTAGTCATGATTAAGAAAATCGGTGTGTTGACAAGCGGCGGTGATGCGCCGGGCATGAACGCGGCAATCCGTGGGGTTGTCCGTGCAGCGCTGACGGAAGGTCTGGAAGTTTTTGGTATCTATGACGGTTACCTGGGTCTGTATGAAGACCGCATGGTTCAGCTCGACCGCTACAGCGTGTCTGACATGATCAACCGTGGCGGTACTTTCCTCGGTTCTGCACGCTTCCCGGAATTCCGTGACGAACACATCCGTGAAGTGGCTATCGAAAACATGAAAAAACGGGGTCTGGATGCGCTGGTGGTTATCGGCGGCGACGGCTCCTACATGGGTGCAAAACGTCTGACTGAAATGGGCTTCCCGTGCATCGGCCTGCCTGGCACCATCGACAATGACATCAAAGGCACCGACTACACCATCGGTTACTTCACCGCGCTGGGTACCGTTGTGGAAGCGATTGACCGCCTGCGTGACACCTCTTCCTCTCACCAGCGTATTTCTATTGTTGAAGTGATGGGCCGTTACTGCGGTGACCTGACTCTGGCGGCGGCAATTGCCGGTGGCTGTGAGTTCGTGGTGGTGCCGGAAGTGGAATTTAGCCGTGAAGATCTGGTCGCTGAAATCAAAGCCGGTATCGCGAAAGGTAAGAAACACGCCATCGTTGCTATCACCGAGCACATCTGTGACGTTGACGAGCTGGCGAAGTACATCGAAACCGAAACCAAACGCGAAACCCGCGCGACCGTTCTGGGTCACATTCAGCGTGGTGGTTCCCCAGGCCCGTACGACCGTATCCTGGCGTCCCGCATGGGCGCGTACGCGATCGAGCTACTGCTTCAGGGCCACGGCGGCCGCTGCGTCGGTATTCAGAACGAGAAACTGGTTCACCATGACATCATCGACGCCATTGAAAACATGAAGCGTCCGTTCAAAGGTGACTGGCTGGACTGCGCGAAAAAACTGTACTGATTGGCTCTGTTGCCCGGTGGCGGCAAGGTAAATGCAAAACGGTAACCCTTGGGTTACAGTTTTTTATGGTTGCTCCCTCTCCCGTGGGAGAGGGTTGGGGTGAGGGCATCAGGCCGCTCATTCACTTTTTTTTATTCCTGCACGTTATAGCCAATCTTTTTTTATTCTTTAATCATCGGTTAGCTTTCTGGCACGCTGCATTCATCAAAACACTACACAAGAGAGCTGGGCGATGAATAAATGGGGCGTGGGGTTAACATTATTGCTGGCATCGACCAGCGTTCTGGCAAAGGACATTCAGTTACTGAACGTGTCGTACGATCCGACGCGTGAACTGTACGACCAGTACAACAAAGCTTTCGCGGCGCACTGGAAACAGGAAACCGGCGATAACGTGGTGGTTCGCCAGTCTCACGGTGGTTCTGGCAAGCAGGCGACCTCCGTCATCAACGGTATTGAAGCCGACGTGGTGACCCTGGCGCTGGCCTACGATGTTGACGCTATCGCCGAGCGTGGCCGTATCGACAAAAACTGGATCAAACGCCTGCCGGATAACTCCGCGCCATACACCTCGACCATTGTTTTCCTGGTGCGTAAAGGCAACCCGAAACAGATTAAGGACTGGAACGACCTGATTAAGCCAGGCGTGTCTGTCATCACCCCGAACCCAAAAAGCTCCGGCGGCGCACGCTGGAACTATCTGGCAGCCTGGGGCTACGCGCTGCACCACAACAACGGCGATCAGGCCAAAGCACAGGACTTCGTCAAAGCACTGTTTAAAAACGTCGAAGTGCTGGACTCCGGCGCGCGCGGCGCAACCAACACCTTCGTCGAACGCGGCATTGGCGACGTGCTGATCGCCTGGGAAAACGAAGCCCTGCTGGCGACCAACGAGCTGGGTAAAGACAAGTTCGAGATCGTCACCCCGAGCGAATCCATCCTCGCTGAGCCGACCGTCTCCGTCGTCGATAAGGTTGTTGATAAGAAGGGCACCAAAGCGGTGGCGGAAGCCTACCTGAAGTACCTCTACTCACCTGAAGGGCAGGAAATTGCGGCGAAAAACTTCTACCGCCCACGCGATGAGGCTGTCGCGAAGAAATACGAAAACGCCTTCCCGAAACTGAAGCTGTTCACTATTGATGAGGTTTTTGGCGGCTGGACCAAAGCGCAGAAAGAGCACTTCTCTAACGGCGGCACCTTCGACCAGATCAGCAAGCGCTAAGCGTTTTACAAAGAACGACACGGTAACCCGGTGTGAGAAATCCGCCGGGTTTTTTATTTGGTCATCATTTTGCGTTACTCTTTTGCCTCTATTGAAAACAGGGAACGCGTTGTGAAAAAAATTATCTTACTGATTCTGATCGTTATCGCCCTTGCCGCAGGGGGCGTGTACTGGATGAAAGCGGGTAATCCGAATGCGTTGCGTCATATCGTTCTCGACCAGTGTGTGCCCAACCAGCTGCATAACCGTAACCCGGCACCGTGTGCGCAGGTGAAGCCAGATGCGGGCTACGTGGTGTTCAAGGACCGCAACGGGCCGCTGCAATACCTGCTTATGCCCACGTACCGTATCAACGGCACCGAAAGCCCGCTGCTGACTGAGCCGCAGACACCGAATTTCTTCTGGCTGGCATGGCAGTCTCGCCATTTTATGAGTATGAAACGGGGGGCCGACGTGCCTGACAGCGCCGTTTCGCTGACCATCAACTCCCCGACCGGGCGCACGCAAAACCATTTTCATATCCACATCTCCTGTCTGCGCCCAGACGTGCGCGAGAAGCTGAACGCGTCGCAGGGGCAAATCAGCACCCAGTGGTTACCGCTTCCGGGCGGGCTGGAAGGGCATGAATACCTTGCCCGTCGGGTGACGGAGAACGAACTGGTGCAGCGCAGCCCGTTTATGATGCTGGCGGAAGAGCTGCCGGAAGCCCGCGATCATATGGGACGCTTCGCGCTGGCGATGGCACAGCAGTCGGACGGCTCGTTTGTATTGCTGGCGACAGAGCGTAACCTGCTTACCTTTAACCGCGCGTCGGCTGAGGAATTGCAGGATCATCAATGCGATATCCTGAAGTGACCCCACCATAAATAGCGTTTACTCGCCCTGCCTGTCGCCGTAGACTTGCTGAAAAATTCTACAGGAGACAGGTATGTCGCTCTGGTTAACGCATCCTCTGCTGCTTCCCTCGCTGATCGTCGGCGTCACCATCGTGCTGTGGGCGACGTCACTGTTGCCGGAATTTATCACCGCGCTGCTGTTTTTCACGGCGGCGATGACCGCCAGAATCGCCCCGCCGGAAGTGATCTTCGGCGGCTTCGCCTCGTCTGCCTTCTGGCTGGTGTTCAGCGGCTTTGTGCTGGGCGTGGCGATTCGGAAAACCGGCCTGGCGGACAGGGCCGCCCGGGCGCTGTCGGCAAAGCTTACCGACTCCTGGGTGCTGATGGTGGCGAGCGTTGTGCTGCTGAGCTATGCCCTGGCATTCGTGATGCCGTCGAACATGGGACGTATTGCGCTGCTGATGCCGATTGTCGCCGCGATGGCGAAGCGGGCCGGCATTCCTGATGGCTCGCGGGCCTGGTTTGGCCTGGCGCTGGCGGTCGGGTTCGGCACCTTCCAGCTCTCGGCCACTATTTTGCCCGCCAACGTGCCCAACCTGGTGATGAGCGGCGCGGCGGAAGGCTCATACGGTATCCACCTCAACTATGTCCCGTATCTGCTGCTGCACACCCCGGTGCTGGGTATTCTCAAAGGCCTGATTCTGATTGGCCTGATCTGCTGGCTGTTCCCCGGCAACCCGAAACCGGCGAAGGATCTCACGCCATCGGAACCGATGGGGCGTGACGAAAAACGGCTCGCCTGGCTGCTGGCGGTGGTGTTGACGATGTGGGTGACGGAGAGCTGGCACGGCGTTGGGCCAGCGTGGACGGGGCTGGCGGCCTCGGTCATCGTTATGCTGCCGCGCATCGGTTTTATCACCGGGGAAGAGTTCTCGGCGGGGGTGAATATGCGCACCTGTATTTACGTCGCGGGTATACTCGGGCTGGCCATTACGGTGACGCAGACCGGTATCGGTGCGGCCGTAGGCGAGGCGTTGCTCCATATCATGCCGCTGGATGCAGACCGCCCGTTTACCAGCTTCCTGGCGCTGACGGGGATCACCACGGCGCTCAACTTCATTATGACCGCCAACGGCGTTCCTGCGCTGTACACCACGCTGGCGCAGAGCTTCTCCGACGCGACCGGCTTCCCGCTGCTGTCGGTGATCATGATTCAGGTGCTGGGGTATTCCACGCCGCTGCTGCCGTATCAGGCGTCGCCGATTGTAGTGGCGATGGGCTTAGGGAAAGTGCCTGCGAAGGCGGGGATGCTGCTTTGTCTGGCGCTGGCGATTGCGACGTATCTGGTGCTGCTGCCGCTGGATTATTTGTGGTTTAGCGTGTTAGGTCGTTTGTAGGGCGGGTTAGCGAAGCGCCACCCGCCACAAAGGCGATTACGCCTGCTTAGCCGCTTCTGCCGCTTTAACGATCACCGCGAAAGCGTCTGCTTTCAGGGATGCGCCGCCAACCAGTGCGCCATCGATGTCTGGCTGGGTGAACAGCTCAGCTGCGTTTGATGCGTTAACGGAACCGCCGTACTGGATGATGACCTGCTCAGCCACTTTCGCGTCTGCTTTTGCAATGTGGTCACGGATGAACTTGTGCACCGCCTGTGCCTGCGCTGGAGTTGCAGATTTGCCGGTACCGATCGCCCAGACTGGCTCGTAAGCGATAACCGCGCCTTCGAACGCTGCCGCGCCCTGGGTTTTCAGCACAGCGTCGATCTGACGTGCGCACACTTCTTCGGTTTTGCCTGCTTCGTTTTCTGCTTCGGTTTCACCGATGCACAGAACCGGGATCAGACCCTGCTCTTTCAGCACAGCGAATTTCTTCGCGATGAACTCATCGGATTCTTTGTGATAGGTGCGACGCTCGGAGTGGCCGATGATGATGTATTTCGCGCCGATATCTTTCAGCATTTCAGCGGAGGTTTCACCGGTGAACGCGCCAGACAGGTTAACGTCAACGTTCTGCGCGCCCAGAATGATGTGGCTGCCGTCAGCGGCACGTTTAGCCAGATCCAGGTACATATCCGGCGGAGCGATAGCAACCGCGCAGCCGGTCACGCCAGCCAGCTCTTTACGCAGGTTAGCAACCAGTTCGTTTACCATGTGGCGGCTGCCGTTCAGTTTCCAGTTACCCATCACTAAAGGATGTCGCATTTCAATTCTCCACGCTCAATAAGCGAATTAAGGAATATGGCCGCCCTGTCGGGCAGCATGGTCTGTGAATCAGTATAGAGATTTTCCCTCGAAAGGCTTTGCTTTTTGTCATTAATTCGCCCCCTCGAGTGCGTCTGATAGGGCCAGCTTAATCGGTTCAACCGCGAAGGTCAGCCCCTTTTCGCCGTTATCTGCGACGACATAGCGAACGGCACCTTCCGTATCGGCGTAATAGCGTTTGTTTTTCCCGGCGGTAAGCAGTTTTTGCAGCTTTTGCTGGCTTTGCGCTTTCGTGAAGGTGGGGGTAAAGGCGCGCAGAATAGCGCTCATGTACTCCAGCGCTTTCGCTTTCGCCGCTTTCTGCTCTGGCCCCTGAATCGGCAGCCAGGTGATCTGCATACTTTTGATTTTTAACGTTCCGCGCTCAAGGGCGGTAGAGGCATACAGATTCTCGTTAATTTTGCTGGCCGCGCGGGTCAGGGTCGGCGTATCGCGGGCGCTGTCAATCGCACGGAACTCTCCCAGCGGAAGTGAGGGGTTTTCTTTGTTGAAGGCTTCGCGGAACTGGCTGATAGATTGATCGAAAGAGGGGGCGCCCGCCAGAAGATAGGGGGCGGTGACCGGGGAAGCCGTTTCCGCGGCATACAGGGAAAAACTGGCGCTCAGCATCGCTAAACACAAATAAAGAGAGTGTGCCGAACTTTTCATCAACATTGCCCCTGGCCGTCATTGCCCATGATTAAAACGATATCTGGTCGGCTTGTCAAAAGGTCACAACTCCAGGGTAAAATGCGGGCTAAACAATAATAAGGAACCTTACATGACCATACAGCAGTGGCTGTTTTCATTCAAAGGGCGTATTGGACGCCGTGACTTCTGGATCTGGATTGCAACGTGGGTTGTCGCCATGCTGCTTCTGTTTTTTGTTGCCTACAACGCATGGCTGAGCACGCAAACGGCGGCATTTGCGCTGGTCTGTTTACTGTGGCCAACCGCCGCCGTAGTGGTGAAACGTCTGCACGATCGTGGCCGCTCCGGCGCATGGGCTTTCCTGATTATTCTGGCGTGGATGCTGGTGGCGGGGAACTGGTCAATGCTGCCCTCAATCCTCCCATGGGTGGTGGGCAGACTGCTGCCGACGGTTATCTTTGTAATGATGGTTGTCGAACTGGGCGCGTTTATCGGCACCCAGAGCGAGAACAAATATGGAAAAGATACCCTTGAGGTGAAGTACCGCTGATCACCAGTAGTGTTCGGCGGTCATGTGGCCCGGCCGGCGGCGAAGGTGCTTCGTCATCTGCCGGGTATCCTTCAGCAACTGCTGCGTATCGCGTACCATCTGCGGGTTACCGCACAGCATCACATGGCTGGTTTCGGTATTCATCGGTAAACCCACCGCTTCTTCCAGCGCGCCGCTTTCAATCAACGCCGGAACGCGACCGGTTAACGAGCCGGCTGCGGTTTCGCGGCTGACCACCGTCTGAATTTTTAACTTCCCGCCATATCGCTGTTCCAGCGCCTGCATCTGCGGCAAATAGCTCAGGTCTGCGGCGTAGCGCGCGGCGTGAACCAGCACGATATTTTTAAAGCGCTCCAGATCTTTGCCGTATTGCAGAATGGAAAGATACGGGCCAATGGCCGTGCCGGTCGCCAGCATCCAGAGCGTGTCACAGTCGGGGATTTCATCCAGCACGAAGAACCCCGCCGCGCCGGAGACAATCTGCACTTCATCGCCCGGCTTCAGCGCGGCGAGGCGTGGGCTGAGCTTACCGTCCGGGACGGTGACCAGATAGAACTCAAGGTCCGGGTTATCAGGCGCATTAACGTAAGAGTAGGCGCGCTGTACGCGTTCACCGTCGATATCCAACCCGAGCTTGGCAAACTGCCCGGCAGTAAACGGATGAACGGGAGCGTGCAGCGTGAGGCTAAATAGCGCATCGGTCCAGAACTGTACCTTTGTGACTTTACCTGTTACCCAGTCCGCCATGATCTTCTCCTGTGCTGTTTCTCTCTTCTATCTTCCGTACTTGCGGGAAACATTTCCAGCCCATTCGGGCCGGAAAGCTCTATCGATCAAACGGTTTTACAGAATGTGCGTCTGTACGTCCGGATCTTTACGATCGAGATAATGAATGGACTTAATGCGGCGAATGGTGCGGGATTTACCACGGATCAGCAGGGTTTCAGTGGTGGCCATGTTGCCCTTGCGGGTGATGCCGTCCAGCAGATCGCCTTTGGTGATGCCGGTTGCGGAGAAGACCACGTTATCGCTGCGGGCCATCTCGTTCAGCGCGAGCACTTTATTGGCCTCGATGCCCATCGCCGCGCAGCGCGCCAGTTCGTCTGCACCAATGCGAAGGTTCTCGTCGCTGTCGCCTTTGACCTCATGGCGTGGCAGCAAACGCGCCTGCATATCGCCGTCCAGCGCGCGGATCACTGCCGCAGAGACCACACCCTCCGGCGCGCCGCCGATGCCGTAAAGCACGTCGACTTCGCTGTCCGGCATGCAGGTCAGAATAGAGGCGGCAACGTCGCCATCCGGAATAGCAAACACGCGTACGCCGAGCGCTTGCAGGTACGCAATGGTGGCGTCGTGGCGCGGTTTCGCCAGAATGGTCACGGTGAGTTCGCTGAGCGCTTTACCCAGCGCCGCAGCGATATTGCGCAGGTTGGCGTCCAGCGGCAGGCTAAGGTCGATAGCGCCTTTAGCGCCAGGACCGACGATCAGTTTTTCCATGTACATATCGGGCGCGTTGAGGAAGCAGCCCTTATCGCCCACCGCCAGTACCGCCAGCGCGTTGGCCTGGCCCATCGCCGTCATACGCGTGCCTTCAATCGGGTCGACCGCGATATCCACGGCATCGCCTTTGCCCGTCCCGACTTTTTCACCGATGTAGAGCATCGGCGCTTCGTCGATTTCGCCTTCGCCAATGACGATAGTGCCATCGATATTGACCTGATTAAGCACAATGCGCATGGCGTGGACGGCTGCACCGTCTGCGGTATTTTTGTCGCCACGGCCCAGCCACTTGTAGCCTGCGAGGGCGGCAGCTTCGGTGACGCGGGAAAACTCGATAGCAAGTTCACGTTTCATGAGGTACTCGTACAATCAAAAGGAATTGCACGAAGTTTATCACAGAGTGGGGAGGGGCGAAGGGACCGGTGCGGTCGGAGCCCCTCACCCTAACCCTCTCCCAGGGGAGAGGGAATATAGGTTTACTCGTCGTGCTCTTCCCACGCCAGGGCACGTTTCACCGCTTTCTTCCAGCCGCTGTAGCGGTAGTTGCGCTCGGTGGTTTCGATGCCAGGACGGAATTCGCGTTCGATAACCGCTTTTTCCTGAAGCTCGTCGAGGTTTTGCCAGAAGCCAACCGCCAGACCTGCCAGATACGCCGCGCCCAGCGCCGTCACTTCTCGCACCTCAGGACGTTCAACGCGGGTGCCCAGAATGTCGGACTGGAACTGCATCAGGAAGTTGTTGGCTACCGCACCGCCGTCCACGCGCAGGGCGTGCAGACGAATGCCGGAGTCAGCCTGCATCGCTTCCAGCACGTCGCGCGTCTGGTAGGCGATGGATTCCAGCGTCGCGCGAATGATGTGGTTTGAGTTCACGCCGCGCGTCAGGCCGAAAATCGCGCCGCGGGCATACGGATCCCAGTACGGTGCGCCCAGACCGGTGAACGCTGGCACCACGTACACGCCGTTGGTGTCTTTCACTTTGGTCGCGAAGTATTCGGAGTCAAACGCGTCGCTGATCAGCTTCATCTCGTCGCGCAGCCACTGAATGGAGGCACCCGCCATGAATACCGCGCCTTCCAGGGCATAGTTCACTTCGCCGCGCGGGCCGCAGGCGATGGTGGTCAGCAGACCGTTTTCTGATTTCACCGCTTTCTCGCCGGTGTTCATCAGCATAAAACAACCGGTGCCGTAGGTGTTCTTCGCCATCCCTTCCTTGACGCACAGCTGGCCGAACAGGGCCGCCTGCTGGTCACCGGCGATACCGGCGATAGGAATACGGGTGCCACCTTTACCGCCAATGTTGGTCTGGCCGTATACTTCAGAAGACTTACGGACTTCAGGCAGCATCGCGCGCGGAATGTCCAGCGCGTCCAGCATCTTGTCATCCCACTCAAGGGTGTTGATGTTGAACAGCATGGTGCGCGAGGCGTTGGTGTAGTCGGTAACGTGAACGCGTCCCTGAGTCATCTTCCAGATAAGCCAGGTATCGACGGTGCCGAACAGTAGCTCGCCACGTCGTGCGCGCTCGCGTGAACCTTCCACGTGGTCGAGGATCCACTTCACTTTGGTGCCGGAGAAATAGGGGTCAACCACCAGGCCGGTGGCGCTGCGCACGTACTCTTCCATTCCTTCGCGCTTCAGCTGTTCGCAGATCTCTGACGTACGACGGCACTGCCAGACAATGGCGTTGTAGATGGGCTTACCGGTTTCGCGCTCCCAGACCACAGTCGTTTCACGCTGGTTGGTGATACCGATAGCGGCAATCTGGTCAGAACTGATGTCGGCTTTCGCCAGCACTTCCACCAGCGTGGAGCTTTGCGACGCCCAGATCTCCATCGGGTCGTGTTCTACCCAGCCTGGACGCGGATAAATTTGCTCAAATTCGCGTTGAGACACGCTGACAATGTTCGCGTCATGATCCATTACGACAGCGCGGGAGCTGGTGGTGCCCTGGTCGAGCGCAACGATATATTTTTTTTCGGTCATGGTATGTGTCCCGTAGTCAGATTACAGCGAAGCTTTTTGTTGTGTGGTGGAAGCCGTCTCTTTCTCCTCTTCCACACAGGTGTCGCACGGTAAGTGGCGACCAATTAATTTGCGATAGCCGAATGCGCCCAGCGCCGCCCCTACGATTGGCCCGAACAGCGGAACCAGGAAGTAAGGAATGTCTTTGCCGCCCGTGAAGGCGACATCGCCCCATCCCGCAAAGAAGGCGAAGGTTTTTGGACCCAGGTCACGCGCCGGATTCATCGCAAAGCCGGTCAGCGGACCCATGGATGCGCCAATTACCGCAATCAGAAGGCCAATCAAAAGTGGCGCCAGCGGGCCGCGCGGAATGCCGTTTCCATCGTCGCCCAGCGCCATGATGACGCCCATCAGAATAGCGGTAATCACCATCTCAACCGCGAACGCCTGCACAAAATTGATATGCGGATTCGGATACGTTGAGAAAATGCCTGCCAGATCCAGACTTTCGACACTGCCACGCACCATATGATGCGTCTGTTCGAAGTCGATGAAAAGATTGTAATAAAGCCCGTAAACTAACGCCGCTGCGCAAAAGGCGCCGGCAAATTGCGAAATGATAAAAGGAACAACTTTGCGTCCGTCAAAACACGCGAATAGCCACAACGCGATGGTCACCGCCGGGTTAAGATGTGCACCGGAAACCCCTGCGGTCAGGTAGATGGCCATCGCCACGCCCAGACCCCAGATAATACTGATTTCCCACTGACCAAAACTGGCACCCGCCACTTTCAGTGCTGCGACACAGCCTACTCCGAAGAATATCAACAACCCGGTACCCAGGAACTCGGCAATACACTGGCCTTTTAAGGTTGATGTCTGACTCATAATCGGAATCCTGCAAAAGAGTAATGTTTATTGTTTGCGTGACCGCCCGTGACAGTCACGATGCCCTGTAGACATAGTGTTAATTTATCGTTAACGAGCACAAACGAGAAATATCGAAATCTAAATGTGTGGTCTGCGTCAATAAAATGAGCGTTTTCGCGCCATAAAGCGCGTTTTTGCATCAGATAATGATTATGGGCTGAATCATTTCTTTAACTTATGGGTTAACAACTTAGGGGTATATGCGGCGAACGCACCAGGACGAGGCCGAAAAGTGTTGCAAACCGCGATCTGCGTGGCATGCCGCTGGACAGGGGCGACGGCGCTCCATACAATCGGAACATATGTTGTGCGCGTTTACGTTAAAGCGTCGCCTTGCAATTCAGGAGAGGTAGGATCATGTCTTTAGAAGTGTTTGAGAAACTGGAATCGAAAGTACAGCAGGCGATTGACACCATCACGCTGCTGCAAATGGAAATTGAAGAGCTGAAAGAAAAGAACAACTCCCTGTCACAGGAAGTTCAAAATGCTCAACACAGCCGTGAAGAACTGGAGCGCGAAAACAACCAGCTGCGCGAACAGCAGAACGGCTGGCAGGAACGCTTGCAGGCGCTGCTGGGACGTATGGAAGAAGTTTGATTTCCTTAGGGAATGCATTGAACAGGCCGGGTAAGGCGAAGCCGCCACCCGGCTTTTTTATGGTTTCCCTAACCGATATCAAACCATAAAAAAGGCCGCCCTGGGCGGCCTTAACGCTACTTGTCCTGCGCTGTCGTAGCAAAAGCAACAAACCCAACAGGTTCATCGCTCTTTACAACGAGTACGCTGGCGACAATGAACGCGATACATAAATAGCGTTTCATTATGCGGTCCCTGCTGCTTACCGCTCCACCGTTCACCACCGGTGATAAGTCGGTGGACACAAGCCTTGATGTTAGCCTGCTTTACGGTAGTGAATACACCTTTCCCTGGACCGATGCCCATTTGCGAGATGGCGGAAAGGGACGCGGTATCATAATGAGCATCAACCAGGTAGTTAAGGTATTCACAGACAATTAGGATTTTATAAAGGTTAGGAAGGGTTGCCCAAGGTTTGGGCGAGAGTATGATGAAGTTCCTTGGTGTTAGTCTGTAAGACGTCCCAACGGACCGCGAATCCCGAGGGACAAAAAAAACCGCCACATTGCTGTTGGCGGTTTTTTTATGCATCTCGCTTACCGATTAACTACTCAATATCCAGCGCATCCTCAGAAAGGATAATGCCGGTATTGTCAGCATAAAGGTGGTCGCCCGAGAAGAAGGTCACGCCGCCGAAATTGACGCGCACGTCGCTTTCGCCGATGCCGTCGCCCGCTGCGCCTACCGGTATGGCCGCGATGGCCTGAATCCCGATATCCAGGTCTTCGAGATCGTCCACCTGACGCACGGAACCGTACACCACAATGCCTTCCCACTCGTTCTGGACGGCAATTCCCGCCAGTTCAGCATCAATCAATGCACGGCGCACGGAACCGCCGCCGTCGACCACCAGAACGCGGCCACGGCCGTTCTCTTCGAGCAGATCGTACAGCAACCCGTTGTCCTCGAAACATTTCACCGTGATGATTTGTCCGCCAAACGACGACCGTCCACCAAAGTTGGAGAACAGGGGTTCAACGACGTTGACATCTTCCTGGTAGATGTCACAAAGCTCGGAGGTATCGTATTTCATAGGTTTAACGCTCTGTTGCTGCGAATGTGTTCAGTATATCGTGCGAAATGCGTTGTTGGCAAAATCATCAATTGTTAATTGATATTTGTCAGCTAACTCAGCGTCTGGCTTAAGACAATCCCGATGACGAACAGCAGGTTAGTCAACAGCGCGCCTTTTACCGTACGTTCCAGCATCGGTGGCATGGCGGCCGGGCTGAGTTCACGCATAACGTAGCGGGCCTGCTTAATCAGCAGCGGTGCGGCGAGCACAAACAGCCAGCCCCAGAGGCTGTGCAGCGAAATCAGATTGAACAGCGCCAGGCAGACCAGCGCGCCGATGAGCAGGCAGGCGTGATAGCGGCGTGCATTCACCGGACCCAGACGCACGGCCAGCGTGTTTTTACCGTTCTCGCGGTCGCTGTCGATGTCGCGCAGATTATTGATATTCAGCACCGCCGTCGCCAGCAGACCACTGGCGGTCGCCGGCAGGAACAGGGCAGGGATCACCGTGTGCGCCTGTAAGTACCAGCTTCCCATCACGCTCAGCCAGCCGAAGAACACCAGCACGGAGATGTCGCCCAGACCAATATACCCGTAAGGACGCGTCCCGACGGTATAGGTAATGGCTGCAATAATGGCGAGTAAGCCCAGCACCAGGAAGCCAATGAAATCACTGGTGGTTTTCGAGGCGACCGTCACCAGCGCCAGCCCGGACAGGCAAATCAACACCACGGTGATAATCAGCGCCCGCTTCATCTGTGCCTGGGTAATCACCCCTTTTTGCATCCCGCGCAGCGGCCCAATGCGGTCAGGCTTGTCGCTGCCTTTTACCGCATCGCCGTAATCATTGGCGAGATTAGAGAGGATTTGCAGCAGCCCGGCGGTGACAAGCGCCAGACCTGCTACCAGCGGATCGAAATGACCCTGCCACCAGGCAAGCGTGGTACCGACGATAATGGCGGCAAAAGCCAGAGGAAGCGTTTTAGGGCGCAGACTTTCGAGCCACGCCTGTGTACGGCTGATATCAGTCATAGTTATTTAGCCAATAAAAATGGGGGCCATAGCCCCCATCAACAGTGATGAAAATGCATTGAACGCGATTATAGAATAAAACGGCTCAGATCTTCATCTGCCACTAACGCATCCAGGTGTTTGCCCACATAGTCTGCGTCAATGGTAATGCTTTGACCGTTAAGGTCGCTCGCATCATAAGAGATGTCTTCCATCAGGCGTTCCAGCACGGTGTGCAGACGACGCGCACCGATGTTTTCGGTGGTTTCGTTGACCTGCCACGCGGCCTGAGCGATGCGCTTGATACCGTCATCGGTAAATTCAATGTTCACGCCTTCGGTCGCCATCAGCGCTTTGTACTGTACGGTCACAGAAGCGTTTGGCTCAGTCAGGATACGTTCGAAATCTTCGGTGGTCAGCGCCTGCAACTCGACGCGGATTGGCAGACGTCCCTGAAGTTCCGGGATCAGGTCAGACGGGCTGGCAATCTGGAACGCACCGGAGGCGATAAACAGAATGTGGTCAGTTTTAACCATGCCGTGCTTGGTGGAGACGGTGCAACCTTCCACCAGCGGCAGCAGGTCGCGCTGAACGCCTTCGCGTGAGACATCCGGGCCGGACGCGTTGCCGCGCTTACAGATCTTGTCGATTTCGTCGATAAACACGATACCGTGCTGCTCAACCGCGTCGATAGCATCCTGTTTCAGCTCTTCCGGGTTAACCAGCTTCGCGGCTTCTTCTTCAATCAGCAGCTTCATCGCGTCTTTGATTTTCAGCTTACGCGCTTTCTGCTTCTGCCCGCCCAGGTTCTGGAACATGGACTGCAACTGGCTGGTCATCTCTTCCATGCCCGGAGGCGCCATAATTTCCACGCCCATTGGCGCGGCAGCGAGATCGATCTCAATCTCTTTGTCGTCCAGCTCGCCTTCGCGCAGTTTTTTGCGGAATGCCTGACGCGCAGCAGAAGGTTCAGGCTGCTGTTCAGCCTGTCCCCAGTTGTTTTTTGCCGGTGGGATCAGCACGTCGAGAATACGCTCTTCGGCCATCTCTTCGGCGCGATAGCGGTTTTTCTCAATTGCCTGGACACGCACCATCTTAATCGCCGAGTCGGTCAGGTCACGGATGATGGAGTCCACTTCTTTACCCACATAGCCCACTTCGGTGAACTTGGTGGCTTCAACTTTGATGAACGGCGCGTTAGCCAGTTTGGCCAGACGACGGGCGATTTCGGTTTTACCCACACCGGTCGGGCCGATCATCAGAATATTTTTTGGCGTTACTTCGTGGCGAAGCTCTTCGTCGAGCTGCATGCGACGCCAGCGGTTACGCAGTGCGATAGCCACGGAGCGCTTGGCGTCGTCCTGGCCGATAATGTGTTTGTTCAGTTCGCTGACAATTTCGCGTGGGGTCATTTCAGACATGGGCGATCCTTACGCTTTAGACGGTAATTCTTCGATGGTGTGATTGTGGTTGGTATAGATGCAGATATCACCTGCAATATCCAACGCTTTCACCGCGATATCGCGCGCGTTCATGTCGGTATTTTCCAACAGCGCACGGGCTGCGGCCTGGGCGTACGGGCCGCCAGAGCCGATGGCAATAAGGTCGTTTTCAGGCTGAACCACGTCGCCGTTACCGGTGATGATCAGCGAGGCGTTTTCGTCAGCCACGGCCAGCAGCGCTTCGAGCTTGCGCAGCATGCGGTCGGTACGCCAGTCTTTTGCCAGCTCAACGGCGGCTTTCACCAGATGACCCTGATGCATTTCCAGTTTGCGTTCAAACAGTTCAAACAGCGTGAAGGCATCAGCCGTGCCGCCTGCGAAACCGGCGATCACTTTGTCGTTATAAAGACGACGTACTTTCTTCACGTTGCCTTTCATGACGGTATTACCCAGCGTGGCCTGGCCATCACCGGCAATTACCACCTGGCCGTTACGGCGTACACTTACTATTGTTGTCACGAGCAGACCCCCTGGTTACAGATTCGGGAAACAGAAGCCCTGAGCCTGTGCTCAGGGCTGAATTAAATGATAGATGGGGGGGATTTTGGGGGTTTCAACCCCCGGAGGCGAGTCGAATGCAGTTTGTGTGGCCAGCCACTTTCAAACGGGAAATGGTGCCGTCTGCGTTTTCTTTGCCTTTGACCGGTCCAATCACTACGCGATTCCAGCCGTTATTGGTGGTAATGCGTGAGTCAAATCCTTCAAATGCCAGCTGAGCACGCACCGTTTCTGCCTGTTCGGCGCCTTTAAACGAACCGCACTGAACCATCCAGCGGCGTTCATCTTTTTTCTCAGCCGTCTGCTTCGGTGCCTCGGTCTCTTTGGTGACCGGCGCAGCCTGCTGCGTTTTTGGCTGTTGCGCAGTGGTATGCGTAGGCGTCTGCAACAGATCCTGATACGGCTGTGCCGTTTGCTTCTGCGGCTGCGCCTTCGGTTGCTGCTGGACAGGCTGAGTTTGTACGGTACGCGTCTGCTGCTGCGGTTGTGTACGCGGCTGCTGCACCGGCTGCGTCTGCGTCCACTGCTGCTGTTGCGTTTGCTGCTGAGCCTGACGCTGGCGCTGCAAGGTTTGCTGACGCTGCGCCGGGGTTTGTTCGTTCCACGGTACTTCGTTCAGCTGCGTAGGCTGCTGGCGCATGTCCGCCTGCATCTGAGCGAGCAATTGACGCTGTTCGTCCGTCAGCTGATCGGCATTCTTTACTTCACCCCCGGCAGAAGGCTCGGTAGGCGCACGTACGCCAGGCTGGCGGCTTTCCAGCTCTTTAATGTAGCGCCAGCGCTCTTCAGGCTTCGGCGGCAGGCCGTTGCCGACGACCTTATTACCCTGAAGGGCTTCAGACTCTTCTTTTTTATGATGCGTAATGAAGTAGAGGCCGCCAATAAAGGCCACCAGCACAGCCGCAGCAATGGCGACCATAGCTGGGGAGACAGCAGACAGGCTGCGTTGCTTGCTTTTTGAACTACTCTTTTTGCGTCGCGAAGGTGCCGGCTGGCCGCGACGTACATAATCTCGTTGTGCCACTATCGTTTCGCTGTATTTATTCGTTCGTCAGCCCGCCATGTTACTTAAGCGACGGGGCTTTGACCAGATAAGGGTGTCGAAAGGTATTTACTTTAAGTTAATGCCTGGGTAGAGCCGCGCACAATCAGCTCACAATCCAGTAGCCGTGACCCACTGCTAACTGATTGACCGTGCAGCTGATCCAGCAAAAGCAGCATCGCTTCCCGGCCGATGTCATACCGCGGCTGTGCAACGGTCGAAAGCGGCGGATCGCAAAACTCCGAAAGTGAAATATTATCAAAACCGATTATCGACAGGTCCTGCGGCACGCGCAGGCCGTGACGTTTGGCGTAGGATAACGCCCCCAGCGCCATCACGTCGCTGTGGCAGAAGACCGCGGTGGGCGGTTCTGGCAAGGCCAGCAATTTTTCCAGCGCCTGCCCGCCCGCTTCAAAGGTGAAATCACCGCGCGCAATGTAGTGCGGATCGACGATAGCCCCAGTACGGCGCAGCGCCTGAACGTAGCCCTGCAAGCGGTAATGACACAGCGGCATCTCTTCTGGTCCGGCGATACAGCCGATACGCTTATGCCCCAGTTCCTGAAGATAGTTCACGGCGTTGAATGCGGCGGTGAGGTTATCGATATGAACGGTTGGCAGCTCCAGCTCCGGCGCGAATTCGTTCGCCATGACCATCGGCGGTAAATTGCGCTGTTCTTCAATGCTGGCATCAAACGGCAGGCGTGAGCCAAGCAGCAGCATGCCATCAATCTGCTTGGTGATGATCAGGTCGATGAACGTTTTTTCCTGCTGGTTCTGGTGAGCACAATCGCCAATCAGCACCAGATAGCCCTGGGCGGCGGCCGTGACCTCAATGCCGCGGATGATTTCGCTGAAGAAGGGATCGCAGATGTCCGGCACGATCACCAGGATGGTGCGGGATTCGTTGCGTTTAACGTTGCGCCCCATGGCTTGCGGGAAATAACCGACCTCAAGCGCCGCCTTTTCAACCCGGTTTCGGGTCGCCTGGGAGACTTTGTCAGGGTTCATCAATGCGCGGGACACGGTTGCTGTTGAGACTTGTGCTTTCTCGGCAACGTCTTTCATGGTCGCCGAGGCAACCTCTTTCCTGGACTTCAACGTCTTCTCCTCGCCTGAACACCGAACTGCGGACAGCACCATTTTTACAGATAGTTAATGGAATCGGTTACAGAATTTTCATAAAAAGTGTGAGGCGCATTAAATTTTTCGATCCATCTTCAGCCTTCAATCGGATCGACGTCAAGAACCCACTTCACTTTTCGCGCTTCCGGTAGGGTATTGATCAGCGCCAGCGTGCCGCTGACGATCTGCTGTAAACGGATACGCGAGGGGTGCTGAAGTAACAGTTGCCAGCGGAAACGGCCCCCGCGTTTCGGGGCGAGCGCGGGTACCGGGCCTAAAATCCACAGCTGATTATCCACCAGCGGGCTGGCTTGCAGGAGGTTTCTCAGCTGTTGCAGGAACAGCGGAGCCTGCTGGTTATTATGATCTTCCGCACGGATGATAACGTGGCTGGTCCATGGGGGAAGCTGCATCGTCTGACGTTCGGCCAGCGTTTGGTCCGCGAAGGCGTCATAGCCTTTGTGCAGCAGAGTTTGCAGCAGCGGATGTTCAGGGTGGTGCGTTTGCAGCACCACCTCGCCCTGCTTACCCGCTCGACCAGCGCGACCGGCAACCTGGGTATAAAGCTGGGCGAAACGCTCGGCGGAGCGAAAATCCGCGGAGAACAGCGCGCCGTCGACGTCCAGCAGGGCGACCAGCGTCACGTCCGGGAAGTGGTGCCCTTTCGCCAGCATCTGAGTACCAATCAGGATGCGCGCGCCGCCGCGATGCACTTCCGCCAGTTGCTGCTCCAGCGCCCCTTTACGGCTGGTGGTATCCCTGTCGATACGGGAGATGGGTACGTCCGGGAAGAAGGGCGCGAGCGCCTGTTCAAGCTGTTCCGTTCCCAGACCGACCGGCACGATGTGCGTTGAGCCGCAGGACGGGCATTGACGGGGGACCGGACGCTGGCTGTCGCAGTGGTGGCAGCGTAAATGGCGCTGAGCCTGGTGGAAGGTGTAGTAGTGATCGCAGCGCGGGCACTCCGCGATCCAGCCGCAGTCGTGGCACAGCAGCGCAGGCGCGAAGCCGCGGCGGTTCAGGAACAGGATCACCTGGTTGCCCGCCTGCAAATGCTGGCGCATGCGGCTAATCAGCGCAGGCGCTAACCCGGCCTGCACCTGCTGGCCTTTCAAATCCAGCACATGCTGAATGGCCGGGCGGGCATTCCCCGCACGGCGCGTCAGGCGCAGCATGTGGTATTTACGCTGGCGAACGTTGTGCAGCGTTTCAAGCGCGGGGGTGGCGGACCCGAGAATAATGGGGATTTGCTCGCTGTGGGCTCGGTACACGGCTAAGTCGCGGGCGTGATAGCGCCAGCCTTCCTGCTGTTTATAGGAGCTGTCATGCTCTTCATCGATTACGATAACGCCGAGATTTTTAAACGGCGTAAACAGCGATGAACGGGTGCCGATCACAATTGCTGCTTCGCCGTTTTTCGCTTTCAGCCAGGCGCTGAGGCGCTCGCTGTCGTTCAGGCCGGAGTGCAGGACCTCAACGGGCGCATTAAAGCGTTCACGAAAACGCGCGATGGTTTGCGGCGTCAGGCCGATTTCCGGCACCATCACCAGCGCCTGTTTGCCCTGCGCGAGCACGTTTTCCAGCACGCTCAGATACACTTCGGTTTTACCGGAGCCGGTGACGCCCGCCAGCAGCCAGGCGGAAAAATGGTCGGCGGCGCTGTGAATCGCGCCTACGGCGGTGGCCTGCTCGGTATTCAGACGCAGGCGATCGCCTGAGACGGAAAAGCCGTCGCGCCAGTCGTGAAGGGCAGGTGCTTCACTGGCCAGCTCGCTCAACCCTTTCTTCCTTAATGCCTGCAACGCGGTTTCGCTTACCTCAAGCTCGTCGACCTGATGGCGCCAGATTTTTCCCTGGCGCAGCGCGGCCAGCGCCTGCTGCTGTTTCTGCGAGCGCTTCAGGCTGTTAATGTCCACAGCCTGGCCCTGCTCGGTGGCAAACCAGTACCACATTGGTGCGTGGCTGGCGCTCTTGCCCTGGCGCAGCATAATGGGCAGGGCATGGAACAGCACGTCGCCAATCGGATGATGATAATAATCTGCCGCCCACAGCAGCAGTCGCCAGGTGCTGGTGGAGTAAACCGGCTCGCTGTCCAGCACCTCAACAACCGATTTCAGCTCGTTAAGCGGCAGTTCGCTGTGTTCGCTGACGGACACCACGATCCCCACACGCTGCTGTTTGCCAAACGGCACGGTCACGCGACAGCCCGCTTTAGCGCTCATGCTGTCGGGCAGCAGGTAGTCAAAGGTGCGGGGAAGCGGAACGGGCAGGGCAACGTGAGCGACGGGCATCGAATCTTCCTGACTTGAAAAGTGGCGCGTTAGTATACACATTAGTGAAAGCGGCGTGCGGATCAGTTTGCATACGTTGGTCAAATTCTGTATGATTCGCCGCCTTTGGTGTATTTTACGCCAAAGAACTTACATTCAACATCGCGTGGTGTCTGGCGTTAGGGCTGGAAGAGCGACGCGGCCTTAACTGAGGTTCTCCCATGAAAAAAGATATTCACCCGAAATACGAAATGATTACTGCAAACTGCTCTTGCGGTAACTCTATCCAGATCCGCTCTACCGTGGGTCACGATCTGAACCTGGACGTGTGCGGCAAATGCCACCCGTTCTACACTGGTAAGCAGCGTGATGTTGCAACCGGTGGCCGTGTTGACCGCTTCAACAAGCGTTTCAGCATCCCGGGCGCTAAATAAGTTTCCCGAAAAAAAGGCACCGCAAGGTGCCTTTTTTGTATCCGCTTATCAGTATTCCCACGTATCCGGGTCGATACCCAGTTCACGCATGATCACCTTCGCCTCTTCTGGAATTTCGTCACTGCGCTCTTTGCGCAGATCGT
The DNA here is from genome assembly GCF_016082135.1 of Enterobacter sp. YSU. NCBI lineage: Bacteria > Pseudomonadati > Pseudomonadota > Gammaproteobacteria > Enterobacterales > Enterobacteriaceae > Enterobacter > Enterobacter sp. YSU. Next base: position 1,749,884 of record NZ_CP059487.1, read on the forward strand.
CATCGTTCGGCAACGGTTGGCCGGTAAACGCATGCAGGAACGCTTCGCACAGCAGTTCGCTGTTGGTGGCGTGACGCAGGTTGTTCACCTGACGACGCGTACGTTCATCGGTGAGGATCTTCAACACCTTCAGAGGAATGGACACCGTGATTTTCTTGACTTGCTCACTCTTCTTACCGTGCTCAGCGTATGGGCTGATATATTCGCCGCTCCATTCAGCCATGAGATACCTTTAATCCTCTCAGTCATTAATCTAAAGGTGCAAAACCGGTAACCATCAGTTTTGAACCGTAATCTTGCGTAGTTTACCGTAGAGACGATACCGAGGCACGGATATTGCCGCTGTAGCGTGTCCTAAAGCATATAATTTTAACGGCTATTTGCACATTGCTCAATCTATACGCAAAGAAGTTTAGATGTCCAGATGTATTGACGTCCATACTTTCAATGTTTACTCTGGTGCCTGACTTTTCACCTCATTCGCCAGGAAGCCTCACCATGACGCGTAAACAGGCCACCATCGCAGTGCGTAGCGGATTGAATGATGACGAGCAGTACGGCTGCGTTGTCCCGCCAATTCATCTCTCCAGCACCTATAATTTCACCGGATTTAATGAACCCCGCGCGCATGACTACTCGCGTCGCGGCAATCCTACGCGTGACGTCACCCAGCGCGCGCTGGCGGAACTGGAAGGCGGCGCGGGTGCGGTATTAACCAATACCGGCATGTCTGCCATTCACCTGGTGACTACGGTGTTCCTGAAACCTGGCGATCTGCTGGTGGCGCCGCACGACTGTTATGGCGGCAGCTATCGTCTGTTTGATAGCCTGGCGAAACGTGGCTGCTACCGTGTGCTGTTTGTCGATCAAAACGACGAACAGGCGCTGAAACAGGCGCTTGCCGAGCAGCCGAAGCTGGTGCTGGTGGAAAGTCCAAGCAATCCATTGTTGCGCGTAGTCGATATTGCGAAAATTTGTCAGCTCGCAAGGGATGCGGGAGCAATAAGTGTAGTGGATAATACGTTCCTCAGTCCGGCCCTTCAGAACCCACTGGCACTGGGCGCCGATCTGGTGTTGCATTCATGCACTAAATATCTGAACGGCCATTCTGACGTAGTAGCAGGTGTGGTGATTGCCAAAGATCCTGAGGTAGTCACCGAACTGGCATGGTGGGCCAATAACATTGGCGTCACCGCGGGCGCGTTCGACAGCTATTTGCTGTTGCGCGGCATCCGTACGCTGTCGCCGCGTATGGACGTGGCGCAGCGTAATGCCCAGGCGATCGTGGATTTCCTGAAAACCCAGCCGCTGGTGAAGAAGCTTTATCACCCGTCGCTGCCGGAAAACCAGGGGCACGAGATTGCCGCGCGCCAACAGAAAGGATTTGGCGCGATGTTAAGTTTTGAACTGGACGGTGACGAGCAAACGCTGCGTCGCTTCCTGAGCGGGTTGTCATTGTTTACGCTGGCGGAATCCTTAGGGGGAGTAGAAAGCTTGATCTCCCACGCCGCAACCATGACGCACGCAGGTATGGCACCCGAAGCACGTGCCGCCGCCGGGATTTCCGAGACGCTGCTGCGTATCTCGACCGGTATTGAAGATTCTGAAGATTTAATTGCCGATCTGGAAAATGGCTTCCGGGTCGCAGCCAAGGGGTAATCATGAGTGTGATAGCGCAGGCAGGGACGAAGGGTCGTCAGCTGCACAAGTTTGGTGGTAGTAGTCTTGCTGATGTGAAATGTTACCTGCGTGTCGCAGGGATCATGACCGAGTATTCACAGCCGGGGGACATGATGGTTGTCTCTGCGGCGGGCAGCACCACCAACCAGTTGATTAGCTGGCTGAAACTGAGCCAGACCGATCGCCTCTCTGCGCATCAGGTGCAACAGTCCTTACGTCGTTACCAGAGTGAACTGATTGCCGGTTTGCTGCCTGCGGACGTGGCGGACGGGCTGATTAGCGCTTTTACGCACGACCTTGAGCGTCTGGCCGCTCTGCTGGACAGCGGCATTACCGATGCAGTGTATGCGGAAGTGGTTGGCCACGGTGAAGTGTGGTCTGCGCGCCTGATGGCCGCTGTGCTGCAACATCTTGGTGTGGACGCCGCCTGGCTCGACGCGCGTGATTTCCTGCGTGCCGAACGTGCCGCACAGCCGCAGGTGGACGAAGGGTTGTCTTACCCGCTGCTGCAACAGCTGCTGGTGCAACATCCTGGTAAACGTATTGTCGTCACCGGTTTTATCAGCCGCAGCAACGCGGGCGAAACCGTTCTGCTGGGCCGTAACGGCTCTGACTACTCGGCAACGCAGATTGGCGCCCTGGCGGGCGTGTCCCGCGTCACCATCTGGAGCGACGTGGCCGGTGTCTACAGCGCGGACCCGCGCAAAGTAAAAGATGCCTGCCTGCTGCCGCTGCTGCGTCTCGACGAAGCGAGCGAACTGGCGCGTCTGGCGGCCCCGGTGCTGCACGCGCGCACGCTACAGCCGGTTTCCGGCAGCGACATCGACCTGCAACTACGCTGTAGCTACACGCCGGATCAGGGTTCCACCCGCATTGAACGCGTGCTGGCATCCGGCACGGGCGCGCGCATTGTCACCAGCCATGATGACATCTGCCTGATTGAGTTCCAGGTGCCTGCGGGCCAGGATTTCAAACTGGCACACAAAGATATCGACACCATCCTGAAACGTGCCCAGGTGCGTCCGCTGGCCGTTGGCATACATAACGATCGTCAGCTGTTGCAGTTCTGCTATACCGCTGAAGTGGTGGACAGCGCCCTGAAAATTCTGGATGAAGCGGGCCTGCCGGGCGAGCTTCGCCTGCGTCAGGGGCTGGCGCTGGTGGCGATGGTGGGCGCGGGCGTCACCCGTAACCCGCTCCACTGCCACCGCTTCTGGCAGCAACTGAAAGGTCAGCCGGTGGAGTTCACCTGGCAGTCGGAAGAGGGCATCAGTCTGGTTGCCGTGCTGCGTAAAGGGCCAACCGAAAGCCTGATTCAGGGTCTGCACACCTCCCTGTTCCGCGCGGAAAAACGCATCGGCCTGGTACTGTTCGGGAAAGGGAATATCGGTTCCCGCTGGCTGGAGCTGTTCGCCCGCGAGCAGGTAACGCTTTCGGCGCGTACCGGGTTTGAATTTATTCTGGCTGGGGTGGTGGACAGCCGCCGCAGCCTGCTGAACTACGAAGGGCTGGACGCCAGCCGGGCGCTGGCCTTCTTTAACGATGAAGCGGTTGAGCAGGATGAAGAGTCGCTGTTCCTGTGGATGCGCGCGCACCCGTACGACGATCTGGTGGTGCTGGATGTGACTGCCAGCGAACAGCTGGCCGATCAGTATCTGGATTTCGCCAGCCACGGTTTCCACGTCATCAGCGCCAACAAACTGGCGGGCGCGAGCAGCACTGATAAATACCGTCAGATCCATGACGCATTCGAAAAAACGGGCCGTCACTGGCTGTATAACGCCACCGTTGGCGCGGGTCTGCCGGTGAACCATACCGTGCGCGACCTGATTGAAAGCGGCGACAGCATTCTGGCGCTGAGCGGGATCTTCTCCGGCACGCTCTCCTGGCTGTTTTTGCAGTTTGATGGCACCGTTCCGTTCACCGACCTGGTGGATCAGGCGTGGCAGCAGGGCTTAACCGAGCCGGATCCGCGCGTTGACCTTGCCGGTAAAGATGTGATGCGCAAGCTGGTGATCCTGGCGCGTGAAGCCGGCTACGACATTGAGCCGGGTCAGGTACGCGTTGAGTCGCTGGTGCCTGCGGGCTGCGAGGAAGGGTCCGTCGATCACTTCTTCGAGAACGGCGACGAGCTGAACGAGCAGATGGTGCAACGTCTGGAAGCGGCTAACGAGATGGGCCTGGTGCTGCGTTACGTGGCGCGCTTCGAGGCGAACGGTAAAGCGCGCGTGGGCGTGGAGGCGGTGCGTCCTGAACATCCGCTGGCGGCGCTCCTGCCGTGCGACAACGTCTTCGCCATCGAAAGCCGCTGGTATCGCGATAACCCGCTGGTGATCCGTGGCCCGGGCGCGGGACGCGATGTCACCGCCGGAGCCATTCAGTCTGATATTAATCGTCTGGCTAAGCTGCTGTAATTTCGCTTGTTCCCTCTCCCCGTGGGAGAGGGTTAGGGTGAGGGCAGCAGACCGCACTCACCCCCATCATGAACGCCCTTCATCTTCCCTGAACAAACCTCACCGTTATTGTGATTATTTCTGTTGACGTCATCTCGCTTTTCCGTCATTTTTACATCTGGACGTCTAAACGTATAGAAGTTCACAACACAACAAACAACGACACGCGAAAGATAGAGGTAAGGTATGAGCTTTTTTCACGCCAACCAGCGGGAAGCCCTGAATCAGAGCCTGGCCGAAGTAAACGGCCAGATTAACGTCTCTTTTGAATTTTTCCCGCCGCGCACCAGTGAAATGGAGCAAACCCTGTGGAGCTCTATCGATCGCCTGAGCAGCCTGAAGCCGAAGTTCGTCTCCGTAACCTACGGCGCCAACTCCGGTGAGCGTGATCGCACGCACAGCATCATTAAGGGCATTAAAGATCGAACCGGTCTGGAAGCGGCACCGCACCTGACCTGTATCGACGCCACCCGTGATGAGCTGCGCGCCATTGCCCAGGACTACTGGAATAACGGCATTCGCCACATTGTGGCCCTGCGCGGCGACCTCCCGCCAGGCAGCGGCAAGCCAGAGATGTTTGCCGCCGATCTGGTCGGGCTGCTGAAAGACGTTGCCGACTTTGATATCTCCGTGGCTGCCTACCCTGAAGTTCACCCGGAAGCCAAAAGCGCCCAGGCGGATCTGCTCAACCTGAAGCGTAAAGTGGAGGCCGGTGCTAACCGCGCGATTACTCAGTTCTTCTTTGACGTGGAAAGCTACCTGCGCTTTCGCGACCGCTGCGTCTCGGCGGGTATTGATGTCGAAATCATTCCTGGCATTCTGCCGGTCTCGAACTTCAAACAGGCGAAGAAATTCGCAGATATGACCAACGTGCGCATTCCGCTGTGGATGTCCAAAATGTACGAAGGGCTGGACGACGATCCGGAAACCCGTAAGCTGGTGGGGGCCAATATCGCGATGGACATGGTGAAGATTTTAAGTCGCGAAGGGGTGAAAGATTTCCATTTCTATACCCTGAACCGCGCGGAAATGAGCTACGCCATTTGCCATACGCTCGGTGTTCGCCCGGCGCTGTAAAGTAAAAAACCCTCATAAAATGAGGGTTTTTTAATCGAACGGAGAGTTAAAAGGTATTAGCTATCGAATCTGTGGATTAATTCAACTATCTCTTATCGCTAGTGGTGTATATCGTAACGGTAACACTGTAAAGGGAGCATAGCGATGAGCATGTCAGACGAGACCAATAACGCGGCATCCGCCGGCAAATGTCCGTTCCACCAGGGCGGCGTCGATCATAGCGCGGGTGCAGGTACCGGCAGCAAAGAATGGTGGCCTAAACAACTTCGCATCGATCTACTTAATCAACACTCCAGCCGTTCTAACCCTCTGGGTGAAGACTTCGACTACCGCAAAGAATTCAGCAAGCTCGACTATTCCGCCCTTAAGGGCGATCTCAAAGCACTGTTAACCGACTCACAACCGTGGTGGCCTGCCGACTGGGGCAGCTATGCGGGCCTGTTTATCCGTATGGCCTGGCACGGTGCGGGTACCTATCGCTCCGTTGACGGTCGCGGCGGCGCCGGACGCGGTCAGCAACGCTTTGCACCGCTGAACTCCTGGCCGGATAACGTCAGCCTGGATAAGGCTCGCCGCCTGCTGTGGCCAATTAAGCAAAAATACGGACAAAAAATCTCCTGGGCTGACCTCTTTATCCTCGCGGGTAACGTGGCGCTGGAGAACTCCGGCTTCCGCACCTTTGGTTTCGGTGCCGGGCGTGAAGACGTTTGGGAACCGGATCTGGACGTGAACTGGGGCGATGAAAAAGCCTGGCTGACCCACCGTGACCCGGAAGCGCTGGCGAAGCGCCCGCTTGCGGCCACCGAAATGGGCCTGATTTACGTTAACCCGGAAGGGCCGAACGCCAGCGGTGAACCGCTGTCTGCGGCGGCGGCGATCCGCGCTACCTTTGGCAACATGGGCATGAATGACGAAGAGACCGTCGCGCTGATTGCGGGCGGCCATACGCTCGGTAAAACGCACGGCGCAGGTGAAGCCACGCACGTGGGCACTGACCCGGAAGCGTCGCCGATTGAAGCGCAGGGCCTGGGCTGGGCCAGCACGCACGGCACCGGTATTGGCGCTGACGCCATCACCTCTGGGCTGGAAGTTATCTGGTCTCAAACCCCGACCCAGTGGAGCAATTACTTCTTCGAGAACCTGTTCAAATACGAATGGGTGCAGACGCGTAGCCCGGCGGGCGCCATTCAGTTTGAAGCCGTGGATGCGCCGGAAATTATGCCTGACCCGTTCGACCCGTCGAAAAAACGCAAGCCAACCATGCTGGTCACCGACCTGACGCTGCGTTTTGATCCGGAATTCGAGAAAATTTCCCGTCGCTTCCTGAACGATCCGCAGGCCTTCAACGAAGCCTTTGCGCGCGCGTGGTTCAAGCTGACCCACCGCGATATGGGGCCAAAAGCGCGGTACATCGGCCCGGAAGTACCGAAAGAAGATCTGATTTGGCAGGATCCGCTGCCTCAACCGGTGTTCCATCCGACGCAGGAAGATATTGAAAGCCTGAAAGCGGAAATCGCGGCCTCTGGTCTCTCCGTGAGCGAGCTGGTTTCCGTGGCCTGGGCGTCGGCATCGACCTTCCGCGGCGGCGACAAGCGTGGCGGCGCTAACGGCGCGCGTCTGGCGCTGGCGCCTCAGCGCGACTGGGATGTGAACGCCGCGGCGGTGCGGGCGTTACCGGCTCTGGAAGCAATCCAGCGCACCACTAATAAAGCCTCACTGGCCGATATCATCGTGCTGGCGGGTGTTGTGGGCGTTGAGCAGGCGGCGAAAGCCGCGGGCGTTTACGTCAACGTACCGTTCACCCCGGGCCGCGTAGATGCGCGTCAGGACCAGACGGACATCGAGATGTTTAACCTGCTCGAACCGGTTGCTGACGGTTTCCGCAACTACCGTGCGCAGGTGGATGTGTCCACTACGGAGTCGCTGCTGATCGACAAAGCCCAGCAGCTGACCCTGACCGCGCCGGAACTGACGGTGCTGATCGGCGGTCTGCGCGTACTGGGTGCAAACTTCGATGGCAGCAAGAATGGCGTGTTTACCAACCGCGAGGGCGTGCTGAGCAACGACTTCTTCGTTAATCTGCTGGATATGAACACCCAGTGGAAAGCGACCGACGACTCAAACGAGCTGTTTGCCGGTAGCGATCGCGCCAGCGGGGAAGTGAAATACACCGCGACCCGCGCCGATCTGGTCTTCGGTTCAAACGCCGTCCTGCGTGCGCTGGCCGAAGTTTACGCCAGCAGTGATGCACACGAGAAGTTCGTTCGTGATTTTGTTGCCGCATGGGCGCGAGTGATGGATTTGGACCGGTTTGATGTGAAGTAACCATTGTGCCGGGTGGCGGCTACGCCTTACCCGGCCTGCAAATTAAAGTGCCATGTAGGCCGGGTAAGCGCAGCGCCACCCGGCTTTTTTCGTTACTCCCACTCCTGCAAGAATCGCTGTCCGTACTGGTCCGCCACCAGCAGCGCCGCATAGACCTGATCCGGCGTTACGCCGCCAGGCATGTTGTGAATGGTTTCCCCTTCGGCACAGGACGCCTCCGCGATCAGCCGCATTTTGGCCGGAATATCCTCTTTGATATTCAGCTGCGCCAGCGTGATCGGCAGCCCAACACTGTGGCAAAGCGCGGCGACGGTCTCAATTTCTTCAACCGGCGCGTTCTCCAGTACCAGTTGCGTCAGCGTGCCGAACGCGACCTTTTCACCATGGTAGAAATGATGCGCATCCGGCACCGCCGTCATGCCGTTGTGAATGGCATGCGCCGCCGCCAGCCCGCCGCTTTCAAAGCCCACGCCGCTGAGATAGGTGTTGGTTTCGATAATGCGTTCCAGAGCCGGTGTGACCACGTGCTGTTCCGCCGCCAGCATCGCTTTCTCGCCCTCTTCAACCAGCGTGTTGTAGCACAACTCTGCCAGCGCTAACGCTGCCTGCGTGCACTTGCCGCCCGCCATGGTCGTCGCGCCGCTACGTGAGCAGGCACGCGCTTCAAACCAGGTTGCCAGGGCATCGCCAATCCCGGCGGCCAGCAGGCGCGCAGGTGCGCCCGCCACCACTTTGGTATCGACAATCACCATGTTCGGGTTGTGCGGCAGCATCAGGTAGCGATCGAACTCGCCGCTGTCGGTATAAATCACGGAAAGGGCGCTGCACGGCGCATCGGTGGAGGCAATGGTCGGGGCAATGGCCACCGGCACGTCCATAAAGTGGGCCAGCGCTTTGGCAGTATCCAGCGTTTTTCCGCCGCCGATACCCAGCACCGCCAGACAGTCAGCGCTGTCGGCCAGCTTTTTCAGGCGATCGATTTCATTTTGCGAACATTCGCCACCAAATGGTGCAATTTCGGCATGGAGTCCGGCTTTTTTAAAACTCTGGCGCAGGGTTTCTTCAGCAAAACCCAGCACAAATTTATCGCCCACCACCAGCCAGCGATTTGCCAGCGGCTTCAGGTAGTCGCCGAGGCGAGTGAGAACATCTGCGCCCTGGATGTATTTTCCCGGGGATTGAATCACACGGTCCATAACATTACTCCCTTAGTGTTTGAGGTAAATTCTGTCCTGTTCGAACTGCACTAAGAGTGACTCTACTCCCGGCGTGCCGGTCATTTGTTGCGCTACGTCTAAGGGAAACGTGATTGCCTTAACGGTGGCAAAGATTGAGGGGGAGATCAGGGAAGGGGGAAGATCGAGAAGTGCCCGGCAAGCGTAGCGCTGCCGGGCACTGAGCATTAACCGGTGTTGCGCATACCTGCCGCAACGCCTGCTATCGTTACCATCAGCGCCTGTTCAACGCGCGGATCCGGCTCTTTACCTTCCTCCTCCGCCAGACGCGAACGGTGCAGCAGTTCAGCCTGTAAAACGTTCAGCGGGTCGGTGTAGATGTTACGCAGCTGGATAGACTCGGCGATCCACGGCAGGTCTTCCATCAGGTGGGAGTCATTAGCGATATCCAGCACCACTTTAATATCGCCTTCAAGCAGCTCGCGCAGCTCTTTACCCAGCGCCCACAGCTCTGGTTTCACCAGACGCTGATCGTAGTATTCCGCCAGCCACAGGTCGGCTTTCGAGAAGACCATCTCCAGCATGCCCAGACGGGTAGAGAAGAACGGCCAGTCGCGGCACATGGTTTCCAGTTCGCTCTGCTTTCCGTCTTCCACCACTTTTTGCAGCGCCGCACCGGCACCCAGCCAGGCCGGCAGCATCAGACGGTTTTGCGTCCAGGCGAAGATCCACGGAATGGCGCGCAGGGATTCAACGCCGCCGGTCGGGCGACGCTTGGCCGGGCGCGAACCCAGCGGCAGTTTACCCAGCTCCTGCTCAGGCGTTGCTGAGCGGAAGTAAGGCACAAAGTCTTTGTTTTCACGCACGTAGCCGCGATAGAGGTCGCAGGAGATGTCAGACAGCTCGTCCATGATCCGGCACCAGGACTCTTTTGGCTCCGGCGGCGGCAGCAGGTTGGCTTCCAGGATCGCACTGGTATAGAGCGACAGGCTGCTGATGGTCACTTCCGGCAGGCCGTACTTGAAGCGGATCATCTCGCCCTGCTCGGTCACGCGCAGGCCGCCTTTCAGGCTTCCTGGTGGTTGAGAGAGCAGCGCTGCGTGTGCAGGCGCACCGCCACGACCAATGGAGCCGCCGCGTCCGTGGAACAGGGTCAGTTCAATACCGGCTTTTTCGCAGGTTTTGATTAGCGCATCCTGCGCCTGATACTGCGCCCAGGAGGCTGCCATCACGCCCGCATCTTTCGCGGAGTCGGAATAGCCAATCATCACCATCTGTTTGCCCTGAATAAAGCCGCGATACCAGTCGATGTTCAGCAACTGGGTCATCACGTCGTTAGCGTTGTTCAGGTCGTCGAGGGTCTCAAACAGCGGGGCCACTGGCAGAGCATAGTCAATGCCCGCTTCTTTCAGCAGAAGGTGAACGCCCAGCACGTCGGACGGGGTCTTCGCCATGGAGATCACATAGGCGGCCACCGATCCTTTCGGCGCATCCACGATCGCTTTACAGGTGTTGAGCACTTCGCGGGTGTCGTTGCTTGGCTCCCAGTTGCGCGGCAGCAGCGGGCGCTTGGAGTTCAGCTCGCGGATCAGGAACGCCTGTTTGTCGGCTTCTGACCAGCTTTCATAGTCGCCGATGCCGAGGTAGCGGGTCAGCTCGCCCAGTGCTTCGGTATGACGGGTACTTTCCTGACGAACGTCGATACGCACCAGCGGCACGCCGAAACACTTCACGCGGCGCAGGGTGTCGAGCAGTTCGCCGTTGGCAATGATGCCCATCCCACAGGCCTGGAGCGATTTATAGCAGGCGTACAGCGGCTCCCAAAGCTGTTCGTTCTGGCTCAGCAGACCTTCCGGCTTCGGCAGGCGCTGGCCTTTCAGGCGCGCTTCCAGCCAGACCTGAGTGGCCATCAGCTGACCGCGCAGTTTTTTCATCAGGAAACGGTACGGTTCGCTGGCGCCTTCTTCACCGGCCAGCGCGCGCAGTTCCGGCGTGGCTTCCACCATCGACAGCTCGGAGATCAGCACCTGAATATCTTTCAGGAACAGGTCGGTCGCTTTCCAGCGGCTCAGCAGCAGGACGTGGCGGGTGATTTCCGCCGTTACGTTCGGGTTGCCGTCGCGGTCGCCGCCCATCCAGGAGGTGAAGCGCACCGGAACAAAATCAACCGGCAGGCGGTAGCCCAGGTTCTCTTCCAGCTGTTCGTTCAGCTCGCGCAGGTAGTTGGGGACCCCTTCCCACAGGCTGTTTTCCACCACCGCAAAGCCCCATTTGGCTTCGTCGACCGGGCTTGGGCGATGCTTACGAATTTCATCCGTGTGCCAGGACTGGGCAATTAGCTGGCGCAGACGGCGCATAAGCTGGTTACGTTCGTAGTCGGCAATGTCTTTGTTATCCAGTTGCTTCAGACAGTTGTTCACTTCCACCATTTTGTGGATCAGCGTACGACGGGTGATTTCGGTTGGGTGTGCGGTCAGCACCAGCTCCAGCGAAAGGGATTCTACCGCTTTTTTGATGGTCGCTTCGTTGAGGTCGGGCTGGTCTTTGAGTTTACGAAGGGTGCGGGCAATGACTTCCGGGTTGCTGGCCGCTTCGCCTTTTGGCGAAATGCTGTGGTATTGCTCAGCGGTGTTTGCCAGGTTCAGAAACTGGCTGAAGGCGCGGGCAACGGGCAGCAGCTCATCGTTAGAGAGGTTCTGCAAGGTGGTGAGCAGCTCCTGACGATTGGCCTCGTTACCGGCGCGGGAAGATTTGGACAGCTTGCGGATGGTTTCAACGCGGTCGAGGATGTTCTCCCCCAGTGCGTCTTTGATGGTATCTCCAAGCACTTTGCCGAGCATACTGACATTACTACGCAACGCGGAATATTGTTCGTTCATAAAAACCCAGTCACCCCATCATTTTTGTTTATGCCCATGCGAAAATCTTCTGGACATTATTTTGTCATCTCCCTTTATAAAGCCACGTAAAACCCCCGTCGTCAATTGCTGCGAAAACGGTTCAGCAAACGAATAAATGTGGGCAATTTACGAAATTTAATTCGTATTGCGTCAGATAAGAGATGCTTATGGGAATGTGACGAAGATCATGCGATTTGTTGCCCTCACCCTAACCCTCTCCCACAGGGAGAGGGGACTGTTCGGTGCGTTTTTAATGCCAGCAGAAGTGATGCACAACCTGGGTAATGAGTTCGCGAGTGGGCTTGATGAAGCGGGTTTCGAGATATTCGTCCGGCTGGTGGGCCTGGTTGATGGAGCCAGGGCCCAGAACCAGCGTCGGACACAGCGTCTGAATAAACGGCGCTTCGGTGCAGTAGTTCACCACGTCGGTTTTCTCGCCGAGCAGTTTTTCCACCACCTGAACCAGCTGATGGTCAGGCGGACATTCGTAGCCTGGAATCGGCGGATGCAGTTCGGAGACCGTCAGACGGCCCGGCCAGCGCTCGCTGACCGGTGCCAGCGCTTCGTTCAGTAAGCCATCCAGATCGCTTAGCGTCATGCCCGGCAGAGGACGGATATCCATATGCAGTTCGCAGCAGGCGCAGATACGGTTGGACGCATCACCGCCGTGCAGGCTGCCGAGGTTTAGCGTCGGATACGGCACGGTGAACGCCTCGTAGTGATAACGCTCTTTCAGATCGTCGCGCAGGGTCATGATGCGGCCAATCGCGTCATGCATCAGCTCGATGGCGTTCACGCCGCGCGCCGGATCGCTGGAGTGGCCGGACTGTCCGAGCACGCGCACCGCGGTAGAAATATGGCCTTTGTGCGCCCGAATCGGTTGCAGAGAGGTCGGTTCGCCGATGATCGCGCAGTCCGGGCGAATCGATGTGTTTTCAGAGAAATAACGTGCGCCCGCCATGCTGGTCTCTTCATCGGCGGTCGCCAGAATGTAGAGCGGCTTTTTCAGGGTTGTCACGTCCACGTCACGCAGCGCGTCGAGGATAAAGGCGAAAAAGCCTTTCATGTCGGCGGTGCCCAAACCGTAGAGTTTGTTGTCATGTTCGGTCAGCGTGAACGGATCGCGCGTCCAGCGGCCATCATCAAACGGCACGGTGTCAGTGTGGCCAGCCAGCAGCAGGCCGCCCGCGCCATGTCCGGTACTGGCGAGCAGGTTAAATTTGTGGCGTGTTCCGGGGACGGGCTGAACCTCAACGTTAAATCCAAGATCGCTAAACCAACCCGCCAGCAGATTGATTAAAGACTCATTGCTCTGATCCAGGGCTTCTTCCGTCGCGCTGATGGAGGGTGTGGCAATCAGGGCGCGGTAAATCTCGATAAATGGCGGTAAGTTCATTTTCATTGTTGACACACCTTAGGTCGTGATAGTATCAATATTCATGCAATAAATGTGAATAAAAATACATTATCGTTGAGCATAAAGGAACCCGATGTTGAATACGCTGATTGTAGGCGCTAGCGGTTATGCGGGCGCAGAGCTTGTAAGCTACGTAAATCGCCACCCTCATATGACCATAACCGCTTTGACCGTGTCAGCGCAAAGCAATGATGCCGGAAAGTTAATTTCCGATTTGCATCCACAACTTAAGGGCGTGGTTGATTTGCCTTTGCAGCCCATGTCTGACATCAGCGAGTTCACCGACGGCGTTGACGTTGTGTTTTTAGCCACGGCGCATGAAGTTAGCCACGACCTGGCACCGCAATTTTTAGCCGCCGGCTGCGTGGTCTTTGATCTCTCCGGCGCGTTTCGCGTTAACGACAGCGCGTTCTACGAAAAATATTACGGTTTCACCCATCAGCACCCGGATCTGCTCGAAAAAGCGGTGTACGGCCTGGCGGAGTGGAGCGCTGACAAACTGAAAGAAGCGGATCTGATTGCCGTGCCGGGCTGCTACCCGACGGCGGCGCAGCTTTCCCTGAAGCCGCTGATCGACGCCGGTCTGCTGGATCTGAATCAGTGGCCGGTGATCAACGCCACCAGTGGCGTGAGCGGCGCCGGGCGCAAAGCGGCGATCTCCAACAGCTTCTGCGAAGTGAGCCTTCAGCCGTATGGCGTGTTTAATCACCGCCATCACCCTGAAATCACCACCCATCTGGGCGCGGACGTGATTTTCACCCCGCACCTCGGCAGCTTCCCACGTGGGATCCTCGAAACCATTACCTGCCGCCTGAAGCCGGGTGTGACCAAAGAACAGGTGAGCGAGGTCTTCACGCAGGCGTATGCGGATAAACCGCTGGTGCGCCTGTATGAAAAAGGCGTGCCGGCGTTGAAAAACGTGGTTGGCCTGCCGTTCTGCGACATCGGCTTTGCCGTGCAGGGCGAGCATCTGATTGTGGTCGCCGCAGAAGATAACTTACTCAAAGGCGCTGCCGCACAGGCAATGCAGTGTGCAAATATTCGTTTCGGCTTCCCTGAAACGCAGGCTCTTATTTAAGGTGTGATGATGAATCCATTAATTATCAAACTCGGTGGTGTACTGCTGGACAGCGAAGAAGCGCTGGAGCGCCTGTTTACCGCACTGGTGAACTATCGCGAATCACACCAACGTCCGCTGGTGATTGTGCACGGCGGCGGCTGCGTGGTGGATGAGCTGATGAAAGGGCTCAACCTGCCGGTGAAAAAGAAAAATGGCCTGCGCGTGACGCCTGCGGACCAGATTGACATCATTACCGGCGCGCTGGCGGGAACGGCGAACAAAACGCTGCTGGCGTGGGCGAAGAAACACCATATCGCCTCCGTTGGCCTCTTTCTGGGCGATGGCGATAGCGTAAAAGTGACCCAGCTCGACGAAGAGCTTGGCCATGTTGGACTGGCGCAGCCAGGTTCGCCTGAGCTGATTAACACCCTGCTGGAAGGCGGTTTCCTGCCGGTGGTGAGCTCAATCGGCGTGACCGAAGAGGGCGAACTGATGAACGTCAATGCGGACCAGGCGGCGACGGCGCTGGCGGCCACGCTGGGCGCAGACCTGATCCTGCTCTCCGACGTGAGCGGTATTCTGGACGGCAAAGGCCAGCGCATTGCGGAAATGACCGCCGCAAAAGCCGAGCAGCTGATCGATCAGGGCATTATCACCGACGGCATGATCGTTAAAGTTAACGCCGCGCTGGATGCGGCCCGCACGCTGGGCCGCCCGGTGGATATCGCCTCCTGGCGTCACGCAGAGCAGCTTCCGGCGCTGTTTAACGGCACGCCGATTGGCACGCGTATTCTGGCTTAAGATTCTGTGCCGGATGGCGCTTCGCTTATCCGGCCTACGTGAATTTTGTAGGCCCGGTAAGCGCAGCGCCACCGGGCAAAAATATCATCATTAAGGAAATTCGTTATGGCACTTTGGGGTGGGCGTTTTACACAGGCAGCGGATCAGCGGTTCAAACAGTTCAACGACTCTTTGCGCTTCGACTACCGCCTGGCCGAACAGGATATTGTCGGCTCTGTGGCCTGGTCCAAAGCGCTGGTGACCGTTGGCGTGCTGACCGCAGACGAACAGCAGCAGCTGGAAGAGGCGCTGAACAACCTGCTGGAAGAGGTGCGTCTGGATCCGGAGCAAATCCTCCAGAGCGATGCCGAAGATATTCACAGCTGGGTGGAAGGCAAACTGATCGACAAAGTCGGCCAGTTGGGTAAAAAGCTCCATACCGGGCGTAGCCGTAATGACCAGGTGGCGACCGACCTGAAGCTGTGGTGCAAAGAGACCGTCGGCGAACTGCTGGCGGCGAATCGTCAGTTGCAGAGCGCGCTGGTGGACACCGCGCAGAGCAATCAGGATGCGGTGATGCCGGGTTATACCCACCTGCAACGCGCGCAGCCGGTGACGTTCGCGCACTGGTGTCTGGCCTACGTTGAGATGCTGGCGCGCGATGAGAGCCGTTTACAGGATACCTTAAAGCGTCTGGACGTCAGCCCGCTGGGCAGCGGCGCGCTGGCCGGTACGGCGTATGAAATCGACCGTGAGCAGCTGGCAGGCTGGCTGGGCTTTGCCTCCGCCACCCGCAACAGCCTGGACAGCGTCTCTGACCGTGACCACGTGCTGGAGCTGCTCTCGAATGCCTCTATCGGGATGGTGCACCTGTCGCGCTTTGCCGAAGACCTGATCTTCTTTAACTCTGGCGAAGCCGGGTTTGTAGAGCTGTCCGACCGCGTGACGTCCGGCTCCTCCCTGATGCCGCAGAAGAAAAACCCGGATGCGCTGGAGCTGATCCGCGGTAAGTGTGGCCGTGTGCAGGGCGCGCTGACCGGTATGATGATGACCCTGAAAGGGCTGCCGCTGGCATACAACAAAGACATGCAGGAAGACAAAGAGGGGCTGTTCGACGCGCTCGACACCTGGCTGGACTGTCTGCATATGGGCGCGCTGGTGCTGGACGGCATTCAGGTGAAACGTCCGCGCTGCCAGGAAGCGGCGCAGCAGGGGTATGCTAACTCTACCGAGCTGGCGGACTACCTGGTGGCGAAAGGCGTACCGTTCCGCGAGGCGCACCATATTGTGGGTGAAGCAGTGGTGGAAGCGATTCGTCAGGGTAAAGCCCTTGAAGAGCTGGCGCTTGCCGACCTGCAAAAATTCAGCGCGGTTATCGGGGATGATGTCTACCCGATTCTGGCCCTGCAATCCTGCCTGGATAAGCGTGCAGCGAAAGGTGGCGTGTCGCCGAAGCAGGTAGCGCAGGCGATTGCGGATGCGAAAAACCGGTTGGTTTGAATAGTGCGGGCTGGTGCCCTCACCCCGGCCCTCTCCCACAGGGAGAGGGAGAAAAACGGAGCCTGGCTTAGTGCTGGGCTTTTTTTTACGCAAAAAAAAGCGGACCACGGGGTCCGCAAAAGTTCACGTTGGCTTTAGTTTTTCGAGTTTTGAGAGAAACTCGCTGACGGTGCGGGGACGTCAAGGGTCAAACACGTGCCGCCTCGTCTATGTGATGTATTATTCAACAGAATGCTTGATAGGGATAATCGTTCGTTGCTATGCTATCTATCGCCATGAACTATCGTGGCGACGGAGGATGAATAATGAATATTCGTGATCTTGAATACCTGGTAGCGTTAGCTGAGCATCGCCATTTTCGCCGCGCGGCAGACTCCTGCCACGTCAGCCAGCCCACGCTGAGCGGTCAGATCCGCAAGCTGGAAGATGAGCTGGGCGTGATGCTGCTGGAGCGCACCAGTCGTAAGGTACTGTTCACGCAGGCAGGTCTGCTGCTGGTGGATCAGGCGCGCACCGTACTGCGCGAGGTCAAAGTGCTCAAGGAAATGGCAAGCCAGCAGGGGGAAGCGATGTCCGGCCCGCTGCATATTGGCCTGATCCCAACCGTTGGCCCGTACCTGTTGCCGCAAATCATTCCGATGCTGCACCAGACGTTCCCGAAACTCGAAATGTACCTGCATGAAGCGCAAACCCATCAGCTGCTGGCGCAGCTGGACAGCGGCAAGCTCGACTGCGCGATCCTGGCGCTGGTCAAAGAGAGTGAAGCGTTTATTGAAGTACCGCTGTTCGATGAGCCGATGATGCTGGCGATCTATGAAGATCACCCGTGGGCGAACCGCGATCGCGTGCCGATGGCCGATCTGGCCGGGGAAAAGCTGCTGATGCTGGAAGATGGCCACTGTCTGCGCGATCAGGCGATGGGCTTCTGCTTCGAAGCGGGTGCCGATGAAGATACCCATTTCCGCGCAACCAGCCTGGAAACGCTGCGTAATATGGTGGCGGCGGGAAGCGGTATTACGCTGCTGCCGGCGCTGGCGGTGCCGCACGAGCGTAAACGTGATGGCGTGGTCTATCTGCCGTGTATTAAGCCGGAGCCGCGTCGCACCATTGGTCTGGTTTATCGTCCGGGGTCACCGCTGCGCAGCCGCTATGAGCAGCTGGCAGAGGCCATCCGGGGTGCGATGGATGGCCATTTCGACAGCGCGTTAAAACAGGCGGTTTAAGCCGTTCAGCGCAGCTACCCGATAGGCTTCCGCCATGGTCGGGTAGTTAAAGGTGGTGTTAACGAAGTACTCAATGGTGTTGCCACCACCTTTTTGCTCCATGATCGCCTGGCCGATATGAATGATTTCCGCCGCGCGTTCACCGAAGCAGTGAATACCGAGGATCTCTTTCGTCTCGCGATGGAACAGGATCTTCAGCGTACCCACGCTCATTCCCACGATTTGCGCCCGCGCCAGATGTTTAAACTGGGCACGACCCACCTCGTAAGGCACCTTCATGGCCGTCAGCTGCTGCTCGGTTTTGCCGACAGAACTGATTTCCGGAATGGTGTAGATGCCCGTCGGGATATCTTCAATCAGATGCGCCGTCGCTTCACCTTTCACCAGCGCCTGTGCGGCGATGCGGCCCTGATCGTACGCGGCGGAGGCCAGGCTTGGGTAACCAATCACGTCGCCCACCGCGTAAACGTGCGGCAGCGCAGTCTGGTACATGCTGTTGACCTTGAGCTGACCGCGGCTGTCGGTTTCAAGCCCGATATTCTCCAGCTGCAATGAATCCGTGTTGCCGGTACGGCCGTTGGCGTACAGCAGGCAGTCCGCCTTCAGCTTCTTACCGGATTTCAGGTGCATGATCACACCGTCGTCGCAGCCTTCGATTTTCTCGTACTCTTCGTTGTGGCGAATCACCACGCCGCTGTTCCAGAAGTGGTAGGAGAGGGAATCTGACATCTCCTGATCGAGGAACGCCAGCA
Organism: Enterobacter sp. YSU; assembly: GCF_016082135.1. Classification (NCBI taxonomy): domain Bacteria; kingdom Pseudomonadati; phylum Pseudomonadota; class Gammaproteobacteria; order Enterobacterales; family Enterobacteriaceae; genus Enterobacter; species Enterobacter sp. YSU. The sequence goes on from NZ_CP059487.1 coordinate 1,768,226, forward strand.
GCCGGTCGCGGGTGTTGATCAGATCAACTTTGACCTCCATTCCCCGGAAAATCGACGCATATTCGCAGCCAATCACGCCCGCGCCGTAGATGATCACATGGCGTGGCTCGTGGTGCAGGCTGAGGATGGAGTCGCTGTCGTAAATGCGCGGGTGCGAGAAATCCACATCTGCCGGATGGTAAGGACGGGAGCCGCAGGCGATCACAAATTTTTCAGCGGTGAGCGTCTCAACCGAACCGTCGTGGCACTCCAGCGCCAGGGTGTGTTCATCCACAAAATGCGCGTTCCCTTGCAGAATTTCACAGTGGTTGCGCTCATAGAAACCCTGACGCATGCGCGTCTGCTGGTTAATGACCGTGTCTGCGTGATTCAGGATATCGGCAAAGGAGGAGCGAAGAAGTCGGGAGTGGTCGCTGTAAAGAGGGTTCTGGTTAAATTCGATAATGCGGCTAACGGCGTGGCGGAGGGCTTTCGAAGGGATGGTGCCCCAGTGGGTGCAACCGCCGCCGACGTTATGGTAGCGCTCAATAACCGCTACTCTGGCTCCCTGTTTTACCAGACCCATAGCAGCACCTTCGCCGCCGGGGCCGGAACCAATAACTATTGCGTCGTAATCGTAGGAATGTGGCATGGCAAGGCTTACCTGTTCTTATACATAAAAGCAACAGAATCATAACATCATTGCCAGGGTAACCCAATTATCGTTGTGCTTTTTTCGGGCAGTGGAGCACAAACCGCCCGTAAACAATCATTCACAAAGCCAGGTAAACAGATTAATTTTATTCTCTGGTATAGTGCCAACGGGCCTTTGGAAGGATTCAACTATCGTGATGGGCGTAAGAGCACAACAAAAAGAGAAAACCCGGCGTTCGCTGGTGGAAGCCGCATTCAGTCAACTGAGTGCTGAGCGGAGTTTTGCCAGTTTGAGCCTGCGTGAAGTGGCGCGCGAGGCCGGGATTGCGCCAACGTCCTTCTATCGTCATTTCCGTGATGTGGATGAACTGGGCTTGACCATGGTCGACGAGAGCGGTTTGATGCTGCGCCAGCTTATGCGTCAGGCGCGTCAGCGTATCGCCAAAGGCGGCAGCGTGATCCGCACCTCCGTGTCGACATTTATGGAATTTATCGGCAATAACCCTAACGCGTTTCGCCTGCTGTTGCGTGAGCGTTCCGGAACGTCAGCCGCGTTTCGTGCCGCCGTCGCGCGTGAAATTCAGCATTTCATCGCGGAACTTGCCGACTATCTTGAACTCGAAAACCATATGCCGCGTGCGTTTACTGAAGCACAGGCCGAGGCGATGGTGACGATTGTTTTCAGCGCGGGTGCCGAAGCGCTGGATGTCAGCATTGAACAACGTAAGCAACTCGAAGAGCGACTGGTATTGCAGCTGCGGATGATTTCTAAAGGTGCGTACTACTGGTATCGCCGTGAACAAGAGAAGTTGGCACATCAAAACGATGAGTGAAGGTGAGTAATGAAACAGTCAGGTCAGGATAAAGGAACGCTGTTGCTGGCATTGATCGCTGGCTTATCCATCAATGGTACGTTTGCGGCGGTTTTTAGCTCAATTGTACCGTTCTCGATTTTCCCGATTATCGCGCTGGTGCTGACGGTGTACTGCCTGCATCAACGTTATCTGAACCGCACCATGCCGGTTGGGTTACCGGGACTGGCCGCAGCCTGTTTTATTCTGGGTGTACTGTTGTACAGCACCGTGGTGCGCGCAGAGTATCCGGATATTGGCTCTAACTTCCTGCCTGCGGTACTGTCTGTGGCGCTGGTGTTCTGGATTGGCTCGCGCATGCGTAGCCGCAAGAGCCAGTTACCGGAGTAATGAATTATTTGTAGGGCAGGTAAGCGAAGCGCCATCTGCCAAAAAATGCCGGATGGCGCTACGCTTATCCGGCCTACAGATCACCGTGCGGTAAGTAAAACGCCGCACTCCATATGGTGCGTATACGGGAACTGATCGAACAGCGCCAGACGTTCAACCTTGTGCGTCTGGCTTAATGTTTCCAGATTCTTGCACAGCGTCTCCGGGTTACAGGAGATGTACAAAATACGCGGGTACGCCTGCACCATCTTCTCGGTTTCGCTGTCCAGGCCACTGCGCGGCGGATCGACAAAAATTGTCTCACACTGGTAGCTCTTCAAATCAATCCCTTGCAGGCGGTTAAACTCGCGTACGCCGTTCATCGCCTGGGTAAATTCTTCTGCCGCCATACGAATAATTTGTACGTTATCAATATGGTTAGCGGCGATGTTGTACTGCGCGGCGGCCACCGACGGTTTGGCGATTTCCGTCGCCAGCACGCGCTCGAAATTACGCGCCAGCGCCAGCGAGAAGTTGCCGTTACCGCAGTAGAGCTCCAGCAGATCGCCCTTAGACCCTTCTGTCGCCTTCAGCGCCCATTCAAGCATCTGCACGTTCATGGCGGCGTTCGGCTGGGTGAAGCTGTTCTCTACCTGACGGTAAACCATCTCTTTACCTGCTACCGGCAGACGCTCGTCGATGTAATCCTGGTCCAGCATGATTTTGGTTTTGGTCGCGCGGCCAATCAGGTGCACGTTGATGTTCTGCGCGCGCAGCGCATCGCGCAGGGCTTCTGCCTGCTCGCGCCACTCGTCGGTCAGCGCTTTGTGATAGAGCAGAGAAACAATGGCCTGATTGCTCTGAGTGGTCAGGTAGTCAATCTGGAACAGCTTGTTGCGCAGCACCGGATTATTGCGTACACCGTCGATCATTAGCGTCATCAGCTGGTTGATGAGCTCACTCGCCGCCGGAAAACTGTCTACGCGAATGCGGGATTTCGTCTGCTGATCGAAAATGATGTGGTACAGGTCATCGCCATCGTGCCAGATGCGGAACTCAGCGCGCATACGGTAGTGGCTGACCGGAGAACGAAACACCTCGGGAACCGGCGCGTTGAAAGGCGTCATCATACTTTGCAGGCGGACAACTTTTTCTGCCAGCTGTGCGTCGTACTGTTCTGTCGGGAGGTGTTCGGGGGTCATGATGCGTCCTGAGTGATAAAGAATTACGCGGGGATTGTAGGGATTGTGCAGTGGATGTCCAGATTTAATGGCTAATAGCTATCTGGACATCTATACGTGTCTAATTGTAGCATTCTGTTTCCGGTCTCCTGAGAGTGAAAAGGGAATCCAGTGCAAATCTGGAGCTGACGCGCAGCGGTAAAGACTGGCGGGATGAGAGTTGTAGACACTGTGAAAATGGGAAGTCTTCATCCGTATAACGCCACTCAGCCCGAAGACCTGCCGGGATCACGTCGCATTTGGTTTCATCATCGCGTGCTATCGATGAGGCCTGCGGCATCCTTCTTATATTGTGGATGCTTTAACAATGATTAAAAAAGTATCGCTGTTGACGGCGTTTTCCGTCACGGCATTTTCGGGCTGGGCGCAGGAAAGCGCCGACTCGTTGGTGGTGACAGCAAACCGTTTCGAACAACCAGCAAAAACCGTTCTGGCTCCGACCTCCGTCGTGACCCGTGAGGATATTGAACGCTGGCAGGCAACGAGTGTTGTGGAAATCATGTCACGCCTGCCGGGTGTGGACATCGCACAAAGCGGCGGGATGGGGTCAACCTCTTCAACGTTTATTCGCGGTACGGAATCCCGCCATGTTCTGGTACTGATTGATGGTATCCCCCTGAATAATGCCGGGATCAGCAATGTTCCCGATTTAAGCCAAATTCCGACGTCGCTGATTCAGCGTATTGAGTACATTCGCGGCCCACGTTCGGCGCTGTATGGCTCCGACGCGATTGGCGGTGTGATTAACATCATTACCGGGCGCGACAAGCCGGGTGCAGAAATTTCTGCGGGTGTCGGTTCAAAGGGGTATCAAAACTATAACGGTGCCTTCCAGCAGGTGTTCGATAAAACCAAAATCACCATGGCCGGTGATTATACCTATACCCGTGGTTTTGATATTGCCGCAAAAGATGCCCCGCGCCAGCCAGACCGCGATGGTTTTATGAGTAAATCGCTGTTTGGCTCGGTGGAGCAGCAGTTTACCGACAGCGTCAGCGGATTCGTCCGTGGCTTTGGCTACGATAACCGCTCCGCGTATGACGGTTACGATCACTATGGCGCGACCGGCATTGATGGGCGGCCGGACACGCGTCAGGTTTACAGCCAGAACTGGGACACCGGGTTGCGCTATAACCAGGGTATTTTCCAGTCACAGCTGGTGGCAGGGTATGGCCGTAGCAAAGATCAGAACTATGATCCGAAAAAAGGCCGCTACGCTGACTCCGCAACCATGGATGACGTGAAGCAGTACACCACCCAGTGGCTGAATACGGTTGAAGTGGGTCACGGCAATATCGGCGCGGGTCTGGACTGGCAGAAGCAGAAAACCCAGGCGGGTACGGGCTACCTGGAAAAAGGTTACGAACAACGTAATACCGGCGTGTTCCTTTCGGCGATGCAGCAGTTCAACAGCGTGACGCTGGAAGCGGCGGCGCGTAATGACGATAACTCTAATTTTGGCAATCACGCCACCTGGCAGACCAGCGCCGCATGGGAGTTCATCGAGGGGTATCGCATCATCGGTTCTTACGGTACAGCGTATAAAGCACCGACCATGAGCCAGATCCACAGTAAAGATTACGGTAATCCGGATCTGAAGCCAGAAGAGAGTAAGCAGTGGGAAGGTGGCTTTGAAGGTCTGACGGGGCCGGTAAACTGGCGTGTGACGGGCTATCGTAATGATATCGATAACCTCATTAATAGCGACCCGCGGACTTACCGTTATTACAACGTCGATGAAGCCCGTATTAAAGGAATCGAGGCGACGGCCCAGTTCGACACTGGCCCGGTAGGGCATCAGATTTCTTACGACTACGTCGACCCGCGTAATGCGAAAACTAACGAAGTCCTGGCTCGTCGCTCAAAGCAACAGGTTAAGTATCAGCTTGACTGGCAGGTGTGGGATCTCGACTGGAATCTGGCGTACCGTTATCTGGGCACTCGCTATGATGTTGCCGTTGATCCGAATACCTACGCCACAGAACGCGTGAAAATGGGCGGCGTCAGCCTGTGGGACGTCGCGGTTTCATATCCTGTCACCTCTCATCTCACAGTTCGTGGTAAAATAGCCAACCTGTTCGATAAAGATTACGAGACAGTTTATGGCTACCAAACTGCAGGACGGGAATACACCTTGTCTGGCAGCTACACCTTCTGATCCGCGTCCCACCGTGCTGGTGTTTGATTCCGGCGTCGGTGGGCTTTCGGTCTATGATGAGATTCGGCAGCTCCTGCCGGATCTCCATTACATCTACGCCTTCGATAACGTCGCGTTCCCGTATGGGGAAAAGAGTGAAGACTTTATTGTTGAACGTGTGGTTGAAATCGTCACCGCGGTACAAAAGCGTTATCCCCTGGCGCTGGCGGTCATTGCCTGTAATACGGCAAGCACGGTCTCTCTTCCTGCCCTGCGCGAAAAATTCCCGTTCCCGGTTGTGGGCGTTGTTCCGGCAATCAAACCCGCGGCGCGTCTGACGGCGAACGGCATTGTGGGGTTGCTGGCTACGCGCGGTACGGTAAAACGTCCTTATACGCGTGAGCTTATTGAGCGCTTTGCCAATGAATGCCAGATCGCCATGCTCGGCTCCGCGGAGCTGGTGGAAATGGCGGAAGCAAAACTGCACGGCGAGACGGTATCGCTTGAAGAGCTGCGTCGTATTCTGCGTCCATGGCTGCGGATGCAGGAACCACCGGATACGGTTGTTCTTGGCTGCACCCATTTCCCGCTATTACAGGAAGAGCTGTTAAAGGTTCTGCCTGAAGGGACCCGGCTGGTGGATTCCGGTGCTGCAATTGCGCGTCGGACGGCCTGGCTGCTGGAACACGAGGCGCCGGATGCGAAATCAGCGGATGCGAACATCGCTTTCTGTATGGCGATAACAAAAGAAACCGAACAACTTTTGCCCGTTTTACGTCGTTATGGCTTCGAAACGCTCGAAAAACTGGCGCTGTAGCACGGTTTTGAGCAAAAAAGAGACGGTTGAACGTTTTTTTTCAAAGAGGGGTTGTCAACGTCGGAGAACTCCCTATAATGCGCCTCCACTGACACGGAACAACGGCTTACAAGCCGCCGGGACAGCGGGGTTCAGAGATGAACGCCAACAGAGAAAAGTGAAAATAATTGCTTGACTCTGAATGAGGAAAACGTAATATACGGAACCTCGCAACGATGAGCTGAAAGCCGCGTTGCAACTGCTCTTTAACAATTTATCAGACAATCTGTGTGGGCACTCAAAGTGACATGGATTCTTAATGTCTTCGGACACTAAATGAATACCAAGTCTCAACGAGTGAACACGTAATTCATTACGAAGTTTAATTCATTGAGCATCAAA
>NZ_CP059487.1:1774673-1823588 GCF_016082135.1 Enterobacter sp. YSU
AGTTCAGTCGGTTAGAATACCTGCCTGTCACGCAGGGGGTCGCGGGTTCGAGTCCCGTCCGTTCCGCCACTTATTAAGACATTAAGCCTGCCCTTCCGGCAGGCTTAATGGCAAAAACTTTAGGGGCGTAGCTCAGTTGGTAGAGCACCGGTCTCCAAAACCGGGTGTCGCGAGTTCGAGTCTCTCCGCCCCTGCCATATAGAATCCTTTGCTTCGGCAAAGGATTTTTTTTGCCTGCAAAACAGCTCAACACCTTCCTGAAGAATAAGCAGCCTGCGTTTCCGCAGGCTTTTGCGTTAATCCAGTATGCTGGTTTTTAACAGATCTTTTATCTGCGACTGCTTATCGCTGTTTTGCAGCCAAATGGCATACAGCGGTCTGGAGAGCGTTGTCGAATCGGTGACAACATGGAGTGTAGGTTTATTATCCGCCCAGCGAGCAGGTAACCAGGTACAGCCTTTCAATGCGGGAAGATGCTGGCATGCGATCTCCGCTGAGCTTGTCGTGAGCTGCGGGATATCATCGCTGGCAATTAACCCCGTCTCGTGTTGCTGAAAATCAGGCCCCCATTCCAGGCGTAAATAATTCAGATCGGCCTTCATCATTGCAGGCTCCGATGCATAGAGCGCCAGGCTAAATTGTCCAACAATCTGGCTGCTAAATTCGTCCATCTTGGGGGCTTCTGTGGTGATCAGCAGATCAAGCTGCCGCTCGTGGAGTTGCTTAACCAGCGACTGACGTTGCGCAATCCTCGCCTCAAATTGCAGATGGTTGTGTGTGCGATATAGCCGCATAAGCCATTGGCTGAGCATGCATTCCCATAGCGATGCGCTGGCACCGATCGAGAATTCATTATGCCGGGAGGTGTGCGCAACCTCCTTTCGCGCTGCCTGCCAGGTATTCATCAGGGTTTCTGCATAAGGCAACAGCTTTTCACCAGCCGGAGTTAAACGAATATTGTTGCGATGGCGGGTAAAAAGGTTCACACCCAGTTGATTTTCCAGCTGTCGAATACGAAAACTGACTGCTGACTGCGTCAGGTAGAGGGCTTCAGCTGCTCGCCCAAAGTGTCGCGTTCTGCTCACTTCGAGGAAAGTTTTTAGCAATTCCGTATCCACATCTTTCTCCACAAAATTATTTGTCGTTATGATTTAAATGTTTTGTTTTACACTCTGTCAAGCGTAACTAATACTCCGCGCCATAAATAGCTCGGCCAAAGAATTAGGAGCGTGTAGGATGGCGGAAAGCTTTACGACGACTAATCGTTTTTTCGACAATAAACATTACCCGCGCGGGTTCTCTCGTCACGGCGATTTCACTATCAAAGAAGCTCAACTTCTTGAGCGCCATGGTTATGCCTTTAACGAGCTGGATCTGGGTAAACGTGAACCGGCAACCGAAGATGAAAAACAGTTTGTCTCTGTTTGCCGTGGTGAGCGTGAGCCGCAGTCTGATGCAGAACGTGTATGGATCAAGTATATGGCTCGCATTAAGCGTCCTAAGCGTTTCCATACGCTGTCTGGCGGTAAGCCGCAGATGGAAGGTGCAGAAGACTACACCGAGTCTGACGATTAAGAAGAGAAGGGGCTACGGCCCCTTTTTTTACGCCAGCATTTTTTGCAGATGCAACAGCAGCCGATCGATCGCACGGTAACTTAATGCCTCCTGCAAATGCCGCCTCTCTATTCCGGAGCAGCCCTCCACGTCGGCGACCGTGCGCGCTACTTTCAACAAACGCTGCCACGCGCGAATGGATAGCCCAAACCGCGTCAGTGTATCTTCCAGCCAGCCTGCATCTTCAGCGTTAAGAGAACAAAACTGTCGGATCCCGCTGTTATCCAGCCGGGCATTCAGCCTGTTCTGACGAGCATACTGCCGCGCCTGCGCCGCAATAACCCGTTCACGCACAGTTGCTGAGCTTTCGCCCCTAATACCGGTTTGCCTCAGCAGACCGGGCGGGGGCAGGGGGATCTCGAGAGATAAATCAAAACGGTCGAGGAAGGGGCCAGACAGCTTACTCAGATAGCGCAGCGTCTGCTCCGGCGTACAGCGGTTATGATTGCCCTGATAATGACCCGTAGGACTAGGGTTCATCGCCGCGACCAGCTGAAACTGCGCAGGGTAGCTTATTTTGGCCCGAGTACGAGACAAATGGATTTCGCCGGATTCAATCGGCTCCCGCAATGCATCCAGCACGCGGCGTTCAAACTCTGGCAATTCATCCAGAAACAAAATGCCGTTGTGCGCCAGTGAGATTTCACCCGGTCCGGGGATCGAACCCCCGCCCACCATCGCGGTAAGAGACGCACTGTGGTGTGGAGAGCGGAAAGGACGGCGGCGCCACTGTTTATGCAGCGAGGTAGAACTGACCAGGCTAAATATCGCGGCGCTTTCCAGTGCTTCATGATTATTGAGGGGTGGCAACAGGCCGCTCAATCTGCTCGCCAGCATCGTTTTCCCCGTGCCTGGCGGACCTATCAGTAACAGGTTATGCCCACCCGCGGCCGTTATCTCTAACGCCCGTTTACCCTGTTCCTGACCCATAATATCGCTGAGATCCTCGGGCGAAGCTGGCGCCACCTCGTCATTCTCCTGCGGCTCGGCAAGCTCGTGTCGGCCTTCCAGCCAGGCGCAAACCTCTTGCAAATGTCCCGCGACAAGACACCCCTTTTCGGCGATAAGGCTTACTTCAGAGGCATTTTCATTGGCCACAATGATTTGTCTTCCCGCGCGTATGGCTTCAAGCGCACCCGAGATTGCTCCGGGAACGCCTCTTAACGCGCCTGTAAGCGCTAATTCACCCACGAACTCACACGAGCTTAGCCCTGGCGTATTGAGCTGTTCAGAAGCCGCGAGAAGCGCTATAGCAATAGGTAAATCATATCGCCCTCCCTCCTTTGGCAAATCGGCGGGCGCAAGGTTAATGGTGATCTTCTTCGCCGGAAAAGCATAACCGCTATTAATAATTGCGCTGCGCACGCGATCCCTCGCCTCTTTAACGGTCGTTTCTGGTAAGCCGACCAGCGTCAGGCCGGGCAGTCCATTACTTAAATGAACCTCTACAGAAATAAGCGGTGCCTTCACGCCGATGGCCGCGCGTGTATAAACAACTGACAGTGACATAAGCCCTCCTTGGCGGTGACTATGCCAGCATCATTTTTTCCTGTTTAGCACTAATTCACTGAATTACGGCGCTCGTTCCAGCCTTTTAGCGGCAAAATGTAATCCTTACATGTCGGTGGAATCGGCCTCGCAGAAAAGAAATCATGCGCGCCTTGCCGGATGAAGCAGGACAAAAAAATGAAAAATCTTCATTTCTATTTTTTCCCTATATAAAACAACGATTTTGAAAGAAATAGTTCGCATGCTACAGATATAGGTCATAAAAAAATCTTGTGTCAGATGAAATATCTGTGGTAACTCTTTAGGTATTCCTTCGAACAAGATGCAAAAAGAACTGAAAATGACAGCCCTTCTACGAGTGATTAGCCTGGTCGTGATTAGCGTGGTGGTGATTATTATCCCACCGTGCGGGGCTGCACTTGGACGAGGAAAGGCTTAGAAATCAAGCCTTAACGAACTAAGACCCCCGCACCGAAAGGTCCGGGGGTTTTTTTATGACTAAAAAACTTAAATGAGGAGCAGAGAATGACGACTAGCACAAAATTCTGTTTCTCCAGATTTATGACGGGGAACTAACTATGAATGGGGCACAATGGGTAGTACATGCGTTGCGCGCGCAGGGAGTCGAAACCGTATTCGGTTATCCGGGTGGCGCAATTATGCCGATTTACGATGCACTGTATGACGGCGGCGTGGAACACCTGTTGTGCCGACACGAGCAGGGCGCAGCGATGGCCGCCATCGGTTATGCCCGTGCGACCGGTAAAACCGGCGTCTGTATGGCCACCTCAGGTCCCGGCGCAACGAACCTGATCACCGGCCTGGCTGACGCGCTGCTCGACTCCGTACCCGTGGTGGCGATCACCGGCCAGGTGGCCTCTCCGTTCATCGGCACCGATGCCTTCCAGGAAGTGGATGTGCTCGGTTTATCGCTGGCCTGCACCAAACACAGCTTCCTCGTTCAGTCTCTCGAAGAGCTGCCGCGGGTGATGGCCGAAGCGTTCGAGGTTGCCAGCTCTGGCCGTCCTGGCCCGGTTCTGGTTGATATCCCGAAAGATATCCAGATTGCACTCGGCGATCTGGAGCCGCATTTCTCTACCGTGGAAAGCGATAATGCGTTCCCGCATGCAGAGGTGGAAGAGGCGCGTCAGATGATGGCGCAGGCCAGACAACCGATGCTGTACGTAGGCGGCGGCGTGGGCATGGCGCAGGCTGTTCCGGCGCTTCGCGCGTTCATTGCGACCACGCAAATGCCCGCCACCTGCACGCTGAAAGGTCTCGGTGCGGTAGAGGCGGATTACCCGTACTACCTCGGCATGCTGGGGATGCATGGTACCAAAGCGGCAAACCTGGCGGTGCAGGAATGCGACTTGCTTATCGCCGTCGGCGCCCGTTTTGACGACCGCGTTACCGGCAAGCTGAATACCTTCGCGCCGAACGCCAAAGTGATCCATATGGACATCGACCCGGCGGAGATGAACAAACTGCGTCAGGCGCATGTCGCGTTGCAGGGCGATCTTAACGCGCTGTTACCGGCGCTGGAGCAGCCGCTGGATATCAACCCATGGCGTCAGCACACCGCTGATATGCGTACTGAACACGCGTGGCGTTACGATCACCCAGGCGACGCCATCTATGCGCCGCTGCTGTTGAAACAGCTGTCAGACCGTAAACCCGCAGACAGCGTGGTAACGACGGATGTCGGCCAGCATCAGATGTGGTCAGCCCAGCACATGACCTACACCCGCCCGGAGAACTTTATCACCTCGAGCGGGTTAGGGACGATGGGCTTCGGTCTGCCCGCTGCCGTGGGCGCACAGGTTGCCCGCCCGAACGATACCGTTATCTGTATCTCCGGTGACGGCTCCTTCATGATGAACGTCCAGGAGCTCGGCACCGTGAAGCGTAAGCAGTTACCGCTGAAGATCGTCTTGCTCGATAACCAGCGTTTAGGCATGGTTCGCCAGTGGCAGCAGCTGTTCTTCCAGGAGCGCTACAGCGAAACGACCCTGACCGATAACCCCGATTTCCTCACCCTGGCCAGCGCCTTCGGCATTCCTGGCCAGCACATCACCCGTAAAGACCAGGTTGAAGCGGCACTCGACACCATGCTGTCAAGCGAAGGGCCATACCTGCTTCATGTCTCAATCGACGAGCTTGAGAACGTCTGGCCATTGGTACCGCCCGGTGCCAGTAACTCACAAATGCTGGAGAAATTATCATGATGCAACATCAGGTCGCCGTGCAGGCTCGCTTCAACCCGGAAACTTTAGAACGCGTATTGCGCGTGGTTCGCCACCGTGGCTTTCAGATTTGCTCTATGAATATGGAAACGGCCACCGACGCGCAGAACATCAGTATCGAATTAACCGTTGCCAGCCCGCGGCCGGTCGACTTACTGTTTAGTCAGTTATCAAAACTGGTAGACGTTGCCCATGTTGCCATCTGCCAGAGCACAACCACATCACAACAAATCCGCGCTTAAGCGTGACAGGACGAAAAAATGACGACAAAAAAAGCTGATTACATTTGGTTCAATGGTGAGATGGTTCGCTGGGAAGACGCGAAAGTTCACGTGATGTCCCACGCGCTGCACTACGGCACCTCCGTGTTTGAAGGGATCCGTTGCTACGACTCTCACAAAGGGCCAGTGGTGTTCCGCCATCGCGAACACATGCAGCGTCTGCATGACTCAGCCAAAATTTATCGTTTCCCGGTCTCCCAAAGCGTTGATGAGCTGATGGAAGCCTGCCGCGAGGTGATTCGCCAGAACAAACTGACCAGCGCCTATATTCGTCCGCTGGTGTTCGTGGGCGACGTTGGCATGGGCGTGAACCCGCCCGCCGGCTATAACACCGATGTGATCATTGCCGCGTTCCCGTGGGGCGCCTACCTGGGCGCGGAAGCGCTGGATCAGGGGATCGACGCAATGGTTTCTTCCTGGAACCGCGTGGCGCCAAACACTATCCCGACTGCGGCTAAAGCGGGCGGTAACTACCTTTCCTCACTGCTGGTCGGCAGCGAAGCGCGCCGTCACGGCTATCAGGAAGGTATCGCGCTGGATGTGAATGGCTACATCTCCGAAGGTGCGGGCGAAAACCTGTTTGAAGTGAAAGACGGCATTCTGTTCACCCCGCCGTTCACTTCGTCCGCGCTGCCGGGCATCACCCGCGACGCCATCATCAAGCTGGCAAAAGATCTGGGTATCGAAGTGCGCGAGCAGGTACTGTCCCGCGAATCCCTGTACCTGGCTGACGAAGTGTTCATGTCCGGTACCGCGGCTGAAATTACGCCGGTGCGTAGCGTCGATGGCATTCTGGTGGGCGAAGGCCGCTGTGGCCCGGTCACCAAACGCATTCAGCAAGCCTTCTTCGGCCTGTTCACCGGCGAAACAGAAGACAAATACGGCTGGTTGGATCAGGTTAATCACTAAATATAAATTTGGGACGGCACGCACCGTCCCATTAAATAGTCAGACGGGAGTAAATAAAGCATGCCTAAGTATCGTTCAGCCACCACCACCCACGGCCGTAATATGGCGGGTGCCCGCGCACTGTGGCGCGCCACCGGAATGACCGACGCCGATTTCGGCAAGCCAATTATCGCCGTGGTGAACTCCTTCACCCAGTTTGTGCCGGGCCACGTGCACCTGCGCGATCTCGGTAAGCTGGTTGCCGAGCAAATCGAAGCCTCCGGCGGCGTGGCGAAAGAGTTCAACACCATTGCGGTGGATGACGGTATCGCAATGGGCCACGGGGGAATGCTCTATTCACTGCCGTCGCGCGAGCTGATCGCCGACTCGGTGGAGTACATGGTTAATGCCCACTGCGCCGATGCGATGGTCTGTATCTCCAACTGCGACAAAATCACCCCGGGGATGCTGATGGCTTCCCTGCGCCTGAACATTCCGGTGATCTTCGTTTCTGGTGGCCCAATGGAAGCGGGGAAAACCAAGCTCTCCGACAAAATCATCAAGCTCGACCTGGTCGATGCGATGATCCAGGGCGCGGATCCGAAAGTCACTGACGAGCAGAGCGACCAGGTGGAACGCTCCGCGTGCCCGACCTGCGGCTCCTGTTCCGGTATGTTCACCGCCAACTCCATGAACTGCCTGACCGAAGCGCTGGGTCTTTCTCAGCCGGGTAACGGCTCGCTGCTGGCGACCCACGCCGACCGTAAACAGCTGTTCCTTAACGCGGGCAAGCGCATCGTTGAGCTGACCAAACGCTACTACGAGCAGGACGACGCCAGCGCGCTGCCGCGTAACATCGCCAGCAAAGCGGCGTTCGAAAACGCCATGACGCTGGATATCGCCATGGGCGGTTCCACCAACACCGTTCTGCACCTGCTGGCCGCCGCGCAGGAAGCTGAAATCGACTTCACCATGAGCGACATCGACAAGCTCTCCCGCAAAGTGCCGCAGCTGTGTAAAGTCGCGCCGAGTACCCAGAAGTACCACATGGAAGATGTCCACCGTGCGGGTGGCGTGATTGGTATTCTCGGCGAGCTGGATCGCGCCGGGCTGCTGAACCGCGACGTGAAAAACGTGCTCGGCCTGACGCTGCCGGAGTCGCTGGAGCAGTACGACGTGATGCTGACCAAAGACGACGCGGTGAAAAACATGTATCGCGCCGGTCCGGCGGGCATCCGTACCACCCAGGCGTTCTCGCAGGATTGCCGCTGGGACACGCTGGATGACGATCGCGCCGAAGGCTGCATTCGCTCGCTGGAACATGCCTACAGCAAAGACGGCGGTTTGGCCGTGCTGTACGGTAACTTCGCGGAAAATGGCTGCATTGTGAAAACCGCAGGCGTGGACGACAGCATCCTGAAATTTACCGGCCCGGCAAAAGTGTATGAAAGCCAGGACGAAGCGGTAGACGCTATCCTCGGCGGCAAAGTGGTGGAAGGCGACGTGGTGGTCATTCGCTACGAAGGGCCGAAAGGCGGTCCGGGCATGCAGGAGATGCTCTACCCGACCACCTTCCTGAAATCGATGGGCCTCGGCAAAGCCTGCGCGCTGATCACCGATGGTCGATTCTCTGGCGGCACGTCAGGCCTCTCCATTGGTCACGTCTCGCCAGAAGCGGCAAGCGGCGGCAATATCGCGATCATCGAAGATGGCGACCTGATCGAAATCGACATTCCGAACCGCGGCATTCAGTTGAAGCTGAGTGACCAGGAGATTGCGGCCCGTCGTGAGGCGCAGGAAGCCCGCGGCGACAAAGCCTGGACGCCGAAAGATCGTCAGCGTGAAGTCTCCTTCGCCCTGCGCGCTTACGCGAGTCTTGCCACCAGTGCAGATAAAGGCGCGGTGCGCGATAAATCTAAACTGGGGGGCTAATGATGGCCGAGTCACAACCCTTATCCGCCGCCCCGGAGGGGGCGGAATACCTGAGAGCGGTACTACGCGCGCCGGTCTATGAAGCGGTGCAGGTCACGCCCCTGCAAAAAATGGACAAACTCTCTTCGCGTCTCGACAACGTCATTCTGGTGAAGCGTGAAGACAGGCAGCCGGTGCACAGCTTTAAGCTGCGCGGCGCATACGCGATGATGGCCGGGCTGACGGACGAGCAGAAAGCGCGCGGGGTGATTACCGCCTCGGCGGGCAATCACGCGCAGGGCGTGGCGTTCTCCTCGGCGCGTCTGGGGCTGAAGGCGCTGATCGTGATGCCGGTCGCCACCGCAGATATCAAGGTCGACGCGGTGCGCGGGTTCGGCGGAGAAGTGCTGCTTCACGGCGCTAACTTTGACGAAGCCAAAGCCAAAGCGATTGAGCTGGCGCAGCAGCAGGGCTTCACCTGGGTGCCGCCGTTCGATCACCCGATGGTGATTGCCGGGCAGGGTACGCTGGCGCTGGAACTGTTGCAGCAGGACGCCCATCTCGACCGCGTTTTCGTCCCGGTGGGCGGCGGTGGCTTAGCCGCAGGTGTGGCGGTGCTGATCAAACAGCTGATGCCGCAGATCAAAGTGATTGCGGTTGAAGCGGAAGACTCTGCCTGCCTGAAGGCGGCGCTGGACGCCGGACATCCGGTAGATCTGCCGCGCGTCGGGCTGTTCGCCGAGGGCGTGGCGGTGAAGCGCATTGGCGACGAAACGTTCCGCCTGTGCCAGGAGTATCTAGACGATATCGTCACCGTCGACAGCGACGCTATCTGCGCGGCGATGAAAGATCTCTTCGAGGATGTGCGTGCGGTGGCGGAACCATCCGGCGCGCTGGCGCTGGCGGGAATGAAAAAATACATCGCCCAGCACAATATTCGCGGCGAGCGTCTGGCGCACGTGCTTTCCGGTGCCAACGTGAACTTCCACGGTCTGCGCTACGTTTCCGAGCGCTGTGAGCTGGGTGAGCAGCGTGAAGCGCTGCTGGCGGTGACCATTCCGGAAGAGAAGGGCAGCTTCCTGAAGTTCTGCCAGCTGCTGGGCGGCCGCTCGGTAACGGAGTTCAACTACCGCTTTGCCGATGCCAAAGATGCGTGCATTTTTGTCGGCGTGCGTCTGAGCCGTGGCGTGGAGGAGCGCAAAGAGATCCTCAGCCTGCTGCATGACGGTGGCTACAGCGTGGTCGATCTCTCCGACGACGAGATGGCGAAGCTGCACGTGCGTTACATGGTCGGCGGCCGTCCATCCAAGCCGCTCAAGGAACGCCTGTTCAGCTTCGAGTTCCCGGAATCGCCGGGCGCGCTGCTCAAGTTCCTGCACACGTTGGGTACGCACTGGAACATCTCTCTGTTCCACTACCGCAGCCACGGCACCGACTATGGCCGCGTGCTGGCGGCGTTCGAGCTGGGCGAGCACGAGCCGGATTTCGAAACGCGCCTGAACGAGCTGGGCTATGAGTGCCATGACGAAACCCACAACCCGGCGTTCCGTTTCTTCCTGGCGGGTTAGGTTGTTCGGGAAAATGCCTGATGGCGCTGCGCTTATCAGGCCTACGTTCTAAGGTTTGAACTGCGTGTAGGCCGTGTAAGCGCAGCTCCACCCGGCTTTAGTGGTTCGGCAATATCGTCCAGAACGCATCAATAAGCGGCTCATGCAGCCGCTTTTTTTGTGCGCACACGCCGAGCTCGAACGGCGTTTTCTCATCGCTGCGTTCTAAAATCATCACGCGATTGCGCACCGGCTCCGGGCTGTTTTCCAGCACCACTTCCGGTAGCAGCGCTACGCCGCAGCCGAGCGCCACCATCGATACCATCGCCTCATGGCCGCCGACCGTGGCGTAAATCGACGGGTTACTGATCTTCTGGCGGCGGAACCACAGCTCAATGCGGCGGCGCACCGGCCCCTGATCGGCCATGATAAACGGCACCGTGGACCAGTCCGGTTTCTCCACCGAAACCTGGTTGCGCACCGGGCAGGGCAGCGCCGGGGCAATCAGCACTACCGCCAGATTTTCCAGCATCGAGAACGCCACCGCCCCCGGCAGCGTTTCGGGTTTCCCGGCAATCGCCAGATCCGCTTCGCCCGTTACCACTTTTTCCATCGCGTCGGCGGCATCGCCGGTGGTGAGCTTAATTTCAACCGACGGATGTTCCGCACGGAAGCGGTCGAGAATGGGGGGAAGATGGCTGTAGGCAGCGGTCACGGAACAGAAAATATGCAGCTCGCCGGAAAGCGACGGCCCCTGCTGGTCGATGGTGTGCCGCAGCTGCTGATACTGTAATAACGTCTGCTGAGCAAAGATGCGCAGCTCTTCACCGGCTTCCGTGAGAGTGACGGTGCGGTTATCGCGCACGAACAGCGGCTGGCCGAGGTCTTCCTCAAGGCGCTGGATCTGGCGCGACAGCGTGGAGGGGCTGACGTGCATCGCCCGGGCGCTACGGCCAAAGTGACGGCTTTCCGCCAGGTGCAGGAACATTTTCAGATCGCGTAAATCCACCGATTCCACTCCCTCTTTTTACATTGCATAAATTGCAATGTGACGTTGTGAATATATCAATTTCCGCAATAAATTTCCTGTTGTAATGTGGGTACATTCTCGCTGAAACGCGAACCGAACAATAAGACACACAACATCACGAGGTATCACCCATGGCTAACTACTTTAATACACTGAACTTGCGCCAGCAGCTGGCGCAGCTGGGCAAATGCCGCTTCATGGCGCGCGATGAATTTGCTGATGGCGCGAGCTACCTTCAGGGTAAAAAAGTGGTCATTGTCGGCTGTGGCGCACAGGGTCTGAACCAGGGCCTGAACATGCGTGACTCCGGGCTGGATATCTCCTACGCCCTGCGTAAAGAAGCGATTGCCGAAAAGCGTGCTTCCTGGCGTAAAGCGACCGAAAACGGCTTCAAAGTGGGCACCTACGAAGAGCTGATCCCGCAGGCGGATCTGGTGGTTAACCTGACGCCGGACAAGCAGCACTCTGACGTTGTGCGTTCCGTACAGCCGCTGATGAAAGACGGCGCCGCGCTGGGTTACTCCCACGGCTTCAACATCGTTGAAGTGGGCGAGCAGATCCGTAAAGACATCACCGTGGTGATGGTGGCACCGAAGTGCCCGGGCACCGAAGTGCGCGAAGAGTACAAACGTGGCTTCGGCGTACCGACGCTGATCGCCGTTCACCCGGAAAACGATCCGAAAGGCGAGGGCATGGCGATTGCCAAAGCCTGGGCTGCGGCCACTGGCGGCCATCGTGCGGGCGTGCTGGAATCTTCCTTCGTTGCGGAAGTGAAATCTGACCTGATGGGCGAGCAGACCATCCTGTGCGGCATGCTCCAGGCCGGCTCTCTGCTGTGCTTCGACAAGCTGGTGGAAGAAGGCACCGATCCGGCATACGCGGAAAAACTGATTCAGTTCGGCTGGGAAACCATCACCGAAGCGCTGAAGCAGGGCGGCATTACGCTGATGATGGACCGACTGTCCAACCCGGCAAAACTGCGCGCGTTCGCACTCTCTGAACAGCTGAAAACCATCATGGCGCCGCTGTTCCAGAAACACATGGACGACATCATCTCCGGCGAGTTCTCTTCCGGCATGATGGCGGACTGGGCGAATGACGATAAGAAACTGCTGACCTGGCGCGAAGAGACCGGTAAAACCGCGTTCGAAACCGCACCACAGTATGACGGCAAGATCACCGAGCAGGAGTACTTCGATAAAGGCGTCCTGATGATCGCGATGGTGAAAGCGGGCGTTGAGCTGGCGTTCGAAACCATGGTGGATTCGGGCATCATTGAAGAATCTGCGTACTACGAATCGCTGCACGAGCTGCCGCTGATCGCAAACACCATCGCCCGTAAACGTCTGTATGAGATGAACGTGGTGATCTCCGATACTGCCGAGTACGGTAACTACCTGTTCTCTTACGCCTGCGTACCGCTGCTGAAAGAGTTCATGACCACCCTGCAAGCGGGCGATCTGGGCCAGGCGATTGCGGAAGGAGCGGTTGATAACGCGCAGCTGCGTGACGTCAACGAAGCGATTCGCAGCCACGAAATCGAGAAAGTGGGCCAGAAACTGCGTGGCTACATGACCGATATGAAACGTATCGCGGTAGCAGGCTAAACACGACGAATCGGGTGGCGTAAGCCACCCGAACTGTTTTAGCTACGCAATATCGCGCCGGGATAACCCAGCTGGCGCCACGCCTCATACACCACCACCGACACCGCATTCGACAGGTTCATGCTGCGGCTGTCCGGCATCATCGGAATACGAATTTTCTGCTCAGCGGGCAGGGCATCCAGAATGGTGGCCGGCAGGCCGCGGGTTTCCGGACCAAACATCAGATAATCCCCGTCCTGATAGCTTACGGCGCTGTGCGCTGGCGTACCTTTGGTGGTCAGGGCGAACATGCGCTGTGGTTTTTCGGATCCCAGAAACGCGGCGTAATCGTGATGACGAACGACGGCGGTAAACTCATGGTAGTCCAGCCCCGCGCGGCGCAGACGTTTGTCGTCCCACGTAAAGCCCATCGGCTCAATGATGTGCAGACGAAAACCGGTGTTGGCGCACAGGCGGATAATATTGCCGGTGTTCGGCGGAATTTCTGGTTCGAATAAGACGATGTTAAGCATGCTGCCCCCTTAATTGCGGGGGCAGAATAGCAGAAAAGAGAGGGACTAGGCGACGCCCGGCTCCTGCGCGCGGCTATACAGCATTTTGTAGACGGTTGCCGCCGCAGCCACGAGAGCAGGTACGCTGAGGATCATTAAAATACTGTCCGCCTGCCACTGCATGGAAAGAAGCTGGGCGCTGGTCAGGGTGCCCGCCACGCCGCCGAAGCGGCCGATCCCCTGCATCCAGGCGATACCCGTCGCACGGCACTCGGTAGGGTAAAAGGTGGCGGCCAGGGTCTGCATGCCCGACTGCGCGCCGTTCATCGCGATCCCCATCAGGAAAATTAACCCGCCAAACAGGGCGATATGGTTATGCTCAATGCCGAGTAAAAGAATCAGGCCCATCGTCAGCACGAAACCACACGCGACCACCTTGTGCGCTTCCCAGCGATCCATCATCCAGCCCGCGAGCAAAATGCCAGCGGTGCCGCCGAAGGTGAACAGCGAGGTGAGCCAGGCGGATTCCGCCAGCGCATATCCCATCCCCTGCATCAGCGTTGGCATCCAGCTCAGCAGGACGTAATAAATCACCAGCCCCATAAAATAGGTGACCCACAGCATCAGGGTGCCGGGCAGCCAGGGCATGGAAAACAGCTGCGACACGCTGCCTTTTTTCGACGCGACTTTCTCCTCCGCGAGGAAAAAGCCCGTGACGCTATCCAGCGTGCTGCGGGCGAACCGGCTGGCGATGCGGCGAACCTGGGCGACGTCTTTCCCGCGCTGCACCAGAAACTTCACCGACTCCGGCAACAGCAGCGCCAGCAGCACCGTTAAAATCAGCGGCGCAATCGCGCCGGTCAGCAGCACGCTTCGCCAGCCGTGGTGAGGGATAAGCCAGGATGAGATTGCTCCGCCGCCCGCCGCACCCAGCGGAAAGCCGCAGTACATGGTGTTAATTGCCATGGCGCGGCAGCGCTGGGGGGCAAACTCGGAGATCAGCGTGATGGCGTTAGGCATGGCAGCGCCAAGGCCGAGGCCTGTCAGAAATCGCCACAGCGTCAGGGTATTCAGACTTTGCGCCCAGGCCGTGCCCAGGCTCGCCAGGCCGAAGAACAGACACGAAAAGACCAGCACGCGCTTGCGTCCCATCCGGTCCGATACCGGACCTGCAATCAGGGCACCCAGCGACAGCCCCAGCAGCGCCGCACTCAGCACCGGCCCCAGATCCTGTTTATGTATTCCCCACTCCGTCGACAGCGTAGGCGCAATGTAACCCATCGCTGCGGTATCAAACCCATCAATCGCCAGCACCAGAAAGCCCAGCACAATAAGAAGCCAGTGAAACCCTGAAAAAGGACTTTCATCGATCACCTGCTGAATATCCACCTTACCTGAATACGCCATACGCTCCACTCCGATCTGATGTTGTTTTTGTGTTCTTGTATTTGCTTGTCTATACAATTGCGGAAGGCAGGTGGATGTCAAATTTTCTTATCCAGAATGTTACGCAGGTGTTATTTTCGACAAAAAAAGCGCCCGAGGGGGAAGTCGGGCGCGGAAGAAGGGGAGGCTAACCGGGGGAGATCAGGCCGCGTTTCCCTGAGAAAGAGGGGCCAGCGCCGCAGGCAGCTTACTGAGCTCCTGCACCAGAGAGTCTTTGCTGATTTCACCGATTGTTTTCGCACCGGTCAGCGTCATCGCCACCTTCATCTCTTTCTCGATCAGGTTCAGCAGATTCGCCACGCCCGCCTGGCCGCTGGTGGCCAGCGCGTACAGGTAAGCACGGCCCAGCAGCACGCTGTCCGCGCCCAGGGCGATCATGCGCACCACGTCCAGCCCGTTACGGATGCCGCTGTCGGCCAGGATCGCAATATCGCCTTTCACCGCATCGGCAATGGCCGGCAGGGCGCGGGCGGAGGAGAGCACCCCGTCAAGCTGGCGGCCACCATGGTTAGAGACCACGATCCCATCGGCGCCAAAACGTACCGCGTCGCGGGCATCTTCCGGGTCGAGGATCCCTTTGATCACCATCGGGCCGTCCCAGAATTCGCGGATCCACTCCAGGTCTTTCCATGAGATCGACGGATCGAAATTGTTCGCCAGCCAGCCGATGTAATCTTCCAGCCCGGTCGGTTTACCCAGGTAGGCCGAAATATTGCCCAGATCGTGCGGACGGCCGTTCACGCCCACATCCCACGCCCACTGCGGGTGCGTCACCGCCTGCCAGTAACGGCGCAGGGCCGCGTTAGGGCCGCTCATGCCGGAGTGGGCGTCGCGGTAGCGCGCGCCGGGGGTCGGCATGTCGACGGTAAAGACCAGCGTTGAGCAGCCCGCCGCTTTGGCGCGCTCCAGTGCGTTGCGCATAAAACCGCGATCGCGCAGGACGTACAGCTGGAACCACATCGGGCGCTTGATGGTCGGGGCGACTTCTTCAATCGGGCAGACGGACACGGTGGAAAGGGTAAACGGAATGCCTTTGGCATCTGCGGCGGCGGCGGCCTGCACTTCACCGCGACGGGCATACATGCCGCATAAACCGACAGGTGCGAGCGCTACCGGCATGGAGAGCGTTTCGTTAAACAGCTTCGTCTCAAGGCTCAGGTCAGACATATTCTTCAGCACGCGCTGGCGCAGGGCCACCTCCGACAGGTCTTCCACGTTGCGGCGCAGGGTGTATTCGGCATACGCCCCGCCGTCAATGTAGTGGAACAGGAACGGGGGCAAAATGCGCTGCGCCGCGGCGCGATAATCACTGGCTGCTGAAATAATCATGCTTTGTTCTCCCTGGAAATATCACTCTCGCCAGGCAGACGGGTAATACGCGCCTGTCGGGCCTGATCTTCATCGAATCGTTTAATGGTGGTATGCACGAAGCCGAGATGCGCCATCATCGCCTTGCGCGCGGCCTCGGCATCACCGGCCAGAATGGCGTTGAGCACCGCCTCGTGCTGTTCGGTCAGCTGAGCAAACACCGGCGGGAC
Source organism: Enterobacter sp. YSU (assembly GCF_016082135.1). Taxonomy (NCBI): domain Bacteria; kingdom Pseudomonadati; phylum Pseudomonadota; class Gammaproteobacteria; order Enterobacterales; family Enterobacteriaceae; genus Enterobacter; species Enterobacter sp. YSU. The sequence continues at coordinate 1,790,779 of NZ_CP059487.1, forward strand.
CAGATACATGCGCTGGCGGCTCTGCTTCACGGAGGATTGCAGCAGGTCGAAGAACCCGCGCATGGTTTGCAGCAGTACCACGTTGTGCGAGGCCTCGGCAATCGCCAGATGGAACCGCACATCCGCCTGGGAGGCGATGTCCGGGTCGCTGCTTTGCGTGGCTTCAAAACAGGCTTTGAGCTTCTCTTTGTCGGCGTCGGTTGCCCGCATCGCCGCGTGCCACGCTGTACTGGTTTCGATGGCGTGACGCGCTTCGAGGATGTCGAAGCTGTAGTCCGGGTCGTTTTCCATCAGCGTCTTCAGCGGCTGCACGATGTTTTGTTCGGACCAGTCGTCATGCTGCCAGCGCACGAAGGTGCCGCCGCCGCGACGGCTCAGCAGCACCCCTTCACTAACCAGCGTCGCCAGCGCCTCGCGCAGCGAGTTGCGCGACACGCCAAGCTGAGCGGCAAGCTGACGCTCGGCGGGCAATCTCATGCCCGCTTCCAGCTGTTGTTCTTCTATCAGCGCCCGTACGCGAGTGGCAATCTCGTCGGACAGGCGTCTGGGCATCACTATCATGGAATCATCCAGGTTAAGACATAGGCCTGCAATGTGGTGATCACGCCCACCATGCAGGTAAATATCAGGCTGTGTTTAACGGTAAAGCGGAACAGGTCCGACTCTTTGCCTACCAGCCCCACCGCGGCACAGGCAATGGCGATGGACTGCGGCGAGATCATCTTCCCGGTCACGCCGCCGGTGGTGTTCGCGGCGACCAGCAGCACGTCCGAGACGCCAATCTGCTGCGCGGCCGTGGCCTGTAGGGCGGCAAACAGGGCGTTAGATGACGTATCTGAACCAGTCAGGAACACCCCCAGCCAGCCGAGGAACGGCGAGAAGAAGGTAAACGCGTGGCCGGTATGCGCCAGCGCTAACGCCAGCGTCGACGACAGGCCGGAGTAGTTCGAAATAAACGCGAACGCCAGCACCATGCCGATGGAGTAAATCGGCAACATCAGCTCTTTAATCGTCGCCGCAAAGGTCTGCACCGCGGCGGCAGGCTTCATGCGCAGCCACACTACGGAAAGGATAGCGGCAAACAGGATGGCCGTGCCGGTGGCTGAGAACCAGTCGAACTTAAACACTGCCGCATATGGCGTGGCGTCGTGCACCACCGGCGGCATACGGGCGACCATTTTGTCGAGGAACGGCACGGAGATATTAATCACCATGTCGTACAGCGCGCCGCCCGGGGCGAACAGGGCTTTAAACGGCGGAATGCTCCACAGCGTCACGGTGGCGGTCAGGAACAGGAACGGTGACCATGCGCGCACAATCTGTCCGGCGGTATAGCCGGTGCGCGCCAGCGTCTGATCCACGTGCGATGCGCCCATGTCAGCAAAGCGGAAGATACGTACCGGCTGCCAGCGTTTCAGGAACAGCGTCAGGCAGACCAGCGACACCAGGGAAGAGATGATGTCCGGCAGTTCCGGGCCGAGGAAGTTGGAGCTGAGATACTGGGCAATGGCGAACGAACCGCCCGCTACCATCACCGCAGGCCAGGTCTCCTTCACGCCGCGCCAGCCGTCCATAATCGCCATGATCCAGAACAGCACGATAATGGTCAGGAACGGCAGCTGGCGACCCACCATCTGGCCGATCTCGAAGCTGTCCAGCCCGGTCACCTGGCCCGCCACCAGAATCGGAATGCCCATCGCGCCAAACGCTACCGGGGCGGTGTTCACAATCAGGCACAGGCCAGCGGCATACAGCGGGTTAAAGCCCAGCCCGACCAGCAGAGCGGCGGTGATCGCCACCGGCGCGCCAAATCCTGCCGCCCCTTCAAGGAACGCCCCGAAGGAGAAACCGACAATCAGCATCTGTAAACGCTGGTCCGGTGTAATAGAGAGAATCGACGAGCGAATAATGTCGAACTGCCCGGTTTTGACCGAGATTTTGTAGACAAAGACGGCGGCGATGATGATCCACGCAATCGGCCACAGGCCGTAGAAGAAACCATACACCACGGAGGCCAGCGCGCGATCGACCGGCATTTTATAGAAGAACAGAGCCACCAGCAGGGCGATGGCAACGGTGTACGTTGCGGCAAGGTAGCCCTTCAGCTTGAGCTTAATTAGCGCAAAGAAGAAAAACAGGATCGGTAGCGATGCGATCAGGCTCGACAGCCAGATATTCCCGGCCGGATCGTAGTTTTGTTGCCAGAGGCTCATGCAGGTCTCCTGAGGACCACACAGGTGTTCGTCGGGTGAGTCTCTGCTCATCTCAGCGTCACACTTAGTGTAAAAGTGGTCCATCCAATATTGTGATGTAGGGGTAATGGCAATAAATGGTTAACCAAGTGTTGCTATTCGGCAATGGTTTTGTGAAGTGGAGCATCAAAACTGTGAACGATGGATAGCTTTGCGCATGATTGGTAGGACCAAAATCGCAAAATCAACTCACCGTGTGCGTTGGGAGCGGTAGTCAGGTGGAGGGCATTACTTTCGCCTTTTGAGCAGATACGGCGCGTAAAAGATGTTGAATAAAATGGGGAGGTGATAATATTACGTGAATTGAATGAGGTTTGTTTGCTTTATTTGTGTTTTTGAAAAGCTGTATATATGTGAGCAGAGTGATTTATTTCCTATAAATAAAATTTTTTTTTGGTTAAAAATGCGAAATCTAAGCTGTAGCAAAAAATTTTAATTAAGGTAAATTTCACATATAGATTTTAACAGTGTATTACAAACGATCAATTGCTGATCGATAAAGAAATATCCTGTTTAACCGTGATTTTTCAGGATAAAGGGCAAGAATTTTTTGCTGAAGTGACATTTTTTGGCTAATAATATTCTGAAATAAATTGATCAAACAATGATCAGTTGGCTCTCTTGTAATTTAGTTACGGTATTAAAAGCAAATTAATAATTATCAGGGCAATCGAAAGGGGTTAAATTTGTTAGCTAAGTGTTAATTCCAGAGTGTTTACAGACGCGGCGTACTGCTTTTCAATACGTAGACGCTAAAAGGCATATGATTTACTATTTATTCAGAAGCAACGTTACAGAAGACATTAAATTTATTACTAACCACAACGTATTCAGTGTTATTTTCGGCCAGAAGTCATTTCCTCAGTTGCAGGATATCTGTGTATGGCCTTCTGAAAATATACGGATTATCACCATGGGATGGACCCTGCTTTATTCTATAAGGTCGCGTGACCCATTCTGCTAAAACCCTTTTGGTGGCGTTTTTAAATCCTTATAGCGGTTATTGTACCTGGTACAACAAGTCTATATCTGTTTAATTTACAGAGGGGAAAGTGTTCCAAATGAAAATCAAAAATGTGGCGCTGGCGATTGCCGCGGCGGGGCTGCTGTTATCTTCTCAATCAGTACTGGCAAGCAGTGATTCTGGCGTTAATGCTTCCCTGGATACAGGCGCTGGCTCGCAGAGTACAGGCGGCGTGATCAACTTTACCGGGAAAATCACTCTTATTTCCTGTGATATTACCCCTGCGTCAAAAAGCAAAACGGTAGACCTCGGCGCGTGGGCGAAAAGCTACTTCGACGATCACAGCGAAACGACGCCGCGTGAGTTCAAAATCAACGTAGAGAACTGCCCGGAGACGGTTGAATCGGTTGCGGTACTGTTTGACGGAACCAAAGATACGGTGAATGACACACTGCTACAGGTTACGCCAGGCGAAGGTATGGCGACGGGCGTCGGCGTGAAGCTTTATAACAGCGATCGCAGCACCGCGATTAAACCGGGTACGGTATCTGAAACAACCGCACCGGATGCTGAAGGCAATGCTGAATTAACGTTTTATGCCTCTCTCGACAAAGACGGGTCGGAAATTAACGCGGGCGACGTCAATGCCGTTTCCAACTTCCTGATGGTTTATAACTGATTTCACTCTCAGCTACCTCCAGAGATAATAATGATGAAACGTTTATCGTATATTATGCTCACTGCATTAATGGTTAGTTCTGCGTCAGTTTCCGCTGGCGTTGTAATGGGGGGAACACGGATCGTATACCCACAACACAGCAAGGAGGTGGCATTTTCTGTTTCTAATATGGAAAGTGCGGTTCCCTATCTTATTCAGTCGTGGGTTGAAGGTGATGGGCAGGATAAAAATAACGCTGCGCCATTTATTGTCACACCACCTCTGTTCAGACTTGATCCGGAGCAGACCAACACGCTGCGTATTCAATATACCGGCGCTCCGCTGCCCACAGATCGTGAATCTGTATTCTGGCTCGATATTAAAGCGATTGCGCCAAAGCCAAAAGAGAGCAGCAACGAATTACAAGTTAACGTTAAATCGAAATTTAAAATTTTCTACCGCCCGGACAACCTTAAAGGGGACGCTGCCACTGCCTGGCAGAAAATAACGTTTTCGCGGACGGGAAAAGGGCTTAAGGCCGCCAACCCGACGCCATACTACGTCTCTTTTTATCGACTGTCCGTTGGCGGGCATAAAATTGAGCAGCCGGGCATGATCGGTCCAGGGGAAACCCGCGAATGGCCTGTGTCCGCCTCCGGGGGCGTAAGCTGGTCGGCTATTAATGATTTTGGTGCCATCACCGCCACCCACACCCAGCCTCTTTAAGACCATGTCTTTTCGCCTGTTTCGTTACGCGCCGCTTTCGGTGTTGCTGCTTAGCTTCAGCCGCGCGGGGATGGCCGAGGATTACTTTGATCCCGCCGCGCTGGAGCTTTCCTCTACCGAACAGAAAACGGCGGATCTGCACTATTTCTCTGAAAAGGGCGGGCAGATGCCAGGCACCTGGCTCGTGACGCTGGAGATTAACGGACGCGAGGAGCGGCATCAGGAGATCACCTTCGTCAATGAGAAAGGCAGCCTGCAACCCGTTTTTAGCGTATCGCTGCTGGAAGCGCTTGGGGTGAATGTCAGGGCCATTCCTGCATTCTCACGGTTGCGGGAGGGAGAAACGTTCACGCACCTCGCGGATTTCATTCCGGCAGCGCGAACCTCCTATGATTTCAACCAGCAGCGTCTCTTTCTCAGCCTGCCGCAGGCGGCGATGAAACACCGCAGCCGTGGCTACGTGCCGCAGTCGCAGTGGGACGATGGTATCCCGGCGGCCTTTACTGATTACAGTCTGTCGGGCGGCCAGGCACATCATCAGCGTGGCGTCACGACATCCAGCTATCTGAGCCTGCGTAACGGTATCAATCTGGGGGCGTGGCGGTTGCGCAACACCTCCGCCTGGAGCCACAGCGACGCGGGCGGCGACCATTTTCAGTCGCAAAGTAGCTGGCTGACCCGGGATATTCGCCGTCTTAACAGCCAGCTACGGATCGGCGATGCCTGGACCGCAGGCGACGTCTTCGATAGCGTGGCGTTTCGCGGGGTACAGCTCACATCAAGCGAAAGCATGTTGCCCGACAGCCAGCGCGGCTTCGCACCAACCATCCGCGGCGTCGCACACAGCTTCGCTAAAGTCTCCGTTTCGCAAAATGGCTATGTGATCTATGAAACCTGGGTGGCCGCCGGGCCATTTATCATTAACGATCTGTTCCCCGGCGCACAAAGTGGCGATCTACAGGTGACGGTCACGGAAAGTGACGGCTCAACGCGCGTCTTTACCCAACCCTATTCTGCGGTGCCGTTTATGCGACGCCTGGGCAGCCTGAAATACAGCCTCAACGCCGGACGATTTCACTCCGGCTCCGGCGATGCGCGTTCACCTGAGTTTGTTGAAGGCGCTTTCTTCTACGGCCTGCTCTCGAGGATGACGGTGTATGGCGGCTTTCGTACGGCGAGCAACTATCAGGCCGGTGCAATTGGCGTAGGCAGAGGGTTTGGCGCATTTGGCTCGCTGGGCATTGACGATACGCTGGCAAAAAGCCGTTTACCCAATGGCAAAAGCGCGATGGGGCAGGCGTGGCGCATTCAGTATCAGAAAGATTTCAGCGCTACCGGCACCGCCTTCAACCTGGCGAGTTATCGCTATGCCTCGCGCAATTACTATGAATTCAGTGAACTGAATCAGTCTGACAGCCAACAGCTGCAACTCAATAATCGCCGTAGCCGCTCGCAGGTCACCTTCTCACAGACGCTGGGTCAGTTCGGCAGCCTCAGCGTCTCGGCATGGATGCAGGATTACTGGCATACGTCCGGGCAGGATAAAACCATCCACATTGGCTGGTACACCAGCTGGCGAGGCATTACCTGGGGCGCGGGGTATGACTACACCGACTCAGCGCTTGAGCAGCATCCCGATCGTACCGTGTCGTTTAACGTCAATGTTCCGCTTGGTCACTGGTTACCGGACAGCTCGGTCAGTTACTTCATCAACCACAACAATCGTGGGATGACCACTCAGCAGGTGTCACTCAACGGCAGTGCGCTGGCGAATCGCAACCTTAATTACAGCGTTCAGCAGAGTAAGGCCAGCGAGGGACAAGCCGACAGTACCAGCCTGGCGCTGCAATACAACGGTGGCTACGGCAACGTCAGCCTCGGTTATGACCACAGCCGAAGCGGTAGCAACGCGAGCCTCGGACTCGCCGGAGGCGTTATCGCCACGCAGTATGGCGTCACGCTTAGCCAGCCGCTGGGCGATACCGTCGCCCTGCTACGCGTGCCCGGCGCGGCGAACGTTGAGCCGGAGGGCTACAACGGGATCCATACCGACAGCCGCGGCTATGCGGTCATGCCAACGCTCTCGGCGTACCGCAAAAATACCGTCAGTCTTGATACGGCGACGCTGGGTGAGAACGTCGACGTTGAGCAGAGCGGTCTGACGCTCATTCCCACCAGCGGCGCGGTGGTGCTGGCCAATTACAAAACCCACATTGGTTATCGCGTTCTGTTTTCCCTGCGATACCACGGCGAACCGTTGCCGTTTGGCGCGCAGGCTGAAGTGGTGGAGCAGAACCGCCATTCTGCAAACCGAAGCATGGTCGCTGACGGCGGTCAGGCCTACCTGAGCGGGGTACCAGAGCGCGGCACCCTGCGCGTCAGCTGGTATCAGGACGGGGAGCAGCAGCAATGCCAGACACCTTTCAGACTGGGGAAAGCTCATATGGCCCCCGGTATCGCCACGCTATCCGTTGAGTGCCATTAGAGGAATATCATGCGTCGTTTTATTCACTGGTTTTTCTATCTGAGCCTTCTTTCGCTTTTTGGCATGCTGAGTTTTCATGCCCATGCTCAGACCTCATCTTGCCGCACCACGCGCGATCAGTGGGTCGTTCAGGTGCCCTACGCCATAGGGTATGCGCCCGGCACGGCGGACTGGACGCCGATATCTGCGCCGATACAGTCTACCGGGGCGGATTTCTACAGCTGTGATGGCGGGAATGATGCCTGGCGTAGTATCGGCTTTGTCGACGTGGATAACCCCGTCGGCACCGTGGTTGGTGAAGACGGCGCGTCACGTCACGTCTATAAAACTCAGATCGACGGCATCGGCTATGCGCTGGGGTTCCGGGAACAGCAGTACTGCGGCGCCGATGCGGTACGCTATATTGACGGCACAAGTCAGGTGAATGGCAATGAGTCCAGGCGCATTTGCGACGCATCGCAAAACCCCGCCTTTGCCAGCGCCTCAATGTATAAAATGCAGTTCTGGGTGGTGTTTTACAAAATTCCAACGACCAGCGCCATGCCTGACGATAACGCCAATTCCCAGGAGCAAAATGTCGGATCGCTGATATTGCAGGCGGGAGAAAATCAAGCCAGCGCCACCAACGTGGCGACACCGGTACAGATCCATCTCGCCAGCTTCACCGTCAGGCGTACCAGCTGTTCAGTGGGCTCTCGCAGCATTCTTGTTCCCATGGGGAGCGTGAGCCAGCGTGAATTTCATGGCATAGGCTCCCGCGCCGGAGGCGGACGCTTCAGCATTCCGGTGACCTGCGAAAATAACACGGCGGTGAAGATGGGTTTCTTTGGCGATACCACGCCGGGCAACGATCGGGCGCTGGCGTTGACGAAGCAGGAGGATAGCGCCAGCGGTGTCGGGATCGAACTGCTTTACGGTGACAATACCGGTTCGGTTCAGGGGCAGGTGGTACCGTGGAACACCCCACAGGTGTCAGCATTTGAGCAAGTGGGGGATAACCAGACGCAAACCTTCTGGTTTGATGCGCATTACCTTCAGACGGAAGAGAACGTGACGGCGGGAAAAGCGGATGCGATGGCGACGTTTAACCTGATTTACAACTGAGTTTCCCCTGCCGCAGCGGCAGGGGAGGACGATCAGAACGCGGTCTTACAAAAACCCGTCATCTCTTTCAGGCCCATTTCGCGACCAAGCTCAGTCATCGGGTGCACCACTACCAGGCCACGGACGCTTTTCTTCAGCTTGCCCATGTCGGCCTGCTCTTTTTTGGTGATCGCGCGGCGATGCGGCATGTTCATCAGCTTCTGCGCTTCTTTACTCAGCTTCTGGCCTTTCACTTCGCGCAGGCGTTCAATTTCCGCCTCCAGCTTCACGGACTCTTTTTCCAGCTCGGCATATTTCTCGGCAGAATCGACCAGGGAGAGGCCAGCCATCTGATGGCGGATCAGATCCAGACGGTCGCTCAGGCGTTTAATTTCGTTCTTTTCGACTTCTTTCATGACAAATAACTCTGAAAACGGGGAATTTACAGGGAAGGATACACCAATGTGTGCGGGCTTACTTCTGAAACGCTTTTTTTAAGCTGATTTTAGAAATCAGCTCAGTCAGGGAAAGCACCATGGTGGAGCGCACAACCTGTTGATAACGCAGCTTTTGCATCGCGTACAGCTCAGGGTCGCTGTTATCAAACTGAGGTGCGGGAGGGAGCGCGGATACGCAGTGCAGTTCGCCGAAGGGCCCCAGTATCTCATCATCGGTAAAGGTGTACTCATTACCGTCATGATTGAGCTCTTCGCGCAGCGCCATTAACAGCTCGGCGTCTTCATACTCCTGGCGGTTCAGCACGCCAAGACCGTAAATCAGCTTCAGCCGTACCGATAAATCGCCCAGCGGTCCGTCTCCGTCCAGTAACGGTTCTACAGCATACTTTACCGCGTAGTCGTCTTTGCGAAACACCTGAAGCACCAGAATGTTCACCGCCTCGGTTAACAGCTCGACGGCGGCAATCAGGAAACTTCGTACGGTTTTGCCAGCATTCAGACGCTCAAGCACACGATTTTCAAAGGCCTGGGTTTGTTCCATTATTGCCTGCATATCTGACAATCTGTTATTCGGGCGCAGGCTAACCTGCGCCGGACTCTGCATCATTTGGTTGCGTTGTATGCGCTGACCGCCTCCGCAACTACGTCACTGTTGGCATCCAGACCGGAGATCTGCGCCAGCGCAGCCTGCGCGCCTTTGTCATCAATCAGCTGAGCCAGCTCAATCGCCTGCGGGTCCTGCTCGCTGCGGTAGTGCATGGCGGCAGCGATGCCCTTCACCAGGTTAGCGTGCGGCAGGCCGTATTCCAGCGTGCCCAGCAGCGGTTTAATCAGGCGGTCGCCCGCGCTTAGTTTACGCAGCGGCTGACGACCCACGCGCTCAACGTCATCTTTCAGATACGGGTTTTCAAAACGACCGAGGATTTTCTGGATGTATGCCGCGTGTTTATCAGCATCAAAACCGTAGCGTTTGATCAGCACCGCGCCGCTCTCTTCCATTGCCCCTTTGACCACCGCACGGATGTTCTCATCGAGGATCGCGTCACGAATCGTCTGATGACCGGCCAATTTTCCGAGGTACGCGGTTATAGCATGCCCGGTGTTCAGCGTGAAGAGTTTACGTTCGACAAATGCCATCAGGTTATCGGTTAATTCCATTCCCGGAATGGTCGGCAGCGCGCCCTTAAACTGGGTTTTATCAACGATCCACTCGCTGAAGGTTTCCACGGTCACTTCCAGCGGGTCGTTGGTGGCGGATGCTGACGGCGGAACGATGCGATCCACGGCGGAATCCACAAAACCCACGTGCGCTTCAACCCAGGCTTTATCTTCGTCGGCGACGGCCGCAAGAACGTGGCCTTTCAGCTGCGTGGTGCCGCGCACCATGTTTTCACAGGCGATGATGTTCAGCGGCGTTTCAACGCCCTGTGCTTTACGCTTCGCCAGGCCTTTCGCGACCGCCGGGGCGATACGCTCAAGCACCACCGGACCCACGGCGGTGGTGACCAGATCAACGCTCGCGATGAGGTCAATCACGTCGTCGCCAATGCTGCTTACCGCGTTGACGCCAGAGACCGTTTCAACCTGTTCGTTTTCACCCACCACGTGAACCTGATAGCTATGACGGGCATTCAGGGCATCCAGAACCACCTGATTCACATCGGCGAATGTCAGGGTAATGCCCGCGTCTGCCAGCAGTTTACCGATAAAGCCACGACCGATATTACCTGCGCCAAAATGTAATGCTTTCATAGTGTTAACCTTCATCAATGTTTTTACCCGAGAGGGCTGGGGTGAGGAACGTTTTCCCCTCACCCTAGCCCTCTCCCCGGGGGGAGAGGGAAGAGGCGCTGTTATTTGTTCAGCAGAGCCAGAACTTCTTCAACGCTGGTGGTGTTGGCCAGACGCTCAATAACCGTTTCGTCATCCAGCGCGTTGGTCAGGCTGGTAATCACCTGGATATGCTCGTTGTTGCGAGCGGCGATACCAATCACCAGACGGGCGATATCGTCCTCTTCTTCACCGAAGCGCACGCCATCAGGATACTGACAGAACACCACGCCGGTTTTCAGCACGCGGTCTTTGGCTTCCACCGTACCGTGCGGAACCGCGATGGATTCACCCAGGTAGGTTGGGGTTAGCTTTTCGCGTTCCAGCATCGCCTCAACGTACTCAGGCTGAACGTAGCCGCCTTTCACCAGCTGCTCACCGGCGAAGCGAATGGCCTCTTCTTTATTGGTCGCCGTGCGGCCAAGGAAGATGTTTTCAGCGCCCAGTTTGAACAGATGCGCGTTGCTCTCGTCGAAGCTGTCTTGCAGGCTGGTACGCACTTTCACTTCGTTATCTTCATGGCGCTGCGCCGCCACCAGGCGTTCGGTCAGGCTGGCGTACAGGCCGCTGTCGAGGAAGTTGGTCAGGGAAATGTGCTGCGCCTGCGGTACCTGACGCATAGCGCGTTCGGTCAGATCGCGGTGCGTGATCACCAGGTCAACGTCCGGCGGCAGGCTGTTAATCGCGCTGTTGGTGACGGAGATGTTGGTCAGACCCGCATCCTGCACTTTCTTCCGCAGTACGCCCGCACCCATTGCGCTGGAGCCCATACCGGCATCACAGGCCACGATGATTTTACGCACGTGGCTCAGGTCGTTAGAGACATCACCCGCCGCCAGCGGCGTTGCGCCTTTGGATTCGGCTTTCATGTCATGCATACGACGGGTTGCCGCTTCGATATCGTCGTCTTCTTTCACCTTGCTGGTTTTCAGCAGGATAGCGGAGGCCACGAAGGAGACCGCCATGGCCGCACAGATCGCCGCGATGTTCGCGAAGTAGGCGCCTTTCGGGGTCATCGCCAGCACCGCCAGGATAGAGCCTGGAGAAGCAGGAGACACCAGACCACCGCCCAGTACGCTCAGGGTGAACACGCCGGTCATACCGCCAAGGATAACGGCCAGGATCAGACGTGGGTTCATCAGCACATATGGGAAGTAAATTTCGTGAATACCGCCCAGGAAGTGAATGATCGCCGCGCCGCCAGCAGACTGTTTCGCGCTGCCGCGACCAAAGAACATGTATGCCAGCAGAACGCCCATACCCGGACCCGGGTTCGCTTCAATCAGGAAGAAGATGGACTTGCCGAGATCGTGTGACTGCTGAATACCCAGCGGTGAGAAGATACCGTGGTTGATGGCGTTGTTCAGGAACAGGATTTTCGCTGGTTCAACGAAGATAGACGCCAGCGGCAGCATGTCGTGCGCCACCATGAAGTTAACGCCCGCGGCCAGCAGCTTGGACAGCACTTCAACCGCCGGGCCAATGCCGAGGAACGCCAGAATCGCGAGGATCATCCCGATGATGCCCGCAGAGAAGTTGTTCACCAGCATTTCGAAGCCGGATTTGATCTTGCCATCAACCCAGACGTCAAATTTCTTGATCGCCCAGCCGCCCAGAGGACCGGCAATCATCGCACCGAGGAACATCGGCATATCCGCACCGACGATCACCCCCATGGTTGTGATGGCACCCACGACGCCACCGCGGTCACCGCCCACCAGACGACCACCGGTATAACCGATGAGCAGTGGCAGGAGATAGGTAATCATTGGGCCAACAAGTTTTGCCAGCGTTTCGTTAGGCAACCACCCTGTCGGAATAAATAATGCGGTGATAATACCCCACGCGATAAACGCGCCGATATTTGGCATCACCATGTTGCTGAGGAAACGACCAAAGCTTTGCACTTTGATCTTGAAATCGGATGACATAAAACACCCCTTCTTATGTTTACGCTTAGGCTTGTGGCCCGAGGTTTATCGTTAATGTGCGGCGGCAGAGGTAGCCGGGCCCTGTTCTGATGCTGTGAAATCTGGCACTGAATCGTTCAACTGTCCAGACAGCGAAATTTTGTGTGATCTGAATCACATGAATGTAGGGGGTGAGGACATTAATGAAGTGATCGCGATCACATAACGAGTGTGTGAAAAAAATACATCGCTCAAAATTACGCCAAAATGGATGGTGTTTTGTGATTTATATCACAATGTTAAGTTGGCTGTTTGTTTCCAGATTGTGATTTGATTCACAAAATATTTTTATGCAGATTTCTCCCGTATCCCCTCATGGCAGGAATGCGATACGCACACCTGCCTTTTTCCACGGCTTGATCCATACTGACCTCTTTATGGGCATTAAGGATAAGCAATGAAACTCATCGGCAGTTATACCAGTCCTTTCGTGCGTAAGATTTCGATTCTCCTGCTGGAGAAAGGAATTGAATTTGAATTCGTGAATGAACAGCCCTACAACGCAGAGAACGGCGTTGCGCAGTACAACCCGCTGGGGAAAGTCCCGGCGCTGGTAACGGACGAGGGCGACTACTGGTTTGATTCCCCGATCATTGCGGAGTACATCGAACTGCTTGGCGTTGCGCCAGCCATGCTGCCGGCGGACCCAAAAGCAGCGCTGGTGATGAAGCAAATTGAAGCCCTGGCGGATGGCATTATGGATGCGGCATTGACGTCCGTACGCGAGCAGGCAAGGCCCGCCGCCCAGCAGTCAGAAAATGAGCTGCTACGCCAGCGCGAAAAAATCAGCCGCAGCCTGGATATGTGCGAACAGCTGATCCGCGACGGGAAAATTCAGAGCGATAGCCTGAATCTGGCGACGATCGCCATCGCCTGCGCCATTGGCTACCTCAATTTCCGCCGCGTCTCGCCGGGCTGGTGCGTGGATCGTCCGCTGCTGGTCAAGCTGGCGGAGACGCTCTTCCAGCGCGAAAGTTTTGCCCGGACTGAACCGCCAAAGGCTTGATGCGGGTTATAACACTTCCTGGCGGGAGGCGGTACAATCCCCCCACATGTTAACTCCCTCTCCCGTCGGGAGGGGGGAAAATATTTACTCGCCAGGCGCATTCATGACTACTCATCATTCCCTCTACAGCCAGATCCCCGCTACCGATCGACTGCTTCGTGACCCGCGCATCACTGCGGTGCTGGAGCAGTTTGGCCATACTGCAACGGTCGACATGCTACGCCAGCTTCAGGACGATGCGCGTCGCCATATTCAGGCTGAGAACGCGCTACCCGGCTGGTGCGTGGCGTGGGAGCAGGAAGTTGAACGCAGGCTGAGCAAGCACGGGCAAAGCGCGTTGCGCCCGGTTATTAACCTGACAGGCACGGTTCTGCACACCAATCTGGGCCGGGCACAGCAGGCAGAAGAGGCAACAGAGGCCGTCACCCGTGCCATGCGCTCGCCGGTGACGCTGGAGTACGATCTGGACGGCGCCGGGCGTGGGCATCGCGATCGCGCACTGGCGGATCTTCTCTGCCAGATCACCGGCGCGGAAGATGCCTGCATTGTGAATAACAACGCGGCGGCGGTGCTGTTAATGCTGGCGGCCACCGCGAGCGGAAAAGAGGTTGTCGTCTCTCGCGGCGAGCTGGTGGAGATCGGCGGGGCGTTTCGTATTCCGGACGTCATGCGCCAGGCGGGCTGCACGCTGCATGAAGTGGGCACAACCAACCGTACCCATGCAAAAGATTATCGCGCGGCGGTGAATGAAAACACCGCCCTGCTGATGAAAGTGCATACCAGCAATTATCACATTGAGGGTTTCACCAAAACGGTGGAAGAGGCCGAACTGGCCGCCATTGGGCGCGAGCTAAACGTGCCGGTGATTGCCGATCTCGGCAGCGGGTCGCTGGTGGATATGCGCCAGTACGGTCTGCCGAAAGAGCCCATGGTGCAGGAAATGGTTGCCGCGGGCGTAAGCCTGGTCAGTTTCTCCGGTGATAAATTGCTGGGCGGGCCGCAGGCGGGGATTATCGTCGGCAGGCGCGAGCTGATTGCGCAGCTACAGCAGCACCCGCTGAAGCGCGCCCTGCGTGCCGATAAAATGACGCTGGCCGCGCTGGAAGCCACGCTGCGGCTCTATCTCCACCCGGAGAAACTGGCTGACCGCCTGCCCACGTTGCGTTTGCTGAGCCGTGATGCGGCCTCCATTCGCGCGCAGGCGGAAGCGCTACTGCCGCAGGTTGCTCCTCATTACCCTGAGTTTGACGTTCGTATCGAGCCTTGCCTGTCGCAAATTGGCAGCGGCTCGCTGCCGGTGGACAGGTTACCGAGCGAAGCGCTGACGTTCACCCCGCGCGACGGACGCGGAAGCCAGCTTGAGGCGCTGTCGGCGCGCTGGCGCGCATTACCGACGCCGGTGATTGGCCGGATCGGTGAGGGTCGCATGTGGCTGGATTTACGCTGTCTGGAAGATGAAGTGCGGTTTCTGGAGATGATGTTGAAATGATTATTGCCACCGCCGGTCATGTTGACCACGGCAAAACCACGTTATTGCAGGCCATTACGGGCGTGAATGCCGATCGCCTGCCGGAAGAGAAAAAGCGCGGCATGACCATTGACCTGGGTTACGCCTACTGGCCGCAGCCCGACGGTCGCGTGCTGGGCTTTATCGACGTGCCCGGCCACGAGAAGTTTCTTTCCAATATGCTCGCGGGCGTGGGCGGGATCGATCACGCCCTGCTGGTGGTCGCGTGCGATGACGGGGTGATGGCGCAAACGCGCGAGCATCTGGCGATCCTCCAGCTGACGGGAAACCCGCAGTTGACCGTCGCCCTCACCAAAGCGGACCGTGTGGATGAGGCGCGTATCGACGAGGTGCGTGAAGAGGTGCTGGCGGCGCTGAGTGAGTACGGTTTTAGGGATGCCGCACTGTTTGTCACCGTGGCGACAGAAGGCCGCGGTATCGACGCTCTTCGCGACCATTTGCAGCAGATCTCGTCTCGTGAACATGCCAGCCATCACCGCTTCCGTCTGGCGATCGACAGGGCATTTACCGTGAAAGGGGCTGGGCTGGTGGTGACCGGCACCGCGCTGAGCGGCGAAGTGAACGTGGGCGATACCCTGTGGCTGACGGGCGTGAACAAACCGATGCGCGTGCGCGGGCTTCACGCGCAAAACCAGCCGGTGGAACAGGCCCACGCCGGGCAGCGTATCGCGCTGAATATTGCCGGTGATGCCGAAAAAGACCAGCTTAACCGCGGCGACTGGCTGCTGGCCGACGCGCCGCCGGAGCCTTCTGAACGGATCATCGTTTCTCTCCAGACCCATACCCCGCTGACCCAGTGGCAGCCGCTGCATATCCACCACGCGGCCAGCCACATCACCGGACGCGTGTCGCTGCTGGAAAACGATCTCGCCGAACTGGTGTTCGACTCCCCGCTCTGGCTGGCGGATAACGACCGCCTGGTTCTGCGCGATATTTCGGCGCGGGAAACGCTGGCGGGCGCGCGCGTGGTCATGCTGGATCCGCCCCGTCGCGGCAAGCGTAAGCCCGAGTATTTACAGTGGCTGGCCGCACTGGCCCAGGCCCGCGATGATAAGTCTGCGTTAGATATCCACCTTGAGCGGGGTGCGGTGGATCTGGCGGCGTTCGCCTGGGCGCGCCAGCTCAGCGGCGAAGGATTGCGTCTTCTGACGCAGGAGCCAGGTTTTATTCAGGCCGGCAACAGCCTGCTGAACGCGCCGGTGGCGGCGCGCTGGCAGCGCAAAGTGCTGAGCACGCTGGCGACCTACCATGAACAGCATCAGGATGAGCCCGGTCCGGGTCGTGAACGTCTGCGGCGCATGGCGTTGCCCATGGAAGACGACGCGCTGGTGCTGTTGCTGATTGAAAACATGCGTGAAAGCGGCGTGATTGCAAGTCATCACGGCTGGCTGCACCTGCCGGCGCACAAGGCCGGTTTTACCGCTGAGCAGGACGCGGTCTGGCAAAAAGTGGCGGCGCTGTTTGGCGATGAACCGTGGTGGGTGCGCGATCTGGCGCGTGAAACCAATACCGATGAGCAGCTGATGCGTCAGGTACTGCGCCATGCGGCGCAGCAGGGGATGATTGTGGCGATCGTGAAAGATCGTTATTACCGCAACGATCGGATCGTGGCATTTGCGAACCTGATCCGGGAGCTGGATCAGGCGCGCGGATCAACCTGCGCCGCAGACTTCCGCGATCGGCTGAACGTAGGACGCAAACTGGCGATTCAGATCCTGGAGTATTTCAACCGCATCGGGTTTACGCGTCGTCGTGGCAATGACCATGTGCTACGCGACGCGCAGTTATTTCCCTAAGCGTTAAGCGCTGCGCGCCTGCTTCTGCTTAGCCAGCCAGACCGCGCCCAGCCTTCCCGCCTGGTTACCCAGCTCGCAGGGAAGGATGGGCACCCGGAGCGCTTCCCACTCCTCGAATCGCTGTAGGTATTTATCCAGCAGGAGATAGATTTTCTCCTGCTCGCTAATGCCGCCGCCAATCAGCACCGCCTGCGGATCAAACATGGAGATCACGCTGTAGATGCCCCGCGAGAGGAAATGCGCCCACTCTTCTATGGCCTCACGCAGATGCACGTCGCTGTCCATGCGTCTAAACAGCTCCTCACCATCAGGCATCTCATCTTCCGACACGGCCAGCGCACGGCGGCAGGCTTTCATCAGGCCGCTGGCGGACGCCACTTCGTGCATCGGCTCGCCGTTGTTGCCAACGGGCAGCACGCCAAACTCACCCGCCCGGTAGTGCGACCCACGGTAGAGATCGCCCTCCATGACGATACCGCCGCCGATGCCGGTGCCGATGGTGATGCAGACAAAATGCTCATAGTCCTTGCCGGCGCCCTGCCAGCGTTCGCCCAGCGCCGCGCAGTTGGCGTCATTTTCGGTTGTTACGGGGAGATCGGTCAGCTGTGCGAAAAGCTCGCACAGGTTTTCACCGTCAAGGTAATCCAGCGCCCCGGCCTTGGCCGCTTCGCCGGTATGATGATTGATGTGGCCCGGAAAACTCACGCCGATGCCGACGATCTCATGCTCCTGGCGGTACTTATCCACCACCGCTTTCCACTTCTGTTTGAAGGTGCTTTCATCGTCAGGCGTATCATATTCATCGGATGTCAGTTCTTCGCCGTTTTCGTTGATCACGCCGTGTTTGATGTGGGTTCCGCCCACGTCAAAGCCGATAAATAGCTGCATTGCATTGTTCCTCATGAGCCCCTGAGCTATTAAGTATGGCTCCGGCGGCAGAAACGAAACGTAAAGTACGGTAATCCGTGATACGGCTCGTAAACCCGTTACCGACTGGCGAGAAAATCACCAGCCGGAACTACCCTTGTTGTACACCTACTGCAAGGAGACGGTCATGACAAACAATCCTCCCTCATCGCGTATCCAGCCAGGCGAGTATGGTTTTCCTCTTAAGCTGAAGCCCCGCTATGACAACTTTATCGGCGGCGACTGGGTGGCGCCCGTCGACGGTGAATACTATTCCAACCTGACGCCCGTTACCGGCCAGCCGCTGTGTGAAATTGCCAGTTCGGGCAAGCGGGATATCGATTTAGCGCTGGATGCGGCGCATAAGGCGAAAGATAAGTGGGGACAAACGTCCGTTCAGGACAGAGCGGCCATTTTGTTCAAAATCGCCGATCGGATGGAGCAGAATCTGGAGCTGCTGGCGACCGCGGAAACGTGGGACAACGGCAAGCCGATCCGGGAAACCATGGCGGCGGACGTGCCGCTGGCGATTGACCATTTCCGCTATTTTGCGTCCTGCATTCGTGCCCAGGAGGGGGGAATAAGTGAAGTTGACAAAGATACCGTGGCGTATCACTTCCACGAGCCGCTCGGCGTGGTGGGGCAAATTATTCCGTGGAACTTCCCGCTGCTGATGGCGAGCTGGAAAATGGCGCCCGCGCTGGCGGCGGGTAACTGCGTGGTGCTGAAACCTGCACGCCTAACGCCGCTTTCGGTACTGCTGCTGATGGAGGTGATTGGCGACCTGTTGCCGCCGGGGGTCATTAACGTGGTCAACGGGGCCGGGGGAGAGATCGGCGAATATCTGGCTACTTCAAAGCGTATTGCTAAAGTGGCGTTTACCGGCTCAACGGAAGTGGGTCAGCAGATCATGCAGTACGCGACCCAGAACATCATTCCGGTCACCCTGGAGCTGGGCGGGAAATCGCCGAACATCTTCTTTGCCGACGTGATGGATGAAGAGGACGCCTTCTTCGACAAAGCGCTGGAAGGGTTTGCGCTGTTCGCGTTCAACCAGGGTGAAGTCTGCACCTGTCCGAGCCGCGCGCTGGTGCAGGAATCCATTTATGAGCGCTTTATGGAGCGGGCGATCCGGCGCGTGGAGTCGATTCGCAGCGGTAATCCGCTGGATAACGTCACCCAGATGGGAGCGCAGGTATCGCATGGCCAGCTGGAAACCATCCTCAACTATATTGATATCGGTAAAAAAGAGGGGGCCGATGTGTTGACCGGCGGTCGTCGTAAGGTGCTGGGCGGCGATTTGCAGGAGGGTTACTACCTTGAGCCGACCATCCTGTTCGGTAAGAACAACATGCGCGTTTTCCAGGAGGAAATTTTTGGACCGGTGCTGGCCGTCACCACGTTTAAAACCATGGACGAGGCGCTGGAGCTCGCCAACGACACGCAGTATGGCCTGGGGGCGGGCGTCTGGAGTCGTAACGGTAATCTGGCCTATAAAATGGGCCGCGGCATTCAGGCCGGACGCGTATGGACAAACTGCTATCACGCCTATCCGGCTCATGCGGCGTTTGGCGGCTACAAGCAGTCGGGCATCGGGCGTGAAACCCATAAGATGATGCTGGAGCACTACCAGCAAACGAAATGTCTGTTAGTCAGCTACTCCGATAAACCGCTGGGGCTGTTTTAATCTCCGGGCTCAGGTCGTCCCGGGTAGGGTGACCTGAGCCGGGTTAAAGCCGGGTGGTGGCTTCGCCTTACCCGGCCTACGAGAGTGTCCGCATTTTTATCTGCAACATGACATGCCTCCTTCTTCTTTTCTCGACGCCTCTTCCTGTTTCGACAAAGCCTGGCTGCACTGCCTTTTTTAATGCGCTAATGTCATTCAATCCAGTAGTGGTGGTGTGTATCATGTGTATAATCAGGGAAGGGTTGGGATGTGAAAAGTGCGGATATCATTGCTGTTCTGGTTAGCCATGGCTGGAAATGTGTAAGAACGAAGGGAAGCCATCATCAGTTTCGCCATCCAGTGCAAAAAGGGTTGGTAACCGTTCCGCATCCTAAAAAGGACATTAAACCGGGCACTCTCGCACAGATCTGGCGACAGGCGGGCATTAAACACTGATATCAGGAGTAGTTATGTTTTATCCGGCTTACATTCATTCTGATTCCGACGGTAGCGCCAGCGGTTTCTTCCCCGACGTTCCGGGATGTTTTTTTGCGGGGGATTCACTTGATGACGCTTTTCAGGATGCACGTGATGCGCTCACGGCGCACTTCGAAGCGCTGTTTGAAATGGATGAAGCATTGCCTCTCCCGGGTAGTGTCGAAGTGCACCTTGAAAATCAACCTGACGACTTCACAGGCGGGCAATGGTTGCTGGTGGATATTAATATGAAGCAATTCGACGGCAGAGCCGAACGCATCAACATCACGATGCCTCGACGTTTGCTGGTGAAGATTGATTCCTTTGTCAGCGAGCATCCTCAATTCGGCAATCGAAGCGCATTTCTGGCCGAGGCAGCACGTCGCGTGCTGCCTCGGTGAAGATTAGATGTAAAGAGCAGCAGTTGCTTTCAGGATATCTGCAAAGGAATAAATATCATCAACTGTAGAAATTGGGTGCCGTGTTTCATTTTTTTCGAGATCAAAGAGCCCGATGTATTTTTGAGTCCGATTAAAATGCAGCCGGCAAAGAGGCTTGCGGTTATTGTCGTCTACAAGAATGCCGCAATAGCTCTTTGTATCTCTATGGGTAATGCGAGGTGCCTCCAACACTGCTCGCGTGATTGCTTTAACAATATGAAAACCTTCCAACTCTTCTAAAGTCGTGATGATTTCACTCTCATCTTTTTGTTCATCATCTTCACTTTGCTGTGTTTCCGTTGGCGCTTCGACGACAGCCGGAGTAATACCTGTAATGGCAGACTTAAGCCTCTCATTAACTTGATCGTTTATGTACTGACTTGCTGCCTTTTTCGTGAGATTTTGAAAAGATTCTCTGACTTTTTGGGTTAGCATTCCGTCATATACTCGCGAAGCAAAAAACTTAACGAAATCGTCTTCTGGATTGTTAAGTTGAGTATGCAATATTCTCTTGATTTGACTAACGTATTTTAATTCTCCAGCCGCGTTTATGATGGATTCAAGATCAAAAGAAGATTTGGTGAGTTTTTTTAATTCAGGTATAACGTTTTCATCAATATCAAGCAGGTCTACTTCTAAAAAAGGTTTCTCATCCATTTTATTAGGAGCATCGAGGTCGGTATAAAATCTGTATATTTGCCCATTCGTTAAGATGGAGATCCTTGCATTTGTAACGTGAAAGTATCTGAAAAGTTGTGAAGCATGATTTATATGCAAAGGCTCACCAATTTTTTTACATTCGATGAGTATTTGCACATCGTTATTTTTCATTATCGCATAGTCAATTTTTTCACCTTTTTTTGTGCCGATATCACAAACAAATTCAGGCGTAACCTCTGACGGATCAAATACGTCATAACCTAAAACATTATGAATAAAAGGCATTACAAATGCCGTTTTGGTTGCTTCTTCTGTATTAATTACTTCAATTTGCTGCCTAATTTTAGTAGATAACGCATTTAGTCTTTCTGTAAATTCCATGGGATATCCTTATTTCTTTGCTGTGTGCCTTGATGAAATATCATTAAAATGCATGTCATTCAATAAGCGCTTGTGGGTGGCACCAGTAAAAAAACGTTTCCGGGGTTTGGATCACAGAGTGATTAAAATCATTCAAAGAAAATAAACCCGACAACGCCGAGCTTATTGAGTATACTATATATATAACGATGTATTATTTTTTTAAATTATGCCCTCATCCATCCATATCCGCATTTCCCCTTCTCCCCGGTTTGCCCAGCTAAACCACGGAATAAAGGTCAGGGTCCGGGGCTGACGTTCTACCGGCGAGTGGTCGTACTGCCACAGGGCATCAGTGTCCTTCGCCTGACACCCGATCTCTTCCGCCTGTATCAGCATCTTGTGCGCGAAAATGCCTTTGCCTTCGAAGACCCGAAACGCGCTGTCCTGGGGCAAAGAAAGGTTATGCAGATTTGCGCCGTTATCGGCTTCTTCCAGGCAGTAAACCAGCGGTCCACGCTGCAATGCGACTTTCCTCGCCTGCTGGCGCACCTGCGGGTTGCCGTACACACGGCGGACCGGCATCGGTAACGTCAGCGTGGACTGCCCCTGTCCACTTCGCAGCTGGCAAAAGAACTGCACTGCAACGCAGATTACCTAGGGAGGGTATTTCGTCGGACGTTTCATTTAACCCTGACGGAGGCAATTCACCGCCAGCGCGTCAGGGCCGCTGAAAAACTGCTGCTGAACGATGCGGCCTCATTAACTGAAGTGGCCGCCCGGTGCGGTTTTAATGACGTGGGTTATTTCCGGCAAATATTCTCAAAACATACCGGGTTAACGCCCGCCGTCTGGAAACGGCGGTACTGTAAAGAGCATATTAATTCCGGATGATCACTGGCCGTAATAGGCATTTGCGCCATGCTTGCGCAGATAATGCTTATCCAGCAATTCCTGCTGGATAACCGGAAGCTGAGGTGCAAGCTGGCGCGAGAAAAGCCCCATATAGGCGCACTCTTCCAGCACCACGGCATTGTGTACCGCATCGGCAGCGTCTTTGCCCCAGGCAAACGGGCCGTGAGAATGAACCAGCACCGCCGGGACCTGCATCGGGCTTATGTCGCGCTCCTCGAAGGTTTTGATAATGACTTCCCCCGTCTGGTATTCATATTCACCCGCGATTTCAGCCGTGGTCATCAGCCGCGTGCAGGGGATCGCACCGTAAAAATAGTCCGCGTGCGTCGTTCCCCACGCGGGTAAATCTTGCCCCGCCTGCGACCAGATGGTGGCGTGGCGGGAATGGGTATGCACAATGCCGCCAATTTCCGGGTAACGACGATACAGCGCGAGATGGGTCGGGGTGTCGGAGGAGGGCTTTTTACTCCCCTCGACCACTTTACCCGTGGCGATATTTACCACCACCATATCTTCTGCGGTCATCACGTCGTACTCCACGCCGGATGGTTTGATCACCATCATGCCGCTGGCACGGTCAACCGCGCTGACGTTGCCCCAGGTGAACGTCACCAGCTGGTGGGCGGGCAGGGCGAGATTTGCCGCCAGCACCTCGGCTTTGAGTTGTTCTAACATGTCATGCCTCCTTCCTGCATTCGGGCTTCAATCCAGCGGCGCGCCTGGATGATCTCCAGCACCGGCTCTTTGGCTTTCTCGGTCCACATTTCAATCAGAAATGCGCCGCGATAATTAAGTTGATTCAGCGTGTTAAACACGCCAACGAAATCGACGCAGCCCTCGCCAAACGGCACGTCGCGGAACTGTCCGGGGCTTTGCTCGGTAACGGGCCGGGTATCTTTCAGGTGGATAGCGGCGATGCGGTCAATGCCCAGCGTCAGCTCGGCGGTGACGTCGTTGCCCCACGCGCTCAGGTTGCCGACGTCCGGGTAAACGCTGAACCACGGCGAGGCGAGCATGTCGTCCCACTTTTTCCACTTGCTGATGGAGTTCATAAACGCAGTGTCCATGATCTCTACCGCCAGCATTACCTGCGCGGCGGCAGCCTGCTCTACGGCCCACGCCAGCCCTTCGGCAAAGCGCTGTTGCGTGCCCTCGTCGTGCTCCTCGTAGTACACGTCATAACCCGCAAGCTGGATGGTGCGAATACCCAAATCACGGGCCAGCCGGATGGCTTTGGTCATGATCTCGCGGGCGCGTTCGCGCACGATTTCATCGCGGCTGCCAAACGGGAAGCGACGATGGGCAGACAAGCACATCGACGGGATGGCCACGCCGGTCTCCAGCATCGCTTCCACAAGAGAGGCGCGCTGCGTGGTACTCCATTCAAGGCGCGATAAACGCTCGTCGGTCTCATCCACCGACATCTCCACAAAATCGAAGCCGCAGCTTTTTGCCAGAACCAGGCGCTCCGGCCAGGAGAGATCTTTTGGCAGCGCTTTTTCGTAAATGCCTAACGGATGCTGACGCATGGTTACTCTCCCCAGATGTCGCGGATTTGCGAATGGAATGCCTGTGCCACCTGCGGCGGATTATCGGCGCCTGCCAGCGCGCGCCCGGCAATGAAGGCTTTGACGTTGATCTGCTTAAACAGCGACAGGTCAGCGGGGGTGATACCGCCAGTTATAGAAAGCTGCAAACCGATATCGGACAGCGCCTTCATTTTGCTGAGATCCGCCTCACCCCACTGCTGGCCGCTGGCCTGTGCGTCGCGCCCGCGGTGGTAAATCGCCTGCTTCACCCCGATGCGATGCCACGCGCGTGCGTCGTCCAGCGTCCAGTTGCCAAACAGCTCCATCTGGATCTCGCCGCCGCCGCGCAGTGCGACCTCGTGGCCACGTTCAACGGTGGCCAGCGGGGCGGCACAGATGATGGTCATCCAGTTTGCGCCTGCGCCAAACGCCTGCTCAGCCAGCGTTTCTCCGGCATCGGCGACTTTCCAGTCCGCCACGATAATTTTATCCGGACACTGCGCACGCAGGGCGCGAACGGCGTTTAGCCCTTCGGTCAGGCATAGAATGGTGCCGGCTTCGACGATGTCGACGTGATCGGAAAGCGTCGCGACATCGCGCTGCGCGGCCTGAAGCGAGGTGTGGTCGAGCGCCAGCTGCAATAATGGTCGGCTCATAGGTCGTACTCCTTAACACGGGCGTGATAGCCCTGTAATGCTGAAATCAGTAGCTGGTAACGGTGATATTTGCGCTGGTAGGCGGCATGGGCACGCATGTCAGGTTCAATCATCCGGATGTCATGCCTGAGGGCGCGCTGAGCGGCGTAAAAATCGGGATAAAGGCCTGTACCGACGAGCGCGGCCAGCGCCGCACCGGAACAGCCGGTCTCTTCCACCTGCGGGAGTTCAATCGCCAGGCCGCTGACGTCCGCGAGCATCTGCATCCACACGTCCGAATGGGTTGGGCCGCCCGTCACGCGCAGGGCCTGCACGTGGGGAAAGCGTTCGAGCATACGGTTGAGGTGGGTCATGTGGCTGAATACCACCCCTTCATAAACCGCCTGGAGGAGGTGCGCGCGGGTATGCAGCGCCTGCAAGCCATAGAAGCCGCTGGTCATCTCCAGCCCGGCGTTGCTGCCGTAGAGGAAAGGCAGGAAGAACACATCGCTTTCAGCTTTTGGCAGGCTGGCCACGGCGTGGTTAATCTCATCGAATGACATATCGCCCCATTGGGCCGTCAGCCATTCCAGGTTGCCGGACGACGTGGGGCTGGCTTCATGAACGATGAACTGCTGCGGATGGACGTAGCGGCCATAGACGTAGGGGAAAGGCTCGTTGTCGCGGATGCCGTGGGCAATCCCACTGGTTACGGCCCAGGTCCCCATTACGGCATTCAGCGTATGTTCGTCATGCAGCCCGGCGCAGATCGCGGTGGAAACCACATCAAACAGTCCACCAACGACGGGAGTACCCGCCGTGAGACCGGTCAGTGCGGCTGCCTGAGCGGTGATTTCCCCGCAAATTTCTGCTGAACCGATAATAGGCGGCAGGGCACCGTCAATGTCGCTGATGCCGAGCCAGCGCGTGAGCTGCGGATCGTACTGCCCGGTATTCATGTTGTAGAGATTGGATTCCGAGATGTTGCTCTCTTCGCAGCCTTTGACCCCGGTCAGACACCAGCGCAGGTAATCGTGCGCCATCATCACGCTGCCAATTTGCTGATACCGCTGCGGCTCGTTCTCTTTAACCCAGCGCAGGAGTGAGGCCGGATGCCCCGTCCACAGCGTCTGGCGAGTATGCGGATAGAGCTTTTCGGGTATACCGTCCTGCTGCCAGCGTTGCACGATCTCCTGCGCACGGCGATCGGAGGAAAGAATGGCGTTACCCAGGGGGCGATCCTGTTTATCGAGCAGAAACAGCCCCTTGCCCTGGGCTGAAATGCCAACGCCTTTGATCTGACCGCCGTCAGCGCCTGAATTTTTGAGCAGCAGGGCGACGGTTTTGTGGCAGTGCTGCCAGAGCTGGTGCATATCCCGCTCGGCGTAGCCGGCGCGGGGGCTGAGCGTGGCCACTGAGCGGCGTTCAATACAGACTTCTTTGCCCTGGCTGTTGTATAAACCGGCTTTCAGATAAGTACCGCCACAATCGATACCCAGCCAGAAGGGCTCTTTTTCACTCATCTTCTTCTCGCTTAATTGCCGGGTGGCGCTTCGCTTACCCGGCCTACGGTTTGGTTTAGTGGGTCAGATGAGGGCCTCAGACCGCACGTTTATGTGGAGTTACCGTGGGATTAGGCTCTGCTCCGGCATCGCATTTCGCCGGTAACAGCAGGGCCAGCAGCGATGCCAGCGCCAGCGAAACTGCCAGGCAGTAAACGCCTGCGTCTTTGCTGTACAGGGTGATCAGTACCCCTACCGCATAAGGACCGCAGAACCCGCCGAGGTTGCCCAGGGCATTAATCACGCCGCGAGCGCCACCCGCCATCTCAGCGCTGAACAGACGCGCCGGTATGGTCCAGAACACCCCCGCTGCGGATTGCAGGAAGAAGCCACAGCCCACCAGCGCGGCATAGGCCAGCCAGGTGTGCTCTTTCAGCGCCACGGAGAGGAACATGCAGAGCGCAAAGCCAATCAATGGCAGGGAGACAAACAGCTTGCGCTTGCCGGTGCGGTCAGAGAGCGTAGAGAACAGGAACATGCCAGCAATGGCGCCGATGTAAGGCAGAATGGCGAGCATTCCCACCTGGCCGATGCTGGTGTGTGTCAGTTCTTTCAGAATGGTGGGCAGCCAGAGGGTGTAACCGTAAATGCCAGTCTGGTAGAAGAAGTTGAGGGCGATCAGCTGCCACATGGTTTTGTCAGACAGCACCGCGCTGAGCGAGGCGTTTTTCACCTCTTTACCCGCAATGGCCTGCTGCTCTGCCGCCAGGGTTTGTACCAGGTAGTTTTTCTCGGCCTCAGAGATCCAGCGTGCTTCCTGCGGCCGGTCGTAGACGGTGAACGCCCACAGCACCAGCACAACAACGGACATCAGACCTTCAATAATGAACAGCCAGCGCCAGTCGAGAGCGGTAATAATCCAGCCCGACAGCGGGGCGGTGATGATCCCGGCGATGGGCACGAACATGATCACAATCGCGTTGGCGCGGCCGCGCTCGGCATCCGGGAACCAGTTACTGATCATCGTGAGCACAACGGGCAGCATCCCACCTTCCGCCACGCCGAGTAAGAAGCGCAGTACCAGCAGCTGATACTGGTTGGTCACAAGCCCGGTCAGAACCGAGATCACCGCCCAGGCAACCAGCGACCAGCCGATAAACTTCTTACCGCTGCCGTGCACGGCGATTTTGCCGCCGGGAACTTGCAGGAACAAATAGCCGATAAAAAAGATCCCCCCCGCCAGGCCCGCCATCGTGGCGGAAATGCCCAGCTCTTCATCCATACCGCCGGGCATCGCAAAAGCTATATTTACGCGGTCCATATAGGAAATAATGCAGGCGATAAGAATAGGGGGAATGATCCTTAGCCAGCGCTGGCGCGGAATGTCCGCGTGTAGAGCATTAGAAGAAATATTCATAGTTAATATCTCAGTGAAGGTAACCGGAAAATGTATTCTTTATTTTTATTGTGACGCTTTATTCATAGCGCTAATGCCGTCGCGCAAAATAGCGATGCGATGGCTGACGTCAGCATTAGCATTTATTTCCAGTAATTTAATACCGGAGAATTTCAATGTTGCGGCGCTCGCCGCAGTAAACAGCGTTTTTACATGTTCAGTGGACATGAGACTGTCGGCGCAGAACGAAGAAAACGGCGCGTGCAGATCCTGCCATTCTCCATACTCACCGTGAGGGGTCGTGCCCGAAAACATCAGCGCCCCCAGCTTCCCGGCAGCGAGTGCCGCCTGAACATGTTCCAGCGGAAGGGCGGTGTTGCGACCTTCGATCGCCGAACGTGCCCAGTTGATACAGACGCTGATATCGGTCTCTTTCACTACCTCCAGCACCTGCTCTAAGGGCAAGAACCCTTTACGCGGCGCCGGGCCATTCATCGCATCACAGTGTTCCAGCACCAGATCGCAGCCCCAGTCCCAGCTCGCGATTTCCCGTACCGAGCGGGAGAATGATTCTGTCGCTTGCTCGACAGAATCATTACCCGCCTGCGGTGCGGCCTGCATTTCCAGAGCGATCACTTTCCCGGGAAAGCGGGTGTTAACGGCATCAATCTTTTGATGCAGATGGCGGTAATATTCAATGCACGCTTTACGCTGTTCTTCGTCCGCGGACGCCAGGCCAAACGCGCCGTTGCTGCCGCGGCGGCGCATGGTTTCCATAACGGCTGTGACAACGATCTGCCAGTCGCCCGGCGTATGACGAAACAGCCATTCATCACCAAACGGATGGAGATTTTCAAGGCAAGGTTGTTCCAGCCCGCGAATATTTGGCGTGTCGGAAAGTTCCCGCCAGAAGGCGTATTCTTCCTGCTCCCCTTTCTGGTGAAATGAGGGTGCACAGGGGTACGCACCAATAATAAAACCGGTGTTGGTCATTTCGCATTCCTGTATTTATCAGAAAATTAATCTAATTCGCTGATGGCCACTTTCACCACAATTTTACGAATTGCGGATCCCTTGTTTTTAATACAGGCAGGACGGTGAACATCCTGCGGGAAAAATATGGCGTAACTGCCTGGTATCATTTCGATAAATGACTCATGTTCGCTGTCGTGATAAAAAATAATATCCCGTTGCCCCAGCAATGATTCGCTGATTTTGTTATTCCCGGTATCAATAGCAATACCGATTTTTTCTTCGCCCCAGGCCAGAAACTGGATATCCAGATAGCGGCGATGTACTTCAGGGCGGTTCTCGTGCTGTTCCTTTGTGGTGAGGTCGAGAACCTGGGCAAAAATGTTGCGGCCTTCAATTTCGATCACGCCCGGCGCCAGGGTGGTGAAATCCGTGGTACGCAGAAAATTAAGCGCCTTTTCTATCGCCAGCGGCAGGCGACATGGATTTGGCTGTGCAATATGTCCGAATATCATGACCCACTCCTTACAGAGACTGGATTTTCGCCCACACGCTGTCGTCAACCGTGATGCCGTTGCGGCGATTCTCCTCCAGCAGGCGTGTGAACTCATGACCTGGCAGACGGACGGCGACATTTTCATCAGCGCGTTCTGCGGTGGTGATGAAGTCCATGATGCGCTGTAGTTTGGCATCGCGGGTTGGACCGTCGAGCAGGCGATCCACTTCGATGGCGATAAAGATCTGCGATACGCCGTATTCGTCGCTGTTGTCCTGGGTCACTTCCGCGACGGACGCGCCGTCAGAGAGCAGGGTGGCGATCATGTCGAGCACAATCGACAAGCCGGAACCTTTCCAGTAGCCCATGGGCAGAATGCGACGGTTTTTCTCAATCACGCCCGGCTCTCTGGTCAGATTGCCTTCATCGTCAAAGCCGCCGTCGACCGGTAATTCGCGTCCGGCCAGGCGATTCACCTCCAGCATGCCGTAGGAGAACATCGACATCGACATATCGACCATGGTGATTGGATTCGACGGGATAGCGACGATCAGCGGGTTTGTGCCGATGCAGCATTCTTTTGATCCCCACGCGGGCATCACGGCAATAGAGTTGGTCCAGCAGATGCCGATATAGCCTTTCTCCGCCGCCTGCCAGCCGTAGCTGCCGCCGCGCATCCAGTGGTTAGCGTTACGCAGCGCCACCAGGCCGATCCCGTGATCGGACGCCAGCTCGGTAGCACGGTCCATCATCTTCTTCGCCGTCAGGTTGCCGATGGAACGCTGGGCATCCCACTGTTCGATGGCGCCTAATGTCGTTACGCGTTTCGGCTGGGCGTCAGGGATGATGTCGCCTGCGTCAAGCTGCTGAATAAATCGCGGGAAGCGGTTGACGCCGTGTGAATAAACGCCGGACTCCGTGGTGCGGGCGAACATCTCGGCGCAGGCGTCTGCGGTATCCGCTTTTACACCGCGATCGAGCAGAACCCGATTGAACGCCGCTTTCAACTCTTCGAAGGTCACTTTCATCCCTGTTCTCCTGTTTTTTTAGGGGCAAGTGCGAGTGCTTTTTTATCGCTAAATTTCACTATACGAAATCTGATTTCAAATATAACGATCAAATTTTGTCAGATCAACGACATTCACGTTTTTCAAAATCGATTAAAATCAAATGGTTGTGTTTTTTCTGTTGAGATCGTGAACTAAACCACACTTTGCGCTACCATCAGGGCGCGATAAACAGGAGCCATTTGATGAGCATAAAAGAGAGCGAAATGACGCAAGAAAAAGAGAGGCCAGCAGGTAGCCAGAGCTTGTTTCGCGGCCTGATGCTGATTGAAATCCTCAGTAACTATCCGAACGGGTGTCCGCTTGCGCATTTATCAGAACTGGCGGGGCTGAATAAAAGCACCGTGCACCGGTTATTGCAGGGGTTGCAGTCGTGCGGGTACGTGACGCCGGCGCCGGCGGCAGGGAGCTATCGTCTGACCACCAAATTTATCGCCGTCGGGCAAAAGGCGCTTTCATCGCTCAATATTATTCACGTGGCGGCGCCGCACCTCGAGGCGCTGAACATTGCCACCGGCGAAACGGTCAACTTCTCCAGCCGTGAAGATGATCACGCGATCCTGATTTATAAGCTTGAGCCGACAACCGGTATGCTGCGCACGCGCGCATATATCGGCCAGCATATGCCGCTCTATTGTTCTGCGATGGGCAAAATCTATATGGCGTTTGGCCATCAGGATTACGTGGCGAGCTACTGGGAAAGCCACCAGGAACAGATCCAACCTTTGACCCGCAACACCATCACCGAACTGAGCGCGATGTATGATGAGCTGGCGGAAATTCGCGATCACAGTATGGCGATGGATAAAGAAGAGAACGAGCTGGGGGTGTCATGTATCGCCGTGCCGGTCTTTGATATTCACGGGCGCGTGCCCTATGCCATCTCCATTTCGCTGTCGACGTCGCGCATGAAGCAGGTGGGTGAGAAAAACTTGCTAAAACCGCTGCGTGACACGGCGGAAGCTATCTCGAAAGAACTGGGGTTTAACGTGCGCGAGGCGTAACTGATGAACCGATTTATTCTGACGGATCCAGAAAAATGTATCGGGTGCCGCACCTGTGAGGTTGCGTGCATGATGTCGCATCAAAGCAGCGCCACGCCAGAAGCGCTTACGTCACGGATCCGCGTGGTTAAGGGGGGTACCTTCACCACGGCCGTGGGCTGCCACCAGTGTGAAGATGCGCCCTGCGCGAATGTCTGCCCGACGGGGGCCATTCACCGTGCTGCGGGAGCCTGGCTCGTTGAGCAGGCTCGCTGTATCGGCTGCAAAAGCTGTATGGTGGCGTGCCCGTTCGGGGCAATGCAGGTTCGGGTCGTGGAAGATCGCGTTCAGGCGCTGAAATGTGATTTGTGCGCGCATCGCGAGGGCGGTCCCGCCTGCGTCGAAGCCTGTCCCACCCACGCGCTGCGCTGCATAGACCCCACCAGATTACGCGCGGAACGGCTGCGTAATCTGGCCTGAGGTTTTATTAACCGGCCTCGCGCCAGGCGTTCTCAATCTCTTCGGCGAGAATTTTCACACCCGCTTCGATTTTTTCCGGGTCCGGGACGTAGTTCATGCGCATGCACTGGTGCGTGTGCGGCCACGGCTTATCCAGCCCCGGGAAGAAGTAATCCCCTGGCACCATCAGTACGCCACGTTTTTTCAGACGCTGATAAAGCAGCTCTGTCGTAATGGGCAGATCCTTAAACCACAGCCACAGGAAAATTGCCCCTTCCGGTTTATGGATCAGGCAGCGTTCTTCCGGTAAGTAGCGGCGAAGGATGGCAATAGTTTCCTGAACGCGCTGAGAGTAAAACGGCTTAATCACCTCATTCGACAGGCGCAGCAGGTCGTTACGCCTGATCATCTCGCACATCATCGCCGGGCCGATGCCGCCAGGAGAAAGGCTAATAATGCCGTTCATGTTGGTAATGGCGGTGATGATTTTCTCGTTAGCAATGATAATGCCGCAGCGGCTGCCCGGCAGGCCCAGCTTGGAGAGGCTCATGCAGAGGATGATATTCGGGTTCCATAGCGGACGCGCTTCGCTGAAGATGATCCCCGGGAACGGTACGCCATAGGCGTTATCGATAACCAGCGGGATGCCGTGCTGATTCGCCAGCGCATCCAGCTTCATCAGCTCGTCGTCGGTGATCACGTTGCCCGTCGGGTTGGTGGGACGTGATACGCAGATCATGCCCGTCTCTTCACCGATATGCAGATGTTCAAAATCGACGTGATATTTGAACTGGCCCTCTGGCAGCAACTCGATATTCGGACGTGCGGAAACAAACAGGTCTTCTTCGAGGCCGGCATCGGCATAGCCGATATACTCCGGTGCCAGCGGGAACAGCACTTTTTTCGTGGTGCCGTCGGCGCGGCGTCCGGCGAACAGATTGAATAAGTAGAAAAACGCGCTCTGACTGCCGTTTGTCAGTGCAATATTCTGTGGTTCGATATCCCAACCCAGCGCTTCCCGCAGCATTGCCGCCAGAAGCGTCAGTAGTTCTGTTTTACCCTGAGGGCCGTCGTAATTACATAGCGCATCGGTTGCTTTACCGTTTTCCAGCATCTCTGCCAGCAGCGTCTGGAAGTAGGTGTTCATCTCCGGAATTTGAGCCGGGTTTCCGCCACCAAGCATGATAGCGCCTGGGGTGCGCAGCCCGTCGTTGAGGTCCTCCATCAGGCGGGTAATGCCTGAATGGCGGGTAAATTTGTCGCCGAATAGTGAAAACGTCATAGCAGGTGATCTGTCGGGCTTAATATGAAAGGCAGTAACCATAACGCCAGCACCGTGTTGGTGCAAATCGGCGGATGTGGTCGGATTTGTTGTTTTATGTGGCGGGTTTGTATTTGTGTGGTGAATTGTTCTGGTGAATGCCCCTCACCCCGGCCCTCTCCCCCTGAGGCTGAGAGTTCCCCACAAAATAATGCCTGCACAGACGGCCCCCTCTCCCTTGAGGGAGAGGGCCGGGGTGAGGGGGAACATACGGCTCTGGTGGTCATTCCGTTCACGTTATGTTCCTTGCTACTCTGTCACGACATAACC
>NZ_CP059487.1:1823646-1847923 GCF_016082135.1 Enterobacter sp. YSU
AGCCGGACCGAGGCATCGCTGAAAGCCCTCAGTTATTCTGAGGCAACGTTATAGCTTTTGCTTTCAAATTACTGGGGATCCCTCAGCCCCTGGGGAGAGGGTTAGGGTGAGGGGGTCTATTGATTACCCGCCCACACCACCATCACCTTATCGCCCTTGTGCTCGCGCACAAAGCCGTAGCCCTCTTTCATTGACAGCGTTGTTTGCTTGCCTTCACCCACCGCCGGATGACGGGCGCGGAACTGCCCCAGAAGCTGCCAGTGGGCGACAGTTAACGCCTGTTTACCCGTGACGTCCTGCCAGTTCATATCCGAACGGGTTCCCTGTAGCGGATCGGAGCCCGTCGGGCCGAATGGACGCTCTGATTCATCGCCGTAATAGATCTGGACGCTTCCCGGTGCCAGTAGCAGTAACTCAGCGGCGCGCTGGCCCCCTTCACGGAACAGACGCGTATCATGGGAGGAGAGATAGCTCAGCACATTAAAACTTTGCAGCTTTTCTGCCATTTGCTGCCAGGTCAAATCCATATCGGCCAGACAGTCCACCGCTTTCGCCGCCTGCTCCTGATAGTCAAAGTTGATCATCGCATCGAAGCCGTGGCGGTAATAATCGCTCTGCATCACGCCGTGGCCCCAGGATTCACCGGTCATCCAGAATGGCGCATTGTCGAGTTTTTTGTCCGGGTTGGCGGCTTTCCACGCGGCCAGCGCCTGGCTGGCCTGGTTTTTCAGTTGCTGCCAGGCTTCAGGCTCAACGTGCTTAGCGGTATCGACCCGGAAGCCGTCGATGCCGTAGTCACGTACCCACTGGCTGAGCCAGTGGGTCAGGTAATCTCGCGGCGTGAAATTCGTCATCACTTTCGCGTTGGTGTCGGGCTTGTGTTGATAAAAGTTCGGCAAACCTGACGGGATCTTAGATTCCGTTTTCAGATCCGGCAGGAAGGCCAGCGACATGGTCAGATCGTCAAAGCCCGGGTTGTCATAATCACCGATATCGGTACGGATCCATTTTTTACCCCACCATTTTTCCCATGCGGCTTTGTCACTGAAGTTGATGTAATCGTTGAAGCTGTGCCAGCTTTGACCGGCGCCTGGCTTCCAGTCAGTCCAGCGCTCGCCGAGGGTTTTTTTCAGCTCATCGCCCTGCAAATAGAGCGCGCCAAACTGATACTCCTGCATATCTGCAAGCGTCGCATAACCCGCGTGGTTCATGACAATGTCAAACAGGACGCGGATACCACGCCTGTGCGCGTCGTCGACAAGCTGGCGTAAATCATCTTCGCTGCCCATGTTGGCGTCGAGTTTCGTCCAGTCCTGAGTGTAATAGCCGTGATAGGCGTAGTGGGGGAAATCCCCTTTGGTGCCGCCGCCAACCCAGCCGTGGATCTGCTCCAGCGGCGAGCTTATCCAGAGCGCATTCACGCCCAGCTGCTGAAGGTAATCCAGTTTGCTGGTAAGCCCTTTCAGATCGCCGCCGTGGAAAGTACCAATCTCCTGCATACCGTCTTTATGGCGGCCATAGCTGTTGTCGTTGGTGGGGTCGCCATTCACGAAGCGATCGGTCAGCACGAAATAGACGGTGGCGTTTTGCCAGCTGAACGGCGCGGGTTTGTCCGTCTCGGCGCGCTCAAGCAGTAGCAGACCATTGCTGTTGGCGGCTGGCTGAAGAATTACTTTGCCGTTTTGAACGGTCGCGGTCTGTTTGCTGTAAAAATCACGCACCACCGTGCCTTCCGGAAAGGTGTTAACGACATCGATCGTGAGCGGTTTGCCGTCCCACTTCGGGCACTGGCGGGTAACGTTTGCGACAGGCTGTGGCGCCGCACTTTGTACCGTCAACATCAGCGTCGGCGTTCCCGAGCGCGTATCAATACGCATCTGATAAACGCCGTCACGGAATAACCGCCACTGCGGTGGGGTCCCTTCGCAGGGTTTGAGCGACAGCATCTCGTTGAGTTTAATGGCACCTGTCGGCTGCCAGCACGCGTTATCAAGACTCAACGTCAGCGGGCGGGTACCCTTCGCAAGCGTTGCCTGGCTGGTAAAGACGCCGGTACCTTCAGCGCTAAACGCGTTAAATCCCGGCGATGACCAGTCGGCATGCGCGAATGCGGGTAACATCAGAACAGCTAATGCAGTGCGTTTCATTCCATTTTCCTGTCGCGGCATTTTTGACCAGTGTGCCACTCGGCTCAGGGGAAAAACTCCTCCTCTGAGGCTTTCTGCCAGGAGGACGCGAAGGGATGAGTGATCCCGCGCAAAATTAGGCAGTTATCTGCGATATCGCGCACATTTTTCCAGTGCTGGTGATTTAATGAGCATGTTCCGGATGACATAGTTTCGGAATTGGACTATTTGTATACGTGCTCTTGAGGACTATTTTTGGTATGATTTGAGATTCCGCTCTCAAATTTTTGAAGAAAATAAGGTGTTGGAATGTTTATATCCGACCAGGAGACCTAATGATATCGACTCCCATTCGACGATATGGGGCCGCGATACTCATGTTACTCACCATGGCATTTTCAGGTGAGGTGCTTGCAAAGACGCACGCGGATACAACGAGTAAGAAAGCCCACGTCTTAAAGACGACAAGCAGTAAGGTTAGCAGTAAACAAGAGTATTCTCGCAATAGTGCAAAGAGTAGTTCACTTCCTGATTTGCGAAAATACCCTTCCGGGACACCAAGGAAAAAAGCGTTTCTCCGGACGGTAATGCCTTACATTAAAAGTCAAAATGCCGCGATTACTGCGGATCGTAACTGGCTGATCTCCAAACAGTACGATAGCCGCTGGTCGCCGTCTGAGCGCACTCGCCTGAAAGACATCGCCAAACGCTATAAAGTGAAGTGGAGCGGGAACACGCGTCGTGTGCCGTGGAACACTCTGTTAGAGCGTGTGGACATTATTCCAGGCAGTATGGTCGCGACAATGGCCGCCGCCGAAAGCGGTTGGGGCACCTCGAAGCTGGCGCGCAACAACAACAATCTGTTTGGCATGAAATGCGCAAAAGGTCGTTGTACTAATGCACCCGGCAAGGTGAAAGGCTATTCACAGTTTGAATCGGTGAAAGATTCCGTGAATGCCTATGTGGTGAACCTGAACACCCACCCGGCCTACTCCTCGTTCCGTAAGTCACGCGCTCAGCTGCGTAAGGCGGATCAGGAAGTAACGGCTACGGCGATGATCCACAAGCTGAAAGGTTATTCCACTCAGGGACAGCGTTATAACAATTACCTGTTCTCCATGTACCAGGATAACCAGCGTCTGATTGCCGCACATATGTAATGAAAAACGCCTTCCACTGGAAGGCGTTCTTTTTTCTAGAGCAGGACTTCACTGTACCGTTCCCGGTACTCCTTCGGCGTGGTGTCATACTCTTTTCTGAACACCGAATAGAAATACTGAAGCGACGGATAGCCGCACATCTGTGAAATCTCGTTGATCGACAGCGAGGTGGAGATCAGCAGACTGCGCGCTTTCTCCAGCTTTTCCGCATGGATCACGGCGTGAATCGTCTCACCGACTTCCTCTTTGAACCGCTTCTCCAGATTCGAACGTGAAATGCCGACCGAATCGAGCACCTGATCGACCTTAATCCCTTTGCAGGCATGATTGCGAATGTAGTGCATCGCCTGAATCACGGCCGGATCGTTTAAGGAGCGGTAGTCAGTTGAGCGACGCTCGACCACGCGAACGGGCGGAACCAGCAGACGCTGGAGCGGCAGGGATTCGTTGGCTAACAGTCTGTGCAGCAGCTTTGCGGCCTGATAGCCCATCTGACGGGTACCCTGAGCCACGGATGAGAGCGCCACGCGCGACAGATAGCGCGTAAGCTCTTCGTTATCAATACCAATCACGCACAGCTTTTCAGGCACCGGAATATGCAAATGTTCGCACACCTGTAATACGTGGCGGGCGCGGGCGTCCGTCACGGCGATAATCCCTGTCTGGGGTGGCAGAGTTTGCAGCCAGTCAGCCAGGCGATTTTGTGCGTGCTGCCAGTTTTCTGGCGCGGTTTCCAGCCCCTGATAAACGACGCCGCGATACTTCTCCTGGGCAACCAGCTGGCAGAAGGCATATTCACGCTCCATCGCCCAGCGCTTTCCGCTGGTGGCGGGCAATCCGTAAAACGCAAAACGATGTACGCCTTTCTCCTTTAAATGGAGGAAGGCGGTCTCGACCAGAGCATGGTTATCCGTGGCGATGTAGTGAACGGGGGGGTAATGTTCCGGTGTATGGTAAGAGCCGCCAACGCCCACGATAGGCACGTCGACGCCACTCAGCAACTGTTCAATCACGGGGTCGTCAAAGTCAGCGATGACCCCGTCTCCCAGCCAGTCTTTGATGTTCTCCAGACGGGTACGAAAATCTTCTTCGATGAAAATATCCCATTCGGATTGCGACGCCTGCAAATATTCGCCAACCCCTTCAACCACCTGCCGGTCATAGGCTTTGTTGGCATTGAATAACAACGTAATGCGGTGACGCTTTTCAAACATGGCTCATTTCCCAAATTAGTCACGATAGTGTTATCAGGCGCGCCGCTTGGTGGCAGAGTCCATCCAGACTGCCAGCAAAAGAATGGCACCCTTGACGATATACTGCCAAAACGTCGGCACGTCCATCATACTCATCCCGTTATCCAGCGAAGCCATAATAAATGCGCCCATCACCGCCCCCGCCACGCTGCCAATGCCCCCGGCGAGGCTGGTCCCGCCAATCACGCAGGCGGCGATGGCGTCCAGCTCGGCAATGTTACCCGCAGACGGGGAGCCCGCCCCCAGTCGCGAACTGAGGATCAGCCCCGCGATGGCTACCATCAGGCCGTTGATGGCAAAGACGGCGAGTTTGGTGCGTTCTACGTTGATACCAGATAAACGCGCGGCTTCCAGATTGCCGCCGATGGCATAAATACGGCGACCGAATGCGGTACGTGTGGCCATAAACATCCCACCTAACAGCAACAGCGCCAGCAGCAGAACGGGCGTTGGGACACCGCGATAATCGTTTAACAGCCAGATGGCCCCCAGCACAATCACCGCAGTAAGCGCCTGACGGCCGACAACCGAGGTTGAGGCAGGCGAGGCCAGCCCCAGCGCCTGGCGACGCATGCGTCCTCGCCATTGCCACACGACAAACGCCATCAGCCCAATCACGCCGATCGTAAAACCGACGCCATCAGAGAGGTAGCTTTGGCCAATCTGGGACATCGAGGCGCTGGTCGGGGAGACGGTGGTGCCGTTGGTGATCCCAATCAGAATGCCGCGGAAGGCCAGCATCCCCGCTAAGGTGACGATAAACGACGGGACCTTACGGTAGGCCACCCACCAGCCATTCCACGCCCCCAGCAGCAGACCCAGCACCAGCGTGACCGCAATCGTCAGCGGCAGCGGCCAGCCGAGCCAGACGTCAAAAATTGCCGCCACGCCGCCGAGCAGACCCATCATCGACCCTACCGACAGGTCAATTTCCGCTGAGATAATCACAAAGACCATCCCCACCGCCAGGATCCCGGTGATGGCGGTCTGACGCAGCAGGTTAGAGACGTTACGTGCGCTCAAATAGGAGCCATCGGTCATCCAGGTAAAGAACAACATGATCACGATAATGGCGGCAATCATTACAAAAACTTGCAGATTCAGCGATTTAAGTCCTGCGAACGCACCGGGCGTCGGAACAGCGACTTTGATATCAGACGGGTTGCTTTTCGACATGGCGTTCGCTCCTTAAGGCAGCTTCCATCACCTGCTCTTGCGTCAGGTTCTGGTTGTTCAGGTTGGCTTTGAGTTTCCCTTCATGCATGACCAGCACGCGGTCGCTCAGCCCCAGCACTTCAGGCAATTCGGACGAGATAACAATGACGGCAATCCCTTGCTGCACAAGCTGGTTGATCAGCTTGTAGATTTCATACTTCGCGCCGATATCGATCCCGCGGGTGGGTTCGTCCAGAATTAAAATGCGCGGATTAAGCAGCAGGCAGCGCGCCAGAATCGCTTTCTGCTGGTTGCCGCCGCTCAGGCGTCCTATCGCCAGCTCCGGCGAGGAGGTTTTCACCTTAAGCCGGGCAAGCGACTGGAGAATACACTGCTGTTCTGCGGCATCATCCAGGCTGCTCAGCGCGCCGGAAAACTGGCTGAGCGCCGCCAGCGTGATATTTTTTCCCACCGCCATTACCGGCACGATGCCGTCTTTTTTGCGATCTTCTGGCACCATGGCAATGCCCTTAGCAATAGCCTGCTGGCAGTTGTCGATTTTTACCGGCTGACCGTCGATATAAATTTTGCCTTCCCAGCGCCCCGGCCAGACGCCAAAGAGACACTGCACGGCCTCGGTTCTTCCCGCACCCACTAAACCCGCAATGCCGAGAATTTCGCCGCGGTGCAGCGAGAAGGAGAGGTTATCCACGCGCTTGATATGGCGGTTAACGGGATGCCACGCCGTCAGGTTTTCCACGCGCAGGAGCTCTTCGCCGATGGTGTGCGGTTCGTTGGGATACAGCGCGGTGAGTTCGCGACCCACCATCATGGTGATGATGTCATCCTCGCTCATGCCTTCTGCTTCACGCGTGCCGATGTGCTGCCCGTCGCGGATGACGCAGATGGTGTCGGAAATGGCTTTCACCTCATTGAGCTTGTGCGAAATATAGATGCAGGCGATACCGTGGTTTTGCAGATCGCGGATGATATTGAGCAGTACGGCGGTTTCCTGTTCGGTGAGTGAGGCGGTTGGTTCGTCGAGGATCAGCAGGCGCACCTGTTTGTTCAGCGCCTTGGCGATCTCGACCAGCTGCTGCTGGCCTAAACCTAAGTCGCCCACGCGCGTATCCGGTGAGATAGCCAGGCTCACCTGAGCCAGCAGTTTTTCGCAGCGCAGCGTCATGGTGTCGTAATCCAGTACGCCGTGGCGTGAGAGTTCGGCACCGAGAAAGATATTTTCCAGCACGGTAAGGTGCTTCACCAGCGCCAGCTCCTGGTGAATGATAGCGATGCCTTTACGTTCGGTATCGCGAATGTGCGTGGCCTGGAGCACCTCACCGGCAAAAACGATTTCGCCCTCGTAGCTGCCGTGCGGGTAGATCCCGCACAACACTTTCATCAGCGTGGATTTTCCCGAGCCATTTTCGCCGCACAGCGACATCACTTCGCCGGGATTCAGCCGCAGGCTTACGTTATCGACTGCTTTCACCGCCCCGAAGGCTTTGGTGATGCTTTTCATTTCAAGTAAATAAGACATAACTGCTCCGCATAGCCCAACAGATGAACAGGGCAGGTCAATGCGCCCCTGCCGGGCAGGGGCTGCGCTGGATTACAGTTCACTCTTCTTATGGAAACCGTCTTTCACCACGGTGGCGTCAATATTCTCTTTGTTGACTTCGATAGGGGTAAGCAGGCGAGCAGGTACGTCTTTCAGGCCGTTATTTAACGTCGCGTCTGCTTTAGGTTGCTGGCCATTGCCCAGCTCAACGGCAATTTCGGCGGCCGTATTGGCAAGCTCGGTAATGGGCTTATACACCGTCATGGTCTGGGTACCCGCGATGATGCGTTTTACACCCGCAAGGTCGGCGTCCTGTCCGGAAATAGCGACTTTCCCGGCCAGACCCTGCGCGCTCAGCGCCTGAATGGCGCCACCCGCAGTGGCATCGTTAGAGGCCACCACCGCATCGATTTTGTTGTTATTTGCGGTCAACGCGTTTTCCATAATTTTCAGCGCGTTTTCCGGTAACCAACCGTCAGCCCACTGGTCGCCGACGACTTTAATTTTGCCCTCGTCGATATACGGCTTCAGCACTTTCATTTGTCCCTGGCGGAACAGTTTGGCGTTGTTATCCACAGGCGAGCCGCCCATCAGGAAATAATTCCCTTGTGGCACTTTTGCGACCAGGCTTTTAGCCTGTAATTCGCCCACCTTTTCATTGTCGAACGAAATATAATAATCAATATCGGCATTATTAATCATGCGGTCATAAGCCAGGACTTTTATCCCTTCCTGTTTCGCTTCTTTCACCACGTTGCTTAATACCTGGCCGTTATACGGGATAATGACCAGCACATCGACGCCACGGTTGATCATATTCTCGATTTGCGACATTTGCGTCTCTTCGTTGCCGTTAGCGGACTGAACGAACACCTCCGCGCCGAGAGATTCCGCTTTTTTAACAAAGATATCGCGATCTTTTTGCCAGCGCTCCAGGCGTAAGTCATCAATCGCCATGCCGATTTTGACCTCTTTGGCGTGTCCGGCAAAGCTTGCAAGCAGGAGAGTAGTGCAGAGCGTTAGGGTCAGGTTCTTTATCTTCATAATTATTAGGCCTTTTTGTAGGGGTATGTGTAGCTGAGATAAAAGAAACGTTCACTGCTGAGACGCAGCAAATTTTTAACGTGGAAGGGCCTGCTGGCAATTACAGATTTTTATCTTCTCATTACGATATTTGGTTTATTTCTGAATTTATGACCGCGATCGGATTTTAAAAAGCGTAACCTATTAATTACATTTGATTCTGGAATGCGCGCCGAAAAATAGTTTGTCTGCGCATTATTTTGCGAGCCAGCGCACAATTGCGCATTATCTCAATAGCAGTGTGAAATAACGTAATTGAGCAACCTCCAATGTCTATTCACTATTACTCCAGAAGCAAGACCACGCCGCATACCCTGATTATGGAGCTCAATATGCAAGCTTATTTCGACCAACTCGATCGCGTTCGTTTCGAAGGCACGAAAACGACCAATCCTTTAGCATTTCGTCACTACAACCCGGATGAGCTGGTGCTGGGTAAGCGCATGGAAGATCACTTGCGCTTTGCCGCCTGCTACTGGCACACCTTCTGCTGGAACGGTGCCGATATGTTCGGCGTGGGCTCTTTTGACCGTCCATGGCAACAGCCGGGCGAGGCCATTGAGCTGGCGAAGCGTAAAGCCGACGTCGCGTTCGAGTTCTTCCATAAGCTGAACGTGCCGTACTACTGTTTCCACGATGTGGACGTGTCGCCGGAAGGGGCATCGCTGAAAGAGTATCTGAACAATTTCGCGCAGATGGTCGACGTACTGGCTGAAAAACAGCAGCAAAGCGGCGTCAAGCTGCTCTGGGGTACGGCTAACTGCTTTACCAACCCTCGCTATGGCGCGGGCGCGGCAACCAACCCGGACCCGGAAGTCTTCAGCTGGGCGGCAACCCAGGTTGTGACCGCGATGAACGCCACGCATCAGCTGGGCGGTGAGAACTATGTACTCTGGGGCGGTCGTGAAGGCTATGAAACGCTGCTGAATACCGACCTGCGTCAGGAGCGTGAGCAGATTGGTCGCTTTATGCAGATGGTTGTGGACCACAAACACAAAATCGGTTTCCGCGGCACGCTGCTGATTGAGCCAAAACCACAGGAGCCAACCAAGCATCAGTATGATTATGATGTCGCCACCGTGTATGGCTTCCTGAAGCAGTTTGGTCTGGAAAAAGAGATCAAAGTGAATATTGAGGCTAACCACGCTACCCTGGCGGGCCACTCGTTCCATCACGAAATTGCCTCTGCGATTGCGCTGGGCATCTTCGGCTCTGTCGATGCTAACCGTGGTGATCCACAGCTGGGCTGGGATACCGACCAGTTCCCGAACAGCGTGGAAGAGAATGCGCTGGTGATGTACGAGATCATCAAAGCGGGCGGTTTCACCACCGGCGGCCTGAACTTCGACGCCAAAGTGCGTCGCCAGAGCACCGACAAATACGATCTGTTCTACGGGCATATTGGCGCGATGGACACCATGGCGCTGGCGCTGAAAGTAGCGGCCCGTATGATTGAAGACGGTGAGCTGGATAAGCGCGTGGCGAAGCGCTACAGCGGCTGGAACAGTGAGCTGGGCCAGCAAATTTTGAAAGGTCAGTTATCGCTTGCGGAGATCGCGAAGTACGCTGAACAGCATCAGCTTGCGCCGCAGCATCAGAGCGGCCATCAGGAGCTGCTGGAAAACCTGGTCAATCACTACCTGTTCGATAAATAACAGCATCCAGGCCCGGTAAGCGCAGCGCCACCGGGCATTTTCGTCAAAGGAGCCACCACATGTATATCGGGATCGATCTTGGCACGTCGGGGGTGAAAGCCATCCTGTTAAGCGAGCAGGGCGATGTATTAGCCACGCAGACTGAAAAGTTGCAGGTTTCACGTCCGTATCCGCTTTGGTCGGAACAAGATCCGGAGCAGTGGTGGCAGGCGACAGAGCGTGCGATGAAAGCCTTAGGCGAGCAGCATAGCCTGCGCGACGTGAAAGCGCTGGGCATTGCCGGGCAAATGCATGGCGCAACGTTGCTGGATAGTCAGCATCGCGTTCTGCGCCCGGCTATTCTCTGGAACGATGGCCGCTGTGCGGAAGAGTGCGCGATCCTTGAGGAGCGTGTGCCTGCATCCCGTGAAATTACGGGCAACCTGATGATGCCCGGTTTTACCGCGCCAAAACTCCTGTGGGTGCAGCGCCATGAGCCTGAGATTTTTCGTCAGGTGGCGAAGGTTCTGTTGCCGAAAGACTACCTGCGTTTTCGCATGACGGGGGATTTTGCCAGCGACATGTCTGACGCCGCGGGCACGATGTGGCTCGACGTGGCGAAACGGGACTGGAGCGAGGCGATGCTGGATGCCTGCCAGCTGACGCGCGACCATATGCCTGCGCTGTTTGAAGGCAGTGAAATCACGGGGGCTTTACAGCCTTCTGTTGCTGAACGCTGGAACATGCCAGCCGTACCTGTCGTTGCCGGCGGCGGCGATAATGCGGCGGGTGCGGTCGGCGTGGGGATGGTCGAGGCAGGGCAGGCCATGCTCTCACTCGGTACCTCCGGCGTCTATTTTGCCGTCAGTGACGGGTATCGTAGCAACCCTGGAAGCGCCGTACACAGCTTCTGCCACGCGTTGCCGGGTAAATGGCATTTGATGTCGGTGATGCTGAGCGCGGCTTCCTGCCTCGACTGGGCGGCAAAGCTAACCGGAATGGCGGACGTCCCGGCGCTTATCACAGCGGCACAGCAGGCAGATGATAATGCCGGTGCGGTTTGGTTTTTACCGTACCTTTCCGGCGAGCGGACGCCGCATAACAACCCGGAAGCGAAAGGGGTGTTCTTCGGTCTTACCCATCAGCACGGCCCGGCAGAGCTTGCGCGCGCGGTGCTTAAAGGCGTTGGCTATGCTCTGGCGGACGGAATGGATGTCGTGCATGACTGTGGACTGACGCCATCCAGCATTACGTTAATTGGCGGCGGTGCACGAAGCAGCTACTGGCGGCAAATGCTTTCCGATATCAGCGGGTTGCAGCTGGACTATCGTACGGGAGGCGATGTCGGCCCGGCGCTCGGTGCGGCACGGCTGGCGCAAATTGCGCTGAACCCGGATAAACCACTGCACCAGCTTTTGCCCCAGCTGCCGCTTGAACGGCAGCATCGTCCTGATGCGAAAAATCATGCTCGCTATGCTGAAAGACGAGACGTGTTCCGCAAAATCTATCAGCAGCTTTTGCCGCTAATGTCATAAACAGGAGCCGGGTGGCGCTAACGCTTACCCGGCCTACCAGCCTTCAACCGGGTTAGCTTACAAACCTGCGCGTATCGATTCTTTGCAGCAACATTGACAGCAGCAGGCTGACAACCAGCGTAACGGTAAATATCCAGACAATATCCAGCACCGGCCAGCTTTTAAGCTCAACGCCGCGGGTGCGCAGGGCGTGGATCACCAGCGCGTGAAAACCGTAAATGCCCAGCGAGTGGCGAGAGATAAACCCCAGCACCGGAAGCGGGCGGGCATTCAGGGTGTTTTTAACCAGCGTCAGCAGAGAGATCGCGCAGATAAAGACCATCGGCCCGCAGTAGAGATACCAGGTATCGGCAAAGTTGCCGCGCCATTGCAGCTCATGCAGCGTCCCGCGAGAGATAATAAACACACCGACGAGAAACGCGGCCGCGCATAGCCAGTTTATTCCTCGCTTTTGCGTCTCCATCATGCCAATGGCGCGCCCCAGCATGCCGTACAGCACGTAATAAAACGTATCTCCGGTGATATAAAGGTTAACGGGCAGCCATTCAAAGCCATCAATTTTCTGTGAAACGGTATTCGGGTTGGCCACGATCCCGATTATTACCATCAAGGCCAGCAGCATTTTACCGCTGACGTTTTTTACCTGAATTAACGGTGACACCAGAT
Source organism: Enterobacter sp. YSU (assembly GCF_016082135.1). NCBI lineage: Bacteria > Pseudomonadati > Pseudomonadota > Gammaproteobacteria > Enterobacterales > Enterobacteriaceae > Enterobacter > Enterobacter sp. YSU. The sequence continues at coordinate 1,835,820 of NZ_CP059487.1, forward strand.
AGATAACGATTATCGCGAAGAAAAACCACAGATGATAGAACACCGGTTTTTGCAACAAATTGAGCAGGGAACGTTCAGCGTTAATTGAAGTGAACAGGATGATATAGAGCAGCGAAATGGCGCTGTAAAACAGCAGACAGGAGACAATACGGATGAAATGTCTTGGCTGCGCGCTACGCTCGCCAAAAAAGAGAAAACCGGAAATCATAAAGAACAGCGGGACGCTCACGCGGGAGGCCGAGTTCAGAATATTGGCGACATCCCAGTTAACAGGGCTGATACTGTGCGCGTTCGTGACATACCAGGTCGTTGTGTGGATCATCACCACCATCAGACAGGCTATTCCCCGCAGGTTATCAATCCAGTTAATTTTTGACTGCATCAGTTCCTCTGTATTCCTGATAAAAAAAGTGTGACTGCGATTGTGTAAAACTTTTCCCTTGGAAAATTCTGAGTTTAGCCAGGCTAACTTGTAGGGAGCTGGCGAGATTCGCAGAATGACGGACTTTAATCTATAAACGTGTTGCTACTAAAAATAACAGCCACTGACCAGGGCGGTAATAAAAATGATGATGAAGCGTGGGGTGTCACTCTTTCTGCTGCTCTTATTAACAGGATGCAGTGCTTCTGAGGAGATACCTGTCCAAAAAGCGCAGCAGGGGAAAATGAGCCCGGAGCGTTCCCTGAATATGGAACAGCTGTGCAGGGATCAGGCGGCTCACCGCTATAATTCCGAAGCACAGAAAATTTATATAAACGGCTTCGAGCGCTTTCAGGGCAGCTATGAACTGAAAGGCTATACGGCGCGTAAAGAGGGCTTTGTCTGCTCTTTTGATGCAGACGGCCAGTTTTTACATCTCTCAATGCGTTAAATTGCTCGTATAAGCAGCAACCAGAGCCTTCGCAGGTTCTGGCTGTAGGGCTTATTCCCCAATTTTCCCTAAACAACCCCGTTTCGTACTGTATATCTTGCAGCCAGCGGGTATACTGATCCCTTCCATTTAAAACCACACGTATCCAGCACGAAATACTATGCAAAAGTTTGATACCAAGACCTTCCAGGGCCTGATCCTGACCTTACAGGATTACTGGGCTCGTCAGGGCTGCACCATTGTTCAACCTTTGGACATGGAAGTTGGCGCAGGCACCTCACACCCGATGACCAGCCTGCGCGCGTTAGGGCCAGAGCCAATGGCGACCGCCTATGTGCAGCCATCCCGTCGTCCGACCGATGGCCGTTACGGCGAAAACCCGAACCGTTTGCAGCACTACTATCAGTTCCAGGTGGTGATTAAGCCATCACCCGACAACATTCAGGAACTGTACCTCGGGTCACTGAAAGAGCTGGGTATGGATCCAACCATTCACGACATTCGTTTCGTGGAAGATAACTGGGAAAACCCAACGCTGGGTGCCTGGGGTCTGGGTTGGGAAGTGTGGCTGAACGGCATGGAAGTGACCCAGTTCACTTACTTCCAGCAGGTTGGCGGTCTGGAATGTAAACCGATTACCGGCGAAATCACCTATGGTCTGGAACGTCTGGCCATGTACATTCAGGGCGTAGACAGCGTTTACGACCTGGTCTGGAGCGACGGCCCGCTGGGTAAAACCACCTACGGCGACGTGTTCCATCAGAACGAAGTGGAGCAATCCACCTATAACTTCGAATACGCGGACGTGGACTTCCTGTTCACCTGCTTCGAGCAGTACGAGAAAGAAGCCCAGCAGCTGCTGGCGCTGGAGACTCCGCTGCCGCTGCCTGCCTACGAGCGTATTCTGAAGGCTGCCCACAGCTTCAACCTGCTGGATGCCCGCAAAGCGATCTCCGTGACTGAACGTCAGCGCTACATTCTGCGTATTCGTACCCTGACCAAAGCCGTTGCAGAAGCTTACTACGCGTCCCGTGAAGCCCTTGGCTTCCCGATGTGCAACCGAAACAAATAAGAGGCGGCCATGTCTGAGAAAACTTTCCTGGTGGAAATCGGCACTGAAGAGCTGCCACCAAAAGCCCTGCGCAGCCTGGCTGAATCTTTCGCTGCGAACGTCACTGCTGAGCTGGATAACGCTGGCCTGGCGCACGGTAAAATTGAGTGGTTTGCTGCGCCGCGTCGTCTGGCGCTGAAAGTGGCAAACCTGGCGGCGTCCCAGCCGGATCGCGAAGTTGAAAAACGTGGCCCGGCCATTGCTCAGGCGTTCGACGCGGAAGGCAAGCCGAGCAAAGCGGCAGAAGGCTGGGCGCGCGGCTGCGGCATCACCGTTGATCAGGCTGAGCGTCTGACCACCGACAAAGGTGAATGGCTGCTGTACCGTGCCCATGTGAAAGGCGAAAGCGCCGAAGCGCTGCTGCCTGACATGATCGCGACCTCGCTGGCAAAATTGCCGATTCCTAAGCTGATGCGCTGGGGCGCGTCCGACGTACACTTTGTGCGTCCGGTTCACACCGTGACCCTGCTGCTGGGCGATACCGTTATCCCGGCGACCATTCTGGGCGTGGCGTCCGATCGCGTGATCCGCGGCCATCGCTTTATGGGCGAGCCGGAGTTCACTATCGACAATGCTGACCAGTACCCGCAGATCCTGCTGGAGCGCGGCAAGGTCATTGCTGACTACGAACAGCGTAAAGCCAAAATCAAAGCGGACGCAGAAGACGCGGCGCGCAAAATTGGCGGTAATGCCGATCTGAGCGACAGCCTGCTGGAAGAGGTGACCTCGCTGGTCGAATGGCCAGTTGTACTGACCGCGAAATTCGAAGAGAAATTCCTGGCCGTTCCGGCAGAAGCGCTGGTTTACACCATGAAGGGTGACCAGAAGTACTTCCCGGTTTACGCCAACGACGGCAAGCTGCTGCCAAACTTCATCTTCGTGGCGAACATCGAATCGAAAGATCCGAGCCAGATTATCTCCGGTAACGAGAAAGTGGTGCGTCCGCGTCTGGCGGATGCCGAGTTCTTCTTCAATACCGACCGTAAAAAACGTCTGGAAGACAACCTGCCGCGTCTGCAAACCGTACTGTTCCAGCAGCAACTGGGTACGCTACGCGACAAGACCGACCGTATCGCGGAGCTGTCCGGCTGGATTGCCCGTGAAATTGGCGCCGACGTTAACCACGCTACCCGTGCGGGCCTGCTCTCCAAGTGCGACCTGATGACCAACATGGTGTTCGAATTTACCGACACTCAGGGCGTGATGGGTATGCACTACGCGCGTCACGATGGCGAAGCGGAAGACGTGGCGGTAGCCCTGAACGAGCAGTATCAGCCGCGCTTTGCCGGTGACGATCTGCCGTCTAACCCGGTTGCCTGCGCCGTGGCGATTGCCGATAAGATGGACACCCTGGCGGGTATCTTCGGTATCGGTCAGCATCCGAAAGGCGATAAAGACCCGTTCGCGCTGCGTCGTGCTGCGCTGGGCGTGCTGCGAATCATCGTAGAGAAGAACCTTAACCTCGATCTGCAAACGCTGACCGAAGAAGCGGTACGTCTGTACGGCGATAAGCTGACCAACGCGAAGGTTGTGGATGATGTTATCGACTTTATGCTCGGTCGTTTCCGCGCGTGGTATCAGGACGAAGGTTACTCCGTTGATACCATTCAGGCGGTGCTGGCGCGTCGTCCGACCCGTCCGGCAGATTTCGATGCGCGTATGAAAGCGGTATCCCACTTCCGTACGCTGGAAGCGGCGTCTGCGCTGGCCGCGGCCAACAAGCGTGTATCCAACATCCTCGCGAAATCCGACGAAACGCTGAACGAGCGCGTCAACGCTGCAACCCTGAAAGAGCCGGAAGAGATTTCTCTGGCGATGCAGGTTGTGGTGCTGCGCGACAAGCTGGAGCCGTATTTCGCGGAAGGTCGCTACCAGGAAGCGCTGGTGGAGCTGGCAGAGCTGCGTGACGTCATCGACGCCTTCTTCGAGAAGGTGATGGTGAACGTGGAAGATAAAGAGCTGCGGATTAACCGTCTCTCGATGCTTGAGAAACTGCGTGAGCTGTTCCTGCGCGTGGCGGATATTTCGCTGCTGCAATAACGTAAAAAACCCGCCCCTGACAGGCGGGAAGAACGGCAACTAAACTGTCTCTCTTCGCCAATGGCGCCATAACTGCGTTGGCTGCGCTCGTTCACCCGAATCACTTACTAATGTAAGCTCATCGGGATTCGCTCGCTTGCCGCCTTGTTCTGACGTCATTGGCTTTGAGATACTTTTCCTTATTTACACCCTCTCAAACACCGTCGCGATCCCCTGACCCAACCCGATACACATCGTTGCCAGTCCGAACTGGGCATCTTTGCGTTCCATCAGGTTAATCAGCGTGGTACTGATACGCGCCCCGGAGCAGCCCAGCGGGTGACCGAGGGCTATCGCGCCGCCGTTGAGGTTAATCTTCTCGTCGATCTGATCTATCAGCCCCAGATCTTTAATGCACGGCAGGATCTGCGCGGCGAACGCTTCGTTCATCTCAAAGAGGTCGATATCACTTGCGCTCAGCCCCGCTTTTTTCAGCGCCAGTTTTGACGCCGGAACCGGACCGTAACCCATGATGGAAGGATCGCAGCCCACGACCGCCATCGAACGCACGCGGGCGCGTGGCGTCAGGCCTAATTCGCGGGCGCGGCTTTCGCTCATTACCAGCATCGCGGCGGCACCGTCGGACAGGGCAGACGAGGTGCCCGCCGTTACCGTACCGGTGACCGGATCAAACGCCGGACGCAGGGTAGAAAGCGCTTCGACCGTGGTTTCCGGGCGGATAACTTCGTCGTAGCTGAACTGCTTCAGTACGCCGTCTGCGTCGTGACCGCCGGTTGGGATGATCTCATTCTTAAAGGCACCAGACTGCGTGGCGGCCCAGGCGCGGGCATGCGAGCGTGCGGCAAACGCATCCTGCATCTCACGGCTGATGCCGTGCAGACGGGAGAGCATCTCGGCGGTCAGGCCCATCATACCGGCGGCTTTCGCCACGTTGCGGCTCATGCCAGGATGGAAATCGACCCCGTGGCTCATCGGCACGTGGCCCATATGCTCCACGCCGCCCACCAGACAGGCCTGCGCATCGCCGGTCATGATCATCCGCGCCGCGTCGTGCAGCGCCTGCATCGACGAACCGCAAAGACGGTTGACGGTGACGGCCGGAACCGAATGCGGGATCTCCGCCAGCAGGGACGCGTTACGGGCAATGTTGAAGCCCTGCTCCAGCGTCTGCTGCACGCAGCCCCAGTAGATATCGTCCAGCGCTGCTGGGTCCAGCGCCGGGTTACGCGCCAGCAGGCTACGCATCAGATGCGCGGAGAGGTCTTCCGCGCGCACGTTACGGAACGCACCGCCTTTTGAACGGCCCATCGGGGTGCGAATCGCATCAACAATGACAACCTTTTCCATTGTGACTCCTTAAGCCGTTTTCAGTTCGCCAACCGGACGGGCTGGCTCAACTGCTGGGTAGTAGGGTTCGTTATGGCGCGCTTTGTTACGCAGCCCTTCCGGCACCTCATAAAACGGGCCGAGGTGCTGGTACTGCTGAGCCATATCGAGATAGCGGGCGCTGCCGAGCGTATCCAGCCAGCGGAACGCGCCTCCGTGGAACGGAGGGAAGCCGAGGCCGTACACCAGCGCCATATCCGCTTCTGCCGGGCTGGCGATAATGCCTTCTTCGAGGCAGCGCACCACTTCGTTGATCATCGGGATCATCATCCGGGCGATGATCTCATCGTCAGTGAAGTCGCGTTTCGGCTGACTGACGTCGGCCAGCAGGCCATCCACCGCCGGATCTTCTTCTTTTTTCGGTTTGCCTTTGCTGTCTTCTTTATAGCGCCAGAAGCCCAGACCGTTTTTCTGACCAAAGCGGTTGGCGTCGAACAGGGCGTCAATGGCGTCGCGATAATCTTTCTGCATGCGCTGCGGGAAGCCCGCCGCCATCACCGCCTGCGCGTGATGGGCAGTGTCGATGCCGACAACGTCCAGCAGATACGCCGGGCCCATCGGCCAGCCGAAATGTTTTTCCATCACTTTGTCGATTTTGCGGAAGTCTGCGCCGTCGCGCAGAAGCTGGCTGAAGCCGGCGAAGTACGGGAACAGCACGCGGTTAACGAAGAAGCCCGGGCAGTCGTTAACCACGATCGGCGTTTTGCCCATCTTGCTCGCCCACGCCACCACTTTGGCGATGGTTTCGTCGGAGGTTTTTTCCCCTCGGATCACTTCGACCAGCGGCATGCGGTGCACCGGGTTAAAGAAGTGCATCCCGCAGAAGTTTTCCGGACGCTTCAGCACGCTCGCCAGTTCGCTGATAGGAATGGTGGAGGTGTTAGAGGCCAGCACGGTTTCCGGACGCACCTTGTCTTCGGTTTCGGCCAGCACCGCTTTTTTCACTTTCGGGTTCTCGACGACCGCTTCAACCACCACGTCCACACGGTCGAAACCGCTGTATTCCAGCACTGGCTGGATGGTGGAGATCACGCCTGCAAGCTTCAGACCATCAATTTTGCCGCGCTCAAGCTGTTTATTCAGCAGCTTGGCCGCTTCGGTCATGCCCAACGTCAGGGATTTCTCGTTGATGTCCTTCATCACCACCGGCACGCCTTTCCAGGCAGACTGATAGGCGATGCCGCCCCCCATAATGCCCGCGCCGAGTACCGCCGCGTGTTTTGGCGTTTCAACGTTTTTGGTGAGTTGTTTGGCTTTGCCTTTCACGAACTGATCGTTAAGGAAGATACCAACCAGCGCGCGGGCTTCGTTGGTGTGCGCCAGCGGGACAAAGCTCTGGTTTTCAAGCTTCAGAGCGTCATCACGGCCCAGACGGGCTGCCGCTTCAATGGTTTTCACCGCCGTGATCGGCGCCGGGTAGTGTTTACCCGCCGTCTGCATCACCATGCCTTTGGCGATGGTGAAGCTCATGGTGGCTTCAATTTTGCTGAGCTTTAATGGCTCCAGCTTTGGCTGACGTTTGGCTTTCCAGTCGAGATCGCCGTTAATCGCCTGACGCAGAATGGCGACAGCGCCTTCAACCAGTTTTTCAGGCTTAACCACGCCGTCCACCAGGCCGATTTTCTGCGCCTGTTCTGCGCCGACATCTTTACCCGCGGCAATGATCTCCAGCGCGCTGTCGGCACCCAGCATGCGCGGCATACGCACGGAACCGCCAAAGCCCGGCATGATGCCCAGCTTGGTTTCCGGCAGGCCGATGCGCAGGTCCGGCGTCGCCAGACGGTAGTCGGTCGCCAGCACGCACTCGCAGCCACCGCCCAGCGCGTAGCCGTTAACGGCGGAAAGGGTCGGGACAGGCAGATCTTCCAGACGATTAAAAACGCTGTTGGCAAATTGCAGCCACTGGCTCAGCTGTTCTTCGGGCACCAGGAACAGCGACAGGAATTCGGTGATATCCGCGCCAACGATAAAGGCCGCTTTGTTGGAGCGCAGCAGCAGCCCTTTCAAATCTGATTGCTTTTCAAGTACATCCAGCGCCTGGCCAAGACTGGCCACCGTCGCGGTATCAAGCTTGTTCACTGAGCCGGGGGCATCGAACACCAGTTCGGCAATGCCATCTTCCAGCCAGTCTACGTACAGGGTGTCGCCTTTGTAGAGCATGTCGGTCTCCTGAATCCAGCAATTGGATCTGGTCATACCAGATGAAACGGAGTGTGGAATTTATGTTAATAAAATGCAAATTAGTCATTAAGAAATTGCTGCGCTGATCACGGTCGGTGGAAATCACGCAGCCGCAGTGAGGTGTGCTAAGATGCGATGACTTGAGGTCAATAAAACGAAAGGAAGAATGATGGACTCACTGGCTTCGCTTTATAAAAATCATATCGTTACCCTACAGGAACGTACCCGCGATGTACTGGCCCGCTTCAAGCTGGATGCCCTGCTGATCCACTCCGGCGAGCTGATGAATACTTTTCTTGATGACCATGCTTATCCCTTCAAGGTTAACCCGCAGTTTAAAGCCTGGGTGCCTGTCACGCAGGTTCCAAATTGCTGGCTGCTGGTGGATGGCGTGAACAAGCCGAAACTGTGGTTCTACCTGCCGGTCGATTACTGGCACAACGTGGAGCCGCTGCCGACCTCATTCTGGACCGAAGAAATTGACGTGATTGCGCTGCCAAAAGCAGACGGCATTGGCAGCCAGCTGCCAGCGGCGCGCGGCAACATCGGCTACATTGGTCCGGTTCCTGAGCGTGCGCTGGGTCTGGATATTCCGGCAGATAAACTCAACCCGAAAGGCGTGCTGGATTATCTGCACTACTATCGCGCCTACAAGACCGACTACGAACTTTACTGCATGCGTGAAGCGCAAAAAACGGCGGTGAATGGCCACCGTGCGGCGCACGAAGCGTTCCAGTCCGGTATGAGCGAGTTCGATATTAATCAGGCCTACCTGACGGCGACCGGCCACCGCGATACCGACGTGCCGTACAGCAACATCGTGGCGCTGAATGAACATGCCTCGGTTCTGCACTACACCAAACTTGATCATCAGGTTCCGGCTGAGATGCGCAGCTTCCTGCTGGACGCGGGGGCTGAGTACAATGGTTATGCGGCAGACCTGACCCGTACCTGGGCGGCGAATGCGGACACCGATTTTGCGCAATTGATCAAAGATGTGAACGACGAACAGCTGGCGCTGATTGGCACCATGAAGGCCGGAACCAGCTACTTGGATTATCACATCCAGTTCCATCAGCGTATCGCTAAACTGCTGCGTAAGCATCAGATTGTCAAAGACATGAGCGAAGAGGCGATGGTTGAGAACGATCTGACCGGGCCATTTATGCCGCATGGTATCGGTCACCCGCTGGGTTTGCAGGTTCATGACGTCGCGGGCTTTATGCAGGATGATACCGGTACGCACCTGGCGGCACCGTCTAAATATCCTTATCTGCGCTGCACCCGCGTTCTGGCGCCGCGTATGGTATTGACCATCGAGCCGGGCATCTACTTTATTGAATCCCTGCTGGCGCCGTGGCGCGAAGGGCAATTCAGCAAGCACTTCAACTGGGAGAAAATTGAAGCGCTGAAGCCGTATGGCGGTATTCGTATCGAGGATAACGTGGTTATTCACGAGAACAGCATTGAGAACATGACGCGAGATCTGAAGCTGGCCTGATGGAAAGCTGGCTGATACCGGCCGAGCCGGTCACCTTTGTTGAGGAAATCAAGAAAAGCCGCTTTATCACGCTGCTGGCGCATACCGACGGCGTGGAGGCGGCGAAGGCGTTCGTCGAGTCCGTCCGCGCGCAGCACCCCGATGCCCGCCATCACTGTGTGGCGTGGGTCGCAGGGCCGCCAGACGACTCACAGCAGCTCGGGTTTTCTGACGACGGTGAACCGGCGGGTACGGCCGGAAAACCGATGCTATCCCAGTTGATGGGCAGCGGCGTGGGTGAAATCACCGCCGTTGTTGTCCGCTACTACGGGGGCATTTTGTTAGGCACCGGAGGGCTGGTTAAAGCCTACGGAGGTGGTGTCCAGCAAGCGCTTAATCTGCTGATAACAACCCGCAAAACGCCACTTACGGAATATACTTTGTTATGCGATTACGCCCAGCTATCGGGTATCGAAGCACTGCTTAAACAGTTTAACGGTGTCATCGCACACAGTGATTATCAGGCAATGGTGCAATTACGCGTGGCGCTTCCTCAGGCGGAACTGGCTGCTTTTTCAGCAAAACTCGCTGATTTTAGTCGCGGTTCATTGCAATTACTGCCGATTGAAGAATAATCCCCACCTCACAATTTTGAATACCTAAGGAAGCGGCAGAGATGCATTTTCGTGCCATTACCCGAATCGTTGGATTGCTGGTCATACTTTTCTCCGGGACAATGATCATTCCCGGACTGGTGGCGCTCATCTACCGGGACGGCGCGGGGCGTGCATTTACGCAAACCTTTTTTGTCGCGCTGACGATTGGCTCCCTGCTGTGGTGGCCAAACCGCCGTGAGAAAGGTGAACTGAAATCCCGGGAGGGGTTTCTGATTGTGGTCCTGTTCTGGACGGTACTGGGAAGCGTGGGTGCGCTGCCGTTTATCTTCTCCGAACAACCGAATCTCACCGTCACGGATGCGTTTTTTGAATCGTTCTCCGGATTAACGACCACCGGGGCTACCACGCTGGTGGGGCTGGATTCGCTCCCGCATGCGATTCTCTTTTACCGGCAGATGCTCCAGTGGTTCGGCGGTATGGGGATCATCGTCCTGGCGGTAGCTATCCTGCCGATTCTGGGCGTCGGGGGGATGCAGCTTTACCGGGCGGAGATGCCCGGCCCGCTGAAAGATAACAAGATGCGCCCGCGTATTGCGGAGACGGCGAAAACCCTGTGGCTTATCTATGTCCTGCTGACGGTGGCCTGCGCGCTGGCGCTGTGGTTTGCCGGGATGCCTGCGTTTGATGCCATTGGGCATAGCTTTGCGACTATTGCTATCGGCGGGTTCTCCACCCACGATGCCAGCGTCGGCTACTTCGACAGCCCGACAATCAATACCATCATTGCCATCTTTTTGCTGATCTCAGGCTGTAACTACGGTCTACACTTCTCGTTGCTTAGCGGACGGAGCCTGAAGGTGTACTGGCGCGACCCGGAATTCCGGATGTTTATTGGCGTCCAGCTGACCCTGGTGGTTATCTGTACCCTGGTACTGTGGTTCCACGATGTTTATAACTCGGCGGTCACGACCCTGAACCAGGCCTTCTTCCAGGTGGTATCGATGGCGACAACCGCTGGTTTCACCACGGACAGTATTGCGCGTTGGCCACTGTTCCTGCCGGTGCTGCTGTTGTGCTCTGCGTTTATCGGCGGTTGCGCCGGGTCAACGGGCGGCGGTCTGAAGGTGATCCGCATTCTGCTGCTGTTCAAGCAGGGGAACCGTGAGTTGAAACGTCTGGTCCACCCGAATGCGGTTTACAGTATTAAGCTGGGGAACCGCGCGCTGCCGGAGCGCATCCTCGAAGCGGTGTGGGGATTCTTCTCCGCTTATGCACTGGTCTTTATTGTCAGTATGCTGGCGATTATCGCCACGGGCGTGGATGATTTCTCTGCCTTCGCCTCTGTGGTGGCAACGTTAAATAACCTGGGGCCGGGGCTGGGCGTCGTGGCGGATAACTTCGCCAGTATGAACCCGGTGGCGAAGTGGATCTTAATCGCCAATATGCTGTTTGGGCGTCTTGAGGTCTTTACGCTGCTGGTGCTGTTTACCCCAACATTCTGGCGTGAGTAAGGAGACATTGGTGAAAACGTTAATTCTTTTCTCAACGCGTGACGGACAAACGCGTGAGATTGCTTCATATCTGGCTTCTGAACTCAAAGAGCTGGGCATTTATTCTGATGTGGTGAACCTGAATCGCACAGAGCAGATTGCCTGGCAAGATTACGACCGCGTGGTCATTGGCGCTTCAATTCGTTACGGCCATTTCCATCCGGCGCTGGATCGCTTTGTGAAAAAGCATACGGCGGAGCTCTCTCAGCTGCCTGGCGCGTTTTACTCGGTCAACCTGGTTGCCCGTAAAGCGGAGAAGCGTACGCCGCAGACCAACAGCTATACGCGCAAGTTTTTGCTAAGTTCGCCATGGCAGCCCGATATCTGTTCTGTCTTTGCTGGCGCGCTGCGTTACCCGCGTTACCGCTGGTATGACCGCTTTATGATCCGCCTGATCATGAAAATGACGGGCGGGGAAACGGATACGCGTAAAGAAGTGGTTTATACCGACTGGGCCCAGGTCGCCAGTTTTGCCCGTGAAATTGCGCGTTTAACGGACGATGCGCGGGATAAATAAGCGTTGAGTTTGAAAAGTGAGCGAACGAAAAGTTTTTTGTATTTAGTGCTTGTCACTTCAGAAGAACTCCCTATAATGCGCCTCCACTGACACGGAACAACGGCACGCAAGCCGCCGGGTCAGCAGAGAAAAGCAAAACAAACGCTTGACTCTGAAGCGGGAAAGCGTAATATGCACACCCCGCGCCGCAGCGAAAACGAAGCGGCACTGCTCTTTAACAATTTATCAGACAATCTGTGTGGGCACTCAAAGTGACATGGATTCTTACTGTCTTCGGACACTAAATGAATACCAAGTCTCAACGAGTGAACACGTAATTCATTACGAAGTTTAATTCATTGAGCATCAAA
>NZ_CP059487.1:1848023-2141871 GCF_016082135.1 Enterobacter sp. YSU
GAAAGCGTGCGTATTGCCTGAAAACACAACCCGCTACGGGGGAGACTTACCCGAAATCTGATTTATTCAACAAAGCCATTCACTGGATGTGGAAGAGAATATCATATCACTATGTTGCAACTGCCATAAACAAATTCATCTTGGCAAGGGGTTTGAAGATATGTTGAGGAAAATATATGCCGAGCGGAAAGATGTATTAAAAAAAGCGGGAATCGAGATATTATTAGAGGATTTGATTCTTTTTTACAAGATGGAAGGTAATTAATCTTCGAGAAGATGCATGCTTATTTTTATTTTTTAGCAATGAATGTGAAATACTGCCTGACTATCAATCCTGTCATGTGGTTCAGATTTATGGGGGAGGATTTTAATATTTTACCAGCATGGCATGTCGATCAATCGGTTAAGTATAGCGCCAGGTAACCAGACGGATTTTCCCTCTCAGGCGGGAGTCGTTATCCATCGTCCAGTACCTGATTAAAAGTAGGAGTAATTACAAGAAAATTAAATTGTATGACTATTATTTCCGTTCAGAAAAGAAAGTTACATTAAAAACCCGAAATTATTCGGGTTTTTAATTAGTTAAGTGCTATATATTTTCGTGTCCGGGGGTACCCTAAGAGGGTGCGCAAGACAACACTCCAGTGTTCATTATTTATGACTGTCAAGCCATTTATTCATCTGCTCAATTTCACCTTTTTGAGCTTTAATGATGTCCTGCGCAAGCTTTCTCATTTCGGGATCTTTTCCGTATTTGAGCTCGGTCTCAGCCATTGCGATTGCCCCTTCATGGTGTGCGATCATACCTTTTGCAAAGGCCTTATCGGGATTGGATTCATTAACGGCGGCCATCATTTTTTCATGCATATTTTTCATGCCAGCCATATATTCCTGTGATGATGCCGATGAGTGCATATCTGACATTTTCATTTCCGAATGTTCAGCAGAAATGGCTGGCAGGGATAACATTAATATTACAAAAAGGGTGTTTTTGATTTTCATATAATAATTCCTTTCAGACAGGTACCGGTTAAGTGTAGCTGAGTCAGACAAAAAAGCCCTCTGACGGGGGGCAAAAATGTAGCAACGTTGTTTCAGGAAAATCTATCAGGGAAAAGGTAACAGCACGGATACTACCGTCGCATTCAGCCTGCATTGATCATGCGGCGGTGCGCTTCGGCCATGGCCTGATGTGGGCCGGATTGCCCGTTATTCATGAATTCATGGGCAACCGCTGCTCTTTCATGCTCATTCATCGCCGCGTAAGACGTTGACGGGACGGTCGTGGATACCGTGTTATTTCCCATCATCTTCTGATGACTTTCCACCATTTTCTGGTGCGCATCCGCCGAGCCGTTCGTCATGGTCTCATGAGCAATAATGGCCTGTTCATGCTGGTCCATACCGGTCATACGAGGAGCAGTCCCCTGGATCCCGACAGGAGCCGCAGCAGACTGCATCTGGTGAGCAGGAGCCTGTGCATTGTTGACGCGATCATGGATATTCACGGTTTCAGTGGCCCAGGCCGATGAAATTAAACCAAAGCCCAGCAAAGATGCTAATACGATATTTTTCATGATAACTCTCCATTTCTGAATTAGTGATGTCCGGGGAAGTACAACCGGTGTTTTCAGTTCCATAACTGAAACAAGTTCGGCAGCGTTTATTTCTCCGGAAGAGGGCTGGATATTCATTTCCTGGCGTACTCTGACGCCGGGTATTGATGAAGCAATCCAGCCTTCCTGATAAGTTGCACTAATTATATCGAATGGCTTCTGTTTGCTGCATGACAGGCTAATGACATCTTTGTCATTTACATCTTTATTTTCAGCATTGGGTTTCCGGGATCATTTTCTCCAGTCTGGGCACGGATAAGATAAAACGCGTGGAGCGTACGTCTGATTCCACCTGCACTCTTCCGTGATGTGCTTCCACGATTGACTTCACAATCGCAAGGCCGATGCCGCTGCCTTCTCCTTTTCGTTGTCTGGATGGATCCACCCGATAAAAACGGTCAAACAGCCTTGATAAATGTTCTTCAGGGATCGGTTTCCCCGGATTTTCAATCACAAGGTCAAAAAAGCTCTCCTGCTCTCTTATTGAGACGGTGATTGCCTGTCCCTCCGGGGTATAACGCAGGGCATTGGATAACAGATTATTGATCGCCCTTCTGAACATTTGTGGATCTCCCTCAACCAGGCAGGGCATCCCGTTAAATTTGAGCGTGATATTGCGTTCTTCGGCCCAGGCTTCGAAAAACTCGAAGACTTTCATGACTTCCGCTCTGAGGTCAAACATGACCCTGTCAGGTATCAGCTGATTATTATCTGCCTGTGCCAGGAACAGCATATCGCTGACCATTTTGGTCATCCGGTTATACTCTTCAAGACTGGAATAGAGGACATCCTCAAGTTCCCTCTGTGTTCGATCCTGACTCAGTGCGATTTCAGTCTGCGTCACCAGATTGGTGATGGGCGTTCTGATCTCATGCGCGATATCGGCAGAGAAATTGGCCTGGCGGGTAAAGACATCCTCAATCTTTCCAATCATATGATTGAACGAGATAACCAGTTGCTCCAGCTCAATGGGAACGCGTGTCGGTTCCAGTCGCGCATCAAGATTCTCGGAGGTGATGTTTTTAATGGCATTGCTGACATTACGAAGGGGCAGGTGCCCCTGACGGACAGCGATTCGAATGATCAGAACAATCAACAGGCTTATCACGACGGCAATCGCAATCAGGTTCTTTTTCAGCGCATCGAGGTAATGGAGATGGAAATTAATGGATAGGCCAGTCAGCATGACATAGTTCTGCTGTTTGCCCTGAAATATCGCCTGACCAGAGGAGGCGATAATCCTGTATGTTTCCATCTTCATTTCGGACCCGGTATCCATCGGTCCCGCAGGATCCTCCACCGTCCAGAGAAAGACATCCCGTGCGCGGCTGTGCTCGCTAAAATCTGCTGAATTCACTGCCGGGCGTAGTGCCGCCCCCTGAGCTGAGCTAAAGAGCACTTCCCCCCTGGGATTGAGGAGCAAAAGGGCAACGTTGCGGTAGCTGGCAATTGATTCCTTTATTTTGCTTATTTTTTTATCATCCGGATCCACCGGGGACTGCAGTATACGGTTCAGTGTGGTGCTGATTTGTTGAAGATCGCTGACATCCTGCTCGGCAAAATGATTTTCAACAGAATGCAGCATAAACCAGGTGAAGGCGATAAAAGCCAGTATCGTGGACAGGCTGATAAAAAAGGTCAGCCGCAGAGCGAGTGAGAAAGGGCGTCTGGAAGGTTTGCTATGCATCCGGGACCTCCAGCATGTAGCCCACGCCCCGGACTGTCTGGATCAGCTTTGTCCCGTAATCGTTGTCTATTTTAGCGCGGAGTCGCTTTACTGCGACATCGATCGCATTAGTGTCGCTGTCAAAATTCATGTCCCAGACCTGAGAGGCAATCAGGGAGCGGGGAAGAACCTCTCCCTGATGGCGAATGAAGAATTCCAGCAGGCTGAACTCTTTACTGGTGAGCACAATGCGGTTTCCGGCGCGACTGACTTTTCTGGATACGAGATCAATCGAGAGGTCAGCCACCTTAAACTGGCTTTCCGTGATCATCGTGTTTCCCCGCCTCAGAAGGGTTCTCACCCGGGCGAGCAGTTCAGCAAACGCAAAGGGTTTAACCAGATAATCGTCCGCACCCAGTTCCAGTCCTTTGACCCTATGTTCGATCGTGCCGAGGGCTGTCAGCAGTAAGACCGGCATACCCTTTCCGGCAGTGCGCAGCATGCGGATGATATCCCAGCCGTTCACATCAGGTAGCATGATATCCAGAATGACTAAATCATACTCGGCTGTCATGGCGAGATGATATCCGGTAAGACCATTATCAGCGTGATCCACTACGAACCCTGCCTCTGTAAGCCCTTTGCTGAGATATTCACCTGTTTTAATTTCGTCTTCGACGATCAATATTTTCATCTTGCTCCCCGGCTGGCTGCTAATGTCATTCTATTGCGCCCACGATCGTTATCAACGGATTACAGCAAAAATGACAACATTGTCATTATCCTGTCACCCGGCAAACAGAGAGCGTTAGGTAAAGTACCCCTATCAATACTCTGGACTTCATTTGAACCATTTACCAGGTCTGCCTGGACGAGAAGCGTTATGTTCAAATTAAAATTACTCAGCATTAGCACGATATTCATCCTGGCAGGCTGCGTGTCGCTTGCGCCTGAATATCAGCGGCCCGCAGCACCGGTACCCCAGCAGTTTTCACTGTCCCATAACAGCCTGACGCCAGCGGTAAATGGCTATCAGGATACGGGCTGGCGTAACTTTTTTGTCGATCCCCAGGTTACCCGGTTGATCGGTGAAGCTCTGACTAATAACCGTGATTTGAGAATGGCTGCCCTGAAGGTTGAAGAGGCCCGAGCCCAGTTCAACGTCACGGATGCAGATCGTTATCCCCAGCTGAATGCCTCATCCGGGATAACATACAGCGGTGGTCTGAAAGGTGACAAGCCGACCACACAGGAGTACGACGCGAGACTGGAGCTCAGCTATGAGCTCGATTTTTTCGGCAAACTTAAGAACATGAGTGATGCTGACCGCCAGAACTACTTTGCCAGCGAAGAAGCCCGTCGGGCCGTACACATCCTGCTGGTCTCCAACGTTTCACAGAGCTATTTCAGCCAGCAACTGGCGTACGAACAACTCCGTATTGCGCGGGAAACGCTGAAAAATTATGAACAGTCCTATGCTTTCGTTGAGCAACAGCTCGTGACCGGGAGTACGAACGTTCTGGCACTTGAACAGGCGAGAGGACAAATCGAAAGTACCCGCGCCGAAATAGCCAAACGAGAAGGCGATCTGGCTCAGGCAAACAATGCCCTGCAACTGGTGCTTGGAACGTACCGCGCAGTTCCGTCAGAAAAAGGGATGAAAGGTGGGGAGATCGCACCAGTAAAATTGCCACCAAATCTGTCGTCACAAATATTGCTGCAGCGTCCGGATATTATGGAAGCGGAATACCAGTTGAAAGCGGCTGATGCCAATATTGGCGCAGCGCGAGCGGCTTTTTTCCCGTCCATTACCCTGACCAGTGGTCTCTCCTCAAGCAGTACGGAGCTGTCCAGCCTCTTTACGTCAGGAAGTGGAATGTGGAATTTTATTCCTAAAATTGAAATTCCTATATTTAATGCTGGCAGGAACAAAGCCAATCTGAAGCTGGCTGAAATTCGCCAGCAACAGTCGGTGGTTAATTACGAACAAAAAATTCAGTCAGCCTTTAAGGATGTTTCCGACACGCTTGCGCTGCGCGACAGCCTTAGCCAGCAACTTGAGTCACAGCAGCGTTATCTTGATTCACTACAGATAACTCTACAGCGTGCCAGAGGATTGTATGCAAGTGGTGCTGTCAGTTACATCGAAGTGCTGGATGCAGAACGTTCCCTCTTCGCGACGCAGCAAACCATTCTCGATCTTACCTATTCCCGACAGGTTAACGAAATTAATCTGTTTACCGCGCTGGGTGGCGGTTGGGTAGAGTAAATTTATTCAATTAATCAGGAAATTAAAAATGCGTAATTCACTTAAAGCCGTTTTATTTGGTGCCTTCTCTGTCATGTTTTCTGCCGGTCTTCATGCTGAAACACATCAGCATGGCGATATGAATGCTGCCAGTGATGCTTCGGTACAGCAGGTTATCAAGGGCACCGGTATCGTTAAAGAAATTGATATGAATAGTAAAAAGATCACCATTTCGCACGAAGCAATCCCTGCGGTGGGCTGGCCTGCAATGACCATGCGCTTCACTTTTGTTAATGCAGACGACGCTATCAATGCCCTGAAAACCGGCAACCATGTCGATTTCTCGTTTATTCAGCAGGGCAATATATCCTTACTCAAAAGCATTAACGTTACGCAATCCTGATTGACTGTCCGGAGCGAATACATCCAGTGCGTCTGAACATTCATTAAGGGATTACTGTGAATGAATGATCGGCCGCATATGCCAGGTGTTTTGATTTTTCAGCGAGAAATTGTATGGCTTCTTTAAAGATAAAATATGCTGCAATAATTATCAGCAGCCTCATAGCAGGAGGGCTGATATCGGTTACTGCCTGGCAGTATGTAAACTCATCACAAAAAACAGTACAAACCGAACAAAAGGCACCCGAGCGAAAGGTACTTTTCTGGTATGACCCGATGAAACCGGATACCAAATTTGATAAACCCGGAAAATCTCCCTTTATGGATATGGACCTGGTGCCAAAATATGCTGATGAAAGCGGCGATAAAAGCAGTGGCGGGATCCGTATCGATCCAACGCAGGTTCAGAATCTGGGATTAAAAACGCAAAAAGTCACGCGAGGAATGCTGAATTATTCTCAGACAATCCCGGCTAATGTCAGTTACAACGAGTATCAGTTTGTCATTGTGCAGGCGCGCTCTGACGGTTTCGTCGAAAAAGTGTATCCCCTGACGATTGGCGATCATGTGAAGAAAGGCACTCCGCTTATCGATATCACCATTCCTGAATGGGTTGAGGCACAAAGTGAGTTCCTGCTGTTATCCGGTACAGGCGGTACGTCAACCCAGATAAAAGGGGTTCTGGAGCGACTTCGTCTGGCTGGTATGCCGGAAGAGGATATTCAAAGGCTGCGTTCAACCCGCACAATCCAGACCCGTTTTACCATTAAAGCACCTATTGATGGTGTCATTACTGCGTTTGACCTGCGCACCGGCATGAATATTTCGAAAGATAAAGTAGTGGCTCAGATTCAGGGGATGGACCCGGTCTGGATCAGCGCTGCAGTGCCAGAATCTATCGCATATCTGCTGAAAGATACGTCGCAGTTTGAAATTTCGGTACCGGCTTATCCGGATAAAACATTCCATGTCGAAAAATGGAACATTCTTCCCAGCGTGGATCAGACAACCCGTACGCTTCAGGTCCGTCTCCAGGTTTCTAATAAGGATGAGTTTCTCAAGCCGGGCATGAATGCCTATCTGAAACTGAATACCAAGAGCCAGGAGATGCTGCTGATACCAAGCCAGGCCGTTATCGATACCGGCAAAGAACAGCGCGTGATTACTGTTGATGATGAAGGCAAGTTTGTGCCGAAACAGATCCACGTTCTGCATGAATCACAGCAACAGTCCGGCATCGGTTCCGGCCTGAATGAAGGCGATACCGTGGTGGTCAGTGGCCTGTTCCTCATTGACTCCGAAGCCAATATTACGGGCGCGCTGGAACGTATGCGCCACCCTGAAAAAACAGAAAGCAGTATGCCAGCAATGTCTGACCAGCCTGTAAATATGCATTCAGGGCACTGAGGAGACGACGATGATTGAATGGATTATCCGGCGCTCTGTCGCCAACCGTTTCCTGGTCATGATGGGGGCCCTGTTTCTCAGCATCTGGGGTACATGGACGATTATTAACACGCCGGTCGATGCCTTGCCTGACCTGTCAGATGTGCAGGTCATTATCAAAACCAGCTATCCCGGCCAGGCCCCGCAGATTGTAGAAAACCAGGTCACCTATCCACTTACCACCACCATGCTGTCCGTACCTGGCGCAAAAACCGTGCGTGGTTTTTCACAGTTCGGGGATTCGTATGTGTATGTCATTTTTGAAGACGGCACCGATCTGTACTGGGCCCGTTCCCGCGTGCTGGAATATCTGAATCAGGTTCAGGGAAAACTGCCTGCCGGTGTGAGTTCTGAAATCGGTCCTGATGCCACGGGTGTGGGCTGGATTTTTGAATATGCCCTTGTCGATCGCAACGGAAAACACGACCTTTCAGAACTGCGCTCTCTGCAGGACTGGTTCCTGAAATTTGAGCTGAAAACCATCCCGAACGTGGCTGAGGTCGCTTCGGTTGGCGGCGTGGTGAAACAGTACCAGATTCAGGTCAATCCGGTAAAACTGTCCCAGTACGGTATCAGCCTGCCCGAAGTGAAACAGGCACTTGAATCGTCTAACCAGGAGGCCGGTGGCTCATCCGTTGAAATGGCCGAAGCGGAGTATATGGTCCGTGCCAGCGGTTATCTTCAGAGCATTGATGATTTTAATAACATCGTCCTGAAAACAGGTGAGAACGGCGTGCCGGTTTATCTGCGGGATGTTGCCCGCGTGCAGACCGGGCCCGAAATGAGGCGTGGTATTGCCGAGCTGAACGGCCAGGGAGAAGTCGCTGGCGGCGTGGTGATCCTGCGGTCGGGTAAAAATGCGCGCGACGTTATCACGGCAGTGAGGGATAAACTGGAGACGCTGAAGGCCAGCCTGCCGGAAGGCGTTGAAATCGTGACCACCTACGATCGCAGCCAGTTAATCGACCGGGCGATTGATAACCTCAGTTCCAAACTTCTGGAAGAGTTTATCGTGGTGGCCATCGTCTGTGCTCTGTTCCTGTGGCACGTACGTTCTGCCCTGGTGGCGATTATCTCTCTGCCGCTTGGCCTGTGTATCGCCTTTATCGTCATGCACTTCCAGGGACTGAACGCCAATATCATGTCGCTGGGAGGGATAGCGATTGCCGTCGGTGCGATGGTGGATGCCGCCATTGTGATGATTGAAAATGCGCACAAACGGCTTGAGGAGTGGGATCATCAGCATCCGGGTGAGCAGATTGACAACGCCACCCGCTGGAAGGTGATTACCGACGCCTCCGTGGAAGTGGGACCCGCGTTGTTCATTAGCCTGCTGATCATCACCCTGTCCTTTATTCCTATCTTTACCCTGGAAGGGCAGGAAGGTCGTCTGTTTGGCCCGCTGGCATTCACGAAAACGTACTCCATGGCGGGAGCGGCCGCACTGGCCATCATCGTCATTCCTATTCTGATGGGATTCTGGATCCGGGGGAAAATTCCTGCCGAGACCAGTAACCCCCTGAACCGGGTGCTGATCAAAGCGTATCATCCTTTGCTGCTGCGGGTCCTCCACTGGCCAAAAACAACCCTGCTGGTTGCGGCCTTGTCCATTTTCACGGTTATCTGGCCACTGAGTCAGGTGGGCGGTGAATTTCTGCCGAAGATTAACGAGGGCGATCTGCTGTATATGCCGTCGACCTTGCCTGGCGTCTCTCCGGCAGAAGCTGCAGCGCTCCTGCAGACAACAGACAAGTTAATCAAAAGCGTTCCTGAAGTGGCTTCTGTATTTGGCAAGACCGGTAAAGCAGAGACCGCAACGGATTCCGCGCCGCTCGAAATGGTGGAAACCACGATCCAGCTCAAACCTGAGGATCAGTGGCGTCCCGGCATGACAATTGACAAGATTATTGATGAACTCGACAGGACAGTCCGTTTACCGGGTCTGGCAAACCTCTGGGTGCCGCCTATCCGTAACCGTATTGATATGCTCTCAACCGGGATCAAAAGCCCGATAGGTATCAAAGTGTCCGGGACTGTTCTGTCCGATATCGACGCGACGGCGCAGAGTATCGAGGCGGTAGCCAAAACCGTGCCTGGCGTGGTGTCTGTCCTGGCTGAGCGACTTGAGGGCGGGCGCTACATCGATATCGATATCAACCGGGAGAAAGCCTCCCGCTACGGGATGACGGTAGGTGATGTCCAGCTGTTCGTCTCTTCAGCAATCGGAGGTGCTATGGTGGGTGAGACGGTTGAAGGGGTGGCCCGGTACCCTATTAACATTCGCTACCCGCAGGATTACCGGAACAGTCCGCAGGCGCTGAAACAGATGCCGATCCTGACCCCGATGAAGCAGCAGATCACGCTGGGCGATGTCGCGGATATTAACGTCGTTTCTGGACCAACCATGCTGAAAACCGAAAATGCCCGGCCAGCCAGCTGGATTTATGTTGATGCCCGCGGCAGGGACATGGTGTCGGTGGTTAACGACATTAAGACGGCCATCAGCGAGAAAGTGAAACTGAGACCGGGAACCAGTGTGGCATTCTCCGGACAGTTTGAACTGCTTGAGCATGCCAACAAGAAACTGAAGCTGATGGTGCCGATGACGGTGATGATCATTTTCATCCTGTTGTATCTGGCATTCCGCCGGGTTGACGAAGCCCTGCTGATCCTGATGAGCCTGCCGTTCGCCCTGGTTGGCGGAATATGGTTCCTGTACTGGCAGGGCTTCCATATGTCAGTGGCGACCGGAACCGGGTTTATCGCCCTGGCCGGGGTGGCAGCAGAGTTTGGCGTGGTCATGCTGATGTATCTGCGTCATGCCATTGAAGCGCACCCGGAATTGTCCCGTAAAGAGACGTTCACACCGGAAGGTCTTGATGAAGCCCTCTATCATGGTGCCGTACTGCGTGTCCGGCCGAAAGCCATGACCGTGGCGGTGATCATTGCGGGTCTGCTGCCAATACTCTGGGGAACCGGCGCAGGTTCAGAAGTCATGAGCCGTATTGCGGCACCCATGATTGGTGGGATGATCACGGCTCCGCTGCTGTCCCTGTTCATTATTCCTGCCGCCTACAAATTAATCTGGCTGCGCAGACATAAAAAAAGCGTGTCCTGAACCTGAAAGGGCACCCCCTGTGGGTGTCCTTCTTTACTGATTCACCCTGACGTCAGGGTTTATATCGATAATATACAGAGGTGAGTATGAAAAAAGTGGTTCTAATGGCGCTGGCTCTCGGCCTTTCACTACCCGCGATGGCGAGTGAAAAAGTGATTGATATGTACAAATCTGAAAACTGTGGCTGTTGTTCCCTGTGGGGCAAAGCGATGGAAAAAGACGGGTTTGAAGTACGAACTCACGTCATGAATGATCAGGCGCTGTCAGCCCTGAAAGAAAAGCATGCTATTCCTGCAGGACTACGAAGTTGTCATACCGCGGTTGCCGGTAATTTGATCATTGAAGGCCATGTGCCTGCGACAACGATACATAAGGCAATGCAGTCTGGTTCGGGTATATACGGTCTCGCCACCCCCGGTATGCCAGCAGGAAGTCCTGGAATGGAGATGGGAGCCCGAAAAGAGGCTTACGATGTTATCGCATTCTCACCGGATGGAAGTAAAAAAGTCTTCCAGCGAATCGAATAGTCAGCGGAACGGCTGATAACGGGACGCCGGTAGCAGGCACTCCTGTGCCGGCGATATTCGTGGTAATCGCATCCATGACATACCCTGAAGACAGAAGATGCTTCGGTATGCATAAGGAGAGTTACTGTGAAAAATGACAATGCAGTGCAACACAACAACCAGACTGCTTCTGAGCAGACATTATCCCCGGACGAGGGCCACGTATTGCATAAGGTGAGAGATCCCGTGTGCGGGATGGCCATCCTGCCCGACAGGGCGCACAGCAGCATTCGATACCAGGACCACCAACTTTATTTCTGCTCCGCCAGCTGTGAGAGTAAATTTAAAGCCCATCCCGATCGTTATCTTACCGAAGATGCCAGTGAACATTCCCATCACCATCACCACGATCATCACGAAGTCAGCCCTGATCAGATAAAACAGCCTCACAACCAGGCGGAAAAAGAGAATTCTGAAGGTGTGTGGACATGTCCGATGCACCCGGAGATACGCCGCAGTGGTCCCGGAAGCTGTCCTGTCTGTGGAATGGCACTGGAGCCGCTCGTAGCTACGGCATCCACGGGGCCGAGTGATGAACTTCACGACATGACAAGACGCTTCTGGCTGGGGTTGTTGCTGGCGTTTCCGGTTCTGGTACTCGAAATGGGATCTCATCTGTTTCCCGACTTGAGGAATACAGTACCGCCACAGTACAACACATGGCTGCAGTTGCTTCTGGCCTCCCCTGTCGTGTTGTGGTGTGGCTGGCCATTCTTCGCCCGGGCCGGAATGTCGTTACGTAACCGCTCCCTGAATATGTTTACCCTTGTTGCAATGGGGACCGGCGTAGCCTGGGTTTACAGCGTCATTGCAACCGTCTTCCCCTCCTGGTTTCCTGCATCGTTCAGAAACATGGATGGCCTGGTGGCCGTTTATTTTGAAGCCGCAGCAGTTATTACGGTGCTTGTTCTGCTGGGACAGGTTCTTGAGCTGCGGGCACGGGAACAAACCTCAGGCGCCATTACTGCGCTTCTGAACCTTGCCCCCAAAACCGCCAGACGGCTGGATCATGACGGTCATGAAACGGATATTAATGCGGAAGATGTCCTGCCTGGCGATAAGCTCCGCATCAGACCTGGAGAGAGTATTCCGGTCGACGGTATCGTGGTCGAAGGCAAAACAACCGTTGATGAATCGATGGTGACCGGGGAATCTATGCCTGTTACCAAAACGGAGGGTGACCCTGTCATCGGGGGGACCATTAATCAGACAGGTAGTCTTATCATCCGTGCAGAGAAAGTCGGTGATGAAACGATGCTCTCACGAATTGTTCAGATGGTCGCTGATGCACAGCGTTCGCGGGCCCCCATCCAGAGAATGGCTGACAGCGTTTCAGGCTGGTTTGTTCCTCTGGTGATACTTATCGCGGTTGTTGCTTTCATGATCTGGTCTGTCTGGGGGCCCGAGCCCAGGATGGCGCACGGTCTCATTGCGGCTGTGTCGGTCCTGATTATTGCCTGTCCCTGCGCGCTGGGGCTGGCCACGCCGATGTCGATAATGGTGGGGGTGGGCAAAGGAGCCCAGGCCGGGGTGTTAATCAAGAATGCCGAAGCCCTTGAGCGTCTTGAAAAAGTGGACACGCTGGTTGTCGACAAAACAGGCACGCTCACGGAAGGTTCGCCGACGGTGACAGGGATTATCAGTCTCAATCCGGGTGGGGAAACATCTCTTTTGCGTGTAACGGCCGCAGTGGAAAAAGGCTCGCAGCATCCGCTGGGTATGGCAGTAGTTAAAGCAGCACAGGAAAAGGGGATCGCAATACCCGCAGTCACTCATTTCAATGCGCCGTCGGGTAAAGGTGTCTCAGGCGATGTCGAAGGTCAACGGGTTGTTATTGGTAATGAACTGGCTATGCAGGAAAACAGTATCGTTATTGATAATCAAAAGGCCGTTGCGGATACGTTGCGGATGGAAGGTGCTACCGTTATCTATGTGGCCACAGACGGGCACCTTGCAGGCCTGATAGCTATCTCGGATCCCGTGAAAGCAACCACGCCGGATGCGCTTAAAGCTTTGCGTCAGGCGGGGATCCGCATCGTTATGCTCACCGGGGATAACCAGCTTACCGCTGAAGCAGTCGCACGGAAACTGGGAATAGATGAGGTTGAAGCCGGGATTCTGCCGGATGGCAAAAAAGCAGCGATAACCCGACTGAAAGCGTCTGGCCATGTGGTTGCGATGGCCGGAGACGGTGTGAATGATGCCCCGGCGCTGGCAGCGGCTGACGTGGGAATAGCCATGGGAACGGGTACAGATGTGGCAATTGAAAGTGCCGGAGTCACCCTTCTCAAAGGCGACTTGATGATACTGAACAGGGCCCGTCATCTGTCAGAAATCACCATGAAAAATATCCGACAGAATCTGTTTTTTGCATTTATCTACAACGCACTTGGCGTGCCTGTGGCTGCAGGCCTGCTTTATCCTGTGTATGGAATACTGCTGTCGCCAGTTATTGCGGCGGCGGCCATGGCTCTTTCCTCCGTCAGCGTCATTGTGAATGCGTTGCGTCTGAAAAGTGTCAGGCTCGGGAAATAACACTGAGTGAAGGGGCTGTTACGAACAGAAGGAGTCCAGTATGAAAAGTACCACCTATGCGCTTATTGCTGTCGCCGCGATCGCGGCATTTGCCCTCCTGCGCGAACACTGGTCACATGTGGCAGGTTACTGGCCATATCTGTTATTGCTGGTCTGCCCGCTAATGCATCTTTTCCACGGCCACGGAGGGCATGGAGATCATCAACATCAAGGAAGTGAAAACGATAAAAAAAATTAATCCGGCAGACGGGGCCGCGTCGCGGCCCCGTTATCAGTCCAGGTATCGTTCGTAGTCTCTGGCATGCGCAAAGGCATGCTGTTCAAGTTTGTTATCAGCGGGTGCCGCTGCCCGGAACGCCAGTGAGTTAACAGGATTGTTATTGATGACCAGCTCGTAATGCAGATGAGGACCGGATGAACGTCCGCTGTTACCGGATAACGCAATAGCGCCTCCCCGGGTAACCCTGGCCCCTTTAGTAACGAGTATTTTATTGAGGTGGAGATAGCGAGTTTTAACACCGGCTTTTCCTGTTACTTCAACAAAATATCCCATGGTGCTGTTGTATTCGGCCCGGGTGATTTTTCCGTCGATGACGCTGACTATTTTCGTGTTCATGGGCATGGAATAATCAATGCCATTATGGGGACTCACTTTTCCCGATACCGGGTTAAGTCTTGCAGGATTGAAAGGCGAACTGAGTCTTGCTGTGGCCGGTAACGGATAATCGAGACTGCCTTTCCCGGAAGTATCGGAAAGGTTATAGAACTTTTTATCTGATATACGATACGCCGTGTAATTAAATGAACCGGACGTAAATTTATAGGCCACGACACGTGATTTTCCCGCTTTCTTTTGCAGTACGAGTTTTAATGATTCATTTTTTTTCAAATGCCGCAGATTAAACCGGGAAGGCAAGGAGCGCTGAAGAGTAGCGATCTCGTTCGATTCCAGCCCCGAGCGGGTGGCTGAAAGGTAGGCATTTTCTTTTACGACATCGGTAGAATACATTTACTGGAATTCGCCGTTAGCATGAACACTGCGGCGTATGCTAGGGGTTTTCAGGAGGCGTGTCATCTGTCAGTTAATCGGGAGCACCGTTGATGGTCGTCATTTTTGTAACATATCTTGTTTCCCGTTTGCTCCTGAAGCTCTGGGAACTGTATGACCAGCCCGACGGTGATGATTAACGGGACTGAAACAGGTTACGGCAGAGCAATATGGGGCTCATGTCCTGCTACGTAACCCGTCAGTAAAGCCCTGCTGCGCACCTGACGCTAAGCACTAACCCGCCTGCAGTTACCTGGTCGAATACAGCCCGCGAAGCTTTCTTGCCTGCGTCTGATGTGCTTCCGCACCGGCATTATTGACCTGCTCATGCACGAGAGCGGCTTTTTCTCCGGCATTCAGTTCGTTAAAAGAAGAAGACGAGGTCTTTGAATTTGCATCACTGCCGGACAGCATTTTTTTATGTTCCTCAATCATTTTCTGATGCACATAGGACGCGCTGTTGTTCATAAATGAATGAGCAACAATGGCCCTTTCATGTTCATTCATTTCAGAGAATGAGGGCGTGTTGTTTTTATTAACCCTGTCCGGTAAGTTTTCATGCGTCGAGGAGTTCACATGACTGACGGCTGAGGCATTATTAACAAATCGATGTGCTTCATGGGCAATATCACTGGACTGAGCAAAAGCTGCCCCACAAAATAAAGCTGTAAACGCAGTGGTCGTGATTAATATATTCATGTGTAATTACCTTCTGAGGTACATAAAAGATGTCCTTATGATCATATATAAAAAAATCAACCTGTGGGGAAGATGACGTAAATGTAATACAGCCACGTACATTACACGATTGTAATGAATTTGTTTCTTAAGGTGTGCTAGATTCATTTCATTGTAAGTGGATGAACCAGTAATTTAATTTAAATCGGTTCTCGAATTCTGTCAGTAACCATACTTTAAATAAGGGAATGCGCATGCTGTTGAAAACGTCTCGACGAACTTTCCTGAAGGGGTTAACCCTCTCTGGCGTAGCCGGAAGTCTTGGCGTATGGAGTTTCAATGCGCGTTCCAGTCTGAGCCTGCCAGTTGCCGCATCCCTGCAGGGTACTCAGTTTGACCTGACCATTGGTGAAACGGCCGTCAATATCACGGGCAGTGAGCGTCAGGCCAAAACAATCAATGGAGGCCTGCCGGGGCCCGTTCTTCGCTGGAAAGAAGGTGACACCATTACCCTGAAGGTCAAAAACCGTCTTAATGAACAGACGTCCATTCACTGGCACGGCATTATTCTTCCGGCCAATATGGATGGTGTTCCGGGGCTGAGTTTTATGGGCATAGAGCCTGATGATACCTACGTTTACACCTTTAAGGTTAAGCAGAACGGGACTTACTGGTACCACAGCCATTCCGGTCTGCAGGAACAGGAGGGGGTATACGGTGCCATTATCATCGATGCCAGGGAGCCAGAACCGTTTGCTTACGATCGTGAGCATGTGGTCATGTTGTCTGACTGGACCGATGAAAATCCTCACAGCCTGCTGAAAAAATTAAAAAAACAGTCGGATTACTACAATTTCAATAAACCAACCGTTGGCTCTTTTTTCCGCGACGTGAATACCAGGGGGCTGTCAGCCACCATTGCCGATCGGAAAATGTGGGCTGAAATGAAAATGAATCCGACTGACCTCGCGGATGTCAGTGGCTACACCTACACCTATCTCATGAACGGGCAGGCCCCGCTGAAAAACTGGACCGGACTGTTCCGTCCCGGTGAAAAGATACGCTTACGGTTTATCAACGGCTCGGCAATGACCTATTTCGATATCCGTATCCCCGGGCTGAAAATGACGGTCGTGGCTGCAGATGGCCAGTATGTAAACCCGGTTACCGTTGACGAATTCAGGATTGCCGTTGCCGAAACCTATGATGTCATTGTGGAGCCTCAGGGTGAGGCCTATACCATCTTCGCACAATCCATGGACAGGACCGGTTACGCTCGAGGGACACTGGCCACGAGAGAGGGGTTAAGTGCTGCCGTTCCCCCCCTCGATCCCCGTCCTCTGTTGACCATGGAAGATATGGGTATGGGGGGAATGGGACATGATATGGCAGGAATGGACCACAGCCAGATGGGAGGCATGGATAACAGCGGAGAGATGATGTCTATGGACGGTGCTGACCTTCCGGATAGCGGGACATCCTCCGCGCCCATGGATCACAGCAGCATGGCCGGTATGGATCATTCCCGGATGGCCGGAATGCCGGGTATGCAAAGTCATCCTGCGTCAGAAACGGATAACCCACTGGTTGATATGCAGGCGATGAGCGTCTCTCCGAAATTAAATGATCCGGGTATTGGTCTTCGAAATAACGGAAGAAAGGTTCTCACGTACGCGGATTTGAAAAGCCGCTTTGAGGATCCTGACGGACGTGAACCTGGCCGTACCATAGAACTGCATTTAACCGGCCACATGGAAAAGTTTGCCTGGTCATTTAACGGAATCAAGTTTTCAGATGCCGCACCGGTGCTGCTGAAATACGGTGAGCGGCTCAGGATCACGCTGATCAACGATACCATGATGACTCACCCCATTCACCTGCATGGTATGTGGAGCGATCTGGAAGATGAAAACGGTAATTTCATGGTTCGTAAACACACAATAGATGTTCCCCCTGGTACAAAACGCAGTTACAGAGTGACAGCAGATGCGCTTGGCCGCTGGGCGTATCACTGCCATTTGCTCTATCACATGGAAATGGGAATGTTTCGTGAAGTCCGGGTGGAGGAATGATGCGAATGAAGAGAAATTTGAAGGCCATACCTGTTCTGGTCGCCGGTTTGTTTACCTCACAGCTTTCTATTGCGGCGGGCTCCGTCTCTGCAGATCCCCACGCCGGGCACGACATGTCTGCCATGCAGATGCCAGCAGATGAGAATTTCACTGAGATGACGTCAATGGAGCCCATTGTAACTGAGAGCAGAACGCCAATTCCGCCTGTTACCGATGCCGACCGGAAGGCTGCATTCGGCAATTTACAGGGGCATGCGATTCACGACAGTGCGATTAATTATCTGGTTCTGCTGGATCAACTGGAATGGCAACGGTCGGATAACACCAACAATTTCAGCTGGAGTGTTAACAGCTGGATTGGAGGCGACACAGATCGGATTTGGCTAAAGAGTGAAGGTGAACGAAGCAATGGGGAAACGGAGGCGGCTGAAGCGCAGTTACTCTGGGGACATGCGGTTGGCCCATGGTGGGATTTGGTTGCGGGTGTCAGGCAGGATTTCAGACCTGCTTCTGCCCGGACCTGGGCTGCTGTCGGTTTTCAGGGGCTGGCACTCTATAATTTTGAGTCTGAAATTACGGGTTTTGTCAGTAATGGCGGAAAAGCAGCCCTTCGTCTGGGAGGAGAATACGACGTTTTACTGACTAACCGGCTCATACTCCAGCCATCCTATGAGGTGAATTTCTACAGTCAGGATGATGAATCGCGGGGTCGCGGCAGGGGACTGACTGACACAGAGCTGGGGCTCCGGCTGCGCTATGAAATACGCCGTGAGTTTGCACCCTATATAGGCGTTTCCTGGAATCAACTTTACGGGAAAACATCCGATATGGCGAAAAGAGAAGGTGAGAAAGACCATCAGGTAGTATTCCTGGCGGGAGCCAGAATCTGGTTTTAACGCACTGATATAAAACACTCAACTAAACAGGTAAATAAAATGTCGATTTTAAATAAAGCCATTCTTACAGGTGGCCTCGTTATGGGCGTTGCTTTCTCTGCTATGGCCCATCCGGAATTAAAAAGCTCTGTGCCACAGGCTGATTCAGCCGTAGCGGCCCCGGAAAAGATTCAGCTTAATTTCTCGGAAAATCTGACCGTGAAATTCTCAGGTGCAAAATTAACGATGACGGGTATGAAAGGCATGTCATCACATTCTCCGATGCCGGTCGCGGCAAAAGTGGCGCCAGGCGCTGACCCTAAATCGATGGTCATTATTCCGCGAGAGCCTTTACCCGCTGGCACTTATCGTGTTGACTGGCGCGCGGTTTCTTCAGATACGCACCCTATTACCGGTAATTACACCTTTACAGTGAAGTAATATTATGAACGACCTGATTATGATTGTTATTCGTTTTCTTCTTTATCTGGATTTGATGGTAATATTTGGATTGCCATTTTTTCAGATATATGGAATAAGCGGTGTCAGACATGAAACCTATAACCTGACTAATTTCAGGTCGTTTATAACCTTTGCTGTTGTTACAGGCATCATTCTTACTGGCATTAATATGCTCCTGGTATCTAATGCCATGAGTGGAGTAACTGACCTCAGAGAATTATCCATCCATGTTATCGAGATGGTGATAGAAGAAACTGATGTGGGTATTAGCTGGATTGTCAGGCTCTGTGCCCTGTTTACCACACTCGGTGCTTTGTTCCTTTACACTAATAAGAGAGTATTGTCCTGCCTGCTGATGACGATGAGTGGGGGCGTGGCGCTGGCTACACTTGCCTGGGGAGGACACGCCGTTATGCATGACGGTCTGCATTACTATCTCCATTTACTGAGCGATCTGACCCATCTCGGCGCTGCAGGTGCCTGGACAGGTGCTCTGGTTGCATTTGCTATCCTGCTGATGCGCAGAAACGAGCATAATGCACAGAGCGTCATTGTGATATCTGACTCCCTGGCAAAATTTGCCACGGCAGGAACGGTGATTGTTGTAGCCCTGATCCTGAGTGCGCTGGTCAACTATCTGTATATTGCTGAGGGTAACTTAACTCCCTTATTCAACAGTTCCTGGGGGAGGATATTGCTTGCCAAGACGGCTCTGTTTGTTCTGATGCTTCTTCTGGCTGCAGCAAACCGGTTTCACCTGGGTCCCCGGCTTGAAGTTATGGTCAGGGAAGGGAATTATGATCGCAGCGTTGCCCTGATGCGAAACAGCATCCTGACAGAATTCGTTGTTGCGATTATCATTCTGGGCGCCGTAGCGTGGCTTGGAATGCTTGCTCCGTCTCAGATCAGCTAGGGGACAGCCAAAGCTTATGCGTGAGATTTTTACTTTCATATCAGCGAGTTGACCATGCAGCGTATTTTAATCGTTGAAGACGAACAAAAAACAGGTCGTTACCTGCAGCAGGGACTGGTTGAGGAAGGCTATCAGGCCGATCTCTTTAATAATGGCCGCGATGGTCTCGGGGCCGCGTCGAAGGGACAGTATGATTTGATAATACTGGACGTGATGCTGCCTTTCCTCGACGGGTGGCAAATCATCAGCGCACTGAGGGAGTCCGGGCACGAAGAACCGGTCCTGTTTTTAACCGCAAAGGACAACGTGCGGGACAAAGTGAAAGGACTGGAGCTTGGCGCAGATGACTACCTGATTAAGCCCTTTGATTTTACGGAGCTGGTTGCACGTGTAAGAACCCTACTGCGCCGGGCACGCTCGCAGGCCGCAACAGTCTGCACCATCGCCGATATGACCGTTGATATGGTGCGCCGGACCGTGATCCGTTCGGGGAAGAAGATCCATCTCACCGGTAAAGAATACGTTCTGCTTGAGTTGCTGCTGCAACGCACCGGAGAAGTGTTACCCAGGAGTCTTATCTCGTCCCTGGTCTGGAACATGAATTTTGACAGTGATACGAATGTGATTGATGTCGCCGTGAGACGTCTGAGAAGTAAAATTGATGATGACTTTGAGCCAAAACTGATCCATACCGTTCGCGGTGCCGGATA
Source organism: Enterobacter sp. YSU (assembly GCF_016082135.1). Classification (NCBI taxonomy): domain Bacteria; kingdom Pseudomonadati; phylum Pseudomonadota; class Gammaproteobacteria; order Enterobacterales; family Enterobacteriaceae; genus Enterobacter; species Enterobacter sp. YSU. The sequence continues at coordinate 1,868,379 of NZ_CP059487.1, forward strand.
TGTCCTGGAGATCAGAGAAGAGTGAGGTTCAAAATTTCCCTGACCACACGCCTGAGCCTGATTTTTTCTGCGGTGATGCTTACGGTATGGTGGTTATCAAGTTTTATCCTGATTAGCACCCTGAATGGCTATTTCGATAATCAGGACCGCGATTTTCTGACAGGTAAACTTCAGCTCACCGAAGAGTTTCTTAAAACAGAGACGTTCAGGAACAAAACGGATATTAAGTCATTATCAGAAAAAATAAACGATGCGATGGTGGGGCACAATGGCTTATTCATTTCTATAAAAAACATGGAAAATGAAAAAATTGTTGAACTCTATGCCAAAAATTCTGTTGTTCCAGCGGTCCTGCTTAATAAGTCGGGTGATATTCTCGACTATATGATCCAGACGGAAGAAAATAACACCGTGTACCGCAGTATCTCGCGGCGGGTTGCCGTGACGCCGGAACAGGGTAAAAGCAAACATGTCATCATTACGGTTGCCACGGATACTGGGTATCACACCCTGTTTATGGACAAACTCAGTACCTGGCTGTTCTGGTTCAATATCGGTCTGGTCTTTATTTCTGTTTTTCTGGGCTGGCTGACCACACGTATTGGTCTGAAACCGCTACGGGAAATGACCAGTCTGGCTTCCTCCATGACCGTACACAGCCTGGATCAGCGTCTAAATCCCGATCTGGCTCCGCCGGAAATCTCTGAGACCATGCAGGAGTTCAATAATATGTTTGATCGCCTGGAGGGGGCATTCCGGAAACTGTCAGATTTCTCGTCTGACATCGCGCATGAGCTGCGCACACCAGTCAGTAATCTGATGATGCAGACGCAGTTTGCACTGGCTAAGGAAAGGGATGTTTCGCATTACCGCGAAATTTTATACGCTAACCTGGAAGAACTGAAAAGGTTGTCACGAATGACCAGTGACATGCTTTTTCTGGCACGTTCAGAGCATGGTCTGCTGCGGCTGGATAAACATGATGTGGATCTGGCAGCCGAACTGAATGAATTACGTGAGTTGTTCGAGCCCCTGGCAGACGAAACAGGAAAGACAATCACGGTTGAAGGAGAGGGCGTTGTTGCCGGAGACAGCGATATGCTCCGACGTGCTTTCAGTAACCTGCTTTCCAATGCAATCAAGTATTCTCCCGATAACACCTGTACAGCGATACACCTTGAGCGTGACAGTGACTGTGTGAACGTGATGATTACGAATACGATGTCCGGCCAGGTTCCCGCTAATCTGGAACGTTTGTTTGACCGGTTCTATCGCGCAGACTCATCAAGGTTCTACAACACGGAAGGCGCGGGGCTGGGATTATCAATTACAAGGTCGATCATTCATGCTCACGGCGGCGAGCTGTCAGCAGAACAGCAGGGGCGGGAAATTGTGTTCAGTGTGCGTCTGTTAATGGATTAATACCGTTATTCAGGAGAAACCCGGAAGGTGACAAAAATGTCATCGTTCAGTCACGCGATAAACAGAGGCGGTTTTTTATAATCAGCCATAAATCAGGGCAGCGTGATAATTCAATCGCCCGGTTCCTGGCGTGATGATCAACCAGCCCTGAGATCAAATGCTTTCTCTGTTATAAGCATTGATTGTTCGGGTATGAAAACACCGGAGACCCAACCATGAAAAAGATCCTTGTATCCTTTATTGCCATGATGGCTGTCGCTTCATCTGCCTGGGCTGCAGAGACAATGAACATGCATGACCAGGTAAATAATGCCCAGGCGCCTGCCCATCAGATGCAATCATCCGCTGAAAAAAGTGCAGTTCAGGGGGAGAGCATGAAAATGATGGATATGAGCGGTCACGATCAGGCCGCAATGTCCCATGAAATGATGCAAAACGGCAATTCTGCTGCCCATCAGGACATGGCTGAAATGCATAAAAAAATGATGAAATCCAAACCTGAGAACACCCAAGAAACTGCTAAGCCATTTTCCGAAATGAACGAGCATGAGAAAGCCGCTGTTGTGCATGAGAAGGCGAATAATGGTCTATCTTCCGTTATTCATCAGCAGCAGGCTGAAAAGCATCGCAGCCAGATCACCCAGAATTAACCCGCAGCTCCACTTGTCAGACCCTCATTTGACGCCGAAGTCACTGGCTTACGCTCCCGTCCGGGAGCGTTTTTTTCCCATATATCAAACTTTAACTCTGAAGAGGTGGAAGTATCTGACCAACACTGTCACGTAACGCCAGATAACTACAAAAACACCTCAGGTGAACGTAAGCGTTAAGTGAGCGCCGTATTGACGGCTATTTATTGGTGAGATCTACGTTCCATGGCAGCAGTTCGGCCACTTTGTTGATGGGCCACTCCGGCAATACGCTCAGGATATGGCGAAGGTAACCCTCTGGATCGATACCGTTCAGCCTGCACGTTCCGATCAGACCATACAGCAGGGCACCACGTTCACCACCATGATCACTGCCGAAGAAGATGTAGTTTTTCTTGCCCAGACAGACCGCTCGTAGCGCGCGCTCAGCAGCGTTATTATCCGGCTCTGCCAGACCATCATCGCAGTAGTAACACAGGGCATCCCACTGGTTCAGTGCATAAGCGAACGCCTCGCCTAACCGGGATTTTTTCGACAGAGTGGCACTTTTCTCCACCAACCAGTCATGCAGGGATATCAGCAACGGTTAACTTCGGGACCGTCTGGCGGCCAGCCGCTGAGATGCCGGAAGGCCGCGTATTTCCTCTTCTATCGCGTATAACTCACTGATGCGCTTCAGAGCCTCCTCTGCTGTGGCCGTCCGGGTGCTGATATAGACGTCATGGATTTTGCGCCGCGCATGAGCCCAGCATGCCGCTTCTGTCAACGGGCCACCTTCACGCTCTGCGCTGAACAACCTGTCGTACCCTGCGAAGGCATCTGCCTGCAGCACGCCATGATAGTGCCGAAGATGTTGCTGAGGGTGTTTCCCCTGTCGGTCCGGTGAGAAGGCGAACCATGCCGCTGGCGGATCTGATGAACCCGCGCTTCTGTTATCACGGACATATGTCCAGATACGCCCGGTTTTCGTCTTCTTTCTGCCCGGCGCCAGCACGGGCACCGGAGTGTCATCCGTATGCAGTTTGCGGCAGTCCATCACGTAGTGGTAGAGGGCTTCATCCAGCGGGGCCATTAACCGGCAGCACGCATCCACCCAGTTGGAGAGCAGCGCACGACTCAGATCCACACCCTGACGGGCAAAGATTTCGCACTGGCGATACAGCGGCAGGTGTTCACAGTATTTGGCCGTTAACACGCGGGCCAGCAGACCCGGCCCGGCGATGCCCCGGTCGATAGGACGTGAGGGCGCTGGCGCTTCAACGACGCAGTCGCATCGGGTACAGGCCTTTTTCACCCTGACCGTGCGGATCACTTTCAGGGCGCTGGAGACCAGCTCCAGTTGCTCCGCGCTGACTTCGCTGAGATAGGCCATATCACTACCGCAACCAGGACAGCTGGTTTCAGCTGGCTCCAGTCTGTTTATTTCGCGGGGAAGATGTTCCGGTAACGGGCGACGATGACGGGACTGGCGCAACTGACGCGGAACCTGCTGATCATTGTCCCGGCCGTTGTAACGATCGCTTTGCTGCTCCTGCTGTTTCAGCAGGGCTTCGGCTTCTTCGACCTGCCGGCGTAGCTTTTCTGAACGGGTACCGAACAGCATTCGGCGCAGTTTTTCTATCTGAGCCCGCAGATGTTCTATTTCACGCTCTTCGTTCTCTATTTTCTCTTCTGCGCGGGCCAGCGCTGAACGCAGGAACGACTCAGTCTCAGCAACGAGACTGAGCTGGCTGTCTTTCTGGCGAAGCGCGTCTTCCAGCGCAGCGATACGGGCGAGATAGTCCTGACTCATGACCCCATTTATAATGCGGTCATGCGCTTTTTACAACATCGTCAGTGAGTTAAGGCGTGCAGTTTTAGGTTTCCGCCAGTCCAGCTTATCGAGGAGCATGGCGAGTTGTGAGCGGGTGATGGCGATTTTGCCGTCGCGTACAGCAGGCCAGACGAACTGTCCCTCTTCCAGACGTTTGGTAAACAGACACAGACCGTCAGCATCAGCCCAGAGGATCCTCACGGTGTCACCTTTACGACCACGGAAGATAAACAGGTGGCCGGAGAACGGATTGTCATCAAGAACATGCTGGACCAGTTCGCCCAGACCATTGAAGGACTTACGCATATCGGTGACCCCGGCAACCAGCCAGATACGAGTGCCTGACGGTAAGGGTATCATCGGCTCCTCCCGCTCAGCTCGCGGATCAGCGTTTTCAGAAGTGCAGGTGATAAATCCCCGGACAGACGCAGGCTGGCACCGCCGACAGTCACCTCGCATGTCATGGCCTCGCGGCAGGCTGGAGCGGCGGGTTCATAGTGCGGCTCAGCATGGTGTGACAGGACCATATCAGGCAGGACAACGGGGATAACAGAGTCTTGCTCTCTGATTGACCGTTGTATTTCATCGGGCAGAAGATGTCTGTAACGCTGGCGCCAGGTAAACAGCAGATTGTCATTAATTCCATTATCCCGCGCCAACCGGGCAACACAGGCTCCAGGCTGATATGAAGTGGTTTACTGAATTTGGCCACCTGAACAGAGGTGATATGCTCACCTCAGAACAACACAGGTGTCATAATGAAAAAAAGAAATTTCAGCGCAGAGTTTAAACGCGAATCCGCTCAACTGGTCGTTGACCAGAACTACACCGTGGCAGATGCAGCCAGCGCTATGGATGTCGGCCTTTCCACAATGACGCGATGGGTGAAACAATTACGTGATGAACGGCAGGGCAAAACACCAAAAGCCTCCCCCATTACCCCGGAACAAATTGAAATCCGTGAGCTCAGGAAAAAGCTACAACGTATTGAAATGGAAAATGAAATATTAAAAAAGGCTACCGCGCTCTTGATGTCAGACTCCCTGAACAGTTCTCGATAATCGGGAAACTCAGGGCGCGTTATCCTGTGGCCACTCTCTGCCATGTGTTCGGGGTTCATCGCAGCAGCTACAAATACTGGAAAAACCGTCCTGAAAAGCCAGACGGCAGACGGGCTGTATTACGCAGTCAGGTACTTGAACTGCATGGCATCAGCCACGGCTCTGCCGGAGCAAGAAGCATCGCCACAATGGCAACCCAGAGAGGTTACCAGATGGGGCGCTGGCTTGCTGGCAGACTCATGAAAGAGCTGGGGCTGGTCAGTTGCCAGCAGCCGACTCACCGGTATAAGCGTGGCGGTCATGAGCACGTTGCTATCCCGAATCATCTTGAGCGACAGTTCGCCGTAACGGAACCAAATCAGGTGTGGTGCGGTGATGTGACCTATATCTGGACGGGTAAGCGCTGGGCGTACCTCGCCGTTGTTCTCGACCTGTTCGCAAGAAAACCAGTGGGCTGGGCCATGTCGTTCTCGCCGGACAGCAGGCTCACCATGAAAGCACTGGAAATGGCATGGGAAACCCGTGGTAAGCCCGTCGGGGTGATGTTCCACAGCGATAGTAATAATGCCGATGTCAGTCTTTACCACCACTTAGTTTGCCGTTTAACCAGATTGGTGTGATTACTGATGCAGTGAAGACCTTCCCGCATCCTGACTCACACAGCGATCGACCTTTTGTGTCCTGCCCTGGACCCGTCGGTTGCCGGAAGCGCCTTCATGCGAGGCATCTCCTCACCGATGCGCGTGACTCAAGAAGGGCCTGACGGCTTGTCTCGTTACTGTCCTGTCCGGGTTATCTGTCTGGAGATTCAACTCTGTTTCCTCACAGGAGCTCTGTCATGGTTGATAAAGTTACCGAAGCTGCCGTTGTGGGTGGCGTGGATACACATAAAGATTTGCACGTTGCCGCTGTCGTAGATCAGAACAATAAAGTCCTTGGGACTCAGTATTTCTCCACAACACGACAAGGTTACCGGCAGATGCTGGCATGGATGACCTCGTTTGGGACATTAAAGCGAATTGGTGTTGAGTGCACAGGTACCTATGGTTCCGGTTTGCTTCGTTATTTTCAGAACGCCGGGTTAGAAGTTCTTGAGGTGACTGCTCCAGACCGGATGGAGCGACGCAAACGGGGTAAAAGTGACACAATTGATGCTGAATGTGCCGCTCATGCAGCATTCTCAGGCATCAGGACAGTTACTCCCAAAACGCGTGATGGCATGATTGAGTCCCTGCGGGTATTAAAAACTTGCCGAAAAACAGCAATATCAGCCCGCAGAGTCGCTCTCTAGATTATCCATTCAAATATTATCTCTGCCCCGGATGAATTACGTGAACAGCTCAGAAATATGACGCGCATGCAGCTCATCAGGACCCTGGGTTCCTGGAGACCTGATGCCAGTGAATACCGCAATGTAACCAACGTTTATCGCATTTCATTAAAGTCCCTTGCCCGACGCTATCTCGAGTTACATGACGAAATCGCTGATCTGGATGTCATGATTGCGGCAATTGTCGACGAGTTGGCACCTGAGCTGATTAAACGTAATGCTATCGGATACGAAAGCGCTTCACAGTTGCTGATCACTGCCGGAGACAATCCTCAACGGTTAAGATCAGAATCAGGATTTGCGGCACTGTGTGGTGTCAGCCCGGTCCCCGTTTCTTCTGGAAAAACGAACCGTTACCGACTTAATCGTGGTGGAGATCGTGCTGCAAATAGTGCACTTCACATCATCGCCATCGGACGCTTACGAACTGACGCAAAAACAAAGGAATATGTCGCCAGGCGTGTAGCCGAAGGACATACAAAAATGGAAGCGATACGCTGTCTAAAGCGATATATCTCCCGCGAAGTTTACACGTTACTGCGCAATCAAAACAGGCGGATCAACAGTATCCCGATAACAGCTTGACTCTTAGAAGGGCGTCAGTAAGTTGGCACCCTTACCCTGTATAGGTACTCTCTGTTTTTCGTGGCCTGCCTCGCCCACGAATTTCGCCAGTCATGACTTTGCTCCTGCATTTTATTAACGGAAAAGAATAAGTGATTTTGCGCGGAGGCTTCAATCAGTTTATCCCCGGCGGTGACGAGGTGGCCACCTATGCCGACTGGACAGGGGACTGACTATTGCCATAACGCCATCGCAGGTTGCTTCAGTAAACCTGCTAATCCCGTACAATGGCGAATTCGCTATATCCGCTTCTCGCACTTAGCTGCCATAAATCGGCCAGGCAATCACAGGTCATTTCTGTCTCGCAAAGAAGGTGCCGTTTCTGCTTTGCGTTGACACCCCTAAATATTAGAATTAAAAGGAGAGAGTTACTGGAAAAAGGCAGCGGAGGCAGTGACAATCGTGGCTTGAAGCCACTACTCGATGGATGCGGACATGTAGTTGGCGTCATTCGACAAAACTAGCAAACTTCTAATAGTCACCATTTCTCCCGTCTGGCGGGAGTGCTGTCAAATGCCCCCCTCATCTCTGTGTGGGAAATGAAGGGTGAAGGGGAAATAGATGACAGCGTTATTTCTACGCCCAGAATACTGAATACCTTGTACAGACGATCAATACTGGCGCTAGCAGGGTTTGCTTCCAGGCGGGCATAGGTTTGCTGCGTTACGCCAAGCCTCTCAGACACATCTTTTTGCGTGAAGCCCTTGATTTTGCGAAACCCGATTAGCACAGGTCTGAGCTGGTTCAGCGTTTTTATCGGGAACTGATTATTCATAAGTGACCTGCCTCGCAGACTGAGTAGGGAGTACCGCCCTGTAATACAGCAGGTAAGGTGTATTTTGTGTTATACAGACTATAGGCTGTAAAACCTTTATTGAAAAGATGCTGATGTTCCAGGGGCATGCCGAGCATGGACGATTTTCTGCGGGGCGGTATTTCGCTACGGGGGAGATTGCGTTCGGGCAATGTACCGGTGTAAAAAACGTCAATTTTTCAAAACCGCTGTTATCGGGATAAGCTGAAAACTCCGAAGGCAGACACAGCCACGAATAATGTCAGACTTAAGCTCTGTAGCTGTCTTCTTTTGCCTGTAAATAACGTCTAGTTTGACTCTGATGAAGGCTGTACCAGGCAGAGAACATGTCACTCTCGGGGCCGGATGATAAAATGTGTTCAACTGGCTGGGCAGGGTAATAGCGAAGAACGTTCTCTGAAATTCGATTCAGCTCAGCGTAACGTGCGCTGTAGGTATGTATAATCCATTGCATCAATTTTGCATCCGTATTATTCGCAGATTACACACAAGAAGCTTAACAATGGCTGAAAGAGTGAGCAGGGATATGTAACAAAAACAAGGGCTTCAAGATGAACTGGATAAAACCGGAGCAGAGCAAGCCCTGTTCCGGTTTGTCAGGCTTTGGAATTTCTTCCAGGCCCCTGCAGCTAGTCACAACAAACACATTAATGTTTTCATTGCTTCAATTCAATATTATTGTGTGAAAGGGATTCCATCGAAATCGGCTTATGCATGCTTAAAACTAAACTGCCCCGGCTGCAGTCATTTGGTTGCTGTGGGCTCTGTACTGTGTCTAATAGTGAAAGAATCTTACGTTATAACGAAGGAAATTGCTGAATGACTCTACGATTGCAGACGGAATCACCCGCTGACCAGGATATGTTTAGAGGCAGCAGTCATGAAAAAGTTGCAGAGAATGTGGCTCAGATCATCAGGACACCTGATGTCAATATTATTGGTCTGGAAGGTGAGCTGGGTTCAGGTAAGTCAACAATATTGAAGTTCCTGCAGAAAAAGCTTAAAGATGATTTTACGTTCATTAACTTTGATGCAGAACGTTACCATCATGGCTCAACTAAAAAAGCGCTTATCGATGTCATCCACCACGGGGTCAGCCTACAATGTCCGGGCTCCCGGGATGTGTTGGATAAGTATAAAAATCTGGCTCTGGGTAACATCGTTGAATACGACAAGAGGGTCAGCAGCAGGCTAAGCTGGTTGACCGTCGTTTTTATTTTACTGTCATTGCTTTCCGTGCAGATGCTTCGTTATGTGCTAACAGACCTTAATCAATATTTTACTAACAAGGAGTCATTATTAGGGTGGCTTTTTTATGTTGAGGTGGCCGCGTTTCTTTCTCCTGCCATTATGGTCGCAGGACTGGCATGCCTGCAGAACATGGAATGGTACAGAAAGAAAGGGTATTCGAGTATTGGTGATTTGTTCAAACGCAACAGTACTGACAGGATTGAAGAGACTTGGCTAGTTAATAAGGAGGTCGGAGCTATTGAGCTGGCTGAAGCTCTGCAGGGATTTACCTCCAAAGAGGTCATTTCCCATGGAGATCGCTTCATCCTTATCATTGATAATCTGGACCGAATCAGTGCAGACAAAGTGAAAGAGCTCTGGAGTGATATGGAGCTTATTGCCGGAGCCACTCATGAACACTTCAGGATAGTGGTGCCCTATTCGGCAAGACAGGTTTCAGCCTCACTTTCTGTGGCGGGTTTCAGCGGGCGTGAGTTTATTGCAAAGCGGATTCCTGTAAGTTTTCAGGTTCCTCCTCTTATTTCGGCAGGATGGCAGGAAGCGTTAAGGCAGTACTGGAAAGAAACAGTAAATGAGGATGCAGGGATAGCGTGCCGGGAAGCAACGGTGTTGCTTGAGCGCTGGAAACCCTCTGAGTATCCTCGTATCACACCGCGATTAATGAAGAAGTTTGTTAATGATATTCATATTCTGAACCTTACCGTTCCTGCAACAGAAGATCATCGCCATATTCTTATTGCTCTCTACTTACTGGTGGTCAGATACGGGGAGCGAGATATTAAAGTATTACTTCGCGATCCCAAAGCTAGTCAGACCGAACCCGGTATTGCTCCGGATGATTTTGACGAGATGCTCTCGCTAACTTATCAACAAATATCCCGAATTTTTAATAACGATACAGAAAGATGGAGCGAATTTCTGATGAGCATCCACTATCAGTCCACGGTGGAGCTTGCCAGGAGCGAGTTGCTTGATACGCCTCTTAAAGACGCGATTGGTGCTATAAATATCCCACGGCTTGAAGAACTGACGGCCTTGTGGGGTTTCGCTGAAGCATGGCAGCGAGTGGCACCACATATTCAGATGCGAGACTGGCTGGTTTCTTATAGCCGGATGGATGAGAAGTGTCAGGCTCTCGCCGAACCGCAACTCAAAGTCGCAGTGCAAATGCTGAATCAGAGTTATGCTGTTTCACTCAGAGAAAAGAATGATGAAGGTTTCGTATTGAGTCTGCAGAAACTGATGGCTGACGGGCGGATAAGCCTAGAGCCTTTCGTCGAAAGGCAAATATCGTTTATTGTGAGTAAACTTGATGAAATTCAGGATTCAGAAAAATTGGAGGCTGAATCCACGAAGACGTTGCTGCAGGAAGCTGATTCATACTCTGTTCTGGCCGGTGAATCACTACTGAATAAAATGGAGAATTTTGTAGATGGCGTATTTTATGTGGAATACCTTGTCAATAATGAAGAGACCTTGTCAAACCTGAAAATTGGCACACTAGATATCGGAAATCACGGTCGGGAGGAGATGTTACGCTATGGAGCTGAGCAACCTCAGATAGACCTTTTTAATCCGGGAATTATCCGGCATATCAATATTGCATCGAAGGCGGTACAGAACGTAATTGGAAAGAATGATGGTACAGGTGGGGCTCAGGTTAGCTCTGCAATAATGACGCTTAAAAATCGTCAGGTTGTTGAGGACGTTATCCATTTCAGAAAAATTGTTCTGAGCCCGGACTGGAATAATAATGTTTTAAATCAATATTATCTTAATAATACGGCGACGAGGAATCTCTTCCCTGCGGAATTTGCTGCACAGGCTGTTGCTCACATGGTGCTCCATGGTAACTATGCCGGTATCGAGTCGTACAGTGAACATATTGGTGAGGAACGGTTTGACCTGGCTTTGGCTGCATATCTTCGTTATCTACGTACTGCCGAGAGTATCTTTATAGCACTTAAGGATAAAAATGTTCTGCCGTACATCAAAAATGCTGTTGGCAGGATTGTTGATTTAGGTCTTCTGGTGAATATACCTGTCCTGAGCTTTGTTAAAGGTCAGTATGACGTCATCAAAGAAGCTACAAATGCAACCTCTCTTTTAATATTTGTGCGAGAGCGTCAAAAAGCACTGTCAGAGAAAATAATTGAGTCTGATGTGAATGCTATGGGTCCAGTATTTCTCCATGACGTATATCAGTCAGGTGAGCAGTTTGATATTTTGAAGAAAAAGCTGAACGCCCTGGCATGTGGAGTATTTAGTTCTTCTGAAAGGCTTATTGAGTGTTTTACGGTTCTTCCTGTGAACATGCGCTTTATCCTTGAACAAATGCAACTTCAGGGGCAGCATATCCGGATGGAAGGTAGTGTGGGTATCTTTGCATCATGGTTCCGTGATGCAGAGCCAGACGTTGTCACAAATGCCGAGAACATTCATTTTCTGTGGTCTTGCCTCGACGATACCCAGAGAGAGACTGTACTTGATGAGTTGCACGATGTCTTACTTGAAAGACATATTCGTATTGACAGCCGTATTGCGATTATTACCCGTTTTCATAATGAGTTGTCGTTTATTGAACCTGAGAAGGCCGTTGAACGCAGGGCTATTGCGGCGCTGTTTAGCGCTTCTGTTGATAATGTATTATTGTCTCAATGGCTTGACCGTCAGACGTTTTCATTTTCATCATGGTCTCCGGAGGACGCCCGTACGGCAACGAGTTGTATAATGAATAACTCGGAGATTTTTCCTCTCATCTGCAGGAATTCACAGTATATTAAAAACAGAATGTTACCAGAGAAAGCGGACGTTACAGAAGATAGTGATACGTTTCCGGACTGAGTTCGTTCTTTAAATCCTATACCTGAAGACCACAGCGGTGGTCTTTGGGAGTTTTTTTATTGCCTGATATACATTAAGCATGTTATATCTTGCTAAGAAATAATCATTCAGGGATTAATCATAACTACTGAAGTTATGTTGTGTTCTTTTCTTTTAAAAATAAATTATTCAGATTTATTTTCTATTGATTTAATGAGGTAGGGAATGACAGAAAGTGCTTTGCTTTTGCGAGAGGCATTTAATGAATCGGTTAACTATATGACATGGTCTTTTTATTCACTGATAACTGCTTACGTTTCGATGGCTTTTTATGATAGAGTTGAGGTTAAGACCCGAATAAATAATTATCTGAATAAGTTACTTTTCGTGATTGCTATGTCCGTTTTTATCCCAAATATGTACTTTGTTTCAATGGTGTTCAGTCAGAAGTTAGGCACCGCAGCTGGCGTTGCGTCATTCATTATTGGGCTACTTTTCATGATGTTAAACTCGGCACCTGTAATTACTGGTATCGTACAGCAGCGCAAAGATTGAGTTTTATGAGTATAGTCAGTTGGGTTTTCATCTGTTTTATCAGACTTAGAAAAATGAAATCTTTCAATTCATTGATTTTAAACGCAAAAAAATTTCTAAATGATCAGAATTATAGGGTGCTCCTTTTGCACAGCAGTAGGGGTTGACCATTCAATGGAAACGCTCCTTCGAACTGACCCGGAGAAATACGGTTATCAGGCTGGCCTGAGTCGTCTTCAGCGATTTCTTTCTAAGATCCAGTACGACTGGAGCCTGCGGGATTATATCGGTCGTAAAGTGTTCGAAGGCGGATATGTGCGTCTTCAACCCAATATCTTTTCTTCGTCCCTGACTGAACGTCTTTTTCATGCCTGTTGCAGCCTTGATTATGTTGAAGCAAGACGTGCGGCAGAGCATCGCAGAAAGCTACTTTCCGGCGAGGTTGACGATACGGCTTATAACCGTCGTATGGCTGAGCCACAATTTCGGCTTGTACAGGAAGCAAACGTGATCCACGTTGATTTCCTCTGGTCGTTGCACTGTTTCAACCCTCGCCCGTTTCGGGCAATTGAGATCTATCGCAGGGTCTGGGAAGAGGCCGATCTGGACCTTCTTGAGGATGAGCCTGACATGCAGCCTGTGCCCCGTACACCAATGCCAGCTCCACTCTGGATGAAACTGCCCGGAGGCCGGTTCGGTACAGCTTATGATGGACTGACTGATACGTTGCCGCTGATGACCTATTTTGACGGGCAGGCTGACCCCAGGGCTTCACGTAGCCTAAAGACCGGAGAGAGCAGTTCTGTCGTCGTGGCATTCGAGGAAGAGGATGAGCTGACTGTTGAAGAAGATACGGCGTCCTGGATTATCTGGCATGAATACGACGGGTTACGCCAGCGCATCGCTGACGGTGAGTTTACTCCAACGACTGCTGCTCAGTATCTTCTTCGTTATGGCGCGGTCCGAATTTCAAAAGGCAAGGGCGCTGTCTATCATCGTCTCGCACAACGGGGACAAACCTTTTCCCGCCTGGGGATAGGCGACAGAGTGTCGCTTCCAGAGCTGGTTGCCAGTCGGCGTTTTAAAATACTCAGTGATTCTGCATACCGTCAGGTTGTAGCCCGGAAATTGCGTGGACAGATAAAAAAGTTCAGATTCTGGGCATGCGTAGCTGCCTGTGTTCAGTTGCACGTACACAACAAGACGGCACTCGGAGAAAGAATTTTAACGTTACTCGAAGGTGAGAGGGAACAGCAACAAGGTGCGATCCAGGCGAAGCTGAAGGCGGGAATGATGGATGCAGTTCTAACTCTGTGTAACCAGCGACTCCGGGTGAAAGAAAATACTAACCAGCCAGAGGAGTTCCGCTATTACCGTGCCGTAAGAGCTCGTTTCATGCGCCATTTATCTGAATGCCTTAAGCCAGAAAATGGCGGCGTTATCCGTGACGTTATCTGGGAACTGAGGGTGCTGAGCAGTGCTCACGGTACGACCAAAACAGGTTTTTACTATGTCGATAGCAATCGCCCGACAGCGAAAGGACTGTTAAACCGCCTTCTGATGAGGATGGTCAAGCAGGTCGTATAAGCGTCTGAAACGCGAAACACACGAAAATGGAGGGGTTATACAAAAAAAACTTAGCTTTGATCGTGATGTAATGTGGACATCATGTCCAAGCGTTGCTGCATCCAGAAAAGTAACTTTAATCCTGTTGATACAGCCCTTGCATTACCTGTTTACGCATAGCGTGGAAACGTTCTAATTAAACCAGACGAATATAAATTTAAATTAATTCACTCACCCCCGGAATCGGGGAACTAAACAAAAGGATCATCAATGCAAAATCAAAATACACCCGCTCAGGAAAAACACACCGTATACCTTTTTAATGCCGAACATGCTGACAAGACAGCCGCCAAGCAAGCCGGGAAACTCTTCACGCTGGACATTGAACACCCAATGACCCTCAACGATCTCTCGCTGCTGTGTGAGTCGGTCGCGGACGCTGTGGGAGCACCTGGCGGAATTAAATATGAAATCACAACAGAGCCTAATGGGGTTCAGGAGGAATACTGAATCAGTGTGGTGTGAGTCCATTTTAATTTGACGTTTCATGAGTTCTATCGAGAGGCTGAAGTATGACTTTGAAAATGGAAAGTTCCCGGACTTCCAAGCCTGAGGGGCCATTTGTATTAATCACTTTTGAGGGGGACGAATTTCTTTTTGATGACAGACATAATGTCGTCAAGATAAATGGCAGGCCTAAAAAAATGGATGTAAAGCGAAATTATTTTGAGTCCGATCTGGGAGAAGGGAAAGCGAAATACTGGACTTTAAATATCGAAGAGGCTCATCGGTTCAATTCGATTGATGAAGCGACAGAACAACTTTGTAAACTGAGTCGCCCTCATCTGATCAAAATTCGCAAAGTTGAGGGGGTATCTGAATGACCAAAGAGATGTTTTTACGCATTTTAAATGAGGCACAGGCTCGTGTGGATAACGATTCGCTTCCGCTTGATGTTCGTATCCGGTCACGCACCACGGTAAATGATTGCGTCATCCGGGCAGATAAAGAGGGGTGGCCTATTGAGTATAAACAGAAGGTCTGGGTAGATGCAGTCAGTGGCTGTTATCTTTAGCGGTTACTTAAGCCAGTTCCTGTGCCCGTGAGCTTAGTAAAGGCGGAAAATGATATGGTCAAGGTGATAAATATCAACGGGAATTTAGTTGAATTACCTGAGCCCTCAGCAAAGTTATCCAAAGCTGAATCACCTGATGGTAGGTTCTCAAAACCTAAAAATAAGATCTCTAAAATACAGCGAGCTGAGCTGCGAATGAAATTTGGGGGGCGTTGTGCCTATTGTGGTTGCAAGCTTCCTGAAAAAGGGTGGCATGCCGATCATGTTGAGCCTGTTCGACGCGACTTTGAACTGGTGAGAGCCCCTGTCGGCAGCGGCGTAACTCATGTTGCCCGAAGTACGGGTAAGGTTATGCACCCTGAACTGCATGCTATAGAAAACTTATTTCCATCATGCGCCCCCTGCAACCTTTTTAAAGGAGCTTTTAGTGTTGAAGGAATGAGAAAAGAAATTACCAAACAGGTTGAACGGGCTCGCGCATATAGCGTGAATTTCCGTACCGCAGAACGTTTTGGGTTGCTTCATATTGTAGAAAAACCGGTCGTCTTCTGGTTTGAGCAGTATAACGAACAGAAACAAAACGAATAATTTCTGTGAAACATAAAAGAAGTTAATCAGCAGTGGTTTACTAATTAAAGAGTGATTTAAATATTTTGATGCTGCTGAGGAGCTGCCTGGTATATCCTTCAAAGGAGAAAATGATGTATCTGCATCTTGTGCCCCGTATTCTTCACCATATGAAAAACAAGTGTACTCTCGTGTCAGTTTCTGTACCTGAATTGTCACTTGAGCTTAAAGCTGATTCGCTGGTGGCAATGAAACCTTATCCCAACAAGTCCTACCACGTTGTCATGTTGAAGGGGCGACGTGCATTAAATGGCTTTCTGGTAAAAAGCCCACGGACTTTAACTGAGTTCACAATGATAACAATCTGGGAAATTGAAGGCTTTGGAAAAATTAGTCATACCGTAAAAACGCTCGTTCAGGACAAAGACTATGACTTGGTCTCCCATGATGTCCTTTTGGCACATGCATACCATCAGAGGGAGGAAGAATTGGGGTACCGTGTACATCCATCCTATGACAGTCTAGCTCCCGTCGATTTTGAACCAACAATGCAGTCAAGGTACATAAAGGAATCCGATCTTTCCCACGACGTATGGGAAACCTATTCATGGGGGGAATTGCTGCGTTCGCGTGAAGAGACATTTCTGGCGATGACCATGTCATCTGCTCGTTTAAGCCATCCAGCATTCATCAGAGGAAACCGACTTCCTCAAACTGACCAGGCCATCATTATCAGTTCGTAACGACCTTTTATTCTTTTTGATGCCAGGCGAGTCTCCTTTTGCCTGGCCACTTTGATTTATTGCCTGGGAGTAACCTATGGATGAGCAAGATATTCTCCGCGTTATAAACGGCCGTGAGATTGATGCTTCTGACCTCCTGGAAGAAGCTATGCCGAACGCAGCCCGACGCTTTTATCGTTTAACTAACAGCATGAACAAATTGCTTTAGGAGGTCAGGGAGCACTTTCCTGACGCGATGTATTACTCTGCCAGCGGAACGGTAAGCCTGCTGTTGGGGAGCAGCCACGACAACAATGACCATCCGGTTAGAGAAATGGTCGCTGTAAGGTCACCAGATCTAAACATTGAAGGCGGTGATTGGTAGGTCAAGCAGGGGATCTATGTGCACTTCATGTCCTAACTTCATCCAGTGCTGAATTCAGTGCACAGACAGTAGGGGACTTCTCCTTTAATCAGAATGGCAAAGGGTTACGTGAGGATCAGATTCTATTTTTTTGCCTCGAAAACGGATAAACCCAGGTTTTGGCGCTTTAACCGAAAAATCAGCAGAACGGTAAATGATAGGCTGTCATGGATAACCATTTTGAGGCAAAAATGAACGTTTCAACTGACAGCAGCAACATATCGATAGCAGAACTCAAAGAAGAATTTATACCCGGTCTTCTGCTTAATGCTGGGGCAATAAGCCATTACGGCGACTCGGCTTTATCTTCGAAGGCTATGGATAAGTATTCAAATCTTCTGGAGAAAGACGCAGTTACCGCTTTATCAGGAGCCTTGAACCGTATCGTAAGTGCCTTAGCGGAGGCAGATCCACGTTCTATCAGTAGCAATCCATCCTGGTTTTCCCGCTTTACGGGCAAACACCTTGAAAAGCGCGTTCGTTACCAACACGCACGTGAGAAGGTGGAAAATCTTATTAATGAGGGGAACGGATATCTGACACATGTGAATGAGACGCTACTGGCTTTAGAAGAGCTGCTTGAAACATATGTGTCAGAAATCAAACGCCTTAAAATTTTTATCCAGGCAGGCCATGAGTTCCTTAGGGATTCTACCGAAGAAAAAAATAGTGACGATCTAAGCCTTGTCTTCGATAAACCGAGGGAAAGATTTGCCAGACGTTTAGCTAACCTGGCAACACTGCTTGCGTCTCATGAAATGGCCGCCATGCAGATGGAAATCACTCGCGGGACTTGTATAGATATTGCTGACCGCTTTAACGAAACTATAAAAGTCCTGGTTCCAGTATGGCGGCAACACACACTTTCGCTGTTATCAGTAAATAACACTGACCCTACGATTGTTAGAAAAGCTAATCAGGCCCACGAGGCTCTTCTAAAAAGCCTGCGACAAAATTTAGAGGGATTCCAAAAATGATTAATAATTTGACCACCAAAACTGAGGTTGTTGCTTTTACTTTGACTTCCGCTGAACTGGAAAAGTTCGGGCTGAATGAGCAAGATGAACAAGAGATTAAAGCCGTCGCGGAATGCATTAATGCCGATGATCCAGGAACAGTTTATCGTTTTGGCCGGGCAATGGGGGAAAACACTGCTAATTATGCGGATAGCCTGCTTGAGCAAATTCGCAATAAAGATTTAGACGAAGCCGGGAGCAAATTAACTGAAATTATCAACCTTGCAAGAAATGTAAACATCTCGAACTTAACTGAAAGTCGTTCAAATCTGCCAGTTATTGGCCCTTTGTTGGATAAAATCCGCACCCGTGGGAAGAATTTCGCCGCACAGTTTGAATCAACTCGTGAACAAATCGATGCTCTGGTTTCAGAGGTTTCAGTTACACAGAATAGCCTCGGTTCTAATAATATTTCGCTCCAGCAAATGTTTGATGAAGTCGTTAAAGAACACCACTTAACAGGTGTACATATTGCTGCCGGTAAATTAAGGCTGGGAGAATTACAATTAAAAGCAGAAAATCTCAGAGCTAATGTTGGTAACAATCCTGCTAAGTTCCAGGAAGTATCTGATCTGGATACGCTAATTGCTAATTTAGAAAAACGTATTGGCGATTTAGTTGTTTCTCAGCAGTCTGCTATGCAAGTATTGCCAATGGTACGGATTATACAGGCAAATAACCAAAGTCTTATCGACAAGTTTCATAGCGTCAAAGAGGTTACTGTCCCTAATTTCAAGCGTCAGTTTCTGTTAGCCATTTCTCTAAATGGACAGCGTAACGCTGTAAATCTTGCCAATGATATCGATAATGCCAACAATGAGTTACTCCGTAGTAATGCAAAATTACTGCATCGCAATGCAGTAGAAACTATGAAAGCAAACCAACGGCTGGTTATTGATATAAGCACCCTTAAAGAGGTGCAGGATACGCTTATCCAGACGGTTGGCGATGTTGTTAAAATCCAGAGAGAAGGGGCTATTAAGCTCAGGGAAACAGAAAAACAGGTTCTTGCCATGCGTGAGAATTTGCGCACCCGACTGACACAAAAAGGGGTAGATCATGGTGCGTAACCTTAAGAGTAGTGACGATTTTTCCCGTGAACTGTCATTTCTTTTTCACCGGTCTATAAAGATTAGAAATTCAGGTTTCGCGATATTTGGTGCGGGCCTGCTGATAATGATTTTTGGTCTTTGCTTGTGGTTGCTGTCATTACACCTCTCACCTTCAGTTCTGGACTTTGATATTGATGTGCCCTTGTCATTCTTCAATTCATCTGAAGGTGAAGATAAGTTAGTGGTTTCGGATTTTGGCGATGCATTTGGAGGCTTCCTAACTACATATTCTAAGTTGCTATTAGGGATTATGGGGCTATTAGTAGTTTCTTCAACTGCCTTTAAAATTTTAAAGGGGGAGGAAATAGGTGAGATATTCCCGATGCTTCTAATTGCTGGCGCTTTTCTTATCGGCTTGTCAGTTTTTACATCTGCTTTAGGTTCGGAAGAGACTGATGCCACTTCAGCTTCGACTGTAAAGGTTATCAAGAAATATGTAAAACATGAAAAATACGATAAACTTGTCGCATATTTAAATGATAGTAATTGGCCCTCAGGCGAAGAGGTATCTGTAAACTATTTAAAGGCGCAACTACATATAAAACTCGGCAAGCCAGATGTGAAGTTAACACAGAATGTTGTTAGGGCGTATATGTCTGGTGTATTACAGTCAAATATTCCCGTGAAAGTTCGTTATGCATTGGAAAAGACAGCTTTAGATAAATCCGTCTCACCACTTGCGATTCGTTATGAGCAAAAACGTATGTCTAAATCACATACCTTTTCAAAAGCGTCGGTTAATTGTCTTAAAGTAGGTAGTCCCGTCGCATTCGTTGGCGTTTTGTTCGCTCTTCTTGGTATAAAAATCAGGCGGCGAGTCAGATTCTTAGAATCAAATTGAATGAAAGCCCGGTACGCTGGGCTTTTTTATTCAGTAACTTTTATCAAATATGTAGTAATTTACCGGAATCTGCTTCTCCAGCTTGTTAGCTGAAAAGCTTACTCAAGTATAATAATCTACTTCTGATTATGTTTTTTATGGTTTTATTTTTACACAACTTATTAAGGATACATGATGTGTAACTTTACTCCTGTTCAAATTATTGCTGATTATATACTGAGGTTTCTTAAAAATAATACTGATGCCAAGCTTTATGAGGCAATGCAGCGTCTTGAAAAGAAAATTGGTCAGTTTGTCGCTGATGGGGTTGATGAACATCAATTACGCTCTTCATTAAGCAAAGTCTGTCGATCTCGTTCCAGGGCGGCTCTTAAAGAGGAGTGTGAACAACTCATTCCATAAAAAGAACATCATACGGGAAAGTTACTTTAACGGTGAATGGCTCGCTTCTGGCGGTTTAAGTTGACGGCCATTCCTACCATAGCCATCATAAAGTATGATTAGCATTCGAGTGTGGCACTACTAATTTTAATGGGCTACGCATTCAGTCTCCACCTCTCTAACTATAAAGGTTCTTTTCATGTCCAATAGCTTCGATAAGCCGCAAACGCTCCCGGTACATAATTCTGATGCCGAACCCTTTTTTCCGAAAAACCTTGGTCCATTTATCGAGCAGGTATCCGGAAGGGATCTGGCAATGCTCACAGAATCAGAGAAGGAAAAACTTGCGCACCTGATCAGAACTGGGCGTAAATATGGAGTTTCTGTCGCTATCGTTCCTGATACAGATTCTGCTGAGCTTCATGAATTACTGTCTAATGCCGATTCCATTGAAAGGCAGTTTTCCATCTATGAACGCATCCAGACGAAGATTGCGTTCACGCGGTGTCAGGAAGCATAAACAAAGTGAGAAATACAACTACGTGGTATGACGTAGAACATATTGAAATCACCACAGGCGAGCGAGGCGGCAGGATATGGGTGCTGAAGCTCTCCTGTGGCCATACAGTATTTCGCCGAATACCTCCTATACGTCTTCATAACCTCACAGCTTTTTCTCTGCGGGAGCCCCCAGAAAAATGTCGGTGCTCTCTTTGCAATTCAAGTCCATAATAAAGCCTTTTTAAAGGCCACAAACTGCATATCACTGGATAAATCATCCTCTACAGCGTTCATTCTTAAACGCAAAATTTATATTTCATTCATTCTATTTTAAAAGCGTTATAAAAGACGGAATCCTATTTAGTCTGTTTGATGCTTAAATCATCTTCAGTGCCTTTTATCTTTTACCCAGCGACTTTAACATTAACCTGAGCAGAAAACTTGTTTTCAAACTAAGTTCGAAAACTTTCTGCTCAGGTTATTAGCCGGGTAAGCCACTTTGTTATATTTGTTTCATGTTAACAGAGGAGGCGATATGCAAATTGAAAAGGTGATGTCATTACTTGAAGTGCTTTCAAGCTGGCTTGAAGATAACATCAATATGGATTCTGAAATTATCTTTGATAATGACGAAGATAATACCAACTCAGAAATTCTGTATCCTGCTGTAGAAAAGGCTAATGCCGTTTTGCGCAAAATGGCATCTTTATCTTCAGATTCTGTTCATGCAATTCGACAGCGCTTGCAGCTTGCCGTAGAAGGCAAAGCTGAATTGTCCCTCAAGGATGTGGGAGAGCTTCTGCTGGCAACAAAGTATCTGATGTTGTCCACTGAAGAGGGAGAGTAAGCCTGTGACCACTCTCGTATTTGAAATGGCAGATATCAATAAACTGATCGAAGAAATTCGCACCGCAAAAACGTTTTCGGTCACCCCAGATCAGATCTATGACCCGGCATGCTATCCGGGGGGAGCCCTCCTTAACGCTGAGGGACAGACTGAAGAAGAGGCGCGTAAAGCTGGTAGGGTTTTCTTTCCCTCATCCTCAAAAATTGCCAGCACACATCTGGTGCCAAAAGTGCTTCTCGCGCACAGTCATGGTGTATACCTGATCACTAATGCTGAGCTTGAGGGCTCTCCCGCATCCCGCGATACTGTGGCTTACGCCCAGGGGATGAATCCAAAACTGGATGAGGACTGGGATTACGCTTGTGATGCCGCTTTGGGTGGGTCTGATTGTAGCTATACCATTCCCGTTGAGTGGCTGGAGTTAGCGGTAGAGCAGGGTTTTCAGGAGTTTCGACTTCGAATGAGTGAAACCAATATCAAACTTGTCAGCAAATAGTATGTCCTTGCTGTTTCCAGTCAAACATTGTCCGCCAGTCGAGCTGCTGGCGGATTGTTTTATATAAGGCCGGGAAGGTATGTCAGGTTTAAGCAGTTCCGCCCAGAAGCTTACAAGGGCGCAGATTTACGTGTTAAGACGGATGGCATCCGGCACGATCTATGATATCTCTGGCAATTTCAGACGGGCCAGAGAACGGCGTACGTTTATGGGGAATCCTGATGATGTGACGTGCAGGAGCTCTCCGGTCCTGTTCCGGCTGGGCCTCGTGGAGTTATGCCAGCCAGTAAGGCATCTGGAGCCAGGTTTATACTATCGGCTCAAGTTGAGCTCCTCAGGGCATGAAGCTCTTAAGGCGAACGCACACCTCTAACATTTGAGATAGTTCGTTCGCAGCCAGGAAAGTAACTTTCATCTCAAGTGTGACCCTTACTACCTCATTTATGAGTAAAACCCCCCTCTGATATGTCGAAAATGCTCATTTATACGAAAATAGTTTCTCTTCAGGTGTGATGTAATTACTGAGAATTCTCCCTGAATGGAAGGCAACCGATGAAAATGTTTTTTACCCCTTATGTTCGTATCGTTTTCTATTTTTGCGCATTGATTTTTATTGTTTACAGTTTCAGTGATTTTTTCCAGGGCGTCCCTGACAGCACCTTCTTCAGTGCGGTCATCACGCTACTTGTTATCGGAACCATTGTTGCCCGGCATCTGGATCGCAAAAAATCTCTCAAATATACTTCACAGATTTAAGTTTCCACTCAGGCCACTCTCGGGTGGCTTTTATAATTTAATAAGGACCGGTTCATGCATAACCACGAAATTCAGACCATTGCTATATTTAGTGCCCAGTATAAAAACATCGAAGATGCTGAAAATGCAGGTGCTTTATATTCAGTAGATATTGAATATCCGATGACACTAAATGATTTATCGCGGCTTTGCGACTCTATTGCCGAAGCAGTAGGTGTGCCTGGCGGCGTCAAATACCAGTTCGTGTCCCAGCCGGAAGCGCATGAAACCAGCTTCTGATAACCAGTAACCAAACTGCCTAAAAGCAGGTGCAAAGCCATGAAACAAACAAAGTCTTCTATGTCACGTATTGTGCAGCTGTACGACGGGAGCCGATACGGAAACTGCGAGCAGGCTGATAACGAAGGAGAGCTTTTTACGGTGGTGTTGAATAAGCCTTCGCAGATCGATGACATCCGTAAAATCGTAGACACAACCGCCGAAGTACTTGGCAAAGCTTTGCCAGTACTCCTCTTTTAAAGCTTACATCCGTGAAGGATAATTACGGTCTTACTACTTTCAGTTTTTCATTCCAGTGCCGTCCATTTTAATTTATCGATTTTAAGCGGTCGGCGCTATTTCATTGTTTCTTTTCCGACTGTAATTCCTTATATATAGGAATATTTCAAAGAATTTATCTCAGGTTATTTGTGGCGTGGTGCCAGTTGTTATAATGATTCCACATAATCTGGAGAGTCAATCATGATCACATCTCTAATGAATTTCCGCGATTTAACCGGAGAGGCAGTCATCCAGGCGCGGCAATGCGTTATTAATGCTGAGATCGAAGCGGCCCGGGAAAAGGTAATTCATGCTCGTTCGTTATTCAAAGCGGGTATACATAATGTTGTAAACGGTAGTTCTGGCATTAAGGCTGCGGCAGCACATTTTCTGGTGATAAAACGTTTACAGACTGACACTCGGTATCTGGACGCGGTTATCACTGATAACCTTTGCATGTTTT
Source organism: Enterobacter sp. YSU (assembly GCF_016082135.1). NCBI lineage: Bacteria > Pseudomonadati > Pseudomonadota > Gammaproteobacteria > Enterobacterales > Enterobacteriaceae > Enterobacter > Enterobacter sp. YSU. Next base: position 1,892,008 of record NZ_CP059487.1, read on the forward strand.
CTCCTGAGGGTTATCTGTATCTGTTTATGCAACAACGTTATTTCCTATAAAACAATGGGTTAGGTAAGTATCTTTCCATTAAAAACATTAAAAAGGTGACTTGATGAAACCATTTGGACTTGCCGGAAAACCCCGGCCCGAACCTTGCGGCTGCTGCTGGTATACCCGTGAGGACTGCCCTTACGTCAGCGCAAAACAGATCTATCGCCGCAGGCAGCGCAAGGCAGAACGCCAGCGTCAGCGCAGCACCATTGTGATGGCCGTTTCTGAATTTCGCTGACCTCTTCTGGAAATATCATTTTTTCTCCAGAAGAATTTTAAAATAAAGGGAAATCTTTTCACGGGTATCTGATGTTTATTGTTTATGGTAAATTGCGCCACATTAATTGTTTGTGGCGCAGTTCGTGATGGCTTAAGGATATAATATGAAAATCAGCCAGCTGGAATCCGGGATGCAGGTTTGGTCTGTAACCCGTACCAAAATGGGAAATACCACCATTTCAACGGTCATTGTCCACCCCGTTGTCATTATTGAAATTCATGATAACCATGTGATTGCTCGCTGGAACGGCAATGCACCACGTCGGTTTGGAGAAACGGCTATCAGGGGCTGGAAGAAGGAGAAGCCACTGCTTGTCCGTGAGCCTTTCGGAAATGTTCGTCTGGCCACCCGGGCTGAAAAAACCGCTATGCAGGAAAAAGAGTAATACCCCCTTTTAGCACCCACAATTTCACCGTCCATCTGCCTTTAACCTTGCCTGTTATTAACGGAATCCTTTCTGACTGGGCGGATCCCACGCATAACCTGAACTGTTGGCTAACCGTCTTACAGCCAAATTCCCTCCTTTATCTGGCAGGAGTGCGTCCGTGAGCTCTGTATGATCTACGTGTTTGTTAAGTAGAGCACATAACAGGAGTGGGGTATGACTGAATTAAATAAAAGCCCGTCCGGTTTTTCCGGAGCTGATGTCAGTAAAGAACAGGCTGCCATAAGGGCACTTGTAGAAAGAGTAGTGACCAACTATCGCAGCCGGACAGCACCTGATCGGGTTCAAAAGGCTTCGGTAGCGTTTAATGGGGGATTAATCCTGACCCTGATGCTGGCCTTGACGCTATTGGGCTACCTTGTGGCGGAATTGCTCAGGGGGTATGTTGCGGATAGTTCACCCTATGTGCCCGGTCTAAGTTATTCGCAATTTTCGATGCTTATGGTCGTTGAGCTGTGTCTATGCTTTCTTGCATGGTTTTTGGTTGTCACAGGGGACTATCCCCGGCCGTGGATATTTCAGGTAGTCCCGATGGAGCAGTACTGGTTCTTTGACGAAGTGGATGACGACGATCTTGCCCGGCTTTCCTGTAACCCTTACATCAAGCGCTGGCTACTTGATGAAATGTCCGGTATTCATCGACTGACCTACACGAGGCTGCATGATCGACTGGAGCGCATCTGTAATATTGCATCCCATCTCGAATACAGCCGTATTCAGGCACATAAGATTTCCCTAATCAACGGAAGCAGTGCCTCCTGATCCTACCATTGCATCCGGAAATTAAACGGGCAGGAACTGCACTGTATGTTCCGACCCAGCAGCTGCCCGTTACCCTTTTCTTTAGTATAAAATGACTTTCGCCGACAACCGGAAGTGAATCATGTCAAATAAATGAAAAATCAGTAATTTATGTAGGCGGGGTGTTTGGCTGATCAGGGCAGGGTGGTATAATAACGCTGGTGCTGGAGGCTTTTGCCCCAGCCAGCGGTAACACTGTTTGACTGTCCAACTTTTTGGGGTCAGTACAACCCGAGGCCCCTGTATGCTAGTCACATTCAGAGTAGCCTCTTGCCTGCTTAAATGCAAGGAGAAGAAGGCCATGAAAATGCCGAACCAACCCATTGTTTTGTGCATATTAATAGTTTGTTTAACGCTGTTGATATTCACCTGGCTCACACGAAACTCGCTTTGCGAGTTGCGGATGAAAGACGGAACAAGGGAGGTATCTGCTATCCTGGCCTACGAATCCGGTAAGTAGCTGACAAAGAGGGGGGCAACCCCCTCTTTTCGGGGTGTGGATTAGTATGCCATCGGCACCTTTTGAAAGGGTTTCTCCAGTCGGGGAAACCCTTTTTTCCTCCCGTCTTGTGGCATATAGCCTTTTGTATAAATCAAGAACCAGACCCAAAGAGTCCCACTTCACGCAAACCGTTCAAAAGCCTTAGCGTAATCCAGTCGGGAAAAATTTCACCGGTGCTCGTCCGGGCACGTACCGGAAACAATGGACTTCTCACTGGTCGGTAGCTCATAGAACGTAGCCATTGCGGTCAGTCCTTATTCTGTACCCAGTAGAGTTTTATGGCCGTCTGGCAAATCGTTCAAACATTGTCATTTCTGTTCTCGCTGCATCCGGTCAAATGATACGGTGAATTCAGCTCATGGGCATTCGCATCGCAGTCTACGAAGGCACCAGAAGTTTGAGGATGTTACGCAAAGAACAGTTATCAGGTTTGCTGGTGGGCGTAATGCCTACCTCTACTTTACTTCATAGGGATTCTTCTGCGGGGAAGCAAGAATTGACTCAACGTTGTCCGGTCGTACCAGATTTGTCGCGGAAAGCGCCTTTTTGTGAGGGGGGCCGCAGCGCTAAACCTTTTCCTGGAACGACATGAAGGACAGCAGAGCGTCCGCCCTGGAGGACAGCTCAATACAGTCTCCACGCTGCGGTTCTATCTCTTCGTCAATGGTTTCATTGTACCAAATACGCAGCCGCCATCCCTTCGCAGGGAAAGCGCTCTGCATCGCCAGGACCATCCCCTCCGGCGACAGCAGTTCTCGACAGAGGTAGCAGGCCCCGATCCGGGTTGAATCCCGCAGCCACATTACGGGATACTCTTTAACCAGTTGGTCATACACGCATTCTGCCATATGAAAGTAATTTTCGTCAGCCCTGCAAAAATCACACATTCGATTTCCTTAAATGGTGTTCATCGAGATAATTCAGAAAGTTGATTCGCCAAACTACGGGGCATTTCTTTAATGGCGGAGCTTTACATCACTATTTCTGTCATTTTCAAATCCGCCGGATACAGCAATAATTGCACCGAACAGCGGTTTGAACTGCAATGCATCCGTAGGGTATGCGACAATAATAAGGCTCTTCCCGTACTCTTAAAAATGGAAGAGTTTAAAACCCATACTGCTGGGATGAGCGAAGCACGGTACATTATGCCAGCGTATAAGGGCCGTCATAACTTGTTTTTTTCTAGAACACGGCGAAGTTTTCTTACCTGGGAAGCTGTGGAAAGCGTACCGGTTCGGGGATGGCATGCGCTTGCCTTTTCACCTGGTTTGAGTACATAGGCTAATGCCAGCTCGTTCAGAGCCGCCTCAGCTTTCAACAGGGCCTCAATGGCCGTGTTCAGGTATACAGTTCGGCTCTCATGGTTCATCAGGATTTTCCTCACAAGGGTAAAAATGACAGGCGATACCTGCCGTTTACCCTTTGTCTCCGTTAAGAATGGCATCACGGCAGGCTTCCCAGATTACCTGGGCATTAGCATCACACTCCACGAACCCGCCGCACTGATCGTATATCACCTGGTATACCTCAGGGGGAATCTTCCCAGGCGCAACCGGAGTTGAGCGTTTGCCTTTATGAATCTCATCTGCGGTATCACAGACAGCGTCGAGATGCCGCGACATCCACTCAGATAATTTCAGACCCTCTCGATTTGCCTGTTTTACATAGCGAACCTTTCTGGAAACCGTAGATCGCATCTGAATCTGTGTCACAGCTGGCACATCTTCTTTCATGGCATTCTGTAATGCAGCTTTGGGCTTTTTCATGTTCATGGTTGCTTTAAATTATTCTGGAGTTCGTCTGATATAAATGCTGACGTGATCTGTCAGCGTCGCTTAAATAGTTTATCGCCTTCCGCCAGTTCGCCGTTGAGCTGTTCAATCACGCTCCAGATGAGCCGATCATCCGGCGTTGAGCCTGCACACTCTTTCACGACCGCCACGGGTCTAAATTCTTCAGGGTCTGCCTGCCCGGAGGTGAAGAGCCTGCTCTCAATCCAGTGGGCCCCCTCTGTGCAGCAGTGGCAACTGGTTTCAGGTGGTTCATCCAGACCGTCCACTCCACAGGCTGAGCAGGTGAACAGTTTGCGAGACCCACCAGCCAGTGGCGTATCGCAAGCTGCTGGAAGTGCGCCAGCATTGCGCCAGTACAGCACATGATTTGAATCGTAGCAGTGTCCATGAAGCAGAAGCGAAACGCCGCAACTGCGAGTTTCAATGGCTTTGCCTGTGCCAAGGTATTGCCCGATCTCGTCCCATACGTCCACTAAGGTGTCAGGCAGCGGACGCGTAACAGGGAACTTAGCGCAGTCGTCCGGGGTGCCTTTAATGCAGCAGAGGGCCGAATACGCAAGCTCCTGCATTTCGTAGGAGTACTGACCACATACCACGCGTTCCAGTTTGTCGATTAGTTGTTCTTTATTCATCATACTCAGCCTTATTAAACAAATTCATTACGCCACTGGCACCATCTGGCCGGAGCAGACTGCGGCCCGGTAGTAGAGCCGCAGGGGGTGTCGCTGGACTAACAGGTGCTCAGTGAGTCCCGCACTTCCTCATGACTGGTCATTTTCAGAAGAAGCTTTCCAGGGCAGCGTGGTTCCGCCTGTGAACGGGTGACGTCTTCGTTGATTGCCTGGATATGAGCAGATTCAACGGTCCGACGCTGTACGACATGGTTGCTCAGGTTGAATTCGCACTGGAGCCTTCTGGCATCAGAATCCGCGTTCATTGCAATACGTTCATCAAAGCGGCGGTTCATTCGCAGAGCCTCTTCGTGAGCTGCATCAACAAGGGTGCGTCTGGTGACATAGTCGTTACCAGCAAAAAACGATAGCTGAGCGTGTTCCGAAGAGTAGTCGGAGCTTCCCTTACAACGGGCAATCGCGGCTTCAGAGTGCAGGATTAATGAACTCAACCGTGAACAGACGTCATTGATGGTGCCGGTTTTCAGACAGTCGTGGATAAGTGTCCAGGCGGAAATGCTCAGCGGGCGGCTGGTGATCACATAGGGATTGTAATGATCAACCGTTACGATAGTACGCAGTGAATGAAGCGATTCGGACTGCGTACGTAAGTCACGGCGAACAGTACATGCCACCGAGGCAACATCTTTACATTCTTTGTCGGACATCGAGTCCAGTGCGCGGATCTCCACCTCTGCCGCCTTTGAGGCGATATGCGCACTAATCTCACCCTTAAGACGTTTGTAGTCAGCCTTGAAGCTTCCCACGCTGTCAATATCGATCCAGTAACCACAGCTGTAACCAGCATTACCAAACTCGTCATCTTTCTCATAGTTCGGACAGCCGTCATTGCTCCAGCCAGCTTTTTCCAGCAGCTCGTCAATAGCGACCAGCTCAGCCATTGGTGCATGTTCGATAATGAAATAATGGACACGGCCCCAGGCATATGCGCGTGAACGGCCATCAACAGAAGTATCAGAAGTCGTCTGACGGGAAAGTTTCATGAGGTACTCCAGTTCTGCCCGGTACCGCCGGGGCGGTGGTGCGAAAGCCGCACCATGAATGACACTATGATCCTCCTAACTTCTATTGTCAATACAATTGAAGTGGCGTTGTATTTATTCATTATTTGGACCCGGCTCGTACGGAACGACCGTCGGGACTTGCCAATTATTCTGCGGTGAGCAGGGGGAAGGGAACATCCCACCGCTTGTTTCAAGATGTACAGCCAAGGAGGGCGCAGAATGCCTGACAGAATCATCGTGCAGCGGTAGCGAAAGACCTGACAAACGGGAAAAGTATCCTTTTATTCCAAAGCCAACCTCAGCTTTTAATGTCGCCAGTACGTTTCTTAAACATGCCAAATCGGTCTCTTATACGGCCGGATGGGCCCGATGAAAACGATAAAATGAGAAACAGAACCCGACACATCGCTGCTCTCTGGGAAAGCCGGTCAGCAGATGGAGCGCCAGGAACTAAATCCGCTGGTTTTAATAATGATTGAGGAGAACAAGATGAAAGATAACAAGACACGTCCTGTAGACTCGTATGCTCATGCTGATTTCATGGAGTCCGTCTTCAGCAACCTCAGGGCTTTCTGTGATGCGGAATGCCAGCGGCTAACTGCCGGTTATCCCCCAACTGTCAAACCAGAACAGCAAAGCACTGACGGCCAGCTGTCGGCGGCATAAATCATTACCTGCCAGTTCGTTCAAATTTCCGCTTCCTTAAGCCCGGGCCAAAAGCCCGGCTCAATCCAAAAACTGAACGTACCGGTTTACCTCTATATCTCCTCAATCCCCTGCGACTTACAAGAGACCCGCACCGGTTTAGCCATTCCTGTCCTGCCACTCTCTCATCACTGGCCCAGACAACCGGAAAAGTAACTTTTCTCTCCGACTCACCTTCTGAACCAGCTATTTTGCTTAAACGTAAAAACGGCCCACTGTTGTGAAGATTTAAAACGGACGGATCGAGTAGTATTGTCTCAGGAATTTTTTTTAAGAAAAGTTACTTTTTCTTCTGTGCAACCTATTAGAAAAAATGTCGAACCTGGTATTGTTGTGTTGTAGCGCAGTTAAACAACCAACCAAAAGAGAGAACAAAAATGTCCGCAATCGAAACTGAAGTAAAAAACAACAGCAACGAAATCAGCCTTCGTGGTTACCTGGAACGCACTGGTAACGGTGCCCGTAAAGGTAACGGCCTTATCATTGACCCTTCGGTTGTTGTAGAGCAGGAAGGCTTTAACACCCGCACGGCCGGTATGGGCGAGCTCTACTATTCAATGCCTCACGTTGTGGAACACCTGAACAGCCTGGCCGATGCCTACATGGAAGACCCGTTCAGCGTGACGCCTATCGTTGTTCAGATGGTTAATGGCGTACCTGTACTGCGTCAGGGGGCTTGCCGTATCCGTTCCATCGCTATTGCAAACCGCCAGCTGGAAGCAGAAGGGCGTGAACGCATTACTCGTATTCGCTGCGAAGAGTTTCGCGGTAGCGCTTCAAAAGCAGAACTCTTCACCCTGACCGGCAACTCCAACCTGGCGCTGTCTGTCGTAGCTGAAGCGCTTTCAATTAAGCGTCTTGTTGAAGATAAAGAAGAGCCTAAGACCTTTGCGGAACTGGCAAAAAAACGTGGTAAATCAGAGCAGCATCTTCGCCAGATGGTTCGCGTACTGGACCTGCCTTCTGAACTACAGACCATGCTTGTGAGCGATCAGGTGAGCATGTACGTTGCGCTGGACGAGTATATGTACAGCGGTGAGGATGCGGTAGATAACATCAACAAGGCGATCTCCATCTATGGTAAAGCGACGAAAAACACGCTGAAATTCGTCAAAGCTGCCAAGGTAGAAGAGCGCATGGCAGATCCGCAGACTCCGGAAAACTCCGGTGATGAGCAACCGGCAGGTAATGCTACCGTTAACACCCCGGTACCGGATCAACTGAATGATGAAAGCAATACAGAGACGCTGGTTACGCCACCGGTACAGGAACCAGCTCCGGCTCCAAAGGACAGCGCTCCTAAACAGAACCCGGCAGGTAAAGCACCATCCATGTCCAGCGTTCTGAACAAAAAGACCGTGACCGTCATTGCCGACACCGCGATCCCGATTTTTGAACGTATTGCTGAAGAAGCCAAGCTTAAAGAAGGTGAATCTGTCAGCACTGATACTTACACGCTTGTTCTGACCAATGATGAAATGAACGATATCATCAATGCTCATGCTGACCTGAAAGAGTACCTGCGTAAGCATGCTGAGAAGATGAATAAGGGACAGGCATGATTTTCTGACCGACCCCTCCATCCGGACGGGTCGGTAACTTTTTCAGGACAAGGGGAAACAGGGCAATGAAGAAGGCTTTTATCAACGTAGACAAGACTAACCCACTGCCAGTCCTGACGGATTCGGTGACCCGGGTAAGTATTCAGTGCACGGCAAAAGATGAAAACGGGGCAGGGATCGAAGTGAACATCCTCGACCTGATTCAGGATCATGATACGGATGAAGTGAAAGTGCAGTTTGGGAGCTCGCCTGTTCAGGCTCTGGCGATGCTCCGCCGGGTTATGACAGCACTGGAAAAGCAGGCAAATGCAGAACTGCAACAGAATTCCTGCTCGCGTATGCAGTAAACGGTAAAAGCAGAATGTTCCCTACTGGATAAACCCGGTGGACCTCACGGAGAGCAAGTCACCGAATGGTTCACTGTTAAGTGATATACATCCGGATTTATAAGGTTTTGCAGCATCCGAATAGGCAATAAATAGAATTATTTTGATTTATCTCAGCAAGGAAATGGAAAGCTACCAGATTTTAGGATAGCGAAATGCCTGTATCGCTACTCTGCTGAATTAGAAATGATTTTAAACGCAATGCATAATGATAGAATAGCAATGCCTTTAATTATTTGTCACGTCTGAATTATATGTAGACTTACGGAGAGGATATGGTAATTACTTATTCATTATCGGAAACGTTTAATATGTTTTTACGCGAGATTATTGCATCTGGACTTGCAGTTTTTTGCGCATGGTGCGTTTTGTGTCTTTTCTCTGATCAGGAACGAGGTAAAGAGGTTCCTGTTTCTATGAAAAAAATAACTTCAAAGTCAGCTTTCTCCTACTTTATCAGTTCTCAAATTGCCGCTTTTATTATCTCCTTGTTGGGTTCAATCTTAAGCACGAAATGGGACAACATCGTCTGGAATGATGAAATAAGACAGTTTTATCTGCATGTAGGATTTGGGCTGGTAGCTTGTGTATTCTGTCTGCTTGTAATCTTGCATGAGAAATTTATCAAAAGAAATTTAAATGTTTATTCTGGTTATTGTGGTTCACTGGCAGTTAGTCTCACAGGAATCTTTGTACTTTGTGCGTTATATCTGACATTTTCATTACCATTTCATTATGAAGAACGTCTACTTAATGATGCATCCTTGGTGGCTTCGGATGGCGTTGAAAATTCAGTCGTTTTTGCAGACGGTCGTTACTGGGTTTTTGAACTGGGCTTACCATATTTCAAACAGTCATTGCTCAAAGAGGTAAGAAGGGGCAGGTACCAGCTAATCTGCACTACAGAAAAAAAACCAACATGCTGGTCTGGCAAAAAACTTCCCGAAAAACCAACCTCTTTGAAAGCTAGTTCATAAAGATTTAAACTGCTCGCTTAAATCCACACTGGTCCAATTTTGAAAATTTATTGTGTTTTTAAAAGAAATTACAGTGTGGGTTATTAGCCAGTAGGTCGGAGTTTTATATAATACCCAAAAACACAGGAGGTATTATGAAAACCAATCTGGCCTATGCATCTAATTGCTCCGATTCTGTCTACTCCTATATTTATCAGGCACTGCAACAACGCTCTGGTGCCGAGAATGAAAGCCTTTATCAGCAGGCCATTTCCAGCTGCTGCACAGATAAACAAAAAAAGAAACTGGCCGGGTATTATGCCGGTCCATGGCAGCTGCTATTCAACGCGTGGTGTAACAATCGCGTCCCTAACACAGCGGTGCTGGCCCTTTTACTCCAGCAGTGCTTATCTCATTTCCAGTGCGAAGAAGTGATCGCAGCCTGGCAGTAACCCTATCAAGCCCCTTCGTATAGCGGAGGGGCAGGAGATATCTCATGTACAGAAACGACAGAAACGTGGATTCCTTCAACCTGGTTAATGCTCTTCAGCCGGTCTTTCGTAACACCGGCTGTGGGATGTTTGAATATGATCGTAAAAAGCAGAATGAAACCGCTGATTCAATCTTACGAGCGTTGGCGTTAAATGCCGATTTCGCGAGGGCCTTAAAACAGTACGTCCGGATTAATTCTGTACGACGGGTTGTTCAGTTCGATGACGGCTCGGTTCGCTATGGTATTCATGCCGAATTTGAAGGGCATAATAAAATTAATTCCTTCCGTATTTTTAAAGATGAAGATACAGACGCATTTGACTCCTATTTTTATTCGGTTTGCGATAATAAAGCTGAGCTGGTGGATTTTAAAATGGACTCTCTCGATATTCAATTGCAGGCAGTTTTTGAAAAGGTGACAGGTATTTTTCTGTCACATTAAATATTCAAATTTTCAATCCTCGGGCTGATAGACAAAAAACGCACTTTAGAATATAGATGAGATGAATATGAAAAACGTAAATATTTTGGATACCGATATTGCGGCCATTAATGCTCTTTCTGGCGTAGAACTGACTGACTTTCTCACTGCCGGGTATCAGGTAAACTGGTTAGGAGAAAGGGAGGTTTCGCTGGTGGGCTTTCCGTGTTTAGCAAGCAACAAGCAGCCGGTAGAAGTTGGTCCCGGCATTTTCATTAATCGCGTGTACAGCAGAGACAGCCAGTCTCTGAGCGGGAAATTGCGCTATGACCTGTCTAATGGTCTGGCAACGAGTGCATTTTCATTTTTCTCCCAGTCAGGCTGGTATGGGGGATTCCGTGTCGTATCTTTCCGTGACAACGGGCCAGCTGCGTTAATCAACATTGGTATTGTCCATGAGAATGTTTTGAATGCATTTTGTGCTGACTTCCCCCGGGCCAATGTGAGCGTAACCCGTTTTCATTGTGGCATGACGCTTGAGCAGATCCGAATGTTCATTTCAGACACTGCTTACGATATGCCGCTTTATAACAACGAGTCTGACTTTCGCAGGCTCGCCAGTTAGCATGGAGGCTGACTTCAGTGCTTACGCCTAAAAGCCGGTGAGCGAGGTGGCGGAACCGGTTGGCTTCGCCCAGTCTTACTTACTTCTCTCAAGGTACTGCGCTGCAAGCGTACGTAAAAAAAGTAAGTAGCTAAATGGCGTGAGCGATTAGTTCTATACGGGAAGAAGTCATAGTATTCTGAAATGATAGTTATCTCATACGAACGATAGTAATGGAGTTTCTTAATGGGCGTTGATATCTGCTGGCGATTTCAAAGGGAAGAAAAGCCTGGTAAATGGATTAATTTATCAAGCAATTATAAAGGGGACCGATCATATCTCCACTTTGCCTGGCTCGGATTTGATGTAGATCGTGAAAGGGCGAGCACATCAGCAGTTTTTATCCACGCATTACGCGGATTACCTGATGATATACCGTCCGAAGATGATGATTTATTCGGTGAACATTCATACTCATGGCTGACTTCGGAAGAAATTTTGTCAGCCATACCACCCGATAACGCCGGAGAGGTGATCCAGGAATTTGTCGAAGAAGTAAAGCGTCTCCACGTGGAGAACGGCAGCGTCCGTTTCGTCTTTGGATTTGAAGGGTAACCCGTAAGAAAGTAGCTATCTTACCCGGCTAGGTCTCCAATCTCTCAGATGCTCAAAGAGGGCCGGGCATGGTGCCCACACATCCCCTACCATTCCGATTTGATATTCGTCTAATACACCCTTTAAAGAAAACAAGCAGACGGCAATGAGACGTCGGATTAGCGTCAGCAAATATGAGACGTCAGTAGTCGATGTTTGTCCTGCGGAACGTGAATCTGTTTACAAGGGGTAAAGCCGTACCATCCATGAGGGCTCAGAGAGCCGGGGTCTCCTCCAGATCACTGGAAGTTATTGACTCTGGCAGGCCTATCCCTATGACTTTTTCCCGGATGGCAAATTAAGAGCGAACAGGGCCAAATTAGTACTCTTTTCTAAACGGAAATACTGAATCACCCTGATATAACTGGTCTCTCACAAGACAGGAGATCATCAATGGAACGTGTAATATTTTCAGTAATCTTTTTTATGATGCTGGGCGTACCTTTTTACCTTCTTTATAAAATTGCCCGGGACATTTTTGGTACCGCCGGTGCTGGTGAGCCTGCACAATTGCCTCAGGGCAAGCAAAGACGCTCAGGAGGCGCTGGTTCGGGTTCGATCTGGCAAGGACACCATCTACAGGGGAGCAGCCATTTGAACCCCCTCGGAGGTGATTGTAATGGTGAAAATAGCATAGCTGGTGGTTGTGATGGTGGCGGTGGAGGAGGTGACGGAGGTGGTGGTGGTGACTGATAGCCTGCAACTTTAACTATCAGGATGAAACCCATGTCCAGCAACCGGAAAAAGAATTCATTTCAACCGAAAAGCCCTGCCTTAAAGTGAAGCGTATTAAACGTGAAGGATGCTGAATTAGAGGGTATCGGTTTTATACTGAAGCGTAACTGGAAGAAGGATCTGAAATTAACTATTACGGAAAAGTAACTTTCTGACTCACCACGTACGCCCCTCGGTTATGCCATACAGTTTGATACGAAAACAGATCAGTAAGTAGATTGCTATACGCCGGAGAGAAGTCTATTTTTCATGCACCGAACCTGTTTGGCCTGCAATGGAAGCAGGTATAATAATCACATACAAAGGAGGGCATTATGAATACATTTTTATACGTGCTTTTGGCCTGGATTGTTGTGCTTTTTATCGCCAACAAACTGCTCGCAAGACGTAAGCCCAATACGGTTAAAATCCTGGTACAGCGCAACGGGAAAGCCGCAGAGGTTGATGCTGTAGTGGTTCAGGGTTCAAAGAGAGCTAACAACAGTTCTGTTGCGGACAGCGACGCGGTAGATAGTTATTTTGAAATGAATCCTTACTCCCGCGAAAACCAGGCGAATGGTTGGGCTATGCTGGCCAGAGACGATGACCAGCTTAAATAATCAGTTGAGTGTGATGTGTAAAGCAGCTTAAAACTCTAAATGGACGAACAGGGGAGGTGACAAAGATGACAACCAATACAACAACGACCACCTACCGCTCAGAAGAAATCGTGCCGTTCAGACGGCCCAAAGGGGATCTGGATAGTCGGTATATGCCTCAGGTGTATGCAATGGTGCGGAACTGGGCAAGTAACCCTGCTCAATATGGTGAGGGTGTACTGGCCTCCTACCGCCAACCGGCAGTAAACCTTGCCTACCAGGTAAAAGGAACTCGTGTTGTTTTAATTCTGGTACCAGTAGAGTGCGAGCCACCTGGAGTGATAATGACGGAAACAGTCCTGTGGCCGTCACTATCACTTGTAGAAGTCTTGCAGACCTTGCAGGAGGCCTGGCAAAATATTCCGGCGTTAAACCCCTGACGACTTCTGTCAATATCACCGGCTAGTGATTTACCTCTCTGCTGGTGGTCAGCCCGCCTAAGTTCAAATTATCTCTTTCTAAATTAGCCCGGATAAAAATCGGTCCCTCTAAAATAGCCTGCCCTGAGTAGGCTACGTCATACAAAGCGTTGGCCAGTCACCAGCTGGCTGGTGGCCATAATGCTCCACAGGATAAACCGTATCAGAACTACGCAAAGAAAAAGCCCCAACAATTTACCGATGGGGCCTTTTGCAGACATTTTACAGCCTTACCAATGATAGAGCGCTAAGGCTTCTGCTTAGTGAACAGACTTGCCCACAGATAATGGATAAAGTTGAGCAGAATGTATGTTACTCGTTGCTCGAATTTCATCGGGGCTTTGTACTTTGTCGTTATGTTATGAATATGAGTAAGGTCCGTATAGAGCCCTGGCGACTTCCTTGTTGACTTCAACACCGAACAGATGTGCTGAACAGACTCCGGTGTGAACAACCGTAGCCCTCGTCGTTGTTTGACTTTATGGATAAAATCGTCCATCCCCATACATAACCATTCCGGCTTGATGCCATCAAACTTACAACGTCCGTTTATGATGACGACATTGATACATTCCAGTTCTCTAGCCTTAAGAGCAGACTGAATAGCCCTGATGTGCCCCTGGTTTTGCTTAAACGGGTTCTGCAACTTGAGGGTTCGGGACTGAGTCCATTTCCGCCAGTGGCTTTCCTCCAGAGTACCGTAGAGCTTGCCTACGTAGTTTTTCTGCTCTATGACGTATATACCATGTGGGGCTACGAGAATGTGATCAACCTGCGTAGTGCTATGAGCCGACAACTGAAAGGTGAGATCACTAAGTAGCCCCTGAGCTTCTTCAGGAAGCCCAGATTCAATTGCCTTTGCAGTCCGCCGTTCCGCTATGGCAGAGGTCATAAATCCCAACAGACACAGCAACACGACGAAAATAAGGATAATGAAAGCTACCCCCGTAATGCTCCACAGCAGATTGAAAGCATCCATGTTACCTCACAGAGGGGTAGCTGGTGGCATTAACAGATTCTACTAAGCGGGTAGTGGTACCGGTAAGGCTCTCAATATTTGAAGACAGGCTCATCAGCATGCCGAGTGCAGAACGGAGATTACGATGAGGCTCATTGTAGTTTTTGAACGTGTCAGTGGAGTACATTTTTGAAAGACGTGTACGGATCTCTACTGACGTAAGATCTCCATCCACCAGGCCGTACTTAACTGCCTGAGGTGTTGGCCATACACGGCCTGAATAGAGAGAAACAGCATCGGCATCATGACGCGAGAGAAGCTTTTTACCCCGTCCAAGTTCAACATCAGTTATAAATTTTTCATGCATCGTGTTCAGGATCTCCTTCTGCATGAACTCCCTCGTTGAATCGGACAATGGGTGGAAGGGGTCAAGAGCATCTTTGAACTCACCGGCCGTAAGGGGCTCATTCTTGACGCCTACTGTGCTCATGATCTCTGACAGATTCCAGTGGTCCATACGCACACCGATAGAACCGATCAGGGCATTACTGTCGGCATAAATTGCATCAGCGGGCGATACCGCGTAATAGCATGCGGATGCGCATATGCCTTTCACACTAACGATGATTGGTTTATATGAGTCTGCGATATCAGAGAAAAAACGACCGGTACCGCTGGAGAGTACTTCGAGGGAGTTTTGCTTCGACCGTGCTTCATCGCCACGTTCTGTGCTCCCGGTTTTGTTACTCTTGTCAGCGGCTACAGATGAAAGAGAGCCACCGGCATCTGATACGCGTTCAATCTGTGGCTGGTGGTTTTTAAGCGCGTTTATCTGGCGGTAAATAATGATGGCGTCAGAGGGACCACCACCACCTGACTCTGCCTCGATAATAACTGCTTTGGCATGGGGATTATTGTAAGCTTTGGCAAGAGCTGTTGCGATCACTGTTCCATCGCCCGTTTCCGAGCCGGTACCCATCTCGCCAGAAATCCGTATTACAGCTATATGGTCTTTCTTCCCTTCAGCGTCCTGCCATTGTTCGTAAAGATTGTAGAAAGAAAACCCTACAGCGGTCATGGCAATTAGCGACATAGCAACTTTTGCCGTGGTATGAATGCGAAACATCTTATAAAAACGGTCAGCGTTATCATTGAGCGATTCTTTGATATTTGTAGGGGACTTCCTTTTTTTACTGCTTAACATCTGACCACCTTTACATGAGTTTTTGAAAGTTAGACCACAAGCGATTCAATGCAATTCCCAGTATCAATAAAGCGACTGGTGGGAAAAGTTGAGCGATATTGTTAAATAGTGACATATTTGGCATGACCAGGTAGACCATCGTTAAAGCACTGATCACCCAAAATGCTCGAAACCAAATACGATAAAACTGAACTGTAACCTTACCAAATACGTACCTCTTCAATTTCCACTGGTACATTCCATCTGCTAGCATGGCAAATAGATAGGGCAGAAAAACGATTAGCCACCCCAGGATTAAGTTCCACCGGAAAATGGACTGATAAAGTAAGAGGGGTATGTTTTTGGCCATAGTGTAATTAATAGAGGTAAATTTTTCAGCAACAATGTTAATACCTCTGGCTGGTTTTTTGGTGTCAGGGATCAGAATAGTATTCAGATAGTCAATTAACTTATAGTCATGTACCAACCAATTTAAAGTCGCTTCACTATTTGCAATGACAGACTTCCAACGGTCATTTGATATGATGGACCGGCTTGCATTAACCTCCTGAGTAATCTGATATTTGAGCTCCTCAGTATTCTGGAAAGCCAAGCTGTAACCAAAATAAATGACCATGCCAAAAAAAAGCATTGTTCTGAGCACTGCTGCCCTGCTTGTATTATCCGCAGCCATTGCTTTCCCTCCATTCACGAAAAAGAGCTAGCCTCTGATCGTGATTGCAATAGTTGTTACGCCACATCGTCGGGATACCCAGGAGCCAGTGGTACTGTTTAGGTATGATTTGGTCGATGAGGCTTAACTCCGCCAGTTCTTTATGCTCTGCGCTTTTCCACTCGATCTGTCCCACATCAGGAACAAATACAGCGGTCCTTGCTTTTGCGGCCTGGCGGGAAAATTCTATAAAGTTGATGCCCCACGGCGTCCAGTATCTGTACTGCTCGTTTAGGCCGATGTTAAACACCGGCAGAGAAAGAGTTGAGTCGGCAAAAGCCGAAATCACATTTTTGCAGACTCTTGGACTATCTATTTTTTCCTGTTCGGTTTTGAGATGAGTCAGCAGTGCACGGTCAATAATGCTGTTAAAGGTGTTTGTATAAAGGCCATTAGGGTCAGGAAGCTGATCTATGGCAGTAATGATTTTAAATTTTAACCGAGAAAGAAAGGGAGAGTCCTCAATAGTAACTATATGACTATGTGTTGTTTCTGGATGAATCTGGGGTTTGATGCGCTGTACTTGTTTAAAAGAGACACTACCTGGCAAATTAATGAATGCGCCCACCGTGCGTGTTAAATCGACGAAATAAGGCAAAAGATAACAACCAAGCATACGGGCATTCTTTTTTACAAGATCACACCGTACGTCATTGTTATCGAAAGAAATACGGAAACTAACGAATTTACGTTCAGGACCTTCGCTGGTGGTCAGTGATTGAATCCATTCATGGCATGATCCTTGTGGTACCGACCAGTAGCTGGTTTCACGGTCCCCAAAGGGATCAGTCGTGATCAACTCTCCCTTTAAAAGGAAAAGCTCAGACAGGGTATTTGCCATGGAGAATAGGGAATCGATATCGTTGCTCTGACAAAATTTTCCCAAATGATGAAACGCGTTTTTTTCTATCATAGTTAGCCGATCTCGAACTTCCTGAGAATCTGCGTACTTTAAACCCAAAGACTGAAAGCGCCTTTTTACGAGCGAGCGACATTTGCTGACTTTTAGTGCAGAGCTTAAAATTTGCTGGCGCGTCAGGACAATTTTTTCATCCATCAATGCAACTTCCTTAGAAATTTATTAAGATTTTTGATATCGAGATTTTGACGCAAAGTAACTTTTCCGGCCTTCTTGAAAAGCATTTCCGACAGAGTTGTGTTTGGCTTCATTTGTTTCTCAGCAACAGCAATAGGGATTTGGCCTACAACCTTCCTGCCATCTTGAAGCCTGGCAACTATGTGAAACATAGGGACCTGACCCAAGAGATCCTTTGGAATACTCTCTTCTAAAGTTGTCTGCTTTCTTTCTGAGATTGAACCTGAGAAGTTATTATGCGGCAAAGATGTTTCTGAACCGGTCGTATAAGTGACCATATTTGTGCTTATCGCACTCTTACCAAAGTTCTCTACAACAAGCGTCTGAGTAGGAGTATCGTTGACTCGCAAGCTTATATAATTGTTGCAGAGCCCCGTAATTCGATTGGCAGTTTCAACACTTGCCGCAGCAATAAAGTCGGAGATGGTTTGGGTGCAAATAAACAGTGCAATTTTCGCTGCACGACCCTGCGCCAGAAGGTTAATCATAGGGTTGTTAATGGCTGAGTGTGCCTCATCAACAAAAATACTTATCCTGGAATTAGCTGACATATCACCATCTTGAGCGTTGTAGCGACTACCGGCACAGGAGGTCAGATCTGACATTATTAATTGAGAAATAGCAGCTGCTGTATCGGGGTTTGAAAGGCCATCAAGCGAAATGTATAGCACCCCGCCAGTGCTGAACATCCCTTCGCTTGTTACAATTTCTCTTGATGATACTGAGTTCGGGTTAGGAGATAAAAGCTCATTTAAAGGTTTTTCAATGAGCATATCGAAAACAGGCATAATACCTGCGGTCATTTTAGCCATATGCTCTGGGTCGGACATTGAGTAATCAATAAGCTGGGAAACAGTATCTAACCAGTCTATTTGTTCGGACCCCTCGTAATTCATGAAATGAGCCGTAAACCATTCAGCGAGACGCTTGAAACGTACCGGCAAGGTATCGTTAGCGACGTACTTAACTTTTTCGGTCCAGACATCGTAACCATAATATCTCGCGTAACATGACTCCATTACCTTGACTGTAAGATTCACAATAGACATGTGGCTTTTCATGTTCTTGTGAATCAGATAAATAGAAGGCTTTTTCTCTATGTAAGAAAGCCCGGAAATCACATTGGAAACGAGAGCCTTGGCATACTGAACGAATGGGTTAACCTCACCGGGAACTGTCACCAAGCTCAAAAGACGAGATGTTAGGTCAGAAACATTAGTATAGGTGTTGCAGACATCAATACAGACCGAAGATGCTGGCTGGCCAGGATGAAATTTATAGAAAGGAAGACCGAGGGTCTTAGCCTCTTCCATTAGAGATTCTCGCCACTCTGCATCGTTCTTTGGATCTATGACAACAACAACATGACCAAGATGAAGCATGCTAATGCTTAGTAAACGCTGTAGCACCGTTTTCCCGGTACCCACGTTTCCGGTTATCAGAGTATGACCAAACCAATTGTCTTCAGTTACAAATATGGGTTCCCTACGTTCCACAGCAAAAATTGCATTGCTGCCGCCCATCTTACGAGCCATTGCGTCAAAATGTCTCTTAATTGGGTTGAAGACGAATGGCAACTCGATCTCACGTTTATCACTGGAGAGGTTAGCTATTTGATATGCCCGATCCGCATGTTCCGGACCCCACTCAAACCCATCACAAAAATAGGACTTTCGCTCGGGTATATCCTTATTTTTATTTTGATAATCCTGAACCAGTTGACGATACTTTCGCTCATTGGAGAAAAAGTTACTTTTGTTAATTACACGCAGTGAATCAAGACTAACGAACATGAAATGTCGCTTGAATACACGCCAATGAGCCATCAAAAATGGCGCTGCTGTTTTGCAACGATAAAGGCACAGCAAAAAAAGCAATATTGAGGTGAACAGAACTATTGGGGCGATGTCCAGTCCGTCTGAAGAAAGTCCCATATAAAGCATAGAAACCGAACAAATCAAAAGTATTGAGGCACTACGATACTCAAGAATAGGCCGATAAAAATTCTCTTGTGCATGGAGGTTAGTCCTCTTCGAATCTGACATTATAGGTTCCCAGCCTCTTTCAGGTTATTGATAATTCGTTCAATGTCCACTTTCGCCCGGTCTGATGCGGCCAGCAAAGTAGGCATGTTAAATGCATGGCATTTTGTATTGATCACAGCACCAGAATTAACGAGGTACTGAGGAAGCTTATTGAAAAGATCTTGAGCCTCTAACTGCGACCCAAATTTTTCCACGCAAGATTGGGTCAGATAGAGAGTATTAGGAGTACTTACCATAAATCTGTTTTTGCGCTTTCTTTTAAACGCCACCTCCATTTTGGACAGAATTTGATGCAGTACTAACGCAATTTCTACAAATTCAAGCTCTGTAACGTCACCTTCGCTTATAAGCGAGAATTCACCATTTTGGTCTGATTCAGTAGATGCAAAGACTTTACTGTTCAGATTGTGACCAGAAACAGGTGATGCTGGTTTTTGTACTTCTGCTTTGTCCGATGATTTATTCCGGTTGCGCTTGGGATTTTGTTTTTCTACCGGTGCTGTTGGGGCGAACAGTCTGGCCAGTGCTGGCGAAAGATGATGCCCCTTAGCGTCTGTGGGCGCATGCTCTCCATTTGATTCTTCAAGTACAGGAGGTAAGGCGGGCTCTTCACTTGCCATCACACTGGTTGCGGCTGCTTCGGTCTGGGAATACACAACTTCAGCTGGTGGTGGGCAGTTACCCTCAGTATCTGGTTCTGAGTTTTCTTGTCCTACAGAAACATCCATAGAGCGTTCATTCGTACCCTGGGGATCAGCGTTCTGTTCTCGGTTAAGTTCTGGTAATTCTGACGGCTCGGAGAGAAGCTTTTCATTATGGACCGAAGAGCTTGTTGCACAACTACCGACTTCTGGCCGAGAAACACTAAGCTGTGAGAAATCGGTATAATCAATGATCTCATGCTCTTCATCTTCTTTCTCAAAAAGATGTTGATAATGTTCATATTCCACAGCCTCAGTTTTCAGCGGACCAGTCGCGGATGCACTATCGGTTCCATGATATTCCACGTCGCCAGAATGTTCTTCGACTGCATTTACACGTGGGGGAGGCAGCTCAAGCGTTTGCTTTGGACGTGGGGCAGAGTTTTCAACAGAAGACTCATCATTAATCACTAATGCCTGATACATAGAAGTATTGAAAAGTGACTTTAAAGTTGTTGGCCTTCTTGGCTCATGATAGGTGAGCTGGAACCCGGCGCAGTTATCGCCGAGCTGGACTAAACGCAGATCGTCAATGTCCCTTACTATCCACATTCCATCGAGAGAGCCTTCTCTGAATGTCAGTTGGAAATAGGGCTCTTCACTGAATGCTTTTTCATCTAATCCCGGCAGCAATGCCATAGTGGTATCTATGTTGAGGTAGGGGACAGCATCAACACACACTATATAGTCATTGGAAAGTGGAGCGCTTAAAAGGAGTTCATGAAGTTGGTTGACCAGGACATGGGATTCCGTGTCCTTTGCCGATTCATCTTCACTTTCTTCTATATCAGGAATGACAGGATCAGCTGCTTCCTCACCCTCAGATTTAACTATCTGCGTGTCATTATCAATTTCATTATCACTTTCGGCTTTCTTCTCAAAATCGTCGGATGAGCCTTCATTTTTCTTAGAATGTATATCAACATCAATAGAGGCAGAGGAGCGGCCTAAATCATTAACCTTAAGAACAGCCGTCTCAACAGTATCAGTAATTTTAGTTATAACGTCCCGACCGGGCACTGGTCTTCTGTATTCAGTAACTGTTTTTTGCTCGTCAATGTAAATAAAGTCTTTATTGGCATTAACGCTAAAAAGACCCGGCACTGAGTCAGGGATTTTATAGGAATCAAAGATTAAACCAATCCACCTTAGCTTAAGAAGGTTATAGAATTCTAGTTTCCCTATCCCATTTCTAAAGATGTTTGATATTTCGTTTTCCGAATAGATACCCGGAATGAAGTAGTGAACGACACGCTCATCATCATAGGGCTCGACGTAACCACGTTGAACTAGGGATTCTACCAATACGGTCTTACCAGCCTCTCCCTGAGGGAAGTTATATTTATGTAATTCGAAATCATTGAGAACAAAATCAAGGAATGCGTTCTCGTTAAGGTATACCTCACCATTTACGATAATGATGTGCATAGGCTTAGCATTGTAATTGTTGATATTGATACTGGTAAAGTTGTGCTTGATGGTACTAATGGCCCTTGCTGCTGCATCATTAGAACGCAGACCCATGATAGGGTCACGTAAAACATTAAGGTCTGTACCAGTAGAATAGAAATCAGCGGTCCTCACGCATTTAGACAAAAAGTCATTCCCATCAGTATAAACGTTTAGGGCGGTGATCATTTTTGAATAAACACGTTCTTTATTTACCCGATCCAAAAATGCAAGACATACCGGGTTTAGGATTCGCTCAAGGAAAACGCTGGACCAGATATTATGTTGATTATGAATACGCTTTCGCCAGTGGATTTCGTATTCAACCACGTCATTTTCACGTGCCCAGTCAAGAAGACTTTGTGAGCTTGGCGTCCAAATGATCGGACTAGCTAAATTCAGGCTTACAATGTCGAGATCGTAAACCTTTCCGGCATCATGGACTAAACCACAGATAAACGCAGCATAGAGATATACTTTTCTACGGACTACTTCTTCATCTTGATATCCGATTGGTCTCAGTTCTGAGTGATGCGCATTTTTTAAAGAGAGTATGGCCACTTCCAGGCTGTGAGAAAGTAACCCACCAATACCATTATGATGATGATTTTCGGAAGCTGGCAAAAGATGTATCCAGCGAACATATTCAACCAAGGGCTTTAAAACTAAATTAGTAAATGTATATGCATCGTCCCTGATGTCGCTATCGCTGATAGCTAACATCATTGAAATTGAGTGCAGCTTTTCCCGATACAGAGACAGGATTGACTGTTCATTAAATGTCTGTATGCCCGTCGGACGAGTTGGATACTCGATGAATTTCAGGACTTCTGGATTTGGATGATCAGGAACAGTGTACTTCTGATCTCCTAGAATCTGCGCAAAAGGAGAGAGGCTTGATATATCCTCAATCATTACAGAGGTTGCATCATTCTCCTGAGATGAGAATATCCCCAAAATCCGTTTAATACATAAATACAGCGCCCTGAAATTCATCATCATACCTTATCGACGTTTGCCTGACAGTTCGGCTGCAATGTATGCCTGCACACTTTTATATTGCATTACTTTGGTGATGAACTCTGCTGGACTGTATGGCCCATCCTTACGGCGAGAAACATTCAGAGTCTTTTTCACATTCTCAACATATAAATTAATACTCTTTATAATGTTGTGAGACATAACCGGATAGTCGCTTACAGCCAGTAAACCCAATGAGTTGTACTCATACATTGTGTTCATGAGCTGGTTCATCTCGAAGATGTACTTGTAAAACCTCATGGTGTTGTGGTTATTGAAGTTGAGTTGTACTGGTTCAAAACTGAAAGGTACAAACTGAGTTGATGACATGAATGAGTCATTCTTGTCGAACTCAATTGACTTAATATAAGCAACAAGATTTTCTTTCATCTTATTGTTTTCTTCATGCAGCTCGTTGAACCAATCCTGAATAGCCTGAACAAGGTCAGGATGTTTAACTGCATCAACCGTTTTAAAGAGAGAGGAAATAGCGATACTCACATCATCAAAACCTCTGATGACTGCTCCATTTCTGGCAGTTAAAAACCGGTTAAAGTCTGGGGTGCCGGGGTTAATAATAACTTTGGCCATACCCTGGTGCTCTGGTCTACGTTGAGTAGAAGTTTGAGCGTTTACGCCTTGCTTTTTATTTGAACCTTTTACCATTACATCTTTTGGTTCAATGTTAATACGCTCATTGTCCGTGATAATTGCGTCGTTCATTGTGCCACCTTAGTTTTTGAGTATTGACGGATTTTTCGTCCAAGTTCGATATATGCTGAATGATAGAGCTCAAGCATTTCTCTGTAAGGCTCCAGCAATGCTTCCGTTTCAGAAATCATTTCGTATTCCCAGCTGGCATGGTTTACAAAACAGTTCTTAGAATATTTTCCACTTTTCATTGGTTGCACCCGTTTTGACATGTGGCTAGGCGCTCTTGTTTTATAAGGGCTGAACTGATGCCAAGTGATCGTTACTTTTCTGGCATTACCAATTAGCTCAACTTTTGGTGCGTAAGAACCCAGGTACTCCCTCTTTGGAACTTTGCTATGTCGGGTAAGGTTAATCTCTTGGTGGTTTCGTTCCTTCCACTTGATCCAGTATTTTGTAATGAGATCTTCAGCCTCAACACGCAAACCTTCAATCTGAGCACGTAAATTTTTACGTGTTAGCTCTATAGAACTTATAAGATTTGAATTACTCATGACGCCTCCTGATGTGAAATTACTATACCGGAGGAAATTTCCGTTTTTTTTCACGAACAGAAGATTTTTGAATGCTCTTTGATGAGGGAATTGAACAGATGTAATGCACTCGCTGTTTCCCCCATTCGGGAGGGGCCTTCAGAAACAGTAACAGCGAGTTTAGCCTCACTTCCATCGCTACCCCCTAAAGTTACTTTTGACAGAATGACCATTGTGGATTATTGCTTTTGATAATGTGCATTGCTCTATTAAAGTTATACATATATCTAGTGCCACTTTTCCAAAAAAAATGACCCTATGGAACTTTGTCCATAGTGACACTTTTATAAAAAGTGACCCTATGACGACATTACATAGGGTCACTTTTCAAACATAAGTGACCCTATGTGAGGCATTCATAGGGTCACTTTTCTTTGTTTAGTGATCCTATGTAAGCATGAGGTTGATGAAAAGTAAAAATGTCAGTTTATGACGGTCAGTGAAAGACGTCGTTATTCTAATCCAACGTTGGGAGGGGCTGGATTTAGGTTTTTTTTTAATCGCTTCACATTTCGTTAGCATGCGCAGGAATTTTTGATAAAATTCTGGTTAGTTTGGTTAAAAAGTGTTACAAGTAAGCGGTGTGGTTGAAGGGATAGATTTAAGGCTTATTCAAGCCTTAAGAAAATACTAAAAGTTACTTTTCACCCTACCGAACACCTAACAAAAAATCCATGTTGAAGATTTGAACAATTGTAATGGCGCAAGGACAATCAGCACATGTCAGAATCTGATAATTTAACTCGTAGCTTACTCGGTAAACTTTTCCGCACTGAGATTTCGCTTATTCGTAGTTACCGTGCATTTTTAATGTTATTGCCTGTGCATGGATCTTCTGCATATCAAACTGGGACTCCTCTTCTCCAGCGTCGCCTATTTGGGAAAGGATTTAGTACAGCCGCTGATTTAGCTTTTGAAGTGGAAACACGTCCAGGTAGTTTTTTGGTTCCGCGTACACTCGGAAAGGAAATTACATGGGAGAGGTTTTTTTCTGCGGTCTTGGACGGTGATTCCAATGTAATTCGTGAATATGATACAAATGATATTGACTATGGTATTTACGATGCCGGTGAAAAAGTGACTTTTCTGAATGGTACAGTGGATATCTATAATCCCAAGAAGATTCATGAGTTGCGTTCTAAATGTGTTGATATACAGAATGACTACTTTATGCAGGTGTTCTTTATCTCAATGCTCGCACCAGAGTTTGTAAGTATTTTCTTTGGTTTAAAACCAACTACAGCTGATGCTATTAAAGACATTGGTTATTCATCGTTAAAAACAATTAACGATGTCGTTCTTTTCCCACGTACAATTGCTTTCTCACAAGGGCATATTGAAGAGAGTGTTTCACTTAAAACGAAAGTTTTTGCCTGGGCTTATGAATTGTCTGCTGACATCCGGTTAGGAAAAGTTAGTGATGATTTGATGGAACTATTACGTTATGACACTATGTTCACCAGTCACCGTCAGGATGTGTTCAACACTTTAACAAATAAAGTTATGTTAAAGGATTATTGATATGGCAAAGGTCGATCAAACAAAAGCTAATGCTCTATTGCGAGCAGCAAGAACTATGTCGCTTGGGGCAAATAAAAATACAATACGAATTTTGTACGGTAATCATGTTGCTGAAAATATCGATTTTGAGCCTGGTGCAAAAACAAAACTCAAAAAAGGTATCCGGGGCTGGAGCAAACGCACAGATAACCGCCGAGCCTTTTCTGCTGTTATTGATGTCGCAGTTAACTATTTTGGTTTTGATCCAATAAATCCGGAAGCGAGTTTTCGGCAAATTGACTTCAACCGAATAATGAGTGTCCTTCATAATCTGGGATACTTTGTATGCGCACCGGAAGTTAATAAAATAATAGAAATCCTTACTTCTATGAAAGAAATTGAAGAACTAGGTGCCTGCGAAAAATGTAAACGCCCATACATTGTGCCAGTGACAAATGATGCTCATTGTCCACGTTGCAGATTATCTTCAACTGCTTCAGCCATAGAGAGGTATTCTCAAGAAGAATTAGATTAAATTTAAAAAAGATATCGCGAAACTTGCCTTGTCTGAATCTAAATATTGACTTAAGTCAAATTCTGTTGTTTGCTTTACAATCAAATATTAGTTACAACTTAAATATCAACTCTTGACAAGTAAAGATATAATTTGATTTTTCTTTATTCAGTTTTTCTTCGTTCCAAAAATGTGCACCTTTTTTTCTGTTGAAAACGTAAAACTACTTAGGTTCTCAAAACCTTCTATGCATGACGACTTCTTAATCGCTTTCAATTAATATATTTTATATTCTTGTCTAAGTTCGCTTCTTTGATCCTTAGCTATTCCTTTTTTGAAATATAGAAACAGCATTACTTGTGATGATTTTTTTCAGCTCTAAATACACCTGTTTTCAAAGCAATATTTGCTTTTAGATATTCGATAAAACCATGTTTTTGTTACACCGGATTTTTGACAACGTGCAAGATGGATGATCTTTCCATCACCGAGACTATCTTCTTAGTCAGCACTCCTTTTCCGTCCTTTTCAACATAAAAACGACCATGCTATACGAGCTCTAACCTTTTTTTTGTATGCCATCATAACCGCATCAGAAAAGGAGAACGGTCTATGACTCGTATTGCATTAGCGCCTTCAAAGATGGTTTTGCTTATGTCTTTGGTAATTACTGGTGCCCACGCCAGCCCTGAGCAACCCCTAATAAAAGATACGCCCTTTGTATCTGGCCAGGCTTATAAGAAGGGTTTCTTCTGGTATGACGATCCTGCTAAAAAAAGCGAAGCTGAAGAAGAAGAGGTTTTGCCACCAACCGGTGCTGCTAGCTCGCCTTCAAAAGAGGAAATGGTAGATTTAAATTCAAAATGGCTAAAAGAGAATATGCCTCGACTGTTAACGCAGGCAATGGATAACCCTACCGCAGAAAATCTATCACGTTATTACACGGCGCAAAGGTTAATGCTGGATATCAGTACGCGTTTTTCTGACAAATCAAAAGATTATTTTCTTAAAAACCCGATGATGTCTGAAAAACGCAGGCAACCAGTGGAAAAGGTGGCACTGGATGCTCACCGCACTGTTGTTGAAAAAAATCAGCAAACGGTAATGAAAGATATCTTTACTAAGTCAGGTTTATTTTTCTTTTTCCAGAGTACTTGCCAGTTTTGCCACGAAGAAAGCCAAATACTTCAATTTATGCAGAACTATTATTCGGTAGATATTCTTCCAATCAGTATGGATGGAAGGCCATTGCATAATGGCCTTTTTCAGGATTTTAACATCCCCAACGCACAAATTATTGATCAATTTAAAATTCGAGAGGTACCTACAATTTTCCTGGTTTCAAAGGATGGGACATCAGCTCAGCGCATTAGTGAAGGCATGATCTCCGCTGATGAATTAAAGAACACTATTATACTTGCCGCGAAGGGCATGAATCTGATCGATGACGCTTCGTTCCAGTCAACTCTAGATATTAAAAGGCAATATACCATCGGCGATGATGGCGTTATTACCGTTAATAAATCCGAAATGGAATCAGACCCATTCCTACTTCAAAAAATAATGGACCAAAAACTCGAAGGCTATGACATGCCTACGGCCGATCCGGTCAATTATCTCAATGCTGGCGGCAGTTTTGGAGGCACTTATGCGCAGTAATGCCGTTTTCAACTTCAAAAAGTTACTTTTGTCTCTTTCTGTTTGTGCTGCAATTTTAGCCCCGACTGCAAATGCAGACAACGCAATGCGTAACATTTTCAATGGCATGATGACGTCTACCAGCCCGGCCACCTTTTCCACAGCAACCCGTACAGGCATAGTTGGCGGGTCAATGTCTTACCGAACAACAAACGTTAATACCAACCTTGTTTCCATGTCGTTTCCAAAAGCTTCTGTCGGTTGTAACGGTATTGACGTTTTTCTTGGGTCCTTCAGCATGATCAACGGGGACCAGCTTGTGCAGGTGGCCCGTGGTATTGCCCAGGGTGCGGCTATCTATGCTTTTAACGTTGCTGTTTCAGCTATTTGTGCTGACTGTGCTGCAACGATTAATGACATCCAAAACAAACTGCAAGCGCTAAATAAATTTGCGAAAGATTCATGCAATGCAACTTACTCTTTCCTTTCTGAAAACGTGGGTACGCCAAGCCAGTTCGCTAACTCAGTTAGCTCTGGACCAGCCTCAATTCTGGGATCGATTAATGGTCTTATTCCTGATTTTGGCTCATCGATGACAAAGTCACCTGAAGCTGTCACTTCTCAGGTTAAAGCAAAGGATCCCGAAGAGTTCGCTGAAAAATTCAGTGGTAACCTCTTCTATATGTCGTTCATGGATATTGATAAGGGAACGATGAACATCGGAGGGGTAACGGAGTTATCCGGTTATAAACTGGCAGAACAACTTATGTCTCTCGTAGGTACTGTCATTATCAACTGGGATAGCAAAGGCGAAAAAGCGGGAATGGAAGTCCGCCCGTCTACCATGACTGTCACGGATTACATCATGGGGCCACCAGCTGGCGGATCAATTAAAATGCTCAAGTGTTCTCCGGCACCAGATCCATCATCCCCACGAAAGGCTCAGTGCCTTGTCATGTCAGAAGTTAATGACGGTGGTTTTAAGGGATTGAAGGATACCATTTCTGATCTTCTTTTAAACGTACAGAAAAAAATCATCAACGACGTTCGTGTTTCAGATGATGAATTACGCATTATCTCCTATATCGGCATCCCGACCATTATCGACTCTTTGCAAACATTCGAAGCACCGGAAGGGTACGCATACATTCAGGACATCAGCACTATTGCTGCGACGAGCCTCGTAATCAACATGTTGCGCCAGGTTGAGGCCAAAATTTCAACCATGAGCATACCGAGTGAGTCGCTGTCGGGTAAAAGGGATGATCTCAACCGATTAACAGACAATCTCTCAAAACAGGTTAAAGCCGCCTATGAGCTATCGCACAGCCAGGTCGGTACCAGCTCGGACGTCATTTCAACCTGGGATAACCGTCGCCTGCAACGGAAGGCTTTCACTGAAAGTATTCGTGGCACACGTAACTGAGGTCTGACATGGATTACAACATATATACCCTGGGTGATATTGATTTTGTCTGGTCGGCTTTTACCGGTATTGCCCTGATCTTTTCTCAATATACTGGTGTAAAAGAGTTCCTGACCACGGCCGCCGTTGTAGCAGGTGTGAGCCTATTCTATAAAACGTGGCTATGGCTTCAGGCTCCGACCAAAAATGAATTACCGTTTTTCTCCTGGTTTTTGGGGTTGATCCTTTTCATGATGGCAATGGTTCGAGTGGATGTAACTATTGAATCTGTAAAGTCGGGAGAGGTCAGAAACGTCGACGGAATTCCAATTTTTATTGCTGCGATGGCAACCGTCACCACTAACTTAAGCCAGGGTTTGCTGAAGGATTATAAAACAGCGTTTGATCCGCTTTCTCCGGTGGACCTGTCTGCAACAACTCTGGACGATGACATCACCCTCGGTCCGATGATCCGATTCGTGAAGTTTTTGCAATGGGGCGGCGATAGCCAGGGCTACTGTTCCGCATTTCCTGAACCGGCCAGCGGGCTAGGGCCAATGAACGTATGTGCTACCGTTCAGTCTCTTGCATACAACTGCCTGAAGGCTACCCAAAACTCAAGCGCAAATATTGCCGGTAAAGAAACTATTTTTAACGATATTTTCTCAGCTAATCTGGCAGATAGCATGGACCGGATTAATCAGGCGATGAAAGGCGCACTGAAGAATGCCTCTGCCAGTATTGTTGGCGCTAACGGTTCAAAATCTGGTACGTGTGATGAGGTCTGGTCAACTGTGAAACAGGTTACCAGTACAGCTGAAGCTCGCCAGACTATTTCCCTTATAGGACAGACAAACGGCATCCTTACTCCAGACGAAGCAAATGGTGCACCTACCGGCGCAAGCTTTACTGATGTTATGGCGTCAGCAAATGGTATGTACGGTAAGGCTATTGGTTCGTATGACGCCACCCTGAACCTGTTCATTATGAATGAGCTCAGAAATGGCGCAAGCAAATATAAGACCCCACTCGGTCTGGCTTCCGATATGCAGTTGTTTGAGGCTTCTCTGAAGCGAACCAACACAATGGCTTCACAGGGCCAGTTGTGGTTACAACTGTCGGGAGCAGCAATCGCATTCCTTGAAATGTTTGCTTATATGGTTGCTCCATTTGCTTTGCTTATGCTGCTGGCGTTAGGTGGTAATGGTGTTGCCGCTGCGGCGAAATATTTGCAACTTATCCTCTTCGTGAATATGTGGCCGCTTACGGCAGTAATGGTCAACGCGTATGTGAAGAAAGTCGCGACGGCCGACTTGGATACCTGGAGCACCCTCAACAGCCAGAATAATGCCGTCACGTGGATGGGACTCCCAGGGCTTGCGGAAACATACAGTTCATACCTGTCTGTTGCTTCCGCCCTCTATGCTCTGATTCCGGTACTCACATTATTCCTGATGACACAGTCGATTCACCCGATGATGAATGCGGTTAAGGGAGTGACCCCCGATGCGCCGGTGGATACTGGTCATGTAACGCCCAAAGTATGGGATGGCCCTAACAGCGGTAAATCTTCATTTGGTGACGTGACACGAACCGCCTTAACCAGTACCGGTCAGGGATACAGCGATGGCGGCGCAGTTGATTCAAGTAATTTCCGTCTTGGAATGTGGAATGCTGGTTCAAGTATCGCTAACAGCCAGGGACAAGGATCAGCTGTAACCTCATCAGTTATGAGTGCGGCAAGTAATTCATTCCAGGCTGGTTACAGTCAGATGAGCGAAATTGGAAGGTCAGGACAGTCGAGCCAGCAGTTCTCAACCAACCTGCAAACAATGAAGCAGATCTCGGATAAGATTGGTGCCTCTGTAGCAGAAGGTATTGCAACGAAACATGGGGTGAGTGCGTCTCAGATGGCCAGCATTGCTTCAAATGTTATTCTCAACGCTGGGCTTAATGGAGGTGTTGGAACTGGCAATGGAGCCGGGCTGAAAGCGGCTGTAGCAGGGCAATTGAGTAGCGGTGCATCTAAGACCAATACAGGCAGTGACTCGCTTTCAAATGACCTTTCAAAAGCAATCACGAATCAGCTTAGCCAGGATTCTGCGTTAACTGACCAGTTCAGTAAAGCGGCGTCTCAGGTAAGCAGCGATCAGATATCCAATACTAATGCGTTTAAAGAAGCATCGTCGAAAATGAACCAGGCGACACAGACGATGGCGCAAAATATTTCTACATCGGTTTCGACTAACGCAAGCTCCAATAGTGGAATGAGCCTTGATTCTAAACAAAGCATTAACCTGGACAGGTTCTCCGATTCTATTCGCAACAAAAACTTCAGTGATGATGATGTAAGGAATTTTGCTCGTAAGAATGGGCTGGATGAGAATGCGTTTATGGAGAAATTCAACTCCTATAACGATACCTTCAAGGCCAGTAATCAGCTTGGATCGCAGCTTCAACGTACTGACGCGCTTGTGGCTGCAACCCGAGATTTCAGTGAGCAAAAAATTGCGATTGATACCGCCCGGGGAGAGACGGCCGAAAGTAATAAACAGGATCTCCGTGAAACCTCCAGCCTGCTTAAAAGTCTGGTTTCCGACTTCGGTGGTAATGCACAGCAGCTGCTACCTATCACCAATCAGCTCGACAGAATTTCAGGTGACGGGTCAGGAATTAATACTATCACTCAGGCACAGGATAGAACTCCTGACAGCGTAAATACGTCTGGCGTGATGAGTGCGTCACGCGTAGGGGAACTGGGTGGAAGTGTAGATTCGCAGGCTAAACTCGGTCTTTCCTCCAACGCTCAGGACGCGACACAGCATGTCCCTGGAAAAAGTGAAGCTGGCTTTACTCCGTATAACCTTGATAACGCGGGCAAAGGCGATATTCAGGGAATACATAACAACAACGTGGGCCGCACTTATTCTGATGAAGAAAGGAATGTGCTTAATTCTCTCGAAAAGAATGGACCTGTACTGAATAATCAGGGTGTAGAGAAAGTCGTCAATTCGGGTCAGGATGTCAGAAATGCAGAAGGCACATTTAACGATCTGGAAAAGGTTGGAGGTCGGGTGGTTGGTGATGGAATGGATCAACGAGCCACTGCTTTGAACAGTATGTATCAGAGCGGGCAAGTTCGTGGCTTATCTAATAACACTGATAACTACTTTAGTCGTGTTGCCAACAACCCGAACTTAAGCCGGGACGATAAGCGAGCTGAATTGGCACAGCAAGCTGTCTTTACCTATGGTGCCAGCACCATGGCTACCGGTGCCGAAAGAGAGCAGCTCAAAGCGGATACCCAGAAGATCCTTAATGAACTGGGTAACTATAACGTTAACTGGAGTATGAATGACGTTAAGAGCATCCATAGCAGTTTCAACACTCATAACAGAGCTGATGGTTCACTTGAGTCAGTCGTACGGGCAAACCTGGGAGAAGGTGGGTCGGGCGGTGGTCTCGTTGGTAACCGCACTCAGACCGTCACAGATCGCTTGGTTGGGGAAAAGATAGAGGCCAACACTGAGCGGGGCGCGATTTCTGGTGCGCTACTCGGGGGCCAGCAATTTGTTTCGGATACGCTAACCAGCGTTGGGGCGAAACCGGTAAATGAGATGCTTACGGGAGCGGGCATCCTTCAAACCCAGACATCGATAGCAAATGATGCCTCTAACCCTGCAAATATGCCTGATTCTCTCCAGGGTAAAGTCCTTAATCACATGCAGATGTCTGATGGCGTCGCAGCTGTAAGTGACCGGTATCAGAGTATTAGCAGCGACGGCGTTTCGACTTATGCGAATGCAGCGCAGAACTCTGAAAGGGCTATCCGGCAGCAATTGACGGATGACCCACGCTTTGGGCCTCAGAAAGCAGATGAATTCATTCAGTACATGAAGTCAGAGCTGAGCAACACAAATGAGCCTTACCAGTCACGTGTCGATAAAGCGGATCAGTGGCTTAATGAAAATAAAAAATAAGGGAGGTTGAATATAACCTCCTGAAATGACTATCAATAGATTGTAAATTACTGCTAAACAATTAAGGCCGCAAAGTATGTGTTTGCGGCCTTTTTTTCAGAAGTACCGCTCTTGCGGAACATTCAACTGACGGTTTGAATCAGTGAAGACAAAAATCTATCAAACTCTGTATGAGATTCAATAACATAATCAGTAGATGCTTTGTCTCTTATCTGAAAGCAGTCGTCTGCAAAACTATAAGCGAAAAGTGACATGCCATCTTCTCCGATTAACACCTTATCAGTGAGATTTGGGTCAACGTAGATTTCATTGTCTCGTGCTTCAAAGTTGCGTATGTAAATATTTGACCACAATAGATTTTCGTTCTCTGCCTGAACAAGGTTATAAAACGTAAGTCCGTTGTACTCAAAACCATCCATAGCATTAAACACTTGGGCATAATCAAGCCTGGTTTTAATGAGTTTCTGTATATCTATATAGGCGCTCTTTTTGTGATCTGCCCACTCCACTGGAGGCGGATTGCAGATTAAGTCTTTCAAGACTTCCGGGGCTACCGGGCTGGCTAAAGGGTAGTGATCTGCAACCATCAACCTCTTTAAGCTGCTGAGTAGTTGAGTTAAATCTTTCATGAGCGCCTCTTACTTTCCTACCGGGTAGATAACACCGTTCGGCGATGGCCATAGAACTTTGGTGCTTGAATTATACGGTAGATCCTTCGTAATGATGGATTGTGCTTTCGACAGTGCTGAATGGTATGGTGAATTCTGAATAAGTACCAGGTTGTCTATAGCGTTTGTGCCACCATCATCAAGAGGGATCTTGTGGTGAACCTGCCACCCAGAGGGGACCTTGCCTGTTGCAAGTTTCATCAAATCGTTAGGTTCAAACGTAGCCAGGGCATCTGGGTGGTCTGAAAGTGATTTAAGGAAGTTAGGGCGTACAGTATTGTTGAATTGTCCACGGAGAGCTAAATATTCAGCTCTGTCTCGGCGCATGTAGTTCAATTCGCTAACATTCATATCATCGAGCAAAACGTGTGCTTTTTTGTACTTGCCGAGATAACTTGTCAATTCATCCGCAGACCTTGGATTTCGGATAACCAGAAGTGAAGCCGCTGCAACCAGCATACCTGAAGTTGTTTCGTTCAATACCTGGTCATAGCCTTCAACAGCTTCGCCGCCAAGTTGTTCAGCCGTATGTCGAAATCCCTCCACATTTCCATTATAAAGCCCGCCAGCTGCGAGAAGACGACCAGCCGCTTTGGAATTAATGGTTTTTGTTGATTGGGCGTGCTGTGCTGGTGTCGTTGATCGAACGTAATACCCCGGGCGTTTCAACTGACGAGAGATGATATCGCGCAGACGGGTAAAGAGGGACAGGGGCAGGTCATTGCGTAGGTTGCCATTTGATATAACCCCCGGCCCGGCATTGCCGGTTATGTCTTTTCTAAGCAGAACGATCTTACCGTATCTGATGTCGTCAAGCGTATCGCGGTAAGCGAGCCAGGGGCGTTGATGGTGGAACTGGTGATACCGGCTGACAAACTGTGTATATCCCTGCGGTAAATTCCATTCCTGAATAATCCGGTTTGGCAGGGCGGTATCTTCGAGGTCATGTACCGCCGTGGCCGGATGTATGATGTGGGGAATATCCTCAAGGTATATGTCATCCAGTGACTTAGCCTGACAGTGATGCAGCATAATGTCCCTTTCTTGTCGAATTCATATGAGACATTATTGCGTATGGTATAAAACAATCAATCCTAAAGTGGATGGGCGTACGAGATCAGCAGTGACAGGGTAAAAGGAAAGTTACTTTGTTCATCAGCGTCCCATGAGCTGATGGTACCTTGCGTTAAGAGCTGCAAGGTCAGATTCGGTGAGGCCCGTGTAATAATCGGTTTTGTGCAAATGCGGATAACCGGCCGGAAATAATGATTCGTCGTCATCAAGGCAGATAAATGCTTTAACTCGATGTGAAAAGACAAAGTCCTCACACTCGGCAGCCCGCACACCAGTCTGTCCGTGTTTTAAATATACCGAACCGGTTGCACCTATGATTTTGTCTCTATAAGGCACCCGGAACAGAGATTTCAGATAACTTGTATTAGCGCACTCACGCCATGAGCTGGAGATAACAATCACCATGGCAGGGCAGTTATCCAGCAATTTCTCTAACAGTGGCATTCGCTCAAAGGTTTCATTTTTACACCTGTGGCAAACCCCATCGAAATCTAAGAAAAGCACGACATGCGAATCAGGGAGAGGGGCCCATAAACCAGCTGTTGTTTCTTCATGAACACATACTTCTTCATGATGAGGGTTTTTCTGGATCAAGAAAGAAGAGAGAATCTTAAATAAATTTCTTGCAGAAGAAGACAATATATTACTCCTGAGTCAGTGTGAAATATTTGTGGTGGTTTACCCAAGCCACTCGATGATCTTCTGTAATATCGGGTTGTATTTATTTAACAACAGGAGTCGGGTTTTGCTCCGGGACATTTTTAGCTATATGGCCATTGTATCGAGGAGGTTGCTGGGTCCATTGATAAAGCTCACCCATCCCGTTACGCTGCTGGATCCGGCGATTGTACTTTACCATGAAGTTAAATATGTACTTTGCACGTACCTTTGGGGTTTTGCTGTTGTAATCTGCAATCCCTTCAAACACATTGCCCTTGCGATCAACAATTTTTCTATAGAGCCACCATGTTCCAACCCAGAAACTTGCGCAAGCATCGTAAGCCAGAACCCGCCACGTTACCGTCGGGAAATGCTTTTTTATTTCAGGTAGATTGGATGAGTTGATCTGCATTGGGCCAATATCATAAGTGCCGTTAGTATTCCTGCTGAAAGTACCAACCTTACCGCCTTCATTGTCAAACAACGTAAAAACCAGTTCAGCATCAATTCCGAAGTAGCGGGCGGCATCCGTAATGCACTGAGTGTAAATCTCATCAGGAACGGGAATAGGTTTCACATCATCTGCTGGTGGTGTAAACACAACGATTTCTCCACTGAATCTACGTTTTATCTATTCTCCCATATATCTATCGACTTTCTTTCGGCTTTACCCGTTGATTTAAGCGTTTAAGCAAAATTCTGGAATTTTGGGGCGTGATAATATTAGTGCTCGATTTAAGGAGCGGAAATGAAAAAAATTATTAAGGCATCGGTATTACTTCTTTCATTAAGTACCGCCTTCACGATGAATGCCGAGCCGGTTAATACAATGGTACTGCCAGATGCAGCCCGGGATAAGCTCAAAGCCATTGGGCTTTCAATCGAGCACGTCGAACCCTCGCCAGTAAAAGATATTTTTACGGTGATTTCCAGGGAGGGGGTAAGTTACGTGAGCAAAGACGGAGATTACATTTTTACCGGAAGCTTATTCCACGTGAAAGGTAAAGATGTGGTAAACACCACTGAGCAGGCCATTTTAATGGGCGTCCGGGAATTCGCATCCAAAACAAAATCCATCGACTACAAATCACCAAACGAAAAATACCGGCTTGCTATCTTTACCGATATAACCTGTGGATACTGCCAAAAACTGCATCATGATCTGAAGTCTTATCTTGATGCCGGTATTTCGATTAAGTTTCTTGCATTCCCACGTGCAGGACTGAACTCGGTAGTAGCCGGGAACATGGCCAAAATCTGGTGTTCAGCAAAGCCAAACGAAGCTCTGGATGCAGCGATGAATCCGGTTTCAACTATCCCGGAAGGACGTCCTGATGAGGCTTGCTTAAACATTATCAAATCGCATTTCCAGGTGGCCTCAACAATCCCGCTGCAAGGTACTCCTACCATGGTGACACTAAGCGGCAAACCGCAGTTATTTACGGGGTGGCTGAGCCCGGAAAACCTGGTGACCCAA
Source organism: Enterobacter sp. YSU (assembly GCF_016082135.1). NCBI lineage: Bacteria > Pseudomonadati > Pseudomonadota > Gammaproteobacteria > Enterobacterales > Enterobacteriaceae > Enterobacter > Enterobacter sp. YSU. The sequence goes on from NZ_CP059487.1 coordinate 1,928,487, forward strand.
ATGGGCGCTGCGCAAAAGTAACTTTTCCGACTGTAAGAGGTGTGTATGAAATCTACTTTACTGAGTACGTTAATGCTGGTTGCTGTAGGTGTACAGCCCGTTTTCGCTGCACAATGTCAGTACGGAGCCTGTGGAACGGAAAACGATCCCGGAATCGGATTTCTGATGTCATCGGTACAAATGGATAAAGGTGAACATCTAAAGGAACTCTCTGGTGTTGCGACCACAGGTGACACCATCTCTAAAAAGATGGAAAGCTACCTGGGAAATAAAAAGCTCAAGGTAAACACCGACAGTACCCGCAAGGGGCCGGGTAATACCACCATCAGGCCTACAGATGAGCTCGCCCCAACGAGGCAACTAAAAGTTATCCGGCCCGAACTGGTAAAAAATCCCGATTCGCAGCTCGTGGTAGCTTTCAATGAGCGCCTGGCCTGATTTATTGACTGAGAGCGTCCAGAAGGAAAAAAGATGTCGATACTCAGTAGCTTCGTCATCAGAGCAACGGGGATACCTGACAAAAAGTATCTCCGGGATCCCGTAATAAAACGTTGTTATAAACGTCTGAGTCGTAGGGTGCCTGCTCTAATGACGGGGTGGCTTCTGTGCATTCTGGGTTCAGGGTATGTCAGTATGGCACTGGAACAGCCTGATAGCACTGTATTACTCAGTCTGCTGCTGTTGTATGTTATGTCAGGCATTTTACTGATGCAGTTCCAGTATATGTATTCAGAGCGAAGCATAGGCTACAAGTTCTACCTGGAAGTGCTTATGAATGCAGCTGCCAGTACTCAACATAAAGAACAGTTACAGTATCTGTTCATTAATAAGCCCAATTCCATCACGATGGGCGATCTTTACCGACTTTATGATTTTAATGGGGGAGGGCGATAGCCACGTTAATGTGCGTGTCCAAAAGTCACTTTTGAACATTCTCTTCCCGCCGTCTGCTTTCAGTTCCAGGGGATCACTGCAACATAATTTCCGGAACGCAGCGGCGCATCAAATTTATCAGTAAAGGCGTCGATCATTGCTGAATAAGCAATGCTGTCTGACGGCACAGGTGCATTGCTTTGCATACTCACTTTCAGAACCTGCTTTGCTCCTTTCGCTGACGGGTATACCTCGACATCCAGCTGTCGCATATAGTGCATCTGCGACATCGTCTCAGTGCCTATTACCCCATCGACTGGCTTGTAGTCATAGTCAGTATGCAATTCGCCATGCTTGTCAGTTCTCGTTGTCTTTTTATCTACAACGTAGCCTGTCACCCCAGTAAGAAGCTGCTCGCTATACTGCATGTTCTCCTGTGAGCTGCTGATTCGGAACCTGAGCACATAATCTGGCTGGTGAGTGGAAATAATGACTCCTTTTTTTGCTAATCCATCAGCAAAACGGCCTGAAAACATTCTGGACTGAATACTTTCGTCCGGAGGGACTATCTGAAACCTTTTATTTGTAACAGGACGAGGCATTAGATCGTACGCATCTACCTGGTTTGCGAAATGATATCCGCATCCACTCAAAAGCATTGCGGTTGTGAGTATAAAGCCCTGCCTAATCATCCTTTAATCTCCAAAAAGCATTGTTTCACGAATAATTCCGATTTACCGGGCCAGTATAATCCATCGCAGGTTAATAACTAACAGGCTGAAAAGCATAAAGGTAGCTATGTCTAAAGAATTTTATTTAAAACCGATGGCCACGATTTTAATTTCTGCGGTTATTGCTACCGCTGCCTCGGCGTTAATCACGGCAACTTATTTTAAACCGAAGGTGCTCAGTGAGGAAGAAATTGGCAAAATTGCCGCTACTTACCTGGTAAAAAATCCCCATTATTTAGTGGAAGCAGGTAAGGCGCTGGAAAATCAGAACGTGAGTGCCTCAGTGGAACGAATAATTCCATATGCGCCAGCTCTGCTGGATACCAAGGAGACGCCAAACATCGGCCCTGATGACGCCGACGTCGCGGTAATCGAGTTCTTCGACTATCAGTGTATTTACTGCATGCGGGTTACACCTGTTGTTGAATCGGTAATGAATCAGAGCAAAGATGTAAAATTCTTCTTTAAAGAATTCCCGATTTTTGCCGGTTCAAAACCTGTATCTGCCATGGGGGCCGCTACGGGTCTGCACGTCTATCAGAATTTCGGTGCTGAAGCCTATCGTAAGTACCACAACAACCTGATGGCTGTGGCTCATACCTTCATGACCTCTCAACGCAAATTCGAACTCACTGACTTTAATACTGTGGTGGAAAAGTCAGGGTTTAACAGCACGTTTTCTGACAGGGAAAAAAACCGGTATGAAAACGTGATCTCCGGCAATATGCAGCTGGGCGAAGCGCTCGGGATCACCGGCACACCCGGTTTCATCATTATGAATATGAAAAAGCCGAATGCGGCGACTACCACATTTATCCCCGGGGCTATGGACGCAGCAACTTTGCAGGGCGCAATCGAAAAAGCTCGCGGGGCCTAAAGTTACTTTCACATTTGATGAGTACGGCCATGCCGGTCATGGCCGCTACGCTTTTACAACGAGTAATTCATCCCAGCGGGTCGTATATCTCGGTGATAGCATGGCCTGCTTCATACGAAAATCCTGTTGAATGCCTTCCCCCAGTAAAAACAGAGCTCCGCGCTTTTCTTTATTGAACCGGTCCATAACTTTCATCAGTGCCTGACTGCCAGGCCTGGCCGGGCGAGTATCAAACAGGCTGAGTTGCTCTGTGCCGTCAGTCATAGCGGAGAGCATTACCCCTGCTTTCGCATACGCTATCCCGGGTCTGTAAATGCGGTTCAGGATGGTCATGGCTGCATCAACCAGATCGCGGGTGTTCTGTGTAGCGGTAAGCGGCTCGATACCACAATTGCTGTAGCGGTTTTCACCTTGCGCATAATTGCTACTCTGAATGAAGACTGTGATTTGACGGGTCCACGAGCCATCCTTGCGCAGCTGCTCTGCCGCCCGGGCGGTAAAAAATGAAACTGCCTCATGTAGCTTGCCTATCTCATTAAGGCGCTGACCAAAACTTCTGGAAACGATAATCTGTTGCCTGACAGGAGGAGACTCGTGCAGCCGGAAACATGGTTCGCCATGCAGTTCCCGCCAGGTACGCTCGATTTCAACGCCAAAGCTTTTACGTAAAAAGCGAACGTCGCTATTATAAAAATCACCGGCAGTGATGATCCCGAAAGCCGACAGGCGTTCACTAATCTTTCGACCAATACCCCATATTTCTCTGGTACTGATCAGGCTCAGGAGCTTCCTGATCCTGGCCTGATCAGTCAAAACTACAACCCCGCCTGTAGCTGCCCATCGTTTGCTCGCATAGGTGCATAATTTAGCGAGGGTTTTGGTGCTTGAACAACCCACACCACAGGTAAGGGACAGATTATGAAGAAGTGTACTTCTGATCAACCGGCCGTAATCTTCATAATCTATTATCTTGTTCATGTTTTTCAATAACATGAAATTTTCATCTATGCTATATCGACTCGATTGAGGCGCGAAGCTTTCCAGCGTTTCATGGAAGCGATTTGAGTAGTCTTCATACAAAGTAAAGTTAGAGCTCCGGACTTCGATCCGGTGTTGCTGAATCAAATCCCTGCACTTAAAAATTGGGGTCCCACGCTTAATACCAACGCTTTTAGCCAGTTTATTCATTGCAATGACGGACGAATCGTTATTGCTGGCTATGATGAGCGGCTTTTTTGACAGCTTGGGATCCATCGCACACTCAAATGCCGCATAGGCTCCGTTAATATCAACGTGCATGTACATGGCTGAACTGATTCAGTGCAAAGGTGACGACGCCCCATATCTCAAGGGATTCAGGATTTACACGTATCGGCTTATAGGCTGGATTAGAAGGCATCAAAAGCAGCTCAGGATACGTGTGTAAGATCTTTACCGTAAACTCTCCATCCACCAGCGCAACGACGATAGAGCCGTGTCGTGCTGTTAAAGACCGATCCACAACCAGTATTGCTCCATCATTGATACCGGCATTGATCATACTGAGGCCCGCCGCCCTGACAAAGAAGGTTGAGGGGCGGTTGCGGACTACATATTCATGCAAATTTAATTCATTATCTTCATGCCCGGCGCACGGACTCATCACTCCACAGCTTAGTAAATCACTGAAAAAAGGTGCCATTTCGTAAGGCTTGTTGCTAATGTGCTCAAGGATAACAGACATAGCTACACTCGAATTCTTGTACTGTATGTATAAACAGTATTGCGAGTTGAAGAGAAAAGATCAAATCTCTCCGGTAACGCTATCAAGCCTGACGAAAAATTAAGCTTTATCATAAACATCAAAAACCATCTTTTACCGATAATGGCGAGCTGGCCTACGAAGAAGGTATACAAGCTAGGATGAAAGGATTCTGATGCTCCTCCCACCAAATTTTTTATCTCCTGAAGACCAGGCTGAGTACGATGCTTATATGGCAAGGTTCAGCGAGGTAAATCACTATTATGAGCATTGCACTGTCCCCGTGATTGACTGGTTTTTTAAACAAGCAACCGAGGCGCTGCATCATGGTCTATGGTTACCGGCCTGTACGAGCTTTCTGAATGGGATCGAAACATCACTCAGGGTTACGCTGAAGTTGAAATCAACTGTTAACGTTCAGCAGTCAGTTCCTGTACTGGTGGACTTAGATGGTACGTCAGTAATGAGTAACGCTTTAATGCGAAAGGCTAAGCAGGAAGGGATGCCGATAGAATTACTGTCATTTCCAGCCGAGAAGAATATGTTGGCAAAGATAGACGCTGGTAAAAAACCTGAAGCAGATATCGTCAGGCTTAGAAATAGTCTATGCCATGGCAACATTCTGGAGTTCATTATGAGTGTTAAAGTCGGTTCTCCAGATCCCATACGAATTTTTACTCCTGGTAACTGCTGTGGTTTAGCGCTTTTACTTTCGGCCTTATCGAAGAAATGGACGGTAGGCTTGCATCAATACTGGATCGACAACAATCTGACGTCCTGCTGAAACCTCATAAATCATGCCTACTAAAGTCACGTGCAAAAAAACGTTGTAGCATGATATGTTTAAAGTCAAAACAGTGGGTTCTATGTTTTGACGGCAAACATGATATAACTAATACTTCATAAGTAGATATCAATAGTCATAATGGAGTGAACTATGAAATTAAAAAATATTCTGCTGTGTGCGATGATGTCAGTCGCTTTTGGCTCCTCTGCTAATACTACACATAAAGTTGAAAACGAACCTATCCCAAACATTATTCTTGATGGTAAGGTTGATGATATTTGTAAAGATGCAAGCATCCGAACTGAACTTAATCATGATAAAGCAAAGGAACTGGTAACCACCAACCTGAAGCAGGCATTACCATTAAATACGGTACCGGATAAGTTGGATGAAGTTGCAGAAGCCTTTGTAAACCGCGACAAAGGCGCTTCAGAAACAGCAGACCATTGCCTTGTTAATGTACGTAATAAATACTGGGAAATGTATCCCTCTGAAGATAAGTAGCATTTATTATTAAAGGCTTCACTTAAGAAGCCTTTTTTAACCCTTTGCGAAACCTGCTTTAAAAGCAATGCGCTATTCATATCTAAGAATCTATTTAATTAATGAATAATAGTGGACGGATTCATTTCTAGTGAATGCCGAAGTTGGTGTTTTTTGAGTTATTAGACGGTAAGTGCAATCTGGTATGATTCACCTAACATACGAATCTGGAAGGAAAGGTATATGGGTGACCTGGTCAGCAAAAATAACATTGACCGTTTAGAGCGATTTCATTCTTTGCTGGCGGGTCAGTACTGGACGTCCACTGACAGCATCCCTGAAGAGGGTATTGTGGCAGGGGATACGCTGCTCATTACGTCTTTGCGTTACGTTGAAGATAAGCTGCACACAGTGATTCTACGCGCCCATCCCCGCGTTTACGGTCAGACTGTAGCTATTGTCACTGAAGACAGCAGCGGCAACCGTAGGGAACGTGGCAAAGAAATGCGAGAGCATCGCTTCCTGGTTAAGGATTTTCTGTCCAGTTTTGTATTTGAACCCGACCATAAGGTAATCCGGGATGCTGAACTCAGACAAGCTCAGGAAGAAGTGAATAGCCTACAGGCATCGCTTACAGCCCTCGTGAGCGATGCTCAGGGGCTCCGTGACCTTGCGATTGAGCAATTAGGTACAGATGACCGTGAAAACCCTGTGACGGGCCTTAGCGTTGCGTTAGTGCCCCCACAAGAGCAGCAGGCGGTAACCTCACTGGCGATTGGATCAGTTCAAAATGCTCTGTCCTCTGGTATTTCAGATACCCGCATTGAACAAATCAGAGAAGCGGCCTTAAAAGAAGGGCAGATCAGCACAGCCATCAGCAAAATCATCACACAACGAACGCAGGCAATCGCTAATGCCAGCAAAAGAATGCTGCCCTATTTCGAGGAAGTTGCAGCGGCAAGTCTGGCCACTACAGAAGAAGCCATGGAATATGTGAAGAAAATCCACGATGGCGTTGGCAGTCTGGAACTGTATACCGGCAAAGACGTTGAGGTAGTGAATATCGTGAAGGGTGAATCCGCTCCATCACACCTCCCGCTCCAGGTCGTTCAGGCAAAGCTGATGGTGGATGAAGAGCTGGCCGTATGGTGCGATCTCGATAGCTGGTTCGACTTCTCTGATATGGAAAAATTTCATGAAACTTTACGAACCAGCCCCGGGCTGGTGGAGCAGATTTTTCCGTCCGAACGTTCCATCGTATGTATGGCCACAACACGACGTTATATCGATTACCGCGATCCCTGGGAAAATCATGTCCGCAATGACAGGAACCGGGTTGTATTCCTTCTGGTCCGGGACGGTCAAAATATTCATCAGGTTTACTCTTCGGTAGAAAGCCATCTTGGGGCTTCGCAGCTATTCCCTTCCGCCAGCGAACAGGAAGCACATTTCCAGGGGATTGATGGCAGCACCATAAAGTTTGAGGACGTCAGTTATACCGACCGACTGAAGCAGCATGATCTTATGGCACTTCACTACCGTCGTTTCCTGATCCTTATCTGCGGCCTCGATCACCGGCTCAAACTATTTGGTGATTTCTATGATACCAATACCCCTTACAGTTTTCTGAGCCTTGAGTTCCAGGAACGGTACTTCCAATTTCTGCACGACAAAGACGGTTCTGGCCTTTTGGGTATGGCTGAGACACGGCCGTCTCTGCAAAGTTATCTTGAACAGGCAAACTCATGCCTTCAGTCCGGATCCCGGGTAATGTGCAACTGGGATTCGTTGATGAACCCAGTGACAGCACCAGGAGCAGTTCAGGAAGACAACAGCTACTCTGGCTATAAATGGCTTGGGAGAACCCATAAAAACTATGAGCCGGTTATTGCATTCCGTCAGGGAGACGATATCTGTGTCAACGCAACAGTAAACAGATACTCAACGGATCGAGATTTCAATTGTAAGGTGAATTTGTCTTTATTTAAGGAGTCCAGCAGGAATGATGCTGAACTGGGTTTCCTGTGCATGGATACCATTAAAGCGGAGGAGCTCGAATGGTACATTCACAGACGTAAATTCAGGTCTAATCACCTGTTTTACATTCGCTTCTTCAAGATGGCTTTAAATTATATTCGTGCCGAGCGTGAGGCAGAAGAACCTTACCGGCAGATGCTGAGCCAGGCTCTGGCCGATGGAAATATTGGCCAGCCTAATCTGAGATCAGAGTTGATAGATCGATGCATTGTAGCCTGGCGAGCTGATAACAGGGGGGCGACGCTGGAAGCTGCCATGAGTACAGAGAAGGGCTCCAAAGAGCTCCTGAACCAGCTCTATATGCTCGCTGATGTGGGGCTCAAACATCTTCCCGGGGTTCGTAATTTTATTAGCAGCAAAGGCTATGAGCTGGTCAGGTTATCGGTAAATGCTTCAGGGAAACTTGTTGCATATGCCGCACCAGCAAATTTTGAATGCGACAACCGGATGGAAGGGCATGCCTGGGTTCATCGAATGGTACTTGCTACATCCCGAAATGTCTTAAACGTCACTCATCAACGTTTTGCGAAAATGAAACACTTCTTACCAGCTGAAAACACCCTGTTCGAAGATGAACAGCTGGTGGCCACATGGTCGGGCAAAAAGACTGCTTTCAAAAGCTTCGAAGAGAAGCAGCGTTATTTTGATACATGCTCCCGTGGCGCTCAGGCTCTTAAGCAGTTTTTAAAGCTGAACGATCCGGTGATTTACACCAATCTGCTTGGCCAGTGGATTGAGGCCTATGAAAGTATCAATGAAACCAGTGAGTACGTACAGCAAGTAAGCCTAATGGCTCCTGTTGCGGTCAAGAGCGAAAAAGGTAAAGCCAGCCTCATCTATATTGGCACTAAAGACCTGGCCGACTGGTTTTATCAGAAAGCGCCGACACCCGAGTTGCAGGCGCTGTTCCTTGAGGAATACCTGTCCAAATTTGAAAATAAAGAGGTCAATAAAGAAAAGCTACTTTCACGCAGAAATACCGCTCTGTCTCTCAGTTTTTACACCATGGACAACGGGGAAGTACCAGATGAAATCCTCGTCACCAAATCAGTTGATAATGCCAGACGGTGGTATTCAGGAATGTTCACAAGCATGCCAACGATGTTAAATGACCAGTGGTCCTGCCATGTTGCGCATTTTTCCCGTAACGGAAAACTCTATTTGACGCCTGATCTGGTCACTGATGAAGGGGAACCTGGTTTTGATGAAATACTCGGGTATCCGCGCCCGGAGGGGCTGGTACCGGTAACCGTGTGTGAGTTTGAAATTGACCACTTTAACCGACGTGGCATTGATGCGAATGGTGATAAGGTGAATATTACACAGTGGGTCGATATTTATCAGGGTGAGCGTGAGGTTACGGAACTGCTGGGGCCTATTTCTGAAGAAGGGGTGAACATCAAAACCTACAGGATGGACACTCTTGAGCAGGCGATGAAAAACATCTCCCGGGGCTCGACGCGCCTCAGACCGTCAACGGAGAATAGCGAGTGGCAACAGCCAGCAGAAGGTGTGAGCCGCTATGTACTTCGGTCATGGTAAAACGCGGGGGCAGGTGCCATCAAAACATCAAACAAAAAGCCATTACAGGCTCAAAGACCCCTTATCGCTCAAATTTGAAAGAGATAAGGCTTTATGATGGCAACGAGGATTATCACCCATCTCGCCGGAGTAACTGGCATAAAAATTGTTTAATCTTTATGCCAGCGCTTCGGCATTTGCTGGCAAGGAGACAGTGTTGAAAGACCATATCGTACCCCCACGAAAAACTAGCGCGAGTTTATCTTATCAACTCAAACGTATTGGGCGCATGCTCCTTCTTTTACTGAGCTTGGCTTTTATAGTTTACGGATTCGTACTGGCTTTCCATCCGCCGCTAACAACCTGGCTACTTCAACCCGGTGGACACTTTGCCCCAGATGACCGATTCATACTGGTTAGTGTTAAGGTTCAGTTTACAACCGGAATAATGGGGCTAATTGTTTGGCGCTTATGGTAAAAGTGGCAAGCAATGATGGGAGAAGGATAACGTTGCTCAGCTCAATCCGGTTTACTGATTGCTTAAATAGAAGGCAGTCATGCCTACATCAGAAAGGAGAAGCATAGATGGTAGAAGCACGTTATCAAGGCAAGCCTGTTAGCAGTCTTCCTGAAGAAGCTTTTGCTGAAGGGTTATCGCGATCCGGTTTAAGCCCCGTTCTGCTACTGGCATCCCCGACCACAGTACCCGTTACCACGGATGAGCGCTGGTGGCTCGCAAAGGAAAACGTGTCAGGACATTACGGCAGGATTTTTTATGCTGCGGTGCGGGAGTTGGTCATAAGGTCGGATATCATCTCAGTAGTGAGAAGTATTGCAGATGAGAATTTCACGTCCGAACATATGGGGTACTTCGAGCGACTTACCTCTGATGAAAAAGAAGTCGTGTTTAGTGATTACCTGCGCACTCTCGCTGAAGGCGGTCTTACCTGCACTGAGAAGAATCTCGTCAAACTGACGCAAGATTTATACCCGATTGATGCAACTCCTGACAACATTAGAAAGCTATCCACGGACAGGGATGCACTGAACGAACTACACATCGATGGTATGGTACTTTTTATTACCGGCCCTGCGCTTTGATTATGGAGATAATACATGCGGTGTTATCCCTGTTAAGGGTTAAGGTAACATTCTTCTAGAATTACAGAAAAATAGAGGTCTAACATGATAGTAAATAAAAACAGGTTTATGCATAAAAACGGGAAAAGGTTTAAGTCCATCGGAAGGTATTTAAGATTTTGGCAAGCAGTAGCGTCCTCTGGTTTACCCATGGACATGGTAATACGGGAAAAACCATATCAACTTATGGTCGCTTTGATTGCTTTATATACGGCCATCCCTGTTGTTACAATAGTAATTTTATCTGGTCAGCAATCGCATAAGTTGGAACTAATTGCTGTGCATTTCAGTACAATTATCACGATGGTGTTTGTTTTGCGTCGAAAGATGGGGAAACGTTGGCTGGATTTATTTGAAGAAAAATTAGCCATTTATAAACCTAATGATAAACTCGCGCTTAGCGAATTACACGAAAGCATACGTGAGAAAAATGGGCTAGACTTGCAGGATTTACAAGATTGGTACTGGAAAGAGAAGATGACATATGAGTATCACAAAGAACGTAAAACAACTATAAGCTATCAAAAATTCAAGTAGCGTTTTAAAATGACAGGGGAGGGCTATTGTGATTTATTAAGTCGGCAAGGTTATTAGGTAGGGGTGTTCAATATGATAAATTCTTCGAGTGAGGTTATTTCAAGAGTTGTTCTGGGCCTTTGAGATAGCTAATTATCATTACAGACTTTATCGAAAGGTATGAATTATGAACATTACCGACAAAGAACTTAGCTCAAATACAGTGAGACAGTATGGATGGAACTTAGGAGAGTTCAATCACTCAACGCCTTTTACATCTCATTTTATTTATATCACCGACTATCATAAAGATAATACATGGATGATTTCACTTTCGCAGGAGGATTTTAATACAACCAAAATTTTAACATCGTTAAGTCTAGGGAAGGTGCGAACAAGTTCCTGATATGAGATCATCATATTCATCCGGAGCGCATCCCAGAGGGACATCATGAGCTAACCGATACTAATGAACCGTGAGGCTTAACCTTACAACGCCGAAGGTGTTTCGGCGAAGAGACGAAATTTTCAGCCTGATACAGATTAACAGAATTTGCCTGGCGGCTTTAGCGCGGTGGTCCCACCTGACCCCATGCCGAACTCAGAAGTGAAACGCCGTAGCGCCGATGGTAGTGTGGGGTCTCCCCATGTGAGAGTAGGGAACTGCCAGGCATCAAACAAGTGAAGAGGCCATCCGGAAGGATGGCCTTTTTGCGTTTCTGCACCTGCTTCCTTTCCATAAACAAATCACCTATCCCCCCATATATACGGTAAACTATCCCGGTTTTTGCATCAGGATAGCGTCTATGAATCACTCCCTTAAGCCCTGGAATACCTTTGGTATTCAACGGAATGCTAATCAAATTGTACGTGCCGACAGTGCTCAGCAGTTGCTGAATGCATGGCAAAACGCAACAGAAAACGGTGAACCCGTACTTATTCTGGGCGAAGGAAGTAATGTCCTGTTTCTCGATGATTTTGCGGGGACGGTAATCGTCAATCGCATCATGGGGATTGAGCGTAAAGAGAGCGCTGACAGCTGGCATTTACACGTGGGTGCTGGCGAGAACTGGCACCATCTGGTGCAATATACCCTTGAAAAAGGGATGCCAGGGCTGGAAAACCTGGCTCTGATCCCGGGCTGTGCAGGATCATCTCCTATTCAAAATATCGGTGCCTACGGCATCGAACTGAAACACGTCTGCGAATATGTCGACTGCATCGAACTCGCGACTGGAACGGCGAAGCGCCTGACCGCAGAGCAGTGCCGCTTTGGCTATCGCGACAGCATTTTCAAGCACGACTATCAGGATCGTTTCGTCATTGTGGCCGTTGGCCTGCGCCTGGCGAAAGCCTGGAAACCCGTTCTGACTTACGGCGATCTGACCCGTCTCGACCCGGCTACCGTCACACCGCGTGAGGTATTTGATTCCGTATGCCACATGCGAATGACCAAGCTCCCGGACCCGAAAGTAAACGGAAATGCGGGCAGTTTCTTCAAAAACCCGGTGATCAGCAGCGAAAATGCAAAAGCGTTTCTCGCCGGCTGGCCAACGGCCCCGCATTATCCTCAGGCGGATGGTAGCGTGAAGCTGGCCGCAGGCTGGCTTATCGATCAGTGTGAATTAAAAGGTACGACTCTTGGTGGCGCTGCTGTTCATCGTCAGCAGGCGCTGGTACTGATCAACCAGTCCAACGCGACAAGTGAGGATGTCGTCAACCTGGCGCATCATGTTCGCCAGCGCGTGGGCGAAAAATTCAACGTCTGGCTGGAGCCTGAAGTTCGCTTTATTGGCCGAACGGGCGAAGTGAATGCCGTGGAGACCATTGCGTGAAGGACAATACTATCCCGTTAACTCTCATCGGTATCCTTGCCGATGGCGAGTTTCATTCTGGCGAGCAGCTGGGCGAACAGCTGGGCATGAGCCGTGCTGCGATCAATAAGCATATTCAAACGCTCCGCGACTGGGGCGTGGATGTGTTTACGGTGCCAGGAAAAGGCTACAGCCTGCCGGAACCGATCCAGTTACTGAATGAGGAGGTCATCCGCAGCCAGATTGGGCACGGTAACGTCGCGGTATTGCCGGTCATTGATTCGACGAACCAGTATCTGCTGGATCGCCTGAGCGAGCTGAAATCCGGTGATGCCTGCGTTGCCGAGTACCAACAGGCAGGACGTGGCCGCCGGGGGCGTAAGTGGTTCTCACCATTTGGCGCCAACCTCTACCTTTCCATGTACTGGCGGCTTGAACAGGGGCCAGCTGCGGCCATCGGGCTGAGCCTGGTCATCGGCATTGTGATGGCAGAGGTGCTGCACGATCTGGGTGCCGATCAGGTGCGGGTAAAATGGCCCAACGATCTGTATCTCAACGATCGAAAGCTGGCGGGGATCCTGGTTGAACTGACGGGAAAAACAGGCGATGCCGCACAGATCGTCATTGGGGCGGGACTGAACATGGTGATGCGAAACGTGCAGAACGATGTCGTGAACCAGGCCTGGACCAACTTGCAGGAAGCGGGGATCACCATCGATCGCAATACGCTTGCCGTCCGCATGATCAATGAGTTGCGTAGTTCGCTGACGCTCTTTGAACAAGAGGGGTTAGCGCCATTCCTGTCTCGCTGGGAAAAACTGGATAACTTTATTAACCGACCGGTGAAGCTGCTGATTGGGGATAAAGAGATTTACGGCACATCACGCGGCATTGACGCGCAGGGCGCGTTGCTTCTTGAACAGGATGGCGTGATTAAGCCCTGGGTGGGCGGTGAAATTTCGTTACGAAGTGCGGAGTAACCCTCTCCCCACAGGGGAGAGGGTGTAGCAGGTCATCACTGCGGATACGGCACCCAATCCCCGGCATTCAGTCGGACATAAGGCTTATTCTGATACTGGATCACCACCGCATTGGCGTTTTCCGATACCTCCGCCGTCTGCGGCAGCCCGCTGGTGAGCTGATCCCAGTTCACGCTATCTTCCACAAACAGCTTACCGTCTACAGCGCGAGCAACCAGTTCCGAGATAGCCAGATAGCTGCTTGGCTGGGTGATTTCAATGGGCGCTCCCTGATGCGGCGCCTTCATGCCAAAGAACTTAATCCCGGCCGGAACGTTAGTGATGGACGGGCTTGGGATATCGCGCAGACCAGACACCTGCATCCTGTCGCCTTTCAGCGCCCCTCCGTGTTCTGGTACCACCACCACCATCACTTTGCGACCTGATTTTTCCAGCTCGTTGAAGAACGCGTTCAGCTCGTCAAAGAACTTCTGAGCACGGGCCTTATAATCGGCCGTTTTACTCACGCCGGGATAATGGTTCCCGTCGTGCAGCGGCAGCGTGTTATAGAACGTCGCACTACGTGTCCCTTCCTCTTTGCCGACGGTATCTAACCAGCGCTGAAGCACGGCGGTATCGTCATACACCGGCGAGCCATCAAAGCCCAGCAACGTTACCGGCAGCCCTTTCTGGTCCATCAGCGGGGCCTGCATGCCACCCTGTTCACGCACTTCTTTCAGGAAGTTACCGAACTGACCGTTATGGCCCATCATCAGGTGCTGGGTAAAGCCCAGTTTTGCGAGGTTATCAAACAGATAACACTGGTTAGCTGCCGGCTGGTAGAGGTTCTTATGCGAAGGCTGTCCGCAGCTGGCGCGCAGCAGGCGGATAGCCGCCGGGCCGCTGTACGACGTGGCCGAGTTGAAGTCCTTAAACTGAATATCGAAATGCGACCACAGCGGGTGCGACATCAAACCAGCCGCGTCAACGTCAGCCCAGGACAGAGAACAGATGTTAATGACCAGCAGCTCAAACGGCTGAGCATCGGCAGGCAGCGCGTCCGGGAATTTCGTCTGACGCTTATCTTCCGCAGCGTAAAAACTGGAGAGCCACGCGTTCAGGTTAGTGGATGTCGGCGGTGCAGTCTGCGCAGGAATATCCCCAACCACAGGCGTATCCCCTGCTGTCGCAACGGTCGCGGCGGCGGAACCGCCCGTGGTGGTCACGGTTGTCGTCGGCTGACCGGCTGGCCACAGCGAGAAGCTCGGGCCCGTCAGCGTCAGGACGTTAAGCCAGATCATAATCGCGACGACAAACACCGTCACCCGGATCCACTGAGACAGGAACAGCCAGGCGACCAGCAGGACAAATACCGCGCCAATCATCTGCCAGTTAATAAAGCGCTCAACCAGATCGAGCATATAGTCCGCACTGAAACCTGCGACCTGGGAGCCCTGGCTCATGATGCTTTCAGGGCCGGGCAGCCAGGTATCATGCCAGAACAGGGCGAAACCGATGGGGATAGCGACCCAGTGACGTATACGGTGCAGCCTGAGGTTCGGGATTGGCATCAGCAGGAATGCCATAAACACCAGGTTAAGCAGAGGGTGGAAATTAAGATAGCCTGCCCACAGCAGACCAAACTTCACCAGAAAGTAGAAATTCCAGCCGGACAGGCCGCGCCAGTATTGCCAGAGTGGCGAGGGCGCCGAAGAGGTATAGGTAGAATTAGTCATGTTTTCGGTTTGCCTTGACGTTCGGAGCGCGAGTCAGTGTTCCGGCGGGTTTAATATAGCGAGGTTTGACGAACAGTAATCTGATCGTATCGCGAATACGGCGCAGGGAATGGCGTGCATAGTAGCCAAGCGGCAAAAAAATCAGCGCGCACAGAACAACCAGTTGGATGATATCGCTGATATTCATAATGGCGCGCTCTCCTTGTTCTCATCCAGTAAGCGTAGCGGCTCGGGTACCCGTCGCCAGACATGCCCGTCATGTTTCGCGTTCAGAACCGGTTTGGCGCCGCTTGTGACAGGCAACGGTTTGGCCCACTTTTCAGGTGGCAGGGCACGCATCTGGACAAGCTCAGCCGCGATCAGGTTATCTTCAAACCAGACCATACGGTTCGAGAAGATATCCGCGGTAGGAAGCGGGAAGATATGGTTAAGTGCAGTATCCAGATCGTTCACCCGGCAGAAGGAGAGGAACAGCACCAGGCGGTTATCGCCAATGGTCATGATGTCCCCGATACGGTTAGGGCGGCACAGAGTGAGCGCCTGCTCAACGCGAATACCCGGCACGGGGCGCAGGGCAACCATCACCCCTTTTCCGTCTGCCGGTAACAGCGTATTGCTCATCATGTTGCCCACCGCATCGCAGAAGGTGTCCCATTTCTGGTAGCCGCGCAGTTTCATCGGCTGCGTCATTGAAAGCAGGGTGCTGATATCTTCCGGAACATGTCGATTAAACTGCTGGCCCTGGATGCTTTCGATCAGCGTCAGACAGCGCGACAGGGGAGCATTCCACGGAATGACCATATTCGCGCCGCAGCCCAGTAATAAGCGCTCATCGGTGGCGCGCAGGCTGGTATTATTTTCACGCACTACAATTTTTAACGCGCTGCCGCGCTGGCGACGTAATGTGTGAATGTGCCTTGCCAGCGTTTCGATTTGGTTATTCTGGATCAACGAGAAGATAATAGTCGCCGCCTGCGTGGTGCGCGCCTCATCAAATAAGGCTTCATTGGTATCGAACAGTGACCAGTGCTCAGACAGTGCAGGCGCACCTTCCAGTACCGCAATATGGCTCAGAACACGTTTTTCATCACTGCGTGGCTGAACTACCGTCTCTTCCTGTTGAGCAAGATGCCACTCATCCCCGACTTGTTTGAGTGTAAGTTGTTGTCGGGAGCTCACCCCTTTTTCATTGCACCAGAAAGCCACGTCGTAAAGATGGCTGTCGGTCTGGACACGAATACTGGCCAGGCCATAGAGAGAACGGTATTCACTCATTAAAAGTGAAAAAAGCTTGTCATTATTACTGCCTGGGTTAACAACCAATAAGGTGCAATTTTGATTTTTTGCCCATCTGTTGATTCTTCCCAGCCATTTCAGCAGCTTTTCAGACGGTATATTTTGCAGGCCATCATTAGAGCATTTTAGAATCAGTAAATAGTGCTCAGGAACAATAGAACACTGAATATCGCGGGGTAAGAAGTATAGACTGTCAGCCTCCGCAGGCATGGAAAATAATCGTACTGTCTGGGGCCCACGGTCACTGTCGAGCCTGATGATTGACTTCGGCTCTTCGCCCATCGTAATGACGGCCACGCGGGAATCCTTCCCCTGCGCCGCTATCGTCTGGTTTACCAGACTGATGGCATCTTCATTACGATCCGTATTAACCCACCAGACTCCTCCGACTGGCATGTGGCGCAATTCGTCCCATAATGACTGGATGCCAATAGAAAATATGGAGTCCACGGTGTCCCTCTTTTCGTCGAATTTCTATGTCTCTCAGTTTACTAGCGAAAGCGTAGAAATAAACCTAACATTGAAATTAAAGAACATCAGATTTAGCATGTAAATGAAATTTAATGGCAGGACGCCTCGCTGCATCTGAATCTTATGATTTTACTCAAAGGGATGAAAAAAGAATGCAAAATAACGAACCCGCAACCCCAGTCGACTCAAGTCTGGGTTACACATTCCAGAACGATTTTTTGGCACTCACGCAGGCTTTTTCTTTGCCTGAAATAGATTACACCGATATTTCCCAGCGTGAACAGTTGGCGGCGGCTATTAAACGTTGGCCGTTATTAGCTGAGTTTGCCCAACAACAATAAGGAAGCCATTGATGGCTGTACTAGGATTACAGGGCGTCCGTGGTGGGGTGGGTACAACTTCCGTTACCGCGGCGCTGGCGTGGTCATTGCAGGTATTAGGTGAATCGGTACTGGTCATTGATGCCTGTTCCGATAATTTGCTGCGCATGTCATTCAATGTCGACTTTACGCATGCAAACGGCTGGGGACGCGCGCTTCTGGACGATAAAGACTGGCGGGATGCGGGTTTGCGTTATACCTCCCAGCTCGATTTGCTTCCCTTTGGTCAATTGACCGAAACCGAGCGCGGGAATGAAGCCGCGTACCAGCGCCTGTTCTCTCGCTTCATCACCGCATTGCAGAGCCTGAAAGAGAGCGGGCACTATCAGTGGATCCTGCTGGACCTGCCGCACGGTGCCGCGTCGCTGACCCGCCAGCTGCTGGCGCAGTGCGACCATGTGCTCTCCATCGCGAACGTAGATGCGAATTGTCATATCCGTCTGCATCAGCAGCCGATGCCTGCCAATGCCCATATTCTGATCAACGATCTGCGCATTGGCAGCCAGATCCAGGACGATCTCTACCAGGTCTGGCTCCAGAGTCAGCGCCGCCTGTTGCCGATGGTGATCCATCGTGACGAAGCGATGGCGGAGTGCCTCGCGTCCAAACAACCTCTCGGGGAGTACCGTAGCGATTCACTGGCGGCGGAAGAGATCCTGACGCTGGCCAACTGGTGTCTGCTGCACTTTGCTAAACGGCCGGAGCCTGCCGGGAGTTCAGTATGAGCCGCCTGACTAACTGGCTGCTCATTCCGCCGGTCAGTTCGCGCTTAAGTGAACGCTACCGCCATTACCGTCATCACGGCGCCTCGTCGCTGAGCGCTGCGCTGGGCTGTTTGTGGATGATTCTGGCGTGGATGTTCATCCCCCTCGAACATCCCCGCTGGCAACGCATTCGTGCGCGCCACGGTGAACTCTATCCGCATATCACCCCTGACAAGCCGCGTCCGCTGGATCCCGCGCGCTACGCTATTCAGTCCATCTGGCTACTAACGACCTCAACGGGCGCGGAGAAAAAAACGTCCCGCTGGCGCAGCTTCGATCGTGTGCAGAACCTGCGTGAACACTACCACCAGTGGCTTGACCGGCTACCTGACCGGGTGGGCGACAAAACGGGTCATTTAGATAACCACAAAGAGCTCGGGCACCTACACCCGGGCTTGCGGCGTTTTATTCTCGGCGTGGTTGTGGTGTTCTCGCTGATTCTTGCGCTGGTCTGTATTACCCAGCCCTTCAACCCGCTGGCGCAGTTCACCTTCCTGATCCTGCTGTGGGGCGTGGCGCTGCTGGTGCGGCGCATACCAGGGCGTTTTTCTGCCCTGATGCTGATTGTGCTATCGCTGACCGTTTCCTGCCGCTACATCTGGTGGCGATATACCTCAACGCTGAACTGGGACGATCCGGTCAGCCTGGTGTGCGGCTTAGTCCTGCTGTTTGCTGAGACTTACGCCTGGATCGTGCTGGTGCTGGGTTACTTCCAGGTTATCTGGCCGCTAAATAGACAGCCGGTGCCGCTGCCAAAAGACACGACCCAGTGGCCTACGGTGGACCTCTTCGTGCCGACCTACAACGAAGACCTGTCGGTGGTAAAAAACACCATTTACGCCGCGCTGGGTATCGACTGGCCGAAGGATAAAATCAAAATCTGGATCCTCGATGACGGTGGCCGTGCCGAGTTCCGCCAGTTCGCGGACGAAGTGGGGGTAGAGTACATCGCCCGTACCACGCATGAACACGCGAAAGCCGGTAACATCAACAATGCGCTGAAATATGCCAAAGGGGAGTTCGTCTCTATTTTCGACTGCGACCACGTGCCAACGCGCTCGTTCCTGCAAATGACCATGGGCTGGTTCCTGAAGGAGAAAGAGCTGGCGATGATGCAGACGCCGCACCACTTCTTCTCGCCGGACCCGTTTGAACGTAACCTCGGCCGTTTTCGTAAAACCCCGAACGAGGGCACGCTGTTCTATGGACTCGTGCAGGACGGGAACGACATGTGGGACGCAACGTTCTTCTGCGGCTCCTGTGCGGTGATCCGCCGGAAACCGCTGGATGAAATTGGCGGGATCGCCGTCGAGACGGTCACGGAAGATGCGCACACCTCGCTGCGTCTGCACCGTCTTGGCTATACCTCCGCCTACATGCGTATTCCTCAGGCGGCGGGGCTGGCTACGGAATCCCTGTCGGCGCACATCGGCCAGCGTATTCGCTGGGCCCGCGGCATGGTGCAAATTTTCAGGCTCGATAACCCGCTGATGGGTAAAGGGCTGAAGCTGGCGCAACGGCTGTGCTACGTCAACGCCATGTTCCACTTCCTGTCCGGTATTCCACGGCTTATCTTCCTCACTGCGCCGCTGGCGTTCCTGCTTCTTCACGCTTACATCATCTATGCGCCTGCGCTGATGATTGCCCTGTTCGTTCTGCCGCACATGATCCACGCCAGCCTGACGAACTCGAAGATTCAGGGGAAATATCGCCACTCCTTCTGGAGTGAAATTTACGAAACGGTGCTGGCCTGGTACATCGCGCCGCCAACCATGGTGGCGCTGATTAACCCGCATAAAGGGAAATTCAACGTCACCGCGAAGGGCGGGCTGGTGGAAGAGGAGTATGTCGACTGGGTGATCTCCCGGCCCTATATCTTCCTGGTGCTGCTGAATATTGTGGGCGTGATTGTTGGGATCTGGCGCTACTTCTACGGCCCGGAAAACGAAATTCTGACGGTCTTCGTGAGTATGGCGTGGGTGTTTTATAACCTGATTATCCTCGGTGGCGCGGTGGCGGTATCGGTGGAGAGCAAACAGGTTCGCCGCGCGCATCGCGTCGAAATCAGCATGCCAGCGGCCATTGCCCGCGACGATGGACATCTCTTCTCCTGTACCGTTCATGACTTTTCGGATGGCGGTCTGGGTATCAAGATCAACGGTCAGGCGAAGGTGCTGGAGGGGCAGAAGGTCAACCTACTGCTTAAGCGCGGCCAGCAGGAGTATGTCTTCCCGACGCAGGTGGTGCGTGTGAGAGGAAATGAAGTGGGTCTGCAACTGATGCCGCTGACCAAAAAGCAACACATTGATTTTGTGCAGTGTACGTTTGCCCGCGCGGATACGTGGGCTCTCTGGCAGGACAGCTTCCCTGAGGATAAGCCTCTGGAAAGCCTGCTGGATATTCTTAAGCTGGGGTTCCGTGGCTATCGTCACCTTGCAGAATTTGCCCCGTCGTCGGTGAAATTAATTTTCCGGTCACTTACTTCACTGGTTTCCTGGGTCGTGTCGTTCATTCCGCGTCGACCTGAGCGAGATGAAGCGAAGCAGGCGGACCCGGTTATGGCTCAACAATGATGATAACGCGATGAAAACAAAACTTTCCTGGTTATGTGCAGTGGCAATGGGGATGAGTGCGCTCCCTGCAACAGTGGCTAACGCAGCGCCTGATAACGCAGCGGCCACGCCCGCGCCAACGGTGCCTGTCGTCGCGCAAGCGACCGATCCGGTTGTGACGGCCGCGCCGGGGCAGACGGAAAACGTCGTCCCGAATCAGCCGACGACGGGGAATACGCTGCCCGCCGACAACCCGGTGGTTGGGCAGGTCATGCCTGGCGTGCCGGGAGCCAGTGCGCCGGTGGTTGCCGAAAATACGCCGTCGCGTGACGTTAAGCTGACGTTTGCCCAGATCGCACCTCCTCCGGGCAGCATGGTTCTGCGCGGCATCAACCCAAATGGCGGTATCGAATTCGGTATGCGCAGCGATGAAGTTGTGTCGAAAGCGATGCTCAACCTGGAATACACCCCATCGCCGTCGCTGTTGCCGGTGCAGTCCCAGCTTAAGGTCTATCTGAATGACGAGCTGATGGACGTCCTGCCCGTCACCAAAGAGCAACTGGGTAAGAAAACCCTGGCTCAGGTGCCGATTAATCCGCTGTTTATCACCGACTTTAACCGCGTGCGTCTGGAGTTTGTCGGCCACTACCGCGATGTCTGTGAAAACCCGGCCAGCAGCACCCTGTGGCTGGATGTCGGGCGTAACTCTTCGCTTCAGATGACCTATCAGCCGCTGGCGTTGAAAAACGATCTCTCCGCCTTCCCGGTGCCGTTCTTCGACCCGCGTGATAACCGTCCGCTGAACCTGCCGATGGTCTTTGCCGGCTCTCCCGATGTGACCGAACAGCTGGCGGCCTCTATCGTGGCATCCTGGTTTGGTTCCCGCTCCGGCTGGCGTGGTCAAAGTTTCCCGGTCATGTACGACAAAATGCCGGACAAAAACGCGATCGTGTTTGCCACCAACGCCAAACGTCCGGCTTTCCTGCGTGACCATCCGGAGGTGAAAGCGCCCACCATCGAGATGATCAGCCATCCGGACAATCCGTACGTGAAGCTGTTGGTGATCTTCGGCCGTGATGACAAAGATCTGGTGCAGGCGGCGAAAGGCATTGCGCAGGGGAATATCCTGTTCCGCGGTAACAGCGTTGTGGTGGACGAGGTGAAACCGCTGCTGGCACGTAAGCCTTATGATGCGCCGAACTGGGTACGTACCGACCGGGCCATCACCTTTGGCGAACTGAAAACCTATGAAGAGCAATTGCAGTCAACCGGGCTTGAACCTTCTCCTGTCAGCCTGTCGCTTAACCTGCCGCCGGATCTCTATCTGCTGCGCACCAACGGCATTGATATCAATCTGAACTACCGTTACACCGCGCCGGCGACCAAAGACAGCTCGCGCATGGATATCAGCCTCAACAACCAGTTCCTGCAATCGTTCAGCCTGACCAGCAGCCAGGAGACAAACCGGTTGATGCTTCGTCTGCCTGTATTACAGGGGCTGCTGGATGGCAAAACCGATGTGTCGATCCCGGCGCTGAAGCTCGGTGCGGTGAACCAGCTGCGGTTTAACTTCCAGTATATGAACCCCATGCCGGGTGGATCGGTGGAAAACTGTATTACCTTCCAGCCGGTGCAAAACCACGTGGTGATTGGTGATGATTCCACGATCGACTTCTCGAAGTATTACCACTTTATTGCGATGCCGGATCTGCGTGCCTTTGCTAACGCCAGCTTCCCGTTCAGCCGCATGGCAGACCTCTCTGAATCGATTGTCGTGATGCCAAAAGCGGCCAACGAAGGCCAGGTTACCACGCTGCTGGACACCATGGGCACCGTCGGGGCGCAAACCGGCTTGCCGGCGATCAACGTGACGGTGACGGATGACGGGAGCCAGATCCAGAACAAAGATGCCGATATCATGGTCATCGGCAACATTCCGGACAAGCTGAAAGACGAGAAGCGCGTCGATCTGCTGGTGCAGGCGGCTCAGTCGTGGGTTAACACGCCGCTGCGTCAGACCGAGTTCCCGAGCATCATGCCGGACAGCGGCGATCGTCAGGCCAATATCAGGACGACCGTAAGCTCAACGGGTCCGATGGCCGCGATTGTCAGCTTCCAGTCGCCGTATAACGACCAGCGCAGCGTTATCGCCCTGCTGGCGGACAGCCCGCGCGGGTATGAGCTACTCAACACGGCCATGAACGACAGCGGTAAACGGGCGGCAATGTTCGGTTCCGTCTCGGTGATCCGTGAGTCGGGGGTAAACAGCCTGCGCGTGGGGGATGTCTACTACGTCGGTCATCTGCCGTGGTTCGAACGCCTGTGGTACGCCCTGTCTAACCACCCGGTGCTGCTGGCCGTGCTGGCTGCGCTCAGCGTTGTACTGCTGGCGTGGGTACTGTGGCGTCTGCTGCGAATCATCAGCCGTCGTCGTCTTAACCCGGACCATGAGTAAGCGGTGATGAAAATCTTTCGCGGGTGTGTAGTCGCAGCGTTGATGCTGGCGGCGGCGAATCTTCACGCCGCCTGTCGCTGGCCTGCCTGGGAGACGTTCAAGCAGGATTATATGAGCGAAAGTGGACGCGTCATTGATCCCAGTGACGCGCGCAAAATCACCACCTCCGAAGGGCAAAGCTACGGACTGTTCTTTGCCCTCGCGGCAAACGATCGCAAGGCGTTCGATCTGCTGCTGGCATGGACGCGCGATAACCTTGCCGAGGGAGATTTAACCCAACATCTCCCGGCCTGGCTGTGGGGGAAAAAGGACGACGAAACCTGGGCGGTTATCGACCCTAACTCCGCGTCTGATGCCGATATCTGGATTGCCTGGTCGCTGCTGGAAGCCGGGCGGCTGTGGAAAAATCCCGATTACACGCGCACGGGTAAGGCGCTGTTGACGCGCATTGCCAGTGAGGAAGTGGTGAAGGTGCCGGGGCTGGGTTCTATGCTGCTGCCGGGTAAAGTCGGTTTTGCCGAAGAGAGCGTCTGGCGCTTCAACCCCAGCTACCTGCCGCCGCAGCTTGCGAGCTATTTCACCCGTTTTGGCGCGCCGTGGACGACGCTCCGTGAAACCAACCTGCGTCTGCTGCTGGAGACCGCGCCTAAAGGATTTTCCCCGAACTGGGTGAAATACCAGAAAAAGGGCGGCTGGCAGCTGTCGCAGGATGCATCCCTGATCGGCAGCTACGATGCGATTCGCGTCTATCTGTGGGTAGGGATGATGAACGATAACGATCCGCAGAAAGCCCGGCTACTGGCGCGTTTCAAGCCCATGGCGACCACCACAATCAAACAAGGCTTGCCGCCGGAGAAAGTGGACGTCGCGACCGGGAAACGCACCGGAGATGGGCCGGTAGGGTTTTCTGCCTCCCTCCTTCCGTTTTTACAAAACCGGGACGCGCAAGCGGTGCAACGCCAGCACGTCGCCGATCGTTTTCCCGATAACAATGCTTATTACAGCTACGTTCTGACCCTCTTTGGACAAGGGTGGGATCAGCATCGTTTTCGTTTCACCGTGCAAGGTGAATTACTACCGGACTGGGGCCAGGAATGCGCACGTTCACACTGAATCTACTCACCTTATCGCTTGGCCTGGCGCTAATGCCCCTGGCCCTGGCCGCCAACTCCCCGCAGCAGAGACAGCTGCTGGAACAGGTCCGTCTGGGGGAATCCACCCAGCGTGAGGATTTAGTGCGCCAGTCGCTCTATCGCCTTGAGCTGATCGACCCCAACAACCCGGACGTGATTGCCGCGCGCTTCCGCTACCTGTTACGACAGGGCGATACGGCGGGCGCGCAAAAAGAGCTGGATCGCCTGAAAGGAATGGCGCCCGATTCCAGTGCCTATCAGTCCTCCCGTACTACCATGCTGCTCTCCACGCCGGATGGTCGCCAGGCCCTCCAGCAGGCTCGCCTGCTTGCCACCACCGGGCACACCCAGGAAGCCATTGCCGCGTATGACAAACTGTTTGACGGTAAGCCGCCCAGTGGCGACATCGCGACGGAGTACTGGAACGTGGTGGCGAAAGAGCCAGCCCGCCGCAACCTGGCCATTAATCAGCTTAAGAAAATAAACGCCAGCAGTCCGGGCAACGTCCCGCTACAGTCCTCGCTGGCACAGCTTTTGTTCCAGAGCGGACGGCGTGATGAAGGGTTTGCGGTGTTACAGGAGATGGCCAAATCGAACAATGGCCGCAGTCAGGCGTCGGACATGTGGTACCAGCAGATCAAAGATCAACCGGCCAGCAGCGCCAGCGTTACCGCGCTGCAACAATACCTGAGCGTGTTCAGCGATGGCGATAACGTGACGGCGGCGCGCGCCCAGCTTGAAGCGCAGCAAAAACAGCTTGCCGATCCGGCGTTCCGCTCCAAAGCCGAAGGGTTAGCCGCAGTGGACGCCGGGCAGGGCAGTAAAGCGGTAACGGAGTTGCAAAAAGCAGTCAGCGCCAACCACGCCGACAGTGAAGCCGTAGGCGCGCTGGGGCAGGCCTATTCTCAGAAAGGCGATCGCGCGCGTGCGGTTGCGCAGTTTGAAAAGGCGATCGCCCTCGATCCGCAGAGCGATAATCGGGGCAAATGGGACAGCCTGCTGAAGGTCAACCGATACTGGCTGCTGATCCAGCAGGGGGATAACGCCCTGAAAGCCAACAATACGGCCCAGGCCGAACGCTATTACCAGCAGGCGCGCAATATCGACAATACCGACAGCTACGCGGTTCTGGGCCTCGGTGATGCGGCGGCGGCGCGCAAAGATAACGACGCGGCCGAGCGCTATTACCGCCAGGCGTTGCGGATGGACAGCGGCAACAGCAACGCGGTGCGCGGTCTCGCCAATATTTATCGCGCGCAGTCTCCGGAGAAGGCGACGCAGTTTATTCAGTCGCTCTCTGCCAGTCAGCGCCGCAGCATTGATGATATTGAACGTAGCCTGACGAACGAGCAGTTGTCAGCCCAGGCCGAACAGCTGGAAAGCGAGGGGAAATATGCGCAGGCCGCAGAAATTCAGCGCCGACGCCTTGCGCTTTCCCCGGGCGACGTGTGGATCACCTACCGACTGTCACGCGATCTGTATAGCGCGGGTCAACGCAGCCAGGCGGATAACCTGATGCGTCAGCTGGCAAGCCAGAAACCGGGCGATCCGGATCAGGTTTACGCCAGCGGGCTGTACCTGTCCGGTAACGATCAGGACCGGGCGGCGCTGGCGCATCTGAACACGCTGCCGCGCGACAAGTGGAACGGCAACATTCAGGCGCTGGCGGACCGCCTGCAAAGTAACCAGGTGCTGGAAACCGCCAACCGCCTGCGCGACAGTGGAAAAGAGCAGGAGGCGGAAACGTTGCTTCGCCAGCAGCCTCCGTCCACCCGTATCGACCTGACGCTGGCGGACTGGGCTGAACAGCGTGGCGATCATGAGGCCGCGAAAACCGCCTACAACACCGTCCTGCAACGCGAACCGCAGAACGAAGACGCGATCCTCGGCCTGACCGAGGTCTATCTTGCCCAGGACAACAAGGACGCGGCGCGCGCGGCGCTGGCGAAACTGCCCGCGGCACAGAACGGCGAACCGCTCTCCATCAATATGCAGCGCCGGCTTGCCATGGCGCAGGCTGGCCTGGGTGATCATGCCGCGGCAGAAAAGACCTTCAACGCCATTCTTGCGCAGGCCAAATCGCAGCCGCCTTCGATGGAAAGTGCGCTGGTGATGCGCGATGCCGCCCGTTTCCAGGCACAAAATGGTCAGCCTCAGCAGGCGCTGGACACCTGGAAAGATGCGATGGTCTCATCGGGCATCACAACGACCCGTCCGACCGATAACGACAGCTTTACGCGGCTCACGCGTAACGATGAGAAAGATGACTGGCTGAAGCGCGGCGTGCGCAGCGATGCAGGCGATCTTTATCGTCAGCAGGATCTGAACGTCACGCTGCAACACGACTACTGGGGGTCCAGCGGCACGGGAGGCTATTCCGACCTGAAAGCGCACACCACCATGCTCCAGGTTGATGCGCCGCTGTCGGACGGACGTATGTTCTTCCGTAGCGATCTGGTCAATATGAACGCCGGTTCCTTTGCCACCGATAACGGAACCTACGATCCGACATGGGGTACCTGCGCCGAAACGCCATGTCGCGGTAGCACAAACCAGTCGGCCAACGGCGCCAGCGTGGCCGTCGGCTGGCAGAACAAAACCTGGGCGTGGGATATCGGTACAACGCCGATGGGCTTCGACGTGGTCGATGTGGTGGGCAGCCTGAGCTATAGCAACGATTTAGGGCCGATTGGCTACACCCTGAACGCCCATCGCCGTCCGATTTCCAGCTCGGTGCTGGCCTTCGCCGGGCAAAAAGATCCCAATACCGACACCACCTGGGGCGGCGTGCGTGCCACCGGTGGCGGCGTGAGCATGAGCTACGACAAAGGCGAAGCTAACGGGATCTGGTCAAGCCTGAGTGCCGACAGCCTCACCGGGAAGAATGTCGAAGATAACTGGCGCGTCCGCTGGATGACCGGCTATTACTACAAGCTCATCAATCAGAACAACGAACGCCTGACGGTGGGCGTGTCCAACATGCTCTGGCATTACGATAAGGATTTAAGTGGCTATTCGCTGGGCCAGGGCGGTTACTACAGTCCCCAGGAGTATGTGTCGTTCGCCTTACCGGTGAACTGGCGTAAACGCACAGAGAACTGGTCATGGGAGCTGGGCGGCTCCGTCTCCTGGTCTCATTCAAAAACAAAAGATGTGATGCGTTATCCGTTACAGGGGCTGATCCCGGACAATGAGCCAGGCCGTTATACCGATAAAGGTGTGATGGAAACCGGAAGTAGCTCGTCAGGGACGGGTTATACCGCAAGGGCGATTGTTGAACGCCGCGTGACGTCCAACTGGTTTGTCGGTCTGGGCGTCGATATTCAGGAAGCAAAAGACTATACCCCGAGCCATGCGCTGCTCTACGTTCGGTATTCTGCCGCGGGCTGGCAGGGTGATATGGACTTACCACCGGAACCGCTGGTGCCTTATGCAGACTGGTGATCGGATTTTTTCTTAATCTAATTGTAAGTCTCTCTTAAAAGTGCAGCTATCGGGTATACTCGGGCGCACCAGGTTTACACCCTGGTGCGCCCTGCGCTTCGAGTATTGTGGAGAGTCATTTTGCGTGTCAGCCGTTCCTTAACGATCAAACAGATGGCGATGGTGTCTGCCGTCACAATGCTGTTTGTCTTCATCTTCTGCGTCATTTTGCTGTTTCACTCCGTACAGCAGAATCGCTATAACACGGCTTCGCAACTGGAAAGTATTGCCCGCTCGGTGCGGGAACCCCTGTCAGCCTCGATCCTGAAAGGGGATATCCCCGAGGCGGAATCCATCCTGAAGCGCATTCAGCCCGCCGGTATCGTGAGCCGCGCGGATGTCGTGCTGCCGAACCAGTTCCAGGCGCTGCGGATGAGTTTTATCCCGGAGCGTCCCGTCCCGATGATGGTGATGCGCCTGTTTGAACTGCCGGTGCAAATTTCCCTGCCTCTCTATTCCCTGGAAAGACCGGCTAACCCGCAGCCGCTGGCCTACCTGGTGCTACAGGCCGACTCGTACCGCATGTATAAATTCGTCATGAGTTGGGTTGCTACGTTAGTGACTACTTACTTACTTTTGACACTAATGCTGAGCGTGGCGCTGACATGGTGTATCAACCGGTTAATTGTGCATCCGTTGCGCCGCATAGCCCGGGAGCTGAACGACCTCTCTCCACAGGAGCACATGGGGCATCAGCTTCCCTTGCCGCGCCTGCATCACGACGATGAAATTGGCATGCTGGTCCGGAGTTACAATATCAACCAGCAGCGTGTCCTGCGTCAGCAGGAAGAGCTCAGTAGCAACGCCACCCGTTTTCCGGTATCCGATCTGCCAAACAAAGCGTTTTTAATGGCCTTGCTGGAGCAGACCGTCGCCCGCCAGCAGACCACCGCGCTGATGGTGATTGCCTGCGAAACCTTGCAGGACACGGCGGGCGTGCTGAAAGAGAGCCAGCGCGAGATGCTGTTGCTGACGCTGGTGGAAAAGGTGAAATCCGTTCTGGCGCCGCGCATGGTGCTCACCCAGGTCAGCGGTTATGACCTGGTGGTGATCGCGCACGGTGTTAAAGAGCCGTGGCACGCCATTACGCTAGGTCAGCAAGTACTCACTGTCATTAATGAGCGGCTGCCCATTCAGGGTATCCAGCTTCGCCCGAGCGCCAGCATCGGTATTGCGATGTACTACGGGGGGCTGACCGCCGAGCAGCTTTATCGTCGGGCCTTCTCGGCCGCGTTCACCGCGCGCCGGAAAGGCAAAAACCAGATCCAGTTCTTTGATCCGGAGCAGATGGAAAAAGCCCAGCAGCGCCTGACGGAAGAGAGCGACATTCTGACGGCGATGGACAATCGCCAGTTTGCGCTCTGGCTACAGCCGCAGGTCAATTTGCGCACGGGTGAAGTGACCAGCGCCGAAGCGTTGCTGCGTATGCAACAGCCGGACGGCACGTGGGAGCTGCCTGAGGGGATGATCGAACGTATCGAGTCCTGCGGCCTGATGGTCACCGTCGGCTACTGGGTGCTGGAAGAGTCCTGCCGCCAGCTTGCGGCCTGGCAACAACGGGGCATCACGCTGCCGCTGTCGGTGAATCTCTCTGCGCTACAGCTGATGCACCCGACCATGGTGCCGGAGATGCTCGAGTTGATCCACCGCTACCGCATTCAGCCCCACACGTTGATCCTGGAAGTCACCGAGAGCCGTTGTATCGACAATCCTGACGATGCTGTCGCCATTCTGAAACCGCTGCGTAATGCCGGGATCCGCATTGCGCTGGACGATTTTGGTATGGGGTATTCTGGCCTGCGTCAGCTCCAGCACATGAAAACGTTGCCGGTGGACGTCCTGAAAATCGACAAAACCTTTGTGGATGGGCTGCCAGAGGATTGCAGCCTGGTACAGGCCATTATTCAGATGGCGCACAGCCTGAATCTGCACGTAATTGCCGAGGGTATTGAAACCGACGCCCAACGTGAGTGGCTGGCTGCGGCGGGCGTGGAGAGCGGACAGGGCTTCCTGTTTGACCGCGCCGTACCGACGGATATCTTTGAGAAACGCTATCTCGCCGACGCTGGCAATAACGCAAAAGTGTAATTTTGTTGCTGGCTTGTGCGAGCCAGCTCAAAGTTCTTAACATTTGTGTTTCAAATTTGAACCCCGTTTATTTCTGTCCTGTTATGTGGGTGTTATTTTAAAGCCGCAGGTTAACCATAACCTTACAAAGCCTGTAGTTTTTCTTTCCAGGGACACCCTATGAAAACCTCACTCTTCAAAAGTCTTTACTTCCAGGTCCTGACAGCCATCGCCATCGGTATTCTGCTCGGTCACTACTACCCGGAGCTGGGCGCGCAGATGAAACCGCTTGGCGACGCGTTCGTTAAGCTCATCAAAATGATCATCGCGCCGGTCATTTTCTGTACCGTGGTGACCGGTATCGCTGGCATGGAAAGCATGAAGGCGGTCGGGCGTACGGGGGCGGTTGCCCTGCTGTACTTCGAGATTGTCAGTACCATCGCGCTGATTATCGGCCTGATAATTGTCAACGTGGTACAGCCTGGCGCGGGCATGAACGTCGACCCGGCCACGCTGGATGCGAAAGCGGTGGCGGTTTACGCTGAACAGGCGAAAGATCAGGGGATTGTTGCCTTCCTGCTGGACGTGATCCCGAGCAGCGTGATTGGCGCGTTCGCCAGCGGAAACATCCTCCAGGTGCTGCTGTTTGCCGTGCTTTTTGGCTTTGCCCTGCACCGTCTTGGCAGCAAAGGCCAGCTGATTTTTAACGTCATTGAAAGCTTCTCGCAGGTGATCTTCGGCATCATCAACATGATCATGCGTCTGGCCCCGATTGGCGCCTTTGGCGCGATGGCCTTCACCATCGGGAAATATGGCGTCGGCACGCTGGTACAGCTTGGCCAGCTGATCGTCTGTTTCTACATCACCTGTATTCTGTTTGTGGTGGTGGTGCTCGGCTCCATCGCCCGTGCGACCGGCTTCAGCATCTTCAAATTTATCCGTTACATTCGTGAAGAGCTGCTGATTGTCCTCGGCACATCCTCTTCGGAGTCCGCGCTGCCGCGTATGCTCGATAAAATGGAAAAGCTGGGCTGCCGTAAGTCAGTGGTGGGGCTGGTTATTCCTACGGGCTACTCCTTTAACCTGGACGGCACCTCGATATACCTGACGATGGCGGCGGTCTTTATTGCCCAGGCCACTAACAGCCACATGGATATCTTCCATCAGATTACGCTGCTGGTGGTGCTTCTGCTCTCTTCAAAAGGGGCGGCGGGCGTAACGGGCAGCGGATTTATCGTGCTGGCGGCCACCATTTCGGCGGTGGGCCATCTGCCGGTGGCGGGCCTGGCCCTGATCCTCGGTATTGACCGCTTTATGTCTGAAGCCCGTGCGTTAACCAACCTGGTCGGCAATGGCGTGGCGACGATTGTGGTGGCGAAGTGGGTGAAAGAGCTGGATCACAAGAAGCTTAACGATACGCTGAATAACCGCACATCTGAGGACAAAACCCCCGGTTTATCCTCTTAATCCCTCATAAATGCCCGTATTCCCTTGTGGGGATGCGGGTACCTGCGCATAATAACCGTTCATACCTGTCATAATTCGACAAGATTTTTTTTGGGTATATTTCACTTCCGCCCGTGACGTTTAGCCGAACACGCTGTCTAATCGGAAGGTTTTCATCGTCATCTTTGAGTGCTCACGTCGCGAGACACTCTCTTTAACCAGGAATGTTGATCAGGGGTTCACATGCAGGGCACAAAAATTCGACTCTTAACCGGCGGTTTGCTGATGATGGCAGCAGCCAGTTATGTGCAGGCAGATGCGCTCCAGCCAGACCCGGCCTGGCAACAGGGAACACTGGCGAATGGTTTCCAGTGGCAGGTATTATCCACTCCGCAACGTCCGAGCGATCGCATTGAAATCCGTCTTTCTGTGAATACCGGCTCCCTCACTGAAAGCACCCAGCAGACCGGCTTAAGCCACTTTATTCCTCGACTGGCGCTCACCCAGAGCGGCAGTTTGCAGGCGGTTCAGGTGCGTTCTTTATGGCAACAGGCCATCGATCCGAAACGCCCGCTGCCCCCGGCTGTGGTCTCCTATGACTACACCATGTTTAACCTGAGCCTGCCCAACAACCGTAACGATCTGCTTAAAGAAGCGCTGACCTATCTTTCGGATGCCACCGGCAAACTGGCGATTACGCCTGAGACCGTTAACTATGCGTTGAGCAACAGCGACATGGTGGCGACCTGGCCGACGGATACCAAAGAAGGCTGGTGGCGCTACCGCCTGAAAGGGTCAACGCTGCTTGGCCACGACCCGGCAGAGCCGCTGAAACAGCCGGTTGATGCCGCGCAGGTGAAATCTTTCTACCAGCAGTGGTACACCCCGGATGCCATGACCCTGATTGTGGTGGGCAACGTGGACAGCCGTGCGGTGATAGAACAGATCAACAAAGCATTTGGCGATCTGAAAGGGAAGCGTGAAACGCCCGCCCCTGTTCCTACCTTGTCCCCGCTGCGTCCTGAGACGGTCAGCATCATGACGGATACCGTGCGTCAGGATCGTCTTTCAATGATGTGGGATACGGCCTGGCAGCCGATCCGCGAGTCTTCTGCGCTGTTGCGTTACTGGCGTGCGGATCTCGCGCGTGAAGCGCTGTTCTGGCACGTTCAGCAGACGCTCAGCAAGAACAACGTGAAAGATATTGGCCTGGGCTTTGACTGCCGAGTGCTGTTCCAGCGCGCCCAGTGCGCCATTAACGTGGAATCGCCGGGCGATAAGCTGAATGCCAATCTCGGCGTGGTGGCGAAAGAGCTGGCTAAAGTGCGGAAAGAGGGCCTGTCTGAAGAGGAGTTTAACGCGCTGGTGGCGCAGAAATCCCTCGAATTGCAGAAACTGTTCGCCACCTATGCCCGCGCCGATACCGATATCTTAATCAGCCAGCGCATTCGCTCCTTGCAGAATCAGGTGGTGGATATCGCGCCGGAGCAGTATCAGAAACTGCGTCAGGACTTCCTGAACGGTCTGACCGTGGAGATGCTGAATCAGGATCTGCGTCAGCAGCTGTCGCAGGATATGGCGTTGATTCTGTTGCAGCCGAAAGGTGAGCCGGAATATGACATGAAAGAGTTGAAGGCCACCTGGAGCGCCATCATGGCGACGCCGCCGCAGCCAGCGCAAACGGCAGCCGATGATTTACACCAGGATGCGAGCGATATTCCGCAGGGCCAGTAAGCTCTGCGTTCCCTCAGCCCTGAGGGAGAGGGTTAGGGTGCGGGCATCAGCCCGCACAGTCCTTAAGCAGGCATCGCCTCGCGCGGAATAATCGCTCCGCGATACTGAATCACCGTGCTGGCCGTCAAGTGACCGCGCTGCGCCGCCGCTTCCGGCGTTCCCCCCGTCAGACGTACCGCCAGATACCCCGCGCTGAAAGAATCTCCCGCCGCCGTGGTATCGATTACCTTCTCTTTCGCCAGCTTCACCGCCGGCACCTCTGTCACGGCTTCAACTGCAACCGCCACCAGGCAAGACTCCGCCCCGCGCTTGATCACCACTTCGCTGACCCCGGCAGCCTGCGTCCGGGCAATGACCTCATCAACCGGTTTTTCGCCCCACAGAGCATCTTCATCATCCAGCGTCAGGAAGGCGATATCGGTGCATTCGAGCATCTGCTGGTAGACCTGCTGCGTCTCTTCGCGGCTGGCCCACAAACGCGGACGGTAGTTGTTATCGAAAATCACCTTACCGCCATTGGCACGGCATTCGCGCAGCAGTGACAGCAGCTTTTCACGGCTCTCCTGGCTCAGGATCGCCAGGCTGATCCCGCTCAGGTAGAGATAATCGAAGGTCGCCAGTTCTTCGCAAATGGCAGCGGCGGCCTCGCTTTCCAGCCAGAATTTGGCGGCCGCTTCATTACGCCAGTAATAGAAGGTGCGCTCGCCGGTGCTGTCGGTTTCGATGTAGTACAAACCCGGCAGGCGGTTTTCCATTCGCTGGATCAGCGAGGTCCCAACGTTTTCACCCTGCCAGGCTTCCAGCATCTGCTGGCTGAAGCTGTCCGTTCCCAGCGCGGTAACGTAGCTCACGCTCAGCGCGTCGGGGGCGACCTGACGGGCAATGTAAACGGAGGTGTTCAATGTATCGCCACCAAAACCGCGGCTGACTTCCGCGCCTTTCTGGGACAGCTCAATCATGCATTCGCCAATCACGGCAATTTTTTTAGACATAGTCGTGAACCTGAACAAAGTAATTAAGGGTAGTGTGCGCTGTGTGTTTTTTATGGTCAACTATATTAAAACGACGTTCCATTATTTTTTTTGAGCCAGCGCGTATTCCGGCATATTTCTGTCATCTTAATTTCATTTTCCCGGTGAATTGAACATAAAGTTCTCACCTGGCGGGCCGATAACTCAGTGACGAGTCCAGAAAGGCTATCCCATACAACAGGACATCCGAAATGAAGTCAGAGCAGGTTATCCAGCGGCTGAGCACTACGCCTGAGGCAAGTATTGAGAACTTGCAGGAGCATCGCTACTGGCTGCAATGTGAGCGAGCGTACACCTATCAGCCCATCTACCGTACCGACGGTCGGTTAATGGCGATTGAGGTGTTAACGGTCGTCACTCATCCATCGAATCCTTCACAGCGTATTGCACCGGACCGCTATTTTGCGGAGGTTGCCGTGCGTCAGCGTATCGACGTGCTGGAAGAGCAGCTGAGAATGCTGGCGACGAAGCAGGCGTTCTTCGAGCAGCACGGTATTCTGGCGTCGGTGAACGTGGATGGCCCAACCCTGATGGCGTTACGTCAAAACGCGACATTGCAGGCGCTGATTGCCACCTTGCCGTGGATGCGCTTCGAGCTGGTGGAACATGTTCAGCTGCCGCAGGACTCCTCGTTTGCCTCGATGTGTGAGTTTGGCCCGCTGTGGCTGGATGATTTCGGTACCGGTATGGCCAACTTCTCCGCCCTGAGCGAAGTGCGTTATGACTACATCAAAGTGGCCCGCGATCTGTTTATCATGCTGCGCCAGACGCCGGAGGGACGGAACCTGTTTACGATGCTCCTGCAACTGATGAACCGCTATTGCCAGGGCGTCATTGTGGAAGGCGTAGAGACGCTGGAGGAGTGGCGCGACGTGCAAAATTCCCCGGCAGCGGCGGCACAGGGTTATTTCCTCTCTCGTCCTGTCCCCATGGATACCCTGGAAAAGGTGATAACTACCCTCTGATCTGCCCGCTTCCCTTTGTCTGAACTATAGTTTTAGAGGCAAGTTCATCAGGAAAGGGGACAACAATGACAAAAACAACCAGGGTGATTTCCTGGACAGCAGGGATTTTCTTGTTGCTGATCGTGGTCTTAATCATCATTATCGCCACGTTTGACTGGAACCGGCTCAAACCGACCATCAACCAGAAAGTCTCAACCGAGCTAAACCGCCCCTTCGCAATACGTGGCGATTTGGGTGTCGTGTGGGAGCGCCAGAAAGAGGAAACCGGCTGGCGAAGCTGGGTGCCATGGCCGCACGTTCACGCCGACGACATCATTCTCGGCAACCCGCCGGACATCCCCGAAGTGACCATGATCCACCTGCCGCGCGTGGAAGCCACGCTGGCGCCGTTAGCCCTGTTAACCAAAACGGTGTATCTGCCGTGGATCAAACTTCAGCAGCCCGACGCGCGGCTAATTCGCCTGTCAGAGAAAAACAACAACTGGACGTTCGATCTCGCCAGCAGCGGCGATAAAGATCAGAATGCGCAGCCCTCTTCGTGGTCTTTCCGCCTCGACAATATTCTGTTCGATCGGGGGAGGATCGCCATTGACGATAAGGTGAGTAAGGCTGACGTGGAGATCCTCGTCGATCCGCTGGGTAAGCCTCTGCCGTTTAGCGAAGTGACGGGCAGTAAAGCCAAAGGCGATGACAGCAAAGCGGGCGATTACGTCTTCGGCCTGACGGCGAAAGGGCGCTACAACGGCCAGCCGCTGACCGGTAAAGGCAAAATCGGCGGCATGCTGGCGCTCAGGAGTGAGGGCACGCCGTTCCCGGTGCAGGCGGATTTCCGCTCGGGCAACACCCGCGTGGCGTTCGTGGGCACGGTTAACGACCCGATGAACATGGGCGGCGTCGACCTCCAGCTTAAGTTTGCCGGGGATTCGCTGGGTGAACTGTACGATTTGACCGGCGTGCTGCTGCCGGATACCCCGCCGTTTGAAACGGACGGGCGCCTGGTTGCCAAAATCAACACCGAAAAATCGTCCATCTTTGACTACCGGAATTTTAACGGGCGCATCGGCGACAGCGATATCCACGGCACGCTGACCTACACCACCGGTAAACCGCGCCCGAAACTGGAGGGGGACGTTGAATCCCGCCAGCTGCGTCTGGCCGATCTTGGTCCGCTGATTGGCGTAGATTCGGGCAAAGGCACGAGGTCTAAAGAGGTTAAAAAGGACGTTCAGCCTGCGGGTAAAGTGCTGCCCTATGACCGCTTCGAAACCGACAAATGGGACGTGATGGATGCGGATGTGCGCTTCAAAGGACGTAAAATTGAGCATGGCAGCACGCTGCCGCTGAGCAACCTCTCGACCCATATCATCCTGAAAAACGCCGACCTGCGCCTGCAACCGCTGAAGTTTGGCATGGCCGGGGGAACCATCTCATCGAATATCCACCTGGAGGGGGATAAAAAGCCAATGCAGGGAAGGGCGGAGATCCAGGCGCGTCGGCTGAAGCTGAAAGAGCTGATGCCGGACGTGGAGCTGATGCAGAAAACCCTCGGTGAGATGAACGGCGACGCGGATATTCGCGGCACGGGTAACTCGGTAGCGGCGCTGCTGGGTAGCGGAAACGGCAACCTGAAGCTGCTGATGAACGACGGGCTGGTGAGCCGTAACCTGATGGAGATCCTGGGGCTGAACGTCGGGAACTTTATCATCGGGCAAATCTTCGGTGACGACGAAGTACGCGTTAACTGCGCGGCGGCAAATCTGGATCTGGTCAACGGCGTGGCGCGTCCGCAGATCTTCGCTTTCGACACGGAAAACGCGGTTATCAACGTCACCGGTACCGCCAGCATGGCGTCCGAGCAGCTGGATTTAACCATCGATCCGGAAAGTAAAGGCATTCGTATCATCACCCTGCGCTCGCCGCTGTACGTTCGCGGGACCTTCAAAGATCCTCAGGCGGGCGTGAAGGCCGGGCCGTTGATTGCGCGTGGTGTGGTCGCCGCCGCGCTCGCTACGCTGGTCACCCCTGCGGCGGCGCTGCTGGCGTTGATTTCGCCGTCAGAAGGCGAAGCGAATCAGTGTCGGACGATTTTGTCGCAGATGAAGAAGTAGTCCCGTTTCTCCCTCTCCCTGTGGGGAGAGGGGGCTCCAGTAATTTGAAAGCAAAAGCTATAACGTTGCCTCAGAATAACTGAGGGCTTTCAGCGATGCCTCGGTCCGGCTGTAAATCGCTGAGGCGTTTCCTGTAGGCCGGGGCGAGGCGCAGGGATGCGCCGAGAGGGCGGGCTTTACAGGGATGTTACCTCCGCCCGTCCCCGATAAGCCGGAAGGAATAAGCCGAAGGCACCGCGAAGCGGCGATTTTCCGCCGGAAGCCCGGGTCGCCAGGGTGGTGGCGACTGAGCCACCCTGGCACGTTCACCGCTCATGTCGTGACAGAGTAGCAAGGAACATAACGTGAACGGAATGACCACCAGAGCCGTATGTTCCCCCTCACCCCAGCCCTCTCCCTCAAGGGAGAGGGGGCCGTCTGTGCAGGCATTATTTTGTGGGGAGCCCTCAGCCCTGTGGGTGAGGGCTGAATCGTAGGCCGGGTAAGGCGTAGCCGCCACCCGGCATTCACTTACAGCGCCTGATGCTTCGTCTCGTGCGTCAGCAGCAGCGCAATCAGCGT
The DNA here is from genome assembly GCF_016082135.1 of Enterobacter sp. YSU. Lineage (NCBI taxonomy): Bacteria > Pseudomonadati > Pseudomonadota > Gammaproteobacteria > Enterobacterales > Enterobacteriaceae > Enterobacter > Enterobacter sp. YSU. The sequence continues at coordinate 1,966,148 of NZ_CP059487.1, forward strand.
CAGCGCTGCCATTGCCGCCAGATAGACACCCACATAGAACAGGCCATAGTTCGCCTGAAGCCATGTGGCGATATACGGAGCCACCGAGGCGCCCAGAATCGACGAAACGTTATAGGAGAACGACGCGCCGGTGTAACGCACTTCAGTCGGGAACAGCTCCGGCAGCAGCGCGCCCATTGGGCCAAAAGTCAGCCCCATCAGGCTCAGGCCAATCAGCAGATACGCCATCACCAGCGCAGGGCTACCTGAACCCAGCAGCGGCGGGAAGACAAACAGCGCGAACAGAATAATCAGCGAGGTGATGACGATCATGCTTGAACGACGGCCAAATTTATCCGCCAGCAGGCCCGCGATGGGCACCATCACACCAAATCCGATGACCGCCATCATCAGCATCCACAGCACTTCGTTACGCGGCAGGCCCAGGCCGACCGGCGCGGCGGCGGTACTGAAGGTCATGGAGTAAACGGTCATGATGTAGAACAGCGTGTAGGTCGCCAGCATGATGAACGTGCCCAGCACGGTCACGCGGAGGTGTTTGGTCAGCAGCGTCCCCAGCGGAACTTTAACCTGCTTTTTCGCCGCGGCGACTTTAGCGAAGACCGGCGTCTCGTGCAGCGACACGCGAACGTACAGGCCAATCAGCACCAGCACGGCAGAGAAGACGAATGGAATACGCCAGCCCCAGTTCATGAACTGTTCATCAGTCAGCAGCCAGGAGAGGAGCAGGAAGGTGCCGTTAGCAAAGAAGAACCCAATCGGTGCGCCCAGTTGCGGGAAAGAGCCATACAGGGCTCGTTTGCGCGCCGGGGCGTTTTCGGTCGCCAGCAGTGCCGCGCCGCCCCATTCCCCGCCCAGCCCCAGACCCTGCCCAAAGCGCGCCAGCGCCAGCAGCACAGGCGCCAGAATGCCGATAGTTTCATAGGTCGGCAGCAGGCCGATGGCGACGGTGGAGATCCCCATCGTCAGCAGCGAGGCAACCAGCGTCACTTTACGGCCGACGCGATCGCCAAAATGCCCAAAGACCGCTGAACCAATCGGACGCGCAACGAAGGCGATAGCAAAGGTGGCTAAAGACTGTAGCGTGGCTGCCGTCGGGTCGCCCTGAGGGAAGAAAATATGCGGAAAGACAATGACCGCAGCGGTGGCGTAAATATAAAAGTCGAAGAACTCAATGGCGGTGCCAATCAGCGATGCGACGACGACTTTATTGCGCGAGTTGACCGGAACGTGTTCCGCCCCTTCGTTAAGTGTGGTGGCTGTTGCTTGCATAATATTTTCTTATTTTTGGACGAACGAAGGGCCATATTAGGCATAGCAAAAGCGACATTTCAATCTGTAACAAAGGCGTGGTGTGGTCATAAAAGCAACAAAAAGCGGATAATTTTCAGACCAGCGAAAACACTTCTATGAAATGCTTCACACTTTTTAAATATCAGTCATTAAAACTGGTTTTGCGTTAAATAAAAGTTACGGCCTGGATTTATATGCTGAAATGGCGAATCGGGCTGAAATATCAGCCCGACATGATATCAGCGGTGGGTTTTACCCGGCATGCGCGGGTCATCTTTATACTCTGCCGTGGCGATCCACGCGGCGCAGAACAGCGTCAGGCGAGCGAAGAAATAGAAGAAAGCCATCAGCCCCAGCACCGAACCAAAGGCCGCGCCGGAGGGAGACTTCACCAGGGACGGCAGCGTATAGGTCATCACAATCTTGATCACCTCAAAACCAATGGCGGCAATCAATGTCCCGCGCATCAGCGCCTTCTTGCGCGGACGATGGCGGGGCAAACGCCAGAAGATCCAGAAGAACAGAAGGTAGTTAGCAAAGATAGAAATGGCCAGACCAATGCCGCGCCAGGCCGGTTTCAGCCATTCAATGTAATCCAGGTACAGCGCGGAGATAATCATCTGCTGCGCGGAACCGGCGACCGAGGTGATGGAGAGCGTAATGACCAGCGCCACCAGCAGCCCAATCAGAGAAATAAAGTCGCGCAAATACTTCACCCATATCTTCTCCTGATCCTGCGGTCTACGCTCCCAGACGTCACGCGACTGGGCGCGAATAGCCTCACGCAGGTTGCCCATCCAGTTCACCCCGGAATAGAGCGCAATCAGCAACCCGACGATACCCACGGTGGTACGCTGCTGCACGGCGGTGTTGATGGTGCTTTTGAGCGTTGCGGCGAGCGTCTGGTCGCTGACGTTGGTCAGGATCTTATTGAAGATGTCCTGCAACAGCGTCGGGTGAGACGCCAGCACAAAACCGGCGGCGGCAAATGACACCATCAGGATGGGGATCATCGACAGGAACGAGAAATAGGTAATCGCCGCGCCAAACTGATTTCCCATGCGGTCGTTAAAGCGCTCAGCGGCGCGTATCAGGTGAGCAATCGCGGGTATCTGCTGAATTTTTTCGGCTATGCCGGTCACGGTGCCCAGCGCTTTGCTGGCCGTTCCAGGCTCTTTCGGCGCTTCAGGCTCGTTATCCATCTTTTTGATGGGTTCATAATCTAAATGTTGAGTCGGTCGTTGCGGGTTATTTTCCGGCGTCACGCGCATTTTCCTTTTCGTTGAGCTGGATGTTACTGAATTATAGCTTGTGACTAGTCGACGTAACCTTTTGTGAGTTCGGTAAGCCACTCCATAAACACATGCACCCGGCGGGAGAGGTTACGGCGGTGGGGATAAATGAGGGAGACGGGCATCGGTTCAGCCCGGTATTGCGGCAGGATCTCAACGAGTTTTTTCGTGCGCAGGGCATCACGCACCCCGACGCGCGGAACCTGAATAATCCCAAGCCCGGCGATACAGGCGGCCTGGTAGGTTTCAGTGCTGTTAACCGTCAATACGCCTCCCGTTTTTACCCACTGGGTCGCGCTGCCGTTGTAATACTCAAAACCCTGTGGACGCGTGCCCAGCGTGGCGGAGTAGTGGATGAGGGCATGCGAAGCCAAATCGTCCAGCGTCTCAGGGTAGCCGAATCGCGTCAGATAATCCGGGCTGGCGCAGTTAATCACCGAGAGTTTCCCAAGCGGGCGGGCGATAAGCCCGGAGTCCTTTAAGTTTCCCACGCGAACCACGCAGTCAAATCCTTCGCGGATGACATCGACCAGACGATCGCTGCTACTCAGCTCCAGCTCAATGCCGGGAAACTGTTGTAAAAATGCAGGCAGTTTCGGAATGACTACATTTCGCGCAATGGCAACGGGCATATCCACACGTAGCCGACCGCTGATGGTTGAAGGGTCGTGCAGGAACATGCCGTCCAGTTCGTCCAGATTCATCAGCAGATCTTTAGCGCGCTCGTAATAAACCATGCCGTCCTGCGTCAGGCTGACGCGGCGGGTAGTGCGGTGCAGCAGCTGCGTGCCCAGTGCGTTTTCCAGTGCCTGGATCTGTCGCGATACGCTCCCCTTTGGCAGGCTTAACGTCTCCGCCGCGCGGGAAAAACTTTCCAGTTCCGCGACCCGAAGGAAAAGCTGCATTGCGTGTATTTTATCCATAGGTGTTGGTCATTGTTGTTATGAATGAAACAGTGAAGCGCTGACGGCACTATTTATTGATTTTCTACCATCTAATAAGCTCTTTCTCAATCTTCATCACAGCCGAAACGAGGTGAATTATGAGTGAACGTATTGCTTTAGTGACGGGCGGTAGCCGCGGCCTGGGGAAAAATGCCGTTTTGAAGCTGGCCGCGGAAGGGACAGGCATCATCCTGACCTGGAACAACAGCCAGCAGGAGGCGCAGGAAGTTGTGCGCGAAATCGAGGGAACAGGTGGAAAAGCGGCAGCATTGCAGCTTAACGTCGGCGATACGGCAAGCTTTTCGCGCTTTGCTCAGCAGGTGAAGGATACCCTCAAACACGTCTGGCAACGTGACACCTTTGACTATTTAGTGAACAACGCAGGTACAGGGTTATACGCACCCTATACCGAGACGACCGAGGCGCAGTTTGATGATGTGCTGAACATTCACTTCAAAGGGCCGTTTTTCCTCACGCAACAGCTGCTGCCGCTCATAAAAGACGGAGGGCGGATCCTGAACGTCTCCAGCGGACTGGCCCGTTTTACTCAGCCCGGTTCAGGCACCTACGCGGCAATGAAAGGGGCGATGGAAGTGCTGACCCGCTATCAGGCAAAAGAGCTTGGTGCGCGCGGAATTTCCGTCAATATCATCGCGCCCGGCGCGATTGAAACCGACTTTGGGGGCGGACGCGTGCGGGATAATGCGGAGCTTAACCAGCTGCTGGCCTCGCAGACAGCGCTGGGACGCGTGGGCCTGCCCGATGATATTGGTGACGCCATTGCGGCGTTGCTCAGTGACAAACTGGGCTGGATGAATGCGCAACGTATTGAAGTTTCAGGCGGTATGTTCCTGTAATGTTCAGTCTTAAGGGGGAGGGAACCCTCTTAAGGAAATCCTTAAAACAGGTATGTCTAAATGCTGGAAGATATAAAGAGAGCTGGGTGATTTGTAACCTCTCCATTCATTGAGTTTTTTCTTAAAAAATGCCTCTGTAGAATCCCCCTTCGCTATTCTCAGAGGAGTAAAACGATGCGAGTAATCATGTTTGACAGGCAGTCATTATTTATTCATGGAGCGATGTACAGTTTGCAGAAGTTAATTCCGAAAATAGAGATGACAGGGGCTCGTCAGACTGATGAATTATGGGCGCAATTATCCGCGTCACCCTCCGCTATCGTCATGATAGATGGGTATTTAATTCGTGATAATGGTGTGGCTTTACTGGAAGAGATTATGGATCGTTTTCCAGCGTCGCGCGTGGTGTTGGTGTTAACGAAAAAAGAGCGACGTTGGGTTGAGCAAATGTTTCAGCGCAACGTGGTGGCGATAGTTCCCCGCAATGCGAATCCCGAACGCTTTTCCGCAGTGCTGGATTCCGTATCGCGTGGAATGGTCTGTTTTCCCGGCGAGTGGCTGAAGCAGCACTCCTCTCAGGATGAACTGGCAGTGTTAAGCGAGCGCCAGCGTGAGGTATTGAAGTTACTGGCAGCCGGAGAGTCCAATAAAGAGATTGGTCGTAATCTCAATATCAGTGCGGCAACGGTAAAAGCCCATCTTGAGACGCTTTTCCGGCGTCTTGATGTCAAAAACCGGACGCAGGCCGCGATGTACTACACCCGGGCGACGGCCTGAAGGATCTTCTCAGGCAGAGGGGACTCTTCCCCAAAACTGAAGAGGGTTAATATCAGGGCGTCATGCTGCTGTTGGGTTAATGGGCGTTTGTTCATTTCCCGCAGCAGCGCCTCACATAATTGAATATCATTAAAAAGCAAATTCTCCGCCTCAATCGGCGTGATGAGACTGTAAAATTTTTCCCACTGGCGAATCACGTGACCATAACCAATAACCCATATACCCTTTTCGTCACGGTATTTCTCCAGGGAAAGACCCTGTTGTTTTTTAATTAATGCGATTGCAGCAGAAGATATCTGCATTGCATAACCCGTCATAAGCGTTTCCTCTTAGTGGCGCGACTATAGAGGAAACGCCGCCGGGGAAATATCCGCCAAATGGCTGTTGATCAGGTTTAACTGAACGGGAATTCCTTTTTCAGTAAACCGAATAGCCAGTCGTTATGCCATTGCCCTGAAAGGAAATAACTCTCACGCAACTCACCTTCCAGTTGAAAACCTGTTTTTTCCAGCATTCGCCTTGAGGCGATATTTCCCGCCGTCACGGTGGCGGTGAGCCGACGGATATTACCCTGAGTCAGCGCGAAATCACACACAGCCCGCAGAGATTCAAAGCCGTAACCTTTCCCCTGCGCAGAGGGCGCAAGGAGAAAACCGACTTCAGCACAATCTGCTTCCCGGTGCACATAGCCGGTTACGCCCAGCGGCGTCTGGCTGGCCGTCTCACGCACCACAAGGCAGAGCCAGTGCGAGCTGCCCGGCGTCCACGGCAACAGACGAGACTCAAAGGCTTCCCGAATGTCCGCCTCGCTACGCGCAGGGGCGACAAAACGCATCACCTCAGGATTTTGCTGTAGCGACAGAAAAAAGGGCCAGTCTTGCTCTTGCAGCGGCGAGCAGGTGAGACGCGCGGTGGTTAAGGCGGGCATGACGATCCTCCGGAGGCATTGCAAATGATTATAAGGTTGTCACTTTATTTCAACAGAAAGTCAGGTATGTTTAACCTCATATAAATAAAAAGAAAAACGACTTTTAATGCCGCTTTAGCGGTACTCATTGTCTCTCAAGGAAAACAATGATGATTAGCTCATCGCATCATACCCGCGAACAGTTTGAACACTGTCTGGCAGCGATCCGTCAGGCGTCTGTTGAAATTTTACTTCTGTTGAATGTACATGTTTCTGAAGGAAAAGATCCACGCTGGTTTCTGGAGCAACTGGATAGCGCCCGCCTGGGGCTGGGCGGGTGGGGCGCCGTAGCCAGGAAGCTGAATCTGAATGATGCGGAAATGACGGCCTTTACGCTGCAATTACGCTTGCTTCAGCAGCGTGTTCCCCAGTATGAAAGCGGGCAGGATGTCAGCGAAAATCAGCTGATTGCGGCGATGCGCTTCGTCACCTCCCTTGAATATCTGCGTCTGCAACAGCCCCTCCTGACCTACGAAACCGGGAGGGTGCCAGAGAAGGAGAGCCAGCTTCAGGCGCAGAAACAGGTGCGTGCCATTGAGCTGATGATTAAAGGGCTGATACAGCAGGCGTGGCCCGATCCGGTGCGGCTGAATAATCATCTTAAGACCTTGTTTAACGCTGAACGCGTGCGTCGCTGGCTGAAAAACGGTGAGATTAATGATGTTCTGAGCGGCATGTTGTTCAGCGAACTGGCCCAGCTGCTGGTGGATAAAAAAGAATTTAGCCGCTACTACGCGCCGCTGTTTAACGCTCCGGACATGCTGACGCTGCTGGTAGAGCCCCGCAAAACCCTGCAAACCTTCCTCGAAGATATTCGACAAATCCGCAACAGCATCACCGTGCAGCAGCCGTTAAGCGGGGCGCAAATCCAGCTGCTCGACTGCTATTACACGCAGATCACCCGCTCCGTTCAGCGCGCGTTTGAGGAAGGGCGGACACGCGTTAACCCGGCGGCGCTGATGGCGGTGGACGAAAGCGAGCTGCACGCGTTCTGGGAAAAGGCGCAAAAAATGGACCGCACCACAGGCGGCGATCTTTTTGAAGTGCGCGACAGTATAGAAAAACCGACTCAGCGCGCCGCGCGTACGCCAGAGCAGCGCGAACAGCTGATTTCCGGCGTGCTGTGGGGAGCGGTTGGCGTGATGGTTATCGCGATTGTCGTGGGGGGATTCTGGCTGGTGACCAGCAGTAAACCGCAGCCGGCTGTGGCCAGTACGGCATCTCCCGCGCAGGTGCAGGAGATGCGCGAAACGCCTTCCTCACGCGAGACGTTAACCCGCATGGGTGTTACCTGGGATGAGAATAATTTCCGCTCGGCCATCAATCGCAATGACACCCGCGTGGCGCTCCTGTTTTTGCAGGGCGGGATGGACTGGAAAATGTCATGGACGGAGGAGGCGTTGTCGGCAGGCTACGACGATGTACTGGAAGTAATGTTGCGCTACCGCCTGCAAATGACAGAGCAAAAGCCCTGCCGACGCTTTATTAATACGCTTAGCCATGCGATGGCGAACGGCGAATCGCTGACGCCTATGCGTAAGCAGTACCTGAAAGCATTCTGTACCGTTCCCGCGGTGGTGAAACGCCAGCAGCACGACGCCGATATGGCAACGCGCCGCGCGAAGACGCAGCCCGATGCCAGCACAAAAAAATGGCAGTCCATCCAGACTGCCATTTATGAGGTGATCCGCTGATTATTTTTCCCCCTCACCCTGCCCCTCAGGGGAGAGGGGCAGGGTGAGGGGTGAGGCTCAGGGCTCCCCATACAGCCCAATCAACCGCCGCACCACGCCATTCGTCCAGCCGAAGCCATCCTGCAACGGATACTCACCCCCGCCACCTTCGCGTGGCGTGCTGCTGGCGATGTGGTACTTCTCAATCAGCTTATGATGGGTTTTGTAGTAATGGTTCACCGTGTGCAGCCAGCTCCAGGCGATCTCATCTCCCAGCGAGTCGTTGCCGTACTGCTTGAACCCCTGGATCGCCATCCACTGGAGCGGCGCCCAGCCGTTCGGCTTATCCCACTGCTCCCCGGTTTCATATTCGGTGGCGAGAATACCGCCCGGCGTGAGCAGACGGGCTTTAACGGCATCGGACAGCCGTTCAGCCTGCTCATGCGTCGCCATGCCCACATACAGCGGCACAATGCTGGCCGCAGAGAACAGCGCCAGGGCTTCACGCCGCCAGTCGTAATCACGATAACAGCCGTTCTCTTCGTCCCACAGATAGCGGTTCACCGCCGCGCGCCGGTCGCTGGCTTTCTGGCGGAACAGATCAGCCGTCTCTTTATCCCCTTTCGACGCGGAGATATTGGCGATAGCGCTCTCCAGTTTGAACAGGAATGCGTTCAAATCAATGGGGATAAATTGTGTCGTGCGGATGCTGGCCAGCCGCGCAGGATCGCGCAGCCAGCGGGATGAGTAATCCCATCCTGAGGCTGCGCCGGCGCGCAGGTCGCGATACACCTCGTTCGGCGGACGACCGGAATGACGGGCGGTTTCCACGTCCTCAATCCACGATTCATCTCGCGGCGTGTCGCGATCGTCCCAGTAGCGGTTGAGCAATGAGCCATCCGGCATGCGTACCGCACTGCGATAGGCCTGATTGAGCAGCAGCGATTCCGCCCCGTCCATCCAGAAGGCGTACTCCATCTTAAGATGCTCAAGATAGCGCTTCGCCCCGCGCACGCCGTCCTCTTCAAACAGCTCCACCATCAGGGCAAAAACGGGCGGCTGGGAGCGGCTGAGATAGTAGGTACGGTTGCCGTTCGGGATATGGCCGTAGCGCTCAATCAGCCAGGCGAAGTTATCGGCCATACATTTCAGCAGATCGTTACGACCGCTTTCAGCAAGCCCCAGCATGGAGAAGTAAGAGTCCCAGTAGTAGGTCTCACTGAATCGCCCACCGGGCACAATATAGGCCTGAGGCAGCGCTAGCAGCGACGACCAAGGGATGTGATCCTGCGGCTCGCGCGTCAGCACCGGCCACAGATTATCAATATGTTCTTTCAGGGACAGGCCTGGGTCAGAGACGTACTCTTTGCTGTAGTCCTCCGGCAGCCAGAAGTGATTCTCCACAAAGCGCGCCAGGTCAAAATCACGGTGACGACGCACCTTGCGATAGCGGATCAAAATATCCAGCGGATCCATCTTCGGCGCGCAGTCGGGAAAGGTTTTGCTGTCCGCAAACAGCCGCGACGACTGGACGTGTTCAAACAGTTCAAGGTAGCGGTCTGCGGGCGTAAGGGCATCGGACGCCGGCAGCCCTTCAATCATTTCCGGTTCCGGCTCTGCCTCGATCATCTCATCCAGTTTTAACTCACAGGGATCGGTTTCGTAGCGCAGCTCTTCTGCAATCTCGAACTCGATATCCTCGGCAGTCTGTAGTTTCTGGTTGAACATGGTGTTCAGGACCTCCGGTTTTTGTCGTAACCAATACGGGTTTTTCCCGGCTATCTTTAAAGCGTAGACATTCGCTTCGGTTAATGCGGTGCGAAGTGTGCGGTAGATCACGCTTTCAAAATGGATTTAAACACGCTGAAAATCAGATATCCCTTTGATTATTAAATTATTAAATCAGAATCTTTGGAAACAGAGCAGGAATAAAATTCAGAGCATTCGGTATTCTGCATATACGCAGGGATTAATGCGCCTGACGCGCATTGCCCTGAAGGCTTTTGGCGGTTTGATTGGCTTTCTGGCTGGCGCCTTCGCTTTTATCCATCGCTTTGCTGGCCGCTTTTTCCGCATGGGCGGCGCTGTACGCAGCCAGATGGGAAATCACGATGGCGTAAATGCTCATTAACGACACCCACAGAATGCTGTTTTTCCACCACAGCAGGGTAGGAATAGTCAGTATCGCCCAAACCAGCGCGAGAACAAGGTGCATTTTGGCCATCAGTTTTGCGGTGATCTTTACGTGCATTTTCATATCTCTAATCTTTTTCCGTAGTAACAGGCGAACGCGTAGCGCTTTCTAAGATTAGTTAATTCCACCGCGGGTACCGGGTTATTTTGTTACCGTTTGTACACCCGTTGGGTTTACCTGCCCAGGGCATAAAAAAACCGGCCAGCTGGCCGGTTTTGTTGCGGATCAGACGGATCAGCGCATAGTCACAAACTCTTCCGCCGCAGTCGGGTGGATCGCCACGGTGTTATCGAAGTCTTTCTTCGTTGCGCCCATCTTCAGCGCCACCGCGAAGCCTTGCAGGATCTCGTCCATGCCGAAACCAATGCCGTGGATGCCGACGATCTTCTCCTCCGGGCCCACGCAGACCAGCTTCATGCGGCATGGCTGACGGTGCGAGGTGACCGCGGTATACATCGCGGTAAACGCCGATTTATACACTTTCACCTGGTCATCGCCGTACTGCTCACGCGCCTGCGGCTCGGTTAAGCCGACGGTACCGATTGGCGGGTGGCTGAAGACCACGGTCGGGATGTTGCTGTAGTCCAGATGTTCGTCCGGCTTGTTATTAAACAGACGCTCGGAAAGACGACGCCCCGCCGCCACGGCAACCGGCGTCAGCTCTACGGCGCCGGTGTTATCACCGACGGCATAAATGCCCGGTACGCTGGTGTTCTGGAATTTATCAACGACAATGTAGCCTTTTTCATTGGTTTTCACCCCGGTTGCGGCCAGGTTGAAGTTGTCGGTGGCCGGTTCACGACCAATCGCCCAGATCAGGCAATCAACGGTCTGGCTGCGGCCATCTTCCAGCTCCAGAGTCAGGCTACCGTCCGCATTTTTCACCACCGCTTTTGGCACGGCGTTGGTGTGCAGGGTTGGGCCTTCGGCGTTCATCACCTCGACCAGCGTGTCGACGATCAGCGGGTCAAAGCTGCGTAGCGGCGCGTGTTTACGCACGAACAGGTGCGCTTCCGCTCCCAGGCCGTTAATCACGCCGGCCAGCTCAACCGCGATGTAACCTGCGCCCACAATGGCAACGCGTTCTGGCAGAGCAGGCAGCTCGAAGAAACCGTCGGAGTCGATACCGTATTCCGCGCCCGGAATGTTCGGGTGGCTCGGACGGCCGCCGGTGGCGATCAGGATGTGATCGGCGGTGATCGTCTCGCCGTTCACTTCGATCGTCTTCGCATCCACGAAACGGGCGAAGCCGCGGATCACGTCGACGTTATTCTTGCCCAGCACGTTATCGTACGAGGTGTGAATACGGTCGATGTAGGCGGTACGGCTGGCGATCAGTTTATCCCAGTCGAAGTGGTTGATGGTGGTGTCAAAGCCGTAGTCCGGGCCATACATATGGATAGCTTCACGGATTTGCGCGGCATGCCACATCACTTTCTTCGGTACACAACCCACGTTCACGCAGGTGCCGCCGAGTTCTTTGGCTTCAATCAGCGCACACTTCTGGCCGTACATGGCCGCACGGTTGATGGAGGCGATGCCGCCGCTGCCGCCGCCGATTGCGATGTAGTCATAATGCTTAGTCATAGCGTTGTCCTTAATCGTGAATTGCCGCGATTGTATACCTGAAATCAATAGTTTCCACCGATGGCTGCGATTACTCCGGCACGATCCAGCTCACGGTGGCGTGACCCGTACCGGCTGGCACCAGCGTTTTGTGCAGCCACGGCAGCACGTTGTTCATCTGTCCTTCGAGCTTCCACGGCGGGTTAATGACGATCATGCCGGACGCGGTCATGCCGCGCTGGTCGCTGTCAGGGCGCACCGCCAGCTCAATTTGCAGGATTTTACGAATGCCGGTCGCTTCGAGGTCTTTGATCATGCGTTTAATTTGCGCGCGCAGCACTACCGGATACCACAGGGCATAGGTGCCGGTCGCAAAGCGTTTGTAACCTTCGTTAATGCCGGTCACCACCGCCTGATAGTCGGTTTTGATTTCGTACGGTGGGTCGATCAGCACCAGGCCGCGACGGGAAACCGGCGGCAGTTTGGCTTTCAGCTGCTGGTAGCCATCGGCTTTGTCCACGCGGGCGCGGTTATCTTTCTGAAACTCAGAACGCAGCAGCGGGAAGTCGCTCGGGTGTAGCTCTGTCAGCTGAAGGCTGTCCTGCTCACGCAGCAGCTGGCGGGCAATCAGTGGTGAACCCGGGTAGTAACGCAGCTGGCCGTTGCGGTTGAAGTGATTCACCACGCCAATGTACGGCTCCAGCTCGGCAGGCAGATCGTCCTGCTGCCAGATACGCGCAATCCCTTCCAGATATTCACCGGTACGCTCTGCATGCTCGCCGCTCAGCTGATAACGGCCCGCGCCCGCGTGGGTGTCCAGATAAAGGAACGGTTTATCCTTTTCTTTAAGCGATTCGATGATCAGGCTCTGAACGGTATGTTTGAGGACGTCGGCGTGGTTGCCTGCGTGGAAGCTGTGGCGATAACTGAGCATGGGTAATGATATTCCGCTGAATTGACGATTTGCCACAGTTTACAGCAGAACGGCACAGATTACCCGCAGGCCCGGTAAGCGCAGCGCCAACGGGCGTTTTTCGACAACCTTCGGCATTGAAATCCTCTACACTTAACCCCATTACTGAACAATATGCACAGCGCCGGATGCGCGCTTCATTCACCTATTTCAACAGGACAGCGTTTATGACCAATCCATTACTGACGCCTTTTTCGTTGCCACCGTTTTCTAAAATCCTCCCTGAGCATGTGGTTCCGGCCGTTACCCAGTCGCTGGAAAACTGCCGCGCGGCGGTAGAAAGCGTGGTTGCGCAGGGCGCGCCGTACACCTGGGAAAATCTGTGTCAGCCGCTGGCCGAAGTGGACGACGTGCTGGGGCGTATTTTCTCCCCGGTGAGTCACCTGAACTCGGTGAAAAACAGCCCGGAGCTGCGTGAAGCCTACGAACAGACCCTGCCGCTGCTCTCTGAGTACAGCACCTGGGTCGGTCAGCATGAGGGGCTCTACAAAGCCTACCGCGACCTGCGCGACGGCGACCACTATGCCGAACTGAACACGGCGCAGAAAAAATCGGTCGATAACGCCCTGCGTGATTTCGAACTGTCCGGGATTGGCCTGCCAAAAGAAAAACAGGTTCGCTACGGCGAAATCGCCGCGCGCCTGTCCGAGCTGGGCAACCAGTACAGCAACAACGTCCTCGACGCCACCATGGGCTGGACGAAGCTGATTACCGATGAATCTGAACTGGCGGGCATGCCGGAAAGCGCGCTGGCGGCGGCAAAAGCCCAGGCCGAAGCGAAAGAGCAGGAAGGCTTCCTGTTAACGCTGGATATCCCAAGCTATCTGCCGGTGATGACCTACTGCGACAACCAGGCCCTGCGCGAAGAGATGTACCGCGCCTACAGCACCCGCGCCTCCGATCAGGGGCCGAATGCGGGCAAATGGGATAACAGCCCGGTGATGGCGGAAATCCTCGCCCTGCGCCACGAGCTGGCACAGCTGCTGGGCTTCGACAGCTACGCCGATAAATCCCTTGCCACCAAAATGGCCGAGAACCCACAGCAGGTGCTCGACTTCCTGACCGATCTGGCGAAACGCGCCCGTCCTCAGGGTGAAAAAGAACTGGCTCAGCTGCGCGCCTTTGCGAAAGCGGAGTTCGGCGTGGACGAGCTTCAGCCGTGGGATATCGCATACTACAGCGAAAAACAGAAACAGCATCTCTACAGCATCAGCGACGAACAGCTGCGTCCGTACTTCCCGGAAAACAAAGCCGTTAACGGCCTGTTCGAGGTGGTGAAACGCATCTACGGCATTACCGCGAAAGAGCGTACCGATATCGACGTCTGGCATCCGGACGTGCGCTTCTTTGAGCTGTATGACGAGAAAAACGAGCTGCGCGGCAGCTTCTATCTGGATCTTTACGCGCGTGAAAACAAACGTGGCGGGGCGTGGATGGATGACTGTGTGGGCCAGATGCGTAAAGCGGATGGTTCCCTGCAAAAACCGGTCGCCTACCTGACCTGTAACTTCAACCGTCCGGTGAGCGGCAAACCTGCGCTGTTTACCCACGATGAAGTGATCACCCTGTTCCACGAGTTCGGTCACGGCCTGCACCACATGCTGACCCGCATCGAAACCGCTGGCGTCGCCGGTATCAGCGGTGTGCCATGGGATGCGGTCGAGCTGCCAAGCCAGTTTATGGAAAACTGGTGCTGGGAGCCGGACGCGCTGGCATTTATCTCCGGCCATTACGAAACGGGCGAACCGCTGCCGAAAGAACTGCTGGATAAAATGCTGGCGGCGAAAAACTACCAGGCGGCGATGTTCATCCTGCGTCAGCTGGAGTTCGGCCTGTTCGACTTCCGCCTGCACGCCGAGTTCAGCCCGGAGCAGGGGGCGAAAATCCTCGAAACCCTGGCTGAGATTAAAAAGCAGGTCGCGGTTATTCCAGGCCCGACCTGGGGACGCTTCCCGCACGCGTTCAGCCATATCTTCGCAGGCGGGTACGCCGCAGGCTACTACAGCTACCTGTGGGCCGACGTGCTGGCGGCGGATGCCTTCTCGCGCTTCGAAGAAGAGGGGATTTTCAACCGAGAAACCGGTCAGTCGTTCCTTGATAACATCCTGACGCGCGGCGGTTCAGAAGAGCCTATGGAGCTGTTCAAACGCTTCCGTGGCCGCGAGCCGCAGCTGGATGCGATGCTGGAGCATTACGGAATCAAAGGCTGATTGCTACGTGAAGATCTGCTTAGTAGATGAAACAGGCGCCGGGGACGGCGCCTTATCTGTTCTGGCGGCCCGCTGGGGGCTGGAACATGATGAAGACAACCTGATGGCGCTGGTGATGACGCCGGAACATCTGGAGCTGCGCAAGCGCGATGAGCCAAAGCTTGGCGGGATTTTTGTCGATTTTGTCGGCGGCGCGATGGCGCACCGGCGTAAGTTTGGCGGCGGTCGCGGTGAAGCGGTGGCCAAAGCGGTCGGCATTAAAGGCAGCTATCTGCCGGACGTGGTGGATGCCACGGCGGGGCTGGGGCGCGATGCCTTTGTGCTGGCGTCTGTCGGCTGTCGGGTGCGGATGCTGGAGCGTAATCCGGTTGTCGCCGCGCTGCTCGACGACGGGCTGACGCGGGGCTACGCGGACCCGGAAATCGGCCCGTGGTTGCAGGAACGTTTGCAACTTATTCATGCCTCCAGCCTGACGGCGCTGACCGATATCACCCCACGCCCGCAGGTAGTCTATCTCGACCCCATGTTCCCGCATAAGCAGAAAAGCGCGCTGGTGAAGAAAGAGATGCGGGTGTTTCAGTCTCTGGTGGGGCCAGATTTAGATGCCGATGGCCTGCTGGAGCCGGCTCGTCAGCTGGCGACGAAGCGGGTGGTGGTGAAGCGGCCGGACTATGCGCCGCCGCTGGCGGACGTTGCGACCACTAACGCGGTGACCACCAAAGGACACCGATTTGATATTTATTCGGGAACGCCAGAATAAAAAAGCCGGGTGGCGGCTTCGCCTTACCCGGCCTACATTCAGTGCCGCTTGTAGGCCCGGTAAGCGTTAGCGCCACCGGGCTTTTTTGCACTTACTCGTCTTCTTCGTCACGCAGTGGAACAATCAGCATATCCACGTGTACGGTGTTAATCAGCTGGCGCGCGGAAGACATCAGCTTGCTCCAGAAGTCCTGGTGATGACCGCATACCACCAGGTCCATATCGTATTTCTTAATCGCATCAACCAGCACCTGGCCCAGATCGCCGCTACCGCTTAAGGTTTCAGTGATTGGATAGCCCGCGTTGGTAGAAAGCTCGCTCAGCGCGTGGTGAGTCTCTTCGGAGATGCGTTTCTGCATATCGCCGAGATTCACGTCGATCAGACCGGTGTAGAGGTCGGAGTAATTCACATCAACGTGAATCAGCGAAACTTTCGCGTTGTAGGGACGTGCCATGGATACTGCTTTATCAACCAGCACTTTACTCTCCGGGGAGAGGTCTACCGCGATGAGAATGTGTTTGTAAGCCATAGTGTTACTCCTTCCTTAAGTTATCGATGACTAAATGGGAAAGCCGTCGTCTGATGCTTTCATTACGGCCCAGTTAAACATATTTTTCAAGCTTTGGTGTTGATAACGATTAACCTTGTGGCAAAAAAATTAACGGATCTCCTACACTATTTAATGAGCCGTTCGGATATTAAAACGCGAACCGGATCGACTTTTGGTCATTCTTTCACTGAACTGTCTGTCAGGGCATTGGGGTGCGGTAGCTCAGGAGCCTTGCTTCGTGGGCGGACGCCGGGGAGGATGTATGATTAGCACCGTCGCATTGTTTTGGGCGTTATGCGTGGTTTGCATAGTGAATATGGCGCGCTACTTCTCATCGTTACGTGCGCTGTTAGTGGTACTTCGTGGTTGCGATCCGTTGCTTTATCAGTATGTGGACGGTGGAGGGTTCTTCACCTCGCACGGACAGCCCAGCAAGCAGATGCGTCTGGTGGGGTATATCTACTACCAACGCTACCGCGATCACCACGATGAAGAGTTTATCCGTCGCTGCGAGCGCCTGCGTCGTCAGTTCATTTTGACCAGTGCCCTGTGCGGGCTGGTCGTGGTCAGTATGATTGCATTGATGATTTGGCACTGAGTACCACAGCAGGCGGGGAAAGCCCCGCCTTCTTTCCTCTGGCTCAGGGCTTAACTGAGAACCGGAGACTGGAGACATTGTTCTCAATCGAAATAACCTTTCCGCTATAGGCAATTTTCACTTCCCCGCTTGTATCAATACTGGCTGAGGTTATCGTGCCTGTACCTTCGATGACCGGATACTTCATAGCCAGCTGATGGATAATGTCAGTGTCTTTCCCTGCGAGCGCTCCAGAGAGATAGTATCGGTAAATTGGTGGTACGGTTGTGCCACCCTGATTGTTCACGGTCATATAGAGCCAGACGCTATCGGATAATTGATAAACGCGCTGTAGCTCATCGCTATTGCGCTGATTGGGTTGATGGTTTAACCAGAGAAATCCAATGACCAGAACCAGAAGCGAAACGGTAACAAGGCGATGAATCCATTTAATAGCCGTTTTGAATGGCATATTCTATTCCTTCTCTGATGTTGCGTTGGTCCGTTGGGTCGTCTCCGTAAGGAGGCTTTTCGTACCATTTTCCCCATTCCGGTTTTGAGGTACCTGCCCGGCCTTGAGCCCAGCCTGCGCCCATAAGAAGGATGTTTGCAGGGATACCTGCCGCAGTACCTGCGGCTCCGAAGTTGAAGTTACCAAATGCAGCAAAATAAGGGTCGAATTTTTTATAATCCCAGGGACCGCCATTTCGGACTTTTTGGTAGAACCAATAATACGTTGAGGGCGTGGCCATATTGTGTGACATTCCGTTAAGGCGAGCCTCGCGCATATTGTTCGCTATAACGATTGAACCCGGTCCTGAGAGAGGGACAGAAGCCATACATTCTCCTTTGTCTGGATTTTTCTTCTGGCCGCCATGATAGTTTTTTCTGTGTGTTAAAATTGAACAAAAAATGTTCAGAAAATCCTCATGTTATCAAATACTTCATGGCAAATAGCAGCCATAAAAAAAGCGGGCCAGTTTCCTGACCCGCTTTTTTGTCGCCTTCAGCCGATTAAATCAGCTTCAGCGAAATCCAGTACAGACCGCCAGACAGCAGGATGGACGCCGGGAGGGTGAACACCCAGGCCATCAGAATGTTGGTCACGGTTTTACGCTGCAAACCGCCGCCGTCAACAATCATGGTACCTGCCACGGACGAAGAGAGTACGTGGGTGGTGGAGACTGGCATACCGGTGTAGCTCGCCAGACCGATAGATACCGCTGCCGTCATCTGCGCGGACATACCCTGCGCATAGGTCATGCCTTTCTTACCGATCTTTTCACCGATGGTGGTCGCCACACGACGCCAGCCAATCATCGTACCGATACCCAGCGCCAGCGCGACCGCCATGATGATCCAGATTGGCGCGTACTCAATGGTGTTGAGCATATCGCCTTTCAGTTTCTTCAGCAGACGTTGGTCGTCAGCATTAACCTCTGGCAGCTTCGCGACTTTATCGGTCACGTCGGAGATACAGAGCATGATGCGACGCAGTTGACCACGCTGTTCAACAGCCAGTTTGTCATAGCTTTCGATATCGGCCAGCATGCCTTTCGCACGTTCCAACGCGTTAATCGCGTTTGCCGGATGGCAATGGAACTCGCCCGGTGCCGTCGTTGCGCCTGACTCCGGAGAAGGAATCAGCTGGTCCACGCCGGTCGCTTTCTTCAGCAAATCAGGATGCTGCTGGAAGTAAGTCTCAACGTTGTTCACCGCATCACGGGTACGGGTGATTTCGTAACCGGAGGCGTTCATGTTAACCACGAAGCCCGCCGGTGCGACGCCAATCAGAACCAGCATCACCAGGCCGATACCTTTCTGACCATCGTTCGCGCCATGAGAGAAGGCGACGCCAATAGCGGAAATGATCAGCGCGATACGCGTCCAGAACGGCGGCTTTTTCTTGCCGTCTTTCTTCTCACGCTCTGCTGGCGTCAGATGGATACGCGCACGTTTTTTCGTGTTGCTCCAGTAGCGACGCAGGATGAAAATCAAGCCACCCGCCACCACCAGACCGACGATAGGGGAGATGATCAGAGAGCCGAAAATGCCGAGAACTTTCGGGATGTTCAGCGCATCAACGACGGAGGTCCCGGTCATCAGGGCATTGGTTAACCCGATACCGATAATCGCGCCGATGAGGGTGTGAGAGCTGGATGCCGGCAGGCCGAAATACCAGGTACCGAGGTTCCAGATAATCGCAGCAAGCAGCATTGAGAACACCATGGCCAGGCCATGACCGGAACTCACGTTAAGCAGCAGATCCGTTGGCAGCATATGCACAATGGCATACGCAACGCTCAGTCCGCCCAGGAGGACACCAAAAAAGTTAAATACCGCCGCCATCACGACCGCAAGCTGCGATCGCATTGCGCGAGTGTAGATAACCGTTGCTACTGCGTTTGCAGTGTCGTGGAAGCCGTTGATCGCTTCGTAAAACAGCACAAAAACCAGAGCAAGCAATAATAAAAGCCCGGTATGTAAATCCAGGCCGGCAAACAAATGTAGCATAGGACGTTACGCCATTTTGAGGACATGAACGCGGCGCATTATCCAGGACAAATGCGCAACGGGCAAAGTGAAATATAGACTTTTTTTGACATACCACCTGATTTGAGAAATGTGCCTGAAAGGATAATCTTTAAATATCAATGAAATGGCTTTGTAATATCTTTTTACGCTGGTGCGACCACTGAGGAAACTTTACAATCCGCGGCAGTTAACGAAGAGGATTTTGACGTGGAAAGGTTTGATGCCGTAGTAATTGGCGCCGGTGCGGCGGGTATGTTTTGTGCGGCGATGGCCGGACAAGCGGGTCGTCGCGTGCTGCTGCTGGATAACGGAAAAAAGCCTGGCCGCAAGATCCTGATGTCTGGCGGCGGGCGATGCAACTTTACTAATCTTTATGTCGAGCCTGCGGCCTATTTGAGCCAAAACCGTCATTTTTGCAAATCTGCGCTGGCGCGCTACACCCAGTGGGATTTTATCGAGCTGGTGGGTAAACACGGTATCGCGTGGCATGAGAAGACGCTGGGGCAGCTGTTCTGCGACGACTCCGCGCAGCAAATTGTCGATATGCTGGTGGCCGAGTGCGAGAATGGCGGCGTAGTTATGCGCCTGCGCACCGAAGTGCTGGACGTCGCCCGTGACGAGGAGGGCTACACGCTGCAACTCAACGGTGAAACCGTCAGCGCCGATAACCTGGTGATCGCCAGCGGGGGCCTCTCGATGCCGGGGCTGGGCGCTTCACCGTTCGGCTATAAAATTGCCGAGCAGTTTGGCCTGAAGGTACTGCCCACCCGCGCCGGGCTGGTACCGTTCACGCTGCATAAGCCCCTGCTGGAACAGCTTCAGACGCTCTCCGGCGTGTCTGTGCCGTCGGTCATTACGGCCGAAGACGGCACGGTGTTCCGCGAAAATCTGCTCTTTACCCATCGCGGACTCTCGGGACCGGCGGTATTGCAGATCTCCAGCTACTGGCAGCCGGGGGAGTTTGTCTCCGTAAATCTGGTGCCGGACTGCGATCTGGACGCCTTCCTTAACGAGCAACGCGCTGCGCACCCGAATCAAAGCCTGAAAAATACCCTGGCGATGCAGCTGCCGAAGCGTCTCGTGGAGTGCTTGCAGGTGTTAGGGCAAATTCCGGATGTCGCGCTCAAGCAGCTCAACAGCCGCGAGCAGGAAGCGCTGGTGGAGACGCTGACGAACTGGCGCGTACAGCCAAACGGCACCGAAGGCTACCGCACGGCGGAAGTGACGCTGGGCGGCGTGGATACAAACGAACTCTCATCCCGCACGATGGAAGCCCGCAACGTGCCGGGTCTTTATTTCATTGGTGAAGTGATGGACGTGACCGGCTGGCTCGGCGGGTATAACTTCCAGTGGGCGTGGGCCAGTGCCTGGGCATGCGCGCAGGCACTCGCTGAAAAGAACGGTTAATATTTATTTTTTTAGCGTGCTGCGTCCTTATCGGGTCCACGCTTTTTATTGTGTGCATGGTGTTTTGTCTTCTTAAAAGGGTTGTCTATGTCTGCTGCTCATCTCGGTTTCCCGACGGAAACCGTTGTTGTCTTCGTGGTGATGGCCGTTGGGGCGATGTTTATCGACCTCTTCATGCACCGTCACGATAAACCGATCTCGCTGAAAAGCGCGGTCATGTGGTCCATCTTCTGGGTCATGATGGCGATGGCCTTCGCCGGATTCTTATACGTGCACCACGGCGCGGAGATGGCCAGTCTGTTCCTGACCGGCTATGCGCTGGAAGAGGTGCTCTCCGTCGACAACCTGTTTGTGATGATGGCGATCTTCGCCTGGTTCGGCGTGCCGGATAGATATCGTCACCGCGTTCTCTACTGGGGCGTGCTCGGGGCGATTGTGTTCCGTGGTATTTTTGTTGCCATTGGCACCAGCCTGCTGAGCCTGGGACCGTATGTTGAGGTCATTTTTGCGCTGGTCGTCGGCTGGACGGCGGTGATGATGCTGAAACGCAGTGAAGAGAGCGATGAAGTAGAAGATTACTCCAACCATCTGGCGTACCGCCTGGTGAAACGCTTCTACCCGGTGTGGCCAAAAATCAGCAGCCATGCGTTTATCCTGACCCAGAAAGAGGTGGATGCCGAACTGGAGAAACCTGAAAACAAGGATGTGATGGTAGGCCGCGTGAAGAAGGCGAAGCGCTACGCGACGCCGCTGCTGCTCTGCGTCGCGGTGGTGGAGCTGTCCGACGTGATGTTCGCCTTCGATTCCGTACCCGCAATCATTGCCGTCAGCCGTGAGCCGCTGATTATCTACAGCGCAATGATGTTCGCGATCCTCGGCCTGCGTACCCTCTACTTCGTGCTGGAAGCGCTGAAGCAGTATCTGGTGCATCTGGAGAAAGCGGTGGTGTTACTGCTGTTCTTCGTGGCGTTCAAGCTGGGGCTGAATGCGACCGACCACTTCTGGCATCACGGTTATAACATCGGCGCCACGGCAAGCCTGTTTGTGGTGCTGGGGGTACTGGCGCTGGGGATTATTGCGAGCGTGATGTTCCCGGGAAAACGTGAGGCCTGATGTACCGCTTTTCTCCCTCTCCCTGTGGGAGAGGGCCGGGGTGAGGGCTCCGGGCCGCACCTAACCCTTAATTGGTGAATTTCGGCGCTTGCTCGGATGATGAAAATGCCGCCAGTGTGGATCCTGCGCCGCCGCCAGCAACTCGTGGTCGCCACGCGTGTCGCCCCAGGCGCGCAGGTGATACGCGTTCAAATCCCCATACACCTTCTCCAGCCTCGCCACCTTCTGGGCACAACGGCAGTTGTGGCCGGTGATCCGCCCGGTCAGCTTGCCGTCTTTCACTTCCAGCTGCGTGCCAATCAGCTTAATGCCGAGCTTATCGGCCCACGGCTGCAATACCAGCGCCGGGGAAGCAGAGCAAATCGTCACTTCCGCACCGGAATTGACCTCGTTGGCGACGGCCAGCACACCTTCCGGGCGCATCAGCTTGTTCCAGTATTTTTCACAGAAGGCTTCCGCCTGCTGACGTAACCAGTGCTCATCCACCCCCGTCAGGAAGGTTTTGATCAACACCTCTTTCAGCTCATCTCGCGTCAGCTTGCGGCGCACACAGTGCAGCGTAGGCAGGGCCATGCGCACCAGTCGGCCAGCAAAGTAGCGCTTGCCAAAGGCAAAGCGCAGGAACGGGATAAAACTGTCGTGGTGCGTCAACGTACCATCAAAGTCAAAGACAGAGAGCACGCTGGACTTCGCCACGGCTTCGTCGGCAATCATATTGGTCATAAATACGTCTTAGCTGAAATACACATTCTGTTCACTAGTTTACCTGCTTTACCTTCACAGTCCTTATATCAGGTCGCATTTTTTCCTGAACCTGTGGCCTGACGGGTCAAACAATGTCATCCACCACGCCGCCGTCAACGCGCAGCGCCGCGCCGGAAGTCGCGGAGGCCTGCATGGAACAGACATATACCACCATATTTGCCACTTCTTCCACCGTGGCGGCGCGCTGGATCACCGAGCTGGGGCGATTTGCCATCACGAACTCTTTCGCCAGCTGTTCCAGCGATTTACCGGTTCTTTCGATCTCGTCTTTCATCATCGCGGCAAAACCGTCCGACATTGTCGGGCCCGGCAGCACGCTGTTCACCGTCACGCCGCTGCCTGCCACGAACTTCGCCAGACCGCGCGCCAGCGAGAGCTGGGCGGTTTTTGTCACGCCATAGTGGATCATATCCGCAGGAATATTGCAGGCCGATTCTGACGAGATAAACACTACCCGACCCCAGCCCTTTTGTACCATGCCTGGCAGCAGGGCACGGGAGAGGCGCACGCCGGACATCACGTTGGTCTGCCAGTAGCGTTCCCAGGTCTCGTCGTCGGTGGAATAAAAATCCTGCTGGCCATAGATCCCGGCGTTATTCACCAGAATATCGACGTGCGTGGCAACCCTGAGCAGTTCGTCAACGCCCTCCTGCGAGCTCAGATCGGCTATGGCGGCACGGACCTGTACGCCCGGCACCACCTGCTGTAGCGCCTGAATGCCTTTGTTCACCGAGTCGACGCTGCGCCCGTTCACGATCACTTCCGCACCGCTCTCCGCCAGCCCGCGGGCGATGGCAAACCCAATACCGCCGGTGGACGCGGTCACCAGCGCTACTTTCCCCGTTAAATCAATTTTCATCATTCGCTCCTTGTCATCTTATGGTTCAAAACTTAAAGCGTAGCACTTGACGATGACGGCTCCTGTTTAAAAAGGCGCAACAGCGTTTCAACCTGCTCGTCCAGCGGGCTGAGGGAGCGTTTGACGATGAGGTGCAGCGGCGTGGCGCGACGTACGCCGTGGCTGAGCGGCAGCGTTTTAAGGATGCCCTGCTGGAGCGGGGTCTGAATGCGTTCTTCCGGTAACCAGCCGTATCCAACCTGATACATCACCGCTTCGATCGCGGCATCGATGGTGGAGAAGGTCCACGACTCCCCGGTAGGGTGAGCGGTGGGCTGGCTGTCTGCGATCTGAATGCGCGGCCACGGTCGTAGCATCTCGTCGTTAAGCGGTGTATCCAGCGCAAACAGCGGGTGAGCGTGATGCGCGACGGCAACAAAATCGATATTCATCAGCCATTCGCCCAGGCCGGTAATGTCCTGGCGGCGGGTTAAGACCATCACGTCGGCTTCATCATTGAGCGCATCCGCGCGGCTGTTTTCCAGCACCTCGGTAAGCCGCACCTGCGTTTGCGGGTACAGCTGCTGAAACTGGCGCAAAATCGCGAACAGCCGGCTGCGCGGAAAAATACTGTCTACCATCAGGTCGATACGGGTTCGCATCCCGCTGCGCAGGGTCGCAGCGCGCGTTTCAACATAGGCGAAGGCTTTCAGCAGCGGTTTAACCTGATTCAGCAACAGCTCACCCGCCGGTGTCAGCACGGCACGCCGTCCCTCTGTCATCAGGAGCGCCACGCCCAGCCGCTCCTGCAACAGCGACAGGTTATAGCTGACCGAGGACTGGCTGCGGTGGGTCTCTTCCGCCGCCTTAGCGAAGCTGCCAGCCTCGATGACTCTCTCCAGCAAGGCCCACTGTTCGAGCGTCGTCTTGTGCATAATTAATCTAAATTTTGGATGAATTTGATTCAAACATAGCGTTATTCATTCATTTTTTGAAGGGGTACGATCGTCTCATCAAAACAAAGGAGACATCGTATGAGCACCTTCGATAAACATGATTTAAGCGGCTTTGTCGGCAAACATCTTGTATATACCTACGATAATGGCTGGAACTACGAAATTTACGTTAAAAACGAAAACACCCTGGACTACCGTATTCACAGCGGTCTGGTGGGCAACCGTTGGGTGAAAGATCAGCAGGCCTACATTGTTCGCGTTGGGGAGAGCATCTATAAAATTTCCTGGACGGAGCCAACCGGTACCGACGTGAGCCTGATCGTGAACCTGGGAGACAGCCTGTTCCACGGCACCATCTTCTTCCCGCGCTGGGTCATGAATAATCCGGAAAAAACCGTCTGCTTCCAGAACGATCACATTCCACTGATGAATAGCTACCGTGATGCCGGGCCAGCGTATCCAACCGAAGTGATTGATGAATTTGCCACCATCACCTTCGTGCGCGACTGCGGTGCGAATGACGACAGCGTTATTGCGTGCGCGGCCAGCGAGTTGCCAAAAAACTTTCCTGATAATTTAAAATAAGCGCGACAATTAACTAAAAAGAAAAGTTCCCGACTCATTTCATATTTATTGGAAATGGTCGGGGATTTTTTTATTTGTTGATGTTTGGTTTAGATAATTGACTTTAATACGGTGAGCGGAATCACATAATAAATAATTCATAATTACTTAACCTATTGTTTAATAATAAGTTTATATCAATTCACTCCTCCTTTTTATCACCATCTTAATTTTTCCCTAAGAAATGAACGTTACCTTGAGATGAGTTTATGGTTCGTTGAAATAAACGCATCGGCATTTGGTTAATATCAAAAAGTTGCCATGCATAACTCAAGGAAATTAATAATGCGTGATTTTTTGCCTTTTTCCCGGCCCTCAATGGGCGCGGAGGAAATCGCCGCGGTACAGGAGGTAGTAACCTCCGGCTGGATCACCACCGGGCCGAAAAATCAGATGCTTGAAGAGGCGTTCTGTACGCTGACGGGAAACCGTCATGCGATTGCCGTCTCCTCTGCCACGGCGGGGATGCACGTCACCCTGATGGCGATGGGGATTGGTCCCGGCGATGAGGTGATTACGCCCTCCCTGACCTGGGTATCGACGCTGAATATGATCGTGCTGCTGGGTGCCATACCGGTGATGATCGACGTCGACAGAGACACGCTGATGGTGACGCCTGAAGCGGTCGACGCCGCCGTTACGCCTCGCACCAAAGCCATTGTGCCGGTTCATTATGCGGGTGCGCCGTGCGATATTGACGCCATCCGCGCCGTCGGTGAACGTCACGGTATTCCTGTCATTGAAGACGCGGCCCATGCCGCCGGAACGTACTACCACAGCCGTCATGTAGGCTGGCGGGGCACCGCAATATTCTCCTTCCACGCCATCAAAAACATGACCTGCGCCGAAGGTGGGCTGGTGGTGACGGATGACGAGCAGCTGGCGCAAAACATCCGTAGCCTGAAATTCCACGGTCTGGGCGTTGATGCCTATGACCGCCAGACCCATGGCCGCGCGCCGCAGGCCGAGGTCATCACCCCGGGTTTTAAATACAACCTCGCGGATATCAACGCCGCGCTGGCGCTGGTGCAGCTCGGCAAGCTGGGCGAAGCCAACAGGCGCCGTCGCGACATTGCCGACCGCTACCTGCTTGAACTCTCGGATACCCCTTTCCAGCCGCTGTGCATTCCGTCATGGCCGCATCTGCACGCCTGGCACCTGTTTATAATTCGCGTGGATGAGGCCCGGTGCGGCCTCTCGCGCGATGCCCTGATGGCCGCGCTGAAGGAGCAGGGCATCGGTACGGGCCTGCATTTCCGTGCGGCACATACGCAAAAATACTACCGCGAGCGTTTCCCTGATGTGTCGCTTCCGAACTCTGAATGGAACAGCGCGTGCATTTGTTCTCTCCCCCTTTTCCCGGACATGACCCATGACGACACAACCCGCGTCATTACCGCGCTCCATCAGCTTGCAGGACATTGATATGTTCAGTGCGCCGCCTGTACAAAAAGTTTCCGTGGTGATCCCGGTCTATAACGAGCAGGAGAGCCTGCCGGAACTGATCCGCCGCACGACTGCCGCCTGCGAGACGCTCGGCAAAGCTTATGAAATTCTGCTGGTGGACGACGGCAGCAGCGACAATTCCGCGCGGATGCTGACCGACGCCGCGCAGGCGGAGGGCAGCCACATTGTTGCCGTACTGCTCAACCGTAACTACGGCCAGCACTCGGCAATTATGGCCGGGTTCAGCCACGTTACGGGCGATCTGGTGATTACCCTGGATGCTGATCTGCAAAACCCGCCGGAAGAGATCCCGCGTCTGGTCGCCAAAGCCGACGAAGGCTACGACGTGGTCGGCACCGTGCGGCAAAACCGCCAGGACAGCCTGTTCCGTAAGCTGGCGTCTCGCACCATCAACCGTCTGATCCAGCGCACCACCGGTAAAGCGATGGGCGACTACGGCTGCATGCTGCGCGCCTATCGCCGCCACATCGTCGACGCCATGCTGCACTGCCATGAGCGCAGCACCTTCATTCCGATTCTGGCGAACACCTTTGCCCGTAAAGCGACGGAGATCCCGGTGCTGCACGCCGAGCGCGAGCACGGGGAGTCAAAGTACAGCTTTATGCGTCTGATCAACCTGATGTACGACCTCATCACCTGCCTGACCACCACGCCGCTGCGCTTGCTGAGCGTGTTCGGCAGCGTTATCGCGCTGGCCGGGTTTGCGCTTTCCGTTCTGCTGGTCGTTCTGCGGCTGGTCTTTGGTCCCCAGTGGGCGGCGGAAGGGGTCTTTATGCTGTTTGCCGTGCTGTTCACGTTCATTGGCGCCCAGTTCATCGGTATGGGTCTGCTGGGTGAGTACATTGGCCGTATTTACAACGATGTTCGCGCGCGTCCGCGCTATTTTATTCAACGTGTTGTCCGTCAGGAGCACCTGGCATCTCAAGAGGAAAACCACCCATGAAAACCGTCGTCTTTGCCTATCACGATATGGGTTGCACGGGCACGCAAGCCTTGCTGGACGCAGGCTTCGACATTACCGCCATCTTCACCCATCCGGATGTTGCCGGGGAAAACCACTTCTTCGGCTCGGTGGCGCGTATTGCGGCTGAACACGGTATTCCGGTTTACGCCCCGGACGATGTGAACCATCCGCTGTGGGTGGATCGTATTCAGAAGCTTGCGCCGGACGTGATTTTCTCTTTCTACTACCGCAATCTGCTTTGCGACGACATCCTGAGCGTGGCGACAAAAGGCGCATTTAACCTGCACGGCTCGCTGCTGCCTGCCTACCGTGGCCGTGCGCCGCTGAACTGGGCGCTGGTTAACGGTGAAATGGAAACCGGCGTAACGCTGCACAAAATGGTACGCCGTGCCGATGCGGGCGGTATCGTGGCACAGCTGAAAGTGGGCATTGGCGCTGATGAAACGGCGCTGGAGCTGCACCACAAGCTCTGCATCGCCGCGCAAAGCCTGCTTCGCGACGCGCTGCCGACGATCCGTCAGGGGACTTTTACCGAAACCGCGCAGGACGAAAGCAAGGCAAGCAGTTTTGGTCGCCGCACGCCGGAGGACGGGCGACTGGACTGGGCGAAACCGGCGCGTCAGCTGCATAACCTGGTGCGCGCCGTGACCGACCCGTGGCCGGGCGCGTACAGCTTCGCCGGGGTCAGTAAATTTATCGTCTGGAAATCCCGCGTGCGTGAGGACATTCCGGCGGCAAAACTGGGCACCGTCGTCTCCGTCTCTCCGCTGATTGTGAGCTGCGGCGAGCAGGCGCTGGAGATCGTCACCGGACAAACGGATAACGGGCTGTACGTGCAGGGGGCGCAGCTGGCGCAGTCTCTGGGGCTGGTGGCGGGGGCGCTGATCACCAGCGCGCCGGTGGTGGCGATCAAACGCCGCACGCGCGTCTTAATCCTCGGCGTAAACGGGTTTATCGGTAACCATCTGACCGAACGGCTGCTGGAAGACGACAATTACGAGATCTACGGTCTCGATATCGGATCCGATGCGATCGGTCGATTCCTCACTAATCCCCGTTTCCACTTCGTTGAAGGGGACATCAGCATCCATTCCGAATGGATCGAGTACCACATCAAAAAATGTGACGTGGTGCTGCCGCTGGTGGCGATTGCCACCCCGATTGAATACACCCGTAACCCGCTGCGCGTGTTCGAACTCGATTTCGAAGAGAACCTGAAGATTATCCGCGACTGCGTGAAATACGATAAGCGCATCATCTTCCCGTCGACGTCGGAAGTGTACGGCATGTGTACCGACAATAACTTCGATGAAGACACCTCCAGTCTGGTGGTCGGGCCGATTAACAAGCAGCGCTGGATCTACTCCGTCTCCAAGCAGCTGCTGGATCGCGTGATTTGGGCCTACGGCGAGAAAGAGGGGCTACGCTTTACCCTGTTCCGTCCGTTTAACTGGATGGGGCCGCGCCTGGACAACCTGAACGCCGCGCGTATCGGCAGCTCCCGCGCCATCACCCAGCTGATCCTCAACCTGGTGGAAGGTTCGCCCATTAAGCTGATTGAAGGTGGCAAACAGAAACGTTGCTTCACCGATATCAGCGACGGTATTGAAGCGCTGTTCCGCATCATCGAAAACAAAGACGGCCGCTGTAACGGAGAGATCATCAACATCGGTAACCCGGACAACGAAGCGAGCATCCGCGAGCTGGCGGAAATGCTGCTGGCAAGCTTTGAACGTCACCCGCTGCGCAGCCAGTTCCCGCCGTTTGCCGGTTTCCGCGAAGTGGAGAGCAGCAGCTACTACGGCAAGGGTTATCAGGACGTTGAGCACCGCAAGCCGAGCATCCGCAATGCGAAGCGCTGCCTGAACTGGACGCCGACGGTGAAGATGGAGCAGACCATTGATGAAACGCTCGACTTCTTCCTGCGCACCGTGGAGCTGTCGGAACAGGCATCATGAAAAAGGTCGGTTTACGCATTGACGTCGACACCTTTCGCGGCACGCGCGAGGGTGTGCCGCGGCTGCTGGAGTTGCTGAGCAAGCACGACGTGCGTGCCAGCATTTTCTTCAGCGTCGGGCCAGACAACATGGGGCGTCACCTGTGGCGCCTGGTTAAACCGGCCTTTCTGTTCAAAATGCTGCGCTCGCGCGCGGCATCGCTCTACGGCTGGGATATCCTGCTGGCCGGAACCGCATGGCCCGGCAGGCGCATCGGCGCGGAAAATGAAGCGATCATCTGCAAGGCCGCGCAGCATCATGAAGTGGGGCTGCACGCCTGGGATCACCATGCCTGGCAGGCCTGGGCGGGCGTGTGGGATATCCCCCGCCTGGCGCGTGAGGTTGAGCGCGGCGTGCTGGAGCTGGAAGCCATTACCGGCCAGCCTGTGCGCTGTTCCGCCGTGGCGGGATGGCGGGCCGACCAGCGCGTGGTGAAGGCCAAAGAACACTTTGCCTTTCGCTACAACAGCGATTGCCGGGGCACCGGACCGTTTTTACCGCTGCTGGGGGAAAACCGAACCGGCACGGTGCAGATTCCGGTCACTCTTCCGACGTGGGATGAAGTGGTCGGGCGCGAGGTGAGTGCCGACAGGTTTAACCGTTACATTCTGGATGCGATGCACCGCGATGCCGGTACGCCGGTTTATACCATCCATGCCGAAGTGGAAGGCATTGCGTATCAGCAGGATTTTGACGCGTTGCTTGCGCTGGCGGCGCAGGAGGGCATTCAGTTCTGCCCGTTAAGCCAGCTGTTGCCGGACGATCCTGGCACGCTGCCCCTGGGAAAAATCGTCCGTCGTGAAATGGCTGGCCGGGAAGGCTGGCTTGGCTATCAACAAACCGTGAGCCCGGCACTATGAAAACAGTCCGCTATGGCCTGATGCTTCTCGCCCTGTTTGTCGTTTACTACCTCCTTCCGGTCAACCTTCGCCTGTTATGGCAGCCTGATGAAACGCGCTATGCGGAAATCAGCCGCGAAATGCTGGCCTCCGGCGATTGGGTGGTCCCGCATTTCCTCGGGCTGCGTTACTTTGAAAAACCCATTGCCGGTTACTGGGTGAACAGCATCGGGCAATGGCTATTTGGACACACCAATTTTGCCGTTCGCGCGGGGGCGATATTCTGCACCGGGCTGACGGCGCTGCTGGTGATCTGGCTGGCCTGGCGTCTCTGGCAGGATAAGCGGGTGGCGATCTTCTCCGGCCTGATCTTCTTAACCCTGTTCCTGGTCTATGGCATCGGCACCTACGCCGTGCTGGATCCCATTATCACCCTCTGGCTGGTGGCGGCTATGTGCAGCTTCTGGCTGGCTTCGCAGGCGAAAACGATAGCCGGAAAAGCGGGGGGCTACATTCTGCTGGGGCTGGCCTGCGGCATGGGCGTCATGACCAAAGGCTTCCTGGCGCTGGCGGTACCGGTGATTGGCGTGCTGCCGTGGGTGATTGCGCAACGACGCTGGAAGGAGGTGCTGGTTTTCGGCTGGCTGGCGATCCTCAGCTGCGTACTTATCGTCCTGCCCTGGGGGCTGGCAATCGCTCAGCGTGAACCCGATTTCTGGCGTTACTTCTTCTGGGTGGAGCATATCCAGCGCTTTGCCCGGAGCGATGCCCAGCATAAAGCGCCGTTCTGGTACTATCTGCCGTTCCTCATCGCGGGAAGTCTGCCGTGGCTGGCGATGCTGCCGGGCGCGCTACGCCTGGGATGGCGAGACAGAGAAAACGAGAGGGCGGGGCTTTATCTGCTGGGCTGGATAGTGATGCCGCTGCTGTTCTTCAGCATCGCCAAAGGCAAGCTGCCGACCTATATCCTGCCGTGCTTTGCGCCGCTGGCGATCCTGATGGCGCGCTACGCCTGCACCGTCGCCGAAAAAGCGTTACGTATTAACGGTGGGATCAATATCGCGTTTGGCGTGCTTGGCATGCTGGCGGCGCTGGTGGTATCGCCATGGGGGCTTGCTAAACATCCGGTCTGGACACCGGTCGAATTGTACAAAGTCTTCTGTGCCGTGGTGGCGTTTCTGGTCTGGGCCTCGGTGGGCTGGTTTACCCTTAAAAATCCGCAGCGCTGGTGGCTGGCGGCGCTTTGCCCTGCCGGGCTGGCCCTGCTGGTGGGTTTTGCGATCCCGGACCGGGTAGTGGATTCCAAACAGCCGCAGTCGCTGGTGGATTCCGTTCGCGAGCCATTGCAGATGAGTAAATTCGTCCTGGCGAACAACGTTGGTATAGCCTCCGGGCTGGCGTGGGAGCTTCAGCGTAATGACATCATTTTGTATGGGCAGAGCGGTGAGCTGAAATACGGTCTGGATTATCCGGACGCTAAGGGGCGTTTTGTGAGCAAAGATGATATCGCGCACTGGCTTGAAGCGCATCGTCAGCAGGGACCGGTGTCGCTGGTGATCCTGCTGTCGAAAAACGACGACCTGGCCCGCGCCGGGCTGCCAAAACCGGACAACCTGACGATTCAGGGGCGTCTGGCTTACCTGCAATATCTGCCGCAGTGATGGCCTGGATCTGGCTGGTGCTGGCAAGCCTGTTGAGCTGCGCAGGTCAACTGTGCCAGAAACAGGCGACCCGGGCTGGCGGCGGTCAGCAGGTCGCCCTGTGGCTTGGGCTGGCCCTTCTGATGCTGGGTGGCGGGATGGTTGCCTGGCTGGTGGTATTGCAGCATCTGCCCGTCGGGGTGGCGTACCCCATGCTGAGCCTTAACTTTGTCTGGGTAACGCTGGCGGCAAAAATCGTCTGGCATGAGCCTGTCCCGCTACGTCACTGGCTGGGCGTCGGGTTGATTATCGTCGGGGTTATTTTGCTGGGAGGAAGCCTGTGAACGGTGCGTGTTGGGCGTTATGCAGCGTAGTGTTAGTCAGCGTGGCGCAGCTGCTGCTGCGTCATGCGATGTTAACGCTGCCCCCGATGGGCGACGCTTTCTGGGCAGCCCTCTGGCATATAGCCCCCGGTACGGGCGCGCTGATGCTGGGGCTGACAGGCTATTGCGCCTCAATGGGCTGCTGGTATCTGGCATTGCATCGTATGGCGCTCAGCAAAGCGTATGCCTTGCTTAGCCTCAGTTACATCCTGGTGTGGAGTGCTGCAATTTTACTGCCCGGCTGGGGAGAACACTTTTCCTGGCGCGGGCTGGCGGGCGTCGGCTTGATTATACTCGGCGTGCTGGTCATTTTTATGCCGCAGAAATACCGGAGTAAGTAACCGCTTCCGCCGTTAAGGTGAAAGGCGTAGGGGTACAGACCGCCAGGCTCAGCGAGCCGAAGCGTAGCTGACTGACCGGGAGGGGCTGGGCGGTGCTGTCAATACTGACAATCTGCCACGCGCTGCCGCCACGCTGTTTGACGATCGCCTCTTTGCGCGTCCAGATGCGCCAGAATGCGGAAAGCTGCTCTTCCGGCGCTTCACGTTCCAGCTCGTCATGTTCGGTGAGGCTGAAAACGGCATTCGCCAGCGCCTGCCAGTTTTCCCGCGGGCGGATCACTTCGATATCGCAGCCCACTTCACCTTCATCGCTCATCAGCAGGGCAATGTCGTCCCCGCTGTGGCTCAGGTTAAACCACAGAGGATGGCCGTTAGCGAAGGCCGGTTTTCCCTGCTCGCCGTAAATTATCTCGGGAAGCGGTGAGGGGGATAAGGTTCTGGCGAGCAGCGTCCGGCCTGCAAGCCAGGAAGCGTGTCGTGCACCCTGAGGTGCCATGTCTGCGAGCGTTGACGCCAGCGGGTCCGCGCTAAGGGTGGAGATCTTTCCCAGTACAAACTGGTACATAGTTACGCCCAGCGTTTAATGATTATCGAGGTATTGATGCCGCCAAAGGCAAAGTTATTGCTCTGAATAAATTCGCAATCAATCGGGCGGGTTTCCCCCATAATATAATCTAAAGCGCCGCATTGCTCATCCGGTTGTCTTAAATTGAGCGTTGGCGTGAACCAGCCCTCCCGCATCATGTGCAGACTCAGCAAGGCTTCCAGTGCGCCGCAGGCACCCAGGGTATGGCCGAAATAACTCTTTAAGGATGAGATGGGCACGCTGTCGCCGAAAATGGCGGCGGTCGCCTGACTCTCGGCGATGTCCCCGCGATCGGTTGCCGTGCCGTGGGCAGAAATGTAGCCAATCTCCTGAGGGCCAAGGCCCGCCATCGCCAGCGACTGCGCCATACACACCTGCATGGTTTCACGCTGGGGCTGGGTGATGTGCGCCGCATCGCAGTTGGTGGCAAAGCCCACGATCTCGCCATAGATTGTCGCCCCGCGCGCTCTGGCGTGATCCAGCGCTTCCAGCACCAGCGTGCCCGCCCCTTCGCCAATCACCAGACCATCGCGCTGAACGTCAAACGGCGACGGCGTGGTTTTTGGCGCGTCGTTACGCTGGCTGGTGGCAAACAGGGTATCGAAAACCGCCGCTTCCGACGGGCACAGCTCTTCCGCGCCGCCTGCCACCATCACCGTCTGGTAGCCGTGACGAATCGCTTCCCAGGCGTAGCCAATCGCCTGGCTGCCAGAGGTACAGGCGCTCGAGGTGGGGATCACCCGTCCGCGCAGGCCAAAGAACAGCCCGGTATTCACCGCCGTGGTGTGCGGCATCATCTGCACGTAGGTGGTGCCGGTGATGTTGTGGGTGTGCTTTTCGGTGAGCATAGAGGCAAACTCGCTGACCGGCCCGGTGCTGCCGGTCGACGAGCCGTAGGCGATGCCGGTCTGACCGTTGGTCAGCACCGCGTCGTCGATCAGTCCCGCCTGCTCCAGCGCCAGCTCGGTGGCGCGGGTAGAGAGCAGCGACACCCGGCCCATGGCGCGAATGCGCTTACGGGTATAGTGAGCGGGGAGAGTGAAGTCTTCAATCGGCGCGGCGAGCAGGGTTTGCAGGCCGTCATACGCCTGCCACTCCGTCATGGTACGCACCGCATTTTCATACTCGCGCAGACGGCGCGAGATGGTCGGCCAGTCCTCGCCGAACGCGGTGACGCCGCCCATGCCCGTAATCACTACCCGGCGGGTCATAGCATGCCTCCGTTAATCGAAATCACCTGACGCGTCACATAGCCTGCTTTATCCGACATCAGGTAACTCGCCAGCCCGGCGACCTCCTCAGCCTGGCCCATACGCTGCATCGGGATCATCGACATCGCCGCGTGCAGCGCGGCTTCGTCCATCTCGATCATGCCGGTATCGATCAGCCCCGGCGCGATGCAGTTGACGGTGATTTTGCGTTTTGCCAGCTCGGTGGCGAGCGCTTTGGTGGCGCCGATGATCCCGGCTTTCGCCGCGCTGTAGTTCACCTGCCCACGGTTGCCCATAATGCCTGACACCGACGACAGGGTGATGATCCGCCCGCCCTTGCGGGTGCCGATCATCGGCATAATGCAGGGATGAATGACGTTATAAAAACTGTCGAGATTGGTGTGGATCACGCTGTCCCAGTCATCGTCGCTGAGCGCCGGAAAAGCACCGTCGCGGGTAATACCGGCGTTACTGACCACGCCATACCACGCGCCGTGGTCAGCGATCTCCTGTTCCAGCACCGTGCGGCACTGCTCGCGGTTGCCCACGTCGAAGGTGAGTAAACGGCCCGCGCCGCCTGCCTGGACAATCGCTTCCAGCGTCTCCTGCGCGCCCGCTTCATCACGATGGTAATGCACGCCGACGGTGAAACCGTCCGCCGCAAGCTGAAGGGCGATAGCGCGGCCAATGCCTTTGCTGGCGCCAGTGACCAGTACGGATCTCATGATGGTGTTCCCTGGTTGAAAAGTGTGGTTAATTCATCCTCGCTCGGCTGGAAGGTGTTCACGCGGCCCGTGGCGAGGGAGACATTATCCGCATGAATGGCGCACTCGAAGCTGCCAAAGCGTTCATCCTGCATCAGACGTTCGATGGTGATGGTCAGCGTGCAGCCTGCGGCAAAATGCCCTGCGTCGCACACCAGCTCGCGCGCGCCCAGCACCATGCCCAGCGCACAGTGCGGCAGCCCTTTTTGCATCCGGTGCCATTCAGACCAGACGCCCACGGTCTGGGCCATCAGCTCCAGCGCAAACCAGCCAGGCAGGTTGCCGTCCGCGTCCAGGAACGGAGCCAGAACGCCCCGATCGTTCACCGTCACGCTGCAAACGGCGCGGTCATCGGTGACGTTTTCCACGCTCTCAAGCAGCAGCATCGGCGTGTCGTGAGGAAGATAATCCCCGGGAGGTAAGTAGCGCATCATACCCTCCCCAGCAGAAGGCTGGCGTTGTTGCCGCCAAACGCAAAGGAGTTTGACAGGATCGCCGGTTTATTCAGCGGTGCGCTCTGGTGCAGCAGGCCGAAGGCGGGCAGGGTGTCGTCTGGCGCGTAGCGGGAAAAATCCTGCGGCGGCAGCGGCAGGTCTCGGGTCAGGATCAGCCAGCTCAGGGCGGCCTCGGTGATCCCCGCTGCGCCCAGCGTGTGGCCGGTAAGATGTTTCGTGGAGCTGCACGGCACGCGGTCGCCAAAGAGATCGTGGATCACCTGCGCCTCAATGCGATCGTTCAGCGGCGTGGCGGTGCCGTGCAGGTTGATATAACCGACGTCCGCCGCCGTCATGCCCGCCTCGTTCAGCGCCTGGTTGATGGCGCGGATCGCCCCTTCGCCCTGCGGATGCGGGGCGGAAATATGGTACGCATCGCTGGATTCCCCCGCGCCCAGGAGCGCAACCTCGCCCGGCTCGCGGGTCAGCACCATCAGTGCCGCCGCTTCGCCAATGGTGATCCCCCGACGGTGGCGGCCAAACGGTTCGCACAGGGTTGGGGAGAAGGACTCCAGGCTGTTGAAGCCGTTGACCGGCATGCGGCTCAGGCTGTCGGCCCCGCCGACGATGGCGATGTCCACCAGCCCGGCGTCAATCAGGCGACGACCGCTGACGATCGCCCGCGCGCTGGAGGAGCAGGCGGTTGAGATGGTATACGCCGGGCCGTCCAGCGCAAGCCAGCGGGCGAGAAAGCGCGACGGATCGCCCAGCTCCTGCTGCGGATATTGCCACTGCGGGCTGCTCTCGCCGTTCTGCGCGCGGCGCACGTACTCATCACCCTCGTCCAGCCCGGAGGTGCTGGTGCCCAGCACAACCGCCACGCGGTCGCGCCCCACGCGCGCAATGGCCGCATCGACGGCGGGCCGGATTTGCGCCAGCGCCGCCAGCAGCAGCTGGTTGTTGCGGCTGCGATGCGCAGAAAAAGACTCGGGGACAGGGGGAAGTTCACCCTCCACGCCCCCCAGCACGGCCTCGGGTAAGCCCTGTAGCCAGCCCGCACGCTGGCGCATCCCGGGGGCCACACCAGCGATCAGGTTCGCCGCTATTTCATCAGCCGAGTTGCCGAGCGCGTTGACCATGCCAACGGCAGAAAGGTAAATCATCTCAGTCACCCAGATATTGAATGGTGATGTGGTAGTGAAAAGCGTGCTGCACAATGCTAATCGGTTCGCGCCTGCCGTTACGGTTCAGGTAGACAATTTCCGTGACCAGTTTGCCCTCGGGGTTGCGCAGTTCGCGTCTGGTGTCAGTATCGTTCAGCGTCCAGCCTTTCGGCAACTGCGGCTGCCAGGCGCTGAGCGGCCAGTGGCTCAGCATCACGTCGGCCAGCACCTGGCTGGCGGGCGGCAGCTGCGGCATCACAACCGACTGCTCGGTGTGGATCCCGGTGTTGTCGTAGGTGGCGAGGAACAGGCGGATCCCGACGGAGGAGAGGCCGGCAAGCGTCACTTTATCTCCGTCGGCGTTCAGCATCACCAGCAGCGACTGGGTCTGGCCTTTAAAACTGCCGGTAAGCAACTGCTGCGCGCGGATGGCAGGCGTGATGCCCGGCGGGGGCAGCGTGACGCGGGTGCCGGGCTGGAGCCAGGCCTGAGGGCGCGCGTCATCGCGGTTCGTCGTATGGCTACACCCCGCCAGCAACAGGGCCATCATCACTGCCGCCAGGCGAATGAAACGGGTCATGGTAAGTTCTCTTTGTTAGACGGCATCGCCAGCGGGGCGAGCAGGAACGCGGTGAAGATACCGCTCACCAGCACAATGCCAAAGCTGCTGATGGCCTGAGTGGTGCTGAACACCAGCATCCCCAGCGTCAGCAGGGTAGTCATCATGGCGAGGGTAATCGCCAGCATGGAGGTCAGCGGCGTGCCGCGCGGGTTGCTGAAAAAC
Source organism: Enterobacter sp. YSU (assembly GCF_016082135.1). Taxonomy (NCBI): domain Bacteria; kingdom Pseudomonadati; phylum Pseudomonadota; class Gammaproteobacteria; order Enterobacterales; family Enterobacteriaceae; genus Enterobacter; species Enterobacter sp. YSU. The sequence continues at coordinate 2,003,592 of NZ_CP059487.1, forward strand.
AGCGTGTAGTTAATGCCAATGCCGAGGACCAGCACCAGCGCCAGCAGGGAAAACAGGTTCACCGGATGGCCCGTCATGGCCAGCGCCGCCAGCCCGCCGCCCAGCGACAGCACGGACGGCACCAGCGCCACCAGCCCTTTTCGCCAGCCGAGGCGTAGCATCGCGCCGCAGGCAATCACCGCCAGCGCCACGACCAGCAGCCCCGTCAGCAGCGAGCGGTAGAGCGCAAACAGGCTGTCGAAGCTGGCCTTACGGTCAACCCAGACGACCCCGGGATGGCGGGCGGCCAGCTCACCGAGCGCGGCGCTGTTTCTGACGCCATCGACCGGGACCAGCACACCGCTTTTGCCGTCCGGCAGCGTCAGCCACAGCAAACGCCAGCCCTCGCTGGCCGGGCTGGCGAGCCACGCTTCCACGCTGACAGGCATGGCGTTCAGGTTCGGTTCACTGGTCTTCAGCCCCGTGCTTTGCAGCATTTTCATCACCGTCGGCGCGGCGTTACGCAGAAGATGCAGATCGCTGTTCTGCCGCGCCAGCGAGTTCAGCGGCAGGGTGCGCCAGCGGGTTAATTCACCGGCTTTTTGCGCCTGCGCCAGCGCCGGGGTAAACGCCTCCAGCCGCTCCAGCGTTTCCTGAGCCGACGCGCCGTACACCACGAACCACTTCTGATCGACATTTTGCCCGGTCAGGGCGGTGATGGTTTTTTCCTGCGCCAGAATGTCCTGCGGCAGCGCCTGAAGCCGGGCGATATCGTCATCCACCCGCAGGCTGGCGATCCCGATGGCGGAGAGCAGCGCCAGCGCTACCGGCAGCCCGACAGAGAGGGCTTTACCGTCGCGCCAGGCGTTCAGCCAGCGCTGCATAATCCCTCTCAGGGGGACCGGGCGGACCGGCATGCCCCGGCACAGCCACGGATGCCAGAACATTACCGTCAGGCACGAGGCGCTCAGCCCTGCGGCGGCGAACACCGCCATCTGACGAATGCCGGGGAAGGGGGCCAGCATCATGAAGAGATACGCCACGACGGTGGTCAGCAGCGCCAGCAGCAGCGCGTTACGTACTTTCGCCAGGCTTTGCCAGGGCGAGTGTTCCGCGCCGTGCACCATCCGCTCCGTGAGGTAGTAAATCGTATAGTCCGCCGAGATGCCGATGATGCTCATGCTCATCACCAGCGTCATCAGGTGCAGTTCACCGAACAGCAGCAGCGTCACGACCGTCCCCGCCAGCGCGCCGATGGCAATGGAGAGCAGGCTCAGCAGCAGCGGACGCACGGAGCGAAACACCGACACAATCAGCAGGATCACCCCGAGCACCGTGGCGACGCCAAGCGTGGAAATATCTTTTTTAGCCTGCTGGCTGGCGTAATCGCTGTAGAACATCGTCCCGCGCGAGAGCAGCTGCGCCTGTGGATACTGGCTTTTCAGCGTCTGCTGCAACGCGTTAAGGGTGGTCACCAACTGGTGGGTTTGCTGCATATCAAACGACGAGCCCGCCAGCTCGCCGTGCAGCAGATACCAGTAGTTCCCGGCCGCGTCTTTTGTCACCAGCCAGCCGTCCATCAGCTGCATCTTCTGGCTGTTTTTCGCCAGTGCGAGCTGCGCGCCGCGCATCAGCATCAGCGGATCGTTTTGCAGCTCCTTGCCGCTCACGCCGGAAAAGGCGGAGTAGAGCTGGGACAGGATCCACTGGGCCTGTGCTTGACCGCCGTTTTGCAGGCGGGCGCGGGTGGCCGGATCGACCAGGCCATTGCGGTGTTGCCAGAAGAAATCTCCCCAGGCCTGTTGCCCGGCGGCATCCAGCGGACCTTTTACGACACTCAGCGCCTGGCTGCGTTGCAGCAGGGTTAACCACTGCTGCGCCACGCGCGGGTCCGGCTGTTTGCCGGGGCTGACCAGCCAGATGAGCTGGCGGTCGAGGCGCTGCATAAATCCGTCGTTGAGAGCGGGAGGGATCGCGCCGAGCGTCTGTTTCGGCAGCATGGCGAGCACGCTGCTGTTCAGCCGCGCGCCGGGCAGCAGCGACAGCAGCACGCCCAGCAGGATCAGGCATACCGCGGCCCACAGCAGCGCCGGGCGCAGGGCGTTACGGTGCGGCAAAGCGCTGGCGTTCTGCATCGGTCAGGCGGGCGGGCGTCAGTTGGTGGCGGGAGAGGGCGATATCCGTCGTGTCGCCCTGCTTATCGTTCAGGCGAATGGATTCCAGATAGATCGCGCCCTTCAAATCAAGGGTGGAGAAAATCTTGTCCAGCGGCGTGGTGACGGGCGTCAGCACCAGCGACCAGCGGCCTTCGCCCAGGTCTTTGAAATCGACGCGGAAGTTCTCTTCCAGCACCTTGCGGTCGGCCTGGAACAGCGCCCGCAGCAGATGGTTGAACTGGAACATCTGCGGGTTAGTGTCGGCGGTAATGGTCTGCGGCGACTGACCGTTGACGATCTGCACCATCCGTTTGTCATCCAGCAGCAGGGTCATCGGGAACGGCGCTTTTTGATCCCACAGCAGGCCATTGTCACGGGCGATCAGCATCTCCCCCTGCGAGCGCAGGGGCTGAGGCATATCCTTGATCGTGCGGATCTGTTCGAAGTGTGCGCGCACTACCGGTTGCTCCGCAAACCGCTGTTGCAGTTCATCCAGCGTGATCGCGTTCACCAGCGGGCTTACCAGCAGCGCGAGTAGCGTTATCCATTTCATGGCGCGATCCCCATGCGTTCGAACAGAATGGCCGGGCTGACAAAGCACATCTCCCGGCTTGCTTCTTCCACCGCCACCTGAATGGTGTAGCCGGTGGTGGTGCGTTTCCCGGTTTGCGCGTCGAAGATTTGATAGGCGATGCGCAGACGGTTTTCAACCTCTTCAATGTGGGCGCGGACGCGAATGCGCTGCTCGAAGGTCACCGCGTCGCGGTATTTCACTCGGGTATCCACCACCGGCCAGACGTAGCCGGACGCTTTCATCTGGCGATAGCCGTAATCAAACTGGTTGAGCAGCGCTTCGCGGGCAATCTCAAAGTAGCGGAAATAGTTGCCGTGCCACACCACGCCCATCATATCGACGTCGTGGAACGGAACGGTGATTTCAACTTCAGCCGTAAAGCGGGGATCGGTCAGCACCCTTTACTCCTTCTCGTTGACCTCTGGCAGCTGCCAGAAATCGAAAAAATTAAACCAGTCGAGCGGCGACAAGAGCGCGTAATGCTCCAGCCGCTGCGCATAGCGGTCGACGGTCTGCTGTAGCGCCTGCTGGCGTTCGCCGCGCGGCAGCAGCAGCGGGTCGGCAAACGGCTCGCAGTGCAGGGTCAGCTTTCCCTGCTGACAGAGGGCAAAAATCAGCACCACCGGGCAGCGCAAAATGGACGCCAGGATAAACGGCCCCTGCGGGAACGGCGCGGGCTGGCCCATAAATTCGCTCCATATCACCCGCCAGCTACCGCCGCGCTGCGGGGTGACGGCGATGCGATCGCCCACGATCGCCACCCATTCGCCGCGATCCAGCTTCTCTTTAATGAGGATCGCAGTCTCCGGGCCAATGTCGGTGACCGGCATCAGGTGAATGCCCGCCTGCGGCGCCATCTCCTCCATCACCTGCTTAAAACGTCTGGCGTTGTCGCTAAAGACCAGCGCGTTGATGGTTTTTGCCCCTTCGCGCTGGGCCAGCGCCCGACAGGCTTCCACATCGCCAAGATGCGACGCGAGCAGCAGTTTGCCCTGAGGATCGTCGAGCCCCAGCGCCTCCTGCGCGCCTGGCGCAAAGACCAGATCGCGATGGAGTTTCATTTCGCCGCGCCAGCTGGCCACTTTGTTCAGCATGGCATGACCGAAGCGCAGGAAGTGGAAAAAACTGTTAAGCCGCGCGGGTTGCGGCATTTGCCGCTGTGCCATCACCGTTTTAACCCGCGCCAGCCACTGCTGCGACGCCTGACGCGCAGAGCGGGCGGTCAGCCAGTAGACGGCGGTAACCGGCCACAGCAGGGCGGTAAACGCCTTTCGCCCCAGCAGCTGCCAGACGCGCAGCATCAGGCGCATGCCCCATAATCCTTTTACCTCCTGCTGCTGCGCCCAGTGCTGCGAGCGGCGACGCATCAGCAGGGAAGGAATGCGCGGCAGCATGCCGAGAAACAGACGGGTATGCATCAACGAGATGCGCACGTTGTCTTTCAGGGCATCAAAATGGGATACCCCGTCCGGCGGATAGGTCACGCGGGTGGGCAGAAAATAGCTGGTGTTGCCCTGCCAGTAGAGGCGCACCATCACTTCGGTATCAAAATCCATTCGCCTGCCGAGCGGCGTGGTTGCTGCAAGGCGCAGAACCGGGGCTATCGGGTAAACGCGAAACCCGCACATACTGTCTTTCAGTTGCAGGGAGAGGGTTTCAATCCAGACCCAGACGTGCGTTATCCAGCGCCCGTACAGGCGCGAACGGGGGATTGAGTCATCGTAAACGGGCTGCCCGGAAATGAGCGCATCGGGATGACGCCCGGCCAGCGCCAGCAGTTTGGGAATGTCCTCGATAGCGTGCTGGCCGTCAGCGTCCACCTGAACGGCGTGGGTGAAGCCGCGATCGGCGCAGGCTTTCAGCCCCTGCATCACCGCCGCGCCTTTGCCGCTGTTTTCGGCCAGCCGCAGCAGTGTCATCTGCGGACGATCCGCCGCCAGCGCTTCAAGCGTGCGGCGCGTGGTTTCATCGCTGCCGTCGTCCACCACCAGACAGGGCAGATCGAAAGGTGCCAGGCGCGCCAGCACCGAAGCCATCATCGCCCCGTGGTTGTAGCAGGGGATCAGCACGCAGGGACGGAAGGTTACTGACATAAGCGAATCTTCCCGCTACTGGCGGTGTGGCGCTGGTTACCCGCATGGCGCTGGTAGCTAAAGGTCAGCAACTGGCGTTCAGGCTGCCAGGCAAGGAGCAGCGTGACCGTGTTCTCCGGCAACAGCGGGGCGGCGAACTTCACGTTCTGAATACTGTGAAAACGGTAGCCCGACGCCAGCGCGGCGGCGTAATGCATCACCCAGTCCAGCTGCGCCACGCCCGGCAGCAGCGGCTGTACGGCGAAATGTCCCTTAAACCAGAGCAGGTCAGGATCAAGATAAAAGGTTATCTCCAGATGCTGTGGATCGGGCTGGAGGCGCCCGATTTCAGGGATCTTCATGAAACAACTCCTGTAGCTGCGCAGTCACGCGCTTGTTCATGCTGTTGACCGGGATTTCATCAACGATCCGCCAGTAGCGCGGTACGGCAACCGGTTCAAGCCAGGGGCGAAGGGCGCGTCGCCAGGCGAGCTCCTGCGCTGTTTTGCTCTGTTCGTGTTGCTGACGCACCGCTTCATTCAGCACCAGCAATACGCCAATGCCCTGACGCCCGCCGCGCGTCACCGTCAGCGCGGCGGCCTCCCGGATGCCGTCCAGCGCCAGCAGGCGGTGCTCAATGTCATCGAGTGAAATGCGCTTATCTTCAATTTTGACCACCCGACCACGACGCCCGACGAGGCTGAACTGCCCGTCAGCCGTGAAGTGCAGGATATCATCCAGCACGATTCCCTCCGCCTCGGGGATCAGCGGCGACGTCACGCGATCGCCGTGAAACGTCACGCCGGGAAAAGGCTGCCAGCGCGTGCTTTCCTCCTGACGGTAGCGCCAGGCCATTACGCCCGTTTCCGTGCTGCCGTATATTTCATCCGGCCAGACGTTGAGCCAGGCCTGAACCGCGGCGACCTCCTGCCAGGGCAGCGCGCCGCCGGCGGAGACGAGCAGGTTGACGGGGGGCGGCGTCAGCGACGCGTCCAGCCGCTTGAGAAACGCCGGACTGCTGATGAAAAGGTAGCGTTTATCGTCGGGAAGGGCAGAGAGCTGCTCGGCATAGTTGAGCAGGCTGGCATGCAGCGGCAGGCCGAGCGCCATGGGTAAGACAACACGAAACGTCAGGCCATACAGGTGGTGCAGCACCACGGAAGCCACGACGTGACAGCCCGCCAGGCGCTCGCCAAAATGCGCCGCCAGCAGACGAGCCTCACGATCAAGGCTGACCACCGGCTTACTTACCCGCTGCGGCGTGCCGGTCGAGCCGGAGGTGTAAAGCTCGATCGTGCGCGTCTCACCGATGGCTGGCAGCGGTGAAAAGGGATGGCCTGCCCGCTGCGCGGAAGCCACCCGCAGCTGTCGCCCCTGAAAATCGAGCGTGGTGTCGCTCAGGACGCCGCTGAACAGCGCCCGCTGTTCGTTAAGCTGCGCCGCCCGGCTGTGCCCGGGGAGGACCGGCGTTTTACCCGCATGCAGCGTCGCCAGCAGCGCGACAATAAACAGATAACCGTTTTCGATGCACAACGCCCAGCGTTCGCCATCTTCACGACGCAGCGTGTCGACCAGCTGAGTGACGTCGTGGCGCAGATCGCCAAGCGTCCAGAGGCGGTCGTCCTGCCAGGCGACAGGGGTGTTGTCAGGGCGGGGCGCACTGAGCCACTGGCTAAGCGGAAGAGGGTTAAGCATCGTTTTTCATCACCCGTTGTCGCACCAGCCACTCGCCAGCCATCAGCGTGCCCATCAGGAGATAGGCAATCATCCCATTCCACAGCGTCCACAGACGGATATCGGCGTGTAATACGGTAAACAGCGCGATCGCCCCGTTGATAATAAAAAAGCCGCACCAGACCTGGGTAACCCGGCGCGTGTAACGTACCCCGACGGGGGAGAGATCCGGTTCACGCAGGCGCGCCAGCCGTTCAACGACAGGCATTGCCGTCCACAGCGAACCGCCAAACACCACCAGCATCACCAGATTCACCACCACCGGATATAACAGCACCCACTGGTGAGCGTGCAGGACGTAGCTCGCCGCGCAAAGCGCTATGCCAGCCAGCGCCACGCTCACGAACAGATAACGCAGGGGGCCGCCCTGCCGACGGGCCTGGCAGACGCGCAACAGCAGCACCAGCGCCATCACGGGCAGTATCCCGTGCAGGCTATTATTCGCCAGCCCGAAGCCGATCAAAAACGGCCATGCCAGCAGCATCAGCCCCGTCAGGGCGGGAAGAACTGGAATCGAACGCACGTTACGCGTCGCGCTGAAGCTGTTCCACAACGTCCACGACGTCCTGCACCGTGCGCACCGCTTTGAAGGTTTCGGGCTTGATTTTATGGCCCGTTTTCTTTTGCAGGTGCACCACCATATCGACGGCATCAATGCTGTCGAGATCCAGATCCTCGTAAAGACGTGCCTCAGGGGTAATATCCTCCGGGGCGATTTCAAACAGCGTAATAAGAAGCGCAGAGACTTCCTGATAAATCGTTTGTTGTTCTGTCATAGCGGTCATTCTCAGGCGCGTTGTTGATGGATAAAAGCCGCGAGCGTGGCAACGGAATAGAAGTGCTGACGCATCTCGTCACTTTCGGCAGAAAGCACTACGCCGTACTGATTTTTTACCGCCAGACCCAGCTCAAGGGCGTCGATTGAGTCCAGACCGAGGCCGTCGCCAAAGAGCGCGGCGTCTGTATCAATATCCTCTGGGGTAAGTTCTTCCAGATTCAGCGTAGAGATAATGAGATTCTTAATTTCAAGATAGAGCGCTTGCATCTTTCGTTCCTGACAAAGATTGAAGACCGGTTATTAACTGATGCTGCATATGCCGGTTTAACTGCCTTGCTGCCAGCGCGGGTTCGTGCTGACTCGCATCATAAAAATCATGAATGTTGATGCGTTCGCGAACATCCACGGTGAAAACAGGTTTGTTGGGGGGCACGTTATACCAGCTGCTCTGTTTATCAAGCATCCGTTCGCTACAGTGGATCACCACCACGCGCACGGCGCTGTTGCAGCGAACGGCGATATTCGCCGCCCCACGTTGCAGGGTCATGGCTTCCCCCACCCGGGTGCGGGTGCCTTCAGGGAAGATAAGCAGGGTATCGCCCTGGGCCAGACGCTGCTGGCTTGCGGCAAGCAGCGTGTCGGCTTCGCTGTTAATCAGATAGTCAGCCGCGCGGATCACGCCGCTGACGAACGGGTTACGCAGCAACGCGCTTTTCACCAGACAGTCGGTTTCGTTCATCACCGACGCCAGCAGAACGTAGTCCAGCAGCGAGGGATGATTCGCAATCACCAGACAGCCCCGCTCGGCGCGCAGAACGTCCAGGTTGTTGAAACGGTAATCCAGTACCCCTGCACCGCGTACCACCGCGAGGAACAGGCGAAAACTGGCAGAAATAGTGCGGCGTGCCAGGCGGCGACGTTGAGTGCGGTCGCGCTGGAAAATCAGCAGCAGGTTAAACCACACCAGCGACAGCGTCAGCCCGCCGAGGCCGAACAGGACGAAGCACAATCCGGTCATCAGCATCCGCCATACCCGATCGAGGCGGGAACGTAACCCTCTCATTGGCGCGTCCATTGCCACAGCAGGCGCTCGCCCGGCAGGGTAAACTGGCGCTCGTCCCGCAGGTAATGGCGCAGGAACTGGAGGCTTTGCGGCAGCGCGGGCTCTTCAGGCGTGCGGTTGACGTGCGTTTCACAGCTGAGCGTATTTCCCGCCTCAATCACCAGCGCCAGCGCGTAGGGCCAGACGGGCATCTGCGGCGGCAGCCCGGCGTGATAAAAATCAGGCAGCAGACCGTCGAAATCCACCAGCAACACGCGGGAGTAGCCCGCATGCAGCAGGCTCAGCACGTCGCACAAGCTCTGCTGGAAGGTATCCATACCGGCGGAAACCGACGAAGAGACAACAGGCTGACGCGCGGCGATAGTGAGATTGCCGACCGCCGAGTTGTGTACCGACATGGCAAAATCGGTGGGGGAAACGGGCTGTTCTGCCGCCAGGGCCTGGAGAATACGGAAATTGCGCTCCAGCTCCCCATGACGGCTGCTGTAGACGACGGCATCGATGCGGTGTTTGCGCAGCATCATCAGGCCAAGATCGACGGCCAGCCTGCTGCCTGAATTCAGGCGGCGGGCGGTCATCATCGGCAGATCGGTCAGTTTCGCCAGCGGTGCAGCGGGATCGATGGCGTCAGACCGGCGTGACCATGCCTGCCATTCGTCGGCATCGCTGAGTCCTGGCGCTCTTGCCTGCCAGTCGATAAGGGTAAGTGTAAATTTCATCTACGCGCGTCCGCGATAAACCTGTTTCTGTGACTTTTTCTTCGCCAGCGCGATTTGCTGCGCACATCGTACAATGTTGTCGTCGCGCTGGCGAATAAACGTCACTTTTGACCCTTTCCACCCGGTTATCCCGGCAAACGGCTTTTTGGCCGACCCGGACCCAGAAGAATGGCGAGTTTACTGCCTCCTTTCGTGGTTTCCATCCAGATTTTACAGACGCTGGTGAGCGGCACGGAGAGCAGCATGCCCACCGGACCCAGCAGCCATCCCCAGATCAGTAACGATAAAAACACCACCATCGTCGACATGCCCAGACGGTGGCCCATCATGCGCGGCTCGAGAATGTTACCCAGCACCATATGCACGACAAGGAACAGCGCCCCTACCAGCATGCACTCATAAAAACCGTTAAACAGGAACGCCTGGATCATCGGCGGAACGGCGGAAAGCACCGCGCCGATATTGGGTACGTAGTTTAGTAAAAAGGCCAGCACGCCCCACATCAGCGCGAACTGCACGTCCAGCAGTACCAGCCCCAGCCAGACGATCACGCCGGTCCACAGGCTTAACAGCGTTTTCAGCGCCAGATATTTGGATACGCCCTTCAGCGCACGGTGCAAGCCGGCAATGTGGATCTGAGGATTGTTCAGGGCAAAACGCAGTTTATACGGCACGTGGCGTACTTCGAACAACATAAACACCACCGTCATCACCAGCAGCAGAATGCTGGCCATTGCCCCGGAAAGCCCGGTCATCAACGTGGTGGCGTAGGTCATCACCTTCTCGGAATCCATCCGACGCAGCATCCGTTCCGGTGAGATATGCAGATTCACGAACGGCAACATGCGCTGAAGATCGACCAGCTTGCGCGTCAGCTCTTTATTGTACTGCGGCAGCATGGTGGAAAATTCGCTCAGCGAGGCGGCGAGCACGCCGAACAGCGCCGTCAGGACAACCAGCATCACCATCACCACAATGGTAATCGCGACCGGGCGGCTGATGCCCCGGCGTAAAAACCATGTCACCAGCGGGTTGAGCACAATGGCGAAAAACAGCGCCAGCAGAAGCTGAACAATGATATCCGCCGCCGCGTGGATACCCGCAAGGATAACCACCAGGCAGGCAAGTTTTAATAAAATATGAAGTCCGGCTTTGTCGGGCGGGCTGGCAGTCATAAGAATTCCTTTTTCCGGGGGGCGTGTTAATTGTAGTGCGCCGGATGGGCTTCGTCTGGCGTGTTAGTCTGAAAGTCGTGGCAAAAAAATGGCCCCCGGCGCAAGCGACGGAGGCCACTGCATCCTGGTGAACGATTACTGGATCACGAGGGTGTTAATGATATTTTCAGCGGCGGTCTGCGCTTTCTGCTGATTGTCTGCCGGCAGGGTGATCTGCATGGTCAGCAGTTTATTGTCCACCTTGCCGAGCACCACGGAGGAGTAGGCGGTCTGGCCTTTGGCAGAGATGATGCTGTCCAGCTGTTGCAGCGTGTGGCCTTTCAGTTCAACAGACTTGTTGGTGACCACCTGAAGCTGCGGGTCGCGGCTGCGCTGCTGATCTTCCAGGCGTTTAGCCAGCACGCCAAGATCTTCGCTGGTATCGTCACCGACGATCACAATCACCGCTTTTTGGCCGGTGGCATCGGAATAGACGTGCATATTGTTCGCCTGGGTGCCCAGCTTACCGCTCTGGTCGGTCATGTCCGCGGGCAGAGAGAAACTGAGTTTGCCATCCATCAGGCTCACCGGCTGACCAGTGGCGTTGCTTTCTGCTGACGCGCCCTGAGCAGGCGTTTTGGTGTCGCTGTTATCACAGGCTGCAAGGCCAACAACCAGCAGGCCAATCCCGACATATTTAACCAGATTGCGCATTGACTTCTTCCTTTCGATAAACGGCCATAACGGCTCATTCGTTCATCTTATCACAACTGATAAAGCGAACCCTTAACCTGCCTGCAATGCGGAGATTTCAGATTTATCTGCCAGCCTTTTCAGCAGCATATTCAACAGTACGCCGTACATCGGCAGGAAGAAGACCAGGCTGATAAGCACCTTAAAGGCGTAGTCCACCAGAGCGATTTCCATCCAGTGTTCTGCCATGAAGGCGTCCGGGCTGCGCCAGAAGGCGATGAAGAAGAAGGCCAGCGTATCGCTCACGTTACCGAACAGCGTGGAGGCCGTTGGTGCCATCCACCAGCGATGGTTTTGACGCAGGCGGTTAAACACGTGGACATCGAGGATCTGCCCCAGGGCATAAGCCATAAAGCTGGCGGTGGCAATACGCGCGACGAACAGGTTGAAGTGCGTCAGCGCTTCGAAGCCCTGCCAGCTGCCCATGTAAAACAGCGAGGAGATGGCGTAGGAGACAAACAGTGCCGGGATCATCACCGCAAAAATAATCCGCCGCGCCAGCGGTGCGCCAAAAATACGCACGGTTAAATCCGTCGCAAGGAAAATAAACGGGAAACTGAACGCGCCCCAGGTGGTATGGAAACCAAAAATGGAGATGGGGAGCTGTACCAGATAGTTACTGGAGATGATCACCAGCAGATGAAATAGCGAAAGCCAGAACAACGCCTTGACGCGCTGCGATTGTGTAAAGGAGTTCATATTGTACCTTTTTGATTAATATTTGGGGTGAGGGAACCCAATAAAGCCGCCGCATGATACTGCTTTGACGACACTTTGCAATGGCTAATTTTCACGCAATCGTTAACCTGGTTTGCATTGGCGATAGCGGGGCGTAAACTACAGCCGTTTTTACCTGAACGAGAAGAAAATGACCGACCTGTTTTCCAGCCCAGACCACACGCTTGATGCTCAGGGCCTCCGTTGCCCGGAGCCGGTAATGATGGTGCGTAAAACCGTCCGTAACATGCAGAGTGGCGAAACGCTGCTGATCGTCGCCGATGACCCGGCTACCACCCGTGATATCCCCGGCTTTTGTACCTTTATGGAACATGAACTGGTGGCGCAGCAAACCGAGACCTTGCCGTACCGGTATTTGATTCGTAAGGGGTAAGTGCGGCCTGATGCCCGGCGGCGCTTCGCTTGCACGGGCCTACGGGTGTAGTAGGTCGGGTAAGGCGCAGCCGCCACCCGACAAGTAACCATCACAATTTCGAACCATCGTTTCAAAATTTCGCGCTTTTGTGAGGCGCTTCACCCTCCCTTTTCCAGCCGTAGTCTAATTTTTAAGCGTCAAAAACTAAAACATCGTTTTAACGCTTATCTCACTACCCTGGAGTTGACTCAATGAAAACGACCCTCAAGCCGTTACTGGCCGCGCTGTGCCTGTCTGCTTTTGCCTGCTCCGTTTCTGCCCAGACCATCAAAGCCGCCGATGTGCATCCCGAAGGCTACCCGAACGTGGTGGCGGTTCAGCACATGGGTGAAAAACTCAAACAACAAACCGATGGCAAGCTGGAGATTAAGGTCTTCCCCGGCGGCGTGCTGGGGGATGAAAAGCAGATGATTGAGCAGGCGCAGATGGGGGCGATCGACATGATCCGCGTCTCTATGGCGCCGGTGGCTGCCATTCTGCCGGATATCGAAGTGTTTACGCTGCCCTACGTATTCCGCGATGAAGACCACATGCACAAGGTGATCGACGGGGATATCGGCAAGCAGATCGGCGACAAACTCACCGCCAACCCGAAATCGCGTCTGGTCTTCCTTGGCTGGATGGATTCCGGCACCCGTAACCTGATCACCAAAGAGCCGATCGTCAAACCGGACGATCTGAAAGGGAAGAAAATCCGCGTGCAGGGCAGCCCGGTGGCGCTGGCCACGCTGAAAGCGATGGGGGCGAACTCGGTGGCGATGGGCGTCAGCGAGGTTTACAGCGGCATGCAGACCGGGGTGATCGACGGCGCGGAGAACAACCCGCCAACCTTTATCGCCCACAACTATATGCCGGTCGCCAAAAACTACACGCTGAGCGGCCACTTCATCACCCCGGAAATGCTGCTCTATTCCAAAGTGAAATGGGACAAGCTCAGCGCTGACGAACAGCAAAAGATCCTGGTGCTGGCCCGCGAAGCGCAGTTCGAGCAGCGCAAGCTGTGGAATGCGTATAACGACCAGGCGCTGGCGAAAATGAAGGCCGGCGGGGTGCAGTTCCACGACATCGATAAAACGGTGTTTATCAAGGCGACAGAGCCGGTGCGCGCGCAGTATGGCGATAAGCATCAGGATCTGATGAAAGCCATCGCTGACGTCCAGTAAACCGGAGTACGTATGTCCGAACTCTACCTGAAGTGGATGGACCGTCTGTACCTGTTCGCCATGGCGGTGGCAGGTATTTCGCTGTTGGTGATGACGATTGTCATCCCCATCGGCATTTTTTCACGCTACGTGCTTAATCGCGGCGAATCCTGGCCGGAGCCGATCGCCATTATCTGCATGGTGACGTTTACCTTTATCGGCGCGGCGGTGAGCTACCGCGCCGGGTCGCATATTGCGGTCAACATGCTCACCGACCGCCTGCCCGCGTCGCTGCAAAGAGTGTGCGCGCGGATGGTGGATCTGCTGATGCTGCTGATTTCAGGCCTGATGTGCTGGTACAGCTACTGGCTGTGCGTCGAGCTGTGGGAGCAGCCGGTGGCGGAGTTTCCGCTTCTGACCTCCGGCGAAAGCTATCTGCCGCTACCTGTCGGATCGGCCATTTTGATCCTGTTTGTGCTTGAACGCCTGCTGTTTGGCTCGCAGGAAAACCGTCCGGTCGTGCTGATCGGCAATCACAGTTAAGGGGTGAACAATGGATGCGTTTGTTTTGTTATTCACCCTCGCCATTTTGCTGGCGCTGGGGATGCCGGTGGCCTTCGCCGTCGGCTTAAGCGCCGTGGCGGGCGCGCTGTGGATTGACCTGCCGCTGGAGGCGCTGATGATCCAGATCACCAGCGGGGTGAATAAATTTACCCTGCTGGCGATCCCGTTCTTCATTCTTGCCGGGGCGATCATGGCGGAAGGGGGCATTGCCCGACGGCTGGTCAACTTCGCGTACGTTTTTGTCGGCTTTATTCGCGGCGGGCTGTCGCTGGTGAACATCGTGGCATCAACGTTCTTCGGCGCGATTTCCGGCTCGTCGGTGGCGGATACGGCGTCTATCGGCAGCGTGATGATCCCGGAGATGGAGAAGAAGGGCTATCCGCGCGAATACGCGGCGGCGGTGACGGCCAGCGGGTCGGTGCAGGCGATCCTGATCCCGCCCAGCCACAACTCGGTGATTTACTCCCTGGCGGCAGGGGGAACGGTCTCCATCGCCACGCTGTTTATCGCGGGCGTGCTGCCGGGCCTGCTGCTGGGCGTGAGCCTGATGGTGCTCTGCCTGTGCTTCGCCCGCAAGCGCGGCTATCCGAAAGGGGACAAAATCCCGTTCAGGCAGGCGCTGAAAATCATGCTAGATGCTCTGTGGGGGCTGATGACGGTGGTGATTATCCTCGGCGGGATCTTGTCCGGGATATTCACGGCGACCGAATCTGCCGCCGTGGCCTGCCTGTGGGCGTTCTTCGTCACCATGTTCATTTACCGCGATTACAAGTGGAATGAACTGCCGAAGCTGATGTGCCGCACGGTGAAAACCGTCACCATCGTGATGATTTTGATTGGCTTTGCCGCGGCGTTTGGCGCGGTAATGACCTACATGCAGCTGCCGATGCGCATCACCGAATTCTTCACGTCGCTGTCCGATAACAAATACGTGATCCTGATGTACCTCAACATCATGCTGCTGCTGATTGGCACGCTGATGGACATGGCGCCGATCATCCTGATCCTGACCCCGGTGCTGCTGCCGGTGACCAACTCGCTGGGGATCGATCCGGTGCATTTCGGGATGATCATGATGGTGAACCTGGGGATTGGGCTGATCACGCCGCCGGTCGGGTCGGTGCTGTTCGTGGCGAGCGCGGTGAGTAAGCAGAAGATCGAGCACGTGGTGCGGGCGATGCTGCCGTTTTACGGTATGTTGCTGGTGGTGCTGGGGATGGTGACGTACATCCCGGCGATATCATTGTGGTTGCCGGGGGTGCTAGGGATGCAGTGACGCCGTTTTATGCCGGGTGGCGGCTACGCCTTACCCGGCCTACGGTTACGGTTCGGAGATGTTGTAGGCCCGGTAAGGCGTAGCCGCCACCGGGCATTTTTACCGACGGCGCAACAGCCGCAACGCGTTCGCCGTAACCAGCACCGTCGCCCCCGTATCCGCCAGCACCGCCAGCCACAGGCCGGTCATGCCGAGCAGCGTGGTGACGAGGAATATCCCCTTCAGCCCCAGCGCAATCCCAATGTTCTGGCGGATGTTGGCGCGCGTCGCCCGCGCCAGGCTAATCATCTGCGCCAGCCCGGTCAGGCGGTTGTGGGTCAGCGCCGCATCCGCCGTCTCCAGCGCCACATCGGTGCCGCTGCCCATCGCAATGCCGATGGTGGAAGCCTTCATTGCCGGGGCATCGTTTATCCCGTCCCCGACCATCGCCAGCGGGGCATGACCGTTCAGCTCGGTTACCGCGCTGACTTTATCCGCAGGCAACAATCCGGCCTTAAACTCCAGCCCCAGCTCGCCGGCAATCGCCGCCGCCGCACGCGGGTTATCACCGGTCAGGATCACGCCCTGTACCCCCAGCCTGTGCAGCGCGTCGACGGCGTCTTTCGCATCGTCACGCAGGGTGTCGCGCAGCGCCAGCATGCCCATCGGTACACCGTCCTGCATCACGGCAACGACCGTCTGCCCGGCCTGCTCTAATGCCTCAACCTGTGGATTCGGGAACGCGCCTGCCGCGGCGATCAGCACTTTTTTGCCTTCGACCACAGCCTCAATCCCTGACCCGACCAGCGCTCGCTGGGCGGTTGCCGGAGGGATGGTCAGCCCGCGCCCCTTCGCTTCACGCACAATCGCCTGCGCCAGAGGGTGGGTGGAGCCCTGCTCCACGGCAGCGGCCAGCGTCAGCAGGGCGTCTTCACTGATGTCCTGCGGATACACGCCGGTCACCTGCGGCTTGCCGACGGTCAGCGTGCCGGTTTTATCGAAGGCGATGTGCTGAACCTGGCTCAGCTGTTCCAGCGCCGCGCCGCCCTTAATCAGCGCCCCGCGACGTGCCGCCGCCGCCAGCCCTGAGGTAATCGCCGCCGGGGTGGAGATCACCAGCGCACACGGACAGCCGATCAGCAGCAGCGTCAGCCCTTTGTAAATCCAGCCCTCCCACGGCGCGCCGAAGAACAGCGGCGGGACGACGGTGACCAGCAGCGCCACCAGCATGATGGCGGGGGTGTAAATCCGGCTGAAGCGATCGATAAAGCGTTCTACCGGCGCGCGGCGCTCCTCGGCTTCTTCTATCAGCCTGAGGATGCGGTCGATGGCGCTGTCGCCCGGTTCGGAAAGGACCGTCAGCAGCACCAGTCGGTCGACGCTGGTGGCGCCCGCAGGCACCTTTTCACCTGCCGCGCGCGCTACCGGGATGGATTCCCCGGTCAGGGCGCTTTCGTCAAAGCTCGCGGTGGCGGTAATGAGGGCCCCATCGGCTGGCAGACGTCCGCCTGCGGGCACTTCAATCACGTCGCCCGGGCGCAGGGTATTGATGGCGACCGTTTCACGCTGACCACGAATAACCCGCGTGGCGGTTTCCGGCTTCAGCGCCATCAGCGCGCTCACCCCTTTACGCGCCCGGCTCGCCGCCCAGCCCTCAAGGCGTTCGCCAATTAAGAACAGCAGCAGCACAATCGCCGCTTCGGCCGTCGCGCCAATAAACAGCGCCCCGATAGCCGCCACGCTCATCAGCGTTTCGATGGCAAACCAGCTGCCGCTTCTCATCAGACGCAGCGCCTGACGCGCAATAGGGAACAGGCCAACCAGCGTGGTGGCGATAAACGCCAGGTTGCCGAACGGGTGGTTGATTTGCTCCAGCCCCCAGCTCAGGGCCATCATGATGATGAGGGTAATGAGCGGCAGATTTTCTTTTAGCGGGGACGTTTTTTCTGCGGGCGCCGTTTCGCTGCGCAGGGTATAACCCGCTTTGCTGACGGCGGCTTCAACCTGTCTGCTGACGTCGTTTTCGGCGCTGACCAGCAGCTTTTCGGTAGCGAACAGCACCTGAACGTGTTTCACACCCGGCACCTGCTTCACCGCATTTTCCACTTTGCGGGCGCAGGCCGCGCAGTCCATGCCGTTGACCACCCAGCTATAGTGATTGCCGTTTTCAGGCAGCGCTTCGGTCCGGGTTTCGCACGCGCCCTCGCCGCAGCAGTCCTCTTTTGGCGGAACCGGGCTGAGCTTAAGTGCCGAGAATTGGGGAACTTTTTTAGGTATTTCTGGAGTCGACATGGCAGTCTCCGGTAATGATAATTTTCTCATTAACCGCAGCATACACTCTGGAGTCGACTCCAGAGTCAAGCGTTATTTAGATATACAGCGAACGTACAATCAGGAAGTGTCCGGCAAAGTAACAGGCGGCGGAAATCGCATTATCCGCACGGAAGCGGCGGCGATAGTGGCTGCCCAGCCAGACGATATTGCCCAACAGCAACAGTGCGGCACCAAAGAACGCAGACATTGCCGGAGCGGTCGGACGGAAGAACCACAGCTCGCCCGCCAGCCACACCATCACCAGCGTCATGGCGATAAACGTACAGACCGGGAGACGCATCTCTTCCAGACGCGACCAGATCACCGCGATCAGCAGGGCGCCAATCACCAGCAGCACCAGCGGCAGCGGCCAGAAGAAGGAGAGCGTCATCTGGCTGGCAAAGTAGATGGTATAGAGCAGATGCGACAGGAAGAACGCCCCCACGGCGTACAGCAGGCGCTGGCGCGGCAGCAGGGTTAAGGCATCGCCAATCAGGGAAGCACACAGCCCCGCGAGGACAAGATAGCTAACGGCGTTAAACATCGGGGCCTGCCAGGCAAGCAACAGCAGGAGTAATAGCGTGACGGGTTTAAACAACCAGCGCTGCCAGGCTGGGCCACGGTAAGACGCATCGACGTAAAGCCATGCGGAAAAACAGACAGCGATAAATGACCAAAGCATATTAACTCCCTGTAACTGTTGAGGCTGAATGATCAGTTCCTGATCCAGTGTAGTGACGCGAGCGGGCGTTTGGCAATGCCGGGGCAGGCGAGGTATCCTGAATTCCGCATAATCTGATGGGATTTTTCAATGAGCAAGATGCCGCTGTTTTTCATTATCGTGGTGGCGATTATCGTCATTGCCGCCTCGTTTCGCTTCGTGCAGCAGCGCCGTGAGAAGGCCGACAATGACGCCGCGCCGCTGATGCAAAAGCGCGTGGTGGTGACGAACAAGCGTGAGAAGCCGCTTAACGACCGCCGCTCCCGCCAGCAGCAGGTGACGCCAGCGGGCACAACGATGCGCTATGAAGCGAGCTTTAAGCCGGAAACCGGCGGGCTGGAGATGACCTTCCGCCTGGAGGCGCAGCAGTACCACCAGCTGACGGTGGGGGAGAAAGGCACGCTGAGTTACAAAGGGTCGCGGTTTGAAGGATTTGAACCGGAGCTGTAATTTTCCCCTCACCCCGGCCCTCTCCCAAGGGGAGAGGGTGTAATCGTCCCCTCTCCCCTTGGGAGAGGGTTAGGGTGAGGGGCCTACTTCTTCACCTGCGCCTTAAACTTCTTCATCCACACCAGCAGCTCAAACACGCCGAAAATAAACACCCGCAGCTGCTGCCAGCCGGTCATCGGTGGGCCATCTTTCGGCAGACCGTTTTTCAGCATCACCATCTGCAAGGCATGCATGAACGCGGTAAAAATCAGCGCCACGTTAATAAAGATATTCAGCGGACGCGGGAACGGGTGCACCAGATTCAAAATCAAAAATGCCCAGACGCCCAGCATCAGCACGCGCCCTACGTTAATCAGTACTGGCATCGGATCCTCCTTGTGCCTGACGGTGATACAGACGATAAGCCACCTGGCCGGCGACCTTCTCGCGGTGCAGATCCCAGTGAACGGGAACGGGCGGCAGGCCATTTTCCACTTCGCTTTCAACGTAAATCAGCGCGTCGTCTGCCAGCCAGCCATTTTTTTCCAGCAACGATAATGTCTCTTCCAGCAGCCCTTTACGGAACGGCGGGTCAACAAACACCACGTTGAAGGGCGTCCCCTGTTGGGCGAGGAAGCTCAGCGTGTTGGTATTCACCACTTTCGCGTTGGTTGCCTTCAGCGTAGCCAGATTTTGCTGCAACGTCTGCGCGACGCCGCGCTCCATCTCCAGCAGCGTGGCGCTGGCGGCATAACGCGACAGCGCTTCCAGCCCCAATGCACCGCTTCCGGCGAAGCAGTCCAGGCAGTTGGCGTCTACCATAGACGGGGCGAGCCAGTTAAACAGCGTCTCGCGAACGCGGTCCGTGGTGGGGCGTAAACCGGGGCTGTCCGGCACCGGTAATTTCCGGCCTCGCCACTGACCGCCGATAATGCGAATTTGACCGGCCGGGGCGCGGGTGGGTTTCTTCATCTCAGGAAAGCTCTGTTAACCATTGCCCTGCGATTGCGGGCGGTGATGTCAATTAAGTAAAGTGTTAGACTATTTCATCATTTTTTTAGCTTCCCTGTATATAGCGCCGCGAGGAGTGTAGTCGCAGATGGCAAAACAAAAAAAACGTGGCTTCTTTTCCTGGTTGGGTTTCGGTGAAAAAGAGCAAGAAACAGAACAGAAAACCGAGGAACAGCAGGTTGTAGAAGAGCCGTCACAGCCTGAAACGCCTGTCGAAACCGCTGCGGTTGTCGAAGCGGAAGAGCCAGCCCACAGCAAAGAAGAGATTGAATCCTTTGCCGAAGAGGTGGTTGAGGTTACTGAACAGGTTCAGGAGAGCGAAAAACCAGAGCCGGTTATCGTTGAAACCCTTAACGAAGCGCCGCAGGCCACTATCGAACACGAAGAGCTGCCGCTGCCGGAAGAGGTGAAAGCTGAAGAGGTTTCTGCCGAAGAGTGGCAGGCCGAAGCGGAAACCGTTGAAATTGTTGAGGCGGTGGAAGAAGAAGCGGCCCTTGAGCCAGAGCTGACCGACGAAGAGCTGGAAGCCCAGGCGCTGGCGGCGGAAGCGGCTGAAGAAGCGGTCATCGTCGTGCCGGTGGAAGCGCAGGCCGAAGAAGAGATCGTTCAGGAGCAAGAAAAACCGACTAAAGAAGGTTTCTTCGCGCGCCTGAAGCGCAGCCTGCTCAAAACCAAAGAAAATTTAGGTTCCGGATTTATCAGTCTGTTCCGCGGCAAAAAGATCGACGACGATCTGTTTGAGGAGCTGGAAGAGCAACTGCTGATTGCGGACGTGGGCGTGGAAACCACCCGGAAGATCATCGCCAACCTGACCGAAGGGGCGAGCCGCAAACAGCTGCGTGACGCCGAGGCGCTGTACGGCCTGCTGAAAGACGAGATGGGTGAAATTCTCGCAAAAGTTGACGAACCGCTTAATATTGAAGGAAAAATGCCGTTTGTTATCCTGATGGTTGGCGTCAACGGCGTGGGCAAAACCACCACCATCGGCAAGCTGGCGCGCCAGTTTGAGCAGCAGGGCAAATCGGTGATGCTGGCGGCGGGCGATACCTTCCGTGCGGCAGCGGTGGAACAGCTTCAGGTGTGGGGCCAGCGCAACAATATTCCGGTTATTGCTCAGCACACCGGCGCGGATTCCGCGTCCGTGATTTTCGATGCCATCCAGGCGGCGAAGTCGCGTAACGTGGACGTGCTGATTGCGGATACCGCAGGGCGTTTGCAGAACAAATCGCACCTGATGGAAGAGCTGAAGAAAATCGTTCGCGTCATGAAGAAGCTGGACGAAGATGCACCGCATGAAATTATGCTGACTATCGACGCCAGCACCGGACAGAACGCCATCAGCCAGGCGAAACTGTTCCATGAAGCGGTAGGACTGACCGGGATCGCGCTGACCAAGCTGGACGGGACCGCGAAAGGCGGGGTGATCTTCTCCGTGGCCGACCAGTTCGGCATTCCTATCCGTTACATCGGTGTGGGCGAGCGTATTGAGGATTTACGTCCGTTTAAAGCGGACGACTTTATTGAGGCACTATTTGCCCGAGAGGACTAACAATGATTCGCTTTGAACACGTCAGCAAGGCCTATCTCGGCGGGAGACAAGCGCTACAGGGGGTGACATTCCACCTCCAGCCAGGCGAGATGGCATTCCTGACCGGCCATTCCGGCGCGGGGAAAAGTACCCTGCTCAAGCTGATCTGTGGGATCGAGCGGCCAAGCGCCGGGAAAATCTGGTTCAGCGGCCATGAAATTAGCCGTCTTAAGAACCGTGAAGTGCCGTTCCTGCGTCGTCAGATTGGCATGATTTTCCAGGATCACCACCTGCTGATGGATCGCACGGTTTTCGATAACGTCGCGATCCCGCTGATTATTGCTGGCGCCAGTTACGATGATATCCGCCGTCGTGTTTCGGCGGCGCTGGATAAGGTCGGGCTGCTGGACAAAGCGAAGAACTTCCCGATCCAGCTCTCCGGCGGTGAGCAGCAGCGCGTGGGTATCGCCCGCGCGGTAGTGAACAAGCCTGCCGTTTTGCTGGCGGATGAACCGACCGGTAACCTGGACGATGCCCTCTCTGAAGGGATCCTGCGTCTGTTTGAGGAATTTAACCGCGTGGGGGTCACGGTACTGATGGCGACGCACGACATGGGGCTGATCTCCCGCCGTTCGTACCGCATGCTGACCCTGAGCGACGGGCATTTGCACGGAGGCCACGGTGAATAAGCGTGATGCAATGAACCAGATTCGGCAGTTCAGCAACCGGTTTGACCGTTTCCGCAAGCCTCAGGGCGGCGGGGACGGCAATCGCAATGCGCCTAAGCGTGCCAAAGCGGCACCGAAACCGAACTCCCGCAAAACCAACGTCTTTAACGAGCAGGTGCGGTACGCCTTCCAGGGCGCGTTGCAGGATCTGAAAAGCAAACCGCTGGCGACGTTCCTGACGGTGATGGTGATTGCCATCTCCCTGACGCTGCCCAGCGTCTGCTACATGGTTTACAAAAACGTAAACCAGGCGGCGTCCCAGTACTATCCGTCGCCGCAGATCACCGTTTATCTGGATAAAGCCCTCGACGATAACGCGGCGGCTCAGGTGGTGGGGCAGATTCAGGCCGAGCAGGGCGTGGAGAAGGTGAACTATCTTTCCCGCGATGAAGCGCTGGGTGAGTTCCGCAACTGGTCCGGATTCGGCGGCGCGCTGGATATGCTTGAAGAGAACCCGCTGCCCGCGGTGGCGGTGGTGATCCCGAAACTCGATTTCCAGGGCACGGATTCGCTCAACACCCTGCGCGACCGCATTACCCGCATTAACGGGATTGATGAAGTGCGCATGGACGACAGCTGGTTTGCCCGTCTTGCCGCCCTGACCGGGCTGGTAGGACGCGTGTCGGCGATGATCGGCGTGCTGATGGTGGCGGCGGTGTTCCTCGTCATCGGTAATAGCGTGCGCCTGAGCATCTTCGCCCGTCGCGATACCATCAACGTGCAGAAACTGATTGGCGCAACGGATGGTTTCATCCTCCGCCCATTCCTTTACGGCGGCGCGTTATTAGGTTTTTCTGGTGCATTTCTTTCATTGATATTGTCAGAAATTTTGGTGATGCGGCTGTCGTCTGCCGTGACTGAAGTGGCGCAGGTTTTCGGAACTAAGTTTGATATCAGTGGCTTAGGGTTCGATGAGTGCCTGCTGTTGCTGCTGGTGTGCTCCATGATCGGCTGGGTGGCGGCATGGCTGGCAACGGTTCAACATTTACGCCACTTTACTCCCGACTAATAAAAGCGTGATATAATCTTTCCCTGCACCGAGATGTTCGCTTGCAGGGAAAGCGTCCCTGTTGTCACTTCCCCTGTAATCATCTTCATGTCACATTTTGTGCGTAATTTATTCACTGTTGCACCTGGAACTTGTGGATAAAATCACTGTCTGATAAAAGAGTGAATGCTAATCTCGTTGCTCAAACGCTTTGGCATGGTTGTTGCCTGACGGGGACAACCTGGACCAGAAGAAACATTGAGAGGAATGAATGACCAAAGAAATGCAAACTTTAGCTTTAGCCCCTGTTGGTAACCTGGAATCTTACATCCGGGCTGCGAACACCTGGCCGATGTTAACGGCTGAGGAAGAAAAGGAGCTTGCTGAAAAGCTGCATTACCAGGGCGATCTGGAAGCAGCTAAAACGCTGATCCTGTCTCACCTGCGCTTTGTTGTTCACGTTGCTCGTAATTATGCGGGCTACGGCCTGCCGCAGGCGGACCTGATTCAGGAAGGTAACATTGGCCTGATGAAGGCGGTACGTCGCTTTAACCCGGAAGTGGGTGTGCGACTCGTCTCCTTCGCCGTGCACTGGATCAAAGCGGAAATTCACGAATACGTCCTGCGTAACTGGCGTATTGTGAAAGTCGCCACGACGAAAGCGCAGCGCAAACTGTTCTTCAACCTGCGTAAAACCAAGCAGCGTCTGGGCTGGTTCAATCAGGATGAAGTGGAAATGGTGGCGCGCGAGCTGGGCGTTTCCAGCAAAGACGTCCGCGAGATGGAATCCCGTATGGCCGCGCAGGACATGACGTTTGATATGTCTGCCGACGATGACGCGTCCGACAGCCAGCCGATGGCCCCGGTTCTGTATCTACAGGACAAAACCTCTAACTTTGCTGACGGCATTGAAGAGGATAACTGGGAAGACCAGGCGGCGAACAAGCTGACCTTCGCGATGGAAGGCCTCGACGAGCGTAGCCAGGATATTATTCGTGCCCGCTGGCTGGACGAAGATAACAAGTCCACGTTGCAGGAACTGGCCGACCGCTACGGCGTCTCCGCTGAACGTGTGCGTCAGCTTGAGAAAAACGCCATGAAAAAACTTCGCGCCGCTATCGAAGCGTAATTTCCGCGAAGTATACCGAGAACCCTCGAATGCAAATTCGGGGGTTTTGTTTTTTTAGCGCCCGCTCTGGCGAATTTCTTCCCCCTGGCAAACACTTACTGATGCGCTAAGCAGGCGACTTTCAGAGGGTGACAGGGTGAAAAATAACGAACTGAACGACCGGCGTTTACAGGCGACGCCGCGCGGTATCGGCGTCATGTGTAACTTCTATGCCGATAAAGCCGAAAACGCCACGGTGTGGGACGTGGAAGGTAACGAGTATATTGATTTTGCCGCCGGGATCGCCGTGCTGAATACCGGGCATCGACATCCTAAAGTTATCGCCGCCATCGAAAAACAGCTTCACGCCTTTACCCATACCGCTTATCAAATCGTCCCCTATGAAGGTTATGTGGCGCTTGCCGAGCGCATCAACCAGCGCGTACCCATAGAGGGGCCAGCCAAAACCGCCTTCTTCTCAACGGGGGCGGAAGCGGTCGAAAACGCGGTGAAAATCGCCCGCGCGTACACCAGACGTCCCGGCCTTATCACCTTCGGCGGCGCGTTCCACGGCCGTACCTTTATGACCATGGCGATGACCGGCAAAGTGGCGCCCTATAAGCTCGGCTTCGGCCCGTTCCCCGGCTCGGTGTACCACGCGCAATTCCCCAACAGCCTGCACGGGGTTAGTACCGCCGAAGCGCTAAAAAGCCTGGAGCGCATCTTCAAAGCCGATATCGCGCCCGATCAGGTGGCGGCAATCATTATTGAACCGGTTCAGGGCGAGGGCGGGTTCAACGTCGCGCCCGCTGATTTTATGCAGGCGCTGCGTGCCCTGTGCGATACCCACGGGATTTTACTGATTGCCGACGAAGTGCAAACCGGCTTCGCGCGTACCGGCAAGCTGTTCTCCATGGAAAATCACTGCGTGAAGCCCGATCTGATCACCATGGCGAAAAGCCTGGCGGGCGGGATGCCGCTCTCTGCCGTCTCTGGCCGGGCGGAGGTGATGGATGCGCCCGCGCCGGGTGGGTTGGGCGGCACCTACGCGGGTAACCCGCTGGCGATTGCGGCGGCCCATGCGGTGCTGGATGTGATTGACGAGGACGATCTCTGCACCCGCGCGGCGCATCTCGGGCATCATCTGGTCGAGGTGCTGAATAAAGCGAAGGATGGCTGTCCGTATATCGCCGATATCCGTGGGCAGGGCTCGATGGTGGCGGTAGAATTTACCGATCCGCAAACCGGACAGCCGTCGCCCGAATTTACCCGTCAGGTTCAGGAGCGCGCGTTGAACGAAGGGCTGCTGCTTTTGAGCTGCGGCGTTTACGGCAACGTTATTCGCTTCCTCTACCCGCTCACCATCCCCGAAGTGCAGTTCCGTAAAGCGCTGGATATTATTTCCGCCTCGCTGACACGATAAAGCCAAAAGCCCGGCTGAAATGACAGTTGGGCTTATCATATTTTCATTTCAAATTAGCTATTCCAAAATCATAAAAATGGGGTATGTTTTAGCAGAGTATGCTGAAAAAGCGCGAACAGCACGCCTATAACTGAAATAAAGCGCTACACAACAACATCACAACAATCGTTATAACCATAATAATGGGGAATCTCAGGATGAACATGAAGGGTAAAGCGTTACTGGCAGGATGTATCGCGTTGGCACTCAGCACTATGGCCCAGGCCGATATTAAAGTGGCCGTGGTGGGCGCGATGTCCGGTCCGGTAGCACAGTACGGCGACCAGGAATTTACCGGCGCGGAACAGGCGGTTGCAGACATTAATGCTAAGGGCGGCATCAAGGGCGAAAAGCTGCAAATCGTAAAATATGACGATGCCTGTGACCCGAAACAGGCGGTCGCGGTGGCGAACAAAGTGGTAAACGACGGGATCAAATACGTTATCGGTCACCTGTGCTCCTCTTCCACCCAGCCCGCGTCTGACATCTACGAAGACGAAGGCATTCTGATGATCACGCCGGCCGCGACGGCGCCAGAGCTGACCGCGCGCGGCTATAAGCTGATCCTGCGTACCACCGGTCTGGACTCCGATCAGGGGCCAACCGCCGCGAAATACATCGTGGAAAAAGTGAAGCCGCAGCGCATCGCGATTGTTCATGACAAACAGCAGTACGGCGAAGGCCTGGCCCGTGCGGTGCAGGATAACCTGAAAAAAGCGAACGCCAACGTGGTGTTCTTTGACGGTATCACCGCCGGTGAGAAAGACTTCTCGACCCTGGTCGCGCGTCTGAAGAAAGAAAATATCGATTTCGTTTACTACGGCGGCTACCACCCGGAAATGGGGCAGATCCTGCGCCAGGCGCGTGCGGCGGGTCTGAAGACGCAGTTCATGGGGCCAGAAGGTGTCGCGAACGTTTCCCTGTCTAATATCGCGGGTGAATCCGCTGAAGGGCTGCTGGTGACCAAACCGAAGAACTACGACCAGGTGCCTGCGAACAAACCTGTTGTCGATGCCATCAAGGCGAAGAAACAGGATCCAAGTGGTGCGTTCGTCTGGACCACCTACGCAGCGTTGCAGTCTCTGCAAGCGGGCCTGAACCAGTCAGCCGATCCGGCGGAGATTGCCACCTGGCTGAAAGCGAACTCGGTGGAAACCGTGATGGGGCCGCTGTCCTGGGATGAGAAGGGCGATTTGAAGGGCTTCGAGTTCGGCGTGTTTGACTGGCATGCCAACGGCACGGCGACTGACGCAAAATAAACGTAAAAAGGCAACGCAAGTTGCCTTTTTTAATGTTTTCTCCCTCTCCCCGTGGGCTGAGGGATCCCCAGTAATTTGAAAGCAAAAGCGATAACGTTGCCTCAGAATAACTGAGGGCTTTCAGCGATGCCTCGGTCCGGCTGTAAATCGCTGAGGCGTTTCCTGTAGGCCGGGGCGAGGCGCAGGGATGCGCCGAGAGGGCGGGCTTTACAGGGATGTTACCTCCGCCCGTCCCCGATAAGCCGGAAGGAATATGCCGAAGGCACCGCGAAGCGGCGATTTACCGCCGGAAGCCCGGGTCGCCAGGGTGGTGGCGACTGAGCCACCCTGGCACGTTCACCGGTCATGTCGTGACAGAGTAGCAAGGAACATAAAGTGAACGGAATGACCACCAGAGCCGTATGTTCCCCCTCACCCCAGCCCTCTCCCTCAAGGGAGAGGGGGCCGTCTGTGCAGGTATTATTTTGTGGGGAACCCTCAGCCCCGTGGGAGAGGGCCGGGGTGAGGGCATCAGCCCGCTCAGCCCTCTTTTGCCCGGTGGCGCTTCGCTTGCCGGGCCTACAATGAGCACCTCGCAGCCGCCACCCGGCTTTCTTTTAGCGCTTCTCCCACCCGTTCGCCTGCGCCGTAAACCCTAACGCCTGCATAAACGCCGCCATCACGCCGCGATCCTCTACGCCCACGTCGGCCATCCACCAGGAGGTTACGCTCGGGTTTTCGCGGATCACCTCTTCAATCAAATACTGCCCGACCCCGCGACGACGGGTCACGTCGCGCACGCGCAGGGAGTCCAGCGCCCCTTCCGTGCCGCTCAGCGTTATGCGGACGGCGGCCAGCAGACGTTCATTAAAACGCGTGGCATAGATGCGATGGTTTTCATCGACGGCCAGCGATGAAGGGGAATATTCCGGCCAGATCTTGCCCAGGTCGATACGATCCTGGTCGCTAAAGGTCACCAGACGCACGATAGTCAGTTTCATTAGCTGCTTGTCCAAATCAAAAAGAGTAGGGCCAGTGTACTCAATTTATTTGCTCAGGCGCTTTCTCTTTTTCTTCCCATTTACCAGGTGATTAGTTTTTTGGCAGCGCGATGGGCAGTTTGAAAACACATGGATCGAAAAATAAGCAGAATTTTAACCTGAAGGGCAGTGATTTATTCGGCGCTTTGTACCGTTATTTTATGCTGCAAACCGCGCTTTTATTTGTTTATCTCCGCCTGATTTCAGAATATTATCTTTGCTTAATCGCCTGAAAAATAGAGATTTTAGTCTGGTTTTTGACAAAAAACTGCGCTAAACCATTAAAGGCACTGGTAAAAATAGCGTTGTTCATAAAAAGTACAGAATGCTTTTTAACCATAATAAAACAAAATATAAACATGACATCACGAATGGGGATTCAGAGATGAAAAGGAACGCGAAGACGTTAATCGCGGGGATGGTCGCACTGTCGATCTCGCATGCCGCTATGGCAGACGACATTAAAGTTGCGGTAGTGGGGGCGATGTCCGGCCCTGTTGCCCAGTGGGGTGACATGGAGTTCAACGGCGCGCGTCAGGCCATCAAAGATATCAACGCCAAAGGCGGCATCAAAGGCGACAAGCTGGTAGGCGTGGAGTATGACGACGCCTGCGATCCTAAACAGGCCGTCGCGGTCGCCAATAAAATCGTTAACGACGGTATCCAGTACGTCATCGGGCACCTGTGTTCTTCCTCCACGCAGCCTGCGTCTGATATCTACGAAGACGAAGGCATTCTGATGATCACCCCGGGTGCCACCAACCCGGAACTGACCCAGCGCGGCTACCAGCACATCATGCGTACCGCCGGTCTGGACTCCTCTCAGGGGCCAACCGCCGCCAAATACATCCTCGAAACCGTTAAGCCGCAGCGTATCGCCATCATCCATGATAAGCAGCAGTACGGCGAAGGCCTGGCGCGTTCCGTACAGGACGGCCTGAAAAAAGGCGGGGCGAATATCGTCTTCTTCGACGGCATTACCGCCGGTGAGAAAGACTTCTCCGCGCTGATCGCCCGCCTGCAAAAAGAGAATATCGACTTCGTTTACTACGGCGGCTACTACCCGGAAATGGGGCAGATGCTGCGCCAGGCGCGCGCCACCGGCCTGAAAACCCAGTTTATGGGGCCAGAGGGCGTCGGTAATGCCTCCCTGTCCAACATCGCGGGCGATTCTGCCGAAGGCATGCTGGTGACGATGCCAAAACGCTATGACCAGGATCCGGCGAATAAGGCTATCGTGGATGCGCTCAAGGCGCAGAAGAAAGATCCGAGCGGTCCGTACGTCTGGATCACCTACGCGGCCGTGCAGTCTCTGGCCACCGCGCTGGACCGTACCGGCAGTAAAGAGCCGCTGGATCTGGTGAAAGATTTAAAAGCACACGGGGCGAACACCGTGATTGGGCCGCTGAACTGGGATGAGAAAGGCGATCTGAAGGGATTTGAGTTTGGTGTCTTTAAGTGGCACGCCGACGGGTCTTCCTCGGTCGCCAAATAATCATCCCACCGCCCGGCTCACCGGGCGGGTATAAAAAGGTTTTCTTATGTCCGAGCAGTTTCTCTACTTCTTGCAGCAGATGTTTAACGGCGTCACGCTGGGAAGCACCTACGCGCTGATCGCCATCGGCTACACGATGGTTTACGGCATTATCGGCATGATCAACTTCGCCCACGGCGAGGTGTACATGATCGGTAGCTACGTCTCCTTTATGATTATCGCCGCGCTGATGATGATGGGCATCGACAGCAGCTGGCTGCTGGTGGCCGCCGGGTTTGTCGGCGCGATTGTGATCGCCAGCGCCTACGGCTGGAGTATTGAACGGGTGGCCTACCGGCCGGTGCGCAGCTCCAAGCGCCTGATCGCGCTGATCTCCGCCATCGGTATGTCCATTTTCCTGCAAAACTACGTCAGCCTGACCGAAGGTTCACGCGACGTAGCGCTGCCAAGCCTGTTTAACGGCCAGTGGATTGTGGGGGCCAGCGAAAACTTCTCTGCCACCATCACCACCATGCAGCTGGTTATCTGGGTTGTGACCTTTATTGCCATGCTGGCCCTGACCCTGTTCATCCGCTACTCCCGCATGGGACGCGCCTGCCGCGCCTGCGCGGAAGATCTGAAGATGGCGAGCCTGCTCGGGATTAACACCGACCGCGTGATTGCCCTGACCTTCGTGATCGGCGCAGCGATGGCGGCGGTGGCTGGCGTGTTGCTCGGCCAGTTCTACGGCGTAATCAACCCGTACATCGGCTTTATGGCCGGGATGAAAGCCTTCACCGCGGCGGTACTGGGCGGCATCGGCAGCATTCCGGGCGCGATGATCGGCGGCCTGATCCTGGGCGTGGCCGAAGCGCTCTCCTCGGCGTACCTGAGCACCGAATATAAAGATGTGGTGTCGTTTGCCCTGCTGATTCTGGTTCTGCTGGTAATGCCTACCGGTATTCTGGGCCGTCCGGAGGTAGAGAAAGTATGAAACCGATGCATTTTGCGATGGCGCTGCTCTCTGCCGCCATGTTCTTCGTCCTGGCGGGCGTCTTTATGGGCGTCCAGTTAGGACTGGACGGCACGAAGCTGGTGGTGGATACCGCTCCCGACATCCGCTGGCAGTGGGTGTTTATCGGCACCGCGGTGGTGTTCTTGTTCCAGCTGTTGCGTCCGCTGTTCCAGAAGACGCTGAAAAACGTCTCCGGGCCGAAATTCGTCCTGCCGGCGATCGACGGTACAACGGTGAAACAGAAGCTGTTCCTGGTGGCGCTGCTGGTGGCTGCCGTGGCGTGGCCGTTTATGGTCTCGCGCGGGACGGTGGATATTGCCACTCTGACCATGATCTACGTGATTCTGGGGCTCGGTCTGAACGTGGTGGTGGGGCTGTCTGGCCTGCTGGTGCTGGGCTACGGCGGGTTCTACGCCATCGGCGCGTACACCTTCGCGCTGCTGAACCACTATTACGGCCTCGGCTTCTGGACCTGTCTGCCGCTGGCGGGGCTGGTCTCTGCCGCGGCGGGCTTCCTGCTCGGCTTCCCGGTGCTGCGCCTGCG
The DNA here is from genome assembly GCF_016082135.1 of Enterobacter sp. YSU. Lineage (NCBI taxonomy): Bacteria > Pseudomonadati > Pseudomonadota > Gammaproteobacteria > Enterobacterales > Enterobacteriaceae > Enterobacter > Enterobacter sp. YSU. The sequence goes on from NZ_CP059487.1 coordinate 2,034,287, forward strand.
CGGTGACTATCTGGCGATTGTGACCTTAGGCTTCGGCGAAATCGTCCGTATTCTGCTGCTCAACAATACCGAAGTGACCGGCGGTCCGAACGGCATCAGCCAGATCCCGAAACCGACCTTCTTCGGCCTGGAGTTCAGCCGTACCGCCCGTGAAGGCGGCTGGGATACCTTCAGCAATTTCTTTGGCATCAAGTACGATCCGTCCGACCGCGTGATCTGGCTCTATCTGGTGGCGCTGCTGCTGGTGGTGATTACCCTGTTTGTGATCAACCGTCTGCTGCGCATGCCGCTGGGCCGCGCGTGGGAAGCGCTGCGCGAAGATGAGATCGCCTGCCGCTCCCTGGGCCTGAACCCGACCCGCATCAAGCTGACCGCATTTACCATCAGCGCCGCGTTTGCCGGTTTCGCCGGGACGCTGTTTGCCGCACGTCAGGGCTTCGTCAGCCCGGAATCGTTCACCTTTGCCGAATCCGCCTTTGTGCTGGCGATTGTGGTGCTCGGTGGAATGGGCTCGCAGTTCGCCGTGATCCTCGCGGCTATCCTGCTGGTGGTCTCCCGCGAGCTGATGCGCGACTTTAACGAATACAGCATGTTAATGCTGGGTGGTTTGATGGTGCTGATGATGATCTGGCGTCCGCAGGGTCTGCTGCCGATGACCCGTCCACAGCTGAAGCTGAAACGCACACAGGCGAAAGGAGAGCAGGCATGAAGCCTTTATTATCCGTTAACGGCCTGATGATGCGTTTTGGCGGCCTGCTGGCGGTCAACAATGTGAATCTGGATCTGCACAAGAAAGAGATTGTCTCCCTGATTGGCCCGAACGGCGCGGGAAAAACCACGGTCTTTAACTGTTTGACCGGCTTCTACAAGCCGACGGGCGGCACCATCATGCTGCGCGACCAGCACCTTGAAGGGCTGCCGGGCCAGCAGATTGCCCGCATGGGCGTGGTGCGTACCTTCCAGCACGTGCGTCTGTTCCGCGAGATGACGGTGATTGAGAACCTGCTGGTGGCACAGCATCAGCAGCTGAAAACCGGGCTGTTCTCCGGCCTGCTGAAAACCCCGGCCTTTCGCCGCACGCAGGAGGAGGCGCTCGACCGCGCCGCGACCTGGCTCGACCGTATCGGCCTGCTCCAGCACGCTAACCGTCAGGCGAGCAACCTCGCTTACGGGGATCAGCGTCGCCTTGAGATCGTGCGCTGTATGGTGACCCAGCCGGAGATCCTGATGCTCGACGAACCAGCGGCAGGTCTCAATCCGAAAGAGACCAAAGAGCTGGACGAGCTGATTGCCGAGCTGCGCGACCATCACGACACCACCATCCTGCTGATTGAGCATGACATGAAGCTGGTGATGGGCATTTCGGACCGTATCTACGTGGTAAACCAGGGCACGCCGCTGGCAAACGGCACGCCGGAAGAGATCCGCAACAACCCGGACGTGATCCGCGCATACCTTGGTGAGGCATAAGATGGAAAAAGCGATGTTAACGTTCGACAAGGTCAACGCGCACTACGGCAAGATCCAGGCGCTGCACGACGTCAGCCTGCACATCAATCAGGGCGAAATCGTCACCCTGATTGGCGCCAACGGCGCGGGTAAAACCACGCTGCTCGGCACCCTGTGCGGCGACCCGCGCGCCACCAGCGGGCGGATTGTGTTTGACGGCAAAGATATTACCGACTGGCAGACGGCTAAGATCATGCGTGAAGCGGTGGCGATTGTCCCGGAAGGGCGCCGCGTATTCTCCCGCATGACGGTGGAAGAGAACCTGGCGATGGGCGGTTTCTTCGCCCATCGGGATGAATTCCAGACCCGCATCAAGTGGGTGTACGAACTCTTCCCGCGCCTGTGGGAGCGTCGTATTCAGCGAGCGGGCACCATGTCCGGCGGCGAGCAGCAGATGCTGGCGATTGGCCGCGCGCTGATGAGCCAGCCGCGCCTGCTGCTGCTGGACGAGCCGTCGCTTGGTCTTGCGCCGATCATTATCCAGCAGATCTTCGACACCATCGAGCAGTTGCGTAAAGAGGGGATGACCATCTTCCTCGTCGAGCAGAACGCCAACCAGGCGCTGAAGCTCGCCGACCGTGGCTACGTGCTGGAGAACGGGCGCGTGGTGCTCTCCGATACCGGTGACGCGCTGCTGGCGAACGAGGCGGTGCGGAGTGCGTATTTAGGCGGTTAATCGCATTTCCCCCTCACCCTAACCCTCTCCCTCAAGGGAGAGGGAACCGATCGCTTTTCTCCCTCTCCCCGTGGGAGAGGGCCGGGGTGAGGGCACCAGACCGCACCCAATCCCCCTTCACACAACCATCATCCCCCTGACGCCTGGCTGTCACTTATCTGTAAACAAACAGTTATTTTTCTGTCATTCGAGCATGTCATGTTACCTCGCGAGCATAAAACGCGTGATATCGCGCATCCGGCACAATAAGAGAGATGACAATGACATCGTTACGACACACAGCTTTGGGTCTGGCACTGGGTCTGGCTTTTGCGACAAACGCAATGGCTGTGACCACCATTCCGTTCTGGCATTCCATGGAAGGGGAGTTGGGTAAAGAGGTTGACTCCCTGGCGCAGCGTTTCAACGACACCCACCCGGATTACAAAATTGTGCCGGTGTACAAAGGCAACTACGAGCAGAGCCTGAGCGCGGGCATCGCCGCCTTCCGTACCGGTAACGCGCCTGCGCTGTTACAGGTTTATGAAGTGGGCACCGCCACCATGATGGCCTCCAAAGCCATCAAGCCGGTCTATGAAGTGTTCAAAGAAGCAGGTATTAACTTCGATGAATCCCAGTTCGTACCGACCGTCTCCGGTTATTACACCGATTCCAGAACCGGCCACCTGCTGTCCCAGCCGTTTAACAGCTCCACGCCGGTGCTGTACTACAACAAAGACGCCTTCAAAAAAGCCGGTTTAGATCCGGAGCAGCCGCCAAAAACCTGGCAGGATCTGGCGGAGTACACCGCGAAGCTGAAAGCGGCGGGGATGAAGTGCGGCTACGCCAGCGGCTGGCAGGGCTGGATCCAGATTGAAAACTTCAGCGCCTGGCACGGGCTGCCGGTTGCCACCCAAAATAACGGCTTCGACGGTACCGACGCGGTGCTGGAGTTCAACAAGCCGGAGCAGGTGAAGCACATCGCGCTGCTGGAAGCACTCAACAAGAAGGGCGACTTCAGCTACTTCGGGCGTAAAGACGAATCCACCGAGAAGTTCTACAACGGCGACTGTGCCATTACCACCGCCTCGTCCGGCTCGCTGGCGGATATACGTCACTATGCCAAATTCAACTACGGCGTGGGCATGATGCCGTACGACGCTGACGTGAAGGGCGCGCCGCAAAACGCTATCATTGGCGGGGCGAGCCTGTGGGTGATGCAGGGTAAAGACAACGGCACCTACAAAGGAGTGGCCGAGTTCCTCGACTTCCTGGCGAAGCCGGAAAACGCCGCCGAGTGGCACCAGAAGACCGGCTATCTGCCGATCACCAAAGCCGCGTACGACCTGACCCGCGAGCAGGGCTTCTACAGCAAGAACCCGGGCGCAGACATCGCGACGCGCCAGATGCTGAACAAGCCGCCGTTGCCGTTCACCAAAGGCCTGCGTCTGGGCAACATGCCGCAGATCCGCACCATCGTCGATGAAGAGCTGGAAAGCGTGTGGACCGGTAAGAAAACGCCACAGCAGGCGCTGGACTCTGCGGTAGAGCGCGGAAATCAGCTGCTGCGCCGCTTTGAGCAGTCGACCAAATCGTAAAAAAATGCCCGGTGGCGCTGCGCTTACCGGGCCTACGACGTGCCCCATGTAGGCCGGGTAAGGCGTAGCCGCCACCCAGCATTGTTCAGGAACCTAATCTCAATGTCCTCATCCCGTCCGGTGTTCCGTTCCCGCTGGCTGCCGTACCTGTTGGTCGCGCCGCAGCTGGTCATCACCGTTATCTTCTTTATCTGGCCTGCGGGCGAAGCGCTGTGGTACTCGGTACAAAGCGTCGATCCGTTCGGGCTTTCCAGCCAGTTTGTCGGGCTGGACAACTTTACCGCGCTGTTCCACGACAGCTACTACCTGGACTCCTTCTGGACGACGATCAAATTCAGTGCGCTGGTCACCGTGAGCGGTCTTGTCGCGTCGCTGTTTTTCGCCGCGCTGGTGGATTACGTGGTGCGCGGCAGCCGTCTGTATCAGACCCTGATGCTGCTGCCCTACGCCGTGGCTCCTGCCGTGGCCGCCGTGCTGTGGATCTTCCTGTTTAACCCAGGGCGCGGGCTGATTACCCACTTCCTGGGCGAGTTTGGCTACGACTGGAACCACGCTCAGAACAGCGGTCAGGCGATGTTCCTGGTGGTGTTCGCCTCGGTGTGGAAGCAGATCAGCTATAACTTCCTGTTTTTCTTTGCCGCGCTACAGTCTATCCCGCGTTCGCTGGTGGAGGCCGCCGCCATCGACGGCGCAGGGCCGGTGCGCCGCTTCTTCCGGCTGTCGCTGCCGCTGATCGCCCCGGTGAGTTTCTTCCTGCTGGTGGTTAACCTCGTGTACGCCTTCTTCGATACCTTCCCGGTGATCGACGCGGCGACCGCAGGCGGTCCGGTGCAGGCGACCACCACGCTGATCTACAAGATCTACCGCGAAGGCTTTGCGGGGTTGGATCTCTCCGCTTCTGCCGCGCAGTCGGTGGTGCTGATGTTCCTCGTCATCATCCTCACGGTGGTGCAGTTCCGCTATGTCGAAAGTAAGGTGCGCTACCAATGATTGAGAACCGTCGCGGGCTGACGATTTTCAGCCATACCATGCTGATTTTAGGGATTATCGTCATCCTGTTCCCACTGTACGTGGCCTTCGTCGCCGCCACGCTGGACACTAAAGCGGTGTTCGACACGCCGATGACGCTGATCCCGGGCGGACACCTTTTCGAAAACATGAAGACCATCTGGACCCAGGGCGTGGGCGCCAACAGCGCGCCGTTCTGGCTGATGATGCTCAACAGCTTCATCATGGCGTTTGGCATCACCGTCGGCAAAATTACGGTGTCGATGCTCTCAGCGTTCGCCATCGTCTGGTTCCGCTTTCCGCTGCGTAACCTGTTTTTCTGGATGATTTTCATCACCCTGATGCTGCCGGTAGAGGTGCGTATCTTCCCGACGGTGGAGGTGATCGCCAACCTGAAGATGCTCGACAGCTACGCGGGCTTAACCCTGCCGCTGATGGCCTCGGCGACCGCCACCTTCCTGTTCCGCCAGTTCTTTATGACTCTGCCGGACGAGCTGATTGAAGCCGCGCGCATCGACGGGGCCTCGCCGATGCGCTTCTTCCGCGACATCGTGCTGCCGCTGTCGAAAACCAACCTCGCGGCGCTGTTTGTGATCACCTTTATCTACGGCTGGAACCAGTATCTGTGGCCGTTGCTGATCGTTCAGGACGTCAACCTCGGCACCGCCGTGGCAGGCATCAAAGGCATGATCGCCACCGGCGAAGGCACCACCCTCTGGAACCAGGTGATGGCGGCGATGCTGCTCACCCTTATCCCACCCGTAGTCATTGTTTTAGCCATGCAGCGCGCGTTTGTCCGCGGCCTGGTCGATAGCGAGAAATAAGATGGCAGGTTTAAAATTACAGGCAGTTACCAAAAGCTGGGACGGTAAAACCCAGGTCATTCAGCCGCTGACGCTCGACGTGGCGGACGGGGAATTTATCGTGATGGTCGGCCCGTCCGGCTGCGGAAAATCCACCCTGCTGCGTATGGTGGCCGGGCTGGAGCGCGTAACGTCCGGGGATATCTGGATTGACCGCCAGCGCGTCACCGAGATGGAGCCCAAAGATCGCGGCATCGCGATGGTGTTCCAGAACTATGCCCTCTATCCGCACATGAGCGTGGAAGAGAACATGGCCTGGGGGCTGAAAATTCGCGGTATGGGCAAAGGTCATATCGACGAGCGCGTAAAAGAAGCCGCGCGCATTCTGGAACTTGACGGCCTGCTTAAGCGCCGCCCGCGCGAGCTCTCCGGCGGCCAGCGTCAGCGCGTGGCGATGGGGCGCGCCATCGTGCGCGACCCGGCGGTATTCCTGTTCGACGAACCGCTGTCAAACCTCGACGCCAAACTGCGCGTGCAGATGCGCCTTGAGCTACAGCAGCTGCATCGCCGCCTGAAAACCACGTCCCTCTATGTGACTCACGATCAGGTTGAAGCCATGACCCTCGCCCAGCGCGTGATGGTGATGAACAAAGGCATCGCCGAGCAGATTGGCACCCCGGTGGAGGTCTACGAAAAACCGGCCAGCCGTTTTGTGGCGAGCTTTATCGGCAGCCCGGCGATGAACCTGCTGGACGGGCGGATCAATGCGGCGGGAACCCACTTCGAGCTGGAAAGCGGGATGGCGTTGCCGATCAACTGGTACTATCGTGGCTACGCCGGGCGTAAGATGACGCTCGGTATCCGCCCGGAGCATATTGGTTTGACGTCTCAGGCGGACGGCGGCGTGCCGCTGGTGATGGACACGCTGGAGATGCTGGGCGCAGACAACCTGGCGCACGGGCGCTGGGGCGAGCAAAAGCTGGTGGTGCGTCTGCCGCACCAGGAGCGCCCGAAGGCAGGCAGCACGCTGTGGCTGCATATGCCGGAAAATCACCTGCACTTATTTGACGGTGAAACAGGACAACGAGTATGAGCAACTGGCCTTACCCCCACATCGTCGCCCACCGTGGCGGCGGTAAACTGGCGCCGGAAAACACCCTGGCGGCAATTGACGTTGGCGCGCGCTACGGCCACACGATGATCGAGTTCGACGCGAAGCTGTCGAAGGACGGCGAAATTTTCCTGCTGCACGACGACAATCTCGAACGCACCAGCAACGGCTGGGGCGTGGCGGGCGAACTGCCGTGGCGTGACCTGCTGAAGGTGGATGCCGGTAGCTGGTACAGCGGCGAATTTAAAGGCGAACCGCTGCCGCTGCTGGCGGAAGTGGCGGACCGCTGTCGTCAACACGGCATGATGGCCAACATCGAAATCAAACCGACCACCGGCACCGGGCCGCTGACGGGTAAAGTGATTGCCCTTGCCGCGCGCGAGCTGTGGGAAGGGATGACCGCGCCGCTGTTATCGTCGTTTGACATCGACGCGCTGGAAGCCGCACAGGCCGCCGTACCGGAGTTGCCGCGCGGGCTGCTGCTGGATGAGTGGCGAGAAGACTGGCGCGCGCTGACGACCGGCTTAGGCTGCGTGTCGATCCACCTCAACCATAAGCTGCTGGATGAAGTGCGCGTGACGCTGTTGAAGGAGGCCGGTCTGCATATCCTGGTGTATACCGTCAACAAACCCCAGCGTGCAGCCGAGCTGCTGCGCTGGGGCGTGGACAGCATCTGTACCGATGCGATTGACCAGATCGGGCCGAACTTTATTTATTAAGCATACTGCCGTTCTGCTGGGTCGGCAGCATGTGCTGCTGACCGCTGCTTTGCGATACCCCGCCTCCTAACATCCCACCGTTTGAGTTTGGCAGCGGCTGTTCAAGCATCTGGCCCTGCTGCACGCGCTGGGTGTTGGTATTCATCTGGTTTTGCAGGTGCTGCTGCTGCACCTGGGTCTGCGTCTTTAACTGCTGATTGAGCATCCCTTTCTGCTGCTGTTGCTGGCTCATCATCTCCGTCTGCATACGCTGCTGGCTCGGAATGACGTAGCCCGGCTGGTTCGGGTTGTTCAGGGTGTTGATTGGCTGTGCGAGCGCGGCGAACGGAAGCAGCGCGGTCAGGATCAGTAATCGTTTCATGGTTATCTCCTCCTTTGAGGCTTCTCTTAAGTTTACCCTGATTCCGGCATAACGATGATTTTTTAAGAGTTGTGAACCAGGCTTAAGCGGGGAATATGGGCCCCTTCACCTGGAGAACAATAATGATGAAACCAACCTTTTTGCGCTGGGTCGCCATCGCTGCGCTGATGGCAGGCGGCACATTTACCGTGGCGGCCAACCCGCCCGCCGCTCCACCGGTCTCTTACGGCGTGGAGGAGGATGTTTTTCACCCCGTGCGGGCGACGCACGGCATGGTGGCCTCGGTTGACGCGCTGGCAACGCAGGTGGGCGTCGATATTCTTAAACAGGGCGGTAACGCGGTGGATGCGGCGGTCGCGGTGGGATATGCGCTGGCGGTGACGCATCCACAGGCGGGGAACCTGGGCGGCGGCGGGTTTATGATGCTGCGCACCAAAGACGGTATAACCACGGCCATCGACTTCCGTGAGATGGCGCCGAATCAGGCCTCCCGCGATATGTTCCTCGACGATCAGGGCAATCCGGACAGTAAAAAATCCCTGACCTCGCACCTTGCCTCCGGCACGCCGGGCACCGTTGCGGGCTTCTCGCTGGCGCTGGAAAAATACGGCACGCTGCCGCTGAATAAAGTGGTGCAGCCTGCCATCAAGCTGGCGCGCGACGGCTTCGTCGTCAACGACGCGCTGGCGGACGACCTCAAAACCTACGGCAGCGAAGTCATTCCCAATCATGAGAACAGCAAGGCTATCTTCTGGAAAGACGGCGAGCCGCTGAAGAAGGGCGATAAGCTGGTGCAGAAGAATCTCGCAAAAAGTCTCGAACTGATTGCTGAAAACGGTCCGGACGCCTTCTATAAGGGGCCGATTGCCGATCAGATTGCCGATGAGATGCAGAAGAACGGCGGGCTGATCACCAAAGCGGATCTGGCGGAATATAAGGCGGTGGAGCGCGAGCCGATCAGCGGCACCTATCGCGGCTACGAGGTCTTCTCCATGCCGCCGCCGTCCTCCGGGGGCATTCACATCGTGCAGATCCTCAATATTCTGGAAAACTTCGATATGCACAAGTTCGGCTTCGGTAGTGCCGATGCCATGCAGGTGATGGCGGAGGCGGAGAAGCGTGCCTACGCTGACCGCTCGGAATACCTTGGCGATCCGGACTTCGTGAAGGTGCCGTGGCAGGCGCTGACCAACAAAGCCTATGCCAAATCGATTGCCGACGAGATCGACATCAATAAGGCTAAGCCGTCGAGCGAGATCCGCCCCGGCAAGCTGGCGCCGTATGAAAGTAACCAGACCACCCACTTCTCGGTGGTAGATAAAGACGGTAACGCGGTGGCGGTGACCTACACGCTTAACACCACTTTCGGCACCGGGATTGTGGCGGGCAACAGCGGTATTTTGCTGAACAACGAGATGGATGACTTCTCTGCCAAACCGGGCGTGCCGAACGTCTACGGCCTGGTCGGCGGCGATGCGAATGCGGTCGGGCCGAAGAAGCGCCCGCTGTCGTCCATGTCGCCCACCATCGTGGTGAAAGACGGCAAAACCTGGCTGGTGACCGGCAGCCCTGGCGGGAGCCGGATTATCACAACCGTGCTGCAAATGGTGGTGAACAGTATCGACTTTGGGATGAACGTCGCCGAAGCGACCAATGCGCCGCGTTTCCACCACCAGTGGCTGCCGGACGAGCTGCGCGTGGAGAAGGGCTTTAGCCCGGACACCCTCAAGCTGCTTGAGCAGCGCGGGCAGAAGGTGGCGGTGAAGGAGGCGATGGGCAGCACCCAGAGCATTATGGTCGGGCCGGACGGGGCGCTATTTGGCGCATCGGACCCGCGTTCGGTGGATGATTTAACGGCGGGGTATTGATTTTTTTGCCCGGTGGCGCTGCGCTTACCGGGCCTACAACGGCACGAACGTAGGCCGGGTAAGGCGAAGCCGTCACCCGGCAACAAACTACTTCATACGCGCCATATAATACGCATCCACATACTCGCCGTTGCGCAGGGCGTAGCGCCTGCCGGTGCCTTCAATCTCAAACCCGTGCTTTTTGTACACCGCGATTGCCGGTTCGTTATCCACAAACACCGTTAACTCGATGCGGTCGACGCGCAGCCAGTTGTCGCACATATCGATCATGGTGCGAATCAGCGCGCTGGCCACGCCGCGGTTATGCCACTGCGCGCCAACGCAGATACCGAAATCTGCAACGTGGCTGCGGCGTGGTCGCTGGGCGACATCAATGGTGAGGTGGCCGACCACGATATCATCAATGCAGGCAACCAGCTGTTTAATGCCCGGCTGTTCGCCTAGCCGCATTTGCCACATTTCCATTGAAGGATGAGGAACCTGTAGCGTGTTGTGGTACACCTCCGGCTGGGCGTGGATCTGACGAATGGCGTCGTAATCTTTCGGTTCAGCGTGGCGTATCACTATCTCACTCATTCCTTGTTCCTCAGTCAGTTAAAAGTCCCCTCCAACATCAGTGACTTTAAAAGTTGAGTCAATCGCTATTTTTTGCAAAAAGTGTTGGACAAGTGCGAATGAGAATGATTATTATTGCTCTGCATTCAGGAAGACCTCCTACGGGAACCTGAAAGCACGACATTGCTCACATTGCTTCCAGTATTACTTTAGCCAGCTTCTCGCTGGCTTTTTTTTGCCCTTTTTCTCCCTCTCCCTGTGGGAGAGGGCTGGGGTGAGGGCAAAACATGCGCTATGGTAAAACCCAGTAACCTTCCAAAAGGACTGAGCCATGACACTACATTGTGCATTTATTGGATTTGGCAAAAGCACCACGCGTTACCACCTTCCGTATGTTCTTAACCGAAAAGAGACCTGGCACGTGGCCCATATCTATCGCCGCCGCGCGAAGCCAGAAGAGCAGTCTCCGCAATATTCCCATATTCATTTCACCAGCGATCTTGATGAGGTGCTTAACGACCCGCAGGTGAAGCTGGTGGTGGTCTGTACCCACGCCGACAGCCACTTTGACTACGCGAAACGCGCGCTGGAAGCAGGTAAAAACGTGCTGGTGGAAAAGCCGTTCACCCCGACCATCGCCGAAGCGAAGGAGCTGTTCGCGCTGGCGAAAAGCAAAGGGCTGACCGTCACGCCGTACCAGAACCGTCGCTTTGACAGCTGCTTCCTGACGGCAAAAAAGGCAATTGAGAGCGGCAAACTCGGCGAGATCGTGGAAATCGAAAGCCACTTCGATTACTACCGCCCGGTGGCGGAAACCCAGCCCGGACTGCCGCAGGACGGATCTTTCTACGGTCTCGGTGTGCACACCATGGACCAGATCATCTCCTTGTTTGGCCGCCCGGACCACGTGGCGTATGACATCCGCAGCCTGCGCAATAAGGCCAACCCGGACGATACCTTTGAAGCGCAGCTGTTCTACGGCGACCTGAAAGCCATCGTAAAAACCAGCCATCTGGTGAAAATCGACTACCCGAAATTTATCGTTCACGGCAAGAAAGGCTCCTTTATCAAGTACGGTATTGACCAACAGGAGACCAGCCTGAAGGCCAATATCATGCCGGGTGAACCGGGCTTTGCGGCAGATGATTCCGTGGGCGTGCTGGAGTACGTGAACGACGAGGGCCTGACGGTCAGGGAAGAGCTAAAGCCGGAAACGGGCGACTATGGACGCGTCTACGATGCGCTGTATGACACCCTCGCCACCGGCGCGCCGAATTATGTCAAGGAATCTGACGTTCTGACCAACCTGGAAATCCTCGAGCGGGCCTTTGAACAGGCTTCTCCTGCCACGGTAACCCTCGCCAGATAAGCAAAAATGGCTCCTCTGCGCTTGTTCTAAATTTTTGAACAGAGGAGTCAATTTTCACCCTCTATGATCCCAGGGCGTTTGCGTCCACACTTACTCCATCGAAACGAACTGAGGGTGAAAACAATGATCTACTTACGCAAAGCAAACGAACGTGGTCACGCGAATCATGGCTGGCTGGACTCATGGCATTCATTCTCGTTTGCCGACTACTACGACCCGAACTTTATGGGCTTCTCCGCACTGCGCGTGATTAACGACGACGTGATTGATGCAGGCCAGGGCTTCGGTACCCACCCGCACAAAGACATGGAAATCCTGACCTATGTGCTGGAAGGGGCGGTTGAGCACCAGGACAGCATGGGCAACAAAGAGCAGGTTCCGGCGGGCGAGTTCCAGATTATGAGCGCGGGTACCGGGGTGCGTCACTCTGAGTACAACCCGAGCAAAACGGAAAAACTGCACCTGTATCAAATCTGGATCATTCCAGAAGAGACCGGCATCACGCCACGCTACGAGCAGCGCCGCTTCGACGCGAAACAGGGCAAACAGCTGGTGCTGTCCCCGGATGCGCGTGAAGGTTCCCTGAAAGTGCATCAGGATATGGAGCTGTACCGCTGGGCGCTGGCGAAAGATGAACAGTCTGTACACCAGATTGCCGCTAACCGCCGCGTGTGGATCCAGGTGGTGAAAGGTGAAGTGTCCATCAACGGCACCAAAGCGACAACCGCCGATGGCCTGGCAGTCTGGGATGAGCAGGCGCTCTCCGTGCATGCCGACAGCGAAAGTGAAATTCTGCTGTTTGACCTGCCGCCGGTCTAAATAATTTCTCAACCTTCCCTTTAAACGGGGAAGGTTGAGCTTTGTCCGTGATAAACTGAGCAAATCTCTCACTTCAAGATTTCTCAGGACGATGAAAAAGAAACGCCCCGTACTTCAGGATGTCGCCGATCGCGTCGGTGTGACCAAAATGACGGTCAGCCGTTTTTTACGTAACCCGGAACAGGTTTCCGTGGCGTTGCGTGGCAAGATTGCCGCCGCCCTTGATGAACTGGGTTATATCCCCAACCGCGCGCCCGATATTCTCTCCAATGCAACCAGCCGTGCGGTGGGCGTCCTGCTTCCTTCCTTAACCAACCAGGTATTCGCCGAAGTGCTGCGTGGCATTGAAAGCGTCACCGATGCGTTTGGCTATCAGACCATGCTCGCCCACTACGGGTACAAGCCGGAACTGGAAGAGGAACGTCTTGAATCGATGCTTTCCTGGAACATCGACGGCCTGATTTTAACGGAACGTACTCACACCCCGCGCACGCTGAAAATGATTGAAGTGGCAGGCATTCCGGTGGTGGAACTGATGGACAGCCAGTCGCCGTGCCTCGACATCGCCGTGGGGTTCGATAACTTTGAAGCGGCGCGTCAGATGACGGCGGCGATCATCGCCCGCGGTCATCGCCATGTGGCCTATCTGGGTGCGCGTCTGGATGAACGTACTATCATCAAACAGAAGGGATACGAGCAGGCGATGCTCGACGCCGGTTTAACCCCGTACAGCGTGATGGTGGAGCAATCTTCTTCTTACACGTCGGGTATTGAGCTGATGCGTCAGGCGCGACGCGAGTATCCGCAACTGGACGGTATTTTCTGCACCAACGATGACCTTGCGGTCGGCGCCGCGTTTGAGTGCCAGCGTCTGGGTTTAAAAATCCCGGATGATATGGCGATTGCCGGCTTCCACGGCCACGACATTGGCCAGGTGATGGAGCCGCGTCTGGCGAGCGTCCTGACCCCGCGTGAACGCATGGGCCGCATTGGCGCAGAGCGCCTGCTGGCGCGCATTCGTGGTGAGTCAGTTACCCCGAAAATGTTAGATTTAGGTTTCACCTTGTCACCGGGTGGATCTATTTAATCCGACAAATTTGAAGTAGCTCACACTTATTCACTTCGCGCACGTTTGGATATTGCTTCTCTTATGCCCCGGCAGGACAATGTTACCGATAACTGTTACCCGTAACAATTGACTGAGGGACACCCTTTGAGCACGACTAATCACGATCACCACGTTTACGTCCTGATGGGCGTGTCCGGTAGCGGTAAATCTGCCGTGGCGAGCGAAGTGGCGCATCAACTCCAGGCTGCGTTTCTTGATGGTGACTTCCTCCATCCGCGCAGCAACATCATGAAAATGGCTTCCGGCGAGCCGCTGAACGACGACGACCGCAAACCATGGTTGCAGGCGCTGAATGACGCCGCGTTCGCGATGCAGCGCACCAATAAAGTCTCCCTGATCGTCTGTTCCGCACTGAAAAAAACCTATCGCGACCTGTTGCGCGACGGCAACCCGAACCTCTCTTTCATCTACCTGAAAGGTGATTTCGGGGTGATTGAAAGCCGCCTGAAGGCGCGTAAAGGCCACTTCTTCAAAACCCAGATGCTGGTAACGCAGTTCGAAGCGTTGCAGGAGCCGGGAGCTGACGAACAGGATGTCTTAGTGGTTGATATCGATCAGCCGCTGGAAGGTGTTGTTGCCAGCACCATCGAGGTTATTAATAAAAGGCAGTAAGTTTTGAGTACATTAACGCTAGTTTTGACAGCAGTGGGCTCCGTATTGCTGCTGCTGTTTTTAGTGATGAAGGCGCGTATGCACGCCTTTGTGGCTTTGATGGTGGTTTCTATTGGTGCCGGTCTCTTTTCCGGCATGCCGCTCGACAAAATCGCGGCGACGATGGAAAAAGGGATGGGCGGCACGCTCGGCTTCCTGGCCATTGTGGTGGCGCTGGGCGCGATGTTTGGCAAGATTTTGCACGAGACGGGCGCGGTCGATCAGATTGCGGTCAAGATGCTGAAATCCTTCGGGCACAGCCGTGCGCACTACGCGATTGGTCTGGCCGGTCTGATTTGCGCGCTGCCGCTGTTCTTTGAAGTGGCCGTTGTGCTCCTGATTAGCGTGGCGTTCTCCATGGCGCGGCATACTGGTACCAACCTCGTGAAGCTGGTCATTCCGCTGTTTGCGGGCGTGGCGGCGGCGGCGGCGTTCCTGCTGCCGGGGCCTGCGCCGATGCTGCTGGCCTCCCAGATGCATGCTGACTTTGGCTGGATGATCCTGATTGGCCTGTGCGCGGCAATTCCGGGGATGATTATCGCCGGTCCGCTGTGGGGCAACTTCATCAGCCGTTACGTTGAGCTGCACATTCCGGATGACATCTCTGAGCCGCACCTGGGCGAGGGAAAAATGCCGTCCTTCGGCTTCAGCCTGTCGCTGATCCTGCTGCCGCTGGTGCTGGTGGGCCTGAAAACCATCGCTGCGCGCTTTGTGCCGGTGGGGTCAACCGCTTACGAATGGTTCGAATTTATTGGTCATCCGTTCACCGCGATCCTGGTGGCGTGTCTGGTAGCAATTTACGGCCTGGCGATGCGTCAGGGCATGCCGAAAGACCGCGTGATGGAGATCTGTGGTGCCGCGCTGCAACCGGCGGGGATTATCCTGCTGGTGATCGGGGCGGGCGGCGTGTTTAAGCAGGTGCTGGTGGATTCCGGCGTTGGTCCGGCGCTGGGCGAAGCGCTGACCGGGATGGGGCTGCCGATTGCAGTCACCTGTTTCGTGCTGGCCGCGGCGGTACGTATCATTCAGGGCTCCGCGACCGTAGCGTGCTTAACCGCCGTGGGTCTGGTAATGCCGGTGATTGAACAGCTGAACTACTCCGGTGCGCAGATGGCGGCGCTCTCTATCTGTATCGCGGGTGGCTCGATTGTGGTTTCTCACGTGAACGACGCGGGCTTCTGGCTGTTCGGTAAATTTACCGGCGCAACCGAAGCGCAAACCCTTAAAACCTGGACGCTGATGGAAACCATCCTCGGCACGACGGGTGCGGTTGTCGGGATGATTGCGTTTACGCTGCTGAGCTAATCCCGGTTTTCTCCCTCTCCCCGTGGGAGAGGGCTGGGGTGAGGGCATCAGGCCGCAGAGGGCGTATTTTGTCGGGTGGCGGCTTCGCCTTACCCGATCTACAAAAAACTTAGGTCCCGTAGGCCGGGTAAGCGCAAGCGCCACCCGGCTTTTTTACAGCGGCACGATGCCTTCCTTTGTGCGCAACCAGCGCGGCGCTTTCAGCGTATCACTGTAAAACCCCACTAAATCCTGCAACAAATCTCCTGCGACTCTTTCATCGCTCGCCGAGAGCGTTCGAGCCAACAGCATTTGCGTTAGCAACTGGCAATACCGTCCTAACTGATCCACTTCCGGCTCGAAGACCGGCACGTCCAGCGGCAGGTCATCCACCGTCAGGCTGGCTTTTAGATATTCCGGAACAGGTTCAAGCAGCGTGGGCTGGAGCAGGGCGAGGCAGGCGGAAAGCCGTCCGCATAGCGCCATCTTTTGTGCTGAATCGTCACATTCAACCAGCACGTCTACGAATCGCTCGCAGTTGTCTGCCAGTTCGGTGAAATCGGTAGTGTGATCGAACGGGGTAGTAAATAAAGTGTGAGAAAAGTTAGGGGGAGTAGTCATAAGACAGCCTCTAATGAGTTGAGTTGACCATCTTTGGAGGGACCAACCTCACTGGTGATGGACTGAACGGAGTTGGTCCTACCGGCCTCATCAGCTACCGGCGCGCCTTGCGGCGCCACCGTCCAGCCCACCATTGAAGTGTAACTGACTGCGCGATAAAAAGAGATTCATCGCGGATGAGGATAACAGGGGACCAACCCTGACGCCTGATTTTGCAGGCGCGGCAAGAAGATACTGCGTTAGGGGCGGAGTGGCAAGAGAGGCTCTGGAAGGCGGCTCGCAAAACGAATGAATATTTTTAATGGTAGAGGCATCAGGTCCCGTAGGCCGGGTAAGCGCAAGCGCCACCCGGCTTTTTTACATCTTCACCCTTTCATCCATGCCCGGATCCCGTCCAGGAACATCTGCGTCGCCATCATCACCAGAATCAGCCCCATCAGGCGCTCCAGGGCGTTTACCCCTTTCTCACCCAGCAGGCGCAGGAACAGCGACGACTGCAACAGGATAATAAACGTCCCGCCCCAGGCGATCAGCAGGGCAATCACCAGATGGCTCATCTGATTCGGATACTGATGCGACAGCAGCATCAGCGTCGCCAGAATCGTTGGCCCGGCGACCAGCGGAATTGCCAGCGGCACGATAAACGGCTCTTCACCCGCAGGCAGGCCGCTGCTGCTGCCCTCCGCGCTCGGGAAAATCATCTTAATAGCAATCAGGAACAAAATGATCCCGCCGGAAATGGAGACCGTTTCGGCGCGTAAGTTCAGGAAAGCGAGGATTTTTTCACCGGCGAACAGGAAGATAAACATCACCAGCAGGGCGATGAGCAGCTCGCGGATCATGATCGCCCGGCGGCGCTTCGGCTCGGTATGCTTCAGCACCGACATGAAGATCGGCAGATTACCGAGCGGATCCATAATCAGGATCAATAAAACCGCTGCGGAAATGATTTCACTCATCTTAAATTATCCCTGATACTTATTGTGGTCATTGCGATGATTAGCACTTTTTCTGATTGCCGGGCAATCATCGATTAATTTCGCTTGCGACTTTGGCAGCATTTTGTAATGTGAAGCATACCCCAGTTCAATACTGGCTTGCACAATCAGCACACACCCCTTGCAGGAAAAAAATGCTATGAAAAACGTTGGTTTTATCGGCTGGCGCGGTATGGTCGGCTCTGTACTCATGCAACGCATGGTTGAAGAGCGCGATTTCGACGCCATCCGCCCGGTCTTCTTCTCCACTTCCCAGCTCGGCCAGGCTGCACCGTCCTTTGGGGGTACCACAGGCACGTTGCAGGATGCTTACGATCTGGAAGCGCTGAAGGCACTCGACATTATTGTGACCTGCCAGGGCGGCGATTATACCAACGAAATCTATCCGAAGCTGCGTGAAAGCGGCTGGCAGGGCTACTGGATTGATGCGGCCTCTTCGCTTCGCATGAAAGACGATGCCATCATTATTCTTGACCCGGTTAACCAGGGCGTCATCACCGACGGCCTGAACAACGGCGTGAAAACCTTTGTTGGCGGTAACTGCACCGTCAGCCTGATGCTGATGTCCCTCGGCGGCCTGTTCGCACAGGATCTGGTGGAGTGGGTCTCCGTGGCGACCTACCAGGCGGCGTCCGGCGGCGGCGCGCGTCATATGCGTGAGCTGCTGACCCAGATGGGCCAGCTGCACCAGAGCGTCGCTGCCGAGCTGGCAGACCCGGCGTCCGCCATCCTCGACATCGAGCGTAAAGTCACTCAGCTCACCCGCAGCGGCGAGCTGCCGGTGGATAACTTTGGCGTACCGCTGGCCGGTGGCCTGATCCCGTGGATCGACAAACAGCTGGATAACGGCCAGACCCGCGAAGAGTGGAAGGGCCAGGCTGAGACCAACAAAATCCTCGGCACCGCGAACACCATTCCGGTTGACGGTCTGTGCGTGCGTATCGGCGCGCTGCGCTGCCACAGCCAGGCCTTTACCATTAAACTGAAAAAAGATGTGTCTATTCCGACCGTGGAAGAGCTGCTGGCCGCACACAACCCGTGGGCGAAAGTGGTGCCAAACGATCGCGATATCACCATGCGAGAACTGACCCCGGCAGCCGTTACCGGCACGCTGACCACCCCGGTTGGTCGTCTGCGCAAGCTGAACATGGGGCCGGAGTACCTCTCCGCGTTCACCGTTGGCGATCAGCTGCTGTGGGGTGCAGCCGAGCCGCTGCGCCGCATGCTGCGCCAGCTGGCGTAATAATTTGTTAAACACGGGGGGTGATTGTCACCCCCTTTTTTTGCGTACTACATGGAGTAAAACGCAGATGTCTTATTTTTTATCAGGAGGACCCACGACGTTGGCTATGCTTTAAGGAAGATTTATTTCTCACCTGAGGGTAGGGCGGAGCAGAGAGGATTAACTGCACCGTTTAGGTCACATTAAAAGTCGTCCCGGAGCGCGTAAAAAGGGCGACATAAAAAAACAGGATGAACACCATGTCCGATCGTATTTCGAGAGACGTGATTAATGCGCTTATTGCGGGTCACTTTGCCGACCCCTTTTCTGTGCTAGGGATGCACCGTACAGAGGCCGGACTGGAAGTTCGGGCGCTTTTACCGGATGCAACAGAAGTGTGGGTTATCGAACCCAAAACCGGCCGCAAGGTGGGTAATCTGGAATGCCTCGACTCGCGTGGCTTCTTCTCGGGCGTCATGCCCCGCCGTAAAAATCCTTTTCGTTATCAGCTTGCCGTTATCTGGCACGGTCAGCAAAACCTGATTGACGATCCCTATAGCTTCGGCCCGCTCTTAAAAGAGATGGACGCCTGGCTGCTGTCCGAAGGGACCCATTTACGCCCCTACGAAACGCTGGGTGCCCATGCGGATACCATGGACGGTATCACCGGCACGCGTTTTGCCGTATGGGCGCCAAACGCCCAGCGCGTCTCCGTCGTCGGGCAGTTCAACTACTGGGACGGTCGTCGTCACCCCATGCGCCTGCGCCGGGAAACCGGCATCTGGGAGCTGTTTATCCCCGGCGCGCACAACGGTCAGCTCTACAAATTCGAGATGATCGATGCCAACGGCAAGCTGCGCATTAAATCCGACCCGTACGCCTTTGAGGCAGAGCTACGCCCGAATACCGCATCGCTGATTTGCGGCCTGCCGGAGAAGGTTGTCCAGAGTGAGGAGCGCAAGCAGGCCAACCGCTTTGATGCGCCAATCTCCGTCTATGAAGTGCATCTCGGCTCGTGGCGTCGCCACACCGATAACAACTTCTGGCTGAGCTATCGCGAGCTGGCGGACCAGCTGGTGCCGTACGCCAAATGGATGGGCTTTACCCATCTGGAGCTGCTGCCGATCAACGAACACCCATTTGACGGCAGCTGGGGCTATCAGCCAACCGGGCTGTATGCGCCCACGCGCCGCTTCGGCACGCGCGATGACTTCCGCTATTTCATCGATGCCGCGCACGCCGCCGGGCTGAACGTGATCCTCGACTGGGTGCCGGGCCACTTCCCGTCGGATGATTTTGCGCTGGCAGAGTTCGACGGCACAAAGCTGTACGAGCACAGCGACCCGCGCGAAGGCTATCACCAGGACTGGAATACGCTGATCTATAACTACGGTCGCCGTGAGGTATCGAACTACCTGGTCGGGAACGCGCTGTACTGGATCGAACGTTTCGGCATTGATGCCCTGCGCGTGGATGCGGTGGCGTCGATGATCTACCGCGACTACAGCCGCAAAGAGGGGGAGTGGATCCCGAACGAGTATGGTGGCCGTGAAAACCTCGAAGCGATTGAGTTTCTGCGCAACACCAACCGGATTATCGGCGAGCAGGTGGAAGGCGCTGTGACCATGGCGGAAGAGTCCACCGACTTCCCGGGCGTTTCCCGTCCACCGGCAATGGGTGGTCTGGGCTTCTGGTACAAATGGAACCTCGGCTGGATGCACGATACGCTCGACTACATGAAGCTCGACCCGGTTTATCGTCAGTATCACCACGATAAGCTTACCTTCGGGTTGCTCTATAACTACACCGAAAACTTCATGCTGCCGCTGTCGCACGATGAAGTGGTGCACGGCAAGAAATCCATTCTCGACCGCATGCCGGGGGACGCGTGGCAGAAGTTTGCCAACCTGCGCGCTTACTACGGCTGGCTGTTTGCTTTCCCGGGTAAAAAGCTGCTGTTTATGGGCAACGAGTTCGCTCAGGGCCGCGAATGGAACCACGATAGCAGCCTTGACTGGCATCTGCTGGAAGGTGCGGACAACTGGCACCACGGCGTACAGCGTCTGGTCCGTGACCTGAACCTGACTTATCGCCACCACAAAGCGCTGCACGAGCTGGACTTCGATCCGTACGGCTTTGAGTGGCTGGTGGTGGACGACCACGAGCGCTCGGTGTTTGTCTTTGTGCGCCGCGACAAAGCGGGTAACGAGATCATCGTCGCCAGCAACTTCACGCCGGTGCCGCGCGAACACTACCGCTTCGGCATTAACCAGCCGGGCAAATGGCGCGAAATTCTCAATACCGACTCCATGCACTACCACGGCAGCAACGCCGGTAACGGTGGCCTGGTGCAGAGCGATGCCATTGAAAGCCACGGCCGTCCGAACTCCCTGAGCCTGACGCTGCCGCCGCTTGGCACAATCTGGCTGGTGCGGGAGGGTGAATGACGCAGCTTACGGCAGGTAAACCCGAACCGCTCGGGGCGAGTTTTGACGGAAAGGGGGTGAACTTCACGCTCTTTTCCGCCCATGCGGAGCGGGTGGAACTCTGTGTGTTTGACGGGGAAGGTAACGAGCACCGTTACGATTTACCGGCGCGCACGGGGGATACCTGGCATGGCTACCTGGCCGGAGGACGGCCGGGGATGCACTACGGTTTTCGCGTACACGGCCCCTGGGAGCCCTCTCAGGGGCACTGGTTTAACCCGGCGAAGCTGCTGATTGACCCGTGCGCGCACCGCGTGGACGGTGAATTTAAAGATGACTCGCTGTTCCACGTTGGCTACGGCGAACCTGACCACCGCGACAGCGCGCCCGTCGCGCCCAAAAGCGTGGTGGTGCACGATCTCTACGACTGGGAAGACGATGCCCCGCCGCGCACGCCGTGGGGCAACACCGTTATTTATGAAGCCCACGTTAAAGGGCTGACATATCTGCACCCGTCAATCCCTAAAGAGATGCGCGGCACCTACAAAGCGCTTGGGCTTCCGACGATGGTCGCGTACCTGAAGCACTTAGGGATCACCGCGCTGGAGCTGTTGCCCGTGGCGCATTTCGCCAGCGAGCCGCGGCTACAGCGTCTTGGGTTAAGCAACTACTGGGGCTACAACCCGCTGGCGATGTTCGCCCTCGACCCGCGCTACGCGGTGCAGCCGGAGAAGGCACGGGATGAGTTTCGCGATGCGGTGAAGGCGCTTCACGCGGCGGGTATCGAGGTCATTCTGGACGTGGTGCTGAACCACAGTGCGGAAAGCGATCTTGACGGCCCGACGCTCTCACAGCGCGGAATCGATAACCGTAGCTATTATTGGATCAGGGACGACGGCGATTACGAGAACTGGACCGGGTGCGGTAACACCCTCAACCTCAGTCATCCGGCCGTTACGCATTACGCGTACGAGTGCCTAAAATACTGGGTTGAGACGTTCCACGTGGACGGTTTTCGCTTCGACCTGGCGCCGGTGATGGGGCGCACCCCGGCGTTCAGCCAGCAGGCGCCGCTGTTTGAGGCCATCAAAAACTGCCCGGTGCTCTCAAAGGTTAAGCTGATCGCGGAGCCCTGGGACATCGGAGAGGGCGGTTATCAGGTGGGGAATTTCCCGCCGCTGTTTGCCGAGTGGAACGACCACTTCCGCGATGCCATCCGCCGCTTCTGGCTGACGCGCGATCTATCGCTGGGGGAGTTTGCCGGTCGCTTTGCCGGCTCCAGCGATCTCTTCAAGCGTGACGGCAAACGTCCGTCGGCCACCATTAACCTGCTGACGGCACACGACGGTTTTACGCTGCGCGACTGCGTTTGTTTCAATCAGAAACACAATGAGGCAAACGGCGAGGAGAATCGCGATGGGACTAACAATAACCATAGCTTCAACCATGGTATAGAAGGGTTAGGCGGAAGTCTGGATGTGATCGAGCGGCGACGCGCCAGCGTTCATGCGCTGCTGACGACGCTTTTGTTGTCGCAGGGCACGCCGATGCTGCTAGCGGGCGATGAGCACGGCCACAGCCAGCACGGCAACAACAACGCCTATTGCCAGGACAACACCCTGACCTGGCTCGACTGGGGAGAAGCGAACAGCGGACTGACCCATTTCACCGCGGCGCTGATCCATCTTCGCCAGCGCATCCCCGCGCTCACCGCCGACCGCTGGTGGGAAGAGGGCGACGGAAACGTTCGCTGGCTGAATAAAGACGCGCAACCGTTAAGCGCGCAAGAGTGGCAACACGGCATACCCTGTCTGCAAATCCTGCTTTCGGATGCGTGGCTGGTGACGCTGAACGCGACGGATGACGTCGCAGAGATTGTTTTACCTGACGGGGAATGGCGAGCCATTCCTCCCTTTGCCGGAGCGGATAATCCGGTTGTTATGGCTGTCTGGCACGGGCCTGCGCACGGAGTGTGCGTATTCCAAAGATGATAAAAAAGGAGTTAGTCATGGTTAGATTAGAGAAGAACGATCCGTTAATGTTGGCGCGCCAGCTACCATTAAAAACAGTTGCCCTGATACTCGCGGGCGGGCGTGGTACCCGTCTGAAAGATTTGACCATCAAGCGCGCCAAACCGGCCGTTCACTTTGGTGGTAAGTTCCGTATTATCGATTTTGCACTTTCCAACTGCCTGAACTCAGGCATTCGCCGTATTGGCGTCATTACCCAGTATCAGTCGCACACGCTGGTGCAGCACATTCAGCGCGGCTGGTCATTCTTCAGCGAAGAGATGAACGAATTTGTCGATCTGCTCCCGGCGCAGCAGCGCGTTCACGGGGAGAACTGGTACCGCGGCACGGCGGATGCCGTGACCCAGAACCTCGACATCATTCGTCGCTACAGCGCGGAATACATCGTCATCCTCGCCGGGGACCACATCTACAAGCAAGATTACTCCCACATGCTGATCGACCACGTCGAAAAAGGGGCGCGCTGCACCGTGGCGTGTCTGCCGGTGCCTGTTGCGGAAGCAACCGCGTTTGGCGTGATGCATGTAGATGGCGACGACAAGATTATCGACTTTGTCGAAAAACCGGCGAACCCGCCAACCATGCCGGGCGACGACACCAAATCGCTCGCCAGCATGGGGATCTATGTCTTTGATGCCGATTATCTTTATGAACTGCTGGAAGAGGACGACAAAGACGAAAACTCCAGCCACGACTTCGGTAAAGACATCATCCCGAAAATTACCAAAGCTGGCATGGCGTATGCACATCCCTTCCCGCTGTCCTGCGTGCAGTCCGATCCGAATGCGGAGCCTTACTGGCGCGATGTGGGAACGCTGGAAGCCTACTGGAAAGCCAACCTCGATCTGGCGTCCGTCACGCCTGAGCTGGATATGTACGACCAGAACTGGCCGATTCGCACGCATATGGAATCGTTGCCGCCGGCGAAGTTCGTTCAGGATCGCTCCGGCAGCCACGGCATGACGCTCAACTCGCTGGTCTCTGGCGGTTGCATTATCTCCGGTTCGGTGGTGGTGCAGTCCGTGCTGTTCCCGCGCGTGCGTATAAACTCATTCTGTAATATCGATTCGGCAGTTCTGCTGCCGGATGTCTGGGTAGGGCGCTCATGTCGTCTGCGTCGCTGCGTTATCGATCGTGCCTGCATCATTCCCGAAGGGATGGTGATTGGGGAAAACGCGGAAGAAGATGCGCGTCGTTTCTACCGTTCGGAAGAGGGGATCGTGTTAGTAACACGGGAAATGTTGCGGAAGCTGCAAATCAAACAGGAGCGATGATGCAGGTTTTACACGTATGTTCTGAGATGTTCCCGTTGTTAAAAACGGGCGGCCTGGCGGATGTTCTTGGTGCATTACCAGCGGCGCAAATCGCCGGAGGGGTGGATACCCGCGTGTTGTTGCCCGCTTTTCCGGATATCCGGCGCGGTATTCCCGATGCAAAGGTTGTTACCCGTCGCGAGACCTTCGCGGGACGTATCACCCTGCTGTTTGGACATTACAATGGCGTAGGGATTTACCTGATTGATGCCCCGCATTTATACGATCGACCCGGCAGCCCGTATCACGATACCAACCTGTACGCCTATACCGATAACGTGATGCGCTTTGCCCTGCTCGGCTGGGTGGGGGCGGAAATGGCCGTCGGACTGGATCCGTTCTGGCGTCCGAACGTGGTGCACGCGCATGACTGGCATGCGGGGCTGGCTCCTGCGTATCTGGCGGCGAAGGGGCACCCGGCCAAATCGGTGTTTACGGTGCACAACCTGGCGTATCAGGGCATGTATTACGCGCATCATATGAATGACATCGATCTGCCATGGTCGTTCTTTAACATGCACGGACTGGAGTTTAACGGACAGATTTCGTTCCTGAAGGCGGGTCTGTACTACGCCGACCACATCACGGCGGTCAGCCCAACCTACGCGCGGGAAATTACCCAGCCGGAGTTCGGTTACGGTATGGAAGGGCTACTGCAACAGCGCCACCGTGAAGGTCGCCTGTCGGGCATTCTGAACGGCGTGGATGAACAGATCTGGAATCCGGAAACGGACCTCCTGCTGGCGGCGCGCTATGGTCGCGACTCCGTGGAGGACAAAGCGGAGAACAAGCGCCAGCTACAGATTGCGATGGGGCTGAAGGTCAACGACAAGGTGCCGCTGTTTGCGGTGGTCAGCCGCCTGACCAGCCAGAAAGGGCTGGATCTGGTGCTGGAAGCGCTGCCGGGATTACTGGAGCAGGGCGGCCAGCTGGCGCTGCTCGGCGCGGGCGACCCGGTATTGCAGGAAGGTTTCCTCGCGGCCGCGGCGGAACATCCGGGGCAGGTGGGCGTGCAGATTGGCTATCACGAAGCGTTCTCGCACCGCATCATGGGCGGCGCGGACGTGATTCTGGTGCCGAGCCGCTTCGAGCCCTGCGGCCTGACGCAGCTCTATGGTCTGAAATACGGCACGTTGCCGCTGGTACGCCGCACGGGCGGGCTGGCGGATACGGTGTCTGACAGCTCCCTGGAAAACCTGGCGGACGGTATCGCCAGCGGGTTTGTTTTCGAGGACAGTAATGCCTGGTCGCTGCTTCGGGCGATCCGGCGTGCTTTCGTCTTGTGGTCCCGTCCATCCCTGTGGCGTTACGTACAACGTCAGGCGATGTCCATGGACTTTGGCTGGCACGTTGCGGCGCAGTCCTACCGCGACCTTTATCAACGCTTGATGTAACGAGGCGAAGTTACTGATATGAATGCTCCATTTAGCTACTCTTCCCCCACGCTCAGCGTTGAGGCGTTGAAACACTCCATCGCCTATAAGCTGATGTTTACCATTGGGAAAGATCCCGTTATTGCCAACAAACATGAGTGGCTGAACGCCACGCTGTTTGCGGTGCGTGACCGTATGGTCGAACGCTGGCTGCGCTCCAACCGCGCCCAGCTTTCGCAGGAGACGCGACAGGTGTATTACCTGTCGATGGAGTTTCTGATTGGTCGCACCCTCTCCAATGCGCTGTTATCGCTCGGGATTTATGACGACGTCAAAAACGCACTTGAAGAGATGGGGCTGGATTTAGAAGAGCTGATTGACGAAGAGAACGACCCGGGGCTGGGTAACGGTGGTCTCGGGCGTCTTGCCGCCTGTTTCCTCGATTCACTGGCGACGCTGGCGCTGCCCGGGCGCGGCTACGGTATTCGCTACGACTACGGTATGTTCAAGCAGAACATCGTGGATGGTCGTCAGAAAGAGTCTCCAGACTACTGGCTGGAGTACGGTAACCCGTGGGAGTTCAAGCGCCACAACACGCGCTACAAGGTGCGTTTTGGCGGGCGTATTCAGCAGGAAGGGAAAAAATCCCGCTGGGTGGAAACCGAGGAGATCCTCGCCGTGGCCTATGACCAGATCATCCCCGGCTACGACACCGATGCGACCAATACGCTGCGCCTGTGGAACGCGCAGGCCAGTAGCGAGATCAACCTGGGTAAATTCAACCAGGGTGACTACTTCGCGGCGGTGGAAGATAAAAACCACTCCGAGAATGTGTCACGCGTCCTGTATCCGGATGACTCGACCTACTCAGGCCGCGAGCTGCGCCTGCGTCAGGAGTATTTCCTCGTCTCGGCAACGATTCAGGATATCCTTAGCCGTCACTATCAGCTGCACAAAACCTATGCGAATCTGGCGGAAAAAACCGCCATTCACCTCAACGATACCCATCCGGTGCTGTCGATCCCTGAGCTGATGCGCCTGCTGATTGACGAGCATAAGTTCAGCTGGGATGACGCGTTTGAAGTAACCTGCCAGGTGTTCTCGTACACCAACCATACGCTGATGAGCGAAGCGCTGGAGACGTGGCCGGTGGATATGCTCGGCAAAATTCTGCCGCGCCATCTGCAAATCATCTTCGAGATCAACGACTACTTCCTCAAGACCTTGCAGGAGCAGTACCCGAACGATACCGGTCTGCTGAGCCGCGCCTCGATCATTGATGAATCCAACGGGCGTCGCGTACGCATGGCCTGGCTGGCGGTGGTGATCAGCCACAAGGTGAACGGCGTGTCAGAGCTGCACTCGAACCTGATGGTGCAGTCCCTGTTTGCGGACTTTGCGAAGATCTTCCCGACGCGTTTCTGCAACGTGACCAACGGCGTCACCCCGCGCCGCTGGCTGGCGCTGGCGAACCAGCCGCTCTCCGACGTTCTGGATGAGAACATTGGCCGCACCTGGCGCACCGATTTGAGCCAGCTGAGCGAGCTGGAGCAGCACATTGATTTCCCGACGGTGAATAAAGCGGTACGGGAAGCCAAGCTGCTGAACAAGAAGCGTCTGGCGGTCTGGCTGGCGATGCATCTGAACGTGGTGGCGAACCCGAAAGCGCTGTTCGACGTGCAGATCAAACGTATCCACGAGTACAAGCGTCAGCTGATGAATGTCCTGCACGTTATTACCCACTACAACCGCATTAAGGCTGACCCGACGGCGGAGTGGGTGCCGCGCGTGAAAATCTTTGCCGGTAAGGCGGCGTCCGCGTACTACATGGCGAAGCACATCATTCATCTCATCAACGATGTGGCGAAGGTGGTGAACCACGATCCGGACATTGGCGATAAGCTGAAGGTCGTGTTTATCCCGAACTACAGCGTAAGCCTGGCGCAGCTGATTATTCCGGCGGCGGATCTCTCTGAGCAGATTTCCACGGCGGGGACGGAAGCATCCGGCACCAGTAACATGAAGTTTGCCCTGAACGGCGCGCTGACTATCGGCACGCTGGACGGCGCAAATGTCGAAATGCTGGAGCATGTGGGCGCGGAGAATATCTTTATTTTCGGGAATACGGCGGAAGAGGTGGAGGCGCTGCGCAAGCAGGGCTACTCGCCGCGTGAGTATTATGAAGAGGATGAAGAGTTACGCCAGGTGCTGACGCAAATCGCCACCGGCGTGTTTAACCCTGAGGAGCCCGGACGCTATCGCGATCTGGTGGACTCGCTGATTAACTTTGGCGATCACTATCAGGTGCTGGCGGATTACCGCAGCTACGTGGATTGTCAGGATAAGGTGGACGAACTGTACCGTCAGCAGGAGAAGTGGACCAGCGCCGCGATGCATAACATCGCCAACATGGGGTACTTCTCGTCGGACAGGACCATCAAAGAGTATGCCGAGAATATCTGGCATATTGATCCGGTGCGGTTGTAAAAACAAAGCCCGGTGGCGCTGCGCTTACCGGGCCTACGGGATCGAGTAGGCCGGGTAAGGCGGAGCCGCCACCCGGCTTTTTTTCAATTACGACGCCAACGACAATTCACGCTTTCCCGCATGCTGCTGCAACCATTGCGCCACGCGAGACTGCTGCTCGGCATTCAGCCACATCCCTTCTTTAGTACGACGCCAGATAGCATCGTCCAGACGGCGCACCCACTCGTGTTCCACCAGGTAGCGCAGTTCCGCTTCGTACAGCTCATGGCCAAAATGTTCGCCCAGATCGGCAATCTCTTTCGCCTCGCCGAGGAACAGTTCGGTGTTGCTGCCGTAGGTACGGGCATAGTGGCGCGCCATTCCTTCGGTAATGAACGGGAAGCGGCGACGCAGCTTCGCGGCGTAATCGTCGCGGTTATCGCCGATATCGCCGCCAGGCAGCACGGCGCCTTTCGTCCACGCCGGGCCGATGCCTTTGTAATACGGCGCCAGTTTCTCCAGCGCGTGCTCCGCCAGTTTACGGTAGGTGGTGAGCTTACCGCCAAATACCGACAGCAGGGGCGCCTGACCGTTCACGTCATGAATATCAAGCGTATAGTCACGGGTGATGGCCTGCGGTGAGTCAGACTCGTCATCACACAGCGGACGCACGCCGGAGTAGGTCCAGACCACGTCATCGCGCGCCAGCTGTTTCTTAAAGTGCGCGTTGTACACTTTCAACAGATAGCTGACTTCACTCTCGTCGATCTCAACGTTTTTCGGATCGCCTTTGTACTCTACGTCGGTGGTGCCGATGATGGAGAACTCGTCCATCCACGGGATCACAAACACAATGCGCTTGTCTTCATTTTGCAGGATATAAGCCTGTTTCTGGGTATGCACGCGCGGCACCACAATGTGGCTGCCCTTGATCAGGCGGATGCCGTACGGAGAAGGCAGGTGCATACCGTCATCGAAGAACTGTTTTACCCACGGGCCGGTGGCATTCACCAGGCCGCGCGCTTTCCAGCTAAACTTCTCACCGGTATCCACGTCTTCCGCTTCCACAATCCACAGGCCGTTTTCGCGGCGTGCGGCGGTCGCGCGGGTACGGGTTTTCACCTCGCCGCCTTTCTTCTCGACCATCTGCGCGTTAGCCAGCACCAGACGCGCATCGTCCACCCAGCAGTCGGAATATTCGAAACCGCGCACGATTTCAGGCTTAAGAACCGACTCTGAGCCAAAACGCAAACCAGTCGAACCCGGCAGGCTGGTGCGTTTACCCAGATGATCGTACATAAAAAGACCAATGCGGATCATCCACGCCGGACGCAGATGCGGGCGATGAGGCAGACGGAAACGCATCGGGATCGCCAGATGCGGAGCCATTTTCAGCAGTACTTCGCGTTCAGCCAGCGCTTCGCTGACCAGGCGAAATTCGTAGTGTTCCAGGTAGCGCAGGCCACCGTGGATCAGCTTGGAGCTGGCGGACGACGTCGCGCAGGCGAGATCGTTAGCTTCCAGCATCAGCACGGATAAACCGCGTCCTGCGGCATCAACCGCAATACCGGCACCGTTGATGCCACCGCCTATCACAATCAGATCTTTGGTTTCCATAACACCCTCATGCACTTTCGTTAAAGCTCAAAAATGTTCGATATCGCTCATAATAGCAAAGGAACGCGCTTTTGGTAACATCAAAAAAACAATTTAGAGTGATATGGATAACATAATGGCGTTTACCCGCCGCCAGGACGTACACTACGGGGTAAAATAGTGCGGTCTGATGCCCTCACCCCAGCCCTCTCCCACGGGGAGAGGGTGATCCGTTTCCCTCTCCCTCCGGGAGAGGGTAGGGTGAGGGGAAAACCGCACCACACCTGAATATAAGATGAGAACACCATGGATCAGTTTGAATGTATTAACGTAGAAGAAGCCCATCAGAAGATGCACCAGGGACAAGCGGTGCTGGTGGATATCCGCGATCCGCAGAGCTTTGCGATGGGCCACACGCCGGGCGCGTTCCATCTCACCAACGACACGCTGGGCGCGTTTATGCGCGATAACGACTTCGATACCCCGGTGATGGTGATGTGCTATCACGGCAACAGCAGTAAAGGCGCGGCGCAGTATCTGCTCCAGCAGGGTTACGACGCGGTGTACAGCGTCGATGGCGGCTTCGATGCCTGGCATCGTCATTTCCCGGCAGAAGTTGAATACGCGTTTGAACGCTGATCCCGCTATACTGTCCCCTTTTGTGTGGAAATAAGCGACCGCTGCCCATGTTGATGATCACCTCTTTTAGCAACCCGCGCGTCGCCCAGGCGTTTGTCGACTATATGGCGACGCAGGGCATTATCCTGACTATTCAGCAGCATACACAGACGGATGTCTGGCTGGCAGACGAAAGCCAGGCCGGCCGCGTGAACGACGAGCTGGCGCGTTTTCTGGAAAACCCGGGCGACCCGCGTTATCTGGCGGCAAGCTGGCAATCCGGCCAGACCGGCAGTGGCCTGCACTATCAACGTTTTCCGTTTCTCGCCACCCTCCGCGAGCGCGCAGGGCCGTTTACGCTGCTTTTGATGACAGCCTGCATCATCGTCTTCATTATTATGAGCGTGGTGGGCGACCAGAGCGTGATGATTGCCCTCGCATGGCCGTACGATCCCTCCCTGCAATTTGACGTCTGGCGCTACTTCACGCATGCGCTGATGCACTTCTCGGTGATGCATATCCTCTTTAACCTGCTGTGGTGGTGGTATCTCGGCGGGGCGGTGGAGAAGCGGCTCGGCAGCGGCAAGCTGATTGTGATCACCCTTATCAGCGCCCTGTTAAGCGGCTACGTGCAGCACAAATTCAGCGGTCCATGGTTTGGCGGGTTATCCGGCGTGGTGTACGCCCTGATGGGTTACGCCTGGCTCAGAGGCGAGCGCGACCCGGATAGTGGCATCTATTTACAACGTGGATTAATAACCTTTGCGTTAATATGGCTTATTGCCGGATGGTTTGATCTGTTTGGTATGTCTATCGCCAATGGTGCGCACGTTACCGGCCTGGCGGTCGGGCTGTCGATGGCGCTGGCCGATACGCTCCATGCGCGAAAACGAACATAATTCCCAGGGATATTTCATGAAACAAACACAACGTCATGACGCCATTATCGAACTGGTAAAAAAACAGGGATACGTCAGTACTGAAGAGCTGGTGGAGCAGTTTGCCGTCAGCCCGCAAACCATCCGTCGTGACCTCAACGACCTGGCCGATCAGAACCGTATTCTGCGTCACCACGGCGGCGCCGCACTGCCGTCCAGCTCGGTGAACACCTCATGGCATGACCGTAAGGCGACGCAAACGGCAGAGAAAGAGCGTATCGCCCGTAAAGTGGCGAGCCAGATCCCGAACGGCGCGACGCTGTTTATTGATATCGGCACCACGCCGGAAGCGGTCGCCCATGCGCTGCTGAACCACGAGAACCTGCGCGTGGTGACCAACAACCTGAACGTGGCCAACACGTTGATGCAGAAAGACGATTTCCGCATCATCCTCGCGGGCGGCGAACTGCGCAGCCGCGACGGGGGCATTATCGGCGAAGCGACCCTCGACTTCATCTCCCAGTTCCGCCTCGACTTCGGCATTCTGGGGATCAGCGGCATCGACAGCGACGGCTCGCTGCTGGAGTTTGATTACCACGAGGTGCGCACCAAGCGCGCGATCATTGAGAACTCACGCCATGTAATGCTGGTGGTGGATCACTCCAAGTTTGGTCGTAATGCGATGGTGAACATGGGCAGCATCAGCATGGTGAATGCGGTCTACACCGACGTGATGCCGCCGGCGGGCGTCATGCAGGTGATTAAAGATAATAATGTGCAGTTAGAGTTGTGTTGAAAAGCCGTTCTCCCTCTCCCTGTGGGAGAGGGCCGGGGTGAGGGCATCAGACCGCAGAGGATCTACACTCCATATCCCATCATCTTCAACAGCTGCTGCGCATGCTGCACCGCATCCTGACGGTGCGCCACGCCCAGCTTCTGATACAGATTGCGAATGTGCGTTTTGATGGTGGTCGCCGCCACCGCCAGCTCACCGGCAATCTGCTCGTTGCTGTAGCCTGAGTAGATCAGCCCCAGCACCTGCCATTCACGCTGGGTGAGCGGGCTGGTGCGGATAAGCTCCGGCACTTCTGGATGGTTCAGCAGACGTTCAACAAAGTTCTCATCGAAGTGCGCAAACTTGTGGCGATGATGCTGGTTAATCTCGCGCAGAATGCGCTGGGCGCGATGCTGATCCAGTTCCGGCAGCGTGTTGAGCTGAATCAGCTGGCGCAGCTGCTGGGCCATCACTTCACCCTCAATCACAAAGTGGCTGATAAACCCGGTGCGGTTCGCCAGCTGTAACGCTTCCAGCAGTACGCGCTGGGCATCGTTTTTACGGCCCGCCTGCCAGTAAAGCTGGTTTAACAGCAGCAGGTTGCGGTTTAAATCGCTCATCAGGCGCAGGCTGCGGGCGTTTTCGTTTAACTCTTCCAGCACAATCTCGGCAGGCTCAAAGTCACCCAGCAGGATCTGCACGCGAGCGATGTTGCGCCACTGGCTTTGCAGGAAGTGGTTATTGGCGAATTCCGGTTTAGGCGTATGACGCAGCCAGTTGGCGGCGGACTTTTTATCGCCGGTCATCTGCCAGTAAATCACCCGGACCTTATCGGCGTTGGATACCCAGTCGCTATGGTACTGCCCGTTGCCGAGCAGGTTTTCCAGGCGGTTAAGATGGTTGCGGGCATTATCCAGGTCGCCGCGCGCCAGCGAGCACTGCACCAGCAGAGCCAGACACTGGAGCTGCTGCTGCGGCTGGAAGCTTGAAAGAACATTCAGACCCTGGCGGGCACAGCTTTCTGCTTCATCCAGACGCGACCATGCCCACAGCAGCTGAGCGCGAATACGCAACAGGAACTCGTGCATCGGCAGCTGTTCCAGATGTTGTTCACGGATCAGCTGGAACGCTTTCTCCTGATTTTCCCAGGCGGCTTGCAGGAATCCCTGAGCAAATAAAATCTCGCTTTGCTGGATCAGGCTCCAGAGGGCGTAATGCCAGACATCGTGGCGGCGCGCCATCTGTTCGGTTTGCTGCATGAGTGAAAGCGAACGCGTGAGATCGCCCTTACAGTGCAGCACTTCGCCGTGTACCGAGGTGGCCACAATACGGCTGTAAAAATTCGCCAGCGGCAGCTCATCCAGCGCGACCATCGCCAGCCGTTCGGCTTCCTCAGGGTCACCGTCGTTAATCGCCACCTGCGCACGCAGGGCGTTAAATTCGCCATGCAGGGTGGTATCCATCTCGCTTTCCATCTCCTGCTCGGCGCGCGCCAGCAGGGTGTTCACTTCGCTGTAGCGATGCTGGCTCTGCATCAGCCAGGCCTGGAGCAGCACCAGACGCGGATTTTCCAGCAGGCTTTCCCACGGCAGCGCTTTTAACGACTCTTCCAGCAGCGTCAGTTCACTGTGGTTGAACAGTCCCCACGCGTGGTTGAGCAGAATATCGCGCAGCATACCGGCATCCCCGGCGGCCAGCGCATGGTGGATAGCCTCGCTCGGGAAACCTTGCGCCATCCAGCTTTCGGCGGCGGCGCGGTGAATGTCAGGCAGCTCTGCGGCCAGTTCCCACTGGCAACGCTGGCGCAGGAAGCTGCCAAACAGCGGATGGTAGCTAAACCATTCGCCGGGATCGTCCATGCGCGTCAGGAACAGACCCTGACGTTCAATCTCTTCGAGCTGAAGCTGCCCGTTTTCAATGCCGGTGACGCGTACAATCAGCGCATCGTTCATGGAACGCAGCAGGGAGCTTTTCAGCAGGAAATGGCGGGTGGAGAGGTCAACGCTGTCGAGTACCTCATCCACCAGATAATCCGACAGGTGGCTGGCGTTGATGCCCGCCAGGCGGCGCGCGGACTGATGCGTCGGGCTGTTGTTTTGCCGCGCGGAGAGGGCAATCAGCTGAAGCGCCGTGGCCCAGCCGGCAACGTCATCGCACAGGCGGCTGCTTTCCGACGCCTCAATCGGAGACGTCAGGCGGCAGTCAAAGAACTGCTTCGCTTCCTGATGGGTAAAGGCCAGCTGCTGACTGCCGATTTCCAGCAGCTGATCGCGCACGCGCAGGTTGGCAATGCCCAACTGCGGAAGGTTACGCGACAGGACAACCAGCGTCAGGTTTTCCGGCTGATGGCGCAGGAAGAAACGCATGGACTCGTGAATAACCGGGTTGGTGATCAGATGATAATCATCAATCACCACATACAGCGGGCGATGCCATTCGGCCAGCTCGATAAACAGCTGGGAGAAAAGAGAGGACAGGCTGGCGTACTGGCGCTTTTGCACCATCACCTCGCTGGTGACGCAGTGTCCGTTGGTTGCCTGCTGAATCGCGGCAATTAAATAGCTGGCAAAACGCTCCTGCTGGTTATCCCCTTCATCCAGGGAGTACCAGCCAAGATCGCTTTTACCTGCCGCCCATTGCGAAATGAGCGTTGTTTTTCCATAACCCGCAGGACTCGTAACCAGCGCCAGTCGGAAATTATGCGCACCGGAAAGTTTAGCCAGCAGGCGCTCGCGGACCACAGTATGGTCAAGACGAACCGGGCGACTTAATTTGGACGGAATCAACATAGTTTTCACTTCACTGTGGGGAACGAGAGAATTTATTTTTTTTGCGCTTCGTAATTAATATCTATAAGTTCGGCCAATAGAGGAACTATTGCAAGTTATGTCTGGGTTTGGAGGCTCTGAATTTGCACTCTGTCACAAAACATTCTCATCACTGATGGAACTTTCCGTAAATGGCTGGATGCCGCGCTGCTTCTGGCTTGTGTGCATAAGTCGCGGTTGCGCTGAAACTGGTTTCAGAAAGAGATAATGACGCTGAAGTTAATTAACTTCGGGGAAAGTTGCATCGGCTTAATAGGGGTGCTGAATAATCGCGACGCGCGGAAATATTATTCTACGTAAGTAATCATTTCAGCGAAGATTAATTTCCTCCGAAACTGCATTTCATTTCTTTGACGCTCTTCCGGGATCGCTTTTTCAGCGAAGCGCACACTCACACAGTGGCCTCGATCACACTTTTATGCTCATCCCCGCTACTCCTCCCTGTCTAATCCCCGACAGGAGGAGGAAGAGGCGCAATGAGCCAGGCACACTAGCGTTAAATGTTTTTACTCTCTACAGGATGCCGATTCCCTATGTCACAGCCTACTTTCAACAAAGCTCAATTTCAGGCTGCCCTGACACGTCAGTGGCAGCGTTTTGGCCTTCATGCTGCAAACGAAATGACGCCTCACCAGTGGTGGCAGGCGGTGAGCGGGGCGCTCGCAGAGCAGCTGGACGCTCAGCCTGTGACGAAGCCCGTGAAAGGCCAGCGTCACGTCAACTACATTTCAATGGAGTTCCTGATTGGCCGTCTGACGGGTAACAATCTGCTGAACCTTGGCTGGTATCAGGAGGTCGGTGACGTGCTGAAAGAACACGACATCAACCTGACCGATCTGCTGGAAGAAGAGATTGATCCGGCGCTGGGTAACGGCGGTCTGGGACGTCTGGCAGCCTGTTTCCTGGATTCCATGGCAACCGTGGGTCAGTCGGCGATTGGCTATGGCCTGAACTATCAGTACGGCCTGTTCCGTCAGTCATTTGCCGACGGCCATCAGATGGAAGCGCCAGACGACTGGCACCGCAATACCTATCCGTGGTTCCGCCACAACGCGCAGCTGGATGTGCAGGTCGGGATTGGCGGGAAAGTCACGAAGCAGGGACTCTGGGAACCGGCGTTCACCATTACCGGTGAAGCCTGGGACCTGCCGGTACTCGGCTACCGTAACGGCGTGGCGCAGCCGCTGCGCCTGTGGCAGGCGAAGCACGCGCATCCGTTTAACCTGACCAAATTCAACGACGGTGATTTCCTGCGCGCCGAGCAGCAGGGGATCGACGCCGAGAAGCTGACCAAAGTCCTCTACCCGAACGATAATCATCTGGCGGGTAAAAAGCTGCGTCTGATGCAGCAGTACTTCCAGTGCGCCTGTTCCGTGGCGGATATTCTGCGTCGCCACCACCTGGCGGGCCGCAAGCTGGCTCAGCTGCCGGACTTCGAAGTTATTCAGCTTAACGACACGCATCCGACCATTGCCATCCCGGAACTGCTGCGCGTGCTGATCGACGAGCATCAGCTGAGCTGGGACGACGCCTGGGCCATCACCAGCCGCACCTTCGCCTACACCAACCACACCCTGATGCCGGAAGCGCTCGAGTGCTGGGATGAGAAGCTGGTGAAAACGCTGCTGCCGCGCCATATGCAGATCATCAACAAGATTAACGACCAGTTCAAAACGCTGGTGGAGAAAACCTGGCCGGGCGATAAGGCCGTCTGGGCGAAGCTGGCCGTTGTGCACGACAAGCAGGTGCGCATGGCGAACATGTGCGTGGTCAGCGGCTTTGCGGTGAACGGCGTTGCCGCGCTGCACTCGGATCTGGTGGTGAAAGATCTCTTCCCGGAATACCACCAGCTGTGGCCGACCAAATTCCATAACGTGACCAACGGCATCACGCCGCGTCGCTGGATTAAGCAGTGCAACCCGCTGCTGGCCGGCCTGCTGGACAAGTCCCTGAAGAAAGAGTGGGCCAACGACCTGGACCAGCTCATCAACCTGGAAAAACAGGCCGACAACGCGAAGTTCCGCGAGCAGTACCGCGCCATTAAGCTGGAGAACAAGGTTCGTCTGGCCGAGTTTGTGAAAATGCGCACCGGAATTGAGATCAACCCGAATGCGATTTTCGATATCCAGATCAAACGACTGCACGAGTACAAACGTCAGCACCTGAACCTGCTGCACATTCTGGCGCTGTACAAAGAGATCCGCGAGAACCCGCAGGCCGACCGCGTCCCGCGCGTGTTCCTGTTCGGTGCGAAAGCGGCGCCGGGCTACTACCTGGCGAAAAACATTATCCTTGCCATTAATAAAGTGGCGGCGGCGATCAACAGCGATCCGAAAGTGGGCGACAAGTTGAAGGTGGTGTTCCTGCCGGACTACTGCGTTTCTGCGGCTGAAATGCTGATCCCGGCGGCGGATATTTCCGAGCAGATCTCTACCGCCGGTAAAGAAGCGTCCGGTACCGGCAACATGAAGCTGGCCCTGAACGGCGCGCTGACCGTCGGCACGCTGGACGGTGCGAACGTCGAAATCGCCGAGAAGGTCGGCGAAGAGAACATCTTTATCTTCGGCCATACTGTTGAAGAAGTGAAAGCCATCAAAGCCAAAGGGTACGACCCGGTGAAATGGCGTAAAAAAGATAAAGTGCTGGATGCGGTGCTCAAAGAGCTGGAAAGCGGGAAGTACAGCGACGGCGACAAGCACGCGTTTGACCAGATGCTGCACAGCATGGACAAACAGGGCGGCGACCCGTACCTGGTGATGGCTGACTTCTCGGCTTACGTTGAAGCGCAGAAGCAGGTCGACGTGCTATATCGCGACCAGGATGCCTGGACCCGCGCGTGTATCCTGAACACCGCGCGCTGCGGTATGTTCAGCTCTGACCGTTCAATCCGTGATTATCAGGCTCGTATCTGGCAGGCAAAACGCTAAGGAAGCGCGATGGAGAGTAAACGTCTGGACAGTGCCGCGCAGGCGGCGGGAATTAGCCTCAGTTACATCAATGCGCACGGCAAACCGCAGTCTATTGGTGCGGACACCAAAAGACGTTTGCTGGATGCCATGCACAAAACCGACGCGAAAGCGTCGGGTGCGCCGGTGCCGAACGTCAAGGTCTTTACCGCGGGCAAAAAGATGCCGCTGGCGGTGGAAGGGCGCGGCGAGTTCAGCTGGCTGCTCACCACCGAAGAGGGGCATCAGCACAAAGGCCATGCCACCGGCGGCAAAACCCTTAACCTTCCGGCGAAGCTGCCGGAGGGCTACCACACGCTTACGCTGACCCGGGACGACCAGCGTTTTCACTGTCGGGTGATTGTGGCGCCAAAGCGCTGCTATGAGCCGCAGGCGCTGCGTGAAGGCAAAAAGCTGTGGGGCGCCTGCGTGCAGCTCTATACCCTGCGTTCGGACAGCAACTGGGGCATTGGCGATTTTGGCGACCTGAAAAAGATGCTGGCATCTGTTGGTGAGCGCGGCGGCGCGTTCATCGGCCTCAACCCGATCCACGCCCTCTATCCGGCGAATCCGGAAAGCGCCAGCCCGTACAGCCCGTCTTCCCGTCGCTGGCTGAACGTGATTTACATCGACGTTAACGCGTTAGACGATTTCAAAAACAGCAAAGAGGCGCAGGCGTGGTGGAAGCTTGAGACCACGCAACAGCTGCTGAAACAGGCCCGCGATGCGGACTGGGTTGATTACGCCTCCGTTACCGCGCTGAAAATGGCGGCTCTGCGTCTGGCCTGGAAGGGCTTTGCGAAGCGTGACGACGAGCAGATGGCAGCCTTCCGCCAGTTTGTGATGCAGGAAGGTGAGAGCCTTTACTGGCAGGCAGCGTTTGATGCGCTGCATGCGCATCAGGTTCAGGAGGACGAGATGCGCTGGGGCTGGCCGGTGTGGCCGGAAGCCTATCAGTCCGTTGATACCCCGGAAGTGAAGGCATTCTGTGAGACGCATGCCGACGAGGTGGATTTCTATCTCTGGTTGCAGTGGCTGGCGTACAGCCAGTTTGCCGCCTGCTGGCAGGTGAGCCAGGGCTATAACATGCCGATCGGGTTGTATCGCGATCTGGCTGTCGGCGTGGCGGAAGGCGGGGCGGAAACCTGGTGTGACCGTGAACTTTACTGCCTGAAAGCTTCTGTGGGGGCGCCGCCGGATATTCTGGGCCCGCTCGGTCAGAACTGGGGCTTACCGCCGATGGATCCGCACGTGATGACGGCGCGTGCCTACGAGCCGTTTATCGACCTGCTGCGCGCTAACATGCAGAACTGCGGTGCGTTGCGTATCGACCACGTGATGTCCGTGCTGCGCCTGTGGTGGATCCCGTACGGTGAAACGGCTGACCACGGGGCGTACGTGCAGTATCCGGTGGACGACCTGCTCTCAATCCTCGCGCTGGAGAGTAAACGTCATCAGTGCATGGTGATTGGCGAAGATCTCGGTACCGTGCCGGTGGAAATTGTCAGCAAGCTCCGCGACAGCGGGGTTTACTCCTACAAAGTGCTCTATTTTGAAAAGGACCATGAGAAAACCTTCCGCGCGCCGAAAGCGTACCCTGAACAGTCAATGGCAGTCGCGACGACGCATGATCTTCCTACGCTCAGAGGCTACTGGGAAAGCGGCGACCTGACGCTCGGCAAAACGCTGGGTCTCTACCCGAATGAAGAGGTTCTGCGTGGGCTGTATCAGGATCGCGAGCTGGCGAAGCAGGGGCTGCTGGATGCGCTGCATAAGCATGGCTGTCTGCCGAAGCGCGCCGGGCATAAGGCGTCGCTGATGTCGATGACGCCAACGCTTAACCGTGGCTTACAGCGCTATATTGCCGACAGCAACAGCGCGTTGCTCGGTCTGCAACCGGAAGACTGGATTGATATGGCGGAGCCGGTAAACATCCCCGGCACCAGCTATCAGTACAAAAACTGGCGTCGCAAGCTGTCCACAACGCTTGAAGCGATGTTTGCCGATGACGGGGTGAACAGGTTGATTAAGGATTTGGATAAACGGCGAAAAGCAGCCGCGAAGAAGTGATAAAAAACCCGCCAGTGGCGGGTTTTTTATTGCCCGGTGGCGCTAACGCTTACCGGGCCTACGTGCATTAAGTAGGTCGGGTAAGGCATAGCCGCCACCCGACTTAATACATCAAACCACCATATTCAACAGCAGCACCCCGACCAGACCGCACACCGAAATAATGGTTTCCAGCGCGGACCAGGACTTGATGGTTTCACCGATGGTCAGGTTGAAGTACTCCTTGAACAGCCAGAAGCCCGGATCGTTCACGTGGGAGAAAATCACGCTCCCGGAACCAACCGCGATAACCATCAGCTCAGGGCTTACGCCCGTGGTCGCAATCAGCGGCGCAACGATACCGCCTGCGGTAATCGCCGCAACGGTCGCAGAGCCCAGCGCGATACGCAGAACGGCGGCGATAGACCATGCCATCAGCAGCGGGGAGACGTTGGTTTCATGCATCATGGCAGCGATGTATTTATCCACGCCGCTGTCGACCAGCACCTGCTTGAACGCGCCGCCACCGCCGATGATCAGCAGCATCATGGCAATGATTTTGATGGAAGAAGTCAGCGTGTCGTTGATCTGATCCATGGAACGGCCACGGTTAAGACCGAAGGTGAACATGGCGATCAGGACCGCAATCAGCGTCGCCATCACCGGGTCGCCCAGGAACTCCGCAACGGACAGGAACGCGTGACCTTTCGGCAGAACCATCTCTGCTATGGCACGCATCGCCATCAGGATCACCGGTACCAGTGAGGTCCAGACGCTGACGCCAAAGCCTGGCATCTCTTCTTCAGTAAAGGTTTTGGCGCTGTACAGCCCTTCCGGGATAGGCTTATCAATGCCTTTCAGGAAGCGCGCATACACCGGGCCTGCCAGAATCACCGTCGGGATCGCCAGAATCGTACCAAACAGCAGGGTTTTACCCATATCGGCATGGAAGATGGTGGCGATAGCCGTTGGGCCCGGATGCGGCGGCAGGAAACCGTGGGTGACGGACAGCGCCGCAGCCATCGGCACACCCACGAACAGCAGCGGGATGTTGGCGGCAGCGGCGATGGTGAACACCAGCGGCAGCATCAGCACGAAGCCCACTTCATAGAACAGCGCGAAACCGACGGTAAAACCGGTTAACACCACCGCCCATTGAATGTTCTTCTTACCAAATTTGTCGATCAGCGTGGTGGCAATACGCTGTGCGCCACC
Organism: Enterobacter sp. YSU; assembly: GCF_016082135.1. Taxonomy (NCBI): domain Bacteria; kingdom Pseudomonadati; phylum Pseudomonadota; class Gammaproteobacteria; order Enterobacterales; family Enterobacteriaceae; genus Enterobacter; species Enterobacter sp. YSU. The sequence continues at coordinate 2,075,079 of NZ_CP059487.1, forward strand.
GCAGTCCGCGAGCATTTTACCGAGCATGGCGCCGAAGCCCATGATCAGCGCCAGGCTGCCGAGCGTACCGCCGACACCGGCTTTAATGGAGCTGATAACTTTAACCAGCGGCATTCCCTGCATCAGACCGACTGCAAGTGCCACCAGAACCAGAGCGATAAATCCGTTCATTTTGAAGCGGATCATCAAGAGCAGTAATAACACAACACCGATAGCGACGATGACTAATGGCATGATTGACCTGGCCTTTGAATTGTTATGGGTAACGTCATTGTTTCAACGACAAATTCCGGTTGTCCCAACTGGGAACAGAGTGTTAACGGCACTCATACTGATGCCTGCGAAAACGTTAAGTTTAGTCGGCTGTTATAAGGGTGTTGAGTGCCCACGAGAATGATACGGGTAACATGCGGTGATTGAGAATCACCCAGGGAGGCAAAATTTGAATTATGAGACGCAGGTCAACATACAGAGGGGGAGGCAAGAAAAAGTAGGCCCGGTAAGCGCAGCGCCACCGGGCAATACAGACGGGGACTGAATCAGTAGTAAGAGTGCTCGCCGCGCTGGTGCTCGGTCAGATCGCGCACGCCTTTCAGTTCCGGAAATTCGTTCAGCAGCTGCTTCTCGATCCCTTCTTTCAGGGTTACATCAACCATGGAGCAGCCGTTACAGCCGCCGCCGAATTGCAGGATCGCCAGACCATCTTCGGTGATTTCCATCAGGGAAACACGTCCCCCGTGGCCGGCCAGCTGCGGGTTGATCTGCGATTGCAGCAGATATTCCACACGTTCCATCAGCGGGGCATCGTCAGAGACTTTACGCATCTTCGCGTTTGGCGCCTTCAGCGTCAGCTGAGAACCCAGCTGGTCAGTGACGAAATCAATCTCCGCATCTTCAAGATACGGCGCGCTCAACTCATCAACGTACGCGGTGAGCTGTTCAAATTTAAGGGCAGTGTCAGTTGCTTCCACAGCATCCGGAGGACAATAAGAGACACCACATTCTGCATTCGGAGTGCCTGGATTGATCACAAACACGCGGATCTGCGTCCCTTCTTCCTGATTTGCCAGCAGTTTGGCAAAGTGCGCTTGTGCAGAATCGGAAATACGGATCATAGCTTTGACCTAATAGTTGACTAAATTACCTGGGTATAATCATACGCCCATTGAAGAAGGGCTACAAGGTACGGCACAGACACCATACCTGAACTGACGCGGCGCCGCTTTGCAAAAGCAGTCGGGAAAGTTCAGCCACGGTACTGCCCGTGGTGACGACATCATCCACAATCGCGATATGGAGGCCGTTGACCGGCAATTCAAGGCGAAAGGCGTTTTTCAGGTTCCTTTTGCGCGACCGGGCGTTGAGCCGGTGCTGAACGGCAGTGGCATGAGTACGTTTCAGCGCAGAGGCTGGGTACCGGCAACCCAGCCAGTGGGCGAGCGGACGGCACAGCAGGTCGCTCTGATTGTATCCCCGCCGCCAGTGCCGACGCTGAAACAGTGGCACGTTCACAAGCGTGTCGACCGGCGGCAGCCCGCGCGTTCTTCGCGCCTGTAATACCGCCAGTAACAACAGGCGTGCCAGGGGCTGCGCCAGTGCAGTCTGGCTGGAAAACTTAAACTGATGAACCAGACGACTCAGCGGCAAAACGTAATCATCCACCGCCACCAGCGCGCTCCACGGCGGCGCTTTTTTCAGGCAACGGCCGCAGGGGAGCGTCTGGCTTACGGCAGGCAAGCCGCATTGCGGACAGCCCTTCAGGTAACCCAGCGCTCGCGTGCAAACGGAACAGACGCCCCACGCGCTCATCGCAAGTGGCATTCGGCATAGCCAGCACAAGCCGGGCACTGTTAGCATACGCAACCTCCATGTGAAAAAAGAGAACGTTAACTGATGAAGACGCTGTGGTGGCAGACCGTTGGGACGGGAAATTGTCATCTTGTGCTGCTGCACGGATGGGGACTGAACGCCGAAGTGTGGCGTTGCATAAGTGAGGAACTGGCCTCGCAATTCACGGTACACCTGGTGGATCTACCGGGCTATGGCCGCAGCCGCGGCTACGGCGCGATGACGCTCGACGACATGGCGGAGCAGGTTCTGGAAGCGGCGCCGCAAAAAGCCGTCTGGCTCGGCTGGAGCCTGGGCGGGCTGGTGGCAAGCCAGATTGCGCTGCGCCATCCTGAACGGGTCCAGGCGCTGGTGACCGTGGCCTCATCACCCTGTTTCAGCGCCCGCGAGGCGTGGCCGGGCATCAAACCTGAGGTGCTGGCCGGGTTCCAGCATCAGCTGAGCGAAGACTTCCAGCGGACGGTGGAGCGTTTCCTGGCATTACAGACGATGGAAACAGAAACCGCCCGTCAGGATGCGCGGACGCTGAAGCAGACGGTGCTTTCTCTGCCGATGCCGGAGGTTGAGGTGCTGAACGGAGGGCTGGAAATCCTGAAAACGGCCGATCTGCGCGAGCCGCTGGCGTCGTTAACGGTGCCGCATCTGCGTATTTATGGCTATCTGGATGGACTGGTTCCGCGCAAGGTGGTTCCGCTGCTGGATGCGCTGTGGCCGGAGAGTAAATCAATGGTGGTTGCCAAAGCGGCACATGCGCCGTTCATCTCTCATCCTGCTGAGTTTTGTTCGGCGCTGTCCGGTTTTATCAGCGAAGCGTCCACCACTCCCTGAGACAGGCTTTACCTTCAGGACAACTCTTACAACTGCCGGACAGACAACCGTCCGGCTCTTCCTGAATGCGCACGGCTTTCCCCATGGCCTCCAGCCTTTCCAGCATGGCATCGATCATCGGCTGCGGCGTATGCAGGCTGAGGCTGAGCTGCTTCGCCTCCATTCGCCCCTGTAACGCCAGTAAGTCACGAACCTGAATCAACGATGCCATCTTTCTTCCCCTTAGTGACAGTCGCCCGCAGGGCTGCTACAGCAGGTCGTCGGGGTTTTGCGCGTTGCCAGCAGGTTAACGTCAACGCGGCTACGCGCCCGGCGCAGCAGGCCAATCACCATCACGTTAAACAGGATCACCGCGAGGATACAGACCAGGCTGTAGCGCGGATGCTGGCTGTAATTGACGGCCTGATAAAACACGGTCGCCAGCGAGTAGGCAATGTTCAGCCCCCACAGAATGGAGAAGCCCATCCAGCCGCGGCTGGACTCACGGGCAATGGCGCCCATGACCGAGATGCACGGAATATAGAGCAGGACGAAGATCAGGTAGCTGTAGGCCGCCGACGCGCTGCCAAATTTCTGGCCCATCACGCCCATTGCTCCGGTCGCCATTTCGCCGTCGCCTTTGCTGGCTTCAATCGGGTTCGCCAGTACGCTCAGGCTGAAGGTGTCTTTCAGGCTCTGCCAGGTTTCTTCCACCGCGCCAAGCAGTTCATCGCCGAGGTTGAACGCTGCCGGATTAAACTCCTCTTCCTGGATGTTTTCCGCGGTGTAAAGCGTGTTCAGGGTGCCGACAACCACCTCTTTTGCCATCGCGCCGGTGAACAGGCCCACGGTTGCCTGCCAGTTGTCTTCCTGAACGCCAATCGGTTTGAAGACCGGCGTAATGATCCGGCTGACGGAGGCCAGGGCAGAGTCATTAATGTTGTCCGCGGCCTGGCCGCTCAGAGTGAAGCTGTTCAGGGCGCTCAGGAAAATGCTGACCACCACAATCACCTTACCGGCGCGCAGAACGAAGCCCTTCAGGCGCTGCCATGTCTGAATAATCAGGCTTTTCAGATGCGGAACGTGATAAACCGGCAGTTCCATCACGAACGGCGACGCTTCGCCACGCATGATGGTGTGCTTCAGCATCAGGCCGGTGAGAATAGCCATCACGATACCCAGCACATACAGGGAGAAGACGGCCAGCGCTCCTTCCTGACCAAAGAACGCCGCGGCAAAGACCGCGAAGATCGCCAGCCGCGCGCCGCAGGACATGAACGGCGCCATCATGATGGTCATCAGGCGTTCGCGCGGGGCATCCAGCGTACGCGCGCCCATGACTGACGGCACGTTACAGCCAAAGCCGACAATCAGCGGCACGAAGGATTTGCCCGGCAGCCCCAGCGCCTGCATCAGGCGGTCCATCACGAAGGCGGCGCGCGCCATGTAACCGGAATCCTCAAGGAAGGAGAGGAACAGGTACATCATGCCGATCTGCGGTACCAGCGGCAGGACGGTATTGATCCCGCCGCCGATCCCCTGCGCAAGGAAGATGGTCAACCATTCCGGGAAGTGGAGGGTGTAGCCCAGCCACTGAATACCGTGCACGAAGATAGCGACAGAGCCGCCATCAAAGATAGGTTGTAATGCACCGCCGATGTTAATGGCGAGCAGGAACATCACATACATCACCAGTAAAAAGATCGGCAAACCGAGGAAGCGGTTGAGCACAATCTTATCCACGGCGGCGGTGAAGCGGCTGGGTTCAGCGGTTAATGCATTGCTGACCACGTCACAGATAGCGGCAATGGCCTGATAGCGCGCATCCGCAATGTGCAGGGCCGGGTCATCCAGCTCGTCGCTCAGGCGAGCCTGTGCGACATCCAGCTTATCCGCCGCATCGCCTGCGTAGGCGCGGCTGTAGATATCGCCTTCCAGCATTTGCAGGCCAAGCCACAGACGTTGTCTGGCGGGCATGCTGTTATCCATCTCCTGCGCCAGCTGCCCGGCTTCGCGCAGCAGCGGCTGGGCGTAGTGCACCAGTTCGACGTCGGCATTGCCCGTGTGGCGGTCAATCGCCAGCTTCAGGGCGTCAATGCCGCGAGCGCGGGTGGAAACCAGCGGAACCACCGGGCAGCCCAGACGGGCGGAGAGGGCATCGACGTCGATGCGCAGCTTTTGCTTCTCCGCGATGTCGAGCATGTTAAGCGCCACGATGCAGGGAATACCCAGCTCCAGCAGCTGTAACGTGAGATACAGATTTCTTTCGAGGTTAGAGGCATCCACCACGTTGATAAGCAGATCCGCGTCGCCGCTCAGAATATAGTGGCAGGCAATTTGCTCATCGAGAGAGGTCTGGGATGAAATCGTGGTGAGGGAATAGGTCCCCGGTAAATCAACCAGCGTGACCTGATTATCTGTCGTGGTGAACTGGCCTTCTTTGCGTTCAACCGTCACGCCTGCCCAATTTCCCACACGCTGGCGTGCGCCAGTTAACTGATTAAATAAGGTTGTCTTGCCGGAATTAGGATTGCCAATTAAGCCAATAGTTAATTTTTTCATTGTAGTAGACTCACTGAAACCGCTGGCTTGTTAACGGGATAAAGATTCAATTTCAATTAATGCGAGATCTTTTTTACGCAGAACCAGATTAACGCGTCGGGTTTCGATATGAACTGGATCGCCCAACGGTGCAACGCGCACAACCTGGAATGATGAGCCGGGTAGCATGCCCAGTGACAGGAGCTTCTGCCGATAGGCCGGGCTTATCTCACGGGTAAAACCGATAATTTTCCACGCACTGTCTGGAGTGAATTGCATAGCGCCTGATTCCACGATAGGTTAAATAATCTACACTGCGATGATAATGAGAATAGTTTTTATCAGCAATAATAAAAATGTGACGGGATGTTGTTAATCGTATTAATTTGCGGTCTGCTTGACCTTGCTCAATATTTTCGAAATTGAGGTGAAAATAAAAAGAGGGCTATTTGTTAATGAGGTGATAATTCGTGGTTTAAATATGGATACAACATATTTATTTTAATTCCCTGCGGCCTGCTTGCCGGGCGGCACTGCGTTTGCCCGGCCTACAAAACCGTAGGCCCGGTAAGCGTCGCGCCACCGGGCATTTACAGCATTAGCGTTTCTTACCCATCGCCGCTGCCAGCGCATCCATCATCGCGCTGTTGCCCGCCGGCTGTGCGTCACGTCCGCGTGGCTTCGCGGCTTTCGCTGCCGGACGCTGCTGTTCACGGCCACCGCCATTACCGCCACGGCGCGCGTTAGTGTCGCCCGGCTGCTCGTCCAGACGCATGGTCAGGGCAATACGCTTGCGCTGGAGATCCACTTCCAGCACTTTCACCTTCACGATGTCGCCCGCTTTGACCACGGTGTGCGGATCTTCAACGAACTTGTCGGCGAGGGAAGAGATATGCACCAGACCATCCTGATGTACGCCGATATCCACAAACGCGCCAAAGTTGGTGACGTTGGTTACCGCCCCCTCCAGCACCATGCCCGGCAGCAGGTCGTTCATGGTTTCTACGCCCTCAGCAAAGGTCGCGGTTTTAAACTCAGGACGCGGATCGCGGCCCGGTTTTTCCAGCTCTTTGATGATGTCGGTGACCGTCGGCACGCCGAACTGTTCGTCGGTGAAATCCACCGCTTTCAGGTTACGCAGCGCGCTGCTGTCGCCCATCAGGTCTTTCAGCGCCTGCCGGGTGGCGGCCAGGATACGCTCGACAACTGGATAGGCTTCCGGGTGAACGGTAGAGGCATCCAGCGGGTTATCGCCGTGGTTGATGCGCAGGAAGCCCGCGCACTGCTCAAATGCTTTCGGCCCCAGACGGCTCACCTTCAGCAGCTGCTGGCGGTTCTGGAACTGACCGTTTTCATCACGCCAGGCGACGATATTCTGCGCCATCATACGGGTCAGGCCCGCCACGCGGGTCAGCAGGGGCACGGAAGCGGTGTTCAGGTCCACGCCGACGGCGTTAACACAGTCTTCCACTACCGCATCCAGCTTACGCGCCAGCTGCGTCTGGCTCACGTCGTGCTGATACTGGCCCACGCCGATGGATTTCGGGTCAATCTTCACCAGCTCCGCCAGCGGATCCTGCAAACGACGGGCGATAGAGACCGCGCCGCGCAGGGAAACGTCCAGATCCGGGAACTCCTGCGCTGCCAGTTCCGAGGCGGAATAGACAGATGCCCCCGCTTCACTGACGATCACTTTCTGCGCCGTCACTTTCGGGAACTGCTTCTGCACGTCGAGATAGAAACGTTCAGTTTCGCGGGACGCCGTACCGTTACCGATGGCAACCAGCTCAACGTTGTACTTCTCGCACAGCGCGGCGACGACGACAGCCGCTTTCGCTGCCTGACCGGTGTGCGGGTAAATGGTGTCGGTGGCAACCAGCTTGCCGGTGCCGTCAACCACGGCCACCTTCACGCCGGTACGCAGACCCGGATCGAGACCCATGGTGGCGCGCAGGCCAGCTGGCGCCGCCATCAGCAGGTCGTGCAGGTTACGGGCGAAGACGTTGATCGCTTCGTCTTCGGCGCGCTCGCGCACGGTGCCCATCAGCTCGGTTTCGAGGTGCATCAGCACCTTGATGCGCCAGGTCCAGCTCACCACGCCTTTGCGCCAGCTGTCCGCCGGGGCGTTGTTCAGGCGCAGGCCCAGATGGTCGATAATGATCTGCTCGCAGTGGCTCTCTTTTGGCGGCTCGTCAAACTGTGGGTCGGCATTCAGGGAGAGTTGCAGCACGCCTTCGTTACGGCCGCGGAACATCGCCAGCGCGCGGTGAGACGGCGCGGTAGAAATGGGTTCGTGGTGATCGAAGTAGTCGCGGAATTTCGCGCCTTCTTCCTCTTTGCCGGACACCACGGTGGAGACGATATGCGCGTTCTTCCACAGGTAATCACGCACTTTGGCCAGCAGCGCCGCGTCTTCGGCGAAGCGCTCCATCAGAATATAGCGCGCGCCGTCCAGCGCAGCTTTGGTGTCCGCTACGCCTTTATCGGCGTCGATAAATTTGGCGGCTTCGGTTTCCGGATCGTGAGACGGCTCGTTCCACAGCAGATCGGCCAGTGGCTCAAGGCCGGCTTCGATCGCAATCTGCCCGCGCGTGCGGCGCTTCGGTTTGTACGGCAGATAGAGGTCTTCGAGCTCGGTTTTACTCAGGGTACCGTTAATGGCTTTTTCCAGGTCACTGGTCAGCTTGCCCTGCTCGCCGATAGATTTGAGGATCGCCTGACGTCGGTCTTCCAGCTCGCGAAGATAGCCCAGACGGGTCTCCAGGTTTCGCAGCTGCGTGTCATCCAGACCGCCGGTGACTTCCTTACGATAACGTGCAATAAACGGCACGGTGTTCCCTTCATCAAGCAGGCGAACGGCAGCTTCTACCTGTTCGGCTCTGGCCTGAAGTTCACCCGCAATAATGCGGCAGAGCGACTCTTTCATCATGGTCAGTTCATCTTGTGGATCGAAAATCAGGGGGATAGTTATACGGGCTGACACCAAAAAATGCCAGCCGGGGAGGGCGCTCTCGGACTATTTAACATACTCGATTTCGTTGACGTACCAGCTTGCTTCACCCGCAGGCGTCTGGACAACGGCTAAATCGCCTACCTCTTTTTTCAGCAGGGCGCGGGCCATGGGTGAGTCGATAGAAATGTAATCCTTACGACCGAAAATTTCATCGTAGCCGACGATACGAAAACGCAGGGTGTCGCCGCTGTCGTTTTCAATTTCGACCCACGCGCCGAAGAAGACTTTACCTTCCTGCTGCGGGGAGTAATCGACAATTTTGAGATTCTCGAGGCACTTCGTCAGGTAGCGTACCCGGCGATCGATTTCGCGCAGCCGCTTTTTATTGTACTGGTAGTCCGCATTCTCGCTGCGGTCGCCCAGGCTTGCTGCCCAGGTGACTTTTTTGGTCACTTCCGGACGCTCTTCGCGCCACAGGTAATCCATCTCTTTTTTGAGTTTCTCGTACCCTTCACGGGTGATCAGAGGCGTTTTCATGGTGCAGCCTTTAATGCCGGTTAACTGTCTTTGCGCACAATACGTAGCGCACAGTGTAACAGACAAGATTAATAATGATTTATGTGATGAAATGAACAGATAAGCTGCTGTTAAATATGCTTTGTAACAATTTCGTCTAGAATTTATACCAGAATTCGCTGGTCGAACCCGTGCACTTTTTTAGAATACGCTGTTCCAGGCTTATCCGAACCTTTGGGAGTACACACAATGCAAGAGAACTACAAAATTCTGGTCGTAGATGACGACATGCGCCTGCGTGCGCTGCTGGAACGTTATCTGACCGAGCAGGGCTTCCAGGTTCGTAGCGTCGCGAACGCGGAACAGATGGATCGTCTGCTGACGCGTGAATCCTTCCACCTGATGGTGTTGGACCTGATGCTGCCTGGCGAAGACGGGCTCTCTATTTGCCGCCGTCTGCGCAGCCAGAGCAACCCGATGCCGATCATCATGGTGACGGCGAAGGGTGAAGAAGTTGACCGCATTGTCGGCCTTGAGATCGGCGCTGATGACTACATTCCAAAGCCGTTCAACCCGCGTGAACTGCTGGCGCGTATTCGCGCCGTGCTGCGTCGTCAGGCGAACGAGCTGCCGGGCGCGCCATCTCAGGAAGAGGCCGTCATTGCATTCGGTAAGTTCAAGCTGAACCTCGGCACCCGTGAAATGTTCCGTGAAGATGAGCCAATGCCGCTCACCAGCGGCGAGTTCGCGGTGCTGAAAGCGCTGGTCAGTCACCCGCGTGAGCCGCTCTCCCGTGACAAGCTGATGAACCTGGCGCGTGGTCGTGAATACTCCGCGATGGAGCGTTCTATCGACGTGCAGATCTCTCGTCTGCGCCGCATGGTGGAAGAAGATCCGGCGCATCCTCGTTATATTCAGACCGTGTGGGGTCTGGGCTACGTGTTTGTTCCGGACGGCTCTAAAGCATGAGGCGAATGCGCTTCTCGCCGCGAAGTTCGTTTGCCCGCACGCTGTTATTGATCGTCACCCTGCTGTTTGTCAGTCTGGTGACGACCTACCTGGTGGTGCTGAACTTTGCAATCCTGCCGAGCCTTCAGCAGTTTAATAAGGTGCTGGCATACGAAGTGCGTATGCTGATGACCGACAAACTGCAACTGGAGGACGGCACGCAGTTGGTTGTTCCCCCGGCGTTCCGTCGGGAAATCTACCGTGAGCTGGGCATTTCTCTCTACTCGAACGAAGCGGCGGAAGATGCCGGCCTGCGCTGGGCGCAGCACTATGAATTCCTTAGCCAGCAGATGGCGCAGCAGCTTGGCGGCCCGACGGAAGTGCGCGTTGAGGTCAATAAAAGCTCGCCGGTTGTCTGGCTGAAAACCTGGCTGTCACCCAACATCTGGGTGCGCGTTCCGCTCACCGAGATTCATCAGGGCGACTTCTCGCCGCTGTTCCGATACACCCTGGCGATCATGCTGCTGGCCATCGGCGGCGCATGGCTGTTTATTCGTATCCAGAACCGACCGCTGGTCGATCTGGAGCATGCGGCATTGCAGGTCGGTAAAGGTATTATCCCACCGCCGCTGCGCGAGTATGGCGCATCGGAAGTGCGCTCGGTAACGCGTGCGTTTAACCACATGGCGGCAGGCGTTAAACAGCTGGCGGACGACCGTACGCTCCTGATGGCCGGGGTCAGCCATGACCTTCGCACCCCGCTGACGCGTATCCGGCTGGCAACAGAGATGATGGGCGAGCAGGATGGTTATCTTGCAGAGTCCATCAACAAGGATATCGAAGAGTGTAACGCCATCATCGAGCAGTTTATCGACTACCTGCGCACCGGGCAGGAGATGCCGATGGAGATGGCGGATCTGAACGCGGTTCTGGGCGAAGTGGTTGCCGCCGAAAGCGGCTACGAACGTGAAATTGCGACCGACCTTCAGGCAGGTGAGATTCAGGTACGTATGCATCCGCTCTCCATTAAACGCGCGGTGGCGAATATGGTGGTTAACGCGGCGCGGTACGGCAACGGCTGGATCAAAGTCAGCAGCGGTACGGAACTCAACCGCGCCTGGTTCCAGGTGGAAGACGATGGCCCGGGCATCAAGCCTGAGCAGCGTAAGCACCTGTTCCAGCCGTTCGTGCGCGGCGACAGCGCGCGCAGCACCAGCGGAACCGGCTTAGGCCTGGCGATTGTGCAGCGTATTGTTGATAACCATAACGGACTGCTGGAAATTGGCACCAGCGAGCGGGGCGGTTTGAGCATTCGTGCGTGGTTACCGGTGCCGGTTTTACGGGGGCAGGTGAAAGAGAGTTAAAAAAGGGGGGGGCCTGATGCCCTCATCCCGGCCCTCTCCCACGGGGAGAGGGAGAAAACATTAAAAAAGGCAACTTTCGTTGCCTTTTTGCTTTTACCTTGGTCCCGCACTCACCAGCGCAGCACCGGCCGGGGTGTCGGTATACTTCTCGAAGTTTTCGATAAACAGTTTCGCCAGCGATTCAGCCTTCTCACGCCACTGTTCCGGTGAACCGTAGGTGTTACGCGGATCCAGGATACGCGTATCCACGCCCGGCAGCGCTGTTGGGATCGCCAGATCGAACATCGGCAGCGTAAAGGTCTCAGCGTTATCCAGCGAACCATCCAGAATCGCGTCGATGATGGCACGTGTATCTTTGATGGAGATACGTTTGCCCGTACCGTTCCAGCCGGTGTTCACCAGGTACGCCTGGGCGCCGGATGCCTGCATGCGTTTCACCAGCACTTCCGCGTACTGCGTTGGGTGCAGCGACAGGAACGCCGCGCCGAAGCAGGCGGAGAAGGTTGGGGTTGGCTCGGTCACACCGCGCTCGGTACCCGCCAGTTTAGCGGTAAAGCCGGAGAGGAAATGGTACTGCGTCTGGCTGGCGGTCAGGCGGGAAACCGGTGGCAGCACGCCGAACGCATCCGCGGTCAGGAAAATCACCTTCGTGGCATGACCCGCCTTCGATACCGGCTTGACGATGTTCTCGATGTGGTAGATCGGGTAAGAGACGCGGGTGTTTAATGAGATGGTCACTCCCTCCTTCCCGGTACTATGCTGAGGACAGGCTTTCATTCGGAGAACTATCATGGAAAACAATTCAGACGCCGGATAGATTCAAGCAAGCCAATTTATCGTCAAAATCGGTGTTGCAAAAACGGGAGTGACCATAGATTCCGTTTTCGAGGCATCGTCGAAGTCGATAGAACCATCGGCACGCACGGTGACGTTTTCCAGCAGCGCATCGCGGCGAATCGCGTGGTAGATATCCGGCTCTGCCTCTTCCGACAGGCGAATGGTCTTCGCGTAGCAGCCGCCTTCAAAGTTAAACACGCCGTCATCATCCCAGCCGTGTTCATCGTCGCCAATCAGACGACGTTTTGGATCGGTGGACAGCGTTGTTTTACCGGTGCCGGAAAGGCCGAAGAACACTGCTACATCGCCTTTTTCCCCGACGTTCGCCGAGCAGTGCATGGAGGCGATACCGCGCAGCGGCAGCAGGTAGTTCATGACCGAGAACATCCCTTTCTTCATTTCGCCGCCGTACCAGGTACCGCCGATCAGCTGGATACGCTCGGTCAGGTTGAAGGCGATAAAGTTTTCGGAATTAAGACCCTGCTCTTTCCACTGCGGGTTGGTGCATTTCGCGCCGTTCATCACGATAAAGTCAGGGGTGAAGTCTTGCAGTTCTTCATCGGTCGGACGAATGAACATGTTCTTCACGAAATGCGCCTGCCAGGCCACTTCAGTAATGAACCGTACGGAGAGACGGGTGTCGGCGTTAGCGCCGCAGAACGCATCAATAATAAACAGACGCTTGCCGGAAAGCTGATGGGTGACAAGTCCTTTCAGATGCTGCCAGGTTTCCGGGGAGAGCGGTTTGTTATCGTTCTTCCCTTTGCCCTTATCAGCCCACCACAGCGTATCGCGGGTGGTGTCGTCTCGGACGATATACTTATCTTTAGGCGAACGACCGGTAAAAATACCCGTATCGACGGCGATAGCACCCAGGTTCGTCAACACACCGCGCTCGTATCCTTCCAGTGCCGGATTGAGCTCTTCCTGATACAGCGTATCGTAATCGGGGTTGTAGACCACTTCCTGGACGTCGTGAATACCATAAGCCTTGAGATCTTGCGGGGTTAAACCATTAACACGCATATCACTGCTCCTTAGCCAATATGTACTGCCTGAAATTGTAGGGTTTTTCTGGGGATGTTAACCGCGACGGGGCTCATAGATTTACGTATCTGGTTAAAACCCTTACTAACGGAAAACGCTGCGACTCCAGTCACAGGGCGGGCAGATTATCGCAGGAATCGCTTTTTGGATGGGGAAAATGTTCTTAAAAGGTTAATCTCTGGTGAATTTATCCAGAAGAATGTGAATGTAATCGCATACATGTAAGAAAATTACGTAAGGGTTACACTGGGAAAACGATTCAGCTTGGGTGGCGTTTTTTACCCCTCACCCAAAGGGGTGAGGGTTAGGGTGAGGGGAAAGAGGTTTAGTGAACCTGCGGGTCCGCTGGAGAGGCGTTATTGCGGATCTCCGCGATATCCATGGAATTGAACACGTAGTGCGTACCGCAGTAATCACAGTGCATATCGATCTCACCGTCTTCCGCCATGATGCTGTCGATCTCTTCATCCGGCAGCGTTTTCAGGGCGCCAGCACAACGCTCGCGAGAGCAGGTGCACTTAAATTCCACATCCTGCGGATCGTAAACCGTCACTTCTTCTTCGTGGTACAGACGCCACAGCACGTCGGTCGCCGACAGGGTGAACAACTCTTCCGCTTTGATGGTTTCCGTCAACGTTGCCAGATGCTCGAAATCATTGGTCTGCGCATCCTGCGCAGGCAGAACCTGAAGCAGCATACCACCGGCAGCAGGCTGACCATCCACTTCACCGGTGCGGATGAACAGGCGGGTTGGCAGCTGTTCGGAACGCATGAAGTAATCTTCCAGGCAGGCGGCAAGCGTGTCGCCTTCCAGACCGACAACGCCCTGATAGCGCTCACCCTCTTCAGGCGAGATCGTGATAACCAGATAGCCATTTCCGACCAGCGTTTTCAGATCCGCATTTTCAGGGATATCGCCCTGAACGCGCGCCACGCCGCGCATCTGCTGCTGGTTATTGCCGTTGATCACCGCCAGCGACATCGGGCCATCACCCTGCAACTGAACGGTAATATCGCCAGCGAACTTCAGCGTGGCGGTCAGCAGGCTGGTGGCAACCAGCAGTTCGCCCAACAGGGTTTTCACCGGCAGCGGGTAGTTGTGGTTTTCCAGAATCTGTTTCCAGGTTTCGGATACGGTGACCAGCTCGCCGCGCACGGCGAATTGTTCAAACAGATAGCGGTGTAATTGGTCGTGTTGGGCCATTTTCATCTCTCGTGCAGGTGAGGGTTACTCGCTCTCACCGTGTTTAAATTTCATCAGATCGCGGCGCTCTTTTTTATCCGGTCGCCGGTCCGGGTGAGGCATGGTCAGCGCATTCATCTTGCGCGCCAGCGCGGTTTTCTCGCGCTTCTCTATGCTTTCGGCCGTCTCTTCATACAGCAAAACGGCTTCGGTTGCGGGCCGCCGCTGCTCGGTAATGGCTTTCACCACCACCGTTTTCTCATCGTTGCCCTGGCGAAGCGTTAGCGTGGCATTCAGTTCAACCAGCTTGCTCGGTTTGCTGCGCTGACCGTTGTAATGCACCTTTCCGCCATCAACCATTTCACGGGCAAGGGCGCGCGTTTTGTAAAAACGGGCGGCCCACAGCCATTTATCCAGTCTTACCCCATCAGAGGGTTTTTCTTTCATGGCGTCTCCTTCACGGTGAGTGAGGGGATCATCCGGCGATAGTCGTTCAGCCCCGGATGTCGCAGATAGCTTTTTTCAGCCAGGCCGGAATCCGGATTAGTCACGCCCAGACAATAGCGAATGCCAAAAGCGGCCGCAGAATCCAGAATCGGCTCGCTGTCGTCAATAAACAGCGTGCGTTCAGGCTGTAAACCGGTCTCTTCCACCACGGCATGCCACAACCGCTGATCCTCTTTCGGATAACCAAATGTGTGGGTGGAAAGCAATAAATCAAGGTGTGAAGCAAGACCGGTATGTTCCAGCTTCACGGCCAGGTTATGGGGATGCGCATTCGTCAGCAAAATGCGGCGCTTACCGCAGGCTTTCAGCGCATCCAGGAACGGGACCGTATCGTCGCGCAGTACAGCGCGTGCGCCCTGGGCGGTGGTCATGGCACAAATATCCAAACCGAGTCGCTCGCTCCAGTAGTCAAGACAGTACCAGTTTAGCGTATGCTGCACCGCGCTATATTGCGAACGAATGAATTCCTGCGCTTCCGCCGGGGAGATCCCCTGCTGTTCACCGTATGTTTCCGGGACCAGCTTTTGCCAGAAATAGTTATCAAAGGCGAGATCAAGCAGCGTGCCGTCCATATCAAGCAGGACGGTATCGACCGCCTGCCAGTCGATATTAAGATGCATAAGGGGGAACTCCAGCCAGAAGAAACGTGCGCGACAGGGTAGCACAACTTGTCGCGCAGGGACGTTATCCGATCAGGCTCTCGGAAGAGGAGATCAGTTTCGGGTTCAGGCAATTTTCGTAGTAGGCCTGGATTTCTGCCAGCCGCGTGCGGGAACGCTGATAGCGGCGTACGGCCTGATAACCGTTCCAGACAATGCACGCCAGCATTGCAATCAGCAGCAGGGATGTCCCTATATAGCGCCACAGGCCAGCGCTATCCGGCATACGGTGCAGGCCAATATGACGCGTGCCGTTGGCGTCGGTAAAGAGGGTGGTGACGATCCCTTCCGCGCTGAATGGCGTCTGCATCAGCATCTGCGCCAGACGCTGGAATTCGCTCCACTGCTCCTGGGCAGGATAGTCATAGAGCGAAACCTGCGGATAAGGTTGATCCACCAGGTCGCTGCCTTCATCGCTGGCAATCACAAAACCGCCGGGCGCCGGGCTGTTAAGCGCCTGGGCGGCACGGGTGGTTTCACGCATCACGAAGGGGGCGGTAGAGGTCGCCACCAGGTTATCCAGCGACTCGGCGCTGACCGGACGCAGAAGCACGTTCACACCGTCCAGGCGTCCCGCTTCGGCGCGTTTCACCAGCGCGTCCCAGTCTTTGCTGTTGCCGAGGTTGACCAGCGCGTTCTTGAGCCGGATACAGTCATCCTGGGCGGAACAGAGATCCTCTGTTTTCAGGACGATTTCGCCAAAGTCATCCAGCAGTACCATGCCCGACTTCTGAATAGCCGAACGCAGGGCAGGGCTGACGCGAGAATCATCATCCGGTTTTGGATGGAGCTGGCGATTAATCGTCTGGGTGAGCGCAGTGGCCTTGTTGACCACATCTGATTCCGGCAGCGGCAGCGGAGAGGCGTCATTCCAGATGATCTGAGAGCAGTCGAACGGCGCGAACGGCGAGTTCTGGCGCGTGTTCCAGGCGCCCGGCGTGTGGATATTACACATCCCGGTGCCTTTGAGGCGCAACGTATCTCCCACGCGTACACCCGCTTCTTCGAGCTGCTGTACGCTGGTGGCTTCCACAGTTTGCGCCCCTTTGATCCACGACAGGGTAAATTTAATCGGCATATCCAGCGGCACGAAGAGCAGCAGCATGACGAAGATTAACGCGGCACCACCGGCAATCACCGCGCTGCGGAGCCAGTGCTGAAGCGGGAAGTTTTTCACTTCGTCGTGCAGGGATAAGTAGCGCCCCTGGCGTACAACGTGGCGGTCGAGATAGATATCAATATCCGTTTTGTGGCCAAGGTCCTGCGCTATCCACGGCTGCCAGTGGCGCGGATAGATAAGATCGATGATCCCGAGCGAGATATTGTTGATATGTTCCTGATCGTTCTCACCGAACAGTCCCCAGCGTTTTGGGGTTCCGCGCAGGCAGTGAATTTCGCGTAATGACGTTTTTGCCGGCGGAGCAAATATGCCCCACAGCCCGGCGGCCAGAAGCAGTACTGCACCACCCGCGAGCCACGGAACAAACACGTCCGGCGTCAGCAGGCAGATGAAAAAGAGCAGGAACGAGGCGACAATCAACACCGCTTCGCGAATGCCATCCGGGCGGCTCAGGACGTACTCTTCATGCGTCTCCTGGCGGATGTTCAGCAGTTCGATCTGCTCAGTCTCTTCACCGCGAATAGAGGCCTGCGTTCCGCTTGCGCGTTCCAGCGCAAAGCGTGGCGCTTCCTGAACATATTCGCTCAGCGTATGACCATTGAGGGAGATAACCAGCGGCAGCGTATCGGTATGGATGAGCTCGACGCTGTTTTCGTCGTTAATATACTGCTCCCAGAAGGGAGGCAGGTGCACTTCAACAGAGTCGAGATAGTAACGCCACTTGTTGGGATCGTCGGTTGTAATGCCGTAGCGGGTAATGGAGCGCGTCACGCACAGAACGGTGTCGCTTTGGGCGTTAAGGTTGAGCGATACGGGGGCGGCGCTGGCACCGGTAGGGCCAGGCGAAAGCCGGGATCGGTTCAGCGTGTCGAGATACTGCTCAACGGTGCTGCGTTCCTCTGGCGAAAGCTTGCGCGTGTTTGCCCCGGCGAACGCGTTCAAAAAGGGCAGCCGATAACGGCGATGTACGCGGCGCCTGAATACCCACACCGCAATCGACGCGCAGGCCAGCACAGCAGCGAGAAAAATCAAAATGGTGCTCATGCTTTCCCCATCTTACTTATCTTCTTACAGGTGTTGTCAGTCGCACCTTTTGTACAATGAATGAGATTCTGTGGTCGGCTATCGGCAAGTATGGAGTCTAACTTGAGCATGTTGACGCGCATCCCAGTGACCGGTAATGATAACAAAGCCTGTTCCGGCGCGATATCAGCAAATTCCTGGAAACATTTCAACCTCTTGACATTTGTTTTGAAATGAGAATCGCCTACAGTTACGTTGCATAAATGTAAATAAAGAGCAATTGACATTGCCGAAACCGTGCGGCGTATCGCACAATAAAGCCAGTTCACCCAGCAAAGACCCGTCAAGATGACCAAACCCTTACAAAAGCCCACCATTCTGAATGTTGAAACCGTCGCGAAATCGCGTCTGTTTAATGTCGAAAGCGTGGATCTGGAGTTCAGCAACGGTGTGCGTCGTGTTTATGAGCGTATGCGCCCCTCCTCGCGTGAAGCGGTGATGATTGTGCCCATCGTCGACGAGCACCTGATCCTCATTCGTGAATACGCCGTGGGCACAGAATCCTACGAGCTGGGCTTCTCCAAAGGACTGATCGACCCGGGTGAAACGGTGTTTGAAGCGGCAAACCGGGAGCTGAAAGAAGAGGTCGGTTTTGGCGCGAAAGAGCTGACGTTCCTGAAAAAGCTGAGCATGGCACCGTCCTATTTCTCCAGCAAAATGAACATCGTTGTCGCGGAAGATCTCTATCCTGAATCGCTGGAAGGAGACGAGCCGGAACCGCTGCCGCAGGTTCGCTGGCCGCTGGCTCATCTGATGGATTTGCTGGAAGATCCTGACTTTAACGAGGCGCGCAACGTGAGCGCACTGTTCCTGGTGCGGGAATGGCTGAAGGGGCAGGGGCGTTTGTAGCGCCACCATTAAAAACGGCAACCGAAGGTTGCCGTTTTGCATTGACGTTGTAGGCCGGGTCAGGCGTAGTCGCCACCCGGCTTTTTTATTGGCGTCAGAACAGCTCGTGCGTTTCGCCGTTATCAATCAATTCCGTACCCACCTCATGCACTGCCTGCGTGGTTGGCTGAGTGCCCTCGATGAAATACTCGGCACGGCTGTTACCGCCATTCGCGAGCTGTCCGGTACTGCGGTCGATATTCACCGTCACCACGCCCGGTGGAGGCGTTAGCGGCTGCTCTGGTACGCCCTCGAGAACGGCCTTCATGTATGCATCCCAGGCAGGTTGCGCACTCTTCGCGCCGCCTTCGTAACCGGAAATCTGATCTTTAATCGCGCCAGAGGCGGTCGTGCGCCCCAGATCGCGGCGGTGATCGTCAAAACCAATCCAGACGGAGGTGACAACCCCCGGGCCATAACCTGAGAACCAGGCATCTTTTGAACTGTTGGTTGTCCCGGTTTTTCCGCCGATGTCGTGGCGCTGCAAATCGCGGCCCGCTCGCCAGCCGGTGCCTTGCCAGCCCGGTTCACCAAAGATGTTGGTGTTCAGTGCGCTCTTAATCAGGAACGACAGCGGCGTGCTGATCACGTGCGGGGCATACTCCTGCGCGCCACTCTGGGCGACCAGCGCCTGATTGGCCTGTTCCAGCTGCGGCTGCGGCACCGCCAGATTCTGACGTTCCTGAGAGATCGCCACATCTTCCATATCCTTGTTTTCCAGGACATTGGATTTTGGCGTGTCGCCGTAAATCACCGGAATATCGCATTCAGGGCAGGCAATTTTCGGTTTCGCTTCAAACAGTACGCCGCCCTGATCGTTCTCTATTTTGCTGATGAAATACGGATCGACCAGGAAGCCGCCGTTCGCCATCACCGAGTAGCCACGCGCAACCTGGAGCGGCGTAAAGGACGCGGAGCCGAGCGCCAGAGATTCAGTATGAACGATGTTTTGCGCCGGGAAGCCAAAGCGTTGCAGATACTCTGCCGCATAATCCACGCCCATCGCACGCATCGCGCGAACCATGACCACGTTCTTCGACTGGCCAAGGCCCTGGCGCAGGCGGATAGGGCCAGCGTATTGCGCCGGAGAGTTCTTCGGCTGCCAGTCAGAGCCCGCACCGGCATCCCAGCGGGAAATTGGCACGTCGTTGAGAATGCTGGCGAGAGTCAGCCCCTTATCCATCGCCGCGGTATACAGGAACGGTTTGATGTTCGAACCAACCTGACGCAGCGCCTGGGTCGCGCGGTTAAATTTGCTCTGGTTGAAATCGAACCCGCCAACCAGCGCCATCACGGCGCCATTCTGCGGATTGATGGAGACCAGCGCAGAGTTTACGTCCGGCACCTGTGCCAGCCACCAGGCATCGCCGACCTGACGCACCCAGATTTGTTGTCCGATTTGTACGACATCGGTCACTTTACGTGGCGTTGGCCCCTGAAGGGTGTCAGAACGGTATGGACGCGCCCAGCGGACACCCTCCATGCGCAGCGAAACGGATGTGCCATCGGCCATCATCGCCACTGCTTCCTGTGGATCGGCCTGGGTGACGACCGCCGGACGCAGCGGGCCATAGGTCGGCAGCGCTTTCAGGGAATCCGTGATTTTTTTACTGTCCCATGCGCCTTCACCCACTTTCCACAGCACGTTGGACGGGCCGCGATAGCCGTGACGCATATCGTAATCCATCACGTTATTACGCACCGCCTGCTGGGCAGCCTGCTGCACCTTGCGGGTCACGGTGGTATAGACGCGATAACCATCTTCATACGCTTTATCACCGTAGCGACTCACCATCTCCTGGCGAACCATTTCAGTGAGATACGGTGCAGAGAAAGCAATTTCCGGCGCATGGTAATTGGCGTCAATAACGTCGCTGCGCGCCTTATCGTATTCAGACTGGCTGATATAGCCTTCGCTCAACATACGCGACAGCACCACGTTACGGCGCGCGGTGGCGCGGTCCAGCGAGTAGAGCGGGTTAAACGTGGATGGCGCTTTTGGCAGGCCGGCAATGGTCGCCATTTCGCTCAGCGTGAGCTGATCGATCGGCTTACCAAAATAGACCTGAGCCGCAGCCCCTACGCCATAGGCGCGGTAGCCCAGATAGATCTTGTTGAGGTAAAGCTCAAGGATCTCGTCTTTGCTCAGCAGTTGCTCAATGCGGATCGCGAGGAACACCTCTTTGATCTTACGCATCAGCGTCTTTTCCGGGCTGAGGAAGAAGTTACGCGCCAGCTGCTGGGTAATGGTACTTGCCCCCTGAGAGGCATGACCGGAGAACAGCGCCACGCTTGCCGCACGGAAAATACCGACCGGATCGACACCGTGGTGCTCGTAAAAACGGCTGTCCTCGGTGGCGATAAAAGCCTTCACCATCACGGGTGGAATTTGATTTAAGGTCAGAGGGATACGACGTTTCTCGCCGTATTGCGCCATCAGTTCACCATCGGCGCTATAGACCTGCATAGGGATCTGAAGCCGCACATCACGAAGCGTGGCGACATCAGGGAGTTGCGGCTCGACATATTTGTACAAACCAATAATCGAGCCTGCTCCCAGCAGAATGCAACAGACTGCAAGGATCAATAAATACTTTACGAACTTCACCGGAGATTTCCCATTTGGTTTAGCCTGGGCAGTTTCTAAACAATCGCGCGGTAGTATAAAGGCAAGCCTGATTCATTGATATAGCCGTCACTCCGACGGGCGATAAGGAGATCGTGAAGCATGGCTTTTAAAACGTGGCAAACAGGCGTTCATATTCAACAGGATAAGGTGGTTGCGGTAGCGCTGACCAGAGAGCGGGCCGGTTGGCGTTTACGGCGCTGGTGGGCGGTACCGCTGTCGGACGGCGTTATCGGGGAAGGCAAAATACTTAAGCCAGAACAGCTGGTTAACGCATTACGTGGCTGGCGGAAAACATTGCCGCACTCGCATCGGGTATTTCTCTCATTTCCGGCGACGCGCGTTCTGCAACGCGCGTTGCCCCGTCCATCCGTTACCTTGCGTGACAGCGAACAGCTCACCTGGGTAGGCGCCGCATTAGCGCGTGAGCTGGAGATGCCCGCCGATACGCTCTGTTTTGACTACACGCAGGATACGTTCAGCAACACTTTTCAGGTTACCGCAGCGCAAAACAGAGAGGTCGATACCCTGTTGACGCTGGCGAACGCGCTGCGTTTGCGTCTGGCAGCAATCGCCCCGGATGCCGGCGCGCTGGCTAATCTTCTCTCTGCTGTTGCCCCCGCCCGGTGCGTCGCCTGGAGAGATCAACACCAGTGGCTATGGGCGATGCGTCACCAGTGGGGGCGGCGCTATACCACAGAAGCGGCGACGGTGAATGAACTGGCGGCGCTGCTTGCGCTTTCTCCTTCTGATATCGCCGTGTTTGATGCTGCCCGCGATCCCTGGGAAGCGGTGACGCTGTGCCAGCCGCCGTTGCCGGAATGCGGTGCTGATTACACCGTCGCCCTGGCGCTGGCCATGAGCGAGGCGCCGTAATGAGCATGCCCAATCTTTTACCCTGGCGTCGGCAGCAACGTAATCAGCGTCTGCGTTTCTGGGGGCTGCTGTTTGCTGGCTCATGGCTGGTGATGCTGGCGGGGAGTATCAGCCTGCGGGCGACGCAGACTCTCGCATTACAGGCGTTGCAGAGCGAACTGGCGGGGACACGTGCGGTACAGAAAGTATTGAGAGTCCGTCAGCCGCAGTCAGCGGGGCAGAAAACCCCTTCGCTGCCGTTTGATCCGGCCTGGCAACCTGCGCTGGAGTCCCTTGCCAGCGCAATGCCCCGGCAGGCGTGGCTAACGGCGCTGCGTTATCAGCCACCCTCGCTGACCCTGACCGGCTATACCACCTCACTGCCAGCGCTCACCGCCATGACCGATGCCCTGAAAAGGGTGACGGGATTTAACCCCGGACCGGCAGGCGAAATGCAACAGGATAGCCAGGGGCGATGGATGTTCTCTTTTCAACTGCATAGCCGGAGGTAGCCCGTGGGTATCTGGTATCAACGCTGGACTGATGCACGTCCTTCCCGGCGCGTCCTTTGCTGGTTGATCGCATCGGGGCTTGTTGCGTGGGCAATTTGGGGACTGCTGCTCAGGCCCGCAGCTCTGCGCTACACCGATATTCAGGCGCAGGCCATCAGTGCGAAGCGAATTAACGCCTCGCTGTGGCCAGAGGCCGGACGGCGAGTAGTGGTTAGGCAAGTGACGCCCTCGCAGCCCTTTTCTCCCCTGGCTTTTCAGCGTGAGGGCGCAAGGCTGGTGTACTGGAAGCCGCAGCAGAGTGGGGGAGAGCTGGCGCTGGATGCCTCCTGGGGCGCGGTCCCGGCGCTCTTTTCCCGGCTGGCGCTTGAGAACGCGCGGGTGAGGGCGTTTTCCATCACCCCACAGGGCAAACAGTTACGCCTCAGCCTGCAACTGGAGATCGGTCATGCGCAGTAAAGCCCGTTTGCTGATCCTGCTTTCTCCACTTTTCCTGACCGGGATGCGGGATCCCTTCTCTGTACCGGAAGAGCGTTGCGCAGCCGGGCAGCTCAGCCAGTGGCGGTATCAGGGGGTAGTCAGCGGCAGCAGGGATATCGGCCTTATGCAGGACGGGCAGAAACGCTGGCACCGGGTAAATACGCAGGTGCGGTTACCGACAGGCTGGCGGGTGAGCGCGATAGATAAACAACAACTGACCGTTGATGTCGGCGACATGTGCGAGCCGAAGCGATGGACATGGCAACGAGAAGGAACGAAAAAAAGTGAAGATAAGGATAGGGCTGTTACTGGCGGCACTCAGCCAGCCCCTGTGGGCCGCGACGCCAAAACCAGTCACCCTGCTGGTGGATGATGTCCCGGTGGTGCAGATATTACAGGCGCTGGTGGCGCAGGAGGATCGCAATCTGGTGGTGTCGCCGGATGTCAGCGGTTCGCTTTCGCTGAATTTAACGCGGGTGCCCTGGAGACAGGCGCTTCAGACAGTAGTGAACAGCGCCGGGCTGGTATTGCGGGAAGAGGGCGGCATTTTTTATGTGCATACGGCGGCCTGGCAACGGGAGCAACAGACGCGTAAAGAGCAGGAGCGGGCCCAGCGTCTGCTCGACGCCCCGCTGCACTCTCACAGCATTCCGTTTGCTTATGCGGATGCAGCCGAATTGCAAAAAGCGGCAGAAAAGCTCTTAAGCCCGAAAGGCAGTCTCTCCGTCGACAAGCGCACCAACCGTTTTCTGGTCAGGGATAACCAGACGGTGGTGGATATGCTCCAGCGCTGGGCTGTGCAGATGGATCTGCCCGTCGAGCAGGTGGAACTGGCGGCGCAGATTGTGACCATCAGTGAAAAAAGCCTGCGTGAACTGGGGGTGAAATGGAACCTCGCTGACGCAACGGAGGCCGGTAAGGTGGGTCAGGTCACGACGCTGGGGGCGGATCTGTCGGTGGCCAGTGCAACCACCCACGCAGGGTTTAACATCGGGCGCATCAACGGCAGGATGCTGGATCTTGAGTTGTCGGCGCTTGAGCAAAAGCAGCAGGTGGATATCATCGCCAGCCCGCGGCTGCTGGCGTCGCACATGCAGCCGGCCAGCATCAAGCAGGGCAGCGAAATTCCGTATCAGGTTTCCAGCGGCGAGAGCGGGGCGACATCCGTTGAATTTAAAGAGGCTGTGTTAGGCATGGAGGTCACGCCAGTGGTCCTGCCGGGCGGCCGCGTGCGCCTGAAATTGCATATCAGTGAAAATATGCCTGGCCAGGTGCTGCAACAGGCAGACGGCGAAACGCTGGCGATCGATAAGCAGGAGATCGAAACGCAGGTTGAGGTAAAAAGTGGGGAAACGCTCGCGCTGGGCGGGATCTTTTCGCAAAAGAATAAAACCGGACGCGACAGCGTGCCCGTGCTGGGCAACATTCCGTGGCTGGGTCAGCTGTTCCGCCATGATGGAAAAGATAACGAACGGCGCGAGTTAGTGGTGTTTATCACGCCACGTCTGGTCAGTATTCAGTAATGGGTAACGATCCCCGCAATGATTTTGCATTCAGTTTGTTGCAGATGTTTGACGTGGGGCATGAATTAGCATACAAGGAGTACCGATTTGAGTTGGACTTACGTCTTATTTCCTTATGCGCCGGGAACGGTGATTTAATCAGTTGCCAAACAAGCCGGAGTATTGAGATAATTTTTCGTCTGACTCTCGCTCTATTGCAAATGAGGTTTCAGTTCATGTCCTGCTACGCCGGGTGTCTGCGCAGCGGGGATTACCATTAACGAATAGTCTTAGTAGTACCGAAAAAATGGCAGAGAAACGCAATATCTTTCTGGTTGGGCCTATGGGTGCCGGCAAAAGCACTATTGGGCGTCAGTTAGCTCAACAACTCAATATGGAATTTTACGATTCTGATCAAGAGATTGAGAAACGAACCGGAGCGGATGTGGGCTGGGTCTTCGACGTAGAAGGCGAAGAAGGTTTCCGTGACCGAGAAGAAAAAGTGATCAACGAACTCACGGAAAAACAGGGCATTGTGCTGGCAACTGGCGGCGGCTCTGTAAAATCTCGCGAAACCCGCAACCGTCTCTCCGCCCGTGGCGTAGTGGTCTATCTTGAGACGACCATCGAAAAACAGCTGGCACGCACGCAGCGTGATAAAAAGCGCCCGTTGTTGCAGGTTGAAACACCGCCACGTGAAGTTCTGGAAGCTTTGGCCGATGAACGCAATCCTCTGTACGAAGAGATTGCTGATGTGACCATTCGTACTGACGATCAAAGCGCTAAAGTGGTTGCAAACCAGATTATTCATATGCTGGAAAGCAACTGATTCTGGCTTTATATACACTCGCCTGCGGGTAAAAGCATTTAAGGTGGATGTCGCGTCATGGAGAGGATTACAGTTACTCTCGGGGAACGTAGTTACCCTATCACCATCGCGGCTGGTTTGTTTAACGACCCAGCTTCCTTCTTACCACTGAAAGCGGGTGATCAGGCGATGCTGGTCACCAACGAGACGCTGGCTCCGCTTTATCTCGACCGTGTACGTCACCTGCTTGAGCAGGCGGGCGTGAAGGTCGACAGTGTGATTCTGCCCGATGGCGAGCAGTACAAAAGCCTGACGGTACTGGATACCGTCTTTACCGCACTTCTGCAAAAACCGCACGGTCGTGATACAACACTGCTTGCCCTGGGCGGCGGCGTTGTGGGCGATCTGACCGGTTTTGCAGCCGCCAGCTATCAGCGCGGCGTGCGCTTTATTCAAATTCCAACCACGTTGCTCTCACAGGTCGATTCTTCTGTGGGCGGTAAAACGGCGGTTAACCATCCGCTCGGCAAAAACATGATTGGCGCGTTCTACCAGCCTGCCTCGGTGGTGGTGGATCTCGACTGTCTGAAAACCTTGCCAGCGCGCGAACTGGCGTCCGGCCTTGCAGAAGTGATCAAATACGGCATTATTCTTGACGGGGAGTTCTTCACCTGGCTGGAAGAGAATATGGATGCGCTGCTGCGCCTCGACGGGCAGGCAATGGCCTACTGTATTCGCCGTTGTTGTGAGCTGAAAGCAGAAGTCGTTGCCGCAGATGAGCGTGAAACCGGCTTACGTGCTTTACTGAATCTGGGGCATACGTTTGGTCATGCGATCGAAGCCGAAATGGGCTACGGTAACTGGCTTCACGGTGAAGCTGTCGCTGCCGGAATGGTTATGGCGGCGCGAGCCTCTGAACGTCTGGGGCAGTTCAGGCCGGAAGAGACAGCACGTATCATCGCGTTGCTTCAACGTGCTGGCTTGCCGGTGAGTGGTCCGCAGGAAATGTCTGCGCAGGCGTACCTTCCCCACATGATGCGCGATAAAAAAGTATTGGCAGGTGAGATGCGTCTGGTACTCCCGCTTGCAATAGGGAAAAGTGAAGTGCGCGGCGGAGTGCCGCGCGAAGTCGTACTTGGCGCTATTGCTGATTGTCAGCAGGCGTAACAACTAGAAAGGTCAGACCGCTGTAACAGGTGGTCGTTTTAGCTTCAGGTAAATGCAGAGTCGTTGGCAGAAGCCTTTGAGTGGGGTGTTAAATGGATGAATTCAAACCAGAAGACGAGCTGAAACCCGATCCCAGCGATCGTCGTACTGGTCGTTCTCGTCAATCTTCAGAACGTGATAACGAGCCGCAGATCAATTTTGACGATGTCGAACTGGATGCAGACGATCGTCGCCCTTCGCGTAGCCGTAACGCGCGAAATGAGCGAGAAGACGAGGAGTATGAATCCGAAGAAGAGTTAATGGATGAACAGCCTGTTGAACGTCGTCCGCGCAAACGTAAAAAAGCGGTAGCGGCAAAACCGGCCTCCCGTCAGTACATCATGATGGGCCTTGGCGTTCTGGTGCTGGTCTTGCTGATTGTCGGCATTGGGTCCGCGCTAAAAGCACCTTCTACCAATTCTACCGAGCAGACGGCGTCTGCCGAGAAGAGCATCGACCTGTCTGGTAACGATGCGAGCAACCAGGCGAATGGCGCTCAGCCTGCGCCGGGCACCACTTCCGCAGAGCAGACCGCAGGTAACACCAGCGCTGGCCAGGATATCTCTCTGCCGCCTGTCTCTGCGACCCCGACTCAGGGCCAGGCGCCTGCGACGCCTGAAGGCCAGCAGCGTGTTGAAGTTCAGGGCGATCTGAATAACGCGCTGATGCAGCCGCAGAATCAGGAGCAGGTTAACGCTGCCGTGGTGAACTCCACGCTGCCAACTGAACCAGCCACCGTTGCGCCAGTTCATGGCAGCAATGCCCAGCAGCAAACGGCGACAACGGAAACCAAACCGCGCCAGACGCAGACTGCGCCACGCCAGGAGCGTAAGCAGGCTGTGATTGAGCCGAAGCGTGAGACGAAACCGCAAACCGTGGCAAAAGCGCCAGCGCAGACAAAACCTGCGGCGACTCAGCCGGTTAAAGCGCCAACGCCTGCGGCAACCACTGCACCGAAAGCAACGGCGACCACAACCGCGCCTGCTGCAACAACACCTTCTGCAACAACACCTGCGGCTCCCGCAGCCAAAACGGGCGCTGCATCAGGTAAAACGACGGGCAACGTGGGTTCTTTGCAGTCGGCCTCTTCCAGCAACTACACCCTTCAGCTGAGCAGTTCGTCTAACTATGACAACCTCAACGCCTGGGCGAAGAAATCGAATCTGAAAAACTACGTGGTTTATCAGACGACCCGTAACGGTCAACCGTGGTATGTGCTGGTGAGTGGTATTTATGCTTCCAAAGATGAAGCAAAACGTGCCGTTTCCACGCTGCCAGCCGACGTGCAGGCGAAAAACCCGTGGGCGAAGCCGATTCATCAGGTGCAGGCCGATCTGAAGTAATGTTTAAAGCGCAGGATGCTGTCGGAGCTTTCTCCACAGCCGGAGAAGGTGTAATCAGTTAGTCAGCATGAAAAAAAATCGCGCTTTTCTGAAATGGGCAGGGGGGAAATACCCCCTGCTCGACGATATTAAAAAGCACCTGCCGAAAGGCGAGTGTCTTATCGAGCCCTTCGTGGGTGCTGGATCGGTGTTCCTGAATACCGATTTTTCTCGTTATATCCTGGCGGATATCAACAGCGACCTTATCAGCCTCTATAACATCGTCAAACTGCGTACCGATGAGTATGTGGAAGAGGCGCGGAAGCTGTTTACGCCAGAGAACAACAACCCGGACGTCTACTATCAGTTCCGCGCTGAGTTTAATCAAAGCCAGGACCCGTTCCGTCGCGCGCTGTTGTTTCTTTATCTCAACCGCCATGGCTACAACGGTCTGTGCCGGTATAATCTGCGTGGCGAGTTTAACGTGCCGTTTGGCCGCTATAAGCGTCCCTATTTCCCACAGGACGAACTGTATCACTTTGCTGAAAAAGCGCAGAATGCCGAGTTCTACTGTCTCTCCTATGAAGAGTGCATGGATCTGGCGGGCGTAAACTCGGTGGTCTACTGCGACCCGCCTTACGCGCCGCTGTCTGCCACGGCAAATTTCACCGCCTACCACACCAATAGCTTCAGCCCGGCCGAGCAGGCTCGTCTGGCTGAGATGGCGGAAAAGCTGGTCAGCAAAAGAATTCCGGTGTTAATTTCGAATCACGACACGCCTGATACGCGCGAATGGTACAAAGCCGCGAAGCATTTTCAGGTAAAAGTGCGACGTAGCATTAGCAGCAACGGCGGCACACGTAAAAAGGTGGACGAACTTCTGGCGCTTTATCGACCCTGAGCCTTTGCCCGCCGGTAAACACATTTCAAGGAGATGCGGATGAAACAGTTTTTGATTGCCCCCTCAATTCTGTCGGCCGATTTTGCCCGCCTGGGTGAAGACACTGCCAAAGCTCTCGCGGCTGGCGCGGATGTCGTCCATTTCGACGTTATGGATAACCACTACGTTCCCAACCTGACCATCGGTCCGATGGTGCTTAAAGCGCTGCGTAACTACGGGATCACCGCGCCCATTGACGTGCATCTGATGGTGAAACCGGTTGACCGCATCGTGCCTGATTTCGCCGCGGCGGGTGCCAGCATCATCACTTTCCACCCGGAAGCCTCCGAACACGTTGACCGTACGCTACAGCTGATCAAAGAGAACGGCTGTAAGGCGGGACTGGTCTTTAACCCGGCGACCCCGCTGAGCTATCTCGACTACGTGATGGACAAGCTGGACGTGATCCTGCTGATGTCCGTTAACCCGGGCTTTGGTGGTCAGTCATTTATCCCTCAGACCCTCGACAAACTGCGTGAAGTGCGCCGCCGTATTGATGAGTCTGGCTATGATATTCGTCTGGAAGTGGACGGCGGCGTGAAGGTCAATAACATCGGTGAGATTGCGGCGGCAGGGGCGGATATGTTCGTTGCAGGCTCCGCCATCTTCGATCAACCGGATTACAAAAAAGTCATTGATGAAATGCGCCGTGAACTGGCGAAGGTAAGTCATGGATAAATTGCAGGCTATTCGGGGTGTAGCATTTGACCTCGACGGCACGCTGGTCGACAGCGCGCCAGGATTAACCCGCGCCGTCGATCAGGCGCTGTATGCCCTTGAACTCCCCGTTGCAGGCGAAGAGCGCGTGGTGACGTGGATTGGTAACGGTGCAGACGTGCTGATGGAGCGCGCGCTGTCCTGGGCTCGTCAGGAGCGTGCCTCTCAGCGTTCCGCGCAAGGTAAACCGAGTGTTGACCACGCGGATATTCCCCAGGATGAGCAGCAGCGTATTCTGCGCAAACTGTTCGACCGTTTCTACGAAGAGACCGTCGAAGAGGGCAGCTTCCTGTTCCCGGATGTCGCTGAAACGCTGAGCGCGCTACATGCCAAAGGCATCCCGCTGGGACTGGTGACTAACAAGCCGACACCGTTCGTTGCGCCTCTGCTGGAAGCGCTGGATATCGCGAAATACTTCTCCGTAATTGTGGGCGGCGATGACGTGCAGAATAAAAAGCCGCATCCGGAACCGCTATTGCTGGTGGCAGGAAAATTATCCTTAGCGCCTGCGGAGCTGCTCTTTGTCGGGGATTCCCGCAATGATATTCTGGCTGCCAGAGCGGCAGGTTGCCCGTCGGTTGGGTTGACCTACGGCTACAACTACGGTGAAGCCATTACGCTGAGTGAGCCGGACGTTGTGTTCGACCACTTCAAAGATTTGTTGCCCGCACTCGGGCTCTCGCACAGTGAACATCAGGAATTGAATAATGACTAAGCCCATCGTTTTTAGTGGCGCACAGCCTTCAGGTGAACTGACCATTGGTAACTACATGGGTGCGTTACGTCAGTGGGTGAGCATGCAGGATGACTACCACTGCATTTACTGCATCGTGGATTTGCATGCTATCACCGCGCGTCAGGATCCCGAGAAGCTGCGCAAAGCAACACTTGATACGCTGGCGCTGTACCTGGCGTGCGGTATCGATCCAGAGAAGAGCACCATTTTCGTTCAGTCTCACGTGCCAGAGCACGCGCAGCTGGGCTGGGCGCTGAACTGCTACACCTATTTCGGCGAGCTGAGCCGCATGACCCAGTTCAAGGATAAGTCTGCCCGCTACTCTGAAAACATCAACGCCGGTCTGTTTGACTATCCGGTGCTGATGGCGGCCGACATTCTGCTGTACCAGACCAACCAGGTGCCGGTGGGTGAAGACCAGAAGCAGCACCTGGAGCTGAGCCGCGATATTGCCCAGCGCTTCAATGCGCTTTACGGTGACGTGTTCAAAGTGCCTGAGCCGTTTATTCCGAAATCCGGTGCGCGCGTGATGTCGCTGCTGGAGCCGACCAAAAAGATGTCCAAGTCTGACGATAACCGCAACAACGTTATCGGCCTGCTGGAAGATCCGAAATCGGTGGTGAAAAAGCTCAAGCGTGCGGTGACCGACTCCGACGAGCCGCCAGTGGTGCGCTACGACGTGCAGAACAAAGCGGGCGTGTCTAACCTGCTGGACATTCTCTCCGGTGTGACCGGACAGAGCATCCCTGAGCTGGAAAAACACTTTGAAGGCAAGATGTACGGCCACCTGAAAGGCGAAGTGGCAGACGCCGTTTCCGGCATGCTGACCGAGTTGCAGGAGCGCTATCACCGTTACCGTAACGACGAAGCTTTCCTGCAAAAAGTGATGAAAGAGGGCGCGGAAAAAGCCAGCGCGCGCGCCTCCGAAACCCTGAAAGCGGTGTACGACGCGATTGGGTTTGTGGCGAAACCTTAAGCCGCTTTGCCGGGTGGCGCTTACGCTTACCCGGCCTACGGGACCGTGCAGGTCGGGTAAGGCGGAGCCGCCACCCGACAAAACTGACGAAACAAAAAAACCGGGACATCCCCGGTTTTTTTACGCCTGAAAAACGCTTACTGCTGTGCCGCCGGGCCGCAACCGCCGATGATCTTCGAAATGGAGATCGCCGGGTGAAGCAGGTAATCGTAGCTGCAATTATTTTTAGTATTTTGAACGTGACCGGTGCAGGCCGTCAGAGTTGATAACAGGCCGACCAGAACGGCAGCTTTTGCCAGTTTGAACATACGCATTCCTTGTCAATAAATCGAAAATTGGATGTAACACGAGGGAATAAATGGAAAAGTTCCATTATGCGGGCGGTATGTTATCGACTGAGGTAAGAAGGGAGTAGTCCGCTTAAAGACTACTCCCGGGAGAGATTATGCGTTAGTGGCTGGAGAACCAGTTCAGTTTTTCGCGCAGGGCTACCACGCGACCCACCACGATCAGCGCCGGGCTTTCAACCTGCTGCGCCAGCTCACCCAGCTGCGTCAGCACGCCATCGACCACGCGCTGCGTAATGGCGGTGCCGTTTTCCACCAGTGCGACCGGCATATCTGCTTCCATGCCGTGCTCCAGCAGTTTCGCCTGGATCGTGGCTGCCTGATTTAGCCCCATATAGAACACCAGCGTCTGCTTTTCAGCGGCCAGATTATGCCAGTCCAGTTCGCTGCCGGTTTTCAGGTGGCCCGTCACCAGGCGCACGCTCTGGGCATAGTCGCGATGGGTTAACGGAATGCCGGAATAGGCAGAACAGCCGGACGCCGCCGTAATGCCCGGCACCACGGAGAACGGAATACCCGCGTTGCACAGGGTTTCCAGCTCTTCGCCGCCACGACCAAAGATAAACGGATCGCCACCCTTCAGGCGCACCACGCGCTTACCTTTTTGCGCTTCCCGCAGCAGGGTCTGATTGATCTCCTCCTGCGGCACGCAGTGATAACCTGCCCGTTTGCCGACGAACACGCGGTCAGCATCGCGGCGCACCAGATTCATGATGTCATCAGAGACCAGACGGTCATACACCACGATGTCCGCCTGCTGGATCTGCTGGAGACCCTTCAGCGTCAGCAGGCCCGCATCGCCGGGACCTGCGCCCACCAGCACCACTTCACCGCGATGGTCCAGCGGCTCGCTCAGGAGCTGTTCGGTCGTCTCTTCAACGGCTTTGGTGTCCTGATTGGCAAGGGACTGCGCCAGCCTGTCGTTGACAAAGAACTTCTCCCAGAAGCGACGGCGTTCGCCCACGGTTGCGAAGGTTTGCTTCACGCGGGAGCGCAGCTCCCCGGCGTATTGGGCAATCTGACCAAGATGCTGCGGCAGCACGGCTTCCAGTTTTTCCCGCAGCAGACGGGCAAGAACGGGCGAGCGCCCGCCGGACGACACCGCAATCATCAGCGGTGAACGGTCAATAATCGACGGCATGATAAAGCTCGCCTCTTTCGGCGCATCCACAACGTTACAGAAGATGCGGCGCGCTTCGCAGGCGTCGCTGACGCGCTGGTTAACGTCATCGTTATCCGTTGCGGCGATGGTCAGCCAGCAGGTATCCAGCAGGGATTCATCAAATTCGCCCTGCACCTGGGTGAGCATCCCTTCCTGCGCCCAGACGTCAAACTGTGGGGCAAAGGTGAGGGCGTTGACGGTCAGCCGGGCACCCGCCTCTAACAGCAGGCGTGCCTTGCGTTCAGCCACATCGCCGCCGCCCACGAGCAGGCAGTCGCGGTTGCGTAATTGACAAAAAATCGGCAGGTGATCCACGACGTTACCTCACAGCATTCATGGCGGGGGAAGAATTGACGTCAGGATAACAGCAGGAATCGTACAGAACATACGGTTTTTCCTGCCGTTACCCATAAGGGGTCATAAGCCTTTCCTATTGAAAAGGCGAGAGGTTACGCTTTCAGCTGCACCTCGCCGTCCTTTACGCGGACGTCGTAGTGTTTGACCGAGAAGCTTTCATCTTCCATGCAGAGTCCGTCGGTTAAGCGGAAGCGCTGCTTTTTCAGCGGGCTGGCAACCCACAGCTCGCCCTGGTGCTCCGCAATCAGACCGCGGGAGAGCACGCTGGCCTCGAAGAACGGGTCGATATTGCTGATGGCATAGACCTGTTCATCGTGGCGAGGGCGGAAAATCGCCACCTGCTCGTTGCCCAGCAGGGCACAGACGCCGGTTGCTGGCAGAATGTCGTTAATATTGCAGATGTTTACCCACTGGCTCATGCGTTTTCCTCCACCAGCATCACCGGAATACGTTCATACGGGGTCGCTGGACGATGCTGCTCGCGCTCCGGCACCACCTGCACGTTCGGGTCGCGCTGGGTGCTGTTGATAAAGTGTTTGAAGCGCGTCTGCGCCGCTGGCGTGTTCACGGTTTCGGTCCACTCGCAGATCACCGCCTCGCGCAGGCGAGTCATCTCGGATTCCAGCTGTTCATTCAGACCCAGCTTGTCGTCGATAATGACCGATTTCAGGTAGTCGATGCCGCCTTCGAGATTATCCAGCCAGGACGCGGTACGGGTCAGCTTATCGGCGGTACGAATGTAGAACATCATGAAGCGGTCGAGGTATTTGATCAGTGTATCGCGATCGAGATCGGCGGCCAGCAGATCCGCGTGGCGAGGTTTCATCCCGCCGTTACCGCACACGTACAGGTTCCAGCCTTTCTCCGTGGCAATGATACCCACGTCTTTCCCCTGGGCTTCCGCACATTCACGGGTACATCCTGACACGCCGAACTTCATTTTGTGCGGCGTACGGATGCCTTTGTAGCGGTTTTCCAGCTCTACGCCGAAGCCCACGCTGTCGCCCACGCCGTAGCGGCACCAGGTGCTGCCCACGCAGGTTTTCGCCATGCGCAGCGCCTTGGCGTACGCGTGACCGGTTTCAAAGCCCGCTTCAATCAGCTGACGCCAGATTTCCGGCAGGTCATCTTTCTGCGCACCGAACAGGCCGATACGCTGGGAGCCGGTGATTTTGGTGTACAGGTTAAACTCACGGGCGATACGGCCCACGGCGACCAGCCCTTCCGGGGTAATCTCCCCTCCGGCAGAACGCGGGATCACCGAGTAAGTCCCGTCTTTCTGAATATTGGCCAGGAAGTTATCGTTGGTGTCCTGAAGCGGAGTGTGTTGTGGTTTGAGCACATATTCGTTCCAGCAGGACGCCAGCAGGGAACCGACGGTAGGCTTACATACTTCACAGCCATAGCCCTGGCCGTGTTTCTCCAGCAGTTCGTCGAAGGACTTAATGCCTTCCACGCGGATCAGGTGATACAGCTCCTGGCGAGAGTAAGCGAAGTGCTCGCACAGGTTGTTGTTCACTTCAATGCCCTGTTTTGCCAGCTCGGCGTTCAGCACCTGAGTGACCAGAGGAATACAGCCTCCGCAGCCGGTCCCGGCTTTGGTTTCCGCCTTCAGCGCCGCAACGGTGTGGCAGCCTTTGTTAATGGCGGAGATCAGCATGCCTTTGGTCACGTCGAAGCAGGAGCAAATCTGCGCGCTGTCCGGCAGTTTATCCACGCCGATGGACGGCTTACCGCTGGAGGCGTGCGCCGGGAGGATTAGCGCGTCCGGGTTCTCCGGCAGCTCAATGGCGTTCAGCACCAGCTGGAGCAGGTTACCGAAGTCGCTGGTATCACCCACCAGCACCGCCCCGAGCAGGGTTTTGTTGTCCTGGCTGACGATGAGACGTTTGTAGACTTCTTTGCTTTCGTCCAGATAAACATAGCTGCGGGAGTTCAGGGTGCGGCCATGCGCATCACCAATACCGCCCACGTCCACGCCCAGCAGTTTAAGCTTGGCGCTCATGTCTGCGCCAGTGAAGGCGTTTTCGCTGCCGAGGATATGGTCAACGGCGACCTGCGCCATTTTGTACCCTGGTGCAACCAGACCGTATACGCGGTTATTCCAGCTGGCGCATTCGCCGATGGCGTAGATATCCGGATCGGAGGTCTGGCAGGTATCGTTGATCATGATCCCGCCGCGCTGCGCAACGGCCAGACCGCACTGGGTGGCCAGCTTGTCGCGCGGGCGAATACCGGTGGAGAAGACGATGAAATCCACTTCCAGCTCGCTGCCGTCTGCAAAGCGCATGGTTTTACGCGCTTCGGTGCCTTCCTGCACGATCTCTTTGGTGTTCTTGCTGGTGTGAACCTTCACGCCCATGCTTTCGATTTTACGGCGTAGCTGGTCGCCACCCATATGGTCCAGCTGTTCCGCCATCAGCATCGGGGCAAATTCGATGACGTGGGTTTCAACGCCGAGGTTTTTCAGCGCGCCTGCCGCTTCCAGACCCAGCAGACCACCGCCGACAACCGCGCCGCGTTTGCTTCGACGTGCGCAGGATTCAATGGCGTTGAGGTCTTCAATGGTACGGTAAACGAAGCAATCCTGGGTTTCCGACCCTTTAATAGGCGGGATCCACGGATACGAGCCCGTCGCCATGATCAGCTTATCGTAAAAAACCGTACGTCCGGCGCTGGAGTGGATCACTTTCTCCTGACGGTTGATGGTGATAGCGCGTTCGCCCACCAGCACTTTTACGCCATGCTTCTCGTAGAACCCTTCACGCACAAGAGAGAGCTCTTCGGCGGTATGGTGAGAGAAGTAGGAAGACAAGTGCACACGGTCGTACGCCTTGCGGGGTTCTTCACAGAACACGGTAATATCGAACTGCTCAGCATCGGCTTTATCGAGAAGATCCTCAATAAAGCGGTGGCCGACCATGCCGTTACCGATGATAGCGAGTCTGACTTTGCTCATTTTTGCCTCGATTTCTTTTCTATTACTGCCTACCTTAACGATTCAGCAGGGGCACTTATTGATGCAAATCAAATACGCCTTCACCTACCCCTTAGTGGGTATATCTATGATTTGTCAGGATTTTTATAAGTGACGGATATTGTTTGATTTTTGTGCTTGCTTATTTTTTGCACAAATATAGTGGGGTTTTTTACCCATCGGCGGGCAGGGCGGGTGAGCAGGGGAAAACCCCTTTGCAGTACGCAAAGGGGTTATGGCGATTAGTGGGTAGCTGTTGCCGGGTTGTGTTGACGGTGACGGGTCACAAAGCCCAGCACGAAGCACATGATGAACACCACGGCGTACAGACCGTTAGCGGTATGCAGCGCCGCCAGCGGGCCGCTGTGCGCAACAATCGGGCCCGTGACCACGAAGGTCAGCATGGTGCCGATGGTGCCGCAGGTCAGCACGAAGTTCACCAGCTTTGGCGAGGCCACTTTGGTCTGAAGAGAGCCAAGGGTGATGATCGAGGTGTAAATCGCACTGGAGAAGAAGCCCAGGGTCAGGATGGACCACGGCATATGCTCCGGGGAACCGTTGATGAACAGATACATCAGCACGGTCGCCAGACCCGCCAGAACGGTCAGGATCCGTTGCAGGTCGAAGAAGCGCAGGATAAAGCTAAACGCCCACATGCCGAACATGTAAGACATCCAGAAATCGCTCACCAGTTTACCCGCGTCGTTCAGGCTCATGCCCAGACCTTTCGCGTATTCAGGAACCCAGGAGATAAAGCCCAGCTGACCGAGGATGTAACACAGCGCGGCGATGGAGAGGAACAGTACGCCGATACCCCATTTTTCTTTCGCAACCGGCTCGGACGTAGTCTGCGCTTTTTTGCCCAGCACCGGGAACTCGCAGCCGAAGGTGAGAACAAAGATCGCGACATAAACCAGACCAATGCAGGCGTACACCCAGTACCACTCAATGCTGCGCGCCAGAAGATACGCGGCGACCATCGGGAAAATCATCCCGGCCATGCTGAAGAAGGAGTCGGTGAACAGCAGACGCGCGCCGCGCTGGCGGCCTTCATACATGTGCGTAATCAGGAACGTACCGATCGACATGGTGATCCCGCTCACCAGGCCCAGCACGAACATGGCGGCAGAGAAGAGGGCGATGCTGTGGCTCAGCATCAGGCCCGCCACGGCGGCAACCATCAGCACGAAGCCGAAACGCAGCTGCGTTTTCAGCGGCACGATTTCCATCAGCCAGGCATTAAGGAAAATAGAGATCAGGATCCCCGCGTTCAGGAAGGTGAAGGTGTTACTCATGCTGGAAACGGGCAGCTGGAAGTAGTCTGCGATATTTCCCATCACCATCCCGGTGACGATCACCAACGCGCCGGTCAGGGCGTAAGAGAAGAAGCTGATCCATGTGAGCTTGATGCGATTGCTGTTAGTCATGTCTGGCCTGTTAAAAGTAAAGAAAAACGCAATGACTGCGTTTGAGCGGGCAGATTTTAGTCGCGAAAGTGATCTAATTAAATCTTTTCAGAAAATTTTGAGCACAATTGCAGGTTTTAACGTGATGCAGATCACATTACGTTGTGGGGTTAACAATCGTTTGCGCGGTAATAATTGTTTCAATTTGGTAAAATTAGGTAAAAGACTGGTCTGGGTTCATACTGCTCTTTAGAATCAAGCCATTCGCTTTTTATACTGCGCTTTGTTAAGGAATTCTCATGCTCAAATCAACACTGGCGGCTGTCGCAGCTGTGTTTGCTCTTTCTGCCGTTTCCCCTGCTGCGCTGGCAGCCAAAGGAGACCCCCACGTCCTGCTGACTACCTCTGCGGGGAATATTGAGCTGGAGCTGGATAGCCAGAAAGCCCCTGTTTCGGTGAAAAACTTCCTCGACTACGTGAACAGTGGTTTTTATAACAACACCACGTTCCACCGCGTGATCCCGGGCTTTATGATTCAGGGTGGCGGTTTTAACGAGCAGATGCAGCAGAAACAGCCCAACCCGCCCATCAAAAATGAAGCAGACAACGGCCTGCTGAACAAGCGCGGCACCATCTCCATGGCGCGTACGGCGGACAAAGACAGCGCCACCAGCCAGTTCTTCCTCAACGTGGCTGATAACGCCTTCCTGGACCACGGTCAGCGCGACTTTGGCTACGCGGTGTTTGGCAAAGTGGTGAAAGGCATGGACGTTGCGGATAAGATCTCTCAGGTTCAGACTCACGATGTCGGTCCATACCAGAATGTGCCGTCTAAGCCAGTCGTCATTCTCTCCGCGAAAGTGCTACCGTAATCGTTCCCCCACACGGGCACATCTTGCCCGTGTCTTTCCACCCTCCCTGCGAAAGCGCGTTTTGCTGCTTATACTTGTGGCAAACGGACTATTCAGGGAGGCGTAGTGAAAAAACTCACCGACAAGCAAAAATCCCGTCTCTGGGAGCAACAACGTAAGGTCAATTTTCAGGCCAGCTGCCTCCTTGAAAAAGGTAAGGGTCCCGCTGAACCCGATATCGAGACGCTGGAACTGGGGCCTTCCGCACCGGGTTTACCCCATCTGTGTCTTATTCACCGCCATTTATTCCGCAACGAAATGAAAGGCGCGGGCGAGCTGCGCACCGCCGATATTTCTAAGGGCGACATTCCTTTTTGCCATTTCGAGTACATCGAGAAAGTGGGTAATGAGCTGATGGCTTCGCTGGAAAGTGATAAATATCTGGTGGGCCTTCAGAAAGAAGAGTTTACAGACAGAATCAGTCATTACTACTGTGAAATCAACATGCTACATCCGTTTATGAGCGGTAATGGCGTGGCCCAGCGGATCTTCTTTGAACAACTGGCTATTCATGCGGGCTATGTGCTGAACTGGCAGGGGATCGACCCGAACGACTGGGCAGCCGCCAATCAGAGCGGGGCAATGGGGGATTTGACCGCCCTGAACGCCATCTTTGCCAAAGTTGTGAGCGAAGCGCGGGAATCTGCGTAAAATAGGGCGGCCATTTTTTCAGGAGCCGCCATGATTCTGCTGATTGATAACTACGATTCCTTTACCTGGAACCTTTACCAGTATTTTTGTGAGCTGGGGGCAGAGGTGGTTGTCCGCCGTAACGATGAGATCGCGCTGGCTGACATTGACGCGCTGGCGCCCCAGAAAATCGTGATTTCGCCGGGGCCGTGTACCCCTTCGGAGTCTGGTATCTCGCTGGAGGCGATCCGCCATTATGCGGGCAAACTGCCGATTCTGGGCGTCTGCCTGGGTCATCAGGCCATTGCGCAGGTCTTTGGCGCCACCATTGTCCGTGCCGCGAAAGTCATGCACGGCAAAACCTCTCCGGTCACGCACACCGGTACCGGCGTATTCCTGGGGCTAAACAATCCGTTAACCGTGACGCGCTACCATTCTCTGATCATTGATCCGCCGACCCTGCCGGCCTGCTTTGAGGTCACCGCCTGGAGCGAGACGCAGGAGATCATGGGCATTCGTCACCGTGAGTACGATCTGGAAGGCGTGCAGTTCCACCCGGAAAGCATTCTCAGCGAACAGGGGCACGCGCTGCTGGCCAATTTCCTTAATCGCTGAATATCTGTTGCCTTGTTGTGATTTTTTATGCATATTTTGTGATTATATTTTCACAATCAATGTGACATAAAAATGGATGGTCATGACATGGCAACTGAACAACCAGCAATTACCCGCGCGACATTCGATGAAGTGATCCTGCCGATTTATGCACCGGCTGAGTTTATCCCGGTGAAAGGGAGAGGCAGCCGCGTCTGGGATCAGCAGGGCAACGAGTATGTTGATTTCGCAGGCGGTATTGCGGTGACGGCGCTGGGCCATTGCCATCCTGCGCTGGTGGACGCGCTGAAAACGCAGGGCGAAACGCTGTGGCACACGAGCAACGTGTTCACCAACGAACCGGCGCTGCGTCTGGGGCGTAAGATCATCGATGCCACCTTCGCCGAACGCGTGCTGTTTATGAACTCCGGCACCGAAGCCAACGAAACCGCCTTTAAGCTGGCGCGCTACTACGCAACCACGCGTCATAGCCCGTACAAAACCAAAATCATCGCCTTCCATAACGCCTTCCACGGTCGCTCCTTCTTTACCGTTTCCGTTGGCGGCCAGCCGAAGTATTCCGACGGCTTTGGTCCGAAACCTGCGGATATCATCCACGTGCCGTTTAACGATCTCCACGCCGTTAAAGCGGTGATGGACGATCACACCTGTGCCGTGGTGGTCGAGCCCATTCAGGGGGAAGGCGGCGTCACGGCGGCCACCCCGGAATTTCTGCAAGGGCTGCGCGAGCTGTGCGACGAGCACCAGGCGCTGCTGGTGTTTGATGAAGTGCAGTGTGGGATGGGGCGTACCGGAGACCTGTTTGCTTATATGCACTACGGCGTAACGCCGGATATTCTGACCAGCGCGAAAGCGCTCGGCGGCGGTTTCCCGGTCAGTGCGGTGCTCACCACCCAGGATATCGCTTCCGCATTTCATGTGGGCTCACACGGCTCCACCTACGGCGGTAATCCGCTGGCGTGCGCCGTGGCGGGTGCGGCGTTCGACATCATTAATACGCCGGACGTCCTGAATGGCGTGAATGCGAAACGCGACCTGTTTGTGAAACATCTTCAGCAGATTGACGAACAGTTTGATGTCTTCAGCGAAATCCGCGGGATGGGGCTGCTGATCGGCGCCGAACTGAAGCCGCAGTACAAAGGCCGCGCGCGCGATTTCCTGCACGCCGCCGCGCACCAAGGCGTCATGGTGCTCAACGCCGGGCCGGACGTGATGCGCTTTGCGCCATCGCTGGTGGTGGAAGACAAAGACATTGAAGACGGATTAACCCGTTTTGCCGCGGCGGTCGCGAAGATCGTCAGCGGCTAATACGCGGTTCGCTTTAACCGACGCGTTAACCAAATCCCGTGATGCGGGCGCTGACGCCATGCCACCGACGAAATGGTGTGCATGGTGTTCAGATGCCCGAGAACGCGCTGTAAATGCTGCTCAAGGGTGCTCATCGGCCCATGGGTCAGCGTCTCCGGCGCTTCCAGAATGTTCGAATCCCCTGACTCGCCCGGCGCGTCATACTCCAGACGCTGCTGACAGCGCTGCAACGCAATTTCACACGACTGCAAATAGCGCTGCGCCAGATCCGGCGTCAGCATCGTGTGCTCCCGCGCCAGCGTCGTCATGGCATTGATGTGCTCGACGATAAACTGGCTGTGCGTGACCCACAGCTTCATGTCAGCCAGATAGTGCGCGTTAAAGCCCGGCTCCTGCATGGCCTGGTTAAGAGAGTTGAACAGGGCGTTATGCGCCTGGTTGACCTTCATGCGCTCGTAGGCCAGCGGAGAGGGCTGCGGGTCATCGCTCAGAATAAGACGAATGGCCTGCTGGTCAGCTTCGAGCGCGTCGTGGGCGTTCTGCCTGAGCAGCCCGCTTTGCCACTGCGGCCACAGCCAGACCATGCCGCCAAAGGCGATCAGGCAGCCAATTAGCGTATCGACCAGCCGGGCAATAATAAACTGTTCCCCGTTAAGCGTGAGCAGTTGCAGGGTATACACCGCCGTGACCGTAAAGCCCACCATCGCCCAGCCGTAGTTTTTGCGGATGATCAGGTAGCTCACCAGCGTGATTGCCAGCATACCGGCCAGGGTATAGCCTTCCGGCACGTGGAAGTGCAGCGTCACGCCCGCGATAATCAGCCCCGCCATCGTACCGCCCGCCCGATGCAGAATGCGCACCCGCGTGGCGCCATAGCC
This sequence comes from Enterobacter sp. YSU, assembly GCF_016082135.1. NCBI lineage: Bacteria > Pseudomonadati > Pseudomonadota > Gammaproteobacteria > Enterobacterales > Enterobacteriaceae > Enterobacter > Enterobacter sp. YSU. The sequence continues at coordinate 2,116,648 of NZ_CP059487.1, forward strand.
GTTCTGGGTGACAAACAGCACGGTCATTAAGATCCAGTAGGGTTTCGGCAGGTGCAGGGCCATTCCCATCAGGCTGGCGATGCTCAGCATCACACTGATCCGCGCGGCATTGCGCAGGGCGGAAGATTTCAGTGATAGATAGCTTTTGAGCGCGGGCAGTAGCGGCAGCCGTTTTTGCTTATCGGCCATCAGGTCCCGGGCATAAAGCGGGCGCTGGGTGCGTAACACCCGGGCGATGCGGCTGAAATGCCAGGCAGCAAATTGCCCGACCGGGTTATCCGCGTGCTGACGCGCAATCTTTTCCAGCGCGCCGAGCTGTTTGTCCATGTTAAAGCGCGTCGGGTAGCGTTGATAGAGGATATCGTCAGCCAGCACCCGCAGGCGGGCCGCGACGGTCTGCGCGTTCCAGCGGATCACCGCTTCCGCATGGCTGCGCTCTACCAGCTTTTGCACCTCTTCCGGATTATGAAGGCTGACGGAGATATGCTCCTGCAAATCCAGCCCGACCTGGAAGGTTCGCAGCAGCCGCTTGTATTCATGATTTTTGTTGGCGGCAAGCATGTGCAACTGCTGATAGCACTGGCTGATCAGATCCACCACTTTTTGCTGGCGCGCCAGCAGCGGCGGCAGGGATTTTTCCGGGTCGGTATGTTGAGTGAGCAGGGTGTATTTTGCTTCGCAGTATTCAGCAAGCTGCACGTAGAGCAGGCTCAGGGATTCGCGCAGCGGCTGTTCCCGCCACAGCCAGAACCAGAACCAGTTAAACAGCCCGTACCACAGCGTGCCGAGGGCGTAGATCAGCAATGGCTCCCACACCGGCATATTGCCCGCAAGGCTTAAGGTGAAGATGGCGGCAATCAGCGATGCGGGAAGCAGGCGGGCGTGCAGCGAGCTGATTTCGGCGGTGACGCCGAGCGTCATCGCCAGCACGGTCAGGATCAACGGCAGAGGAATGTCGCGGGCCAGTAAGAGTTGTACGGCAAGGCTACAGCCGGCAAACAGGCAGCCGCCAATAATCAGACGTTTAAAAAAGCGTTTATGCGGCGTATCCAGACCGGCAATGTTGCAGCAGGCGGGCACGAGGGAAAACAGCAGGCCTTGCTGAAGATGTCCGAGGATCAGGCCCACGGCCACGGGAAGACACAGCACCAGCGTTTGTCGTAGTGCGTAGTTAACTTCCGGGTGATAGATCAGCCTGCGCCACATGAGGAGTAGAGACAAAAACGGCGTGCCACCCTGCGGCGGCACGCCGTTTGACCGAAATTAACGGGTTCCGTAGACCACGATAGTTTTACCGTGGGCAGAGATCAGGTTCTGGTCTTCCAGCATCTTCAGGATACGGCCCACTGTTTCACGGGAGCAGCCGACGATCTGACCGATTTCCTGACGGGTAATTTTAATTTGCATACCGTCAGGGTGGGTCATGGCGTCTGGCTGTTTCGCCAGGTTCAACAGCGTCTGCGCGATACGACCGGTCACGTCCAGGAAGGCGAGGTTACCCACCTTCTCAGAGGTCACTTGCAGACGGCGTGCCATCTGGGAAGAAAGACGCATCAGGATGTCAGGGTTGACCTGAATCAGCTGACGGAATTTCTTGTAAGAAATTTCAGCCACTTCACATGCTGTTTTTGCACGAACCCAGGCGCTACGTTCCTGGCCTTCTTCAAACAGGCCCAGTTCACCGATAAAATCGCCCTGGTTCAGATAAGAAAGGATCATCTCTTTCCCTTCTTCATCTTTGATCAGCACGGCCACCGAGCCTTTAACGATGTAATACAACGTTTCCGCTTTTTCACCCTGGTGAATCAGCGTGCTCTTTGATGGGTACTTATGAATGTGGCAATGAGACAAGAACCATTCGAGAGTCGGGTCTGTTTGCGGTTTGCCAAGCACCATGCGCTGTTATCCTCTGTTATAAGCTGTCACCAGAGTCATAAGATGCATCCGGACTCTGGGGTTGCAATCGAATTCTTACCCATACCTGGGAAGTCGGCTGTCGTAACGTTTCGCAGCCAGTAAAGTTTGATGTCCTCTGCATACATGTGTAACGTCAATGTATTACTGTAGCATCCAGAGTGTTTTAGCATAGCTTTCGCCGCGTGTCTCCTGGTGTCTCGCTTCAGCATGACGCAGGTCGCCTTCCGTTGCGAGAAATGTAACGTACACGTAATCTGTCATAAAAAATGCAACGTTGGAGTGAGTGAATATGCAAGCGCGTGTGAAATGGGTTGAAGGGTTAACGTTCCTGGGCGAGTCTGCTTCTGGGCACCAGGTTTTGATGGATGGCAACTCCGGCGATAAAGCGCCAAGCCCAATGGAAATGGTGCTGATGGCGGCAGGCGGATGCAGTGCGATCGACGTGGTGTCGATCCTGCAAAAAGGCCGTCATGACGTGACCGATTGTGAAGTGAAGCTGACGTCGGAACGTCGTGAAGAGGCGCCCCGCCTGTTCACGCATATTAATTTGCACTTTATCGTCACCGGCAAAGAACTGAAGGACGCGGCGGTCTCGCGTGCGGTTGACCTGTCTGCGGAAAAATACTGCTCTGTGGCGTTAATGCTGGAGAAAGCGGTAAAAATCACCCATTCGTATGAAGTGATCGCGGCTTAATTTTTGGAGGGTGGCGCTTCGCTGACCCGCCCTACCAAAGCTACAACTGCACGAACGTAGGCCGGATAAGCGAAGCGCCATCCGGCAACAGGCGTCACGCGATCTGCTTTCCTTCCATCAGCCGCTGCACCAGCGGTGTCATGATCAGCTCCATTGCCAGCCCCATTTTTCCGCCTGGTACCACTAACGTATTCATGTGCGAAATAAACGAACCCTGTAGCATCGCCAGCAGCCAGGGGTAATCAATGCCTTCCAGGTTGCGGAAGTGGATCACCACAAAGCTCTCGTCCAGGGAAGGGATGCTTTTTGCAGCGAACGGGTTGGAGGTGTCCACGGTGGGGACGCGCTGGAAGTTAATGTGGGTTCGGGAGAACTGCGGCGTCAGGAAGTTGATGTAATCTTCCATGGAGCGCACCACCGAGTCCATGACCGCCTCTCGCGAATGGCCGCGCTCGCTCATGTCACGCGTCAGCTTCTGGATCCACTCAAGGTTAACAATCGGCACCACCCCCACCAGCAAATCCACGTGGCGCGCCACATCGTGCTGAGGCGTCACCACGCCGCCGTGCAAACCTTCGTAAAACAGAACGTCAGTCGGTTCCGGCAGCGGCTGCCAGGGCGTGAACGTGCCGGGGACCTGGTTCCAGGGCACGGCTTCATCGTAGGTGTGGAGATACTTGCGGGACTGCCCGGTACCGCTTTGCCCGTATTCACGGAAGGTTTGCTCCAGCAGGCCGAAGTCATTCGCCTCCGGGCCGAAGTAGCTGATGTGTTTACCCAGATCGCGCGCCTTGCGGATGGCCATATCCATCTCCGGGCGCGTGTAGCGGTGAAAGCTGTCGCCTTCTACCTCTGCCGCCCGTAAGTTAAGCTGGGCAAAGATCTTGCGGAAGGCGAGGCTGGTGGTAGTAGTTCCCGCCCCACTCGAACCCGTAACGGCAATAACCGGATGTCTGGCAGACATAGCAACTCCCTGACTGGAAAAGTGTAAAGATCAGCCGTGAAACGCGTTGCGTGGCATGATATTGACCGTCTCATGCAGTTCGGACCATACCAGCACCACGTCGCCGCTTTTAAGCTGGCGCTTAACATCGTTGACCTTTTGTTCAAGCGAACGTTCATGTTCACCATAATCGGTGCCTTCGCGCAAGACAAAGCTTTCAATCAGATTATCGAGCGTGTCGGGAGAGAGATCCTGCCAGGGAATAATCATTATTTACCGTCCAGATAAGCCGTTAACCAGTCGGGAATACGCGTCTCAAGCCACATTTTGGGCCGACGCAGCGTGCCGCCAACAAAGCCGACGTGTCCGCCGAATTGGGTGAGCTGATACTCCACGTTGGCCGGCAGATGATCGGGTGCCGGAATCGAGTGGTGATCCATAAACGGATCATCTTTGGCGTGGATAATCAGCGTAGGTTTCGTGATTTGGTTCAGTAAAGGCATGGCGCTGCACTGACGGTAATAGTCAATCGCATCGGCAAAGCCGTGAATTTTCGAGGTGATCAAATCATCAAACTCGCGCAGGCGCTTCACGCGTTTGAGCTGTTGCAGCGTCACAGGCAGCGTATCCGGATAGGCCTTCAGCTTGCGCGCGGCGTTGGCTTTCAGCAGGTTGAGCAGGTAGCGCTGGTACACTCGCGAAAAGCCCTTTTCCATATGATAGCTGCACTGCTCCAGCATAAAGGGCGCAGAGACAATCACCGCCGCATCCAGCGGTACGGCGTCGCTCTCCTTCGCCAGCAGGCAGGCCAGCATATTGCCGCCCAGCGAATACCCCACCGCTGCCGTTGGCGCCTCGCCGAAATTGTCTCTTAGCCAGCGCAGGAACCAGGTACCGTCCTCGGTTTCACCCGAGTGATAAATACGTTTCTGACGATTAGGCTCGCCGCTGCATCCGCGAAAATGCATCACTACCCCAAGCCAGCCGCGGGCTTTCGCCGCCTCAATGAGACCGTGTGCGTAAGGGCTGTGCAGGCTGCCTTCCAGACCGTGAAACACCACCAGACGGGGTTTATGTCTGGCCCGATCCGGATCTTCGCTCCAGGCGAGATCCAAAAAATCGCCATCCGGCAAATCCAGCCGTTGCCAGTGCGGGGTGAACTGTACCTTGCGGCGGATCAGGCGCGGCAGCATGGTTTGCAGGTGAGGGTTAGCCACACCGCGCATGGGCACGAACTCTGCGCTCTCTTCGGCTGCAATGTCGAAGTCTGAGGGAATGATTTGGGTCATAAGGGCGATGCTGATTCTTGTCAGAAATTAACTATACCTTCCGAATTGTACCCCGTTTAGCCCGTTTTTCCGAAACATGAACTGATCCCGATCACAAATATTTACCTTGATTATTACTCTCAGGCTAATGATTTGGCTCTACGCTTAATTGATGCCTTTCTCACCAGAGCGCACACTTTACTCAACGTTAAGCAAATCAGAATGATGTGCTGAATCAGGAGGTTAATAATGTTATCTGGGCAAACACCCACCCGGCAATGGAACACCCGACGCAGTGAGAAAGCGCGTCGTCTGGCGTCCGTACCGGTGCAGGGCAAGGTACTGCCAACCGGCGATCTTGTCGCCATGCTGGAAAAACTGATCGCACCAGGCGACAAAGTCGTTCTGGAAGGCAACAACCAGAAGCAGGCGGATTTCCTTTCCCGTTCACTGGCGGAAGTGAACCCGCAAATCGTGCACGATCTGCATATGATCATGCCGAGCGTGGGCCGCAGCGAACATCTGGACATCTTTGAGAAAGGCATCGCCCGCAAGCTGGACTTCTCCTTCTCCGGTACGCAAAGCCTGCGAATCTCCCAACTGCTGGAGGATGGTCAGCTCGAAATCGGGGCGATTCACACCTACATCGAACTCTACTCACGTTTATACGTCGACCTATCGCCAAACGTGGCGCTGATTGCCGGTTTTAAAGCGGACCGCAAAGGCAACCTCTATACCGGGGCGAGTACCGAAGATACTCCGGCGCTGGTGGAAGCCGCCGCATTCCATGACGGCATCGTCATCGCGCAGGTGAACGAGCTGGTGGACGACGAGTGCGACCTGCCGCGTGTGGATATTCCGGGCTCGTGGATTGATTTTGTGGTGGTTGCCGATAAGCCGTTCTTTATCGAACCGCTCTTCACCCGTGACCCGCGCCTGATCAAACAGGAACATATCCTGATGGCGATGATGGCGATTAAAGGCATCTACGCTGAACACCAGGTGCAGTCCCTGAACCACGGGATTGGCTTTAACACCGCAGCGATCGAGCTGCTGCTGCCAACCTACGGCGAACAGCTCGGACTCAAAGGCAAAATCTGTAAACACTGGACCCTGAACCCGCATCCAACGCTGATCCCGGCCATCGAAAGCGGCTGGGTGGAGAGCGTCCACTGCTTCGGCGGCGAGCTGGGAATGGAAGAGTACATCCGCGCCCGTCCTGACGTGTTCTTTACCGGTGCCGACGGCTCCATGCGCTCTAACCGCGCCTTCTGTCAGCTGGCAGGTCAGTACGCGGTCGATATGTTTATCGGCTCCACGCTACAGGTCGACGGTTACGCTAACTCCTCAACCGTGACTCGCGGCCGTCTTTCCGGCTTCGGCGGCGCGCCAAACATGGGCCACGATCCGCACGGTCGTCGCCACGCCACACCGGCCTGGCTGAACATGATCACCGAGCCTGACCCGATGCAGCGCGGTAAAAAGCTGGTTGTGCAGATGGTGGAAACCTTCCAGGCGGGCGTGAAGCCAACCTTCGTGGAAAAACTCGACGCCGTTGAGGTCGCGAAAGCCTCTGGTATGCCGCTGGCGCCGGTCATGATTTACGGCGATGACGTCACCCACGTGCTGACGGAAGAGGGGATTGCTTACCTCTACCGGGCGAAAGATCTGGAAGAGCGTCGCGCCATGGTCGCCGCCGTGGCGGGTATCACCGATATCGGTCTGGGCGTTGACGCCAAACGCGTGGCGGAACTGCGCCAGAGCGGCAAGGTTGTGTATCCGGAAGATATGGGCATTCGCCGCACCGATGCCACCCGTTCGCTGCTGGCGGCCGGTAGCGTCGCGGATCTGGTGGAATGGTCCGGCGGTCTTTACAACCCACCTGCGAAATTCCGGAGCTGGTAATGAAACTTCTGCCCCAGATCCAGGTTGAAGGCGGTGCCGAATGGCTGGCGCGAACCGCCACGCAGTGTCTGATTGACGAAGCACGTTTAAGCCCGAAGCCCGGTCTGGTGGACAGCCGGGGGAACGGCGCGCACCACGATTTATCGCTTGCGCTGATGGAGCGCTCCGCTCACAGCCTGACCCCCACGTTTCAGGCGCTGGCGCAGCAGAGCTGGCAGCGTCCGGCGGATATTGCCCTCAGGCAAACCGTTGGCCGCCTGGGTCGCGAAGGTGAACGGCAGATGATGGCCGCTACCGACGGCGTGAACACGCACCGTGGCGCGATCTGGGCGCTGGGATTGCTGGTGAGCGCGGTGGCGATGCTGGGCGGCGATGCCCGGGCGCAAACCGTCGCGAACACCGCCGCTCAGCTGGCGAAGCTGCCGGATGACGCGGCGCCGAAAGTGTTCAGCAAGGGGTTACGCGTTACGCACCGCTACCGTGTGCCGGGCGCGCGTGAAGAGGCTCAGCAGGCGTTTCCGCACATCATGCAGCGCGCGCTGCCGCAGCTTCGCCTCAGCCGTCTCAACGGCAGCAGCGAAACGCAGGCCAGACTCGACGCGCTGATGGCGATCATGACCTCGCTCACCGACACCTGCGTGCTGTCGCGCGCCGGCATGGAGGGGCTGGACGCCATGCAGAACGGCGCCCGTGCGGTGCTGAACGCCGGAGGATGCGCAACCCTCGCCGGGCAGCAGGCGCTGGCGCGGTTAGACCGTCAGATGCTGGCGCTTAACGCCTCGCCGGGCGGAGCCGCAGACCTGCTTGCCGCCACGCTGTTTCTTGACCGCGCCGAAACGCCCTATTCAAAGCATTAAGAGGATGTTATGGAAAAAATCACATTGACCGTGCCCGCCAGCCGCGAAGTAAGCGGCAGGGCGCTGGCAGGGGTCGTCGGTTCCGGGGATATGGAGGTGCTTTTCACCGCCGAACCGGGCCAGACCTTAACCATTGATATCACCACCTCCGTCGACAACAGCCGCGGGCGCTGGGAGGCATTGTTCAACCGCCTGCAAACCGTCAGCAGCCTGCCCGCAGGTAAGCTGACCATCCACGACTTCGGCGCGACGCCGGGCGTGGCACGCATTCGTATCGAACAGGTTTTTGAAGGGGTGAACCATGCGTGATGACAGCAGCTTTATCGAATTAAAAGCGCGCCAGCGTGCGCAGGCGCTGCTCGACGACGGCAGCTACCGCGAACTGCTGGATCCGTTTGAAGGCATTATCTCTCCGTGGCTTGGGCCACAGGGGATTGTTCCTCAGGCCGATGACGGCATGGTGGTCGCGAAAGGGACCATCAACGGCCAGCCTGCGGTGGTGGTGGCGATTGAAGGCACCTTCCAGGGCGGCAGCATGGGCGAAGTGTCCGGCGCCAAAATGGCGGCAGCGCTGGAGCTGGCGGCGGAAGATAACCGCAACGGCATTCCGACTCAGGCGGTGCTGTGCCTCGAAACCGGCGGCGTACGTTTGCAGGAAGCCAACCTCGGCCTGGCGGCGATTGCCGATATCCACGCCGCGATCGTTGACCTGCGTCGCTATACCCCGGTCGTCGGGATTGTCGCCGGGACCGTGGGCTGCTTCGGTGGGATGTCTATCGCCGCGGCGCTGTGCAGCTACCTGATTGTGACCCGCGAAGCGCGGCTCGGCCTCAACGGTCCGCAGGTTATCGAGCAGGAAGCGGGCATTGAAGAGTATGACTCCCGCGACCGTCCGTTTATCTGGAGCATGACCGGCGGCGAAGTACGCTTTGAAAGCGGGCTGGTGGACGCGCTGGTGGGCGACGGCGTGAACGCGGTGAAAGCCGCGATGAACGAAGCCATCGCCAAAGGCGTACCGGCGAAACATCGCACCGATAACTACGACGATTACCTGAACCGTCTGACGAATTTCGACACCCGCAAACAGGCCGATGCCGAACAGATTAAAGCGCTTTTTGCCCGGGAGGTGAAATGATGACTAACTCAATTAGCCGTGGCGAACTCTGGCTGGAAACTCTGGCCCCGAACGCGAAACGTCTGGAGGGGTTATGCCCGTCCGTGCAGGCCGCAGACGGCGAGCTAAACGGTGAAACGGTGCGTTTTGTCGCCGTGGTGCCGGACGCCAACAACCACTTCCCGCGCGCGGCGCAGGGTGAAGTCGGCCTGCTGGAAGGATGGACGCTGGCAAAAGTGGTCAGCGAAACCGTCGCCGCCGACGCAGATAAAGCCGTGAAGCGCCCGATTGTGGCGGTAATCGACGTCCCAAGCCAGGCCTATGGCCGTCGCGAAGAGGCGTTTGGTATCCACCAGGCGCTGGCCGGCGCCGCTGCCGCCTACGCTAATGCGCGGCTGGCGGGTCATCCGGTGATTGGTCTTATCGTCGGTAAGGCCATGTCCGGCGCGTTTCTGGCGCACGGCTACCAGGCTAACCGTCTGATTGCCTTCAACGATAAAGGCGTGCTGATCCATGCCATGGGCAAAGAGTCTGCGGCGCGCATTACGCTGCGTACCGTTGAGGCGCTGGAAAAACTGGCTGCAACCATTCCGCCAATGGCGTATGACATCAGCAACTACGCCACGCTGGGGCTGCTTTCCGACCTGCTGGATATCAGCAATCCGGATGCCCCTACCGAAAGCGATCTGACGCGGGTGAAAACCACCCTGCAACAGGCCATCAGCGACGCGCGTCAGGACACCACGTTGAAAAACCGTCTGGGTGCTGACAACCGCCGCAGCTCGGCGCTCGTACGTGAACGTATGCGAGCCAGCTGGTAAGTAAAAAGAGACCTGCCAGATGCATCACCCCGTGGGCGCGCCCGTTGCGTCCACGCGGGAACCTGCATCCTGAAAATAATAAACATCGCGCCAGTGCTTAAACTTTTTTACTACAGGTGATTTATGACTTACGTAATTGTTCATGCTCTTGCACCGATTTTCGTCATCATGCTGCTGGGATTCTGGGCCGGTAAGGCAAAGATGGTCGATAACAAAAATGTTTCCCTGCTGAATATCTTCGTGATGGATTTTGCACTCCCGGCTGCGCTGTTCAGCGCCACCGTGCAAACCCCGTGGACCGGCATCGTGGCGCAGTCGCCGCTGATCCTGGTGCTCACCCTGGCGATGTGGATCACCTATGCGGTCATCTACTTCCTCGCGACGAAAGTGTTTAAAAAATCCCCGCAGGATGCGGCCGTGCTGACGCTTACCGTCGCCCTGCCAAACTACGCGGCGCTTGGCCTGCCGATTCTGGGCAGCGTGCTGGGCGAAGGCCCTTCAACCTCACTGTCCGTGGCGGTCTCCATCGCCTGTGGTTCAGTGTTGATGACCCCGTTCTGCCTGCTGATTCTGGAGCGTGAGAAAGCCCGCGCCGAAGGCAATAACTCGGGTTCAACGCTTTCCATGCTGCCGGTGCTGATGTGGCGTTCCATTAAAAAACCGATCGTGATGGGCCCGCTGCTGGGTGTGATCCTGTCCGCTATCGGCATCAAAATGCCGGAGCTGGTACTGGCGGCGATTAAACCGCTGGGACTGTCTGCGACCGCTGCGGCGCTGTTCCTGACCGGGGTGATCCTCTCCGCGCGTAAACTTCAGATCAACACCATGGTGATCACTTCCACTATCGCCAAGCTGCTGATCCAGCCAGCGATCGCCTGGGGTATCGTTTTAATCTTCGGTCTGCACGGCTCCGTGGCGATCACCGCCATCCTGATGATTGCGCTGTCCGCGGGCTTCTTTGGCGTGGTGTTCGGTAACCGCTTTGGCGTGCAGTCGCCGGATGCTGAAGCCGTGCTGCTGTTGAGCTCCGTACTGTGTATCCTGTCGCTGCCGCTGTTTATCTCGCTGACTTCAGGAATGTAATCATGACCACAACATTACGCCCACACGACCTCATCTGGCTTACCGCGCGCGACGCCCTGGAAGGGGTTACCGAATCCTGGGTGGACGCGGCCTGGCATACCGGACTACCGGTAGTGGTGCGGCGTGATGTTGATAATGAAGGCCGTATTCCCGTTGGCGTGCGCGGATTGCGCCGCGACCAGCGGGCGGGCGGATGGGTGAAGCCTGAGAACGTGTTGCGCGTGGTGTCGCCCGAAGATTTGAGCGTTGCCGCCGACCTGCTGCGTTCGCCGTTTATCACTCAGCCGCCGGTTCAGGTGGCGCTTCAGCTTGCGCAGCAGTCGTGGACGTGGACGTGGGGGATAACCGGCAGTACGGGTTACGCGCTGGCGACCGGCATTCCGGTGATCCACGCCGACAGCGATCTCGATCTGCTCATCCGCGCCCCGCGTGCCGTTTCCCCTGAGGCGTTTACTGGCTGGCAGGCTCAGCTCAGCCGTGCGTTGTGCCGGGCGGATACGCAGGTGGACACGCCCGAGGGCGGATTCGCGCTGGCGGAATGGTTACGCGACGGCAAAACGCTGCTAAAAACGCAATGTGGACCGCGCCTGGTGGCGGATCCATGGCACAGGGAGGAGTAATGAAAATACTGTTTACCTTTCCGGGGCAGGGCACACAGCATGAAGGTATGCTGCAAAACCTGCCGGGAACGGAGCTGGAGCAGGCCCGTGCTGTGCTGGGGGCGGAAGTCGATACCCTGGACAGCGCATGCTCGTTAACCCACACCCGTGCGGTTCAGCTTTCGCTGTTGATTGCCGGCGTGGCGTGGGCGCGCGAGCTGGAACGTCGCGGCGTGTCGCCGGATATCGTCAGCGGGCTGTCCATTGGCGCTTATCCTGCGGCGGTTATCGCCGGTGCGCTGGACTTTATGGACGCGCTGAAGCTGGTGGCGTTGCGCGGCGATCTGATGGAGCAGGCATACCCGCACGGCTACGGCCTGACGGCGATTATGGGGTTGACCCTGCCCCAGGTGGAAAACCTGCTTGAGGGGACAGGAACCTATATTGCTAACCTGAACGCCGAAACGCAGATCGTGATTGCCGGAGCCGATGACGGCATGGCGCAGGTGGCGGAGCGCGCCCTGGCAAAAGGCGCGAGCAAGGCTAAGCGGCTGGCGGTGAGCGTACCGTCGCACTGTGAACTGCTGGCGGAACCGGCGCAGAAGCTGGTGGCAGCATTTAATTCGGTCACGCTTTCACGTCCGGGCTGTGCGTACCTGAGCGGCAGTACCGGACGCGTGCTCTGGCAGCCGGAGAAAATTGCCGACGATCTGGCGATGAATATGGCGCGAACCGTGCGCTGGCAGGAGGCGGTGATTTCCGCTAACGAGCGTGAAGCGCGGCTGGCGATTGAGATGCCGCCAGGGGGCATCCTGACCTGTCTGACGCGGCAGGCGGCGTGGGAAGGCGAATCCATTTCGCTGGAGCGCAGCGGGGTGGACGTGGCGGTGCATCTGGCGGGTCGGCTTCGTGCATGAGTTTTTAGCCCGGTGGCGCTACGCTTACCGGGCCTACAATTCGGGAGTAGGCCCGGTAAGGCGCAGCCGCCACCGGGCAGTAACATCAGGCACTATCCTGCAAACTTCTCGCATACATCCGCCCTTCCGCGGCCAATGCCCGCAGGCTCGGATCCTGCTCGCGGTTGCGGGCAAAGACGATCGCAATCAGCTGCTGCATCTGGTACGGCTGCGCCAGCTTCAGTAGCTGTACCGAATTTTCATACACTTTCTTCATCCTGCCCGGCATCAGCGTAAACCCGACCCCCGCCTGCACCAGACTCAGCATCGAGAAGATATCGTTCACGCGCGTCACAATCTCCGGCTCGAAACCGGCGATATGAAACGCTTCCTGAAACCCGGCGTAAGTGGCGAACCCTTCCGCGAGGGCGACAAACTTCTGATCTTTATAATCACGCAGATCGGCGGGGCCGCTGGTATTCAGCGTGGCAGAGGCCGGTGCGGCAAGGAAAATATCGTCATGGAACAGAGGAAGCACTTCGAGGCTGTTACGGTCGATATCGCTTTCGGAAATAGAGATTAAAATCGCATCCAGCGATCCCTCATCCAGCATATGGAGCAGGGTTTCGTTCGAGCCCATCGTCAGATCCATCTCCAGATCCGGACGGCGCAGCTTCATGCCCATTATCAGGCGCGGCACGGTTTCCAGCGTCAGCGAGTAGAGCGTGCCGACGCGCAACCGTCCCTGGCCGATACCGGCGATCTTGCGCGACTCTTCCAGCCCGCGCTCCATCACCTGCATCACCTCCTGACAATACTCCAGCAGCGTCCACGCGGAGGGGAGGGCAATCAGGTTACGCCCTTTGTGAGCAAAGAGCGGGCAGCGGACGTTCTCTTCGAGGGTATGCAGCGCGCGGTGCACGCTGACACCGCTCAGGCCGAGCGTTTCGGCGGTACGTGCGATATTGCCCTTCTCCATGAACGTCATGAAGATGCTGAGCTTACGGAATGTAATCTCGCTCGTGGTATCGAAGCCCATAACCCTCCCGGCGTGTTAGTCGGCTTGCAGCATCGCTTCCAGCTGTTCCTGCGCGTCCAGCCATGCCATTTCGCACTCTTCGAGGCTGGATTTGGCTTTCGCCTGAGTTTGCAGACAGTCCGTCAGCTCCGCTTTGCGGCTCTGATCGTACAGTTCGCTGTCGCCCAGCTTCTCTTCGACGGCAGCAAGCGTGGCGTTGAGCTTTTCCATCTCTTTTTCAAGACGGGCAATCTCTTTACGCAACGGCTGCGTCTGGGTGCGCAGTTCCGCTTCACGGCGCTTCTGGTCTTTACGCGCCTGGGCGCTGTTGGCGTTGTCTTTCGCTGACTCTTCCGGCTGGTTTTCCTGCTTCTGCACGTCCGTCAGCCACTGCTGGTAATCTTCCAGATCGCCGTCGAACGGCTCCACTTTGCCGCCGTGCACCAGGTAGAGATCGTCGGTGGTGGAGCGGATCAGGTGGCGGTCGTGCGATACGACAACCAGCGCTCCTTCGAACTCGATCAGCGCTTCGGTCAGCGCCTGGCGCATGTCGAGATCGAGGTGGTTGGTCGGTTCATCAAGCAGCAGCAGGTTTGGACGCTGCCAGACGATCAGCGCCAGCACCAGACGGGCCTTTTCGCCGCCGGAGAAACGCGCTGTATTTTCCGTCACCTTATCGCCCTGGAAGCCAAAGCCGCCGAGGTAGTCGCGCAGTTTCTGCTCCATCTCCTGCGGCGCCAGGCGCGCCAGGTGCTGGATCGGCGATTCATCCGCGCGTAAAAATTCCAGCTGATGCTGGGCGAAGTAGCCTAGCTTGATGCCCTTCGCCAGCCCGATTTCGCCGCTGACCGGGTTAAGCTCGCCCGCCAGCAGTTTGATCAGCGTCGATTTACCGGCACCGTTGCGCCCCAGCAGACCAATGCGTGAACCTGGCACCAGGTTGAGCTTGATAGAGTCGAGGATAATGCGATCGCCATAGCCCGCGCTGACCTTCTCCATCTTCAGCAGCGGGTTAGGCAGGCTTTCAGGCTCGCGGAAGCTGAAGTGGAACGGGTTATCCACGTGCGCCGGGGCGATCATCTCCATGCGTTCCAGCATCTTGATGCGGCTCTGCGCCTGCTTGGCTTTTGACGCCTTGGCCTTGAAGCGATCCACAAAGCTTTGCAGGTGCGCCACGCGCTGCTGCTGGCTTTCATACATCGCCTGCTGCTGGGCTAGGCGCGTCGCGCGCTGGCGCTCGAAAGAGCTGTAGTTGCCGGTGTATTCGAACATGCTTTGCTGTTCGATATGAATGATTTTATCCACCACCGGATCGAGGAAGTCGCGATCGTGGGAGATCAGAATCAGAGTGCCCTGATAGCTCTTGAGCCACTTCTCCAGCCAAATAACCGCATCAAGATCGAGGTGGTTGGTTGGTTCATCGAGCAGCAAAAGGTCGGAGCGGCAGATCAGCGCCTGCGCCAGGTTAAGGCGCATACGCCAGCCGCCGGAGAAATCGCTCACCGGGCGTTCAAGCTGTTCGTTGCTGAAGCCCAGACCGTGCAGCAGGCTGGAGGCACGGGAGCGAATGGTCCAGGCATCGATGGCGTCCAGCTTGCCGTGGACGGTGGCGATGGCGTGGCCGTCGTTACGTTCGTTGGCGGCGTTGAGCTCCGCTTCGAGCTTGCGGTATTCACGATCGCCGTCGATAACATAGTCGAGCGCGGGTTCGCTCAGCGCGGGCGTCTCCTGGTTCACCCAGGCGAGCTGCCAGTTGCCCGGGAAGGTAAAGTTACCGCCATCCGCGCTTATCTCGTTTTTCAGCAGCGCCAGCAGGGTGGATTTACCGCAGCCGTTTTTGCCGACCAGCCCCACTTTCTGGCCCGGGTTGATGGTAGCAGTCGCGTTATCCAGCAGGACGCGCACGCCGCGACGAATTTGTAACGAGGAGAAAACTATCATAGAAGCGCCGTATGTTCCGACTATGTTAATTTGTCATTATGATAATGTAAGGTGTGGGCCATTTTCCCCACCGGGCCGCCATGGTAGCCCAAAACGACAACAATACACAAAAACAGAACCGGGAGGGGAGTGATGTCTCAGACAGCGAAAGTGCTGCTGCTGTATGCCCATCCGGAATCACAGGACTCGGTGGCGAACCGGGTGCTGCTTAAGCCGGCCACACAGCTCAGTAACGTAACGGTGCACGATCTCTACGCGCACTATCCTGATTTTTTTATCGATATTCCTTACGAGCAGGAACTGCTGCGTCAGCACGACGTGATTGTGTTCCAGCATCCGCTTTATACCTACAGCTGTCCGGCGTTGCTGAAAGAGTGGCTGGACCGCGTGCTGAGCCGGGGCTTCTCCAGCGGGGTGGGGGGCAACCAGCTGGCGGGAAAGTACTGGCGGAGTGTCATTACCACCGGTGAGCCGGAAAGCGCTTACCGTCACGACGGGCTGAACCGTTACCCCATGAGCGACATTCTGCGGCCGTTTGAGCTGACGGCGGCGATGTGCCGTATGCACTGGATGAGCCCGATTATTATCTACTGGGCACGGCGACAGGATCCGAAAGCACTGGCGAGCCATGCCAGGGCCTATGGCGAATGGCTGGCGTCACCGATTCCGGCGGGAGGACGCTAATGGACGGTTCGAATTTACTCCTTGCCGGGGTGCTGTTTCTGTTTGCCGCCGTCGTCGCGGTCCCGCTTGCTGCGCGTCTCGGCATTGGCGCGGTGCTGGGCTATTTGCTGGCAGGGATCGCCATTGGCCCCTGGGGGCTTGGATTTATCAGCGATGTGGATGAAATTCTCCACTTCTCCGAGCTGGGCGTGGTCTTCCTGATGTTTATCATCGGGCTGGAGCTGAACCCCGCCAAGCTGTGGCAACTGCGGCAATCTATTTTTGGCGTCGGGGCGGCGCAGGTGTTACTCAGCGCGGCCATTCTCGCGGGACTGCTGATGTTGACGCAGTTTTCCTGGCAGGCCGCGGTGATTGGCGGGATCGGTCTTGCGATGTCGTCGACGGCGATGGCGCTTCAGCTGATGCGCGACAAAGGGATGAACCGCAACGAGGCGGGGCAGTTGGGTTTTTCGGTGCTGCTGTTCCAGGATTTAGCGGTGATCCCGGCGCTGGCGCTGGTGCCGCTACTGGCGGGCTCCGGAGACGATCATTTCGACTGGATGAAGATCTCCATGAAGGTGCTGGCCTTCGCGGGGATGCTGATCGGCGGACGGTTTTTACTGCGTCCGGTATTCCGGTTTATTGCCGCATCCGGCGTGCGCGAGGTATTCACCGCCGCAACGCTGCTGCTGGTGCTTGGCTCAGCGCTGTTTATGGATGCGCTGGGGCTGTCGATGGCGCTTGGGACGTTTATCGCCGGGGTGCTGCTTGCGGAAAGCGAGTACCGCCACGAGCTGGAGACCGCCATCGATCCGTTTAAGGGGCTGCTGTTAGGGTTGTTCTTTATCTCGGTGGGTATGGCGCTTAATCTTGGCGTGCTCTATACCCATCTGCTGTGGGTTATTGCGAGTGTCGCCGTGCTGGTGGCGGTCAAAACGCTGGTGCTGTATCTCCTCGCGAGGATTTACGGGCTGCGCAGCTCGGAAAGAATGCAGTTTTCCAGCGTGTTAAGCCAGGGTGGAGAATTTGCGTTTGTGCTGTTTTCCACGGCGTCGTCTCAGAAGCTGTTCAAAGATGACCAGATGGCGCTGCTGCTGGTGACGGTTACGCTGTCGATGATGACCACGCCACTGCTGATGAAGCTGGTGGACAAACTGCTGTCGCGCCGCCTGAATCCCGCAGACGATGAAGACGAAGCGCCGTGGGTGGAAGATGATAAACCGCAGGTGATCGTCGTGGGCTTTGGTCGCTTCGGACAGGTGATTGGTCGCCTGTTGATGGCGAATAAAATGCGCATTACGGTGCTGGAGCGCGATATCAGCGCCGTCAACCTGATGCGCAAATATGGTTATAAGGTGTACTACGGCGATGCGACGCAGCTTGAGCTGTTGCGCTCGGCGGGGGCAGAGGCTGCGGAGTCCATCGTCATCACCTGCAACGATCCGGAAGATACGATGAAGCTGGTGGAGCTGTGCCAGCAGCATTTCCCGCATCTGCATATTCTGGCGCGTGCGCGTGGACGTGTGGAGGCTCACGAACTTTTGCAGGCGGGTGTGAAACACTTCTCCCGCGAAACCTTCTCCAGCGCGCTGGAGCTGGGACGCAAGGCGCTGGTTTCGCTGGGTATGCATCCTCACCAGGCGCAACGCGCCCAGATGCATTTCCGCCGGCTGGATATGCGAATGCTGCGTGAACTGATGCCCGTGCACAGCGACACGGCGCAGATCTCCCGCGTGCGGGAAGCGCGTCGCGAACTGGAGGAGATCTTCCAGCGTGAGATGCAACAGGAACGACGCCAGCTCGACGGCTGGGATGAATTTGAATAAAGGGTAACGAAAGATGGCTGTACGTAAACGCTTTATCGCGGGCGCAAAATGCCCATCCTGCCAGGCGCAAGATACGCTGGCCATGTGGCGTGAAAATAATATCGATATCGTTGAATGTGTTAAGTGCGGTCACCAGATGCGTGAGGCCGATAAAGAAGCCCGCGATCACGTTCGCAAAGAAGAGCAAGTGATCGGCATTTTTCATCCAGACTAGCGATATGCTCTGAGTTTTTTTAAGCTTAAGGGTACACGGGTGCAGATTTCCGCTACAATCTGCGCCAGCAATTTTCCCACGCTCAGGAGATATCATGAAAGTAGCAAAAGACCTGGTGGTCAGCCTGGCCTATCAGGTACGTACAGAAGACGGTGTGTTGGTTGATGAGTCTCCGGTGAGTGCGCCGCTGGACTACCTGCATGGTCACGGTTCCCTGATTTCCGGCCTGGAAACGGCGCTGGAAGGCCATGAAGTTGGCGACAAATTCGACGTTGCTGTAGGCGCGAACGACGCTTACGGTCAGTATGATGACAACCTGGTTCAGCGCGTTCCTAAAGACGTATTCATGGGCGTTGACGAGTTGCAGGTTGGCATGCGCTTCCTGGCGGAAACTGACCAGGGTCCGGTTCCGGTTGAAATCACTGAAGTGGAAGACGACCACGTTGTGGTTGACGGCAACCACATGCTGGCGGGTCAGAACCTGAAGTTCAACGTAGAAGTTGTTGCGATCCGTGAAGCGACCGAAGAAGAGCTGGCTCATGGCCACGTTCACGGTGCGCACGGTCACGATCATGACCACGATCACGGCCACGATGGCTGCTGTGGTGGTCACGGCCACGACCATGGTCATGACCACGGCCACGGTAAAGGTGGTTGCGGTAACGGCGGCTGCGGTTGCCACTGATTCCGTACTCCGGAAAATAAAAAAGCGGGATAATCCCGCTTTTTTTTACGCCTCAATAATGAGGTGGTGGCGTCTCTTCTGACTGAGAGGCAATGTTTGACGGCTGCGTGGCCTTCAGCTTTTCCGTCAGCAGGCGCATGTGATCGCGCAGTTTTGCCATTTCAAGCTCATGGGCCGTCACGGTCTGATTCAGTTCTTCGATGGTGATGTCCTGAAAAGCCAGGCGGCTTTCCAGCTCAGCCAGTCTCGCTTCGATCGTTGTATCCTTCATCATTCACCTCGTTTATCTCTCATTCGCCATAATGGACCAGCGGCGGCGAAGTTTAGCTGACTTTTTCCTTAAGTACAGTATCCATCTCCCTGACAAGAAACTTATTTAAACAAAAATAGTCTGAAAAGAAGCGACATTCGGGGGAGTCTGTCTGTAGATTTCTTCCACAACGTTTTATAGTACGTCACTCATTTACGTTTAACACTGGGGTGAGAGACCTCAGGTCCTGGAGATATGGATGAAATCACTGTTTAAAGTTACGCTGCTGGCGACCACTATGGCTGTAGCGCTCAATGCGCCGCTGTCTTTCGCTGCTGATACTGCTGCGAAGCCTGCTGCGACTACAGACAGCAAAGCGGCATTCAAAAATGACGACCAGAAATCCGCCTACGCACTTGGCGCGTCTCTGGGTCGTTACATGGAAAACTCTCTGAAAGAACAAGAGAAACTGGGCATCAAACTGGACAAAAATCAGCTGATCGCAGGGGTTCAGGATGCGTTCGCAGACAAGAGCAAACTGTCTGACCAGGAAATCGAGCAGACTCTGCAAGCGTTTGAAGCGCGCGTGAAAGGCGCCGCTCAGACTAAGATGGAAGCAGACGCTAAAGATAACGAAGCGAAAGGCAAAGCCTACCGCGACAAGTTCGCTAAAGAGAAAGGCGTTAAAACCTCTTCTACTGGCCTGATCTATAAAGTTGAGAAAGAAGGTACCGGCGACGCGCCTAAAGACAGCGACACCGTTGTGGTGAACTACAAAGGTACGCTGATCGACGGTAAAGAGTTCGATAACTCTTATACCCGCGGTGAGCCTCTCTCCTTCCGTCTGGATGGTGTGATCCCGGGCTGGACCGAAGGCCTGAAGAACATCAAGAAAGGCGGTAAAATCAAGCTGGTCATCCCACCGGATCTGGCTTACGGCAAAACCGGCGTTCCGGGTATCCCGGCTAACTCCACGTTGGTATTTGATGTAGAACTGCTGGACATCAAACCGGCGCCGAAAGCGGATGCGAAAACAGACGCACCGGCTGACGACAAAGCCGCAGCAGCTAAGAAGTAATCCTGAAAAAAACCGCCGCCTTTACAGGCGGCGGTTTTTTTATTGTGGGGCAGATATAATTAACACTGGAAAGCGTTATACACGCTGTATTAATTTAGTTGTCCGTGTAGATAATGAGCCTGCCCTGAAAACCTAACGACAGGCTCCTGAAAAGGAGTGTTTTTTTCATGTCCAGGTCGCTTTTAACCAACGAAACCAGTGAACTTGATTTGCTGGATCAACGTCCATTTGACCAGACCGACTTCGATATTCTGAAATCCTACGAAGCGGTAGTGGACGGGTTAGCGATGCTCATTGGTTCCCACTGCGAAATCGTATTGCATTCCCTGCAAGATCTTAAGTGTTCCGCTATCCGCATTGCGAATGGTGAGCACACTGGCCGTAAAATTGGTTCGCCAATCACCGACCTTGCATTGCGTATGTTGCATGACATGACCGGCGCGGACAGCAGCGTCTCAAAATGCTATTTCACCCGCGCCAAAAGTGGCGTGCTGATGAAATCAGAAACGATCGCGATTCGAAATCGCGAACACCGGGTAATCGGTTTGCTGTGCATCAACATGAACCTTGATGTGCCATTCTCGCAAATCATGAGCACCTTCATCCCGCCAGAAACGCCGGACGTGGGCTCATCGGTGAACTTTGCTTCTTCGGTTGAGGATCTCGTGACCCAGACGCTGGAGTTCACCATTGAAGAGGTGAATGCCGATCGCAACGTATCCAACAACGCCAAGAATCGTCAGATCGTCCTGAACCTCTATGAGAAAGGGATTTTTGATATCAAAGATGCCATCAACCAGGTGGCCGATCGCCTGAATATCTCCAAACACACGGTTTACCTCTATATTCGCCAGTTCAAAAGCGGCGACTTCCTGGGACAAGACAAGTAATGCGTTTTGCGTTAATGGTGACGGGCCCGGCGTACGGTACCCAGCAGGCCAGCAGCGCGCTACAGTTTGCCCATGCGCTGCTTGATGCCGGTCATGAACTGGCAAGCGTCTTCTTTTATCGCGAAGGCGTATATAACGCGAACCAGTTTACGTCTCCGGCGAGCGATGAGTTTGACCTCGTGCGCGCCTGGCAAAAATTAAACGAAACGCAGGGCGTCGACCTGCATATCTGCGTCGCGGCGGCACTGCGTCGCGGCGTGACGGATGCGACCGAAGCCGAGCGCCTTGGTCTGGCGGGGGCTAACCTGCAACCGGGCTTTTCGCTCAGCGGACTAGGTGCCCTGGCACAGGCGGCGTTGACCTGCGACAGAGTGGTGCAATTTTGATGAAGCGCGTAGCGTTTGTTTTTACTTCTGCGCCGCATGGCAGCGCTTCAGGCCGGGAAGGGCTGGATGCATTGCTCGCGACATCGGCTTTAACCGAAGATATCGGCGTCTTCTTTTTAGGCGATGGCGTATTCCAGCTTCTGGCAGGCCAACAACCGCAGGCCATTCTTGCGCGCGACTACATTGCGACCTTCAAAGTTCTGCCGCTCTATGACATTGAAACCTTCTATGTGTGCGCCGACTCGCTGGCCGCGCGTGGGTTAAACGAGAAAACTCCGTTCGTGCTGGACGTGACGATCCTGACATCTGCTGCGCTGCGCGAACAACTCTCTCACTACGATACCGTTCTGACTTTCTGAGGCTGTCATGCTCCATACCCTGAGCCGTTCACCGTGGCAATGCGATATCGACACGTTACTGAGCATGCTGCGCGAAGGTGATGATCTGCTGCTGATTCAGGATGGCGTGCTTGCGGCGCTTGAAGGCAGCCGTTTTGTTGAAATCCTCGCTAATGCCCCCATAACAGTCTCTGCGCTGAAAGAGGATCTGGATGCGCGGGGTCTTTCTGGTCAAATTTCAGCCAAAATTGACGTGGTTGGCTATACTGATTTCGTCAATCTTACTGTGACGCACGCCAGTCAAATGAACTGGTGATTTGAGATCGCTGTATATTTCTTGACACCTTTTCGACGTAGCCCTAAAATTTCGCGTCCTCATATTGTATGAGGTCGTTTTATTACGTGTTTACGAAGCAAAAGCTAAAACCAGGAGCTATTTAATGGCAACAGTTAACCAGCTGGTACGCAAACCACGTGCACGCAAAGTTGCAAAAAGCAACGTGCCTGCGCTGGAAGCCTGCCCGCAGAAACGTGGCGTATGTACTCGTGTATATACCACCACTCCTAAAAAACCAAACTCCGCACTGCGTAAAGTATGCCGTGTGCGTTTGACTAACGGTTTCGAAGTGACTTCCTACATCGGTGGTGAAGGTCACAACCTTCAGGAGCACTCCGTGATCCTGATCCGTGGCGGTCGTGTTAAAGACCTTCCGGGTGTTCGTTACCACACCGTTCGTGGTGCGCTGGACTGCTCAGGTGTTAAAGACCGTAAGCAGGCTCGCTCCAAGTACGGCGTGAAGCGTCCTAAGGCTTAATGGTTCTCCGTTAAGTAAGGCCAAACTGATTTATCTTAATGTCAAACTAAACTCGTAGAGTTTTGGACAATCCTGAATTAACAACGGAGTAATCCCATGCCACGTCGTCGCGTCATTGGTCAGCGTAAAATTCTTCCAGATCCGAAATTCGGATCAGAACTGCTGGCAAAATTTGTAAATATCCTGATGGTAGATGGTAAAAAATCTACCGCAGAAGCAATCGTATACAGCGCGCTGGAGACCCTGGCTCAGCGTTCTGGTAAAAATGAACTGGAAGCCTTCGAAGTCGCTCTCGACAACGTGCGCCCGACTGTAGAAGTTAAGTCTCGCCGCGTTGGTGGTTCTACTTATCAGGTTCCAGTTGAAGTTCGTCCGGTTCGTCGTAATGCTCTGGCAATGCGTTGGATCGTTGAAGCTGCTCGTAAACGCGGTGATAAATCCATGGCTCTGCGTCTGGCGAACGAACTTTCTGATGCTGCGGAAAACAAAGGTACCGCAGTTAAGAAACGTGAAGACGTTCACCGTATGGCAGAAGCCAACAAGGCGTTCGCACACTACCGTTGGTAATCCCTTCGGAGTCGTAGTCACCAGGCGGGCGCTTCAGAGAAGCCGCCCGCTCTGGGTAACTTAACTGAACGCCTAAAGATATAAACGAGGAATCAAATGGCTCGTACAACACCCATCGCACGCTACCGTAACATCGGTATCAGTGCGCACATCGACGCCGGTAAAACCACTACTACCGAACGTATTCTGTTCTACACCGGTGTAAACCATAAAATCGGTGAAGTTCATGACGGCGCAGCCACCATGGACTGGATGGAACAGGAGCAGGAGCGTGGTATTACTATCACCTCCGCAGCGACTACTGCATTCTGGTCAGGTATGGCTAAGCAGTACGAACCGCATCGCGTAAACATCATCGACACCCCAGGGCACGTTGACTTCACCATCGAAGTAGAACGTTCCATGCGTGTTCTTGACGGCGCGGTAATGGTTTATTGCGCAGTTGGTGGTGTTCAGCCACAGTCTGAAACCGTATGGCGTCAGGCAAACAAATATAAAGTTCCACGCATCGCGTTCGTTAACAAAATGGACCGTATGGGTGCTAACTTCCTGAAAGTTGTTGGCCAGATCAAAACCCGTCTGGGCGCGAACCCTGTTCCGCTTCAGCTGGCAATTGGTGCTGAAGAAGGTTTCACCGGCGTTATCGACCTGGTGAAAATGAAAGCCATCAACTGGAACGAAGCAGATGCGGGCGTTACCTTCGAATACGAAGATATCCCGGCAGAGATGCAGGACCTGGCTGACGAATGGCACCAGAACCTGATCGAATCCGCAGCAGAAGCTTCTGAAGAGCTGATGGAGAAATACCTGGGTGGTGAAGAACTGTCTGAGCAAGAGATCAAATCTGCTCTGCGTCAGCGCGTTCTGAACAACGAAATCATCCTGGTAACCTGTGGTTCTGCGTTCAAGAACAAAGGTGTTCAGGCGATGCTGGATGCGGTAGTTGACTACCTGCCATCCCCGGTTGACGTTCCTGCGATCAACGGCATCCTGGACGACGGTAAAGATACTCCGGCTGAGCGTCACGCAAGTGATGACGAGCCGTTCTCTGCACTGGCGTTCAAAATTGCTACCGACCCATTCGTGGGTAACCTGACCTTCTTCCGCGTTTACTCTGGTGTGGTTAACTCCGGTGACACCATCCTGAACTCCGTGAAAGCGGCGCGTGAACGTTTTGGCCGTATCGTACAGATGCACGCTAACAAACGTGAAGAGATCAAAGAAGTTCGTGCGGGCGACATCGCTGCTGCTATCGGTCTGAAAGACGTGACCACTGGTGACACCCTGTGTGACCCGGATCACCCGATCATTCTGGAGCGTATGGAATTCCCTGAGCCGGTAATCTCCATCGCAGTTGAACCAAAAACCAAAGCTGACCAGGAAAAAATGGGTCTGGCTCTGGGCCGTCTGGCGAAAGAAGACCCATCATTCCGCGTATGGACTGATGAAGAATCTAACCAGACCATCATCGCTGGTATGGGTGAACTGCACCTGGACATCATCGTTGACCGTATGAAGCGTGAATTCAACGTTGAAGCGAACGTGGGTAAACCTCAGGTTGCTTACCGCGAAGCGATTCGCGCGAAAGTTACCGATGTTGAAGGTAAACACGCTAAGCAGTCTGGTGGTCGCGGTCAGTACGGTCACGTTGTGATCGACATGTACCCACTGGAGCCGGGCTCTAACCCTAAAGGTTACGAGTTCATCAACGACATCAAAGGTGGTGTAATTCCTGGCGAATACATCCCTGCCGTTGATAAAGGCATCCAGGAGCAGCTGAAAGCTGGTCCTCTGGCTGGTTACCCGGTTGTAGACATGGGTGTTCGTCTGCACTTCGGTTCTTACCACGACGTTGACTCCTCTGAACTGGCGTTTAAACTGGCTGCGTCTATTGCCTTTAAAGAAGGCTTTAAGAAAGCAAAACCAGTTCTGCTTGAGCCGATCATGAAGGTTGAAGTAGAAACTCCTGAAGAGAACACCGGTGACGTTATCGGTGACTTGAGCCGTCGTCGCGGTATGCTGCGTGGTCAGGAATCCGAAGTAACTGGCGTTAAGATCCACGCTGAAGTTCCGCTGTCTGAAATGTTCGGATATGCAACTCAGCTGCGTTCTCTGACCAAAGGTCGTGCATCATACACTATGGAATTCCTGAAGTATGATGATGCGCCGAACAACGTTGCTCAGGCCGTTATCGAAGCCCGTGGTAAGTAATCCACAGGATTAAAACCTAAGTCCCGTGCTCTCTCCGAAGGGGAGAGCACTATAGTAAGGAATATAGCCGTGTCTAAAGAAAAATTTGAACGTACAAAACCGCACGTCAACGTTGGTACTATCGGCCACGTTGACCATGGTAAAACTACCCTGACTGCTGCAATCACCACCGTACTGGCTAAAACCTACGGCGGTGCTGCTCGTGCTTTCGACCAGATCGATAACGCACCAGAAGAAAAAGCTCG
>NZ_CP059487.1:2141971-2168337 GCF_016082135.1 Enterobacter sp. YSU
GCGATGGACGACGGTCTGCGTTTCGCAATCCGTGAAGGCGGCCGTACCGTTGGCGCGGGCGTTGTTGCTAAAGTTCTGGGCTAATTAATTATCCCTGAAATAAAAAGGACGCTCCGGCGTCCTTTTTTGTTTTCTGCCGTTGGGGCATTGTCATAAAAATTCGCATTTTTTGCTTTCTCCCGCCACGTATTCCGACGCCCGCGCTATTGTAATCATAACCATTCTCACTTACACTTTGCGCATATTTTGAACGGGAGTCTTTATGTACGTTTGTTTATGTAATGGTGTAAGCGACAAAAAAATTCGTCAGGCCGTTCGCCAGTTTCAACCACAATCTTTCCAGCAGCTTCGCAAGTTTGTTCCGGTGGGAAATCAATGCGGTAAATGCGTTCGCGCAGCGCGTGAGATCATGCAGGACGAACTGATGCAGATCCCGGAATTCAAAGAGATCGCGTAAGCCTCTATCTTTTTTTTGACATCCCCGTAGCCCGATCTACGCTTCAATGAGTGGAAGCGGAGGGACTATATAATGAAAGGTGATGTTAAAATCATAAGTTATCTCAATAAATTATTGGGAAATGAGCTTGTCGCAATCAATCAGTATTTTCTCCATGCAAGAATGTTTAAAAACTGGGGACTGACTCGCCTCAACGATGTTGAATACCATGAGTCCATTGATGAAATGAAACACGCCGATAAATACATTGAGCGTATTTTATTCCTCGAAGGCATTCCTAACCTACAGGATCTCGGAAAACTGGGCATCGGAGAAGATGTCGAAGAGATGCTGCGTTCTGATCTCCGGCTGGAGCTGGAGGGTGCAAAAGATCTGCGTGAAGCCATTGCCTATGCGGACAGCGTACATGACTACGTCAGCCGCGATATGATGATCCAGATCCTGGCCGATGAAGAAGGGCACATCGACTGGCTTGAGACCGAACTGGATCTCATTAGCAAAATTGGCCTACAGAACTACCTTCAGTCTCAGATCAAAGTGGAAAGTTAATCAGGCTTTCCCAGCCAACGCATAAACCCGCTGCCGCCAGAAATGGCCCAAAAGGCAGTGGGTTTTTTAATGCCTGCTTATCAGGGGTAAACAACGAGAAAGCAACCACATACAGCAGAGCCATTAACGCGGCCACTAATGCAAGTATTGGTAGTACACACCAGCCATGCCATGCCCCCAGCGCCGCCAGATATTTTATGTCGCCATATCCCATCCCTTCACGTCGGCAGATGAGACGGTATCCCCAATAGATAATGGCGAATCCGGCGTATCCTGCCATCGCACCCACTACCGCGCTCGGCAAAAAATCAGGATGGAGACAAAGCTGGTAGAGCAGGCCCGTCCATAGCAGCGGGCAAAGAAATTTATCGGGAAGAAGCCCCGTGCGAATATCGGTGCGAACAAGCAAGGCCGATAACGCAAAATAGATCAGCAGAAAGGGGAGGGACAGTAGCATAGCGAGAGCCTCAAAATGGTTTGAGCGCATACTCGTAATAATCTGCATGCCCGGCAATGTGTAAAAACAGCAATTGCGTAGCGGCTTCAGACAAAGAGTTGAGAAGGGATACTTTGCATAAAAATTGCGCGGCCTTACGTATAGTACGTCTTTGGCGCTTAATTTCTAAACGGCACTTGCGTCTTTCTCTGATTTACGTATAATGCGCGGGCTTGTCGTAATTGACGGCGGGTTCAATCTGAACCAGAGTAGCTCACTTTGTTACTCAACAATGCTCCCAATTGGGGAGCTACGTAAGAACGGTTACACTCTCCCATCAATCGTAATGGGTTTGAGGAGTAATCATTTTCGTTTATAAAATAATTGGAGCTCTGGTCTCATGCAGAACCAAAGAATCCGTATCCGCCTTAAAGCGTTTGATCATCGTCTGATCGATCAATCAACCGCGGAAATCGTCGAGACTGCTAAGCGCACTGGTGCGCAAGTCCGTGGTCCGATCCCGCTGCCGACCCGCAAAGAGCGCTTTACCGTTCTGATCTCTCCGCACGTTAACAAAGATGCGCGTGATCAGTACGAAATCCGCACTCACAAGCGTCTGGTTGACATCGTTGAGCCAACTGAGAAAACCGTTGATGCTCTGATGCGTCTGGATCTGGCTGCCGGTGTAGACGTGCAGATCAGCCTGGGTTAATCAGGTCATCGAGCGATTGAGAGGTTGAAACAATGATTGGTTTAGTCGGTAAAAAAGTGGGTATGACCCGCATCTTCACTGAAGATGGCGTTTCTATCCCAGTAACCGTAATCGAAGTTGAAGCAAACCGCGTTACTCAGGTTAAAGATCTGGCTAACGATGGCTACCGCGCTATTCAGGTTACCACTGGTGCTAAAAAAGCTAACCGTGTAACCAAACCAGAAGCGGGTCACTTCGCTAAAGCTGGCGTTGAAGCTGGCCGTGGTCTGTGGGAATTCCGTCTTGCTGAAGGCGAAGAGTTCACCGTAGGTCAGGACATTAGCGTTGAGCTGTTTGCTGACGTTAAAAAAGTTGACGTAACCGGTACCTCTAAAGGTAAAGGTTTTGCTGGTACCGTTAAGCGCTGGAACTTCCGTACCCAGGACGCTACTCACGGTAACTCCTTGTCTCACCGCGTTCCGGGTTCTATCGGTCAGAACCAGACTCCGGGCAAAGTGTTCAAAGGCAAGAAAATGGCAGGTCAGCTGGGCAACGAACGTGTAACCGTTCAGAGCCTGGACGTAGTACGTGTTGACGCTGAGCGCAACCTGCTGCTGGTTAAAGGTGCGGTCCCGGGTGCAACCGGTAGCGACCTGATCGTTAAACCAGCTGTGAAGGCGTAAGGGGATAGCAATGGAATTAGTATTGAAAGACGCGCAGAGCGCGCTGACTGTTTCCGAAACTACCTTCGGTCGTGATTTCAACGAAGCGCTGGTTCACCAGGTTGTTGTTGCTTATGCAGCTGGTGCTCGTCAGGGTACTCGTGCTCAGAAGACTCGTGCTGAAGTAACTGGTTCAGGCAAAAAGCCATGGCGCCAGAAAGGTACCGGCCGTGCGCGTTCAGGTTCTATCAAGAGCCCGATCTGGCGTTCAGGTGGCGTGACCTTCGCTGCGCGTCCACAGGACCACAGTCAAAAAGTTAACAAAAAGATGTACCGCGGCGCGCTGAAAAGCATTCTGTCCGAACTGGTACGTCAGGATCGTCTGATCGTTGTCGAGAAGTTCTCTGTTGAAGCGCCTAAAACTAAGCTGCTGGCACAGAAACTGAAAGACATGGCTCTGGAAGATGTGCTGATCATCACCGGTGAGCTGGACGAGAACCTGTTCCTGGCCGCGCGTAACCTGCACAAGGTTGACGTACGCGACGCGACTGGTATCGACCCGGTTAGCCTGATCGCCTTCGACAAAGTCGTAATGACTGCTGATGCTGTTAAGCAAGTTGAGGAGATGCTGGCATGATTCGTGAAGAACGTCTGCTGAAGGTGCTGCGCGCACCGCACGTTTCTGAAAAAGCGTCTACTGCGATGGAAAAAACAAACACCATCGTTCTCAAAGTTGCTAAAGACGCGACCAAAGCAGAGATCAAAGCTGCTGTGCAGAAACTGTTTGAAGTCGAAGTCGAAGTCGTTAACACCCTGGTAGTTAAAGGGAAAGTTAAACGTCACGGACAGCGTATCGGTCGTCGTAGCGACTGGAAAAAAGCTTACGTCACCCTGAAAGAAGGCCAGAACCTGGACTTCGTTGGCGGCGCTGAGTAAGTCGGAGGAGTAATACAATGGCAGTTGTTAAATGTAAACCGACATCTCCGGGTCGTCGCCACGTAGTTAAAGTGGTTAACCCTGAGCTGCACAAGGGCAAACCTTTTGCTCCGTTGCTGGAAAAAAACAGCAAATCCGGTGGTCGTAACAACAATGGCCGTATCACCACTCGTCACATCGGTGGTGGCCACAAGCAGGCTTATCGTATTGTTGACTTCAAACGCAACAAAGACGGTATCCCAGCAGTTGTTGAGCGTCTTGAGTACGATCCGAACCGTTCCGCGAACATCGCGCTGGTTCTGTACAAAGATGGCGAACGCCGTTACATCCTGGCCCCTAAAGGCCTGAAAGCTGGCGACCAGATTCAGTCTGGCGTTGATGCTGCAATCAAAGCAGGCAACACCCTGCCGATGCGCAATATCCCGGTTGGTTCTACCGTTCATAACGTAGAAATGAAACCAGGTAAAGGCGGTCAGCTGGCGCGTTCCGCGGGTACTTACGTTCAGATCGTTGCGCGTGACGGTGCTTATGTCACCCTGCGTCTGCGTTCTGGTGAAATGCGTAAAGTCGAAGCAGACTGCCGCGCTACTCTGGGCGAAGTTGGCAATGCTGAGCATATGCTGCGCGTTCTGGGTAAAGCTGGTGCTGCACGCTGGCGTGGTGTTCGTCCTACCGTTCGCGGTACTGCGATGAACCCAGTCGACCACCCACATGGTGGTGGTGAAGGTCGTAACTTTGGTAAGCACCCGGTAACTCCGTGGGGCGTTCAGACCAAAGGTAAGAAGACCCGCAGCAACAAGCGTACTGATAAATTTATCGTACGTCGCCGTAGCAAATAATTTTAGAGGATAAGCCATGCCACGTTCTCTCAAGAAAGGTCCTTTTATTGACCTGCACTTGCTGAAGAAGGTAGAGAAAGCGGTGGAAAGCGGAGACAAGAAGCCCCTGCGCACTTGGTCCCGTCGTTCAACGATCTTTCCTAACATGATCGGTTTGACCATCGCTGTCCATAATGGTCGTCAGCACGTTCCAGTCTTTGTTACCGACGAAATGGTTGGTCACAAACTGGGTGAATTCGCACCGACTCGTACTTATCGCGGCCACGCTGCTGATAAAAAAGCGAAGAAGAAATAAGGTAGGAGGAAGAGATGGAAACTTTAGCTCAACATCGCCATGCTCGTTCTTCTGCACAGAAGGTTCGCCTTGTTGCTGACCTGATTCGCGGTAAGAAAGTGTCGCAGGCCCTGGACATCCTGACCTATACCAACAAGAAAGCTGCGGTATTGGTCAAGAAAGTACTGGAATCTGCCATTGCTAACGCTGAACACAACGATGGCGCTGACATCGACGATCTGAAAGTCGCGAAAATTTTCGTAGATGAAGGCCCAAGCATGAAGCGCATTATGCCGCGTGCGAAAGGTCGTGCAGATCGCATCCTGAAGCGCACCAGCCACATTACTGTGGTTGTGTCCGATCGCTGAGACTCTGGAGACTAGCAATGGGTCAGAAAGTACATCCTAATGGTATTCGCCTGGGTATTGTAAAACCATGGAACTCTACCTGGTTTGCGAACACCAAAGAATTCGCTGACAACCTGGACAGCGATTTTAAAGTACGTCAGTACCTGACTAAGGAACTGGCTAAAGCGTCTGTATCTCGTATCGTTATCGAGCGTCCAGCTAAGAGCATCCGTGTGACTATTCACACTGCTCGCCCTGGCATCGTTATCGGTAAGAAAGGCGAAGACGTAGAAAAACTGCGCAAGGTCGTAGCGGATATCGCTGGCGTTCCTGCACAGATCAATATCGCTGAAGTTCGTAAGCCTGAACTGGACGCTAAATTGGTTGCTGACAGCATCACTTCTCAGCTGGAACGTCGCGTTATGTTCCGTCGTGCTATGAAGCGTGCTGTACAGAACGCAATGCGTCTGGGCGCTAAAGGTATCAAAGTTGAAGTTAGCGGCCGTCTGGGCGGCGCGGAAATCGCACGTACCGAATGGTACCGCGAAGGTCGCGTACCGCTGCACACTCTGCGTGCTGACATCGACTACAACACCTCTGAAGCGCACACCACTTACGGTGTAATCGGCGTTAAGGTATGGATCTTCAAAGGTGAGATCCTGGGTGGTATGGCTGCTGTTGAACAACCGGAAAAACCGGCTGCTCAACCTAAAAAGCAGCAGCGTAAAGGCCGTAAATAAGGAGCGTCGCTGATGTTACAACCAAAGCGTACAAAATTCCGTAAAGTGCACAAAGGCCGCAACCGTGGTCTGGCGCAGGGTACGGATGTTAGCTTCGGCACTTTCGGTCTGAAAGCTGTTGGCCGTGGTCGTCTGACTGCACGTCAGATCGAAGCAGCACGTCGTGCAATGACCCGTGCAGTTAAGCGTCAAGGTAAGATCTGGATCCGTGTATTCCCGGACAAACCGATCACCGAGAAGCCACTGGAAGTTCGTATGGGTAAAGGTAAAGGTAACGTGGAGTACTGGGTTGCCTTGATCCAACCGGGCAAAGTCCTTTATGAAATGGACGGTGTTCCGGAAGAGCTGGCCCGTGAAGCCTTCGGCCTGGCAGCAGCGAAACTGCCTATCAAAACCACCTTTGTAACTAAGACGGTGATGTAATGAAAGCAAAAGAGCTGCGTGAAAAAAGCGTTGAAGAGCTGAACGCTGAGCTGCTGAACCTGCTGCGTGAGCAGTTCAACCTGCGTATGCAGGCTGCAAGTGGCCAGCTGCAACAGACTCACCTGCTGAAGCAAGTGCGTCGCAATGTTGCGCGCGTTAAGACTTTACTGACTCAGAAGGCGGGTGCGTAATGACCGATAAAATCCGTACTCTGCAAGGTCGTGTTGTTAGCGATAAAATGGAGAAATCCATTGTTGTAGCTATCGAACGTTTTGTGAAACACCCGATCTACGGTAAATTCATCAAGCGTACGACCAAACTGCACGTACATGACGAGAACAACGAATGTGGTATCGGCGACAAGGTTGAAATCCGTGAATGCCGTCCACTGTCCAAGACTAAGTCCTGGACGCTGGTTCGCGTTGTAGAGAAAGCGGTTCTGTAATAGAGTACGCATTCTCAATACGAATAAACGGCTCAGCGATGAGCCGTTTATTTTTTCTACCCATATTGCAGAAGCGGTGTTATAATGCCGCGCCCTCGATATGGGGCTTTTTAACGGCTCTGATTTTAGAGTCTCAGGTAGTAGTTGACATTAGCGGAGCACTAAAATGATCCAAGAACAGACTATGCTGAACGTCGCCGACAACTCCGGTGCACGTCGCGTAATGTGTATCAAGGTTCTGGGTGGCTCGCACCGTCGCTACGCAGGCGTAGGCGACATCATCAAGATCACCATCAAGGAAGCAATTCCACGTGGTAAGGTCAAAAAAGGTGATGTGCTGAAGGCGGTAGTGGTGCGCACCAAGAAGGGTGTTCGTCGCCCTGACGGTTCTGTCATTCGCTTCGATGGTAATGCATGCGTTATTTTAAACAATAACAGCGAGCAGCCTATCGGCACGCGTATCTTTGGGCCGGTAACTCGTGAACTTCGTACTGAGAAGTTCATGAAAATTATCTCTCTGGCACCAGAAGTACTCTAAGGAGCGAATCATGGCAGCGAAAATCCGTCGTGATGACGAAGTTATCGTGTTAACCGGTAAAGATAAAGGTAAACGCGGTAAAGTAAAAAATGTTCTGTCTTCCGGCAAACTTGTCGTTGAAGGTATTAACCTGGTTAAGAAACATCAGAAGCCGGTTCCGGCCCTGAACCAACCAGGCGGCATCGTTGAAAAAGAAGCTGCTATTCAGGTTTCTAACGTTGCAATCTTCAATGCGGCTACCGGTAAGGCTGACCGTGTAGGCTTTAGATTCGAAGACGGTAAAAAAGTCCGTTTCTTCAAATCTAACAGCGAAACTATCAAGTAATTTGGAGTAGTACGATGGCGAAACTGCATGATTACTACAAAGACGAAGTAGTTAACAAACTCATGACTGAGTTTAACTACAATTCTGTCATGCAAGTCCCTCGGGTCGAGAAGATCACCCTGAACATGGGTGTTGGTGAAGCGATCGCTGACAAGAAACTGCTGGATAACGCAGCAGCTGACCTGACAGCAATCTCCGGTCAAAAACCGCTGATCACCAAAGCACGCAAATCTGTTGCAGGCTTCAAAATCCGTCAGGGCTATCCGATCGGCTGTAAAGTAACTCTGCGTGGCGAACGCATGTGGGAGTTCCTTGAGCGCCTGATCACTATTGCTGTTCCACGTATCCGTGACTTCCGTGGCTTGTCCGCTAAGTCTTTCGACGGTCGTGGTAACTACAGCATGGGTGTCCGTGAGCAGATCATCTTCCCAGAAATCGACTACGATAAAGTCGACCGCGTGCGTGGTTTGGATATTACCATTACCACTACTGCGAAATCTGATGAAGAAGGCCGTGCTCTGCTGGCTGCCTTTGACTTCCCGTTCCGCAAGTAAGGTAGGGTTACTGAATGGCTAAGCAATCAATGAAAGCACGCGAAGTAAAGCGCGTAGCTTTAGCTGATAAATTCTTCGCTAAACGCGCTGAACTGAAAGCGATCATTTCTGATGTGAACGCTTCCGACGAAGATCGTTGGAATGCGGTTCTCAAGCTGCAGTCTCTGCCGCGTGATTCCAGCCCGTCTCGTCAGCGTAACCGCTGTCGTCAAACAGGTCGTCCACATGGTTATGTGGGCAAGTTTGGGTTGAGCCGTATCAAACTGCGTGAAGCCGCCATGCGCGGTGAAGTGCCAGGCTTGAAAAAGGCTAGCTGGTAATTACCAATTGAATCACGGGAGTAAAGACAGATGAGCATGCAAGATCCGATCGCGGATATGCTGACCCGTATCCGTAACGGTCAGGCCGCGAACAAAGTTGCGGTCACCATGCCTTCCGCCAAGCTGAAAGTGGCAATTGCCAACGTGCTGAAGGAAGAAGGTTTTATCGAAGATTTTAAAGTTGAAGGCGACACCAAGCCGGAACTGGAACTTACTCTCAAGTATTTCCAGGGTAAAGCTGTTGTAGAAAGCATTCAGCGTGTCAGCCGCCCAGGCCTGCGCATCTATAAGAAAAAAGATGAGCTGCCAAAAGTAATGGCTGGTCTTGGTATCGCAGTTGTTTCTACCTCTAAAGGTGTTATGACTGATCGTGCAGCGCGCCAGGCTGGTCTTGGTGGCGAAATTATCTGCTACGTAGCCTAATCGGAGGAAAGAATGTCTCGTGTTGCTAAAGCACCGGTCGTTATTCCTGCCGGCGTTGATGTAAAAATCGACGGTCAGGTTATTACGATCAAAGGTAAAAACGGCGAGCTGACTCGTACCCTCAACAATGCTGTTGAAGTTAAACATGCAGATAACGCTCTGACCTTCGGTCCACGTGATGGTTTCGTGGATGGATGGGCTCAGGCTGGTACCGCGCGTGCCCTGCTGAACTCAATGGTTGTTGGTGTTACCGAAGGCTTCACTAAAAAGCTTCAGCTGGTTGGTGTAGGTTATCGTGCAGCTATCAAAGGGAATGCAGTAGGCCTGTCTCTGGGCTTCTCACACCCTGTTGAGCATCCGCTGCCGGCCGGTATCACTGCAGAATGCCCGACTCAGACTGAAATCGTGCTGAAAGGCGCTGATAAACAGCTGATCGGTCAGGTTGCAGCAGATCTGCGCGCCTACCGTCGTCCTGAGCCTTATAAAGGCAAGGGTGTTCGTTACGCCGACGAAGTCGTGCGTACCAAAGAGGCTAAGAAGAAGTAAGGTAACACTATGGATAAGAAATCTGCTCGTATCCGTCGTGCGACCCGCGCACGCCGCAAGCTCAAAGAGCTGGGTGCAACTCGCCTGGTGGTACATCGTACCCCGCGTCATATTTACGCACAGGTAATTGCACCGAACGGTTCTGAAGTTCTGGTAGCTGCTTCTACTGTAGAAAAAGCTATCTCAGAACAATTGAAGTATACCGGTAACAAAGACGCCGCAGCAGCTGTAGGTAAAGCTGTCGCTGAACGCGCTCTGGAAAAAGGCATCAGCAATGTTTCCTTTGACCGTTCCGGGTTCCAATATCATGGTCGTGTCCAGGCACTGGCAGATGCTGCCCGTGAAGCTGGCCTTCAGTTCTAAGGTAGAGGTGTAAGATGGCTCACATCGAAAAACAGGCTGGCGAACTGCAGGAAAAGCTGATCGCGGTAAACCGCGTATCTAAAACCGTTAAAGGTGGTCGTATTTTCTCCTTCACAGCTCTGACTGTAGTGGGTGATGGTAACGGTCGCGTTGGTTTTGGTTACGGTAAAGCGCGTGAAGTTCCAGCAGCGATCCAGAAAGCGATGGAAAAAGCCCGTCGCAATATGATTAACGTCGCGCTGAACAACGGTACCCTGCAACACCCAGTTAAAGGTGTTCACACGGGTTCTCGTGTATTCATGCAGCCAGCTTCCGAAGGTACCGGTATCATCGCCGGTGGTGCAATGCGCGCCGTTCTGGAAGTTGCTGGAGTTCATAACGTTCTGGCTAAAGCATATGGTTCCACCAACCCGATCAACGTGGTTCGTGCAACTATTGATGGCCTGGAAAATATGAATTCTCCAGAAATGGTCGCTGCCAAGCGTGGTAAATCCGTTGAAGAAATTCTGGGGTAATTGACCATGGCAAAGACTATTAAAATCACTCAAACCCGCAGTGCAATCGGTCGTCTGCCGAAACACAAGGCAACGCTGCTTGGCCTGGGTCTGCGTCGTATTGGTCATACCGTTGAGCGCGAGGATACTCCTGCTGTTCGTGGTATGGTCAACGCGGTTTACTTCATGGTTAAAGTTGAGGAGTAAGAGATGCGTTTAAATACTCTGTCTCCGGCCGAAGGCTCTAAAAAGGCGGGTAAACGCCTGGGTCGTGGTATCGGTTCTGGCCTCGGCAAAACCGGTGGTCGTGGTCACAAAGGTCAGAACTCTCGTTCTGGCGGTGGCGTACGTCGCGGTTTCGAGGGTGGCCAGATGCCACTGTACCGTCGTCTGCCGAAGTTCGGCTTCACCTCTCGCAAAGCAGCGATCACAGCGGAAATCCGTCTGTCTGACCTGGCGAAAGTTGAAGGCGGCGTTGTAGACCTGAACACGCTGAAAGCGGCTAACATTATCGGTATCCAGATCGAGTTCGCGAAAGTGATCCTGGCTGGTGAAGTTTCTACTCCGGTAACTGTTCGTGGCCTGCGTGTTACTAAAGGTGCTCGTGCTGCTATCGAAGCTGCTGGCGGTAAAATTGAGGAATAAGTAGCAGATGGCTAAGCAACCGGGATTAGATTTTCAAAGTGCCAAAGGTGGATTTGGCGAGCTGAAACGCAGACTGCTGTTTGTAATCGGCGCGCTGATTGTGTTCCGTATTGGCTCTTTTATTCCGATCCCTGGTATTGATGCCGCTGTACTTGCCAAACTGCTTGAGCAACAGCGAGGCACCATCATTGAAATGTTCAACATGTTCTCTGGTGGTGCTCTCAGCCGTGCTTCTATTTTCGCACTGGGTATTATGCCGTACATTTCGGCATCGATTATTATCCAGCTGCTGACGGTCGTTCATCCGGCCCTGGCAGAGTTGAAGAAAGAAGGGGAGTCTGGACGTCGTAAGATTAGCCAGTACACCCGTTACGGCACTCTGGTGCTGGCAATATTCCAGTCGATCGGTATTGCTACCGGTCTTCCGAATATGCCTGGTATGCAAGGTCTGGTATTAAACCCAGGCTTTGCATTCTATTTCACCGCTGTTGTAAGTCTGGTCACAGGGACCATGTTCCTGATGTGGCTCGGCGAACAGATTACTGAACGAGGTATCGGTAACGGTATCTCAATCATTATCTTCGCCGGTATCGTTGCGGGTCTCCCGCCGGCCATCGCCCATACTATCGAGCAAGCGCGTCAAGGCGACCTGCACTTCCTCCTGTTGCTGTTGGTTGCAGTATTAGTATTTGCAGTGACGTTCTTTGTTGTCTTCGTTGAACGTGGTCAACGCCGCATTGTGGTGAACTACGCTAAACGTCAGCAGGGTCGTCGTGTCTATGCTGCACAGAGCACACATTTACCGCTGAAAGTGAATATGGCGGGGGTTATCCCGGCTATCTTCGCTTCCAGTATTATTCTGTTCCCGGCAACCATCGCGTCATGGTTCGGGGGCGGTACTGGTTGGAACTGGCTGACAACAATTTCGCTGTATTTGCAGCCTGGGCAACCACTTTATGTGTTACTCTATGCGTCTGCGATCATCTTCTTCTGTTTCTTCTACACGGCGTTGGTCTTCAACCCGCGTGAAACAGCAGATAACCTGAAGAAGTCCGGTGCATTTGTACCAGGAATTCGTCCGGGAGAGCAAACGGCGAAGTATATCGATAAAGTAATGACTCGCCTGACTTTGGTTGGTGCGCTTTATATTACTTTTATCTGCCTGATCCCGGAGTTCATGCGTGATGCAATGAAAGTACCGTTCTACTTCGGTGGGACCTCACTGCTTATCGTTGTGGTCGTGATTATGGACTTTATGGCTCAAGTGCAAACTCTGATGATGTCCAGTCAGTATGAGTCTGCATTGAAGAAGGCGAACCTGAAAGGCTACGGCCGCTAACTGGTCGCCTGAGAAGTTACGGAGAGTAAAAATGAAAGTTCGTGCTTCCGTCAAGAAATTATGCCGTAACTGCAAAATCGTTAAGCGTGATGGTGTCATCCGTGTGATTTGCAGTGCCGAGCCGAAGCATAAACAGCGCCAAGGCTGATTATTTCGCATATTTTTCTTGCAAAGTTGGGTTGAGCTGGCTAGATTAGCCAGCCAATCTTTTGTATGTCTGTACGTTTCCATTTGAGTATCCTGAAAACGGGCTTTTCAGCATGGTGCGTACATATTAAATAGTAGGAGTGCATAGTGGCCCGTATAGCAGGCATTAACATTCCTGATCAGAAACATGCTGTGATCGCATTAACTTCGATCTATGGCGTCGGCAAGACCCGTTCTAAAGCCATTCTGGCTGCAGCGGGTATCGCTGAAGATGTTAAGATCAGTGAGCTGTCTGAAGAACAAATCGACACGCTGCGTGACGAAGTTGCCAAATTTGTCGTTGAAGGTGATCTGCGCCGTGAAATCAGCATGAGCATCAAGCGCCTGATGGATCTTGGTTGCTATCGCGGTTTGCGTCATCGTCGTGGTCTGCCAGTGCGCGGTCAGCGTACTAAGACCAACGCACGTACCCGTAAGGGTCCGCGCAAACCGATCAAGAAATAATCGGGGTGATTGAATAATGGCAAAGGCACCAGTTCGTGCACGTAAACGTGTAAGAAAACAAGTCTCTGACGGCGTGGCTCATATCCATGCTTCTTTCAACAACACCATCGTTACTATTACTGATCGTCAGGGTAACGCATTGGGTTGGGCAACAGCCGGTGGTTCCGGTTTCCGTGGTTCTCGCAAATCCACTCCGTTCGCAGCTCAGGTTGCAGCAGAGCGTTGCGCTGAAGCCGTAAAAGAATACGGCATCAAGAATCTGGAAGTTATGGTTAAAGGTCCGGGTCCGGGTCGTGAATCTACTGTTCGCGCTCTGAACGCCGCTGGTTTCCGCATCACGAATATTACTGATGTGACTCCGATCCCTCATAACGGTTGTCGTCCGCCGAAAAAACGTCGCGTATAACGCTCGTTTTTTAGGTTAGTTGGAGATAGAAAATGGCAAGATATTTGGGTCCTAAGCTCAAGCTGAGCCGTCGTGAGGGCACCGACTTATTCCTTAAGTCTGGCGTTCGCGCGATCGATACCAAGTGTAAAATTGAACAAGCTCCTGGCCAGCACGGTGCGCGTAAACCGCGTCTGTCTGACTATGGTGTGCAGTTGCGTGAAAAGCAAAAAGTTCGCCGTATCTACGGTGTGCTGGAGCGTCAGTTCCGTAACTACTATAAAGAAGCAGCACGTCTGAAAGGCAACACAGGTGAAAACCTGCTGGCTCTGCTGGAAGGTCGTCTGGACAACGTTGTATACCGTATGGGCTTCGGCGCGACTCGTGCTGAATCACGCCAGCTGGTTAGCCATAAAGCAATCATGGTAAACGGTCGTGTTGTTAACATCGCTTCTTATCAGGTTAAAGCGAATGACGTTGTTAGCATTCGTGAGAAAGCGAAAAAGCAATCTCGCGTGAAAGCCGCTCTGGAGCTGGCTGAGCAGCGTGAAAAGCCAACCTGGCTGGAAGTTGATGCTGGCAAGATGGAAGGTACGTTCAAGCGTCAGCCAGAACGTTCTGATCTGTCTGCGGACATTAACGAACACCTGATCGTCGAGCTTTACTCCAAGTAAAGCTTAGTACCAAAGAGAGGACACAATGCAGGGTTCTGTGACAGAGTTTCTAAAACCGCGCCTGGTAGATATCGAGCAAGTGAGTTCGACGCACGCCAAGGTGACCCTTGAGCCTTTAGAGCGTGGCTTTGGCCATACTCTGGGTAACGCACTGCGCCGTATTCTGCTCTCATCGATGCCGGGTTGCGCGGTGACCGAGGTTGAGATTGATGGTGTACTTCATGAGTACAGCACCAAAGAAGGCGTTCAGGAAGATATCCTTGAAATCCTGCTCAACCTGAAAGGGCTGGCGGTGAGAGTTCAGGGTAAAGATGAAGTTATTCTTACTCTGAATAAATCTGGCATTGGCCCTGTGACTGCAGCCGACATCACCCACGACGGTGATGTTGAAATCGTCAAGCCGCAGCACGTGATCTGCCACCTGACCGATGAGAACGCAGCTATTAGCATGCGTATCAAAGTTCAGCGCGGTCGTGGTTATGTGCCGGCTTCTGCCCGAATTCATTCGGAAGAAGATGAGCGCCCAATCGGCCGTCTGCTGGTCGACGCATGTTACAGCCCTGTAGAGCGTATTGCCTACAATGTTGAAGCAGCGCGTGTAGAACAGCGTACCGACCTGGACAAGCTGGTCATCGAAATGGAAACCAATGGCACAATCGATCCTGAAGAGGCGATTCGTCGTGCGGCAACCATCCTGGCAGAACAACTGGAAGCTTTCGTTGACTTACGTGATGTACGTCAGCCGGAAGTGAAAGAAGAGAAACCAGAATTCGATCCGATCCTGCTGCGCCCTGTTGACGATCTGGAATTGACTGTCCGCTCTGCTAACTGCCTCAAGGCAGAAGCTATCCACTATATCGGTGATCTGGTACAGCGTACCGAGGTTGAGTTGCTGAAAACGCCGAACCTGGGTAAAAAATCTCTTACCGAGATTAAAGACGTGCTGGCTTCACGTGGTCTGTCTCTGGGCATGCGCCTGGAAAACTGGCCACCAGCAAGCATTGCTGACGAGTAACCGGATCACAGGTTAAGGTTTTACTGAGAAGGATAAGGTCATGCGCCATCGTAAGAGTGGTCGTCAACTGAACCGCAACAGCAGCCATCGCCAGGCTATGTTCCGCAACATGGCAGGTTCACTGGTTCGTCATGAAATCATCAAGACGACCCTGCCTAAAGCGAAAGAGCTGCGTCGCGTAGTTGAGCCGCTGATTACTCTTGCCAAGACTGACAGCGTTGCTAATCGTCGTCTGGCATTCGCCCGTACTCGTGATAACGAGATCGTGGCAAAACTGTTTAACGAACTGGGCCCGCGTTTCGCGAGCCGTGCCGGTGGTTACACTCGCATTCTGAAGTGTGGCTTCCGTGCAGGCGACAACGCGCCGATGGCTTACATCGAGCTGGTTGATCGTTCAGAGAAAGCAGAAGCTGCTGCAGAGTAATCTGTAGTAACGTAAAAAAACCCGCCTCGGCGGGTTTTTTTATATCCGCAGAATCTCCACTTATCTACAATGTCTGTATCTTTTCTGCTCACCCCCTGGAGTTCATTATGTGGTTGCTCGATCAGTGGGCTGAACGCCATATTTGCGATGCCCAAAACAAAGGCGAGTTCGAAAATCTTCCCGGCAGCGGTGAGCCGCTGATTCTGGACGATGATTCACATATTCCCCCTGAATTACGGGCCGGTTATCGCTTACTGAAAAACGCAGGTTGTTTACCGCCTGAACTTCAGCAACGCAATGAAGCCGTCGAGCTTGCCGATCTGCTTAAAGGCATTCATAAGAATGACCCGCGGTACTCCGAAATCAGTCGTCGGTTGGCGCTCATCGAGCTAAAACTGCGCCAGACGGGAATGAATACTGACTTTTTGCATGGTGAGTACAGTGAAAGGTTAATGCAAAAAATAAACGAGGAGTAGCCATGTACCGCATAGGTGAACTTGCGAAGCTTGCTAACGTAACGCCGGATACTATCCGCTACTACGAAAAGCAGCAGATGATCGATCATGAGGTCAGAACGGAAGGTGGATTTCGCCTTTATACGGATAACGACCTGCAACGCCTTCGTTTTATCCGCTATGCACGGCAACTCGGTTTCACGCTGGAGTCGATCCGTGAACTGCTGTCGATCCGTATCGATCCTGAACATCATACGTGTCAGGAATCTAAAAGCATCGTTCAGGCCCGGCTGGATGAAGTTGAAGGGCGCATTCAGGAGCTGCAAGCCATGCAGCGATCTCTGCAAAGGTTAAATGACGCGTGCTGCGGTACCGCTCATAGCAGTGTTTATTGCTCAATACTGGAAGCTCTTGAACAGGGCGCCAGTAGTGAAACTCAGGGTTGTTGATTTTTTATCAGCCAGGGACTAGACTCCCGCCGACATTAACTATGCTCAGGAGAAATGATGAGCCGCTATCAGCATACGAAGGGACAAATTAAGGATAACGCCATTGAGGCATTGCTTCACGACCCGCTTTTCAGACAGCGTGTTGAGAAGAACAAGAAAGGAAAAGGGAGTTATTTACGTAAAGGTAAACATGCACAACGGGGTAACTGGGAGGCCAGTGGCAAGCAAGCTAATCGCTTTTTTACCACTGGCCTTTCTGTTTCTGTCGCCTGATTACACGCGGTTGTTCTGCTCTTTTAACAGATCGCGAATTTCAGTCAGTAAGACTTCTTCTTTAGTTGGTGCTGGCGGGGCAGCGGCCGGTTCTTCTTTTTTACGGTTAAGTCTGTTGATAAGTTTGATCGCCATGAAAATGGCAAATGCCACGATTACGAAATCAAATACGTTCTGAATGAATACGCCATAGTGCATTACAACCGCAGGGATATCGCCCTGAGCCTCCCGAAGGGTGAAGGCGAACTGTTTGAAATCAATGCCTCCAATCAACAGTCCTAACGGCGGCATAATAATGTCGGCGACTAATGATGAAACGATCTTACCGAACGCCGCACCAATAATGACACCCACAGCCAAATCCACCACATTCCCGCGCATCGCAAATTCGCGAAACTCTTTAATAAAACTCATTATGTTCTCCTTGTGCCAGCTGACGCCTATAAGTTTAACAAATGATTAGCTAATTGCCATTGGGGATAAATAATCGTTATGAAAAATAAAAGGCATGAAAATTAGAAGGTTAATATTTGGGTGCTCTCGTCTGAGCACCCAAATCATTACAGGAAGAACGGGCTTGGCTGGAATAAACGCTCGACGTCGGTAATAAATTTTTTATCGGTCAGGAACATAATAACGTGGTCACCCTGCTCAATACGTAAATTATCATTGGCGATCATGACATCGTTACCTCGTACTACGGCGCCGATAATGGTGCCTGGTGGAAGTTTAATTTCGTCGATCGCGCGACCAACAACGCGCGACGTCGTTTCATCCCCATGAGCGACGGCTTCAATGGCTTCAGCAACACCACGACGAAGAGACGACACGCCGACAATATCCGCTTTACGTACATGGCTTAGCAGGGCAGAAATGGTGGCTTGCTGAGGTGAAATAGCAATATCAATTACGCTACCCTGTACCAGGTCGACATAAGCCTTACGCTGGATAAGCACCATTACTTTTTTCGCCCCCATACGTTTAGCGAGCATGGCGGACATAATATTCGCTTCGTCGTCGTTGGTGACGGCAATAAAAAGATCAACCTGATCGATATGCTCTTCGGCCAGCAATTCCTGATCCGAAGCATCGCCATAAAACACGATAGTATTCTGAAGCTTTTCAGCCAGCTCCGACGCGCGCTGTTGATCTCGTTCGATCAGCTTCACGCTGTAGTCTTTTTCCAGCCGTCTCGCCAGACCTGCGCCAATATTACCGCCGCCAACCAGCATAATACGTTTATATGGTTTTTCGAGACGCTGAAGTTCACT
Organism: Enterobacter sp. YSU; assembly: GCF_016082135.1. Taxonomy (NCBI): domain Bacteria; kingdom Pseudomonadati; phylum Pseudomonadota; class Gammaproteobacteria; order Enterobacterales; family Enterobacteriaceae; genus Enterobacter; species Enterobacter sp. YSU. The sequence goes on from NZ_CP059487.1 coordinate 2,159,915, forward strand.
CATCACCGCACGGATATGCTGAGAAGCCGCAATAAAGAAGACTTCATCCCCGGCTTCGACAATGGTGGATCCTTGCGGACGAATAGGTCTGTCGTGACGGAAAATCGCCGCAACACGCGTATCGATATGTGGCATATGCTCGCGCATTGTCGACAGGGCATTACCAATCAGCGGGCCGCCGTAATAAGCCTTCACAACCGCCAGGCTTACTTTTCCTTCCGCAAAGTTCACAACCTGCAACGCGCCCGGGTACTCAATCAGACGATAAATACTGTCGATAACCAGCTGTTCAGGGGCAATAAGATGGTCGATAGGTACTGCTTCGGAATTAAACAGCTTTTCCGCATCCCGGACATAGTCCGGGGAGCGAATGCGGGCGATGCGGTTCGGTGTGTTGAAAAGCGAGTAGGCCACCTGACATGCAACCATGTTGGTTTCATCTGAACTGGTTACTGCAACCAGCATGTCGGCATCGTCTGCGCCCGCCTCCCGAAGCACACGTGGGTGAGAGCCGTGCCCCTGTACAACACGAAGATCAAACTTGTCCTGCAAAACGTGCAGGCGATCGCCATTGGTATCCACAATGGTGATATCGTTGTTTTCGCCCACGAGATTTTCCGCCAGCGTTCCGCCAACTTGCCCTGCGCCCAGAATGATAATTTTCATCTTTCGTGACCTGTTCTCAACATCACTCTTTGATTAGCTTAGCGTAAAAGAAACCATCACCCTCTTCTGCGCCCGGCAGGTTTTGCAGACCCGGGTGCTCAGGTGTTCCCGTATCATGCAGCGTAGCGTCCGGGGTGCGTTTCAGGAAAGCCGCAATTTGCTGACTGTTCTCTTCCGGAAGAACAGAGCAGGTTGCATACACCAGGGTTCCGCCGGGTTTGAGATGCGGCCAGATGGCATCCAGAATTTCGGATTGCAACTGGGCAAGCTCCTTGATATCACGATCGCGACGCAGCCATTTGATATCGGGATGACGACGAATCACGCCGGTTGCAGAGCAAGGGGCGTCCAGCAAAATACGATCGAACCGGGTATCACCACACCAGTCTGCGGGTTTACGTCCATCGCCTTGCTTAACCTGTGCTTTCATACCCAGACGCTTGAGGTTGTCATAGACGCGTGAAAGACGCTGCTCATCAACATCCACGGCCATCACGCTGGCCTGCGGCGCCACTTCCAGAATATGCGTTGTTTTCCCCCCTGGCGCTGCACAGAGATCAAGGATCTGCTCCCCGTCTTTCGGTTCAAGCCAGGTCATGCAGCCCTGAGCGGATGCGTCCTGTACCGTTACCCAGCCCTCTTCAAAACCGGGTAATGCATGTACCGGTGCAGGGGAGGCTAAACGAACCGCATCAGGATAAGCAGCGTGTGTGAAGCCGCTCATTCCGGCCTCTTCCAGCAGGGCCAGCCATGCGTCGCGGGTATGATGGTTACGATTGACGCGTAACCACATCGGCGGACGTTGGTTATTGGCATCCACAATGTCTTGCCATTGCTGTGGGTAGGCTTTTTTAAGGCGATTCAGCAGCCATTCAGGGTGCAGGAAGCGCGATTCGCTTTGCGCAAATTCTGCCAGCAGTTCGTCCTGCTGACGCTGGAACTGACGCAGCACGCCGTTAATCAATCCTTTCAGCTGGGGACGTTTAATCGAAACGGCACCCTCCACTGTCTCAGCCAGCGCAGCATGAGGTGGAATGCGGGTATGAAGAAGCTGGTAGAAACCGACCATGATCAAATAATGCACGGTACGCTGCTTGCCGCTCATCGGGCGTGACATCAGCTTATTAATTAACCATTCAAGCTGAGAGAGGGTGCGCAGCACGCCAAAGCACAGCTCCTGAAGCAGTGCTTTGTCTTTATCGGAAACCTTTTGTTGCAGTGGAGGCAGGACATTACTCAGTGACTGGCCCTGCTCGATAACCTGCTCAACGGCCTGAGCCGCCATAGTGCGTAGATTTTGTCTTTTCATAACCGTAAAAATAAAAATGCCCGGAAACACCGGGCCTTAAGAGTAAATTTGTTCAGGCAAGGCGATTGCCAGGGATGAACCATTCACGACGGGAATTTAATAGATCCTGCGCGCTCATTGCCTTTTTACCGGCCGGTTGCAGCGATTCAAGATTCAGGATCCCTTCTCCGGTCGCAACCTGGATACCGTTTTTGCTGGCGTCGATAATCGTACCGGGCTCTGCCGAAGTATTGCCGTTAATAACTGAAGCTTTCCAGACTTTCACTGGCTGCTCATCAATCATCAACCAGCTCATCGGCCATGGATTAAAGGCGCGGATACAGCGTTCGAGTTGAGCTGCTGACAGGGACCAGTCGATCCGGGCTTCTTCTTTACTCAGTTTTTCAGCATAGGTCACCTGTGCCTCATCCTGCACTTCAGGTGTCGCTGTATTGTCAGCAAGCTGTTGCAACGTCTCAATCAGCCCCTGCGGACCGAGATCCGCCAGCTTGTCATACAGCGTGGCGCTGGTATCTTCTGCGGTAATGGGACACGCCAGTTTATACAGCATGTCGCCCGTGTCTAAACCTACGTCCATCTTCATGATTGTCACGCCAGTTTCAGCATCGCCTGCCCACAGAGCGCGCTGAATAGGGGCTGCACCACGCCAGCGTGGGAGCAAGGAACCATGAACGTTAACACAGCCCAGGCGGGGCATATCGAGTACCGCTTTCGGCAGAATGAGGCCGTAAGCCACAACTACCATCACGTCAGCGTTCAGGTCTGCCACTAACTGCTGGTTTTCCTGAGGTCGTAATGATGCAGGCTGGAAAACCGGCAAACCATGCGTTTCTGCCAGCACTTTAACCGGGCCAGGCATCAATTTTTTACCGCGGCCAGCCGGACGATCAGGCTGAGTAAATACGCCAACAATCTGATGACCAGACGATAGCAGCGCGTCGAGATGACGCGCCGCAAAATCAGGGGTACCCGCGAAGATTATACGTAGTGATGTAGACACGTTATTCCTTGTATCCGGGGGGGCGTTAAGCGCGAGAACGTAAACGATCCAGTTTCTCAACTTTCTGACGAATACGCTGTTGCTTCAGCGGTGAGAGGTAATCGATAAACAGCTTACCGACCAGGTGATCCATCTCATGCTGAATGCAAATCGCCAGCAGATCGTCGGCTTCCAGCTCAAACGGATTGCCGTCACGATCCAGTGCGCGGATTTTAACTTTTTCGGCACGTGGCACCAAAGCGCGCTGTTCAGGGATAGACAGACAGCCTTCCTCAATACCTGTTTCGCCGCTTTTTTCCAGCATCTCAGGGTTGATCAGCACCAGGCGCTCATCACGATTTTCAGAAACGTCGATCACAATAATACGTTTGTGAATGTCTACCTGGGTCGCGGCAAGGCCAATGCCTTCTTCAGCGTACATGGTATCGAACATATCATCGACGATACGCTGAATTTCTGCATTCACTTCTTTAACCGGTTCCGCGACGATGCGAAGGCGCTCGTCAGGAATATGTAACACTTGCAAAACTGCCATAAATTTCCAGAGTCGTGTTCAGGAGTTGATAAGAATATTACTTCTATTCTAGACAAATCCCCGGTCGATTGACAGCATCAGTGACCAATCGCAAAGATTGCTGAGGCTGCTTATGGCAGGGAAAAGGATGACGTCCACAGAGATATGGTTACGGCTTATAAACATCGGGTCGTTATACGGTGACGCGATGCTGGAGATTGCGCAGAGGCTGCTTCGCCAGGCAACCGTCGATGCTGAAGCTGTCAACGCGTCAGGGCTTTCGCCCAAACATGCCGTAAAGTTTTTTTCGTTCAGTGAGAGTGAGCTTGAACGTAGTCTGGAATGGCTGGAACACACCGACAACCACCTTCTCACAGCGGATGATCCTCGCTTTCCGCCATTGTTACGTTCTATACCTGATTTTCCCGGGGCGCTATTTGTGCGAGGCCGCGTTGACGTGCTTAATAGCATGCAGCTTGCGGTTGTGGGCAGCCGTGCGCCCTCGTGGTATGGCGAGCGGTGGGGGAAAATGCTGAGTGAACAGCTATCCCAATGTGGCTTTACGATCACCAGTGGCCTGGCTTGCGGCATCGATGGTGTGGCACATCATGCGGCGTTGTCAGCAAAAGGGCGAAGTGTCGCCGTGCTTGGCAATGGTCTTTTTAGTCTCTATCCGCGTCGTCATCACATTCTGGCTGAGCAACTTATCGCTTCAGAGGGGGCGATAGTATCTGAGTTTTCACTTTCGACATCGCCCAGACCGGGTAACTTTCCACGGCGTAACCGGATCATCAGTGGGTTAAGCCAGGGCGTGCTGGTGGTCGAAGCTGCGATTCGGAGTGGATCGCTGGTTACCGCAAGGTGCGCACTGGAGCAGGGGCGTGAAGTTTTTGCGCTACCCGGCCCGTTGGGGAACCCTGGCTGCGAAGGCCCTCACTGGCTGATAAAACAGGGGGCGACGCTGGTGACCTGTAAAGAGGATATCCTGGAAAATTTGCAATATGGTTTGCATTGGTTGCAGGATGATCTCCAAAAGCGACATATTTCATCGGATCAGGAGGCAGTAGCATTGCCATTTCCCAAGCTCCTGGCTAACGTAGGAGATGAGGTAACACCTGTTGACGTTGTCGCTGAACGTGCCGGCCAACCTGTGCCAGTAACGGTAGCACAGCTACTCGAACTGGAGTTAGCAGGGTGGATCGCAGCTGTACCCGGCGGCTATGTCCGATTAAGGAGGGCATGCCATGTTCGACGTACTGATGTATTTGTTTGAGACTTACATCCACAACGAAGCAGAAATGCAGGTGGATCAGGACAAATTAACACGGGATCTGACCGACGCAGGTTTTGAGCGGGAAGATATTTATAATGCGTTGATGTGGCTGGATAAGTTGGCTGATTATCAGGACGGCCTCGCCGAACCGATGCAGCTTGCTTCTGACCCATTGTCTGTGCGCATCTATACAGCTGAAGAGTGTGAAAGGCTGGATGCCAGCTGCCGGGGATTCATTTTATTCCTCGAGCAGATTCAGGTGCTAAACCTCGAAACGAGAGAGATGGTGATAGAGCGCGTCATGGCGCTGGATACTGCTGAATTTGAACTGGAAGATCTCAAATGGGTGATCCTGATGGTTCTATTCAACATCCCAGGCTGTGAAAATGCCTATCAGCAAATGGAAGAATTACTCTTTGAAGTGAATGAAGGTATGCTGCATTAATTCTATGTGCAGCAACAAGAGTTGTTATGGCCAAATCAGCACTCTTCACGGTGCATAAAAACGAGCCCTGCCCACAGTGTGGGGCTGAACTTGTTATTCGGTCCGGGAAACACGGTCCGTTTCTCGGTTGTTCACACTATCCGGAATGTGATTATGTCCGTCCCCTGAAAAGCCAGGCGGACGGACATATCGTCAAAATTCTGGAGGGACAGCTTTGTCCACTCTGTGGCGGCGAACTGGCGCTGCGGCAGGGGCGGTTCGGGATGTTTATCGGATGCAGCCGCTATCCGGAATGTGAACATACGGAACAAATTGATAAACCAGATGAAACGGCAATTGCCTGCCCTCAGTGCCAGCGTGGTCAATTGGTGCAGCGCCGCTCTCGTTATGGCAAGACCTTCCATTCGTGCGATCGCTATCCTGAATGTCAGTTCGTTATCAATTTCAAACCAGTAGCGGGCGTCTGCCCTCATTGCGATTATCCGTTACTTAGAGAAAAGAAAACCGCGCAAGGCTTGAAACGCTTTTGCGCCAGTAAACAATGTGGAAAGCCGGTTTCGGCGGATCAAATCAGTGAATAATAACCTGCCATCAGGCTCCATCGCGCAGGCGGTGGAAATCCTGAAAAAAGAAGAAGTCATCGCCTATCCAACAGAAGCCGTTTTCGGGGTCGGGTGCGATCCTGACAGCGAAGTCGCCGTTAACCGTCTGCTGGCGCTAAAACAGCGGCCTGTCGAAAAAGGATTGATTTTGATCGCTGCGAACTACGAGCAGCTTAAGCCTTATATTGATGATTCCATGCTGACGCCTGCACAGCGGGAAACCATTTTCTCTGCGTGGCCTGGTCCCGTGACGTTTGTTTTCCCTGCACAACCGACAACGCCGCGCTGGTTAACCGGGCGTTTCGATTCACTCGCGGTACGCGTTACCGACCATCCCTTGGTGGTGGAGTTATGCCAGGCATTTGGTAAACCCCTGGTTTCAACCAGCGCCAACCTGACCGGGCTTCCCCCTTGTCGGACAACAGAAGAAGTTCTGGCGCAGTTCGGGAATGATTTCCCTGTAGCCGTGGGTGAAACCGGTGGTCGTCTTAACCCGTCAGAAATTCGCGATGCCTTGACCGGCGAACGTTTTCGCCAGGGATAATGTTATGGAAACCTATGCTGCTTTTGGTAACCCGATCGCCCACAGCAAGTCGCCTCTGATCCATCAGCTGTTTGCAGAGCAATTGCAGATAGATCACCCGTATGGTCGGGTTCTTGCGCCTGTTGATGCATTTATACCGACGCTGAATAGCTTTTTTGATGCGGGTGGTAAAGGTGCGAACGTCACGGTGCCTTTTAAAGAAGAGGCTTTCGGGCGTGCGGATGAGCTGACCGAGCGTGCCTCGCTCGCTGGTGCCGTCAATACCCTTAAGCGGCTTGAAGATGGTCGCCTTCTTGGCGATAACACCGATGGCATAGGTTTACTCAGCGATCTGGAGCGATTGTCGTTTATTAAACCAGGCTTTCGGATCCTGCTGATCGGCGCGGGTGGCGCGTCGCGCGGCGTATTGCTTCCTCTTCTTTCGCTGGATTGTGCGGTGACAATCACCAACCGTACCTTCTCCAGAGCAGAAGAGCTGGCGGCGTTGTTCGCACACACAGGCAGCGTAACTGCGGTAGCACTTGACGATCTCGCGAGCCACGAATTTGATCTTGTGATTAATGCCACCTCAAGCGGTATTAATGGAGAGATCCCGGCGATTCCGGCATCCCTGGTTCATTCCCAAATCTACGCCTATGACATGTTTTATCAAAAAGGGAAAACGCCATTCCTGGCCTGGTGCGAACAACAGGGGGCAAAACACGTGGCTGATGGTCTGGGCATGCTGGTGGGGCAGGCGGCTCATGCGGTGCTACTCTGGCATGGCGTGTTACCTGCTGTAGAACCAGTGATCGAAAAGCTGAAACAGGAACTGATGGCATGAATCAGGCGATTCATTTTCCCGACAGAGAAATCTGGGATGAAAATAAGCAAGCGGTTTGTTTCCCGGTGCTGGTGCATGGAATGCAGCTCACCTGTGCGATTAAAGGGGAGACGTTGCATCAGCGCTTTGGTGGTTCAGATCCGTTAGCGGTCTTTTGCGAAAATCGCTGGGATCTGGAAGAGGAAGCCAGCGATTTGATCCGCGATCAGCAGGAAGACGATCAGGGTTGGGTCTGGTTATCCTGATCCAGATAGTCATTCTTCCATTTAACGTAATTGTTCGCTGAGTATTTCAATCCTTCGATCTCCGCCTCTTTTAGGGGGCGGATCTGTTTAACCGGACTGCCTAAATAGAGATAGCCACTTTCCAGACGTTTGTTTTGCGGAACAAGGCTTCCTGCGCCAATCATTACGTCATCTTCTACTATGACGCCATCCAGCAAAATCGATCCCATCCCAACGAGCACCCGGTTACCGATTGTGCAGCCGTGGAGCATCACTTTATGACCAACGGTGACATCTTCCCCAATGACGAGCGGATTGCCCTCAGGGTTATAAGATGACTTATGAGTCACATGCAGCACGCTGCCGTCCTGAATATTGGTGCGTGCACCGATCGCAACGTAGTTAACATCGCCCCGGATCGCGACGAGTGGCCAGATGCTGACATCCTCGGCCATGCGAACATCACCAATGACCACGCTGCTGGTATCGATCATCACGCGATCGCCTATTTGGGGGAACAGATCTTTATAAGGACGTAATACTGCAAACATATCTACCTCGATACAGATGAGCGCTATTAAAGAAGACTTTGATCGTATTCCTGGATCGAGGCAAGGCAAAATGCGTCAATTTTTAAGCGGATCGGGTGGGTTTTCAGCGAAAAGAACGGAAAATCATCAGTTGGAAAAAAAGATCTAAAAAATACTTGTGCTAAAAACTGGGATCCCTATAATGCGCCTCCATCGACACGGCGGATGTGAATCACTTCACAGATAACCCGGTCGGTTGAAGAGAAAAAATCCTGAAATAACGGGTTGACTCTGAAAGAGGAAAGCGTAATATACGCCACCTCGCGACAGAGCGCTGAAGCGCGTCGCAACTGCTCTTTAACAATTTATCAGACAATCTGTGTGGGCACTCAAAGTGACATGGATTCTTAATGTCTTCGGACACTAAATGAATACCAAGTCTCAACGAGTGAACACGTAATTCATTACGAAGTTTAATTCATTGAGCATCAAA
>NZ_CP059487.1:2168437-2538699 GCF_016082135.1 Enterobacter sp. YSU
TGCCGAACTCAGAAGTGAAACGCCGTAGCGCCGATGGTAGTGTGGGGTCTCCCCATGTGAGAGTAGGGAACTGCCAGGCATCAAATTTAGCGTGCTGATATGGCTCAGTTGGTAGAGCGCACCCTTGGTAAGGGTGAGGTCCCCAGTTCGACTCTGGGTATCAGCACCACTTTATACTTAGGTTAAAGTTCGGCAAGAAGTAAAAGAATTTGTCTGGCGGCTTTAGCGCGGTGGTCCCACCTGACCCCATGCCGAACTCAGAAGTGAAACGCCGTAGCGCCGATGGTAGTGTGGGGTCTCCCCATGTGAGAGTAGGGAACTGCCAGACATCAAACAAGTAGAAAGGCCATCCGAAAGGATGGCCTTTTTGCGTTATTGCTCCAGCAAAACCAATTCCCTCATTCGATATTCCTGCTGTCGCCATTAATACCTTACGGACGTATTAAAGCGTTTTACCCTACTGAAACTGAAGTTGTGGAATGCATTATGCTGGCTCGCAGCAGCGTTAAATCAATTAAATGTTATGTACAGGTATGGGGTATAGCGGGGAGTAAGGTAGCGTATTGAATTTAATTAATATCTGATGCTATTCGTGATGAGGAATATACGTTCCTTATATCAGGGAAAAATAAAAGCGCGGCGATGGCCGCGCTTTTAGAAGCCTTATTTAGTCAGGGCGACAATACCGAGTGTCAGGCCAGCGATTGCCGCGGCGCCACCAGCAATCGCACCTGCTGTTTCCCAGTTATCCTGGGTAGTGCCCTTCATACAGGTATTGGTGTGAACCAGTCGCCCCTGATCGTCGTATACCGGTACACATGGAGAGTCGTGCGCGCAACCAGCAAGCAGCGCAGCGAGAAGTGCAACGGAAAGGAATCTTTTCATGATGTTACCTCAATATGATCGCTTATTCGCTAAAGAGCCGATACAGCAATTAACGAACTGATGATTATTTTACCACCGCACTAATACCATGCAGCACGGGGAATAATCTCAATTTGTGTGGATTGTAAAAATTATGAAGAAAAAAGCGCGGGCACTGATTATTAATGGAGGAAATGTGAAGAGGGGATGTATTTTTACATTGTTTTCAGGAAATAAAAAAGGCACCAGAGGTGCCTTTATGATTTTCATTAATCCTTGTGCTTTGTAAACCGTCTCCGGACAACCACAAAGAAAACAGGAACAAAGAAAATGGCCAACAGGGTGGCTGACAGCATCCCGCCCATCACGCCCGTCCCGACCGCATTTTGTGCCCCACTACCTGCACCGCTGCTGATGACCAGAGGCATAACACCAAGGATGAATGCCAGGGAAGTCATCAGGATAGGACGCAGACGCATACGCGAGGCTTCAAGCGTGGCTTCGATAATCCCTTTGCCTTCTTTATCCATGAGATCCTTGGCGAACTCAACGATCAGTATGGCGTTCTTGGCTGATAAACCAATTGTCGTAAGCAGACCAACCTGGAAGTAAACGTCATTGTTCAGCCCTCGCATTGATGCAGCCAGAAGCGCGCCGATCACCCCCAGCGGCACAACCAGCATGACCGAGAAGGGAATTGACCAACTTTCATAGAGGGCCGCCAGACACAGGAACACCACAATCAGTGAGATGGCGTACAGCGCCGGAGCCTGATTCCCGGAAAGTCGTTCCTGATAAGACATCCCCGTCCAGTCGTAGCCGATGCCGGAAGGCAGTTTTGACGCAAGGCTTTCCATCAACGCCATTGCCTCACCGGTACTTTTGCCAGGGGCAGACTCACCGAGGATCTCCATTGACGGCATCCCATTGTAACGTTCCAGACGTGGTGAACCGTACACCCAGTGAGAGCTGCTAAAGGCAGAGAAAGGCACCATTTCGCCGTTAGCGCTACGCACATACAGTCCGTTAATGTCTCCAGGTAGCATACGGAAGCGAGCATCAGCCTGGACATAAACTTTTTTTACCCGTCCGTGATCGATAAAGTCGTTCACATAGGTGCCACCCAGGGCTGTTGAAATCGTCTGATTGACGTCAGACACGCTCACACCCAGCGCCTGTGCCTTCTCCTGATCGACGTCCAGCTTGAACTGTGGCGTATCTTCCAGTCCGTTAGGACGCACGCGGACCAGTAAGTCAGGATGTTCTCTCACCATGCCCAGCAGCTGGTTACGCGCCTGGGTTAACTGCGTATGCCCCAGGTTTGCCTGGTCAATCAATTCAAAGTCAAAGCCTGTTGCGGTACCCAGTTCAATAATGGCAGGCAGGTTAAACGGAAATACAAGACCGTCTTTGATCTGGCTGAACGCTTTCGTCGCGCGGCTGACAATCGCCTCAACGCCGTTTTCCTTGCCCGGACGTTCTTCCCATGGCTTCAGGCTGACGAAAGCGATACCGGAGTTCTGCCCCTGTCCGCTAAAGCTAAAACCGTTTACGGTAAAGACCGATTCAACGTTCGCTTTCTCTTTCGTCAGGTAATAATCCTGAACCTGATCGAGTACCTGCTGAGTACGCATTTGCGTCGCCCCTGCCGGCAACTGAACCATCGTCATAAACACCCCCTGATCCTCTTCCGGCAGGAAGGAGGAAGGCAGGCGCAGGAACAGAACTGCCATGCCGCCGACGATGACGACGTAAACCAGCAGATAGCGGCCGGTCTTACGTAAAATGCCGCTCACGCTGTTGCTGTAATGCTCCACACTTTTATCAAAGAGCGCGTTAAACCAGCCGAAGAAACCACCTTTCTTTTCATGATGTTCGCTGGAAACCGGTTTGAGCAGCGTTGCACAAAGAGCAGGCGTTAATATCAACGCCACCAGTACCGACAAGGCCATCGCGGAGACAATGGTCAGCGAGAACTGGCGATAGATAGCCCCGGTTGAACCACCAAAGAATGCCATCGGGATAAATACCGCCGAAAGCACCATGGCAATGCCCACCAGGGCGCCCTGGATTTGCTCCATCGACTTCTGCGTCGCCTCTTTTGGCGGCAGCTTGTCCTCAACCATGACGCGTTCTACGTTCTCGACCACCACGATGGCGTCATCGACGAGCAGACCTATCGCCAATACCATCCCGAACATCGTCAGGGTGTTAATGGAGAACCCGCACGCAGCCAGTACCGCAAAGGTGCCCAGTAACACCACGGGCACGGCGATAGTCGGAATAAGCGTTGCCCGCAGGTTTTGCAGGAACAAGTACATCACCAGGAACACGAGAACAATCGCTTCAAACAGCGTCTTCACCACTTCATGGATTGAGATCTTCACGAAAGGTGTGGTGTCGTACGGATACACGACTTTCAGGCTCTGAGGGAAGAAGGGCTGCAACTGCGCCAGTTTACTCTTGATGGCGGCAGCGGTATCCAGCGCGTTTGCGCCAGTCGCCAGCTTGATCCCCAGCCCCGTTGCTGCCTGGCCATTGATTTTGGTGACCATGTTGTAGTTTTCGCCACCCAGCTCAATGCGGGCCACATCTTTCAGGTGGACCATCGAACCGTCCTGGTTCACCTTCAGCGTCACACGACCAAACTCCTCCGGCGATTTCAGACGCGTTTGAGCAATAATTGAGGCGTTCAGTTGCTGCCCAGGTACGGACGGTGTTCCGCCCAACTGGCCCGCAGCAATCTGGTCGTTCTGCGTTTTTAGCTGGTTAATGATATCCAGCGGCGTGAGCTGATATTTGTTCATCGCGTTGCTGTCCAGCCAGATGCGCATTGCATACTGGGCACCGAACAGCTGCACGTCACCGACGCCGGAAGTACGGCTGATCGCATCTTTTACATTAGAAGCGACATAGTCGGAGATATCATCCTGCGTGAGGTTTTTATTGTCCGACACAAAGCCTGCAACCAGCAGGAAGCTGCTGCTGGATTTCTCCACGCCGATCCCCTGCTGCTGCACTTCTTGTGGCAGCAGCGGCATGGCGAGCTGGAGTTTGTTCTGAACCTGCACCTGCGCAATATCAGGATCTGTACCCGACTCGAACGTCAGCGTAATGGTGACGTTACCAGCGGAATCACTGGTGGACGACATGTACATCAAATTATCGATACCGTTCATGTTCTGTTCGATAACCTGAGTGACGGTGTCCTGTACCGTCTGGGCATCAGCGCCCGGGTAGGTTGCTGTCACCGCAACCGCCGGCGGCGCAATGGTCGGATATTGCGCGACCGGTAGTTTTAAAATGGCCAGCCCGCCCGCAATCATCAGAATGATGGCGAGTACCCAGGCGAAAACAGGCCGTTGAATAAAGAAATTAGCCATGTCGTTATTCCTTAACTGGCTGGAGTCGCTGCGGTATCAGGAATAGCCACGACGGTGACGCCAGGGCGAACTTTTTGCAGGCCGCTGATAATGACGCGGTCGCCGTTTTTGAGGCCTTCCGTGATCAGCCAGCGATCGCCAATCGCCTGCGGTGCAACGACAGTGCGTGATTCCACCTGGTTTTTCTCATTTACCACAAGCACGGTGGCATCTCCGCGTGGTGTACGGGTTACTCCCTGCTGGGGAACCAGTATGGCATCAGGTTGCGTACCTTCATCGATGCGCGCACGGACAAACATACCCGGTAACAGCATATGCTGTGGGTTAGGGAAGAGGGCGCGAAGGGTGATTGAGCCGGTACTTTCATCTACCGTGACATCAGAGAACTGGAGCGTTCCTTTCAGCGGATAAGGCTGGCCATTTTCCATCAGCAACTCGACGCTGCTGGTGTCTCCCTTTTGCAGGCTCGTCTGCTGCTTCAGGCGCATAAAATCGCTGCTGGATTGCGTCACATCGACATAAATGGGATCGAGTTGCTGAACCGTCGCCAGTGCAGTTGCCTGGCCATTAGTGACTAACGCCCCTTCGGTGACGCTGGATTTACCTATACGCCCGTTGATTGGGGATGTGACTTTCGTATAGGCCAGGTTGATCCGCGCGCTTTCAACGCCAGCCTTCGCGGCAACCACGCTCGCATCCGCCTGCTGGGCAGTTGCCACCGCCTGATCGTACTCCTGCTTGCTCACATATTGCGTACCAACCAGCGGAACGTAACGTTTCACCGTCAGATGGGCGATATTCGCCGCCGCCTGTGCTTTTACCAGTTCACCTTTCGCATTGTCGTAGGCTGCCTGATAGGTGGCCGGATCGATTTGATAAAGGGATTCACCCGCTTTAACGTCGCTGCCTTCGGTAAAATTACGGTGCAGAATGATACCACTTACCTGAGGACGAACCTCCGCAACACGATACGCGTCAGTTCTGCCGGGCAATTCTGTCGTTACGGCCAGTGGCGCGCTTTTAACAATATGAACACTGACCTGAGGAGCTTGCGCATGCTGCTGTGGGTTTTCTTGCCCATCGCACCCGGTGAGCAGCGCGGCACAGACAATGAAACCGGATAAGGGTAAGCATCTGAAGTGATTCGTCATTACTGTTCCTTAAACTACCCTTGAGCCGATATTTGCCATGAATCGGTGAAAGGGTGTGAGGCAAAAAATAGAAATGTAGCCGCGTATAATAATGAGGGTGTTTAATGTTTTTTAATTTATAAGTGCTGATGGAGCTTTTAAAAGTAAAAATCGGAATCTGACACAGTGTATTCGGTATTCTTTTTCTGTCAGGATAATCAACGAAATGTTTTCGGTGAATGCTATTCATATATTTTATGAATTTTATGTATTCGATTTATTCACGTGAATTATAAATTAAATGAATTGACTTTTTTTGTGCAAAATTAACACGGGTTTTGGTTAATACTTTGACTACACGACCACGGCAATATCCTTTGATAACGTATCAATTTTATGAGTAATGAGTAGCAGGTTATGGTGCGCAAAAAAAAAGAAGAGGCTCAAAAGACCCGCCAGCAGCTGATTGAAGCCGCTATCGGGCTATTCGCGACGCGTGGCGTGTCCAGCACCACGCTTACCGACATCGCCGATGCTGCTCAACTCACTCGCGGGGCGGTTTACTGGCATTTCTCGAGTAAAGCGGAAATATTTAATGCAATATGGGATCAGCAATTGCCGATGCGTGAGATGATTCGTGACAGGTTAATACTTTCCGAAAATGACGACCCTTTGTTAATGCTTCGTGAACAATTTATTGTCGCACTGCAATATATTGCGAGCGAGCCGCGGCAATATGCGCTTTTACAAATTTTGTATCATAAGTGTGAATTTCATGACGATGTGATTTCAGAATGTGAAATACGCAAGCGGATCGGTTTAAACGATGATTATCTTCGCAAGACGCTAAAGCGATGCATTGCTCGTAACGTTATCTCTTCGCAAACCAATATTGAACTGGCGCTGATTGTTTTCCACGCCTTTTTTAGCGGTGTCATTAAAAACTGGTTAATGGATAGCAACAATTTTAATCTGTACAAACAAGCACCGGCGCTGGTGGATAATATTCTGGCGACACTAAATATCACCCGAGTGGCGCCAGTGGTTTACGATACAGCCTCATGACCGCGTCCGGGGTAGCGACATCTCCCCGTGCTGGCACTGTTCCATAATAGCTTGCGCGGTAATCGGTTTGCCCAGCAGGTAACCCTGTAGCGTATTGCATCCCAGTTCTGTCAGAAAGGTTTGCTGCGCTGCGGTTTCGACCCCTTCCGCCACGACCTTCAGATTCAGCGTTTTTGCCAGGGCGACAATCGCCGAGACAATCGTCGCATCTTCGCTCTCACCACTTAACTCTTTCACAAAAGCACGATCGATTTTCAACTCGCAGGCGGGAAGTCGCTTAAGATACAGAAGGCTTGAGTAACCGGTGCCAAAATCGTCTATCGAGGCTTTTACTCCCGCATCCGTCAGCGCTGTCAGGACACGCACGCTTTCGTCCGGATTGTTCATTGCCGTGGTTTCGGTCACCTCCAGGATCAACATGCCGGGTGGTACGCTATGGCGCGTCAGACAATCGAGAACTGTTTTAACCAGCGACGGCTGTTCGAACTGCAATGTAGAAAGATTCACCGCCATTGACCAGTCCGTGTGGCCCTGAAGATGCCATTCATGCAGCTGGCGGCAGGCCTCGTCGATTACCCAGTTTCCAATCGGAATAATCAGCCCCGTTTTCTCTGCCAGCGGTAGAAAAAGATCGGGTGGGAGTAACCCCTGTTTGGGATGCTGCCAGCGTAACAGCGCTTCGAACCCGAGGACTGGCCCGGCAGGAGCGTGGAATTTAGGTTGATAAAGCAGGCGTAACTCATTACGGTCGATGGCTTGCCACAGATCATTCATCAGCTGAAGATGCGTCTGCGCCAGCGTATTCATTGACGGCTGGAAGAAGTGATAGCCGTTACGACCCATATGTTTCGTGTGGTACATCGCAGCATCAGCGTTAAACATCAGTTCACGATCGGTTTTGCCATCGTGTGGATAGAGCGCAATGCCAATGCTCAGGGTGACCATCAGTTCATAAGGATCGAGATGGAACGGGCTATCAATGACGCGCACCAGTGAATTTGCCAGTGAGGCAGCATCATCCGGAGTGGCGGTTTCGGCCAGCAGGACGAATTCATCCCCACCGATACGCGCCAGCGTATACTGACCTTTCAACTGCAACAGCAAACGCTGAGTCACCGCAACCAGAAGCTTGTCACCGACATCATGACCATAGGCATCGTTGACGGTTTTAAAGCCATCAAGATCCATAAACATCAGCGCGAAAGGGCTTCCTTCGCGATCGGCCTTGCTGATGGCCTGATCGAGGCGATCCTCAAGCAGAATACGATTGGGTAATCGCGTCAGCGTATCATGTAACGCCAGCTGTGCGAGTTCACGATTAGCTTCTGCCAGTGATGAGGCCAGCAGCGAGGTACGAGCCTGAAGGCGGGCATCGAACATCGACACCAGCAGCGTAATCCCCAGAATAGCGAGCGCGACCACGCTAACCAGTATCGCCAGCCAGCTCCCGTTAATGCCATGATGGTGGACCATCGTCGACATTGGAAATTGTGCTGCTTCCATGCCGGCGTAATGCATGCCAGCGATAGCGATGCCCATGGTGATCGCCGCCCCCAGCCGCATCAACGCCATTCGTGCGGCTTCCTGACGTAAACGGAACGTCAGCCAAAGAGCGGCCAGTGAAGCGGCAAGGGCAATGACCCCAGAGATAGCCACCCAAGTTTTATCCCAGACAATACCCGGTGTGACCTCCAGGGCTGCCATACCAGTGTAGTGCATGGCAACAATGCCCGTTCCCATCACGACGGCGCCAGGCAGCAGCCGGCGCAAACGTAGCTGCTCGCCGCTAACGAGCCACAGGGCAAACATTGACGAGCTGATGGCGATAACCATCGAAAGCACGGTCAGGGCCGCGTTGTAACTCATGCTCATGGAAAGATCCATCGCCAGCATACCGATGAAATGCATCGCCCACACGCCAATCCCCATCGAAACACCGCCACCTGCCAGCCAGACGCGTGCAGCGATGCCCTGGCTTCCGGCAACGCGCGCAGCCATATTCAGCGCGGTATAGGCGGCAAGAATGGCAACAACAAAGGAGATGACTACGAGGATTTGGTTGTATTGGCTAACCAGCATGGTCTGTTCACTCGTTGTGAGACGTTAAGCAAGAGCGGTTGGAAAGGGCACAGACATTATCATCGTCAGGAAATGACGAAAAGTGATTTAAGTCCCTGTTTTTATTGAGTGATAACAGGGGGGGACAGGATGGAAGCGGTTAGTCCAGCTCTGAGCAGTTGACCAGTTTAAGCGGGTTCACGGAATTCATATTGCGACATTTATCGGTTTCGGTGCTCATCAGTTCAATCCACTGCATCAGCAGCGCATCAAAAATGAAAACAGAGACAGCAAAAACGACCAGCCACCAGTATTTACGAATCATGTGTCATTCCGTGAAAAGAGAGCCTGT
The DNA here is from genome assembly GCF_016082135.1 of Enterobacter sp. YSU. NCBI lineage: Bacteria > Pseudomonadati > Pseudomonadota > Gammaproteobacteria > Enterobacterales > Enterobacteriaceae > Enterobacter > Enterobacter sp. YSU. Next base: position 2,177,290 of record NZ_CP059487.1, read on the forward strand.
AAGTTGCTGGAAATATACACGAAAAGCGGGCGTTGAAAAGTGGGGAAAGAGAAGGTTTACAAAGCATTGACGGTTGCCCGTCCGGACGATAAAAAAGGCGCTTCCCCATGCCGAAGAGCGCCTTTTTAAACAAGCAGTTAGCTAATCGAAATTAGTTCATGCCGTATTTTTTCAGTTTCTTACGCAGGGTACCACGGTTGATGCCCATCATCAGGGCAGCGCGGGTTTGATTACCACGGGTGTATTGCATCACCATGTCCAACAGTGGCTGTTCAACTTCAGCCAGTACCAGCTCATACAGGTCATTAACATCCTGACCGTTCAGTTGAGCAAAATAGTTCTTCAGTGCCTGTTTAACCGAGTCACGCAGGGGCTTTTGAGTCACCTGATCCTGAGAGTTAACGGTAGAAACGGTCAGTACGTCAGAATTTACGCGTTGTTCGAACATAGTTCTGTCAGCTCTTTATTTCATTACGCAAGATTTTCGAAGTATGCCTCCAACGCCTCCAGCTGTTCGCTGGCATCCTCAATGGCGTTGAATGTGCGCCGAAACTGGTCATTTGGAGCGTGCTCCTGGAGATACCAGGAGACGTGTTTACGCGCAATTCGGTACCCTTTTGCCTGGCCGTAGTGGTCATGCAGTTCCCGAACATGCGAACAAAGCAAGCGCTTAACCTCTGCCAGAGGCAGTGGGGCAAGCAGCTCCCCAGTGTCCAGATAATGCTGGATTTCCCGAAAGATCCAGGGTCTTCCCTGAGCGGCACGTCCTATCATCAGAGCATCAGCTCCCGTATAGTCGAGCACAGCTCTGGCTTTAAGCGGGTCAGTAACGTCGCCATTCGCGATAACCGGAATGGAAACTTTCTGCTTAACTGCCCGAATGCTGTCGTATTCAGCTTCACCGTTGAACAAACAGGCGCGAGTGCGTCCATGTATGGTCAGGGCCTGAATGCCACAGTCTTCGGCCAGTTGGGCAATCTCTACGCAGTTACGGTGTTCCGGCGACCAACCCGTGCGAATCTTCAACGTAACAGGAACGTCCACTGCGCTGACAACCGCCGTCAGGATTGACTTCACCTGGTCGGGGTATTGCAGAAGGGCTGAACCTGCAAGCTTGCGATTCACCTTTTTGGCCGGGCAACCCATATTGATATCAATAATCTGGGCGCCACTTTCCACGTTAATACGCGCGGCATCTGCCATCTCTTCAGGCACGCTTCCGGCAATTTGCACGGTGCGGATACCTGGTTCATCAATGTGCACCATCCGTAGGCGGGACTTATCGCTTTCCCAAACCTGCGGGTTAGACGACATCATCTCGGAAACGGTCAGGCCTGCTCCCATCTCGTAACACAGCGTCCTGAACGGCCGGTCGGTAATACCTGCCATTGGGGCTGCGATCAGGCGATTTCTGAGCTGGTGGTGTCCGATGCGCATGAGTTAAGAAATGACCATACTGTGACTGCAAGGCGGCGTATATTACGCATTTTTTGCACGAGATGAAAGGCCAAACTTTGAACAATCCTCTGTTGTAGATCAAGGAATCGCCAGTCATTCTTTTTGGATAAGATTATTCGCTATTTAAATCATTGTGTTATGAATAAATGAACATTTTGTGGGCGCTTACAATTTCCCGTAACTTCTCATCATTTCTGAATAAATGAATCAATTGTCCGGGATAATCTGCTGCTATAAGCAGCAGATTATGGCGCTTCTTTGCGATCTGCGTCGCATTTCAGCACAGGATATCAGCGTAAAAAAATCGACTTATTCAACAACCAGACGGCCATGAAGCGGTTGAACCGGGCGGCTGTTTTCATGGTGCATGGTGTGAGTGAATTTTTGCAGCTGTTCAGCAGAGACGGTCAGCGGGTGCTTGAGCACCAGCCATGTCACCCCTTCTGAACATGGTGGCGTGGTCAGAGAGCCGCTAAAACGCCAGTAGGTTTTATCCGTGGGCAGTAATTTATTCATATCGAGGGTTGGCTTAATCGTGACGTTCTGGTCAACCTGTCCAGGCATCACGCCCCAGAGTTTATCCAGTTCAGTGTTTGCCGCGCCCTGATCGAACATAACGGCAACGACCGTCAGTTCGCCGTCAGCGTTTTTATGGACCAGATGCATTTCCATTGCGTATTTTTTACCGTGCACCGTGTTTTCGGATGGCGCATGGAAATGGAACTGCTGTAACGTCCAGCGCTGTTTATCAAGCGTGATGCTGTCGCGTGTATCGGCATTTTCACTTGCCTGGATAGTATGGCCGTTGTTTGTCAGAATGACCGGGCCGTCGATATAGTGCGTTTCCAGCGGAGAGATGTGGGCTTTGACCGTGTTATCTATGTTGACCGGCGACTGATACATTCCGCTTTTACACGTCTTGTACGCCTCGTCCAGTTCGCCCCAGTGTTCCGGTGCGCCTTCTCCCTGATAACTCCAGTGTGATGCGTAAGCCGTAGCCGAAATCATGCTCAGCGCCAGCAGCGCTGCCTTGCCTGAAATGTGTTTCATCATATTCTTCCTGTGAATTTTATTATCCAAATCAATGATTAACATTATGATTTGTGCGGTTATTTTATCGAAGAAAGGAAGAAGGCGGGAGAAAAAACCGAAGGGAAAAGGCGTGGTCAGACGACCACGCCAAACGCTTATTTTTTACGGCCGGTGATGCGACACCACTCTTCTTTCTCGACCACCGGGTCGAGCGCGAAGAGATCGGCGTAGGCTTCACAGACGCTGTCTGCCTGGCTGGCAAGGATACCGGACAGGCCCAGCAGACCGCCTTCAACCGGCAGCACGCTGATTAACGGCGCCAGCTCGCGTAACGGGCCAGCCAGGATATTCGCGACCACAACATCGGCTTTCATCGCCTCTGGCTGTGCATCGGGCAAATACAGTTCAAGGCGATCGGAAACGCCATTACGCTCGGCGTTATCACGGCTGGCCTGAATCGCCTGCGGATCGATGTCGATCCCGATGGCTTTTGCCGCGCCCAGTTTCAGCGCCGCGATAGCAAGGATCCCGGATCCGCAACCGAAGTCGATCACGGTTTTGCCTTCCAGATCCAAGCCATCCAGCCATTGCAGGCACAGGGAGGTTGTCGGGTGGGTGCCGGTGCCGAACGCCAGACCCGGATCCAGCATCACGTTGACGGCGTTTTTATCGGGAACTTCACGCCAGCTTGGGCAGATCCACAGACGCTGACCAAACTGCATCGGATGGAAGTTGTCCATCCACTCGCGTTCCCAGTCTTTGTCTTCCAGCTGTTCAATTTTATGCGCGAAACCCACGCCCAGCAGCGGATGGTTTTCCAGAATCGCCACGACCTCTTTCATGTCGGTTTCTGCATCGAACAGGCCGATAACGTCCGTATCACCCCACAGGCGCGTTTCGCCCGGCAGCGGCTCAAAGACCGGCGTGTCATGCGTGTCCTGGAAGGTGATAGAGACCGAACCTGCCTCCATCAGCGCATCACTCAGTTCTTCGGCGTTCGCGCCGGTTGTGTTCAGTTTTAATTGGATCCACGGCATGGCAAAACTCTTTATTTGTCAGTAGAAATCAGGACAGTTTGTGGCACCGGTCGACCAAAACGGTTTCCCACCACAAACGCCAGTAAACTTAACAGTAACGAAGGCACGATCGGATGGAAGCCCAGATACTGAATTTTAAACGTGGCGAGAACAGCATACAGGACGCCCCCGACAATCATGCCGCTTAATGCACCCGCGGCATTCGCGCGTTCCCAGTACAGCCCCAGCACCAGCGGCCACAGGAAAACGGCCTCCAGCCCACCAAAGGCGAGCAGGTTCAACCAGATGATCATCTCCGGTGGACGCCACGCGGCCAGCAGCAGCAACGCCCCCAGCACCAGGGTAATCACCGCCGACATGCGCTTGAGGCGTCGCTCATTTTCGACCTGTTCAGGGCGCAAATTCAGATAGAGATCTTTAATGATCGTAGCGGAACTTTGCAGCAACTGAGCGTTGATGGTCGACATAATGGCCGCCATGGGTGCGGCGAGGAAAATCCCGGCGGCAAACGGCGGAAGCACTTTCACCATCAGGGTTGGAATGACCAGATCCGGTACGGTAAGGTCAGGGATCACCGCGCGTCCCAGCGCACCCGCCAGGTGCATACCGAACATCAGGATCGCCACCACAATTGTCCCGATAATGATCCCGCGGTGCACCGCTTTGCTGTCTTTATATGAGATGCAGCGCACGGCGGTATGCGGCAGGCCAATCACGCCAAAGCACACCAGTACCCAGAACGAGGTCATAAAGGTTGGAGAGAGGATGTCATCCGCCCCCTGCGGCGAGACCAGTTTCGGATCGATCGCTTCCAGGGTTTCAACCGCATGACTCAGGCCTCCTGCGGCATGCACGATACCTACCAGCAGAACGAGGGTGCCAATGAGCATCACCATCCCCTGCATCGTGTCGTTGAGTACGCTGGCGCGGAACCCGCCAAATGCGGTATACAGCGCGATACTCACACCGAAAATGACCAGGCCCGTCTCATAGGGGATCCCGGCTGCCGTCTCCAGCAGTCGCGCCCCGCCGATAAACTGCACCGTCATTGCGCCAATAAACGCCACCAGCAGACTCAGGCTTGCCAGCCATACCAGCAAGCGACTCTGATAGCGGGCAAACAGCATATCGTTCAGCGTTACGGCATTGTAGCGACGGGCCAGAATGGCAAACTTTTTACCCAGTATGCCCAGAGAGAGCCAGATGGCAGGCAGCTGGATCATGGCCAGCAGTACCCAGCCCAGCCCGTACTTATAAGCGGCGCCGGGGCCACCGATAAACGAGCTGGCGCTGATGTACGTGGCGGTCAGCGTCATGGCCAGCACGACGCCACCCATAGAGCGGCTCCCGAGGAAATACTCGTTCAGAAAGGTGCCGGTCGAACGTTTACGCATCGCATAAACCGACAGGCCAAACACCAGGAACAGGTAAGCGATAAGGGGCAGAATGACTTCAAGCTGCATCATCGTCCTCCAGTGAAATATCGCGATAGATGAATTTCACCATCGCCCAGCACAGCAGGATAAACACCAGCGGCAGCAGCAGGCAGGCCATTTCAAACCAGTGCGGGAGGCCGGTAATGCCAATCGCCGAATCAGGTAAGTAAGCAGTTACTAACCACGCGGCGAGATAGAGAAGGGTCAGCCACAGCGCCCAGCGCGCTTCTTTATGGGCCTGAACAAAACGTTTGTCCATTTTTTGTCCCTTGTGGATGAAGAAAGCGGGGATTGTACATGATGGGGCTTAGCGATCCCCAGAAATAAAAAAGGCCGGATAATCCGGCCTTTTAGCAACACTGGTCTCTTACTTCTCGTTCAGACCGAGTTTTTTCTCCAGGTAGTGGATGTTAGTCCCACCATTCTGGAAGTGCTCGTCGCTCATAATGCGCATCTGGAGATCAACGTTGGTTTTGATCCCGTCGATGATCAGCTCCTGAAGGGCGTTCTTCATGCGGGCAATGGCCACGTCACGGTTTTCGCCGTAGCAGATCAGCTTACCAATCATTGAGTCATAGTACGGCGGTACGGTGTAACCGGCGTAGATATGGGACTCCCAGCGCACACCAAAGCCACCCGGCGCGTGGAAACGCGTGATTTTACCCGGGCTTGGCAGGAAGGTGTTCGGGTCTTCGGCGTTGATACGGCACTCTACCGCATGGCCTTTAACCACAACTTCTTCCTGTTTGATGGACAGCGGCTGACCGGCTGCGATACGCAGCTGTTCTTTGATCAGGTCAACGCCGGTGATCATTTCGGTAACCGGGTGTTCAACCTGAATACGGGTGTTCATCTCGATGAAATAGAACTCGCCGTTTTCGAACAGGAACTCGAAAGTACCCGCCCCGCGATAGCCGATATCGACACACGCTTTGGCGCAACGCTCACCGATGTAGCGACGCAGTTCAGGCGTAATGCCCGGCGCTGGCGCTTCTTCGACCACTTTCTGGTGACGACGCTGCATGGAGCAGTCACGTTCTGCCAGATAGATCGCGTTACCCTGACCGTCAGCCAGCACCTGAATTTCGATGTGGCGTGGGTTTTCCAGGTATTTTTCCATGTACACCATGTCATTACTGAAAGCCGCTTTCGCTTCCGCTTTGGTCATGGAGATGGACTGCGCCAGTTCAGCATCGCTGCGTACAACGCGCATACCGCGACCGCCGCCGCCGCCGGACGCTTTGATGATCACCGGATAGCCAATGCGTTTAGCATGGGCGCGGTTAGCATCCATATCGTCGGTCAGCGGGCCGTCAGAGCCCGGTACGGTTGGCACGCCGGCTTTTTTCATCGCGGTGATGGCAGACACTTTGTCACCCATCAGGCGAATGGTGTCGGCTTTCGGGCCAATGAAGATAAAGCCAGAGCGTTCAACCTGCTCAGCAAAGTTGGCGTTCTCAGAGAGGAAACCATAACCCGGGTGAATCGCGACCGCGCCAGTGATTTCGGCGGCGCTGATGATCGCCGGGATGTTCAGATAGCTTTTTACGGACGCAGCCGGACCGATACAGACCGTCTCATCCGCCAGCAATACGTGTTTTAAATCGCGATCCGCGCTTGAGTGCACGGCCACGGTCTTGATGCCCAGTTCTTTACAGGCACGAAGAATACGCAGTGCAATCTCGCCACGGTTGGCGATAACAATTTTATCCAGCATGTTCGCCTCGTTACTCGATGACGACCAGCGGCTCGTCAAATTCTACCGGCTGACCACTTTCGACCAGGATCGCTTTCACAGTACCTGATTTGTCTGCTTCGATCTGGTTCATCATTTTCATGGCTTCAACGATGCACAGGGTATCGCCTACGTTGACTTTCTGACCCACTTCGATGAACGCCTTCGCGTCCGGGCTCGGGGTGCGGTAGAAAGTACCAACCATTGGGGAACGTACGATGTGACCACTGATTTCTGTTGCAGCCGCAGGTGCCGCTTCTGCTGCCACTGGCGCAACGGCTGCGGAGAGCGCAGGCTGCTGCACTGGCGCAGCGTAAGCTTGCTGCATTACCGGGAAGCTAGCGGCCGGGGCTGCACGGCTGATGCGTACAGACTCTTCGCCTTCAGAAATTTCCAGTTCGGAGATGCCTGATTCTTCAACCAGCTCGATCAGTTTTTTAATCTTACGAATATCCATGAGTGGGTTCCGTACTCTTGTTTAGTGTGATTGTGACAAGCGTTTTACCGCTGTCTGTAAAGCGTATGAATAGCCGTCTGCACCCAGCCCACAAATCACGCCAGCGGCGATATCTGACAGGTAGGAATGGTGGCGGAACGGCTCTCGGGCGTGCACGTTACTCAGGTGGATCTCGATAAACGGGATACTCACCGCGAGCAGTGCGTCGCGTATAGCAACACTGGTGTGCGTAAACGCGGCCGGATTGATCAGGATATAGTCCACAGTGTCTTTAGCCTGATGAATACGGTCGATGATTGCGTACTCCGCGTTTGACTGAAAATGGTCCAAATCCACATTCAGCGAGGCTGCTTCCGTACTCAGACGGTTAACAATTTCGCTCAATGTCAGCGTGCCGTACTTCTCTGGCTCACGGGTGCCGAGCATGTTCAGGTTCGGACCGTTCAATACTAAAATTTGGAATTTGTCAGCCATTGTGCCGCTATCTCCTGCGATTTTCGGGTAAAAAACAACATATACCCTCAAAGCGCAATTGTCACCCTTTCAGAGGCCTAAAACCCCTGTCCGGAAAACCGAAGTCGCACATTATAACGATTTCGTAGCATTTGGCAGCTAAATACTGGTCTTATCAGGGAAGATTATCAACCGCTATCCGAAAAAGATTCGCGGTTGATAAATAATCTGCGGGAAAACGCACAGTTTCGTGAACTATCGCAACCACTGGCGGAACTTCTTGTAACGCCACGCTAAAAGGGCCAGGGCCAGCAGCGCGTAGATGACCGGCTGAGGGGATAAAATCTTCACCGACCACAGGTAATGAATCGGGGCGAGGATCGCGACAAGATAGACGAAGTTGTGCAGCAGTTGCCAGCGTCGACCCAGTTTTCGCTGCGCATACTGCGTGGATGTCAGCGTCAGCGCCAGTAAAACCAGCCAGCTTACGATACCCAGCGTCAGATAGGGACGCGTCACCAGTTCGCTGCCAAGGAGTGCCAGGTTGTTAATGCCCAGTTCCAGCAGGGCGTAGCTGGTGAGATGCAGCGTCGCCCAGGCAAAACACCATAGCCCTAAAAGCCGACGGGTGCGTATCAATAATGGCTGTTTAGCGTAGCGCGCCAGCGGTGAGACGAGCAAGGTCGCCAGCAAAAATTTCAGAGCCATCCGACCCGTAAAATGCTGAATATCTTTCGCCGGATCGGCACTGAACTGTCCCTGGCTGGCTGCCCAGAAGAGCCATATAAAGGGGAGCAATCCGGCTAAATGCAGGAGTACCTTCAGCCAGGTTATCTGCTTTGCCGTTAAACGCACTTAGAAGTTCTCCCGTAAATTCAGCCCACGGTAGAGGGATGCCACCTCATCCGCATAGCCGTTAAACAGCAGCGTTGGCTGGCGTTTAACATCCAGCGCGCCGCCGGAGCCGATAAAACGTTCCGTCGCCTGCGACCAGCGCGGATGGTCAACGTGCGGGTTAACATTGGCAAAAAAACCATACTCGTCAGGCGCTGCCAGGTTCCAGGTGGTGGGGGGGCGTTCACGGGTGAGCTTAATGCTGACGATCGATTTGATGCCCTTGAAACCGTATTTCCACGGTACGGTCAGGCGAATGGGCGCCCCGTTTTGCGGCGGCAGCGCTTTGCCGTAAACCCCAACGGTAAGCAGCGTAAGCGGATGCATGGCTTCGTCGAGACGTAAACCTTCAACGTAGGGATACTCCAGCCCGCCGCCGATAAACCGATCCTTCTGGCCTGGCATCTCGTCCGGGGCGTAGCGCGTCTGGAAGGAAACATACTTCGCGTTGCTGGTGGGCTCAACCAGCGCCAGCAGTTTATGCAAAGGGAAACCTACCCACGGCACCACCATCGACCAGGCTTCCACACAGCGCATACGGTAAATGCGTTCTTCAAGTGGGAAGCGGGTGGTGAGGTCATGATGATCCAGCGTCAGCGGTTTTGCCACCTCGCCATCTATCTTCAGCGTCCAGGGATCGGTTTTCATGCTCCCGGCGTTGGCGGCAGGATCGGCCTTATCGAGACCAAACTCATAGAAGTTGTTATAGCCGGTGACTTTATCTTCCGGCGTCAGCGCCAGTTTATTCTGCCACTGCGCCGGTTTGGTGAAGTTAAGCGGTGCGCCGGAGGGGGCTTTCGGGCGATCGTTGCCCTTAAACCAGTCGAGCAGATCGGCATGGGCCGCAGGGGTGAGCGTCAGGGCGGTGGCGCTGATGCCAAGCATTTTCAGGATCTGGCGGCGCTGTAGCATAAAGACAGATTCAGACGTTACGTCGGCTTCCGTCAGTTTTCGGGTTTTCATGGCATCCTCCGTCAGGCGTTTTTCTAAGCATGACGGAGGAGGAGGGTTAGCGCGAATATGTCACGAAAATTTGAAGATTAGGCGATTTTAACCAGCGCACGACCGTGGAACTGATTGTCCATGATTTTACTGGCGAACTCTGGTGCCTGGCTCAGGGTAATCTCAGTGGCGCTCTGGTCAAAGAATGAGGCTGGCAGATCCTGCACCAGACGTTCCCAGGCCTCAGCTCGCCGCTCGGCTGGGGTCATGACCGAATCGACACCCTGAAGACGCACGTTACGCAGAATAAATGGCATCACCGTCGTCGGCAGGGCAAAACCGCCCGCCAGACCACAGGCCGCCACGCAGCCGCCGTAATTCATTTGCGCCAGCACCTTCGCCAGCACTTTGTCGCCGACGGTATCTACTGCGCCAGCCCAGACCTGTTTTTCCAGCGGGCGGGTCTCGGCGAATTCGTCGCGGCTCAGAATACGGCTTGCGCCCAATTGACGTAGATAATCATGCGTACTTTCGCGGCCTGAGACGGCAGCGACCTGATACCCCAGCTTGTGCAGCAGCGTGACGGCCGTGCTGCCCACGCCGCCGCTGGCGCCGGTGACGACAATTTCGCCAGAGTCAGGGCGGATCCCGGCCTCTTCCAGCGCCATCACGCACAGCATGGCGGTGAAACCTGCCGTGCCGATGATCATCGCCTTACGACCGTCCAGGCCTTTCGGCATCGGGACCAGCCAGTCACCTTTTACGCGCGCCTGCGCTGCCAGTCCGCCCCAGTGGTTTTCACCTACGCCCCAGCCGGTGAGCAGCACCTGCTGTCCGGCGTGAAAACGTGGATCTTCACTGGTATGTACGCGGCCTGCAAAGTCGATTCCTGGCACCATCGGGAAATTTCGGATGATTTTACCTTTTCCCGTAATGGCCAGCGCATCCTTATAGTTCAGGCTGGACCAGTCGATATCTACGGTCACGTCGCCCTCCGGCAGGCGGCTCTCCTCGATGGCTTGCACTGAGGCAACGGTTTTGCCGTCCTGCTGTTCTAAGATCAAAGCCTGCATACTGGGTCCTCACTAGGTTTGATGATGGGAAAATATGTTCTGATGACTATACTCGCTCAATGAAACGCAGTGCCGATTTAACGCAATAAATTGCCAGATACGCCAGGTTTGGTAGTATGCCGCATTTGAAATGCAAGTTAGTGCTCACTTGCACCCCCCTTCAACCCACGGAGTAATCTCAAGGATGCGATTAACGACGAAGTTCTCAGCTTTTATCACCTTGCTGACGGGGCTGACCATATTTGTCACGCTAATCGGCTGCTCGCTGAGCTTTTACAATGCCATCCAGGATAAGCTGGTTAACCGGGTTGAATCGGTTGCATCGGTTATCGACACTCGCCTGATTGCAACCTCCTTCCCGGCGCTTTCGCGTGAGCTGGATGAGTTAATGGTGCCTGTGGATATCGTGCAGATCGACATTAAACAGGGGAAGCAGACCGTTTTCAGCCATACCCGCCAGGGCAGCTATCGTCCTGCCGGCACGGTAGATCAGTATCGGGACGTCACGGTTAATTCACTTAAACATCCGGGTATGACAATTCATCTGATGTACCAGGATCCGATGAGCAACTATTTACGCTCGCTTATGACCACCGCGCCCTTAACCATCGCCGTTGCCTTTATCGTACTGCTGATTTTCCTCGCCGTTCGCTGGCAGCGTCGTCAACTTTCCGGCCAGGAACTGCTGGAAACACGCTCCGTGCGGATACTGAATGGCGAACGGGGTCCACAGGTGCGGGGATCGGTTTATGAATGGCCATCACGCACCAGTAGCGCCCTGGACGTGCTGCTCTCCGAAATCCAGTTTGCCAGCGATCAGCGTAGCCGTATGGACACGTTGATTCGCTCTTACGCCGCGCAGGATAACAAAACGGGCCTCAACAACCGTCTCTTCTTTGATAATCAGCTGGCTACCCTTCTTGATGACCCCGAAAAGGTGGGTACGCATGGCGTGGTAATGATGATTCGCCTGCCCGACTTCGATCTGCTCCGTGATACCTGGGGTCAGCGCGTGGCGGAAGAGAACCTCTTTACGCTGATTAACCTGCTGTCCACCTTTATTATGCGCTACCCCGGCGCGTTACTGGCACGCTACCACCGCAGCGATTTTGCCGTCTTGCTGCCGCATCGCACCTTAAAGGAGTCCGAGAGTATCGCCAGCCAGCTGCTGAAAGCCGTCGATGCGCTGCCCCAGAGCAAAATGCTCGACAGAGACGATATGGTGCATATGGGCATCTGTGCCTGGCGCGGCGGTCAGTCGACGGAGCAGGTGATGGAACATGCGGAAGCGGCCACGCGTAACGCCGTATTGCAGGGGGCGAACGGCTGGGCAGTCTATGATGATACGCTGCCGGAGAAAGGGCGCGGCAACGTGCGCTGGCGAACCCTGATTGAACAGATGCTGAGCCGGGGCGGACCGCGCATCTATCAAAAACCGGCGGTCATGAAGAATGGTCATGTTCATCATCGTGAGCTGATGTGCCGTATTTTTGATGGCACTGAAGAGGTTATCTCCGCGGAATATCTGCCCATGGTGTTGCAATTCGGATTGTCCGAAGAGTATGACCGTCAGCAAATCACCCGTCTCATTCCGTTTTTATCGTACTGGCCTGAAGAAAATCTGGCTTTACAGGTGACCGTCGAATCGCTGATCCGTCCGCGTTTCCAGCGCTGGTTACGTGACACGTTAATGCAATGCGAAAAATCGCAACGCAAACGCATTATTTTTGAACTTGCAGAGGCAGATGTAGGTCAACACATCAGCCGGTTGCGCCCGGTAGTGCGTTTAATCAATGCGCTTGGGGCTCGCGTGGCGGTAACCCAGGCGGGTTTGACGCTGGTGAGCACCCGCTGGATCAAAGAGCTGGATGTTGAATTATTGAAGCTGCATCCGGGTCTGGTAAGGAATATTGAAAAACGCACGGAAAACCAGCTGCTGGTACAAAGCCTGGTGGAAGCGTGCAAAGGAACGCAAACGCAAGTATTTGCCACAGGCGTACGTTCACGTAGTGAATGGCAGATGTTGACAGAGCGCGGCGTGACGGGCGGTCAGGGGGATTTTTTTGCCGCCTCTCAGCCGCTTGACACCAATGTGAAAAAATATTTGCAAAGATACTCTGTTTGACCTGCCGTTTACTTTGTTTTCACGTAGAATATCGCGCCTGTAGCTTTGAGTAAGACGAGCATAAAAGCCAGTGAACGACCTTTAGTGGGTTACAAGTGAAAGTGAGGGACGCTGCTGTTTACTCAGCCCTGAGGGATTCAGGGGATGAATTTGTAACAAAGGAAACGTGCTGCACTAATTTTCACCGTAGCAGACGATTTTTGCGCCTTGTCGCTGCTGCGTGTGGTTGGTAAAGTAAGCGGATTTTGTTTTCCGCCCCAGCTTTCAGGATTATCCCTTAGTATGTTGAAAAAATTTCGTGGCATGTTTTCCAATGACCTGTCCATTGACCTGGGTACCGCGAATACCCTTATTTATGTAAAAGGACAAGGCATCGTATTGAATGAGCCTTCCGTTGTGGCCATTCGTCAGGATCGTGCCGGCTCGCCAAAAAGCGTGGCCGCAGTAGGTCATGATGCGAAGCAGATGCTGGGCCGTACGCCGGGCAACATCGCCGCGATCCGCCCTATGAAAGACGGCGTTATTGCTGACTTCTTCGTGACCGAAAAAATGCTTCAGCACTTCATCAAGCAGGTTCACAGCAACAGCTTCATGCGCCCAAGCCCGCGCGTGCTGGTGTGTGTGCCGGTTGGCGCGACCCAGGTTGAACGTCGTGCGATCCGTGAATCCGCTCAGGGCGCCGGTGCGCGTGAAGTGTTCCTGATTGAAGAACCGATGGCTGCGGCAATTGGTGCGGGTCTGCCGGTTTCTGAAGCTACCGGTTCTATGGTGGTGGATATCGGTGGCGGTACCACTGAAGTGGCCGTTATCTCCCTGAACGGTGTGGTCTACTCCTCTTCCGTGCGTATCGGCGGCGACCGTTTCGACGAAGCCATCATCAATTACGTTCGCCGTAACTACGGCTCTCTGATCGGTGAAGCAACCGCAGAGCGCATCAAGCATGAAATCGGTTCTGCCTATCCGGGTGATGAAGTACGCGAGATCGAAGTTCGCGGTCGTAACCTGGCTGAAGGCGTGCCACGCGGATTCACCCTGAACTCCAACGAAATCCTGGAAGCGTTGCAGGAGCCGCTGACCGGCATCGTGAGCGCGGTGATGGTTGCGCTGGAACAGTGCCCGCCAGAGCTGGCTTCCGATATCTCCGAGCGCGGTATGGTTCTGACCGGTGGTGGTGCGCTGCTGCGTAACCTCGACCGCCTGTTAATGGAAGAGACAGGTATTCCTGTCGTAGTTGCAGAAGATCCACTGACTTGCGTCGCCCGTGGTGGTGGCAAGGCGCTGGAAATGATCGACATGCACGGCGGCGACTTGTTTAGCGAAGAGTAGTCGGGTGTGAGAGGGTAGCAATTCGCTACCCTTTCTCTCTGACGCGAGAATACGCATAGCCTATGAAGCCAATTTTTAGCCGTGGCCCGTCGCTACAGTTTCGCCTGATCCTGGCGGTTCTGGTTGCGCTCGGGGTCATTATTGCCGATAGCCGCCTCGGTACGTTCAGCCAAATCCGAACGTACATGGATACCGCCGTCAGTCCTTTCTACTTTATTTCAAATGGTCCCCGTGAACTGCTCGACTCCGTGTCGCAAACGCTCTCATCGCGTGACCAGCTCGAACTCGAAAACCGTGCGTTACGCCAGGAACTGCTGCTGAAAAATAGCGAGCTGCTGATGCTGGGGCAATATAAGCAGGAAAACGCCCGTCTGCGCGAACTGCTTGGCTCGCCGCTGCGCCAGGATGAACAGAAAATGGTCACCCAGGTGATCTCCACCGTAAACGATCCGTACAGCGATCAGGTGGTGATTGATAAAGGCAGCGTGAACGGCGTATACGAAGGTCAGCCTGTCATCAGCGATAAGGGCGTCGTGGGCCAGGTTGTGGCGGTTGCCAAACTGACCAGCCGCGTGCTGCTGATTTGCGATGCCACCCATGCACTGCCGATTCAGGTGCTGCGTAACGATATTCGCGTGATTGCCGCCGGTAATGGCTGCACGGACGATCTGCAACTGGAACACCTGCCTGCCAACACGGATATCCGCGTGGGCGACGTGCTGGTGACGTCCGGTCTGGGCGGTCGTTTCCCTGAGGGCTACCCGGTTGCGGTTGTCTCTTCCGTGAAGCTCGACACTCAGCGTGCCTACACCGTGATTCAGGCGCGTCCAACGGCCGGCTTGCAGCGTTTGCGCTACCTGTTGCTGCTGTGGGGCGCCGATCGTAACGGCGCTAACCCGATGACCCCGGAAGATGTGCATCGCGTGGCCAACGAACGCCTGATGCAGATGATGCCGCAGGTGCTGCCTGCGCCGGATGCGATGGGACCACCTGCACCCGTACCGGCTCCGGCGACGGGGTTAACGCAGCCGCTGCCGGATGCGCCCCCACCGCCGCAAGTCTCGGGTGGAGGGCAGTAGTGGCCAGTTATCGTAGCCAGGGGCGCTGGGTAATCTGGCTCTCATTCCTCGTTGCACTGTTGCTGCAAATTATGCCCTGGCCGGACGACATTCTTGTTTTCCGGCCAAACTGGGTATTGCTCATTTTGCTCTACTGGATCCTTGCCCTGCCGCACCGCGTAAATGTCGGCACAGGTTTTGTGATGGGTGCCATACTGGATCTTATCAGTGGCTCTACGCTTGGCGTCCGCGCCTTATCCATGAGCATTATTGCGTATCTCGTCGCACTCAAATTCCAGCTCTTTCGTAACCTTGCGCTCTGGCAACAGGCGCTGGTAGTGATGTTGTTGTCGCTCGCTGCGGATATCGTTGTTTTCTGGGCAGAGTTTTTAGTGATCAACGTCTCTTTCCGACCGGAAGTGTTCTGGAGTAGTGTAGTAAACGGTGTGCTCTGGCCGTGGCTGTTCCTGCTGATGCGTAAAATTCGCCAGCAGTTTGCCGTGCAATAAAAGGTTTCTATGACGTCTTTGTATCTTGCCTCCGGTTCTCCGCGTCGCCAGGAACTGCTCGCGCAGTTGGGTGTCTCCTTCGAACGCATCGTTACCGGTATCGAAGAAAAACGTGCTGAGGGTGAAAGCGCTCAGCAGTATGTCTCTCGTCTGGCGCGTGAAAAAGCGCAGGCGGGCGTGGCATGCGTGCCGCGTGACTTACCGGTGCTGGGTGCGGATACCATCGTTATTCTCAATGGTGAGGTGCTTGAGAAACCCCGCGACGCAGACCATGCGGCGCGGATGCTGCGTAATATGTCCGGACAAACCCATCAGGTGATGACGGCGGTAGCGCTGGCAGATAGCCAGTACGTTCTGGATTGCCTTGTGGTAACGGAAGTGACGTTCAGAGTCCTCACCGACGAGGAGATCGCCGGCTATATCGCCAGCGGTGAACCTATGGATAAAGCAGGTGCATACGGTATTCAAGGGTTGGGTGGCTGTTTTGTCAGGAAGATAAATGGCAGCTATCACGCCGTAGTCGGCTTACCGCTGGTGGAAACGTATGAGTTGCTGAGCAATTTTAACTCACTGCGTGAGGGAAGGGATAATTATGACGGCTGAATTGTTGGTAAACGTAACGCCATCGGAAACCCGTGTGGCCTACATTGATGGTGGCATTCTCCAGGAAATTCATATTGAGCGTGAAGCGCGACGCGGAATCGTAGGCAATATCTACAAAGGTCGTGTCAGTCGTGTCCTGCCGGGTATGCAGGCGGCTTTTGTAGATATTGGGCTCGATAAGGCGGCGTTTTTACATGCCTCCGATATCATGCCGCACACCGAATGTGTGGCAGGCGAAGAGCAAAAGCAATTTGCCGTGCGCGACATCTCTGAGCTGGTGCGTCAGGGCCAGGATCTGATGGTGCAGGTGGTAAAAGATCCGCTTGGCACCAAAGGCGCGCGTCTGACCACCGACATCACCCTGCCTTCACGCTATCTGGTCTTTATGCCGGGGGCGTCGCACGTCGGCGTGTCACAGCGCATTGAGAGCGAAAGCGAGCGTGAGCGCCTGAAAAAGGTGGTCAGCGCCTACTGCGACGAGCAGGGCGGGTTTATTATCCGTACCGCGGCGGAAGGGATCAGCGAAGAAGATCTGGCCTCGGATGCGGCCTATCTGAAGCGCGTCTGGACCAAAGTGATGGAGCGTAAAAAACGCAACCAGACCCGCTACCGGCTGTACGGTGAGCTGGCGCTCGCTCAGCGCGTATTACGTGATTTCGCCGACGCCCAGCTTGACCGCATCCGCGTGGACTCCCGTCTGACGTACGAAGCCTTACTGGAGTTCACCGCCGAGTACATCCCGGAAATGCCGGGTCTGCTGGAGCATTACACCGGACGCCAGCCAATATTTGACCTCTATGACGTTGAAAACGAAATCCAGCGTGCGCTGGAGCGTAAGGTTGAGCTGAAATCGGGTGGCTATCTGATCATCGATCAAACCGAAGCGATGACCACCGTCGACATCAACACCGGCGCGTTTGTCGGCCATCGCAACCTCGATGACACCATCTTCAACACCAACATAGAAGCGACGCAGGCCATCGCGCGTCAGCTTCGCCTGCGTAATCTGGGCGGCATTATCATCATCGACTTTATCGATATGAACAATGAAGATCACCGCCGTCGCGTGCTGCACTCCCTGGAGCAGGCGCTGAGTAAAGATCGCGTGAAAACCAGCATCAATGGCTTCTCGCAGCTCGGTCTGGTGGAAATGACCCGGAAACGGACCCGCGAAAGCGTGGAACATGTCCTGTGTAATGAGTGTCCAACCTGCCATGGACGCGGAACGGTAAAGACGGTGGAGACGGTCTGCTACGAAATCATGCGTGAGATTGTCCGTGTCCATCATGCCTACGACTCAGACCGTTTTCTGGTCTATGCTTCCCCTGCGGTGGCGGAGGCCCTGAAAGGGGAAGAGTCGCACGCGCTGGCGGAAGTGGAAATCTTTGTCGGCAAACAGGTAAAAGTGCAAATTGAGCCGCTCTATAACCAGGAGCAGTTTGACGTCGTCATGATGTAAACGCAGTTCGCTGCGAGATTTAAGGCTGACAAGGAGAGACGCGTGAGGCGATTGCCGGGGATTTTACTGCTTACAGGGGCAACGCTGGTCGTGATTGTCGCGTTGCTCGTGAGCGGGCTGCGTCTCGCCTTGCCGCATATGGACAGCTGGCGGCCGCAGATCCTGGCAAAAATCGAATTCGCCACCGGCCTGCCGGTGGACGTGAGCCATATCGAGGCAAGCTGGCAGAACTTTGGCCCGACGCTTGATGCGCGCGATATCCGCGCCAGCCTGAAAGATGGCGGCCACCTCAAAATCAAACGCGTCACCCTGGCGCTGGATGTCTGGCAAAGCCTGCTGCATCTGCGCTGGCAGTTTCGCGATCTCACCTTTTATCAACTTCAGTTTCTGACCAATACCCCGCTGACGGGCGGTGATAACAATCAGGGTCTGGAAGCCAACCGCTTTAGCGATCTCTTCCTCCGCCAGTTCGATCATTTCGATCTGCGCGACAGCGAAGTGAGCTTTATTACTCTTTCCGGCCAGCGCGCTGAGCTGGCGATCCCACAGCTGACCTGGTTAAACGGGAAAGATCGCCACCGCGCCGAGGGGCAGGTTAATCTCTCCAGCCTGAACGGGCAGCACGGCGTTATGCAGGTGCGGATGGATCTGCGTGACGACAATGGCTTGCTGAACAACGGCAGGGTGTGGCTACAGGCGGACGACGTGGACGTGAAGCCGTGGCTCGGTGAGTGGCTACAGCAGAACATGCAGCTGGAGACCGCGCGCTTCAGCCTGGAAGGCTGGATGACCCTGACGAACGGGACGTTCGCCAGCGGCGATATCTGGCTTAAGCAGGGGGGCGCGAGCTGGAAAGGGGAAAACCATCAGCATCAACTTTCCGTCGATAACCTCACCGCACACGTGACGCAGGATAAAGGCGGCTGGCAGTTCGCTATTCCGGATACGCGCATCTCCATGGATAATAAACCCTGGCCGCGCGGCGCGCTGACGATGGCGTGGATGCCGGAGCAGGACGTCGGCGGGATAAACGGTAAACGCAGCGACGAGCTGCGTATCCGCGCCAGTAACCTGGATCTGACGGCGATCGAAGGGCTGCGTTCAATGGCCGCAAAACTCTCCCCGGAGCTGGGCGAAATCTGGCTGGCGACGCAGCCGAGCGGGCAGATAAACCGGCTGGCGCTGGATATTCCGCTCCAGGCTACGGAAAAGACGCGTTTTCAGGCGGCATGGAAAAATCTCGCATGGAAACAGTGGAAACTGCTGCCGGGTGCCGAGCACTTCAGCGGTAAACTGGAAGGAAGCGTGGAAAACGGCAGGCTGACGGCAGAAATGCAGGACGCGAAAATGCCGTACGAAACGGTCTTCCGTGCGCCACTGGAGATCGAAAAGGGAAATGCCACCCTCAACTGGCTGAAGAATGACAAAGGTTTTCAGCTCGATGGCCGCGATATCGATGTGAAAGCCAAAGCGGTACATGCCCGCGGTAATTTCCGTTATCTACAGCCTGAAGGCGATGAGCCGTGGTTGGGTATTCTGGCGGGCATCAACACGGATGACGGTTCGCAGGCGTGGCGCTACTTCCCGGAAAACCTGATGGGGAAAGCGCTGGTGGACTATCTCAGCGGCGCTATTCAGGGCGGCCAGGCGGATAACGCCACGCTGGTCTACGGCGGCAACCCGCACCTGTTCCCGTATAAGCACAACGAAGGCCAGTTCCAGGTTCTGGTGCCTCTACGCAACGCCACCTATGCCTTCCAGCCGGACTGGCCGGCGCTGAAGAATCTGGATATTGAACTCAACTTCCTGAATGACGGCCTGTGGATGAAGACGGACAGCGTTGCGCTGGGCGGCGTAACGGCAAGCAACCTGACGGCAAACATCCCGGATTACTCCAAAGAGAAACTGCTGATTGATGCGGATATTAAGGGGCCAGGTAAAGCGGTTGGCCCGTACTTTGAAGATACGCCGCTGAATGACTCCCTGGCAGCCACCCTTCAGCAGTTGCAGTTAGATGGCGATGTGAATGCTCGCTTACATCTGGATATCCCGCTGGACGGTGAAATGACCACCGCCAAAGGCGACGTTAGCCTTAATAACAACAGCCTCTATATCAAGCCGCTGGACAGCACGCTGAAAAACCTCAGCGGTCAGTTCAGCTTTGTTAACGGCACGCTGAAAAGTGAGCCGCTGAAAGCGACCTGGTTCAATCAACCCGTCAATATCGATTTCTCCACCACCGAGGGCGATAAAGCCTACCAGGTGGCGGTCAATATGGACGCGAACTGGCAGCCGTCACGCATGGATGTTCTGCCGAAGCCGATTGAGAATGCGGTGGACGGCGCGGTGTCATGGAATGGCAAGGTCGCCATCGACCTGCCTTATCATGCCGGTGCGCGCTATAACGTCGACATTACGGGGGATCTGAAAAACCTCAGCAGCCAACTTCCCGCGCCGCTGAATAAGAAAAGCGGTGAAGCATTGCCCGTCAATGTTAAGGTTGCGGGCAACCTTAACAGCTTCGATTTAACCGGAAACGCTGGTGGAACAAACCACTTCAACAGCCGCTGGCTGCTTAACCGCAAGCTGACGCTGGACAGAGCGATCTGGACGACGGACAGCCGTACCACGCCGCCGCTGCCGGAGCAGGCGGGCGTTGAACTGAATCTCCCGCCGATGGATGGCGCAGAGTGGCTGGCACTGTTCCAGAAAGGTGTCGGGCAAAACGTCGACCAAACGGCGCAGTTCCCACAGTCCATTACCTTGCGCACGCCTGCGCTGACGCTGGGCGGGCAGCAGTGGAACAACCTGAGTATTGTCTCCCGGCCGACGGTAAACGGCTCAAAGGTCGAGGCGCAGGGGCGTGAGATCAACGGTTCGTTGACCATGCGCGATCACGCGCCATGGCAGGCGGCTATCCGTTATCTCTATTACAATCCGACCTTTACGGCGTCTAAAGCAGAGTCGACAAGCGCTTCTCCTGTCAGTGGCAGTGGGACGTCGCGCGTGGATTTCAGCGGCTGGCCCGATCTCCAGTTGCGCTGTGCGGAATGCTGGCTGTGGGGGCAAAAATATGGCCGTATCGACGGTGATTTTGCTATTCAGGGCAATACGCTGAGCCTCTCTGGTGGGCTGGTGGATACCGGCTTTGGCCGCATGACTGCCGCTGGCGAATGGGTGAACAAACCGGGTGAACAGCGCACCTCGCTGAAAGGCGATATTAAAGGCAACAAGCTGGACGCCGCAGCTAACTTCTTCGGCATTAGCACGCCGCTTCGCGGATCGTCCTTCGATGTGAATTACGATCTGCACTGGCGCGCAGCGCCGTGGACACCCGATGAAGCTTCGCTTAACGGCATCCTGAAAACCCACTTCGGTAAGGGGGAGATTGCCGATGTGAGCACGGGGCGCGCCGGGCAGATCCTGCGTCTGCTGAGTTTTGACGCGCTGCTGCGCAAGCTGCGCTTCGACTTTAGCGACACCTTCAGCGAAGGTTTCTACTACGATTCCATTCGCAGCACGGCGTGGATCAAAGACGGCGTTCTGCACACCGACGACACGCTGGTGGACGGCCTGGAAGCGGATATCGCGATGAAAGGGTCAGTGGATCTCGTGCGCCGCGAGCTGGATATGGAAGCCGTGGTGGCGCCGGAGATTTCCGCAAGCGTGGGCGTTGCGGCAGCCTTTGTGGTCAATCCGATCGTCGGGGCGGCGGTGTTTGCGGCCAGTAAAGTGCTGGGACCGCTCTGGAGCAAAGTCTCGATTCTGCGCTATCGCATCACCGGGCCGGTTGATAAACCACAGATTAATGAGGTGCTGCGCCAGCCGCGCAAAGAAGCACAGCAATGATTTGACGTGGGCAGGTAATTGCCTCACTCTCAATAAATACGATCTTTATACCGCCACAGGCGGCAACGAACGAGTAGCAATAGATGAGTCTGAACCTGGTAAGTGAACATTTGCTCGCAGCGAACGGCCTGAGCCATCAGGACCTGTTCTCCATTCTTGGTCAACTGACCGAACGCCGCCTCGACTACGGCGATCTCTATTTCCAGTCGAGCTATCACGAATCCTGGGTTTTAGAAGACAGCATCATTAAAGATGGCTCTTATAACATTGACCAGGGCGTCGGCGTGCGCGCCGTCAGCGGCGAAAAAACTGGTTTTGCCTATGCAGACCAGATAAGCCTGGCCGCGCTGGAGCAGAGCGCGCAGGCGGCGCGAACCATCGTGCGCGATACGGGCGACGGACGGGTGAAAACGCTGGGTGAAGTGCAGCACGCTGCGCTCTATACCAGCATCGACCCGCTGCAAAGCATGAGCCGCGAAGAGAAGCTGGACATCCTTCGTCGCGTGGACAAAGTGGCTCGCGCGGCGGATAAACGCGTGCAGGAAGTCTCTGCCAGCCTGACCGGTGTTTATGAACTGATCCTGGTGGCGGCGACGGACGGTACCCTGGCGGCGGATGTTCGCCCGCTGGTGCGTCTCTCTATCAGCGTGCAGGTTGAAGACGACGGCAAGCGCGAGCGCGGCTCCAGCGGTGGCGGCGGTCGTTTTGGTTATGACTGGTTCCTGGGTGATGTTGACGGCGAAGCCCGCGCGGATGCATGGGCAAAAGAAGCCGTGCGCATGGCGCTGGTCAACCTGTCTGCCGTGGCTGCACCCGCCGGTACGTTGCCGGTGGTACTGGGCGCAGGCTGGCCGGGAGTGCTGCTGCACGAAGCGGTCGGTCACGGCCTGGAAGGTGATTTCAACCGTCGCGGGACGTCCGTATTCAGCGGTCAGATGGGGCAGCTTGTCTCCTCAGAGCTGTGTACCGTGGTGGATGATGGCACCATGCTCGACCGTCGCGGCTCGATTTCTATCGACGATGAAGGTACGCCGGGTCAGTACAACGTGCTGATCGAAAACGGCGTACTGAAAGGCTACATGCAGGACAAGCTTAACGCGCGCCTGATGGGCGTTGCGCCGACGGGTAACGGCCGTCGTGAATCCTACGCACATCTGCCGATGCCGCGCATGACCAATACTTACATGCTGCCGGGCCAGTCCACGCCGCAGGAGATTATCGAATCCGTTGATTACGGTATCTTCGCGCCAAACTTTGGCGGCGGTCAGGTGGATATCACCTCCGGCAAATTTGTCTTCTCTACCTCAGAGGCGTATCTGATTGAGAAGGGCAAAGTGACCAAAGCGGTGAAGGGCGCAACCCTGATTGGCTCCGGCATTGAGGCCATGCAGCAGATTTCCATGGTCGGTAACGACCTGAAACTGGATAACGGCGTGGGCGTTTGCGGCAAAGAGGGCCAGAGCCTGCCTGTGGGCGTCGGTCAGCCTACGTTGAAAGTGGATAATCTGACGGTGGGCGGCACGGCCTGATCTTAGGATGCTTAAAAAAGGCGCTACAGATGTAGCGCCTTTTTTTTAACGTAAGTTACCCAGCGGTATCTCTGGATCAGGCTCGTGAGTAATGCGGTTACGCAAGTCACGACGAATGATTTCGATCGACCAGAACCAGACCAGATGCCCCACGATCTCTGACACGTGTTCATACCACGGCAACTCAAGCAGCGGTGGCGTCAGACCCATCAGCGGGAAGGAGATCATATGCACAAAAAGCTGGGCTAACGCACCCGCCAGCAAACCCTGCCAGAGTTTAATTTTCGGAAAGACTTCCGCAACAACGCAATACCCCACAGCGAAGACGATTGAGAAAATAATATGGGTCACACCGACCCAGTTAAATATATGTCCGGCAAATGTATAAACGGCTGCGTTAGGATCAGCAACGCCCAGCCAGTCGCGTAAAAAGACATAAGGTGGGTTTAAAAAGTTGCGGGAACAGTCAATCTGGCTTGCGGCTCTTATTAATTGCTCAGGTCCGCATGCGCCGGTGAATAAATCGGTGGGACTGCGTGGCGGAAGTGGCACTTCGGCTCCCCATTTGACAAAAGCGGAGACGATCCCTGCAATTAAACCGATGAACGCGGCGAGTCCATAGCGCCTGCGTGAAGGCGGTGTTTGTTCGAATATATTCATCTCTTTTCCTTGTTTAACGTCATCCTGCGAAATACATTTTATTATTCATATTGGTAACAAATATATAACAGTCTGATGTTCAGACTGCTTATAAGGTAAATGGCGGGTGGCGGGAGTGTCAATTAGCCATTCCTGAGAGGAGGGCGGAAATATTCCTGGATGAATGTGAGTGCCATCCGGGGAATATTCATGCCAGATATGATTATAGCGATTACTTTATTACTCCTTTCTTCTGCCGCGCATCCCCTGAAACAGCTCCGCCACTTCGACAAAATACTCGGTCAGATAGTTAATACACACCTGTACTTTGAGAGGCAGTTTGTCCTTCTCGGTATACAGAGCGTAGACCGGACGTGGATCGGACTGGTAACGCGGGAAGAGGATCTCCAGTACGCCGCTGTTGATCTCATTGATCACCCACATCAGCGGCACGTAAGCGATCCCGGCCCCGGCGACCAGCCAGCGGGAGATCGTCATCGGATCGTTGGTGACGAAGCGGCCTTCAGGCAGCAGTTTAGTGGAAAGCCCTTCCGGCGCGATCAGTTCAAATTCGTTATCTGGCCGAACGCTGTATTCCAGCCACGAGTGGTTGCTCAGGTCGGCAGGTTTTTCCGGCACGCCATACTGTGCCAGATAGCTTTTCGACGCGCAGACCACCATCGGCATGCTGCCCAGTCGACGCGAGAACAGGCTCGAGTCCTGCAACGCGCCAACGCGGATCACCACGTCTAACCCATCGGCAATCAGGTCCGGTGCCGGAATGCCCGTTACCAGATTAACGGTTAAACCGGGATACTCTTTAAGCATTTCCGCCGTCATGGCAGCGAGAACATTTTGTGCCATAGTTGAAGAACAACCGATACGCAGCGTGCCGATAGGCGTGTTGTTAAAGGCATAGAGCTGCTCGTGAACATCCTGCACCTCATGCAGCATTCGACGGCAGCCCTGATAGTAAATTTTACCCGCTTCCGTCAGCCCGATGCTGCGGGTGCTGCGGTTGAGCAGCTTCACCTGGAGCTCATCTTCCAGTTTTGACACTGTCTGGCTAATGGATGAGACGCTCATTTGTAGCTGACGTGCTGCGGCGGTAAAAGAGCCTTGCTCAACCACTTTCGCAAAGACGGACATGCGTTTTAGACGTTCCATTATTCACTCTGGCTTAAAAGTGATTTAGATCACATATGATAGATAACAGCATAACAGTTACGTTAATATATTATTAATTACATAACGGCTGCGCCACTCTCGCCCGGCAATTCTTGCTCTCCTGCGGCGGCGCGAGCTTAAAAATCCAGTAACCTGCACTCTCTTTAATCAAGGTCAACATGAGTCTGTTTCCCGTTATCGTGGTGTTCGGTTTGTCGTTCCCACCGATATTTTTCGAGCTTCTTTTATCACTGGCGATCTTCTGGCTGGTGCGCAAGGTGCTGGTCCCTACCGGGATTTATGATTTCGTCTGGCATCCTGCATTGTTCAATACCGCGCTGTATTGCTGCCTGTTCTATTTAATATCGCGCATGTTTGTCTGAGGTTGATGTGAAAACGCTAACAAGAAAAATCTCCCGCACTGCCATCACTATGGCGCTGGTCATCCTGGCGTTCATCGCTATTTTTCGCGCCTGGGTTTATTACACCGAATCCCCGTGGACGCGCGATGCGCGTTTCAGCGCGGAGGTGGTCGCGATAGCGCCCGATGTCGCCGGTCTCATTACGGCGGTCAACGTCCACGATAACCAACTGGTGAAAAAAGATCAGGTGCTGTTCACCATCGACCAGCCGCGCTATCAAAAAGCGCTGGAAGAAGCGGAAGCCGACGTGGCGTATTACAACGCGCTGGCCGCTGAAAAACGCCGTGAAGCAGGTCGCCGTAACAAGCTGGGCATCCAGGCTATGTCCCGGGAAGAGATTGACCAGTCTAATAACGTGCTGCAAACCGTGCTGCATCAGCTGGCAAAAGCGCAGGCGACGCGCGATCTGGCGAAGCTCGATCTGGAACGTACCGTTATCCGCGCGCCGTCCGATGGCTGGGTGACCAACCTCAACGTCTATGCGGGTGAGTTTATCACGCGCGGCTCAACTGCCGTGGCGCTGGTGAAACAGAACTCCTTCTACGTCCTCGCCTATATGGAAGAGACCAAGCTGGAAGGCGTGCGTCCGGGCTATCGCGCCGAAATCACGCCGCTCGGCAGCAACCGGGTCCTGAAGGGAACCGTGGACAGCGTGGCCGCGGGGGTGACCAACTCCAGCAGTACCAATGATACAAAAGGAATGGCGACCGTCGATTCTAACCTCGAGTGGGTTCGCCTGGCGCAGCGCGTACCGGTACGCATTCGTCTGGATGAGCAGCAGAGCAACCTCTGGCCCGCAGGCACCACCGCGACGGTGGTGATCACGGGTGAAAAAGACCGTGATGCCAGCCAGGATTCTATCTTCCGTCAAATCGCCCATCGCCTGCGCGAGTTTGGTTGATCGCTATGGGCATTTTTTCCATCGCCAGCCAGCACATCCGCTTCGCCGTGAAGCTGGCATGCGCCATTGTGCTGGCGCTGTTTGTTGGCTTCCATTTCCAGCTTGAAACGCCGCGCTGGGCCGTTCTGACCGCCGCGATCGTCGCCGCCGGTCCAGCCTTCGCGGCGGGTGGCGAACCTTACTCCGGGGCAATTCGCTATCGCGGGATGCTGCGTATTATCGGCACCTTTATCGGCTGTATCGCCGCCCTGACCATTATCATCCTGATGATCCGCACGCCGCTGCTGATGCTGATTGTGTGCTGTATCTGGGCGGGTTTTTGCACCTGGGTCTCTTCGCTGGTGAAGGTGGAGAACTCGTACGCCTGGGGTCTGGCGGGGTATACCGCGCTGATTATTATCATCACCATTCAGAGTGAACCGCTGCTTGCTCCGCAGTTCGCCGTCGAACGTTGTAGCGAGATTGTCATTGGTATCGTCTGCGCGATTGTCGCAGATCTGCTCTTCTCTCCGCGATCCATCAAGCAGGAAGTCGATCGTGAGCTGGACGCGCTGATTGTTGCTCAGTACCAGCTTATGCAGCTGTGCATTAAGCACGGCGACAGCGAAGAGGTCGACAAGGCCTGGAGCGCGCTGGTGCGCCGCACGCAGGCGCTGGAAGGGATGCGCAGTAATCTCAACATGGAGTCTTCCCGCTGGGAGCGGGCCAATCGTCGTCTGAAAGCGATCAATACCGTCTCGTTAACGCTGATCACCCAGGCGTGTGAAACCTACCTGATTCAGAACACCCGCCCCGAAGTGGTAACGGATACTTTCCGCGAACTGTTTGATGAGCCCGTGGAGACGGTGCAGGACGTGCATCGACAGCTTAAACGCATGCGTCGTGTGATTGCATGGACAGGAGAACGGGATACGCCAGTCACCATTTATACCTGGGTAGGCGCCGCAACGCGCTACCTGCTCCTGAAACGCGGCGTGATTAGCAACACCAAAATCAGTGCGGCGGAAGAAGAGGTGTTACAGGGCGAAGTGGTGATCAAACCGGAGTCCGCCGAACGCCACCATGCGATGGTTAATTTATGGCGTACCACCCTGGCTTGTATACTCGGCACGCTGTTCTGGCTGTGGACCGGCTGGACGTCCGGCAGCGGCGCGATGGTGATGATTGCCGTCGTCACCGCGCTGGCGATGCGTCTGCCCAACCCGCGCATGGTCGCGATCGATTTTCTGTACGGCACCATTGCGGCGTTACCCATTGGTGCGCTCTACTTCCTGGTGATTATTCCCTCGACGCAGCAAAGCATGCTTTTGCTCTGCATCAGCCTGGCGGTGATGGCGTTCTTTATCGGGATTGAGGTACAAAAACGCCGTCTGGGATCGTTGGGTGCGCTGGCGAGCACGATTAACATCATCGTGCTGGATAACCCGATGACCTTCCATTTCAGCCAGTTCCTGGATAGCGCATTAGGTCAGCTGGTGGGCTGTTTCCTGGCGATGATGGTGATCCTGCTGGTGCGGGATAACTCTCAGGCGCGGACAGGGCGTGTGCTGCTGAATCAGTTTGTGTCGGCCGCCGTATCGTCATTGACTACCAACACCGCGCGGCGCAAGGAGAACCACCTGCCGGCGCTCTATCAGCAATTGTTCCTGTTGCTGAATAAATTCCCGGGCGATGTCGCCCGCTTCCGCCTGGCGTTAACCATGATTATCGCGCACCAGCGTCTGCGGAACGCGCCAGTGCCGATCAACGATGATTTGTCCACTTTCCACCGCCAGCTACGGCGAACGGCGGACCATGTGATATCGGCATCGAGTGATGACAAACGTCGCCGCTACTTTAAGCAACTGCTGGAGGAACTGGATATCTACCAGGAGAAACTGCGGATCTGGGAAGCGCCGCCGCAGGTTACCGAGCCGGTAGAGCGGCTGGTGTTTATGCTGCACCGCTACCAGAATGCGCTGACAGACAGCTAATGAAGAGAAAACCGACGCCAAAAGCGTCGGTTTTTTTGTGGCTATACTTATTCTTGCAGGTTCAAACATTCAGGAAGGGAGGACACATGACAACCCAGGCTCTTCAGGACAGTATTCTTTTTCAGACCGGGTATCTGGTCAACGGTATCTGGAAAACACTCGACACCACGTTTGATGTGCTAAACCCGGCCACGGGCGAGGTGGTCGCGAAAGTGGCGAAAGCAGGGAAAGCCGAAACCGAAGAGGCCATTGCGGCCGCGACGAAGGCCTTTCCCGCATGGCGCGCAAAAACGGCAAAAGAGCGTTCCGCGATCCTCTATCGCTGGTATGAACTGATTATCGAGAACAAAAGCTGGCTCGGGCGGCTGATGACTACCGAGCAGGGCAAGCCGCTGAAAGAGGCTGAGGGTGAGGTGGACTACGCTGCCAGCTTCATTCAGTGGTTTGCCGAGCAGGCCAAGCGCGCCAACGGTGAAATCATTCCTCCGGTTAAACCCGGCTCCCGTATTCTGGCCACTCGTGAACCTGTCGGGGTGGTTGCTGCTATCACGCCATGGAATTTCCCGATGGCCATGCTTACCCGTAAGCTCGGCCCGGCGCTGGCAGCAGGATGTACCGGCGTCATCAAGCCTGCAAACAACACGCCGCTGAGCGCCTTTGCGCTGCTGACGCTGGCGAAGCAGGCCGGTGTGCCGGATGGTGTGCTGAATGCGGTCGCGGGGAGCACCTCAGAAATTAGTGACGCCATTATGGCCAGCCATGACGTGCGCAAAATCTCGTTTACCGGATCAACCGCCGTCGGGAAAACGCTGGTTCGCAATTCCGCAGAGACCATGAAAAAGGTATCGATGGAGCTGGGCGGTAATGCGCCATATATCGTTTTCGAGGACGCGGATATTGAGGCCGCCGTCAAAGGCGCGATCGCCAATAAGTTCCGTAACGCTGGGCAGGTCTGCGTCAGCGTAAACCGTTTCTATATTCAGGAGACGGTCTATGACAAGTTTGTCAATCAACTTGCCGATGCGGTGAAGGCGCTGAAGGTGGGGAACGGTCTGGACGAGGGCGTCGTTGTCGGCCCGCTGATTGAGCCTTCGGCTGTCGAAAAAGTCCGTGAGCACGTCGAAGATGCGGTAGCGAAGGGCGCCACGGTGCTGGCTGGGGGTAAACCGCACGAACTTGGCGGCAACTTCTGGATGCCAACCGTACTCGGTGACTGCCATGAAGGCATGAAGCTGGCAGAAGAGGAGACCTTTGGTCCCGTTGCCGCCTGCTTCCGCTTCACGTCGGAAGACGAAGTGGTTATGCGCGCTAACAATACGCCTTACGGGCTGGCAGCCTACTTTTATACCCAGAATCTCTCGCGCGTGTTCCGCGTCTCGCAGGCCATTGAGAGCGGCATGATCGGAATTAATGAATGTGCGGTCTCGACCGAGCTGGGTCCGTTTGGGGGCGTAAAAGAGTCCGGGCTGGGCCGCGAAGGGTCCGTGCTGGGGCTGGAGGAGTTTCTGGAAGTCAAAACCCTGCATATCGGGGGATTATAATAGACAGGGCGGCATTTGCCGCCCGCCTGTACCGGGTGGCTGGCAATGAAAATTTATACCTTTGATTTTGACGAAATTGAGAGTCAGGAAGACTTCTATCGCGAGTTTATTCGGGCGTTCGACCTGGAGCGGGGCAGCGTAAGCAATCTTGATATGCTGTGGGATGTGGTTACCGGCGATCGTCTGCCGTTACCGCTGGAAATCGAATTTACCCATCTGCCTGAAAAACTACGCAGACGCTTTGGCGCATTGATTTTATTGTTTGATGAAGCGGAGGAGGAGCTGGAAGGGCAACTGCGTTTCAACGTGCGCCAGTGATAAAAAAGCCCCTGACCGGGAGGTCAGGGGCAAGTCGTATGATGAGATACGACGAGGGTTTATTTGTACAGTTCTGCGGTAGCGTGCCAGTGGTCGCCACTGCGCGCTTCGATGATGCGATAGGATGACGCACCCTGTTCTTCCGCTTTTTTGTTCAGCATGTCGTGCATGTCCATCGGAGACGTACCGATGGCGCCAACAGAAACAGTCCCGATAGCCTGACGGGATTGTGCCTGTTCAGCATTAATGGTGTCGGCTGCAAACGCACCGAATGACAGGACTGACAGTACGCTCAGGGCAGCTACAGTGGTTTTAATTTTCATGATTATTTACCTCGTCAATTATTTTACTGGGGTCTTTGTTCTGTGACCCTCATCACAAAATAAAGTATACACTAATCACGCAAAAAATTAATACCAGACTAATGGTTTCGTCTGTTATTACGCGTTAAAAAATTCATTTTTTATAACGAGAATGCATAAAAAAGGGCAGCACAATGCGAGGTTTGTGGTTTTTTCTTGAATAAATCAAAGGGATAGGACAATTTGATTTTTAGTGCGATTTTGCGGCAGACCATTCACTGAATGAATGTTAACAGGCGGTAAAAAGCACTATTTGCAAAAGTAGCAGGCAGAGAAAAGCAGGGTAAAACGAGGCAAGAGCAGAATGATCCCCGCAGCCAGGCGCTACGGGGCAGACAATTACAGCTCCTGTTCGAACAGGACCAGAATCGCTTCGTAGAGGTCTTTCACCGAGAAACCATTTGCCGGGGTGGTAAAAATGGTGTCATCGCCAGCGATAGTTCCGAGGATCCCCTCTGCTTTACCCAGCGAGTCCAGCAGGCGGGCAATCAGCTGGGCTGCGCCCGGGCTGGTGTGGATCACGACCACGGCATCGTTGTAGTCGATGTCCAGAACCAGGTTTTTCAGCGGGCTGGAGGTCGTTGGCACGCCAAGTTCAGCAGGCAGGCAATAAACCATTTCCATTTTGGCGTTGCGCGTACGCACCGCACCAAACTTGGTTAACATGCGAGAGACCTTCGACTGGTTGATGTTGTCGAAGCCTTGTTCCTGCAACGCCTGAACAATTTCTCCCTGAGAACTGAATTTCTCTTCTTTGAGTAGCGCTTTAAACGCCTTCACTAATTCTTCTTGCTTAGACGAGCTTCGCATAAGTCACCCGGAATATGACGATAGAAACAACATTATTATGCATGTGGATGAATTTTTATGCAAATTATCTACCTGGCACCAGGCTGAAATAATGTTATGAAAGGGAGAGATTTTATCAGATTTCGTTATCGGAAAACATGCCTGGGTCACGCCGCGCAAATAAGCTTAAAAGTAAATTAAATGTTATCAAAATGATGTTGTTTTGGTGGCGTGGCAGGGTGTATTGTAACCCCCTCTTAATTCGTTGTTGCCTGCATCCCGATAGTATTCAGGTGAAGGCGAAAGACGTGCGACCTCAAATTCTTTAGCGATGAAAATTGTAATTAATGACGTGCTGAATTATGGTCGCCGCAACGGAGTTACAGATACTTAAGTTAACCATAATAAGGAGTTTAGGATGAAAGTCGCAGTCCTCGGCGCTGCTGGTGGTATCGGCCAGGCGCTTGCCCTACTACTGAAAACCCAACTGCCTTCAGGCTCAGAACTCTCCCTGTACGATATTGCTCCGGTAACCCCAGGTGTGGCGGTTGACCTGAGCCACATCCCGACAGCTGTGAAAATCAAAGGCTTCTCCGGTGAAGATGCGCGTCCTGCGTTGCAGGGTGCCGACGTAGTGCTGATCTCCGCGGGTGTTGCGCGTAAACCGGGTATGGATCGTTCAGACCTGTTCAACGTCAACGCGGGCATCGTGAAAAACCTGGTTCAGCAGATTGCTGAAACCTGCCCGAAAGCGTGCATCGGGATCATCACCAACCCGGTGAACACCACCGTTGCTATCGCAGCAGAAGTGCTGAAGAAAGCGGGCGTTTACGACAAGAACAAACTGTTCGGCGTAACTACGCTGGATATCATCCGCTCCAATACCTTCGTGGCTGAGCTGAAAGGCAAGCAGCCAACGGAAGTGGAAGTGCCGGTTATCGGCGGTCATTCTGGCGTGACCATCCTGCCTCTGCTGTCGCAGATCCCGGGCGTGAGCTTCACCGAGCAGGAAGTGGCTGACCTGACCAAACGTATTCAGAACGCAGGCACCGAAGTGGTGGAAGCGAAGGCGGGTGGCGGTTCTGCAACCCTGTCTATGGGCCAGGCGGCGGCACGTTTCGGCCTGTCTCTGGTTCGCGCGTTGCAGGGCGAAAAAGGCGTTGTTGAATGCGCCTATGTTGAAGGCGACGGTGAACACGCGCGCTTCTTCTCTCAGCCGCTGCTGCTGGGTAAAAACGGTGTTGAAGAGCGTAAGTCTATCGGCACGCTGAGCGCGTTTGAGCAAAACGCGATGGAAGGCATGCTGGATACGCTGAAGAAAGACATTACGCTGGGCGAAGAATTCGTTAACAAGTGATCTTATCCCGGTAAAAAAAACGGAGCGTTAAGCTCCGTTTTTTTATGCCCGTCAGTTAGTGGCCGGGTATTCCTGGATGGTGACCTGAATCGTCAGCTTCTTGTCATTACGCATGACTTCAACAGGGATGATGGAGCCCGGGCGAATCTCAGCCACCTGGTCCATGGTTTCCAGCGCAGAGACCGCTGGCGTACCGTTGACGGAAAGGATAACGTCGTTCACCTGGATACCTGCGTTGGCCGCCGGGCCGCCAGGCGCCACTTCGTTGACCACAATCCCCTGGATCTGATCGATACCACCGCCCTGCGTATGCATCGGCGCGATTTCACGCCCGCCAATACCGATGTAGCCACGGATCACGCGGCCATCACGGATCAGCTTGTCCATGATCTTGGTCGCCAGCTGGAACGGAATGGCAAAGCCAATCCCTTCCGGCGTTTCGCCGTCGTTGCTCTTGTCGAACGAGAGGGTGTTAATGCCCATCAGTTCGCCGAGAGAGTTCACCAGCGCACCGCCGGAGTTACCGTGGTTGATTGAGGCATCGGTTTGCAGGAAGTTCTGCCGCCCTGACGGGTTCAGGCCGATTCGACCGGTCGCGCTGATGATCCCCTGAGTGATGGTCTGGCCCAGGTTGTACGGGTTACCGATCGCCAGCACCACATCGCCGATGTGCGGGGTGCGTTTGCGATTAATCGGGATTGTCGGCAGACCGCCTGTGGCGTTGATCTTCAGCACCGCCAGGTCGGTAAGGCTGTCCGACCCCACCAGCAGGGCTTCAAACACGCGGCCATCCTGTAAGGCGACGATAATCTGGTCGGCATCGTTAATGACGTGTTTATTGGTGATGATGTAGCCCCGGTCATCCATGATCACACCGGAACCGAGCGTGCGGATCTCCAGCTGGTTATGAGCGGAACTGTTAAGCCCGCGGTTATAGACGTTAACCACGGCGGGGGCGGCACGGCGTACCGCCTGATTGTACGTTGCAGGCGTTTCATCCGTGCTGTCGAACTGAGGAGCCGACAGTTTGTTGAACTGGCGTAAAGATGGCATAGCCACCAGCAGCAGACCGGCAACGATCAAACCAATGACAATTGAACGAAAGAGCTTTAAAAGCATGATGCGTGTGTCGTTAAAAAAGGAACGGTTTGCAGCATAACATGAGTTATCCGGACATCACACGCAGCGGCGATGTCCGGAGTCGCAAATGGTTAACGCAGTAAAATGTAGAGGGTGTCGTTGCCACGGATAATTTGCAGGGCAATGACCGCCGGTTTACTCTCCAGCACCTTACGCATTTCGGCAATAGACTGCACGCGAGTGCGGTTCACGCCCACGATCACGTCGTCCTGATGTAAACCTGCCTGCGCGGCCGGGCTGCTCTTCTCAACGGTAGTGACGGTAATGCCTTTCGTGCCGTTTTTAAGCTGACCGTCGCTCAGCGTAGCGCCCTGTAGAGCAGGGGAGATCTGTTCTGCGCTGGCGGAAGAGGAGGTGCTCTTGTCCAGCGTCACTTCCACGGTCAGCGGTTTGCCCTCACGGATCAGGCCCAGCTTCACTTTAGCGCCCGGCTCCGTGGTGGCAATACGTGATCGTAATTCAGCGAAGCTGCTCAGCGGCTTATCGTTCAGGCTGACAATAATGTCGCCGGATTTCACGCCCGCTTTCGCAGAGCCTGAGTTGGGCAGCACTTCGCTGACAAACGCCCCGCGCTGGACGTTGAGCTTAAAGGCTTTGGCGATATCGGCGCTCATCTCCATGCCTTTGATGCCCAGCAGACCGCGCTTAACCTCGCCAAACTGAATCAGCTGTTGAGACAGGGTTTTCGCCATGTTACTCGGAATGGCAAAACCAATCCCGATGCTACCGCCGCCTGGCGCGAGGATAGCGGTGTTGATGCCGATCAGCTCACCGTTCAGATTAAGCAGCGCACCGCCGGAGTTGCCCCGGTTGATGGAGGCATCGGTCTGGATGAAGTTTTCCAGCCCTTCGAGATTCAGGCCGCTGCGCCCCAGGGCGGAGACAATTCCGGAGGTGGCGGTCTGGCCTAAACCGAACGGGTTACCGACCGCGACGGCAAAATCACCGACGCGCAGCTTATCGGAATCTGCAATGGCGATCTGGGTCAGGTTGCTGGGGTTTTGCACCTGTAGCAGGGCGATATCACTCTGATCGTCACCGCCGATCAGTTTGGCGTCAAACTCCCGACCATCGTTCAGCTGAACGCTGATTTTATCGGCCTGGCTGATCACGTGGTTATTGGTCAGGATATAGCCCTTAGCCGCGTCGATAATCACCCCTGAGCCCAGGCCTTCAAACGGCTGAGCCTGCTGATCCGGCGCATCTTCGCCAAAATATTTCTTCAGCTCTTCAGGAATACGCTGGCTTTGGCGTGCCGTCCCTTCCACCTGAACGCTGACTACCGCAGGCAGGACTTTTTCAAGCATCGGCGCAAGGCTGGGAATGGCTTCTTGTCCAGGCACCTGCGAAGGCAGTGCCGCACTGGCGGGGAAGGACGCCGAGAGAGATAACCCGACACTTAACGCTAAGGCGCTCAACAGCTGGTTTTTTTTCTTCATTGATGCTGACTCTCGTATCCTGGAATGAAAAAGAACGGCCCCAAAAACATCTTGATGTTATTGAATTTTCAACCGCTGAACAATGAGGTGTTTGACTAAATAATAGCTGGGGACGGGAAGAAAGGACGGGCGCATAAGGTGCGCCCGTAAAATTTATTCAGGTTGTGCGATTAATCGCGTTTTACGCCACCGCGCAGCAGGCCGGACGCGCCGTCTGAATAGTCGCGTGGCATCTGAACCGGAGCCTGATCGTTACCGGCTTCAGAATCAGCCAGACGATTGCGGAAGGGGTTGGTCTCCGCGGTCATTTCCGGCAGCAGGCTGCTGGAGCTTTTTGCCATGTGCTGGTAGAGCTGGCGATAATCTGTCGCCATGTTGTCCAGCAGCTCAGCGCTACGGGCAAAGTGGCTGACCAGCTCTTCGCGATATTCTTCCAGTTCAGCTTTGTTCTTTTCCAGTTCGTATTGCAGTGACTGCTGCTGACGCAATTTGCGGTTACCGAAACGCATGGCCACAGCACCAATGATGATGCCGACGACTAAACCGATTAGCGCATATTCCCAGGTCATGAACTTCTCCCGTTGTCTTGTTGTTCCGTAGGGTGTTGGCTCGGCTCCTGCCTGTGCCTGATTATGCCACTATAACCGCTATTTCCGCAGAAGTGGAATCCTGACGTATCATCGCGTAGTGTAGAACGGCCTTTTTTTCATCAGCCACGCGCGCTGGTGAGGTTTAACTAAAGGAATAACAACAACATCATGCAAAACCTGTCCCCTTCATCGCGTTACCAACTGGCCCTGAGCGAGGGCACACACCAGCCGGATGATGTCCAGCGTGAAGCGGTTAACCGCCTGGACACGATTTATCAGGAACTTCTGGCGAAACCCGCCGATGCGGTGCAGAGCAGTGGGCTGAAGGCGGCATTCGGCCGTTTACTGGGCAAAAAAGAGCCCACGGTAAACGCACCGGTTCGTGGCTTATATATGTGGGGCGGCGTTGGGCGGGGTAAGACCTGGCTGATGGACATGTTCTACCAGAGCCTGCCCGGCACGCGTAAGCAGCGCCTGCACTTTCACCGTTTTATGCTGCGGGTCCATGAAGAGCTGACGGCGCTCCAGGGCGAAACCGACCCGCTGGACATTGTGGCCGATCGCTTTAAGGCGGAAACGGACGTGCTCTGCTTCGACGAGTTCTTCGTTTCCGATATTACGGATGCCATGCTGTTGGGGGGCCTCATGAAAGCGCTGTTTGCGCGTGGGATCACTCTGGTGGCGACCTCCAATATCCCGCCGGATGAGCTTTATCGCAATGGTCTCCAGCGGGCGCGTTTCCTGCCGGCCATTGATGCTATCAAACAGCACTGCGACATCATGAACGTCGATGCCGGCGTCGATTATCGACTGCGCACATTAACGCAGGCACACCTGTGGCTTTCGCCGTTGAACGCCGACACAGCCCGCGAGATGGATAAACTGTGGCTGGCGCTGGCGGGAGCGCCGCGGGATAACGCGCCAGCGCTGGAGATTAATCATCGTCCGTTGCCGACGCTTGGCGTTGAAAACCAGACGCTGGCCGTCTCGTTTGCAACGCTCTGCGTGGACGCCCGCAGCCAGCATGACTACATTGCACTTTCGCGTCTGTTCCATACCGTTATGTTGTGGGATGTGCCCGTTATGACCCCACTCATGGAGAGCGAAGCGCGCCGCTTCATCGCGCTGGTAGATGAGTTTTACGAGCGCCACGTTAAGCTGGTGGTCAGCGCCGAGGTGCCTTTATATGAGGTTTATCAGGGCGAGCGCCTGAAGTTTGAGTTCCAGCGCTGCCTGTCGCGCCTGCAAGAGATGCAGAGCGAAGAGTACCTCAAGCGTGAGCATATGCCGTAATAAATGCTCCCCTCTCCCCGTGGGAGAGGGGCTGGGGGTGAGGGCACCAGACCGCACAATACCTGACCCCGAAAAACCCATTCCAAATCACATTTAAGGGTCGATCTTTGACCTCAACTTCTCTATAATCTTGCGACCCCACGTTACGAGAAGGTTTTTTTCCCGAAACTTTCTATGTGTCGGCATGTGCTATTCGAAGGGGTAGGTTTGCCGGACTTTGTCGTGTGAACCTCAACTGACTAAACGTTTGGGTGTTCACCAACGTGTAACTTATTATTTGGGTAAGCTTTTAATGAAAACTTTTACAGCTAAACCAGAAACCGTACAGCGCGACTGGTATGTTGTTGACGCGACCGGTAAAACTCTGGGCCGTCTGGCTACTGAACTGGCTCGTCGCCTGCGCGGTAAGCATAAAGCGGAATACACTCCGCACGTTGATACCGGTGATTACATCATCGTTCTGAACGCTGACAAAGTTGCTGTTACCGGCAACAAGCGTACTGACAAAATGTACTACCACCACACCGGCCACATCGGTGGTATCAAAGAAGCGACCTTTGAAGAGATGATTGCCCGCCGTCCTGAGCGTGTGATTGAAATCGCGGTTAAAGGCATGCTGCCAAAAGGCCCGCTGGGTCGTGCTATGTTCCGTAAACTGAAAGTTTACGCAGGCAACGAGCACAACCACGCGGCACAGCAACCGCAAGTTCTTGACATCTAATCGGGATTATAGGCAATGGCTGAAAATCAATACTACGGCACTGGTCGCCGCAAAAGTTCCGCAGCTCGCGTTTTCATCAAACCGGGCAGTGGTAAAATCGTAATCAACCAGCGTTCTCTGGAACAATACTTCGGTCGCGAAACTGCCCGCATGGTAGTTCGCCAGCCGCTGGAACTGGTTGATATGGTAGAAAAACTGGATCTGTACATCACCGTTAAAGGTGGTGGTATCTCCGGTCAGGCAGGTGCGATCCGTCACGGTATCACCCGCGCTCTGATGGAGTACGACGAATCCCTGCGTTCTGAACTGCGTAAAGCTGGCTTCGTTACTCGTGACGCTCGTCAGGTTGAACGTAAGAAAGTGGGTCTGCGTAAAGCACGTCGTCGTCCACAGTTCTCCAAACGTTAATCCATTCTGCTTACGCAGAACGATTGGCGAAAAACCCGCTTCGGCGGGTTTTTTTATGGATAATGCGCAGGTTATCCACAGTAACATTTCATATATCTTCTCTTTTTCCACATTTCCGGAATCCCCTCACCACAAAGCCATCAAAATCTGGTAAACTATCATCCAATTTTCTGCCCAAATATCGGTGAATACTCGATTTTTGTTCGATTCTTGAACAATGTGTCTTCTCTGGGATGGGCGATACATCATCTGGCTGGCCCCGTTGGGCTGGTAGCAGTAAAAATTCTGAATATACCTGGAGGTTTTCATGGCTGTCGCTGCCAACAAACGTTCGGTAATGACGCTGTTTTCTGGTCCTACTGACATTTATAGCCATCAGGTTCGTATCGTGCTGGCCGAGAAGGGTGTCAGTTTTGAGATCGAGCATGTGGAAAAGGATAACCCGCCTCAGGATCTGATCGATCTCAACCCGAGCCAAAGCGTACCGACGCTGGTGGATCGCGAGCTGACCCTGTGGGAATCCCGTATCATTATGGAATACCTGGATGAGCGTTTCCCGCATCCGCCGCTGATGCCTGTTTATCCTGTTGCGCGTGGTGAAAGCCGCCTATACATGCAGCGTATCGAGAAAGACTGGTACTCGCTGATGAACGTTATCGTCAACGGTTCCTCTTCTGAAGCGGATGCTGCACGTAAACAGCTGCGTGAAGAGCTGCTGGCAATCGCGCCAGTCTTTGGTCAAAAGCCTTTCTTCCTGAGCGACGAGTTCAGCCTGGTGGATTGCTACCTGGCTCCGTTGCTGTGGCGTCTGCCAACCCTGGGCGTAGAGTTCAGCGGCCCTGGCGCGAAAGAGCTGAAAGGCTATATGACTCGCGTCTTTGAACGCGACTCTTTCCTGGCATCTTTAACTGAACCGGAACGTGAAATGCGTCTCGGCCGAGGCTAATGACTGTGGAAATGTCACAACTTTCACCACGCCGTCCGTATCTGCTGCGCGCCTTCTATGAATGGCTGCTGGATAACCAGCTCACGCCGCACCTGGTTGTGGATGTGACGTTGCCGGGCGTGCTGGTTCCAATGGAATACGCGCGCGACGGACAGATTGTACTGAATATTGCGCCACGCGCAGTGGGTAACCTGGAGCTGGCGAACGACGAAGTGCGCTTTAATGCGCGCTTCGGCGGCGTGCCGCGTCAGGTTTCCGTGCCGCTGGCAGCTGTGCTGGCTATCTACGCCCGTGAAAACGGTGCGGGCACCATGTTTGAGCCGGAAGCGGCTTATGATGAAGAGGTTGCCAGCCTGAATGATGATGAGGCATCCGATGAACGCGAAAGCGACACGGTAATGTCTGTCATCGATGGCGATAAACCCGATCATAATGACGACACCGATCCGGATGACGAGCCACCACCACGCGGTGGTCGTCCCGCACTGCGCGTTGTGAAATAAACAAACAGGCCCGACGGGCCTGTTTTGCTTTCGGTCCCTTTTCGCCCCCTCTAATTTCCTGTGTTATGATGAACTGTTTTCCTTCAATGGCACCGGACTGCAATGAAACCGACTGATCTTAAAGCTGAAAACTCTGATGAAACCATTGGTCGCAGCCTGCGCCGTCGGCCGCTGGCGCGCAAAAAACTGTCT
This sequence comes from Enterobacter sp. YSU, assembly GCF_016082135.1. Lineage (NCBI taxonomy): Bacteria > Pseudomonadati > Pseudomonadota > Gammaproteobacteria > Enterobacterales > Enterobacteriaceae > Enterobacter > Enterobacter sp. YSU. The sequence goes on from NZ_CP059487.1 coordinate 2,216,966, forward strand.
GATATGGTGGAAGAAGAGCTGGAGCAGATGATCCGTCGGAAGGAATTTGCCCAGGGAGAGCAGTTACCCTCCGAGCGCGAACTGATGGAGTTCTTCAACGTGGGTCGCCCCTCGGTGCGCGAAGCGCTGGCGGCGCTAAAGCGTAAAGGGCTGGTGCAGATTAACAACGGTGAACGTGCCCGCGTAACCATGCCGTCTGCCGATACCATCATCAGTGAATTGTCGGGAATGGCGAAAGACTTTCTGACCCAGCCCGGCGGTATTGCCCATTTCGAGCAGCTTCGCCTGTTCTTTGAATCCAGCCTTGTTCGTTATGCCGCAGAATATGCCACTGACGATCAGATTGCGCAGCTCACAAAAGCCCTGGAGATCAACAGCCAGTCCCTGGATGACAACACGCTATTTATTCGTTCCGATGTCGATTTTCACCGCGTGCTGGCGGAGATCCCCGGCAATCCGATCTTCAATGCGATCCACGTTGCGCTGCTTGACTGGTTAATTGCGGCGCGTCCTAAAGTGCCGGACGCAGAGCTTTATCAGCATAATGAAGTCAGCTATCGCCAGCATATCGCAATTGTGGATGCGATCCGCCGCCGCGATCCCGATGAAGCGGATCGGGCGTTGCAAACTCACCTTAACAGCGTCTCCGCCACCTGGCACGCTTTCGGCCAGCATTCAAAAGCCAAAAAATAACGATCCTTTAGTGAAGCAGATCGCAATATAAGCGTTCTGTATTCTACTGCTGCTTAATTGATCTGGTATAACAGGTATAAAGGTATGTCGTTATAACAAACACACGATCGATTGAGGTAACTATGGCAACGCAATTACGCGGCGTAATGGCCGCACTCCTGACCCCGTTTAACTCTGAGCAGATGCTGGATAAAGAAAGCCTGCGCCGTCTGGTGCGGTTCAATATTGAACAGGGTATCGATGGGCTGTACGTCGGCGGTTCAACGGGAGAGGCCTTTGTACAGAGCCTTTCGGAACGAGAGCAGGTGATGGAGATTGTGGCGGAAGAGGCGAAGGGGAAAATCACGCTCATCGCCCATGTTGGCTGCGTCAGCACGGCGGAAAGCCAGCAGTTAGCCATGGCCGCCGCCCGCGTCGGTTTTGACGCTGTGTCCGCCGTCACACCGTTTTACTATCCCTTTAGCTTTGAAGAACATTGCGATCATTACCGTGCAATTATTGACTCCGCGGAGGGGTTGCCGATGGTGGTTTATAACATCCCTGCGCTAAGCGGCGTTAAGTTAACGCTGGATCAGATCAACACGCTGGTAACGCTGCCCGGCGTCGGCGCGCTGAAGCAAACCTCCGGCGATCTCTTCCAGATGGAGCAGATCCGTCGCGAACATCCGGATCTGGTGCTCTACAACGGCTATGACGAGATCTTCGCCTCCGGCCTGCTGGCCGGCGCGGACGGGGGGATCGGCAGCACCTACAACATTATGGGCTGGCGCTACCAGGCGATCGCTAAAGCGGTTCGTGAAGGGGATAACGCCACCGCACAGCGCCTGCAAAGCGAATGCAACACGGTGATCGATCTGCTGATTAAAGCCGGGGTGTTCCGTGGTCTGAAAACGGTTCTGCACTATATGGACGTGGTATCCGGGCCGCTGTGCCGTAAGCCGTTTGCCCCTGTGGATGAAAAATTCGTGCCAGCGCTGAAAGCGCTGGCGGAGCAGCTAATGGCGGAAAAACGCTAACACATCGCCGGGGGCGCAGCCGCCATCCGGCAAAACGACAGAGAAATCGTCGGGAGAGTGAAATGAGTAAGTCTACCCAAAGCATCCCTTGGTACCGCCATCTTACCCGTCCTCAGTGGCGCGCCTTCTCCGCCGCCTGGCTGGGATATCTGCTTGATGGCTTCGATTTTGTATTGATAGCCTTAGTCCTGACAGAAATAAAAAGCGAGTTTGCCCTGACGACAGTGGAAGCGGCGAGCCTGATTTCGGCGGCCTTTATATCGCGCTGGTTCGGCGGCCTGCTGCTGGGCGCCATGGGCGACCGCTATGGCCGCAAGCTGGCGATGATCACCAGCATCGTGCTCTTTTCCTGCGGTACGCTGGCCTGCGGTTTTGCGCCGGGTTACGTCACCCTGTTTATCGCCCGCATGGTGATAGGCATGGGGATGGCGGGGGAATATGGCTCCAGCGCAACCGATGTAATTGAAAGCTGGCCAAAGCACCTGCGCAACAAGGCGAGTGGTTTTCTGATTTCCGGTTTCTCCGTCGGCGCCGTGGTTGCGGCCCAGGTCTACAGCCTTGTCGTGCCCGTCTGGGGCTGGCGGGCGCTGTTCTTTATCGGCATTCTGCCCATCGTCTTTGCCCTATGGCTGCGGAAAAATATTCCGGAAGCTGAGGACTGGAAAGCGAAGCACGAAGGCAAAGCCCCGGTGCGCACCATGGTTGATATTCTGTATCGCGGCAAATACCACGTCATCAATATGGCGATGACGCTGTTTGCCGGTACGGCGCTGTGGTTCTGTTTTGCAGGCGAACTCAACAACGCGGGGCTGGTCGTTATTCTCGGCCTGCTGTGCGCCATCGTCTTTATCAGCTTTATGGTGCAAAGCAGCGGTAAACGCTGGCCGACGGGCGTCACGTTGATGGTTGTCGTGCTCTTCGCCTTTCTCTACTCCTGGCCGATTCAGGCGCTATTACCCACTTATCTGAAAACCGACCTGGCCTATGATCCCTCAACGGTGGCGAAGGTGCTGTTCTTTAGCGGCTTCGGCGCGGCAGTAGGCTGCTGCGTGGGCGGTTTTCTCGGTGACTGGCTTGGCACCCGCAAGGCCTATGTCTGTAGCCTGTTGGCCTCACAGCTCCTGATTGTCCCCGTCTTTGCGATCGGCGGCGCCAATGTCTGGGTGTTGGGCTTGTTACTCTTTTTCCAGCAGATGCTGGGGCAGGGGATCTCCGGGATCTTACCCAAACTCATCGGTGGCTATTTCGATACCGACCAGCGTGCGGCGGGTCTGGGCTTTACCTACAACGTTGGCGCGTTGGGCGGCGCGATTGCCCCGGTGATTGGCGCGCTGCTGTCGCAGGATATGGCGCTGGGCACGGCCCTGGGATCGCTCTCTTTTGGCCTGACGTTTGTGGTGATCTTGCTTATTGGTCTGGATATGCCCTCCCGCGTTCAGCGCTGGATCAGGCCAGAAGCCCTGCGTACGCATGACGCTATTGACGGTAAACCTTTCAGCGGAGCCGTCCCGTTTGGCGGCGATAAAAGCGCTTTAGCGAAAAGCAAAAGTTAATCCGCTTGCCCGGACCTGTACCGGGCACATTCGTAAGGGATGAAGTATGTCACAACGGGATAAAAACATTTCCGAGCGGGGCGGTGCTATGACGACACTGGCGATAGACATAGGTGGAACTAAACTTGCCGCCGCCCTGGTGGATGACGGTTTACAGATCCACGCGCGACGCGAATGCCCTACGCCCGCCAGTAAGACGCCTGACGCGCTGCGTGAGGCGCTGGCTGAGCTGGTCAAGCCGTTACAGACCCAGGCAACGCGTGCGGCCATTGCCTCAACCGGAATCATTCAGGACGGCAATCTGCTGGCGATTAACCCGCAAAATCTCGGAGGATTGCACCATTTTCCGCTGGTGCAGACGCTCGAAGACATTGCTGGTTTGCCGACCCTAGCGATCAATGATGCTCAGGCTGCGGCATGGGCGGAATATCACGTTAGTGCGAAGGAAATTAAAGACATGGTATTCCTGACTGTTTCAACGGGCGTGGGGGGCGGCGTAGTCAGTAACGGGAAACTCGTGACCGGAAGCGGCGGACTGGCAGGGCATCTTGGGCATACGCTCGCCGATCCAAACGGCCCGCAATGCGGCTGTGGTCGCGTGGGGTGCGTGGAAGCCATCGCGTCTGGTCGCGGTATTGCCGCCGCAGCCAGGGGAGAGCTTGCAGGATGCGATGCAAAAACGATTTTTGCGCGCGCGGCAGAGGGAAATAAACAGGCGGCGGAACTGGTCCAACGTTCTGCACAGGTACTGGCGCGGCTTATTGCCGACACGAAAGCGGTGATGGACTGCCAGCGCGTGGTGATTGGCGGCAGCATCGGGCTGGCAGGAGGGTATCTGGCGCGGGTCCGCGCGTATCTTGAGGAGCATCCTTCTGTTTATCACGTTGAATTAACCGCCGCGCACTATCGACACGATGCGGGCTTACTGGGCGCGGCGCTGTTAGCTCAGGGAGAAAGATGATGTTTTTTGGTGAGATTCGGACGCTTCCCTCCACGGGGTTGCATCCCGTTCTTCTGGAGGCGCTAACCCTCGCGCTGGCTGCCCGTCCGCTGGAAAAAGCGGCAGGACGTTATGAGCTTCGCGGTGAGGATATCTTCATGAACGTGATGACGTTTGCCACGCAGTTTCCAGACCAGAAGAAAGCGGAACTGCATGAGCAATATATTGATATCCAGGTGTTATTGACGGGAGAAGAGCGCATCCTCTTTGGCGTGACGGGCTCGGCACGCCAGCGTGAAGATTTTCATCCTGAAGAAGATTATCAGTTGTGCAGTGAGATTGCAGGTGAACAGTGTGTCACCCTCCGGTCGGGGATGTGCGCCGTATTTATGCCGGGAGAGCCACATAAGCCAGGATGCGCAATCCTTGAGCCAGGCGAGATAAAGAAAGTCGTGGTGAAGGTACGCGCCCGCTTGCTGGATACGTAGTTTATAGGCCTGATGGCGCTTCGCTTATCAGGCCTGCGGGCATAACGTAATTTGCAGGCCGGATAAGGCGCAGCCGCCATCCGGCAATGTTATTCGATATTCTGGCGCTTAAACGTCACCGCTTCCGGCTGCGTCAGGTGCAAGGTTGTCTGGCTGGGCACCGTCTCGGCAATCACCTTGCCGTGGCGAACAGAGTATCGTGCCGGCATCTGGCGACGAACTGCATCAAACCCATTCTCTGCCGGGAGAATCACCAGGTTTGCTGTATTCCCAACGCGCACGCCATAGTCCTGCAAATCGAGCGTTTTCGCGCTGTGGGTAGTGATCAGGTTAAGTCCATCATTTATTTGCCCGTAACCCATCAGTTGGCAAACGTGCAGCCCCATATGCAGAACCTGAAGCATATTCGCGGTTCCCAGCGGATACCACGGATCGAAAACGTCGTCATGACCAAAGCAGACGTTGATCTCCGCTTCCAGCATTTCTTTGACGCGTGTGATGCCTCGGCGTTTGGGATAGGTATCGAAACGGCCCTGCAAATGCGTGTTAACCAGCGGGTTTGCCACGAAGTTAATGCCTGACATTTTTAACAGGCGGAACAGTCGGGACGTATACGCGCCATTATAGGAGTGCATCGCCGTGGTATGGCTGGCGGTCACGCGTGAACCCATTCCGTCACGATGTGCCAGTGCGGCAACGGTTTCAACGAAGCGCGATTGTTCATCATCAATCTCATCACAGTGGACATCGATCAGTCGGTCGTACTTTCTGGCCAGGGAAAACGTTTTATGCAGCGACTCAACGCCATATTCACGCGTAAATTCAAAGTGGGGGATTGCGCCGATGACATCCGCCCCTAAACGCACGGCTTCCTCAAGCAGTTCTTCACCGTTCGGATAAGAAAGAATGCCTTCCTGCGGGAATGCCACAATTTGCATATCGACCCACGGGGCGACTTCCTGCTTCACCTCCAGCATGGCTTTCAGTGCCGTAAGGGTGGGGTCCGAGACGTCAACGTGTGTACGTACGTACTGAATGCCGTTGGCGATTTGCCACTTCAGGGTCTGCATCGCGCGAGTTTTAACGTCTTCGTGGGTAAGCATCGCCTTGCGTTCGGCCCAGCGCTCGATTCCCTCGAAAAGCGTGCCGGACTGGTTCCAGTTCGGTTCACCCGCCGTTTGCGTTGTATCCAGATGGATATGCGGCTCGATGAAAGGAGGGATTACCAGCCCGCATTCGGCGTCCAGCACCTGACCGACTGGCGCAGAGGCGGTTTCCTGAGGATCGATACGGCTGAAGCGTCCGTCCTCAATCGTGATTTGCCATAAACCCTCTTGCCCCTGCAAACGGGCCTGACGGATAGTGAGGGAATTATTCTGCATGGGAAACCTCCGAAGGATTAGCAAGGGTACGTTTGGCGAATGGGTTTAACACCAAATAGCTGAAGACGCCACCCAATACTGCGTTAACGGGGACAATTCCCGGAATGTAGTGCCCGGCAGCAACACCCAGGGCGACCGAGAAAATGGCAATCCAGTTAACGGACACAAATTTTGCGTGGTCGAAGCTGGCATAGCGGCGGCGATTAATCAGGTAGTCGGCGATAATCACCCCGCCAACCGGCGGAATCGCTGCCGACAAAAAGGTCAGCCAGCCAACGAAGTTGTTGTATAGCCACAGCGCGCACAGCGTACCGATAATGCCATTAACCACCGACAGCGTACGGCTGGAAAGGCCAGTAATATTGGCGAAACCCAAACCAGAGGCGTACAACGCGTTGTCATTGGTGGTCCAGATATTCAGGCCAAGAACGACAATGGCCGGCAGCAGCAGTCCCTGGGCGATCATCACGTCAGAAATATCGGCCTGTCCTACGGCGGCAGCGCCTGCCGCACCGAAGATAAACATCAGCGAGTTGCCAAGGAAAAATGCCACCATCGCCACCAGAACGGCACCTTTGGCATTGCGGCCAAAGCGGACGAAGTCGGCGGTCAGCGTGCCTGCGCTGATAAACGAGCCTACAACCAGCGCCAGCGCGCTGGAAAAGTTGAGCGGCGTCTGCGGCACAATGGATTTGAGGTGGTCCAATCCTCCCACGCCGTCCACCGCCAGCCAGACGGAGTAGCTACCCAGGATGACGATAGCGGGTACGGCGATGATGGATAAAATCGTCAGTGCCGAGATGCCAAAAAAAATGGTTAACGTCATCAACAGGCCGGAAACCGCAATCAGGATGTTCACGTCGATGCCCGTGGCTTTACTCACCGGGATGGCAAACATCGCTACGCCGACGCCAAACCACCCTACCTGCGTACCGCCTAAAAGCATGGAGGGAAGCCAGGAACCTTTTATACCGAACGAGTAACGCGCAAGAAGATGGGTTGAGAGGCCGGTTTTTGCGCCAATGTAGCCAAGAAAAGCAGTGTAAATACCGAGGAGGAGATTGCCGAAGAGAACTGCGAGGAAGAAATCATTATAGGAAAGACCGGTACCGAGCGTGCCTCCGGTCCACATACTGGCGGAAAAAAACGTTAACCCTAACATCACAAAAGTGAGTGGAACCACGCCTTTCCGCGCCGCCAGAGGGACGGGGCCCTGGCTATAATTGTTATCTTGCGACACAATGCCTCCTTGAATTTTGGCCAAAAAATCCGCCGCATAATATACATTTTTTTCACGAAAGCAAACGTTTACGTCGGGATTTACGCTGCTTTTTTGCTTAAAAAGGCATCATTAACTTAAGGGTAGGCTACTGAAAACAGGCTCCCCAGCGTTCCGCTTTATGCTTCTGCCGGGGAGTCAGAGGGGCTTACACTTCCAGGAAGTTCATGATCCCGTCAGCCGCTTTACGGCCTTCAGCAATCGCCGTGACCACCAGGTCAGAGCCGCGAACGATGTCGCCACCGGCGAAGATTTTCGGGTTGCTGGTCTGGAACGCGTTATCGCTGCCTTCTGGCGCAATGATGCGGCCTTGAGAGTCCAGCTCTACGCTGTGCTTCGCCAGCCACTCCATGCTGTGAGGACGAAAACCAAACGCCATCACCACGGCGTCAGCCGGGATCACGTGTTCAGAACCGGCCACGATCTCCGCGCGACGACGGCCTTTCGCATCTGGCGCACCCATCTCCGTGCGCGCCATCTTCACGCCGCTCACTTTACCGTTGGCATTCACTTCAATACCCAGAGGCTGGATGTTGAACTGGAACTCGACGCCCTCTTCACGTGCGTTTTTCACTTCGCGCTTAGAGCCCGGCATGTTCTCTTCGTCACGACGGTAGGCACAGATGACATGCGCCGCATTCTGGCGAATGGAGGTACGCACGCAGTCCATCGCGGTATCACCGCCGCCCAGCACCACCACGCGTTTGCCTTCCATGCTGACGAACGGCTCATCGGCGGTCTCGCCGTAGCCCATTAGCTGTTTGGTATTCGCAATCAGGAACGGCAGCGCGTCGTACACGCCTGGCGCATCTTCGTTCTCCAGACCACCGCGCATGGACTGATAAGTGCCTACGCCCAGGAACACGGCGTCGTAATCTTTCAGCAGGTCGTCGAGCTGCACGTCGCGGCCCACTTCGGTGTTGAGTTTGAACTCAATGCCCATGCCGGTGAAGATTTCGCGGCGGCGGGTCATCACCTCTTTCTCCAGCTTGAAGGCCGGGATACCGAAGGTCAGCAGGCCGCCAATCTCCGGGTGGCGATCAAAGACCACCGCCTTCACGCCGTTACGGGTCAGCACGTCCGCACAGGCCAGGCCTGCCGGGCCCGCGCCGATAATCGCTACGCGCTTGTCGGTTTGACGCACACCGGTCATATCCGGGCGCCAGCCCATCTCGAACGCTTTATCGTTGATATAGCGTTCGATATTGCCGATGGTTACCGCGCCAAACTCGTCGTTCAGCGTACAGGATCCTTCACACAGACGATCCTGAGGGCACACGCGGCCGCACACTTCCGGCAGGGTGTTGGTCTGATGAGACAGCTCGGCGGCTTCAAAAATACGCCCTTCGTTGGCCAGCTTCAGCCAGTTCGGGATGTAGTTATGGACCGGACACTTCCATTCGCAGTAAGGGTTACCGCAGGACAGGCAGCGGTCTGCCTGTGCTTTGGCCTGGCCTTCTGAAAACGGCTCATAGATTTCAACAAATTCAATTTTACGGATCTTCAGCGGTTTCTTTGGCGGATCAACACGCTGAAGGTCGATAAACTGGTAAACGTTCTGGCTCATCTGAATTCCTTACTGCGCCTGCACGCGCAGCTCTGCTGCGCTACGACTACGGTGACCCAACAGGGCTTTAACATCGCTGGACTTCGGCTTCACCAGCGCGAATTTCGCAGAGAATGCCGGCCAGTTGGCCAGGATCTCTTCGCCGCGCGAAGAACCGGTATGCTGCACGTGTTCGGTAATTAAACCGCGCAGGTGTTCTTCGTGGATAGCCAGCGTATCAACGTCCAGCACTTCCACCAGCTCCGGGTTCACACGTTTGCGGAACTCACCGTCTTCATCCAGGACGTAGGCAAAACCGCCCGTCATGCCCGCGCCAAAGTTCACGCCGGTTTTACCCAGGACGCACACAATTCCGCCCGTCATGTATTCACAGCCGTTATCGCCGATGCCTTCCACCACGGTGATGGCGCCGGAGTTACGCACCGCAAAACGTTCGCCCGCACGGCCCGCGGCAAACAGACGACCGCCGGTTGCGCCGTACAGACAGGTATTGCCGATGATGCTCGCTTCATGGCTGCGGAAGGCTGAACCAACCGGAGGACGCACCGCCAGCAGACCGCCCGCCATGCCTTTTCCGACGTAGTCGTTGGCATCGCCGGTCAGGTATAACTCAACTCCGCCTGCGTTCCACACGCCGAAGCTCTGACCCGCGGTACCGCTGAAGTGCGCGGTAATCGGATCCGACGCCAGACCCTGGTCACCGTGCGTTTGCGCGATGTAACCGGAGAGGGACGCACCCACGGAACGGTCGGTGTTGCGGATATCAAACCAGAACGTTTTGCTCTGCTTCTCATCCACATACGGCTTCGCCTGTTGCAGCAGCTGTGCGTTCAGCACGCCGTTGTCGAACGGCGGGTTGTTCTCGGTACAGTAAACCGCTTTGCCAGGATGCGGCTGAGCGGTTTCCAGCAGCTTAGACAGCTCCAGCTTCTGCTGCTTGGCCGTGAAGCCCTCAAGCTCTTTCAGCAGGTCGGTACGGCCAATCAGGTCTACCAGACGCTTCACGCCCAGCTGCGCCATCAGCTCGCGGGTTTCACGGGCGATGAAGTCAAAGTAGTTGGTCACTTTGAACGGCAGGCCGTGGTAGTGATTTTTACGCAGCTTTTCGTCCTGGGTAGCAACGCCCGTTGCACAGTTGTTCAGGTGGCAAATACGCAGGTATTTACAGCCGAGCGCAACCATCGGGCCGGTACCAAAGCCGAAGCTTTCCGCTCCCAGAATCGCCGCTTTGATGATGTCGAGGCCGGTTTTCAGTCCGCCGTCCACCTGCAAACGGATCTTGTGACGCAGGCCGTTAGCGACCAGCGCCTGCTGGGTTTCCACCAGGCCAAGCTCCCACGGACAACCCGCGTATTTCACGGAGGAGAGCGGGCTTGCGCCGGTGCCGCCGTCGTAACCGGCGATGGTGATCAGATCCGCATAAGCTTTTGCCACGCCGGTGGCAATGGTGCCAACGCCCGGTTCGGAAACCAGCTTCACGGAGATCATCGCTTTCGGGTTGACCTGTTTCAGGTCGAAAATCAGCTGCGCCAGATCCTCGATAGAGTAGATATCGTGGTGCGGCGGCGGGGAGATCAGCGTCACGCCCGGCACTGAATAGCGAAGCTTAGCGATGTATGGGGTGACTTTATCACCCGGCAGCTGACCGCCTTCACCCGGTTTCGCACCCTGCGCGACTTTAATCTGAATCACGTCGGCGTTAACCAGGTACGCAGGCGTTACGCCAAAGCGACCAGACGCCACCTGCTTAATACGGGACACTTTATTGGTGCCGTAGCGGGCCGGATCTTCACCGCCTTCCCCGGAGTTGGAGTTGCCGCCGATGCTGTTCATGGCTTCCGCCAGCGCTTCGTGCGCTTCCGGGCTCAGCGCGCCGATAGACATCGCCGCGGTGTCGAAACGTTTGAACAGCTCAGACGCGGGTTCAACCTCGTCAATGCTGACCGCTTCATCACCCGGATTGAGGGCAATGAGATCGCGCAGCGTCGCTGCCGGACGGTTGTTCACCAGCTCTGCATACTGCTGATAATCGCTGTACTCGCCGCTCTGCACTGCCTGTTGCAGCGTGCGCACCACGTCCGGGTTATAAGCGTGATACTCACCCCCGTGGACATATTTCAGCAGGCCGCCCTGTTCCAGCGGCTTACGTGCCAGCCAGGCGCGTTTCGACAGGTTCACCAGATCCTGCTGGAAGTCAGCAAAACCGGCGCCGCCGATACGGCTGATCACGCCCTGGAAGCAGAGGTTGGCGACGTCGTCATGCAGGCCGACCGCTTCAAACAGCTTCGAGCAGCGGTAAGAGGCGATGGTCGAGATGCCCATTTTGGACATGATTTTGTACAGACCTTTGTTGATGCCGTTACGGTAGTTCAGCATCACGGCGCGGTAGTCTTTGTCGATCGCGCGGGTATCTACCAGGCGGGCCAGCGTTTCGTAGGCCAGATACGGGTAGATTGCCGTGGCGCCAAAGCCTAACAGCACCGCAAAGTGGTGCGGGTCGCGCGCGCTCGCGGTTTCAACGATGATGTTGGCGTCGCAGCGCAGGCTCTTGTCCACCAGACGCGTCTGGATAGCCCCCACCGCCATGGGTGCAGGCACCGGCAGACGGTTTTTCGCGATGTTGCGGTCAGACAGCACCAGCAGAACGGTGCCGTTACGCACCATCTGCTCGGCTTTATCGCACAGCGCGTTCACCGTCTCTTCGAGGCTCGTTTCGGTCACGTCGAAGGTGATATCGAGCGTGTCGGCGCGATAGTGCTCCTCGGTCATGGTGGTGAGCTGTTTGAAATCGGAGTACAGCAGGATCGGTGATTTAAAGGTCAGACGGTGCGCCTGGCCTTCAGCTTCACAGAAGACGTTCATCTCACGGCCGATGCTGGTGGCCAGCGACATGACGTGGGCTTCGCGCAGCGGATCGATTGGCGGGTTAGTGACCTGCGCAAACTGCTGACGGAAGTAGTCATAAATAATGCGTGGCTGGCTGGAGAGCACGGCAAACGGGGTATCGTCACCCATTGAGCCGACCGCTTCCTGGCCGTTTTCACCGAGCACGCGGATAACCGAGTCCAGCTCTTCCGCGCTGTAGTTAAACTGCTTCTGGAAGCTCGCGAGGGTGTCATCGTCCAGCTCGCGGCTGCCCACTTCTTCGTCCGACAGATCTTCAAACGGCACCAGACGACGCACGTTTTTCTCCATCCACTCTTTGTACGGATGGCGGCTCTTCAGATCGTTGTCGGTTTCGGCGGAATGCAGAATACGCCCACCGCGGGTGTCGATCACCATCAGCTCGCCCGGTCCGACGCGGCCTTTCTCGACCACTTCGTCTGGCTGGTAATCCCAGATCCCGACTTCAGAGGCACAGGTGATGAGCTTGTCTTTGGTAATAACGTAGCGCGCCGGACGCAGACCATTACGGTCCAGGTTACAGGCGGCAAAACGACCGTCGGACATAACGATGCCCGCCGGGCCGTCCCACGGCTCCATGTGCATGGAGTTAAAGTCGAAGAACGCGCGCAGCTCAGGGTCCATATCCGGGTTGTTCTGCCAGGCCGGTGGCACGAGCAGACGCATGGCGCGCACGATGTCCATCCCGCCCGCCAGCAGCAGTTCCAGCATGTTATCCATGGAGCTGGAGTCCGAGCCGGTTTCGTTCACGAACGGCGCGGCATCGTGCAGGTCCGGGATCAGCGGCGTCTGGAATTTATAGGTACGGGCGCGGGCCCACTGGCGGTTGCCGGTGATGGTGTTGATCTCGCCGTTATGCGCCAGGTAGCGGAACGGCTGCGCCAGCGGCCAGCGTGGAACGGTGTTGGTGGAGAAGCGCTGGTGGAACAGGCAAATGGCCGATTCCAGACGCAGGTCCGCCAGGTCCAGGTAGAAGCGCGGCAGGTCAGCCGGCATACACAGACCTTTATAGATGTTCACAAGGTTAGAGAGGCTACAGACGTAGAACTCTTTATCATCCTGAAGACGTTTTTCAATGCGGCGGCGGGCGATAAACAGACGGCGTTCCATATCACGCGGACGCCAGCCCGCAGGCGCGTTGACAAAAATCTGTTCAATACGAGGCAGCGAGGAGAGGGCGATTTCACCGAGCACCCCTTCGTTGGTTGGCACATCGCGCCAGCCGACAATCGACAGGGTTTCACGCTGAAGTTCTTCTTCAACGATGCGGCGCGACGCGGCAGCTTTTTCAGGATCCTGATTCAGGAACAGCATACCGACAGCGTAGTTTTTGGCTAAACGCCAGCCGCGCTCTTCCGCTACGATACGGAAGAAACGATCCGGTTTTTGCAGCAGCAGGCCGCAACCGTCGCCGGTTTTACCATCGGCAAGGATGGCGCCACGGTGCTGCATACGGGCCAGTGCGTGAATAGCAGTACGCACTACCTTGTGGCTAGGTTCGCCTTCTATGTGGGCGATCAGGCCGAAACCACAGTTATCCTTCTCAAGGGATTTATCGTACAACATATCAGTGAACCTCCCCAGGCTCGTCGGGCTTCCCACTGAACTTTACCGTGGCGCACAGGCGCAGAAAGAGCATGGCGACGGGGTTAGCGTTTCATACGCGGACCTCGCATTCGCCCTCTTTTTCATCCTTTCGCGCAGGTAAACAAGTTTGAGGACTTGCTTCAGAGGGAATCTCAATTACTGCATAAATATGATGAGCAGGCCGCTCATCCAGAAAGCTTCCAGCGGATTTCCAACTTATCGGGAATTGGTACACAGGTCAAATGGCAATCTTATTTATACAAAAATGTGCTAAAGCGTAGTTATCTTTTTGTTTTTAATATGTATTTAACTATTTTCACAACCACTTAAAGCACCGGGGAGGTGCAGGGGAGTGTGATCTGACTCACTATATGAAAGCGGTATTATCGATGCAGCGTGCTGAAATGCAGATTTATAGCAGAATATTAATCTGGTGTTGCATTCAAACCCGCATAAAATCACTGTTTTTCAGTCCTGGCGCTATAAATGAAAAAAACCATTAGAACATAAGGAAAAGTAATTACGTACAGGGTGAATGAAATCTCGGTAATCGTGATTATTTATTCAAACAGATAAAGGCCGTCCAGGGCGATTGATCCAGGTCATCGCCGACAGAGGCTAAAAATGGCAGGCTTGTCCCCTTTCTTCGGGACGGTCTATCAGATTATGCAGTTACAAAAATTAGTCAATATGTTTGGTGGGGATCTTTTGCAGCGCTATGGGCAAAAGGTTCACAAACTGACGCTGCACGGCGGCTTTAGCTGCCCGAATCGCGATGGCACCATCGGGCGTGGTGGCTGCACTTTCTGTAACGTGGCCTCGTTTGCTGACGAGGCCCAGCAGCATAAATCTATCGCTGAACAGCTCGCCCATCAGGCGAGTCTGGTGAATCGCGCGAAGCAGTATCTGGCCTATTTCCAGGCCTACACCAGCACGTGGGCTGAGGTGCAGGTGCTGCGCTCGATGTATCAGCAGGCGGTTGCTCAAGCGAACATTGTCGGGCTGTGCGTGGGGACGCGTCCGGACTGCGTGCCGGAGGCCGTGCTGGAATTACTTAGTGAGTACAAAGAGAAGGGCTACGAGATCTGGCTGGAGCTGGGCTTGCAGACCGCGCATGACAAAACCCTGCACCGTATCAATCGCGGGCATGATTTCGCCTGCTACCAGCGCACCACGCGTCTCGCCCGTGAGCGTGGATTAAAAGTCTGCTCGCATCTGATTGTCGGCTTGCCAGGAGAAGGGCAGCAGCACGGGCTGGAAACGCTGGAAAAAGTCGTCGAGACCGGCGTGGATGGCATTAAGCTGCATCCGCTGCATATCGTGAAGGGCAGCATAATGGCGAAAGCATGGGAAGCGGGGCGGTTAAGTGGTATCGAACTCGACGACTATACGGTGACGGCGGGGGAGATGATTCGCCACACGCCTCCGGAGATTGTTTACCACCGCATCTCGGCCAGCGCCCGCCGCCCAACGCTTCTGGCACCGCTCTGGTGTGAGAACCGCTGGACGGGGATGCTGGAAATCGACCGCTATCTACAGGAGAACGGCGTACAGGGGTCGGCGCTTGGCCGCCCGTGGGTTTCCCCGCTACCGGCGACGGCCGCCTAGCAGACTTCCCAGCATGCCGCGTACTATCTGGTTGGTAATCTGACGCGTCGCGCTTTTTGCCATGGTCTGAACCACGCCATCGCGTTTGCCGCCGCGTGGCCCGGTGCTGCCGAACAGAATATCTTTCAGCCCGCCGAGAATGCCGTCGTCCACGGCAACAGATTGCCCTTTTGCGGCAGGGGCATCCTGCGATTCGGCAGTCGCCTGCACCCCTTTTTGCAGCATTTCGAACGCGGATTCGCGATCTACTTCGTCTTCGTACTTTCCGTACACCGGGGAGTGATTAATCAGGCCGTTGCGTTCATCGTCCGTTACCGGCCCCATGCGCGAGCAGGGCGCAATCACCATCGCACGCTCGACAACTGTCGGGCTGCCTTTTGCATCGAGGAACGAAATCAGCGCTTCACCGGTACCCAGCGCCTGAATGGCGGTTTCGGTATCAAAGGCCGGATTGGCGCGCATGGTTTGCGCCGCGGCTTTCACCGCTTTCTGATCTTTCGGCGTAAAGGCGCGCAGGGCGTGCTGCACGCGGTTACCCAACTGCCCCAGTACGTTGTCCGGAATATCCGACGGGTTTTGCGACACAAACCAGACCCCGACGCCTTTGGAGCGGATCAGGCGGATAACCTGTTCAATTTTATCCAGCAGCACCTGCGGCGCGTCGTTAAACAACAGGTGCGCTTCGTCAAAGAAGAACACCAGTTTGGGTTTTTCCAGATCGCCTGCTTCCGGCAGTTGTTCGTACAGTTCAGAGAGCATCCACAGCAGGCTGGCGGCGTAAAGCTTCGGCATCTGGTAGAGCTTCTCTGCGCTCAAAATGTTGATGATGCCTTTGCCGCTGCTGTCGGTACGCATCCAGTCTTTGATATCCAGCATTGGCTCGCCGAAGAAGTGTTCGGCCCCCTGTTGCTCCAGCGTCAGGAGCCCGCGCTGAATGGCGCCCACCGAGGCGCTGCTGATATTGCCGTACTGGTTCTGGAAGGATTTGGCGTTATCGCCAATGTACTGGGTGATGGCGCGCAGATCTTTGAAGTCGAGCAGCAGTAGCCCCTGATCGTCGGCGATACGGAAGATAATGTTCAGTACCCCGGACTGCACGTCGTTGAGGTTAAGCAGACGGGCCAGCAGCAGCGGGCCGAGGTCGGAGACGGTGGCGCGCACCGGATGGCCTTTTTCGCCGAAGATATCCCAGGCCACCACCGGATTACCGTGCGGCGTCCAGTCCGTGATGCCGATATTTTTCAGGCGCTCGAGGAGTTTTTCTGACGCTGCGCCTTCCTGAGCCACCCCGGTTAAATCGCCCTTCACGTCAGCCATAAAAACCGGCACGCCAGTCTCTGACAACGACTCAGCCAGCTTTTGCAGGGTAACGGTTTTCCCCGTCCCGGTCGCGCCGGTGATCAGGCCATGACGGTTCGCCATCGCGGGCAGTAAAAACAGCTCTTTTTCCAGCGTCCTGGCGATTAACAATGGTGTACTCATGATGCACGTCCTCTCGTAGTCCTGGGTGGAGTATAGGCAACCTGACGGCAAAATGTCTGCGTAAATTCCTCACTTTGCGGCGCATTATCCAGTGCGGACTATGCTTTTGCATACGGTAAACAAAATTTTGGGAAACTATGTCCAGATTCTTTTTTAACGACCGCAAACAGCTTGTCAACGATGCCATTGAAGGCATACTTCTCTCCGCGCCGCACGGTAATCTCGTCAAACTGGATATCGATCCGGCCATCCGCGTGGTGGCTCGCGGCGACTGGGATAAAAGCCGCGTGGCGGTGATCTCCGGTGGCGGCTCCGGCCATGAACCGGCACATGCCGGGTTCGTCGGTAAAGGCATGCTTACCGCAGCGGTATGTGGCGATCTGTTCGCTTCCCCAAGCGTGGATGCGGTCCTCAATGCCATTGTGGCGGTGACGGGCGATCGTGGCTGCCTGCTGATTGTGAAAAACTACACCGGTGACCGGCTTAACTTTGGCCTGGCGGCGGAAAAAGCCAAACGCTACGGCCTGAAGGTCGAGATGGTTATCGTGGCGGATGATATCGCCCTACCGGATAACAAGCAGCCGCGTGGTATCGCGGGAACGGCGCTGGTGCATAAGATTGCGGGATATGCGGCAGAACAGGGGAAATCGCTAAACGACGTGCGGGATATTGCACAACAGGCCTGCGATAACCTCTGGAGCCTGGGGGTTGCGATGCAAACCTGTAACCTGCCGGGTAGCGATGATGAAGAAGGGCGCATCAGGCAAGGCCACGTGGAGCTGGGGCTGGGGATTCACGGCGAGCCGGGGGCATCGGTGGTGGATACGCAAAACAGCAGAGCGATTATCGATACGCTGGTGACGCCGCTAAAAGCCCAGGCGGGTGACGGGCGCTTTGCGGTGCTGATCAACAACCTCGGCGGCGTGTCAGCGCTGGAGATGGCTCTGCTCACCAAAGAGCTGGCGCATTCGGCGTTGAAAGAGAACATTGCGTATCTGATTGGCCCGGCGCCGCTGGTGAGTGCGCTGGATATGAAAGGCTTTTCGCTAACGCTGTTAAAGCTCAACGATTTCTTCGAGAAGGCGATTCACGCCGAGGTCGAGACGCTGGGCTGGCAGAAGCCCGTCGCGTTCGCGCCCCTGCGTACCGTCCCCCATAGCGCCCTTCATGATCGCGTGGAATATACCCCGTCGGACAATCCGCAGGTGAGCGAGGCCGTCGCCTCGGTAACGAAAACATTGATCCAGCTGGAAAATCGCCTTAACGCGCTGGATGCCAAAGTAGGCGATGGCGATACGGGCTCCACCTTTGCGCAAGGGGCGCGGGATATTGCGCAGCGACTTGAGGAGAACAACCTGCCCCTTAACGACGTGCCGACATTCCTCCTGCTGGTTGGCGAGCGGCTGGCAACGGTGATGGGCGGATCGAGTGGGGTGTTGATGTCGATCTTCTTCACTGCGGCAGGACAAAAGCTTCACGATGGACAGCCGCTACCTGAAGCATTGCTGAGCGGACTGGCGCAGATGAAGCAGTATGGCGGTGCAGATCTCGGCGATCGTACGCTGATCGATGCCCTGCAACCGGCGCTGGAGGCGTTACAGAAAGGCAATATTCAGGCGGCAGCGCAGGCCGCGCAGCAAGGGGCTGAAGCAACGGCGAAAATGGCGAAAGCCGGCGCGGGACGCTCGTCGTACGTGAATAAAGAGAATCTGGACGGGGTGATGGATCCGGGAGCGGTCGCGGTGGCGGAAGTGTTTAAGACTATGGTAGATGCAAAACGGTAACAACCGTTACCGTTTTTAGTGTTTGCGCCCTCTCCCTGTGGGAGAGGGTTGGGGTGAGGGCATCAGGCCGCACATTCCCCGGCAATCTCACATCAGAAATCCGCTTTCAACACCACGCGGTAGCGGGCTTTGCCGTCGCGCACGTGCTGGATCGCTTCGTTGATTTTTGACATCGGATACAGTTCGGTGGTCGGTGCCACTTTTGTGCGTCCGGCAAACTTCATCAGCTTGCGCAGCTCGTACGGTGTACCGGTCGCGGAGCCTGACACGCTGCGATCCCCGCCGATCAGGGTAAACGCCGGAACCGGCAGCGGCTTCATCACCGCACCCACGGTGTGGAAGTTACCGCCGTAGGCCAGGGCTTCAAAGTACGGCTGCCAGTCGAGATCGACGTTCACGGTGTTGATGATCAGGTCAAACTGGCCTGCCAGAGCGGTGAGCGCCTGGGGATCGCGACTGTTTACCACTTTATCCGCACCCATCGCCAGCACTTCCTGCTCTTTCGCCGGGTTAGAGCTAAACGCCGTGACTTCACAGCCCATCGCGTGCAGCAGCTTGATGGCGATATGGCCCAGACCGCCAATCCCGATCACGCCCACGCGGCTGGTGGCGGTGACGTGATGCATCAGCAGCGGTTTAAAGACGGTGATACCGCCACACAGCAGCGGACCTGCGGATTCAATATCAATGCTGTCCGGCAGCGGGATAACCCATTGCCAGTCGGCGCGCAGCTTATCGGCGAAACCGCCCTTGTTCAGGATGGTCGGCGTTGCGCCCTCAAGGCAGTTGATCTGATTGCCGCTGATACAGGCGTCGCAGTGGCTGCAGCTGCGTGCCGTCCAGCCGATACCCACGCGCTGGCCCACTTTCAGCCCTTTGTCCTGCGCGGCGCTGCCGAGCGCCACGACGCGGCCAATGACTTCGTGCCCGGCCACCAGCGGATAGCTGGAGAAGCCCCATTCATTGTCGATCATCGAGAGATCTGAGTGGCAGATCCCGCAGTAATCAACCTGTACTTCGACGTCTTCCGCTTTTAGTTCGCCCGCATCGTACTCGTACAGCTCAAGTTCTGCACCCGCCTGCGGTGCGGCGTAGCTTTTTATCTTCGACATCGCATTTCCCCTGTTTTGGTGTGAACTGTGAGTGTAGAGCATTCAGTTTACAGACGCTTAACAGAAGACGGCAGGAACAAAACTTACAGATTTTTCAGCATCCTGACTTCGCAGTCCACGTGGCCCGTGCAGCCCAGTGGCGCATCAATATGCTCAAAGCCGAGATGTTCATACAGGCCAATGGCCTCTTTAAGGAAAGCGGTGGTTTCAAGGTAGCAACGTTTAAAGCCCTGTGAGCGTGCATGTTCCAGGGCGACCAGCGCCAGCTTTTTCGCCAGGCCTTGTCCGCGTATCGTTGGCAGGAAATACATTTTCTGGAGTTCACAGATATCCGGCTCGCTGCAAAGCAGTGGGGCAATGCCGCCGCCGCCCACGACCTGGCCGTCCTGCTCGATGACCCAGTAGGCATGGCCCGGCTGGCTGTACAGCTGAAAAAGTTCGTCCAGATTTGGGTCGGCCACGGTGTAGCCTTTGTCGGCGGTCAGGCCATATTCGGCAGAAACCGTGCGGATAACGGCGGCGATAGCCGGGTTGTCCTGCTCAGTGATCCGACGCATTGTCGTCGCGACGGGGGTAATCACGCTCATAGCATTACTCATGACAAAAATTGACACACAACTGCTGTTAATAGCACCGCAGAAAGGGGAGTGCAAGCGAGGAGTTTTCAGGAAGGATACCCCTTACGCCCTGAAGCGTAAGGGGTAAAAGCATTACAGCGCCGCGATAACCGCCTGCTGCTCGATCAGTTTGGTCTTCGCATCGGCGAAGGCAACCAGACGCTCACGCTCTTTGGCGATGACCGCTTCCGGCGCGCGGGCCACAAAGCCCTCGTTCGCCAGTTTGCTTTCGATTTTGCCAATTTCCACGTCGACTTTCGCCACTTCTTTCGCCAGACGCGCCAGCTCCGCATCTTTGTCGATCAGGCCCGCCATCGGGATCAGCAGCTCCGCGCCGTCGATGATTTTGGTCACGGAAACCGGACCTTTGTCATCGGCAGGCAGCACGGTGATGCTTTCCAGACGCGCCATGGTTTTCAGGAAGGTGTTGTTCTCGGTGACGCGACGAACGGCAGCTTCGCTGCAACCGCGCAGCAGCAGCTCCAGTGGTTTACCCGGAGCGATGTTCATTTCCGCGCGGATGTTACGTACCGCAACGATCGCCTGCTTCAGCCACTCGGTATCCGCAGACGCGGCTTCATCCACTTTCGCGGCGTCGAATGCCGGGAACGGCTGGAGCATGATGGTATCGGCATTAATACCGGCAATCACCTTCACGCGCTGCCAGATGGTTTCGGTGATGAACGGAATGATCGGGTGCGCAAGGCGCAGCAGACCTTCCAGAACGGTAATCAGCGTATTACGCGTGCCGCGCAGTTCCGCTTCAGAACCGCCGTTCATGACCGGCTTCGCCAGCTCCAGGTACCAGTCGCAGAACTGGTTCCAGGTGAATTCGTACAGGATGCCTGCCGCGATGTCGAAGCGGTAGCTGTCCAGCGCGTCGCGGAATGCTTTCACCGTCTGGTTAAATTCCGCCAGGATCCAGCGGTCTGCCAGAGACAGGGTCATTTCGCCGCCGTTAAAGCCGCAATCCTGATCTTCGGTGTTCATCAGCACGAAGCGGCTGGCGTTCCACAGCTTGTTACAGAAGTTACGGTAACCTTCCAGACGCTTCATATCCCAGTTGATGTCACGACCGGTGGAGGCCAGCGCCGCCAGGGTGAAGCGCAGGGCGTCGGTACCGTGAGATTCGATCCCGTTCGGGAACTGCTTCTCGGTACGCTTGCGGATTTTCTCCGCCAGCTGCGGCTGCATCATGTTGCCGGTACGTTTTTCCAGCAGCTCTTCCAGAGAGATACCGTCCACCATATCCAGCGGGTCGATAACGTTACCCTTGGATTTGGACATCTTCTGGCCTTCGTCGTCGCGGATCAGGCCGGTCATGTAGACGGTATGGAACGGAACCTGCGGCTTGCCGTCTTCGTCTTTGATGAAGTGCATGGTCATCATGATCATGCGGGCGATCCAGAAGAAGATGATGTCGAAGCCGGATACCATCACGCTGGTTGGATGGAACTGACGCAGCGCGTCGGTGTTTTCCGGCCAGCCGAGGGTAGAGAAGGTCCACAGTGCGGAGGAGAACCAGGTATCCAGCACGTCTTCGTCCTGGCGCAGGGCAACGTCAGCGCCCAGGTTGTTTTCCTGACGCACTTCCTCTTCGGTGCGGCCAACGTAGACATTGCCTTCGTTGTCGTACCACGCCGGGATACGGTGACCCCACCACAGCTGACGGGAAATACACCAGTCCTGAATATCGCGCATCCAGGAGAAGTACATGTTTTCGTACTGCTTCGGCACGAACTGAATGCTGCCGTTCTCAACCGCTTCCACAGCCGGTTTCGCCAGCACGTCGGCACGCACGTACCACTGGTCGGTCAGCATTGGCTCGATAACCACGCCGCCACGGTCGCCGTACGGCACGGTCAGATCGTGAGGTTTAATCTCTTCCAGCAGGCCGAGTGCGTCAACGGCGGCTACGATGGCTTTACGCGCGGCAAAGCGCTCCAGCTTCTGGAACTCAGCCGGGATGTCGCTGGAATAAACGTCGGATTCGTTGCCTTTAGTGTCATACACTTCTGCGCTTTCGCGGATATCGCCGTCGAAGGTCAGAATGTTGATCATCGGAAGTTGATGACGACGACCGACTTCATAGTCGTTGAAGTCATGCGCCGGGGTGATTTTCACGCAGCCGGTGCCTTTTTCCATGTCGGCGTGTTCGTCGCCCACAATCGGAATACGGCGGTTCACCAGCGGCAGCACCACGAATTTGCCGATCAGATCTTTATAACGCGGATCTTCCGGGTTAACGGCCACGCCGGTATCGCCCAGCAGGGTTTCCGGACGGGTGGTCGCCACCACCAGGTAATCTTTACCGTCGGCGGTTTTTGCGCCGTCGGCCAGCGGATAGCGGATGTGCCACATGGAGCCTTTAGACTCGCGGTTTTCCACTTCCAGGTCAGAGATGGCGGTGCGCAGTTTCGGGTCCCAGTTGACCAGGCGCTTGCCACGATAAATCAGGTCTTCTTTGTACAGGCGCACAAAGACTTCTTTCACGGCGTTGGACAGGCCTTCGTCCATGGTGAAGCGCTCGCGCTCCCAGTCTACGGAGTTGCCGAGACGGCGCATCTGACGGGTAATGGTGCCGCCGGATTCTGCCTTCCACTGCCAGATTTTGTCGATGAACGCGTCGCGACCGTAGTCGTGGCGGGTTTTACCCTCTTCAGCGGCAATTTTACGCTCAACCACCATCTGGGTCGCGATACCCGCGTGGTCAGTCCCCGCCTGCCACAGGGTATTTTTGCCCTGCATGCGCTGGTAGCGGATCATGGTATCCATGATGGTCTGCTGGAAAGCATGCCCCATATGCAAACTGCCGGTGACGTTCGGCGGCGGGATCATGATGCAGAAGGACTCTTTGCTTTCGTCGCCGTTAGGCTTGAAATAGCCCTGCTGTTCCCAGTGCTCGTAAAGCGGCTGTTCGATATCGCGTGGGTTATATGTCTTTTCCATTATTTCCAGGTTGCCGTATTCAGGTTAAAACCGGCCAGGCGGTACGCTTTGTAGCGTTCGCGCGCCAGTTGTTTCAAGGATTCTTCGTAAGGGACAAAGTCTACCACTTCTGTGAAAGCGGTGGCAAAATCTGCAAAGTCTGTCCGCAGGCTAATGAGAATGTCGCGCGCGCTGCTGTTGCGTTTTTGCGGCCAGGCAATCTCCACCGGTGCCCCGCCGCGTGGACCTTCGCCCGACAGGTTATGCGGAACAAAACTCTCCGGCGGGCGCGCCCATAGCGCTTCATCCAGGCGAATCGCCTGCTGCTCATCTTCACAGGCAATCAGGACGCGTTTACCTGCGCGCCAACGTTCTGCGGCAATTTCACACACCAGCTGTTCAACGGCGCTGAGGCCATCCCGATGGGTGTCATTGTCCAGAAGGTAGAACGTTGCATTCTTCATATATGGGGCTTCTTGTCGTGGATTTAAATGCAAAGCCGGGTGGCGCTTCGCTTACCCGGCCTACGGTTGAGTGGCGTGTAGGCCGGGTAAGGCGTAGCCGCCACCCGGCGTTTTACATCACTCGTCGCCGTTAAAACCCGCACGATTGAGCAGGAACTGCGACAGCAGCGCCACCGGACGTCCGGTCGCGCCTTTGGCTTTACCGGAGCGCCATGCGGTCCCCGCGATGTCCAGGTGCGCCCAGTTGTACTTGCGGGTAAAGCGCGCCAGGAAGCAGCCCGCGGTAATTGCTCCGCCAGGACGACCGCCGATGTTCGCCATGTCTGCGAAGTTAGACTCCAGCTGTTCCTGGAACTCGTCCCCCAGCGGCAGACGCCACGCGCGGTCGCCGGCCTGCTCGGACGCGCCGATCAGCTCATGCGCCAGCGGGTTGTGGTTCGACATCAGGCCGGTGATGTGATGGCCCAGCGCGATCACGCAGGCGCCGGTCAGGGTAGCCACGTCAATCACCGCTTCAGGTTCGAAACGCTCAACGTAGGTCAGCACGTCACACAACACCAGACGGCCTTCGGCGTCGGTGTTCAGCACCTCAACGGTCTGGCCGGACATGGTGGTCAGCACATCACCCGGACGATAAGCGCGGCCGCCAGGCATGTTTTCGCAGCCCGCCAGCACGCCGATCACGTTGATGGGCAACTGAAGTTCCGCGACCATGCGCATGACGCCGTAAACCGCCGCCGCGCCGCACATGTCGTATTTCATCTCATCCATGCCTTCTGAAGGCTTGATGGAGATACCGCCGGAGTCGAAGGTCAGCCCTTTACCGACGAGCACGATGGGTCGCGCATCCTCTGACGGATTGCCCTTGTACTCAATGACCGACATCAGGGATTCGTTCTGGGAACCGTTACCGACCGCCAGATAAGAGTGCATCCCCAGCTCTTTCATCTGCTGTTCGCCGATAACGCGGGTGATGACGTTCTTGCTGTACGCGTCAGCCAGCTGGCGCGCCTGAGACGCCAGGTACGCGGCGTTACAGATGTTTGGCGGCATATTGCCAAGATCTTTTGCCGCTTTAATACCGGCGGCAATGGCCAGACCGTGCTGAATGGCGCGCTCGCCGCTGGTCAGCTCGCGACGGGTTGGCACGTTAAAGACCATTTTACGCAGCGGGCGACGCGGCTCGCTTTTGGTGGTCTTCAGCTGATCAAAGCTGTAGAGGCTCTCTTTTGCGGTTTCGACGGCCTGACGCACTTTCCAGTACGTGTTGCGGCCCTTAACGTGCAGCTCCGTCAGGAAGCAGACGGCTTCCATCGAACCAGTATCATTCAGTGTATTAATGGTTTTCTGAATAACCTGCTTGTACTGGCGCTCATCAAGCTCACGTTCTTTACCACAGCCAATCAGCAGAATACGCTCGGACAGGACGTTCGGAACATGGTGCAGCAACAGGGTCTGCCCTGGTTTGCCTTCCAGTTCGCCACGGCGCAGCAGGGCGCTGATATAGCCGTCGCTGATTTTATCGAGTTGCTCGGCGATCGGGGAGAGTCGGCGTGGTTCAAAGACGCCCACAACGATGCAGGCACTCCGCTGTTTCTCCGGGCTACCGCTTTTTACACTGAACTCCATGCACTACGCTCCTGAATCTTAAAGACAACGGCGGCGGCTACGGATAGAATTGAAACCTTTCGTAACTCATGTCCGCCGTTGTGGTGACTTCGTGTTAATCTTACGTTACTACGGTTTCGACACGTCAATAAATGTCATGAAGCGCGAATCCGCCGGGTTTTTTAATCTTAGCGATGATTTCGACGACTCAAGAGAATAAATGACGTTTAAGCCATGAAACAAGCTAAATTCCTGCATAAGACG
Source organism: Enterobacter sp. YSU (assembly GCF_016082135.1). Classification (NCBI taxonomy): domain Bacteria; kingdom Pseudomonadati; phylum Pseudomonadota; class Gammaproteobacteria; order Enterobacterales; family Enterobacteriaceae; genus Enterobacter; species Enterobacter sp. YSU. Next base: position 2,242,242 of record NZ_CP059487.1, read on the forward strand.
AGTTTTAACGGGCGTATTTAAAGTGATAATCATAAGATATCTGGTTCGGGAGACGCTGAAGAGCCAACTGGCGATCCTCTTTATCCTCCTTCTGATCTTTTTCTGTCAGAAGCTGGTCAGGATCCTCGGCGCGGCGGTTGATGGCGAAATCCCAACGAATCTGGTGCTTTCCCTGCTCGGGCTTGGCGTGCCGGAAATGGCGCAGCTTATCCTGCCGTTAAGCCTGTTCCTTGGTCTGCTGATGACCCTGGGTAAGCTCTATACCGAAAGTGAAATCACCGTGATGCATGCCTGCGGCCTCAGTAAAGCCGTACTGGTAAAAGCAGCCATGGTGCTGGCGCTGTTTACGGGCATTGTTGCCGCGGTTAACGTCATGTGGGCGGGGCCGACCTCCTCTCGTCATCAGGATGAGGTGCTGGCGGAAGCAAAAGCTAACCCGGGGCTGGCGGCGCTGGCGCAGGGGCAGTTCCAGCAGGCTACCGACGGTAACTCCGTGCTGTTTATCGAAAGCGTCGATGGCAACCGCTTCAATGACGTGTTTCTTGCTCAACTGCGCCCGAAAGGTAACGCCCGGCCTTCTGTGGTGGTGGCGGACTCCGGTCAGCTGTCTCAGCGTAAAGACGGCTCTCAGGTTGTCACGCTGAACAAAGGAACGCGTTTCGAAGGCACGGCTATGCTGCGCGACTTCCGTATTACCGATTTTCAGAACTACCAGGCCATCATTGGCCATCAGGCCGTCGCGCTCGATCCCACGGATACTGAGCAGATGGATATGCGCACCTTAATGAATACCGATACCGATCGTGCGCGTGCTGAACTGCACTGGCGTATCACGCTGGTCTTCACCGTATTTATGATGGCGCTGATGGTGGTTCCGCTGAGCGTGGTAAACCCGCGTCAGGGCCGCGTGCTGTCGATGCTGCCAGCGATGCTGCTGTATCTGGTGTTCTTCCTGCTGCAAACCTCAATCAAGTCTAACGGCGGGAAAGGAAAAATTGACCCGATGATCTGGACCTGGGTCGTGAATGGTTTGTATCTGCTGCTGGCAGTCGGACTCAACTTGTGGGACACGGTGCCTGTGCGTCGTCTTCGTGCCCGGTTTACGCGTAAAGGAGCCATCTAATGCAGGCGTTTGGCGTACTTGACCGCTATATCGGTAAAACGATTTTCACCACCATCATGATGACCCTGTTCATGCTGGTGTCGCTCTCGGGCATTATCAAATTTGTCGACCAGCTGAAAAAAGCCGGGCAGGGGAGTTACGACGCGTTGGGCGCCGGAATGTATACCCTGCTCAGCGTACCAAAAGATGTGCAGATCTTCTTCCCGATGGCGGCCCTGCTGGGTGCGCTGCTGGGTCTGGGGATGCTGGCTCAGCGTAGCGAACTGGTGGTGATGCAGGCATCGGGTTTTACCCGTATGCAGGTTGCGCTGTCGGTAATGAAAACCGCGATCCCGCTGGTGCTGTTGACCATGGCGATTGGCGAATGGGTCGCGCCGCAGGGCGAACAGATGGCGCGTAACTACCGTGCTCAGGCTATGTACGGCGGTTCACTGCTCTCCACGCAGCAGGGATTATGGGCGAAAGATGGTCAGAACTTTGTCTATATCGAACGCGTGAAAGGGGACGATGAACTGGGCGGCGTGAGTATCTATGCCTTCAATAACGATCGTCGTTTACAGTCGGTGCGTTATGCCGCCTCCGCTAAATTTGATGCGAACAACAAGCTTTGGCGGTTATCCCAGGTTGATGAATCTGACCTGACGAACCCGAAACAGATCACCGGTTCGCAGACCGTTAGCGGTACCTGGAAAACCAACCTGACGCCGGACAAGCTTGGGGTGGTAGCGCTCGATCCCGATGCGCTCTCCATCAGCGGTCTGCATAATTACGTGAAGTATCTGAAATCGAGCGGACAGGATGCGGGGCGTTACCAGCTCAACATGTGGAGCAAAATCTTCCAGCCGCTGTCCGTGGCCGTGATGATGCTGATGGCGCTATCGTTCATCTTTGGACCGCTGCGTAGCGTGCCGATGGGGGTTCGCGTGGTAACCGGTATCAGCTTTGGTTTTGTGTTCTACGTCCTCGATCAGATTTTCGGTCCGCTGACGCTGGTGTATGGCATTCCGCCAATTATCGGCGCACTGTTGCCGAGCGCCAGTTTCTTCCTGATCAGCCTCTGGATGCTGCTAAAACGCTCCTGATAAACCTTCTTCCTCGCTCCCGGTTGCCCGGGGGCGAGGCTAATCTCCTGTTTCACCCCGCACTTTTTCTCACAACCTTCAACGCCTCGCCGTGAATTTGAGTATTATTGAGCGATAAAGTCGTGAAGGGATCCTCTATGAAGCAAATTCGAATGCTGGCCCAGTACTACGTCGACCTGATGATGAAGCTCGGGCTGGTGCGTTTTTCCATGCTGCTGGCGCTGGCGCTGGTCGTTCTGGCCATCGTCGTGCAAATGGCCGTGACCATGGTTCTGCATGGTCAGGTCGAGAGCATCGACGTGATCCGCTCTATTTTCTTTGGCCTGCTGATTACCCCATGGGCGGTCTATTTTCTCTCCGTGGTGGTTGAGCAGCTGGAAGAGTCCCGACAGCGTTTATCGAAACTGGTGGATAAGCTGGAAGAGATGCGCGAGCGCGATCTCAAACTCAACGTCCAGCTCAAGGACAACATTGCCCAGCTGAATCAGGAAATTTCAGACCGTGAGAAGGCTGAAGCCGAGCGTCAGACCACGCTTGAGCAGCTAAAAGTTGAGATGAAAGAGCGTGAAGTGACGCAGATCCAGCTTGAACAGCAATCCTCTTTCCTGCGCTCGTTCCTCGATGCGTCGCCGGATCTGGTGTTCTACCGTAATGAAGATAAAGAGTTCTCCGGCTGTAACCGGGCCATGGAACTGTTGACCGGGAAAAGCGAAAAGCAGCTGATCCACCTGAAACCTCAGGATGTCTATTCCGAAGAGGCGGCAGCAAAAGTGATGGAGACGGATGAAAAGGTCTTCCGCCATAACGTTTCGCTGACCTATGAGCAGTGGCTGGACTATCCTGACGGGCGCAAAGCCTGCTTTGAGATCCGCAAAGTGCCTTATTACGACCGGGTGGGGAAACGTCATGGTCTGATGGGCTTTGGCCGTGATATCACCGAGCGTAAGCGCTATCAGGATGCGCTGGAACGCGCCAGCCGGGATAAAACCACCTTCATCTCCACCATCAGCCATGAACTGCGCACCCCGCTGAATGGCATTGTGGGGCTGAGCCGCATTCTGCTGGATACCGAGCTGACCAGCGAGCAGGAAAAATACCTGAAAACGATCCACGTCTCGGCGGTCACGCTGGGCAATATCTTCAATGATATTATCGACATGGATAAGATGGAACGCCGTAAAGTTCAGCTCGACAACCAGCCGGTTGATTTTACCGGCTTCCTCGCGGACCTGGAAAACCTGTCAGGTTTACAGGCTCAGCAAAAAGGGTTGAGCTTTGTGATGGAGCCAACGCTGCCGTTGCCGCATAAAGTGGTGACGGACGGCACACGTCTGCGGCAGATCCTGTGGAACCTCATCAGCAACGCCGTGAAGTTTACCCAGAAGGGGCAGGTTGCGGTGCGCATTCGCTATGACGAAGGCGACATGCTGCACTTTGAAGTTGAGGACTCGGGTATCGGCATTCCTCAGGAGGAGCAGGATAAGATCTTCGCCATGTATTATCAGGTTAAAGACAGCCACGGCGGTAAACCGGCGACCGGTACGGGCATTGGACTGGCGGTGTCGAAACGTCTGGCGAAAAGTATGGGCGGGGATATCACCGTTGCCAGCCAGCCGGGTAAAGGCTCCACCTTTACGCTTACCGTCCACGCGCCTGCCGTGGCGGAAGAGGTGGAAGATACGTTTGAGAACGACGATATGCCGCTGCCAGCCCTGCACGTCCTGCTGGTGGAAGATATTGAGCTGAACGTTATTGTCGCCCGGTCGGTACTGGAAAAACTCGGTAACAGCGTGGATGTGGCGATGACCGGCAAAGCCGCGCTGGAGATGTTCACGCCGGGCGAGTATGACCTGGTGCTGCTCGATATTCAGCTACCGGACATGACCGGGCTGGATATCTCCCGCGAGCTGACGCGCAAATATGCTCCTGACGAGCTGCCGCCGCTGGTGGCGTTGACCGCAAACGTGTTGAAAGATAAAAAAGAGTATCTCGAGGCCGGTATGGACGATGTGCTCAGCAAGCCGCTGGCGGTACCCGCCCTGACGGCGATGATCAAGAAGTTCTGGGATACCTGTGATGAAGAGGAGAGCACCATGACGTCTGTTGATAGCGCTAAAGCCCAAACGATACTGGATACCGCCATGCTGGAGCAGTATATCGATCTGGTGGGACCAAAACTGATCACCGATGGCCTCGCCGTGTTCGAAAAAATGATGCCGGGCTATCTGAACGTGCTCGAATCCAACCTGACGGCGCGTGACCAGAAGGGCATCGTCGAAGAGGGACATAAAATCAAAGGCGCGGCAGGATCTGTCGGGTTACGCCATCTCCAGCAGCTGGGCCAACAGATTCAGTCGCCTGATTTACCTGCCTGGGAAGATAATGTAGGTGATTGGGTCGAAGAGATGAAACAAGAGTGGCAAAACGATGTGGCAGTGCTGAAAGCGTGGGTGGATGCCAGAAAAAAATGACCCCGGCTATACCGGGGTGCGCGAATACTGCGCCAACACCAGGGAAATCGTGGCTGCGCCTGATTTTTGTGGGTTGTTTTCGCATGGACGCCGCCTGAAAATTGAGGCCGCACGCAGATAAGATAGCAAATCTTAAACAGTTTGTTACATGAATCAGTGAAATGTGTGAAGCATAGCGTTTTAATCAGAATTTTTAATGTGCTTCAGCGAGTTGCATAGAAGGATCGTCAGAATGAAAAAGATTGGTGTCGTGCTGAGCGGATGTGGTGTTTACGATGGTTCAGAGATACATGAAACCGTATTAACGCTGCTGGCATTATCGCGCCAGGGAGCAGACGTTATCTGCTTCGCCCCGGATAAAACCCAGGCAGATGTGATTAATCATCTTAACGGCGAGCCAATGGCGGAAAGCCGTAACGTGCTGATTGAAGCGGCGCGTATTGTGCGCGGCGATATTCACCCGCTGGCACAGGCCGATGCCGCTGAACTTGATGCGCTCATCGTGCCGGGCGGTTTTGGCGCGGCGAAAAACCTGAGCACGTTTGCAACGGAAGGCACGGCGTGTCATGTCGATCCCGATTTGAAAGCGCTATCGCTGGCGATGCATGCGGCAGGTAAGCCGCAGGGCTTTATCTGCATTGCGCCGGCCATGCTGCCGAAAATTTTTGATTTCCCGCTGCGGCTCACGATCGGAACCGACATTGATACCGCTGAGATTGTCGAGGATATGGGCGGCGAACACGTGCCATGTCCGGTAGACGACATTGTGGTGGACGAGGACAACAAGATCATCACCACGCCAGCGTATATGCTGGCGCAGAACATCGCCGAGGCTGCCGCAGGCATTGAAAAGCTGGTGGACAGAGTGCTGGTCCTGGCCGAATGAGTCGTAAATTCTCCCCCGGCGGGTGGTTAAAACGGATCCTGCTGCGTATTGTGCTGGTCCTGGCTGTGTTCTGGGGCGGCGGTATTGCGCTGTTCAGCATCCTGCCCGTCCCGTTCTCGGCCGTGATGGCAGAGCGGCAGATTAGCGCCTGGCTCTCTGGGGATTTTGGCTATGTTGCCCATTCTGACTGGGTCAGCATGGATGCAATCTCGCCGTGGATGGGGCTGGCGGTCATTGCGGCAGAAGATCAGAAATTCCCGGAGCACTGGGGTTTTGACGTGGCGGCTATCGAGAAGGCGCTGGATCATAATGAACGTCATGAAAACCGCGTCCGCGGCGCATCGACGCTTTCTCAGCAGACGGTAAAAAACCTGTTCTTATGGGACGGTCGCAGCTGGGTGAGAAAAGGGCTGGAGGCCGGGCTGACGCTGGGCGTCGAGACGGTGTGGAGCAAAAAACGCATTTTAACCGTCTACCTGAATATCGCGGAATTTGGTGACGGCGTATTTGGTGTCGAAGCGGCATCGCAGCGCTATTTTGGCAAGCCCGCCAGCAGGCTGACTATGTCCGAAGCGGCACTGCTTGCCGCCGTGCTGCCGAACCCGCTGCGTTTTAAGGCCAGCGCCCCGTCAGGCTACGTGCGAAGCCGCCAGGCGTGGATTATGCGCCAGATGCGTCAGCTGGGTGGGGAAGGGTTTATGGAACGAAATAATCTTAGGTAGGGCGGGTAAGCGCAGCGCTACCCGCCGACATGGCGAACGTTAGTCTTCGTCAAACCCGGCGTTGAACAGCGCAATCACCGCCGCCAGCGCTTCTTCTTCCTGCGGGCCGGTGGCTTCAACTTCAATCTGACGGCCTTTGGCAGAATCCAGCATCAGTAGCGCAATCACGCTGTTGGCTTCTGCCTCGGTTCCCTCGTCGTTGCGCAGCAGCACCTCCGCATCAAAACCTTGCATCAGTTCAAACAATTTCATTGCCGGGCGTGCATGCATGCCCAGCTTGTTGGTGATCTCAACGGTTTGTTTTACGGTCATGTTTTACGTTTTTCCAGCGTGCGATGACGGGACTGAACGTTCTTTCCGCGTGAGCGGAAGTAATCGGCCAGCTGTTCGGCAATGTAGACCGAACGATGTTTACCGCCGGTACAGCCAATCGCCACCGTCAGGTAGCTGCGATTGTTTGTTTCCAGCATAGGTAACCATAGCTCAAGGTAGCTTCGCGTCTGGTAGATAAAATTGTGTACTTCTGTGTGTCGGTCGAGGAACGCCGCCACCGGCTTATCCAGACCGGTCATCGGACGCAGTTTCGGATCCCAGTGTGGGTTCGGCAGGAAACGCACATCAAAAACGTAATCCGCATCGATAGGTATGCCGTGCTTAAAGCCGAAGGATTCAAACACCATCGTCAGTTCGCGCTCGCGCTTGCCGAGTAAGCGCGTACGCAGCATTTCCGCCAGCTCGTGGACGGACATTTCGGAAGTGTCGACAATCAGGTCGGCCCGGGAACGCAGCGGCTCAAGCAGATCGCTCTCTTTATCGATGGCGCTTTCCAGCGAAAGATTTTTACTGGAGAGCGGATGCAAACGACGTGTATCGCTGTAGCGACGGATCAGCGTGTTGCGGTCAGCGTCCAGGAACAAGAGCTGAGGCGAGAAGCATTCCGGCAGGCTGTTCATTGCCTGCTCGAAGATTTCAGGCGATTCCGGCATGTTACGCACGTCGATACTGACGGCGGCAGAGATTTGCCTGTCCGCCAGCGTCCGCGCCAGATCGGGTAACAACACTACCGGCAGGTTATCTACACAGTAAAATCCCATGTCTTCCAGCGCGCGCAGGGCCACGGACTTCCCGGACCCCGAACGACCGCTGACGATCATCAGCACCATGTTCCGTTTCTCCTCAGGGCAGCCGTACTGAAGGCCCTTTCCCGATTATGCCTCATCCTGATTGCCTTCTGCTTCAGTGATAATTTGATAAAGCTCTTCATCACTTTGGGCTGAGCGCAGTCGACGACAAATGGTTTTATCCGCCAGACGTTTGGCAACCAGCGACAGCGTGTGCAGGTGGGTTTTGGTCTGATCGGCAGGAACCAGCAGCGCGAAAAGCAGATCCACAGGCTGGTTATCGATGGCGTCAAAAGCGATAGGCGTTTCCAGTTGCACAAACACCCCCACGGCACGCAGCGTATCTTCTTCCAGCTTGCCATGCGGGATCGCAATGCCATTGCCGATGCCAGTACTGCCCATTTTTTCACGGGTCAGAATGGCTTCAAACACGATCTGCGGCGGCAGACCCAGCTGTTTTGCGGCCAGCTCACTGATGATTTCCAGCGCACGTTTTTTGCTCTGGCAGTGAACGCCACTGCGGGTACAATCCTGGTTAAGGACATTGCTCAGTTGAAGAGCGGAATCGTTGTTTATCATAATTTCACCTAAGCGCTAACTGTACAAATGGCCTGTTGTGTTTCACAACAGGCCGTCCTGCACCCGTTAACTGCCCGGACAATTAGTGTTGTTTCAGTTTATCTTTATGTTTATTGAGCTGTCTCGCAAGCTTATCAATCAAGCCGTCGATAGCCGCGTACATGTCTTGCCCTTCCGCACTGGCATGGAGTTCCCCTCCGTTGACGTGCAGGGTCGCATCCGAGATATGCGTCACTTTCTCCACTTTCAACACAACATAGACCTGGTTGATCCTCTCGAAATACTGCTCGAGTTTCGCAAACTTAGTGTTTACAAAATCGCGTAAAGCCTCAGTAATCTCGACGTTATGTCCGGTGATATTGAGCTGCATAGTGTCTTCCTTATCGGTTGTGTCAAACCAGTTGTTTACGCTGGTTAGACGGCGGAATGGATAAAGACTCTCGATACTTCGCGACAGTACGACGTGCCACCATAATACCCTGATCGGACAGCATGGTGGTTAACTTACTGTCACTGAGTGGCTTCGCGGGGTTCTCCGCGGCGATCAACTTCTTCACCAGTGCGCGAATAGCCGTTGACGAGGCTTCGCCGCCGCCTTCGGTGTTCACGTGGCTGGAGAAGAAATACTTAAGCTCAAAAATACCGCGTGGGCTGTGCAGATATTTCTGCGTGGTCACGCGGGAAATGGTTGATTCATGCATCTCGACGGCCTGGGCGATGTCCGCCAGCACCATCGGTTTCATAAACTCTTCGCCCTGCTCAAAGAACGCCTGCTGCTGTTCGACAATACAGCGGCTGACGCGCAGCAGCGTGTCATTACGGCTCTCCAGGCTCTTGATCAACCAGCGTGCTTCCTGAAGGTTGCTGCGAATGTATTGATTATCAGCGTCGTTACGGGCGCTGGTGCACATGGAGGCATATTGCTGGTTGATTTGCAGGCGAGGAATGCTGTCGGCGTTCAGTTCAACGACCCACCGGCCATTGTGTTTTCTCACCAGCACATCAGGGATGACATATTCCGGTTCGCTGGTCTGGATCGACTGCCCCGGACGCGGATCGAGCGACTGGATCAGATTCACCGCTTCCTTCAGCACCTCTTCTTTCAGGCGTGTGACGCGCATCAGGGTGCGGAAGTCGTGATTCGCCAGCAGATCCAGATGATCGCTGATGATGAGCCGGGCTTCGTCAATCCACGGTGTCTCTTTGGCAAACTGCGAAAGCTGGATCAGAAGGCAGTCGCGCAGATCTTTCGCGGCGACACCTATCGGGTCGAAACGCTGAACGCGTTTCAGAACGGCTTCGATCTCTTCCAGTTCAATCTCGTCATCGCCGATGCTTTCCAGAATCTCGTCCAGCGTCACGGTCAAATAGCCCGTGTCGTCAACGGCATCGACAATCGAGGTGGCAATGGCGCGATCGGTATCGGAGAAAGGAGTCAGCTCTACCTGCCACATCAGGTAGTCCTGAAGCGACTGGGTGGTTTCGCCCTGGTAGACCGGGAGTTCATCGTCCTGGTAGTCTGCGCGCGTCCCGGAAGGGGTACCCGCGGTGTAGATTTCATCCCAGCTGGCATCCAGCGGCAGTTCGTCCGGCATCTCTTTCTGTTCGAGCGCATCTACGGAGTCGAGCGTTTCTGTGTCCTGCGTCTGCTGGGCGTCTACCTCGTCATGAAGATCGGTTTGCTCCAGCAGCGGATTGCTGTCCAGCGCCTGCTGGAGCTCCTGCTGGAGTTCTAACGTGGACAGCTGCAACAGACGGATTGCCTGCTGTAGCTGCGGCGTCATGGCCAGTTGCTGGCTGAGCCGTAATTGCAAACCTTGCTTCATGTTCAGAGCGTTTTTCTCCGGTTCGGCGTGACTTAACCTCTACCCTATCAGAGTCTGAAGTCTTCCCCAAGGTACACGCGCTTAACATGCTCATCTTCGAGGATTTGCTGCGGCGTACCGTGGGCAATCAGATGGCCCTGGCTCACTATGTAGGCGCGCTCACACACGGCCAGCGTTTCACGAACGTTGTGGTCCGTGATCAGTACGCCAAGCCCGCTGTCGCGCAGGTGCTCAATGATACGTTTGATATCGATAACGGAGATGGGGTCAACGCCCGCAAACGGTTCATCCAGCAGGATGAATTTTGGGTTTGCTGCCAGCGCGCGCGCAATCTCAACGCGGCGGCGTTCACCACCGGACAGCGCCTGGCCGAGGCTGTCACGCAGATGTTCGATATGAAACTCTTCCATCAGCTCGTTCGCACGGTCAGTGCGCTGCTCGCTGGTCAGATCGTCACGGATCTGGAGCACGGCCATCAGGTTGTCGAACACGCTTAAGCGGCGGAAGATAGACGCTTCCTGCGGCAGATAGCCGATGCCACGACGCGCGCGGGCATGAAGCGGCAGCAGGCTGATATCTTCATCATCGATGATGATGTTGCCGGCGTCACGCGGGACGATGCCCACCACCATGTAGAAGGTCGTGGTTTTACCCGCCCCGTTAGGGCCAAGCAAACCCACGATTTCGCCGGAGTTGACGGTCAGACTGACATCTTCGACGACGCGGCGGCCCTTATACGCTTTTGCGAGGTTTTTTGCAGTTAAAGTTGCCATAACGAATTAGTTACTCTTTTTCTGTGCCGGAGCCTGACCGTTGTTCTTGTCCTGCAACTGCGAAGGCACAAGCACGGTCGTGACGCGTTTGCCTTTTTCGCTGGAGGCCTGCATTTTCTGCTCTTTCACCAGATAGGTGATCTTGTCGCCTTTGATATTGCTGTCCAGCTGTTCCAGGTAAGCATTACCGGTCAGGATGACCAGATCCTTCGCCAGTTCATAGTGCATATGCGAGGCATGGCCTTTCACCGGCTTGCCGTTGTCCTGCATCTGGTAGAAGGTGGCCGGGTTGCCATAACCATCGATAATCTCTTTGCCCTGCTCGCCGCCCGGACGGGTAACGACCACTTTGTCGGCGTTGATTTTAATTGTGCCCTGGGTCATGACGACGTTGCCGGTAAAGGTGACGACGTTACCCTGCATATCCAGAGACTGGGTATCGGATTCAATATGAATCGGCTGTTCGGTGTCGCCAGTCACAGCAAGCGCGGGAAGACTGGCCGCCAGCAGCGCGCTGGCGATAACAACTTTAAGGCTGAGTTTGTTTGTTTTGAATTTCATAGGAGGTTCTAACCTTTTCAATCAGCTCGGCGTTTTTGCTGCGTAAGTTCCCGCGCATTCTTAAACCGCTGGAATTAAATGTTGTGCCATACAGGGTGACTAAATCCTGCGACGTGACATCCTGGGTGACCAGGTTGATCTGGGCGTTATCCGTCGTAATTTTTCGCAGTTGCGCGTCAGCGGTCAGGGCGTTGACTTCAACGTGACCATACAGGTAAAGCATACGGTCATTTGTCAGTTTTGCCCGGTCAGACTTGATAGACCACGTCGGCACTTTGTCCGTATCAAAGGTGGTCATGACCGGTTGGGTAAACCACGAGGTACCGTCATCTGAAAAATATTCTACATGCTGAGCAACGAGGCGATAGTTCAGCGCGCCTTCCGGGCTATAGACCACGGTGTCGCTGTGATCGCTTTTATAGGTCGGGTCGCTCGTGTTAACCACTTCCGCTTGCGTATCATCGCGGTCAGCGAGGTTGACGCCAATCAGTACCAGGGCGACAAGCGCAAGCAGAATGATAACCCAACGTCTGGTTTTACTCATATCGATTGCCCTTTCGCCTCATCAAGCTTGCCCTGCGACAGCAGAAGCAGATCGCAGACTTCACGGACGGCGCCGCGGCCACCGTGAATATGGGTAACGTAATCAGCACGCGGGATCAGCAGCGGGTGCGCGTCAGCCACGGCGATGCTCAGACCCGCCTCCGCCATCACTGGCCAGTCGATCAAATCATCCCCGACGTATGCCACATTCTCTGGTGCAATGGCCAGTTTTCCCAGCAGATCCCGGAAAGCTACCATCTTATCAGACTGCCCCTGATAGAGATGGGTAATGCCCAGCGTTTCACACCGATCTTCTACCAGTTTAGCTTTCCGCCCGGTGATGATTGCAACTTCAATTCCGGACGTGAGCGCACAGCGGATACCGTAACCGTCGCGAACGTTAAAGGCTTTCAGCTCTTCGCCGTTATTGCCCATATAAATCAGACCGTCGGAGAGCACACCATCCACATCGAGGATCAACAGGCGGATATTTTCCGCCTTTGCCATCATGTGGGCGCTCACCGGGCCATAACAGGTTGCAAGGGATGCACCCGCATTACTCATTGTCTTATCCTTCATTACACTACGCCAGCGCGCAGCAGATCATGCATATGTACCACACCCAGCAGTTGGTCGCCATCGGCAACCATCACTGAGGTAATATGACGGGACTGCATCAGGTTCAGCACATCTACCGCCAGCGTGCCCGGACGGACGCGGATCCCGCCTGGCGTCATCACATCAGCAATGCCCAGCGTTCGGACATCCACACCCATATCGAATACCCGGCGCAGGTCGCCGTCGGTGAAAATGCCCTGAATCTTCATCAGATCGTCGCAGATAACCGTCATGCCCAGGTTTTTACGGGTGATCTCCAGTAACGCGTCGCGCAAAGAGGCCTCTTTGCTCACGTGCGGGATCTCATCTCCGGTGTGCATAATATCGTTAACCCGCAGCAGCAGTTTGCGCCCGAGCGCGCCGCCGGGATGAGACAGGGCAAAATCTTCAGGCGTAAAACCGCGGGCTTCCAGCAGCGCAACGGCAAGGGCATCGCCCATCACCAGCGCGGCGGTTGTGCTGGAGGTCGGCGCCAGCCCCAGCGGACAGGCTTCTTTAGGCACTTTCACGCACAGGTGAATATCCGCCGCACGCGCCATGCTGCTTTCCGGTCGGCTGGTCATGCAAATCAGCGGTACGTGCAGACGCTTCAGCACCGGGATCAACGCCAGGATTTCATTCGATTCCCCGGAGTTGGACAGAGCAATAACCACGTCCTGCGGCGTAACCATGCCGAGGTCACCGTGCGCGGCTTCACCGGGATGAACGAAGAATGACGACGTGCCGGTACTGGCAAAGGTTGCCGCCATTTTGCGTCCGATATGGCCGGATTTGCCCATCCCCATCACCACGACTTTGCCGGCACAGTAGAACATCTTCTCACAGGCCAGACTAAAATCCTGATTAATGTACTGATCTAACTGCGCCAGACCTTCACGTTCAATCTCCAGAACGTCTTTGCCTGCTTTCTGAAAGTCAAAACCCGGCTGCAATTCTATTTGCGACATAATGCGTTTCCGTTTACCCAGAGAGAAGAGGCGAAAGCCAGTACAGCATCGCCAGCCATACGATAAATCCACCCGTCAGCAGCGCGCCTGCGCCTTTGCCGATCTGCTCTTTTCGCCGCCAGCAGAGCAGGGCGAAAATCACGCTGACCAGCAGCATCACACCGTAATCGCGTGTGAAAACCATAGGGTTAAACGGCCCCGGCGAGATTAGCGCCGGCAGCCCCGTCACGATCGCGATATTGAAAATATTCGAGCCAATGATATTGCCGATGGCGATATCATCTTCCCCTTTACGCGCCCCGGCGATGGCGGTGGCCAGTTCTGGCAGGCTGGTGCCGATGGCGATTACCGTCAGACCGATTGTCAGTTCGCTCATCGCAAACGCGTTCGCCAGCACCGTCGCGTTATCGACCACCATCCGCGTGGCCATTGGCATGATGATTAGCGCGACGCCCAACCACAGCAGGGCGACGGGTAAGGTCCCTTCCCGGGGCAGCTCGGCGAGATGCTCACGCGTGAGGCTATCGTTACCCTGTTTTTCCGCCAGACGTGCGATCTTCACGCTGTAAAGCAACCAGATCACGGCCAGGGCGAGCAGGAATATACCGTCACCGACGCTCAGCACCCCGTCATAAAGTACGTAGCCTGCCAGCAGACTGACGACTAACATTAACGGCAATTCCCGGCGCAAAACATCAGAATGCACGCGAAATGGATGCAGTAATGCGGCTAAGCCTAAAATCAGTAAGATATTGACGATGTTAGAGCCAATCGCGGTGCCGATAGCGAGGTCGACCTGCCCATGCAGCGAGGCTGAAACAGAAACGATGATTTCAGGAAGCGATGTGCCTACACTGACCACCGTCATGCCGATAATGATGGGCGGCATGCCAATGAGTCGACAGAGAATGGATGCGGCAAAGACCAAACGGTCAGCACTGTAGACCACCAACAGTAAACCAATTATTAACAGTGCTGTTGCTAAAAGCATCAAAAGTCCTTTCTTCAGGTATACTCGCTGGTCCACTGCGCACGAATGTTGGCGCCAGATGAAGTCTGAGACGTAACGAATTCCTAATTTTGACTTTATGCGCCGGAAAAGTAAAACAAATGCCAGCTTTCGCTAACCCCAATAGTGAATATTCTGTAAAAATGCGGGGTTTAGGGCTGATTTACGCTTCATGCCAGCCGTGAAGCAAGGTAAGTAAGGAACCATAAATGAGCCAAACGATGGCGAATATAGTCGATGTCCGGGGCGTCAGTTTTTCTCGCGGCAACCGGTTAATATTTGATGATATTTCGCTGACCGTGCCGCGCGGTAAAATCACCGCCATCATGGGGCCGTCAGGGATCGGTAAAACCACGTTGCTGCGTCTTATCGGCGGGCAAATCCCCCCTGACAGCGGCGAAATTCTCTTCGACGGCGAAAATGTCCCGGCGATGTCTCGCTCGCGCCTCTACACGGTTCGCAAACGGATGAGCATGCTCTTTCAGTCGGGCGCGCTGTTCACGGATATGAACGTTTTTGACAACGTGGCCTATCCGTTGCGTGAGCACACCCATCTTCCTCCTGAGCTGTTGCACAGTACGGTGATGATGAAGCTTGAAGCCGTGGGGCTGCGGGGGGCTGCGAAACTCATGCCGTCCGAACTCTCGGGTGGGATGGCGCGCCGCGCCGCGCTGGCGCGTGCTATTGCCCTGGAACCCGATTTAATCATGTTCGATGAACCGTTCGTCGGGCAGGACCCCATCACCATGGGCGTGCTGGTGAAGTTAATTTCGGAGCTGAACAGCGCCCTTGGCGTCACCTGCGTGGTGGTTTCCCACGACGTGCCGGAAGTGCTGAGTATCGCTGATTACGCCTATATTGTGGCTGACAAAAAGATCGTCGCCCACGGCAGCGCGCAGGCGTTGCAGGAGAATGGCGATCCGCGCGTGCGGCAGTTCCTGGACGGTATCGCAGATGGGCCGGTGCCTTTCCGCTATCCGGCGGGCGACTATCATGACGATTTACTCGGAATAGGGAGTTAAGCCACTCATGCTGTTAAATGCGTTGGCGGGTCTTGGACACCGTGGCCTGAAAACCATCAGTACGTTCGGGCGTGCCGGATTAATGTTGTTCAACGCGCTGGTCGGCAAACCGGAGTTCCGCAAGCATGCGCCGTTACTGGTGCGGCAGCTTTATAACGTCGGCGTGCTGTCGATGCTTATCATCATCGTGTCGGGTCTGTTTATTGGCATGGTGCTGGGGTTGCAGGGGTATCTGGTGCTGACAACCTACAGCGCGGAAACCAGCCTTGGCATGCTGGTGGCGCTCTCGCTGCTGCGTGAACTCGGGCCGGTGGTTGCCGCGCTGCTGTTCGCCGGGCGTGCCGGGTCAGCGTTGACGGCGGAAATTGGCCTGATGCGCGCCACCGAGCAGCTCTCCAGTATGGAGATGATGGCAGTCGATCCGCTGCGCCGGGTAATCTCGCCGCGCTTCTGGGCCGGGGTTATCTCCTTGCCGTTACTGACTATCCTCTTTGTGGCGGTAGGTATCTGGGGAGGCGCGCTGGTTGGCGTTAACTGGAAAGGCATTGATGCCGGATTCTTCTGGTCTGCCATGCAGGACGCCATCGATCTGCGGATGGATCTGGTGAACTGTCTGATCAAGAGCGTGGTTTTCGCTGTGACGGTTACCTGGATTGCGTTGTTTAATGGTTACGATGCCATTCCGACGTCGGCGGGCATTAGCCGTGCAACGACGCGTACTGTCGTACATTCGTCGCTGGCCGTTTTAGGTCTGGATTTTGTGCTCACCGCACTGATGTTTGGGAATTGAGTTCATGCAAACGAGAAAAAATGAAATTTGGGTTGGCGTGTTTCTGCTTCTGGCGCTGCTGGCCGCGCTGTTCATCTGCCTGCGAGCGGCGGACATCACCTCTGTTCGCGCCGAGCCGACGTATCGTGTCTACGCGACTTTCGATAACATCGGCGGCCTGAAAGCGCGCTCACCGGTGCGTATTGGTGGCGTCGTTATCGGACGTGTCGCTGACATTACGCTTGATGAGAAAACCTATCTGCCGCGCGTCGCGATGGATATCGAAGAGCGCTATAACCACATTCCGGACACCAGCTCGCTTTCTATCCGCACCTCTGGCCTGCTGGGGGAGCAATATCTGGCCCTTAACGTTGGTTTTGAAGATCCTGAGCTGGGAACGACTATCCTTAAAGACGGTAGCGTAATCCAGGATACCAAGTCAGCGATGGTGCTGGAAGATATGATTGGTCAGTTCCTTTACAACAGTAAAGGGGATGATAAAAAGTCTGACGATGCCCCTGCGCAGAGTGAAGACCACACCAACGTCGAACCGACGCCAGGCGCGACGAATTAATTTCAGGAGAAGTCATTCATGTTTAAACGACTGTTAATGGTTGCCATGCTGGTCATTGCCCCTCTTACCGCGGCGCACGCTGCGGATCAGAGTAACCCGTACAAACTGATGGATGAGGCCGCGAAGAAAACCTTCGACCGTCTTAAAAACGAACAGCCAAAAATCCGTTCTAACCCTGATTATCTGCGTGATGTGGTGGATCAGGAACTGCTGCCGTATGTGCAGATCAAGTATGCGGGCGCACTGGTGCTGGGCCGTTACTACAAAGACGCGACCCCTGCACAGCGCGAGGCTTACTTTGCGGCGTTCCGTGAATACCTGAAACAGGCTTACGGCCAGGCGCTGGCGATGTACCACGGGCAGACCTATCAGATTGCCCCTGAACAGCCGCTGGGCGATGCCACTATCATTCCTATTCGCGTGACGATTATCGATCCAAACGGTCGTCCACCGGTTCGTCTGGACTTCCAGTGGCGTAAAAACAGCCAGACCGGAAACTGGCAGGCGTACGACATGATCGCTGAAGGCGTCAGCATGATCACCACTAAACAGAACGAGTGGAGCGATCTGCTGCGCACTAAAGGCATCGATGGCCTGACGGCTCAGCTTCAGTCCATCTCTCGTCAGAAAATTACCCTGGACGAGAAGAAGTAATGTCACAGCAGCTTAGCTGGGCGCGTGACGGCGAGACGTTGACGCTGACGGGAGAGCTGGATCAGGATCTGCTTAACCCGCTGTGGGACGCTCGCCATAACGCGATGCAGGGCGTGACGCTGATTGATCTCCATGGCGTTACGCGGGTAGATACCGCCGGTATCGCCCTGCTGGCGCACCTGGTGGCCACGGGCAAAAAGCAGGGGAGCAGCGTTACCCTGACGGGGGTAAGCGATAACGTGATTACCCTTGCACAGCTTTACAATTTGCCCGAAGACGTATTACCTCGCTAATTTTTTCAGTACGTTACTTCTTAAAGCCCCGACAGTTTACGCGTCGGGGCTTTTTGCTTGTTTAAGACCGCGCCACTTTGCTCTAAGATGTTGAGCTTGTTTTCACTATCAGATGATGTAGACCCCATGGAAAATAATGAAATCCAGACTGTGCTGATGAATGCACTCTCCCTTCAGGAAGCCCACGTCTCTGGCGATGGCAGTCACTTCCAGGTTATTGCTGTGGGTGAGATGTTCGACGGAATGAGTCGCGTGAAGAAACAGCAGGCTGTGTACGCGCCGCTGATGGAATACATTGCGGATAACCGCATCCACGCCCTGTCGATTAAAGCGTTCACCCCACAGGAGTGGGCACGCGATCGCAAACTAAACGGTTTTTGAGCTGAGGGCGAAACGCCCGCAGCACGGTTGAATTTATAAGAGAGCAAACGATGGATAAATTTCGTGTACAGGGACCCACGCGTCTCCAGGGCGAAGTCACAATTTCTGGCGCTAAAAACGCCGCGCTGCCCATTCTTTTCGCTGCGCTGCTCGCAGAAGAGCCGGTAGAGATCCAGAACGTACCGAAGCTGAAAGATATCGACACGACCATGAAGTTGCTCGGCCAGTTGGGCACCAAAGTGGAGCGTAACGGTTCCGTCTGGATCGATGCCAGCAACGTGAACAACTTCTCAGCGCCGTATGAGCTGGTGAAAACCATGCGTGCTTCCATCTGGGCGCTTGGTCCGCTGGTGGCGCGTTTCGGTCAGGGACAGGTTTCACTGCCGGGCGGATGCGCTATCGGCGCGCGTCCCGTTGACCTGCATATCTTCGGCCTGGAAAAACTCGGCGCGGAGATCAAGCTGGAAGAGGGTTACGTTAAAGCGTCCGTCAATGGTCGTCTGAAAGGCGCGCACATTGTCATGGACAAAGTGAGCGTGGGCGCAACGGTCACCATCATGTCGGCTGCTACGCTGGCAGAAGGCACTACCATCATCGAAAACGCCGCCCGTGAGCCGGAGATCGTGGATACCGCGAACTTCCTGGTCGCGCTGGGGGCGAAGATCAGCGGGCAGGGCACAGACCGTATCACCATCGAAGGCGTTGAACGTCTGGGTGGTGGTGTGTATCGCGTACTGCCAGACCGTATCGAAACCGGTACTTTCCTGGTGGCCGCGGCCATTTCTGGCGGTAAGATTGTCTGCCGTAACGCCCAGCCGGATACCCTGGATGCGGTGCTGGCGAAACTGCGCGATGCGGGTGCGGATATCGAAATCGGTGAAGACTGGATCAGCCTCGATATGCACGGGCAGCGTCCTAAAGCCGTTAACGTGCGTACTGCGCCACATCCGGCATTCCCGACGGATATGCAGGCACAGTTCACGCTGTTGAACCTGGTGGCCGAAGGCACGGGCTTCATCACGGAAACTATCTTCGAAAACCGTTTCATGCACGTACCGGAACTGATCCGTATGGGTGCGCATGCTGAGATTGAAAGCAACACGGTAATTTGCCACGGCGTTGAAAAACTGTCCGGTGCGCAGGTGATGGCGACCGATCTGCGCGCGTCTGCGAGCCTCGTATTGGCAGGTTGTATTGCGGAAGGGACTACCGTTGTCGATCGTATCTACCACATCGATCGTGGATACGAGCGTATTGAGGACAAACTGCGCGCGCTGGGTGCAAATATCGAGCGTGTGAAGGGCGAGTAATCGTTCCGGCACCCCCCTGCCATAACAGGCCGGGGGATTGCTGTTCCTGTCAATCCTGGTGCATCAGTCCTGATGTGCTTTCTTCGTTTTGCCCTGGCGCATCATGCGCGTTCTGTCGATAAATTCATGGGTAATAGGATCGTGGTAGCGTGACGGCCATATCACCCACGGATGCGTATCCAGCGCCGTCGCGATAATCAGTTCCCCCTTCGGCCATGGGCGGGTCAGGGCGTTTGCCAGCGTCGACGAGCTTAGCCCATGACGACGTGATTCGGCAGCCAGCGATGTTCCTTTTTTACGCAGTGCCGCAATAATGTCAGCAGAATGCCAGTCGATGAATTTTGTATCCATAATGCTGTCCTTGTGTTCGTTATCGTCCACGTCGTTTCGTGTGAAAAGACAGCATTACTATACTCACTTCGAACATGTGTTCTAAAAAGTTCATGTTACGAGAAGCAATATTCAGAATAAGGCACGGCTTTATACATGCGGCCTGTAACCCGATGGGCTTACGCGGAAATGTAATTTATTGGTGTGTACTGGAATCTCCCTGCGTGGGAGCAGGGAGATGAGGAGGGGATTATCGGTCGCGCTGGACGGCGATGTGCGCGAGGCCGATTAGCGCATCACGCCATGGGCTGTCGGGAATGACCTGAATGGCGGCGATGGCTTTGTCCGCTTCTTCTTCAGCGCGCTGACGCGTCCATTCCAGGGAGCCGCAGATAGCCATTGTTTCCAGTACCGGTTCCAGAAGATGGCGTCCATTTCCCTGCTCGATAGCCTCCCGGATCATTTTCGCCTGCTCTGGTGTGCCATTGCGCATCGCGTGGAGCAGCGGCAGCGTTGGCTTGCCTTCGTTCAGGTCATCGCCGACGTTTTTACCGAGCGTTTCGCCATCCGCGCTGTAGTCCAGCAAATCATCAATCAGCTGGAACGCGGTGCCGAGGTAACGGCCATAGTCCTGAAGGCCCTTTTCCTGAGCTTCGCTACAGCCTGCCAGAATGCCGGAGCATTGCGCGGCGGCTTCGAACAGACGTGCGGTCTTGCTGTAAATCACCCGCATATAGTTTTCTTCGGTGATGTCCGGGTCGTTGACGTTCATCAGCTGTAGGACTTCACCTTCAGCGATAACGTTCACGGCTTCTGACATCACTTCCAGCACCTTCAGCGAGCCAAGGCTGGTCATCATCTGGAAGGCGCGGGTATAGATAAAATCGCCTACCAGAACGCTTGCCGCATTACCAAACGCGGCGTTGGCGGTGGCTTTACCACGACGCATGTCTGATTCATCCACAACATCGTCGTGAAGCAGGGTGGCGGTGTGGATAAATTCGATCAGCGCCGCGATCGTGACGTGGGCATTTCCCTGATAGCCAACCGCGCGTGCGGCCAGAATGGCAATCATCGGACGAATACGTTTACCGCCGCCGCTGACGATGTAATAGCCCAACTGATTGATCAGCTGAACGTCAGAGTTGAGTTGCTCCAGGATTGCTGCATTCACACCCGCCATATCTTGCGCGGTTAACTCATTGATTTTTTCTAAATTCATCGCAAAAGCCGGGCTTTTTATCCTGTTTATCCCACACGAGATGGGTACACAAAGGGTTTCGGTTTATAAATAGTATTGCTGATTGTACTGAAAAAACGGCTCAGATAAACGTTACCGTACGTGTTGTGTTTTTTTTCTTCATGTATTGATGGTAGCACTTGTCAAAGGCTCGCGTTTTGCGTAATATTCGCGCCCTATTGTGAATATTTATAGCGCACTCTGAATCATACGAGGATGTGCGCGGAAGCGGAGTTTATATGTACGCGGTTTTCCAAAGTGGTGGTAAACAACACCGAGTAAGCGAAGGTCAGACCGTTCGCCTGGAAAAGCTGGACATCGCAACTGGCGAATCTGTTGAGTTCGCTGAAGTTCTGATGATCGCAAACGGTGAAGAAGTCAAAATCGGCGTTCCTTTCGTTGATGGCGGCGTTATCAAAGCTGAAGTTGTTGCTCACGGTCGTGGCGAGAAAGTTAAAATCGTTAAGTTTCGTCGTCGTAAACACTATCGTAAGCAGCAGGGCCACCGTCAGTGGTTCACTGATGTGAAAATTACTGGCATCAGCGCCTAAGACCTGAGGAGAGATTTAAATGGCACATAAAAAGGCTGGCGGCTCCACACGTAACGGTCGCGATTCAGAAGCTAAACGCCTGGGCGTTAAGCGTTTCGGTGGCGAATCCGTTCTGGCGGGTAGCATCATCGTTCGTCAGCGTGGCACCAAGTTCCACGCGGGTACCAACGTAGGTTGCGGTCGTGACCACACTCTGTTTGCTAAAGCAGACGGTAAAGTGAAATTTGAAGTTAAAGGCCCGAACAACCGTAAATACATCAGCATCGTTGCTGAGTAAGGTTTTCTCGGTCCGGTAACGGATTAAAGCCCCGCAACGTGTTGCGGGGCTTTTTACATTGGAAACCCGGAAAATTTTCTGTAGGGAAAACGGGCATGAAGCAGCAGGCCGGCATGGGTATTCTTTTGGCGCTCACTACCGCAATGTGCTGGGGTGCGCTGCCAATTGCAATGAAGCAGGTACTGGAAGTCATGGAGCCACCGACGGTGGTGTTTTATCGCTTCCTGATGGCAAGCATAGGCCTGGGCGCCATTCTGGCCGTCAAAGGTAAGCTGCCACCGCTGCGCATCTTCCGAAAACCGCGTTGGCTGGTGTTACTGGCTATCGCGACGGGCGGTCTGTTCGGTAACTTCATTCTGTTCAGCTCTTCCCTGCAATATCTTAGCCCTACAGCGTCGCAGGTGATTGGTCAGCTTTCACCGGTCGGCATGATGGTCGCCAGCGTATTCATCCTCAAGGAGAAGATGCGCGGCACGCAGATCATCGGGGCAAGCATGCTGCTTTGCGGGCTGGTGATGTTCTTTAACACCAGCCTGATTGAGATTTTTACCCGCCTGACGGATTACACCTGGGGTGTCATTTTTGGGGTGGGTGCAGCAACGGTCTGGGTGAGTTATGGCGTCGCGCAAAAGGTGTTATTGCGCCGTCTTGCCTCACAGCAGATCCTCTTTTTGCTGTACACTTTGTGTACACTGGCATTATTGCCTTTAGCGAAGCCGGGCGTAATTACCCAGCTCAGCGACTGGCAACTGGCGTGCCTCATTTTTTGTGGGCTGAATACGCTGGTCGGTTATGGCGCTCTGGCTGAAGCCATGGCGCGCTGGCAGGCAGCACAGGTGAGCGCCTTAATCACGCTTACCCCGCTGTTTACGCTGTTATTTTCAGATTTGTTATCAATGGCCTGGCCCGATGTCTTCGTCAAGCCGATGCTCAACCTGTTGGGTTATCTCGGTGCGTTTGTCGTGGTTGCGGGCGCGATGTATTCCGCCATTGGTCATCGTCTCTGGGGGCGTTGGCGCAAAAATGAAGCGGTTGTAATAGTCCCCCGCTCAGGCGAATGAGTTACGGAGAGTAAAATGAAGTTTGTTGATGAAGCGACGATTCTGGTCGTGGCAGGTGATGGCGGTAACGGTTGTGTAAGCTTCCGCCGTGAAAAATATATTCCTCGTGGCGGTCCTGACGGCGGTGACGGTGGGGACGGTGGCGACGTGTGGCTGGAGGCGGATGAAAACCTCAACACGCTGATCGACTACCGTTTCGAAAAATCTTTCCGCGCCGAGCGTGGCCAGAACGGCCAGAGCCGCGACTGTACCGGTAAACGCGGTAAAGACGTGACGATCAAAGTGCCGGTGGGTACGCGTGTCATCGATCAGGGCACGGGCGAAACCATGGGTGATATGACCAAACACGGTCAGCGCCTGATGGTGGCGAAAGGCGGCTGGCATGGTCTGGGTAACAGCCGTTTCAAATCTTCCGTTAACCGTACCCCGCGTCAGAAAACCATGGGTACCCCGGGTGATAAGCGCGACCTGCAACTGGAACTGATGCTGCTGGCGGATGTGGGGATGCTGGGTATGCCAAACGCCGGTAAATCGACGTTTATCCGTGCGGTCTCTGCGGCGAAACCCAAAGTAGCGGATTATCCGTTTACGACGCTGGTGCCGAGCCTGGGCGTTGTCCGTATGGATAACGAGAAGAGCTTTGTGGTCGCTGACATCCCGGGTCTGATTGAAGGGGCAGCAGAAGGCGCCGGTCTGGGTATTCGCTTCCTGAAGCACCTTGAGCGTTGTCGCGTACTGTTGCACCTCATCGACATCGATCCAATCGACGGTTCCGATCCGGTTGAAAACGCCCGTATTATTATCGGCGAGCTGGAGAAATACAGTGAAAAACTGGCGCAAAAACCGCGCTGGCTGGTATTTAACAAGATCGACCTGATGGATAAAGCGGAAGCTGAAGCGAAAGCTAAAGCGATTGCCGACGCGATGGGTTGGGAAGATAAGTACTATCTGATCTCTGCCGCCAGCCAGGTTGGCGTGAAAGATCTCTGCTGGGATGTGATGACCTTTATCATCGAGAATCCGGTTGTTCAGGCAGAAGAGGCGAAACAGCCTGAAAAAGTCGAATTCATGTGGGATGACTACCACCGCCAGCAGCTCGAAGAGCTGGAAGCGGAAGAAGATGATGAAGACTGGGACGATGACTGGGATGAAGACGACGAAGAAGGCGTCGAGTTCATCTACAAGCACTAACCCTGTATAAAGCCCCTTAACGGGGCTTTTTTTTTATCCTATTTTCGCCGGTAACCAACAGCTGGCGATGAGGCCGCCCTCAGCGCCGTTCTCCAGCGTTAAATGGCCATGATGGAGCTGTACGATACGCTGTACGATGCTCAGCCCAAGGCCGCTGCCGCCGTAGCGCTGGTCGAGACGTCGGAAAGCTTCGGTGATCGACTGGCGGTGCGCCTCATCAATACCCGGCCCCTGATCGGTAACGCTCACCCGGGTACCGCCCTCCGTCGCTGTTAATGCCACTTCAATGGTTGTGCCTGCCGGGCTGTAGCGGGCGGCATTCTCCAGAAGGTTCCTTAGCATCAGACGTAACAGGACGGCGTCCCCCTGTACCGTCAGCGCGCTGTGGGCCGGCCATATTACCGTATGCTCTTTGGCTTCATGCTCCAGACTGAGCGGAGCAATGATCGTTTCTGTCCAGTTCACGGTATCGTAATGGCCGCTGGCCATCGCCTGTCCGGCACGCGCCAGCATCAGCAGCTGTTCCACCGTGTGCATCAGCTGATCGATACGGCTTATCAGTGGCGTGGCCTGCGGGGAACCGGACTGAGCCATCAGTTCCAGATGGAGCCTGATCCCCGCAAGCGGCGTACGTAACTCGTGTGCCGCATCGGCGGTAAACAGGCGTTCCTGTTGAACAGTGTGGTCCAGCCGGGCGAGGAGTTGATTGAGCGACGCGGTCACAGCGCCTATCTCTTCCATATCGGAATACATCGGCAGGGGAGTCAGATTATCCGCCGAGCGGTTCGCAAGGCTGGCGCGAAGTTTGTTGAGTGGTCGGGTGATCCAGGTGACTGCCCAGAATGAGAAGAGCAGGGTAAAACCGACCATCACCAGAGAAGGGACCAGCAGGGAGGCAATGGCTTCGCGGATCTCTTTTTCGACATGGTTGTTGCGCGCTTTGGCGGACAACGTTTCGTTCACCAGAAAACCGATCTGCTCGCGGCTCTCATGCCACAGCCAGACAACGCTAATGAGTTGAAAAAATAGCAGAATAACCGCCAGCAACACCATTAATCGCCGGCGCATACTGTTCATTTCTGGCTCTCCAGACGGTAACCCACGCCGCGTACGGTTTTGATGCGATCTTTACCGAGCTTGCGCCGCAGATTATGAATGTGAACTTCAAGCGTGTTTGATCCTGGATCGTCCTGCCAGGAGTAGATGTCCTGTTGCAGCGTTTCACGGTGCACGGTCTGCCCGCTGCGCATGATCAGGCGCGTCAGCAGAGCGAACTCTTTTGGCGTCACTTCCACAGGCTGAGACTGGCGCAGCACCTGCTGAGTTTGCAGATTGAGGGTGATATCTCCGTCCGTCAGCAGGTTGTCGCTGTGGCCCTGATAGCGGCGGATCAACGCCCGAACGCGAGCCTGTAGCTCGGCAAGGGCGAAGGGTTTTACCAGATAATCGTCAGCGCCAGAATCCAGCCCGTTAATTCTGTCTTCGATGGCATCGCGGGCGGTGAGAATCAAGACGGGATTCTCAACCCCGCGACGACGCCACTGGCAGAGCAGCGTCGCGCCGTCTTTATCCGGCAGCCCCAAATCCAGGATCACGAGGCTGTATTCACCGCTCTGGATCAGGGCATCTGCTTCAGCGGCCGTGGCGGCACAATCCAGGGCGTAGCCTTCATTCCCCAGCGCCAGCGCTAATCCTTCCTGCAATAACAGATCGTCTTCAACTATCAGTAGTTTCATCGCTAGTTATTCTGGTAGATGTCCTTATAGAGCCTGCTTTCGAAACGCACCAGTGGAATACGGCGATTGCGCTGGTCAGCCGGTTCGACGGCATAGCCGGAAAGATACTGCACAAATGCCATGCGTTGCCCGCTGGCGGTCGTGATAAAACCGGCAAGGTTGTAAACGCCTTGCAGGGAACCCGTTTTGGCTGACACTTTGCCATCCACGCCCGCAGCGTGAAGGCCCGCGCGGTACTGAAGAGAGCCGTCATGTCCGGCAAGCGGCAGCATCGTAATAAAGTTTAGCTCAGCGTCATGCTGAGCAATATACTGCAACACCTGCATCATGGTGGCCGGGGAGATCAGGTTATGACGCGATAAACCGGAACCATCAACGGCGATCGTATTGCCCAGATCGATACCTGCCTGCTGGCGCAGGATCTGACGTACGGCATCAGAACCGGCCCGCCAGGTGCCCGGCACACCAAAGCGCGCGTGCCCGATCATGCGGAACACCGTATCGGCAATCATGTTATCCGACTTTTTCAGCATAATCTTAAGCAAATCATGCAGTGGCGCGGACTGTTTGCTGGCAATCACCGTGCCTGGCTCATTTACCTGCGTCTGGCGCAGCAGCGTTCCAGTGTAGGTTATGCCCGCCTGCTTCAGTTCATCTTTAAAAATGGCACCGGCATAGCCAGCGCCATCCTGAATGGCAAAGGCCAGCGGGAGGGGGTCGGCCCGCTGGGTCAGGCAGCCGGTGAGCGTATAGCGATTGAGATCGCCTGGTACCACGTCCAGCTCGCAATACTGCGCCTCCGGAGAGCCTTTCGCCAGCGTCCGCACC
Source organism: Enterobacter sp. YSU (assembly GCF_016082135.1). Taxonomy (NCBI): domain Bacteria; kingdom Pseudomonadati; phylum Pseudomonadota; class Gammaproteobacteria; order Enterobacterales; family Enterobacteriaceae; genus Enterobacter; species Enterobacter sp. YSU. Next base: position 2,268,720 of record NZ_CP059487.1, read on the forward strand.
TGGCTGAACATCGTGACCGGGTAGTATGAGGCCACGCGGATAAAAGCTAAGTCATTTGGTTTTGGCGCGCTGTAAAGCGATACGGAGAAGCAGTTACGGTCAACGATGGCGGCGGCTGGCGGGGCGCTAAAGCACTGCGTCATGTCGTTCCACGGCCAGCCAGGCGCTTTATCGTGGCTGGCGAAAATGGAGGTGTCGATCAGCACGTTGCCATCAATTTTTGTTACGCCGGATTTTTTCAGTACCGCCACCATATTGCGGACATCCTGGCGCTTAAAGGTGGGATCGCCACCAAAACGGGCGATAAGATCGCCTTTCAGTTCGCCACCCTCAACGTTACCTCTGGTTTCAAGGGTGGTAGTAAAACGGAAGTCAGGCCCGAGCTGGAGCAGGGCGGCGAGGGCAGTGATCACCTTCTGGGTACTGGCAGGCAGCGCCATCTGTTGACTGTGATAGTCAATCTCGGGAGCCTGCGCGCCAACCTTCTGCACCATCAGGGCAAGGTTCGCGCCGGCGGGCAGTTGATTAATGTACTCATCAACATTCGCGGCCTGAACGGTGAACGTTATACTGGTAGTCAATCCGATGATAAAACTGGAAAATCGCATAATCTCGCGCTAACAACCCGAAAACAAACCGTCATACTACGGTGCATGGCACTGTAAAGTAAACGATGACCCATAGTGAACTTCGCGGTAAAATGCGTATCAAATTGAAAAATTGCTGCTGACCTGGGGCGTTGCTCCCGGGTCGGTTTTCTTTTTGCTTCTGGCCTGTTCAGGTGGGCTGGAGCAGGGAACACTGCTCCCAACAGGAATGTTTAAGAGGTATAACAAATGCAAGCTATTCCGATGACCTTACGTGGTGCCGAAAAACTGCGCGAAGAGCTGGATTTTCTCAAATCCGTGCGTCGCCCTGAAATCATCGCCGCTATCGCGGAAGCGCGTGAGCATGGCGACCTGAAAGAGAATGCTGAATACCACGCGGCGCGTGAGCAGCAGGGTTTCTGTGAGGGGCGCATTAAAGATATCGAGGCGAAACTGTCTAACGCGCAGGTTATCGATATCACCAAAATGCCAAATAATGGCCGTGTGATCTTCGGTTCTACCGTCAGCGTCCTGAATCTGGACAACGACGAAGAGCAGACCTATCGCATCGTGGGTGATGATGAAGCGGACTTCAAACAGAACCTGATTTCGGTGAACTCGCCGATTGCTCGTGGCCTGATTGGCAAAGAGCAGGACGATGTGGTCACCATCCGCACCCCTGGTGGTGAAGTGGAATACGAAATTATTAAGGTTGAATACCTGTAATTCGCTTCTCTACTAAGATGTTGATACATTGTAAAGAAAAGAAAAAGGCCGCATAGCGGCCTTTTATCAACTCAAGGAGCATGGCATTTTGCTCGCCTGCTGAAAGAAATCCCTCGTTTCACACAGAAAATGTGTTCGATTCAGGATATCCTTAACGTGGCAGCGAGATTTTGCGCTCTTTTGATGGGCGATAGAGCACCAGCGTTTTACCGATGACCTGTACATTACAGGCGCCGGTTTCGCGCACGATGGCTTCCACGATCAGGTTTTTAGTGTCTCTGTCTTCAGAGGCGATTTTCACCTTGATCAGCTCGTGGTGTTCCAGCGCTTGTTCAATCTCGGCAAGCACCCCTTCGGTCAAACCATTGTTGCCAAGCATCACTACAGGCTTGAGCGGATGTGCCAGACCTTTAAGGTGCTGTTTTTGTTTAGTACTCAGATTCATCGTATATTTTTGCTTACGTTGGGATTGAAAACGGTTCATTCTACCGCCATCTCCCTAATATCGCCAAATAGCTGCGTAGAAATTTACGTCACAGGCAAGCAACGATGAACCAGGACGGAAATGTTAAATGACAGGTAAAAAGCGTTCTGCCAGCTCCAGCCGCTGGCTTCAGGAACACTTTAGCGATAAATATGTTCAACAGGCGCAGAAAAAGGGGTTGCGTTCCCGCGCCTGGTTTAAACTTGATGAAATACAGCAAAGTGACAAACTTTTTAAACCGGGAATGACGGTGGTCGACCTCGGTGCGGCACCTGGCGGATGGTCCCAGTATGCGGTTACGCAGATCGGCGGAACGGGCCGAATCATCGCATGCGATCTTTTACCAATGGATCCCATCGTCGGTGTCGACTTCCTTCAGGGCGACTTTCGTGATGAATTAGTGCTTAAAGCACTACTTGATCGTGTAGGTGACAGTAAGGTCCAGGTTGTCATGTCGGATATGGCGCCAAATATGTGTGGAACACCGGCGGTGGATATCCCCCGCGCCATGTATCTGGTGGAACTAGCGTTAGAAATGTGTCGTGATGTACTAGCGCCTGGTGGTAGTTTTGTTGTGAAGGTGTTTCAGGGCGAAGGTTTCGAGGAGTATCTTAAGGAAATTCGCTCCCTGTTTGCGAAGGTCAAAGTTCGTAAGCCGGACTCTTCCCGGGCCCGTTCCCGTGAAGTGTATATTGTAGCGACCGGGCGAAAATGATAACCGGTAGATTTCAGGCGAAAGTTTGAATGAAACTGGATATAGAGTATCCTGACGCTGTTTTTAACACAGTTGTAATATGAGGTTAATCCCTTGAGTGACATGGCGAAAAACCTAATACTCTGGCTGGTCATTGCCGTTGTGCTGATGTCAGTATTCCAGAGCTTTGGGCCCAGCGAGTCGAATGGCCGCAAGGTGGATTATTCTACCTTCCTGCAAGAGGTCAATCAGGACCAGGTTCGCGAAGCGCGTATCAACGGACGTGAGATCAACGTTACCAAGAAAGATAGTAACCGTTACACGACTTACATCCCGGTGAACGATCCTAAGCTGCTTGATAACCTTCTGACCAAAAACGTCAAAGTGGTAGGCGAGCCGCCGGAAGAACCAAGCCTGCTGGCTTCTATCTTCATTTCCTGGTTCCCGATGCTGCTTCTTATCGGCGTCTGGATCTTCTTTATGCGCCAGATGCAGGGCGGTGGTGGCAAAGGTGCCATGTCGTTCGGTAAGAGCAAGGCGCGTATGCTGACGGAAGACCAGATCAAGACCACGTTTGCTGACGTAGCAGGTTGTGACGAAGCAAAAGAAGAGGTGGGTGAACTGGTTGAATACCTGCGCGAGCCGAGCCGTTTCCAGAAACTGGGCGGTAAGATCCCCAAAGGCGTCCTGATGGTCGGCCCTCCGGGTACCGGTAAAACCCTGCTGGCAAAAGCCATCGCGGGTGAAGCGAAGGTGCCGTTCTTTACTATTTCAGGTTCTGACTTCGTTGAAATGTTCGTGGGTGTCGGTGCATCTCGTGTGCGTGACATGTTCGAGCAGGCTAAGAAGGCAGCACCGTGCATCATCTTCATCGATGAAATCGACGCCGTAGGCCGCCAGCGTGGCGCAGGCCTGGGTGGTGGTCACGATGAACGTGAGCAGACGCTGAACCAGATGCTGGTTGAGATGGACGGCTTCGAAGGTAACGAAGGTATCATCGTTATCGCGGCAACTAACCGTCCGGACGTACTCGACCCTGCGCTGCTGCGTCCAGGCCGTTTTGACCGTCAGGTTGTGGTCGGTCTGCCGGATGTTCGCGGTCGTGAACAGATTCTGAAAGTGCATATGCGACGCGTACCGCTGGCGCCAGATATCGACGCGGCAATCATTGCGCGTGGTACTCCAGGCTTCTCCGGTGCGGATCTGGCTAACCTGGTCAACGAAGCAGCACTGTTTGCCGCTCGCGGTAACAAGCGCGTGGTGTCCATGGTGGAATTCGAGAAAGCGAAAGACAAAATCATGATGGGGGCGGAACGTCGCTCCATGGTGATGACGGAAGCGCAGAAAGAGTCCACGGCATATCACGAAGCGGGCCACGCGATTATCGGTCGTCTGGTGCCGGAACACGATCCCGTACACAAGGTGACGATTATTCCGCGCGGTCGTGCGCTGGGTGTGACCTTCTTCCTGCCTGAAGGCGACGCGATCAGCGCCAGCCGTCAGAAGCTGGAAAGCCAGATTTCAACCCTGTACGGCGGTCGTCTGGCTGAAGAGATTATCTACGGTGCGGAACATGTTTCCACCGGTGCGTCGAACGATATTAAAGTGGCGACAAACCTGGCGCGTAACATGGTGACTCAGTGGGGCTTCTCCGACAAACTCGGTCCGCTGCTGTATGCAGAGGAAGAGGGCGAAGTATTCCTGGGCCGCTCTGTGGCAAAAGCGAAACATATGTCCGATGAAACGGCACGTATCATCGACCAGGAAGTGAAAGCGCTGATTGAACGTAACTACGCTCGCGCCCGTCAGATCCTGAACGACAATATGGACATCCTGCATTCGATGAAAGATGCGCTCATGAAATATGAGACCATCGATGCACCGCAGATTGACGACCTGATGGCGCGCCGCGAAGTGCGTCCGCCGGCAGGCTGGGAAGACCCAGGCGCGTCTAACAATTCTGACAACAATGGCACCCCGCGTGCGCCGCGTCCGGTCGATGAACCGCGTACGCCAAACCCGGGCAACACCATGTCAGAGCAGTTGGGCGACAAGTAAGTCACTACTGTTGAAGCGTTTGTCTGTATCTCAAACCCTGGAGCTTGCTCCGGGGTTTTTCTTATCTGTTTAACCACATTAATCCCAGGGACTTCACCATGAAACTATTCGCCCAGGACTCGCATCTCGACCTTTCACATCCCCATGTGATGGGGATCCTGAATGTCACGCCTGATTCCTTCTCTGACGGCGGCACGCATAATTCGCTTATCGACGCGGTTAAACACGCGAATTTAATGATTAACGCGGGTGCCACCATCATTGACGTTGGAGGGGAGTCAACGCGGCCTGGCGCGGCGGAGGTTTCGGTGGAAGAAGAGCTGGCGCGCGTGGTGCCGGTGGTGGAGGCTATCGCCCGGCGCTTTGAAGTGTGGATCTCCGTTGATACCTCCAAACCCGAAGTGATCCGTGAAGTGGCGAGAGTGGGCGCTCACATTATCAATGATATCCGCTCGCTGACCGAGCCGGGCGCGATTGAAGCCGCCGCAGAAACCGGGCTACCGGTGTGTCTGATGCATATGCAGGGTCAGCCTAAGACAATGCAGGAGGCGCCAAAATATGAAGATGTGTTTGCCGACGTCACCCGCTTCTTTATTGAGCATATCGAACGCTGTGAACGTGCGGGTATCGCAAAAGAGAAATTGCTGCTCGACCCGGGCTTCGGTTTCGGTAAAAATCTCTCACACAATTACGCGTTGCTTGCGCGCTTATCAGAGTTTCATCAGTTCGGCCTGCCACTGCTGGTGGGAATGTCGAGAAAATCGATGATTGGTCAGTTGTTGAATGTCGGGCCGAGCGAACGTCTGAGCGGCAGTCTGGCCTGCGCGGTGATTGCCGCGATGCAAGGTGCACACATCATTCGCGTCCATGACGTAAAAGAAACAGTAGAAGCCATGCGTGTGGTGGAAGCCACACTGGCAGCGAAGGAAAACAAACGCTATGAGTAATCGTAAATATTTTGGTACCGATGGCATCCGTGGGCGCGTAGGCGATGCGCCAATTACCCCTGACTTTGTCCTGAAGCTGGGCTGGGCAGCGGGGAAAGTGCTGGCGCGTCATGGCTCCCGTAAGATCATTATTGGGAAAGATACCCGTATTTCGGGTTATATGCTGGAGTCCGCGCTGGAAGCCGGGCTGGCGGCGGCGGGGCTTTCAGCTTCCTTTACGGGGCCAATGCCGACCCCTGCTGTTGCCTATCTGACCCGCACCTTCCGTGCGGAAGCGGGCATCGTCATTTCAGCTTCCCATAATCCGTTCTATGACAACGGTATCAAATTCTTCTCCATCGACGGCACCAAACTGCCGGATGACGTGGAAGAGGCGATTGAAGCGGAAATGGAAAAAGAGATCACCTGTGTTGACTCCGCTGAGCTGGGTAAAGCAAACCGTATTGTCGATGCCGCAGGCCGCTACATTGAATTCTGCAAAGGCACTTTCCCGAATGAGCTGAGCCTGGCACACCTCAAAATTGTGGTGGACTGTGCCAACGGTGCGACTTACCACATTGCGCCGAATGTGTTCCGCGAGCTGGGTGCCAAAGTGATCACTATCGGCTGCGAGCCGGATGGTCTGAACATCAACGAAGAAGTCGGCGCGACAGACGTGCGTGCCTTGCAGGCGCGTGTCCTGGCTGAAAAGGCCGATCTGGGTATTGCCCTGGATGGCGATGGTGACCGTGTGATCATGGTTGACCACGAAGGTAACAAGGTCGATGGCGATCAGATCCTCTACATCATTGCCCGTGAAGGCCTGCGTCAGGGGCAATTGCGCGGTGGCGCGGTGGGTACGCTGATGAGCAATATGGGCCTGGAACTGGCGTTGAAACAGCTGGGCATCCCGTTTGTTCGTGCGAAAGTGGGTGACCGCTACGTGCTGGAAAAACTCCAGGAGAAAGGCTGGCGTATTGGCGCGGAAAACTCCGGCCACGTGATCCTGCTCGATAAAACCACCACCGGTGACGGTATTGTGGCGGCGCTTCAGGTTGTTGCCGCGATGGCGCGTAACCATATGAGCCTGCACGATCTGTGCAGCGGCATGAAAATGTTCCCGCAGATTCTGGTCAATGTGCGTTTCACCGCGGGTAAAGGCGACCCGCTGGAAAATGATAACGTGAAAGCGGTGATGGCAGACGTGGAAGCGACTCTTGGCAGCCGTGGGCGCGTCCTGCTGCGTAAGTCGGGTACCGAGCCGCTGATCCGCGTGATGGTGGAAGGCGAAGACGAAGCGCAGGTAACTGAATTTGCGCACCGCATTGCGGATGCAGTCAAAGCTGCATAATCTTTCAGAATAAGTGTTTAAAAAGGCGGCGTTTGCCGCCTTTGTTTTAAGCAATGAATGGCTTTTTGCTGTTTTTTTCCGCAGTTGATACAATGCCTCGAAAATGCCCTTGCGAAGGTGATTCGCTTTGGTTAGTATTCACACCCGCTTCAGTGGGAAACAAAATCCTGCTAATTGGTCGAAGCATTGGTATGCGGCAAATCCGCAAGGAACAGGTTGATTATGTACGAAGCTCTTTTAGTTATTTTCCTTATTGTAGCCATCGCTCTCGTAGCGCTGATTATGCTACAGCAAGGTAAAGGCGCTGATATGGGAGCCTCCTTCGGAGCAGGCGCTTCCGGTACGCTGTTCGGTTCAAGTGGTTCTGCGAACTTCATGACCCGTACGACGGCGATTCTGGCTACGCTGTTCTTCATCATCAGTCTGGTGCTGGGCAATATCAACAGCAACAAGACCAGTAAAGGAAGCGAGTGGGAAAATCTGAGCGCGCCAGCAAAAACTGAGCAAACTCAGCCAGCTGCACCGGCTAAGCCAACCAGCGATATCCCGCAGTAAGTATTCCGTACCGAGGTGGTGGAATTGGTAGACACGCTACCTTGAGGTGGTAGTGCCCTAACGGGCTTGTGGGTTCGAGTCCCATCCTCGGTACCAATATTCCAGAAGAAAGACGTCGCAAGACGTCTTTTTTTTCGTGTGTACATTCTGTGTATCCGATCTTTTGTAGGGCGGGTAAGCGCAGCGCCATCCGCCGTTTTGCCCGGTGGCGCTGCGCTTACCGGGCCTGCGAAGAGCATAAAAAAGGCGCCCAATGGGCGCCTTTTGCATGACTTGCTGTCGATTATTTCTTATCGCTGTGTTCCAGGTTCTCAACCTGAGGGAGGCCATTACCGGAACTGGCGGAGAGCAGGCCATTCTCAACATAGTTGAACAGCTTCTCACGGGTATCGGTGATGTCCAGGTTACGCATGGTCAGCTGGCCAATACGATCGTCCGGAGAGAACACTGACTCACCTTTCTCCATGGTCAGACGCTCTGCTTTATAGGTCAGGTTGTCAGACACGGTATTGAGGATGGAGTAATCATTGCCGCGACGCAGTTCCAGCGTCACTTCGCCGGTGATTGCGCTTGCCACCCAACGTTGCAGGGCGTCACGCAGCATCAGCGCCTGTGGATCAAACCAGCGACCCTGATACAGCAGTTTGCCCAGCTGACGGCCATGAGAGTGATACTGCTCGATGGTGTCTTCGTTGTGAATACCGGTCAGCAGACGCTCGTAAGCGATGTGCAGCAGCGCCATCCCCGGCGCTTCGTAAATGCCACGGCTTTTCGCTTCAATGATACGGTTTTCGATCTGATCGCTCATACCCAGACCGTGACGACCGCCGATGCGGTTTGCTTCCAGCATCAGTTCAACATCGTCGGAGAAGGTTTTACCGTTCAGGGCAACCGGATGACCACGTTCGAAACGCACGGTCACTTCTTCCGCCGGGATCTTCACGTTCTCATCCCAGAACTTCACGCCCATGATCGGGTTAACAATTTTTACGCTGGAGTTCAGGAATTCCAGGTCTTTCGCTTCGTGCGTCGCACCCAGCATGTTGGAGTCGGTTGAGTAGGCTTTCTCAACGGACATCTTGTAGTCAAAGCCGCAGGCAATCATAAACTCAGACATTTCATGACGGCCACCCAGCTCGTCGATGAAGTCGGTATCCAGCCACGGTTTGTAGATCTGCAACTCGGCGTTGGTCAGCAGGCCATAACGATAGAAACGTTCAATATCGTTGCCTTTATAGGTGCTACCGTCCCCCCAGATGTTCACGCCATCTTCTTTCATGGCGGCAACCAGCATAGTGCCGGTGACGGCACGACCCAGCGGGGTGGTATTGAAATAGGTCAGGCCGCCGGTCGTATTATGGAAAGCACCGCACTGGATTGCGGCAATCCCTTCGGCAACCAGCTGCTTACGGCAGTCGATCAGACGTGCGTTCTCTGCGCCATATTCCATGGCACGACGAGGGATCGCGTCGTAATCTTCCTCGTCCGGCTGACCCAGGTTCGCAGTATATGCATAAGGAACCGCTCCCTTCTGGCGCATCCACAGCAGTGCAGCGCTGGTATCCAGGCCGCCAGAAAAAGCGATGCCAATACGTTGTCCTACCGGGAGATGCTTGAGAATCGTCGTCATATAATAAAACCCTGCTTGATTGACTGATTAGAGGCCGCTTTCGCTCTCGATGCATGTTTATGCAAAATAAGTGAGTATTCATTTAATCATCTTTTATCGACGACCGAAAGAGACGTGTGCGTTTTTTGTAAAAATTTCCCTTTTATTGCCCTGGCTGAAGTTGGGTTGACAGGTGGGGTCAACTATCAATATACTAAACGCCGATTTTACGTCCCGTCTTCGGTACCAAATCCCAGCATTATTTGCAAATTCTGTCCAAAACGCGTAGAATTTGCCACGTTTCAGGCGCGGGGTGGAGCAGCCTGGTAGCTCGTCGGGCTCATAACCCGAAGGTCGTCGGTTCAAATCCGGCCCCCGCAACCACTTTCCTATAAAGTTCTTTTTCAAATATACTGTGAAGACTTAGAGCCTTCGTAGCTGGATTTGAAAAAATGCTTTCGGAGAGTGCTCCAGGCCACAGTTGTGGCTATAGGGTTCAGTTATCTAAAGCCCCGATTTATCGGGGTTTTTTGTTATCTGACTACAGAATAACTGGGCTTTACGCCCTTTTTTTATGTCTTGGGGGTGGGCTTGTCCACATTAGAGCAAAAATTAACAGAGATGATTACTGCGCCGGTCGAAGCACTGGGCTACGAACTGGTCGGCATCGAATTCGTTCGCGGCCGTACATCCACACTGCGCATCTATATTGATAGTGAAGATGGCATCAATGTTGATGATTGTGCTGATGTCAGCCACCAGGTGAGTGCGGTTCTTGATGTTGAAGATCCGATTACCGTTGCGTACAACCTGGAAGTTTCCTCACCTGGCCTCGATCGTCCGATGTTCACGGCCGAGCACTACGTGCGCTTTACCGGTGAAGAAGTGGCTCTCGTTCTGCGTATGGCCGTACAGAACCGCCGTAAATGGCAGGGAATTATCAAAGCCGTTGATGGTGAAATGATCACGGTGACAGTCGAAGGCAAAGATGAAGTGTTCGCGCTGAGTAATATCCAGAAGGCGAACCTGGTTCCCCACTTTTAACAGTCTGGATTGAGGTGAAAAGCCCGCGATGAACAAAGAAATTTTGGCTGTTGTTGAAGCCGTCTCCAACGAGAAATCACTGCCGCGTGAGAAGATTTTCGAAGCGCTGGAAAGTGCACTGGCTACAGCAACCAAGAAAAAATACGAACAAGAGATCGATGTTCGCGTAGAAATCGATCGTAAAAGCGGTGACTTCGATACATTCCGTCGTTGGGTAATCGTTGAAGAAGTGACCCAACCGACCAAAGAGATCACGCTGGAAGCGGCACGTTTTGAAGACGAAAGTCTGAACGTGGGTGACTACGTTGAAGATCAGATTGAATCTGTTACCTTCGACCGTATCACCACCCAGACCGCGAAGCAGGTTATTGTGCAGAAAGTTCGCGAAGCCGAGCGCGCGCTGGTTGTCGATCAGTTCCGCGATCAGGAAGGCGAAATCATCACTGGTGTGGTGAAGAAAGTGAACCGCGACAACATCTCTCTGGAGATCAAATCCGAAGGGCTGCCGGGTAACGCTGAAGCCGTGATCCTGCGCGAAGACATGCTGCCGCGTGAAAACTTCCGCCCAGGCGACCGTATTCGTGGTGTGCTGTATGCCGTACGTCCTGAAGCGCGTGGTGCACAGCTGTTCGTGACGCGTTCTAAACCAGAAATGCTGGTTGAACTGTTCCGTATCGAAGTGCCGGAAATCGGCGAAGAAGTTATCGAAATCAAAGCGGCGGCCCGCGATCCGGGTTCCCGTGCGAAAATTGCGGTGAAAACCAACGACAAGCGTATCGACCCGGTCGGTGCTTGCGTCGGTATGCGTGGCGCACGTGTTCAGGCGGTTTCTACCGAACTGGGCGGCGAGCGCATTGATATCGTTCTGTGGGACGATAACCCGGCGCAGTTCGTGATCAACGCAATGGCACCGGCTGATGTGGCGTCTATCGTTGTTGACGAAGACAAACACACCATGGATATCGCTGTAGAAGCGGGCAACCTGGCGCAGGCGATTGGCCGTAACGGTCAGAACGTACGTCTGGCGTCACAGCTGAGCGGCTGGGAACTCAACGTGATGACCGTTGATGACCTTCAGGCCAAGCATCAGGCTGAAGCCCACGCGGCGATCGATACCTTCACCAAATACCTGGACATTGACGAAGACTTCGCCACTGTGCTGGTTGAAGAAGGTTTCTCTACGCTGGAAGAACTGGCCTACGTGCCAATGAAAGAGCTGCTGGAAATTGACGGTCTGGATGAACCAACCGTTGAAGCCCTGCGTGAACGCGCTAAAAACGCACTGACCACCCTGGCGCTGGCTCAGGAAGAAAGCCTTGGCGATAAGAAGCCGGCTGATGACCTGCTGAATCTGGAAGGTCTTGATCGTGCGATTGCGTTCAAGCTGGCTGCCCGTGGTGTTTGTACGCTGGAAGATCTCGCTGAGCAAGGCGTTGATGACCTGGCCGATATCGAAGGTTTAACCGACGAGAAAGCCGGCGAACTCATCATGGCCGCACGTAATATTTGCTGGTTCGGCGACGAAGCGTAATAAACTGTAGCAGGAAGGAACAGCATGACTGATGTAACTGTAAAATCGCTGGCTGCTGAGATTCAGACCTCCGTGGACCGCCTGGTACAGCAATTTGCTGATGCAGGGATCCCGAAGTCCGCTGATGACTCGGTGACCGCGCAAGAAAAACAAACCTTGTTAGCGCACCTGAACCGTGAACACGGCTCTACGCCTGACAAGTTAACGCTACAGCGTAAAACGCGTAGCACGTTGAACATCCCTGGTACCGGTGGCAAAAGCAAGTCGGTACAAATTGAAGTCCGCAAGACGCGCACCTTTGTAAAACGTGATCCGCAAGAGGCAGAACGCCTTGCCGCGGAAGAGCAGGCACAGCGTGAAGCGGAAGAACAAGCTCAGCGTGAGGCAGAAGCCACTGCCAAACGTGAAGCAGAATTAAAAGCTGAACGTGAGGCCGCAGAAAAAGCGAAACGCGACGCCGGTGAAAAAGCGAAGCGTGACGCTGCGGAAAAAGACAAAGTGAGCAATCAACAGACCGACGAAATGACCAAAACTGCCCAGGCTGAAAAAGCCCGCCGTGAAAATGAAGCTGCCGAGCTGAAGCGTAAAGCGGAAGAAGAAGCCCGCCGCAAGCTTGAAGAAGAAGCTCGCCGCGTCGCCGAAGAAGCGCGTCGCATGGCAGAAGAAAACGAGAAGAACGGTGTGAATACCGCTGAACCAACTGAAGATACCAGCGATTATCACGTCACCACGTCTCAGCATGCGCGTCAGGCAGAAGACGACAACGACCGCGAAGTTGAAGGTGGTCGTGGCCGTACTCGCAGTGCAAAAGCTGCGCGTCCTGCGAAAAAAGGTAACAAACACGCTGAATCAAAAGCTGACCGTGAAGAAGCGCGTGCAGCGGTTCGCGGCGGTAAAGGCGGCAAGCGTAAAGGTTCCGCTCTCCAGCAGGGCTTCCAGAAGCCTGCTCAGGCCGTTAACCGTGACGTTGTGATCGGCGAAACCATCACCGTTGGCGAACTGGCTAACAAGATGGCGGTGAAAGGCTCTCAGGTCATCAAAGCGATGATGAAACTGGGCGCAATGGCCACCATCAACCAGGTCATCGACCAGGAAACCGCACAGCTGGTTGCCGAAGAGATGGGTCACAAAGTTATCCTGCGTCGTGAAAACGAGCTGGAAGAAGCAGTAATGAGCGACCGTGATACGGGCGCAGCGGCTGAACCGCGCGCACCGGTCGTGACCATCATGGGTCACGTTGACCACGGTAAAACCTCTCTGCTTGACTACATTCGTTCTACTAAGGTTGCCTCCGGCGAAGCGGGTGGTATTACCCAGCACATTGGTGCTTACCACGTAGAAACCGAAAACGGCATGATCACCTTCCTGGATACCCCAGGCCACGCAGCGTTTACCTCAATGCGTGCTCGTGGTGCTCAGGCAACGGATATCGTTGTTCTGGTTGTTGCTGCCGACGATGGCGTGATGCCACAGACCATTGAAGCTATCCAGCACGCGAAAGCGGCGCAGGTGCCTCTGGTTGTCGCAGTTAACAAAATCGATAAGCCAGAAGCCGATATGGATCGCGTGAAGAACGAACTGTCCCAGTACGGCGTTATGCCGGAAGAGTGGGGCGGTGAAGCGCAGTTCATCCCTGTATCTGCAAAAGCAGGTACCGGTATCGACGACCTGCTGAACGCTATCCTGCTTCAGGCTGAAGTTCTGGAGCTGAAAGCGGTTCGTAAAGGTATGGCGAGCGGCGCGGTAATCGAATCCTTCCTGGATAAAGGTCGTGGTCCGGTTGCAACCGTTCTGGTTCGCGAAGGTACTCTGCACAAGGGCGACATCGTTCTGTGTGGTTTCGAATACGGTCGCGTTCGTGCGATGCGTAACGAACTGGGTCAGGAAGTGCTGGAAGCGGGTCCGTCCATTCCAGTGGAAATTCTCGGCCTGTCCGGTGTTCCGGCTGCCGGTGACGAAGTCACCGTGGTACGTGACGAGAAGAAAGCGCGTGAAGTCGCTCTGTATCGTCAGGGTAAATTCCGTGAAGTGAAGCTGGCTCGTCAGCAGAAATCTAAACTCGAGAACATGTTCGCCAACATGACCGAAGGCGAAGTTCACGAAGTGAACATCGTTCTGAAAGCGGACGTTCAGGGTTCTGTGGAAGCGATCTCCGACTCCTTGCTGAAACTGTCTACCGACGAAGTGAAAGTGAAGATCATCGGTTCTGGCGTAGGTGGTATCACCGAAACCGACGCAACCCTGGCAGCAGCGTCCAACGCGATCCTGGTTGGCTTCAACGTTCGTGCTGACGCATCTGCGCGTAAAGTGATTGATGCTGAAAGCCTGGATCTGCGTTACTACTCCGTCATCTATAACCTGATTGACGAAGTGAAAGCAGCGATGAGCGGCATGCTGTCTCCTGAGCTGAAACAGCAGATCATCGGTCTGGCTGAAGTACGTGACGTGTTCAAATCACCGAAATTCGGTGCGATCGCGGGCTGTATGGTTACCGAAGGGACCATCAAGCGTCACAACCCAATCCGCGTACTGCGTGACAACGTGGTTATCTACGAAGGTGAGCTGGAATCCCTGCGCCGCTTCAAAGATGACGTTAACGAAGTCCGTAACGGCATGGAATGTGGTATCGGCGTGAAGAACTACAACGACGTTCGCGTTGGCGATATGATCGAAGTGTTCGAGATCATCGAAATTCAGCGTACCATCGCGTAATCTTCGTCAACTGAAGATTAATTAGCGTAGGCCGGGTAAGCGAAGCGCCACCCGGCAGTAATTTTAAAAAGGGGCTTAAGCCCCTTTTTTGTCTGGAGAATTTATTATGGCGAAAGAATTTGGTCGCCCACAGCGCGTCGCGCAGGAGATGCAGAAAGAGATCGCTCTCATTCTGCAACGTGAAATCAAAGATCCACGCGTGGGTATGATGACCACCGTGTCTGGCGTGGAAATGTCCCGCGACCTGGCGTACGCCAAAGTGTTTGTTACTTTCCTGAATGACCAGGATGAAGACGCCGTGAAGAACGGCATTAAAGCGTTGCAGGAAGCCTCTGGTTTCATCCGCTCTCTGCTTGGCAAAGCAATGCGCCTGCGTATCGTGCCAGAGCTGACCTTCTTCTACGACAACTCGCTGGTTGAAGGTATGCGTATGTCCAACCTGGTGACCAGCGTGGTGAAACATGACGATGAGCGTCGTGTTAACCCGGCGGACGACAGCAAGGAGGACTGATGAGTCGTCCTCGTCGTCGCGGTCGTGACGTGCATGGCGTGCTGTTGCTGGATAAACCACAGGGCGCATCCAGCAACGACGTGCTGCAAAAAGTGAAGCGTATTTATAACGCCAACCGTGCAGGGCACACTGGCGCGCTGGATCCGCTGGCAACCGGCATGCTGCCGATCTGCCTGGGGGAAGCGACAAAGTTTTCCCAGTACCTGCTGGATTCGGATAAGCGCTACCGCGTGATTGCCAAACTGGGCCAGCGCACGGATACCTCCGATGCAGATGGCCTGGTGGTGGAAGAGCGCCCGGTGACCTTCAGCGCGGAGCAACTTGATGCGGCGCTGGACAGCTTCCGTGGTGATACGCTACAGGTGCCGTCGATGTATTCGGCGCTGAAATATCAGGGCAAAAAGCTCTACGAATATGCGCGTCAGGGCATTGAGGTTCCGCGTGAAGCTCGTCCGATTACCGTGTATGAGTTGCTGTTCATTCGCCACGAAGGTGATGAACTCGAGCTGGAAGTACACTGTTCGAAAGGGACCTATATCCGCACCATCATTGATGACCTCGGTGAAAAGCTGGGCTGCGGCGCGCATGTGATTTATCTGCGTCGTCTGGCGGTCAGCAAATATCCGGTCGAACGCATGGTGACGCTTGAGCATCTGCACGCCCTGGTTGAGCAGGCGCAAGCGCAGGGCGTTGCGCCTGCCGATCTGCTGGACCCGCTGCTGATGCCAATGGACAGTCCGGCAGTGGACTTCCCGGTTGTTAATCTTCCTTTAACATCGTCCGTTTACTTTAAGAACGGAAACCCGGTTCGCACATCGGGGGCGCCGCTTGAGGGCCTGGTACGCGTGACGGAAGGTGACGAAGGGAAATTCATCGGTATGGGCGAAATGGATGGCGAAGGGCGTGTGGCGCCGCGTCGTCTGGTCGTCGAATATCCGGTCGAAGCGTGACGGTGATAACGCCTCACCTTGCGATAAGCAGGGGAGACGAGTAGAATATCGCCGCTTAACGCCTGGTAAATTGTTTAACAATCTGCGGGGCGTACATGGGATAGCTGAATTAGAGATCGGCATCCTTACATTCTTTATACTTTGGAGTTTGAAAATGTCTCTAAGCGTTGAAGCTAAAGCTAAAATCGTTTCTGAGTTTGGTCGTGGTACTAACGACAGCGGTTCTACCGAAGTTCAGGTTGCACTGCTGACTGCACAGATTAACCACCTGCAAGGTCACTTTGCAGAGCACAAAAAAGATCACCACAGCCGTCGTGGTCTGCTGCGTATGGTTTCTCAGCGTCGTAAACTGCTCGACTACCTGAAGCGTAAAGATGTTGCACGCTACACCGCGCTGATCGAGCGTCTGGGCCTGCGTCGCTAATTCTTGCGAGTTTCAGAAAAGGGGGCCTGATGGCCCCTTTTTTCAACCAGACGGCAGCAATTCAATGGAAACTATTGTATTGTTGCTATAAATGATCTTCATTGCAGAGGTTCGCGCGGCTAATGAGAGGCTTCACCCATGGGGGTGTCGGTTGTCATTAGTCGCGAGGATGCGAAGAAGGTCGGGTTAAATCGTCAGCACACCTGAGGTGTGCTTTCAAACATTTAAGAAAGGACAGAATTTTGCTGAATCCGATCGTTCGTAAATTCCAGTATGGTCAGCATACCGTCACGCTGGAAACCGGCATGATGGCGCGTCAGGCTACTGCTGCCGTTATGGTAAGCATGGATGACACCGCTGTATTCGTTACCGTAGTTGGCCAGAAAAAAGCTAAACCAGGTCAGGACTTCTTCCCTCTGACCGTTAACTACCAGGAGCGTACCTACGCTGCCGGTAAAATCCCGGGTGGCTTCTTCCGTCGTGAAGGCCGTCCAAGCGAAGGCGAAACCCTGATCGCGCGTCTGATTGACCGCCCGGTTCGTCCGCTGTTCCCGGAAGGCTTCGTAAACGAAGTTCAGGTTATTGCGACCGTTGTTTCCGTTAACCCACAGGTTAACCCGGACATCGTTGCTATGATCGGCGCATCTGCGGCCCTGTCACTGTCTGGTATTCCATTCAATGGCCCAATCGGTTCCGCGCGCGTTGGCTACATCAACGACCAGTACGTACTGAACCCAACTCAGGAAGAGCTGAAAGAGAGTAAGCTGGACCTGGTTGTTGCCGGTACTGAAGCAGCGGTTCTGATGGTTGAATCCGAAGCTGAACTGCTGAGCGAAGATCAGATGCTGGGCGCTGTGGTATTTGGCCACGAGCAGCAGCAGATCGTTATTCAGAACATCAACGACCTGGTGAAAGAAGCCGGTAAACCACGTTGGGACTGGCAGCCAGAAGCGGTGAACGAGGCGCTGAACGCACGCGTTGCTGCACTGGCAGAATCTCGTCTGAGCGACGCATACCGCATCACCGACAAACAGGAGCGCTATGCTCAGGTTGATGTGATCAAATCTGAAGTGACCGCGACCCTGGTTGCCGAAGACGAAACGCTGGACGCTAACGAGATTGGCGAAATCCTGCACGCCATCGAGAAAAACGTTGTTCGTAGCCGCGTCCTGGCAGGCGAGCCGCGTATCGATGGCCGTGAAAAAGACATGATCCGTGGTCTGGACGTGCGTACTGGCGTACTGCCACGTACTCACGGTTCTGCGCTGTTCACCCGTGGTGAAACGCAGGCGCTGGTAACCGCGACCCTGGGTACCGCACGTGACGCACAGATCATCGACGAACTGATGGGCGAGCGTACTGACAGCTTCCTGTTCCACTACAACTTCCCTCCGTACTCTGTGGGCGAAACCGGTATGGTTGGCTCACCGAAGCGTCGTGAAATTGGTCACGGTCGTCTGGCGAAGCGCGGCGTGCTGGCAGTGATGCCAGAAGCAGACAAATTCCCGTACACCGTACGTGTGGTGTCTGAAATCACCGAATCCAACGGTTCCTCTTCTATGGCTTCCGTGTGTGGTGCCTCTCTGGCGCTGATGGATGCAGGCGTGCCAATTAAAGCCGCCGTTGCGGGTATCGCAATGGGTCTGGTGAAAGAGGGCGACAACTACGTTGTTCTGTCTGACATTCTGGGCGACGAAGACCACCTGGGCGATATGGACTTCAAAGTAGCGGGTTCCCGTGACGGTATCTCTGCCTTGCAGATGGATATCAAAATTGAAGGTATCACCAAAGAGATCATGCAGGTTGCTCTGAACCAGGCTAAAGGTGCGCGTCTGCACATCCTGGGCGTGATGGAACAGGCGATTAATGCGCCGCGTGGCGACATTTCTCAGTTCGCTCCACGTATCCACACCATCAAGATCAATCCAGACAAGATCAAAGATGTTATCGGTAAGGGCGGTTCTGTTATCCGTGCACTGACCGAAGAAACGGGCACCACCATCGAAATCGAAGATGACGGTACTGTGAAAATCGCAGCAACCGACGGCGAGAAAGCGAAATACGCTATCCGTCGTATCGAAGAGATCACGGCAGAAATCGAAGTGGGCCGTATCTACAATGGTAAAGTGACCCGTATCGTTGACTTTGGCGCATTCGTTGCTATCGGTGGCGGTAAAGAAGGTCTGGTACACATCTCTCAGATCGCTGACAAGCGCGTTGAGAAAGTGACCGATTACCTGCAAATGGGTCAGGAAGTACCGGTGAAAGTTCTGGAAGTTGACCGCCAGGGCCGTATCCGTCTGAGCATTAAAGAAGCAACCGAGCAGTCTCAGCCTGCTGCGGCACCGGAAGCCCCGGCTGCTGAACAGCAAGGCGAGTAAGGTTGCCATTTGCCCTCCGCGCAGGCGGAGGGCTTATTATCAGGCAGGACGCCTTGTTAAGCCGCCGGGGGACAGGACGTTCATCAATAGTTGTCTTCGGGAGTGGGAAATGAAGCCTTTTTTGCGCTGGTGTTTCGTTGCGACAGCTTTAACGCTGGCAGGATGCAGCAACTCTGCCTGGCGTAAGAGCGAAGTCCTCGCAGTGCCATTGCAACCGACTTTGCAGCAGGAAGTCATTCTGGCACGCATGGAACAAATACTTGCCAGTCGGGCTTTAACCGATGACGAACGCGCACAGCTTTTATATGAGCGCGGAGTGTTGTATGATAGTCTCGGTCTGAGGGCACTGGCGCGAAATGATTTTTCACAAGCGCTGGCGATTCGACCTGATATGCCTGAAGTATTCAATTACTTAGGCATTTATTTAACGCAGGCAGGCAATTTTGATGCTGCCTATGAAGCGTTTGATTCTGTACTTGAGCTTGATCCAACTTACAACTACGCGCACTTGAATCGCGGTATCGCATTGTATTACGGCGGTCGTGATAAGTTAGCGCAAGATGATCTGCTGGCGTTTTATCAAGACGATCCTAATGATCCTTTCCGCAGCCTGTGGCTTTACATCGTTGAGCAGAAGCTCGATGAGAAGCAGGCCAAAGAAGCACTGAAACAGCGCTTCGATAAATCGGACAAGGAACAGTGGGGATGGAACATTGTCGAGTTCTACCTGGGCAACATTAGCGAAGCAACGCTGATGGAACGCCTCAAGGCGGACGCAACGGATAACACCTCGCTCGCTGAGCATCTCAGTGAAACCAACTTCTATTTAGGTAAGTACTACCTAAGTCTGGGGGATATGGACAGCGCTACGGCACTGTTCAAATTAGCGGTTGCTAACAACGTACATAACTTCGTTGAGCACCGTTATGCATTGTTGGAATTATCGCTCTTGGGCCAGGAGCAAGACGACCTGGCAGAATCGGACCAGCAATAGCTGACGACATAAACATCAGCCCGTAATCTTTTGATTGCCATCACCTTCACTGGTGAGGGCGTTGTTGTTCGTCAATACACCTAATTTGAGCCGGTTCACACTTTTCAATGAAAATTGCTAATCATTTTCACGATGAGCTAAGTAGACTGGCCGCCATTAATATCGAGGCACTTGTACTACATGGCTGAATTCGAAACCACTTTTGCAGATCTGGGCCTGAAGGCTCCTATCCTTGAAGCCCTTAACGATCTGGGTTACGAAAAACCATCTCCGATCCAGGCTGAGTGTATCCCACACCTGCTTTCTGGTCGTGACGTGCTGGGCATGGCCCAGACTGGTAGCGGTAAAACCGCAGCATTCTCGCTGCCGCTGCTGAACAACATTGATCCGGACCTGCGCGCGCCGCAGATCCTCGTCCTGGCTCCAACCCGTGAACTGGCTGTTCAGGTTGCTGAAGCTATGACGGAATTCTCTAAACATATGCGCGGCGTAAACGTGGTAGCCCTGTACGGCGGCCAGCGTTATGACGTGCAGTTACGCGCCCTGCGCCAGGGTCCACAGATTGTTGTCGGTACGCCGGGTCGTCTGCTGGATCACCTGAAGCGCGGTACCCTGGACCTCTCTAAACTGAGTGGTCTGGTACTGGACGAAGCCGATGAAATGCTGCGTATGGGCTTCATCGAAGACGTAGAAACCATCATGGCGCAGATCCCGGAAGGTCATCAGACCGCTCTGTTCTCTGCAACTATGCCAGAAGCGATCCGTCGCATTACCCGCCGCTTCATGAAAGAGCCGCAGGAAGTGCGTATTCAGTCCAGCGTGACCACTCGCCCGGACATCAGCCAGAGCTACTGGTCTGTATACGGCATGCGCAAAAACGAAGCGCTGGTGCGTTTCCTGGAAGCGGAAGATTTTGATGCGGCGATTATCTTCGTTCGTACCAAAAACGCGACCCTGGAAGTGGCTGAAGCCCTGGAGCGTAGCGGTTACAACAGCGCAGCGCTGAACGGCGACATGAACCAGGCCCTGCGTGAGCAGACTCTGGAGCGTCTGAAAGACGGTCGTCTGGATATCCTGATTGCAACCGACGTGGCAGCACGTGGCCTGGACGTTGAGCGTATCAGCCTGGTTGTAAACTACGATATCCCAATGGACTCCGAGTCTTACGTTCACCGTATCGGCCGTACCGGTCGTGCGGGTCGTGCAGGCCGTGCGCTGCTGTTCGTTGAGAACCGCGAGCGTCGTCTGCTGCGTAACATTGAACGCACCATGAAGCTGACCATTCCAGAAGCCGAGCTGCCAAACGCAGAACTGCTGGGCAAACGCCGTCTGGAAAAATTCGCTGCGAAAGTACAGCAGCAGCTGGAAAGCAGCGATCTGGATCAGTACCGTGCGCTGCTGTCCCAGATCCAGCCTGTCGCTGAAGGCGAAGAGCTGGACATGGAAACCCTGGCCGCAGCACTGCTGAAAATGGCGCAGGGCGAACGTAGCCTGATCGTGCCACCTGATGCGCCGATGCGTCCTAAGCGTGAGTTCCGTGACCGTGACGATCGTTTCGAACGTCGTGGCGACCGTAACGACCGTGGTCCACGCGGTGACCGTCCAGAGCGTGGTGGTGAAGACCGTCCACGTCGCGAGCGTCGTGACGCTGGCGAAATGGAACTGTATCGCATCGAAGTGGGCCGTGATGATGGTGTTGAAGTTCGTCACATCGTTGGCGCGATCGCTAACGAAGGCGATATCAGCAGCCGTTACATCGGTAACATCAAGCTGTTCGGTTCCCACTCCACCATCGAGCTGCCAAAAGGCATGCCGGGCGAAGTACTGCAACACTTTACTCGCACCCGTATCCTGAACAAGCCGATGAACATGCAGCTGCTGGGCGATGCACAGCCACGTCCTGACCGTGGCGGCGAACGTCGTGGCGGTGGTCGCGGTTTCGGTGGCGAGCGTCGTGAAGGCGGTCGCAGCGAAGGACGCGGTGGTGAAGGCCGTCGTTTCTCCGGTGAGCGCCGCGAAAACCGTGGTCCACGCCGTGAAGAAGGCGCCAGCCGTCGTCGTTTCGGTGACGCGTAAGCCTTTCGCTTCTAACGTAAAGTAAAATATACAGCCCCGATAGTTGCTATCGGGGCTTTTTTTATTCCTTTTGTACTCTTGTACTGGTACAGTGCAACACACTAAAATGCAGAACCACATTTTTCACTGGAGATAAGGCCGCATGGCAACACTAACCACCACCCAAACGTCACCTTCGCTGCTTGGCGGCGTGGTGATCATCGGCGGAACCATCATTGGTGCCGGGATGTTTTCCCTGCCTGTGGTCATGTCCGGTGCGTGGTTCTTCTGGTCGCTGGCGGCGCTGGTTTTCACCTGGTTCTGCATGCTCCATTCCGGGCTGATGATCCTTGAAGCAAACCTGAACTACCGCATTGGCTCCAGCTTCGACACCATCACCCGGGATCTGTTGGGCAAAGGCTGGAACCTGGTGAACGGGCTGTCCATCGCGTTTGTACTCTATATCCTGACCTACGCGTACATTTCAGCGAGCGGGTCGATTCTGCATCACACCTTCTCAGAGATGTCGCTGAACGTTCCGGCGCGTCTGGCGGGTCTCTGCTTCGCGCTGGGCGTGGCGTTTATCGTCTGGATGAGCACCAAAGCGGTCAGCCGCATGACGGCGATCGTGCTGGGCGCAAAGGTCATCACCTTCTTTCTGACCTTCGGCAGCCTGCTGGGGCACGTCACGCCGGCCACGCTGTTTAACGTTGCGGAAGTGAACACCTCCTACACGCCGTACCTGCTGATGACGCTGCCATTCTGTCTGGCGTCGTTCGGCTACCACGGCAACGTACCGAGCCTGATGAAATACTACGGCAAGGATCCGCGCACCATCGTGAAATGCCTGGTTTACGGCACGTTGCTGGCGCTGGGGCTGTATGTGATCTGGCTGCTGGGGACGATGGGTAACATCCCGCGTCCGGAATTTATCGGCATTGCGCAGAAGGGCGGTAACATTGATGTGCTGGTACAGGCGCTGAGCGGCGTGCTGAACAGCCGCAGTCTGGATCTGCTTCTGGTGGTCTTCTCGAACTTTGCGGTGGCGAGCTCATTCCTCGGCGTGACGCTGGGCCTGTTTGACTACCTGGCGGATCTGTTTGGTTTTGATGACTCTGCTATGGGGCGCTTCAAAACCGCGCTGTTGACCTTCCTGCCGCCGATTGTGGGCGGCCTGCTGTGGCCGAACGGTTTCCTGTACGCCATCGGCTATGCGGGACTGGCGGCCACCATCTGGGCGGCGATTGTACCGGCGCTGCTGGCGCGCAAATCACGTAAGCGCTTCGGCAGCCCGAAATTCCGCGTCTGGGGCGGAAAACCGATGATTGCGCTGATTCTGGTATTTGGTATCGGCAATGCGGTGGTGCACGTGCTGTCGAGTTTTAATCTGTTGCCGGTATATCAGTAAAACGTGCGGTCTGAACCCCTCACCCCGGCCCTCTCCCCATGGGAGAGGGAGAAAAGAATGTAGGCCCGGTAAGCGAAGCGCCACCGGGCAAAGCAAAAAACTACCCCACCAACTCCTCTTTCACCTGCATCGCCAAATCAAACGAATGCAGACGCGCCTGGTGATCGAAAATCTGGCCGTTAACCATAATCTCATCCGCCTGGGTTTCACGCAGCACCGCCTCCAGCCCGTGACGCACTTTCGCCTTATCACCCACCAGCGACATACTCAGA
Source organism: Enterobacter sp. YSU (assembly GCF_016082135.1). Classification (NCBI taxonomy): domain Bacteria; kingdom Pseudomonadati; phylum Pseudomonadota; class Gammaproteobacteria; order Enterobacterales; family Enterobacteriaceae; genus Enterobacter; species Enterobacter sp. YSU. The sequence goes on from NZ_CP059487.1 coordinate 2,291,992, forward strand.
GCCTGCTGCACGCCATACTGCTCGGAGGCCGACCACAGCTGATGCATATTCTCTACCGGCGGCGGCAACTGGCCCGTCTCGCCGCGACGCAGCTTCACAAACGCCTGCTGCATAGAGGTAAACAGGAATTCCGCGTCGCGGTTGCTGTCGGCGGCAATGATATTGATACACACCATCGCATACGGCTTCTCCAGACGTTCAGACGGTTTGAAGTGCGTACGATAAAGATGCAGTGCCTGATGCAGCATATCCGGTGCGAAGTGGGAAGCGAACGCGAACGGCAGCCCCAGTTGAGCGGCGAGCTGTGCGCTGTACAGGCTTGAGCCTAACAGCCATACCGGGATCTTTTCCCCGTACCCCGGCACAGGACGCACGTGCGGGTTCGGATCCCGCGCGTCAAACCAGTCCACCAGCTCGGCCACATCGCGCGGGAAGTTATCGATATCGCCGCTCATATGGCGACGCAGGGCGCGCATGGTCGGCTGGTCGCTGCCCGGCGCGCGGCCAAGCCCTAGATCAATACGGCCCGGATAAAGGGTATTCAGCGTCCCGAACTGCTCGGCAATCACCAGCGGGGCGTGGTTCGGCAGCATCACACCGCCGGAGCCCAGGTGCAGAGTGGTGGTATTCGCCGCCAGATAGCCAATCAGCACCGAGGTGGCGGCGCTGGCGATGCCCACCATATTGTGGTGCTCCGCCAGCCAGTAGCGGTGATAGCCGCGCTTTTCGGCAAGCTGAGCAAGATCGAGAGAGTGCGTGAAGGCTTCTCTGGCCGAGGAGCCTTGTGGGATCGGCGCCAGATCCAGCACCGAAAACGGAATGGTTTTGTCAGTCATAACAGCTCACTTTGTCGACGGTCAATCTTTAATACTGCATTAAAAAATGATAACCGTTGTTAACAAAGTGAGCCTTTTTTACGCCTGCAATTCCAGCCCGGCGAGACGTCTCCAGTAACCGTTGCAGTCGCTGTTTGCCGTCAACGGCAGCGGTGAGGCGCCGTTTTCGTTGGCGCGGAAGGCGTCCAGCATCGCGAAAACGCCGGTATCAAGCGGCGAAAGACGCACCATATCCACCAGCCCGTGCATTGACGCCAGTTCGTTGCCGAGGTTATAGACGTAACCGCTCATGGTCTGAATGCCGTTGAGAACAAACACCTGCTGGTTCTCCTGCGACAGCATACTGCGGCCGTTCGGGTACTTAATGCAGCAGGTTTCGCACTCGTCTTTCGGGCGATCTTCGGAACGAGCGGTGAAGCAGCGGGCAGAGTAGGCCAGCGGCAGATGGCCGTAGCTCAGAACCTCCACTTCAAACTTGTTGCGAATGCCCAGCTCTTCGCACTGTGTGAGCAGGTTGGCCAGCCAGTCGCGGGAGAGCTCTACTGGCATGCACCAGCGGGTCATCCCCTGTTTGAGCAACAGGCGCAGGGTCACCGCGTTATAGCAGTTCAGCGCATGTCCGGCGACAAACGGCAGCTTACGCTCGGCACACAGGTTTACCACGCCCAGGTCGCTCGCCTCCAGCAGGAACTCACCGTTTTCGACGTAGCGCTTCAGCTCGCCCAGTTCAGAGGATGCCTGCACCAGCGCCAGCGTCGAGAGCACCACCTGCTTGCCGCTGCCGGCCAGGTTTTTCGCCATATCCAGCCAGTCGCCCACTTTGGTGGCGCGGCGCTTGCTGCACACCGCTTCGCCGAGGTAAATCACATCGGCGCTGCTGTTAGCCGCCTGCTGGTAAAAATCTTCCAGCGTCTCTTTTGGCCAGTAGTAAAGCACCGGCCCTAATGAATATTTCATGATTATCTCACTGCCATTTACGGTGGTACGCGCCGAGCGTAGTTTGGGTGCCTTCAGACATCGCGCCGAGCGTCTCCATCCAGGCCGCTTGTGGAGCATAGTTTTGCGGGTCCGCCATGCAGCGGTCGATGGCCTGACGCCACACCTTCGCCACCTGGCTCACGTAGGCCGGGCTGCGCTGGCGGCCTTCGATTTTCACCGAGGCAATATTGGCGGCCAGCAGTTCCGGCAGCAATTCCAGCGTGTTGAGGCTTGTGGGCTCCTCCAGCGCGTGGTAGCGCTCGCCGTCCACCAGATAGCGGCCCTTACACAGTGTCGGATACCCCGCGTTTTCACCGTCCTGATAGCGGTCAATTAACACGTCATTCAGGCGTGACTCCAGTCCCTGCGGCGTTTGCTGCCAGCGAACGAAGCGGGCAGGCGAGCAGGCACCGACGGTATTTGGCGATTCCCCGGTGAGATAGGAAGAAAGATAGCAGCGGCCTTCGGCCATGATGCACAGGCTGCCGAAGGCAAAAACCTCCAGCGGCACTGGCGTGACGCGCGCCAGTTGCTTAACCTGATGAATAGAGAGCACGCGCGGCAGCACCACGCGGGCTACGTCAAAGTGTCGATGATAAAAACGCACGGCCTCTTCATTGGTGGCCGATGCCTGAACAGAGACGTGGCGCTCAATATGCGGATAACGTTCTGCCGCATACTCAAGCATGGCGAGGTCGGCCAGGATCAGCGCATCGGCGCCCAGCTGGGCCGCCATATCCACGGCGCGCTGCCAGCGGGCATAGCCATCAGGATGGGCAAAGGTATTGATGGCGATGTGCAGTTTGCGCCGGTGCTGGTGAACGAAGTTAACGGCTTCCTGAAGCTTTTTCTCCGTAAAGTTAAGACCCGCAAAATGGCGGGCGTTGGTATCATCTTTCAGCCCGATATAGACCGCATCGGCCCCATTTTCGATGGCCGCCTTAAGCGCCGGAAGGTTTCCGGCAGGGCAGAGCAGCTCCATAATTTATCCCGATGTTGTCGATCGCAGGGATCGTAAAAAATGTTAACGAGCTGGGATTTTAATTAACCCATACGCGACAATTTTTGATTTAAGGCAGCTAATGGCGTATTGATGGCACCAATAATGAGGTATACCGGACAACGGTTTGTTGATTTACGCCGCTATCTTCTTGTCGGGATATGGCAAAATAGCAGGACTATAGCTATCAGGGAGTAAAGCTCGTGCTGGATAAACTGCGTTCACGTCTCGTACAATTTGGTCCATCAATGCTGAGCGTGCCGGTAAAACTGGCGCCGTTCGCGCTTAAACGCCAGGTGCTGGAACAGGTACTGAGCTGGCAGTTCCGCCAGGCGCTACAGGACGGTGAGCTGGAGTTTCTGGAAGGCCGCTGGTTAAAGATTGAAGTGCGCGATATCGGGTTGCGCTGGTTTACTTCCGTTGAGAACGATCGGCTGATCGTCCGTGAAACCGCCGAGGCGGATGTCAGCTTTAGCGCGGATACCAGCGATCTGCTGATGATCGCCGCGCGCAAACAGGATCCGGACACCCTCTTCTTCCAGCGTCGTCTGGTGATTGAAGGCGACACGGAGCTCGGTCTGTACGTCAAAAATTTAATGGATGCCATTGAGCTGGAGCAGATGCCGAAAGCGCTGCGTATGATGTTGATGCAAATGGCAGATTTCGTTGAGGCCGGGCTAAAAACCCCGCCGGACAGTAAACACACTTCAGTAGGTGAGCCATGCTGATTCGAGTCGAAATTGGGATTGATGCGCCGGGTATCGATGCGTTGTTACGCCGCTCTTTTGCAGGCGACGCCGAAGCCCAACTGGTTCACGATCTTCGCGAAGATGGCCTGATTACGCTGGGCCTGGTTGCCACCGACGATGAAGGGCAGGTGGTCGGCTACGTGGCCTTCAGCCCGGTGATTGTGCAGGGTGAAGAGTTACAGTGGGTCGGCATGGCGCCGCTGGCGGTGGATGAAAACTACCGTGGCCAGGGCCTGGCGCGCCAGCTGGTCTATGAAGGGCTGGATTCACTGAATGAATTTGGCTATGCCGCTGTCGTCGTTCTGGGCGATCCGGCGTTCTACGAACGTTTAGGTTTTAAGCCAGCGTCCAGATACGATCTGCGCTGCCACTGGCCGGGCACGGAAACATCTTTCCTGGTGCATCCTCTGGCGGATGATGCGCTCGACGGCGTTACCGGTCTGGTGGAGTACCACGATCATTTCAATCGTTTTTAAGCAGGCTTTCGCGTAGCGCCTCGAAAGAGCCGTCCCCGTTGACGAGACGCTCTTTCTGGCGCTTCGTCAGCTGCTTGATGCAGTATTCCAGCCTGAGCGCCAGGGATCTGTCGCCCACGGCGGCTGAAAACGCTAACTGAAGTTCACCTTTCCCCCGCAGCGCCTTCGCTCCTTTCCCCGTTTGATGTTGTAAAAAACGCCGTGCCACATCGGTAGTGATCCCGGTGTAGAGTGCGTTATCAGCGGTTCGGACAAGATAGAGAAACCAGCACACGGTAAACAGATTCAGTATGTTAAGGTGAACGCACCATAGCATGAGAGAGAGCGAAAATGGAAACACTGGCCGCCATTAACCGCTGGCTGGCAAAGCAGCATGTCGTGACCTGGTGCGTCTGTAAAGACGAGGAGATGTGGTGCGCAAATGCCTTTTATTACTACGATCCCGGGCGCGTGGCCTTTTACGTGATGAGCGAAGATAAAACGCGGCATGCGCAGATGACGGGCCAGCGGGCAAAAGTGGCGGGCACGGTAAACGGTCAGCCTAAAACCGTTGCGCTGATCCGCGGGGTCCAGTTTAAAGGCGAAATTCGTCGCCTGGAAGGTGAGGAGAGCGACGCGCAACGTAAACGCTATACGCGCCGCTTCCCGGTGGCCGCGGCGCTAAAAGCCCCGGTGTGGGAAATCCGCCTTGATGAGCTGAAATTTACCGACAACACCCTGGGCTTTGGCAAGAAGCTGCACTGGTTACGCGCCGAGCAGGCGTAGCGCTTCACGGTTAAACGCCGGCAGATCGTCCGGTGTACGGCTGGTGATCAGCTGATCGTTATCGTTCACCACTTCCTGATCGTAGAACTCGGCTCCCGCGTTTTTCAGATCGATAACGATCGGCTTCACCGCGGTGAGCTTACGCCCGCGTACCACCTCGGCGCTGATCAGCAACTGCGGACCGTGGCAAATGGCAAATACCGGTTTACCGGTGCCGACGAAGTCACGGGTAAAGGTGACGAAACGCTCGTCTCCGCGCAGGGAATCCGGTGAATGACCGCCCGGTAACAGCAGGGCGTCGAAATCCGACGGGCTGACGTTATCAATGGATTCGTCAATGGTCACGCTGGCTTCGCCCTTATGGCCCTTCACGGTTTTACCCGCTTCTTTCTCGATGGTGACCACCTCGTGGCCCGCCTTGCGGAATGCCTCTGCTGGCGACGTAAATTCTGAATCTTCAAACTCGTCGGTAATCAAGACTGCGATTTTTTTACCCATGCTTCCTCCGTTGTTTTCGCTTCAGACTGTTTTTTTCCCGTTTGTGGTAAATACTTACCGGTAACAGACTTTTAAGTGTGGTAGAGCAGGCCCAGAACGCAAACGGACAATTCTGTAAAGGGGATAAGATGAGTCAGGTACTGATTACCGGCGCAACCGGGCTGGTGGGTGGACATCTGCTGCGGCTGCTGATCTAGGATCGGCATATCAATTATATCGCCGCCCCGACGCGTCGCCCGCTGTTGGATATCACCGGCGTCTATAACCCGCACGATCCACAGCTCACCGACGCGCTGGCGCAGGTGCAGGATCCCATTGATATCGCCTTTTGCTGCCTTGGCACCACCCGACGGGAAGCGGGCAGTAAAGAAGCTTTTGTCCATGCGGATTACACACTGGTGGTGGATACCGCCCTGACGGCGAAAAAGCTGGGCGCAAAACATTTCCTGGTAGTCAGCGCGCACGGCGCGAACGCAGGCTCGCCGTTTTTTTACAACCAGGTGAAGGGCAAAATGGAAGAGGCGTTAATCGCGCAGAAATGGGAGCGCCTGACCATCGCGCGGCCTTCCATGCTGATGGGGCACCGTGACGAACGTCGTTTTAACGAGTCTTTTTTCGCTCCGCTGTTTCGCATCCTGCCGGGTAACTGGAAGTCCATCGAGGCGCGGGATGTCGCGCTGGCGATGCTAAAAGAGGCGCTGGCTCCGTCGCAGGAGGGGGTTAATATTATCCCTTCGGCAAAACTGCGTGAAATCGCGCAGGGCGAGGCGTAAACTTCCCCGGCTTATTAAATAACACCTTCCGGGGAATGGTATGACTGGTCAGTCTTCATCTCAGGCGGCAACACCTGTTCAGTGGTGGAAGCCCGCACTCTTCTTTCTCGTGGTCATCATTGGCCTCTGGTATGTGAAATGGCTGCCGTACTACGGTAAAGCCTTCACCGCCGCCGACACCCACAGCATCGGTAAATCGATTCTCGCGCAAGCCGATTCCAGCCCGCTACGCGCGGCGTGGGATTACGCCATGGTCTATTTTCTTGCCGTCTGGAAAGCGGCGGTATTGGGCGTATTGCTGGGCTCGCTGATTCAGGTACTTATCCCGCGTAACTGGCTGGTGAAAACCCTGGGACAGCCGCGCTTGCAGGGCACGCTGCTGGGGACGATTTTCTCCCTGCCGGGCATGATGTGCTCCTGCTGCGCCGCACCGGTGGCGGCGGGTATGCGCCGACAGCGCGTGTCGATGGGCGGCGCGCTTGCCTTCTGGATGGGTAACCCCCTGCTGAACCCGGCAACGCTGGTGTTTATGGGCTTCGTTCTCGGCTGGCATTTCGCGTTTATCCGTCTGGCGGCTGGCCTGCTGACGGTGGTGCTTGTCGCTACGCTGGTGCAGCACCTGGTGAAAGACAACGAGGCCGGGCCTGCCTCCGTTGAGCTGGACGTCAGCGAGCCGCAGGGCAGTTTCTTTGCTCGCTGGGGCAAAGCGCTGTGGCAGCTTTTCTGGAGCACCATTCCGGTCTATATCCTGGCCGTACTGGTGCTGGGGGCGGCGCGCGTCTGGCTGTTCCCGCATGCGGATGGCGCTATCGACAACACGCTGATGTGGGTGATTGCGATGGCGGTGGCCGGGTGCCTGTTCGTGATCCCAACCGCGGCGGAGATCCCGATTATTCAGACCATGATGATGGCTGGTATGGGGACCGCACCGGCGCTGGCGCTGCTCATCACGCTGCCGGCGGTGAGCCTGCCGTCGCTTATCATGCTGCGTAAGTCATTCCCGGCGAAAGCGCTGTGGCTGACTGCGGGGCTGGTGGCGTTGAGCGGAGTGATTGTGGGGAGTATGGCGCTTGTGTGAAAAAAAGCCCGGTGGCGCTAGCGCTTACCGGGCCTGTAGTCAGGTGGTAATTACTTAATGTAAGTAAAGGCGGTGGTGACGTGTTTCACGCCGCTCACCCGGCTGGCGATATCCGCCGCCGCTTTCCCTTCACGTTCCGTCACCAGACCCAGCAGGAACACTTCGCCGTTCTCCGTGGTCACTTTCACGTTTGAGGATTTCACCTGGTCGGTACCCAGCAGCTGGGAACGCACTTTGGTGGTGATCCAGGTATCAGATGACGCGGTGCCGAGACCAATCGGCTGGCCCTGGCGGATCTCGTTAAACACTTCCGCCGTACCTTCCACACCCATCGCAATCTGTTTGGCGCGCGAGGCGAGTTCAGGATTTGGCGCCTGGCCTGCCAGCAGCACTTTGCCCTGATAAGCCGTCACGTTGATGCGTGCTTCCTTCTTGATCTGCTCGTCTTTCGACAGCGCACTGTTTACGCGCAGCTCAAGCGTACCGTCATCCACCTGCGTCCCAACGGTGCGCGGATCGGTCGCTGCTTTGGTGCCGACCGCTGCGGTGCCGACTACAGCGGCAGCGATGCATCCCTGAAGCAGTAATGCAGACATCACGACTGCAAGGGCCGATAAAACCTTCATGAGAACTCCTTAATCATCCTGGTGAGGGAAAAGCGTGTTATCGATCAGATCGCATAAGCAGTTCACCGTGAGCATATGCATCTCCTGGATGCGGGCGCTACGGTGCGAAGGAATGCGGATCTCCACATCCTGCGGCCCCAGCAGGCCAGCCAGCTCTCCGCCGTCGTAACCGGTCAGGGCGACAATCGTCATATCCCGGGTCACGGCCGCTTCAACCGCTTTAACGATATCCCGGCTGTTACCGCGCGTGGAGATCGCCAGCAGCACGTCTCCGGCATGGCCTAAGGCGCGCACCTGCTTGGCGTAGATTTCGTCATGCAGACGATCGTTGGCAATCGCAGTTAAGACCACGTTATCGGTGTTTAGTGCAATGGCAGGTAAACTCGGGCGCTCGGTTTCGAAGCGATTGATCATGCTGGCAGCAAAATGCTGTGCGTTGGCGGCGGACGTGCCATTGCCACAACAGAGGATTTTGTTGCCGTTGAGCAGCGACTGAACCAGCGTCATCGCTGCACGCGAGATCGCGTCCGGGAGGGCTTCCGCCGCGGCAATCTGCGTTTGAATGCTTTCTGTGAAGCACACTTTAATTCGTTCGAGCACGGTATCCCTTTAAAATCTTATTTATGCGTCTTCGCCAAACGCGTTTTTAAGCCAGTCGATCGCATTTCCGGTGAAGGCTACCACATCGAAACGGCAATCCACAGTATCAAAACTCCCATTATGGCGGGCAAGCCACAAGTGGGCAGTCTGTAATAATTTTTGTTGTTTGGCGAGCGTCACGCTGGCGGCAGCACCGCCAAAACGGGACGACTGTCGGAAGCGAACTTCAACAAACACGATGGTCTGACCGTCTTTCATGATCAGGTCAATCTCGCCGCCGCGCCCGCGAACGTTGGCGGCGACAAAGCGCAGTCCTTTGCCTTCAAGCCAGCGACGCGCCTTTAACTCCCACGCGTCGCCGGTCTGTTTACGGCTTAACTGGCCGGGACAATCTGCCCCTGCTGGTATTTGAGCCATGATAACTTCCTGTTAATCACACAATCCTGATCGGCGGTCAGATCGCCGGTATTCCCGTTAAGCTCGAAGCCCGGTACCTGACGCATCTGGGTGAAGTGGTTTGCCAGCGCCCAGGCATCGACGCCCATCGCGTACAGACGCGCCAGGGAATAGTCATTGCGCACCGCGCCCAGCGCCTGCTGCATCAACTGCGGGTTGCTGCCTGCCAGCATGGGGATCTCGCTGTATTGCAGTCCTTCCATTTCCAGACGGAAATCCGGGCCTGCGGTACCCTGTGCGCTGCGTGAGCTGGCGTAGAGCGTTGCACCGCTCTGGCTGCCGTTACGCATGGCGATCATCGGTTTGATAAAGGCGATCTCTTCCGGCGTAGCGACGATGTACGCCGAATCCACTTTACCGCCGCCGCTGATTTGCGCGTCGGTAGGTGGCGCCGGGATCGTCAGACCGCCGATGGTGACGCTCTGCTGCTGCGGCAGGCTGGCGGATACCGGGCTACCGTTGAGGGCAATACCTGCCCCGCCGTTCACGCCCGCTCTCAGTTCGGAAGCTGAGCCAAATTTCTGCTGCAACACCACGCCACCGCCAAGGGTCTGCCACTCTTGCGCAAACGCGTTGGCAACGCGATCGCCCAGCGTGCTGCGTGGGATCAGCAGCAGCGGCGCCTGCTTGCCCTGCTCGTGAATATGGCGGGCCGCATCGCGGGCTTCATCCTCCGGAGAGAGGGCGAAGTAACAGATATTGGCGCGGTTCTGAACCTGCTCAGGCTGGTTAAGCGCCAGCACGTTCAGCGTGGTGTTGCTCTTCATCAGCGCTTCCACGTTGTTTTTCAACAGCGGGCCGACAACGATGCTGGCCCCGTCCTGCTGAACCTGCGCCAGCACCTGGTCAAGCGGCTGGGCGCTGGTGTCGTAGATTTTCAACTCTGCACCAGGATTAGCGCTGGTGGTGGCCACAGCCTGCGGCTGGGTTGCTGGCTGCTGTTCCGGCTGCGCGGTTTGCGGCTGAGGTTGTTCTGCCGTCGCGGGCACCGGTGCTTCAGCCGGGGCCTGTGTTGCCGCAGGCGCTGGGGTAGCAGGCTGCGTCGTTGGGGCGGTAACCGGATTCTGCATGGTGCCCTGCGCAGGGGTTTGCGCGGTGGTCAGGTCGCTGGTTTCGGCGGCGGACGGGCTGACAACGTCATTCACATTCGCCGCCTGTGCAGCCTGCGCCGGAACCGCGCTGCCGCTGACGGCGGTGGTGCCGTTTTTCGCGGCTTCAAAACCTTGCTGAATGGCGCGACCAAACACCGCAGCCTGACCGTTTAACGGCAGCAGCAGGGCAATTTTGCTGGTGGAGGCGGGCTTAAAGTTTTGCACGTTCACCAGCTGCGTTGGCAGCATTTTCGCTCCCGGGTTTTGCGGGTAACGCTTTTGCCAGTCGGTAATGCCGGCTTTCAGCATGTTCGGATCGCTGCGGTTGTTGAACCACATCTGTTGCAGATCCAGCCAGCCTTGCAGGACATTTTCATCGGCGTTGATTACCAGCGCCTTGGCCTGATCCTGGGTCATGGAGGCGAGCGCCTGCCAGGTTGCGTCAATATTTTTTTGCTTGTCCGCACCCGCGAGCAGAGGCTCCTGGGCAATCAGCGCGCGGAGTAGCGTCAGGGAAGGACGACCCTGCTCAGCGGTGATACCGGCCTGCCAGAAACGGGCCTGCTGGTTTTTATCCAGCGTGCTGAGATCGATGGTGCCGAGGATCTTCTTCGCGCCGTCGTAATCTTTTTGCGCGACCTTCAGTTCTGCCGACAGCAGCGTCTGCTCATGGCGCTGAGTGTCGTTAAGATCCTGCGGCAGCTGGCTGAACAGCTCGGCGGCCTGCTGGGTTTTCCCTTCTTTCAGCAGTGCACGAATGGCGAGTAATTGCCAGTTGATCCTGGTATCATTTGTACTCTGCGACATTTGTTGCAGATAAAAGCCAGAATCAGCCTGAGCGGATCCCTGCATATGAGCAGTGCTCTGGTCAGGTGCCTGGGTGCCGCAGCCGGTAAAGATCAGGGCTGCCAGCAGGAGGGGCACGCTGTGCGCGGCTTTTTTTCGAAGAAACGTTAACGGTACCATACTGTATCCAGTGATTTTTTTACGCAATGCTCAATATTAAATCGGCAATACGGACGAAACAATGAAACAACACGAAACGGCAGATAATTCTCAAGGCCAGCTTTATATTGTACCTACTCCTATCGGGAATTTGTCTGATATTACCCAACGTGCGCTCACCGTATTGCAAGCTGTTGATTTAATTGCGGCTGAAGACACCCGTCATACCGGTTTACTGCTACAACACTTTGCCATCAACGCCCGTTTGTTTGCCCTGCACGATCACAATGAGCAACAAAAAGCCGAAACGCTTGTGGCGAAGCTTAAGGAAGGGCAGAACATTGCGTTGGTGTCCGACGCGGGAACGCCGCTGATCAACGATCCGGGTTACCATCTGGTGCGCACCTGCCGTGAAGCCGGGATCCGCGTGGTCCCACTGCCGGGACCGTGTGCTGCTATTGCCGCATTAAGCGCGGCGGGCCTGCCGTCCGATCGTTTCTGCTACGAAGGTTTCCTGCCAGCTAAATCCAAAGGTCGCCGCGATGTATTAAAGGATCTGGAAGCCGAACCGCGTACGTTGATCTTCTACGAATCCACTCACCGTCTGCTGGAAAGCCTGGAGGATATGGTGACCGTCTGGGGCGAAGGGCGCTACGTGGTGCTGGCGCGCGAGCTGACCAAAACGTGGGAAACCATTCACGGTGCGCCGGTCGGCGAACTGCTGGCGTGGGTGAAAGAGGATGAAAACCGCCGCAAGGGCGAAATGGTGCTGATTGTTGAAGGTCACAAAGCGCAGGAAGACGCTCTGCCTGCCGATGCGCTGCGTACGCTGGTCCTGCTACAGGCTGAACTCCCCCTGAAAAAAGCGGCGGCGCTGGCGGCGGAGATCCACGGCGTGAAGAAAAATGCGCTGTATAAATATGCGCTGGAGCAGCAGGGGGAGTAAGCCAAATGAGCCGCTATCAGCCTCCCTTCACCATCACACCCTTTATCCTCAATCAGGTGGTTGAGATTGGTGAACTATTGGGGCATTGGGCGGCACATTCAGGCAGAACTTCGCCACTCCTGCGTAAAGAGAACCGTATTCGAACCATTCAGGCATCGCTAGCCATTGAGCACAACTCGCTGACGACAGGGCAGGTGACGGCAATCATGGATGGCAAACGCGTGCTTGCACCTGAAAAAGATATTCAGGAAGTACGCAATGCTATCCTGGCATATGAGAAACTGCCCGAATGGAAGCCCTGGAAGCTCAACGACTTACTCAGTGCACACCGATTATTAATGATGGGTCTGGTCGATCATCCCGGAAAGCTCAGAAATGGGGACGTAGGGGTGTACCGTGGAAACCAGTTAGTCCACATGGCTCCGCCAGCCTCACAGATGAACCGCCTTATCGACGATCTTCTTTCCTGGCTTAAGCAAACCGATCTTCACCCGCTGATTGCCAGTTCGGTATTTCACTACGAGTTTGAATTTATTCATCCCTTTTCGGATGGAAATGGCCGCATGGGGCGGCTGTGGCAAACGTTGATCTTAAGCCAGTGGCGTGCAGAACTTGCATGGCTGCCCGTTGAAACACTCATTCACTTCCAGCAAGCGCGCTATTATCAGATTTTAGGACAATGCGATCGGGCCAGTGACTGCACGGCATTCGTGGCGTTTATGTTGCAAAATTTGGCCGAAGCTTTGCGGGAAGGCATCGATATGACATCCGCCATGTCGGAAAAAATGTCGGAAGAATTGTCGGAAAAGGAACACACTATCCTTGAATTGCTTACCGTTCAACCGCAAATGACTGCGGTGATGTTGGCCTCTGTATTGGGCGTGACTTCCCGCACTGCGGAACGTTATCTCCGTTCTTTGCAAACAAAAGGTAAATTAAAACGCCTTGGGGCAAGGAAAGGGGGAAGCTGGCAGGTCATGGCTTAACCTGCCAGCTGAACACTTTTTATTTCCACGGCATCGCCTCAAACACCAGCGTTTCCAGCGGTTGCAGCGTAATCACCACAGCGTTTTTATACTCCTCTGGTACGGTCGAATTACTGCCGTACACGGCTTTCAGGGTAAACTGCGAACGCTCTCCTGCCGGGACTTCAAAATCTTTGGTTAAATCCAGGTAGTAACGTTGCGGCTTATCCGATGGGTTGCGTAAGCCAAAAATCGCTTTGTCTTTACTCCATGAGGCCCAGCCGTAAACCTCAAGCGAAGTTGGGTCACCGCCAATCCAGTGAGTATCCACCAGCACGCTGGCATTCTCACGCGACCATTTCGCCGCCTGCGCCAGGGTATCCCACTTCGCCTTATTCAGCATGGACGGCGTAATGTACAGCTCCTGAAGCTGAGTTCCGGTTGCGAAGTAGCTCCAGACCTGATCGGCAAAATCGCTGTCTGTTTGCACTTTCTCGAGTCCATAGTAAGCGTTCTCTGCGCTGACGATCCCGTGGTACATCAGTGAGTTCAGCGGGAACAGCGGACCTTTACGCACGATGGATCGCCAGGTTTCGGCATCGCGGTAGGTCATCCACTGCTGCACTGGCGTGCCGGGGCCGTACAGGTTGATATCATCGCCCTGACGCCAGATTGAATCAGCATAGAACAGCCAGGACGGGCTGGCGTCGGTGCCGGTGGTCAGGTTGATAAACAGGTTCGGGTTTGCGCTGCGCATGTTGTGCAGCAGGGCAATGGACGCGTCAAAATCCGATGCAAATGGGCTGCCCTTGATATGCGAATTGGCATTACCCATTCCGTCGAGCTTGAACGAGGTAATGTGCTCGTTTTTGATCAGCTTGATGATCTGATCGTTAAAGTTTTTAAAGTAGTTCGGCCCCGACAGCGCCAGCTTGCCGTCTACGGTTTCGAAACCATACTCTTTTGCATGCGAGACGCGAATATCGCGCGGCTTGTTGTAACCGCCCCACGGTGAAAGCCACAGCCCAACCGAGCTATGCAGGCTGTCGGCTTTTTCCCTGACTTTGCCAAAACCGTTGCTGAATGCCGGGCCAAACAGCCAGCGTCCGGTGCGATCGTCCCAGCCATCGTCCAGCAGGAACGCGTCCAGCGCCACCCCGCGTCCGGCAATAAATTCTTTATTCCATTCGTCCATCCGCCCAATGACATCCTGCTCGGAGTAAGGGGTAAAGAAGCCGATGTCCATCCAGCTGTTGTAGTGCAGGTAAGGCTTATAAGGCCGTGGACGCACGGCATCGATAAACTGGTTTACGCTGCGGCGCAGCTGATTAGTTTCCGGGAAAGTGCCGAACCAGGTGGTAAAACTAACCGGTGTCTCAGGCAGAATTGGCGTTTTCAGCTCCACGTTGAGGTTCGTGGTGGCTTCATAAGCGTAAGTATTCACAATCGGTTTGTCTGGCAGGATGAAGAACGAGTCGGCCACGATTGGCGAGCTGTTAATCGCCCCGTCAACGTAAGGTGCCTGAGACTGCTTCTTCGTCGGGAAGAAGGTAATTTTCGCTACGTCCCGGGGCTGCCCGACGGCGGCGATGGTGTAGCCGATGCTGGCGTATTTTCCCTTCACCAGGTTCAGTTTCACCGTTACGTTAAAATCCGGATGCGTAAAGTCGATGACTATCGCATTGTCCTGCTTTTCGACGTACTTGATTTTGAAATCAGCGGTGTGGATTTTTGTTTCATCCGGTAGCGTCAGAAAGAACAACTCCTGGGGCGTGAGCGGATGGTTAGCTTTGCTGTCCGTTACCACTACCGTTGCGTTTGCATCATCAAACAAAAGGGCAATATTGTCGTTACTGAGCGCGTAGTTTGCTGCCGCCGCACCATGAGAAACACAGAGAGTCAGCAGCGAGAGAGTGAGCATTTTTTTCATCGGGGTAAGATCCTTATCAGTAATGCTTCAGCATTCGGTTGATGGACTGTTCCAGCCAGTAGCGCTGGGTGCCGAAGTTAATACGCAGGTAGTTTTCGCCGTTTTGTACGTAGTGGCTGCCATCTTCAATGACCACGCCAGCCTGTTTTGCGAAATGTTGAGTTAGCGCCGTCGCACTGCGATCGTCCGCACTGACGTCTATCCAGGCGAGATACGACGACTCCGGGTTCATCATCTTCCATGCAGGGAAATGGGTCTGGATGGCATCCGCAAGGTAGCGGGCATTGCCGCGCAGATAACCATTCAGCGCGTCGAGCCATGGCAGACCTTGCTGATAAGCCAGAATAATTCCCCACACGCCGAAGATATTGGGCGAGGTAATGGAGTTCTTCTCCAGCTGCTGGCGGAAACGCTGGCGCAGCGAATCGTCTGGAATCATTGAGTAGGATGTTTTTAGCCCGCCAAGGTTGAAGGCTTTATTGGGGGAGGTCAGCACAATCAGGTTGTCCTGGGCGGCACAGCCTGAAGTCAGACAACTGACGAATGTACCGTCCAGAATGTGCTCGGCGTGAACCTCATCAACCACCAGAATCGTGCCGTAGCGCTTACAGAGATCGGACACCTGACGTATCTCATCCGCGCGCCAGATTCGGCCCGAAGGGTTATGCGGCGAGCAGAAGAACCACAGTTTTGGACGGTGAGTTTTGAGCTGAACTTCAATCAGATTAAAATCCAGCTGATAGCGGTTTTCCTTCACGCTCAGCGGATTTGCAAGCACCCGCACGCCCTGTCGCTGTGTCGCCATCGCAAACGGGTCATACACTGGGGTATTCATCATCACGCAGTCCCCGGGTTTGCAGAACGCCTGAACCGTATAGTGCAGCGTGGAAACGGTGCCGTAGGTCAGGGTGATCCATGACTTATGCACCTCAACCTGATGACGGGTGCGCTGGAAGGCGATGACCGCATCGTAGAATTCGTCGAAGCACCAGGTGTAACCGAAGGTGCCATGCTCCACGATGCGCTGGAAGCCTTCAATCACGGCGGGTGGCGAGGTGAAATCCATATCTGCTATCCACAGCGGGATAAATCCCTCCGGGACATCACCGAAACGCGAGCACACAAACGCATGATCCCATTTACGGCATTTATCGCTTTTACGCTCAATGATTCTGTCGAAATCAAACACAACGTCCCCCTGTTAAATTAAGGCTTCAATGCCGGATTTGACGCTCTGCACCTGCGGGCCGATGATCACCTGAACGCTGTGGGCATCAAGCACCACTACTGACAAGGCGCCCGCGGCCTTCAGCGCCTGCTGGTCGATAAGCCCCATATCTTTTACCACCAGACGTAAGCGGGTGATGCAGTTGTCGAGCGACTCAATATTCTCTTTACCGCCAAGCGCGCGAAGAATAAGCCCATGATCGTATTTCGATTTTCCACGTGCCCGGGTATTGGCTTCCACCGCCTGGAGCGCACCCTGCGCGTCAACCTCACGGCCCGGCGTTTTAATATCGTGCCTGAGGATGTACCAGCGGAAGACGAAGAAGTAGATAGCAAACCAGGCAATACCCACCGGGAACAGCAGATACCATTTGGTCGACATCCCCTGCATGACGCCGAAGATCAGCAGATCCAGAATGCCGCCGTCGGTGTTGCCGATGGTGACGCCGAGCAGCGCCATCACCATCAGCGCCAGGCCAGACATAACGATATGAAACGCGTAAAGCACAGGGGCAATAAACAGGAACAGGAACTCAATCGGCTCTGAAATACCCGTGACAACTGAAACCAGCACGCCTGAAAGCAGCAGCCCTTTAATCACCGGACGGTTTTCCGGGCGCGCGGTGCGGTAGATAGCGTAAGCCACGGCAGGCAGGCCGAAGATAAAGGTCGGCATAAACCCTTGCGATAAAAATGCCGTAACGTGCGGGCTAAACGGCAGGCCAGCTTTCAGCTCGGCGTAGAAAATGTTCAGCGCACCGGCCACTTCCTGGCCGTTAACCATCTCAATGCCACCCGCCGGGGTGAAGCGCACCATCGCCAGCAGGATGTGGTGCAGGCCAAAAGGTTTGAGCAGCAGTACGCCCACGCCATACAGGAACGGCCCAAAGACGCTGGTGCTCTGGATGATATGACCAATCCCGGCAATGCCCATTGCCACATATTCCCACAGCAGGGGGATAAACAAGCCGACCAGCGACAGGGTGAGGGCGGTAATGATGGGCACAAAACGAATGCCGCTAAAGAAGGCAAACGCGTCGTGCAGCACCGTGTCCTGGAAGCGTTCGTGCAGGAAGTAGGTGATCACCCCTACCACAATGCCGCCGAGCACGCCCATCTCCAGCGTTTGAATGCCAAGCACAATGGATTGTCCCACCTGTCTCATGGTGGCGGCATCCGCAAGCTGGTGGGTGGCGGTCAGGTAGTAGTTGATGCTCATGTTCATCAGCATGTAGCCAACGAATCCGGCAAAAGCGCCAACCGCTTTATTACGTCTGGCAAGGCCCATCGGGATCGCCATGGCAAACATCAGCGGCAGATAGGTAAAAGCAAAGCCGCCGACCATGGCGATAAAACCAAAGGTGAGCTGCGTTAACTCGCCGCCCAGAAAGGGAAAACTTTTGATGGTGGAAGGGCTGGTGACAGAACTACCGATACCTAACAACAACCCCATAAAGGCCAACAGTGAGACCGGGAACATAAACGTCTTTCCCAGGCTCTGGAAAAACTCCCACGCTTTCGATTTAAACGACTTTTCCTGTGTCATGTAGGGACTCCTCGGTTTTTTAGGATAATGGAAGGCGCTGTCCGGCTTAAGGACGCGCCTTCATATTTGCGAGGCTTATAGTTATTTTTTTAGGTACTAACGTTATGCGCGATGGGTTCAGGCTTCAGTCGCAAGCAGCAGCCGGTTCGCCGAGCCGCAAACGGTGATTTTGCTTCTGACCACCTCTTTCATGGCATCCATGCCGACGCGCATGTAGAAGCGCGGATCGTTGCCCTGTGGGTTCTCGGCAAACCAGGCTTTGACTGCGTCAGAAAAGGCGATTTTCAGCTCTGTTGCGACGTTAACTTTGCAGACGCCCAGCTCAATGGTGCGGCGCACATCCTCATCCGGCACATCACTCGCACCGTGCAGCACCAGCGGCACTGTCACTACCTCGCGGATCTCGGCCAGCCGCTGGAAGTCGATTTTTGGGCGTTTGGTATAAAGACCGTGCGCGGTACCGATGGCAACGGCGAGGCTGTCCACGCCTGTCATTTCGACAAAGCGTTTTGCTTCCTGCGGGTCGGTCAGGAACGCGCTTTCGGCGTCGACGCTCATGTCATCTTCCACTCCGCCCAGTCGGCCCAGTTCGGCCTCGACGCTACAGTCGTTGAGGTGGCAGAAATCGACGACCGATTTCACCAGCTTGACGTTTTGTTCGAAGGGGTAATGGCTACCGTCGATCATTGCGCTACGTACGCCGGCATGGACTTTGCGGCGAATGTCGTCCAGCGATTCGTGGTGATCGAGGTGTAGCGCCAGCGGCATGTCATAAGTAAGGGAATATGCGCTGCACAAGGCGTAGATCTCTTCCAGCGCAATATGTTTAAACGTCCCCGGCGTACCCGCGAGGATCACCGGCGATCGCATTTCGCTACAGACTTCGAGGATCGCCTGGATCGTCTCGGCGTTATGGATGTTAAAGGCCGGAACGGCATAGCCCTTCGCCTGTGCGTCCTGCAAAAGATATTTGGTAGAAATAATACTCATGAGCCTGTCCTCTTAAGCCTGCCACGGATGAATAACGACGCCCTGGACCACACGGTTAACCGTACCGCTGGCGGATGGCGTATCCGGCGTATTGCCAACGTGCAGAGACTGGGTCAGTGCGAAGACCTGGGCGTACATCAGGAAGCAGAACGCCTGCTCCATATCGTTAAATGAACGGGAAGGCGGCAGCAGGATATGCGGGCCAGCTTCAATGACCGGATCCGTTTCGGCTGCAATGGCTACCACGCGCATGGCCTGACGATCGCGTCGCAGTTCGGCGAGCAGATCCAGATCGTACTGACGCGTATACGGATGGCTGGAGACAAACACGACGACCAGCGTTTCGTTGTCTACCAGCGACTTAGGCCCGTGACGGAAACCCGTTGGCGAATCGTAGAATGCCGCCAGCTTGCCGGCGGTCAGCTCCAGCACCTTCAGCGCAGACTCCCGTGCGGCGCCCTGTAATCCACCGCTGCCCAGATAAACAATGCGTTTCCACGGTTCGTTACCAAAGACGCCGGGACTGAAATCGCCAAGCGATGTGAGGATCGCCTGACAGCGATCGGACACGTCGCGGAACGTTTTGCTGTTGATCGTTTCCGGTGCGAATACCGCCAGGCAGCTCGCCATCATGGTGGTGATGCTGCTTGTCATCGCGAACCCGCGATCGTGCGTTTCGGCTGGCATGAGCAGAGCGCAGGCGTTATCGCTGTCGACGGCATTCTGGTACAGGCTGCCTGCTTCATTACAGGTGATCGACAGGTGGTAGCACTCCGGTACAAACTGATTCGCCAGCTCAACGGCGGCGACGCTCTCCGGGCTATTGCCAGAACGGGCGAAAGAGACCAGCAGCAGCGGGTGCGAAGGGCTGAAATAATCCATCGGGTTGGTGACCAGATCGGTCGTAGGTATCGCGGTGATGTTTTTCCCCGTGTGGCTGGCAAGCCATGGCGCAATGATGTCGCCGATAAAAGCAGACGTACCCGCGCCGGTCAGAACGATCCGCAGATCGGGCTTGCGCAACAGTGGCGTCAGAAAACTGTCGATCGACGCGCGCAGATTATCAATATTGTTGAGCGAGCGAAGCCAGCTGGCTGGCTGCTGGCGGATCTCTTTTTCGGTCCAGGTGCCGGTGGTGGCGATAGTGGTTTGTGGCATAACTCAGTCCTTAGTCGTGTGAATTCCACATCAGACGCTGGCAAATGTGTCGCTATCTTTCGTTTCGTTTCACTTGTTCACTTTAGCAGTTAAATAAAATTTATAGAAAAGAAATCGAAAGTTCAATGGCGAAAAAGAAATAAAACGAAAAGTGTGATCGCGAAAGGAAAGGCGAAAATCAAGGAAAGGAAAAGAAAGGCCTTACGATCGTCTTCCGTAAGGCCAACAGGGCACACTGTGAAGGGGCTACAGGGAAAGAGCCTGACCCTGGATCCAGATCTGCCGGAGGTGTAAACCCGCATCCAGCGCAAGAACATTGGCGCGTTTGCCTGGCGCTAACGTTCCCAGCAGGTGATCCATACCGAGCAGACGAGCAGGATGCAGCGAGGCCATATGGATTGCGTTTTCTGGGGCGATCCCCGTATGCTCCACCATATTTCGCACGGCGGCATCCAGCGCGAGCGTGCTGCCCGCCAGCCCGCCCGAGGCCGTGCGGACAACGCCGCCCTGCATCTCGACATTTTCACCACACAACGTATAGCGCCCATCAGGCATACCCGCCGCCTGCATGGCATCGGTAATCAGCACCGTACGATCCTTCGCGCAGCAACAACATAGCCGCATGGCTCCAGGATGAACGTGATGCCCGTCGGCAATAAGCTCCAGCCACGCGCGTGGGTCCGTAAGCCCGGCGCCAACCATGCCGGGCTCCCGGTGGTGTAACCCTGTCATGCCGTTGTAGCAGTGCACCAGCCCGGCTGCGCCTGCATCAAATGCGGCCAGGGTTTGCGCGTATGTAGCGGCGCTGTGGCCCAGCATGACGCGTATCCCTTTTTGCTTGAGGTGATGGATCGCCTTCAGGGCATCCACTTTTTCCGGAGCAAGCGCCACTACCCGCAGCGTGTTCTGCGAAACCGCAATCAGCTCATCAAGTTCCGCGAGATCCAGTTCGCGAAACAGTTCTGGCG
Organism: Enterobacter sp. YSU; assembly: GCF_016082135.1. NCBI lineage: Bacteria > Pseudomonadati > Pseudomonadota > Gammaproteobacteria > Enterobacterales > Enterobacteriaceae > Enterobacter > Enterobacter sp. YSU. The sequence continues at coordinate 2,312,593 of NZ_CP059487.1, forward strand.
GGTGCGCCCCTTTGTTCTGCGGTGTAAAGTACGGGCCTTCCAGATAGCTGCCCAGGATCTGCGCGCCGGGGCCACCGGCATGACAGCGCCGGGCAATGCGCCGTAACGCGCCATGGATCGCCTCCAGCGGAGCGGTGACGGTGGTAGGCAGAAACGCCCCCACGCCTTCACGCGCTTTGTGCACGGCTAACCGGTCCAGCACGTCGGGCGCATCATCCATCACATCCACACCCGCGCCGCCGTGGACGTGGATATCAATGTATGCCGGGCAAAGCAGGTCTGCCTCGCGGGTATTAACCCCTGCCGGAATCGGCTCGATGGCGGTGATGACGCCTCTATCCATACGCAGCTGATGGTCATCCAGCCAGCCCTGCCCGGTAAGCAGACGACGCGCGCGCAGCAGCTGGCTCATATCCCTTCCTCGGCGGGCGCTTCCTCGCGACAGCGTGCAAGTTCATCCACCAGGCTGGTCAGGCCGCGATGGCCGCACTCCAGCGCCTGCAAACGAAAGGCTTCACTGCTTAATCCGTCGCGCTCCAGAACCATCTCCAGCAAAAGCTGGAGATTGGTGCCGGTGATCACTTCGCTGCCGGGGCGCTGCATCGCGAGGGTAGAGGCCACACGAAACGGCGTACCGCCGAGAAGATCGGTGAGAAACACGATATCGTGCTCTGCATCCAGTTCATTCACTGCCTGCTCAAGCTGCGCGGTCAGCCGCACAGTGGTGGAGCTTTCCGGAAAATCGATGGCGATAAACTGCGGCTGTTCGCCGAGGATTTGCTTCATCGCCTGTTCCAGCCCGCTGGCAAAACCGCCGTGACCCGTCAAAATAATGCCTAACATCGCAACCTCTTTGCTTATTACAGGAAGTGACAGAATTTACCGACAACGCCCAGCACCACGGTGATACCAATCAGGCGCAGCGGGCTCCAGCCACGGCGTACCAGCCAGAACATGGTCAGGGTGTAGACCAGCGGCAGAAAAGCGGGCATCAGTTTGTCGATCACATCGGTTTGCAGTTTGACGACCGCATCCCCGGCTTTAATCTCGAGTGTGGTATTCAGGCGCACATAGGTTGCCACCAGCGCACCAATCACTGTCATCCCGACAATGGACGCAGCATGACCAACCTTTTTGGTGTTGGCCTTGATCAGCGGGATCGCGGCGACACCCATTCGATAGGCATAGTGCGCCAGACCAAAACGCAGGCCGAGATGCACCACGTTAAACAGCACGATAAAGACCACCGCGCCAAGAATGGATCCCTGTAGCGCCAGGCTGGCGCCAATCCCCCCGCAGATGGGCAGCAGGGTCAGCCAGAACATGGCGTCACCAATGCCACCGAGCGGTGCGCCGACGGCAATTTTAGTGCTCTGGATGCTGTTCACATCCTGCTTGGAACGCTCCATTGCCAGAATAATGCCGATGACGAAGGTCACCAGGAACGGGTGGGTGTTGAAGAAGCCCATATGGCCTTTCATGGCGCGCGCCAGGTCCCGCTTATTGGTGTGGATCTTTTTCAGCGCGGGCAGTAGCCCATACAGCCAGCCGGAGGCCTGCATACGCTCGTAGTTAAACGAGGCCTGTAGCAGCATGGAACGCCAGGCGACACGGTTAATATCCTTTTTCGTTAGCTCAGCGCCAATACTCTGGTCTTCGTAGACGTTTTCATTCACGCCGGTCAGCAGTGTCTCTTCACTTTCAGACACGCCCGGCAGGGTGGTGTGATTAGATGCCATCTTCAAATTCCTCTTTCTGGGCCGCAGGCGCCGTGGGTTCAGGCGATTTGCGCAGCAGGTCGATCAGCGCCATCGCCAGCGCAGCCGCGGCAATCGCCAGCACCGGGAGTTTCAGCCAGGCCGCGGCGACAAAGCCGATAATGAAGTAAGGGATGTAAACGTTTTTCATCATGATCTTCAGCAGCACGGCGAAGCCGATCGCTGGCATGATGCCGCCCGCGACGCCGAGACCGTCGATCAGACGTTCCGGCAGCACGTCAATGGCGGTTTTCGCATGTTCAGCCCCGAAGTAGATGGGCAGAAACGCGCACAGGAAGTAGAAGACGCCGAGCGCCAGCAGTGCCAGATAGTTGACCCGTTCAATACCACGGGTGTCTGCGTTAGCCGCCATGCGATCGCAGCGGGACATCACGCCGGACATCACCGAGAAGAGGAAGGTGATCCCCATCTGAACCGCCACGGCAAACGGCACGGCGACCCCAACGGCGACATCCGGCTTCACGCCTGTAGTAATGGCAAATGTGGTGCCAACGATGGTGCCGATAATCACGTTTGGCGGCTGCGCGCCCGCCAGCGGCGCGAGTCCCATCCAGACCAGTTCTAACGTACCGCCGGTCAGAATTCCGGTGTGCAAATCGCCCAGAATCAGGCCAACCAGTGGCCCGAGCACCACTGGACGGTGCATGTGTGTTAAGCCGTTAAACATATCCAGGCCCGCTATAAAGGCGAGAAGCCCCAGCGCGAAAGCCTGCAACAGACTGATTTCCATTGTGAATCCCTCAGAGCAGTTTAAAGAGATCCAAAGCAGTCTCTGTTGGAACGCCCTGAACGAAGCATTCCACTCCGGCCGCCTTCAGGCCGTTAAACGCGGCGATATCGTTCGCGTCTACAGATACCGTTTTGGCAATTTGCTGTTTGCCACTGGCGTAATGCATATTTCCGACGTTAATACGGGTGATGGGCACGCCGCCCTCGACCAGCGTTAAAAAATCAGCCGGTGTTTTACAGACCAGCAGAATTTTCTGCCGGTCGGCGGCGCGATGAATGTTGTCGATCACTTTTTGCAGGGACCAGAAACGCACGGCGATGCCTTCCGCCAGCACCATCTCCATCAGGTTTTGCTGAACCGGATCGTCTGCAACCTCGTCATTTGCCACCAGCACCAGGTTCGCCCCCGCAAACCCCACCCACTGTACGCCCACCTGACCGTGGATCAGGCGTTCATCAATGCGGCATAAGACAATGTTTGGCATAGCGTTTTCCTCTTTTTAATTATGCGTGTTGAGTCGTTACGCCTTCGCAGGCGGCATGGTACTGCTGGAGTATGTCCTGAATGTGGTCGAGGATGAGTTCCCGTGGTGTGGACCTGAGAGCGCCATCGCGAACTTTGCTGTACTGCAACGGCAGATACTGGCTGATCAGCGGCAGCGGGATCGGTTCATCCGCCAGGTTGCGTACCAGCCGCTCAAAGGCGTCGTCAATCTGGCTGTCTGGCCAGTAATAGCGCACGCGATCGGAATAGCTGTAACCGCGCGCCAGGCGACGGGCATTGCCGTCGCCGTGATAGTGGCTTTGCCAGTATTCCGGGCGATCGAGCATCACGTTTTCCAGGACGTGACGCAGCCCTGAGCAGGCTTTTGCCGGCAGCAGCTCTTCTTCAATTGCTGCCAGTGAGAACAGCGCTTCGCGCAGCGCGAAGGTTAGCGCAGGGCCGACTTTCAGAATGGCGAAGTGATCTTTCACCAACTGGCGCAGCGCCTGCGGCGTCTGGTAATCGGTAGAGTGTGCTTCAAATACAAGCGTGTCGTAGGCTTCAACCATCTCGCTCAGCGCGACGGCTTTATGCGGTTGATAGTCACAAACCTGCGCATGGTCGAACTCAACGCCAGGCTGAACTACCAGGCCAATAATGCGCGGCCAGATGTCGCTTAACCCTTCCTTCTCGAATGCGTGGCGGTGTGCCTCAAGCGTGGCGCGTGCCGCCTCTGGCGTGGTGACCTCAAGCTCGGTCAGCGTCTCGTGTGCCCCACCGGGAACCGGAACTTCCGTGCCGATAACGTAGACCAGATCGGCTACGCCAAATTGCTCGAGACAGGTGGTTTCGGCAATTTTAGCCAGCCGAGCGGCACGCCCGGCAACGATTGCATCGGTTAACGGAACTGGGTCGTCTTCGCAGGACATGCTGCAATCGAGGTGAATTTTTTTAAATCCGGCCGCCACGTAGCTTCTGATCAGATCGTCGGCGTTCGCCATCGCCTGCGAAGCCGGCAGGTTTTGCCAGCGGTTTGGACCTAAATGATCGCCGCCAAGGATCAGCTGCGAGGTGGGGAAACCAAGAGATCCCGCCAGCTTGCAGACAAACCCATAAAAATCGGCGGGCGTCATACCGGTATAACCGCCAAACTGATCCACCTGGTTTGAGGTGGCTTCTATCAGCAGGGGCGTCTGTTGTGAATGGGCGTAACGTAGTGCAGCTTCAAGTACCAGTGGATGTGCGGAACAGACGGCATAAATCCCGTTTGTATTCCCCCGTTTATGTTGTTCCACCATTTCTGTCAGATGTTTCACTTTCCTCTCCATTTCGGATGGTGTTGGTATTCATCTTTCGTTTTGTTTCATTTGATACTGCATTATGGTGAGGTAAAAATAAAACGAAAGATAATAGTTTTCCGATCTGTTTCACAAAAGAAACATAATGAAAGGTTTCAGCGGCGATTAAGCTTGCGTCCGCACCCCATACAGGGCTTGCATTCCCTCAAAAGAAAGGCGTTAATAAGCAAAACGAAATGAAACGAAAGTGTATTTACTAAGGAGCTCGTATGAGCAGCACCGATTCATCCGCAGAGAAGCGCATCACCGGCACCAGTGAAAGGCGAGAGCAGATCATTCAGCGGTTGCGGGCGCAGGGAAGCGTGCAGGTTAACGATCTTTCTCTTTTATTCGGCGTGTCGACGGTGACGATCCGTAACGATCTGGCCTTTCTGGAAAAGCAGGGGATTGCCGTTCGCGCTTACGGCGGCGCGCTGATTTGCGAAGGCAATGCCCCCGGCGTGGAGCCGTCCGTTGAGGACAAAAGTTCCCTTAATACGGCAGTGAAGCGCAGCATCGCGCAGGCGGCGGCTGAACTGGTGAAGCCGGGTCACCGCATTATTCTGGACTCCGGCACCACAACCTTTGAAATTGCCCGCATGCTGCGCCAGCACACCGATGTCATTGCCATGACCAACGGGATGAACGTGGCAAACGCGCTGCTGGAAGCGGAGGGCGTAGAGCTGCTGATGACCGGCGGGCACTTGCGCCGTCAGTCGCAGTCCTTCTACGGCGACCAGGCGGAGCAGTCCTTACAGAATTACCATTTTGACCTGCTGTTCCTGGGCGTCGATGCCATCGATCTCGACCGGGGGGTGAGTACGCACAACGAGGATGAAGCCCGTCTGAACCGCAAAATGTGCGAGGTGGCGGAGCGTATTATCGTTGTCACTGACTCCAGCAAGTTTAACCGTTCAAGCCTGCATAAAATCATTGATACTCAGCGGATCGACATGATTATCGTTGATGAAGGCATTCCGGCGGAAAGCCTTGAAGGATTACGCAAAAGCGGGATCGATGTGGTGCTGGTCTAAAGAGGCTTTTCCCCTCTCCCTAACCCTCTCCCCATAGGGAGAGGGTTCCCCAGTAATTTGAAAGCAAAAGCTATAACGTTGCCTCAGAATAACTGAGGGCTTTCAGCGATGCCTCGGTCCGGCTGTAAATCGCTGAGGCGTTTCCTGTAGGCCGGGGCGAGGCGCAGGGATGCGCCGAGAGGGCGGGCTTTACAGGGATGTTACCTCCGCCCGTCCCCGATAAGCCGGAAGGAATAAGCCGAAGGCACCGCGAAGCGGCGATTTTCCGCCGGAAGCCCGGGTCGCCAGGGTGGTGGCGACTGAGCCACCCTGGCACGTTCACCGCTCATGTCGTGACAGAGTAGCAAGGAACATAAAGTGAACGGAATGACCACCTGAGCCGTATGTTCCCCCTCACCCCAGCCCTCTCCCTCAAGGGAGAGGGGGCCGTCTGTGCAGGCATTATTTTGTGGGGAACCCTCAGCCCCATAGGGGAGAGGGGACTGCCCGGTGCGGTTTTTTACCCTCTCCCCGGTGGGGAGAGGGCTGGGTGAGGGGCCATCAGGTCACCGGCGCCGGGTTAAACACCGCCAGCGAGTTATGCAATCCCCATTGATCGGAGAAGGTTTTCTTCCGCCCGCTTGCCACATCCAGAATGAAGTGGAACAGCTTCCAGCCCACCTCTTCAATACTCTCTTCCCCGGTGGCGATGGTGCCCGCGTTGATATCCATTAAGTCATACCAGCGGTTTGCCAGCTCGGTGCGGGTCGCCATTTTGATCACCGGTACCGCCATCAGGCCGTACGGCGTGCCGCGCCCGGTGGTAAAGACCTGTACCGTAATGCCGGACGCCACCTGCTGGGTACCGCACACGAAATCACTGGCAGGCGTTGCCGCGTAGATCAGACCGCGTTTGGTTGGTCGCTGGCCAGGGGAGAGCACTTCCACAATCGCGCTCTGGCCGGATTTGGCAATCGACCCGAGGGCCTTTTCCACCACGTTGGCCAGGCCGCCTTTCTTGTTACCCGGAGACGGGTTGGCGCTGCGGTCGGTTTTGCCCATGTCGAGATAGTTATCGTACCAGGCCATCTCCTCCAGCAGGCGTTTGCCCACCTCTTCGTTGACGGCGCGCGGCGTGAGCAGGTGGATAGCATCACGTACTTCGGTGACTTCGGAGAACATCACCGTGGCGCCGCAGCGCACGAACAGATCGGAGGCATAACCGACTGCCGGGTTGGCGGTGACGCCGGAAAACGCATCGCTGCCGCCACACTGTGTCCCAACGACCAGTTCAGAGGCCGGGCAGGTTTCACGCTGGCGTTTGTTCAGCTTCTCCAGATGGTGCTCTGCCACCTGTAAAATGTCGTCGACCATCGATCTGAAGCCGACATGGTGTTCATCCTGAAGTCGCACAACACTGGCATCGTCAACCGGAATGGCTTTCACATCCTCAGTACCCTGCAACAGGCGTTCTGGCTGCAATTTTTCACAGCCGAGACCAATCACCATGACCTCACCGCCAAAGTTTGGGTTAAGGGCGATATTGTGAATCGTGCGGATCGGCACGACCGCTGCGGGCGCGTTGATCGCCACGCCGCAGCCGTACAGGTGGTTAAGACCCACCACGCCGTCAACGTTGGGGTATTTCGGCAACAGATCGCGCTCAATAATTTTCACCACATAATCCACTACGCCCGCCACGCAATGCACGCTGGTGGTGATGCCAAGCAGGTTTTTGGTTCCCACGCTGCCATCCGCGTTGCGGTAACCCTCGAAGGTATAACCCTCCAGCGGAGGCAACGGCTCAGGGACGCGGGTAGCCAGCGGCAACGACTCCAGCGGCGGGGCGGTGGGCAGCTCAACCAGCGACTCCTCAATCCAGCTACCCTGCGGGATAGCGCGCACCGCATAGCCGATGACTTCGCCGTAGCGCACGATTTCGCCCTGCGCCGGGATATCGACCAGTGCGACTTTATGCCCCTGCGGAATGTGCTCAATCAGCTCCAGGCCATCCGGAAAGCGGGTGCCAGCTTTTAAGCCATTGTCGTTGACAATAATCGCCACGTTATCGGTATCGTGCACTTTTATATAGAACGCCGTCGGCGACGCCTGTCGAATTTCAATATCGGCCATTGTTCACTCTTCTCCAGCAAAATATCTGATACTAAATATAGCCAGATGGTTAATTGTTTCTTATTGAGGAAATAAAGAATGCCAGGAGAGGAAAGGTGAGAATGTGATCGCGATCGCTCCCGAACCACTAATCGTTGATTCTGTGCATCAGCGCCCACTGTGTTGGGCATATGCTCAAAATAGCGTGCTACTCCCGTTGGATAATTGAGCATTGAGACAATGTGCTGCCGGGTGGTGACGATTATACTGAATGACGATTTTATAACGCCAAAATTCAGTCAGGAAAATAAATATAACGCTGACGCTGAGTCGGAATAAATAAGAAAAGCTACTGGCTAAAACTGCGGAATTAAAAAAGGTATAAGTAATGAGTAACGACATCTTCCCGAATAAATTTAAAGCGGCCCTCGCGGCGCACCAGATTCAGATTGGCTGCTGGTCTGCGCTGGCTAACCCCATCAGCACCGAAGTGCTGGGCCTGGCCGGGTTCGACTGGCTGGTGCTGGACGGCGAACATGCGCCAAACGATATCAACACGTTTATTCCGCAGCTGATGGCGCTGAAAGGCAGCCACAGCGCGCCGGTGGTGCGTGTGCCCACCAACGAGCCGGTGATCATCAAGCGTCTGCTGGATATCGGCTTCTACAACTTCCTGATCCCGTTTGTTGAAACGGAAGAAGAAGCGGTGCTGGCCGTGGCGGCGACCCGCTATCCACCGGAAGGGATCCGCGGCGTGTCCGTCTCGCACCGCGCCAACATGTTTGGCACCGTGCCGGACTATTTCGCTCAGTCCAACAAGAACATCACCATTCTGGTTCAGATCGAGAGCCAGCAGGGGGTCGATAACGTCGACGCTATTGCCGCGACGGAGGGGGTAGACGGCATTTTCGTCGGCCCGAGCGATCTGGCGGCCGCCTTTGGTCATCTGGGCAACGCCAGCCATCCGGACGTGCAGCGCGCAATTCAGCACATTTTTGCCCGTGCCAAAGCGCACGGTAAACCGTGCGGCATTCTGGCGCCAGTGGAAGCCGATGCCCGCCGCTACCTGGAGTGGGGCGCAACGTTTGTTGCCGTGGGCAGCGATCTCGGCGTATTCCGCGCCGCCACGCAGAAATTAGCGGACGCTTTTAAAAAATAACCATCATTGAGGAAACAGATTATGACGCTGAAAGTGGGTTTTATTGGCCTGGGTATCATGGGCAAACCAATGAGCAAAAACCTCATCAAAGCAGGTTACTCACTGGTGGTTTTAGATCGTAATTCAGACGCGGTGGCAGAGGTGATTGCGGCTGGCGCAGAAACGGCGACAACCGCAAAAGCGATTGCTGAGCAGTGCGACGTGATTATCACCATGCTGCCAAACTCCCCGCACGTGAAAGAGGTGGCGCTGGGTGAGAACGGCATTATCGACGGCGCGAAGCCGGGTCTGGTGGTGATCGACATGAGTTCTATCGCACCGCTGGCAAGCCGCGAAATCAGCGAGGCGCTGAAAGTGAAAGGCGTGGAAATGCTGGATGCGCCGGTCAGCGGCGGCGAACCGAAAGCCATCGACGGCACCCTGTCGGTGATGGTGGGGGGCGATAAAGCTGTGTTCGACAAATACTACGACCTGATGAAAGCCATGGCTGGCTCCGTGGTGCACACCGGTGAAATTGGCGCAGGCAACGTCACCAAGCTGGCAAACCAGGTGATTGTGGCGTTGAACATCGCGGCCATGTCCGAAGCGCTGACGCTGGCCACCAAAGCGGGCGTTAATCCGGATCTGGTCTATCAGGCCATTCGCGGTGGTCTGGCGGGCAGCACCGTGCTGGATGCCAAGGCGCCGATGGTGATGGATCGTAACTTCAGGCCGGGCTTCCGCATCGATCTGCACATTAAGGATCTGGCGAATGCGCTGGATACCTCCCACGGCGTGGGCGCGCAGCTGCCGCTGACTGCCGCCGTCATGGAGATGATGCAGGCGCTGCGTGCGGACGGTCTGGGCACCGCCGATCACAGCGCGTTAGCGTGCTATTACGAAAAACTGGCGAAGGTTGAAATTGCTCGCTAATGACGTCCTGCCCGGTGGCGTTACGCTTACCGGGCCTACGGCTCAGGCATACAACTATGAAAATCGTAATCGCGCCAGACTCTTATAAAGAAAGCCTGTCTGCCACCGAGGTGGCGCAGGCGATAGAAAAAGGATTTCGGGAAATTTTCCCCGACGCTCATTACGTGTCTGTTCCCGTTGCTGACGGCGGAGAAGGTACAGTTGAAGCGATGATCGCTGCGACGCAGGGCACCTGGCAGCAGGCTGTCGTCACCGGCCCGTTAGGGGAAAAGGTGAAGGCCAGTTGGGGGATCTCGGGCGACGGTACCACCGCGTTTATCGAGATGGCCGCCGCCAGCGGCCTGGTGCTTGTTCCTCCCGCGCAGCGTAACCCGCTGGTCACGACGTCGCGCGGGACGGGGGAGCTGATCCTCAGCGCGCTGGATAAAGGCGCGCGCAACATCATTATCGGTATCGGCGGGAGCGCAACCAACGATGGGGGCGCAGGCATGATGCAGGCGCTGGGCGCGAAGTTTACGGATGCGAACGGGACGGAGATCGGCTACGGCGGCGGCAGCCTGATGGCGCTTAACCGGATTGATATTTCCGATCTCGATCCGCGTCTTCAGGGATGCGCAATCCGCGTCGCCTGTGACGTGACGAATCCGCTGGTCGGTGAAAGCGGCGCGTCGCGTATCTTTGGCCCGCAAAAAGGCGCCACGGAGGAGATGATCCTCGAACTCGACGCCAATCTTAGCCACTACGCCGGGGTGATCAAAAAATCGCTGCGCATTGACGTCAACCGGGTTCCGGGGGCTGGCGCCGCGGGCGGCATGGGCGCAGCGCTGATGGCCTTCCTGGGCGCTGAGCTGAAAAGCGGCATCGAGATTGTCACTCAGGCGCTCAATCTTGAAGAACATATTCACGACTGCACGTGGGTGCTGACCGGGGAAGGGCGCATCGACAGCCAGAGCATTAATGGCAAAGTGCCCGTCGGCGTGGCGAGCGTCGCCAAAAAATACCATAAGCCGGTGATCGGGATTGCCGGAAGTCTGACGCAGGATGTGGGTGTGGTGCATCAGTACGGCATCGACGCGGTGTTCAGCGTACTGACCAGTATCGGTTCACTGGAAGAGGCGTTCCAGGGAGCATATGACAACATTTACCGCGCCTCGCGGAATATCGCGGCCACATTGCAGGTAGGCATGCGTAGCCAGGGGTGACAGCGGCGCGCAAACCCTCTATACTGCGCGCCGAAGCTGACCAGACAGTCGCCGCTTCGTCGTCGTCCCTTTCGGGGGAGACGGGCGGAGGGGAGGAAAGTCCGGGCTCCACAGGGCAGGGTGCCAGGTAACGCCTGGGGGGGAAACCCACGACCAGTGCAACAGAGAGCAAACCGCCGATGGCCCGCGCAAGCGGGATCAGGTAAGGGTGAAAGGGTGCGGTAAGAGCGCACCGCGCGGCTGGTAACAGTCCGTGGCACGGTAAACTCCACCCGGAGCAAGGCCAAATAGGGGTTCACATGGTACGGCCCGTACTGAACCCGGGTAGGCTGCTTGAGCCAGTGAGCGATTGCTGGCCTAGATGAATGACTGTCCACGACAGAACCCGGCTTATCGGTCAGCTTCAACTTCTTACGAAACCCCGCTTCGGCGGGGTTTTTGTTTTCTGAAGGTTGCAGGCCGGGTAAGCGAAGCGCCAAACGACATCAATTCTCAATTTTGCGACGCCAAGCACATTTCACTATTTGGTTGACTGTGTGTTCCTCTCATCTGCTGCGCATGATCGTAATCACAAAATTTAACTCTATAAAATTAGAAAATTTTAGTGTTGAGCAGATGTTGTAAATGTTTAGTCAGTGATGCCGAATGTTATTCATTTGATAATTTAATATTGAATCTAAAAACATTCTTCTGGTGAATGTGTGATATATCCCACTCTTTAACCGGAAAGTGAATAAATATTCCTGGTAAAGTTGATAAACCACAAAAATGTTTTAAAGGGATAATGGTGTTTTATTAACCTTTAATTGCCTGAAAGATAGCCTTTATTAATATTTTTAAAGCAAAAAAATTCACGCTGGTTATTGCCATAAAATAAATTTATTACCGCGTTTTTTATTGATCGATATCAGCGTAAATGCGTATTTTTATTGTAATAAGCATTTGATTTATAAAGACATAAATAGATTTCGGGTGCGATTGAAAACAGAGCGTCCTGGCAAATTGTGAGTAACAGCACATACCCCCTGAAACAATATTGGGTAGAATCCGCTGCGTCATAGGGAAATAAGCGCAGAATATTATGAATACTATTATTCTACCGAAAACACAGCACCTCGTGGTATTTCAGGAAGTCATCAAAAGTGGCTCCATAGGTTCTGCTGCAAGACAACTGGGGCTGACGCAACCTGCCGTCAGCAAAATCATCAGCGACATCGAATCCTACTTTGGGGTGGAAGTGATGGTGCGTAAGAACACCGGCGTAAAACTCACTGCCGCCGGTCAGGTGCTGCTGTCCTACGCTGAGTCGATCACCCGCGAAATGAAAAACATGGTGAGCGAGATTAACAGCCTCAGTTTCAGTACCGTCATGGACGTCTCTTTTGGCTATCCGTCGCTGATTGGCTTCACTTTCCTGTCCGGGATGATCAAAAAATTCAAGGAAGTGTTCCCGAAAGCGCGCGTCTCAATGTATGAAGCGCAGCTCTCTTCATTCCTGCCCGCCATTCGCGATGGCCGGCTGGATTTCGCCATCGGCACGCTGAGCGACGGGATGCAGCTTCAGGATCTTCACGTTGAGCCACTGTTTGAATCCGAGTTTGTGCTGGTGGCGAGTAAATCACGAACGTGCACCGGCCCGACCAGACTGGCATCGCTCACGCACGAGCAGTGGGTGATGCCGCAAACCGATATGGGCTACTACAACGAACTCCTGACCACCCTGCAAGACAACCACATCAGCATTGAAAACATCGTCCAGACCGATTCCGTCGTCACCATCTATAACCTTGTCCTCAATGCCGATTACCTGACGGTGATCCCCCGTGACATGATTGCGCCATTCGGCTCGGACCAGTTTATTGTTCTGCCGGTGGAAGATGAATTACCCGTGGCGCGTTATGCCGCCGTGTGGTCAAAAAATTACAGTATTAAAAAATCGGCGTCAGTATTAGTTGAACTGGCAAAACAATATTCGTCGATGAATATCGAAAAACGACGATAGAAATAATGATGATTTAAAACACCCGGAGCGACGCTTTTTAACGCTCTGATACCCTGACTTTGCCTGAAAACAATGAATTATTATAACGAGGATATTATGCACATTACTTACGATCTCCCGGTGACCATTGAAGATATTCAGGACGCCAGAAAAAGACTGGCGGGAAAGATCTATAAAACCGGTATGCCGCGCTCGAATTATCTGAGCGAACGGTGTAAGGGTGAGATATTCCTGAAATTTGAAAATATGCAGCGTACCGGTTCGTTTAAAATACGTGGGGCGTTTAATAAATTAAGCTCGCTGACCGATGCGGAAAAACGCAAGGGCGTGGTGGCCTGTTCCGCAGGGAACCACGCGCAGGGGGTCTCTCTCTCCTGCGCCATGCTCGGCATCGACGGCAAAGTGGTCATGCCGATGGGCGCGCCGAAATCCAAGGTTGCCGCCACGCGCGACTACTCCGCCGAAGTGGTGCTGCACGGCGAAAACTTTAACGACACCATCGCCAAAGTGAGCGAAATCGTCGAGATGGAAGGGCGCATTTTTATCCCGCCTTACGACGATCCGAAAGTCATTGCCGGCCAGGGCACCATCGGCCTGGAAATCCTCGAAGATTTATATGACGTGGATAACGTGGTTGTCCCCATCGGCGGCGGCGGTTTAATTGCCGGTATTGCGACAGCAATTAAATCCATCAACCCAACTATCAATATTATCGGCGTGCAGTCTGAAAATGTGCACGGAATGGCGGCATCGTATCAGGCCGGAGAAATAACCAGTCATCGTGTTACCGGCACATTAGCTGACGGCTGCGACGTGTCTCGCCCAGGTAATTTAACCTTCGAAATTGTTCGTGAATTAGTCGATGACATTGTGCTGGTCAGCGAAGACGAGATTCGCAACAGCATGATCGCGCTTATTCAGCGAAATAAGGTGGTCACGGAAGGTGCCGGTGCGCTGGCGTGCGCGGCGTTATTAAGCGGCAAGCTGGACCACTATATTCAGGGCCGAAAAACCGTCTGCATTATTTCCGGCGGCAATATCGATCTCTCCCGTGTTTCCCAAATTACCGGCTTCGTTGACGCATAAAGGATGACTTATGAGCAACACAGAAAGCATTATCGTTGGCCAGACAAAAACGTCCACCTGGCGTAAATCGGATACCACCTGGACGCTCGGCCTGTTTGGTACCGCCATTGGCGCAGGCGTGCTGTTCTTCCCTATCCGTGCAGGCTTTGGCGGCCTGATCCCTATCCTGCTGATGCTGGTACTCGCGTTCCCGATTGCGTTTTACTGCCACCGCGCGCTGGCGCGTCTGTGTTTGTCCGGCAGTAACGTCTCCGGCAACATCACCGAAACGGTGGAGGAGCATTTTGGTAAGACCGGAGGGGTGGTGATCACCTTCCTCTACTTCTTTGCCATTTGCCCGCTGCTGTGGATTTACGGCGTCACCATTACCAACACCTTTATGACCTTCTGGGAAAACCAGCTCCAGATGCCCGCCCTGAACCGCGGCGTGGTGGCGCTATTCCTGCTGCTGCTGATGGCTTTTGTTATCTGGTTCGGTAAAGACCTGATGGTGAAAGTGATGAGCTACCTTGTGTTCCCGTTCATCGCCAGCCTGGTGTTGATTTCTCTCTCGCTGATCCCGTACTGGAACTCGGCGGTGATCGACCAGGTTAACCTGAGCGATATCGCCTTCACCGGTCATGACGGCATTCTGGTCACGGTGTGGCTGGGGATCTCCATCATGGTCTTCTCCTTCAACTTCTCGCCTATCGTCTCCTCGTTTGTGGTCTCCAAACGCGAAGAGTACGAACCAGAGTTCGGGAAAGAGTTTACCGAGCAGAAATGTTCCAAAATCATTGGTCGCGCCAGCCTGCTGATGGTGGCGGTGGTGATGTTCTTCGCCTTTAGCTGCCTGTTTACGCTCTCTCCGCAGAACATGGCGGACGCCAAAGCGCAGAACATTCCGGTGCTCTCTTACCTGGCGAACCACTTCGCGTCGATGTCAGGCAGTAAATCCACGTTCGCCACGGTGCTGGAATACGGCGCCTCCATCATCGCGCTGGTCGCTATCTTTAAATCCTTCTTCGGCCACTATCTGGGCACGCTGGAGGGGCTAAACGGTCTGATCCTCAAGTTCGGTTACAAGGGCGACAAGAAGAAAGTTTCCGTCGGCAAGCTGAACACCATCAGCATGGTCTTCATCATGGGCTCCACCTGGATTGTGGCCTACGCCAACCCGAACATCCTGGACCTTATTGAAGCCATGGGCGCGCCAATTATCGCCTCTCTGCTGTGCCTGCTGCCGATGTACGCCATCCGCAAGGCGCCTGCGCTGGCGAAATACAAAGGCCGGACCGAGAACATCTTCGTAACCGTGGTCGGCCTGCTGACCATTCTGAACATCGTGTACAAACTGTTTTAAACCAAAGCTCAGGAAGAGCGGAGCCATACCATGATTGAGTTTCCGGTAGTACTGGTCATTAACTGCGGATCGTCCTCTGTTAAGTTCTCGGTGCTGGACGCCGCAGGCTGCGATGCCCTGATGACGGGCATTGCGGACGGCATCAACACAGAAAAAGCCTTTATTTCCGTGAATGGGGGGGAGCCGGTCAGACTGGCTCACCAGGACTACGAAGGGGCGCTGGCCGCCATCGCCCTGGAGCTGGAGAAACGCAACCTGATGGGCAGCGTGGCCTTGATTGGCCATCGCATTGCCCACGGCGGCGACCTCTTCAGCGAGTCGACCCTGATCACGGAAGAGGTGATGGCGCAGATCCGCGAGGTCTCCCCGCTGGCGCCGCTGCATAACTACGCCAACCTGAGCGGCGTGGAAGCCGCCGGGCGCTTGTTCCCCGGCGTGCAGCAGGTGGCGGTATTTGATACCAGCTTCCACCAGACCATGGCGCCGCAGGCGTATCTGTACGGCTTGCCGTACCGCTATTTTGAAGAGCTGGGCGTGCGCCGCTACGGTTTCCACGGCACCTCTCACCGCTACGTGTCGGCGCAGGCGCACGCGCTGCTCGGGCTCTCTCCCGATGACAGCGGCCTGGTGATTGCCCATCTCGGCAACGGGGCGTCCATCTGCGCGGTGCGTAACGGCGTAAGCGTGGACACGTCCATGGGGATGACGCCGCTTGAAGGACTGGTGATGGGCACACGCTGCGGCGACGTGGATTTTGGCGCGATGGCGTGGATTGCCCGGCAGACCGGCCAGTCGTTCGAGGATCTGGAGCGCGTGGTCAACAAAGAGTCCGGGCTGCTGGGGATCTCTGGCATCTCCTCCGATTTGCGCGCGCTGGAGAAAGCCTGGCATGACGGCAACGAGCGGGCGCGGCTGGCAATAAAGACCTTTGTCCACCGGATTGCGCGACATATCGCCGGTCATGCCGCGTCCCTGCACCGTCTGGATGGCGTGGTGTTTACCGGCGGGATCGGTGAGAACTCCGTGCTTATCCGCGCGCTGGTGGTGGAGCATCTTAAGGTGTTTGGCATCATCCTCGACGAGTCCAAAAATGCCCTGCCGGGCAGCGCGGGCGAGCGCGTGATCTCTACCGAGTCGTCCCGCGCGGCCTGCGCGGTGATCCCTACCAATGAAGAAAAAATGATCGCGCTGGACGCCCTCCGTCTTGGGAAGGTTACTCCGGCTGCGGCTTACGCCTGATAAAGCGAGAATCTGATGAAAGTAACAATCGATACGGGCGTCGCGCCTTACAGCGACGCATGGGCCGGGTTTCGCGGTGAAGAATGGAAAAACGCCATTAACGTGCGCGATTTTATTCAGCATAACTACACCCCTTATGAAGGCGATGAAGCTTTCCTCGCGCAGGCGACGCCAGCAACGACGGCGCTGTGGCAGAAGGTGATGGTCGGCATTCGTCAGGAGAATGCTACTCACGCTCCGGTGGATTTTGACACCAACATCGCCACTACCATTACCGCGCACGGGCCGGGCTATATTGATCAGGAGCTGGAGACGATCGTTGGCCTGCAAACCGACAAGCCGCTCAAGCGGGCCCTGCATCCGTACGGCGGGATCAACATGATCCGCAGCTCGTTCGAAGCCTACGGTCGCGAAATGGATCCGCAGTTTGAATATCTCTTCACCGACCTGCGCAAAACCCACAACCAGGGCGTATTTGACGTCTACTCCCCGGAGATGATGCGCTGCCGCAAATCGGGGGTGCTGACCGGTCTGCCGGACGGCTACGGGCGCGGACGCATCATCGGCGACTACCGTCGCGTGGCGCTGTACGGCATCAGCTATCTGGTGCGCGAGCGTGAACTTCAGTTCGCCGATCTCCAGGGGAAACTGGAGCGCGGAGAAGAACTGGAGGCCACGATCCGCCTGCGCGAGGAGCTGGCGGAGCATAAACGTGCGTTGCTCCAGATCCAGCAGATGGCGGCGAACTATGGCTTTGATATTTCACGTCCGGCGATGAATGCGCAGGAAGCGGTGCAGTGGGTCTACTTTGCCTACCTTGCCGCAGTGAAATCCCAGAACGGCGGGGCGATGTCGCTGGGGCGCACGGCCTCGTTCCTCGATATCTACATTGAACGCGACATGCAGGCAGGACGGCTGAATGAGGTGCAGGCCCAGGAGCTGATCGACCACTTCATCATGAAGATCCGCATGGTACGCTTCCTGCGCACGCCGGAGTTCGACACGCTCTTCTCCGGCGATCCGATCTGGGCCACGGAAGTGATTGGCGGCATGGGGCTGGATGGCCGCACGCTGGTGACCAAAAACAGCTTCCGCTACCTGCATACCCTGCACACCATGGGGCCTGCGCCGGAGCCAAACCTGACGATCCTCTGGTCCGAACAACTGCCGATCGCGTTCAAGAAATACGCCGCGCAGGTGTCGATCGTCACCTCCTCGCTGCAATACGAGAACGACGATCTGATGCGCGCCGACTTCAACAGCGACGACTACGCCATTGCCTGCTGCGTCAGCCCGATGGTGATCGGCAAGCAGATGCAGTTCTTCGGCGCACGCGCCAACCTGGCGAAAACGCTGCTGTATGCAATCAACGGCGGGGTGGATGAGAAGCTGAAGATCCAGGTGGGGCCGAAAACCGAGCCGCTGCTGGATGAGGTACTGGATTACGACACCGTAATGGCGAGCCTCGATCACTTCATGGACTGGCTGGCGGTGCAGTACATCAGCGCGCTGAATCTCATTCACTATATGCATGATAAATACAGCTACGAAGCCTCGCTGATGGCGCTGCACGACCGGGACGTCTACCGCACCATGGCCTGCGGCATTGCCGGGCTGTCGGTGGCGGCGGATTCCCTGTCGGCCATCAAGTACGCCACGGTAAAACCGGTGCGCGACCACACTGGCCTGGCGGTCGATTTCGTCATCGAAGGCGACTATCCGCAGTACGGCAACAACGACGATCGCGTGGACAGTATCGCCTGCGATCTGGTTGAGCGCTTTATGAAGAAAATCCAGGCGCTGCCGACGTACCGCAACGCGGTACCGACGCAGTCGATCCTGACCATCACCTCCAACGTGGTTTACGGGCAGAAGACCGGCAACACGCCGGACGGACGTCGCGGCGGCACGCCGTTTGCGCCTGGCGCCAACCCGATGCACGGGCGCGACAGAAAAGGGGCGGTGGCGTCGTTAACCTCGGTCGCCAAGCTGCCGTTCACCTATGCCAAAGACGGGATCTCCTACACCTTCTCCATCGTGCCGCAGGCACTGGGCAAGGACGAGCCGGTGCGCAAAACCAACCTTGTCGGGCTGCTGGACGGATACTTCCATCACGAAGCGACCATTGAGGGCGGGCAACACCTGAACGTCAACGTGATGAACCGGGAGATGCTGCTGGATGCCGTCGCCCATCCGGAGAACTATCCGAACCTGACGATCCGCGTTTCAGGTTATGCGGTGCGGTTTAACGCCCTGACGCGCGAGCAGCAGCAGGACGTGATTTCGAGGACGTTTACGCAGGCGATGTAATACAGGCTTCATCTTCAGCCTCCTCAAATGGGGAGGCTTTTAATTTTGTGAACGCCGTCAATTTTAGAAAACTTACTCTCCTTTCTGCTATCCCGAAGTAATATTATTCTCTCGCTTTAGAAAATCCCTATAAAAGTTGTGACTTTTTTCTCCCGCGCTCCGGATATGATCTTCCCATATCAATAACTCACACCTGCACCCTCTGACTCGCAATCGCTGGCGAACGGAACCTTATAAAAACAACCAGTTACCCTACAAAATAAGCGAGTGCCCAATGAATATGGCAACAAACAGCAGTGTGATTGTGAGTGATTCCCCTGCGGCAAGGCGGGCGGGAATGAGCGAAAGCGAATGGCGAGAGGCGATCAAATTCGACAGCACCGATACGGGCTGGGTCATCATGAGTATCGGGATGGCTATCGGCGCGGGCATCGTTTTTCTTCCGGTGCAGGTCGGGTTAATGGGGCTGTGGGTGTTTTTACTCTCGTCGATAATTGGTTATCCGGCTATGTACCTGTTCCAGCGCCTGTTTATTAATACGCTGGCGGAATCACCGGAATGCAAAGATTACCCGAGCGTCATTAGCGGTTATTTAGGTAAAAACTGGGGCATCTTATTGGGTGCGCTTTATTTTGTGATGCTGGTGATCTGGATGTTTGTCTATTCCACGGCTATCACCAACGACAGCGCATCTTACCTACACACCTTCGGCGTAACCGACGGTTTGCTGTCGGAAAATCCGTTCTACGGCTTATTCCTGATCTGCATTCTGGTCGCCATTTCGTCGCGCGGTGAAAAACTGCTGTTTAAAGTCTCCAGCCTGATGGTGCTGACCAAATTATTTGTGGTGGCGGCGCTGGGGCTTTCGATGATTGCCTCTGGCATTTAGCCAACGTCGGTATGCTGCCGCCGATGGGCCTGCTGATTAAAAATGCCATTATTACGCTGCCTTTCACCTTAACCTCCATTCTGTTTATTCAGACATTAAGCCCGATGGTGATTTCCTATCGTTCACGGGAAAAATCCGTAGAGGTGGCGCGTCATAAGGCGCTGCGGGCAATGAATATCGCTTTTGGCGTGCTGTTTGTGACGGTCTTTTTCTACGCGGTCTCCTTTACGCTGGCGATGGGGCACGACGAGGCGGTAAAAGCCTACGAGCAGAATATTTCCGCCCTGGCAATCGCAGCACAGTTCATCAGCGGTGACGGTGCGGGCTGGGTCAAAATCGTCAGCGTGATCCTCAACATTTTTGCCGTGATGACCGCGTTCTTTGGCGTCTATCTCGGCTTTCGTGAGGCGACGCAGGGCATCGTGATGAACATCCTGCGCCGCAAAATGCCGGCGGAGAAAATCAATGAAAGCACCGTCCAGCGCGGGATTATGCTGTTCGCTATCCTGCTGGCCTGGAGCGCGATTGTGTTAAACGCGCCGGTGCTGAGCTTCACCTCCATCTGTAGCCCTATTTTCGGGATGGTGGGCTGCTTAATTCCGGCGTGGCTGGTCTACAAAGTGCCCGCACTTCATAAATATAAAGGCGTATCGCTGGTGATTATTGTGATTACCGGGCTGCTGCTTTGTGTTTCTCCTTTCCTCGCCTTCTCATGAGGTTAAATAAGGTCGTAACGATGTCTGAGCAAATTAATCCTTTATGGAACCATTTTATTCGCGCCGTGCAGGAAGAGGTAAAGCCTGCGCTGGGCTGTACCGAACCCGTCTCGCTGGCGCTGGCGTGCGCGATGGCTGCCGGACAGCTTGACGGTGAGGTGACGCGTATCGAGGCGTGGGTATCGCCGAACCTGATGAAAAACGGGCTTGGCGTAACGGTGCCCGGCACCGGTATGGTCGGTTTACCCATCGCGGCCGCGCTGGGGGCGACAGGCGGTAATGCACACGCCGGGCTGGAGGTGTTGAAAGATGCGTCGGCCGAGGCGCTAACGCGCGCCAAAGCACTGCTGAACGCAGGTCTGGTGCAGGTGAAATTGCAGGAGCCGTGCGAGGAGATCCTCTATTCACGCGCCTGCGTTTACGTCGGTGAATCCTCGGCGATGGTGACCATCGCTGGCGGGCACACTCGCGTGGTGGAGGTAGTTTGTCAGGGCGAAACGCGCTTCAGGCTTGACGATCGTCAGAGCCAGAACAACGACGATCCGCTGGCGGTACTCTCGACCACCACGCTGTCGCAGATCCTTGAGTTTGTAGAGCAGGTGCCGTTTGACGCGATCCGCTTTATCCTCGATGCGGGGCGGCTGAACGATGCGCTCTCCCGCGAAGGTTTGCGTGGCAACTGGGGGCTGCATATTGGCGCGACGCTCAATAAACAGCGCGCACGCGGCTGGATGGCGCAGGATCTGGGTTCAGACATTATTATCCGCACCAGCGCAGCCTCGGATGCCCGCATGGGAGGCGCGACGCTGCCGGCGATGAGCAACTCGGGTTCCGGGAATCAGGGCATCACCGCCACCATGCCGGTAGTGGTGGTGGCTGAGCACGTTCAGGCCGATGACGAACGGCTGGCGCGGGCGCTGATGCTCTCGCATCTGTCGGCTATCTATATCCACTACCAGCTTCCGCGCTTGTCCGCGTTGTGCGCGGCGACAACGGCCGGAATGGGGGCAGCGGCGGGGATGGCGTGGCTGATGGGCGGTTCTTACCAGACCATTGCCATGGCGATCGGCAGTATGATCGGCGACGTGAGCGGGATGATCTGCGATGGGGCTTCTAACAGCTGCGCAATGAAGGTCTCGACCAGCGTTACCAGCGCCTGGAAAGCCGTGATGATGGCGCTGGATGATACTGCCGTGACGGGTAACGAGGGGATTGTGGCGCACGACGTGGAACAGTCTATCGCTAACCTGTGCGCCCTGGCGTGCCGCGCAATGCAGGCGACGGACCGGCAGATCATTGAAATTATGGCGAGTAAGGTGTTGTGATTTAATCCAACCCGTTACCCCTGACTCTAACCCTCTCCCATAGGGAGAGGGAACCGATCGAGCGAGGGGGCGTGTTGATCTTAAACCGGCAAATCAATCAGCAGCGCGCGCAGCGGCGTATCGGCAACCAGAGTGATATTCGCTTCGTCACGAATAAACGCCCCGTCACCGCAGGTGAGCGCTTCTTTCTCTTCCGTATGCGTGACCGCATGCACCGTTCCGTGAATGGACTGCAAATAGGCACGCGGGCCATGAAGCTGGAAGCTCGCCTGTTCACCTTTTTTCAGTTCGATATGGTGCAGCCACACCTGCTGGCGTAACTGCAAGCTGCCTTTGCTGCCGTCTGGCGAGGCAATCAGCTGCTGTTGATCGCCCTTCAGATCGATTTTTTGCACCAGCGGATTTTCCCGTTCCGGACAGGCATCCAGCCACAGCTGCATGCGGGTCAGCGTTTTATCTTTGCTGAGGTTATGCTCGCTGTAGCTAATACCTGGCTGCGTGGAAATTAACAGCGCCTCGCCAGCCTTCGCCTGGACATGATTGCCCTCGCTATCGCGGTATTCTGCCTCGCCTTCCAGGATCAGGTTCAGGATATCGACTTTAGGGTACGTGCGCGGCTGGAAGGACGCGCCCGGGGCGAGCACTTCCTGATTCAATACGCGCAGTGAAGCGTAACCGAGGAGTTTAGGGTCAAAGTAGTGTCCAAAGGAAAAGGTGTAGCGGGCCTGCAACCAACCGAAATCGGCTTGTCCGCACTGTTTCGCTGTTCTTGTCGTAATCATAAACTTGACCTCTCTTTACACTAAATCAATGGTAAAGGTATGGACGCTGCATTGTTAGCCAGATATTCTGCCTGGTATGTTCAAATTTCCTGAATGAGAACGAGATGGCTAAAGAGAGAGCATTGACGCTTGAGGCGCTTCGCGTCATGGACGCGATTGACAGGCGCGGCAGCTTTGCCGCGGCGGCAGATGAACTGGGGCGCGTTCCGTCTGCCCTGAGCTACACCATGCAAAAGCTGGAAGAGGAGCTGGATGTTGTGCTCTTCGATCGCTCCGGTCATCGAACAAAATTCACCAACGTTGGGCGGATGCTGCTGGAGCGCGGCCGCGTATTGCTGGAAGCGGCGGATAAGCTGACGACGGATGCCGAAGCGCTGGCCCGCGGCTGGGAAACCCATCTGACGCTGGTGACCGAAGCGCTGGTGCCCACCGAGGCGCTGTTCCCGCTGGTGGACAGACTGGCCGCGAAAGCCAATACCCAGCTGTCGATCATCACTGAGGTGCTGGCCGGGGCGTGGGAGCGTCTTGAGACGGGCAGGGCGGATATCGTGATTGCGCCGGACATGCATTTCCGCTCATCGTCAGAAATCAATTCGCGCAAACTGTACAGCGTGATGAACGTCTACGTCGCCGCCCCGGATCACCCTATCCATCAGGAGCCGGAGCCGCTCTCTGAGGTCACGCGCGTGAAATACCGCGGTGTGGCGGTCGCGGATACCGCCCGAGAGCGCCCGGTGTTAACGGTACAGTTGCTGGATAAACAGCCGCGACTGACGGTAACGTCGCTGGAAGATAAGCGACAGGCACTCCTGGCGGGGCTGGGCGTGGCGACTATGCCGTATCCGTTTGTCGAAAAGGACATTGCAGAAGGGCGGCTGCGCGTCGTCAGCCCGGAATACACCAGCGAAGTGGATATCATTATGGCGTGGCGTCGCGACAGCATGGGCGAAGCCAAATCGTGGTGTTTGCGTGAAATTCCCAGGCTCTTTGCCCACCACAACAAATAAGCGTAGGCCCGGTAAGCGTATGCGCCACCGGGCAGAATTTACGCGCTTGCCTTAGGATCCGGACCAAAGCGGTTTTCGCCCGGCGTTCCGCTCTGACAGTTGAAAATCAAAATCACGATCCAGCCGATAAGCGGGATCAACAGCAACAGCAGCCACCACGCCGAACGATCTGTGTCGTGGAGACGACGAAACAGTACGGCCCATGAAGGCAGCAGAACTAACACACCATAAATGGTGGTGAGAATGCCTTCACCCCCCTCGCGTTCCCAGCCGAGGATCTTGTCCACAATGCCCAGCACCATAATCAGGACGAAGTTCACCAGAACGAACATCCAGTACTCTTTACGGCGGGCACGGCCACCAAATCCAACGTAGTTGCGCAGTACTTTTAAATACCAGTCCATTTTTCCTTGCCTCTTAATCAGTCAATCACTTGTTTTCTAAGCGATCGAGGTAAGGATAGATGTATGCTGTGAATTAAAAAAGGGAATCAATTGATTCCCTAAATAATTATCCGAAACGCACGTCGCGCCCGTGCGGTTCATCCAGGTCCTGCCACGGGCCAATGGAGATAATGCCCGTTGGGTTGATGGTCTTATGACTGCGGAAATAGTGGGTGCGAATATGGTCAAAATTGACCGTCTCCGCAATCCCCGGCATCTGATAGATGTCGCGCAGGAAACCGTGCAGGTTCAGGTAATCACTGATGCGATGCTTGTCGCACTTGAAGTGGGTGACATATACCGGATCAAAGCGGATCAGCGTCGTCCACAGGCGGATGTCTGCTTCGGTGAGGCGATCGCCCGCTAAATAACGATGCTGGCCGAGGATCTGCTCCAGGCGCTCCAGGGATCCAAACACGTTGCCGACCGCTTCGTCGTACGCTTCCTGACTGG
This sequence comes from Enterobacter sp. YSU, assembly GCF_016082135.1. Classification (NCBI taxonomy): domain Bacteria; kingdom Pseudomonadati; phylum Pseudomonadota; class Gammaproteobacteria; order Enterobacterales; family Enterobacteriaceae; genus Enterobacter; species Enterobacter sp. YSU. The sequence continues at coordinate 2,336,913 of NZ_CP059487.1, forward strand.
TGGCAAAGCCCGCTTTGTAGACGCCGTTGTTAACGTTGTCGTAGATCCAGCCGTTCAGCTCGTCAATTTTCTCGCGCAGCTCAACCGGGTAGTAATCCCCGGCACGGGCACCGTGCGCGTCAAACGCGGTATTGAACATGCGAATGATTTCAGCGGATTCATTGCTGACGATCGTCTGGTTTTTCTTGTCCCACAGCACAGGCACCGTTACGCGTCCGGTGTAGTGCGGATCGGCGCGCAGATAGAGCTGATACAGGAAATCGTGATGATAAAGCTCATCACCCGTCGCGGCCGGGAAGCCACTGTCGAACGTCCAGCCGTTTTCCAGCATCAGCGGGTTGACCACCGAAACCGGAATTAACGATTCGAGACCTTTAAGTTTGCGCACAATCAGCGTGCGGTGCGCCCACGGACAGGCGAGAGAAACATACAGATGATAACGATCTTTTTCCGCCGCAAAGCCCCCTTCGCCACTCGGGCCGGGTGCGCCGTCGGCGGTCAGCCAGTTACGGAAGGCCGAAACAGAGCGCTTAAAGCGTCCACCGGTGGATTTGGTGTCATACCAGACATCCTGCCAGACGCCGTCTACGAGTTGTCCCATTTTTTACTCCTCCGTCAGATAGCAAAAGCGAGGAGATGTCTCCTCGCTTTGAATGTAATCAGTATAGCCTGCTTACCACTTCTTATTCAGAAGACGGTCGATGCTGTAGGCGCCCGGACCCGTGATAGCCAGCAGCAGGAAGCCGCCCGCGATGGTCAGGTTTTTCATGAACATCAGGGAGTTCACGCCTTCCGCAAAGTTGCTGTGGAAGATGAACGCGGTCAGCAGGGTAAAGCCTGCGGTGAACAGCGCCGTAGTGCGGGTCAGGAAACCGAACAGCACTGCCAGGCCGCCGCCGAACTCAAGCAGAATGGTCAGTGGCAGCAGGAACCCCGGCACGCCCATCGCTTCCATATACTGCTGAGTGCCCGCATAGCCGGTAATTTTGCCCCAGCCTGCGGTGATGAACAGAACAGGCATCAGAATACGCGCTACCAGTACACCAACATCTTCTAATTTTTTCATTTTACTCTCCAGGAAACCACATCAGCGGCTAAACGTTATTTGCTTGCAAATTCGGGTAGATACCGCGTCTTTGCTGTCGATGGAGAGGAGTGTAAACGGGGCGGATGGCAAATGTTAGCAAGGAAAACTGTTAATCTTCTTCAAAGATATTGAGTAAGGGAGGGGGTTTTGCCGGGTAGCGGCTACGCCTTACCCGGCCTACACGCAATCGTAGGCCGGGTAAGCGCAGCGTCACCCGGCAAGAAGGCTAGCGCAACTGCTGTTGTCGCAGCGTGGTTTTCACCAGCCGCCAGGCGCTCCAGGCGCCAAAGCCGCGGCGTGCCCAGCGGATCAGCATGTTAGGATGCCGAACCGACCAGATCGCCATCACGCTGCTGCCGACCAGCGCCCATGAGCGCAGGCTCAGGACCGTGTTCCAGCCGCGGTCAAACCGATGCGTGGCTTCAACCCAGTCTCGACGGCTGGCAGACAAATCCAGCCGCTGCTGCTGGATTTGGCTCAACAGATACGCTTTCCGCTTTTGACGTTCGGCTTTGTCGCTCACGACTTATCATCCTCCAGCAGGGCGCGGTCGTTGGCCAGCTCCTGGCGCGTATGGCGCAGGAAGGTCGACGTGCGCGCTTTATGCAGGGTCCAGATACCGCCTATCAGCGCCGCCACCAGCAGAACCACGGTAGTCGCAATCATCGCGTTCAGACGATACTGTGGATCGATAGCCCAGATGATTAACACCATCAGGCTCATCAGACCAAACGCGGCAAAGAGCATCGTAAGCCCAAGCATGAGCAGCATCTGGAAGAGGTTGGCTTTCTCCTCTTCCAGCTCCACTACCGCAAGCCGGACGCGCGTTTCGGCAATCCCGACCAGCGTCGTAAGAATACGCTGGCCGATGCCGAGGACGTTTTTAGCAGGCCCTTGTGCGTGACGTGGATCTTCCATAATCAACGACGCGTCAGCAGGACACCCAGCACCACACCCACTGCGGCGCCAATACCTACACCCGTCCATGGATTATCACGTACATATTCGTCTGCGCGCGCTGCCGCTTCGCGGGTTTGTTTCGCCAGCGCGTCACCGGTTTCGCCCAGACGGTAACGGCTCTCTTTCAGTGCCTGCTCCGCTTTGCTGCGCAGTTTACTTACTTCTTCTTTCGATTTATCCGCAGAAGAGTTCAGCACCTCTTCCAGGGTGTCCGCCAGGGATTTCAGTTCAGCGCGCAGATTTTCTGAAGTTGTATCTTTTGACATGATTCTCTCCTGTTGAGATTTCCGTTAACTCAATAATCGCGAGCTTCCAGCGCTTTCAGTTCGTCCTGCGCCTCTTGCAACTTCCTCTCGCGCTTGGCAATTTTTTCCGCATCACCTTTCTCTTTCGCTTCCTGTAGGTCTTGACGGCGCTCGGCTATCTCGTCCTTCTGTTCAGCGATTTTTTCCTGATGATCGGCACGCAGCTTGCTGTCCGTACAGTTGTCTTTCACTTCGCTCAACGCTTTTTTCAGCCCGTCGATCCGGTGCTGATTGTTATGCTTTTCGGCATAACTGATTTCGCGTTGGATATCCTGTTCTTTCTCCTGACAAAGAGACATAGCGAAGGAAGCTGTGCTTAAAGAAAAAAGGGCCAGAGCCAGAGTGATGCGGTATTTCATTATAGAAACCTTCCATTGTGTTACGGCGTAAACCGTGTTCCAGAACTATGCGGAGAACATCTGAGGGGTGCTCCGCGTACTTAAGCATAGTAAGTAAACGGGAGTTTCACCAAAGTAGGTGAAAATATTCGGAATCTTAGTCGTTAACCAAATCGATGCGACGTGTCGCGTAACCGTGACATCCAGGAGGCTACGTGGCTGTCATCATCCTGTTGCGCAATGATGTAACCCTGCGGCAGCGTGCGGTCCAGCACGGCTTTCGCCGCGGCGCTTTGCGCACTGGAGTCAAATTTTATCAGCAGCACATCGTCTTGCGGCGTGATGCTCTTAAAGCGGATCCCGTTTGCGTCCAGATGATGCCAGATGGAAAAACCATCCGGCACGCTGGTTCCCTGGCTCACAGGACGGATAGCCAGCGTCGACTCCTGATGCTGTAGCGCAGACCACAGCAGGATAAGAGCGCTGAACATCATCAGCGCGACGATAGCGTAAGAGAAGCGGCGCATCGCGAGCGGGGAGATGACCATCGTTAACCCCTGGCTCCGTATTTCTTCTTCCACAGTACGACCAGGGACCCGACCAGGCCAAACACCAGCAGAACGACGGGCAGCAGCATCAGGCAAGACATCAGCTGATCTTCATATTTCATAAAGACCGGCGTTTTACCCAGCGCGTAGCCGAGCGTGGTCAGGATCAGCACCCACAGCAAGCCACTCATCCAGTTAAAGAACTGGAAGCGCGTACTGCTCAGGCCGGACAAGCCCGCAATGGTGGGCAGCAGGGTGCGTACGAATGCGATAAAGCGGCCGATCAGTAAGGCGGAAAGCCCATGCTTATGGAAAAGGTGGTGCGCTCGCTGGTGGTAATGGGCCGGAAGGTGCGAAAGCCAGTTCTGAACGATTCGCGTGTTACCCAGCCATCGCCCCTGAATGTAACTCACCCAGCAGCCCAGGCTGGCGGCAATGGTCAAAAGCAGGACCGTTTGCGGGAAAGCCATCGCCCCTTTTGCACAGAGCACCCCGACCAGCACCAGCAGGCTGTCGCCGGGTAAAAAGGCAGCAGGCAGCAGACCGTTCTCAAGGAACAGGATCATAAATAACACAAAGTAGAGCATGCCAATCATGGACGGGTTGGCCAGCGTTTCGAAATCCTGAGCCCAGAGGGCGTTCAGTAGTTGGGTCAAAAGTTCCATTCAGTGTTCCTGGAAATCGGTTAACGTCACGCCTGTCATTCGGGAAAACAGCACGGCGACATTGTTATGATTTCATTATGGTCGCTCGCGGACACATTGATGTGTGGCCAACACTGTTCCCTGTTAATTGGCTGGTTAGCAAGCACTAACTTACAAAATAACGAAGTGAATCCAATTGTAACAAAGCCCGACGTTCTGCGTCACAGAATTTGAGGGGAAACACGATTTTGGCGTAAGCCACGGAGGGGAGCGAGAAATTTTACAAAGGCTGACACTATAGAGGTTTTCTTACCCTGTCTGGCCGGAAGGCGCGGCGGTGCGCCTGCCAGCCGTTCGGGGGATTATTTTGCGAGATTGGTCGCGGTATCGAGGTGAACGACCGGATTATCGGCAAAAAGATAGCGGTCAGCGTTAAATTCAAAGTCATCACTTGTTTCATTAAACAGCATCTGTTTGGTGTTCTCCAGGTGCTGCCACATTGCCAGTTTCGCCGCATGCGGATCTTTACGAATCAGAGCCTTAAGAATCTGGTCGTGGTCGTCACACCAGTTATCTACCGTGCGGGAATCAATGTGATCGTGCAATTTCTTCCAGTACGGGTTGTGAACGCGCTGAGTCCACATTTTTTCAACGATTGCCGCCAGCGCCGTATTCTGAGTCGCAAGGGCGACCTGGACGTGGAATTGCAGGTCCCATTCGGAATCGCGGAAACATTTTTCTTTACGCGCATGATCCTGGATTTCCATCAGCTTCATGATGTCTTGCTTGGTCACCTGCGTCGCAGCAAATTCCGCAATGTTGCTTTCAATCAGCTGGCGAGCCTGGAGAAGCTCAAACGGACCGTAGCTAGCAAACTCCAGACTTTCGTCCGAGGTGGGGGAGTGTTTCGCCTGGCTGGAAATCACATGAATGCCGGAACCTTTGCGTACCTCAACATACCCTTCCACTTCCAGCATGATGATGGCTTCGCGGACCACCGTACGGCTGACGCTTTTTTCATCCGCAATGAAACGCTCAGCGGGAAGTTTATCACCGACAAGATAGACCCCTTGCTCGATGCGATCTTTCAGCTCGGCGGCAAGTTGTTGATATAAACGACGTGATTCGGTGATTTCCATATGCGCTCCAGGCAGGGTACGGCGAATGATTTGTTATACCACTTTTGCGTGCCACTCTCCAGATTTCACCATGAAAAAAGCCGCCCGTAGGCGGCTTTTGAGAAGATTTTGCCGGGTGCGCTTCGCTTGCGCGGGCCTATGGGTTTTGTAGGCCGGGTAAGGCGTAGCCGCCACCCGGCACAACAACGCTAACTCTGCGTCGCCGGTCCCCCAAGGGACTCTTTCGCCAGTTCATCGGCGGATTTGCTCTTCAGCACCGTCCAGATAACCACCGCACCCATCAGGTCGAAGATAGCCAGTACCGCGAACAGCGGGCTGAAACCAATCGTATCTGCCAGCGCGCCGACCACCAGCGCAAACAGGGTACTTGCGGTCCAGGCGGCCATACCGGTCAGGCCGTTGGCGGTAGCGACTTCGTTACGACCAAACACGTCGGACGAGAGCGTAATCAGCGCACCGGACAGAGACTGGTGAGCAAAGCCCCCGATACACAGCAGGGCGATAGCCACGTAAGGGCTGGTGAACAGGCCGATCATGCCCGGGCCGATCATCAGCAGGGCGCCCATGGTGACCACCATCTTACGGGACACAATCAGGTTCACGCCAAACCAGCGCTGGAACAGCGGTGGCAGGTAGCCGCCGATGATACAGCCCAGGTCTGCAAACAGCATTGGCATCCAGGCGAACATCGCGATCTCTTTCAGGTTAAAGCCGTAAACTTTAAACATGAACAGCGGGATCCAGGCGTTAAACGTACCCCAGGCCGGTTCTGCCAGGAAGCGTGGCAGGGCGATACCCCAGAACTGACGGGTGCCCAGGATCTGCCAGACGGACATCTTTTTGCCGTTGTCGGTCTGATGCTGAGATTCCTGACCATTAATAATGTAGTCACGTTCTTCGTCAGACAGCTTTTTCTGATCGCGCGGGTGTTTATAGAAGATCAGCCACGCCATGGCCCAGGCAAAGCTCAGCACACCGGAGATGATGAACGCCATCTGCCAGCTGTGCATCACAATCGCCCACACCACCAGTGGCGGAGCAATCATCGCCCCGATGGAGGAGCCCACGTTGAAGTAACCGACAGCGATTGAACGCTCTTTTGCCGGGAACCATTCAGAGCTGGCTTTCAGACCCGCGGGGATCATCGCCGCTTCGGCAGCACCTACCGCACCACGCGCCAGCGCCAGTCCGCCCCAGCTGCCGGCCAGCGCGGTCGCCCCACAGAAGACGGCCCAGGCTACAGCGAAGAAGGCATAACCAATTTTTGTACCCAGAATATCAAGAACATAACCTGCAACAGGCTGCATTACGGTGTAAGCGGCAGAGTAAGCCGCAATGATGTAAGAGTATTGCTGCGTGGAGATATGTAACTCTTCCATCAACGTTGGCGCCGCTGCTGCCACGGTGTTACGTGTCAGGTAGCCCAGCACGGTGCCGAGCGTCACCAGTGCGATCATGTACCAACGTAACCCTTTAATTTTACGCATGTAAAACCTCATCGTTATGTTATTTCCGTGTCGGGACACGGCAACAACTCAACCGTTGCCGGGAGTTGTTCTGTAACGGGAGGGGCGTAACCGGGAACCTGTCCCGGAACGGCCCGAACCTTGCCATAAGTAATCGTGCTAAGTCGGCTTCCGTACCGTTAAATCCGATGTCTCAAACACCGGTAATGCATTCCGTCGGCTTATAGTTTGCGACGGCGAAAAGATAACTTGTCATACAACTTTAAAAGGTGAGTGACATCACAAAAGTGTGAATCTTTGTAGGGACATTATGCGGCGCGCGCAAAGCCAGAACTGGCGCGGTCTGCGAGAGGGTTTACCCCTTTGAGGGTAATTTATTTGTCGACGTTTATTGATCTAACTCACGAAAAAAACGTCGGACTCTGGAAATTGGTGTGATAACTTTGCAGCATCTGAACATAAGCTTTCTGACGCTCCCGTAATGAGGAAGACGATAATGACACCGTTTATGACCGACGATTTTCTGCTAGATACCGAATTTGCTCGCCGCCTGTACCACGACTACGCAAAAGACCAGCCGATTTTCGACTACCACTGCCATTTACCGCCGCAGCAGGTTGCCGAAAATTACCGTTTCAAAAACCTGTATGATATCTGGCTGAAGGGTGACCACTATAAGTGGCGCGCAATGCGCACCAACGGCGTGGCCGAGCGCCTGTGTACCGGCGACGCGACCGATCGCGAGAAGTTTGACGCCTGGGCCGCTACCGTTCCTCACACCATCGGTAACCCGTTATACCACTGGACGCACCTCGAACTGCGTCGTCCGTTTGGTATCACCGGCAAGCTGCTCTCTCCCGCCACGGCGGATGAAATCTGGGATCAGTGCAACGAACTGCTGGCGCAGGATAGCTTCTCGGCGCGCGGCATCATGCAGCAGATGAACGTGAAGATGGTGGGCACCACCGACGATCCGGTCGACTCTCTGGAACATCACGCGGTTGTCGCGAAGGACAGCACGTTTGACATCAAAGTGCTGCCAAGCTGGCGCCCGGATAAAGCCTTCAACATCGAGCTGCCGACCTTTAACGACTACATGGCGAAGCTGGCGGAAGTTTCGGATACCGACATTCGTCGCTTTGGCGATCTGCAAACCGCGCTGACCAAACGTCTGGATCACTTTGCCGCACACGGCTGTAAAGTGTCTGACCACGCGCTGGACGTAGTGCTGTTCGCGGAATCCAGTGAAGCTGAGCTGGACAGTATTCTGGCGCGTCGTCTCTCCGGCGAAGCCCTGAGCGAGCACGAAGTGGCGCAGTTTAAAACCGCGGTGCTGGTGTTCCTCGGTGCGGAATATGCCCGTCGCGGCTGGGTTCAGCAGTATCACATCGGCGCGCTGCGTAATAACAACCAGCGTCAGTTCAAACTGCTGGGCGCGGACGTAGGCTTTGACTCCATCAACGACCGTCCGATGGCGGAAGAGCTGTCAAAACTGCTGAGCAAACAGAACGAGCAAAACCTGCTGCCAAAAACCATTCTGTACTGCCTGAACCCGCGCGATAACGAAGTGCTGGGCACTATGATCGGCAACTTCCAGGGCGAAGGGATGCCGGGCAAGATGCAGTTCGGTTCCGGCTGGTGGTTTAACGATCAGAAAGACGGCATGGAGCGTCAGATGACGCAGCTGGCGCAGCTCGGCCTGCTGAGCCGCTTCGTTGGCATGCTGACCGACAGCCGCAGTTTCCTCTCCTATACCCGCCATGAATATTTCCGCCGCATTCTGTGCCAGATGATTGGCCGCTGGGTGCACGCGGGCGAAGCGCCAGCGGATATCCAGCTGCTGGGCGAAATGGTGAGAAACATCTGCTTTAACAATGCGCGTGACTACTTCGCCATTGAACTGAACTAAGGCCGTTTGAGGTTGATATGCAATACATCAAAATCCATTCGCTGGATAACGTTGCCGTCGCGCTGGCCGATTTAGCCGAAGGGACGGAAGTGACCTTCGACAACCAGTCGGTGACGTTACGCCAGGCCATTGGACGTGGACATAAGTTTGCCCTGATCCCCATCGCGAAAGGGGAGAACGTGGTGAAGTACGGTTTGCCCATCGGTCATGCGCTGGCGGATATTGCGCCGGGTGAATACATTCATTCCCACAATACCCGCACCAATCTCAGCGATCTGGACGAGTACAGCTATCAACCTGACTTCCAGGCAGAAGAAGGACAGGCGGCCGATCGTGAGGTGCAGATCTACCGCCGCGCCAGCGGGGAGGTGGGGATCCGCAATGAACTGTGGATCCTCCCGACCGTCGGCTGCGTGAACGGGATCGCGCGTCAAATTCAGACGCGTTTCCTGAAAGAGACCAACAATGCTGAAGGCACCGACGGCGTGCATCTGTTCAGCCATACCTACGGTTGTTCCCAGCTGGGCGACGACCACATCAATACCCGCACCATGCTGCAAAATATGGTGCGTCACCCGAACGCGGGGGCGGTGCTGGTGATTGGCCTCGGCTGTGAAAACAATCAGGTCGACGCCTTCCGCGACACGCTGGGCGAGTTCGATCCTGAGCGCGTGCACTTTATGGTGTGTCAGCACCAGGACGACGAAGTGGAAGCGGGCGTTGAACAGCTGCACCAGCTGTATGAGGTGATGCGTCACGACAAGCGCGAGCCGGGCAAGCTGAGTGAACTGAAGTTTGGCCTGGAGTGCGGCGGATCTGACGGGCTTTCCGGCATTACCGCTAACCCGATGCTGGGCCGCTTCTCAGATTACGTCATCGCCAACGGCGGCACCACGGTGCTGACCGAAGTGCCGGAGATGTTCGGCGCAGAGCGCATTCTGATGAGCCACTGCCGCGACGAAGAGACCTTTGAGAAGACCGTCACCATGGTCAACGATTTCAAACAGTACTTCATCGCCCATAACCAGCCGATTTATGAGAACCCGTCGCCGGGTAACAAGGCGGGCGGGATCACCACGCTGGAAGAGAAATCCCTGGGCTGCACCCAGAAAGCGGGCGCCAGCCAGGTAGTGGACGTGCTGCGCTACGGTGAACGGCTGAAAACGCACGGTCTGAACCTGCTGAGCGCACCGGGCAACGATGCGGTCGCCACCAGTGCGCTGGCGGGAGCGGGCTGTCACATGGTGCTGTTCAGTACCGGGCGCGGCACGCCGTACGGCGGATTTGTGCCAACGGTGAAAATCGCCACTAACAGCGAGCTGGCGGCGAAGAAAAAACACTGGATCGACTTTGATGCCGGCCAGCTGATCCACGGCAAAGCGATGCCGCAGCTGCTGAGCGAATTCGTGGACACGATTGTGGAATTTGCCAGCGGCAGGCAGACCTGCAACGAGAAGAACGACTTCCGCGAGCTGGCGATCTTTAAGAGTGGTGTGACGCTATAAGTGCTTTGTCGGGTGGCGCTAGCGCTTACCCGACCTACTAAACCCTGTAGGCCCGGTAAGGCGTAGCCGCCACCGGGCTTGTCTTTTTAACTGCGCAGCGCGTTCTTCGCTAAACGCGCGTCTTCCGCCTGACAGGCCGCTGCGGTAAACAGCACGTCGGTGGAGGAGTTCAGCGCGGTTTCGCAGGAATCCTGCAATACGCCGATAATGAAGCCGACCGCGACAACCTGCATGGCAATCTCGTTCGGAATACCGAACATGTTACAGGCCAGCGGGATCAGCAGCAGCGAGCCGCCCGCCACACCGGAGGCGCCACAGGCACACAGTGATGCAACGACGCTCAGCAGCAGCGCGGTCGGCAGATCCACCGGAATGCCCAGCGTATGCACCGCCGCCAGCGTCAGCACGGTGATGGTGATCGCCGCACCTGCCATGTTCACGGTTGCACCCAGAGGAATCGACACCGAATAGGTATCGCGATCCAGATTCAGCTTCTCCGCCAGCGCCATGTTGACCGGAATGTTTGCCGCCGAGCTGCGGGTGAAGAAGGCATACACGCCGCTTTCACGCAGGCAGGTCAGCACCAGCGGATACGGGTTGCGGCGGATCTGCCAGAACACCAGCAGCGGGTTGATCACCAGCGCCACCAGCAGCATACAGCCGACCAGGACGACCAGCAGCTGCGCGTAGCCCCACAGTGCATCGAAACCGGTGGTTGCCAGCGTGGAGGAGACCAGACCAAAGATCCCGACTGGCGCAAAGCGAATCACCAGCTTCACCATAAAGGTGACAGCGTTGGACATATCGTTCACCAGGTTTTTCGTGGTCTCGTTACCATGACGCAGCGCGAAGCCCAGACCGATCGCCCAGACCAGGATGCCGATGTAGTTCGCGTTCATCAGCGCGGTGACGGGGTTAGAGACCATGCTCATCAGCAGACCGCGAAGCACTTCCACAATCCCGGACGGCGGGGTGATATCACCGGCCGCGCTGGTCAGGTGCAGCGTGGACGGGAACAGGAAGCTAAACACCACGGCCGTTAAGGCAGCAGAGAAGGTTCCCAGCAGATACAGGAACAGAATAGGGCGAATGTTGGTTTTTTGTCCGTGCTGGTGGTTGGCAATCGACGCCATCACCAGCATCAGCACCAGTACCGGGGCGACGGCCTTCAGTGCGCCAACGAAAAGGGTGCCGAGCAGCCCCGTCGCTTCCGCGGCAGGTTTTGACACCATCGCCAGCAGAATACCCAGTACCAACCCGACCAGAATTTGTTTTACAAGACTGCCCTGCGCCAGGCGCGCGAACAGACCGCGTGATTGTGTGCTCATACGTTATTCCTGAGTGAAATTGCGTTCCATCCTGGATGTGCTCTAAGTCACATTTGTGTCCGGATGTAAGTATTTGTTTGCCTGGTTGAGTATCAGGGAAAGCAGCGAAAGGCGGAAGCGTAAAATGCTGGATTTTACGTGTTGTGTCATGTTTTTTAACTATTGGTTAACGAAAGTGCCGGGTGGCGCTGCGCTTACCCGGCCTACATTGCATTTCCCCCTCTCCCTGTGGGAGAGGGTTGGGGTGAGGGCATCAGCCCGCACCGAACGTTGCACTAAGCCTGCTGCTTCTTATCGTGCTGGCGGTTAACCCAGGTATTGATAATCAGCGTCACCAGCAGAATGCCAAACACCACGCCGAGCGAAATGGCGATCGGAATATGGTAGAAATCGACGATCAGCATCTTGATACCGATAAACACCAGAATCACCGACAGACCGTACTTCAGCATTGAGAAGCGCTCTGCCGCACCCGCCAGCAGGAAGTACATCGCACGCAGGCCGAGGATGGCGAACAGGTTAGAAGTCAGCACGATGAACGGGTCGGTAGTGACCGCAAAGATAGCCGGGATACTGTCCACCGCGAAAATCACGTCGCTCAGTTCGACCAGAATCAGCACCAGCAGCAGCGGGGTGGCGAACAGCAGGCCGTTCTTACGCACGAAGAAATGCTCGCTCTCGATCTTGTCCGTCATGCGCAGATGACCCCGGATCCACTTCACCAGCGGCTTATCACCGATCCCGGTATCGTCTTCTTTCGCCAGCGCCATTTTTACCCCGGTGAACAGCAGGAACGCGCCAAATACATATAGCAGCCATTCGAACTGGGTAATTAGCCAGCTACCGGCGAAGATCATGATGGTACGCAGGACAATAGCGCCCAGCACGCCGTACACCAGCACGCGGCGTTGCAGAGCCGCAGGCACGGCGAAGTAGCTGAACAGCATCAGCCAGACGAAGACGTTATCAACCGCCAGCGCTTTTTCAATCAGATAGCCGGTGAGGAAGGCGAGTGCCTGAGGATCGGCCACCGCGCGGCCTTCGGTTGAGGCCAGATACCACCAGAAGGCGGCGCAGAAGAGGAGTGAGAGGGTAACCCATACCAGCGACCAGACGGCGGCTTGCTTGACGCTCATGCCGTGCTCGCCGCGACGACCCTGCAAAAAGAGGTCGATTGCCAGCATGATGAGCACGACAACCGCGAATCCGCCCCACAGCATTGGAGTGCCGACAGAATGCATACTATTTTCCTTACACATAAAAAACAAAAACGGCCATGGTCAGAAGACGATAGCCGTTAGCTTTTTATGCATAGACCTCGCCTTCCGGCAAGGTCTCACTTACAACCACGAAGGTTGCCCGGCGACCGGATGCGGTTTTGCACGCATCGTAATGACGATCCACCGACGAAGAAGTTACTCCCCTTTGCAGGTAACAAATTATGTCAGACCATCGGTTTCGTCAATGGTCTGCACGATTTCATTACACAGTTTTACGCGACGGCTTCCACATTCACGCCGTCTGCGGGGAAGATCACGCCAGTCTGTCGGCGGATCTCCGTTTGCAGCTTCGCCGTGGTGCGGCTGATCGCCAGCCCCGGGTGGTTCACTTCGTTGTCTTCTACCAGACGGGCGAAGACCTCTGCCTCATAGAGCATAGTGTTAATATGCTGAGGCTGCGTCAGCTCCTGCGCTTTGCCGCCGCGGGGAACGATGCTTAGCTTCTGGCATTCGGAGATTTTTTCGATCACCAGCGAGCCGTCTTCGCCCTGAATTTCGCTTGGCAGTACGGAGTCACTGACCTTCGAGTGCTGCAACGTCACGCTAAAATCACCGTAGTCCAGCACCACAACGCCGTGTGCATCCACGCCGCTTTCCAGCAGGCTGGCAGTGGCGGTTACGCCGTGCGGTTCACCCCACAGGGCGACCGCAGAGGCCAGGCAGTAAAAACCGATATCCATAATCGAGCCATTCGAGAATGCCGGGTTAAAGGTGTTCGGGTTTTCGCCGTCCAGGTAGCGCTGGTAGCGCGAGGAATACTGGCAGTAGTTGATAAAGGCTTTACGCACTTTGCCAATTTTCGGCAGCGATTGCTGCAACAGCAGGAAGTTCGGCAGGCTGGCGGTTTTGAACGCTTCAAACAGTACCACCTGGTTTTCGCGGGCAAGCGCAATGGCGGCTTCCACTTCCTCAATATTCGAGGCGAGCGGCTTCTCGCAGATCACATGCTTTTTGTGGCTGAGGAACAGCTTCGTTTGCGGGAAGTGCAGAGAATTCGGGCTGGCGATATAGACCGCGTCAATGGCGTCGCTTTGCGCCATCTCATCGAGCGAGGTGAACAGATGTTCAACCAGGTAGTCATTCGCAAAACTCTGCGCCTGCTCAAGGCTGCGGGAATAGACTGCGGTGAGCTTATATTTGCCGGTTTCGTGGGCGGCGTCGACGAACTGGCGCGTGATCCAGTTCGTACCGATGACTGCGAAACGTATCATAAACGTTTACGTACTCCGTAGCAGGGAACCTAAAGCCACTGTAGCACGTCATCATGACATTTCGCGTGCGCTACTGCGCATTACTCTTTAACGATAAATGCGTCAGCCACAAACGGGTATCAAACTCCAGCTGGTGGTACTGCGGCTCCATATGGCAGCACAGTGAGTAGAACGCTTTGTCGTGCTCTTTCTCTTTCAGGTGCGCCAGCTCGTGCACCACGATCATCCGCAGAAAGGCTTCCGGCGCATTGCGAAAGACGGTCGCGACGCGGATCTCCGCTTTGGCCTTCAGCTTGCCGCCCTGTACGCGGGAGATGGCGGTATGCAGGCCGAGCGCGTTTTTCAGCACGTGGATCTTATTGTCGTACATCACCTTGTTGATCGGCGGAGCGCTCTTAAGATACTGGTTTTTCAGATCCTGCGTATACTGCCAGAGGGCTTTGTCAGTCGCGAAATCATGCGTGCCCGGGTAGCGTTTTTCCAGCACCGCGCCGAGCTTTCCCGCGGCAATCAGGTCACGAACCTGGGAAAGTAAATGCTCCGGATAGCCCTGGAGATAAGTCAGCTGGTTCATCAAAACCCCAAAATAGTGTGAAAACGGGTATACTCACGCACCCTTTTCAGGGATACGCCAAATTTTACCATTCAGGAGGGCCGATGAGCCACTTAGACAACGGTTTCCGTTCACTCAACCTTAAACGTTTCCCGGAAACGGACGACGTTAACCCGCTTCAGGCGTGGGAAGCGGCGGATGAATATCTGCTGCAACAGTTGGATGGGACTGAAATCAGCGGCCCGGTTCTGATCCTGAATGACGCGTTTGGCGCGCTGGCCTGCGCGCTGGCGGAACATGCGCCTTACAGTATCGGCGATTCTTACTTAAGCGAGCTGGCGACGCGTGAAAACCTGCGTCACAACGATATCGAAGAATCCAGCGTGAAGTTCCTCGACAGCACCGCGGACTACCCGCAGGCGCCGGGCGTGGTGCTGATCAAAGTGCCCAAAACCATGGCGCTGCTGGAGCAGCAGCTTCGCGCGCTGCGTAAGGTCGTGACGCCGGATACGCGTATTATCGCGGGTGCCAAAGCGCGCGATATTCACACCTCGACGCTGGAATTGTTCGAGAAAGTGCTCGGCCCGACCACCACGACGCTTGCCTGGAAAAAAGCGCGCCTGATCAACTGTACCTTCAGCGCACCGGCGCTGGCCGACGCGCCGGAGACGCTGAGCTGGAAGCTGGAAGGCACCGACTGGACCATCCACAACCACGCGAACGTTTTCTCCCGTACCGGTCTGGATATCGGCGCACGCTTCTTTATGGAACATCTGCCGGAAAACCTGGAAGGGGAAATCGTTGATCTCGGCTGCGGTAATGGCGTGATTGGCCTGACGCTGCTGGCGAAGAACCCGGAGGCCAGCGTGGTGTTCAGCGACGAATCGCCGATGGCGGTGGCCTCCAGCCGTCTGAACGTGGAAACCAACCTGCCGGAGGCACTGGATCGCTGCGAGTTTATGATCAATAACGCGCTGTCGGGCGTAGAGCCTTTCCGCTTCAACGCGGTATTCTGTAACCCGCCGTTCCACCAGAAGCACGCCCTGACGGATAACGTCGCGTGGGAGATGTTCCACCACGCGCGCCGCTGCCTGAAAATCAACGGCGAGCTGTATATCGTGGCGAACCGCCACCTGGACTACTTCCACAAGCTGAAGAAGATTTTCGGCAACTGCGTCACCATTGCCACCAATAACAAATTCGTGGTGCTGAAATCGGTGAAGCTGGGGCGTCGTCGGTAAGATTGGGTATGTGCGGCCTGATGCCCGGTGGCGCTTCGCTTACCGGGCCTACAATGGCCTCGAACCCGTAGGCCGGGCAAGCGAAGCGCCGCCCGGCAATGCCCTAGATCGCCAGAGCTAACTTCGTCCCCTGCGCAATTGCCCGCCGCGCATCCAGCTCCATCGCCACATCGCACCCGCCGATCAAATGCACCGTTTTCCCCGCCTCACGCAGCGGATCCGCCAGATCCCGCTTCGGCTCCTGCCCGGCGCACAAAATCACATGATCCACGCGCAGCAGTTGCGGTTCGCCGCCGATCAGCACGTGCAGCCCGTCGTCGTCGATCTTCTGGTAGCTCACCCCCGGGATCATCTTCACCCCGCGCGAGAGCAGGGTGGCGCGGTGGATCCAGCCCGTGGTTTTGCCCAGCCCTTCACCCGGCTTGCTGGCTTTACGCTGGAGCATCACGATCTGGCGCGGGCTTTTCGGCAGTTGCGGCCCTTCCGGGCGTAGCCCGCCGGACTGGTTCAGGCTGGTGTCGATCCCCCATTCCACGCAGAACTCAGCGATGTTCTGGCTGGTGGCTTCGCCCGGCTGGCTTAAATACATCGCGGTATCAAAACCGATCCCGCCGCAGCCGATGATCGCCACCTTCTCGCCAACCGGCGCTTTGTCCCTTAATACATCCAGATAGCTCAATACCTTCGGATGATCGATGCCTTCGATCGCTGGCGTGCGCGGGGCGATCCCACTCGCGAGGATCACCTCGTCGAAACCGATCAGATCCGCCGCGCTGACAAACTGTTTAAGCCGCAGATCGACGCCCGTCACCTCGATCATCCGGCGGTAATAGCGCAGCGTTTCATAGAACTCCTCTTTGCCGGGGATCTGTCTGGCGACAGTAAACTGCCCGCCAATCTCCGCCAGCGCATCAAACAGCGTCACGCTGTGCCCGCGCGAGGCGGCATTGACTGCGAACGCCAGTCCCGCCGGGCCTGCGCCCACCACGGCCAGGCGTTTTTTATTGACCGCCGGAACGATCGGCATTTTGGTTTCATGGCAGGCGCGGGGGTTAACGAGGCAGGAGGTGACCTTGCCGACGAAGATCTGATCCAGACACGCCTGGTTACAGCCGATGCAGGTATTAATCTCGTCCGCACGGCCGCTTTGCGCTTTGGAGAGCAGTTCGGCATCCGCGAGGAACGGGCGCGCCATCGATACCATATCGGCATCGCCGCGTGAGATCACATCCTCCGCCACCTGCGGATCGTTAATGCGGTTGGTGGTGACCAGTGGAACGGAGACTTTGCCTTTCAGCTTGCGCGTTACCCAGCTGAACGCCGCGCGCGGCACCGGCGTAGCGATGGTCGGAATGCGCGCTTCGTGCCAGCCAATCCCGGTGTTGATGATGGTGGCGCCAGCGGCTTCAATCGCCTGCGCCAGCTGCACGGTTTCGTCGAAGGTGCCGCCGCCCTCTACCAGGTCGAGCATCGACAGGCGGAAGATGATAATAAAATCCGTACCCGCACGTTCACGCACCGCGCGCACCACCTCCACGGCAAAACGCATCCGGCGGGCATAGTCGCCACCCCATTCGTCGTCGCGCTGGTTGGTGCGTGCGGCGAGGAATTCGTTGATCAGGTAGCCTTCCGAGCCCATCACCTCCACCCCGTCGTAGCCCGCTTCCCGCGCCAGCGCCGCGCAGCGGGCAAAATCGTCTATCAGGGCCAGGATCTCGTCGTGGCTGAGGGCATGGGGAGTAAAGCGGTTAATCGGCGCCTGAATAGCCGAGGGGGCAACCAGGTTCGGCTGATAGCTGTAGCGTCCGGTATGCAGAATTTGCAGGGCGATTTTGCCGCCCTCGCGGTGGACCGCGTCGGTCACAATGCGGTGATGCGGCAGCTGTGACGCATCGTTCAACACTGCGCCGCCCTCCATCGTCACGCCGGAAGGGGCAGGGGCTATGCCGCCGGTGACAATCAGCGCCACCCCGTGGCGCGCGCGCTCGGCATAGAAGGCTGCCAGACGTTCAGCCCCGTCCGGACGCTCCTCCAGCCCGGTGTGCATCGAGCCCATCAGCACGCGGTTTTTGAGGGTGGTGAACCCCAGATCGAGAGGGGCGAATAACGACGGGTAGCGGCTCATAGTCTCTTCCAGTGTAAAATTATTGTTATGTGGTCGGATGAGTTACTAATTTAGCCAGCGGGGAGTAAAAGGGAAAAGGGGAATGCAGTGAATGTGATGGGATTCAAATATTGGTGTGGCCTGATGCCCTCACCCTAACCCTCTCCCACAGGGAGAGGGGACTTAATCTCCCTCTCCCTTAGGGAGAGGGCCGGGGTGAGGGGGATGCCCGCACCAGCCCCGGCGCCTGCCACATCGACGTCGTCAGCCCGCTGTCCACCAGCCCAAGCTGGTCGGCATACACCGCCTGCCATTTCTGCATCATGCCGTCGTACAGCTCGCGGTGCTGCGGGTTCGGCGTGAACTCGCGGCTCCACTTCACCAGCCGCTCGCCCGTCGAAGCCATATCCGCAAACAACCCCGCGCCAGCACCTGCCGCAATCGCGCAACCCAGCGCCGTTGCCTCTTTGACTTCCGGCACGCGCACCGGCAGCCCAGTAACGTCGCTTAAAATCTGGCTCCACAGGGCGCCTTTGGCCCCGCCACCCGCAAACACCAGGCTCTCAAACGTCACGCCGGAGAAGCGCGAAATCTGCGCCAGGTTGCAGGCCGAGACGATGGCCGCGTTCTCTTCCAGCGCGCGGAACAGCGTCGCTTTGTTGCACTTTTCCGGGTCGATGGAGAGGTTAATAAACGACGGCGCTGCGTGATACCACTGCTTAAAATGCATCGCGTCGGAGAAGATCGGCATCACGCCGTGGGAGCCCGCCGGGACGCGGCTCGCCATCTCTTCGAGCAGGGAGTAGGTGTCCATTCCCATTCGTTCGGCAATCAGCTTCTCTTCGGCGCAGAAGGCGTCGCGGAACCAGCGCATGGTTAGCCCGGTAAAGAAGCTGATCGACTCCGCCTGCGCCATGCCGGGGATGACGTGCGGGTTTACGCGGATGTTCATCTCAGGGTCGGTGCGCACCTGCGGCAGATTCACCACCTGCTGCCAGAAGGTGCCGCCGAGAACCGCCGTTTGTCCGGCGCGCACCACGCCCAGCCCCAGACAGCCCAGCTGCACGTCGCCGCCGCCCATCACCACCGGTGTGCCTTCGCGCAGGCCGCTCTGCTGCGCGGCCTCTTTGGTGACAGCGCCCAGCACGGTGCCGGTCTCTTTCACCGGAGAGAGAATATCGGCGCGCAGCCCGGCCATGTCGAGCAGCGCCGGACGCCAGTCGCGGGAGAAGAGATCCAGCATGCCGGTGGTGCCCGCATTGGACGGATCGACCGCCAGCTCACCGGAGAGCTTCGCCGCCAGCCAGTCGCTGATCATGGTGATGGTGGCGGCTTTACGATAAATATCCGGACGATGGTGCGCCAGCCACAGCAGGCGCGGCATGGCGCTGAGGGCAAGCGTCTGGCCGGAAACATCATACACTTCGGATTCAAACCGGTAGTCGTGGATCTCTTTGAGTTCAGCCACCTCGCGGCTGGCGCGGGCGTCGACGTTGGCGCAGGCCCAGATAGCCTCGCCGTTGCGGTCGTACAGCACAATCCCTTCGCGCATCGAGCAGCAGGCGACGGACTGAATATCCGCCGCGCTCAGGCGTGCGCGCTCCAGCGCCTGATGAATACACCGGCAGGCCAGCCGCCAGTTGGTGTCGAGGTCGAACTCCATCGAGCCCGGCACGTTCTCCACGCTCAGGTGCTTCCACTCGGCCTGGCCAACGGCAATCTGGTTGCCCTGTAAATCAAAAATCACGGCGCGAACGCTGCCTGTCCCTGCATCTAACGCTAAAAGGTAACTCATGAGCTTGCCTCGTGTCAGGCGCAGGGCTGCTCTTATCCGGCCAGAGCCAGCACCGCGCGGGCTGTCGTCTCTTCCGTCACCAGGCCATTAATACGGCGACCTTTCAGTGCGGCATAAATCGCATCGGCTTTCTCTTCCCCTCCGGCCACGCCTACGATGGTGGGCAGCTGCGCCAGTTCATCGAGCGTGACGCCCAGTAATTCTTTGTGGATCTCCAGCTCCTCAACGCATTCCCCTTCGGCATTGAGGAAATAGCCAAGGATATCGCCCACCGCGCCTTTACGGGCGTACATCAGCTGTTCACCTTCGCTGATATAGCCGGAGCGCAGTATCGTCGCGTCACGGCGCTGGTTTACCGAGCCAATCCCGACCACCGCCACGTCAGCCGCGGTGGCGGCGAGGATCACGTCCCGCACGCTGGTTTCGCGCTTTAAGATCCCGGCGACTTCAGCGGATGACACGCGAAGCGGGGCGGGGATCATGCTGACGCTACAGGCTGCATCCAGCTGGCCGATACCGGTCATATACGGCCCGACGCCGCCGGAGAGCGTCACCAGGCGGATCTGCTGCGAGCTGATAAAGCCGCTTAAGTGTTGCAGACTGCTCATGGTGGTTTCACCGAAGCCCACCGCTAACAGCTGGCCGGGTTGCAGTACGCCCATCAGCGACTGTGCCGCGCCAATGCCCAGCCGCACGTTCATCGGCGGCGTATTCAGGGCGGGCATCACGCGCACCAGCTTCAGGCCAAATCGTTGTTGCAGCTCGGTTTCCAGCGCCAGGCAGCCCTCGTAGCGGGAGTTGATCTGCACGCGGATCACCCCGGACTGACGGCCTTTCTCCAGCAGGCGGGAGATCTTCAGACGCGGCAGCCCGAGCCGTTCGCCGATGTCGTTCTGGGTCAGCCCGTCGTGGTAGTAGCACCAGGCCACGCGCGCCACCAGCTCCTCTTCCGCCAGTGCCAGCCCGGCAAACCGTCCTTCTTCCGCAGTGCGTTTATCGCTCATAATTGAACTCTTATAAAAATTTAGATCATATGTTCGTGATGGTGCGACGTGAAAATGTGAGCCACGCGACAAAACGGATCTTTTCGATCGTTTCCGCTTTATCTGAATCTCAATCGATAAAACTGTGATCCCTGCACGGTTGTAAATATAGTTCACCGTCTACGCTTTTGAACATTATTAAATCTAAAAATCATTTGTTCAATAGCGGAGCGATGATGACACCACTTCTCGACGCGCGTGATATCAGCAAGCAGTTTTCAGGCGTACCGGTCTTAAAAGGCATTGATTTCACGCTGCTTGCGGGGCAGGTGCATGCGCTGATGGGCGGTAACGGCGCGGGAAAATCGACGCTGATGAAGATCATCGCCGGGGTAGAAACCCCGGATAGCGGTGAACTTTCGGTGGCGGGTGAGTCTTTTGCACGGCTTACCCCGGCGCAGGCGCACAGGTTAGGCATTTATCTGGTGCCGCAGGAGCCGCTGCTATTTCCCAACCTGACGGTGCGGGAAAACATCCTGTTTCGTCTGCCGCGAGAGCGCGATCGGGAAAAACGCCTGGCGGAAAAACTCCGGCAGCTGCAATGCCAGCTTAACCTCGACGCTACCGCCAGCACCCTCGAGGTGGCGGACCAGCAGATGGTGGAGATCCTGCGCGGGCTGATGCGCAACGCCAGAATTCTGATCCTTGATGAACCCACGGCCTCGCTGACGCCCGGTGAAACCGAACGGCTGTTTCGCCAGATCCGCGCCTTGCAGGATCTTGGCGTCGGGATTGTTTTTATCTCGCATAAGCTGCCGGAGATTCGACAGCTGGCGAGTCACGTCTCAGTGATGCGCGACGGCGCGGTGGTGCTCAGCGGCGAAACTGCGCATTTTGACGATAACGCCCTGATCGCCGCCATGACGCCTGTAAGCCGGGAAGCATCCCTGAGCGATACGCAAAAGCTGTGGCTGGCGCTGCCGGGCAACCGCCGCACCCAGGCGCAGGATTTTCCCGTGCTGCGCGTGGAAGCGCTCACCGGGGAGGGCTTTATCGATCTCAGCCTTGAGATTTACGCCGGGGAGATCGTTGGTCTGGCCGGGCTGGTGGGGTCCGGGCGCACCGAGTTTGCCGAAACGCTCTACGGCCTGCGTCCGGTTCGCGGCGGGCGGGTGTGGCTGGAGAGCCAGGAGATCACCGCCGATCCGGTCAGTTCACGCCTGCAAAAAGGGCTGGTCTATCTGCCGGAAGACAGGCAGGTGTCCGGCCTGTTTCTCGACGCGCCGATCCGCTGGAACACCGTGGCGCTGAACGAGCCGTCGCTCTGGCAGCAGCGAAAGCGGGAGTCTGCGGTAGTGGAACGCTATCACCGGGCGCTGGGGATCAAGCTCAACCATGCGGATCAAACCGTGCGCACGCTCTCCGGTGGTAATCAGCAGAAGGTGCTGCTGGCGCGCTGTCTTGAGGCCAACCCGCTGCTGCTGATCGTCGATGAACCGACGCGCGGCGTGGACGTATCGGCGCGCGCCGATATTTATCAGCTGCTGAAAAGCGTGGCGGCGCAGAACGTGGCGGTGCTGATGATCTCAAGCGATCTCGATGAGTTTCCCGGCCTCGCGGATCGGGTGCTGGTAATGCATCAGGGCGTGCTCAGCGGCGAGCTGCCGCGCCACGCCGTCAGCCTCGACCGGATGATGGCGCTGGCGTTTGGAGGGCAATCATGAAGATCTTACTGAAAAACCGCGAGCTGAGCGCGTTTCTCTCCATTCTGGCGCTGTTCGCCGTGCTGGTGGCGCTGAACCCGTCCTACCTGAGCTTACAGACGCTGGGGATGATCTTCGCCAGCTCGCAGATCTTGATCCTGCTGGCTATCGGCGCGGCGCTGGTGATGCTGACCCGCAATATTGACGTCTCCGTCGGCTCCACCGTCGGGCTTTCCGCTATTGCCGTCGGCGTGGCGCTGAACGGCGGCTACAGCCTGCCCGTTTCCATTCTCTTCGCGCTGTCGCTCGGCGCGCTGGCGGGGGCGTTCAACGGTTTTCTGGTGGTGGGCCTGCGCATTCCGGCGATTGTCGCCACCCTCGGCACGCTGGGGCTGTATCGTGGGGCGATGCTGCTGTGGACCGGCGGGAAGTGGATAGAAGGGCTGCCGCCGGGGCTGAAATCTCTCTCTGAGCCCGCCGCCGTCGGCATTTCGCCGCTCGGCATACTGGTGTTGATTATCGCGGCCATCGGCGCGTGGACGCTGTCGCGCACCGCCTTTGGACGTGATTTTTACGCCGTGGGGGATAACCTCGCCGCCGCGCGCCAGCTGGGCGTGGCGGTGAACCGCACCCGCATGATCGCCTTTACCCTCAACGGCATGCTGGCGGCCTGCGCCGGGATTGTGTTTGCCTCACAGATTGGCTTCGTGCCGAACCAGACCGGCAGCGGGCTGGAGATGAAGGCCATCGCCGCCTGCGTGCTCGGTGGCATCTCGCTGCTGGGCGGCACCGGCACGCTGGTCGGCGCCTTCCTCGGCGCGTTCTTCCTCACCCAAATCGATACCGTGCTGGTGCTGTTCAGGCTCCCGGCGTGGTGGAACGACTTTATCGCCGGGCTGGTGCTGCTGGGTGTGCTGGTGCTCGACGGGCGGCTGCGTCAGGCGCTCTCACGGCATCAGCGGGCGCTGAAATACAGCCGTTTCCAGCCGGGTAACAAAGGGGGAAAGCACGTTACCCCGTTTCCGAAACGCAAAAAAGAGGTGGCGTAAATGAGGCTTAACTGGGAAAGCGCGCTGCTGATTTTACTGGTGCTGGAGATCCTGCTCTTCGGCGCCATCAACCCGCGCATGCTTGATATCAACATGCTGCTGTTCAGCACCAGCGACTTTATCTGCATTGGCATCGTGGCGCTGCCGCTTACGCTTGTGATTATCAGCGGCGGGATCGATATTTCCCTCGGCTCAACCATCGGCCTGTGCGCCATCGCGCTGGGGGTGATGATGCAGGCAGGGTGGCCGATGGCGGTTGCCATCCCTCTGACGCTGCTGCTCGGCCTGCTGTGCGGGCTGGTGAATGCGGCGCTGATCCACTACACCGGCATCAGCCCGTTGGTCATTACCCTCGGCACGCTCTACCTCTACGGCGGCGGGGCGCTGCTGCTCTCCGGCATGGCGGGGGCGACGGGCTACGAGGGGATCGGCGGCTTCCCGGACAGCTTTACCACCTTCGCTAACCTCACGGTGGTGGGCCTGCCGATCCCGCTGGTGCTGTTCGCGGTGATTACCGCTTTCTTCTGGCTGATTACCCACCGCGGGCGCTTTGGTCGGCATCTGTTTTTAATCGGCCAGAATCCGCGTGCGGCGCGCTATGCGGCGCTGTCGGTGAACGGGATGCCCTACGCGCTGTACGGCCTGGTGGGCGTGGCCTCGGCGATTGCCGCGCTGGTGATGGTCTCCTATTTCGGCTCGGCGCGTTCGGATTTAGGGCGCGATCTGCTGATGCCCGCGCTTACCGCCGCGGTTCTCGGCGGGGCGAATATTTATGGCGGTTCAGGTTCGGTTGTGGGTACGGCACTGGCGGCGCTGCTGGTGGGGTATCTGCAACAGGGTTTACAGATGGTCGGCATCCCCAACCAGGTGTCGAGCGCGCTGTCAGGGGCGCTGCTGGTTGTGGTGGTGATGGGACGTTCGCTGAGTCTGCACCGTGAATGGGTGCGATCTCTCTTTAGAAAACTATCCGGAGCGTAAGATGAAAACAAAACTGATCGTGCTGGCGATGGCTCTCAGCGTTGCGTCGGCGCAGGCGGCAGACCGCATCGCCTTTATCCCGAAGCTGGTCGGCGTGGGGTTCTTTACCAGCGGCGGCAACGGGGCGAAAGAGGCGGGGAAAGATCTCGGCGTGGACGTGACCTACGACGGCCCGACCGAGCCGAGCGTGTCCGGCCAGGTGCAGCTCATCAACAACTTCGTCAACCAGGGCTATAACGCCATTATCGTCTCCGCCGTGTCGCCGGACGGCCTCTGCCCGGCACTGAAGCGCGCGATGCAGCGCGGCGTGAAGGTCCTGACCTGGGATTCCGACACCAAACCGGAGTGCCGCAGCATCTACATCAACCAGGGAACGCCGGAGCAGCTCGGCGGCCTGCTGGTGGAGATGGCGGGCAAACAGGTCACCAAACCGAACGCGAAAGTGGCGTTCTTCTACTCCAGCCCGACCGTTACCGACCAGAACCAGTGGGTGAAAGAGGCAAAGGCCAAAATCGAGAAAGATCATCCTCAGTGGCAGGTTGTCACCACCCAGTTTGGCTATAACGACGCCACCAAATCTCTGCAAACCGCCGAAGGGATCTTAAAAGCCTATCCGGATCTGGATGCGATCATCGCCCCGGACGCCAACGCCCTGCCAGCCGCGGCACAGGCGGCGGAAAACCTGAAACGGGAAGGGGTGGCGATTGTCGGCTTCAGCACGCCGAACGTGATGCGCCCGTACGTTGAGCGCGGCACGGTGAAAGCCTTCGGCCTGTGGGATGTGGTGCAACAGGGCAAAATTGCGGTCAATGTCGCCGATCGTTTACTGAAAAAAGGCGATCTTAACCCTGGCGACAGCGTCGACGTGAAAGATATCGGGACGCTGAAGGTCGAGCCGAACAGCGTGCAGGGCTACCAGTATGAGGCGAAGGGCAACGGCATCGTGCTGCTGCCGGAGCGGGTGGTGTTCACCAAAGAGAACATCAACAAATACGATTTCTGACGGGGGAGCAAATGGCTGATTTAGATGACATCAAAGACGGCAAGGATTTTGGCATCGGCACGCCGCAGCAGAATGTGCCGTACACCCTGAAGGGCTGCGGCTCGCTGGACTGGGGAATGCAGTCGAGGCTTGCGCGCATCTTCAACCCACAGAGCAACCGCACGGTGATGCTGGCCTTTGACCACGGCTACTTTCAGGGGCCGACCACCGGCCTTGAGCGTATCGATCTCTCCATCGCGCCGCTGTTTGGTGAAACCGACGTGCTGATGTGCACCCGCGGCATCCTCAGGAGCCAGGTGCCAGCCGCCACGAACAAACCGGTGGTGCTGCGCGCCTCCGGCGGTAACTCGATTCTGGGCGAGCTGTCCAACGAGTGCGTGGCGGTGGCGATGGAGGACGCGCTGCGCCTGAACGTCTGCGCGGTGGCGGCGCAGGTGTATATCGGAAGCCCGTTTGAGCATCAGTCGATCAACAACATCATCAAGCTGGTGGATTCGGGGGCGCGCTACGGCATGCCGACGCTGGCGGTGACGGGCGTGGGGAAAGAGATGGCGCGTGACGCGCGCTATTTCTCGCTTGCCAGCCGCATCGCCGCCGAAATGGGAGCGCAGTTCGTCAAAACCTACTACGTGGACGAGGGCTTTGAAAAAGTGACCGCCAGCTGCCCGGTGCCGATTGTTATCGCCGGGGGCAAAAAGCTGCCGGAGCACGAGGCGCTGGAGATGTGCTGGCGGGCGATTGACCAGGGCGCATCCGGCGTGGACATGGGGCGCAACATCTTCCAGTCCAGCGCGCCACTCGCCATGCTGAAGGCGGTGAAGAAAGTCGTTCACGAGAACATGAGCGCCCGGGAGGCGTTCCAGTTCTGGCAGGAAGAGAAACAGGGAGAAGCAAAATGAACGTGACGCTGGTGGAGATTAATATTAAACCCGAGCGGGTGGACGAGTTTCTGGAGGTATTTCGCGCCAACCACGAGGGGGCCATCAAGGAGCCGGGAAACCTGCGCTTTGATGTCTTGCAGGACCCGCGGGTGAAAACCCGCTTCTTTATCTACGAAGCCTATAAAGACGAAGCGGCGGTGCTGGCGCATAAGCAAACGCCACACTATCTGGCGTGCGTGGATAAGCTTGAAGAGCTGATGTCAGAGCCGCGCAAAAAACGCTGTTTTGTGGGGTTGTTGCCGGAGTAGCGGCTTTGCCCGGTGGCGCTGCGCTTACCGGGCCTACGGGGGATGGTGCGGTGTTTGCCCGGTGGCGCTGCGCTTACCGGGCCTACATATGCAGTATTTGTAGGCCGGGTAAGCGAAGCGCCACCCGGCGTTGTTCACGCCAGCTCCAGCAACTGAATACGCGCCGTCGCGCCCGGCATCAGCTTTTGCAGATTGCTCACCAGCTCATCGCCAGCTTCCTGTAATGCCGCCAGCGGCATCGACGGCAGGCTTTCGAGAATAAACCACATGGACTGCGCCTGGCTGTCCAGACGCGTGCGTACCCCCTGTCGCCAGTTCCAGCGGCGGCAGGTGACGCCGAGATCGTCACGCCAGATAACTTCGCCTGGCTCCGGATTTTCTACAACCGGCTCACCTTCTTTAAAGGTATCAAACGGCTCGCTGCCGTCGGCCAGCGTCAGGCGCGGCGCTCCCGAGTAAGCCGCCAGATTTTCTCCCCCTACCGGAATAGCGTAGCGGATACTGATGGCATTATAGACATCCACCACCGGGTCGAGCGGCGGCAGCGAACCGTCTCTCATCACGCGCTTGCGCAGGGCCGAGGCCGAGCAGGGCGTACGTTTGGGTTTTGCACCAAAGGCTTTAAACACCTCATCCCAGGCGGCGAGATGATTTTCTGCCCAGGGCACATCATCATTGAGCATCTGCTGGCAGGCCTGCGCCAGCGCAGCGGGCGCAACCTCCGGTTGGGTAATCGGGGCAGCTTCAACCAGAATGCTCAGTGCCCGAAAGCCGGGCGCGATCCCGACAAGTCGCGAATCTATTGACGGTGTTAGAAGAGACATAAATAATCCTGTATTGACTGTTTTATACCATGGTAGTGACCAATGACTGATAAAGTCAATATAATGACCGATGCGGGCGCCGATGTTGCCCAGGTAAGCCTGGCCGTGGCGAACCGTATCCGCAGCTGGCGGAAAGAGAAAAAGCTGTCGCTGGACGAGCTTTCCCGCCGCGCCAGCGTCAGCAAAGGCATGCTGGTGGAGATCGAAAAAGGGGCTGCCAACCCCAGCATTGCCATTCTGTG
The DNA here is from genome assembly GCF_016082135.1 of Enterobacter sp. YSU. Taxonomy (NCBI): domain Bacteria; kingdom Pseudomonadati; phylum Pseudomonadota; class Gammaproteobacteria; order Enterobacterales; family Enterobacteriaceae; genus Enterobacter; species Enterobacter sp. YSU. The sequence continues at coordinate 2,364,297 of NZ_CP059487.1, forward strand.
CAAACTGGCCGCCGCGCTTGGCGTCTCGGTGGCAGACATCGTTAACGTCTCCAGCGAGCCGCAGGTACACATTATTCAGGAAGAGGCGATCCCGGTTCTGTGGCAGGGCGCACAGGGCGGTTATGCCAGATTGCTGGCAGGCACCGCAGGCCCGGACATGATTGAGCTGTGGCAGTGGGAGATGCATCCGGGAGAGACTTTCACCTCTCCGGGACATCCGGCGGGAACCTTTGAGCTGCTGCACGTGAACGAAGGCATGTTAACCCTGACGGTGGACGAGACGGTAACGCAGGTGGCTGCCGGGGCGTCGGCGGTGGCGAAAACGGAAGCCGCGCACGGCTATGCCAATGAGGGAGAAAAAGTGCTGCGCTTTACCATGACGGTAGCGGAGTTCCACCGATAAAAGCAGCCCGGTGGCGCTACGCTTACCGGGCCTACGTATGCAGTATTTTGCAGGCCGGGTAAGCGTAGCGCCACCCGGCGTTTTTTACGCCTCTTCCACGCTTACCCGCAGCGCCGCCAGCGCTTTACGCGCCGCCTTCAGCACCTGCTCACACTGCTCAATGGTAAGCGTCAACGGTGGCTCAATGCGGATGGTTTTCGAGTTGTTAAGCGTTCCCGCCACCAGTACCCGCTGGCGGAACATCTCGCTTGCGAAGCTATAACCGGTTTCGTTATCAACGAACTCAATCGCCATCAGCATCCCTTTCCCGCGCGCATCCTGTACCAGATCCGGATATTCCCGGCCCAACTGACGGAAGCCGTCCAGCAGCATGTCGCCTTTCTGCTCCGCTTGCGCGGGCAGGTTTTGCTCCAGCAGGACGTTGATGGTGGCCAGCGCCGCCGCACAGGCCAGCGGGTTACCGCCAAAGGTGGTGGTATGTAAGAACGGGTTATCGAACAGCACCGAGAAGACCTCCTCAGTGGCGACCGTTGCGCCAATCGGCATCACGCCGCCACCGAGCGCTTTCGCCAGGCACAGAATGTCCGGCTGAACGTTCTCGTGCTCGCAGGCGAACATCTTGCCGGTGCGCCCCATCCCGGTCTGCACTTCGTCGAAGATCAGCAGCGCGCCAAACTCATCGCACAGCTGACGCACGGCGGGCAGATAGCCCTGCGGCGGGAGGATCACGCCGCCTTCACCCTGAATCGGCTCCAGGATCACCGCCGCCACGTCGTCGCCGGTTTTACGGCATTCACTCAGCACGATGCGCATGGCGTTGATGTCGCCAAACGGCACGTGGCGGAAGCCCGGCAGCAGCGGCATAAACGGCTTGCGGAAGGTAGATTTAGCGGTCGCCGACAGAGCGCCCAGGGATTTCCCGTGGAACGCGCCGCTGGTGGCGATAAAGGTAAATTTCCCGCGCGGTGACTGGTACGCCTTAGCGAGCTTGAGCGCCGCTTCGACCGATTCGGTGCCGCTGTTGCTGAAGAAGCTGTATTTCAGCTTACCGGGCGTTAAGGCTGCCAGCGTTTTCGCGAGCATGGCGCGAAGCGGATCGAGCAGTTCCTGGCTATGGAGAGGTTGTTTCGCAAGTTGATTCTGTACGGCGGAAACCACAACTGGATTACGGTGCCCCACGTTGAAAATACCAAAACCACCCAGGCAATCGATAAACTCCTGTCCCTGGGTGTCGACAAGCGTATTCAGACTGCCCGCTTGCCACTCTACGGCTCCGTAATCCCCGCCGGCGGTAACAGATTTGCGATACTCCAGAAAACCTGGATTCACATGCTCCTTAAAGTAATCAATGACCTCACGGTTAAGTTGTTTCATCTCCTCATGATCAAGCGTTCGCTTCTCAATGAGATTCAGTGCGTGCGCGGTACAGGCAAGAGCCGAGGCGCTGGAAGGTAACCTGTTCAAAATATGCTCCCGGGGATCGCGTATCACATGATACTGAGTTAAGTATTGCAGGGATTACGCCACCTCAGATGCCTTAACAAAAATCGGGATAAACGCCAGGTGAAATCAAAGTTGCACAATATTTAATCATGCCATCGCGCACCGCACGGGATAAGGGATAACGAGCCGGGGATGGGGTGTCGTCAATTGCACTGCTCCAGGGCAGGGAATGCGCCTTAAGTGTGCACCGGGGTATCATGCTTTGTAGGTAGTTTCATGCCGAAAGTATTTTAAATCAATTAATTAGAAAAACGTACGAAAAGTGCGGTTTAACCGAGATTTGCGATCTCAATCATATTTAACAACTAAAGATAAATTTTTTATCGCCGAAAAAACATAAGCCACAAAATTAACATTCAAATAACCTGCAAGGGATGCTCACTATGTCCTCTCCTGACTATGTCACCCAGAATGAATATCCGCTGGACGATGACACCACGCTTATGTCGACCACCGACCTCCACAGCTACATGACCCACACTAACGACACCTTTGTGCAAGTGAGCGGCTTTACGCTTCAGGAGCTGCTCGGGCAACCGCACAACATTGTGCGTCATCCGGATATGCCGAAAGCGGCTTTTGCCGACATGTGGTACACGCTGCAAAAGGGAGAACCCTGGAGCGGGATTGTCAAAAACCGACGTAAAAATGGCGATCACTATTGGGTACGTGCCAATGCGGTACCGATGGTGCGTAACGGCCAGATGACGGGCTATATGTCCATTCGTACCCGCGCCACCGAGGACGAGGTCGCCGCAGTGGAGCCGCTTTATAAGGCGCTCAACGAAGGACGCTGCAAAAAACGCATTCATAAAGGGCTGGTGGTGCGCAAAGGCTGGCTCGGCAAACTACCGGCGATGCCGCTGCGCTGGCGCGTGCGTAGCGTAATGGCGGTACTTTTCGCGGTGATGGCCGCAACGCTGGTTGCCAGTGCCGCGGGCTGGGCTTCGTTGGTGGCGGCAGCCGTGGTGATGCTGCTTGGCACCCTGGTGTTTGAGCAACAGATTGTCCGCCCGGTGGAAAACGTCGCACGGCAGGCGCTCAGGGTCGCTACCGGAGAGCGTAACAGCGTGCAGCATCTTAACCGCAGCGATGAACTGGGGCTAACGCTGCGGGCCGTCGGACAGCTGGGGCTGATGTGCCGCTGGCTGATCAACGACGTCTCCAGCCAGGTGGTGAGCGTGCGCGACGGCAGCGACAGGCTGGCGCAGGGCAATGAAGATCTCAACGACCGCACGCGCCAGACCGTGGCTAACGTGCAGCAGACCGTGGCAACAATGAACCAGATGGCGGCGTCGGTGCAGAGTAACTCTGAGACCGCAGCCGAAGTCGACAAGCTATCGATGGCCGCCAGCAGCGCGGCCACGCAGGGGGGCACCGTGATGCAGACCGTGGTGAAAACCATGGATGACATTGCCGACAGTACCCAGCGCATTGGCTCTATTACCTCGCTTATCAATGACATCGCCTTCCAGACCAATATTCTGGCGCTGAACGCTGCGGTTGAGGCGGCACGCGCGGGCGAGCAGGGGAAAGGTTTTGCGGTGGTGGCGGGCGAAGTGCGTCATCTTGCCAGCCGCAGCGCGAACGCGGCTAACGATATTCGCAAGCTGATCGACGCCAGCGCCAGCAAAGTGCAGTCGGGCGCCGAGCAGGTCCACGCCGCGGGACGTACTATGGATGATATTGTCGAGCAGGTGAAAAACGTCACGCAGCTTATCGCGCAGATCAGTCACGCCACCTCAGAGCAGGCGACAGGCCTGACAGAGCTGACCCGTGCTGTGGCAGAGCTGGACAGCATTACGCAGAAAAATGCTGACCTGGTCGAAGAGAGCGCGCAGATTTCCGCGATGGTTAAGCACCGGGCCGGACGCCTTGAAGATGCGGTTACCGTGCTGCATTAAGAAATGCATGCTTCGATAAAGCCGTTTATTCCTACTGGGTAAACGGCTTTTTTGTTTTTCAGAATAAGTTATGTTGTTAATGAAATATTAAGTAACTAAAAAAAGCGCCCGGTTTTTAATTGTTACGATCCAGATTCATTGAGAGTGAAAAATAAAAAAACGATCAAAGTCATAAAGTTAGCGTGTTTCCTGTCGATAACAGCGATCGTCTGAGAAATAATCACATCGATGGGGTAAATATGTTCATACATGACGTAAAGATCGGCACGAAATTATTTCTGGCGTTTGGATTATTTATTGTCCTGATGGTCGTCAGCGCAAGCTTGTCTCTGATGAGCCTGAATCGGGCAAACAATGGAATGCAAACCATCCTTACCAGCGACTATCCAACGACGGTAAAAGCGAACCAGTTAATCGACAACTTCCAGGAATTTATAAGCACGCAGCAGCTCATGCTGCTGGACGAACAGGGAACGTACACGGCGCAATCAGAGCAGCGTCTGAAGGCGATCAGCGAGCGCATCTCCGCAATCCTGAGCGAGCTGGATAACGCTCTCAAGGATAAAAAATCCCAACAGGTGCTGGCCGATATCCACGGCGTACGCCAGCAATATCTTGACTCGCGCTACCGCATTTTGCAGGCCGTGCAGAATAACGACCGTGCGGGCGCGATAAACGAAATGATGACCAACACCCTGAATCTGCAACAGTCCTACAAAGCGAAAGTGCAGGCGCTGATTGCGATCCAGGACCATGAAATGCAGAGTGCGGGCGAGCAGGTGGAAGGCGATTTCCGCACCAATCGTCTCCTGCTGGTCCTGATTACGCTTTTCAGCGTCGCGGCAGCCAGCCTGACTGGCTGGTTCATTGTGCGATCCATTACCCGACCGCTGAACGACGCGGTGAATTTTGCGGAGGCCATTGCCGATGGCGATCTCACCGGCAGCATTACCTCGCACGGTAAAGATGAAACCGGACTGCTACTCACCGCACTGATGGAGATGAAAACGCGCCTGCTGGAGATTGTGCAGCAGGTGCAAACCGGATCGGAAAACATCTCCAGCGCCGCCGCGCAGATTGTCGCGGGCAACCAGGATCTGGCTGCCCGCACGGAGGAGCAGGCCAGTTCCGTTGAACAAACGGCCGCGTCGATGGAGCAAATCACCGCTACGGTGAAGAACACCGCGTCCCACACCGGAGAAGCGACGAACCTGTCTGCCGATGCGGCTGCTGTGGTCAAAAACAACGGCGAGATGATGAAGCAGGTCACCAGCAAGATGCGCCTGATTAACGAAACATCGAACAGGATGTCCGACATTATCGACCTGATCGACGCCATTGCCTTCCAGACTAATATTCTGGCGCTGAACGCGGCGGTCGAAGCGGCGCGCGCGGGTGAGCATGGTCGTGGCTTTGCGGTGGTGGCGGGCGAGGTACGCCAGCTCGCGCAGAAAAGTGCAACATCTGCGAGTGAGATCCGCCAGCTGATTGAAAGCTCCACAAGCCAGACGCAGGACGGCATGAACCTTGTGGAGAAGGCCAGCGGGCTTATCAACGGCATGGTCGGCAACGTAGAGGAGATGGACGTAATCCTGCGTGAGATTCGCCAGGCCAGCCACGAACAGACGGAAGGCATCTCGCAGATCAACAGCGCGATTGGCCTGATAGACGCCACCACCCAGCAGAACTCCGCGCTGGTGGAGGAGTCCGTTGCGGCGGCGGCATCCCTTAACGAACAGGCCATGCACCTGAAAGAGCTGGTCCGCGTGTTCCGCGTGAGCGACGGCGTGCTGGCTTAATCCAGCTGGGAGATCTCCAGCGCCGCGCGGTCAATCACGCCGATAATCTGTTTCAACTGCGCGTCGCTGAGCTCTCCCTGATTAACCTTCAGGTCCAGAACCGCTTTAAAGTTATCCAGCGCCCGCTTCATCTGCGGGTTTTTGCGCAGCTGGAAACCGACGGAGCGCGCCTTGATACGCGTCTGGATCTGCTCCAGCTGTTCCCGGTTGTCATCCAGCCACTGTTCTCCGGCGGCGTTAATCGCAATCCGCTTCCGGCCGTTCTCTTCTTCGGTAATGGTGATAAGCGCCTGATCCTGCAAGTAATCCAGCGTCGGGTAGATCACGCCAGGGCTAGGCGTGTAATGTCCCTGCGTCAGGTTTTCGATCTCTTTGATCAGTTCGTAACCATGGCTCGCGTTGCGGGTCAGGATATCCAGGATCACCAGCCGCAAATCGCCATGGCCAAAAAATCGTGGCCGGCGTCCGCCGCCGTCGTGTTCGTGTCGCATGTTTTTTCCTTAATTTGATATATCTAAACTATATCTAAGATATATTCAGATGCAATCTAAAAAATCTTGATTTCTTAGTTAATAGCAATCATTATCATTAAGAATTCATTCCGATATATCGTATTCACCTGAGAAGGGCATCAACATGGCATCTACCCGTTACCCTCAACGTGTCCGCAATGACCTGCGTTTTCGTGAGCTGAACGTGCTGCGCACTGAGCGAGTCAGCGCAGGATTTCAGCGCATTGTGCTAGGCGGCGAGGCGCTGGAGGGCTTTAGCTCTCGCGGCTTTGACGACCATACCAAAGTCTTTTTCCCGGCACCGGGCACCACTTTCGTGCCGCCTGTGGTGACCGATGAAGGCATCGACTGGGGCGACGGCGTGCGTCCGCAGGCGCGTGACTATACCCCGCTGTACGATGACGAAAAACATGAGCTGGCGCTCGATTTCTTCGTTCATGATGGCGGCATTGCCAGCAACTGGGCGGTGGAGGCTAAGGTGGGCGACAAGCTGACCATCGGCGGGCCGCGCGGTTCGCTGGTGGTGCCGGAAGATTACGCCTGGCAGCTGTACGTGTGCGACGAGTCGGGGATGCCCGCGCTGCGCCGCCGTTTAGAAGGCATCGCAAAACTGCCTGTTCGCCCGGCGATCCACGCCATTGTCACCGTGGGCGATGCGGCGTATGAGGACTATCTGGCGCACCTGAGCGGGTTAAACATCACCTGGGTTATCGGCCACAACGAGCAGGCGGTGGCCGACCATCTTGCCGCGCTGGCCGTGCCGGAAGAGGATTACTTTATCTGGCTGACCGGAGAGGGGAAGGTGGTGAAACGCCTGAGCCGTCAGTTTGAAAACGACGCAATTGACCCGCAGCTGGTGCGTGCCAGCGCGTACTGGCACGCCAAATAATCAGGCAGCGGGATCCAGCTGCGCTTCGCTCACCTGATGTTCGAGCGAGGCGCATACCTCTTTCAGCGCTTTCTCCTGCTGGGCAAAGTAGGCTTCCATATTGCTGAGCGACGAGACGAGCAGCCAGGACTCTTCCTTCTCCAGCTCTGCCAGCTCGTTCACCAGGGTGTCGATTTGCTCACGCACCTGCGCCATCTTTTTACGAATACGTTCCAGGTCGTTCAGCCTGTCGCTTGCCATCATCGGTTCGAATCCTTGTTGCAGACGGGCGACCAGCGAGCGAATGGCCTTCACGTCGCCGCGCTGTTTGGCCTGGTTGAGTTGCACCATCATCCTGTTGGCTTCCTCTTTTAAATCATCGGCAACCAGATCCGGGTGGCATAGCTTGCTCGCCTGACGCCAGAGCCGCTTCAGCTCGTTCCGATCCTCTTCAGAGAGATCCTTGCCTTTACGCAGGCGAACTTCGGCATCATGATGCTGCTCGCGATACTTCTTGTACTCTTCGTTGGCCTCATCGCGCGCCTGACGTGCCGGCTCTTCCTCACGCGTTAAACCGGTCTCCAGCTCCATTGCTTCGGCCAGCAGGTTGGCAATCAGATTGCTTTGCTGCTGAAGATGTTTGCGCGCCTCTGCCGCCTGAACGGAATCCGCAGGCAGATCTCGCCAGCGCCGGGTGAGCGTTGTCAGAACCTCTACGGCCTGCGCCATATAGTCCTGGCAGCGGCGGTAATCCTCTTCCCGACGACGCGTCTCCGCTTGCTGACGACGCAGGTTAAGCTCCGCCAGCGTTTTACGCAGGGCGAGGATCTGCTGCATCAACGGCCCGAGGCGGGAGAAATAGAGATCGTTGAACTCATCTAGCTGCTGTACCCGGGCGTTACGGCGATCAATCAGATCGCGCAGACGCTCTTCCAGGGCTTTCAGCTCCAGCTTGCTGGCCGCCAGCTGTGGGTCACGCCACGGGGTAACGGCGCGCTGGCTTTGCAGCCAGGCGGTGATAGCGCGAAGGGCTGCGGTGTAGTTTTTCTGCTCAAGCGCCGCGACGATGGACAGGAGATCATCGTCAAAGGCTTCCTCTTTGAGACGCTTCAGCTGGCTCCGGATGATGTCGTCATCTTCCAGCTCAATGGCATTTTTAATGATTTCTAGCCGTTTGATCGGTGTGCTCATGATGCCTTTCGCTCTGGCGCTTAAGTATTTGAGTTAAGGTTAGTTGTTGTAAAAGCTACAGGAAATAATACACACGGATGATGATCGGCGCGATGGAGGATTTCTTTAGTTTTTAGGGTTTGTGAAAGAATGAGAGTTATTGAATCTTCCTTCTGGAACGGGGAGCACGGGTTAAATGTGACCTTAGAGTTCACTTTTGAATGCGTGAACCGAGAAACTCGAAAATTTGGGGTTCTGGAGGCGTGCAGCGGCAGCGGTACGCCGCAATAACTGCCAGAGAATGCTTAACAGCATTAAGCATGATTAAAATACCCCAAATGTATAAGAAGTGCAGAGAGCTGGCACCAGGTGATCGCGCGGGGTGTTGCCATCGAGGGGAGGCTACGTGCTGGCAAACCGAGGGGGCGAAAGAATTGGCACTAAAAACAATACAGGGCGGATTAACCGCCCTTTTTTTACGCTGTAACCCGCTCGTTCCACGCATCCGAGTATTGGATGTTCCCATCGCAATACTTCCAGGTGATCCGTTCATAGCGGAGCTGTATTCCCTCATTATGATTGTGTATCTGTAACGCTGGCTCTTTACAGTTATGCATGACGGGGTTAATGCTGACTACCCGGACGTTTTCAAGCAGCATATTGAAATATTCAACCTCCTGGCCCGCATCGTTGATTTTATACCACTTGATCTCTGCGCTTTTCAGCGTTTGGCCGGTGGCTACCGCTTTGTAGAGATACGGGCTGGAGCTATCAAACTCTTTTTCAATTACGAGCGGCGCATGTAAGCGCGTGCCGGTGATCTTGCCGGTGTTGTTATCGGTCGGAACTAACAAGCCGTGACTAAAAGAGAGGATCTCTATACTACCTTCTCTATTTTGAACATCCACAGATCCCTTAATCGGGTTGCCGCCATCATCCTTAAGCCATAGATAAGCAGGAATAGCCATTTTTAAAACTCCATTTCCATTGAGGGTAAACCCTCATTAATGACTAAATACGGATCGCAGGTGATACAAATTGTGTTATAGGTTCGTGTTATTTAATTTCGTTACTTATTGATGTTGCAAATAAAATTAATAAATTGATCTTCAGCAGTACGCATTACCGTTATTGCTCTTATGTTGCCCTTTTTGCCTGGCAGAAAGGAAGAACGATGGCATGTATACCGATTTATCCACCCCGCGGGCTAGAGATATTGCGCGAACACATAAGGCTCGCGCGGGCGCGTCACGAAGTCCAGAATATGGCCGCCCCGCTTACGTATACGTGGTTTTATGAGCGAGTAAGAAACGGCGGGCCGTGGGATTACAAACAACATAAACGGGCTTATGCTGACTTCGGGAATTTCCATTACGGCGCTGTGGGTTATGCAGCGTGCATCCCTGCAAAGATTTTGCTTATTGCTGCCGGCGCGGCGCAGTGGAAAGCCGGCACATCAAGACCCGAATGGGGAAATTTCACGGGGACCCCGCCGTTTGGTGATGATCCGATTGACCAATTTTGGATAAAGCAAGGCATCGACTATGTTAAACAGCATCACTTTTAGGACGCTGCACTGGATCGCCACTATTCTTATGGCCCTGGCGGTCGCGGGGTACTGTTATTTCCAACATATACAGCGTTTAACTGTAAGTGATCGGCTATATCAAGTTCGCCAGCTCACGCCCCGGACCTGGTTATACATTACTGAGTATGACGGCTCGAACATGACCACCGGGGAAGTGTATCGTTATTTTTTAGCGAGTAAGATTGACGGCGATCCGCTGGTGGCTCTCGAAAAACAACATATCGCGCCCACGCTTACAGCGAATACCGCCCGCGCGAAAGTTGACGGCATAGGCAACAATATCTCATTTACTGTTTATGGCACCGTGTACAGCTTTACTACGTCTGCATTTTTTTATGATGCTGAGGGAATAGCGGCCGCGCCGTCAATCGACTTAACGGCCCGTGGCGAGGGCTGGGACAAGGGGAAATTTAGTCGATAGATAAATATTTATTTAAAAATCCCTTGCGGTCGGGTCAATGACCCGATGAGCCGCGTGTAAGTTTTCACGGCGTACCCGTGCGATTTTTGGGAAACAGCTGCATCCACCGGGCAAAGGTCTGCCCCATATCAGCCAGGCGATTCAGCAGCGGATACGCGCTATCAGCGGCGCTCTGGCGCGTTCAGCCTTTTCGCACACTCAGAGCCACCCTTAAAACAGATCGTGCGCACAGCAGGGCGCTGGCGCGTCACAGCATGACCAAAAAAATTTTTCGCAGACCAAAATCGCACTACACCGCACCCGCCTGTGGTTTTTGGATCATAAAATTTTTTCAGTTTTATTTTTCTACAAACCAGACTGCCAGACCTCGCCGGTGCTGGCGGCTTTGCGGAAAACCAGAACTGAAAAGATTGAAAAGAATTTCAGTGTTTTTCACTTTTATGGATCTGCGGAGTATTTAATGAAATTTGTAACTATCAGATAATTAATGATATTTTAGACTTTGTGAGAAAAAAGAAGATCAAAATATAGGAGGCAAGAAGTTCAGGGAAAACCCGCACGGTGAGAGCTGGCGCGGGTTTGGGGGCAGGAAATCACTTTAAAAAACTGAAACGTGTAGCAGTGCCTGTTTCATGCTGCATGTAATTTGTTAGGTATGACATGCAAAGTTTTTTCGCTATAGACAGTGGTGTTGCTGGGAATGTCTTTGTTCACAAATGACATAGCGCCGATTACAACGTTGTCACCGATGCGAATCTTATCTGCGATGATGCAGGAACCCGCGCCAATGCTGACATTGTTGCCAATAACAATGGATATCGGCTCTTTATGGACATTCGCACCGGTAATGCCAACCGTTATGTTCTGCCTGATACGCAAAGAGTGTCCGATGACAGCGGAGCCGTTTATCACTATCCCTTGATGGTGGGAAATCACCATTCCGGGTCCGATGTGTGCGCCCAACTGAATATCAGTTCCATATTTGAAAATGAGGTTTCTGTTTATCTTAGTAGCTCGTTTTTTCAGGAAGTTACTGTCTGAATGATGCCAGTATGAAGCAATGCGCCACCAGAAGTGGAAACGGCGATTGGGGCATTTGATAGATTTATGCAGCACCCCGAACCACGAAAACTTCTTAGAACTCATCATTACTTCCTGGCGTAAGCATTCACGTAAATGATTTGCTCTGGCTTGTTTATCCATTACTTATCTTTCCCTTTCATTTGTCGCGGGAATTTAAAGTCAAAAGTCTATGGAAAGCAACTTTTTGGCTTATTAGTCATGTGGACAGGGCTTTATCAAAACCTTGATGAGCGGGAGACTCTCTTACTTTCGTGCGACACTCATGTATTGAGTAACAAAAAAGCCACTCAATCGAGTGGCTTAACTGGATGATTCTAAAGCTAAAATTTGGTGGCCCCTGCTGGACTTGAACCAGCGACCAAGCGATTATGAGTCCGAACCGTATTTCATTAAAAACAATGATTTACAGTAAATTCAAGCGCATAGGATTTCGTATATTGTCGAAAAGTATTGCATAGTGCTGCGCTGTGCTGCCATTTTGCTGCCACCAATTAGGTTTAAGGGGTTAAGTTGAACCGCTTCTGTTAGATGGTCGGGGGCAAAGTGAGCATACCGCATTGTCACTTTAATATCCGTATGTCCAAGTATGCGTTGTAAGACCAGAATATTGCCGCCCCCCATCATGAAATGGCTGGCAAAAGTATGTCGTAGAACGTGCGACAGCTGGCCGTCTGGCAGCTCTATTCCCGCGCGCTTTATCGCGCTCCTGAATGCTGAATAACATCCGGTAAAGAGTGGCTTCGAGGTTCGACTTTTGGGTAGCAATTCGTAAAGCTCATCACTGATTGGAACCGCACGGTTTTTCTTACCTTTCGTTTTGATAAAGGTTATTTTGCCGGGGCTTATCTGCTTGCCAGTTAAGCTTTCAGCCTCTCCCCATCTTGCGCCGGTCGCAAGGCAGATTTTGACAATCGTGGTTAAATCACCTGCTTTGCTTTTCTCGCATTCCTCAAGCAAGCGCGTCGCTTCCTCAACCGTAAGCCAGGCTAGCTCAACTTCTGCAATCTTAAACTCTCTGACGTTTTCGAGAGGGTTTGGCGCTGTCCAATCATCAAGTCTTTTCAGCTCATTGAACATAGCCCGAAAGTAAGCCAGTTCCAGGTTTACCGTGCGAGGAGTTACGGACTTAACGCGATCTGAGCGGGTTATTTTCCCGCTTAAACGCTGCTCTCTATACGTTGAGAATAATTTTGCGTTGAATTCAGTTGCGAGGGGATCGCCCATAGCGAGACAGGCAAACTCCATTGCGCCTTTACGCTTCTCGCCATCAGCGAGTGTTACACCATGTGCGTTATACCAGGCTGTAACCAAATCCCGAACGCGGCGTTTGTCTGTCTTCTCGCCCAGCCACGGCTTATCCTGGGCTTGTTCCTTTACATGGCGCTCGAATGCCAGAGCCTCGCCCTTAGTGGCAAACTGGCGCCGGATGCGTTTTCCTTCGCGGCCGTTCGGGAATACCTGGGCTTGCCACTTACCATTGGGGAGTTTGCTTACTGCCATAAATTATTCCTCTGGAAGTGGATATAACATGGTGATCCAGTCATAGACATTCATCACCTCGCCGGATTCTCGAAGGACAATTTCTTGGTTAGTAATGCGATCAATCCGAAACGTTCTGATCTCTTTGCGTAAGTTGCAGTAACCAGTAAGGCAGTCTAAACCCACATTCTTAACATTAACTTCGCGCGTTGTTGCTACCCCGGCAGAATTACAATATTGAAAAGTAATTAGATTCAGATTAATGCTGGCACTGTTCGTTGACGAGTTAGTGCCGCCATTGTCAACAGCTGCATCCGCCGCTGATTCTGATGGGCCCTTGGAAGAAGGGCGCAGCATTTCCAGAATGGCGCCAATTGCACCTAAAATTACGAAAGCTGTAAAAGCATGCGCGCCTACCGCAGAGAAATGTTGAATTAGATAAAAAACGCCTATCAAAATGACGCTGCAGGTGATTTTTTCTGTCTTCTTCTTCGCTGTGCGCATCACTATGAACCCACAGACAAAGATTGTTATTGCCTCAATGAAAACGATCATCTCTTCACTCTATGAATTCCATTTTGCCGACTGCTTTCCCAAGTGCCTTAACGTCATCAGCATTACACTCGAATGAAGCTTTGCCATTTTCAACCCGTAACCTTCCACCCGGTAAGCGGTACATTTCACGAACGCTGATAACGTTATCCATTTCTATCAGCCAGAAACCATCGACTAGCTCACCACTAAAGGTATCAACTATCCAAATGACACCATCGAAACTAATTAAGCGAGGTTCACTCGTTTTCGGTGGTAGTAGCTCTGATGCAATTGATACCGTTTTGTGATTGCTTATAACCCCATTTTGGATTTCAGAAAGCTCTATTTGGGTTTGTTCTGGCGCGTGCCTGTTGAGATTGTTTGCTTCATTTTGTGGTATGGGCATAGGTGGGTTGCCTTGTCCATAAACCAACCATTCCAGCGATGCTCCAGTCTCCATCGCGCATATCAACACCCAATCAGCAGGGAAGTTACCGCGCATTACCCTGTTTGCCATTGTGCTTTGAGACACGTCTAAATGACGGCATAACGCTTGACGCGATGTGAAACCATAAGCCGCACAAATCCTTTCAATGGGGTCCTTGCCACCATTTGGGAGTGTGATTGATTTACGATTCGTAAAATCTTTTTGTTGACCGTTCCAATTTTGGATCATAGTATTTACGCAAAGTGAGTTGTCGAATAGTGTTGAACGCTCCCGAATAGTGTAGAGAACGTTACAAAAGAGGAATAGTGCATCATGAGCCGTCAATTATCAATGCGCCCCAGTATCAACCTTGTGGTGTCAGAGCCATATATCACCCTTGATGAGTTCTGCCGCCGTACCGGTTATAAAACCAGCTATGCCCGCCAAATGATTCGCGAAGGGCGCCTACCAATCCGCAAGAAAGAAAACGCTAACGGTCTGGTTGAAGTGAACATGTTCGCGTTGACGATGGAAGCCGCTCAAGGCTGTGAAATCGCAATGCAAGCCTGATAGTTCCATTTTGGGATAGAAAAGGACTCACAGCATGTTTGATTATCGCGTTTCCAAACATCCTCACTTTGATGAAGCCTGCCGCGCTTTTGCATTGCGTCACAATATGGCGAAGCTGGCAGACCGCGCAGGAATGAAGGTCCAGACGCTGCGCAACAAGCTTAACCCTGAGCAGCCCCATCAGCTCACGCCGCCGGAAATCTGGCTGCTAACGGATATAACTGAGGACTCCACGCTGGTTGATGGTTTCCTTGCTCAAATTCATTGCCTGCCGTGCGTACCTACGAACGAAGTGGCAAAAGAAAAACTCCCGCATTACGTCATGAGCGCGACAGCTGAAATTGGTCGTGTGGCTGCCGGTGCTGTGTCGGGTGAAGTTGGGACAACAGCTGGGCGGCGCGATGTGATCAGCAGCATCAATTCTGTCACCCGCCTTATGGCGTTGGCTGCGATATCCATGCAGGCGCGTCTGCAGGCTAACCCAGCCATGGCTAGCACTATTGATACGGTTACAGGTATCAGTGCGACTTTCGGGTTTATGTGAGGTGGTCATGCTGAAAAACGAACCTTCTTTCGCCTCGCTCCTGGTAAAGCAAAGCCCGGCAATGCACTACGGCCACGGCTGGATTACAGGAGATAACGGCAAGCGCTGGCACCCGTGCCGCGATCAGTCCGAATTATTAAACGGGCTGAAAACAAAAGCGGCTAAGCCGTCAGCTTTTTTAATTATTCGCATTGCTCGTTTGATTATTAAAGGAGTGAAACATGTCTCGTAATGAGCTGAGAATTATTCTGGGCGTGATCATCCCAAATATGGCGGAAGGTTTTGAAATTAAAACCCGTGACGGCGCTGTTTTGCGTGTCGATCCTGAATGGGAGTGCTGCAAAGAATTTAAAGAAGGTTTGCAGGCTGAAATTATCAACCAAATTAAAAGTAAGCCTGTTCCGGTTGCCGGTTATATCTAATTTGACGCCTGCCTAATGCTCATAACGTGGGCATTGTGAAGACAGTCAACTAAAAATGAGGAAATAACAATGTTTGGAATCTTTAAAAAGAAAGCTCGTAAAGCCGTTGTTGAAGTTAAAAAAATGGAAAACCGCGACGCGGTAGAGGCCACTGTTTGGGGCGTCTATTCCATTGCGTACGCTGACGGAACCTGTGACGCGAAAGAAATCGGCGTGCTGGAAAAAACAATTTCAGCTCTGCCAGCCTTTGCGCCTTTTGCCGGTGAAATTGCGCAGATGAGCAGTAATATCCGCGCCCGCTATGAAGCATCGCCGCGTAGCGCTAATGCTCAGGCTCTGCGTGAACTTGCGGATGTTGCGGGAACTGACGACGCGGTAAACGTGTTGTGCCTGTGTCTTGATATTGCTGACCAGGACGGTATCGGCAGCGAGGAAGAAGCGCAGCTTAAGAAAATTGCGCAGGCTCTCCAGTTGTCACTAGACCAGTACCTGTAATGGGAAAGCTGCGTTGTCTCATTATCTGTGTGCTGCTGTTCTTGGTTGTTGCAGTAGATTTCACGGGCCGTCTTATGTCGATGTTGGCTGATGGTGTTTTGGTTGCGGGGATTATTGCAGTAGCGCTTCCAATGTTTAAGAAAGCCTGATTCTTACAGCCCGCGTTGCGCGGGCTATATCTGAGTAAATAACCCGTTTTTTATGGCGTAAACCCGCCGGGCATTTTTTTGCCCGAATTTTGAGGAAATGAATATGAAAAATATTAAAACCCACTCAACGAAAACAGGCCCAGACGATGCTGGCCTGTTCGCTTTGTTAAATGAAACGCGCCTGGATGAGCGCCGTTGCCGTGCTGATGCAATGGCGGCTCGTCTGGATAGTCTGGCCGTGCGCATCGTTTCCCGTCAGTTGAGCCATATCGAGGCGGCCGAACTGCTTCGCGTTGAAGCGGTACGCATCCAGAACGAAGCGCAGGAGCTGCATTAATGGCTGATTCAATGGACCTCGCCCAGCAGCGCGAACAGGAAGATCGTGAGCGCCATATCAACAATGCCCGCGCAAAAGTGCCGGGCGTTTCCCGTGTCCTCTGTGCGGTGTGTGATGCTCCGATCCCGCCAGCTCGCCGCCGCGCTATTCCAGGCGTGCAGTGCTGTGTGACCTGTCAGGAAATCGCAGAGCTAAAAAGCAAACACTACAACGGAGGTGCGTTATGACTACGCGCGTTCACCAGGTAAAAATCGCTCCGGCCTATTTCAATGCCGTTGTTGCAGGCGAAAAACGTGCAGAGCTTAGGAAGGATGATCGGGGCTATAAAGTCGGTGACCTTCTTTCTTTGTGCGAATGGGACCACGACGGCAAATATACCGGCAGAGAATGCGCTGCAGTTATTACCCATATTCTGCCAGTAAATGACGTTCTTCCTATGCCGGGAAACTGGATTCCGGGTAGTTGGGTGATGCTATCAATTCGCCCGTTCACAACCGTAGAAGCGCTGGTTCACTTATTCACAGGGAGTGTCAAATGAGCACTATCCTGAAATGGGCGGGAAACAAAACCGCCATCATGCCCGAACTGAAAAAGCACCTCCCAGCTGGCCCGCGATTGGTTGAACCTTTCGCGGGTTCCTGTGCTGTGATGATGGCAACAGACTATCCTCATTATCTTGTCGCGGATATCAACCCTGATTTAATAAATCTATATCGTGACATAGCAACAGACGCATCTGCTTTTATTGAGCGTGCCAAACATCTGTTTAAAGTCTTTAATAGTGAAGATGGTTATTATGATAGCCGTGATTCATTCAATTACGATAAAGACCCTGAATGGCGCGCGCCGCTTTTTTTATTCTTAAATCGTCACTGTTACCGTGGGCTTTGCCGTTATAACAAAAAGGGGGTGTTTAACGTCCCTTACGGTAATTATAAAAATCCTTATTTCCCGGAAAGTGAAATCCGCGCTTTTGCAGAGAAAGCCATTCGCGCAACGTTCATTTGTGCCAGCTACGACGAAACGTTGGCCTTATTGGTGCCTGGCGATGTTGTTTATTGCGACCCGCCTTATGACGGTACTTTCACTGATTATCATACCGCCGGGTTTACTGAGGATGATCAGTATCATTTGGCGTCTATTCTTGAACGCCGCTCATCTGAGGGCCATCCGGTCATTGTTTCAAACAGCGACACTTTTCTTACTCGTTCACTTTACCGGGATTTCACTCATAAACGCCTCACAGCAAAACGCAGCATGGGGGTTGCTGCTGGTGATGCTAAGTCTGCCGTGGAAATCATCGCCGTATCAAAACCATCAAGAGTCGCTGTTGATGCCCTCCTGTCTGCCCATGACTCATCTGTGGAGGCCAGGGCATGAAAAAAGATGCGCTGCTCATCACTGCATATGACCCGGCCAACGGGGAAGAAATCGCTGTTTCGGCTGTTATACGTTTCGACCGCGAAACCGGAATTTTTACGGTGATTTCTATAAACCGAAACCCAGAAGGTTTGGGTGAGGAAGCATTCATCAGCGTTGAGATTGATGAATGACTGATGCAGTTTTTCCCTACGCATGGAATGCCCCGCGCCCTGCAATCGGTGGTTTTAAGCAAGCCGATGCGGCGCCGGGGATCATGTATCTGACGCCGGACGGCAATCGCAAGCGTTTGTCGATTGCCGAACTGGCAGAAACGGATGAAGCACCAGACCGGGGCCGGGCGGTTCGTCGTCGCCTGGCTTCGCTGCCTCATTTTGTCCGTCGTATGTATGCTCAAAAACTTGAACAGGTAGACCGTAAAGGCAAACAAGCGGCTGATGCCTGGCTAATCAATACCTTTGAACGATTCGTTCTGAGTCGTATAGATCAGGTCAACGAGCAGTATCTGCCGCAGGGGGTTATGCCTGCGGCTTTGTTGCCTCTGCGTGAACAATTCTGGCGCCTGCTTTGGGCTGGCAAAAGAGAGCTGAAACGGCTGGCGCATAACCTTGCTGACCTGTTGGGTAGCGAGTTTAACCGCGAGTTTGATTTCCAGATGGCCCGCACGTCCGATCCCCATTTCGCCACCCTGTCAGGTTATGGCCGCATGGGGTTTCTTGCCAATCACCTCAAAACGTCGGTCCCGTGCTGGACGGCCTACTGCAAAGAAGAACTGGAGGCGGAAGACGCACTGAAAGCAGTTGCCCGCCTGCAGTCTCCGCAGTGGTGGCTTAATCGTCTGCGCCGTATGCATGCTCGCTGGCGTGAGCATCTGATGGTTGCGGCCGGATATGTACACAAAAAATCCGCACCGTACTGCAGTGACCCATGTTTGCAGGAATGGACGGCGCAAAAGAAAGCCAACCGCGAATTTCTGAAAGCGATGGAGCTGGAAGATGAGGACACCGGAGAGCGCGTATCGCTGATTGATAAAGTGGCCGGCAGCGTTGCCAACCCAGCCAACCGACGCCGTGAACTGATGGCGCGCATGCGTGGGTTCGAAGATTTAGCGAATGAGGCCGGGCTGGCCGGGGCGTTCTTCACGCTTACCGCTCCATCCAAATACCACTCAATGCAGTACGACGGGCGCCGGAACAACAAATACAGCGGCGCGTCACCGCGTGAAACGCAGAAATATCTTTGCAAAGTATGGGCGCGCACGCGTGCGGCCTGGCTGCGCAATGGTATTCGCGTGTTTGGCTTTCGCGTTGTTGAGCCTCACCACGACGAAACCCCGCACTGGCACCTCCTGCTTTTCATGCGCCCGGAGCATATCGAACCAGCAACAACAATCTTTCGTAAGCACGCCATGCGTGAGGATGGGAATGAGCCTGGCGCCGCTGAAAACCGCTTCGAAATGAAACCCATCGAGAAAGAGAAGGGCAGCGCTACGGGCTATATCGCCAAATACATTTCAAAAAATATTGATGGCTATCAGCTTGATGACGATCTGGATGATGAAACCGGCAAGCCTCTGAAAGAGATGGCGCGCCGCGTAAGTGCCTGGGCGTCTCGCTGGGCGATCCGTCAGTTCCAGCAGATAGGCGGCGCACCGGTAACAGTGTGGCGTGAATTGCGCCGCCTCGGTGATCGTGAGCTGGTCCTGCACCCCGAAATTGAGCCAGTGCGCCAGGCCGCTGACAGCAGCGCGTGGGATTTGTACGTGAGTGCTCAGGGTGGCCCGCTGGTTTCCCGTGATCTCCTGCGCGTGCGCCTCAGCTATGAAGTCACCGAAAACGGCAACCTTTACGGGGATGACGTCTCCAAAATTTCCGGCGTTTACTCTCCGATCCGTGGGCCGGAATCGCTGATTCATACGCGCACTACCAAATACAAAATTGTGCCGAAACGTCAGGCCGACGGCGTTTCCGGTTTTGACCTTGATTTTTCAGGCGGCCCCGCCGCCCCTCGGAGTTCTGTCAATAACTGTACGCGGGAGCCGCGGGAGGTTGAAAAACGCGCCGATCCTGGCGGCACGGTCATTAATGACCGTGCCAGCTGGGCGGATATTGGCTCTTTATCCCGGAAAGAAAAACGGGTGATAGCGCAGCGGCTGAGTGACGCGGCAAGGGGAACTAACAAGTGCGTCAAAGTGAGGCCAAAAGCCAGCCCTATGACGGAGCAGGAAAAGCAAATTAGTGAGCTGCTGTCTCTGCGTGGTGTGGATGCCAGTGCCGGAATGGTCCGTTCGTTGATTTCTGGCGCGGTGGTTGCCTTTGGCGATCAGGTGTTAACGGTTGAAGAAGGGCGCCTTACTGTCCGAAACCGTACTGCGGCAGGTGTTCAACGTCTGCCGTCCCAGATTGTGGAGATTAAACAGCAGGCGGATGACCTTTTGAACCGAATGAAGCGTGCATTTTCAGCGCGTGAATAGCCCGTGATCAACATGGTCAGGTCTGACGGTGTGGTACCGCGTTCCGTCATTCACCGTCAGAAATGACAGTGCTGGCCATTCATTGAGTAACGTCATTTTCGACTGTGCTGCAGGTGAATTAAAACGAAATCAGGAGTTGAGGAAAACAGAAATGACCTATCTGGGAAGTAAGGCCGCAAGCGGTGTTTTTCAAAAGATTATTGCGGAAATGCCGCCGCATGATACCTACATTGAGACGCACCTGGGCGGTGGCGCTGTCATGTTGCGTAAGCCACCGGCCCGCCGTAATTGGGGCATTGATATTGATCCCCTGACGGTTGAAGCGTTCTGCCAGGGCAATGCTGATTTCCTTGATAACGTGGGCGATAGCCTTTTTATCGATGTTGCCGATGCGGTGCAGTTTTTAAGGGTCTTCGATTTTTCCTCTGCCGGTCGTGTGCTGGTTTACGCTGACCCTCCTTATTTGCATGAAACGCGGACCAGTGCCGCGCGGTATCGCAATGAATATACCGTTGCCGATCATGAGCGGCTGCTGGCCTGCCTTAAAAGCCTGCCAAAAAATGTCAGTGTAATTTTGTCCGGCTATCCGTCAACGCTTTATGATGAACTGTTAAAGGGCTGGCGCCAGAAAGAATTTCAGGCCATGACGCGCGGCGGTGTGCGCACAGAGAAAATTTGGATGAATTACCCGGAGGGGAAAGCCTACTCGCACACTTTCGCGGGTAAGGATTACAACGACAGGGAGCGCATCAAACGTAAGGCGAAGCGCTGGCGCGAAAAGTTCGCAGCTCTGCCCCATGCTGAGCGACTGGCAATAATGACGGCGCTGAGTGAAGTAAATGATTAACCTCAGCAAACAGACTCATCTGATTGATTGATAAAAAATATTTTACAACCCCTAAATCCTTCTATACTGTATATATAAACAGTGGATATACACACAGTTGTCAGTGTCTCTTCCTGGGGATGCTGGCTGGTTTATCCCGTAGTGAGGATAGGAGGGAAAATGCAGGACTATCTTTTGGAGTCGTTGAAACTCCAGCGTATTGATTTCTTTATCAAGCTTGTAGCGGCTAGTGAGTGTAGCGAAGAAGAGAAACGCCTTGCGATCCAGTGGGTGTCGGAACTGACGGACGAGCTGATGGCGAAAATTCGTAACCATGATTACGGCCAGGCAATGGACGTTATCAATTAAAGGGGGCTTTATGCGCATTGAAATAATGATCGATAAAGAGCAGAAGATAAGCCAGGCAACACTGGAAGCCCTTGAATCCGAGCTTTACCGAAATTTGCGCCCTCTTTATCCAAACACGGCAATCCGCATACGTAAGGGAAGCGCTAACGGCCTGGAGCTGAGCGGCTTAAAACTGGACGAAGATAAAAAGCGGGTATTGGAGATTTTGCAGCAGGTCTGGGAGAGTGACAGTTGGCTGCATTGATAAATTTTTTAGACCAGTTCGCTTAGAGCAGCCCGCTTGCTTTTCGTATCAATTTT
The DNA here is from genome assembly GCF_016082135.1 of Enterobacter sp. YSU. Lineage (NCBI taxonomy): Bacteria > Pseudomonadati > Pseudomonadota > Gammaproteobacteria > Enterobacterales > Enterobacteriaceae > Enterobacter > Enterobacter sp. YSU. Next base: position 2,385,853 of record NZ_CP059487.1, read on the forward strand.
GGTCTAAAGACTCGAGATTCTATGCAAAGAGCTGTATACTGACTGCAGTTGAGATGTGGAGCGTATGATGACTGTTAAGGTGATAGACCTTTTTTGTGGGGCGGGCGGGTTGACTCATGGCCTGCAACTTGCCGGGCTTGATGTAGTTGCTGGTATTGACCTTGAGGGGGAATGTCGATTTCCCTATGAAAAAAACAATAACTCAGTCTTTATTGAGCAAGACATAGCGAAGGTCACAAAAGAGCAGCTTCTTGAACTTTATGGTGATTCATCCGTTAAAGTTCTCGCTGGGTGTGCTCCCTGCCAGCCTTTTTCCAAATATACTCAAGGTAAGGACAAAGCAGAAGATAAAAAATGGCCGCTATTATATGAGTTTGAGCGCCTGATTCGCGAGGTTTCTCCTGAAATTGTAACTATGGAGAACGTTCCTGATGTAACGAAACATAAAGTTTATGATGATTTTTATAACTCATTAATAGATTTGGGCTACCAAGTGTGGGCTTCAAAGGTTGACTGTGTAGAATATGGCATTCCACAGAATCGTGCTCGACATGTGCTGTTGGCATCTAAACTTGGAAAAATTGAGTTAGTAAAATCTGAAAATATTCCTCGTAAAACTGTCGCAGATGTTATTCGTGATTTACCGCCATTAGAATCCGGTGAGGCTGATCCACATGATTTTTTACATCGTGCAAGCAAGTTAAGCCCTATTAATAAGAAGCGTATCATTCATTCAGTTCCCGGTGGAACTTGGAAAGATTGGCCTGAGGAATTGGTGGCTGCCTGTCATCTTAAATCCAGTGGTAAGGGCTATGGGAGTGTATACGGCCGTATGTCTTGGGATAAACCAAGCCCAACGATTACAACTCTTTGTTATGGTTTTGGTAATGGTCGGTTTGGTCATCCAGAACAAAATCGTGCGATCTCTTTAAGAGAAGCGGCATTATTGCAAACATTTCCAATGAATTATTCATTTGTTGAAGATAACTCAAAATTCAACATGAGAAATATTGGTAAAATGATTGGTAACGCTGTTCCTGTCGAGTTGGGGCGAGTTATTGGTCAAGCTATTAAAAATCATTTGAATTAAAACTAAAGCCTGCGATGCAGGCTTTTTATTAGGATGCTAAGTAACCATCGGAATGAATATAATCTTCAATATTGGTTGCTATAGCGTCAAGATATGCAATTACTTCCAATGAAACATTTTCTAAATCTTGATACGATACGTTTTTGCCTATTTCGGAAAATGAAACGTTACCATGCGCAAGATCGTTACGATGCTGTTTAATTGTGCTTAGTTTTTCTCCATGCTTAGTATGAATGTAATCAGATGATGTTGAAAAACCGTAAATTGTGGCTTTTTCCTTAATTTCATCACGATCTATATTGCCTGAGAATAATTTTTTCTTATTAAAAGTACCATAAGAAATTCCACAGGATATACCTTTCGTAAGACCATTTATGAAATTTTCCACGCCTACAGAATCGCTTTTTAAACGTTTAACTATTTCAGTGCGCAGGTTTTTTTTGAGATTGTCAAATTGAACGTTTTTATCATGTAAGGAATCATGAATAAAACAAATCGCTTCCCTCATAGTGGATTCAATTAAATTATATAAAAGAATGTATACCGCGCCCTTTAAAGTTTTACGAGATTCAGAAGTAATATTGAATTTGTTTTCAGGGTCTTCTGTTGAAACCAATTCAGAACCTGCATGCTCAATGAACCTCAAAAGATCTAAATAGGCCAGTATTTCTCCTGACCTAATATCAAAGTCCTCGCGAAAACTTTCCATGTTAAACCTCTAACAATTTATCACGCACATACTCAATTCGCTCTTTTACTTTGACTCGGCTATTCGCACCGTCAGAGGTTGTTAATATTTTGAATTCGTCAGAACTTAACCAGTCAAGATTCTGAGGCACGAGTGTAGAATCTTCTCTTAATGCTAATGCGACACCTACTGCTAAGGACTCATATCTGACCCTAGGGGTGGACTTCGCAGTAACTGTTTTTTTGAAACCTGCGGGGAAGTACTCATTTACGAAGTTTAACATCCTGGTGAATTCTTCTTTCATAGAATCCTGTTTGTGAGAGTCTACCTCTCCATTTTCCCGCATGTAATCATTGAGAAAATCACGGACTGAGTGATCAAAGTTCTCATAGTTCTCTAAATATGCAAAAAAGCGTAGTGCGAATTCTAAACGTTCATCACGTTTTTCTTTTGCTTCAGATAATGGAGCTAAATCTTTAAATAGAGGAATGGCAGAGCAAGGCTTAATAACCTGCGTATAAAGTGAAGTTGAACCAAGTTCTGAGCCTTTTCTGACTTCCATATCCTTAAGAATGTCGCTACCTGAGTTAATTCTTTCAAAAAGGTCTCGGCGTGTCTCCTCGTTGCATTTTGAGCTTAATTCAATCACCCTTACAGGTATGCGCATAAAGCGACGCTGTCTAGATAGTGGCAAGTCTTGGAAAGTAAAACCATTTAGAGAATCTAAAGATTTCAAATCTTGTAAGGTTAACTCATTATGAATGAAAGCATGGATGGTTCTGACACGTTGCGAACCATCTACAATCTCGATCCTACCATCCAGTTCAGGGTCTTCTGAAAGAACATCAGCGGTGAAAATGTACGGAATAGGAAATCCGAGAATTAAGGATTCAATTAAACGTGATTGTCTTTTTTCGCTCCAAACGAAGTCCCTTTGGTAGTCAGGAACAAAAAGTTCGTTAGTATCATCTTCCAAACCGCTGTGATACTTATTTACCAGTAACTCGACGGTAAACTCCTTCGTCTCGAAATCTACGTCTTTTTGCTCAGTGCGTATTTGTTCTTCTGCATTCTGTTTAGAAACTTCTAACTGAGCGAGTAAATCAGCTCTTCTCTTCGCGTCAGCTTCTTTTTCTAGCAGAGCTTTTAGTTCAACGAGTTCCATTTGCAGTCCTTTAACAAGTGTGGGTATTGGGTTTAGGGTAGCATAATGGATCAAGTGTCAAAACATCATTAGCCGCATGAAATCGCGCAAAATCGCATGATCGTTTGATGCTCTCGTTTGCTTAGGACCGCCAGCTATGGCGTGCTTTTGCTTATGTCCGCCAGGTGCATGAAAACCACTACGCAAAGCGGGCAGGCGTGGCGGGGCTACGAGCGCGCGGTTTTGGGGTTAATCGCGGTTTTGGGGCCTCAATGTCTGGCGGGCATGGTCATTTTTTGTGGCTGGTCGTGCGCGCCTGCGTCGTGGTGAGGCGCTGCGTTTCGTCGTGAGCTGCCAGGTGGCGAAAGTGTAGGAGCGCTCAGCGAGGCGCTGAGGCGCTCTGATGGTGGGGCAGGGCGTAAGGGAATAAAAAAACCGCCCGGAGAAGGGCGGTTAATATTAAAGGTTGGTCGGCTGAGCGTCAGTCTTCATCGGTCAGGTAGGGGTCAAAGCGTATCACCTCATCACCCAGCCACTCGTTAACTTCTGTGATACGGCCCTGCAGGGGGGTAAGTTCGTTGCGAACGAAAACGCGCGCCGCTTTTTCCACATCGCCAAACCCGCCGGTATTCGTTGGAATAATCCCCATCAGCTGCGGCGGCACGCGGTGAGCTGCCAGCATGTCATCACGGCTCACATTCTTGATGTTAAGAAACTCATCTTTCGCTGCGACTTCTGACAGCGGGATGATCTGAATGCCGTCTTTCTTGCCGTTCGGGCTGTACATAAACAGGTTGCGGAAGTTGCCTGGCCCTTTCGATTTTTTCAGCGCTTCGCGTATGTTGTCCACGTCTTTCTGATCGGCGGCGGGGTCGCTCATGTACATGATAAAACCAGCATGGCTACCGTTTAGGTAATACTTACGGCGAAACAGCGTGGCCGATTCATTCAGCAGGGCAGAGGGAATGGCGGAGAGGTATTCCGGCATCCCGTAAAGCTCCTGGTTAACGTCGGGTTCCATCAGGTGAAACACGCTTCCCTCATCGAACTGATAGGGCTGTGAGTTGTGGCCATACTGTGCAAACCAGTAGGTGTCCGGGTCAATGCCGCGACGGGTATATTTGGCAAGCGAGGCGCGCAGCTCCATGATCTGCCCTAACCGGTTCATGCGTTTTTCAAGGTAGGCATTACCGAATACCAGAAAGTCCTGGGCGAACCGGGAAAAGGCTTGTTTAGACAGCCAGCGGTGAGGGATGAAGGTACTGGTAAGAATATTGCGTTTTACCTGAATAGCGCTGGAATGATGCACGGCGGCGCGGTAAGTTCGCGCCAGGCCATCCATGCTGATCGGTGGTTCGTACCAGCAGTCTACCTGAACGCACTCCAGGTAATCAAATAACTCCCGGCGGTCCATCACGGGGATCGGATCGCCAAACGTAAACGCCTCCGCATGTGCATTACTGACCATGTTGGCCGTATCGGTGGCGGTCTGGCCGCGCGGTGCCTTGCTGCGGTTTTTGCGGTTAGCCATTAAAAAATCTCCACGATGTTGCTGGTACTGGCGGAAGCTCCTGCCAGTGGTTCGTTATAAAGTGCGTGCATGGTTGCCCAGGCTAAATCCGCGTGGCTGGCTTCCTCTGTGCGGGCTGCTTCGTAGGTTGGCCGGTTGCCGCTGGCGGTGGTTGAACGTCGAATGGACATAAAGGACTGCGCGATATCCAGCATCCCCGCGTCAAACTCCAGACGGCGCCCGCTGATGATGTCGTAGGCTTTAAGCACCAGGGCATTTTTAACGGTCGGGTTGTAGACAAACTCACGCGCGGCAGGGAAGAACTGCTTAACCGTTTTGTAAACGCCATCGCCAACGCCGGTCGAATCAATGCCGATGTAGGTCACGTTGTAGCGTCTGGTGATTTCCTCAATCGCTGAGGCCTGGGCGCGAAAGTCCATCCCTCGCCACTGGTGACGCTCAAGGATACGGAATTTACCGCCGGGGACGACGGGAGGCGCAATGACAACGCAACCGGCGCTGTCACCGTTCTGCGTTCCTTTTGCCGGGTCATAGCCGATCCAGACCGGGTGGTATGCAAACGGCCGCAGTAAAAGCGGTTCGAAATCGTCCCACACATCCCAGCTGTCAACCATGCAGGACTGCAGCAACGCCAGCGGGAACACGGACGCCAGGTCGTCAACAAACTGACACATCAGCAGGTTGTTATATTCGTCCGGGCTGTACTCCAGGCGCAGCTGGTCCAGGTCGAAAAGGTTACACCCGCCGTTTACGGCATCCTCAATGGTGACTATCTGGCGGTACTGGCCGTCAGGGCATAAAACGCCGTGCGCCAGGCTACTGTGAGAAAGGTCAAATTCTACCCTGTCGGCTTTCGGGCGCCCTTTATTGAACAGGGCGCCAGACCAGAACGGGTAGGCGCTGTGCGTCAGGCTGGAAGGTGTAGAGAAATAGGTCTGGCGCCATTTTTTGTGCAGCGCCATACCGGAGGCCACCTTGCGCAGCTCCTGGAATTTCGGTATCCAGAAATACTCATCAAGATACAGATTGCCGTGATAGCTCTGCGCGGTACGGGCATTTGTACCGAGGAAGTAAAGACACGCGCCGTTAGGCAGCACCATGGGATCGCCTTTCAGTTCAACGTCCACCTCTTTTGCAAAGTCGATGATGTACTGTTTAAAAACGTGCGCCTGAGCTTTACTCGCTGACAGAAAGATTTGATTTCGCCCCGTGGTGAGCGCGTCTATCAACGCTTCACGGGCGAAATAGTAGGTTGCACCGATCTGGCGTGACTTTAAGAGATTGCGAATACGGTGCTTGATGCCAGCATCCCACCAGTGGCGCTGGTACTCGAACATACCGGCGCGGAAAATCTCTTCCAGCTTTTCGATCTGCTCGTCGGTAAACAGGTTTTTTTCCGGCGGCTTGCGCGGGCCTTTATTGCGGTTCGCCACGTTGGGATTCAGGTCTGCTTCATTCCCGCCGTTGTTAAATTTGCCGATCCTGGCCTGTCGTTCTGACTGACGCGCCAGCAGGTCAATTTCTTTAAAGTCCTTTCCTTCCTTCTGCTCCTTCATGACGAGCTGGCAGTAACGTGCGGCGGTGGTGAGCTGCATCTGATCCAGTGGGCCATATTCGCCCCACTTATCGCGTTTTTTCCAGCTGTGAACGGTTGCAACTTTCTCGCCCAGCATTTCAGCAATGCGGGCTACGCGGTATCCCTGAAAGTACATCAGCATTGCCTGACGACGGGGATCGAGGTCTGCGGGGGTCAGTGTTGTCATGGCACAAACATACGGCCTCAAATCAGCACTTTCCCCGGCTTCGCATTGTGTGGGAGTTCGCACAAGCCCAACGCGTTGTTTACACGCGCCTATCACCGCAAACATAAGGCTCTGAACGTGTTACGAACTAACTAACCGGAGCCGGACCGATGGCAAAAAAATCTAAGCGTTTTCGTATTGGGGTCGAAGGGGCCACCACTGACGGGCGCGTTATTGAACGTGACTGGATCACCCAGATGGCGGCGAGCTATAACCCGCAGGTATACACCGCGCTGATCAATATGGAACACATCAAGGGTTTTACCCCTGATGGTCCTTTCCGTCGTTTTGGCATGGTGGAAAAACTGGAAGCGGAAGAAATCACCGAAGGGGCTTTGTCCGGGAAGATGGCGCTGTATGGCTGGATTGCCCCGACGGACGATCTGGTCACCATGACCGGTAACTGGCAGAAGCTTTTCACCTCAATGGAAGTTAACACCAGCTTTGCCGATACCGGCTCCGCTTATCTGGTTGGTCTGGCGGTTACTGACGATCCGGCAAGCCTCGGCACTGAAATGCTGCAGTTCAGCGCCAGCGCAGAACATAACCCCCTGGCGCGCCGCAAGCTGGACAAAGACAACCTGTTTACCGCTGCTCTTGAAACGCTGATCGAGTTTGAGGACGTGCCGGAAAAAACCAGCCTGTTTACCCGCGTGAAAGAGCTGCTGTCCCGCAAAGGCGCCGATGATAACGCCCGCTTTGCTGATGTTAATCAGGCTGTTGAAACCATCGCGCGTGAGCATCAGACGCTAGCGGAGCAGGTCAGCACCCATCAGGCCGATTTCAGCAACAAGCTGAGCAATATGCAAAAGGTTGTTGATGAGACAACCAGCGCACTCTCCACCCTGCGTGAGCAGCTTTCCACTCAGGACAGCCGCAGCGAGCGCCGCCCTAATGCGACCGGCAATAACGGCGCAGAACAAACCACCGATTGCTGACGGAGCAAATGCACAATGAAAAAAGAGACACGTTTTAAATTCAACGGCTATCTATCGCAGCTCGCCAAACTCAACGGCGTATCTGTGATCGATATCACTTCGAAATATACGGCTGAGCCGTCAGTAGCGCAGACGCTGGAAACGAAAATCCAGGAGTCTTCCTCGTTCCTGCAGAAAATCAACATTGTCCCGGTTGATGAGCAGTCCGGCGAGCGTCTGGGGCTGGGTATTGGTTCCAGTATTGCCGGAAATACTGATACCACCCAGAAAGACCGTGAACCCGTTGATCCGACTTACATCGACGGTGAAGGGTACAAGTGTACCCAGACCAACTCTGATACGGCGCTGCCCTATGCGAAGCTGGATTTATGGGCCAAATTCCAGGACTTCCAGACGCGCATCCGTGACGCCATCATTACCCGCCAGGCGCTGGACCGCATCATGATCGGCTTCAACGGCGTGAAGCGTGAGAAAACGTCAGACCGCGCGACCTATCCACTGCTGCAGGATGTGAATATCGGCTGGCTGGAAAAAATACGCCAGGAGAAACCCGTTCAGGTTCTGGACAAAATCGTGTCCGAAGGCGAGGTGGTTTCACAGACTATCCGTGTCGGTAAAGGCGGCGATTTCCTGAATCTGGACGCGCTGGTTATGGGCGCCGTGAATGAGAAAATCGCGCCGTGGTATCAGGAAGATACGGAGCTTGTGGTTATCGTCGGGCGCCAGTTACTGGCGGATAAATATTTCCCGATCGTCAACCGTGACCAGCCAAACAGCGAAGCGATGGCGGCCGATCTCATCATCAGCCAGAAGCGTATCGGCAACCTCCCGGCCGTTCGTGCGCCGTTCTTCCCGGCTAATGCCATGCTGATCACCCGCCTGGATAACCTGTCTATTTACTGGCAATCAGGTTCCCGCCGCCGTTCGGTCATCGACAATCCGAAGCGTGACCGCGTGGAGAACTTCGAGTCCGTTAACGAGGCGTATGTTGTCGAAGATTACGACGGCGTTTGCCTTGTTGAGAACATCGAACTGTTGCACGTGCAGGCAGGTGGCAATGCCAGCCCGGCGCTGACAACTGAAACCATCCAGGAAATCGTCACGGCAGCGGTGAAAGGCGCGCTTGATGCGCAGGCAGCTGGCGGTGCTGGCGCCGGAGCGTGATAAATGAATCCGTTCCGTGCTCACACTCAGTATGTACAGGCACAGGATGCCGCCCGGCAGGGCGGCAGTAATGCCAGCCTGACGGGCTACAACCAGATGCTCTTACAGCTGACAGAACACCGCAGGCGCCTTAAAACCGTCCAGTCAAATGAGCGCAAGGCTCAGCTCAAACGTGAGTTTCTTCCCGCGTATGCCTCATGGATTGCAGGTTTACTGGATGCTGACGCGCCAGGCCAGGACGACGTGGCGATGTACGTCATGATCTGGCGCATTGATGCCGGAGACTATACCGGCGCGCTGGACATTGCCCGTCATGCCATTAAACACGGCTGGGTCCTGCCGCAGCGCTTCAACCGGACCTGCGGGACCGCTGTTGCGGAAGAGTTTGCCGACGCGGCAATGCGCGCTTTTTCTGCCGGTGAATCATTCAGTGCCGCCATTCTTACCCAGGTGCTCGATATCGTTGAAGGTCAGGATATGCCGGATCAGTCCCGCGCCCGACTTCATAAGGCGATGGGCTACGCGCTGCGGGATAACGATCAGGCAGTGGCGGCACTTAACCATCTGAAGCGTGCCCTACAGCTGGATAACAGTTCTGGCGTCAAAACCGAAATCAACAAGCTTGAAAGCCGATTGCGACAGGCAATGTCGGCTTAACGAATCGTGCCAACGCGCGGGGCGGCACGGGGTGGCGACAGGCTTTATGCCGCGTCAAAACCCCGTCCACCGCCCAACTATTTGGGAGTGCCAGAAATATGCAATTCGTTTCGCCGGAACAGGCCGGGGAAAGTACCCAGGACGTTATTAAAAACACCAGTTTCTGGCCTGATGTCAGGGTTTCAGAGTTCCGCCGTGATATGCGCATGGATGGGAGTGTCACCGATCCACGCCTGCGTCTGGCGTTGCTGACAGCGATTGCTGAAGTTAACGCCGATCTTTATGAGTTCCGCGAGAAACAACGGGCGCAGGGGTATGAGAGCCTGGCCGACGTCCCTGCTGATGTGATCGACGGCGAAAGCCAGCGGCTCATGCTGTATCGCCGTGCGGTGTTTTGCTGGGCAAAAGCAAACCTGGTTGAGCGCTATCGCGATTTTGACGCAACCGGCGACGGAAGCAAGAAAGCCGAAGATATCGAAACAACCTTAGGCGAGCTGTGGCGCGATGTGCGCTGGGCAGAGTCCCGCCTGCGCGATATGCCGCATATGACGGTGGAGCTGATTTGATGAAAGTGCGTGCGCATCAGTATGACACGGTGGACGCACTCTGCTGGCGCCATTACGGACGCACGCAGGGAGTCACTGAACAGGTGCTGCAGGCGAATCCGGGGCTGGCTGAATATGGCCCCTTTTTACCGCACGGGCTGCAGGTGGAGCTGCCGGATATCACGGCGTCAACCACTGCGCAGACTGTCCAGTTATGGGACTGAACTATGACGCTTGAACGAATCAGCGCCTTTATCACTTACTGCGTTGCCCTGCTTCTGGCATGGCTCGGCGATTTGTCTCTTAAAGATGTATCGACCATTACCGGTCTTGCGCTGGGGATTATTACTGCAGCGGTGACCTGTTATTTACGCTGGAAAGCCTACCAGCTGCTGCGGGACGGCAGAATATCCAGGGGGGAATATGAGTCCTTCAATCGTTAAGCGTTGCCTGGTCGGCGCGGTGCTGGCGATTGCCGCCACGCTGCCGGGCTTTCAGTCGCTTCATACCTCCGTCGAGGGGCTGAAACTGATTGCTGATTTTGAAGGGTGCCGCCTGCAGCCATACCAGTGCAGTGCCGGGGTCTGGACTGACGGGATCGGCAATACGTCCGGGGTAGTGCCGGGCAAAACCATAACGGAGCGACAGGCCGCGCAGGGGCTGATTAATAACGTGTTGCTGACGGAAAAAAGGATTGAAGCCTGCCTGCAGGTTAAGCCACCTCAGCATGTTTACGATGCCCTGATCAGTCTCGGCTTTAATGTCGGAACGGGGGCAATCTGCCGGTCAACAATGGTTTCTTACATCAATCGCCAGCAATGGTGGCAGGCGTGCAACCAGCTCCCCCGCTGGATTTATGTAAATGGTCAACGGAATAAAGGGCTGGAAAACAGGCGCGCCCGTGAGCTTGCCTGGTGTCTTAAAGGGGCAGGGGTATGACGCGCGCGCTGGCGGTGATCCTGGCTCTGGTGCTGGCATTGCTGGGCTGGCAGTCATGGCGGCTTAACAATGCCGGTCACACCATCGGGACGCAGGCTAAGGCGCTTAAAAATAACAAGCAGGAGCTGGCGAAGAAAAGCAGCCAGCTCATCAGCCTGTCCATTCTTACTGAAACCAACAGCCGGGCGCAGATGCAACTTTATGCTGCAGCGGAGGAGACTTCCGCGCTGTTGCGGAGCCGCCAGCGCCGGATCGAGGAGCTAAAACGTGAAAACGAGGATTTACGCCGCTGGGCTGACACTCCTTTGCCTGCTGACATTATCCGGCTGCGGGAGCGCCCGGCCCTCGCCGGAGGTGCAGCTTACCGTGAGTGGTTGTCCAAAAGTGACGCAATGCCGCCTGGACAGGTCAGCGCCGCGCAGTAATGGGGATTTGAACCAGGTGCTGGATGAGACTGAGGCCGCCTGGGCAGTATGTGCCGACAAAGTGGACACGATCATAGCGTGTCAGGAGCGAGACAGTGAACAAGCCGCAGTCCTTACGCAACGCCCTGAATAAATCGGTGGCGTATGTTCGTGACAACCCGGACAAACTGCACCTTTTTGTTGATAACGGTTCGCTGGTCGCGACCGGCGCCCGTTCAATGTCATGGGAATACCGCTACACCCTGAGCGTGGTGATTGAAGACTTTAGCGGCGACCAGAATTTAGTGATGGCGCCCGTGCTGCTCTGGTTAATGACCAATCAACCGGACGCTATTAACAACCCGGAGCTGCGCGAAAAACTTTTTACCTTTGACGTCGATATCCTGAGCAACGATCTGTGTGATATCAGCCTCAATCTGCAGCTCACGGAGCGCGTGATTGTAAGCACTGACGGCACCGTATCGAGCGTTGAAGCGGTGCCGGAACCCGACGTACCCGAAGAAATGTGGACGGTGAAACGTGGATGACCTGCAGAGGGTGGATGACTGGCTGGCGGCCCTGCTGGCGAATCTGGAACCGGCAGTCCGCAACCGTATGATGCGACAACTGGCGCAGGAGCTGCGCCGGTCGCAACAGCAAAACATCAGGCTGCAGCGAAATCCAGACGGCACCGCCTTTGAGGCGCGCCGGGTGACGGCCAGAAGTAAAAAGGGGCGTATCAAGCGCCAGATGTTCGCCAAATTGCGCACTACTAAATACCTGAAGACCGCAGCCACTGCGGACTCTGTCAGCGTGCAGTTTGATGGGAAAGTCCAGCGCATCGCCCGTGTTCACCATTATGGTCTGCGTGATCGAGTGAGGCGCAACGGCCCGGAGGCCCGGTACCCGGCACGCCGTCTTTTGGGCGTGAATGATGAGGTGGAAACCATCACCCGTGACACGCTGTTGCGCTGGCTGTCGGAGTGAAATTTGTGTCACGGACGGCACAAAACCCAACGCTGCCTCCCTTTTCCCTCTGATGGCAACCTTTCGTTATGAACGCACAACTAACCGAAATCATGCGCCTTATCACCAACCTGATCCGCACCGGCACCGTAACCGAAGTGGACCGGGAAAACTGGCTGTGCCGGGTGAAAGTGGGCGAGCTTGAAACCAACTGGATTAACTGGCTGACACTGCGCGCAGGCGGTGCCCGTACATGGTGGTGCCCGTCGCCGGATGAGCAGGTGGTGGTGCTGAGTATGGGTGGCAATCTGGAAACCGCTTTTGCCTTACCTGCGATCTATTCCAACCAGTTCGCGCCGCCGTCGGACTCCGTGGACGGCTGCGTAACGGAATACCCGGACGGTGGCTGGTTTGAATATGAACCAGCGACCGGCCGCTGGCATGTGCGGGGCATCAAATCCATGGTGATCGAGGCTGCAGATAACATAACCCTGAAAACGGGGGAGTTTGTGGTGGAAGCAAGCAACACGCGCATTAACAGCGAGATGGTGATCAATGGCGGCGTCACCCAGGGCGGCGGCGCGATGAGTTCCAACGGGATCGTGGTGGATAAACACGGTCACACCGGCGTGAAGTCAGGCGGCGATACGTCAGGAGGCCCGGTATGACGCTGTATATCGGCATGAGCCAGGGCAACGGCAAGGCCATTACTGATACGGACCATCTGCGCCAGTCAGTGCGGGATATTCTGCTGACTCCCCAGGGCAGCCGGATCGCCCGCCGGGAATATGGTTCCCTGCTGTCCGCCCTGATTGACCAGCCGCAGAACCCGGCGCTACGCCTGCAGGTCATGTCTGCAGTCTATGTGGCGCTGAGTCGCTGGGAGCCACGGCTTACGCTGGATTCCATCACCATCAGCAGTAATTTTGACGGCTCCATGGTGGTTGAGCTTACCGGCCAGCGCAACAACGGCGCGCCCGTTTCCCTTTCGGTATCAACAGGAGCAGACAATGGCAGTGATTGACCTTTCCCAGCTGCCCGCGCCGCAGATAGTGGACGTGCCGGATTTTGAGACGCTGTTGGCTGAGCGTAAGGTCGCTTTTGTGGCCCTTTATCCTGCGGATGAGCAGGACGCCGTACGGCGCACGCTGGCGCTGGAATCTGAACCAGTCACCAAGCTGCTACAGGAAAGCACCTACCGCGAAATCCTGCTACGCCAGCGTATTAACGAGGCTGCGCAGGCGGTGATGGTGGCCTATTCGGTGGGAAATGATCTTGAGCAGCTGGCAGCCAACTGCAACGTGAAACGCCTGACGGTAGTGCCTGCTGATAATGATGCAGTACCGCCGGTCGCCGCCGTGATGGAAGATGATGAGGCGATGCGCCAGCGCATCCCTGCTGCGTTTGAGGGGCTGTCGGTTGCTGGCCCGACGGGAGCCTATGAATTTCACGCCAGAAGCGCGGACGGGCGCGTGGCAGATGCCAGCGCAACCAGCCCGGCACCGGCGGAGGTGGTGCTTACCGTACTGAGCCGTGAGGGTGACGGTACGGCAGAGGCTGATCTGCTGGCGGTGGTGGAGCAGGCGCTTAACAGCGAGAACGTGCGTCCGGTGGCAGACCGCCTGACGGTGCGCAGTGCCGAAATAATCCCGTACAGCGTGGATGCGACGATTTTTCTTTACCCGGGGCCGGAAGCTGAGCCGGTGATGGCGGCGGCAAAAGCCAGCCTGCAAAAGTACATCGCCAGTCAGACACGGCTGGGCCGTGATATCCGTCGCAGCGCGATTTATGCCGCGCTGCACGTTGAGGGCGTCCAGCGTGTGGAGCTGGCCTCCCCGCTGGCAGATGTTGTGCTGGATAAGACGCAGGCGGCGTCCTGTACGGAATGGAGCGTGACCAACGGGGGCACGGATGAATAGCCTGCTGCCGCCCGGTTCATCTCCGCTTGAGCGCCGACTGGCGCAGACCTGCAGCGGTATTTCCGATCTGCAGGTGCCGCTGCGCGATTTGTGGAACCCGGCAACGTGTCCGGTCAGCTTTCTGCCGTATCTGGCGTGGGCGTTTTCCGTTGATCGCTGGGACGAAAGCTGGGCGGAAAACGTCAAGCGCCGCGTGGTGCAGGATGCTTTCTACATCCATCAGCACAAGGGGACAACCAGCGCCGTGCGGCGCGTGGTGGAGCCGTTCGGCTTCCTGATCCGCATCATTGAGTGGTGGCAGACCGGCGAGCAACCGGGCACGTTTCGCCTGGACATTGGCGTGCAGGACCAGGGCATCACGGAAGAAACCTATCTGGAACTGGAGCGCCTGATCGGTGACGCCAAGCCGTGTAGCCGCCATCTGATCGGCATGTCCATCAACCTGCAGACCAGCGGTCCCTATTTTGTGGGGGCAGCCACCTACACCGGCGAGGAAATCACGATTTACCCGTATATCAACGAAACCATTATTTCTGGCGGCACCGCTTACGAGGGCGGGGCGGTCCATGTTATTGACACAATGAGAGTGAATCCATGAGCGCAAAATTTTATACCCTGCTGACGGATATCGGCGCGGCGAAACTGGCAAGCGCCGCCGCGCTCGGTGTCCCGTTGAAAATTACCCAGATGGCGGTGGGCGACGGTGGCGGCGTGCTGCCGACTCCAAGCGCGCAGCAGACAGCGCTGGTTGCTGAAAAACGCCGCGCTTCCCTCAATATGCTGTACATCGATCCGCAGAACAGCAGTCAGATTATTGCTGAGCAGGTGATCCCCGAAACTGAGGGCGGTTGGTGGATTCGTGAGGTAGGTCTGTTCGATGACACCGGCGCTCTGATTGCCGTCGGTAACTGCCCTGAGAGCTACAAGCCGCAGCTGGCGGAAGGGAGCGGGCGCACGCAGACCGTGCGAATGGTACTGATTACCAGCAGCACCGATAACATCACCCTGAAAATTGACCCCGCTGTGGTTCTGGCAACCCGCAAATATGTGGATGACAAGGTGCTGGAACTTAAGGTGTATGTGGATGACCTGATGGCAAAGCATCTTGCTGCTGTTGATCCTCATTCGCAGTATGCACCAAAAGACAGTCCGACTCTGACAGGCATGCCTAAAACGCCAACGCCACCGGCAGGAAACAACAGCACCCTGATTGCCAGTACAGCCTTTGTACAGGCCGCTATTCTTGCCCTGATAGGTGGCGCACCGGCAACGCTGGATACGCTGAAAGAAATTGCGGCAGCTATCAATAATGATCCAGATTTCAGTACCACCATTAACAATGCGCTGGCACTGAAAGCACCGCTGGCAAGCCCGGCCCTGACCGGAAAGCCAACGGCTCCTACTGCTGTTCAGTCAACGAATAATACGCAGATTGCCACTACCGCGTTTGTGAAATCTGCCGTTGCGGGGCTGGTCGGTTCGTCGCCGGAGGCGCTGGATACACTGAATGAACTGGCGGCAGCGCTGGGAAATGATCCTAACTTTGCGACAACGGTGATGAACGCGCTGGCGGGGAAACAGCCTCTCGATGCCACTTTGACTAACCTCAGCGGGAAAAGCGTTTCAGCCCTTCTACAATACCTTCAATTGGAAGAAACGGTAAAAAAAGCTGACGGTGCTATTCAGAAGTCCGGTGGCAACATGGAAGGACCGCTTGGTCTGACACGAACATCTTCATTTGGTGTGGCTACCGAGAACACGCTCGGTGGAAATTCCATTGCCATCGGTGACAGCGATTCAGGGTTTAAGTCAAATGGTGACGGTAACATTGCGCTGATGGCAAATAGTGTTCTTGCCGGGTATTTTTCGGAAAATGAATTACAGCATCACGGAAAGGTACTGACAAAAATCTTTCAGGCTATTTCAACCGGAAACGCGACAGAGGGGGCTGGAGGGTTTGATTCTCAACTTACCAGCGGAGCACCATTTTATAGCCCGGCAATAGTGCGTCAAAATAATGATAACAATTACTTTCCTTTATGGAAGCAAATTGTAAGCCTTCAATCGGGTTATCCGGTAGCTGCGTCAATGGGATTACTCACTACAGGTGAGGCGAATTTCCCACAAATTGTGCTCCATGCGAAAACAGATTTTGAGGTTAACGATAAACTTTGGGTTTTTGATGTTGCAACAGGTGAGCTGCGCTCTCCAGCACCAATTAAAGCTGGAGGGGCTGTTTTAAACACAAACGGAGATGTTAGTGGCTCCGCATGGGGTGGGGCGCTAACAAACTGGCTCAATAGTCAACTCGCTACTCGCGACGCAAATATTAATGCGCGTGCCACGGTAGACTGGGTTGACAGTCAACTCGCTACTCGCGACGCAAATATTAATGCGCGTGCCACGGTAGACTGGGTTAACAGTCAACTCGCTACTCGCGACGCAAATATTAATGCGCGTGCCACGGTAGACTGGGTTAACAGCAATTTTAATAAGAAAAACACGGCTACATTAGGTTTCTCAGGCTGGAGTCGTGATGAGTCAACGGGGCTGATTATGCAGTGGGGTAATGTGGATAATGCCAGGGGAACCTACTCGTTCCCACGGGCATTCAATGACACCTGCTTTGCCGTCTTTGCGACGAACAAAGACGGACAGGGCGGCGCTATTGATAACGCCTATGGTTATCCGGTAAGCAAAACGCAATTCTATCTTGCCAGCAAAGCGAACTCTGGCGCTGATACCGCATACGGCATTTCATGGTTCGCACTGGGGTACTGATGATGACTGAACAATATTACTACAGCTATTCGGCTAAGGGCTTTTTCTGGCTGAGTGCAGATGAACTTAAGGGAAACGATATTCCCGCTGACCTGATACCCGTCAGCGAGGAAGAGCACGCCGCACTGTTCCTCGGTCAGGAGCGGGGAAAATACATTAACCATACTCCTGCTGGCCCTGTACTAATAGACCAGCCCGACTATACACCTGAGGAACTCGTTGCGCAGGCGGAAAGCAAAAAGTTACGTCTGATGCAGATGGCTAATGCTGAGATTGCTCCATTGCAGGATGCAGTTGATTTGGGGATTGCGACGACAAAAGAAACTGTCGCACTCACCGAGTGGAAGAAATACCGCGTCCTGCTTAACCGTGTGGATACCAGTAAAGCGCCGGATATTAACTGGCCTGAACCTCCCGAAGATTAATCCTGTCCCCGCACCTGCGGGGATTTTTTTATCCCTTCCATTGTACCTTTCACCACACATAGCCCGGCGCGTGCGCCGCACGCATATCAACCAGAACATAGGCGTACCCCCTGTAAACCGGAGAGACTGCCTTATGGCTCAGGATTACCACCACGGGGTGCGCGTTGTTGAAGTCAACGAGGGCACCCGATCCATTACCACGGTGAGCACCGCCATCGTGGGCATGGTCTGCACCGGCGATGATGCTGATGCGTCCATGTTTCCCCTCAACAAGCCGGTTCTGCTGACCGATGTGCTGACCGCCAGCGGCAAAGCGGGCGAGTCCGGCACACTGGCCCGTTCGCTGGATGCGATTGCAGACCAGGCTAAACCCGTGACCGTCGTTGTGCGCGTGGCGCAGGGCGAAACCGAAGCGGAAACCACCTCCAACATTATCGGCGGCGTGACTGCTGACGGTAAAAAAACGGGCATGAAAGCGCTGCTTTCGGCACAGTCGCAGCTGGGCGTCAAGCCGCGAATTCTCGGCGTGCCGGGGCATGACACGCAGGCGGTTGCCACTGAGCTGCTGAGCGTGGCGCAGAGTCTGCGCGGGTTCGCCTATCTGTCAGCCTACGGCTGCAAAACGGTAGAGGAGGCCATTGCCTACCGCGCTAATTTCAGCCAGCGCGAGGGAATGCTGATCTGGCCTGATTTCATCAGTTTTGACACCGTGCTGAATGCTGACGCAACGGCTTATGCCTCAGCCCGTGCGCTTGGCCTGCGTGCCAAAATTGACGAACAGACCGGCTGGCACAAATCCCTGTCCAACGTGGGCGTGAATGGCGTCACCGGCATTTCTGCTGATGTGTTCTGGGATTTGCAGGACCCGGCAACCGATGCGGGGCTGCTGAACCAGAACGATGTCACCACGCTGATCCGCAAAGACGGCTTCCGCTTCTGGGGTTCCCGTTGCCTCAGTGACGATCCACTGTTTGCCTTTGAAAACTACACCCGCACCGCGCAGGTACTGGCTGACACCATCGCCGAAGCGCATATGTGGGCGGTGGATGGCGTGCTTAACCCGTCACTGGCCCGCGACATTATCGAAGGTATTCGCGCCAAACTGCGTAACCTGAAAACGCAGGGCTACATCATCGGCGCCGACTGCTGGCTGGATGAGTCCGTAAACGATAAAGATTCCCTGAAAGCCGGGAAGCTCACTATCGATTACGACTATACGCCGGTACCGCCTCTGGAAAACCTGATGCTGCGCCAGCGCATCACCGATCAGTATCTGCTGGATTTCTCCAGCCAGGTCAGCGCGTAAGGGGACAATATGGCTTTACCACGCAAGTTAAAACACCTGAACCTGTTTAACGACGGGAATAACTATCAGGGGATTGTTGAGTCCCTGACCCTGCCTAAATTCGGCCGCAAGTTTGAAAAGTATCGCGGCGGCGGTATGCCCGGTTCGGCTGATGTTGATCTGGGGCTGGATGATGGCGCGCTGGACACGGAATTTTCAATCGGTGGCACCGAACTGCTGTTATTCAAACAGATGGGTAAAGCCACCGTTGACGGTATCCAGCTGCGTTTCACCGGCTCCATTCAGCGTGACGATACCGGCGAAGTGCAGGCCGTTGAGCTGGTTGTGCGCGGGCGACATAAAGAAGTCGATTCCGGCGAATGGAAAACCGGGGAGAGCAACACCACAAAAGTCAGCAGCACCAACAGCTACGCGAAGCTGACCATTAACGGCGAGGTGCTCTATGAGGTTGATGTGATCAACATGATTGAAATCGTTGATGGCGTGGACCTGATGGAAGAGCACCGCAACGCCCTGGGCCTCTGATCTACTTTAAAGGCGCGGGCAGCCGCGCCAGTACCTTATTAACAGGAAATGACAATGAGCGAACAACTGACTGAAAAAACCGTACAGCTGGACACCCCAATCAAACGCGGTAAAACCGAAATTGCCGAAATTGTGCTGCGCAAGCCGCAGTCCGGCGCGCTGCGTGGCACTCGTCTGCAGGCGATCATGGATATGGACGTCGGCGCGATGATGACGATTATTCCCCGCATCTCCACGCCCGCGCTGACCGCTCAGGAAATGGCAGAGCTGGACCCTGCCGATCTCACCGCGCTGTCCGTTGAGGTGGTGACTTTTTTGTTGAAGAAGTCGGTGCTTGCCGGTTTACCGACAGCCTGACGGTTGATGATCTGGTGGCAGATATTGCCACCATCTTTCACTGGTCGCCGTCCACCACTGACGTTATGCCGCTGACTGATGTGCTGGAGTGGCGGCATAAAGCGATTCAGAGAAGCGGGGCCAGCGATGAGTGACAATAACCTGCGCCTGCAGGTGATTCTTAATGCGGTTGACAAGCTCACCCGCCCATTCCGATCCGCTCAGGCCAGCTCAAAAGAGCTGGCTACTGCGCTTCAAACTACCCGGAACAGTTTGAAAGAACTGAATAAACAAGCCGGACGTATTGATGAATTCCGTAAAACCCGGTCACAGCTTGCAATCACTGCAACAAATCTCAGTGCTGCACGCGAAGAAGCCGCAAAACTTGCCACGCAGTTTGCTGCAACAAATCGCCCAACTGCTGCTCAGGCTAAATTATTTAGCCAGGCAAAAAACCGTGTGCAGGAACTGCAGCAGACCTACAACGGCCTGCTGGGTTCGGTACAACGGCAGCGGCAAGCACTGAAAGAATCCGGCATTGATACTAAACAGCTGAGTAGCGCCCAGCGGGAACTGCGTAAAAATGCCGATGAAACCCGGCAGGCTCTGGAACGTCAGCAGAAATCCCTGAAACGGTTGGGCGAACAGCAAGCGAAAATGAATGCCGCACGTGAGCAATATTCACGCCGTCTTGAGGTGAGGGATCGCATTGCCGGGGCTGGGGCAACCACCACTGCGGCGGGGCTTGCAATGGGCGCGCCGGTCATGGCTGCTGTGAAAAGTTACTCCAGCATGGAAGATGCCATGAAAGGCGTGGCAAAGCAGGTAAACGGGCTGCGGGACGATAACGGCAACCGCACGACTCAGTTTTATGACATGCAGGATGCCATCAAGGCCGCCAGCGAACAGCTGCCGATGGAGAACGGCGCTATAGACTATGCCGCACTGGTTGAAGGTGGTGCGCGCATGGGCGTGACCAAACAGGACGATCCTTACGAAGACCAGAAGCGTGACCTGCTGGCTTTTGCATCCACGGCGGCAAAAGCCGCAACGGCCTTTGAGCTACCCGCTGACGAGCTGGCGGAAGGGCTGGGTAAAATTGCGCAGCTGTATAAAGTACCAACCCGCAATATTGAACAGCTGGGCGATGCGCTGAACTACCTGGACGATAACGCCATGTCGAAGGGCGCGGATATTATCGACGTGCTGCAGCGCATGGGGGGCGTGGCTGACCGCCTGGACTATCGAAAGGCGGCAGCCCTCGGTTCCACGTTCCTGTCTCTTGGCGCTGCGCCTGAAGTGGCAGCCAGTGCTGCAAATGCGATGGTGCGCGAGCTATCTATTGCTACCCAACAGAGCAAAAGTTTCTACGAAGGAATGGAGCTACTGAAGCTGAACCCAGAGAAGATCCAGAAGGATATGACTCGTGATGCGATAGGGACTATCCAGTATGTGCTTGAGAAAGTTAACAGCCTGCCTAAGGACAAGCGGCTTAGTGCAATGACGTTAGTATTTGGTAAAGAGTTTGGTGATGATGCAGCGAAACTTGCGAACAATCTGCCGGAGCTCCAGCGACAGCTGAAGCTGACTGCTGGGAGCGATGCTAACGGATCAATGCAGAAAGAATCTAATATCAACAAAGACTCTTTATCTGCGCAGTGGTTGTTGGTGAAAACTGGAACGCAAAATGTTTTTAGCAGCCTGGGTGAAACACTGCGTGCTCCGCTGATGGAAATCATGGATGCCGTCAAGCGCGTTACTGGTGTGATGCGCCGTTGGGTAGAAGCCAACCCGGAACTAGCGGGCCGGTTAATGAAGATTGCCGCCGTGGTGGCATCGGTGACGTTGGCACTCGGAACACTGGCTATTGCGATGGCAGCTGTTCTGGGGCCGCTGGCATTATTGCGCTTTGGGATGAAATCGCTGGCTATCACTGGGCTGGGTCGGTTTGGTCCACTTCTTGGACGGTTAAGCCAGGCATTTACATCATTTGCACCCGGTTTATTCCAGTCCGGCGATGCACTGAAAAAATTGCTCGGGCTGTTTTCGGGAAATGAAGCGGGCGAAACGGTTAACTGGATAAGCCGTATCCGAGAGGCTCTCAGCGGCGGCGGGGATGATGACGGTGGCGGTATTCTGGATGCGTTCCGCGACGGGGCACTGGATAAAATCAAAGAGCATGCCCAGCAGGCGGGTGAAAATCTGGTGTCCTCTTTTCGTAACCCCGGCGAAGCGGTCCGCCTGCTCGGTACGAAAATTCGCGGGCTGGCAAGTGCTGCCTTTGCACCGTTGGTTACTTCGGTAAGGGGGGCTGGGGGTGTGATTAGATGGCTCGTCATGTCACCGTTTGCGTTGTTGCGTGCAGCTCTGGTGGGCGTTGGCAGCGTGCTTGGGGTATTGCTCAGTCCGATAGGTCTGGTTGTGGCTGCGCTGGCTGGCGTGGCGCTGGTCGTCTGGAAATACTGGCAGCCGATCAGCGCATTTTTGGGTGGTGTGGTGGAGGGATTCAAAGCCGCTGCTGCACCGATATGTGCTGCCTTTGAGCCATTGCGACCTGTTTTTCAGTGGATTGGCGACAAGGTGCAGGCTTTGTGGGGGTGGTTCACTGATTTGCTTACGCCGGTTAAATCCACTTCCGAAGAACTGAACAGCGCAGCTGCAATGGGCCGCAGGTTTGGTGAGGCACTGGCGGAAGGTCTGAATATGGTGATGCACCCGCTTGAGTCTCTCAAGTCAGGCGTGTCGTGGTTGCTGGAAAAACTCGGCATCGTCAGTAAGGAAGCGGCAAAAGCGAAACTACCTGAACAGGTTACACGACAGCAGCCTGCTACGGTGAACAGTGACGGTAAGGTGGTGTTGCCGCCTGGCGGATTTCCGTCGATGGGGTTTGCAGGCATGTATGACAACGGTGGCACGATCCCGCGTGGTCAGTTTGGCATCGTTGGAGAGAACGGCCCTGAAATTGTGAACGGCCCCGCAAATGTGACCAGCAGGCGGCGCACTGCCGCGCTGGCTTCCGTCGTTGCAGGTGTCATGGGCGTAGCGGCAGCGCCTGCAGAGGCTGCTCCACTACATCCTTACAGTCTGCCTACTGTGGCATATAAACAAAGCCAGCCTGCGAAATCTGCCAGCGCGCCGCCAGTGATGCACTTTGAAACTCACGCGCCGATCACTATCTATGCTCAGCCAGGGCAGAGTGCACATGATATTGCCCGTGAAGTTGCCCGACAGCTTGACGAACGCGAGCGCAAGACCAGGGCTAAAGCACGCAGTAATTTCAGTGATCAAGGGGGATATGAATCATGATGATGGTGCTGGGGTTATATGTCTTTATGCTGCGTACAGTGCCATATCAGGAGCTGCAGTATCAGCGAAGCTGGCGACACGCCGCCAACAGTCGGGTGAACCGGCGACCATCAACGCAGTTCATTGGCCCGGATAATGACTCGCTGACGTTATCTGGCGTACTGCTGCCGGAGGTCACCGGGGGCAGGCTGTCATTGCTCGCGCTGGAGCAAATGGCAGAGCTGGGCAAAGCATGGCCCCTGATTGAGGGAAGCGGGACCATTTACGGCATGTTTGTAATCGAGAGCCTGAGTCAGACAAAAACGGAATTTTTTGAAAGCGGAATGCCTCGCCGTATTGAGTTTACGCTGACCCTGAAAAGGGTTGATGAGTCGCTGTCTGATATGTTCGGCAGTCTCAGCGATCAGCTCAGTAACCTGCAGGACTCTGCAACGTCTGCGATAGGTAATATAAAAAATACTGTTGGAGGGTTGCTGCAGTGAATTTTAGCTCTGATCTTTTTGACCTGAACAGCAAAAGCCCGGCTTTCAGTATCACTATTGAAGGTAAGGACGTGACCACCGCGCTGGATGCGCGCCTGATGAGTCTGACGCTGACCGATAACCGGGGTTTTGAGGCTGACCAGCTTGATCTGGAGCTGGACGACGCCGACGGGCAGATCGTTCTGCCGCGACGTGGTGCTGTTATTCAGTTTGCGCTGGGGTGGAAAGGTCAGCCGCTTTTTCCCAAAGGGGCTTTTACTGTCGATGAGATTGAGCACAGCGGCGCGCCTGACCGTCTCACAATTCGCGCACGTAGTGCAGATTTTCGTGAAACCCTGAACACGCGGCGTGAAAAGTCCTGGCATCAGACAACGGTGGGCGAAGTCGTGAAGGAAATCGCCGCCAGGCATAAATTAAAGATGGCGCTGGGCCAGGACCTGATGGACAAGCCTGTGGATCATCTTGACCAGACCAACGAGAGCGATGCGAGTTTCCTGATGAAGCTGGCGCGGCAGTATGGAGCGATAGCCTCAGTTAAGGACGGCAATCTGTTGTTTATCCGCCAGGGGCAGGGCAGAACGGCAAGCGGTAAGCCGCTGCCGGTTATCACAATCACCCGCCAGGCCGGTGACGGTCATCGTTTTACCCTGGCTGATCGCGATGCCTATACGGGGGTGATTGCCAGCTGGCTCCATACCCGTGAGCCAAAGAAAAAAGAGGCAGCAAAGGTAAAGCGCCGTCGAAAGAAAACCGCCGCGCCAAAGGAGCCGGAAGCAAAACAGGGAGATTACCTGGTGGGAACGGATGAAAACGTGCTGGTACTCAACAGAACTTATGCAAACCGCAGCAATGCAGAGCGAGCGGCAAAGATGCAGTGGGAGCGTCTGCAGCGCGGGGTTGCAACATTCTCCCTGCAGCTCGCAGAGGGAAGGGCTGATTTGTATACCGAAATGCCGGTGAGGGTAAGCGGCTTTAAGCAGCCCATTGATGATGCCGAATGGACCATTACCACGCTGACGCATACTGTCAGCGCAGATAATGGTTTTATTACGACTCTAGAGCTTGAGGTAAAGATTGATGATTTAGAAATGGAATGAGAATGTTCACAAATTGGATGTTCGTGTATCATTATGGGATTGCGGGTAATGACTTGGGGAGAAACGGATATGATGAATTGTCCGAAATGCGGACACGCGGCACATACTCGCAGCAGCTTTCGTGTATCGGATAATACGAAAGAACGTTATTGCCAGTGCCAAAACATTAACTGTGGAACCACTTTTGTTACTCATGAAACCGTAGTGCGCTTTATCGTAACACCAGGACAGGTTGATCATGTGCCTCCGCACCCTTTAAATAGTGGTCAGGGACACATGAATTTTTGACCAACTAACCCGCTTCGGCGGGTTTTTTATTAGTGGCAGCTTATTTCCTGCTGCCATTTTGCTGCCAATGATGAAACCACAAACAAAAAAGCCACTCGCTAGAGTGGCTTAATTATATGAATTTAAAGCTAAAATTTGGTGGCCCCTGCTGGACTTGAACCAGCGACCAAGCGATTATGAGTCGCCTGCTCTAACCACTGAGCTAAGGGGCCGTGGCGGTGAATTATAAAGTAACTCCCCTCAGCAATCCAGCCATTCACACCTGCCTGCTGTTTTTATAAACAACGCATAATCAATCCTTTATACTTATCTTAAGATGCATAGACAGGAGTAGAGATGATCAACGATATTCTGACCCCTGGCCTGCGGGTGGTGTTCTGCGGTATCAATCCGGGTAAGTCATCGGCGCACACCGGTTTTCACTTTGCTCATCCGGGAAATCGCTTCTGGAAGGTGATCCACCAGGCCGGTTTTACCGACAAACAGCTTAAGCCGGAAGAAGAGCAGCAGCTGCTGGATACGCGCTGTGGCATCACCATGCTGGTCGAGCGACCCACGGTACAGGCAAGCGAAGTGAATCTGCATGAGCTGCGCGCTGGCGGACGTGAGCTGATCGCGAAAATTGAAGACTATCAGCCCGCGGCGCTGGCGATCCTCGGCAAGCAGGCCTACGAGCAGGCGTTCAGCCAGCGTGGCGCCAGCTGGGGTAAGCAGAACATTACCATTGGCGTAACGCAGGTGTGGGTGCTGCCGAACCCGAGCGGGCTGAACAGGGCGACGCTGGACAAGCTGGTGGAGGCGTATCGGGAACTGGATGAGGCGCTGGTGGTGAGGGGGCTTTAGCTCCTCTGCGGCTTGATGCCCTCATCCTGACCCTCTCCCACAGGGAGAGGGAATAAACAAAAAAAAAGCTCCCGATTGGGAGCTTTTTCATTTCAGGACCGATTAATCGTCCAGGAAGCTACGCAGCACTTCAGAGCGGCTCGGATGGCGCAGCTTACGCAGCGCCTTCGCTTCGATCTGACGGATACGTTCGCGGGTAACGTCAAACTGTTTACCCACTTCTTCCAGCGTGTGGTCGGTGTTCATGTCGATACCGAAACGCATACGCAGCACTTTGGCTTCACGGGCGGTCAGGCCAGCCAGCACGTCGTGCGTAGCGGCACGCAGGCTCTCGGTGGTGGCAGAGTCCAGCGGCAGCTCGAGGGTGGTATCCTCGATGAAATCACCCAGATGCGAATCTTCATCATCACCGATTGGCGTTTCCATGGAGATTGGCTCTTTAGCGATTTTCAGCACTTTACGGATCTTGTCTTCCGGCATCAGCATGCGTTCAGCCAGCTCTTCCGGCGTCGGCTCGCGGCCCATCTCCTGCAACATCTGGCGAGAGATACGGTTGAGTTTGTTGATGGTCTCAATCATATGCACCGGAATACGGATGGTGCGCGCCTGGTCTGCGATAGAGCGGGTGATCGCCTGACGGATCCACCAGGTAGCATAGGTGGAGAACTTGTAACCACGACGGTATTCAAACTTATCTACCGCTTTCATCAGACCGATGTTGCCTTCCTGAATCAGATCCAGGAATTGCAGGCCACGGTTGGTGTATTTCTTGGCGATAGAGATAACCAGACGTAAGTTCGCTTCAACCATCTCTTTCTTCGCACGGCGGGCTTTCGCTTCACCGATGGACATACGACGGTTGATGTCTTTCACCTGCTCGATGGTCAGGCCGGTCTCTTCTTCAATCTGATGCAGTTTTTGCAGGCCGCGCTGTACGTCTTCTTTCACGTCGTGCAGCTTTTCAGACCACGGCTTGTTCATCGCGATAGCGGCGTTGAACCAGGTTTCGCTGGTTTCATTGCCGGTGAAGAGGGTAATGAAGTTCTTCTTCGGCATTTTGCACTGTTCAACGCACAGCTTCATGATGATACGTTCCTGGGTACGTACGCGATCCATCATCACGCGCATGCTGTTCACCAGGTAGTCGAACTGTTTTGGCACCAGGCGGAACTGTTTGAACACTTCAGACAGCTTCAGGATCTCTTCCTGAGCGGCGGCATGGCTGCGGCCTTTCGCTTTGATGGTGTCACGCGTCACTTCGTACTGGGTACGCAGCTCGGCAAACTTCTCACGCGCCAGTTCAGGGTCGATGCTGTTGTCATCGTCGCTGCTGTCGTCCTCTTCTTCTTCATCTTCGTCTTCATCGTCATCCATCTCTTCCTGAGACAGCTCAGAACCGACGTGAGTGGCGGTTGGCGCCATATCTTCTTCAGCGTTCGGGTCGACAAAGCCAGTGATCAGATCGGACAGACGCGCTTCTTCCGCTTCGACGCGATCGTACTGCTCCAGCAGATAGGTAATCGCTTCCGGGTATTCGGCAACAGAGCACTGAACCTGGTTGATCCCGTCTTCGATGCGTTTTGCGATGTCAATTTCGCCTTCGCGGGTCAACAGTTCAACGGTACCCATTTCGCGCATGTACATACGGACCGGGTCAGTGGTACGCCCGATTTCAGATTCCACGCTGGACAGGACCTGTGCAGCAGCTTCTTCCGCATCTTCGTCAGTGTTGTTGGAGGTTTCAGCCAGCAACAGATCATCGGCATCCGGTGCTTCTTCCATCACCTGAATGCCCATGTCATTGATCATTTGGATGATATCTTCGATCTGATCTGAATCGACGATATCTTCCGGCAGATGGTCATTGACCTCGGCATAGGTCAGATAGCCTTGCTCCTTACCGCGTTGGACAAGAAGTTTCAGCTGTGACTGCGGGTTTTGCTCCATAAGACGGTATCCACACTTAATTCGTTTGATTGGTGTCGGCGATGGGCTGCCAACCTTTAAAGCGAGGGCGTACTTATATTTTTGCCGCTGCCTCTCAGTGCGGCTGCCGGGGGCTTCCCGATCGATATTCGGCACTTAAGCCGTTAAATTTTTTATTTCTTCGCCAGTTCCTGGTTAATCATCCAGAGCTCCCGGCGTTCTTCGCTGCTCAGGCCATGGGTGCGCTCGCGAGCTATCAACTCTTCCTGGCGCAACTCAAGCATCGAATCAAACATATGGTTGAGCGAGTCGGTGAACGTTTTTTCTGCGATATCCTTATCTGCTATATCGTCCCACATCGACAGTTTTTCAAGGGTAGCGGCCTCTTTTGTGCCGCGATAATGCTCTAAAAGTTGTCCGGTGGTCAGACCTGGCTGAGACAAACAAGTGTTGACCAATTCTGAAAATAAGCCAAGCCCGGGCAATTTTTCGTGGTTCAAACCCGCCAGCGACGGCACTTGCGGAGCAAGTTCGGGGTTTTGCACCAGCAACCCTATCAGTATACGCATGGTTGTGCGTTTTAGCTGAGGCGCGGGGCGTACCGTGCCGTTTTCAGCCTGTTTCGGCATTAAACGTTCAAGCTGGCTGTCATCCAGAATGCCGAGCTTGTTGCCTAACTCCTGACGCAGATAGATGCGCAGCGTTTCGCCGGGCACCTGGCTGATTAACGGCAGCGCCAGCGTGCTGAGCTGCGCGCGCCCGTCAGGGGTACTCAAATCAACCTGCGGCATCAGGCTGTTAAACAGAAACGTGGAGAGCGGCTGAGCCTGCTCCATCCGCGCTTCAAACGCCGCTTTGCCCTCTTTACGCACCAGCGTATCCGGGTCTTCACCGTCGGGCAG
Source organism: Enterobacter sp. YSU (assembly GCF_016082135.1). NCBI lineage: Bacteria > Pseudomonadati > Pseudomonadota > Gammaproteobacteria > Enterobacterales > Enterobacteriaceae > Enterobacter > Enterobacter sp. YSU. Next base: position 2,413,857 of record NZ_CP059487.1, read on the forward strand.
GAACATAAAGCGTAGCTGACGCCCGTCGGTCATATACGGCAACGCGGTTTCCAGCGCTCGCCAGGCGGCGTCGCGTCCTGCGCGGTCACCGTCGTAACAGCAAATCACGTTGTTGGTGACGCGGAACAGCAGCTGGATATGGTCCGCCGTGGTGGACGTTCCCAGCGACGCAACGGCATAGTTAATGTCGTACTGCGCCAGCGCAACAACATCCATATAGCCTTCGACGACCAGAAGACGCGGAGGTTCCGCATTATCCTGCTGTGCCTCATAAAGACCGTAAAGCTGGCGGCCCTTATGGAAAATATCGGTTTCCGGGGAGTTAAGGTATTTCGGCAGGGCATCACCCAGCACGCGACCACCAAAACCTATCACCCGGCCACGCTTGTCGCGGATCGGGAACATCACCCGCTCACGGAAGCGGTCGTAGCTTCGTCCCTGGTCGTTGGTGACCAGCATGCCTGCGTCGATGAGGGATTTACGATCTTCGCTATTGCCGCCAAAACGCTTTAACACGTTGTCCCAGCCGGGCGGGGCGTAACCAATAGCGAAACGCGCAATCACATCGTCACTCAGTCCGCGCTTGTTCAGATACTGACGCGCAGGCTCAGCCGCAGAGTGCTTAAGAGACTGTTGGTAAAACGAATTCAGGCCATCCATCAGTTGGTACAGCGTTTGCCGCTGATGGCGCTCGATCTGACTTGGCCCACTGCCTGCTTCATACGGCACTTCAAGGTTATGCATCGCCGCCAGCTCTTCGACGGTTTCAACGAACTCGAGCTTGTCGTAGTTCATCAAAAAATCGACGGCATTACCGTGTGCGCCACAGCCGAAGCAATGGTAGAACTGTTTTTCACCGTTTACGGTGAAAGAGGGGGTTTTTTCGTTATGGAACGGACAGCACGCATGGTAGTTCTTGCCCTGCTTTTTTAGCTTCACCCGCGCGTCGATGAGATCGACGATGTCGGTTCTGGCAAGCAGGTCATTGATGAAAACGCGTGGGATTCTTCCGGCCATATGCCCCAAAAATTTAAGCGACTTATAAACGAAAACAAGCCGCGCATTCCTTCCGGAAGCACGGCCTTACGACTACAACTCTGTCTGTCAATTGAGGGCTGTGGCCCTCAACAGATTAGTACAGACGAGTACGGCGTGCGTTTTCGCGAGCCAGTTTCTTCGCGTGACGTTTCACAGCGGAAGCTTTAGCGCGCTTACGTTCGGTCGTTGGTTTTTCATAAAACTCACGACGACGAACTTCAGCCAGAACACCTGCTTTCTCGCATGAACGTTTGAAGCGACGCAGTGCTACGTCGAACGGCTCGTTTTCACGTACTTTAATTACCGGCATGTAACTCTCACCTTTAATAAATTCGGTTTGCCGCTGGCATCAACGCCAGCTTATTTCAAAATGGTGCGGAATTTTACTGCAAATGCTGCTGCTTTGTAAAGCACCGATGCGATTTTGAAAGGGACTTTAATAAGGGTGAGGAGTATACACGAGGCTTCTTCCTGGGGCGAACAAAGTTTTACAACAATCCGCCCAGGCTCTACACTGCGCGGTATTGAAACGAGGTAAAACAAGTCATGCGTGTACTGGGTATTGAAACATCCTGCGATGAAACCGGCATCGCGATTTACGACGACGAAAAAGGGCTTCTGGCCAACCAGCTGTATAGTCAGGTGAAATTGCACGCTGACTACGGCGGCGTCGTGCCTGAACTGGCCTCTCGTGACCACGTGCGTAAAACGGTTCCCCTGATTCAGGCGGCGCTTAAAGAGGCCGGGTTGAGTGCAAAAGATATTGATGCCGTGGCCTATACCGCAGGGCCGGGCCTGGTCGGCGCGCTGCTGGTCGGCGCAACGGTAGGGCGTTCGCTGGCCTTCGCGTGGGATGTTCCGGCCATTCCGGTTCACCATATGGAAGGGCACCTTCTGGCGCCGATGCTGGAAGACAATCCGCCAGAGTTCCCGTTTGTGGCGCTGCTGGTTTCCGGTGGGCATACCCAACTGATTAGCGTAACGGGCATTGGCAAGTACGCGCTGCTGGGCGAGTCGATCGACGATGCTGCCGGTGAAGCCTTCGATAAAACCGCCAAGCTGCTGGGGCTGGATTACCCGGGTGGCCCGATGCTGTCGAAAATGGCGTCGCAGGGAACGGAAGGGCGCTTTGTCTTCCCGCGGCCGATGACCGACCGTCCGGGGCTGGATTTCAGCTTCTCTGGCCTGAAAACTTTCGCGGCCAATACTATCCGCAATAATGACGACAGTGAGCAGACCCGTGCCGATATCGCCCGTGCGTTCGAAGACGCGGTGGTGGATACGCTGATGATCAAGTGCAAGCGCGCGCTGGATCAGACCGGCTTTAAGCGCCTGGTGATGGCCGGTGGTGTCAGCGCTAACCGCACGCTGCGCGCGAAGCTTGCTGAGATGATGCAAAAGCGTCGCGGGGAAGTGTTCTATGCGCGTCCGGAGTTCTGTACCGATAACGGGGCGATGATCGCCTACGCCGGGATGGTGCGTCTGAACGCCGGCGCAACGGCTGACCTGAGCGTGTCCGTGCGTCCGCGCTGGCCGCTGGCGGAACTGCCTGAGGCGTGAACGGCTCTCCCGTCGTCGCGGCGGGGGAGTTTTATATTCTGATGTCGAACATCTGGTTCTTGATGATCAGAGAGTAAAGCTGGCAGTCGTTTTGCACATCCAGCTTTTCCATCGCCCGGATCTTATGCGCACTGACTGTTTTGATGCTCAGGTGCATATGTTGTGCAATCTCCTTCAAATTTAATCCGTTACATATCAGACGCAGCACATCGATTTCCCGCGGCGAGAGTTTCTCTATATCTGTCATCTCATGACGAAAAAGCATATTTACCAGCTGGCTTTCGATATAGATCTCACCTTTAAGAACTGTAGCAATCGCCTGGCTTAAGGTTTTCTCGTTGATATCCCGCGACAAATACGATCTGACGCCTTCCTTTAGCGCCTGACGAATCAACATGGCGTTTGCATAGGGCGAGAGCAGGATAATGCTGAGCGTAGGATAAGTCTGATGGAGCCATCTCAACAGCTTCAGACCGTCCATACCCGTGAGAGGAGAGCGATTAAAGCTGGTTGTCAGTGAATAGCTGAGGATAACGATATCGGGGTTATGCTGGCCAAGAAGCGACAGAAGTTCTGCGGAAGAGGCTGCTTCACCGGTCAAAACACATCTCTTATTCATGCCTGAGGCGGGTAACGAGAGCGCTTGCATCATTGAGGATAAGCCGCGGCGAATCAACGAGGATTCTTCAGCGATAACGATTTTAATGTCCATAATGATGCGTCGTATTAACCCTTACATGATAATGGCGGGGTTGGAATCCCTCGCAAGATATATCGTTATTAAAATCCAGGCTGCGGTAAAATAGCAGTAACAATGAGAGTATTTTTAACGGCGGCGGATATTGATTATTTCATTATGCTTAATCTTTACGGCTTTTGTATCCAGGTGTATCCTCGTGTTGCCAAATATAAAGAAATGAGATATGGATTTTTCTTATTCAATTATAGAAAGATCGTTCCCCCAGATTAGGAAGTTCTTATTCATCACGGTGCATGTATCACAGATACTGAAAAAGGAGAAATGTCGATTCACAAAGGAACCGTGATTACCATGAAAAAAAGTACCTTGTCCCTTTTTATTTGTGCAGCAATTTCATTTTCCGCTGCGGCAGAAAATCAGGTGCAAAATGAGTTTGCACATGACAATGCGACCTACACAGCAATTGTACTCAAGCTAAAACCCACTACAGGTTTGCTAAAAGCGACAAACAATAAAATTACCCTGAATGATCCTTCCCTTATCACCACAAATATGTTTTGGCCGACGAATTTGCGGAGTTCAAATCAGTCATCCGAGTTAACGGAACTCAATAAACGCTATGGCTTTGACCGTTATCTGCGTATCGCGTTACCGCAAGATAAACGTCAGGATAAAACCTACATTAACCATATTATTACTGAGCTGGAGCAGAATCAGAACGTTGAGTTTGTTTACCCGGAGGCCGAACCGGTGTCGCTGGATGAAAACGCCCTTACGCCGCAGGTTAAACCTTCGGTAAATAATAATTTAACGTCTGCTGCCGTTCCGGATTTTCGCAATAAGCAGGATTATCTCAAAGCTCCTGATGTTAAGCGCGCCGGTTATTATATGGGGGGCGTAAACCGCGAAAGCGTTGATCACTATGCAGGCAGTGCGGGTGAAGGGGTGACGATTATTTCAACGGAGATTTATCCCTGGAATACCCACCACCTCAACTTACCGCCAATGAGTCTCAGCTCTGGAAAGACAACCTATGTTGAAAAGCAAGATCATGACACTGCTTCCGTCGGGATTATGACAGCGAAAGATATTGGCACCGGTATTCGAGGGATAAGCTGGAAAAGCCGACTGGGGTACGCGGCCTCAGCACATAATAACCTCTATAATTTAATTCCGTTGCTAAAAGCTGGCGATGTGGTGCAGATCGGGGTACACGTAGCGGGCGGTTATCCAGCGGGTTGTCAGAAGGATTGCTGGGTGGCAATGGAGTCCGAGCCCGCCTATTACGATGTGATTAAGGCGCTGACGGATAAAGGCGTTCACGTTATTGAGGCGGCAGGTAACGGGAACGTCAACCTGGATAGCCCTGGCTTCCAGGGTGAGTTTGACGTGAACGTGCGGGACTCCGGGGCTATCCTGGCGGGTGCGTTTTGTGCAAAGGACGGTAAAAAAGCGTCGTTCAGCACCTATGGTTCGCGCGTCACCAGCTCTGCATGGGGCTGCTGGGACGTAGTGAGCACAGGTTATGGCGATCTCTATAAAAATGGCGGCGTTAACGATTCTTATACCGCGACGTTTGCCGGAACTTCTTCCTCGAACCCGATTATTGCGGGTGTGGTAGCCAGCCTGTCAGGCATCGCCAAAGCCAACGGTATTACCGTGACACCGCGGCAGATGCGTCAGATTCTGGCTGAGACCGGAACGCCACTGGCCAACGGAGATTCGGCAAAAGTGGGTACTCAACCTGACATGGAGCGTGCGGTGGCCCGTATTATGGCGCTCAAAGACGGTAGCACGCCTGTCGCGCCGGCTCCAACGGCTGTGGCAGGCGCAGATTACGCTCTGGTTTCTCCGACCACGGGGGTGATCACCTACGCGCTGGACGGCAGTAAGAGCCTGAATGCCAAATCGTATAACTGGCGTGTGACGAAAGGGGCAGAAACCTTCTCGCTGGAGGCGACACTGAACGGCACGCTGGTGAAGAGCGTGGACAGCGCGCATGCCTATGCCGTCATTCCTGCCAACAGCGAGGGTGAAGCGACCTTTACGCTGACGACGACCGGCGCGGATGGGCGAACCGCGACGGACAGCATGACCATCACCGTCAGTAAACCGGCGGTACCGGCTAAGGATGACACCCCGGCAAAAGATGACACACCGGTAAATCCTGCGGCACCGGCCTATAACGCCAAAATTGCCTATCCAACCCGATGCACCAAAGTGTCTTACAACGGTAAAGTTTGGCTCAACCAGTGGTATGTCAACCCGGGGCAAGAAACGCCGGGAACTGGCGGCCAGTGGGGCGCATGGCGCGAACAAGGGTCTTCCAATAACAGCTGCAAATAACAATCACGGCCTGGCGTTATGCCAGGCCTTTTTTCAGATCCGCAGCATTCCTTTCTCTTCCAGAAACGCAATAATCGTCGCTAAACCGTCGCCCGCCTTCAGGTTGGTAAACGTCCACGGGCGCTCGCCGCGCATGCGATTAGTGTCGCGCTCCATTACCTCCAGCGACGCACCGACGTACGGCGCGAGGTCGGTTTTGTTGATCACCAGAAAATCGGATTTGGTGATCCCCGGCCCGCCCTTGCGCGGGATTTTTTCCCCTTCGGCCACGTCGATGACGTAGATGGTGAGGTCCGCCAGCTCCGGGCTGAAGGTCGCGCTCAGGTTATCCCCGCCGCTTTCCACGAAGATCAGATCCAGATTGCCGAACTTCTCGCTCAACGCTTCCACCGCCGCCAGGTTCATTGAGGCATCTTCGCGGATGGCGGTATGCGGGCAGCCGCCCGTTTCCACGCCCACGATGCGCTCTGGCTCCAGCGCACCCGCCTCGGTCAGGATGCGCTGATCCTCTTTGGTATAGATATCGTTGGTCACCACCGCAAGATGATAGGTGTCGCGCATCGCCTTGCAGAGCGCTTCCAGCAGGGCGGTTTTGCCCGACCCTACCGGGCCGCCCACGCCCACGCGCAGGGGATGTTTGTAATCAGCCATGTTGACTCCTCAGGAACGGAATAGTCGTGAATATTGGGTTTCATGGCGCGCGGAGGCGATGGCCGACAGCGGCGTAGCGGCCCCCAGCGCGTCGTCGCCACGTAAAAATGCCTGTTCAAACCCGGCGGCAAAATGGTCGCTCAGGTCGATAATCAGCTGTTGTGCTGCCTGCTGCCCAAACGGTACCAGCTTGACGCCCGCCATCACCGCGCTCTCTATCCAGCTGTAGCCGAGGCTCAGCGCCAGCTCGCGCGCGCTAATGCCCCAGCGCACGCCGAGCCACGCCATGCCGCCGAGCTGGCTTCGCATCAACAGCGGCAGCCATTCTGGTGGGCAGGCGGGTTCCCAGCTTTTAATCAGGCGCGTAAAGGCCGCCCCACGGTTGCGTTCTTCATCGCGCAGCTCGCGCGTTTCCCGGCAGGCGAGCAGGTATGCCGTCCAGCGTTTTGCTGTCGCGACGTCCTGCTTCTCGCAGGCACGATACAGGCGGATAAACAGCGGCAGGTCGACGCAGAAAAAGCTCTGCTCCATCTGCTGGATCTGCCAGCGCCTGAAGGCCTCAGCGTCCGTGACCCACCCGGCCTCAACGGCCCACTCCAGCCCCTGCGACCAGGTAAACGATCCGACCGGCAGGCTACTGCTGGAGAGCTGCATCAGGCGCAGCCGCTGGCGGGCGTGCTCCATCAGCTCATCAGCGCCAGCAGGGCGGAGACGATCAGCCCGCCGCCGAAGGTTTTACGCAGGCCGTTGTGACGGCGCAGCAGCAGCCCTGCCGCGAAGCTGGCACACAGCACCGTGGCGCTGGCTAACATAAACCCGCTGGTGAAGAGCCAGAAGCTGTGGCCGGACATCTCCACGCCGTGCGCCCAGCCGTGGAACATCGCCAGGGCTGGCACCGCCAGCAGCAGGCGATTTTCAGTCTTAAACATCATCACGCCGCAGACCGCCAGCGAGGCGATAATCAGCATCTCCATACCGCTAAAGCCGCCGAGCAGGCTGCCCGCAACGGCACCAGCAAGCATCATGCCGAGCGTCGCTAACGGCAACAGCAGCTTGCGGCCGCTCAGGGCGGAGAGCACGCCAGCCCCCGTCAGCATCAGCAGGTGATCCAGCCCGGTCAGCGGATGGAGAAATCCGGCCTGGAAGCTGTCGGTCCCGTGGCCGGGATGCGCGAGCGCGGGAACGGAAAAAGCCAGCAGTAACAGCGGTAAGTACTTGCGCATGATGAGTCCTTAATGTGAATGAGCGTGAGAGTGGCTATGGCTGTGGGCATCGCTGGTGTAAGCGCCCGCTTCCGGTTCAAATGGCAGGCTGGCGAAGGTCACCTCCAGCCCGAACTGACGCAGCATATCGTCGAGGACGTGGTCGTGGTGGTAGCGCAGTTCGCCAGGCATTATTTGCAGCGGTACGTGACGATTGCCCAGGTGATAACAGGCGCGGGCGAGCAGGAACGGGTCGGCGCAGCGCACCACGGAAACCGACTCCGGGGCGGCGATCACTTCGATCACCTCGCTGCCATCGTCGGTAGTCAGCAGGTCGCCCCCGCGCAGCAGCAGGCCGCGCGGCAGCATTAGCCCGGCTTCGCGGCCGTCGTTCAGCGCCACGCGGGCGCGGCTTTTTACCCGCACATCAATCGGTAGCGTGACGCTGGCGGTAATCGGATGCGCATGGTCCAGGCGTTGGGTTAAATAGATCATCATGACTCCTCAAAACAGAAAATAGCGTTGCGCCATCGGCAAAACCTCTGCCGGTTCGCTGGTGATCAATTCGGCGTCGACGCGTACCTCATAGGTTTGCGCGTCAACGGTGATATTCGGCTGTAAATCGTTGTGGATCATGTCGGCCTTTTTCACCGACCGGCAGCCTCTCACCACCGCGGTGGCGCTTTGCAGTCCGAGCCGTTGCGGAATGCCGCTGGCATCAGCAGCCTGAGAGACAAACGTCAGCCGCGTGGCGTGGCGTGCGGCACCAAGGGCACCAAACATCGGGCGGTAATGTACCGGCTGCGGCGTGGGGATCGAGGCGTTGATGTCGCCCATCGGCGCGCAGGCGATCATCCCGCCTTTGACGATGGTGGCGGGTTTGACGCCAAAAAAGGCGGGGGACCAGACCACCAGATCCGCCAGCTTGCCCGCCTCAATAGAACCGACCTCATGGGCGATGCCGTGGGTCAGCGCCGGGTTGATGGTGTATTTGGCGACATAGCGCTTCACGCGGAAGTTATCGTTATCGCCGGTCTCTTCCGGCAGTGCGCCGCGCTGCACCTTCATGCGGTGCGCCACCTGCCAGGTGCGGATAATCACTTCCCCCACGCGGCCCATGGCCTGTGAATCTGACGAGGTGAGCGAGAACGCGCCGATATCGTGCAGCACGTCTTCGGCGGCGATGGTCTCCCGGCGAATGCGGGATTCGGCAAACGCCACGTCCTCGGCGATATCCGGGTCGAGGTGATGGCAAACCATCAGCATGTCCAGGTGCTCGTCGATGGTGTTGACCGTGTAGGGCAGCGTCGGGTTGGTGGAGGAGGGCAGAATATTCGGGTGCGCGCAGGCGGTGATGATATCCGGCGCATGGCCGCCGCCCGCCCCTTCGGTGTGGAAGGTGTGGATGGTGCGCCCGGCGATGGCGGCCAGCGTGTCTTCGACAAAACCGGACTCGTTCAGCGTGTCGCTGTGCAGCGCCACCTGAATATCCATCTCTTCAGCGACCTCCAGCGAGCAGTTGATGGTCGCAGGCGTCGCGCCCCAGTCTTCGTGGATCTTAAGCCCGATGGCACCTGCGGCGATCTGCTCGCGCAGCGCGTCCGGGTTGGAGCCGTTCCCTTTACCCAGCAGGCCAATATTCACCGGTAGCGTATCGGCTGCCTGCAACATGCGGGCGATATACCACGGCCCCGGTGTGCAGGTGGTGGCGTTTGTGCCTGCCGCAGGCCCGGTGCCGCCGCCGATCATGGTGGTGACGCCAGACACCAGCGCCTCTTCCGCCTGCTGCGGACAGATCCAGTGGATGTGGGTGTCGATCCCGCCTGCGGTGACGATCTTCCCTTCGGCGGCGATCACCTCCGTTGCCGCGCCAATCGGGATCGTCACGCCGGGCTGAATGTCCGGGTTCCCGGCTTTGCCGATGGCGAAGATCCGCCCATCTTTTACGCCGATATCCGCTTTCACGATCCCCCAGTGATCGACGATCAGCGCGTTGGTGAGCACCAGATCCACGCAGTCGTCGGCGGTCATCTGCCCCTGTCCCATGCCGTCGCGGATCACTTTTCCGCCGCCGAATTTAACCTCTTCGCCGTAGATCGTGAGATCGTCTTCCACTTCGATCCACAGCTCGCTGTCGGCCAGCCGCACTTTATCCCCGGTAGTGGGGCCGAACATATCGGCATACGCCTGGCGTGAAATCTCAGCCATGTTTCACCTCGCCCATGACCTCGCCGCGAAAGCCGAAAATGCGCTGTGCGCCCGTCACCTGCACCAGCGTCACTTCCCGCTTCTGGCCGGGCTCGAAGCGCACGGCAGTGCCGGCCGGGATGTTCAGCCGGTAACCTCGGGTGGCTTCGCGATCGAACTTCAGCGCCGGGTTGACCTCGTAAAAGTGGTAGTGCGATCCGACCTGGATCGGCCTGTCGCCGTGGTTTTCCACGATCACACTTCGGGTTTCGCGCCCGACGTTGAGAGCAATGTTTCCGGACTGGATCCGGTATTCGCCTGGGATCATCACGCGCTCCTTACACGATCGGGTTGTGGACGGTGACGAGCTTGGATCCGTCCGGAAAGGTGGCTTCCACCTGGATATCCGGGATCATCTCCGGCACGCCTTCCATCACCTGATCGCGCGTCAGGACGTGGCGGCCGGCTTCCATCAGCGAGGCGACGGTTTCGCCATCGCGCGCGCCTTCCATAATAAAGGCGCTGATCAGCGCGACCGATTCCGGGTAATTGAGCTTTACCCCGCGCGCGAGGCGGCGTTCGGCAACCAGCGCGGCGGTGAACAGCAACAGCTTGTCTTTTTCTCTGGGAGTCAGTTCCATAGCGTTTCTCTTATGTTTGCCAGATGCGCGGCGAACAGGCGGTTTTGGAAGTTAAAAGCGGGCGAAGCGACTGCCAGATATCGCGCATCACCCGCTGACAAATCAGGTTGTCGTGGGAGAGAAAACGCACCGACAGCAGATCGTCGGTGAGCGTCGCCCCGCCAACGTTTTCCAGCGGGGCGAGAAGCGCACGCACCGCGTCGAGAAGTGCTTCCCGGGCCGGATAGAACAGCAGCGTGCCGACCCACGGATGGTCCGCGACGGACGTCAGATCGCCACCGCTGAGATGCAGTCGCTCAATCAGACGCGGCTCGCCATCCACCCACACCTCAAGGCGGTTCTCCAGCGTGCCGTGGCTGAAGGTTTCGTTTATCACCGGACGGCCCAGACAGTACAGCTCCCACGCCAGCAGCGTGCTGGTGGCGTGCAGGTGAAAGACGGAACGCAGCGCGGCGTTAGCGCCGGGGAAAATAATGGTGTCCTGCGGCAGCCACTCCAGCGTGGCCTCTTCGTCGAGGTAAAAATGCTGACTGAGGCAGGCCAGCGGGCCGCTGCTGCGATAGAACTTGCTGGCGCCGGGCATGGTAATGAGGGCATGGCTTTTGGCGTCGAGCCGCACGGAAATATCCAGCGTATCTCCGCCCACAATTCCGCCTGGCGGGTGCAGCAGGTAAAGGTGGCAGGTTTCCCCTTCGGGATAAAACGGACGCTGAACGGTGAGCGGCCCGCTGTGACGCGCGGAATGGAGGAGGGTTTTCTCAGGGGTATGACAAAACTGGAGGGCAAGCGAGGCCTGCCAGCCTTTGTATGAATTATCAGTGACCTGAGTTGCTAACATGGTGCTTCCATTTCCACACTATCGGGGTACGTTTCAGTATGCCCTGGCGGAAATGAAGGCTGTCATATGAGTCGCTTATGGATAAAAAAACCGGCTCATGTGAGCCGGTTTCAGTAATGTAGGCCGGGTAAGCGCAGCGCCACCCGGCAAGAAAGGCTAGCGATAATCCTCTGCATCCACATCATACCCCGACGGCTCCCAGCGGATCGCCAGCAGCGACGCCAGACCGATAAACGGCGCCAGCGCAATCACCCAGAACACGGCGGTATCCAGCGAGGCGACCAGCAGCGGGAACAAAAACAGTGACAGCGTTGAACTGCTGCGCATCAGCGTCTGGTTAAGCCCCACACCCACGCCGCGCAGCGAGGTCGGGTAGCTCAGGGAGGCAAACGTCATGGTATGCGCACCTGGACCAAAACCCTGACCAAACAGGAACAGCGCCAGCATCGCGACGGCGAACACGCCTTCCGTGGCCCCGTCAGGCCGGCCAATCAACGCCAGGCCGAGCAGTGCCGCAAGCTGGCACGCATAACCCGCCAGAGACATCCGCCATGCGCCGAAGCGCGGAACATAGCGCACCGCCAGCAGCCCGCCGACAAAGGCGAACAGCAGGTTAAGCGCCAGCGAGATCAGAATGGTGGTCAGCATCGACTGCACAAAGAAGCTGGAGATGATCACCGGCAGGCCAAAGGCTACGGCGTTATAGGCGAACGAGGAGACCACTGACAGCAGCGTGGCGAGCGTGGTACGCCGCAGATAGATACCGCGGAACAGGTTCAGGTAGTTCGACCATTTTGCCTTGTTCACGACAGGCGCGGGCTGGTCGAGCGCATCCTGCGGTACGTGGGCATTAATATTGTAAGACTGCCGCAGGATGGACGCCGCCTCCTTCAGATTGCCCTGATTCGCCGCCCAGACCGGGGATTCGCTCATATAGCGGCTGCGGATGGCGATAATCACCAGCGCGGGCACCGCGCCAAAGCCAAGGATCAGACGCCAGAGCCAGTCGCTGTGGCTTTCCGGCAGCACGGCGTAAAAGAAGAGCACCAGAAGATAAGAGATGCTGATGGCCGCGTACCAGGTGGGGCACCACATTGCGACGCTGGAGGCTTTATTCCCCGGGCCTTTCAGCCTGGCGAACTCGCTGAGAAACGCCATCGCGACGGGAAGGTCGATCCCAACGCCAAGACCCATCACAAAGCGCGCGCCCGCCAGCACATATTCGTTCGGGGCCAGCGCACAGGCGATAGCGGCAACGACAAAGAACACCATGTCGGCCATAAAGACGCGGTAGCGCCCGATTTTATCCGTAAGATAGCCGCCGAGCAGCGCCCCGACAATCGCGCCAAAGGTAATCGCCGAGGCCACCATGCCGGTACCGGCGGGCGTCAGGTTAAATTCGCGGGTGATGTCTTTGATGCCGAATGCCAGCGCGCCGAGATCGTAGGCATCGAGGAAAATTCCCCCGAGTGCGATACCGACCACGATGCGGGCATTGGCCCGGCCCTGAGAACCGTCATTAACGAGACGTGAAACGTCCGATGCGCTGCGCACCCACTTGATGTCGCCATCCGGGGTATTTCCTGCCGTTGGAAGGGGAGTTGAATCTGTGATTTCTGCCATTTTCTTTTTGTGTGGTTGTGTTGTGTCTCTAACAGTTACCACAGGCAGAAGGTGACAAAAATCACATTTGGTTATAAGGCATAACGAACGGTTTACTAAGCGTCTTTCTTTTTACGCCTGAGCTTCGTCCAGATCTTGGTTTCCTTACGCCGCCACAGGCGCTGAATGTTGTCGTGGTGGCGCAACAGGATCAGACACGAGAGCATCGACACCGGGAAGGTAAACTGCGGTTTAAACCACCAGACATAAAACGGGGCGATCAGTGCGCTGACGATGGCGCCCAGCGACGAATAACCGCTCAGCAGAATGGTCAGCAGCCAGGTGCCCGCCATCACGCCGGTGAGATCCCAGCCGATCGGCGCAATCGCGCCAAACGCGGTGGCAACGCCTTTACCGCCTTTAAAACCAAAGAAAACGGGCCAGATGTGGCCGACGCAGGCGGCGATGGCAATCAGCCCCAGCCAGAAGGGTGTGACGCCGAGCGCATACGCGCCCCAGACGGGAAGCATTCCTTTCAGAACATCAAAAATCAAAACCGCTACGGCTGCTCCCTTGCCGCCAATTCGTAGTACATTGGTCGCCCCCGGATTCCCGGAACCACTTTCACGCGGGTCAGGCAACCCGGCGATGCGGCAGACCAGAATGGCGCTGGAGATTGAGCCGCAAAGGTAGGCGAGGATAATCATTCCAGGCGCGATTGCACTCATAACGCTGTTCCGTTTTGAAAATGTATCTGTATTCTCAGCATCTGTGGATAATACGCATAATTCGCCGGAAGTGGTATCCGGTTTAGCCAAAAAGCAGGCAGGTCGTGATGGATATTGTATTTATAGAGCAACTTTCGGTAATCACCACAATTGGTGTTTACGACTGGGAACAGACCATCGAGCAGAAACTGGTGTTCGATATCGAAATGGGCTGGGACAACCGCAAGTCAGCAAAAAGCGATGATGTGAATGACTGTCTGAGCTACGCCGACATCAGTGAAACGGTCATCGCCCATGTGGAAGGGCAACGTTTTGCGCTGGTAGAACGCGTGGCGGAAGAGGTAGCAGACCTGCTGCTGAGCAGATTTAACTCCCCATGGGTGCGCATTAAGCTAAGCAAGCCGGGAGCGGTGGCGCGCGCCGCCAATGTAGGCGTGATCATCGAGCGTGGCACAAATCTGAAAGGAAAGATTTAACGTCATAATAGCTAAACCATTTTAGGTTATATCGGTCTTAAAGCTGTATCTTTCACGGTTGTCCGCGTGGGACACCGTTTTTTTATATCTTTTTAGGGGTTTATAGATGAGCGATATGCACTCGCTGCTGGTGGCGGCAATACTGGGTGTGGTCGAAGGATTGACGGAGTTTTTGCCGGTGTCCAGTACGGGCCATATGATTATCGTTGGCCATCTCCTGGGCTTTGAAGGCGATACCGCAAAGACGTTTGAGGTGGTTATTCAGCTGGGCTCTATCCTGGCGGTGGTCGTGATGTTCTGGCGACGTCTGTTTGGTCTGATCGGTATCCACTTCGGGCGTTTGCCGCAGCGTGAAGGAGAGGGCAAAGGGCGCCTGACGCTGATTCATATTCTGCTCGGGATGATCCCGGCGGTGGTGCTGGGGCTGGTGTTCCACGACACCATTAAATCGCTCTTCAACCCGATTAACGTGATGTACGCGCTGGTTGTCGGCGGCTTCCTGCTGATTGCCGCCGAAGTGCTGAAGCCAAAAACCCCGCGTGCGGAAGGTCTGGACGATATGACGTATCGCCAGGCGTTTATGATTGGCTGCTTCCAGTGTCTGGCGCTGTGGCCGGGCTTCTCCCGTTCAGGGGCAACCATTTCCGGCGGGATGCTGATGGGCGTGAGCCGTTACGCGGCGTCTGAGTTCTCGTTCCTGCTGGCGGTGCCGATGATGATGGGTGCCACCGCGCTGGATCTCTACAAAAGCATCGGCTTCCTGACCGTGGGCGACATTCCGATGTTCGCCGTGGGCTTTATCACCGCCTTTATTGTGGCGTTGATCGCCATCAAAACCTTCCTGCAACTGATTAAGCGTATTTCGTTTATTCCGTTCGCGATCTACCGCTTTATCGTCGCGGCTGCCGTGTACGTGGTCTTCTTCTGATGACCGACCGCCCTCAGTCTTTCGGCTGAGGGCAACGTTTTTCCTTCCACGCTGCAACTGCATCAATCCGCCGCTTCGTCAGCTCTTCGCGGATCGCCGGGCCTTTAAACCCTGCCTCCACCACCTCTTTTGTTGGCACCGCTTTCGCTACGTCCCACGCCTCACGCAGCAAACGACCCTGCGGATAATCGGACGCTTCAAACCCGGTGCGGCCGCGCACGTCGGCTTCGCTGGTCAGCGCAATTTGCTCCACGCGCTGCGGTTTGCGCCAGGCGTCGATGTTATCAAACAGCCTGACGATGGTGGCGGGTTTCAGGATCGGGAAGGTGTGGATCAGGTCGTGAAACTCGGCCACCAGTTTTGCCAGATCGCGAATGTCATTCGGCACGCGCAGGCGCTGGCAAAGCCCTTCAACCAGCTTCACGCCAGCCGGACCGT
The DNA here is from genome assembly GCF_016082135.1 of Enterobacter sp. YSU. Taxonomy (NCBI): domain Bacteria; kingdom Pseudomonadati; phylum Pseudomonadota; class Gammaproteobacteria; order Enterobacterales; family Enterobacteriaceae; genus Enterobacter; species Enterobacter sp. YSU. The sequence goes on from NZ_CP059487.1 coordinate 2,429,192, forward strand.
GCCCGTGGTGGCGTGGCCACAACTCCTTTGGCGTTAACCCTTTGCCGAGGTCATGGCAGAGGGTGGAAAAGCGCACGTCCACCTCCGGGCTGAGCATGGCGGCCATGCTCAGCGTCATCAGGGTGTGAATGCCGGTATCAATTTCCGGGTGCCATTTCGCCGGGGCGGGCACGCCAAACAGCGCGTCTATTTCCGGGAACAGCACTTTCAGCGCCCCGCAGTCGCGCAGAACCTGGAAAAAGACCTGCGGATTACGGGTAGTCAGGGCGTTTTCGGTCTCTTTCCAGACGCGTTCTGGCGTCAGGTGTTCCAGCTCGCCCGCGTCGGTCATAGCCGTCATCAGCGCCATCGTCTCGTCGGCGATGCGGAAGCTGAGATGGGCATAACGGGCGGCAAAACGCGCCACGCGCAGTACGCGAAGCGGATCTTCAGAAAAGGCGGGGGAGATATGGCGTAAAAGACGGTCACGCAGATCGTTCTGGCCGCCGTAGACATCGATAATATGGCCGTTTTCGTCCTGCGCCAGGGCATTAATGGTGAGATCGCGGCGCAGTAAGTCCTGCTCCAGCGTCACATCCGGCGCGGCATAGCAGGTGAAGCCGGTATAACCGGAACCGGATTTCCGTTCGGTACGCGCCAGGGCGTACTCTTCCCGGCTTTTCGGATGGAGGAACACAGGAAAATCGCGGCCTACCTGCTGGTAGCCCGCGTCAATCATCGCTTCGGGCGTGGCACCGACCACGACCCAGTCTTTATCTTTGACCGGCAGACCTAATAACGCATCACGTACCGCACCACCGACCAGATAACTCTTCACGCCAACACTCCCGTTTTCTCTTTTCGCAAGATGATACGTAAGTGTGGCAGAGAAGACGAGTTAGTTCATCCAGCGGTCTTTACGTTTACGGCTTGGAATAAGGTGAGGAAGCACCAGACCCAGCACCAGACCGACGCCCAGCACCCCGCCGCCATACATAAACCACTGCATGATGATGGTGCGTTGTTTGTCATCCAGCTGTAGATTCGCGGCGTTCACTTTCTTCTGCGCGACGATGAGCTCATTTTTCAGCTTCTGATTTTCATCTTTCAGACCGGCGATCACGCTGTCGCTTTGCGCCACTTTCTGCTGCATCTCTGCGGTGCGCTGGTTCCAGGTGCCGTCAATGTTGTTCAGCTTATCGGTCAGGGTTTTCACCTGATTTTCCAGATCCGGCACGCGGGTGCGCAGGCTCGGCACCGTGCTCAGCTCTTTCAGCGGGATCCATGAGGTGCGGCCAGAGCTGTCACGAACCTGACCGTAATTGGTGTCTGCATTGGTTTGCAGCAGAGTCACTTCCTCGCCGGCATTTACCGTACCCACGAGGCGATAATTGTCTCCAGGGCCGCTGCGTACCCAGGTATTCAGTTCATCAGAAACGTAACGTTTCTCTTCAGCGTGGACCGCGGTTGCGGCGCTAAAAGCGAGTAAAGTAAGTCCAATCAGGCGTAATTTAAGCATATCAGTCGTTATTTTCATAAAAAGTGGAACGATAGTAGTGGTATCAGTGTCGCTACGCAAAGGATTCATCATCAATCGGAATCATCTGTGTCATGATTTCCACCGCTTTAAACTTTTACGCCCGTCAAATTGCTCATTGCGTGGCAATTTGGCGCAAAATACTATGTACTGACAAACAAATGGCGAGGAAGTTCGCCTTCATCGACGCGTCTGTGACGCACGCAAAAGTACAAGGCTATGGCACAAGAGATCGAATTAAAGTTTATCGTCGAAAAAGACAGCGCTGACGCGCTCCGCCAGCATCTGAATACGCTGTCCGGCGAGCACCATGAACCCGTACAGCTGCTCAACATCTATTACGAAACGCCGGACAACTGGCTGCGCAACCACGATATGGGCCTGCGCATCCGGGGTGCGAACGGGCGCTACGAGATGACGATGAAAATCGCCGGTCGCGTGGTGGGCGGTTTGCACCAGCGTCCGGAATACAATATCGACATCAGTAAGCCAGAACTTGAGCTGGATCGTTTTCCGGCGGAAGTGTGGCCGGAAGGGACGCTGCCCGCAACGCTGTCGGCAGAGGCGCAACCGCTGTTCAGCACCGATTTCTGGCGCGAAAAATGGCTGGCGACGGAAGGCAAGAGCCGCATTGAGATCGCGTTCGATCGGGGTGAAATTAAGGCGGGTGAAGAGCAGGAGCCGATCTGCGAATTGGAACTCGAACTGCTGGAAGGCGAGGCGAGCGACGTGCTGAAGCTGGCGCACAAGCTGGTGAACCAGCCTGGCCTGCGTCAGGGCAGCCTGAGTAAAGCGGCACGCGGCTATCACCTGGCCGCCGGGAATGCGCCGCGCGTGCTGCGAGAAACCCCGATTCTGCGCGTTGTGCCGAAAGCCTCCGTTGAGCAGGGCATGGAAGCGGCGCTGGAGCTGGCGCTCTCTCAGTGGCAGTACCACGAGGAGCTGTGGGCGCGTAACGTGAAAAATGCCAAAAAACAGGTGCTGGCCGCTATGGGGCTGGTGCGTCATACCCTGACGCTCTTTGGCGGCATTGTACCGCGTAAAGCCAGCACTCACTTACGTGATTTGCTCACTCAAACCGAAACGCTGATGCTTTCCGACGTGTCGGCACAAACGGCGATCTACAGCCCGCAAAACGCCGGCGCGAAACTGGCGCTGACCGAGTTTCTGGTGACGCGCGGCTGGCGCACGTTCCTCGATGCGAAAGGGCAGACCAAAATCGCGGAAAACTTCAAACGTTTTGCGGATATCCACCTCTCCCGTCACGCGGCCGAGCTGAGAACCACCTTTGCGCATCCGCTGGGCGACCAGTATGGCGATCAGCTTCCCCGCCTGGCGCGTAACATCGACAGCATGTTGCTGCTGTCAGGTGCGTATGAGGGCGTGAAGGCGCAGGCCTGGCTGGAGAACTGGCAGGGGCTGAAGCATGCCATCGAGACCCGTCAGCAGATCGAGATCGAGCATTTCCGCAACGAGGCCATTTCGCAGGATCCGTACTGGCTGCACAGCGGAAAACGTTAATTCTGGCAAGGAACCCCTGATATGCCGCTTTCTTCGCAGTTACAGCAGCACTGGCAGACCGTTTGCGAACGCCTGCCTGAGTCGTTACCCGCGTCATCGTTAAGCGAGCAGGCGAAAAGCGTGCTCACGTTCAGTGATTTTGTGCAGGAGAGCGTCAGCGCCAACCCGGACTGGCTGGCAGAGCTGGAAAGCGCGCCGCCGCAGGCTGACGAGTGGCGGCATTATGCTGGCTGGCTGCAAACCGCGCTGGCAGAGGTGGCAGACGAAGCCACGCTGATGCGCGTACTGCGTCAGTTCCGCCGCCGGGTGATGGTACGCATTGCCTGGGCGCAGGCGCTGGAGCTGGTGAGCGAAGAGAGTACCTTGCAGCAGTTGAGCGAGCTGGCGCAGACGTTGATTGTCGCCGCGCGGGACTGGCTCTACGCCGCCTGCTGTAAAGAGTGGGGCACGCCGTGCAGCGAAGCCGGGGTTCCGCAACCGCTGTTGATTCTGGGGATGGGCAAGCTGGGCGGCTGCGAGCTTAATTTCTCCTCAGACATCGACCTGATTTTTGCCTGGCCGGAGAACGGCTCCACGCGCGGCGGTCGTCGCGAGCTGGACAACGCCCAGTTCTTTACTCGCCTGGGGCAGCGGCTGATTAAGGCACTGGATCAGCCCACCCAGGATGGTTTTGTCTACCGCGTGGATATGCGTTTGCGTCCGTTTGGCGACAGCGGTCCGCTGGTGCTGAGCTTTGCCGCGCTGGAAGATTATTACCAGGAGCAGGGTCGCGACTGGGAGCGTTACGCGATGGTCAAAGCGCGGATCATGGGTGACAGCGACGATGCCTGGGCCAACGAGCTGCGCGCCATGCTGCGCCCGTTTGTGTTCCGCCGCTACATCGACTTCAGCGTGATCCAGTCCCTGCGAAATATGAAAGGGATGATTGCCCGCGAGGTGCGTCGCCGTGGCCTGAAGGACAACATCAAGCTCGGCGCGGGCGGTATTCGTGAGATCGAATTTATCGTCCAGGTCTTCCAGCTGATACGCGGCGGGCGTGAACCTTCTCTGCAATCCCGCTCGCTGCTGCCGACCCTGAGCGCTATCGAGCAGCTGCATCTGCTGCCGGAAGGCGATGCGCAAACGCTGCGTGACTCTTATCTCTTCCTGCGTCGTCTGGAAAATTTGCTGCAAAGTATCAACGACGAACAGACCCAGACGTTACCGGGCGACGAGCTGAACCGGGCGCGTCTGGCCTGGGGGATGCGGGTGGATGACTGGGCGGCGCTGGCGCAACGGCTGGAAGCGCATATGGCGGGCGTGCGCCGCATCTTTAACGATCTGATCGGCGACGACGAAAGCGAATCGCAGGACGATGCGCTCTCCGAGCACTGGCGCGAGCTGTGGCAGGACGCGCTCCAGGAAGATGACACCACGCCGGTGCTGGCGCACTTAAGCGACGATGCCCGCCATCGCGTGGTGGCGCTGATTGCCGATTTCCGCTTCGAACTGAACAAACGCGCCATTGGCCCACGCGGTCGTCAGGTGCTGGATCATCTGATGCCGCATCTGCTGAGCGATGTCTGCTCCCGCGAGGATGCGCCGGTGCCGCTGTCGCGCATGATGCCGCTGCTGAGCGGGATCGTCACGCGTACCACTTACCTTGAACTGTTAAGCGAGTTTCCCGGCGCGCTGAAGCACCTGATTTCTCTCTGCGCCGCCTCGCCGATGGTGGCGAACAAGCTGGCGCGTTATCCGCTGCTGCTGGACGAACTGCTCGACCCGAATACGCTGTATCAGCCGACGGCGACGGACGCCTACCGCGACGAGCTGCGTCAGTATCTGCTGCGCGTACCGGAAGAGGACGAAGAGCAACAGCTTGAGGCGCTGCGTCAGTTTAAGCAGGCGCAGATGCTGCGCGTGGCGGCGGCAGATATCGCCGGCACCCTGCCGGTAATGAAAGTGAGCGATCACTTAACGTGGCTGGCGGAAGCGATCATCGACGCGGTTGTCCATCAGGCGTGGGTGCAGATGGTGGCCCGCTACGGGCAGCCGAAACACCTTGCAGAGCGCGAAGGCCGCGGTTTTGCGGTGGTGGGTTACGGCAAGCTGGGCGGCTGGGAGCTGGGCTACAGCTCCGATCTGGATCTGATTTTCCTCCACGACTGTCCGGCAGACGTCATGACCGACGGCGAACGTGAGATTGACGGGCGGCAGTTCTACCTGCGTCTGGCCCAGCGCATTATGCACCTGTTCAGCACCCGCACCTCATCCGGCATTCTGTATGAAGTGGATGCGCGTCTGCGCCCGTCCGGCGCGGCAGGCATGCTGGTCACCTCGACGGAGGCTTTCGCCGACTATCAGAAGAACGAAGCCTGGACGTGGGAGCATCAGGCGCTGGTGCGCGCCCGCGTGGTATACGGCGATCCGCAGCTCAAAACGCAGTTTGATGCGATCCGCAAGGCGGTCATGACGACCCCGCGCGAGGGCAGTACGCTGCAAACCGAAGTGCGGGAAATGCGGGAGAAGATGCGCGCGCACCTTGGCAACAAACATCGCGATCGCTTTGATATTAAAGCCGATGAAGGCGGCATTACCGATATCGAGTTTATCACTCAGTACCTGGTGCTGCTGCACGCGCACGATAAGCCGAAGCTGACCCGCTGGTCGGATAACGTGCGCATACTGGAACTGCTGGCGCAGAACGACATTATGGATGAGCAGGAGGCGCAGGCATTAACCCGCGCCTACACCACGCTGCGTGATGAGTTGCACCATCTGGCCTTACAGGAACAGCCGGGCCATGTGGCGCTGGACTGTTTCACCGATGAACGCGCGCAGGTGACCACAAGCTGGCAGAAGTGGCTGGTGGAACCGTGCGTAACAAAACAAGTGTGATATTATCGCGCGCAAATTGTGAATCTTTCTGGAGTCAGGAATGAAAGTAACACTGCCAGAGTTTGAACGTGCTGGAGTTATGGTTGTCGGTGATGTGATGCTGGATCGCTACTGGTATGGGCCGACCAGCCGTATCTCTCCGGAAGCGCCGGTGCCGGTAGTTAAGGTCGACACCATTGAAGAGCGTCCAGGCGGCGCGGCAAACGTGGCGATGAACATAGCCTCGCTGGGCGCGCATTCGCGTCTGGTGGGCCTGACCGGCATTGACGATGCGGCGCGTGCCCTGAGTCAGTCGCTGGCGGACGTGAACGTGAAGTGCGACTTCGTTTCTGTTCCGACCCACCCAACCATCACCAAGCTTCGCGTCCTGTCGCGTAACCAGCAGCTGATCCGCCTCGATTTCGAAGAAGGATTCGAAGGCGTTGATCCTGAGCCGCTACACGAGCGTATTAGCCAGGCGCTGGGTAATATCGGCGCGCTGGTGCTGTCTGATTATGCCAAAGGCGCGCTGGCGAGCGTGCAGACCATGATCCAGCTGGCGCGTAAAGCCAGCGTACCGGTGCTGATCGATCCGAAAGGCACCGATTTCGAGCGCTATCGCGGCGCAACCCTGCTGACGCCAAACCTCTCTGAGTTCGAAGCGGTGGCGGGCAAGTGCAAAACTGAAGAAGAGCTGGTTGAGCGCGGCATGAAAATCATCGCTGATTTCGAGCTGTCTGCGCTGCTGGTGACCCGTTCCGAGCAGGGCATGACGCTGCTGCAACCGGGCAAGGCGCCGCTGCATATGCCAACCCAGGCGCAGGAAGTGTACGACGTGACCGGTGCCGGTGATACGGTGATTGGCGTGCTGGCGGCGACGCTGGCGGCGGGTAACTCCCTGGAAGAAGCGTGCTACTTCGCGAACGCCGCGGCGGGCGTGGTCGTTGGTAAACTCGGGACCTCCACCGTTTCGCCAATCGAGCTGGAAAACGCGGTGCGTGGGCGCGCGGATACCGGCTTTGGCGTCATGACCGAAGAGGAGCTGAAAGTGGCCGTTGCTGCCGCGCGCAAACGCGGTGAAAAAGTAGTGATGACTAACGGCGTGTTCGACATCCTGCATGCGGGTCATGTCTCGTATCTGGCGAATGCGCGTAAGCTGGGCGATCGCCTGATTGTGGCGGTCAACAGCGATGCCTCAACCAAACGTCTGAAGGGTGAAACGCGTCCGGTGAACCCGCTGGAGCAGCGCATGATCGTGCTCGGCGCGCTGGAAGCGGTGGACTGGGTGGTCTCATTTGAAGAAGACACCCCGCAGCGCCTGATTGCCGGGATCCTGCCTGACCTGCTGGTGAAGGGCGGCGATTACAAACCAGAGCAAATCGCAGGTAGCGAAGAGGTCTGGGCGAATGGCGGTGAAGTGATGGTGCTCAACTTTGAGGACGGGTGTTCAACCACCAACATCATTAAGAAGATCCAGAAAGACAGTCAGTAAAAAACGGGCCAACAGGCCCGTTCGTTTTTCACCCTCTCCCTGTGGGAGAGGGCTGGGGTGAGGGCATCAGGCCGCACTTATGCCTGGTCATCCACCGGTGGAATAGCTGGCGCTGGCTTCACTTCTTCCGGCGCATTGCGGCTCTCCAGCTCGCTCAGACGCTGTTCCAGCAGCGCCAGTTTCTCGCGGGTGCGCAGCAGCACCTGAGTCTGCACATCAAACTCTTCGCGGCTGACTAAATCAAGGCGAACCAACTGTGCCTGCAACGTCTGGCGGATTTTCTTCTCAACGTCATCACCAAACTCACGAATACCTTTCGGCATGGACTCATGAACCTGACGCGCGATCTGCTCAATTTTCTTTGGGTCAATCATTGTCGTTTCCCTTGATAAAAAGGTGTTAGTGCCTATTGTAGCGCGTCATGCCGTGGGTTAAACAAAATTGTTTGAAGCTTATGCATTGCCCAGGGTAATCAATAGCGTTATAGTTATCTCGCTTATTCTCAGGGCGGGGCGAAATTCCCCACCGGCGGTAAATCAGCTTAACGCTGAAAGCCCGCGAGCGCTTTGGGTGAATTCTCAAAGGTCAGCAGATCCGGTGTAATTCCGGGGCCGACGGTTAGAGTCCGGATGGGAGAGAGTAACGATCCAGTCGGGCATGGCCCGCTCACGTTATTTTTTTGCCGCTAGTACGGCGCTCCTAAGACTGCCCTGATTCTGGTAACCATAAAGTTAATGAGGTTTTTTTACCATGAATCAGACGCTACTTTCCTCTTTTGGCACTTCAACTCAACGTGTTGAACATGCACTGGATGCACTGCGCGAAGGCCGCGGTGTGATGGTGCTTGACGATGAAAACCGTGAAAACGAAGGCGACATGATTTTTGCCGCCGAGAACATGACCGTTGAGCAGATGGCGCTGACCATCCGTCACGGTAGCGGCATCGTATGCCTGTGCATCACCGAAGACCGTCGCAAGCAGCTTGATCTGCCGATGATGGTTGAAAACAACACCAGCGCCTTTGGTACCGGCTTCACCGTGACCATTGAAGCAGCGCATGGCGTAACCACCGGTGTGTCGGCGGCTGACCGCCTGACTACCGTGCGTGCAGCGATTGCTGATGGTGCGAAACCATCCGATCTGCACCGCCCTGGTCACGTCTTCCCGCTGCGCGCGCAGCCGGGCGGCGTGCTGACCCGTGGTGGTCATACCGAAGCGACCATCGATCTGGTGACGCTGGCTGGCTTCAAACCCGCAGGCGTGCTGTGCGAACTGACCAACGATGATGGCACCATGGCGCGCGCGCCGGAGTGCATCACCTTTGCGCGACTGCACAATATGCCAGTGGTGACGATTGAAGATCTGGTTGAGTACCGCCGGGCGCACGAGCGCAAAGCCAGCTGAACATGCTGATGTGAAAAAGCCGGGGAAACCCGGCTTTTTTGTTTCTAGTGGTAGTTAATTTTGAACAATACTACGGTTTCGAACGGCCCGGACTGAATCGCTTTCCCTTCTTCCCGTGAAAGTTCAGCCGTGTAGTTTTGCTCAACATTCATAGTATCGCCTGTAAAATCGGCGTACTCCTTATACTGGTTGAAGGTGTGAGGCTCCGTTCCGTTAAGAATACGCAGCTTTAATCCATTCCCTATCAGTACCGCGGTGTCGTCTGCGCTAAGCGTTTCGGTTGTGTAAAACGACGAGTCCATCTTAAATCCGTCCGAGCACTGGGCATCCTGCACTTTGGTGGTTCGTATTGAAAACGTGCGCATACGCGTCTGCTGATTCACAATGTCGCGCGCGCTGAAGGCGCCGAAGTCGATCTCCTGATTTTCAGGGAAAATGCTAAACGTCGCTCCACAATCAAGCACCGTAATGTTTTGCAGTCCGTTGATGTGATACTTGAGGTTCTTCGCGTCGGCCATCTGATTAACGCCACCCTTACCGTCAAACTGCACAACGATGTAATCGCTGAGCGAACTGACATAACCATGTGGCGGCATAGTCTTAATTCTCACGAAAAGTCGTAATCGGGTGACGAACGTGCGTGAAATATGGATATCATCCGGATTGCCGGAGCAGATGCGATCCTCCCAACCCATCTGGCGGATTTGATCCGAGGTGTAAATGGTGATGTTATTGTTGTCCAGGCACTGGCGGGTATCCACGCCGTTGGGCTGGCCTGTAGCATCGTAATCTATGCCTTCATAGGTTACGCCCAGTTCATAATAGGGATCGGTTGCGGCAGGATAAGGGTTCACCCATGCAAAGACATCTTCCGGCTCAAAACTGCTCGTGACGTTGTTGTCACACGTCACCGGAATTCTAATGTCGTCAGACTCCCATATTTTTTGGCCAACCTGAGCGTTGCTGGGGATCGCAAAAGGGGTGATCGTTTTTGTCTCCTCGACGGGGCCGCCAGATCCACCCAGATAGCAGTTAAGCGCCAGCGCGTCTTTCAAAGGCAGCGCTGAAAGCAGCAGTGTAAACAGCAAACTAGCGAGCTTTTGCATCTTTATCGATTTTCCGTTCGGTAAGTTTACATTGCGCCATTCCGGTGCACTGCACGTCGACTTTTTTTAGGGCGCCGTAATCGTCGATATAGCCGATGCTGTAATAACTACCGTGGTAATTACCGGTAGAGGCGGTTGCCGTGGCGAAAGGCGCAATCATCAGACTGTCAAAACCCGGCAGCATGGTTTTGGCATTTTTGCTCAGCCACGCCAGCGTGATGTAATACGGCGTAGGGTTGTGGACCGTGAGCCCTTTCGCGTTGGCGGTAATTTCCATTCGCATTTCAGCCAGTTCGCCGGATTTTTTGCTAATCGCTTCCGGACGCCAGAACAGCTTAATTCGGCTTTGCATGGCAACCTGCATCACGCTGCGCTCCTCGCTGGCGCTGATGCTTTTTGGCGGTACTTCACGCAGGTTGAAATAAAACAGCGATTCCCTGTCTTTTGGCAACTGGCGGGTGGCGGCTTGTTTAACAATTCTTACCTGCGACGAGGTGCCCGCTTCGATACGTTGAATGGGGGGAAGAGCCATAAAGTGCGTATCTTCTTTTTGCCCCTTTTCGTCTTCAATCCAGGAGAGGGCCAGATAAGGTAAAGCCTTGCTCTGGTTGTCCACTTTCAGGCTGCTGGCCTTGTCGCTTTCTGGAAAAACAATGCGCGTGCGGTCCAGATTAATGGCCGCATGGGTGGTAAATGCTGTGCTGATTAGCATCAGGCACAGGCTTTTAATCGGCGTTAATTTCATGATGATTTCTTACTGACACGGCAGTATCAACTGCATACTGTTTTCTAAGTGAGAAGGTAACGAGAAGCGACACTGTTGGTTGTCGCCCCATGTCACGCGAAACTGCTGTTCTGGCTCAACGGCGCCGAGCCAGACGTGGCCTTCATCGGCCACCATCCCAACCTGCAAATCGTTTGCTTCCAGGCGAACAATCGCCCCGAGCGGTGGCGTTCCTGATGACATCCGCAGAACACCTGCCACGTCCCGACCTGCACGCGTGGCAATCTGACGAAAACCAATGGCCCCCTCAGTCCAGGTTGAGGTCACGACGCGGTTGTCCACGTCCACGCCATCCGGAAGGTTGTTCATATTGATCTGCACGCTGGAGGGGGAATAGCTGGAGAATGACGGTAAAACGCCGATGCCAAAACGGTTGGTCTCATCTCGCGACATGTTCAGCGGGATATTGCCTACCCCGTCGGTGCTGACCATTACGCGGGGTTCATTACCGTAGCTGCGCCGGTGCAGCGCGGCGCCTTTCACCGTTGAGGTGAAGGAACCGCTCCAGCTTGCGCTGAGGGAGTTATATTCGTCAGCTTTATAGCTGCCGGAGAGATTAAGATCGCCGTACGCAGAATAATGCTGATAATTCCCGCTGAACTGCGCCCCGGAGTCTGGCTTCCCGCTCTCCGCGCCCGCGGAAACGCCCCAGGTGTTATTGCGATCCGACGTGTCGTACCACGACACGTTATGGCTCAGCGTGTCGCGGTTACGCAGGTCATAGTTAAGTCTATGATCGGGATCGAGCAGTACGCTGAGCGAGAGATAGAACTGAGTATCGTCACTTTCGTCTTTCTCATCGTAATGCGTTTTACTCCAGGACAGGGTTACGCCAAGGTTCTTCCAGCGGCCCATATCAAAGTTGTAGCCCGCCGTGATACTGCCGGTCGTGGAGGGTGAATCATTCCACCATGTCTGACGCAGCATATTGACGTACAGGTTCAGGGATAACGCCGAAATGTACTGGCTTGCCGTCACGCTCAGGGTTTGTTTTTCCGACTGGCGGTCACCGTCGTCATAATCAAGGTAGCGGGCGTAGCTCAAAAACTGTGGATCTGAGTAGCGGTAGCTGGCGAGCGTAAGCTGACTGCCGGTGGTATCGAAACGCTTGCTGTAGTTAATGCGATAGCTGTAACCCGTCTGGCTGCGCTGGTGTGGCAGCTGGCTGGTGGCCTGCGTGACGTCAAAAGAGAGCGCCCCCAGCCAGGCCATATTCTGGCCGATCCCGGCAGCGACGGAACGATAGCGGTCGCCATCGGCCAGCGTACCGCCATACAGGGAGGTGTGCGACAGCATGCCCCAGGAAAATTCGCCGCTCATGAAGGCGTTATCTTCAACGTCATGGGAGGCACCCTGGCGCGCTTTACCCGCCGCGAGCTTGTAGCGCACCTGACCCTTGCGCGTTAAAAATGGTACGGATTCGGCCGAGACCTGGAAGGTGCTGACGCGTCCATCCTCTTCCGTGACTTTGACGTCCAGCGTGCCCTGAACCGACTGGTTAAGATCCTGAATAACAAAAGGACCTGGCGGCACTTTACTCTGGTAAATCACGCGATCGGCAAGGCTTACGGTTACCGTGGCGTTGGTTTGCGCTATCCCGGTAATCTGCGGGGCATAGCCGCGCAGCGACCATGGCAGCATACGTTCATCGCTGATTAGCGATGCGCCGGTGTAGGTAAAGGCGTCAAAAATTGCGGACTGGAAATCCGTTTCACCCAACGTCAGTTTCGCACCGATCGAGGGCAGAGGTCGGAACATATACACGCGTGAAAAACGTCCATTATGCTCCGAGCCTGCGTCAGTATGACTTTGCGTGTACTGGTAATCGCTGCGTAGCCGCCACGCGCCCATGTTCGCACCGGCGGTGCCATAGGTATTGGCGTTGTCATTGTTGCTGCCGCTATTGGGCTGATAATGGCTGGCAAAAAGATTGTAATCCAGCAGTACGCCCGGCACGCCGTTGTCCCAGGTGGATGGCGGCATCCAGTCAACCGCACGGTATTGCAGCCACGCCTGGGGGATGGTCACTTTCAGGGTCTGGCTGCCTTGCTCAAAAGTAAATTTGATGTCTGGTCTGGCGGCGAAATCAACGCATCCCTCTTTCTCCGGCAAAGCGTGACGAATGTCATCCTGCAACGCAAAGGTATCGGTCAGCTCGGGGGGAATACAGACCTGAACGGCGTTATTTATTTCTCGCCAGCGAAGCTGCCAGCCATTTGCCAGCGGAATATCATTGACGGCAACCGTAACGAAATAGCTTCCCGGCGTAACCGATATTTGATCTTTAAACAGTGATAAATCGACGCTGCCGCGCTGATCTTTATCGATGGCGTTTATATTAAACTCGGTGGCAGAGGCAACTTTCGTCATTAACAGGGACGCAATGATGATTATCCATTGTAATTTGTATGTCATCATCCTGTTACTCGAGTAAATAGAGAGTGCCGACCGGTATGAATTACCAGTCGGCTGGTGCCGTGACGTAACAGAATTATTTGTACATCAGGACGTAGTTAGCCGTGGCTTCAACCTGGCCTGCCGTCGCAGTTTTACCTGTAGGGACTTCCATAACCGCTTTGAAATGCAGCGTCTGGGTGGTTGAACCCGCCAGCAACTCAACCTCGTTGGCCTCTCCCAGCGTGATAGCAGACTCCGCGTTATCCAGCAGACGCACCCCCACGTTCTGCGCACCGCTTGCATAGGTGTTGCTCATCAGGCTGGTATCCGCCGCGTCTGTCGCTGCGCTGGTAAAGGTCACATCCACTTTGGTAATTGGCGTGTCGGTCTCGTCTGCCGGATCGTCAAGCTGGCAGTTTTCCAGATTGATATCGACCGGAACCGGGGTAGATTTTTTGTTGGCGTTGATAACGGCCGTGGTCACTTCACCCAGATCGACTTCTTTATCAACGCTGTCTGGTGCGATACTGCACGGTGCGTCAATAACAATACCTTTGAATGTGATTTTTCCTGAGCCTTGATCATCTGCAAAAGCAGCACCCGATACAATGACTGCCATAGCCGTCGCTAACAGTAGTTTTTTACCCATATACATGAAAATATCCTTTTTCAGAGTGATTCATAATGTGAATATTAATTTCAGAATACTCGCGAAGTATACGAATTGGGGTGGGGAGACGCGATTAACATGACTTAAATTTATTTTTAGATGGTTTTAATTAATATTTGCAGGCTATTTTAAGAGGCGTGGTTTTTCAGGGTTTTAACAGGTTTATATTTGCGGGTTATTATAGGTGAAATATATAGGATTGTTTTTTTGAATAATATAAAGCCTCCGTATAAAACGGAGGCATAAATTCTTAGCCAATACCGGCCGTTTGCAGCATTACCAGACTCATCCCCATCACTGACATTCCACACAGTACGCCGTAGCTGGGGTTATTGTTGGGATCGATCTCTTTCGCCAGCGGCATCAGCTCATCGACAGAGAGCGCGACCATAATCCCGGCCACGGCAGCCATAATCGCAGCCATCACAATCGGGGAGACGAGGCTACCGAGGATCAGCCACGCCAGCACGCCGCCGAGAATTTCAGCCATCCCGGAGATACCCGCCCAAAAGACAGCCGCACGTTTTGAACCCGTGGCGGCATAAACGGGCCCGGCAACGGCAAGTCCTTCAGGAATATTGTGCAAAGCCACGGCCAGCGCCACACCAAAACCCATTTCCAGGTTGCTGCTGGCCGTGACATAGGTGGCGATACCTTCCGGAAAGTTATGCAGGCTGATACCCAGCGTCAGCAGAATGGCCGTGCGTTTGATATTGCCCGGGATGGGGGTAACGCTTTTTTGCATTAAATCCTGCGGGTGCGCGTGAGGAAGAATACGGTCGAGCGCAAAATAACCCAGCAGTCCAATGATAAACATGCCATAGCCCAGAACAGGCGACATACCTTCGGTGTGAAGCGCGGCGGGCAGCATCTCCATCAGCGAGATAAGCAGCATGATCCCGGCGGCGAAACCCAGCGAGAAGGCCAGAAGGCGATTAGAGGGTTTTTGCCCGAGTACCCCGAGGAACGCACCGATAAAGGTTGCGGCGCCCGCGAGTAAGGTCAAAATCAACGGTACTGACATGCATTCTCCTTAAGCGATATCTGACATTCAAATTTCCTGATGATGATCTTCACGGTTATCTGCGTTCATCTTCACCTGAATGCGCGTAATGTAGGCCCATCACATTGACACCTCCTCTAAGGATATCACCATGTCTTCTTCTCGTATGCCAGCACTGTTTTTAGGCCATGGCAGCCCAATGAACGTCCTGGAAGATAACGTCTATACCCGTGCCTGGCGTCAGCTGGGTGAGACGTTACCGCGTCCGAAGGCAATTGTGGTGGTCTCTGCGCACTGGTTTACCCGGGGTACCGGTGTGACGGCCATGGAAGCGCCAAAAACGATTCATGATTTTGGCGGCTTTCCGCAGGCGCTGTATGACACGCATTATCCTGCTCCGGGCTCCCCCGAGCTGGCGCAGCGGCTGGTTGATCTGCTCGCCCCTGTTCCGGTTGCGCTGGACAAAGAAGCCTGGGGCTTTGACCACGGCTCATGGGGGGTGTTGATCAAAATGTATCCGGATGCCGATATCCCGATGGTGCAACTGAGTATCGACAGCACCAAACCGGCTGCCTGGCACATGGAGATGGGGCGTAAGCTGGCTTCGCTTCGTGATGAGGGCATCATGCTGATTGCCAGTGGCAACGTGGTACACAATCTGCGTACGGTACGCTGGCACGGTGAAAATACGCCGTACCCCTGGGCAACAGCCTTTAATGACTATGTAAAAGACAACCTGACCTGGCAAGGGCCGGCCGAACGACACCCTTTGGTGAACTATCTGGATCACGACGGCGGTTCGCTCTCTAACCCGACGCCGGAACACTTCTTGCCATTGCTGTATGTATTAGGCGCGTGGGATGGTCAGGAGTTTATTACAATCCCGGTCGACGGTATTGAGATGGGGAGCTTGAGTATGCTGTCGGTGCAGGTGGGGTAAAAACATGTCGGGTGGCGGCTTCGCCTTACCCGACCTACATATTGAGCGTAGGCCCGGTAAGCGTAGCGCCACCGGGCAAGTCTTACTCGACGAAAATATGCGGGTAGAAACGCGACAGATCCTGCGTAATCAGCGCGCGATCTTCGCGAATGCCAATCCCGGCAGGCTGATCGTTAATAAGCCAGCTGCCGATCAACGTATAGCTGTCGCCAAACTTCGGCAGTTGATAAAACGCCTGGACGATCATCCCTTCTTCACCGTATGGCCCTTCAACCGCTTCCAGCGTTTTACCGTTTTCGATAATCGAGACGTTTGCCCCTTCTCGGGAGAAGATTGGCTTAACGACGTATTTCTCCATCGGTGGGAAATCATCTTCAGCAAAGTAAGCAGGCAGCAGGTTCGGGTGATTCGGGAACATCTCCCACAGCATCGGCAGCAGGGCTTTATTGGAGATAATGCTCTTCCAGGCCGGTTCCAGCCAGCGCACGCCGGCGTCTTCCAGTTTGGTAGAGAACATTTCCCGCAGCATGTATTCCCACGGATAGAGCTTGAACAGGTTGCTGATGACCTGATCCTGCATGTCCGTAAACTGACCTTTTTCACCTAAACCGATATCTTCGATATAGAGGAATTCCGTCGCCACTTCCGCTTCGGCTGCGCAGTCCTGCAAATACTGAACCGTACCGCGATCTTCTTCGGTATCGCGGCAGCAGGCGAGGTGCAACAGGTTGAAACCGTGCTGTTCACGCAGTTCGACGAAACGCTCAATCAGCTTTTCCTGAAG
This sequence comes from Enterobacter sp. YSU, assembly GCF_016082135.1. Classification (NCBI taxonomy): domain Bacteria; kingdom Pseudomonadati; phylum Pseudomonadota; class Gammaproteobacteria; order Enterobacterales; family Enterobacteriaceae; genus Enterobacter; species Enterobacter sp. YSU. The sequence continues at coordinate 2,445,665 of NZ_CP059487.1, forward strand.
GCTGTTGAACTGGTCGCTGCCTTCGGGCAAGTTTCCGGCATTCGCCTGATCTTCCAGCCAGATCCACTGGAAGAACGCGGCTTCGTACAGGGAGGTTGGCGTATCCGCGTTGTTTTCTAAAAGCTTCGGTTCACCCACGCCATCCCATGCCAGATCGAGGCGAGAGTAGAGCGAAGGCTGGTTCGTTTTCCAGGACTGACGAACAAAACTCCAGGTGTGCTTCGGAATGCGGAATTTGGTCATCAGCTCATCGCTGTCGATGACTTTTTCTACTACCTTCAGGCACATCTGGTGCAGCTCTGCGGTTACCTCTTCAAGCTTTTCGACCTGAGCGAGCGTGAGCTTATAGTAAGCATCTTCACACCAGTACGGCTCGCCGTACATGGTGTGAAAGTTGAAACCGTATTCGGTGGCTTTTTCGCGCCAGTCCGGGCGCTCAACAATACTGACTCGTTCCATGATCACCCGCCCATTGAGCGAGTTGAGGAGCCGGTCGCACTACGCTGCATGGTGGTTTGTTTGGCAACAGACTCACCAAAGCCGCCACGGGTAATGGTGCTGGTGGTGGCTGGTTTCGGCGCCATTGCGGTTTTCGGTACGGTCATCGTACGGCCTGGCGTTGCAGCACCGTAACCCTTGCCGGTGGCATCGGTGTATTTACCGTAGGCCGGGCTGTTCGGGTTTTTGGAGCTAAACAGCGGCTGCTGCTGGTAGCCCGCACCGCCGCTCATCAAACGGCCCATCATATAACCCGCCATCAGCGGCATCCAGAAGCTGCCGCTGGACTGTGCCTGCGCCTGGTTTTCCGGTGCCATACCCGCCTGAGCAGGTGCCTGCTGGCACTGGCCTTCACCGAATTCGGCTACACAGTCTTCGCGAGAGGCATATTTCGGCGCGGTACGTTCCGCTTCTTTGAGGGCGTTGTTATAGGCCGTCGTACACTCAGCGGCTTTACCGGTTGCGCTCGCGCAGTCGTCGGCGTTTTGATACAGCGAAACCGTTTCGTCGTTTTGCTCACAGCCTGCCAGCATAAAGACGGCGGTGACCGCCAGCGCGACAGGTGTCAGGTGGCGTGCGTTCCAGCTTTTGCGGAACGACGCGTGATTCATCGTTTTTGTCCGTTTCATATTTGTCTTCCAGGACCCAGTGGTAATAACGCTCAGGATAGAGGATGAGTGGTTGAAAATGAAGCGAAGAGGGGCGAAATGCGGGGGATCTTTACGTTGGCTTACGTTCAGGTGTGATTTTGCGCCGGGTGGCGCTGTGCTTACCCGGCCTACGGTTAAGTAGGCCCGATAAGCTCAGCGCCATCGGGCAAGGCTTAATGACGGAACGGATTCGTACCGCTGCTGGCAGGTGCGGTGCTACGCGCTGCCGCTGGCTGCGCAAGCGGGGCGCTGCTGTTAGGGGTGAAATTATCAACGGCGGCATCCTGCTGTGGATTTTCCGGCGCGACGCTGTCAGGCGACGTAGGGACCGGTTTGCCTAGCGTGCTGTTCAGCATTTGCAGATCCTGCTCGTTCAGCGTACCCAGCGCCTGCTTGATGTTCAGCTGGTTAATCAGATACTGATAACGTGCGCTGGAGAGCTGCTGTTTCGCGTTATACAGCGTGGTCGTTGCGTCTAACACGTCCACGATGGTACGCGTACCTACGGAGTAACCCGCTTCGTTCGCATCCAGTGAGCTCTGGGCAGAGACGACGGCCTGTTTATAGGCGTTGATGCTGCTGATAGAGGCATTTACGTTGTTGTAGGAAGAACGCACGGTCTGCACCACGTTGCGGTGTGCGCTTTCCAGCTGCTCACTGGCGCCCACAAAGTTGTACTGCGCCTGTTTCACCTGAGAGTTAACCATCCCGCCCTGGTACAGCGGCAGAGAGAAGCTGAGACCCACTTTGTTCTGGCCAACGTTGCTGTCGTCATAGGCCTGAGAGGTCGTTTTAGACCCGCTGTAGCTGGTGTCCGATACGCCGGTAGAGGCGCTCAGGCTCAGAGTTGGCAGGTGACCATCCTGTGCAAGACGGATCTGCTCGCGCGCCAGATCCTGGCTCAGGCGTGCCTGCAACAAGGTCAGGTTGCGGTTTTCCGCTTCTTTCAGCAGGGCGTTAACCGCCTGCGGTTTGTCCGTTTTGAAACTGTCCACGTTCAGAGAGGCCAGCTCAGGATAGTAGTTACCGGTGACCTGACGCAGTGCTTCCAGGGCGTTGTCGAGGTTGTTACGTGCGGTCACTTCGTTAGCCAGTACGGTATCGTACTGTGAACGGGCATTCTGCACGTCAGTAATGGCGACCAGGCCCACGTTAAAACGCTGGGTGGTTTGATCTAACTGACGGTAAACCGCCTGTTTCTGCGCTTCGGTGTAGGAGAGGGCGTCAATCGCGCTCAGAACCTGGAAATAGGCGGTCGCGGTATTCAGGATCAGCGTCTGCTGATCGGTCTGATAGGTGACATCCTGAATGCCGGCGCTCTTTTCCTGCAAGCTCAGTTCACGCCATTTGGACATGTCGAACAGGGTTTGTGTAAGCTGTAAAGAGGCGCTGGTGGCATTCGAATCGATGCCATTGTTATCGCGAAAACCGTTAGTGTAGGTATAATCTGCACCTAAGCCTAACTGCGGCAGCAGTGGACTACGTGCTTCGTTAATCTTTTCAAACGCAGCATCACGATCGGCCGCTGATTTACGTAAATCAGGGTTGCCCAGACGTGCCTGCTGGTAGACCTGTAACAGGTTTTCTGCCTGGCTCATTGCACTGAAGCCCGTCAGGCTCAGGCCGATAAGGATGGGGAGCAATTTCTTCATTTGCATTCCTTGTTGTGAAGCAGTATTAGCGCTGATCTAATTAAAAATAATTGCCGATTCTAACAGAATCATCCACACCAAAAGGTTGGCGTAACGTGCCATCTGGCGGTAATTTGCTCCAATCTACCATATAGCCATACAAACGGCAGCCAAACAGCCTTGAAATTCACAATTTCATCACCATTGCTACCAGGACTCGACCGATGCAAAAACCAGAAAACGTGCCTGTCACCTTCGCCAAAAACGATGTAGAAATTATTGCACGAGAAACGCTTTATAGCGGTTTTTTTTCAATGGAACTTTACCGTTTCAGGCATCGTCTGTTTAACGGTGAGATGAGCGGTGAAATCAAACGCGAAATTTTTGAGCGCGGGCATGCGGCTGTGTTGCTACCCTATGACCCAGTGCGTGATGAAGTGGTGCTGGTCGAACAGGTGCGTATTGCGGCTTATGATACCAGCGATACGCCGTGGTTGCTGGAGATGGTGGCCGGGATGATCGAAGAAGGTGAGTCGGTCGAAGACGTCGCTCGCCGTGAGGCGCTGGAAGAGGCGGGCCTGGCGATCGGCCGGACGAAACCGGTGTTGAGCTACCTGGCAAGCCCGGGTGGGACAACGGAACGTTCATCTATTATGGTGGGCGAAGTGGACGCCAGGACAGCGGAAGGGATCCACGGTCTGGCAGATGAAAACGAAGATATTCGGGTTCATGTGGTGAGTCGGGAGCAGGCTTACCAGTGGGTAGAAGAGGGGAAAATCGACAACGCAGCGTCTGTCATCGCCCTGCAATGGCTACAGCTGCATTATCAGACATTACGACACGAGTGGAAAAAATGAAGCGTTATACACCTGACTTCCCAGAAATGATGCGCCTGTGCGAAACCAATTTCGCCCAGCTGCGCCGCCTGCTGCCGCGAAACGACGCGCCCGGCGAAACGGTGAGCTATCAGGTGAGCAACGCGCAGTATCGGTTAACGATAACAGAATCAACGCGCTACACTACGCTGGTGGAGATTGAGCAAACGGCGCCGAGCATCAGCTACTGGAGCCTGCCGTCGATGACGGTACGTCTTTATCATGACGCGATGGTCGCTGAAGTGTGTTCAAGCCAGCAGATCTTTCGCTTTAAAGCGCGGTATGATTACCCGAATAAAAAGTTGCATCAACGCGACGAAAAGCATCAAATTAACCAGTTTTTAGCCGACTGGCTAAGATATTGTTTAGCACATGGAGCAATGGCGATTCCGGTTTGTTAGCGTCATAAACCTACCTAAGGACACCATTTGGAAAGCCTGTTGAACCTGACTGTTGCTGGTGGGGCGCCAGTCAGGATATTACAAATCACCGACACCCACCTTTTTGCCGAAAAGCATGAGACGCTTCTGGGCGTGAACACCTGGGAGAGTTATCAGGCGGTTCTTGACGCGATCCATGCTGAAAAGCGGCCATGCGATCTGATCGTCGCGACGGGCGATCTGGCGCAGGATCAATCCTCCGCAGCCTATCAGCATTTTGCTGAAGGGATTGCGAGCTTTAGCGTGCCTTGCGTCTGGCTACCGGGCAATCACGATTTTCAACCCGCTATGTACAGTTCGCTTCAGGATGCGGGGATTTCACCGGCAAAATGTGTCTTTGCGGGGGACCAGTGGCAAATTCTGCTCCTCGACAGTCAGGTGTTTGGCGTTCCGCACGGTGAGTTGAGCGACTATCAGCTTGACTGGCTGGAGACAAAACTGGCCGCCGAACAGAATCGCAATACGCTGCTGTTGCTGCATCATCACCCGCTGCCGGCGGGCTGTAGCTGGCTCGATCAGCACAGCTTACGCAACTCTGCGGCGCTGGACGGCGTACTGGCGAAATTTCCGCGCGTGAAAAATTTGCTGTGCGGGCACATTCACCAGGAGCAGGATCTCGACTGGAATGGTCGCCGCCTGCTCGCGACGCCCTCTACCTGCGTGCAGTTTAAGCCGCACTGCGCCAACTTTACGCTGGATACCATCGCACCGGGCTGGCGCTGGCTGGAGCTGCATGCCGATGGCTCGCTGACCACCGAAGTTTGCCGTCTGGTCGGGGCTCAATTCCGCCCGGATACCGCTTCGGAAGGCTATTGATGTCGACGCTTCTCTATCTGCATGGGTTTAACAGCTCACCACGATCGGCGAAAGCGACGCAGCTTCGCCAGTGGCTGAGCGCGAATCATCCCCACGTGGAGATGATTATTCCGCAGTTGCCCCCTTATCCGGCGGATGCGGCAGAGATGCTGGAATCGATCGTGCTTGAACACGGCGGCGAATCGTTTGGCGTTGTCGGGTCGTCGCTCGGCGGCTACTACGCCACCTGGCTGTCGCAGTGCTTTATGTTACCCGCTGTCGTCGTCAACCCGGCGGTCCGGCCATTTGAGCTGTTAAGGGACTTTCTTGGCGAAAACGAGAACCCCTACACCGGCCAACAATATGTGCTAGAGTCACGCCATATTTACGATCTCAAAGTTATGCAGGTCGACCCGCTTGAAGCGCCCGATCTTATCTGGCTGCTGCAACAGACGGGAGATGAAGTGCTGGATTACCGCCAGGCAGTGGCGTATTACGCATCCTGCCGCCAGACTGTAGAAGAGGGCGGTAACCATGCTTTCACGGGCTTTGAAGATCATTTCACCCAGATTGTCGATTTTCTTGGACTGCACAGCCACTGACAATCAATGCGAATTGCTAGCTTAAATCATGACGCAAACCTATAACGCTGATGCCATTGAGGTACTCACCGGGCTTGAGCCGGTTCGCCGCCGCCCGGGGATGTACACCGATACGACGCGCCCAAACCACCTGGGCCAGGAAGTAATTGATAACAGTGTGGACGAAGCGCTGGCAGGCCATGCCAGACGCGTGGACGTTATCCTGCACGCCGATCAGTCGCTGGAAGTTATCGACGACGGCCGCGGCATGCCGGTAGATATCCACCCGGAAGAGGGTGTTCCCGCCGTTGAGCTGATCCTCTGTCGTCTGCACGCGGGCGGTAAGTTCTCCAACAAAAACTACCAGTTCTCCGGCGGCTTGCACGGCGTGGGGATCTCCGTGGTTAACGCCCTGTCAAAGCGCGTGGAAGTGAACGTTCGTCGCGATGGCCAGGTGTATAACATCGCGTTTGAAAACGGCGAAAAAGTGCAGGATTTGCAGGTCGTCGGGACGTGCGGTAAACGCAACACCGGCACCAGCGTCCATTTCTGGCCTGACGAAAGCTTCTTCGACAGCCCACGCTTTTCCGTTTCTCGCCTGACGCACCTGCTGAAAGCCAAAGCGGTGCTGTGCCCGGGCGTGGAAATCACCTTTAAAGATCACGTAAACAACACCGAACAGAGCTGGCGCTACGAAAAGGGTCTGAACGACTACCTGTGCGAAGCGGTTAACGGCCTGCCGACCCTGCCGGAAAAACCGTTCGTCGGGAATTTCGAAGGTGACACCGAAGCGGTGGACTGGGCGCTGCTGTGGCTGCCGGAAGGCGGTGAGCTGCTGACGGAAAGCTACGTCAACCTGATCCCAACGCTGCTCGGCGGGACGCACGTCAACGGCCTGCGTCAGGGGCTGCTGGATGCGATGCGCGAGTTCTGCGAATACCGCAACATTCTGCCGCGCGGCGTGAAGCTTTCCGCAGAAGATATCTGGGACCGCTGCGCCTACGTGCTCTCAGTGAAGATGCAGGATCCGCAGTTTGCCGGTCAGACTAAAGAGCGCCTGTCGTCACGCCAGTGCGCGGCGTTCGTCTCCGGCGTGGTGAAAGATGCGTTTACCCTGTGGCTGAACCAGAACGTTCAGGCCGCAGAAATGCTGGCTGAAATGGCGATCTCCAGCGCCCAGCGTCGCCTGCGCGCGGCGAAGAAAGTGGTGCGTAAAAAGCTGACCAGCGGCCCCGCGCTGCCGGGCAAGCTGGCGGACTGTACCGCCCAGGATCTCAACCGCACCGAGCTGTTCCTGGTGGAAGGGGACTCGGCAGGCGGATCGGCCAAGCAGGCGCGCGATCGTGAATATCAGGCGATCATGCCGCTCAAGGGTAAGATCCTCAACACCTGGGAGGTCTCGTCTGATGAAGTGCTGGCCTCGCAGGAAGTACACGACATCTCCGTGGCGATCGGCATCGATCCGGACAGCGACGATCTGAGCCAGCTGCGCTACGGCAAGATCTGTATCCTCGCGGATGCGGACTCCGATGGTCTGCACATCGCCACGCTGCTCTGTGCGCTGTTCGTGAAGCACTTCCGCACGCTGGTGAAAAACGGTCACGTCCACGTGGCGCTGCCGCCGCTGTACCGTATCGACCTTGGCAAAGAAGTCTACTATGCGCTGACGGAAGAAGAGAAAGCGGGCGTGCTGGAGCAGCTCAAACGCAAGAAGGGCAAACCGAACGTTCAGCGCTTTAAAGGGCTGGGCGAGATGAACCCGATGCAGTTGCGTGAAACCACCCTGGATCCGAACACCCGCCGTCTGGTGCAGCTGACCATCAGCGATGAAGACGAACAGCAAACCAACGCCGTGATGGATATGCTGCTGGCCAAGAAACGTTCTGAAGACCGACGTAACTGGCTCCAGGAGAAAGGCGATATGGCGGATATAGAGGCCTGATGTCCCCTCACCCTAACCCTCTCCCACAGGGAGGGGGTTAGGATCGTAGGCCCGGTAAGCGTTAGCGCCACCGGGCTTTTTTACGTCAAAACTCCATCTTCACCGTAAACTGCACTTCACGCGGGTCGCCAATCTGGTTGCCCAGGTTGTTGGTCGCAATCGACGACGTGTAGTAGGTCTTATCGAACAGATTCTTCACGTTCACCTGTAGCGTCACCGGATATTGCAGCTTCATTTTGTACGCCGCAAATGCATCCGCCACGAAATAGCCCGGCAGATAATAATCCGCACCGTTAGTCGCTGAGCGGCGGCTTACGCCGTGCCCGCCGCCGCCAATTGTCAGCGTATTCCCGGCAAACGCATTGTGAATATCGTACGTCAGGAACAGGGAGCCGGTATGGCGCGGTACGTTCGGCAGCGGTTTGCCCGCGTAGTCCGGGTCTTCCAGCACCTTCGCATCGGTATAGCCGTAGCTGGCGATAATGTTGGTGTTCTCGGTCAGCGATCCGGCGAGATCCACTTCGACACCCTGCGAGCGCACGCGGCCCGCGGTTTTGGCGACGGTTTCATCACCGACGCTCTCGGTGTACAGCACGTTGCGCTTGTGGATATCAAACAGCGCGATGTTGGCGGTAATGCCGTCGAACAGGTCGAATTTAGCGCCTATTTCATACGCGTTCGACGTTTCCGGCGGCAGGTCGCCGATGTAGCTCGCAATGGACGACTGCGGCATAAACGTCTGGGAATAGTTGGCAAACAGGGAGACTGCCGGCGTGAGCTTGTATACCAGGCCCAGCTTCGGCGTCCACTGGTCGTCGCGGCTGTCGGTGTTGACGTTAAACGGACGGCCTTTGCCCGCGTACTGGGTGTAATACTGGTAGCGCAGTCCGGCAACGGCGATCCATTTATCGGTCAGGTACAGCGCGTCCTGCGCGTAGGCGGAGTAGCTCTCCTGCTTGATGGTTTGATCGCTGTCGGCTGCCGAGACGGTGGTGCACTTGCCGAGGCTGCCGTAGCTCGGGTTGTAAATATTGAAATCCTTAACGTTCTTACAACGGATCATGTCCGTGCGCAGCAGATCGTAATTTTCATACGACACGCCGGTCAGTATCTCATTGTAAAAGCCCGCGATGTCCACGTTCCCCTGCAAATCTGCCCGCGTTGTGTGCATACGCTGGGTCGAACCCTGGGTCGCATCCACGCGGCGGGTCAGGTTGCCGGTTTTTGAATCGTAGGCCATCACGCGAGCCTGGTTATCGCTGTACTTATCCTGGCTGTAGCTGTAGTCGAACTTCGCGGTCCACTGGCTGTTGAGCCGATACTCCGCGTTAAGCTGAGCGAGGTCGGACTGACCGTCGGTCACGTTAAATGGCTCATCAAAGCGGGTTTTGCGATCGACGTCGACGGCCTTTTTGGTGTTGAGATCGAAGATCGTTCCGCGATCGAACGGCGTTTTATAGTCGCGATGCGAATAGAGCACGGTCACGGTGGCATCATCGCCGAACCAGGTCAAAGACGGGGCGATAAAGGTGCTGCGTTCGGTGCCGAAATTACGCCAGTAATCCTCGTCCTGATACTCCCCCGTCAGGCGATAGGCCAGACGCGTACCTTCAATTGGACCGGTGACGTCAAACTGTCCGCTACCGCCGCCAAAGCTGGTTGATGTGGCAGAAATCGAGCCGCCGAAGGTTTTCTCCGGGCGTTTGGTCACCACGTTAATCAGGCCGCCGGGGTCGAGAATACCGTAAAGGGTCGAGGCCGGGCCTTTTAGCACCTCCACGCGCTCGGTTGCGGCATTGAAGCTGCGCGGCAGCACGGTGCGCAGGCCGTTGGTCATGATCGAGCCATCGCGGTTTGCGCCGAAGCCACGGCGCACGAAGGCATCCTGCGTGCCGCCCAGGGTGTTGGTCTGCACCACATTGCTGACGTTATACAGCGCCTCGTCTAGCGTGGTCGCGTTTTGGTCTTCCAGCACTTTATCGCTGACGGTATTGACCACCTGCGGGATGTCCAGCATCGGCATGTTGGTCAGCGTGGCGGTGGAGGTGTTCAGGGGCTGATAGCCGCTGGTGGCGTCGGTGGAAGCGTAAGGATCGGCAGTGACGGTAAGCGTCTCACCGTCTTTTGCTGCTGCGTGCACCAGAGGCGCCATGAACAGGAGTGAAAAGAGCGCGCGCCCTTTTACCCCGGCGAATGAAGGTGTGAACTTAGCCATTACATCTGTTTTCCCAAAATATCCTGCGATGAAATGCTCGCGGAAGAATGTGTGAGTCATTGCCCTTACGGTCTGTCCGTTAGCCTCTACGGCATCGGACTTGTAATTGAGAATCATTCAAGCATGAGGGCATGTAGTAGTAAATGGAATAAATAAAAATTTCGCTACAGAGGTTTCTCTCTGGCTAACACGCTTCGATTTATTGTTTAAGGTATTGAAAATAATCAATAAAAATGAATTTTAATTTGTGCGGTGATGCTCAATTATCCCTGGGTTTTACAGGGTGTATCTTCGCTTGACTACTACATGGAGCGGCGGCAAACTCACAAAAGAGAATGAGTTTTATTTTTATTTGTTGGTTTTTTTTCTTACGTTGGCGTTCACGTGGCTCACTACATCAAAAAGCCGGGACTGGTTCTTGAGAACCTCTCCGCGGGTTACCAGAAAAAAATCATCGTTGATGATATCTCCCTTGCGATCCCCCAGCAGAAAATGACTGTTCTGGTGGGCGCAAACGGCTGCGGAAAATCGACGCTGTTAAGTACCCTCGCACGGCTGCTTCAGCCGCTCGGCGGCAGCGCGGTGCTGGACGGCAAAGCCATCCACTCGCAACCAACCAAAGCGGTCGCCCGCCAGCTCGGGATCCTGCCGCAGTCTCCGCTGCTTCCAGAAGGGTTAACCGTATTTGAGCTGGTCTCGCGCGGACGTTTCCCCTGGCAGAACGTGATGCGCCAGTGGAGCGAGGAAGACGAGCGGGCCGTGGAAGAGGCGTTACGCCTGACCGGAACGGCAGAGTTTGCCCATCATCTGGTTGAAAGCCTGTCCGGCGGCCAGCGCCAGCGCTGCTGGATCGCTATGGTGCTGGCGCAGCAAACGCCCTATATCCTGCTGGATGAACCCACGACGTACCTCGATCTTCGCTACCAGGTGGAGATCCTCGAACTGCTGCACACGCTGACGCGCCGGCACGGGCGCACCGTGGTGGTGGTTCTGCACGATCTCAACTTCGCCGTGAATTACGGTGATTCGCTGGTCTTTTTACGTCAGGGAAAGGTTGAGGGGGTACTGCATGAGGGCGACGCCTGCACGCCGGAGCTGATCAAAGCGGTGTTTGACGTCGACGTGCATATGTCGGTTAACCCGCTGACTGGCAAGCCGTTCTTTATGCCGTTCCGTCAGGCTGACGACAAACCATGATGCGCACATCTGTGGCCTTTATTCTCTTTACGCTGCTGCTTCTGGCAGGCGCGATTGCGCACCTGAGCATCGGGGCGCGCGTTATCGCCCCCCGGACGGTAGTAGACGCATTTTTCCACTTCGACCCGCGCAATTTTGAGCATAGCGTGATCGTCAGGCTGCGCTTGATGCGGCTGTGCGCCGCCCTGGTGGCGGGCGCGGCGCTCGGCATCGCGGGCGTGCTGCTGCAATCAGTGATCCGCAACCCGCTCGGCGAGCCGCATATCCTGGGGCTGAATGCAGGGGCGGCGCTGGCGGTGGTGCTGACGAGTGCCCTCGGGCTGTCGCTGCCGTTTGGCCGCCCTCTGATAGCCGCAGCTGGCGCCGCCGCGCTCTTTTTGCTGGTGCTAACGTTCTCCTCATCCGGGCGTACCGGTCTCACGCCGATGAAGGTCACGCTGTGCGGCGTGGCAATGTCGGCATTTGCCTCATCGATAACCGCCACGGTGTTGATTCTGGATGAACAGACGCTGCTGGCCATGCGGACCTGGCTTGCGGGGGATGTGGCGGGAGTCATCGGCGAGACGATCGCTAGCGCCGCGGGGGCCGCTGCCGTGGGTTTTGCGCTGGCGCTCTGGCTGTCGCCGTCGCTGAACATGCTGGCGCTGGGCGAGAGAATGGCGCAGGGGCTTGGCGTGTCGCTGCTGAAAACGCGCCTGCTCGCGCTGCTGGCCATCGCCCTGCTGTGCGGCGCGGCGGTTTCAGTTGCCGGACCGATCGGGTTTATCGGACTCGTGGTGCCGCAGCTGATTCGCCGTCTGGTATCGGTGGACCTGCGCGTGATGGTGCCGCTTTCAGCCCTCTGCGGGGCGCTGGTTCTGCTGATGGCGGATATCGCCGCCCGTACGCTGTTTACGCCGTATGAGCTGGCAACCGGCGTGATGACTGCGCTGGTCGGCGCGCCGGTCTTTATCCTTATGGCGTCAAGGATGTTCAAATGAACCGGGCTGGATTGAGGGCAGTACGATTTTTCTCCTTCTCGGCGCTGGTTCGCCCGAGGGCGCTGCTGTATCTGGCCGTATTATCGCTTGCCGCTCTCCTGCTGCTAAGTTTTGGCCTGACGCACGGTTCGCTGCCCATTCCTGCTTCCGCCATCGGACGTGCGCTGTTTTATCCTGAACGTCTGACGGCGGATGCGCATTACATTGTGATGGATATCCGCCTGCCGCGCCTGCTGATGGCGGTGCTGTGCGGCGCGATGCTCGGCATGGCGGGGGCGGCCATGCAGTCCATTACCCGCAACGGCCTTGCTGACCCCGGTCTTATCGGCGTGAAAGAGGGCTGTAGCGCGGCGGTGCTGCTGCTGATTTTTCAGTTTCCGGGATTGGGGCCGTACTGGCGTCCACTTATCGGCATGGCCGGTGGGCTGCTGACCGCGCTGCTGGTAGTGGCGCTGGCGCGTGATATCTCGCGCCCGCGATTCATCCTGATCGGCATCGGCGTGTCATGGGCGTTTGCCGCCGCGATGGGGGTCTTTATGACGACCGCCGACGTGCGCGACGTCCAGACGGCGATGCTGTGGCTGGCGGGGAGCCTGCATACGGCAAGCTGGACGCTGGTCAGCATCGCTGCTGCCTGGACAGTGCCAGCGTTTGCGCTGCTGCTCTTTACCGCACGCGCCGCAGACGTAGCCTTGCTCGGCAACCACACTGCGACGGGGCTGGGCGTGCGGACTTCACGCCTCGCTCTGCTGCGCGTGTTTGCCCCCGTGGTGCTCACCGCGGCCTGCGTCTCCTGCGTGGGGAGTATCGGCTTTGTCGGGCTAATTGCTCCGCACATGGCGCGCCTGCTGCTGCGCGGAGGGCAAACGGCACTGCTGACGGGAAGTGCCGTACTGGGCGCGCTGCTGGTGCTGCTGGCGGATAACGTCGGGCGGCTGGCATTTCTCCCGTTGCAGCTGCCGGCGGGAATTGTCATTTCACTGATTGGCGGACCGTTTTTCCTGCTGCTGCTCTGGCAGCGTCGGGATCGATTTTAGGGGATAAAAATGCGCGTATTTTTTGCAATGCTGGTGCTGGTGGGTTTTGCTGTAGGAGCCGCAGAGCCAACGCAGACGTTTACTGACGACCTGAACCGCAACGTGGTGGTGCCGGTTAACCCGAAGCGGATTGTGTCCCTGCACGACCTGGATATCACCATTCCGCTGATCGAGCTTGGCGTACCGCCGGTTGCCAGCCATGGCCGCACCCGACCGGACGGCAGCCATTTTCTGCGTTCCAGCGGTATGCTGACGGGCATCGATTTTGATAATTCCGACATCACATTCATCGGCACCGCGGATATCGATATTGAAGCCATCGCTGCGGCGAAGCCGGATCTTATCATCACCGAGCCGACCCGCAACACGCCGGTCGAACAGCTGGAAAAAATTGCCCCGACGGTGAGTATCGATCACCTCGACGGCGGTGCGCCGGAGATCTACCGCAAGCTGGCGCAGCTTACCGGGACAGAGGCGCGGCTGAAGATTCTGGAGCGTCGCTATCAGGAGCAGATCGAGGCGCTAAAGGCGACCATCGATACGAGCAAACTGACCGTCTCGGTGATTCAGGCCAATCAGGGCAAAATCAACGCCATGCACAGCTACCACTCGCTTGGGCGCGTGCTGCGCGACGCAGGGTTCAGGTTCCCGCCGCTGATTGAGAGCATCCCGGAGGGCGGGCGCATCGACGTCAGCGCCGAGCGCCTGCCGGAGCTGGATGCTGATTTTGTCTTTGCCACCTGGCGCGGGGACACCGGCGGAAAACCGCAGGACGAGCTGGCGGCGATGGATGCGGTGATGCCGGGCTGGTGTCAGTTTCTCAACGCCTGCCGAACCGGGCATTACGTGCTCATCTCCCGCGAGGAAGCGATCTCAAATTCATTTGCCTCGCTGGGGCTGATGGCCGCGCAGGTGCAGTCGCAGATAGCGGGCCGTCCGCTGCCGGAGGCCGCACGATGATCCGAAAAATTGATGTCTACGGCGACCGCCTCCGCTCGCGGGCGCACCAGCTGACGCCGCGTCTGCTGCAGGTGGCGAGCTATATCAATGAAAATCGTGAAGCGGTTATGGAGCAGACGGCAATGGAGATTGCCGCTGTGCTACACACCTCGGACGCCACCGTGGTGCGTGCCATTCAGGCGCTTGGGTTTGGTGGGCTGCGGGATCTCAAGCAGACCCTGGAGCAGTGGTTTGGCCCGGTGGTCACCTCCAGCGAGAAGATGTCCACCACGGTAAACACGCTTACCAGCGACGTCGACGCGAGCATCGATTTTGTGCTGGAAGGCCATCAGCACACCTGCGCGGTGTTGTCCGAACCGGGCAACCGCTACGCGATGGCGCAGGCCGTGTCGCTGCTGGCGCAGGCGAGACAGGTCGCTATTTTTGGCATTGGCGCATCCGGCATTCTGGCTGAGTACACCTCGCGACTGTTTAGCCGTATAGGCCTGCCTGCGATCCCGCTCAACCGCACCGGTATTGGCCTCGCCGAACAGCTGATTGCCCTACAGCGCGGTGACGTGCTGGTAATGATGGCGCAAAAATCCGCGCACCGGGAGGGGCAGACCACGCTGCGCGAAGCGAAGCGCCTGGGTATTCCCACCATTTTGCTGACCAACGCCACGGACTCGCGCTTTAGCAAAGAGGCAAGCGTAGTGATCCACGTCCCGCGCGGTGGCGAGAAGGGCAAAATCCCGCTGCACGGCACGGTGCTGCTGTGCCTGGAGATGATTATTCTGTCCGTCGCCTCCACCGAGCCGCAGCGCACCATCAAGTCGATGAAGCGCATCAACGAGTTACACCGCGGATTAAAGCCGGGGAAGAAGAGCGGATGATCTTCCCCCTCTCTCCGTGGGAGAGGGCTGGGGTGAGGGCGTCAAACCGCACGATGGTTCTTCCTGTACTGCAACGGCGTCTCGCCAATCCCCTTTTTAAACGCGCTGATAAACCACGTCACGTCGGAAAATCCCGCCTGTGCGGCAATGTCACGCACGCTCGAATCCGTGTGGAGTAAACACTCGCACGCCTTACGCAACCTTAGCGTGTTCAGGTAGTCGTGAATTTTTTCGCCCGTTTCCGCATGGAATCTTCGCGATACGTAACTGCGTGATTTACCCAGCTCTTCGGCCAGCGCATCCAGACGAAATTTCTCCTGATAATGCTCGTCGAGCCAGAACATTACCTGGCTGGCGATCCCCTGGCTGTTGCCCGGCTCACCGTCGCGATCGTCGGGGAGCATCGCGAACAGGCCGATCAGCAGGCTGGCGATGCTCTCGCCGTTCATCGGCGGTTTATAGCAGCTAAACAGATGGTCGATATGGTGGTGACAGTGGGCTAAATCGGCGACCCACGCTTCGCCGCCACGGCGTGACAGCCGCTCCAGGCGCTGCCGGGTCTGGGGAAAATCCCGCAGGATCTTCAGCACCGCGTGCTGGTCGAGATGAATAATGGTGCGGCGGTAAATTGCCTCCGCCTGTTCGTCCACCATGACCTTGTGCAGCGTAAAAGGCGGGAAGAAAAACAGTCGTCCGGGGCGCATGGTGTAGTGACGATTATCGACAATCGCCACGCCAAAGCCCTCTTCCACATAGAGGATCTCCAGACACTGATGCCAGTGATGGTAGCGCACCGTATTGGCAAACAGGCGGCTGAACGAGGCCACGGTATCATTCAGGGCGATCAGTTCCAGAAGGTCGGATGTCGGCGTGTCGCGCATAGTGCAATAAAACTCAACTTTTTCCCGTCTGATCGTCTTTATAAACCACCTTTTTAAATTTTCTCAACTGGAGGTTTATTCATCGTTCATGCCTGTGACATGGCTAACATTTCTGCCCCTTGCGGATTCACTATGCTTTGCCGCAGTTGATTACGAGGGCGAACCGATGTGGGCGGCAAACAAAGAAAAATCAAATCCGTTGTCTTCACGCCAGGAGGTAGTGGCGTCGTTGAATGCACTTTTACAGGCGCTGGACACGCAATTTCCGGCGAACCGTTCACGATTCCCGCTGGGCGACACCTGCGCCCATTACACAGCGGATATTGCGCAGATGGAGGGACTTTCTCGCGCGCTGTGGGGGCTGTTTCCGCTGATGGCATCTGGCGAAAGCACGCCGTTCAGCGAGAAGTACCTTACTGCCATTAAGCTTGGTACCGACCCGCAAAGCAGCGGCTACTGGGGTGAAACCGGCCCGTACGATCAACGTCTGGTGGAGATGGCGGCCTACGGTCTGGGGCTCGCTCTGCTGGGGGATAAACTCACCGCGCACTTTACCGGGCGCGAGGTGATGAACCTGCACGCGTGGCTCAACCAAATCACCGACGCGCAGATGCCGGACAGCAACTGGAACTATTTTGCCATTATGGTCCAGCTCGGCTTTAAGCGCGCCGGCCTGCCGTACGATCGGGCCGCCATTGACCACCGCTTTGCGCTGATGGACGCCTACTACCTCGGCGACGGCTGGTATTCCGACGGTCCCGGCCGCCCGAAAGATTACTACATCTCCATGGCTTTCCATTTCTACGGCCTGATTTACGCCACGCTGAGTGACGACGAGGCGAGGGCGAAGGTGCTGCGCGAGCGCTCGCGTCTGTTCGCGGAAGACTTTATCTACTGGTCCGCCGCCGATGGCGCCTCGGTGCCGTTTGGCCGCAGCCTGACCTACCGCTTTGCCATGGTTGCCTTCTGGAGCGCGGTGGCCTTTTCTCAACTGGACGTCTTCACCCCGGGCATCGTGAAGGGCATTGTGCTGCGGCATCTGCGCTGGTGGCAGCAGCAGTCGATTGTCGATCGCGACGGTATTCTTACCCTGGGGTTTGCGTATCCGAACCTGGCGATGTGCGAGGATTACAATTCCCCCGGTTCACCGTACTGGGCGCTGAAAACCTATCTGATCCTGGCGCTGCCGGAAGCACACCCGTTCTGGCAGGCGGAAGAACAACCGCTGCCCGCGCTTGCTGAAAAACATGTGATTCCGCATGCGCAGCAGATCCTGATGCATTCGAAAGATTCGCAGCACGTCGTCATGCTCACCGCCGGTCAGCTGGAGCTGAACAACTACGTCAACACCGAAGCGAAATACACCAAATTTGCCTACTCCAGCCGCTTCGGATTCACCCTTGAGCGCGGGCGTTTTGGCCTGAAGCATGCCGCCTGCGATTCCATGCTGCTGCTGGCGGACGGAGATGACTATTTCCGCGGTCGTCGCGAGTGCGACGAGGTTCGGGTGGATGAAAATTACATTTTCTCGCGCTGGTCGCCGTGGCGCGACGTGCAGATTGCGACCTGGCAGATCCCGTTCGGGGAGTGGCACCTGCGCCTGCACCGTATCAACAGCGCGCGCACTCTGCAAACCGTCGAGGGCGGCTTTGCGGTGATGAAAACCGCCCATCAGGTGCGCGAACGCGGTTGTTATCTGTTGGCTGAAAACGGCAGCAGCGTCATTGTCGATCTTTCGCCGATCATTCAGCGCCAGCCAGACAGCATCGTCACGCCGCCGAACAGCAGCATTATGTTTGCGGAGTGCGCCTCCATTCCGCTGTTAAAAGCTGACCTCCCGCAAGGGGAAAGCTGGCTCTGTTGCGCCGTTCTGGCTGGCGGAAAACAGCCCGCTGCGGCGACGCCGCAGCTGAATATAACCCATAACCAGGTCGTGATTAGCGAACCCGGAAGCGAACGTAAGCTGGCGTTCACATTATAAAAATCTGGCCCTACACCCCGGCGAGGATGATATGAAAAGCACATCGACAACCAACAGAACTGAATATTACAAAATCAGCAGCTTTATCTTTCTCTATTTCTTTACCTGGTCTGCCAGTATTGGTCTGCTGGCGATCTGGCTCGGTCAGAAAGCCAACCTGAGCGGATCGGTGATTGGAACCGTCTTTGCGGTGAACGGGATATTCTCCGTTATTCTCAAGCCGATCTACGGCTATATTCTCGATAAGATCGGCATGAGCAAATATCTGCTCTATTTTGTGGTGATCATGTCGGCCCTGATGGCGCCATTCTTTATTTATGTTTACCAGCCGCTGTTAATGTCTAATACCCTGCTGGGGATTATTATCGGCGCGCTCTATTTAAGCTTTGCCTGGTACGCGGGCGTGGCGGCGTGTGAATCCTATTCCGACCGCTTTAGCCGTTTGAATGGCATGGAGTTCGGGCAGATCCGTATGTGGGGATCGCTCGGCTGGGCGGTGGCGTCATCTTTCTCCGGCCTGCTGTTCAACCTCTCACCGGCGTATAACTTTATTCTCGGCAGCGTGGCGTCGGTGGTGATGCTGATTGTCCTGCTGAGCCTGAAAGTGAACACTAACTCCGCTCACGCAGGCGAGGTGCTGACGAAAGAGAAAATAGCCCCGTCTGACGTTTACGCCCTGCTGTGTACTGCACCCATTTTGTTGGACGATGAAATGGAATAGTCCCTGATATGTCAAAGCCAAAATACCCCTTCGAAAAGGGTCTGAGTCCAATTGAATATCGAACCCAGACCTATGTGCCTCGTGTTTAACTGTCCAACTTTTTGGGGTCAGTACACTGCGTAACCGCAAATTCTGGGCTTTCTGCCTGTACGTGGCGGGCGTGGCGTGGATGATGTTTATCGCTGAGCAGCAATTCTCGCGCTATTTCGTCACCTTCTTTGATGATATTCATGAGGGCAACGCCGTATTCGGCTATCTCGGGACCGTACAGTCGGGCATGGAATTTGTCATGTATATGGTGGTCCCGCTGTTTGTGAACTTTATTGGCGCCAAACGCGGGCTGTTAATTGTCGGGCTGGTGGTTGGGGCGCGTCTGATTATTTCCGGCATGTGTGATTCACACCTGTTAATTTCAGTGCTTAAGCCGCTGTACGGTCTGGAAATTTGTCTCCTGCTGGTGTCGGTATTTAAATATATCGCCGAGCATTTCGACAAGCGCGTCAATGCCACCATGTATTTACTCGGCTATCAGGCGATGCTCTACGTTGGCAACGTGGTGGTCTCTTCCCCTGCCGGCTATATGTATGACCGTATTGGCTTTGAGCACACCTATATCATCATGGGCGCAACGGCGCTGACCTTTACCCTTATTTCTGCTTTTACGTTATCCGCCTGTCAGAGCAAATGGCGCGGGGCTCGTGCGCTGAACGTAGCAGAAACGTCAACTCGATAAATTACGCCGTCAAAGAAGGAACCGAAATATGTTAAGTCGTATCAAAGAAGAACGTCTGCCTGTTATCGCTGCGCCCGTTGACTCCCGCGCATTCAGCGATGAACTGAATTCGGCGCGCAGCCACGTTCTTGACCTGATTAGCCGTCATTTAACGGAGTTCGGCGACAAATTCCCGGCGGAAACCTGCCAGAACGGTTTTTATCCGCTGACTGACAACGTGGAGTGGACCACCAGCTTCTGGACCGGGCAGCTGTGGCTGGCATGGGAGATGAGCGGCGAGGAAAAATTCCGCGCGATGGCGGAAAAACACGTGCGCTCGTTTGGCCTGCGCATCGCCGGGCGCAACGACACCAACACCCACGATTTAGGCTTCCTCTACACGCTCTCCTGCGTAGCCGCGTGGCGGCTGACCGGAAACCGCGAGGCGCGCGGCTTCTCGCTGCTGGCGGCGGAAGCCCTGCTGGAACGCTTCCACGAGAAGGCGAAAATCATCCAGGCGTGGGGCGATCTCTCCGATCCGGAGCAGGCCGGGCGGATGATCATCGACTGCAACATGAACCTGCCGCTGCTCTACTGGGCAACGGAGCAGACGGGCGATCCGCGCTTTGCCGACGCCGCAAAAGCGCACGTCATGCAGGCCGCGACGTACCTCATTCGTGACGATGCCTCCACCTTCCACACCTACTATATGGATGTGGCAACCGGCGCACCGCGCTACGGCAACACCCAGCAGGGCTACGCCGACGACTCCTGCTGGTCGCGCGGGCAGGCTTGGGGCATTTACGGTTTCCTGCTGAGCTATATCTATACCGGCGACGAAACGATGATCGCCCTGTCAAAACGGCTGGCGAACTACTTCCTCAATCGCCTGCCGGAAGACTACGTCTGCCACTGGGATCTGGCGCTGGTGGGCACCGACGCACTGCGTGATTCTTCCTCGGCGGCAATTGCGGTGTGTGGACTGCTGGAGCTGGTGAAACATCTGCCGGTTACAGATCCGGATCGCGAACGTTACCTCGAATGGGCGAAAGGGATTATGTCCTCGCTGACAAAGCACTATCTGATGGGCAAAGAAGAGAAGGGCAACGGGCTGCTTAAGCACTCGGTGTATCACCTGGCGAGCAATAAAGGCGTGGATGAGTGCGCGAGCTGGGGCGATTACTTCTACGTTGAGGCACTGGTGCGTTTTACGCAGAGCTGGAAACTGTACTGGTAAAAACAGTCGGGGGGTAACCCCCGACTTATCGATCACGCTTTCGGAATACGCAGCGTCTGACCGGGATAGATCTTATCCGGGCTGGAGAGCATTGGACGGTTAGCCTCAAAAATCTTATTGTACTGGTTGGCATCGCCGTACACGGTTTTAGAGATTGCGCTCAGGGTATCGCCGGATTTCACCGTATAGTAGGTGGCTTCATCTTTGGCATCTGTTGCGGTGATATTGTTCTCCACTTCGCTGACGCCCGCGATGTTGCCGACGGCGACCTGGATTTTTTCTTTCTGCTCCTGCGTCAGCCCGTCGCCCGTCACGCTGGCCTTGCCGTCAGTGACGTTAACCTGAACCTTATCGGAACCGGGAATGTTGAGTTTCTTGAGGTGCTCGGTAATTTTGTCGCCCTGACCTTTATGATCGGTCAGGTTATCCCACAGCTTTTCGCCTGCTTCTTTTACGAAGTTAAAAAGTCCCATTCCATCCTCCTGTTAAACATGAAGTCAGAATAAGCATAGCAGTTGAATGTTAAGGTGATAAAAAAAGCCCGGCGGCGTTAACGCTTACCGGGCCTGGGAGGGAAGTTGAAGGCCGGGTAAACGCAGTGCCACCCGGCAAATTCCACGAACCTTAAACCCCTTGCTCCAGAATTCGGATATGGGTATCCAGCACGTCACCTTTTACCGCCTCACTCCACGCTTTCATATGCGCGGTCTGCAAATGCGCTTCAAGGTGCGCGACGGTTTCCCACTGCTCAACCATGATGATTGAGTCTGGCGCGGTCGCCTGGAAGCTTGCGCTGGTGGCGGCGTCCACCATCGGCGCGTAGCCGTGGCAGCCTTCTTCTTTCAGTACGGTCGGGATGATCTTCGCGAACTCATCCAGTACCGCCTGGCGGTGATGTTGGCCAGGACGCGTACGGATTTCAGCAATAACGGTAAGCATAATTAACTCCTTCTAATTCCAGGCTACCAGTTAAGCAAAAATTTCCGCGAGATGCTTGCGATATTCTGCGATATAGCGCGGGACGTCCGGCATTTTAATTACGTCGTTGACGATAAAGGTCGGCAGCGGCTCCATACCCAGGAACTGATTCGCCTTGTGGAACGGCAGATACGCGCCGTCTACGCCCACGCCTTCGAAGAACTGATCTTGCTCAGTGAACGCTTCTAGCGGGGCATTCCAGGTCAGGGAGAGCATGTATTTCTTGCCCTGAATCAGGCCGCCGGAACCGTATTTTTTAGACGCGTCTGAGCGGGTGCGGCCGTCGCTGGCATACAGCGAACCGTGACCTTCGGTAAACACATCGTCCATGTATTTTTTCACGGTCCACGGTGCGCCCATCCACCAGCCCGGCATCTGCCAGATAACCACGTCGGCCCACAGGAAGTTCTGCACTTCGGCCTTCACGTCGTAATCGCTGTCCGCGCGCACGACCTTAACATCATGTCCGGCGTCGCGCAGGAAACCATCCGCGACCTCGGTCAGGGTGTCATTGAGCTGGCCTTTAGAGTGCGCAAATTCTTTCGCGCCGTTGATAATCAGAATGTTGCTCATTATTTGTCCTCGATGCTGAGAGTATGCCGGGTATTCTACGCGCGAGGACGGAGCGGAAAAATAAGCAGAATGTGCAAAGTCTTTTGCGCTCAGCGCAATAATGGCTGCCAGCTGACGGTCACCTCAAAGCCCCCTTCCGGCGCATTGCCCAGCGAGACGCGCATCCCATGTAACGCCGCGATACGCTTGACGATAGACAACCCCAGACCGCTGCCGGTGGCGTCCTGGCCCGGTGGACGATAAAAGCGCTCGCCGAGACGCGCCAGCGCATCGGATGAAATGCCCGGGCCGTTGTCGCGCACGGTAAAGCTTTGGGTATGCAGCGTCACGTCCACCACGCTGCCGCGCGGGCTGTAACGAACGGCGTTGTCCAGCAGGTTACGCGCCAGAAGGCTCAGCAGTAGCGGCTGTCCGTGACGCATCACCTCGGGCGCGTTGACGTTGAGCCGAATATCAATGCCCGCCTGCTGCGCCGGATGCCAGATATCCAGCACCGCGGATTGCAGCAAATCGGCCATCATCACGGGTTCGACGTCATCAAGATTATCCAGTGAATCCAGGCGCGACAGGGTGAGAAGCTGGTCCACCAGCCGGGAGGCGCGGTCGATGCCCGCATGCAGCTGCCCCAGCGCTTTAGACTGCGCCCCGGGATCGTCCAGGGAAAGCTGCGCCACGTCGGTTTGCACCTTCAGCGCGGCCAGCGGGCTGCGCAACTCATGGGCGGCATCCGAGGTGAAGCGGCGCTCGCGGGCCATCATCTCCTGCGTACGGGCGAAAAGATGGTTAAGCGCATCAAGCAGCGGGCGAACCTCCGTCGGCACGCCGTGGGTGGGCAGCGTATCGGTCGCATCCGGCGAGCGCGAGCGCAGGGTCCGCGCCAGATTTTTCAGCGGTTTCAGTTCCCGGCTCAGCAGAACAATCAGCAACAAAAGCATGACGGGCAGCGCCACCAGCCACGGCGTCAGCTGCGAGCTGACCACGTCCAGCGCCATATCCTGTCGGTACTCCCACTCCTGGCCAACCACCACGCGGTATTTCCCGTCCGGAGAAGTCAGCCACAGGAAACGCCATTCGTCGTTGTCATCCTGCAACCGACCGTCATCAAACCCGTCCCGGCGGTAGAGGTAAGGTATGTCGCGCCCGTTTTCGCCGTCGTTAAGCACCATGCTGCCGTCGGCGGTGAAGATTGCGAAGGCCAGCGCATCGTCGTCCAGATGGCCGTGTTTGGCTTTTTTCGGTACCTCGCGCATGCGTTCCGGGGCGCGAAGTTCGTCCACGTCCATCGTCAGCAGCCGTTTGGCAAACAGCATCTGCTGGGTATCGAACAGCTTATCGAGCTTGTCGGTCGTCTGGTGCCAGGCCACCACGCTTGCGGCAAACCAGGCCGCCAGGGACAGCAGCAAAAAGAGGAGCGTCAGGCGCAGCTTCAGGCTCAGGCGTTGGGTCAGTTTCATGCGTCACCCAGGGTATAACCGATGCCGTGCACGGTGCGGATAAATTCGCTGCCGAGCTTGCGGCGTAAATGATGAACGTGGACTTCGACGGCGTTGCTGGAGACGTCATCATCCCAGTTGTAGAGTTTCTCCTCGATGGTCTTGCGCGGCAGCACGCGGCCCGCGTTGCGCATCAGCAGCTCCAGCAGGGCGAACTCTTTGGGTTTGAGCACCAGCGTTTCGCCCTCCAGCGTGGCGACAAGGCTTGCCGGATCGAGCGTGACCTTGCCGTGACGCAGCTCGCTGCGCGCCTGACCGTGGCTGCGGCGCACCAGCGCTTCAAGGCGGGCCACCACTTCAATCAGCGCGAACGGCTTACACAGGTAATCATCCGCCCCCAGGCGTAACCCTTCGACGCGCTGATTCAGCGCATCCCGCGCGGTCAGGATCAGCACCGGTTCGCTCTTACCGCTTTCGCGCCAGGCGCGCAGGATCTCAAGCCCGTCGATTTCTGGCAGCGTCAGGTCCAGCACCACGGCATCATACGGCGCGGTGTACAGGGCCGCCTGCCCGGTTTTACCGTCGGTAAACCAGTCCACGTTAAAGCCCATTTTGCTTAAGCCCGCTTTGATGCCGTCGCCGATGAGCTTGTCGTCTTCTACCAGTAAAATGCGCATATTTCCTCCTTGATGTCGTCAGTAAACCTTCTGCAAGCGCCTGCTGTACAGTAAAAATAAATAAATTTTCCCCTTAAGAAGTTGTTAAGGTTTACCCTGTTTAATGGATTGTGAAACGACATTAAAGGGAGAGATAAAGATGAAAAAATTCGCTGCAATTGCTGCCATCATGATGATGACCACGGCCCCTGTCTTTGCTGCACAGGGTGGCTTCTCTGGCCCATCTGCGACACAGAACCAGACGCAAACCCAGCAGGGTGGCTTTGTCGATAACAACGCCAACCTCACCACCGCGGCTAAAGTGAAAGACCTGAAGGACGATGCCTGGGTGAAGCTGCGCGGGAACATTACCGAGCGCCTGTCCGATGACCGTTACACCTTCCGCGATGAGAGCGGCACGGTGGTGGTGGAGATCGACCACAAGCGCTGGAACGGCGTGACGGTGACGCCCCAGGATAAAGTCGAACTCCAGGGTAAAATCGATAAAGACTGGAACGAGTTTGAAATCGACGTGAAGCAGGTTATCAAGCTGAACAAATAACCCGGAAAGGGCCGCTTATGCGGCCCTTTTTCTTTGTGACTCAACTCGCCAGATGAGGTAGTATCTGCGGCAATATTGCCTGAAACCCATCGGTTTCTGAGTTGAGGAATCACACGTAATGAGCGATATGGCAGAGCGCCTCGCGCTACATGAATTCACGGAAAACGCCTACCTGAACTACTCCATGTACGTCATCATGGACAGGGCGTTGCCGTTTATCGGGGATGGCCTGAAGCCCGTTCAGCGCCGCATCGTCTATGCGATGTCCGAACTGGGACTGAATGCTACCGCCAAGTTTAAGAAATCCGCCCGTACCGTCGGCGACGTGCTGGGTAAATACCATCCGCACGGCGACAGCGCCTGCTATGAAGCGATGGTGCTGATGGCCCAGCCGTTCTCTTATCGCTATCCGCTGGTGGATGGCCAGGGGAACTGGGGGGCGCCGGACGATCCGAAATCCTTCGCGGCAATGCGTTATACCGAATCCCGCCTGTCTAAATATGCCGAAGTGCTGTTGGGCGAGCTGGGGCAGGGGACGGTCGACTGGGTGCCAAACTTCGACGGTACGATGCAGGAGCCGAAGATGCTGCCTGCGCGTCTGCCGAACATCCTGCTGAACGGCACGACCGGTATCGCCGTGGGCATGGCGACGGACATTCCGCCGCACAACCTGCGTGAAGTGGCAAAAGCCGCCATCACCCTGATTGAGCAGCCGAAAACCTCGCTGGACGATCTGCTGGATATTGTGCAGGGGCCGGACTATCCGACCGAAGCCGAGATCATCACCTCGCGCGCGGAAATCCGCAAAATCTACCAGAACGGCCGTGGCTCCGTGCGCATGCGCGCGGTGTGGACCAAAGAAGACGGGGCCGTGGTGATCACCGCGCTGCCGCACCAGGTGTCCGGTGCGAAGGTGCTGGAGCAGATCGCCTCCCAGATGCGCAATAAAAAGCTGCCGATGGTGGACGACCTGCGCGACGAATCGGACCACGAAAACCCGACCCGTCTGGTGATCGTGCCGCGCTCTAACCGCGTGGACATGGAGCAGGTGATGAACCACCTGTTCGCCACTACCGATCTGGAAAAAAGCTACCGCATCAACCTGAACATGATTGGTCTGGACGGTCGTCCGGCGGTGAAAAACCTGCTGGAGATCCTCACCGAATGGCTGGCCTTCCGCCGCGATACGGTGCGCCGTCGTCTGAACCATCGCCTGGAAAAAGTGCTTAAGCGCCTGCATATCCTCGAAGGTTTGCTGGTGGCGTTCCTCAACATTGACGAAGTGATCGAGATCATTCGTACCGAGGATGAACCTAAGCCTGCCCTGATGTCGCGCTTTGGCATCAGCGAAACCCAGGCCGAAGCGATCCTCGAACTGAAATTGCGCCATCTCGCCAGACTGGAAGAGATGAAGATCCGCGGCGAGCAGAACGAGCTGGAAAAAGAGCGCGATCAGCTTCAGGCGATTCTGGCGTCCGAGCGCAAGATGAACACCCTGCTGAAGAAAGAGTTGCAGGCCGATGCCGACGCCTTTGGCGACGACCGTCGTTCTCCGCTGCACGAGCGCGAAGAGGCGAAGGCGATGAACGAGCACGAGATGCTGCCGTCCGAGCCGGTGACCATTGTGCTTTCCCAGAGCGGCTGGGTACGTAGCGCCAAAGGCCACGATATCGACGCGCCGGGTCTGAGCTACAAATCCGGTGACAGCTTCAAGGCGGCGGTGAAGGGCAAGAGTAACCAGCCGGTGGCGTTCATCGACTCCACGGGCCGCAGCTACGCCATCGACCCGATCACGCTGCCGTCTGCGCGCGGCCAGGGCGAACCGCTAACTGGCAAGCTGACGCTGCCGCCGGGCGCCACGGTGGACCATATGCTGATGGAGGCCGACGATCAAAAACTGCTGATGGCGTCTGATGCGGGCTACGGCTTTATCTGTACCTTCAACGATCTGGTGTCGCGTAACCGTGCTGGTAAGGCGCTGATTAGCCTGCCGGATAACGCACACGTCATGCCGCCGCTGATCATCGAGAACGAAAGCGACATGCTGCTGGCGATCACCGCTGCCGGACGCATGCTGATGTTCCCGGTCAGCGATCTGCCGGAGCTGTCGAAAGGGAAGGGCAACAAGATCATCAGTATCCCGTCAGCGGAAGCGGCAAAAGGCGTCGATGGCCTCGCTCATCTCTTCCTGCTGCCGCCGCAGAGCACGCTGACCATTCATGTCGGCAAGCGTAAAATCAAACTGCGTCCGGAAGAGTTGCAGAAGGTGGTGGGTGAGCGTGGACGTCGCGGCTCACTGATGCGCGGCCTCCAGCGAATCGACCGCGTGGAGATCGACTCGCCGGCGCGCAGCAAAGCGGACGACAGCGAAGAGTAACCTGTTTCATCCCCCCTCTTTCCGGAGGGGGAATTACCATAAAATTTCCCGTAAAAACGTTGTTAATTCGTGCGTTGCGATTAACAATACGCGCTCGTAATAAAGTCCTTACCTGGCCACAGGTGAAGTATAATTGTCAGCTGTCAGGGCTTCAGAGGTCGCTATGCTATACATTGTTCGTCTCATTCTTACCGTTATTTATTGCATTCTGGTCTGTATTTTCGGATCGATTTATTGCCTGTTCAGCCCGCGTAACCCAAAGCATGTCGCGACGTTTGGCCACATGTTTGGTCGTCTTGCGCCGCTATTTGGCCTGAAGGTTGAAAAGCGTCTGCCTGAAGGGGCGGAGAATTTCGGTAACGCCATCTATATCGCTAACCATCAGAACAACTACGATATGGTGACGGCCTCAAATATTGTTCTTCCGCCGACCGTAACCGTGGGTAAAAAAAGCCTGCTGTGGATCCCGTTTTTCGGTCAGCTGTACTGGCTCACCGGTAACTTACTGATTGACCGTAACAACCGCGCCAAAGCGCATGGCACCATTGCGGAAGTGGTGGATCAGTTTAAAAAGCGCCGGATTTCCATCTGGATGTTCCCGGAAGGGACGCGCAGCCGTGGTCGCGGCCTGCTGCCGTTTAAGACCGGCGCGTTTCATGCTGCAATTGCGGCAGGCGTTCCAATTATTCCCGTGTGTGTTTCCAATACATCGAATAAGATTAATCTTAACCGTCTGAATAACGGACTGGTCATTGTCGAAATGCTGCCGCCGGTAGATACCTCAAAATACGGTAAAGACCAGGTGCGCGAGCTGGCCACGCACTGCCGCGAGCTGATGGCTCAGCATATTGCGCAGCTCGATAAAGAAGTTGCAGAGCGAGAAGCCGCCGGTAAGATTTGACCCGGTGTCGTGTAAGGGAAAACGAATTCCCGCGTTGTTAGTCGTTTCAGATGGAGCTTATATGTCACTCAGTCGGCGTCAGTTTATTCAGGCTTCGGGTATCGCCCTTTGTGCGGGTGCGATGCCGCGGACAGCCAGCGCCGCCGGGCAGCAACAGCCGCTGCCTATTCCGCCGTTGATTGAATCCCGTCGCGGGCAGCCGCTATTCCTCACGCTTCAGCGTAGCCACTGGTC
Organism: Enterobacter sp. YSU; assembly: GCF_016082135.1. Taxonomy (NCBI): domain Bacteria; kingdom Pseudomonadati; phylum Pseudomonadota; class Gammaproteobacteria; order Enterobacterales; family Enterobacteriaceae; genus Enterobacter; species Enterobacter sp. YSU. Next base: position 2,473,584 of record NZ_CP059487.1, read on the forward strand.
CTTTACCCAGGGAACGCGCGCGCAGGTATGGGGCATTAACGGACGCTACCTCGGGCCGACCATTCGCGTGTGGAATGGCGATGACGTTAAGCTCATCTACAGTAACCGTACGACGGAAAATGTCGCGATGACCGTCAGTGGTTTGCAGGTGCCGGGGCCGCTGATTGGCGGCGCGGCACGCATGATGTCGCCGAATGCCGACTGGGCGCCCGTCCTCCCGATTCGTCAGAGCGCGGCGACATTGTGGTATCACGCCAACACCCCGAACCGCACCGCCCAGCAGGTCTACAACGGCCTGGCCGGAATGTGGCTGATTGAAGATGAGGTCAGCAAAACGCTGCCGATCCCGAATCACTACGGCGTTGATGATTTCCCGATCATTATTCAGGACAAGCGGCTGGATAACTTCGGCACGCCGGAGTACAGCGAGCCGGGCAGCGGTGGTTTTGTGGGCGATACGCTGCTGGTTAACGGCGCGCAAAGCCCGTATGTTGAAGTGTCTCGTGGCTGGGTGCGCCTGCGTCTGCTGAATGCCTCTAACTCGCGCCGCTACCAGTTGCAGATGAGCGACGGCCGCGCGCTGCACGTGATTTCAGGCGATCAGGGGTTATTACCTGCGCCGGTGTCGGTAAAACAGCTGGCGCTGGCACCGGGCGAACGTCGTGAGATCCTCGTGGATATGACCAACGGGGATGAAGTGTCCGTGACCTGCGGCGAAGCGGCAAGCATTGTTGACCGTATTCGTGGCTTCTTTGAACCGTCGAGCGTTCTGGTCTCCACGCTGGTGCTCACGCTGCGCCCGACCGGCCTGTTGCCGCTGGTGACCGACAGCCTGCCGATGCGCCTGCTGCCGCAGGAGATTGTGACCGGCCCGGCAGTACGCAGTCGCGATATCAGCCTTGGCGACGATCCGGGCATCAACGGCGCGCTGTGGGACGTTAACCGCATTGATATCACCGCCCAGCAGGGAACCTGGGAGCGCTGGACCGTCCGCTCGGAGATGCCGCAGTCGTTCCATATTGAAGGGGTGTCATTCCTGATCCGCAACGTCAACGGGGCGATGCCGTTCCCGGAAGACAGGGGCTGGAAAGATACCGTCTGGGTGGATGGCCAGGTCGAACTGCTCGTCTACTACGGCCAGCCTTCCTGGCCGCACTTCCCGTTCCTGTTCCACAGCCAGACGCTGGAGATGATGGACAGGGGATCGGTAGGGCAGATGCTGGTGAATCCGGCACCATAAAACGCTTTCTCCCTCTCCCTGTGGGAGAGGGTTGGGGTGAGGGCAACAGCCCGCACAATACCCCTTCATTTCCCCCGGTAAACCAGCGTATAATCCCGCTCCTTTTGTCTATTTTTTCTTCGGAAGCATTATGAGCGCTATTTCCCTGATCCAGCCGGATCGCGACCTCTTCTCCTGGCCCCAGTACTGGGCAGCCTGCTTTGGACCGGCGCCGTTCCTGCCGATGTCCCGGGAAGAGATGGATCAACTGGGCTGGGACAGCTGCGATATCATTCTGGTAACGGGCGATGCGTATGTCGATCACCCGAGCTTTGGCATGGCGATCTGTGGCCGTATGCTTGAAGCCCAGGGCTTCCGCGTGGGGATCATCTCCCAGCCTGACTGGAACAGTAAAGACGACTTTATGCGTCTGGGCAAGCCTAACCTGTTCTTCGGCGTGACCGCGGGCAACATGGACTCGATGATCAACCGCTATACCGCCGACCGTAAGCTGCGCCATGACGACGCTTACACGGCTGACAACGTGGCGGGTAAACGTCCCGATCGCGCGACCCTCGTCTACACCCAGCGATGCAAAGAAGCATGGAAAGACGTGCCGGTGATCCTGGGCGGCATCGAGGCGAGCCTGCGCCGCACCGCACACTACGACTACTGGTCAGATACCGTGCGCCGTTCGGTGCTGGTGGATTCGAAAGCCGACATGCTGATCTTTGGCAACGGCGAGCGTCCGCTGGTGGAAGTGGCGCATCGCCTGGCGCAGGGTGAACCGGTCAGCGAGATCCGCGACGTGCGCAACACCGCGATCATGGTGAAAGAGGCGCTGCCGGGCTGGAGCGGGGTGGATTCCCGCATTATCGATATGCCGGGCAAAATCGACCCTATCCCGCATCCGTACGGTGACGATCTGCCGTGCGCGGATAACAAACCGGTTGAGCCGAAGAAAGCGGAAGCAAAGGCCGTGGTGGTGCAGCCGCCGCGTCCGAAGCCGTGGGAAAAAACCTATGTGCTGCTGCCGTCTTACGAAAAAGTAAAAAGCGATAAAGTACTCTACGCTCACGCGTCGCGCATCTTACACCATGAAACCAACCCCGGCTGCGCGCGCGCTCTGATGCAAAAGCACGGCGAGCGCTATATCTGGGTTAACCCACCGGCGATCCCGCTCTCTACCGAAGAGATGGACAGCGTCTTTGCTCTGCCGTACAAGCGTGTGCCGCATCCGTCATATGGCAACAGCCGTATTCCGGCGTACGAGATGATCCGTTTCTCAATCAACATCATGCGCGGCTGCTTCGGCGGGTGCTCATTTACTCTTGTTTTTATGTATTTAGAGTTAAACTCTACTTTTCTATTTTTAGAATTCAAGCTATTCATCGTAATTGAGATCGGCCCAGATCCGCGAAATTTTAATCAGCGAGTCAGCTTGGGAAGAAATGACCTGCTTATTCGCACCTTCCCTAGTTGAAATTGAAAAGGGATTTAATCCCCGAGAGGCGGTAATCGGAGATTTGTGTTACGAACAAGAACCTGTCAAATCGATGATTGTGTCAATCAAACAAGCCTTTAAGGAAGGAAGGCAGGTTGATATGATCAAGGTCGTAAAAAGAAAAGGTAAATATTTAGTTCGTCAAGGTCATACTCGTTTTCATGGCTTAAAATTAGCAATTTCTGAAGGTGCTAATATTCCAAAATTATCTGTTATCTTAATCGATTATAAAAACGAAATTGAAGAATACCTTGAGAACCTCGATGGTAACAGAAGCAATGGGCTAAATCCGGTTGGGCAAGCTCATGCATTAGCTCATGCTGTTAGTCTCGGGTATTCGGTTGAAGAACTAGCAATGCGATATCAACGATCAACTACCGCAATTCGTAATATGCTAAAAATCCTTGATATGCCATTAGAGCTTCAACGTTTGATTAGCCTAAATCTAATCAAAAAAACGCTCGCCATTGAAATAATGTTAAAATATTCCAACGATCACAAAATGGTTTTAAAACATATAGAAGGTTTCTTACCTGGCGTTAAGAATATTGAGACTACAACGAGCAAAATTGTAGGCATACCTGAACACAATGCAGCTGGAGCAGGACCAGACACCTTAAATAAAGGCGGACCAGAAAAGAAAAATTCGGCAGTCACACGTAAGACTTTGGGTATTAAGCGCCTCTCGCATAAGAAAACAGAACGGCTAAAATCTGAATTTCTTGAGCTTGTGGAAAGTACACATACGGAATCTATAACGAATACTCAAACAGAACTAAAATTTGGTAGAGATAGTGCACACTTGTTCAAAAATGTTGATAGTAAAAATGTAATATTTTCTGATGATGGTGTTCAAATAATCTTGAATGATGAAAAGCTAAATATTTTATTGTCTTTACTTAACGACGAAAATACAGCAATCATTCTTTCTAAACCAAAATTAGAAGAGCTTCTGGAAATTCGAGATCTCCTTAAGGAATAAAAACCCGAGGATTAGTTGAGTGATTAAACCTATAAAGCTGACTCTTATCGATAATTATAATGATTTGCTTCTAACTCATGAAGTCCTTAAACGCAACATGGAAGAGTTAGAACACGGTAAACGTTTTGACCAATTTCCTGAAGGGCATGACCACTATGAAAAAACTGTGAAAGAAGCTGTAGCAATCGTAGAGGCACGTTTGGAGGTGTTTCGAAAATGAAATCTCTTTTCTTTACTCTTGATGGTCATATGGTACCAGCCTCAGTGAATGTATCCCTTAACGGAGATGGAAATTATTATGCACCTATCGAAAGAGAATGTAACGAATGTGCGGGCACAGGCCACAAAGGGGCTGATGTATGTGAAAAGTGTCATGGGGTGCAAACAGTTGGACCCATTATTGAAAAATTAGTGGTACTAGAGCCAATTACCTTTCTCGATAACATTCCGGAACTGCGTGTTAACCCAACACTCGAAGCATGGAAATCCAGAAACCACGTACTTATTGAGAAAGCAAAAAAGGCTAACACTAAGTTTTCTAATAGTATATTGGCGCAACTAGACAATAACCGTTTTTTGACAGAACGCCAGCTGGATTGTTTCTTTACAACCTTTGATGTGATGTTGTCTGAAACTCCGGAAAATGAACAAGAAATTTTAAAACATAGCTACAATATCGGCCAGGTCATAAGCATTGAACTAACATTTACTGAAGTCAGGGCCGCGTACGCAAAAAGTAAAGGGAGTTATTTTTTTACATTTACTGGTAAAGTTAGAAATGACGGGATCGCTTTAACGGCCGATAAACAGGATCACATTTTATTGGGTGAACGTTATCATTTGACTGGAAAAGTCAGAAAATTCTATGATTTTGATTCGAAAAATTATGCTGCAATAACAGTTTTTAAGTTAAGTAAACTCCAAGACAGTTAAATGTTTTACTGCTTAAATATAGAGCCAAGACTTAAACTGTCGTTAGGACTCACTCACGTAATATTGTTGCTTACGCAATGGGTTTTATCCCTCATAAAGATCTGCGAGTATAAATCTTTTACATTTAAATTCCCCTCTATCACAACCTTTTCAATAGTAAAAAAATGATAATCTTATTAATTATAATTTTTAATTTTTTGTATACCAATACCATACAGTTAAGGCTAAAAGGTGATGATGGAGATGGACTTTAAAATGCACAATGATCTGGGTCTCGGTTTCATTTGTAAAAATGCAAGAACATCGTCAAAGCCAACGTTAAGAAAAGTTACTTTTCCGGTAAGCGCATATGAAACGTCTAAGCTTTCTTTAACCGGTTTTCAATGCCCCACAGCCTGCCGATTTCCTTTTTTTGTGCTATGCATGATAATCCATAACCATCTTTCGTCTGCATGCCCTATCAACCAAAATGAATGTTCAAATCATATATCGCAATTTTCTATCGACATTAAAGTACAAGATTGGCTTAGCCGTTCAAGAGTAGCGTTTATTGATTTCCATAATCTAAGAAATACAGATAAAACCACATTAATAACAGTGGAACATCTTGAAGCTTTACTTACTGTTATGTCAACTACTCTTGTCGCTTACGCTCCATATTCAAAAAAGAGACTTAACTTTAGCTTTCTAAATTCATTTACTTTGTCTAAAACTTCTCAAAGTTACACATTAACTTTCCCGGTAGTTCTCAGTCCGCTTTTAGATGCTCTTGGCGGTTTCATTCAGGAATGCATAACCGAAAAATTGTTAAAACGACGAAATTCGAATTTCATGGTTTACGAGTATCTTAAACGTTCAGGCCAGAGCTCTCATAAAGTGGAGGACATTAATAACGACTTACAGCTTAAAACTCTAAATATAAGACTTATGAGCGTCCTTACTGGGCTTTCTCAGCAAGGACTCATTTCATTTATTTGCGAAGGAAAGAGGGGCGACCGGAGAATAGAAGAGCTTCAGTTTATACCTTATGTTCAACGAACTCACCCTGAGGTATTAACTTTTCAGGAATGGATTAGCCCCGTTGATTAGAATTAACTCTATTTCAGCACGGCCAGTATTTCTGTTTCCGTTTTCCGTGTATTTGGCTTACTTCCTACGGATCGGTAAGCGCTGAGTCTGTGTATGACGAATCCACGCTCTTCATAGAGGCCCAAAGTGAATGGTGTCAGGCTATTTGATATCGCAACAGCAGCGCCTTTTCTGTGAGCGTCAACGAGCATATTTGCTAACAGCACGTGGTCGCTTTGGCTGAACGGTTTACCATCGTAACTGACAAAACTAGTTTTGCTTGTTTTGTCATATGGCGGATCACAATAAATCTGATCTCCTTCGCCGGTTGCGGCCAGAGTCTCCTCAAAACCAGCGGTGATCAGTTCAATACCTGAAAGACGAAATGAAAGGTAGTCTATTTTATTGAAGTCAAGCTTCAGTTCTGTATGTTTCCCCCAGGGCACTGAATAGATTCTTTCTGAGTTATAGCGGCACATACCGTTATAGCCCAGGCGATTCAGGGAGTAAAACAAAGCCGCTCTTTGAAGCGGTTGACCAGAAATACAGGTTTTGTTGAAACGGTCCCTCATCTCATAGTAGTCCTTTTCGACAAAGGTTTTATCCGCTAGGTTTTGGACCTGATTTATAAAGTTAGTTTTCTGTCTTTGAATAGTCCTGTATAGGTTGATCAAGTCTGGATTGCTATCTGCAAGCAATGCATTTTGTGCAAACATGTTCAGAAAAACGGCACCACCGCCTATAAAGGGTTCTACCCACCGGCAACTATGATCGTGTGGGTAGTGATGGCTGATGAAAGGCATCAGTTTCGTTTTTCCACCAGCCCATTTGATTATCGGCATGTGTCTGAGATGTCGAGTCAAAGTGTCTATACCTGAGAGAGAAATTTAGGTGCTGGTATCGTACCTAACCACGGGCTTTAACTAATAACTTAGGGAGCAAAAAAAAGTTGTTTAAGACGCACAGTTTTGACTTTCAGCATTGCGGATTTATAAGATTTTTCCTCACTGATACCTGAACTTTATGTTTTGGATTTATGTCTTTGTTTATGAAGCGATTTTGATGCCATCACAAGAAATGGGGAGCCCTCTTTTTTTGTGAAAAATCAGAATAGGCTCAAAAAGTACCTTTTTTGCGAAAAATTATGGATTTTTTTTTCGGTAGTATCCCCGCTACGCAGAAAGTAAGCAGAAAAATGTAACGGAGCCCCTATGAGTGTTTTACTGACAGAACCTACACAGCAAGCTAATGACAAGGTCTTTAAAACGGCCCATGTTGCCTTTTCAGTAGTTACTGGCACAGGTCGTTACGTCACTGGGCTTAAACAGTTCCGTGATGCAAACCCTGAACTTTGTACTGAAGTAAGTGACCAGAAAGCATGGGCTATCCACCCTTCAGTAATTCAGGTCACGCCAGGCTTCAACTCCCGCGAAATGGGAATGGGTGACGATTACTATAAGCTCCCTGAGGTTGAAGAACACATCTACAACATCAAGAATGCCTACATTCGAGGTGACTATGTAGACCCTATCCGAGTACGTGTCATTGATGGGGTACCTTTTGTTCGCCAGGGGCACTGCCGTTTAAAAGCCGCAATGATGGCATGTGATGAAGATCATGACATCACAATCCTTTGCGTTGAGATTAAAGAAGATGAAATTGGCTGTGAGCTCGCGACCATTGATGGTAACCGTGGTCTTGCGCTTTCTCCTGTTGCGCTTGGCGAGTCCTATCGTCGCCTACATTCTCTTGCTGGCTGGTCACTCGAACGAATTGCTCAACGTGAAAATAAAAGCCCGACGACCATCAGTTCTCTTATCCGCCTGACAACCTGTTCTGTTGTTATCAAGAAATGGATTCATGCTGACGCTATTTCGTATGTTAACGTGCTTTCACTGATCGATGAGCTCGGTGAAACAGAAGCAATTTCACGTATCAAGAAGATGATCGCGGAACTTGAGCAGGCCGATGCGAATGGCATCACGGTGAAAAAAACCCAACATGGTCAGGTACGAGTCAGACCTTCAGACTTCAAGCCAGCACGGATTCCGCCGGTTATTGCCACAAAAGCCGTAGAAGGCGTCAAACTCATCACCACCAGCTTATTACAGAAACTGGGGGATATTGAATTGCCGGAGATGACAGATTCAAGTGCTGACGAAGAAATCAACATTACGTTGAACCGCAGTACTCTGGAGATGCTGAGAAATCTTTCAAAAGAGATCACAGAATCAGAGAACAAGCAGCTTCGCCGTGCGGAGAATCGTCAGGCAAAACTTAATGGTGAGAAGCCAAAATACCCACGTAAAAAAAATGCTAAGAAGGCAGGGGAAGAGACCGATCAGGATACTGACCCACAGCCGGACGCAGAATAATTTACTTTTGGCAAAGTGTTGGTTTTGTCAGAGTCATTAAGGATTCAGGCTTTTTGCCCGCCTTTTTTAAACCTCCATGTATCGTTCTTGCCCCGTTTATGCGGGGCTTTTTTTTTGCTTCTTTCTATGAGTTGACATCTTTAAGTTTTATTCAGAGACATAAAAAACTTTTTCGTGTCACTGAACCTATTAGGTTACAGAGCGACGTTGCTATCCTGGTAAAAGTTTTTTCTAAAGGACCGGTAAAATGTCATCTCTTGATTCTGAAGCTAAACCCGATAATGCAGGTCACAGCGTACTGGCTTTAACAACCTCTCATAGCCTGGTGGTTAGCTCTTCTGAAACATTTCTTCCAGATATGCGCAAAGAGCTCGGCATTATCGCGGATCTTGTTGAGTCCTATAATGATGAACTCTGCTTGTTGAAACACATGGCTGTCCAGTTCAAAACCCACAATCACCAGAAACTTTATTCTTATCTCTCAGGCTACAACCACAGTATCTCTGAAGCGGATGCCTTGTTCGCGGAAAACGCTCTGAGATCTGAATACTGGAAACGCGTTATGGCACTCACTGATGTTTTGCCTATCATGTCGGATGCCAAACGTAACGAATGGGATAAGCAGTTTACGGCCGACCGCTATATTATGCCGCCTCAGGTGATCCCTGATTTCACAGCTGACGCTGTAGTAGGCACAGTCGTTGCTTTGCTTAATGACCGCAATCAATTTATTAAAGAAAGGGTTTACGACGTCTTCCAGTCTCTGAGCCGCAGTCATAAGACAAACAAAGCTTTTGGGTTCTCCACCCGCATGATCACTACCGGAGTTTGCGAGCCGTCTAAATACCCCTGGCAGAAATTAAGGGTGGATTTTAAAGAGTCTGGCATTTCACCACTGAGCGAGCTCCGCGTTATATGCGCATTCTTCCGTGGCGAACAGGTGAAGGCGATCCATAACACCAAATCATTGGTTGAGGCGTTGGTCGAACATGAGGGGTTCAGAAAATGGATCTGCATCGATGGCAACAGTATTCGTTTCAGGGTTTACAAAAATGGATCAATGCATATTGACGTCCACCCTGATATCGCCGAGCGGCTTAACAATATTTTATCAGCTATCGTACCGCTGGCATTACCTGCCGACCGCATGGCTCATAGCAAGAAATCTTTGGAGGCATTCCCTGTACTTAAGCAGTGCATCGACTTTGATACCCGGATGCAGCTTTCTGAACTAATGTTTAAAAATGACGGGGACAATAAATGGAGTTGCTGGACATCTTTAGGGTCTCTCGCCGAACGCAAATCTTCGAGTGTTGCCGCTGACACCCTTCGGTTCTTAGGGGCAACAGTAACAAAATACGATGTGACATTTTCCTATGATCCGTGTGAGGTTATTCGTTACATCGGCCAGATAGGGGAGATGCCTGATATTGTATCGCATCAGTTTTACCCTTCATCTTGCCGAATCAGCGAATATGTATATTCCCTGCTCGGTGCAGGGGAAGGGGATACCCTCCTGGAGCCTAATATTGGCCATGCGGATTTGCTTAAATCATTCCCTGCCGGTGTGATCGTTACTGGCATCGAGCTTGATACTTTGAATTGCCTTATCTCCCGGGCTAAGGGATACGATACGACAGAAGCTGACTTCCTCACATGGTCTAAGTCTAATCAACAGAAGAAGTTTGATTATGTCGTGATGAACCCACCTTTTGCCGATAACCGGGCCAGGCTGCATCTCCAGGCAGCTGCATCTCATCTCGCAGCCGGGGGATCTCTAGCAGCCGTTCTTCCATTATCTCTTCAGGGGCTCGATAACCTTCTGGGGGAAGAATTCCGGACGGAATGGATGGACGTTTTTGAGAACGAGTTTGAAAACACGACCGTTTCGGTTCGCATCCTGTACGCCGAACGTATTCAACAAGAGGAAGTCCTATGAGCAACCAACCCACCAGCCTGCCAGAAGAAGATATTGAGTTTGTTATGGATACCTTTCAGAGGAGCATGGGTAAATCCAAACCTGTCAGGGATACTCAAATAGAGGGCGAGAAACCGCAAAGTAAAGAGTCCGCAAACTCAACTGAAAACCCCGGTTATGAAGAATTCTTTTAATTACGCTCATGATATCCTGGTGCAGTTATTTAGAATGATATTTGAGGGATGGGGGACATTGTGATTAAAAGGCGTAACATTCGACGATCAGTTTATGGATTGCTTATTGTTCTTATCGCCGGAAATGTGTGGTTAGGCCTTAGAGCTGATAAAATTCATAAAGTGCGTTATCAGGATTTCTGGTCACCGGCAACTGTGATTAAAGTAACTGTAATGCCTTCAACGAATGAAATCCAGCTCAGTGGTAAAATCCCTAAATCGGTAAGAGTTTCAAACAATTATGTTGAGTACTCGTTACCGGGCACACTCTCGGACAAGACCATTTACCGAAGCGTGTTAGAAGATGAGATGCTCACTTTGCTTAATGCTGGAGGTCAACTTGAAGTTAAATACACTCTGGACAAGCAGACAAATCGAACTAAGGTATGCACTAAGTGCTTACGGGTGATTAAAGATATTAACCATCAATATTCAGCCACTGAGGTAAAGCATGGGCAGTCCTAAATTTGAAATTGCTGAGCAAATTAAAATGTGGATCGTTGTTTATCTAGTTTGCTTTTTAGCACTTTACTGTGTGTTAAGCGCTCTACATGCGCTTTATGATCCGCTAAATTTACCTGCCCTGACGTGGCCTATCAGCTGGTTCGTGGTGCCTGAAATGACAAGTTTTGGCAGTGCATTATTAGCTTTTGTCCTAACGCCAGGCCTTTGCTCTATAATTGCTGTTTTATTCGGTAAGTCTACCTTTAAAAAAGCTAAAACAAAAATATAGAGTTAATTAGATTGGTGGCTCAGGTTTATAAAACCTCTCACTAGAGAGGTTTATTTATTATTTTTGACTGAGATTAACAGCGTTTTCCATAAATGTATCAATAACAACCGTAAGAGACTGGCTGGTACCATGGCTATACTCAGGCCAAGGTAAAAAAGGATATGAAGAATACGCCATCAACATGATACTGGTTGGGCAACGCCAGTCCGTTGGAACACCTTTACTGTAATGGACAATCATAGCCGGGCGACTACAATCAATATCTCCAGCGTTTTTATCGAGTACGAAAGTAGCCAGAACGCCGGTGTCCTTCTGGGATACGAAAACAAGGCTGTCAGTAAAAATAAAGGCCATTAAGGAAGAGGCCAGGAAAGCGCCAGTAAATAAGGACTTCTTCTCTTTCCAAACGCGTCGAGCATATAACCCCATTAGCGCTACCGCTGAAACCATTCCGGACCACTGAGCACCCAAAGAAAAATCTGTTACTGTTTTAGATGTCATACTTTCATTAATAGTAATCATTGCGACAATGAATGGTGATGCAATTCCAAGTGTTGCTAGGACTATCAGCGATATTTCAGACCGGTTTTCTTTAGCGGATCCTTTACTTATTGCAGACATTGCTCTGAACATAACGAATGTACTGTTGAGCATCAGAAAACAGCATAAGAGCATGTATAACATTGGGTTTCCTCAACCTAGAAGTGATGGTTACCCTGTTATTTTACATAAATTTGACTCAACAGATGCTTTTAAAATCTCGCTTCCTTGAATTTAAAAACATATCAGCACAATTGGCAAACATAAAGGAGCAGCGTCTATCAAAAGTTACTTTTATGATTGGTTGAATACTCATTTTGAAGGCTAAAATCCAAAAAAGTGGGTACAAAAAGTTACTTTTGCGTCATCCAGATGCACTGCCGCCATTTTGCATTCTGTACGTTGGTTGCTTTCTCACTTGATGTCTCTTTTAACAGGCAAATTATCACTTTATCCGACCGGACCTTGTAGGCTGAATCCGTAGAATAAGGCTATAACCTATTCCCGGAGCATCATATGCGTAAAACTCTAATTGGCTGCATGGTTGCAACTGCCCTTGCTACTGTATCTTCGGCACATGCTCAGGTATTTAGCTACTCATTTACAGATACCAATAAGGCTGTTCGGAATATTAAGCCTGCAACACAAACATATCTTAATCCCGCTGGTGTTTTGACTCTGAACTTGATATCGGGTCTTGATCGGTACGAGCGAGTGACGGTCACACGAGACAGCGATAAAAAGGTTATGTATTCCTCCGTCTCGACCAAAACGAGCGTTGCAGATCGTATCGTTGCTGCCGATGGAACAGAATACTATGGAAAGGATATGGTTCTACCGGCGCTCGGAGAAGGGACCTTTACTGTAGTCAATGAAACTCTGGATATTCGCCAGACTGTAGTGAGCACATCTACTTATCATTTCATCGTTGATACAACTCCTCCACGCTATAAGAGTATTTATCCGAGTCAAAACGCAGGTTACGACATGGTACTTTCTGGGCCACTTTGGGAGTTGGGCCGAGGCGGTAGTGGCCAGTTTTCTATATTTGCAGACGGTATTGAGGATGCTAGTGGAATTGCCAAGATCCGTCTTGTCATTAAACGAAGTAATGGTTCTGTGGTCTCCGACAATAACCTGAGTTATGACACAGCCAATAAACGTGCGTTCTATCCGTGGATTAAAGATATGAACACCCAGGCTGGCATGCCCTCAAGTGATCTTGATGAAGAATTCACCTTCAATTTCATCGTTACGGACCTGGCAGGAAATACGCTTAACATTCCTCCCCAGCGGTTTTTATATGACGATCAAATGGGAGAATTTACGCCATTTGCAGTTCATGACTCACGTGTAAGCACCAGTGTTGTACCCGGCATTTCTTCGGGATACGTCCCGTTTAAACGAGGCCTTACAGTGCTGGAAAACCCCTACAAGTTGGTTATACGTATCCCAAGAACTAACTGGAAGCCATATCGAAATGGTGGCATGAGCATTACCAATAACTATGGCGGAGTACAGGTCCTTTCCGAAGATGCCACCTATGTCTACGTGGAAGTTAAGCTGCCACAGGGTGCCTTAGATGGAAACTACTATAGACCTGTGAATACATATCAATGGTCTGGAGGAGATCTTGGTCAGTATGCCAGCTGGCTCAACTGGGATCCTGCCTCTGTAAAGAGTCCGGCTTGGGGAAGTTCACCCATAGAACGACAAAAGGCTGATGGAACATGGTTCAACAGCGTAAACTGGAACCTGTTCAAGGCATCTGATATGCCTATAAAACTTACTAATATCCGGTTCAATGTACAGGCTAGGCCATATGATCAAAAAATCACTGGCGGAGCAACATGCAGTATTCCAGCTGGCTCAACAACCTGTACCGTCTCTTTGCCCCAGGATATTATAAATGGCACTACCGGCTATCTTCATAGTGGCTATGAAGTAAGGTCAACCACCGAAGCAACCTTCTTTGCCCCTATATGGGAGAATATAGCCTGGCATACACTGGGTCCCTCCGTCACTGGATTTGATTACATTGAAACCACCAACATTCTCCAGGTTTACGTGAATCAACCTGGAGATGGTTCATATTTCGACCATGTTTATGTAAATCGAGTTTGGTTGTCAGATAAAAACCGTAACAACGCAGAAATAAGCGTAACCGGCAAACAAACAGGTAGAAATATGGCGTCTGGGAACTACACGTATGAGTTCAACATGAAAGAGGTACCAGAAGGCAGTTATAACGTGGTAATTAATGCCCAAGATACATTCAACAATACCGGTAACCTCCCTTATCAAACTGTTGTCGTTGATAATACAGCACCATCTGTAAGTATTAGCTACGAAGGAAAACCGATCAGCAAAAACGTAACAGTATATGGGCTGGAGAACGTCCGTATACAGCTCACCGATGCTCTAACTAAACCATCCTTAAGCCGTATGACTCTTCGCGGTGGCCCTGTTTCTGATGCGGTGGAATTGTCTTGGGTGAATCTGGGAAACAACCTGTATGCACCTAATTATCCCAAGATCTTTCCGTCTCTTAATGAAGGCGAAACATACACTCTCACAGTTCAGGCCAAAGATGAGATGAACAACGTTAAAGAAAGCTCAGTCGAATTTAACTACCTTCCAAACAATCTCGTCAGGCTAGAGAATCTGAAAACCTTAGCTGTCAATGCTTCTCTCAAAACATCTGACAATACTCCTCTGGCTGTTCTGTATGCCAGCCAGCTGCGTAAAAAGGATGGTTCAATCGCTACAGGGCTTCAGGACGCAGTGCTTACTGTCCGTAAGGACGCTGCATTCGGCGTGACTGTAAATGGTGTTTCTGCGATGCCAGGTGAAAGCAAAGAGCTTCAACTGGATTTGGGGCTCGGGGACAGCCGTAGCTTTCCTATTTTCCCTGCTGTATCCGGCCTTACAGGCAGATCTGAGTTCATGATTAACATTGAAGAATTAAAATAAAGCAGGGCTGTTTTGCTGAAGCACAACGGCCGTCTTCTGATGCGCCGTAGCCCATGTTGTTGCAAATCAGTCCGACGTTCATTGCGTAAGTAACGCTTACTGCGGACCATGGTAGTGATTAGACTCACTACCATGGTCATTTCACCACATATCTTCTCTGCATTGCTCTTGTTGGGCAGACTAGTAACTCGTCACTAAATTGCAGCTTTTGTCTTGCTAAGTCGCTGGTATAACTGCACTACGAAATCGTCAAAAGATTTTATCCCTCATGTAGATCCAATAAATGATCCCAAAGGTGCCAGAGAGTACAAAGAAGATCCCGGTACGCTGTAGGCCGCATGGTTACTGGGCTGGAGCATTGTCACTGACAACAGTAGCGACATAAGTGACAACGGGAGTGACTTAAAAGACAATGGTAGAGACTATTTCGACGTTGGTAATGATTTTAAGTGACAATGGTAGTGAGGTTAGACTTAAACTTCCACTGTAAGGTAAGGTGACTCGCATTATTTAAATAAATTATTACTTTCAATTACTTGCGACACGAGTCTGCATGTATGCTTCTATTTCTCAAAAATTTATCCACCGAAAATGCCTGTGGCTGTGATTTAGCTTTGACGACAGTTTTTATCAGGGAGGCAAGTTGAGACCTGTATAAGAACTAAGCATTTATTTATCCCCATTTTCCACAAGGTAGTTCCAATAATTAGTACCTTAGTGTTCCTGATAGATCAAAAGAGATCCCCGCTGCCTCCAGGCCAGACGGCACAAGGCCTGAGACGTGATCAGTGACAACAGTAGTGATTATTTTGACATTGGTAGTGATTATTATAACGTTGGTAATGAGTTTTTTGACATCAGTAGTGATCAGAGCGACAATAGTAGTGACTTTTCATTAGATCTTTTTAACTTGATCTGATCCGTTGTTGATAAGAGTTGCAGGTCATTGTATGCAAAGAGTTTTTGCCAAGTTTTAATGAGTGGAGTCGTTTTTTTAGGTAGAACTTATGCACAGATATGGATCATCACAATGATCCATCCAGTGACATAGAGTTCGCTGGGGCTTACTATTCACCAATCTGTTTACACATTCAGTGATAACTTATTATGACTAAAGAGAAAGATACTGAGCAGCAGGACCTGGTCACCAGGGCTTTCTCTGTTAGAGAGAAAGAATCAGGTAAAGACATCATTTTGCGTCCTAACAGCAACCGTACGGTGCAGTCTATTGCTTTGATGCGGCTCGGGCTGTTCGTCCCATCACCAAAGAGTGTGGGGCGTCAAAATCGGGAATATAAAACGGTTGGCTTTGACGCAACGAAAGAGTTACAGACGCTCTCTTTAATGGAGAGCGAGGGGTTCACCAATATTTCAATTGTCGGTGAGCGTCTTGATATGTCAGTAGATTTTAAGACGTGGATGGGCATCATTCGAACCTATGCCAATCATCCGATTAACAATGACACGATAAGCTTAAAATTCACTGAATTCCTCAAGCTATGTACGCCTGAAAATTATCGCTCATCTACAGCGTCCAGAAAACGTATAGACGCCTCCTTACGCAGGTTAGCATCCGTTACCTTGTCGTTCACCAGTAATAACTCGTCCAAAGTCTATACAACGCATCTGGTACAGTCTGCCCTGTTAGACCCGGAATCAGATCAGGTTGTCCTTCAGGTTGATCCTAAGATTTTCGAGCTCTATCAATACGATCATAAGGTTTTGATGCAGCTGAAGGCAATTAAGGAGTTGGCCAAGAAGGAAAGCGCCCAGGCTCTCTATACGTTCATAGAGTCATTACCGCCAAATCCTATACCGATATCCCTTACTCGGCTGAAAAATCGTCTGAACCTCAAAACACGAGCAAATAGTCAGAATGCTACCGTGAGAAAGGCTCTTGAAGAGTTGGCATCGATAGGATACCTCCAGTACACCGAAATTAAGAAAGACGGAAAAGTATACTTCCAGATTCATAAGCGGGATCCCGATCTGAATTTGAACAATACTCAGCCTCCTTTAGAAGTGGTTGAAGATGAAGAAGAGAACTCAGGGTCTTCTGTTTTAGAAGGTGAGTTATGCCCACCAGCTGACCCGATAGACGGCGATGATGTTCTTACCGTCCATGATTTAACCGCTGAAGAACTGCGCTATATTCGTAGTCTTCGAAGCCAGAAAAAGAACAGCAACGCCAGCTAAAGTTAACCCGGCGGTTCAGGCTCCGGGTGCTAAATTACTTCTTCGATTTTCGTTAGTCCCAGCCCGCTCTTTCACGTCAACGGTAATGAGTCAAAAGTCATTACCGTTGTCATTGTTCTCTACCACCCTATGTAGATCGAGATTGCGAATTCAACGCTTTCTCCTGAGTCACCTGTTAACACCCGGTTTCTACGCTTTACTTCATTGGCCAGTACATCCAACGGAAAATATCGTAACGGGGTGACAATGGCAGTGAGTTGACCCACTCACTACCATCGACATTCAAATCCCGGCTTCTCTGGTAGCTATAGTGACAATGGTAATGATGTGTACCTTACTGGCATTGTCATTGTCCTCCGAGTGTGCGTTCAGCTTTGGGAGGACACCGGAACTTAATGCGGCGAGTCACGGCCATTGTGAATCTCGATTGGATTGGCGAATACGGCTTCCGGTTGGGCCAGATGTCAATGGTTATGCTTCATCCAGCTCATTACTGTAGTCATTGCCGTTCAGCTGAGCTGATGCTCCTCTCATTCTATGTGGCGACAACGGTAGTGAGCCCAGAAAGTGACTACCGTTGTCATGGCCGTCCAGTAGAGCGGGTCAACCTCTTAAATCACAGGGTGACAACGGTATTGAGCCCAGAAAGTCACTACCGTTGTCATGGACGTCTGGTTAAGCGGATCTACCTCTCAATTCACAGGGTGACAATGGTAGTGAGCCCAGCAAGTCACTACCGTTGTCATAGTCGTCCCGTTGAGCAGATCAACCTCTTAACTTACAGGATGACAACGGTAGTGAGCCTATTAAGTCATTACCGTTGTCATTGCCATCCAGAAGAGCGGATGATCCTCTCAATTCATACGGCGACAATGGCACTGAGCCCAGCAAGTCACTTCCGTTGTCATAGCCTTCCAGAAGAGCAGATGAGCCTCTTAATTAACAGGGTGACAACGGTAGTGAGCTCATTAAGTCATTACTATTGTCATGGCCGTACAGCTGAGCTGATCATCCTCTCAATTCACACGCCGACAATGGTAGTGAGCTATTAAAGTCACTACCATTGTCATAGACGTCCAGTTAAGTGGACCATCCTCTCAATACACACGGTGACAACGGTAGTGAGCCATTAGAATCACTACCGTTGTCATTGCTTTTCAGGTGCACTGATAAGGCTCTCAATAGACACGACGACAATGGCAGTGAGCAATTAGAGTCACTTCCGTTGTCATTGCTTTCAGCTGAGCTGATAAGGTACGTCATTTACACGATGACAATGGCAGTGAGCCAATCGAGTCACTACCGTTGTTAATGCCGACCAACCGAGGGAAGGGTCCGCTCAAAGAACTGAGTGACAACAGTAGTGAGATCATCCAATCACTACCATTGTCAGCTTAAACCTGTAGGACGAAGAGGCTTGTCCGATAAAATGACGACAATGGAAATGAGCCTATCCATCACTACCACTGTCATTAAAGTCCAGCGGTTCAACGTTAATCAGTAGCTCCGGATGACAATGGTTGTGAGTCAGGCAATTCCCAAGCATTAAGTGACAGCAGCGTAACACCTCTAAGCTCACTCCTGTTGTCAGGGGTTAGGGTATTGAGTCTCTACCGTCGTCAGTGTTTCTGAGACACCAGTATTGCAGATCACTACAATTGTCACTTAAGTATCGACGGGGGAATAGATGCAAGTGACTGGCTAACCAGTACCAGTTTAGATTCAAAACGATCCCATCTTTGTGGATGCACTTGAGTAAGCTCGTATGACGATATGTCAGAGAAGTGACAACGGGAGTGAGTTGCCGGACTCACTACCGTTGTCATCCCCGGTTGAAGGAAGAGGATCCCCGGGGCTGTATATTTACCGGGTATCCTTACTCAAGGGTTTCGACACTCACTCCCATTGTCGTAATCAACGAGTGTGCATTGTCTTTTAAAAGCATCGCTGGAAACGTACGATTAAAGTAACTTTTCTTTCGGTTCTTCCTTGCGAATCTCTGAAGACGTACTGGCTGATCGGAGTCAAGGAGGGCAGTAAAATTGAAGCCGTCAGTTTTACTGTCGGCTCCGGGTAGTTACTTCAACTCGTCGATCTGAATCATGAATTCTGAGGTGCCAACTTTCCCATTTTCGGAAGGATAAACGGGTAACAGAAGATTATCCCCCTGGCCCATATCTATTTGCACCTCAACTGACTCACCTGGAGCCGCCTGTGCCCCGTTAAATTTAATACCGAAGGCTGCATCCTTCCGCACAGTCAGCGTTGCGTTCTGGACCCCTTTAGCAATTTCTCCATTTGTCTTACGCAGAACGTTAGTGGACAGGTACGCAAGGGGTACGCCATCTGTCGTTTTGAGAGGCGAACTGACCGATAATGTGCGTAGATTATGTAACTGCACAAGGTTATTCGGTAGATAACTGAACTTCTGAGTATAGGTTTTGGTATTCGACTGACTATCGGCAACTGTTACGCTAATTGAATAATTTTCAGATGGTTCGAAATTTGGGAACAGCCTCGGATACTCAGGCATGTATGTATCTTTGCCTGCCGGTGACCACGTAAGCTCAACGTTATCAGCTGTGGGGCCACCTACGAGCTGAAGACGGGTTATCCTCGGGGTTGTCAGATTATCTGCCAGAGCGATCCTGAGGTTCTCCAGGCCGTACACTACCGTATCGTCTTTTACCGGCTTTCCGTCGAATGTTATGGCCACTGTCGGAGGAGTGTTATCCAGAGCAATTTCTCCGAAAGTTTTATTGGTCTGGTTCTGGAAGAAGTCCCTGATGTTGACCTCAACGTTGTATTTTCCTTCAGACTGACGGGATAAATCATAAGCAATCGTGTAGTTACCTGAGATACGAGATTTGATTACGCCTGTGGGTGACATCCGGGTACCGGTGTTCTTATCGGAAAGATAAAATTCCCTCAATGAGACCGAGTCGAACCAGTTACCATCGCCTTCAAGTGACGCCAGTACATCCAGCTGCTTGTTAGTCTCGTCATATGATATCGAGTTTATTACCGGCAGTTGTTTATTGTTCCAGCGTGTCATAATCCATTGCTCAGACCGCAAAATGGGATTGCTGATGCTGCGAACGAAGTAAAGGATCCTATTGTAGCCCTGGGTACCCAAGGCCATATCAAACGTCTCAGGCGCTTCACACGAGGTTTTTCCTGCCGGAATGGTGCAGGTCGCCTTACCGCCGATCTCTTGTGCAAAGGGCCGGGCTTCAACGTTAAAACGAAGTCGGGAAATTTTAATTGGCAGTCGTGATGAAGCCACACTCTCAAAATCCTTCCACTTAACCCAGTTCCCCTTATCATCGAGGAAATCTACCCAGGTACCCGCAAATGCAGGCGTTTGGTTTGCAGATGGGTTTAGAACGAGGCTGTATGACGGATAATACCCTCCCCACTGGCCAAAGTTCGCCATACGAGCCATATCCCCATTAATTGAGCCATAGGGAAGAGTCATTTCAACATAAGCATAAGTGCTGTCTACAGCTATCTCTTTGGGGGCGGAATATTGATTGATGAACTGAAGCCCACCTTCTGAATAAGCACGGTAGTTAGATTTTGGGATCCGGTAGACTAATCGAATAGGGTTTTCGTTAACGACCATACCGGCTTTGTAAGCCGGATAATTAGAAACCCCGGGTACGACGCTGGAAGACGTATTTGGATCATGAACGGCCCACAGTGTCATCTCACCCAGCGTGTTGTCGTAGCGAAATTTTTGAGTTGGCAGCGTTCGGCTATTACCTGCGTTATCGAAGATAACAACTTTTGCAGTAAAGTCTTCATCCAGGTTGCTGTCTGGTATTCCGGTTCCCTTAACTGAATTCTTAGAGTAAGTGTGGTACATCTTTTGGCCGGATACGTCATACTGCATCTGTGTAGTGCTGTAGAGGCTACCGTCCTGCCTGTAAATATATATTAGGCCCTTATCAATACCATTTGCATCACTTACGCCCGAAGAGGTGAAGTCATACTGCCCCGTTGCCTCTAATCCAAGCTTCCACACGTCACCAGCGGTAGAGCCAGAACCAGTATTAGCGGTAAGAGCATTTGCCGCTGGAGGGGTGACATCAATTAGCCAGTTATAGTTATAGGTCGCTACAGGCTTCTGATTGAGATCTAACACGTTTATCTGAACGACAAATTTGCCTTCACCCAAAGCAGGCAAAGTTACTTTTTTGCCGTAGAACTCACTACCGTCAGCAGCTGTTAGTCGGTCTGATACACCCGTCCGTGTAGTCGTAGTATTAAGAATGACAGTTCCAGTGTCTTTCGTGACTTTGACATTAACGAAACGATCAAGACCTGAAATAAGTGTCAAAGTTACCGGTGATGCCGGATTAAGCATAAGACGAGAAGACGGGGCGTGGATCTCAATACCGTTCGTGTCTTTAAAGGCCGATTCATATATCTGAGCTGGGGCCTGAACAGACATACCGAGTCCGGCTACAGCAGTAATAAAAGCGAGATGTTTCATTCTTATTCCCCTTTAGGTTTGGTGTTATTTTAAGCTTTTCCTAAAGGTCACTATGTTCGTAAAAGTATAAAAAACTTCTCCATATGGTGCTCGAAATTACAAATCTATAATTTGCCTTTCGACAAACCTTATTGTGCGTTCAGGACGGAAATCTTTCTTTTTGGAATTACATCTGACATTTCTGTGGTGTCCAAACTGGCAACGATTGCAAAACTTATAACATTAGCCTGAAACTATCGGCATCCACATATCGCATTAAGTGATGCTTTTACTTTGTGTAAAAAAGAATCAGGATAAATTAGGTATGTCAGATATAAATGCGTTAACGGACGGCATATATGAATCAAAACCTGGCGGCATTACGCCACCAGTCGAGAGGGGAGTGAACCTCAGTCAGTACGTCTACCTTCGTTCCGCAAGGCGCTTCTTGTTGTGAATTACAAACTGCCCTGGCGAGAACTGCATCATTTCACCCCTAGCAACACACGTGCCTCTTCAACGGTTTGCCAAGAAGGCATTGCTACGCCAGATTGAGTGCCGTTGCCCCTGCGCTCACCTGTGTCACATTCTACATAAAGACGCATCAGCATCGCTTCTGTTTCAGCGGCCCGGCTATTATCCATTACCAGTTCTGCTGCGCGTCGTAGCTGTTCTGGAATGTCATTCCACATTCCCGCACCACTTCTGTCTTTGTTAGTGAGCAAGTCTTCAATAGCAGATGAAGCCATGTTAAGCAGGTCAGCCGAAACTAAAGGCATCGGCGGGGCGGTATAGAGGATTCGACGTCTTCCGCGTCTGTCTGGATCGTATTTATCATAAAAAGCTTTGTTCACATCTTCCCAGTGCCACTGAAGTTGCCCGGTTGCGTCATGGTGGCAAAACTCGCACTGATAAACAGGCGCAATCGACATAACTGCCTTTCCAATACGTGCCAGTACAGCAACTTCGTCAGCTCTGAGACTCATTGCTTCGCTTGGGTTACTACCCTCGGCAAATTCCAAAATTTGTTCAATACGTTCTGGTGTGAAAGTGGTCATAGGCTTTGAAAACATATTTTTCCAGTTGTGCTTACCATATCATCAGGCATTAGGAGCGTTAGCGAATAATTAACAGGTCAGGACCAAAACTAAATCCTTCCCCCATACGGTCTTCATGACGGGAGACATATGCCTTACCGTATTTCTCCAGATCCTGTAAGCGATCTTTTGCCAGATTCCACGAGTATTCCTGGCCCCACACGGGTCCGTCACGCCCGTCAAAGCGGTCAGGTTTACAATTTGCTTTCAGAAGAGCGTAGACATGCTCCACCGTGGGTAGCTGCAAAGCACTATTAGCCTGAGAAACGGCAGTATGCGTCATTTCTGTTCACTCTTTATTGATTTAGTCAGTTAAGCCGGTCAGGTAACTTTAACCGGCTACTCGTATTAAGATTTCTTTCCGGTTGCTTGTCAGTTAGCGGCGAAGATCAATTTCAAGGCGGGCTGTTTTGACCTTTGTTCCGGACTCCCTAAATGTATCATCCGGAAGAGGCGAAATTTGTCCGCCAAGTTGTTTGACTCGCTCCCTGAGCGCTTTTGTCAGTGTGTCTTCCCGGAACAATACCCCAGCTGACAGAATGGCCTGTAAGCGACCTCGCTTAGCGAGCATTGCGATGGCATGCATGACTTGTTTAACGTCAGAGCGTTTAAGGAATGGTGGATTCATAACGATAACATCAAAAGTTTCATCGGGCTGGTACCCAAGAAAGTCGGTATGCACCAGCTCGACTCCTGTGCTAAGGACACTATCGTTCTTCACTGCAAGGAATCGCTCATCGTTCAATTCGATCCCGGTAATCAATGCATCCGGAGCCGCCAGTTTTAAGGCTTTCAGAATGCGGCCATCACCAAACTCTGGCTCCAGTACACGCTCCCCGGCAGCTGGTTCAGCGCGTAGAACCATATCTGTGACTAAATTCTCAGGTGTAGGGAAGAAATTGAACAGATCTCGTGGGATGTCAACCGAACCTGTCAGAATGATTTGCTCGATACGCTCAGCTGCATCCGCCGTAAAAATATGTGCCTGCTCTTTTCGGTTCCATTTGCCACCGGCGGCTTCGAGCACTTTGTTTGTCTTAACATAAATGCTGCGGTCGAGCTGGTCGGCCAGGAAAAGAAAGTTCCCTTCAGCACGGCAGCGAGATAAGACGTTCAGAACTTCAGTTGAGATTTGCATTAAAACTCCATTAAGAGGATTTACCCGCCTGGCGGCAGCGGGTTGGTTACTTAAACGGGACAATTCAGATTTGGCCTTGGTTAGTCGGCAGACAACAGCAGGGATGGGCTGTTATAAGAGAAGCGGTCAACGGGAGCCTTATCAAATCGCTGACCGCTTGCATCAGGGGTCAGAACGAGTCCGTTATGGGCGCAATGAATGTGGAGCAACATATCCCCGCCGGTGTTGATGTGTAAGGCAGGCACACCCTGATCGATTTCGAACATGACACCAAAACAGGGGTTACCTTCCTTGTTAACAACTTCACAGTGGATGTTATGTTGGCCGGTAACGCTGACCTGATAGGCCTGACTGTCCTCTTCTGGCAGTGTTTCCTCCTCCAGGCGCCAGTCCTGAAGTGTGAGGCTAATTTCAGGGGTGTCATGCTCTTTCTGAAGAGCCTGGATACCTTTACGGAACAGCTGCATCATTTCAGGAGTAAGGCAGTCTTCCTCAGCTCCAAAATGTTCTTTCCAGCCTTCAGGATCTGCATACATCCAGACGTTTTTAGCGAGCGAAGGTAAGGAAGCATCAGGCTCTACAAGGAGGTGAGGGATGTTCTCTTTGATTCCGAGATAACGTACCGGCTGGCCATTAAGCGGTAACCCATCCGACACTGTAACTTCTGTTCCTGGCAAGACGACGCTGTTTACCAGACCTCCACAATGTTCGGCCACCACGCGGCCTAAATCTGCCATAAACATCCGATGCTTTTCTGGTGAGTCCAGCTCACCAAGGAGTTCAGGTTTAAGCAGTAAACCGGTAATAATCTCAGTCAGTTCACGAGGAGATACTAATTTATACATTTTGTTTTCCTTTTCTGTGTTGGCTTTATATTACCAATCCAGATGCACGAGCTAATAACCTCCAGACAACTTTTTCAAAAATTATTTACTTAAAGCAGGGTGCTAATATGCGCAAGAAATGAATTTAGGAAGGACGGCTTCAAATTTAACTTTTTGGTTTTTTATTTTAGACGGACTTTAAAATAGCATCGTTGATAAAATAATAAACATGGTTTGTTTTTTTGTTTGTATTGACAATCAAATGGGTATAAATTAATTTACTTACATGGCGTATATTTAACGCCACCGCCCCGGCGGCACCGGGCATAAAAGGAAAACCATTTTGAAACCGATGCTCAAAAAAGATTTTTTTTCAGCTATTGAAAACCTTCTCAAAGCTGGCTTTCAACCTCGCTTTTACACTGTTAACAGTGGCCGAATCGGTCTCATTACATTCACTGATAAAAATGGAACAAAACAGGTCGAACAGGTTTATTCCTGCACTTCTTTAGCCGCCAATACTTTTGGAAAGCGCTTCACCACTTGGTTAGAAGAAATTTTTCAAAAGCATAATGAAGAAAAAGTAGCTGATTCCGGGTTCGAGGTTGGTAGCCGTGTCTGGGATAAATTGATGTATACGTTGCGCACCATTTCAGAAATTCGTGCCGGGGGGGTGCTGGTGCTGGATAACGGTGCACAGCGTACACTGGATGAAGTGCAAAAAACGGCACCTGAAACAAACCAGGTGCAGCCAAAGGAAATCTCTTCACTTCAGGAGCTGCTGAACGCTTCCAAAAATCTGGAGCCGACTTCGCCTGAGCTAATTGCGGCTCTTAATGAGGCTCTGTCAACCGCCATAAAACGGTGAATGCAACGGCAGTCTGGCACATCAGGCCTTGTCAGAGATTAGGCCTGAAAAGCACTTACGTACCGATATAACACCTAATTCCCCTCTAAGGAGATTGCCCTAAATGGCGATGAATAAAAAAGAACAAGCCGCGTATGATGAGCTGGTGGCACAGGCCAGAATAAACCGCGCTTTACGCTGGTCTGACTATGGCGTTGAACGCGATATGCCCGTACCAGAGGTCTCGGGGGAATACCAAAACGGCTGGAGCTTCAACACCGCCACTGGCACTGTTTATCCGACATGGAGCGGAACTACGGTTCACGGCACACGGGAAGAGGGAGAGGTTGTCGATGCAACCTCCCGCCGCATGCGAGGCATGAATGGTAGCCAGAACGGCATACCACAATACAGCACCAAAGAACGCGCCCTGAAGGCATTACGCTGTTCGCTTGAAATCAAGTTTGCCATGCAGCTGGATGCCATAGATAAAGCTATCGCAAAAGAAATAGAGCTGTCCACCGCTCGCCGGGAGAGCGATACATCAGATGCCTAGCGGTAAACCATCAATTCAGGCCCGTGATCAGAGGGGCCTTAACGCCCTGAAAGAGGCGGTTCCAGCGACGGCACAACTACAGATGCGGGTTACCCCTGAACGTAAACTGCGTTACGTCAATCAGGCAAAGGCCGAAGGTCTGGGTCTAACAGACTGGGTCCAAAAGCATATGGATAACGTGTGTGATCTGGCAGGCCAGCCTGAAATAACCATGTACAAAGATGATGGAGAAACAAGTGGCCAAAAATAACAACAGTCTCAAACAGCATGTCTTCAATATGCTGTCGGCTGGCAGCGAACTTAAAGAAGTGAAGCGTTTTCTCACCAGCAAGCGAGTTAAAGCCCGCCTGGCAGTGTCAATGATCCACGAGCAGGCGATTGCTGTGCAGAACACTGAATACCAGAATTATCCGGCTTATAGCTAACTGGTAACAACAATTACAGAGAGATACTTAAAATGAGCGTAAACCCAGAATACACCAGGGTTCAGCATGTCCAGATTATTCGCGAGCGAGATGGGCAGAAGGAAGTTGTTCGAGTCTATGATGAAGATGGCGACGTGGTTCTGTGTTTACCTGCCTACATTCAGGATGAGGAAATAAATCTTATTCTGCGCCGGTTGAATGACGTATATTCAGTCGGATATCGTGTAGGTGATGCAGCCCGCCGCCGCGCCATCAAAAAAGCGCTGGGGGATGATGAGGAGTAAGGCCATTTTTACTGGCAAGATATCTGTATACCGGAGTCTTTAGAGTACGTTCTAATGGCTCCGGATTATTAATACTGTTTTACTCATGCAATAAAAAGCAAACCAAAATTCTTTCGCTAATTCATTTTTAAATGCTCAAATCATTAAATGTAAGGAGCGTTATTTATCAATAGGTATGGCGTTCTTAATGGCTATTAAGCTAGTTCTGCTTTCGCTTGCTTCTGGAAATTAGGGAAACCTAATTTTACCCTATCAAAAAGTAACTTTTCTGGTTTTGTTGCATTCACGTAAACAAAAAAAGTCCCGCCGGGCAGAAAAGAAAAACATCAAAAATAGCTATTTTCCCGAAAAGATCACGAACACTGAAAAAGTATCATGGGGAACCTGATCAGGAGACAACCCATGAAAATCAAACTAGCCCTGCTTATTGCATTTGCAGGTTTCAGCGCAGGAGCTTCCGCTGAAATCGCAGAATTCAGCTTTAAAGATACCCTGAACGTTAAAAAGACCGTATCGCCTGCATCCGTATGGATTAATCCGGTAACGAGCTTTGACGTTGCCGTTATTTCCGGTCTGGACCGTTATATTACGCTCAGTCTGCTGAAAAGTGACGGGAGCCTCATCTGGAGCACGAAAAGCAGCCTGGTTACCGTTGATGACCGTACCACATCTTCGACAGGCTTTGATTATTACGGCAAGACTCTGACCGTACCAGCGATGGGAGAAGATAGCTTCACCCTCAGAGAGGTGATTACCGACTTGCAAGGGAAGGAGGTCTCCCGGCAGGATTACCCGCTTGCAATTGACCGAACGCCTCCGGCAACGGGTACCATAAGTTATACGAGAAATGGGTGGAACTTTGGCAGCGAAGCGATCTTCACTTCAGTACCAGCCGGTATGCAGTACGCCAGCGTCCAGGCACTGGTCTTTAATGGACTGAGTGATAAAGGTTCCGGGCTTGCTAATGCTGAATATTTCATAACCGATGCCGCTGGAGTGGAGCGTAAAAAGCCAGCGGAAATTAATACAGTGGAAGGTAGCGTAACCGTTCAAGTCGCCGACGCAAGCAGCAATGCCCTGGCACCGGAAAACCGCTCTGAATATAAAGTGGGGATCTACCTTTATGACAAAGCGGGAAACAGGAGCGAACTAAGCCGCCGAAGCGTAATTGATCGGGTTAAGCCTGACGATATCATCCAGGTGCAGGACGCCACTACCGGATCATGGGTCTCCTATCAGTCTGGCATGACCGTCTTCCAGAACCCTATTTCCGTACGGGTATTAAGGAAGAAAAGTGACTTTACTGCTGTTAACGGTTCCAAATATGGCTGGGCGGACTCGAATTTCCAGACGTCCGATAGCACTTATAATATCTATACTTTCAAATACATATATCCAAATGTGGGGGATACTTATCATGAATTTCAGACTCTGGCGGGAGGAGTAAGACGAATTCATCATAACTCCCTCAACTTCACTCCAGCCCCGGCGATGGAAATAGCCCCGAAGATAGTGGCTAAAGAGATGTACCGGAGTGATACCAGTGAGTGGTTAACTCAGGCCTCAATCAGCGTTAAAACCGCCACCATTAGCCGCATAAAGGTAACCGCAGAACCCCGACCATACGTGCAAAAGTTCAGAACGGTAAAAAATGCAGCCTGGTTCTGCACTATTCCTGTCGGACAAAGTTCATGCGAGATGACGGTTAACTTCAACTACACCAGTGACAAAGGATTTGAGTATCTGCATCTTTACTCGGGAAAAGATGGTGACAGCATATTCGATGCGCTTGCTGGTAATTTTACGGTTATCTGGGATAACAACCCACCGGTGGTTAATGTCGCTCAGGTAAACAAGGCCTCCAAGACAATCACTATGACGGCCACCGATAATGATCGCGTCAACGCCTGGAACATCAGCTACTGGGATACCAAAGTTTTCGAAGCCACCCTTAAAAATGCCCGGGGGGAAACTTTCACCCTGAAGCCTGTGACTGTCAGTGAAAGCGATTATAAAACCAAAAACGCCACTTTCTCATACGCTGGTCTACCGGACGGGGATTATACGGTTGTTAGCGTGTCTGCCACGGATCTTGTTGGAAACACAGGAACCAAAACGCTTAATGCACCGCTGAAAATTGACTCAACGCTTCCGGTTATTGCGTTCAGCTTTAATGGCGCAGACGCAGAAGGAAAACTGGTTAAAGGGCTTGAGAACCTACGCATAAGCGTTACTGATGCCTCTGGGGATGCTTCCCTGATATCGCTTCAGCTCGCTGGTGGACCTAACTCTGAAAAGGTCACCCTTGCATTCACGCCGCTATCCAAGGATGTCTTTATTCCTGAATACCCCAGAATCTTCCCCAATACTGACGAATCGGGACAGATGTATCATCTGGAGGCTCTGGCTATTGACGAATCAGGTAACCGGACCACTAAAACGCTTAATTTTACCTACCAGCCAGCTAACCTGATTATGCTGGATAATCTCAAGACGCTGGCCACAGCCGTAGCACTGAAAGCAACGGACAACACGCCGCTGGCCATCATCCGAACCAGTGTGTTGCGTCGTCAGGACGGTTCTATCATTACCGGACAGTTAAACGGAACCCTGACTGTTCAGAAAAACGCCCAGTTCGGCGTTACGGTTGCCGGAGTTACGGTCCAGCCTGGTGAAACTAAATCGCTGTCACTGGATCTTGGTAATGGTGAAGAGCGCACATATCCCGTTACTCCCGCTGTAAGTGGTCAATCTGGCACGGCCACATTTGCTATAGAATTCCCTCAAACATAAACCCTACACAAGGGTACGGTAGTATGCCGTACCCTGTTACGCCATCCTCAATGTAAAATGTAGAGTTGAGCATGACTTAATTATTACTTTCTCATTAAGTGTCTCTTAAACTGCAAACGGGAAAGTAATATTCCCGAGACGGGAAGGACTCCTTCCTTTTGGTTATAATCTATGATGCTAAACTGTGTAATTACACCGGAACAATGTCCTCGTTTAAATCGCTGGCACCAGTACATGATTTATCCATGAATGCTTTTTGATGCAATTTTACTTCAGAATGCTCTTAATTTTTTAAACAAATTATATTTGAATCCTTCGTGTATAAATTTGCAGACCCTCTCTCAATGTTTTTTTAAAATATTTACTCTCAGGTTATTAGCCAGTAGATTCATTCTGTCATGATTACTCCAGAACTAACCGGAGGAATCACATTATGACCAAATATTATGATCGCAGTGGAATTGAAATCTCCAGCGCAAAAATCCGCTGTGTTGATTCTGTAAAAGGTACTGCGGAATATACTTTTCGTATTGTTTGCGATAAATGCAATGGGCGGGGAGAGCGTAAGCATTTTTATAGAAGTCGCTGTATGGCTTGTAAAGCCACGGGTTACAGCCTCGAAACGACCCGTACTGCTTACACGCTGAATGCGCTGTACCGCATTAATGCGCAAGCTGCCCGCAAAGTGTCAGCATCCCTGCAAGACGAGCGTTTAAGGACTGAAAGCGCCCACAGTTCTGCGTTCACAGCATGGTGCAGGTCTCATCAAAAAATGGTTGATGCAATCACCCAACAATCCAGTAGTAATAATTTTCTGGAAAGCCTTAAGTCTTCTTTAACCCACCAGCGTCAGTTAAGTGATAAGCAGCTGGCAGTTGCCGCCCGCATTTTAGGTATTCATTAATTCAAAGCCCTTTTAATTTAATTTTAAGGTCAATTATTACGGAGGAACTATGATCCATTCATTTAAAGACAGACGGCTTGAAAAGTTCTTCCGTAATGGAAAAACAACGGCAGGTATTCCTTCTGAAATTATTAACGCAATTCTGTGTCGACTTGAAACGCTGGATAATGTCCAGAGTGAGCGGGAGTTATTATCCAACAGCTTGCGTTATGAACGCTTAAGAATGACGTCAAACCGTTATTCCTCCATTCGAGTAAACTCTAAGTATCGATTATTCTTTGAATGGAATGATGGCGCACATAATGTTCATTTGTCTGCACATGACTATAAATCGCTCATCCATTAAGGTTAAAAATGAAGCTATTTTCAATTTCATCCCGGGATACAAGCATGGACGCGATGTTTTATATCCAGGCCAGTACTAAACAACAGGCAAGTTACATATTTAGTACCCTTTCCCCGAAGCCTACTGCGAACTGCCAGCTTACAGATTTGCAGAATGAGACGGTCGTCCCTTCCATAAGCCCTATTTCGCTTTCACTTAACCCCTGGTCGATCAATTCCCAGTCCCGAACCCGGGAACTGCGTATGGCCACGCATGGTCTTAACCTGATCTGTGCAGTCACGGATGAGCATACCCGTCAGATAGTTGACTTTTGCGATAACCTTGGACAGCAGCTTAAGGATCCGGACGACAAAAGCGCCTGGGTTAAGCTCATTAATTCTGAATGCGCTTTGCTTAATTCTCCGCGTCTCTATCCCGTTCTGCTTGAGCCGGATACACCGGCACAATTTGAAATCTTTGTGCCAGCTCCGGAAGATGGAGAACACGACACGGTCATAGCCAGCGTTGTTAAAGAATGTTTCGGAGATGAATGCCGGTACAGAGTAACGGACAAAGCTTTTGCAATGTCGGAAAAGCCAGTCATCAGGCTGGAAGCTCATTTCAATGACAAACGCGAAAAGGTTTTAGAACTGACCTTTTCCTGTTTCAATCTTTCACTCTCAGCGTCCGTGCATGAAAACCAGCTACGTCAGATTTTGTTACTTTGCGAAGACTTTGGCGTAAGGCTTCAGGGTAGAGCAGGGGCATCCTGCCACGTTAATATGCGCAGTGCTTACCGTCGTCTTGCTCATGTTGGCACCGGCTCTCGCCCAGGTGATGACAGTGATGTGCGGGTCTATACCTCGTTAAAAGAAGAAAAAGATGTTAAGAGGCTGCTTGATAAGTCAACCAGGGGAAGTGAGCTTGTACCGGCGAGGCACGGGCAGCAGTTTAACGGGGTCTTAGTGAATGCCACACCCGCATCGGCCACTACTGGTTTCATTTACCTTTCGCATGATTTTCCGGAAGGCCAGTTTATGATGACAGCCGAGGTGTTGCATGTTGGAATTACACCAGGCGGTATTTACTACATTGAAACACTGGACGGTTACCGGTTTATCGTGACAGCGTTTGAGAAGGGATTAATGAACGGTTTGAGGGAGTTTATAGCTGCAAATGAGGAATATTTTAAGTATTACCGCTGGTCTTAGTATCTGAGCTGAAACCGGTAGGCCAGGGAAGGCAACCGGGAAAATGCAATTTAACCTGATCCTATACCTACGACTATCTTTATCCACTTATAATAGCCTCACCAAATTATAATGCCCGATCACCGCATTTGCTTAAACCTCACATATTCTTCTTATGCTTCCCCTGATAATCTACGACCGAAAGACAAAGGAAAGTGAATACGAAATAAGATTTATGAGCACATAAAAGTTACTTTTCCTTGGTGGCACATCACAAACATTGTGGGTTTCATAATCCTTTTTGTTATTTAAAAAGGATGTGTTCAATTCTAATTAAAGGTGGTATTTTTTTTGAAAGTTTGCTGGGAGGTTATTAGCTGGGGGGATGGGTAACAGTATAATAAGTACAGATGAAAAGGAGGTTTTATGAAAGCGTTAGACGTGGTTTCAACTCAACTCAACTTTATTAATCTGTTGGATCAGGCAGGATATGCTCTTTCAGAAATTGTTGTAAAACGCTTCAGTGCTGCACCAGCCTTTAACGAAGGGCACTGGTTGTTCATTGCAGAGCAGGATAACCGCTACATTGAAGTGGTCTGTATTCTCTCTTTAGCTTCAGAAAGCGGAGAGCAGCATATTGATGTTTTTATTAATATGTTCGAAGACCCGATTGATGATGTTATTTCACGAAACATTGAAACCAAAACCTTTGCGACGCTTTATAAATACATTGAACGTATACCTTTTACTCCGGGTGTAAAGAAAGAATTCTTGAGCAGTATTGAGAACATCAATTTTAGTTAATCAAAAACCACAACTTTTTGCCACCAAGTTATTAGGTAATGCTATCAACCTGATATAATTACCTTAACATGAATATGAGCGGAGCCGGGTTATGTCTAATAATACTGAAGTCATTAGCTGTGATTTATTTTCAACTCTATCTTCACTTAATTTTAGCACCGAGGATATTACAGGTTTGACTCCGGCCAACTTTCGAAAGGGAGCTTTCTTACATGCAAAAATTTCTGCTAGCCAGGCCACGCGAGCGACTGATATTTCCATTCAATTACTCACGGATCGTGTTTCAGGTGAAATGAACTACGTAATAGTAATTGGCAGGCACGAAGGACTCCTGCAAAGCGAAGCAATTGACCCAAACGCTGATAAGCAATACCGGGAAAACCGTTATTCTCGCCATTTTATCTCAGTAACCGATGCCAATACCAAAGCCCTGAAAAAAACCTGCAAGGTAATGAAAACATATATCAAAGAGCAGGCATTTAAGCCTAACACCTGGGGGCACAGTTTCATTAAGGGTTGATTTATTCTTGCCCCGGTGAGCCGGGGCAACGCTAAATTAACCTCAAACTGTGCTGGAGGCACAAATGTCTGAAAAACACTTTATCGTTAAAATCCAGAACCGAAACGGCGACCATGAGAATAGCTATGTTCGGTTACTCGTCAGCGATTGTGAGAAAAATGCTTGCCAGACGGCACTCATTTCAGAGTGCCATGGCGAGCTTGAACAGCTGAGTTTTGAAGACGGTGGGGTTTACGACTACAACGGCGAAAATCACTACAGTGTCAGGAGCTGCGTGGAGGTTGCTCCAGAAGACGTTGCAACTTTGCAACGCTTCCTTTAACACCTGCGACATTTGATTAAATATCGGGCGTCCGCTACAGGATGCCCGTGATTTAAACGATTCCTCAAAGATCGCTGTCACTCCTGATAACTGTATTAAGAGCAGGTTTGTGATAGGTTCAGCGTAACAACATTACTGGAATTTTGGTTGCCTTGATGAAGAGCTGCTTTTCTGATTTACCCGTTAAAGACGGCACGTCCGGAACCTGGAAACTGGACACATTCGAAATTACCGCAGATAAGGCGATGAGCCTCGCCCTTCGTGCCGAGTATACAGGTAATACAGACGAGTTTATCCCGCCCGGTAGATATCGGCGTTTGTCCAACGGCTGGGATGTGGTGATGTCCAATACCCCGATGGAGATCAGAACCTGCCAGGATTTTTTAGAGCGAGCCACCGGGCGCGTGCTCATTAATGGTCTTGGTCTGGGGATGGTGCTTCACGCCATTCTTCAAAAAGAAGATGTAACCCATGTAACAGTAATTGAAAAAGAACAGGACGTTATTAACCTCGTTGCGGCCTCGTTTGCAAACGATCCTCGCGTTGAAATTATCCATGCTGATGCAATGATGTATTGCCCACCAGCAGGCGTCACGTACAACGCATGCTGGCACGACATATGGCCAGACTTCGCAACAGCTAACCTCTCACAGATGGATAAGCTGGAAATTAAGTACCGGGACATCTGTGAATGGCAGGGCTCGTGGGGCAGGGAGGAGTGTGAGCAAAAGCACATTGAGTTTCAAAATCTTGGGGCTGATTGAGTACAACTTTTGAAGGTGTCTCCGCTAAAGAAGACTGGGTCTCTTTGCGCATGCCCAGCTGTGCTGCATGACCTGACAAAGCCTATAAATAAACAGATCGGTTTGATTTAGTAATCCCCCTTCCAACCATCAGGCCGATATTTAAACTGCATCTCCATTAAGGATGGCTGATGAGCACGATTTCTACGGATTTAATTGCACGGATCTACGCAGCCTCCGAATTGCCGTTGAGCAACGACGAGCTTTATCGCGAAGTGCAGCGTGAAACTGGCATGTCGGATGCCGAATTGCACGAACTGAAAGAATTTGGGTCAGATAAAACCAGAACCAGCGGCGTCAAACACAAAGTACGCTGGTTTCAGCAGACTCTTCGGCAGGCCGGAGTCATCGAACGCGTTCCAGAAAAACGGGGCGTCTGGAGATACTCCTCTAAGACGAAAACAAACCTACACGAGTCATGGGAAAAGCTCTGTGTTGTCGGTTTCTCAACTTCTCTTGGGGCATCGGTTTTTGGAAACGCCTATGCCTTCTTCAGCAATATCACAGAGCAAATTCATCTTTGCCTGACCTCGCCGCCTTACCTCCTTCGAAATTCAAGAGACTACGGGCATGGCGGGGGGCGTGGCGAGCAGGTTTATATTGACTGGCTTCTGCGTATCCTCGAACCGATCGTGAAACAGCTTGTACCCGGCGCAAGTGTGGCATTGAATATCACTCAAGATAGCTTTAATAGGGGCAGGCCTTCACGTTCTCTGTATCTGGAGCGTCTGACACTGGCATTATGTGACAAGCTGGGGCTTGAGCTCATGGACAGGCTTCAGTGGGTGAATCGCAGTAAGCCCCCATCGCCAACGCACTGGGCATGTAAGCAACGAGTGCAGCTCTGCTCATCGTATGAGCCTGTGCTGTGGTTTACCAATGATGCGAGTAAGGTTCGTTCAAACAACTTACGTGTACTGCAACCGCATTCAGAGCAGCATCTTAAATTGCAGGCAGCAGGCGGTGAAAATCGCACGACCTTTTATGGTGATGGGGCGTACCAGCTTAAAAGCGGATCCTTTGGAAATAAAACAGAAGGAACGATCCCCAAAAATACTTTGTTTTACGGCAATAGCTGCGCTGATACGAGATTTTGCCATTCCATTGCCCGCGAGCTAGGTTTTCCGCTGCATGGTGCAACGTCTCCTACCAGGCTTGCAGCGTTTCTGATTGAGTTTTTGACAGAGCCGGGAGATCTTGTTGTAGATCCCTTCGCTGGCCTGCATAAAGTTCCCATCGCAGCCGAGCGACTTGGCAGACGTTGGCTGGCGACGGACAAAATCATGGAATGGCTGGCGATTTCCCGAAACCTTTTTACGGCCGCACCGGGATATAAGAGTAACCCCATGCTGGACGAGCTCGCCGAACTGTATCGGGCTTAATGCAAGTTAACGGTTTTGATAAAGTGGTTTGAAGCGACAAGCGGTTTATTCATTTTGCATTGTTTCTACCATAAAATGACAATATTAACGGCTTAGCATACGCCGCAGAGATAATTAGGGTGCCATTCATTTCCGGTTGTCTGTATTAACGAGTGTATTCAATATTCACTTGTTTCTCCGATATAGACCCAACAAAAAAAACTGATGGTTGTGATACAGAACTTGTTGAATTAACATCCGGTACATTAACTATATTGGTAATTTAGACGGTTTCTAAATTAAAGGTGGACAGATATGAAGTCAGATACAGAAATGGTTTCTCCTATCGAGTTGCACATTGGCGATCATGTCCAGCGGCATGGTGCTTTATTTGAGGTTATGCATATTGTTGAATCCGAATGCGATATTCCCGGCGGCATCCGGGTAGCAGCATGCATTTCACGGGTTATCGGTGACGTTACGGGCAATATTCCTCGTGGTTGGCTGGAAACACCGAAGCGTATGGCTGAGCGAGGAGTTAAGTGGGCGACGAGTCTGCCTGAGGGGCTTTACTTTAACATCCAGGGGAACGCACATGCGAAAGTAAGCCGGGTTATTCGTAATGTGACTAATTGAAACTTTTTTCTGAATTGCGGTGTAAAAGTTACTTTTCACCGCATCGTTTTCCCTAACTACTAAATCAGAGCTTCTCTGAAATAAGCGGATTTAACCGCTAGCGATTTATTCAGGCCATTTTATTCTAATCATTATCCTACACTTCAAAAATATTCATTATTTTTTCTTCTGACCTATTAGCCAGAATTCTCGATTCGGTATCATTTACTTACGGTAAATCTTTTGAAAACGAGGTAAATGGCATGCATTCTCAGGATCCTATCACGAAATTAACCCAGACGTTGCAACGCGACGATGGTTCTCAGGTTCGTATTGTAGCGCAGCGGGGATATGGAAGTGGGCTTACAGCCTCGCTTGATGTGTACGTTCTCCGTCGTGATTCCTCTGAAAGCAACTGGTCACTGTGCGGAAAAGATCCTCACCCAGAGTGGAGAAAGATGTCAGTAGATGAGTATCAGAAATTTGGACGCTCTGAAATGCTGCGTTATGCCACACCAGGTGAAATTCTCAGGGTGGCATCCGCTATTGGCCAGCCAATGAGCTTCCTCGATGGCAACCCTGCGTTTTAGCCCGAACCCTGGCGACGCCTTTTAAACCGGCGTCATTCTTTTTACGAGCAACAGACGGAGAAAAAATGAATCTGAACGAACGAAGCACGAGCGCAGCAACGCCAGATTTGAGCCGACTTTATCTCATTTCCGGGCGCATTATGTTTGATGATGATGATCAGGCCTACCTGGTCGAAGCCGACTCCCCTGGTGATGCAGAGGAGGCTTTCCGGCATCATATTGCTGACAGTGCCGACGACTTAGAAAAGGTGATTATAGTTTCCTCTACAAGTTTCGCTTCAGCTCACAGCAGTCGCGTAATTTGTCGGCCTGCCGTGAAGTAATTTCAACTTCCAATGATATTTCCCTCTTTATAAAAGCCGCCGTCTGGCGGTTTTTATTTGCAAAAATGAATATTAATCCTGAATGATATTAATTTAAGATGAGGTAGTGTTCATATTCTTCTTCTTAATATTTTTTCTAAAAAAACGCCTTCAGGTTATTAGTTGGTATTAGTGTATTTGTTATGATCTTCTCATCAAATACATTAATTAAATAATCAAGGAGTCAACTGTGGCAGATAATTATACTCAGGCGTCGTTTATTATTCCCTGCACTCAGGAGCAGGCAAAAATGGCACAAGAAGCAATCACATTCGTTACCGAAGCAGAAATTGCAGAAGGTGAGCGTTTGCTTGATAAGCCACTGACAGATTGTTCTCTGACTGAGAAGCTGATCCTCAGTATTATCGAGAACCACCCTGAGTATGACCCTTCTGAGCCGAGCTTTGGGCAACCATCCTGCCCAGACTGCAATTATGAACTGTTGTTCGCAACAGAAGTTACCAGCAGTGGGCTGGCAGTTTTTCATGGAGAGACCATTGATCTTGACCATGCAATTTGCCTCACAACTGCCGTGCTGTCGGTATTCGACCTCTCGGAAATGGTAACAATTACTGCTGCATTTACATGCAGTAAAAGCCGGACAGATGAATTTGGGGGTATGACTATTCTGGTCACAAAGGATACCCACTATTACCAGGATGGCTGTCAGTTTTCTCGTCTCATGAATGAGGCTCACAAAGCCGGTATCCAGTATGCTCTGTGTAAAGTGACGCATTACCACGGTGAGAGCAGCTATGTGGCAAGCTATGTCCTGAGCTGCGACGTAGCGGATTCAGCCCAGGAGGTCGTTAACAAACGACTGAAGGCATGTGCCGGAAAAGAGCCAGAAGACGGAATCTATATTCTGTGTGAAGAAGACAACACTAGTCTTTCGGTCGAACTCGTTACAGAACTGTCTCCGCTCGATTACGACAAGCTGAGCAAGCTTCTCCCTTCCCTTGACACCCTTTGCGGCGCTTAAGCCTGCCAATTACCGTAGCCACCGGTTTCCCCGGTGGCCTGGAGCCTGCCATGACCAATAAATTCATAGTTTCTACCGTTGATTGTATCAATGAATTTGCAAGTGACGTTCCGCAGAGTGTTTCCTTACGGATAGATACAATGCTTGAACAGCGTATCCGCAAATTGGCGGCATACGTGAAAGAAAACGATCTTCATTTAACTGAGTTTTACTTCTATGACGCTAACTGGTCATTTTGTGGTGAAGATGAAATTCAAGAAATAAAAGACATGGATGAATATAAGCATAGCGACAGCATAAAGCAGGAAGCGATGCTGCGGGAAGTAATGCCATCAGCACGTACGGAATGCCCGGTTATTAGGGTGATGAAAGATTCATTTCAGCTTTCAGCTCTACCACGCCATTGTGGTGATGACATGACTCTTAACACTCCTTTTATTCCGCTGTCTGAGTTGAAAACAAATAATACGGCATTTATTACGCCGCCAACCTATAACTAATAGCTGTGCCGGGTGATTAAATTACAATGGATTATTTTTATATATATTGACATTAAATCCGCGTGATTTTGATTTAATATAATTTCGCTAAATGGTTGCGCTGTAGTTATTTTAAAGTTCTAATAATATCAGTGATGCAGCATATACCGTGGTTCAGGAAAATATATGTTTATTGAAAAAAGCGACTCATTCCTTGAATTATCCTCAGAAGTTATTTTTCCTGAGGCGGCTAATGCTGCCATTTTGAAACATGATAAATGGGCGGATGTTTGGGAGACCCTGACAACCGATGCCGATCTGAACTATACCGATGAAAAGGAGACTGTGAGTCTTTCTTCTCTGGTCATGTCAGCCACATCTGCTATTTATCAGGCTATTACGGACGGCTGGACAATGTGCGTGGGATACAGTGGCGGCAAAGACTCCCATTCTCTTCTGCACCTGTTTCTGATGGCATTGATCAGGGCAGTACGTAACGGCACAAATATCAGCGAACATCATTTCATTCAGATGTCCGATACGCTGATCGAAAACCCTGAGATGCACTATCAGGCTTCACAGGTTCTCAACCAGCTCAGAATGTTCATTGCTGAACACCAGCTACCGGTCACAGTCCTTGTCGCCCGACCGTCTCTTACGCAGAGCTGGGTCGGCCGCATTCTGACTGGGCGCGGACTTCCGACCTGGACTAATTCTTCTACCCGACAGTGCTCAACCGACTACAAAATCGCGCCCCTGCGCCAGGCCAAAGCTCGTTACCTGAAAAACGCCCCGGCATCCGTTCGAAGCAGGGTATGCCTGATGCTGGGCTCCAGGGATGATGAAAGTGCCCGAAGGGCCGGAAATATCCTCAAAATGGGAGGGCAGGCGAGGAAAGTAACCCTGACTGAGCACGGTGGTGAACTCTATCCGGTAAAGGAGTGGCGCACTCAGGACATCTGGTCTTTTCTGATGGCCTGTGGTTCCGAATCACGCTTCCCTTTACCAAGCTTTATGCCGGATAACTTCAGCCTGGCAACGCTTTATAAAGACGCCACCGGGGAGTGTATCTGGTCGCCGGAGAAACCCACTCGAACATCAGCTTGTGGGGCTCGATATGGGTGCTCGCTTACTCTTGTTTTTATGTATTTAGAGTTAAACTCTACTTTTCTATTTTTAGAATTCAAGCTATTCATCGTAATTGAGAGATATCCTTTTAATGTTCAGCAAGCCTGTTAAAAGCACTTTATCTGAACCGCGTTTTGCCTAAATCCTGCTCAATATATACTCTCCCTGAGTTCTGAAATCCTCAAATTCCCCAATCTTAAAGCATTGATACATAGATGATGTCAGATAATGCGCAATCATCTCACCGCCAATATGGATCCGTTCCGGGTGTGGGTATGTCGCCTGTATAGCCCTTTGTTCATTCATCATTACAGGAATTGTCTGCAACAAATCCCCATCCAAGATTTGGCACTCAGGTTTTACTCCTGTTCCGTATTGTAATTGCTCTGATTCGAAATCATGGACTGAGCGATAGGCGAACGAAACGATATTTCCTGTTTCCTCGCAAATTGCGAACTGATAAACACTGGTTGTCACCGTTGAAGAAGAGGGAATTGCATGGTCATGCTTGTATTGTTTCCACAGCCTCCTTAGACAGGCCGATGTATGATAATTGAGATTTTGTATACCTGATACGACCATTCTGGTTGATGCTTCAAGCAACCAGGTGTTAGAAAATCCACCTGCCCCCGTTCCTGCTATGATGGTTCTTAGCTGGGGGATGTAACCTGCTTTGGAAACAAAAGATAACGGCTCCCCATTATCGGTGACGGCAAGGGTATCTGTTACAATCAGTGCTTGTGCTTCGTCTGTATAAAATATCAGTGATGACATATTTTCCTCATCCAGAAAAGACATTACATGAATCACAGAACAGGTCACTACAACCACGTGAAAGGGAGTCAGACCATTTTCCAGAGGTAAATATATTCTTGTGTTTGGACGCGTTGCGGTTCTCTGTAAAAAATATATAGCACAAACAAAAGTCCCCGCAGGGATAAATATAGTTATATGCGCTTTTTCTGCTGGCTTTTACAATTGAAAGTGACAGGTAAACGAAATGTGTTACAGGTTTCTTTTGCTTTTCGTTGGGTTCTGTATATGCGAATTTACCCTGTGTGTTATTTTTGCAATGGACTCAGGCTGTATTCAATCAATTAAGGTTTACTTCTGGCATTAAGATGTATCCGTTGCCTGTTTTTTAAGGGCACGGTTTGTGCCGGGAAATGAAAATCACATCTTAAGTTCTTCACTCAAAGGATTTGTGATGTTTATCACGTATGGTCCGGGTAACGTGTTGAGGTCAATGTATTGCATCGTGATGGTGTCGTTACATCTTTTACTTTCCTCCTGATTTGCATATTCACTCCCGGCAACCTGGTTGTTTGTTTTTTCTTCTTCCGGATTTATAGTGTAGGCATGAGGTGGCGTTTCAGGGCGACAGACTGTGAGGATAATCACTAACATTCATGCGCGTTATGGGCGTGTCAGCAAACTGGATGCAACAGAGCCGAAACTGAAATTTGAACCCGGATTTCTGTATGCTGAAATACCTTATATTAGCGGCATCCAGAATCGAAAACTGAGCCGATATGTACACTTTTATCTTATGGATAAAGCTATCCTGCAGGCCAGGGATTTAAAGCCTTTAGCCCGGGCATTTTTACGCTGGATAAGGTGGCTGGAGGATAACGGACTTGACCCTTTCACCCCGGGAACGTTGAAATACCAAAGCCCTACATATGGCTTCAGGGAGTATCTTCTGGGGGCCGTAAGGCAGGGGCGCATCGCCTCATCCACCGCGGCGGTGTACATCAGCGTTATCCGACGGTTTTACGTATTTCTGGGCAAGTGTGGTGAGCTGGCTGCCAGCTCATTTTTTACGTTGGTCGAAAAAGTCGTTGACGGGCGACGCAAGGTGATAAGTTCGGATCTTGCCATCAGGATAACCAGCACAACAAAAAGGACAATCAACCCACTGAATGATGCAGAGGTTCATATCCTGGATGAGGCACTGAAATCTGAGTCCGGGTTGTTCAGTTTAATGATTGTGCTGATGAAAAATTGTGGGCTACGGCTGGATGAAATGCTGACCCTGCCGTCGTCACTCTTTACTGAAGAGTACCTTGCCAGTGTCCCTGTATCTGAGTTGACCATCAGGGGGCTTCATATTGGTCCGAGATGCGGAGTTCATACGAAGTTTGGGATGACGCGAGAACTCTTCATCACCAGACGATTGTACGAGCAGGTTCTGGATTATCTGGCGGATGAGGAGTATGAAAAGAAGATCCAAAAATGGCGTGCACGACAGGGTGGGGAAGGGCGGCACGAGCCTTTATTTTTAATGGCAAACGGGAAACGGATGTCTGAAAAAGCCTTTTACTCCCGCTGGTACAGTTTTCGCCATCGCCTGGCCCGGTCTGCTCCGGGAAATGTGTTCAGACATAAACCCCATGATTTGCGGGCAACGTTTGCGACCCATTTTTTACGCTCGGCACTGAGTTGCTATCCCGATCAGGCCGCAAATGCGCTGGGTACAGTAAAATACTGGATGGGCCATAAAAGCGAAAATACGACGATGAAATACATCGTCTTTCTTCAGCAAAACCAGATTTCTGATGCAGTCGCCGGGGTCATGGACGCATTGATTGACGGTGCTGCAGGTCGCGATGGAGCCATATATGAGCCGGAGTGAAACGCAGATAACGTGGATGGCCGAAAATGTGCTGTCATGGGAGACGGTCAGCGGACACATCACTCAGCGGGATCTGAACCGATATTATTTACTTGACGTTTATCTTCAGGCTCATTTTTCAGATTATGTGTTGCTCCCCGGATGGTTTAGTGAACATTCGCATCTTGCCCGCCCTGAAAAACGCGATTTTATTGCCTCTCTGAAACGATTTCTTCTGTCTTACCGTCCCGCCGGAAGGTTAACCATTTTCCGTTATCTCAATATGTTTTTTATATGGCAGTCAGTCAATCAGTATGACTATGGCACGGCTGAAGGCGTTGAAATGTATATTAAACATCTCATGAACGATATTCGTCGGCGAAAAATTTCAGTCAGGATGGCAAGACACTACTTGTCCGTGGTCAACCGGTTTTTGCTTACGGGCGGGCAGATTCAGAGGCGGTATGAATATGAATTCTTACCGAAAGGAACGTATCAGCAGCAGGGAAGGGATAGCTATACCAGGAATGAACTTTCCGAGATCCTGAGGCAGTTGTCATCCATGAATGAGTTCCTTGCGGGATGTATCCGGGAGCATATCGCTAAATCGGAAAAAGGGGTGCGGCATTTCTCACCGTCTTTGCTGGCACCTGTTTATGAAGCGTATTTCCGGTATCCGGGAGAGAACGGGGTCAGCAGGGCAGAGATCATCATCAGGGACGTTCTGGAAAATTACTTTCTTACTTCTTTTTTTCTGTTCTGTTACCACACATGGGGAAACACCTCTCAGGTTCTGGGTCTGACGCGGGATGATATACATCTGGATGAAAAGGGTATCAGCACTGATTATGTTTATAAGGGGAGAGCGAATAAGTATATACGTCTGACGATAGGTAAATCGGAGTATGTGACCAAACGTGCGGGCTATTACTGGTTTCTGTCTTTTATCAGGCTCAGGGACGACATCGTTAACTATCTG
The DNA here is from genome assembly GCF_016082135.1 of Enterobacter sp. YSU. NCBI lineage: Bacteria > Pseudomonadati > Pseudomonadota > Gammaproteobacteria > Enterobacterales > Enterobacteriaceae > Enterobacter > Enterobacter sp. YSU. The sequence goes on from NZ_CP059487.1 coordinate 2,516,677, forward strand.
GTTTCCGCAGATAACTTCCCTCCGGTACAGGCGCTGTTTCTGAGTGAGCCGCAGGTGAAATTCCGTAAGCTTTATTCTCTTAATCCCAGTCATCTGACTAAATTTTCTAACTCTGAGGGGGCGTGGGCCACGATGCGGCAGCTTAATCCCTCGCTTCCATCAATTACCGTTTCTGGCTTGCGCAAAACGTCTGAGCAGTATACGGACAGAACATTAAAGAATGGTCTGATTACGGCGGAAAAAGCACAGCATAACTGGGGCACTTACAGGCGGAATTATGCTGCAGGTAACCCACAGGGGGCGAAGGAAAACTTCAGTGCTGCACTTGATACGCTTATGAATCAGGGGATTGCGACACGTGCGTTATCCGAGCGGGTAAAAGTTGCTGATGAGCTGGGGATCGATCTGCGTGGAAGCGATGAGGGTGTGGATCTTTTATTGAATGGCCTGGGATGTCGATCGCAGGAGCCGCCTACAGATATTGAATTGCGCTTTATAAAAAAGCAAAAACGATTTGGCCGGACACCAAAGGCTTGTGCGGATTTTTCTCATTGTGTCGAATGTTCAAAAAGTTGCGTTGTGGAAACGCTGGAGTCTGTATGGCTCCTGCTGTCATTCAGGCATGCTATCGAGTATGGAAAACCGTTGTACATCGGTTCGGTCAATGCTGTGGAGCGTTATGAAACGTTACTCCTGAAGATTGATTTACGGCTTGGGCTGGTAGATGAGGCGACCCTGAAAAAAGCGCGCGTTAAACTTCAGCGAGAAGGTGTGGCTCCGGTATGGCAGATTTGAAGAAAAAAGAGGTAAGCCGTAGTCGAATGGCGGAGTTTCCTGCCGGAACGCCGCTTCGTTCAGGGGATGAGTTTCCGACTGAGGATATCATCTGTGAGGCACTAGAAAACAAAAGCTTTGAACGTCTGAATAACTGCCTGGTTATCGCCAGCTCAGATGAACATGATATGCGTTTTATCAATGAGGAGACGCTGAATATTTATTTCAGGGATGATGTCTGGACCAATCGCTATGTCAGAACCCATATTGGTGAAACGTTAAGAACCGTTAATTTTTCAGGCATACGGGATCCTGAACTGCGTCTTGAAGCCAAAATCATCTCAGCCAGCCTGCTCTGGATTGTCGGCAGGACCGCGAAGACGCAGTCACTGATCCGGAAATGTGCAAACATTGTGGCGGGAGCCCGTATTATTGAGTCTATGGGGTATCGCAGTCTGTTTCAGCTTCGTTTTCCGCTTGTCCGGAATGCTTTCATTGTAAAGATGAAGGAGGAGGATGAGCACGGCAGGAAGCGTTCTGAAAGAACATTACGTAATTACTTTATGGACCTGGCGGATATCTCGCTGACAGGTCATACCCGTCTTCGAAAATACGGTTACTTTCCTGATATTAGCTTCGACAGTTACAACAGTGTGGATGATTCAAACCAGACATATTGTATGCCTTTCAGTCTTATGATGTCTGTCTGGGAAGGGCTGATTACTGAACTGGATGCTGAAATCAGTGATTTCGATTTTGACGGGTTTTCCCGGCTGTGCGCTATCATAAACGGTTTTTATGATTCGCCTTACTATACGTCGATGCTGGAAGCCCGTAAAAGAGGGACAGCAAAAAGCATACCGGATTACCGGGCCGCGTATTACTACAATATTGTTGCCGGGGAAATTCGGGCGCTTTTCGCGACACTTGGCCCCGGGATGCAGGGCTGGTTCTCGGTACATAAAAATAAGCGCTGGAGATCTGATTTTATTGGCGTTGATCACATAAAGCTGAACACCTGGCATTTTGAGCTGACGTTAAAAGTCATGAATGTGATACAGGCCATGTCGGGGATGAGACACAGCGAAGTGCTTGGCGTGATGCACGGTTCACTGATTTATGATGGTGATATCCTGGGACTTCGTTCGGTGTTGCATAAGTTCGCCCCGGAAGGTGGAAGTCACGAAGACTGGGTTGTTTGTCGCTATGTGGAAAAGCCTTTTCAGCATTTACGCAGAATTAATCAAATCATGACAGGCCTGGACGGGAAGACGCTGGACAATGTTCCATTGTCTTTAAATATCAGGTCGTGGTTCTCGGAGCAAAAACTCTCTTTTATGGGGACGCAGCGCCAGACTGAGTGGGCAAAGAAATTTGTGAAAAGACACCATCTGTTCATCCGACGTGACCATATTGATGAGTTCAGGCTTTTAAATCCAAACATACGTGATGATGAACGCGTTGCGATGGAGATTCGGGAGGGGGCTTTCTGGCCATTGCGAACCCATCAGTTTCGCCGTTCACTTGCTGTACACCTCAGGCGTCTTGATCTGATTTCTACTAATGATCTTATCCGGCAGTTTAAGCACTTAATCAGAGGCATGACGGAGTGGTATATGTCCGGTGCACTCAACGCTTCGCATTTTAGCCGGGCGATCCCTCAGGCATTCGCTGCCGAGATTGAAAGGGTTGATACCGAACTCTCAGCTTCCAGGGCTGTTTCTTATCAGCATGAAGGCCTGCTTTATGGCGAAGGCGGGAAGTTACTGATGTCCCAGAGAGGTGGGCACTTACATCAGATGACGTTTCCTACACTGAAAAAAGCGATGAGCATGGCTAAACGAGGCGGGCAAAAACTGGTATCTCTTGGAAACGGTTTTTATTGCATGAATGGCCATGACTGCGAGTTTAAGGCGGTTGTTCAGTCAGCGTCCTGCAATCCGGGATGTGAGAACATGCTGGCCGGAGCTGATTCTGTTCCCGTGTGGAAACGCAGGATGGCTCATTATGACAACCTTCTGGAGATTGCCGTGCGAAATAATGCTCCTCAGGCTGACAGGGATTTTCTGATGCTTGAGAGAGATTTTTATGCAGATGCTGTCCGCTTTTTTGAAAAGGATGAATAGAGCATGACGAACGAACAGTCGGGGGTTAAAAAAACACAGGCAAGAGCAGAGCAGGCCCTGAGGGAACTGATGTTATCAGGGGAGCGTATCAGCCAGTATGCTGTGGAAAAACGAGCGGGGCTGGCAAACGGCACCCTGAATTATAACTGTCCTGAGTACAGGCAGGTCAGGGAGGCTATCCGCAGTCTGAAAAAAACGTGCCAGGGCACCGCGCCGGTTGATGAGCAGGGCATTGAGCAGCAGATCAAGCTGAAAGAAAAGTATCGCCGTCAGAGAAATGAGCTGAGGGAAGAAATCAAAAAGATGATGGCTGAAAATGTAGAGCTGTTACATAACCTTATACTTTTACAGCAGTATGTCAGGGAGCTTGAACGCAACACCGGGAGGGAGAAAGGGGACGTCATTCCGTTCTCGGGTGGTGTCAGGGACTGAGGCTATACTGAACGGAAGGACGCGAGGTGAATCGCCACGGGTTTAACAGACACCTCAGAGTCATTTAAGATGGCTTAAAGAGAGGTGCCCATGAGCGGTAAGCGTTATCCCGAAGAGTTTAAAATTGAAGCAGTCAAACAGGTTGTTGATCGCGGTTATTCTGTTGCCAGCGTTGCAACGCGTCTCGATATCACCACCCACAGCCTTTACGCCTGGATAAAGAACTACGGTCCGGATTCTTCCACTAATAAAGAACAGTCAGATGCTCAGGCCGAGATCCGCCGTCTTCAGAAAGAGCTGAAGCGGGTTACCGACGAACGGGACATATTAAAAAAAGCCGCGGCGTACTTCGCAAAGCTGTCCGACTGAGGTACGCCTTTATTCGTGACAACACCTGTTGCTGGCCTGTTCGCCTGCTCTGTCGGGTGCTGGATGAACATCCCAGTGGTTTTTACGCCTGGCTTCAGCAGCCGCATTCACAACGCCATCAGGCAGACCTGAGACTGACAGGACAGATTAAACAGTTCTGGCTGGAATCGGGATGCGTCTATGGTTATCGCAAAATCCATCTGGATCTGCGGGACAGCGGGCAACAGTGCGGAGTGAACAGAGTCTGGCGACTGATGAAACGTGTCGGGATAAAGGCTCAGGTCGGATACCGGAGCCCGAGGGCATGTAAAGGCGAGGCCAGTATCGTGTCGCCCAACAAGCTCCAGCGACAGTTCAATCCGGATGCTCCGGATGAGCGTTGGGTAATCACAGCGTGGTTTCCTCAAACCCTCGCTGTGAATTAACTGAAATACTTCATTGAAGCTGTAACCAAACAGTTAACTGAAACAATGAGCCCGCAGAGCATTGCACAGCGATGACACCATTTGTTGAGCTTCACCGTTTTCGCATACAACCGTCCGGGATTTGGAAAAGCACTGTCTTTTTGTACTGACCGATCATGATTAAGTGACACCTCTTCGAAAAAGAGAGCGCGATGAGCGATTAATATATGGCTCGAAAGACAATTATGTTGGGCTTTTATGACCGCTGTCAGAGGTATTATCTTACCCGGACGGCAACAGGGTCGGAATGTCATCAGCGGCACTGTAACAAGCTATCCGCCATCTTAAATATCTGCAGGTCCTTTCACCGAGTATGCACACCAACCGACAGAGTGATTTGACCCAAACTGGTGGATATTTTGCAAAACTATTAGCCTCTTATGACCGGTCTGCAGCCTGATATTGAGGAATTAGTGCGCTTTCATGGAATGCCTGCCGGGATCGCAAGTACGAACCCCCGGTACTGTTACACTGAATGTGCTCAGTCCTGTATCAGATTGTATTTTTCAGCAACTCAAGAACAACCCTTATTTTATCATTGTCACGTTTGTAGTACGTCCAGGGACCGATGCGCTGAGAAGTAACAAGTTGTGCCCGTTGAAGAGCTGAGAGGTAAAGAGAAACGGTAGACTGTGAGAGCCCGACCTTTTCCTGAATGATACTGACACACACACCGAACTCGTCCGCATCAGCATAAGGCTGATGGAAGTGTATTTTCGGTTCCTTGAGCATATACAGAATTTTTCTTCTAACAGGGTTTCCCAGCGCCTTAATCACGTCATTCAAATCAATATCAGGCATAAACTCTGTCACTTGTCGCATTGAGGAATTGCAATGTTACGATACTTCTCTACGTTAAGCATCAGCTTTTGAAAAGCTGATGCTCATAAGAATGGTTAGCCAAAGGCGGGATAATCTGTGTAGCCTTTTGCCGTTCCACCATACATGGTTGTTGGATCGACCGGATTCAGTGGCCATTCATGATAAAGGCGCTGCGGTAAATCCGGATTAGCTATGAACGGGCGGCCAAATCCGATAATGTCTCCCCAGCCAGCACCGATAATCCGTTCGGCTTTTTCTTGCGTATATCGCCCGGCATACATAATTACACCGCTGAATAATTTACGGACTTCAGCTCTGAATGCTTCAGGCAATTCGGGAGCATCATCCCAGTCGGCTTCAGCAAGAGAAATATAGGCTATTCCGATTTCTTCAAGAATTTTAACGGCTTCGGTATAGGTTTCATGGGGATCATCTTCCACCAGGCCAAGATAGACCCTTACTTCATCCGTGGTCTGAAAGAGCGGAGCAAAACGGACTCCCACACGGTCTTTACCGACCACATCAGCGACAGCCTGCGTCACTTCGCGCAGAAACCGCAGCCGGTTATGTAATGAGCCACCATATTCATCCTCTCTTTTGTTGCTATGGGATGACATGAACTGGTTAACCAGGTATCCATTTGCACAGTGAATTTCCACACCGTCAAAACCGGCATCAAGGGCGTTCTGAGCTGCCCCGGCGTACATCCTGACAATCTCACTAATTTCCTCTTTTTCCAGTGCGCGGGGGCAGGAAGCGGTAGCCAGCGCCCCCTCTCCCGGCCCGGTTTCGATGAATACCTTAACGTTTTCCCCTGCCGGTATCGCCGACGGAGCGACAGGCGAGGCGTTACCTGGCTGCAGGGAGTTATGGGATACTCTTCCGACATGCCAGAGCTGGGCAAAAATGATGCCTTCTTTTTCATGCACTGCCCGCGTCACTTTCTTCCAGCCTTCCACTTGCCGTGAGCTGTAGATCCCCGGGGTCCACGCATAACCCTGCCCACGAGGTTCGATTTGTGTTCCTTCGGTCACCATAAACCCGGCACTGCTGCGCTGTGCGTAATATTCAGCCATCAGTTCGTTCGGAATATCACCCGGTTGTGAGCTCCGTGAGCGGGTTAAAGGCGGAAGTACAACACGATTCTTCAGGGTGTAGGGACCTAGTCTGGTGGGAGAGAACAGGTTTTTCGTCTTCATTACATATCCTGATATAGCGAATTTTCAATATCACTGAAACGCCATGTCTCAGCATTTACGACCTGGCATGTCGTCGTTCGGCCGATGTAGCCGCAGAACCACGACACTTTATTCCACATATTGAGATTTACCAATATCTAGATTTATAAAAATTATGATCGGATGAGCGGAACGGGGGGTTGCCTGATGGCTCACAGAATCGGCATCATGAACCTAAATGGTTCTGATAATGTTATCGGAGATCCTGAACGGGAACGGTATGCGTCACGATTTTAATGACTATGTTGCATTCATGGCAGTAGCACAGGAGTGCAGTTTTTCACGGGCTGCTGTCCGCCTCGGGATTTCGGCATCCACGCTTTCACACACGATACGTCGTCTCGAGGAGCGCGTTGGCATGCCGTTACTTATGCGTACAACCAGGCGGGTGGCTGTCACCGAAGCCGGTAAACAATTATTACTGACGCTTGAACCCGGTCTTGCGCGCATTGAAGCGGGCGTGACAGCTCTTCAGAGACTGCGCCATACACCGGCTGGGCTGGTCAGACTTACGGTATCAGATCACATGATTCATGAATGTCTCTGGCCACGATTGTCACCGTTACTAAAAAAAATATTCGGATATCAAGGTGGAAATGTCGCAGCAGAACGGTTTTGTCGACATTGTTGAGGGCAATTTTGATGCCGGAGTCCGAATTGGTGATGACATATTAAAGGATATGGTGGCCGTCCGAATCGCACCGGACATACGGTTTGTCGTCATTGGATCGTCCACCTATCTTGCAGAAAGAGGTCTGCCGCTACATCCCTCTCAGCTGGAAAAACATGACTGCATCAATATACGTCTGTCACCCACAGGCCCGCTGTATGGCTGGGAATTTGTCAGGCAGGGGGAGAATATTGTGAAAAAAGTGGACGGGCAGCTTACTTTTTCAAGCATTTATCCAATGCTTCATGCAGTAAAAGATGGCTACGGCCTGGCCTACCTGCCGGAGTCTTCTGCCCTGGCGGGGATTGAGGCGGGACACTATTGTCGGGTGCTTGAGGACTGGTCAGAGGCTTTTCCCGCCGACATGATAATTCCAATAATGTCCATTACAGGCTCCGGTAAAGATAATACCGACACCTTACATGAGAAAGGCAAAAGCAATATAACCTGCTGTGCTCCGGATTTTAAGAATGAGCGGTTTACGTAGCAGGATGAGCAGTTCGAACCAGAAATTTCGTTACTATTGCTAAAGTAAAACCTGATGACCTCTAATCGTAACGGAGACCAATATGACTTCACAACTGAACTGGCAGGCCCCGGCTATCAATCGCAAAAAAGTAGGTGACATGACTGTGACCATGCTGAGTGATGGCTATCTGGACGTATCTTTTGAGCTGCTGTCTGGTATTGACGGCTCACGTGCCGAGGATTTACTGCAGAAGCGCGGTGTGCCAGCAGTACCCCGTATTAATATCAACGTCTACGTTATCCAGACGCCTGAGCGAACCATCCTGATTGACAGTGGTGCCGGAGGTATTAATGGCTGGGGCGGTCGGCTTCAGGTAGCCCTGGCCGCGGCAGGCATTGACCCGCTTCAGATTGATACCCTTCTCCTGACTCACGCGCATCCTGACCATATCGGCGGGCTTGCAGGCCCCCTGCAGACTCCCGTTTTCCGCAATGTTCAGCAGTTGTTTGTGCATGAGAAAGAACTCGCTTTCTGGCGTGATGAAACCATTTCCGCTGGCGCGCCTGACGCATTCAAGCCGTTCTTTGAAGTAGCAAGGAACGCCTTCAGCGCTTATGACGACAAACTGGTGCCATTCCGCGAGGAAGCGATTTTACCAGGTATTCAGACTGTACCGCTGTTCGGCCATACGCCAGGACATACCGGTTATCTGCTGGGTGATGAAAAAGAGTCGCTGCTCATCTGGGGTGATATTGTTCACTTCCCACACATTCAGGTTGCTCAGCCTGACGTTACTATCGCGTTCGACAGCGATCCTGCGGCGGCGGCGGCCATCCGTAGCAAAGTGCTTGACCGCGCAGCGAGCGATAACCTGGCTGTCAGTGGTATGCACTTCAACCTGCCTACTACCGGTAAGGTTATCCGTGAAGGTAACAGCTTCGCACTGAATTACGACCTGTGGTCACCCGCAGTCTGATCACCTTCCTTCCCGGTGCACACAATAGTGACCGGGAAGAGATCCCCTTTCATATCGCCCGACAAGAACCCACCTGCAATACTATGAATATCACTGCCTCACAAAAAAAATGGCTCATTACTCTTGCGCCCTGGCTTTTTGTATTCCTCTGGAGTCAGGGTTTGTCGCAGCCAAATTTACCGTGCAGTACAGCGCGCCGTTTCATCTTTTATTCCTGCGTGGCGCATTTTCCTGTCTGGTCCTTCTGCTGCTTACACTGGGGTTCAGGGCCCGTTTTCCGTCCGGCAGAGGAATGGTTCGCAACCTGATTGTCGGACTTTTCCTGCAGAGCTTCTTTCTGGGCGGATGCTTTTATGCCATCCATCGTGGCATGCCGTCAGGCATTGCGGCGCTCATCACCGGCCTGCAGCCGGTACTGACTGCAATACTGGTTTCACTCATGCACCGTCAGTCCCTGCATCCCCGGAAATGGCTGGGTATTGCGATTGGCTTTGCGGGCGTTTTCTTGGTGCTATCGCCAGGGCAGCATAGTTTTGCACTGGATCCTGTGGCTTTTGGGTCGGTCATGCTGGGGTTATTTGGCGTAACGATCGGAGCGCTTTATCAGCGCCGTGCTCAGGGAGATGGACATATCTTTGCGAACACGTTTTTACAGTACGTCACTTTGACAATATCGATGGGTGCAATTAGCCTGATGTTCGAATCTGCTCCGACGCAGTGGAGCTTATCATTTGCGCTGGGTCTGGGCTGGCTGGTTATTGGCGTATCGGTTCTGGCGATTATGTTGCTGATTTTTATGATACGAAGCGGTGAAGCAACCAAAGTCGCTACTTACTTTTACCTGGTTCCCATTCTCACGGCAGCTGAAGCGTGGTTGCTGTTTGGAGAGGCCATTACATTGCCTATGCTTGTGGGTATGGCAGTAACTATAATCGGCCTGATTTTTGTCATCCGGGAATAGACAACCGCACGCGTCGCTGTATGCTTTTGTATATGGCGACGTATAATAGCGGTCAAAGTCAAATTCCGGATGAATATGCAAACAGTCAGCTTTTCCGATTCTCCCGTTGATGATCTCCTCGCTGAGCTTCTTACCCTGGCACGCTCCCGTTTTCCACTTCCCTGCGATTGCCTTCGCGCAGAACAGACGCATCAGGTAAAGAAGTTCGAGGTGGAAGGTGCGACCCTTTCCTTCCCGCTGGAAGGAGAATTCCGGTATCGTGAAAATGAGAAATGGCACCGGGTGATCCCGGGCGAGATTATGGTCGTCCCGAATGCCCGTAGCATCGATATAGAATATGCCCCTTCAGAACAAAGTGGTGAGTTTGTCGCCCTGAGCGTGGTGCTCGCGGAGGAACAGCTTGAAGCAGCCAGGCTGTTACTTGCCGCACCACCACCACAGGACACCGGCAGCATCGCAGCCATTTCCGTATCAGCTCTTCTTTCACCCCTTAACCGCTGGACAGCCGCAATGCGGGAAGGGAAGCGTCCGCTTTCCCTGCACGCCATGGTTGAAGTGGTGCTCTGGCTTTATGGCATGGGATACCATGCTTTGCTGCGAGCCCGGCAGCCAAGTCTGGCCATGAAAATCCGTCAGATGGTAGCGGACAAACCGGCTCATCCCTGGAGTGCTGCTGAAATTGAAGATCTGACGGGACTCAGTGGCCCCACGCTTCGGCGCCACCTGGCCAGTGAGTCAACCAGCTTACGCTCAGTTATCGCCGATGCACGTATCGCGGAGGCTCTCCGCCTGCTGATGACATCGACGCTGCCGGTAAAAACGGTCGCGGGGCGGGTGGGTTACAATTCAGTATCGAGCTTCAGCAGGCAGTTTTCTGAACGCTATGGAATCGAACCTTCAGGGTTCCGCTGACTTCAGTTCGTTCAAGGTACACATTGCGTCCCTCGCACTTCAGTAACTTGCGTGGATCTTTCGAATATAACGGAAGATATTGGCCGGCATTGCGTGTAACCGGTTCAGGAGTTCTCATCGTGACGGGAGAGCTAAATCGGTACGGCTGTTGTTCTCAGCTATAAGAACAACTGAGTATCTGACCAGCTGTCTGGTGCTGGCAGCAGCATGCAGTGCAATCGGTCAGGCTCAAAGGAACTGACCTGATGTCAGGTTATAATTTCGGACACATCATAACCCCAGAAGGAGACAACTGTGGTTCATGTTTTCATTATCGGTGGTGCAGGCAAAATCGGCCAGCGTCTGTGCAGGATCCTTTCAGGAAGGGGGCATGCTGTTCGTGCCCTCTACCGTAAGCCAGAGCAGCAGGCATTGCTAGGCGAGCTGGGTGCTGAGCCCGTCAGTGGGAGCCTGACAGAGCTGGATGCAGCTGCGCTGGCGATGCACTTTGCAGGTAGTGATACAGTGGTGTTTACTGCCGGTGCCGGCGGTAAGGGGGGGCAGGAGATGACCAATGCGGTCGACGGCGAAGGGCTGAAAAAGTCGGTAGCTGCCGCCCTCAGTGCCGGTGTGTCTCGCTTTCTGCTCGTTTCTGCATTCCCGGAGTCCGCACGGGGAGAAACCACTTCTGAATCATTCGAAAATTATATGCGTGTTAAAAAAATGGCCGATGTGGAACTAGCACAAAGCGAGCTTGACTGGGTGATCCTGCGCCCCGGCGCGCTGCAGGATAAGACTGGTACGGGTTATGTACGTGCCGGCCTGGCCATCCCGTATGGTAACGTGCCCCGTGATGACGTGGCGGCTACGCTGGCTGAACTCATTGAGCAACCTGCCGTCAGCCGCGTCATCATTGAGCTGACGTCTGGCGATGCTCCTGTCCGTGAAGCCATACAGAAGCTGGCGGGCCGATAAAAGGCAGCGCACGTACCAGCAGGCTGCAGGCCCCCAGGCGTTTACAATAAACTTTCCAGCCAGTCGGTAAACGCCCGTACTTTTCGGGAGAGATGGCGGTGCGGATACAGAAGTTACAGTTTGCGATTCGGGGACGGATTATCTGGCAGAACCTCTACCAACAGCCCGCGATCGAGATAAGGCTGCAAAAAAATATTCATGCCCTGTAGTATTCCCAGCCCCGCCAGGCCTGCTGCAATGTAGGCTTCTGAGTTATCCACGACAAGCCTGCCTGGAAGTTCAATTTCGGTGGAGCCCTCTGACGTCCCGAATGTCCAGGGCATAACTTGTCTGTTGCTGCTGTAAATCCAGTTGACGGCCTGATGCTGCTGCAACTCGTCCATTGTTTCCGGGGTGCCGTGTTGATCAAGATACGCAGGACTGGCGCAGGTCGTCATTTTAACGGTTCCCACCTTCTTTGCGATATAGTCGCCATCGTCCAGCTCCCCTACCCTCAGTATGCAGTCCAGGCCATCATGCAGCATATTCCGTCGGCGGTCTGAGCTGCTCAGGATAATTTCAATTCCGGGATGCTGGCGATAAAAATCAGGCAGGTTGGGTATAACAAGTAAAGCCGCAAACGCGACAGGCATATCTATGAGCGAATAGCGGACGTCAAAATGATAGCGACAGGAAAGTTCTGCCATATTAAACATAACAACCCTTGGGCGCGCCGCCGCAGGCGCCCTCAGCACGTTTCTGCGGCCTCCCGCCTGTTTCCGGCACCTTTCCTGCCCCAACCCCTGAAAAACGCCCCTGATGATTTCTGCGCGTCTGCATGGCTATGCAGTGAGATCTGCTCTCCACCGATTAGTGCATGCAGATTTTGGAAACGTCCAATTCTGGCACGAAGCGGTCACCCCGGCGGGGTGCAGTCCGCTGTCAGCGAAAACGGACATTGAGCCAATCAAATAATCTGTGCCAGAATTTGTCATTGAGGCTAGTACTTTCGAGTAGATCTATTTCCCGCCCGTACTCTTAAACTCATCTATCTCATCCTTCTACGACTTATTACCGGGAATATAAAACCCCGCCGAAGCGGGTTTGGTAATTTGAGTTTTTCTCAGGCGGCCATCTTTCTGCATTGTTCGGCGCAGTGATGACAAGCGCTTGAGCAATCCTGACAATGGTCATGTTCATGCTTTCCACACTCGTCACCGCACTTCTGACAAACATCAGCGCAAAGACGGCAAAGATCCTGGGCAGACCCGCTATTTAGTGTCATGAATTGAGCTGCAAGACGGCAGATATTTGCACACTGCATATCCAGTTTTATGCACTCGCGCATCATCTCCAGATTCTCTTCGTCGAGACACGAAGCCGCACAGTTATCACATGCCGTTGCACATAGATAACAGGCTTCGATGCATTTTTTGTATTCGTCTAACATAATTTCTCCTTAGCTAAGGTTACGTATTAAGCATGGAAGAGATAACTGATTATTCAAATTTTGAATTAGTTAATAACCTTTTCAGCATTTCATATCATTGATTCAAAGTGCATCTCTAGGGTTACCTAATTCACCTATGTCTACTTCTGGCACAATGCAGAAATGAGATAGATTTACTTTATCCGATTCTCGCTCAAAGCTGTCCGTAATCCCCTGCCTGCTTAAAAAAACCGGATTAACGTGTGATGTTTTTACGTTTTCCAGGCAGCCTTCATCGGTAAGTACCTGTCTTACAGACTTCAATGCACTTAGTTAAGAAACATCCTAATCGTCCTTTCGCCGATCGCGAGATCTGTTATGGCAGCTAAACTCGATTGATACCCCAATCCGCCGGGCAGCATTTCCTTTCCGCACGCAAGAAGGAGAAGATCATGAAAGCAGTAATTTACAACGGTCCTTATGATGTAAAAGTAAAAGACGTACCGGATGCGAAAATTGTCCGCCCCACGGATGTACTCGTCCGCATCACCACCACCAACATTTGTGGGTCGGACTTGCACATGTATGAGGGCCGGACCAGCTTTGAACAGGGACGGATTCTGGGTCACGAAAACCTGGGTGAAGTGGTCGAAATTGGCTCAGGCGTTGAACGTATTAAGGTGGGCGACTATGTTTGTCTGCCGTTTAACGTGGGATGTGGTTTTTGCGAAAACTGTGAAAAAGGTCTGACCGGCTTTTGTCTCACTACCAATCCGGGTTCGGCAGGCGCAGCTTATGGTTTTGCTGAAATGGGTCCCTGGGAGGGGGGGCAGGCGGAACTGCTTCGGGTGCCATTTGCCGACTTTAACTGCCTTGTTCTTCCCCCTGATGCGGCAGAAAAAGAAGATGATTATGTGATGCTCTCTGACATTTTTCCTACCGGCTGGCATGCAACAGAACTTGCCGGATTGAAGCCTGGTGAAAGCGTGGCCATTTATGGCGCGGGGCCGGTCGGTTTGATGGCAGCTCATTCGGCGATCATTAAAGGTGCTTCACAGGTGTTTGTGGTTGATACGCACACAGACCGGTTGGCTCTGGCTGAAAAAATGGGGGCGACGGGCATCAATGCTACTGGCGATGAAGCTGTACAAAAAATTCTCGACCTGACGGATGGACGCGGTACGGATTGTGGCTGCGAATGTGTTGGCTATCAGTGCTGTAACAAACATGGCCATGAAGATAACTCTGTCACCATGAACAGTCTTGTTGCGTCGACGAAAGCAACCGGGGGAATTGGTGTGGTTGGCGTCTTTATTCCTCAGGATCCGGGGGCTGAATCGGAGCTTGCCAGAGAGGGTAAGATGCCATTTGATTTTGGGAGTTTCTGGTTTAAAGGACAGGCAATCCGTACCGGCCAGGCGAACGTTAAGGCCTATAACCGTCAGCTGTCTCGCCTCATCCATCACGATAAAGCCAGTCCGGGCAAAATAATTTCTCATCGTCTTTCGCTTGAAGAGGCTCCTGCCGGATATAAGCACTTCGATGAGCGGGATGAAGGATGGACGAAGGTTATCCTTAAGCCTTAAATAGAGTTATCCGGTATGAGAAAGCAAAAACCGGGAAAGAATGTATGACTTTTGACAGGGTGCAATAAAATATCCTGTCAGGGCGTTATTATTCATACTTTCAGCTGCCAGGTGATGCTGCCAACTTACTGATTTAGTGTATGATGGTGTTTTTGAGGTGCTCCAGTGGCTTCTGTTTCTATCAGCTGTCCCTCCTGTTCAGCTACCGCTGTCGCTCACAAAATCGGTGGAGCTGCATGACAAAGTCATCGGGCATTATCTGAACATAAAACACTATCAATAAGTTGGAGTCATTACCCTTTTTTCAACTTCTGATGGATGCGAGTGATTGAACTCATACATTAATGTTTTCCCACGAAGTCTTTTTTCAGGTAAGCCTTCGCACATATCGGTAAATAGCTTGCCTGCTTTTATTTTTTCTGTCATCGACATGTTCATTTTTAACATTCCGTCCTGATAAGTTGGTCGGATAAGGCGCTCGCGCCGTATCCGACATTAATTTCTTAAGCGACTTCATTCACCTGGCGACGCAGCAGAGAAAGTGGGCCGGGGCCGCTAAGCGTGAACACGGAAATTAAGGTGAAGCCCAGCGCCACCAGACCCAGCACCAGGTAAGCGCCCTGGAAACCGATGCTTTCATACATATTGCCCGCCAGAATAGACATAAAAATCATCGCCAGTTGCTTAAAGAAGCAGAAACAGACCAGATAAATCGTCGCTGAAAAACGCACTTCAAACTGGCTGGTAATATATTTAAAGCAGCCCACCAGCAGGAACGGTACTTCAAACATATGCAGCGTTTTCAGAATAACCACTTCCAGTGCTGAGGTAGCGAACGATGAGCCAATAATACGTACTGACATAATAGTGCCAGCCAGCAGCAGGGCGTTTTTCCCACCGATGCGATTAATGATCAGTGGCGCAAAAAACATAATCGAGGCGTTAAGTAATTCGCCCATTGTCGTTACGTAGCCAAATACCCGCGTACCCTGTTCACCGGTAGCAAAGAACGAAGTAAAGAAATTAGCAAACTGTTGGTCAAAAACATCGTAGGTGCAGGAAACGCCAATAACATACAGTGACAAAAACCACAGTTTTGGCTGTCTGAACAGTTCCAGCGCCAGCTTAAGGCTAAATGCCGAATGGTTGGCACCTACCGCATTGGCAACCGTGGCAGAAGAGGGCGCATCCGTTTTGGCGAAAAAGAGTAAAACGGCGAGGATGAATGCACAGCCAGAACCCAGCCAGAAAACAAACTGATTATTGATGGTGAACATGATGCCGACAATCGAGGCACACAGCGCCCAGCCAACACAGCCAAACATCCGCGCGCGACCATATTCGAAATTACTGCGACGGCTGACTTTCTCGATAAATGCCTCTACTGCTGGCGCACCGGCGTTAAAACAAAAGCCTAGATAAATACCACCAACAATCGATCCTACTAAAATGTTGTATTGTAACAGTGGCCCGAAGATAAAAATAAAGAACGGCGCAAACATCACTAACATGCCGGTAATAATCCACAGCAGGTATTTGCGCAGCCCGAGTTTGTCAGAAAGCAGACCAAACAGCGGTTGGAATAATAGCGAGAACAGAGAAATAGCGGCAAAAATAATACCCGTATCACTTTTGCTGATATGGTTGATGTCATGTAGCCAAATCGGGAAAAACGGGAAGTAGGCTCCCATGATAAAAAAGTAAAAGAAAAAGAATAAACCGAACATCCAAAAGTTTGTGTTTTTTAAATAGTACATAATGGATTTCCTTACGCGAAATACGGGCAGACATGGCCTGCCCGGTTATTATTATTTTTGACACCAGAGCAACTGGTAATGGTAGCTACCGGCGCTAAGGTGGAATTCCGCCGACACTGACGGGCTCCAGGAGTCGTCGCCACCAATCCCCATATGGAAACCGTCGATATTCAGCCATGTGCCTTCTTCCGCGTGCAGCAGATGGCGATGGCTGGTTTCCATCAGTTGCTGTTGACTGTAGCGGCTGATGTTGAACTGGAAGTCGCCGCGCCACTGGTGTGGGCCATAATTCAATTCGCGCGTCCCGCAGCGCAGACCGTTTTCGCTCGGGAAGACGTACGGGGTATACATGTCTGACAATGGCAGATCCCAGCGGTCAAAACAGGCCGCAGTAAGGCGGTCGGGATAGTTTTCTTGCGGCCCTAATCCGAGCCAGTTTACCCGCTCTGCTACCTGCGCCAGCTGGCAGGTCAGGCCAATCCGCGCCGGATGTGGCGTATTGCTCGCCACTTCAACATCAACGGTAATCGCCATTTGACCACTTCCATCAATCCGGTAGGTTTTCCGGCTGATAAATAAGGTTTTCCCCTGATGCTGCCACGCGTGGACCGTGGTAATCAGCACCGCGTCGGCAAGCGTATCTGCCGTGCACTGCAACAACGCTGCTTCGGCCTGGTAATGGCCCGCCGCCTTCCAGCGTTCGACCCAGGCGTTAGGGTCAATGCGGGTCGCTTCACTTACGCCAATGTCGTTATCCAGCGGTGCGCGGGTGAACTGATCGCGCAGCGGCGTCAGCAGTTGTTTTTTATCGCCAATCCACATCTGTGAAAGAAAGCCTGACTGGCGGTTAAATTGCCAACGCTTATTATCCAGCTCGATGCAAAAATCCGTTTCGCTGGTGGTCAGTTGCGGGATGGCGTGGGGCGCGGAGGGGAGTGTCACGCTGAGGTTTTCCGCCAGACGCCACTGCTGCCAGGCGCTGATGTGTCCGGCTGCTGACCATGTGGTCGCGTTCGGTTGCACTACGTGAACCGTTAGCCAGAGTTGTCCGGCGCTCTCCGGCTGCGGTAGTTCAGGCAGTTCAATCAACTGTTTACCTTGTGGAGCGACATCCAGAGGCACTTCACCGCTTGCCAGCGGCTTGCCATCCAGCGCCACCATCCAGTGCAGGAGCTCGTTATCGCTATGACGGAACAGGTATTCGCTGGTCACTTCGATGGTTCGCCCGGATAAACTGAACTGGAAAAACTGCTGCTGGTGTTTTGCTTCCGTCAGCGCCGGATGCGGCGTGCGGTCTGCAAAGACCAGACCGTTCATGCAGAACTGGCGATCATTCGGCGTATCGCCAAAATCACCGCCGTAAGCCGACCACGGATTGCCATTTTCATCATATTTAATCAGCGACTGATCCACCCAGTCCCAGACGAAGCCGCCCTGTAAACGGGGGTACTGACGAAACGCCTGCCAGTATTTAGCGAAGCCGCCAAGACTGTTACCCATCGCGTGGGCGTATTCGCAAAGGATCAGCGGGCGCGTCTCTCCAGGCAACGAAAGCCATTTTTTGATGGACCATTTCGGCACAGCCGGGAAGGGCTGGTCTTCATCCACGCGCGCGTACATCGGGCAAATAATATCGGTTGCGAAGGTGTCGGCTCCGCCGCCTTCATACTGTACCGGGCGGGAAGGATCGACAGATTTGATCCAGCGATAGAGTGCGTCGTGATTAGCGCCGTGGCCTGATTCATTCCCCAGCGACCAGATGATCACACTCGGGTGATTACGATCGCGCTGCACCATTCGCGTTACGCGTTCGCTCATCGCGGGTAGCCAGCGCGGATCATCGGTCAGACGATTCATTGGCACCATGCCGTGGGTTTCAATGTTGGCTTCATCCACCACATACAGGCCGTAGTGGTCGCACAGCGTGTACCACAGCGGATGGTTCGGATAATGCGAACAGCGCACGGCGTTAAAGTTGTTCTGCTTCATCAGCAGGATATCCTGCACCATCGTCTGCTCATCCATGACCTGACCATGCAGAGGATGATGCTCGTGACGGTTAACGCCGCGAATCAGCAACGGCTTGCCGTTCAGCAGCAGCAGACCATTTTCAATCCGCACCTCGCGGAAACCGACATCGCAGGCTTCTGCTTCAATCAGCGTGCCGTCGGCGGTGTGCAGTTCAACCACCGCACGATAGAGATTCGGGATTTCGGCGCTCCACAGTTTCGGGTTTTCGACGTTCAGACGTAGGGTGACGTGATCGGCATAACCACCACGCTCATCGATAATTTCACCGCCGAAAGGCGCGGTGCCGCTGGCGACCTGCGTTTCACCCTGCCACAAAGAAACCGTCACCCGCAGCTCATCGCGCAGCTCGCCGTACATCTGAACGTCTGCCTCCAGTACAGCGCGGCTGAAATCATCATTAAAGTGAGTGGCTACATGGAAATCGCTGATTTGCGTGCTCGGTTTATGCAGCAACGAGACGTCACGGAAAATGCCGCTCATCCGCCACATATCCTGATCTTCCAGATAACTGCCGTCACTCCAGCGCAGCACCATCACCGCGAGGCGGTTTTCTCCGGCGTGTAAAAATGCGCTCAGGTCAAATTCAGACGGCAAACGACTGTCCTGTCCGTAACCGACCCAGCGCCCGTTGCACCACAAATGAAACGCCGAGTTAACACCATCAAAAATAATTCGCGTCTGGCCTTCCTGTAGCCAGCTTTCATCAACATTAAATGTGAGCGAGTAACAACCCGTCGGATTCTCCGTGGGAACATACGGCGGATTGACCGCAATGGGATAGGTCACGTTGGTGTAGATAGGCGCATCGTAACCGTGCATCTGCCAGTTTGAGGGGACGATGACAGTATCGGCGTCAGGAAGATCGCGCTCCAGCCAGCTTTCTGGTACCGCTTCTGGTGCCGGAAACCAGGCAAAGCGCCATTCACCATTCAGGCTGCGCGACTCTTGGGAAGGGCGATCGGTGCGAGCCTCTTCGCTATTACGCCAGCTGGCGAAAGGGGGATGTGCCGCAAGGCGATTAAGTTGGGTAACGCCAGGGTTTTCCCAGTCACGACGTTGTAATACGACGGCCAGTGAATCCGTAATCATTGTCATAGTTGTATCCTGCGTGAATTGTTATCCGCTCACATTTTCGCATAACATACGAGCCGGACACATAGAGTGTAAAGCCTGGGGTGCCTAATGAGTGAGCTGACTCACATTAATTGCGTTGCGCTCACTGCCCGCTTTCAAGTCGGGAAACTTGTCGTGCCAGCTGCATTAAGGAATCTGCCAACGTGCGGGGAGAGGTGGTTTGCGTATTGGGCGCCAGGGTGGTTTTTCTTTTCACCAGTGAGACGGGCAACAGCTGATTGCTCTTCACCGCCTGGCCCTGAGAGAGTTTCAGCAAGCGGTCCACGCTGGTTTGCCCCAGCAGGCGAAAATCCTGTTTGATGGTGGTTAACGGCGGGATATAACACGAGCTGTCTTCGGTATCGTCGTATCCCACTACCGAGATATCCGCACCAACGCGCAACCCGGACTCGGTAATGGCGCGCATTGCGCCCAGCGCCATCTGATCGTTGGCAACCAGCATCGCAGTGGGAACGATGCCCTCATTTAGCATTTGCATGGTTTGTTGAAAACCGGACATGGCACTCCAGTCGCCTTCCCGTTCCGCTATCGGATGAATTTGATTGCGAGTGAGATATTTATGCCAGCCCGCCAGACGCAGACGCGCCGAGACAGAACTTAATGGGCCCGCTAACAGCGCGATTTGCTGGTGACCCAATGCGACCAGATGCTCCACGCCCAGTCGCGTACCGTCTTCATGGGAGAAAATAATACTGTTGATGGGAGTCTGGTCAGAGACATCAAGAAATAACGCCGGAACATTAGCGCAGGCAGCTTCCACAGCAATGGCATCCTGGTCATCCAGCGGATAGTTAATGATCAGCCCACTGACGCGTTGCGCGAGAAGATTGTGCACCGCCGCTTTACAGGCTTCGACGCCGCTTCGTTCTACCATCGACACCACCACGCTGGCACCCAGTTGATCGGCGCGAGATTTAATCGCCGCGACAATTTGCGACGGCGCGTGCAGGGCCAGACTGGAGGTAGCAACGCCAATCAGCAACGACTGTTTCCCCGCCAGTTGTTGTGCCACGCGGTTGGGAATGTAGTTCAGCTGCGCCATCGCCGCTTCCACCTTTTCCCGCGTTTTCGCAGAGACGTGGCTGGCCTGGTTCACCACGCGGGAAACGGTCTGATAAGAGACACCGGCATACTCTGCGACATCGTATAGCGTTACTGGTTTCACATTTACCACCCTGAATTGACTCTCTTCGGGTGCTATCATGCCATACCACGAAATGTTTTGCGCCATTCGGAGGGGGCACGCCGAAGTGAGATTCAAAATGCCGACGTCAGTTCACAGGTGGGTAATGATACCAACGTGTTGATTTCGTATTTTCACTGACACCAGGATCATCCTGATGTTACAAGGATTGAATGACTACAGATTAAAATAGTCATCAACAGGTTGACAGCATTACCCAGCGCCCGCTTTCCGCGTATTTTTCGATTTGCACTGCCGGGGGCACTGGCGGGTATCGCGTTCCGCACACTTTTACATTTATTTATCTGGTGACTGACCTTTTTAAGGAGACAGAATGAAAGCCGTTGGTTTCTGGCAACCCGGGAAAGTACATCCGTTATTGAAGATTTGTCGCTTCCCCACCCATCCATGCCCAAGGGGCGTGATCTTTTGATCAGAGTCAGGGCGGTCGCGGTTAACCCACGGGACCTGAAAAGCCGGCGAAACATCAGTCCCTCTGCAGGCAATCCGGTAGTTATGGGATACGACGCTTCCGGTGTTGTTGAAGCAACCGGACCAGAGGTGACGCTGTTCAGGCCAGGTGACCACGTTTTCTATGCCGGTGTGCTCGATCGCCAGGGAGCCAACGCAGAGTTTCAGCTGGTTGACGAACGCATTACGGGGATAAAGCCGGCAGCACTAAGTTTTGAAGCTGCAGCGTCGGTTCCTCTGACCGGTCTGACAGCCTGGGAAATGTTATTTGATCGTCTGCAGTTGTCAGTGAACGGAGATGCTGATCAGACCCTGTTGATGCTTGGCGGTGCGGGCGGAGTCCCTTGTATGGCTATACAGCTTGCCCGCACTCTGAGTCGGGTGAACATCATCGGGACTGCCTCCCGGCAGGAGAGTGTCAGAGCGGTTCGCGGGTTTGGTGCGCATTATGTCCTGGATCATTCATGTGCGCTTGCGCCACAGGTTGCCAGCCTTGCTGGACTCCCTCCCATTACCCGGATTTTCTCAACGTACACCACGCCATCTGCCTGGGAAAATATGGCCGAAATTATTGCCCCACAAGGCCGTATCGGACTCATCGACGACCCTGAACCACTGGATCTGCGTTTGATCAAATTTAAGAGCGTTTCTGTTCACTGGGAGGCAATGTTTACCCGCCCCATGCATGCTACTGCGGACATGTCTAAACAGCATGATATTCTTAACAAACTCTCATGCATGCTGGATTCCGGTAAGCTCAAACCTCCGTTGCTGGCAGAGTATGGCAGGCTGAATGCTAAAGCACTTCGCCGGGCTCATGAGGACATGGAAAATAAAAATGTGAACGGGAAAATTGTTTTTTCAGGGTTCTGATGAACAGGCCTGTCAGAGTAAAAAAAGATTCGGGTTCAGCACAATGCTGAATTCTGTCTGGCTATAGAGTAAGAATCGTACCGGAATTGAGCATTTACCCTCAGTACCTGCGGATGAAAAAGCAGTCTGCCCTGACATACTGAACAATCCCTTCTCATAAGATGCCTCTCTTTTGCTGTTTAAAGAGCTGAGCAGTCCGGGCGGAGACTGACCTCGTTCCGCTTTCCAAGCGACCCCCTTGTTGAAAGTGCGACAAAAGAGATAGGGCGAATGACTATACTTCGCTCATAGCTGCCCGCCATGCCAGCTCAAAAAACAGGCTTAACGTAGGATATTTAATGAGATGGTCACTCCCTCCTTCCCGGTACTATGCTGAGGACAGGCTTTCATTCGGAGAACTATCATGGAAAACA